>NZ_OMPQ01000016.1 GCF_900313025.1 Pseudophaeobacter sp. EL27
CGTCAGACCCTCTACGTCGTCTTGCGACTTCGCAGAGCCCTGTGTTTTTAATAAACAGTCGCCACCCCCTGGTTTGTGCCCCCGGATTCCACTTGCGTAGGACCCGGGCCTCCTTCTCGCGAACTTACGGAGGTATTTTGCCGAGTTCCTTCAACATCGTTCTCTCAAGCGCCTTGGTATTCTCTACCAGTCCACCTGTGTCGGTTTAGGGTACGATCTTATAGAGGGGCTATTTCCAGGAACCTCTCAGCAGCCCATTCAATCCAATAAGGATGAACTACCTTCGAGATCCGTCACCACCTCATGGCCCAGGAATATTAACCTGGTTCCCATCGACTACGCCTTTCGGCCTCGCCTTAGGGGTCGGCTTACCCTGCTCAGATTAGCTTTAAGCAGGAACCCTTGGACTTTCGGCGAGAGTGTCTCTCACACTCTTTGTCGCTACTCATGTCATCATTCTCGCTAGTGATCTCTCCACGGGATCGCTCACGCGCCCGCTTCATCGAAAGCTCCGTGTCTCCAATCCTACCGAAGTAGGTAAGGAGACATGGAACTATGTCACACTACGCTCTGCTACCATGCACTATGTGCATCCTCAGCTTCGGCTCATGGCTTGAGCCCCGTTACATCTTCGCCGCAGGACGTCTTAATTAGACCAGTGAGCTGTTACGCTATCTTTAAAAGATGGCTGCTTCTAAGCCAACTTCCTGGTTGTTTTGGACATCCCACCTGCTTTCCCACTTAGCCATGAATTAGGGGCCTTAGCTGGAGGTCAGGGTTGTTTCCCTCTCCACTACGGACGTTAGCATCCGCAGTGTGTCTGCCGTATAGTACTCCCGGGTATTCGGAGTTTGGTTAGGATCAGTAAGACGGTGAGTCCCCATTACCCATCCAGTGCTCTACCCCCCGGGGTATTCGTACGACGCTCTACCTAAATAGATTTCGCAGAGAACCAGCTATCTCCGAGTTTGATTGGCCTTTCACCCCTAGGCACAGCTCATCCCGATCTTTTTCAACAGATGTGGGTTCGGTCCTCCAGTGCATGTTACTGCACCTTCAACCTGGCCATGCCTAGATCACTCGGTTTCGGGTCTGATCCCACGAACTCATTCGCCCTATTAAGACTCGCTTTCGCTGCGCCTACACCTAACGGTTTAAGCTTGCTCGTGAGACCAAGTCGATGACCCATTATACAAAAGGTACGCTGTCAGGCCGCAAGGGCCCTCCAACTGATTGTAGGCGTTCGGTTTCAGGTACTGTTTCACTCCCCTCGTCGGGGTGCTTTTCACCTTTCCCTCACGGTACTGGTTCACTATCGGTCAGTAAGGAGTACTTAGCCTTCGAAGGTGGTCCTCCGATCTTCAGACAGAATTTCACGTGTTCCGCCCTACTTAATACGTCCCATCATGTTTCGAATACGGGGCTATCACCCGCTATGGCCATGCTTCCCAACATGTTCTTCTCACACTCAAGGCTCGGCTGGTCCCCGTTCGCTCGCCGCTACTAGGGGAGTATCAATTGATTTCCTTTCCTCCGGGTACTTAGATGTTTCAGTTCCCCGGGTTTGCTCTTTTAAACCTATGTATTCAGTCTAAAAGTACCTGGTTCAGCAAGATATAAGCAGCTAGATCGCTATTATATCAAACTGTCAGGTGGGTTGCCCCATTCAGAAATTCATGGATCAAAGCTTATTCTCAGCTCCCCATGACTTATCGCAGAGTATCACGTCTTTCATCGCCTCTTACTGCCAAGGCATTCACCAAACGCCCTTCTCGCGCTTGATCTGATCCAGAAATAGATAGCCTAAACCATCAGGATCCAGCCGCTGGTAAGTAGCCGGACCACAATCTCTGAACCAAAAAGCATACTTTCCCGCGCTTCCTTCGATACGGTCTGTGATGTCGGTCGCAGACCCGAAGAAAGCACAATTGGCTCTAAAACCTTTTCGGAATTAGAACCGGGTTAGTGTACTTGACTTGGACAACTCTGTCGTTTCAAACCGGCAGACCCATGGACGTCCGAGGAAACAGACGTGTTCATAGGCTCGCTTCATACACCCGAAGGCATAATCAGCTCCAATCTGAGATCATCCCCACACTCGGGGCGATCAACAGTGTTGTTGATTGTTTCTCTCTTTACGATATCAATTCGTCCAATTGGACGGTTAAGAACTGCGCACAGTGCTTAACGATCTAATTGCGTGTAATGGTGGAGCCTAGGAGGATCGAACTCCTGACCTCCTGAATGCAAATCAGGCGCTCTCCCAGCTGAGCTAAGGCCCCATCTTAATCCCGAAGGATGAGTGGTGGGTCGAGGAGGACTTGAACCTCCGACCTCACGCTTATCAGGCGTGCGCTCTAACCACCTGAGCTACCGACCCGGTTTTCGATTTACGAAAGCAAATCAAAACCCGTGTGCGACAGGGTATTGCAAAGCAATGCCCGAGAGCAGCACTCAGTGGTTATGTCACCAGGCAGCGCCAGATAACGGCTGCTGCCGCGACTTGTCTGAAGAGATATGAGGACGGCTCGGTCCAAAGGACATCCTGTGGATGTCCCGATGTTGAACAGTTTTGATTACTGTTCATTGCTAAGTGTATCACGAGGAAGAACAAGTTCTTCTTGCTAGATACATCCTTAGAAAGGAGGTGATCCAGCCGCAGGTTCCCCTACGGCTACCTTGTTACGACTTCACCCCAGTCGCTGAACCCACCGTGGTCCGCTGCCTCAAAAGTTAGCGCACGGCCTTCGGGTAGATCCAACTCCCATGGTGTGACGGGCGGTGTGTACAAGGCCCGGGAACGTATTCACCGCGTCATGCTGTTACGCGATTACTAGCGATTCCGACTTCATGGGGTCGAGTTGCAGACCCCAATCCGAACTGAGACATCTTTTAGGGATTAACCCATTGATGATGCCATTGTAGCACGTGTGTAGCCCAACCCGTAAGGGCCATGAGGACTTGACGTCATCCACACCTTCCTCCCGCTTATCACGGGCAGTTTCCCTAGAGTGCCCAGCCGAACTGCTGGCAACTAAGGATGTGGGTTGCGCTCGTTGCCGGACTTAACCGAACATCTCACGACACGAGCTGACGACAGCCATGCAGCACCTGTCACTTGGTCTCTTGCGAGAAAGCTAGATCTCTCTAGCGGTCCAAGGATGTCAAGGGTTGGTAAGGTTCTGCGCGTTGCTTCGAATTAAACCACATGCTCCACCGCTTGTGCGGGCCCCCGTCAATTCCTTTGAGTTTTAATCTTGCGACCGTACTCCCCAGGCGGAATGCTTAATCCGTTAGGTGTGACACCAACAAGCATGCTTGCTGACGTCTGGCATTCATCGTTTACGGTGTGGACTACCAGGGTATCTAATCCTGTTTGCTCCCCACACTTTCGCACCTCAGCGTCAGTATCGAGCCAGTGAGCCGCCTTCGCCACTGGTGTTCCTCCGAATATCTACGAATTTCACCTCTACACTCGGAATTCCACTCACCTCTCTCGAACTCAAGACCAGGAGTTTACAAGGCAGTTCCAGGGTTGAGCCCTGGGATTTCACCCTATACTTTCTGATCCGCCTACGTGCGCTTTACGCCCAGTAATTCCGAACAACGCTAACCCCCTCCGTATTACCGCGGCTGCTGGCACGGAGTTAGCCGGGGTTTCTTTACCAGATACTGTCATTATCATCTCTGGCGAAAGAGCTTTACGACCCTAAGGCCTTCATCACTCACGCGGCATGGCTGGATCAGGCTTGCGCCCATTGTCCAAGATTCCCCACTGCTGCCTCCCGTAGGAGTCTGGGCCGTGTCTCAGTCCCAGTGTTGCTGATCATCCTCTAAAACCAGCTATAGATCGTAGACTTGGTAGGCCGTTACCCCACCAACTATCTAATCTAACGCGGGCCGATCCTTCTCCGATAAATCTTTCCCCCGAAGGGCGTATAAGGTATTACTCTCCGTTTCCAGAGGCTATTCCTTAGAGAAGGGCACGTTCCCACGCGTTACTAACCCGTCCGCCGCTCACTCCGAAGAGTGCGCTCGACTTGCATGTGTTAAGCCTGCCGCCAGCGTTCGTTCTGAGCCAGGATCAAACTCTCAAGTTGAAAGCGTCTCGCGACGCTATCCTTGACGTTCGAACCTCTGCACATCTCCAATACTCAGGACCGCTTTTGGGGGCAGATCCCTATGTCCACCCGGCTAAGGATTGGACACGTATCGGAAGTCATCTGTTTGATTGTGCTTCAGTTTACCAAAGTAAACAAAAGTCCGTTCAAACAGTGAAGCTGACACTCTATCATCGCGCTACCGCTTCGCTACTTGAGCGCCGCAGTATTACTAAGAGCGTTGATATACAGACGTTGATCCATCGAAACGAACCAAACCGCCCACATATCTCTTCAGTTATCATCAATGTCAAAGAGCAACACCAAAAGGCCAAAAACAAGACCACTACGCCAATTCCTTAGCGCAACCGCCTCACATCATGCCATCAGATGCCCCAGTCTCTCCTGAGCGTCCAACCGTCTTTCCGATCCGTCAGCACTGTCTTCCCAGTGTGTCAGCAGCGTCTCCGCCGCCCACCGTGCCGCGTCGCCGCTGCCGGTAGAGGGGGTTCTAAGTATAACCCCGGGAACCCGCAAGCCAAAAACCAGTCAAATTCCACTTTTCTGTTAAAGAAATACGATAAGTGAACAAAATCAACGCTCTAACAGGAAACAAAGTCACCTCAACTGACCCTTTTTACAGCACCCCCTCATCCAAAATGGCGCCAATTCCACGAGTCACCAACTCAAACCCAACTTACCCACAGACTTAATCACAGACTCACAACAAGGAATCAAAAACCAAAACCCAAATCCACACGACTCAAAGCGAAAGTGCACAGGCCCGACCCTCGTGCACAGCCTGCGCCGCCAAACGAGGAGCATTCGCATCCCCAATCAATTGTGGCGCCACTCCCAGAGACAGAAGCTCATCGCGCAGGGACATCTCGGCCTGGTTCACGGTCGCCATGACCAGATCAGAGGCCATGATCTGGTCGCGGACGCCTGTCAAAAGAGAGAGCACTTCAGCCCCCTGCCCGCCCCAGTGGGCAATTACAGCATCGGTGATGAACCGTACCCCTGCAGTGGCCAGCGCCTTACGCAGGGCAAAGTCCGTGGAGGAGCGCTGCAGCTCCTTACCGACCAGAGCATCCGGCGTCACCAAGGTCACCTGATACCCGGCCTCGGCCAAATACCAAGCCGTGCCGCAGCCACGCCAATTGCCGCCTTCGTCCAGAACAACCACATGATTGCCCAGTTTGGCGCGGTTTGAGAGCACGTCCTCGGCTGACCAGACATGACCATGCGCGAGGCCTGGCAATTCGGACAGATGAGGCAGGGCTTTTTGGAAGCCCGTTTCCGGCGGCAACGAGCCAGTGGCCAGCACCACCTCGTCGGCGCCCTGGGCCTGAATGTCCTCAGCGTCCATGTAGCTGTTGAACATAACCTCAACGCCCAGCTGGTCGAGTTGTCGCTCATACCAGTCTATCAGATCGGTGATCTGGGCGCGACGCGGTTGCAAGCCGGCAAGGCGAAACTGGCCGCCAAGTACAGGGCTGGCCTCCGCCAGGGTCACACGGTGGCCGCGCTCAGCTGCAACCCGGGCAGCCTCCAACCCTGCGGGGCCGCCGCCGACCACCAGAACCTGTTTGGGCGCTGTTGCCGGAGAAAAGCGATCACCACCCCAATCGGCCTCTCGGCCAACCGAGGGGTTCACCAGGCAGGAGATCGAGTAGTCCCGCCCGCGCCGCCCCCAGCACTGCTGATTACAGGAGAGGCAGCCACGAATGTCAGCGCTGCGATCCTCTGCCGCCTTGTTGGTCAGATGCGGGTCGGCAATTTGCCCGCGCACGATGGAGACCAGATCTGCCTGCCCTGCCCCAAGCAGAGTATTGGCGTTATCAGGTGTGCGAACATGGCTTTCGGCGATCACCAGCGCCTTGCGGGTGACAGGCTTCAGGACCTCGGCAAGGTCAGCCCCCAGCATCTCGGCCTCCTGGAAACTGGGGATGAGCCGGGAGAAATCAAAGTAGGAGCCGGAGCCGACCGTGACATAGTCCATCAGCCCCTGTGCATCATGCAGCGCGACAATGTCTTTCATACTCTCGCGGCTGAGCGCCACCTCGACGCCGGGCTCATCATTCACTGCAAGCCCGATGATGAAGTCCTCCCCGCAGGCGCGGCGAATGCGGGAGAGGATCTCGCGCGAGAACCGGGTGCGGTTCTCCAGCGATCCGCCCCATTTGTCGTCACGGGTGTTGGAGAATGGCGTCCAGAACTGATCCAGCAGGCAATGATAGGCGGCCCAGACTTCGACTCCGTCAAAGCCCGCCTGCTGACAACGGCGCGCCGCCTGTACAAACCCCTCAATCACCTCTTCGATCTCGGCCTCGGACATGGCGTGGCTGCCGTCGCTGTCATGATAGCTGGGCCCGCCCGAGGGCGACCAGGCAGCATGCCAGGAATTGTCCTGATCCCCGTGCGCGCCTACATGGTAGAGCTGTTGGATCATCACCGCCCCGGCTTTTTGGCAGGGCTCCACCAGTTTGCGGAAATGTGGAATTACCACATCAGAGGAATGCAGGAAATTGCCACGGGTCAGCACCGCAGAGGCATGCACCGGCATCGGCTCCACCACGATCATCGCGGCACCACCCAAAGCGCGTTCCAGATAATAGGCAGCGTGAGCAGCCCCCGGCAGGCCACCCCTGGCCATATTGGTGGTATGAGCGCCAAAAACCACACGGTTGCGCAGGTTTTTGTGCCGCAGAGGGAGGGGTTGAAACAGATGAGGGTAGGCTTGCATCGTCAACTCTCCAAAGCGTCCAGGCCGGCGGCAAGGTCCGTGCCCAAGCCTGCCCCTTCCATATGTTGGCGCAGTCGTTGGTTATAGCCACCCGGAGTGTTCAGGGCTGCGATCAGATCAGCAGCTGGGCCACCCGCCAGAGAGCTGGAAATCAACATCCGCAGGAAGGCCTCCCCCTGCGCCGGGTCCGAAACACGCGCGCTCAGCCAATTGCCTGCATCCAATGTCAGCTGCGCCACCGGTGACAGGACCGCCTGGGCACAGAGGTATGCGTCCAGCTCGCCGGCATCACGCAGCATGAACAGGGTGTTTTGTGGCGCAAAGATCCGGTCCAGCAGATCGCCATCTCCAAGCGCCATAATGGCGGAACCTCCCTGAGCGATGCCGGGAAAGGGCATCATCACCGCGGAAGCATGGGCTGGGGCGACCAGATCCGCGACCTCGTCGAGACCTGCACCTGCCATAAAGGAGACCACGCGCAGATCCCGCGGGAAGGGCAACGCCTCTAAGATGGCAGGTGCCGCCTCCAACATCAGGCCGAGGAAAACCACGTCGCTATGATCCAGGATCTCTTGCAGCTCAGCGATTTGCACCTCCGGAATGTCAGATGCAAGGGCATCAGCCCGCGCCTTGCTGCGGGCGCTGATGCGGATCTCATGGCCGCGCCCGGCCAGCCCCTGCACGACTGCAGAGGCGATGGTGCCGGTTCCGATAAAGCCGAGGCGCATATCAGATGTCCTTCAGCAGGCGCAGGGCATCATAGATGGCAGCATGGGTATTGCGCGCCGAAACCGCATCGCCAATGCGAAACAGCTGGAAGGCCCCTTCGGGATTGGTGTTGATTGCCTGCGGACGGCCCTCGATCAGGGCGCCTTGATCCACTTCGCCCCGGTTTGAAGACAGCTCTTTGAGATCAAAATACAGCTCATCCAGCGGCAGGGTGCCATAGTTGACCACCACCTGATCATACTGTGCCTCAGATGTGTGACTGCTGTAGTCAGTGCCAATGGTGGCCGTCAGCTGGTTGCCACTCGGCGCGACCGAGAGCAGGCGGCGGGTGACGGTAAAAGTCACATCCTTGTCCTGCAACGCGCGCATATAGGGCACCAGATTCATCGCCATGATATCCGGGGCAAAGCTGCGGTCCGGTGTCATCACTTCAACCTTGGCGCCGGCATTGGCCGCGACTTCCGCTGCCATAACGCCGGGGTGATCGCCGCTTTCGTCGTAGATCAGCACATTTGCCCCCGGCTTCACATCGCCCGAAATAATGTCCCAACTGGTCACCACATTGGCCGCCTCTTCAGAGGTTTCATGCAGCATGGTATTGGGCATGCCGCCAGTGGCCACGATCACCACATCCGGATCCAGCGCCGTGACATCTGCCGCCTCGGCCCAGCTGTTGAAGCGGAACTCCACATCACGTGCCGCACATTGCGCCATGCGCCAATCGATGATCGAGATCATCTCGGCGCGGCGCGGGTTCTGGACCGTCAGGCGGATCTGCCCACCTGGATCGGCAGCGGCTTCAAACACGGTCACCGCATGGCCACGTTCTGCTGCGACCCGCGCTGCCTCCAACCCGGCAGGGCCGGCCCCGATGACCACAACTTTCTTCTTTTGCTCTGCTAGCGGGATATCATGCGGCATGGTCATTTCACGCCCGGTTGCCGGGTTATGAATGCACAGGGCCTCACCGGCCTGATAGATCCGATCCAGACAATAGGTGGCGCCAACACAGGGGCGAATGTCATCCTCGCGCCCCTCGATGATTTTGCGCACCACATGCGGATCCGCCATATGCGCCCGCGTCATGCCCACCATATCAACCAACCCGGCCGAGACCGCATGGCGCGCGGTGGCCACATCCGGGATCTTTGAGCCGTGAAAAATCGGCAAACCAATCGACGCCTGCACCTCGCCGGCAGCATGGAGATGCGGCGCACCGCGCATCCCCTGCACCGGGATCATGTCTGTCATGGCCGGATCAGTATGGATGCGGCCCCTGTTGATGTTAAGGAAATCAACCTGACCTGTCCCCTCCAGTATCCGGGCGATGTCCAACCCCATTTCCGGGGTAATTCCCCCCTCCTGCACCTCATCCGGTGCAAAGCGGACACCGACGATAAAATCGTCACCCACCCGCGCTCGCACCGAGGCAATGATGTCGGTGGTCAGTCGCATGCGGCTTTCCAGATGCTCGCGCCCATAGGGCCCGTCCAGATCATTGGTCAGCGGCGAGATGAACTGGTCCAGCAAATGACCGTGGGTCATGATCTCGACCCCATCCATGCCGCCCTCTTTCATTCGCTCCGCCGCATCGGCAAAATCCGAGATCACCCGAGTGATATCCCAGTCCTCGGCCAGTTTTGGAAAGGCGTGGTGGGCCGGCTCGCGGTGCCGTGTGGCCGAGATCGCCGGCAGCCAGTCGCCCTTGTTCCAATGGGTACGGCGTCCCAGATGGGTCAGCTGGATCATCACCGCCGCGCCATGTTCATGCACCTGATCGGTCATATTGCGGATCCAAGGTACCACCTCGTCCTTATAGGCGAGGATATTATTGAACACCGGTGGGCTGTTGCGCGACACCGCCGCCGAACCCGCCGTCATGGTCAGCGCCACGCCAGCCTTGGCCCGTTCCGCATGATAGGCGGCATAGCGCTGTTTTGGCATACCATCTTCGGGATAGGCCGGTTCATGGCTAGTGGTCATGATCCGATTGCGCAGGGTCAGATGCTTCAGTTTATAGGGCTGCAGAAGGGGATCGTTGGACATCGGGTTTTCTTTCCTGGGAAAAGGCCTTGGGGTTCTTAGTCGGGATCACCATCAGTGAAGCGGCACCCGGCGGCTAAGTACAGCCCCCGGATGTCAATTCCTGTGATTAGTACCAGGCGTCTGGCATTGCGGTTTTGGTCTTGGTGATGAACTCCTGCAGCGCCTCATCGGTGCCGGGATCCATGTAGGGGGCTTGATAGCTGGCAAGCTGGGCCTTCCAGCGGCTATTGGCGCGGGTGGCGGCATCAATGCCGCCCTGCTCATCCCAGGTTTCCCAGGGCTGATGATCATCCAGGGCGCTGTCCCAATAGGCGCTTTGATAATGGCGCAGGGTGTGTTGGGTGGCAAAGAGATGCTGCCCTGGCCCGCCTTCCGCCAGCGCCTCAAATCCCAATGTGTCCTCGTTGACGTCAAAGCCTTTGAGGTAGGAGTGCAAAGCGCCACAGAGATCCGCATCCAGCATGAATTTCTCGTAGGACATCGACAGCAGCCCGTCGAGAAACCCTGCGGAGTGCAGGATGAAATTGGCGCCACATTGCACCGCTGACATCATCGACATCATCGCCTGCTGCATCGCCTGTGCATCCGGCAGTTTTGAAGTCGAGAAATTGCCGGCACAGCGCAGCGGCAGCTTCAGCCGACGCGCCAATTGCCCCATGGCAAGCGAGCCAAGTGCAGGTTCCGGCGTGCCAAAAGTGGGCGAGCCTGTACGCAGCGACATTGAGCTGATGAAAGAGCCCAGCACCGCAGGAGATCCCGGGCGCACCAACTGGGTAATCGCGCAGGAGACCATGCTTTCCGCCAGACATTGCGCCACTGATCCCGCAATGGTGAGCGGCGAAACGGCGCCGCCCAGCAGGAAGGGCAGATGGATCGAACCCTGCCCGGCCGCCGCATAGGCCCGGATACCCTGGGTCGTCACCCCATCCAGCACCATCGGCGAGGTGGTGTTGAAGTTCCCCATGATCACGCAGTTCTGGTCAACAAAATCGGCACCAAACAGAATGCGGCACATCTCGATACTGTCTTCGGCCCGTTCCGGCGCGGTAATCGAACCAAGGAAGGCGCGATCAGAATAGCGCATATGGGCATAGACCATATCCAGGTGACGTTTGTTCACCGCAATATCCGTGGGCTCGCAGATGGTGCCGCCCGAGTGGTGCAAATTGGGGCTCATCTGCGCCAGTTTCACGAAGTTCTCAAAATCCGCGATAGTTCCGTAGCGGCGCCCCTTGTCGAGATCCATCACAAAGGGAGAGCCATATGAGGGGGCAAAGACCATGGCGTCGCCACCAATCTCAACCGTATTGGCAGGATTGCGCGCCACCTGGGTAAAGCGTTCTGGTGCCGTGGACAGAATCTGGCGGATCATGCCCGGCGCAAACTTCAGGTTCCAGCTGTCGGCGGTCAGATCGGTGACCTTTGCTCCGGCAGCGCGAAACAGCTCCACCACCTCCGGGTCTTCGCGAAACTCGATGCCGATCTCTGCCATGATCCGCTCTGCGGTGGTCTCGATCCGATTCAGGCTTTCCTCGGACAGGATATCGTAGGTCGGGATATTGCGAGTGATGAAGGCCGTCTTCAAATGCGCATTCTGACCCGGCTCAGCACTGCGACCCTCACCGCGGCGGGATCGGCGTCCCCGTGTTTTCAACTGCACTTCACTCATGTCATTGGCCTCCCCGGGGAAAATCCTTCTCGACACATATGTCAATCAAACAATCACACCCGTCAACTCCATTGCGACAGCGGGATGTCGGTGTTAGGACATTGGCATGAATATTCAGGACCCTTCCCGCCCGCCGACCTCAGAAGAGGCCTGGCTGACAGCCGCCTATGAGGAGCTGACAAACACTGGCGTAGAGGCGGTGAAAATCATGACGCTTGCCAAGCGGCTCGGAGTCTCACGCACCAGTTTCTACTGGCACTTCAAAGATCGCGACGCGCTGCTGGAAGCGATGATCCGTCATTGGGAAGACAAGAACACCGGCAATCTGGTTGCCCGCACCGAGGCCTATGCTGCCAATATTTCGGAGGCGATTTTCAACCTGTTTGACTGCTGGCTGGATGCGGAGCTGTTTGATTCGGCCCTGGATCTGGCGATCCGCAATTGGGCCCGCAACGACGCCGCGCTGCAACTGCGCCTGGACCGGGCAGATGCGCGCCGCGAGGCGGCGATGGCTGCGATGCTGGAACGGTTTGGCTATAGCAAAGACACCGCCCTGGTGCGGGCCCGGACCATGATCTACACCCAGATCGGCTATATCTCGATGCAGATCCAACAGCCCGAGGACCGACGTTTGGCGCGTATGCCCGACTATATCGAAGTCTTCACCGGTCAACGCCCGGAACAGGTGGATATCGATCGCTTTATGGCACGTCACCAAACTCGAGAGACAGCAGTTACAACTGAGTGAAGTCATCCCGACGCCCACGAAAGTACCGCTTCAGAGCCGCCTTCAGGGCGCGAACCTTGGCGGATTGCAGCAGGTCCTGATGGCTTAGCACCCAGATCGGCGCGTAGTCCTGCGGCTCCAGACCCGGCAAGACCTGCAACTCTGGGTCACTGCGCCCCAGATAGACCGGCATGCGCACCAGCCCCATACCCGCCTTGGCCGCTGCGATCAGCGATGTCATATCGTCAAACCGCGCCGTAATGCGATAGTTCGGGTAAAGCGCCAAAGCCGCTTTGGGCGGGGCATCATGGCCACTGTAAATCACCCAGTCCAGAACTGCCCGTGGATCCGCAGCAGCCTGAGCAATGATGTCAGGCAGCGCAACACAGGTGGTTTTTTGATCTGCCAGATGCAACCCGACCAGACTATCTCCCGGAGATTTGCTGATACGGATGGCCAGATCCGCCTCGCGGCGGGTCAGATCCAGCACCTCGTTGGTGGCGCGGACGGTCAATTCGATCTCGGGGTTCTGCCGGCAGAACTCAGCCAGAAAAGGCGCCAGATGGGATTGGATCAAAAGCTGCGGCGCCGTCAGCACCAGCGGACCGGCAAGCCCCTGGTCTCGGCCTGACAGGCTGCGGAGTGCGGCCTGCTCCTGCTGCTCCATCCGGGCCGCTGCCCTGGCAAGCTCTTTGGCTTCCGGACTCGCCAGATAGCCTTCGGGGCGACGTTCAAACAGGGCCCGTCCCAGCATATCCTCCGCCCGCTGCACCCGGCGCGACACGGTGGTGTAGCTCACCGAAAGCGCCTGAGCCGCCCCAGCCAGCGTTCCGGCCCGCACCAGGGCCAGGATTGTGCGCATGTCATCCCAATTGATCTGCATACATGCAATTTCGCACGGCCCGCACACGAATGCATGTGTTTTCTAATGGACGGCCGATCACCATCTGTTGCGCATCACAAGAAAGGACAAAAGATGGCTTATGTATATGTGAACCTGGTGTTGGAAGACCCCGATAAGATGGCGGCCTACCGCGAAAAAGCGGGCGCTGCGCTGCAAAAACACGGCGCCAAACCCCTGGTTTCGACGCCGAACCAGACCGTGATCGAGGGCAGTCGCGATGAAACCGGCATTGGGGTAATCTTGCAGTTCCCTGACGTGGAGGCCGCCAAGGCCTGGATCAATGACCCCGAGCTGCAAGAGACTCACGCCCTACGTCGTGCCGCTGGCAAATCGGCGATCACCCTGCTGGCCTAGTATCGTTAGTCGGAAAAAGAAAAGGAGGCGGCATCCTGTAGATGTCGCCTCCTTTAGATTATTATGGTCAGAAGGCTACTCTGCGGCCATCTGGCTATCGGCCTTCTCGACTTTGACGGCAGCAAATTTGAACTCTGGGATTTTCCCGTAAGGATCCAGCGCCGGGTTGGTCAGGATATTGGCTGCAGCTTCGACATAGGCGAAGGGGACAAAGACCATATCTTCGGCGATCGCGCGATCCGCACGGGCCATGATCTCGATTGAGCCACGTCGGGTCGACAGACGCACCATCTCGCCCGGCTCGACGCCCATTGCCCGCAGGGTCTTGGGGTGCATTGAGCAGTTTGCCTCGGGTTCAACCGCATCCAAGACCAACGACCGCCGTGTCATTGACCCGGTGTGCCAGTGCTCCAACTGACGGCCCGTGGTCATGATCATCGGATATTCCGCATCCGGTGCCTCATCCGGGGCGATCACACTTGCCGGGGTGAACCGGGCACGCCCCTCGGCCCGTGGGAAGCCATCGCCGAACACGATCGCCTGACCGGGATCGGTCTCGTGCAGCGACGGATAGGTGATGGTTTCGGTTTCCAGACGATCCCAGGTGATGTTATTCAACGACTTCATGTTGAGCTTCATCTCGGCAAAGACCTCAGAGACATCCTTGTAGTCCCAGGGCAGGCCGATGCGCTGTGCCAGCTCGACAGTGACCTGCCAATCTTCGCGCGCCTCGCCGGGAGGGGCGACAGCAGGACGGACCCGCTGAACCTGACGGTTGGTATTGGAAACTGTGCCGTTCTTTTCATAAAGCGCAGAGGCCGGCAGGATGATATCGGCAAAGTTCGCCGTTTCCGTCAAGAAGATATCCTGCACGATCATCAGATCCAGCTTGGCAAAGGCTTCGCGGGCGTGGTCAGCATCGGGGTCGGACATCGCCGGGTTTTCACCCTGGATATACATGCCCTTGATGTTGCCCGCATAGGCCTGATCGACGATCTCGGTGACGGTGAGGCCCTTCTCGTTAGAGAAGTCACCACCGCCCCAGACATCCACAAAGGACCGACGCACATCGTCCGAGGTCACTGTCTGATAGTCAGGCAGGAACATCGGCACCAGACCGGCATCCGAAGCGCCCTGGACGTTGTTCTGACCGCGCAGCGGGTGCAGACCAGCGCCGGGTTTGCCGACATTACCAGTCATCAGCGCCAGGCTGATCAGACAGCGCGAGTTATCCGTACCGTGAATGTGTTGTGACACCCCCATGCCCCAGAAGATCAGGCCGGCATTTGCCTTAGCAAAGAGACGCGCAACACGGCGCAGCTGCTCAGGCTCGATGCCGCAGATCTCGGACATCTTTTCAGGGGTAAAGTCCTTCAGATGCGCCTTCTCTGCTTCCCAGTTCTCGGTGCGCAGCTTGATGTATTCGGCGTCATAAAGCTCTTCTTCGACGATCACATGCATGATCGCGTTCAACATCGAGACATCGGCGCCGGGGCGGAACTGCAGCATTTCGGTCGCGTAGCGACGCATGCCAACACCGCGCGGATCCATCACGATCAGCTTGCCACCACGTTTGGTGAACTGCTTGAAATAGGTCGCCGCAACCGGGTGGTTCTCGATCGGGTTGGAACCGATGATGATCGCCACATCAGCGTTTTCGATCTCGTTGAAGGTCGCGGTCACTGCCCCAGAGCCTACGTTTTCGATCAGTGCCGTCACCGATGAAGCGTGACACAGACGAGTACAGTGGTCGACGTTATTGTGTTTGAACCCCTGACGAATGAACTTCTGGAAGAGATAGGCCTCTTCATTGGTGCATTTAGCCGAACCAAAACCAGCAACCGAACGTGGATCTTCGTCGCGCAGCTTTTTCAGACCATTGCCCGCCAGTTCCATCGCCTCTTCCCAGGTCGCCTCGCGGAAGTGGGTGGCCAGATCGCCGGGATCAACGTTCAGCCCTTTGGCTGGGGCGTCATCACGACGGATCAGTGGTTTGGTCAGGCGGTGGGGGTGGTGGATGTAGTCAAACCCGAAGCGGCCTTTGACACAAAGACGGCCCTCATTGGCGGGGCCATTGATGCCCTCGACATGTTTGACCTTGCCGTCCTTGACCTTGAGGCTGACCTTGCAGCCCACACCGCAGAAGGGGCAGACGCTTTCGGTCTCGGAATCATAGTCCTTCAGATCGCCAACACCTTGATCGTCCAGCACAGCAGCAGGCATCAAGGCGCCAGTTGGGCAGGCCTGCACACATTCACCACACGCAACACAGGAGGACGCACCCATGTCATCAGCGATATCAAACACCGGATAGGCATCGTGACCACGACCGGCCATGCCGATCACGTCATTGACCTGAACTTCACGGCAGGCCCGCACGCAAAGCCCACAGGAGATGCAGGCGTCCAGGTTGACGGACATCGCCACATGGCTGTCATCGAGCAGCGGAATACGGCCCTCTTCTAGCTTGGGGAAACGCGACTCTGAAACCCCGTTCAGCTCCGCCATATCCCACAGATGCGAGGACTTATCATGCGCCTCTTCCTGTTTGGGCTGGTCCGCAACCAGCAGTTCCATCACCATTTTGCGCGCGTTCTCGGCACGGGCGTTGTTGGTCACGACCACCATGCCCTCGCTGGGTTCGCGAATGCAGGAGGCCGCCAGGGTGCGCTCGCCTTCGATCTCGACCATGCAGGCGCGGCAGTTGCCATCGGGGCGATAACCCGGCTGTGGCTTGTGGCACAGATGCGGGATCTTGAGGCCCCGACCATTGGCGACTTCCCAGATGGTCAGTCCTGCCTCGGCAGTGACGGTTTCGCCATCAAGGGTAAAGGTTACTTCAGTGCTCATGGCTCACACCTCATCCGGGAAATGTTTGATGGTCAGACGGATCGGGTTTGGCGCCGCCTGCCCCAGACCACAGATTGATGTGTCAATCATGGCGGCACTCAGCTCTTCCAGCAGATCCTGGTCCCACTTTTTCTCACCCATCAGCTTGACGGCTTTCTCGCAGCCAACCCGGCAAGGGGTACACTGACCACAGCTCTCGTCCTCAAAGAAGCGCAGCATGTTGAGCGCCGCATCACGAGCAGAGTCCTGATCCGACAGAACCACCACAGCCGCGGAACCGATAAAGGTGCCATGCGGTTGCAGCGTGTCAAAATCCAAAGGCACGTCATGCATCGAGGCAGGCAGCAGACCCGAAGACGGGCCACCGGGCTGGTAGGCCTTGAAGCTGTGACCTTCCAACATACCACCGCAGGCCTCGATGATGTCGGTGATGGTGGAGCCGGCAGGCAACAGATGCACACCGGGATTGTTGACGCGACCAGACACGGAATAACTGCGCAGGCCTTTACGGCCGTTTTTCTCAACCGAGTTCAGGCATTCAGGGCCTTCGCGGTTGATCTTGCAGACCCAATACAGCGTCTCAACGTTATGCACCAATGTCGGGCGGCCAAAGATACCCACCTGCGCCACAAAAGGCGGACGGTGACGCGGCTCGCCACGTTTGCCCTCGATGGATTCAATCATCGCGCTTTCTTCACCGCAGATATAGGCGCCGGCGCCGCGACGCAGGTCGATATAGCCAGGCTCAACAATGCCCGCCTGTTCCAGCGCAGTGATCTCAGTGGCGAGGATCTTCAGCACGGCGGGGTATTCGTCGCGCATGTAGATGAAGCATTTTTCAGCCTCAACCGCCCAGGCCGCCATCAGCATACCTTCAAGGAAGATATGTGGGGTACGCTCCAGGTAGTAGCGGTCCTTGAAGGTGCCGGGCTCACCTTCATCTCCGTTGACAGCGAGATATCGCGTGCCTTCATTGGCGCGTACAAAACCCCATTTGGTGCCAGAGGGGAAGCCAGCGCCACCAAGGCCGCGCAGACCGGCCTCTTTGATCTTGGCCTGTACCGCTTCCCAGTCGCCACCCACACGCAGATCTTTCAGAACGGCATAGCCACCCTCGGCCTCGTAGGCTGCAAAGGTCTCATAGTCGGGGACATGGGCATGGGTATCATCAGCTGCAATCGCCGCTTCGACCTTTTCGACCGTGGCGTGGTCAATGTGGTTGTGGCCGATCTCCAGCACCGGAGCGGTATCGCAACGGCCCATGCAGGGCGCGCGCAGCACACGCACTTGTGAAGCATCCAGCCCGTCTTCCAGCGCCTTTTGCAACTGCTCAGCACCAGCCAACTCGCAGGACAGGGAATCACAAACCCGGATAGTCAGCGCCGGTGGCGGCGTGTCATCTTCTCTGACCACATCAAAATGGGCGTAGAATGACGCGACCTCAAAGATCTCAGCCTGGCCCGTGCGCATCTCTTCGGCCAGAGCACGAATATGCGCGGCACTCAGATGGCCATAGGCATCCTGAATCAGATGCAGGAATTCAATCAGCATATCCCGATTGCGGGGCTGATCACCGATAAGTGCCAGAACCTCGCTATGCGCCTGATCGTCCAGCTGACGGCCTTTGGGGGTTTTACGCCCCTTGCCTTTGCCGGATTTCCAGACGCCCTTGCTATTGTCCAATGGTGCCACGCTGACCTCCAAAATTTCGCACGTGCCTTTTCTCGGCTCATGTCATCAGGAAATCATATCGTCAAATCGTTTATTCGGAATGCGCAATAACGAAAACTTATTGCACAAAGGCGGCAACTACCCGCCTTAATGAGGCAACTGTGGTCAGTTCAGGGTTACGTTGCAGGCAGGCGAGACAGATTGGACGGGCCTGCGATTCCATTTCTCCGGCGCTCACCAGGTTAAGTGCGCGGGTTCCCGCGATCTCCCCCAGGGCATCGGCCAGGGCGCGCGGCAGGATAGTCGCAACCGCCCCTTCGCGCGCCATAATGATTGCCGACATAAAGCCGCTGGATTCGGACATCACTTCGGGTTTGAGCTCCAGACCCGCAAAAATACGGTCCAGAATACGCCGGTTCTGCATCCCCGGCTCCAGCAGGCTGAGCGGTAGATCGGCAGCCCCCTGCCAGCTGATGCTATCTTTAAGATGTGCCACCATGGCCTCAGGCGCCAGCAGCACATAGCTTTCTTCATAGAGATCGGTAATCGTCACCAATCCCGGCGGGACACTGTCGCTATAGGTTACGCCGGCATCGATAGTCCCATCGAGAATACGCTGCTGGATCGCCATGGAGGTGGTCACATCAATATGTACCAATATGCGCGGATGGGCCTCGTGCAGGCGGTTCACAACCTGGGCTGCAAACGCTGTTGCTGTCGGCACCACCCCCATCATCAGTGTTCCGGTGACTTCCCCACGCGAGGCTGCCACCTCCTGCTCCAGCGCTTTAGCATCATCCAAAATGCCACGCGCACGGCGCACGATCATCTCGCCCTCGCCGGTCAACCCCTGAAACCGGTTGCCGCGCCTGACAATGGAGACACCCAGTTTTTCCTCGAGGTTGCGAATGCGCATTGAGAAGGCCGGCTGCGACATTCCGCAATCCTTGGCCGCCTTGGCAAAATGCTGATGCCGGGCAAGGGCCGTCAACAATTGGAGATCTCTGAGCTCTATCATTTGGCGACCATAGGGCGGAGAGCAAACAAGAGGCAATCAACGTGATGCAACTTCCTCGTTAGGTCACAGAGGTTCAGAGCGATTCTACTCCAAAAGGGTGGATCTCTTGAATTGATTCAATCTGTAGTTGTCACCTGTCACATCCGATCTACGAGTTTTTGCCCACGGAGCACCCTAGTTACAGACAAATGTCTCTAATTTCTGTGCGAATCCCGCACCTTACTCAACGCTGCAGGAAAAAGAAATCTACCTTCCATACATAGAAAAATTACTTTTTATCAGAAGCTTAATGGCAGGCTTCACATCTGAATTTGCAACAACCACCTGTTGAGAACGGCACCCCAGCCCCCGGGGCTCCCCCACCTCGGCCCCGTCCTGATTTTCGCAACTTGGGCCGGTTAAGATCTCGGTAAACCTCACCCCATAGGCTTTGATGGCCTGTTTTTAACGGGCCGATCTAAACGACCAGAAATGTGCAGCCATTGAGTTGCAGTTTAATTTCCATCGGCAGCCCTGCCCCTCGGCAGTGATGCCGTAGCCCTGAAGTAGAAGACCTGAACCCAAAAGCAGCCCTGTGCTCCCAAGCTATGAAAGAACACAAATGAAAGCTCGCATTCCCTCGATTCCCCTATTCAAAGGCATGTCAGTCTTCATGAAGTGCTGCTTGCTGATTGCTGCAACCACCCTGGTTGTGGCTGGCTCTCTGACGCTCAGAAGTGACATGACGTTTGAAGCTGCCGTTGAAAAAGGCGTTCAGACCCTCGGTAATGGCGTCACAATCACCGTGGCAGCCCGAAGTGGCGGCTCAATTCGCTTTGGTGACGCAAATCGCCTCTCGGCCGACATCTCCAAGATTCTGGAACTCTCCGAAGGGCGCGCCCTCTTTGGTGTTGCAGTGAACAGCAAAGGCAAAGTGGTCGCCTCCGCCGGGGAAGCCAGTGAAGCGGATATCGAAGCACTTACCCAATTGGGCTCAACCTCTGCTGAATCTGGCCTGTTGGAAACCAGCCCAGACGGCTACTTCATTGCCGCACCTGCAATGGCTGGTGCCAATGCAGACGTACTTGTTGGCTCGATTGCCATGATCTGGTCCCCCGAACGCGCCTTTGCCGAAGCAGCACCAGGCCTGATGATGACGCATATCTTTGCAGGCGCCGCCTTTGTCATTATGTGCCTGCTGTCCGTCATCGCCCTGCGCAGAATTCTGTCACGGCCGCTGAAAACCGTTGGTGAATCCATCGATGTGATCGCAGATGGTGACTATACGCAGCCCGTACCCCTGGTAGATCGTCGCGACGAAATGGGCGCAATTGCCCGCACCATCGACCATCTGAAAACCCAGCTGACTGCCGCTCAAGCCGTAGAAGACGAACGCAAGAAAGCACAAGAAGCCCAAAAACAAGTGGTCGAACGCCTGAACCGCGCGCTGCAGAGCATGTCCGAAGGCGATCTGACACAGGTGATCAATACCCCCTTCAAGGGCGAATACGAAAGCCTGCGCACCAACTACAACACCACACTGAACACTCTGGTTGGGATCATGAATGCGGTTGTGGAAAGCACCACACGGATCCGCGCCAATGCAGAAGAGATCAGCCAGTCCTCCAACGACCTGTCACAACGGACCGAAAGCCAGGCGGCGACCCTGGAAGAAACCGCTGCCGCAATGGAGCAGCTTACCGTGAGCGTGAAATCCGCAGCAGATGGCGCCAAACAGGTGGAAGTCATCGTGGAGCAAGCCCAAAGCGGCGCCAAGCAAAGCGGCCAGGTGGTGACCGATGCGGTCAATGCCATGTCTGAGATCGAGACCTCTTCAAACCAGATTTCGCAAATCATCTCGGTGATTGACGACATCGCCTTTCAGACCAATCTTCTGGCGCTCAACGCCGGGGTCGAGGCCGCCCGTGCAGGCGAAGCGGGACGTGGCTTTGCCGTGGTCGCTTCCGAAGTTCGGGCCTTGGCCCAGCGGTCTTCCGATGCGGCACAGGAAATCAAGCAACTGATCTCCGAAAGCTCGCAGCACGTGGCCAAAGGTGTGGATCTGGTCGACAAAGCCGGCAGCGAGTTGGAAAGCATCATCAGCCGCGTTGGAACCATCTCCAATCATGTGGCCGAAATTGCCCTGGGCGCCAGTGAACAATCCACCACTCTGCTTGAGATCAACACCGGCGTCTCGCAACTGGATCACGTGACCCAGCACAATGCCGCCATGGTTGAAGAAAGCACTGCAGCCAGCCAGGTTCTGCGCAACGATGCAAGCGAACTGGCCAATCAGGTTGCTGTCTTCAAGACTGGTGAAGACCAGGGTGGCTTAGCAGCGCCCGCATCTTCTCCGGCGCCTGCCCCGGCGGCTCATGCCGAGTTCCATGAACCTGAAGACGACTTCTTTGCCGACGAGCCCAGCTCATCCGCCCTTCCAAAGGCTGTCGGCTGGGACGACTTCTAAACCGCTCCATAGGACCACTGCTTCAGAACCGCGCTGCCATAGGGTGGCGCGGTTTTGCGTTTGAACCACAGACAGGCAAGGCTTCAAATTGAAGTGATCCTGCGCAACTGCTCTGGAATGTCTGGCGCGCGCTACATATCTAGATCATGGAATAACGCCCCGCATAGACCACCGGATGCGCGGGTATCGTATAACGGTGCCAAGAATTGATCCTCTGGTGCCGCACAAAAGGATCTCTCCGCATGAGCACCAAAGACCCATCCCCCCTACGTATCGACGTGGTTTCTGACGTTATGTGCCCCTGGTGCATCATCGGCTATCGCCAGCTCGCCACAGCCCTGGAGGCCACTGAAACGGCCTATGAGCTACACTGGCACCCTTTTGAGCTGAATCCCGAGATGCCAGCCGAGGGGCAAAACCTGCGCGAACACATCATCGAGAAATACGGCGCCACCCCAGAGCAATCAGAACAGAACCGCGCACAGATGACCAAACTGGGCACAGATCTGGGCTTTGACTTCCGGTTTGACCCCGAAATGCGCATGCACAACACCTTTGACGCCCATCAATTGCTACACTGGGCCGAGACCCAGAACCGCAAGCATGAGCTGAAGCAGGCGCTTTTCTCGGCCCATTTCACCCACCACCGCGATCTGTCAGATACCACCGTTCTGGCAGATATTGCCGCTGAGATCGGATTGGACCGGGACGAGGCTCTCGCGGTTTTGCAGGACCAGCGCTTTGCCGGCCCGGTGCGGGAAGTTCAAGGCTTTTGGCGCAGCCAGGGCATTCAGGGCGTACCCGCAGTGATCTTTGATCAGAAACATCTGGTCAGCGGCGCGCAAGGCATAGAGAATTTCACCAGTATTCTGGGGCAGCTGGCAGAGATGCGTCAGGCCTGACCTGACAGCCCATCAAACTTTTGTGGCGCGCCTGGCAATCTGGCGCGCCTATTTGCGGTCGATGTCTGGCTGATCGGACATATCGACCAGCCAATGGCGGACCTGCTCCACCGCCTTGCCGCGCTTCTTGCGCGGCTCTGTCAGCAGATAAAACCCCTTATCCCCCTCAAGGACCTGATCTGTGACCTGCAAGAGTGTCCCGGCCTCCAGATCCCGCGCCACAAGGAACCGGGGCACCAGGGCAACCCCCTGACCAGAAATGGCTGCATCAATGGCCAGTGCGACCTGGTTAAGCCGCAGCCCTCGCCCGCTCTGTTCTTCGACCCCAATCTGTGCCAGAAACTGCGGCCACAAATCATGACCATCGTGCAGCTTGGACAGCTTTGCCAAAGCCGACGCCGATAGCGGCAAAGTCCCCGCAGCAGTCAAATTCGGCGAGGCCACCGCAATCACCTCCTGCCGAAACAGGCAGACCGCCTCCAGTGCGGCGCCAAAGGGAGGCGCCCCCTGCCGGATCGCCAGATTGATCCCTTCGCTATGAAAGCTGGAGAGCTTCTCCGTGGCCATGATCCTCAGATCGATCTCAGGATGACGCTCGGAAAAACTGGGGAGATTGGGGATCAGCCATTTTGCCGCAAAGGCCGGCGTGACGCTGATCAGCACTTTCTCCGGCTCTGGACGCAGCACCCCTGTGGCCGCGCGCAGCCCGTCAAAGCTGGTCGCCACCGCTGCATGGTAGCCACGGCCTGCACTGGTAAAGGCCAGCCCCTTGGCATGGCGCTCAAACAGCGGCATGCCCAAATGCGCCTCCAGCAGGCGCACCTGCTGCGCCACCGCACCCTGCGTTAGCCCCATCTCCTGGGCCGCCAGGCGAAAGTTCAAATATCGTCCCGCGACCTCAAAGGCCCGCAGCGCATTCAAAGGAGGGAGTGCTTCCATAAGCCGATAATATTTCTCCTGCCATTGAAGATCAATTCTGAATCGGAACCAACCATATAGGCGGGTAAAGTGAAATCAGCAAAAGATGGAGATCAAAATGTCTGTAGAAAAAGTAGCACTTATCACTGCAGGTGGCAGCGGCATGGGCGCCGATGCAGCCCGTCGCCTTGCTGCGGATGGGTTCAAGGTTGGCATTCTGTCCTCTTCGGGCAAGGGCAAAGCTTTGGGGGAAGAATTGGGCGGCTTTGGCATCACAGGCTCCAACCTCGACCCTGCAGCCCTGAAGGAGCTGGTGGATGGCGCCATGTCCCGCTGGGGGCGCATCGATGTCTTGGTGAATTCCGCAGGACACGGCCCCAAAGGCCCGGTGCTGGAAATCTCGGACGACGACTGGCACATGGGTATGGAGGTCTACCTGATGAATGTGATCCGCCCGACCCGGCTGGTGGCGCCAATCATGCAGGCCCAGGGCGGCGGCACCATCCTCAACATCTCAACCTTTGCCGCCTTTGAACCCGACCCGCTGTTCCCCACCTCCGCAATTTTCCGCGCCGGGCTGGCCGGGTTCACCAAACTCTTTGCCGATAAATACGGGGCCGAGAACCTGCGCATGAACAACATTCTGCCCGGCTTTATCGACAGCCTGCCCGAGACCGAAGACCGCAAGGCACGCATTCCGATGGGCCGTTATGGCCGCACCGAAGAGGTCTCCTCGTTGATCTCCTGGCTGGCCTCGGAGCAGGGAGGATACATGACCGCACAGAACCTGCGAGTGGATGGTGGCTTGACCCGCTCGGTCTGAATCCGTCTGACAACAGCCGCATCGATCTGGCGCGGTCCCACATGTTGGGCGGGACGGGGTGCTGTCCCGCCCTGCCCTTCGGGTGACGGGGCCTGCGTGTCGCACCCATTGGCACCAAGTTCCGCTTGTCCTCTCCCTAAGTTTCCTCAAAACTCACCCTATATTTTACAGGAGGATTTTGTGATGAAACTGGCAAAAACGCTCGCTGGAGCCGTTGCGGCACTCGCCCTTTCCGCTCCCTTGGCTGTGGCCGATGAATTGCTCGCCGATTACGTGGCCTTTATCGGGCGCGATGATCTGTACAACTCCAAAGGGGCGCGACTCAGCGAGCCATGGCAGATCCTGCGCCAGGATCGGGCGAATTTCCATCGTTTTGGCATTTCGCAGCCCGGCGATGAATGGGACCCCATTTTCAAGGATATGGGCAACCGTGCGATTATGGAGCGCATGGTGCAACGCGGAAACATCGAAGGATCCGCCGGACGTGGTATCGTGCAAGGCGGAGTCATGGTGCGGGTCAAGGTCTATGACAACGGCAGCCGCGACTATGTGCGTGTCACCGTCACCCGCTAGGGCTTTAGCTCCGGCGTCTGAAGCGCCACCAGTAGTAGATCAAGGCAGGCACCTCCCGCAGCCAGGATTTTATAACCCTGAACGCAGAAGTGCCGCTTTGGACTGGGCAGGACGCCTGAGCCAGAAACCCCAAATGGCGCGCCACCAGCAAGGCGCGCCATTTGTGGTAGCGATCTGTCACGATAACTATGAAAGGCTGCTCCAGCTTTGCCAGCAGCGGCTGGATATTTGCAAGGTTTTCATGAGTGGTGTGGGATTTATCCTCCAGCAGAATCGCCCCCGCAGGCACCCCGGCCTCACGGCAAATCTGCTGCATGACCTCTGCCTCGCTGGGAGGATGTTGCCCCAGCCCGCCGCAACAGATCACATGGCTGACTCTGCCCTGACGAAACAGTTCCGCCGCATGCAGGCTGCGCCGCCTCAGCGTCGGTGAGGGCTGCCCCCCTGGCCAGACAGCTGCCCCCAAAACAACGGCAACGCTCACCCGCCAAACTTCTTTTGCGACTTGCCCCGGTATGCCCGCGTACCCGCCTTGCCCGCGCTGGAGCGACCCCGCGATTTCACTGCCGCCTCAGAGGCTTTTTCCACTGCATATTGCCGCGCCATCGGATCGTCCGAGACTGCCAGATCCACCGCTTCCAAGCGCTTGACCTCATCACGCAGACGGGCGGCCTCTTCGAACTCCAGGTTCTCGGCTGCCTTGCGCATCTCGTCGCGCAGCCCGTTCAGATGGGCCTCCAGATTGGCCCCATGCATCGGTTTGTCGATATTGGCGGTGACGCGGTTCATATCCACATCGCCTTGATAAAGCCCGGCCAGAACATCCTCGACGTTCTTTTTCACCGTGGCGGGTGTAATGTCATGCTCCAGGTTATAGGCGATCTGTTTCTCACGGCGCCGGTTGGTTTCCCCCAAGGCGCGCTCCATCGAGCCGGTGATCTTGTCAGCATACATGATCACCCGGCCCTCGGCATTCCGCGCGGCGCGGCCAATGGTCTGCACCAATGACGTCTCCGAGCGCAGGAAGCCCTCTTTATCGGCGTCCAGAATGGCCACCAACCCGCATTCGGGGATATCCAGACCCTCGCGCAGCAAGTTGATGCCAATCAGCACATCAAAGGCACCAAGGCGCAGGTCGCGCAGGATCTCGATCCGTTCCAGCGTGTCGATGTCCGAGTGCATATAGCGCACCTTGATGCCCTGTTCGTGCAGGTATTCGGTCAGATCCTCCGCCATACGTTTGGTCAGCGTGGTAACCAGCGTACGCATGCCGTTTTCAGTGACTTTGCGCACCTCATCCAGCAGATCATCCACCTGCATTTTGACCGGGCGGATCTCGATCTCGGGCTCCAGCAGGCCTGTGGGGCGGATCACCTGTTCGGTGAACACACCGCCCGCCTGATCCATCTCCCAGGCGGCAGGGGTTGCCGAAACAAAGACCGATTGCGGCCGCATGGCATCCCATTCCTCGAATTTGAGCGGCCGGTTGTCCATACAGGAGGGCAGACGGAAACCATGTTCTGCCAGGGTCGATTTGCGCCGAAAGTCACCTTTGTACATGCCGCCAATCTGCGGCACCGAGACATGGCTTTCATCGGCAAAGACAATGGCATTGTCGGGGATGAATTCAAACAGGGTTGGCGGCGGCTCGCCGGGGCCGCGCCCGGTCAGATAGCGTGAATAGTTCTCGATGCCGTTGCAATGGCCGGTGGCCTCCAGCATCTCGATATCAAAGTTGCAACGCTGCTCCAAGCGCTGCGCCTCCAGCAGTTTACCCTCGCCATTGAATTGATCCAGGCGCCGCTTCAGCTCCTGCTTGATCGAGATAACCGCCTGATTGAGTGTCGGTTTTGGCGTCACATAGTGAGAGTTTGCATAGACCCGGATCTGCTCAAAAGCGCCGGTGCGCTCACCTGTCAGCGGGTCAAACTCGGTGATGGCTTCCAGTTCCTCGCCAAAGAAGGACAGCTTCCAAGCGCGATCTTCCAAGTGGGCCGGAAAGATCTCCAGCGTGTCACCGCGTACCCGAAACGAGCCACGCTGAAAGGCCTGATCGTTGCGCTTGTACTGCTGCGCCACCAGATCCGCCATCACCTGACGCTGGTCGTATTCTTCGCCGACTTTCAAATCCTGGGTCATCGCCGAATAGGTCTCAACAGACCCAATACCGTAAATACAGCTCACCGAGGCGATGATAATCACATCGTCACGTTCCAGCAGAGCCCGCGTCGCCGAGTGGCGCATCCGGTCGATCTGCTCGTTGATCTGGCTTTCCTTCTCGATGAAGGTATCCGAGCGCGCCACATAGGCCTCTGGCTGGTAATAGTCATAGAAGGAGACAAAATACTCGACCGCATTGTCCGGAAAGAAGCCTTTGAACTCCCCATAGAGCTGCGCGGCCAGGGTCTTGTTTGGCGCCAGAATAATCGCCGGACGCTGGGTTTCGGCAATCACCTTGGCCATGGTGAATGTCTTGCCGGTGCCGGTGGCGCCCAACAGCACCTGATTGCGCTCCCCTTCCTTCACGCCCGCGCTCAGTTCCGCAATTGCCGTGGGCTGATCGCCAGCTGGCGAAAACTCCGTATGCATGACAAATTCCTTGCCGCCCTCCAGCTTAGGGCGCTGCACGGCGTCGCGCTCAACCATGTGCTCAGACTGCTGTTCTGGCATCTTGGCGGCGGATTTGTCTGAATGGGCGTAGGGCATCCGGCTCTCCTGTGAGTCGTGCTGATTTTGGTCTGTTTTTGTTCTTGTTCAAGGGGCATTCGACGCAATTCTTGGACCCGGCCTGTTGCAGTGCTGCAAAACCTGTTGAATACGCCGGATTTGTCACCTTGTGGCAAAGGGCTATTCAGCGCATATATGACCCAAGTCGAGTCACGAGGAGAGCCCCCATGCGAGCGCGGATTTACCGGCCAGCCCGAAACGCCATGACATCCGGAATGGCCAAGACCCGAAAATGGGTTCTGGACTATGCGCAGGCAAGCGCTCGTGAAGTTGATCCTCTGATGGGCTGGACCTCCTCTTCCGATACCCAAAGTCAGGTGCGTCTGCGGTTTGACAGCAAAGAGGCAGCGCTGGAATATGCGCAGGACCATGGTATCGAGGCCGAAGTGGTCGAGCCAAAGGCGCGCAAGGCCAATATCCGCAATGGTGGCTATGGTGAAAACTTCGCCACCAACCGCCGCGTGCCCTGGACCCATTGAACCAAGTCTCTGCGATAGAGATCCGCCGCGCTGACCCCACCTGCCCCTCAGTCGCGCCGCTGATTGAGGGCAATCAAAGCCACGGCGCCGCCGAAACTGCTGCGGAAAGCGATCATACCTTTGGGGCTGCGGAGCTCGCCCAAAAGGATGTGCGTTTTTATGCGGCTTACCGGACAGGTAACTCTTCACAAGATGTCCCTTTGGGCTGCGGCGCTATCAAAACGCTGAGTGATGGCAGCGCCGAAGTAAAATCCGTGTTTGTCAGCGAGCAGGCGCGCGGTCAGGGCCTCGCCCGGCATCTGATGGATCATCTCGCCAACACGGCCAGAGCAGATGGTTTTACTGCCCTGGTGCTGGAAACCGGGTCACCGCTTTGCCCCGGCTATGACGCAGCCCGCGCTCTTTATGAGCGCCTCGGCTATAGCTATTGCGCCCCTTTTGATGGTTACAAAGAAGATCCGCTGAGCGTCTTCATGCGACTCCCGCTGACATCCGCCTCTTGACCGCCATAGGGTGCTCGCTGACCGCAGCGCCCTCTCCACTTGGATCTGTCACTTTCGTGCCGCCGCTAATGCTTGTTTAAGCCGTCTTCCGCTTGAAAGACAGGACTTTCCCAGACCAGTGCTGAGTGACGGCAGCGCGGATTGTAGACGCCGTTGATATACTCAAAGATCGCCATTTCAGCTTGCCATCTCGTTTCCCGTGACCGCCGCCCGGTCCGTTCGACCTTGATGACCTTGATGACCTTGATGAACCTGTCGACGGCAACGTTTCCGCAACAACTCACTTTGCCGCACATGGATGCTTTGACCCCATGTTGACACAGGGTTTCCCGGTAGCCATGAATGCAGCATTGTGACCCGCGATAGCCATCTTCGATGCCCGCATTGCAAGATCGCGCTTCTATAGCCGCTGCAGCATTGGTGATCTCAAACTGGAAAGGATCAAGATCAACAACTTCCGAGAAGCGGACATACCGTAGTTTTTGGAATTAACACTACGACTTATGTAGCGATTGAGGCGCGAACCTGGATCCCTGAAGCCTGTATTTATATGCGTTATCTATTAGTTAAATGAAACGATCAGAACACGTTCTCTCAAGGAGAAACGGCGCATAGACTTTGGATGTGCAACGAAGCACGTGACATCTTCAAGCATTGTAGCTGAACATTCGTTCTTCTGTGTATGCTCGTGTCAAAATCGACCCCTCTTAAATTCGGATGTTTTGCCTGCTTCTTGAATAAGGGAGGACGTCCAAGTGAATAAAGTTCTGAAAGCCAGCTCCATCGCGATTGCCGCTGCCCTTGCAGCTGGCGGAGTCAGCGCCGAAGTTAAGATCGGCGCGATTTTTGACCTAACTGGCGGGTTGAAAATTTACGGTATACAGCAAGGGAATGCGCTGGAACTTGCAGTTGAGAACATCAATGCGGCTGGTGGCGTGCTCGGCCAGGAGATCGAGATCGTCAGTTATGACTCCCAGTCAGAGCTGAGCAAATATACTCAATACGCCAATACGGCCGTACTGCGGGACGGCATTTCCGCCATGTTTGCAGGTCTGACCAGCTCATCGCGCGAAGCTATTCGGCCGATCTTTCGAAAAGCCAATATCCCCTACTTTTATTCGTCTCTCTACGGAATGTCATAAAACAATCTCCAACAAAAACTTTGTCCCTTTCTACCACGTCTAGCAACGAGAGAGAACATGACAAATCACCTCGGGCGGCAGGTCATTTCAGGTAAATCGGCCAAAACCCGCTACCCAAATTTCAAAAATGGAGAGATTTACATCCCTGCAACAATCCGCCCCTCGCCTCTGGCGCTAAGGGATTCGCCCCCCCTACCTCGGCTTAAGGTTCTGTTCTTGAGGCGGATCTGTTTAAGTTTTCTCGGCTTGGTTGAAACTTTGACTACGCAAATACCATGCCGCGGCAGCGGGCAAGAGAAACACCCGCCTTCGTCAAAGGCCACCCCAAGCCACCGTGATCAGATGAAAGGGTCATAGGCCCATTGCAACAGTGCCTGCCGCTGACGTGGACGGCACAGGATATCTCCGGGATAGCAATTGGCACGGATCTGACCTGCATGTCGGGCAAACCCACGCCACCGTTTTATCTGGATTTGATCCACTTCGACCAGACGGCGCCCCAGGTAATAGCGGCAATACCACTGAAACCATCCCCGCGGGTCAGGCCCGTAGATCCAGCCCTTTTCTTGCCAATGGCCCAAGGGTTGGCGGCTTTTGATGCCAAAATAGTTCTTCGTCACATCAGCGGTATCTGACAGTTTGGCCTCGGAAAACCAATGGCTCGGAAACTCTCGACGACAGTCGTTGAGGTATTTGCCTTCAAAGACCCCCAGCGCCAACATCTCTGATGGCGTATAAAACGGGGTGAAGCTGACATCGAAGTCTGCCCCCTCATTCGCCGTCAAACGATAGCTGTAGCCCTGCTGCATCCGGTCCGAGACATCAATCAACCTATCGCCCATCTCCGTCACTCCTCAAATGCCCCCGGCTCCAACTCTTGCCAAAAGGCGATGATCGCGCTGGCATTTAATGCCGATCGCCAGCCATGGGCGCGAAAGTTCTCACGCTCCAGATCATCTTCAAGACCGGCCATGAACAACTGTCGATCCGCATCCCGTTGGGTGGGGTTTCGTCGCGAAACCAGCTCCTCCACCAAATCGAGCTGCCGCGCCCGCCCTACCCTCTCAGCCTGACGCGCCGCGTAATCCGCCTCCTCTTTGGCACGATCAAGATTTCGCAACCGTGCCGCCTCAATCGCCTCGGGGCTGGGTTCCGCTTTCGCTGCGGGTTTCTGCGGTTGATAGTCATCCCGCAAAGCCGCTGACAGATAGCCAACCGAACTTTTGACCTGGGCCTGTTCTTCCATCAGCGACAGTTTTTGCTTCACATAGTCCTCGCCGTGTTCGGTGATCCATTGCCGCGCCAGGCGGTCAGAGACCCCCTGCCCCCGCAGCGCCTTATAAGTGGCCAGGTTGCGCATCCCGTCACTGTCATCAATTTGGAACATCGCCATCTGCGGATTGGATTTGATCAGGAATCGGATCTCGGTGACCGCCCTGCCCTTTTTCTGAAACTCCGGTGTGATGATGATGTCGGAACTCTTGTTCACCTCTGCCACCGCAGGTTTGATGATCTTGGCGTTCAGGTGCTTGAAGCTTTCATAATAGCTGGAGCCATCAACGCCCATCAACTTGCGAAAGGTCTCAAGACTCCACCACCCGGTCGAACGGGTGCGCACAAATCGGTAGCAATTCTCATAGAGCGCCAGCCCATGGCCTGAACTGAAATTGCGTTGGATGTGAACATTGATCAATGCGTAGATTTTGGGATCATGCAGCTTCTGCGCCAAGGCCGGTGAATAGGCATATTCGCAAACACCGTTCTTCAGCTTGGCAAAGGACAACAGGGAGGAGACCCCCCATTCCTGTCGCCCCTTTTCATCCAGCATATCCCATTCCGCCACGGTTTCCGCCAAGGCCCGCAGACTGGCGCGCAGAGTGTCAAAATCATTGGAATTGTAGCCAACGATCGTTGCAAGTGTGCGCGCGTCTATCGTGTGGCTCTGCGCGGTGGTCAGTGCGTCATAGGCATTGAGCAGCAGCACATTGGACAGCTTGCGCTGCAACAGGCTGAGCTTGCCGCTGATATGAATCGCCGCCACATTCTTTTTTACCGTTTCGCGCCGCAACGCGCCGGATAGGGAATCCATGTCGATCTGGGAATCACTCATGCCATTTGCCCGCTCGATTTTTTTGACATCATGTCATATAAGGTACCCAACGATCAATCGCTGTTAGGTTCCTGAACAAATTCCCAAAGGTACCCGTATACAGGAGAGGCTTGGAAAAATCATATCCACCGCGGATCAAGGCGCGACTCGCAGGTCTCAGAGTTTCGCCATATAGGACCAATCAACTCTGGCCCGCAACTGAGTCAGTTTAGGGCCTAACATGCCACTGAAGAGCCTAATATAGGCTCTAGCGCCATCCTGAGAATCGGTTCCCTTAATCCCGAAACAGGCACCCCTAAAACCCGCTTCTTGGTGCCCTGAAACCCGTATATTGGTACCTTTCATCCTGCTTTCCGGCACCCATCATCATCTAACTAGATGAAATTAAATCGTTTATCTGAAGCAAATACTTTAAATATACTAAAATACCTAAACCTATGTTGTGCCTAAGATTCTGATTTCATAGGGTTTCGTCGCGAAACTTGCCGAATTTGTTACGATTCAACAAATGCCAACTATCCATCCTGGAATGATTGCAAGATGTCCGCTAGTTTGCCAGACATACGCCAAACAGGCATACATGATATGAGGCAACGATATGAGCAAACCCACCTCACCTCCCCTGCCCCCCTATCTCAATCTGGACCCCAAGGCCGCCGCTAAGAAGCTGCCCGATCCTATAGGGACTGCGCGTTTTGCCAAGGCGGCAGCCTTTTGTGCAAAGGGACGGGAAGATCTTGCGCGGCGTGGCTATGCGCCGGATGGACAGAAACGGCTTCGCAAGTTTTCCACTTGGGAGATCACCAAGTACCTGATCCCCGTTGCACCCGCCCATTTGCGACGTGTTCTAAAAGCCAACCCTGATCTGCCTCAAGGCGAAGGCGAAGGGGGTTCAAAGTGGTTTACTCTGGAAGAGGTCCTCGCTCTACGGCAACACTTTGACAGCGAGGGAGTCAGCACCAAGGAATATGTCCCCTACCGACCAAAGGGTCTACCAGCCAAAGTGGTCTCGGTGGCCAATTTCAAAGGCGGCGTCGGCAAGACCTCGACGGCGGCACATCTGGCCATGTCGGCGGCGCTAGATGGTTACAAGGTACTGGTGATTGATCTCGACAGCCAGGGCTCGATGACCTCGATCATGGGGGGGAAGGTTGCGGATGAATGGCAGACCGTTTTCCCATTGGTGGCGAAAGATTACGCCAAGGCGGTGACGGCTGAGAACCAGGTTCGCGCAGCTGCTGGCCAGCCAGAGATCCCCCTTGATGAAACACTGCAAGAGGCGCTGAAGACAACACCAGAAGACGTCATTCAGAAAACCCACTGGCCCAATATCGATATCATCGGGGCGCAGCTCAATCTCTACTGGGCAGAGTTTCAGATCCCGGTTTGGCGCATGGGGCTGCGTAGCTGGCCGTTGTGGGACGGGCTGACCAACTTTCTGGAGGATGAGAACATCCTCGATCAATATGATGTGGTCTTTCTCGATACCCCCCCGGCGCTTGGCTATCTGACCATCAATGCGCTGGCTGCCGCCGATATTCTTTTGGTGCCTTTGGGGGCATCCTATTTGGAATTCGACTCTACAGGGCGCTTTTTTGACATGCTCTACACCACTTTCGCCTCCATTGAGGATGGTGAAAACGCTGCACAGCGCGCGGCGGGTTTACCGGAAATCAAGTTTGAATGGGATGTAGTGCGGGCCATCGTCACGCGGTTTGACGCCAGCCAGCAGACCGATATGGCCAATGTGATCCAGGCCTATTTTGGCGATTTCATGAACGCCTATCGGCAGGACTATACCGCCTTGGTTGGCCAGGCCGGCGAGCAGGTCAATGGCATCTATGAAGCCGATTACCGCGACTTCAACCGCGACACCTATGTGCGGGGGCGGGAGACCTTTGATCGCACCTATGCGGAATTCAAGGAACTACTGATCGGCTGCTGGTGGCGCGACGCAAATATGGGAGATGAAGACAATGGCTAAACGCAGAAGATTGATCGCCCCGGATGTCAGCGCGCTCGAGGAGCTGGAGGAAGGTTTCGCCGCGAAACCCTCGGCCAATCCGTTTGAGACCAAATCAGTGGTTCCGCCCATCGCTCAGGTCGCGGGTGAGACGGCCAGCCTGAACAGTATGACGGGGGTAACGGATCGCGTGGCTTTGGCCCGTGATCAGGGTGACGCTGCCCGCTGGCGTGAAGCCGAGCAGGACGGCCTGGTTGTTCAGATGCTGGCAATTGCTGATATCGATCAGGACTTCATCCGCCGCGACCGTCTGATTGAGGACGCCGAGGCCATGGCGGAGTTGCAGGCCTCGATCACGCAGAACGGGCTACGCGCGCCCATTGAGGTTGCCAGGACGGACGCGGGCTACGGGTTGATTTCGGGCTTTCGCCGCCTGCAAGCCTACCGCGCGTTGGTGGCTGAGTCAGAAAGCTTTGCTCAGATCCCTGCCTTTGTGCGCGAGGCTGGTGCGGGTCAGGCGGCCTATGTCTCGATGGTTGAAGAAAACGAGGTGCGCGCCAACCTGAGCCATTATGAGCGTGGCCGTATCGCAGTATTGGCCGCAGGGCAGGGGGTTTTTCCCACGGTTGAAGCTGCGGTTGATGCGCTTTTTGGAGCGGCCTCCAAGGCCAAACGCTCCAAAGTACGCAGCTTTGCCAAGGTGCACGAAGCCCTGGGGGATTTGCTTCAGTTTCCGACCGGGCTGACCGAGAAAGCCGGGCTGGCGCTGGCAACGGCGCTCCGCGATGGTTATCAAGGTCAGCTGCGTGAGGCTCTCGCCGGGGCCACGCCGGAGGATGCCAAATCAGAATGGGGCCTGCTGCAAAAAGCAGTGATGGGGGCCAGCACCGTCACGCGTGACAAATCACGTGGGGGACGCCCGCAGGAGATCACCCGAATTGCGAGCCGGGATCTGCCCAAGGGTGGCGCATTGAGCGCCGAAGTGTCCTCAGATGGACTGCGGATCGAGCTGAAGGGCAGGGTGATCAATGCTGATACTGCTGAGCAGATCCTGAAGATGATCGCCCGCCAAATCGGTTAAGCCCTTGGGCCGGGGCTGCTATTTCTGGTAGTAGTCCCGGAACCAGGTGACAAAACGGTCAATTCCATCGCGGAAATTTGTCTGTGGCTGATAGCCGGTCAATTTCTTCAACAGTGTTGCATCGGCCCAGGTGGCGGGCACATCGCCGATCTGCATCTCCATGTAGTTGCGGATCGCTTTCTTGCCGATGCTTGTTTCAATTGCGTCTATGAAATCCAGCAGGCGGACTTTCTCTGAATTGCCGATATTGACCACTCGGTAAGGCGCAACAGGGGAGAGGCTGTCGCCTTCCTCGATCTCATCCTTGCTCGCGGGGCGCTCAGGCACCACGCCGATCAGCAGGCGGATGCCGCGCACCAGATCATCGACATAGGTGAAATCGCGATACATCTCACCATGGTTATAGATATCGATGGGGCGCTCTTCCAGGATGGCATCGGCAAATTTGTAAAAGGCCAGGTCCGGGCGGCCCCAGGGGCCATAAACGGTAAAGAACCGGAACATGGTTGTCGGCAGATCCCAGAGATGCGCGTAGGAATGGCCCATGCTCTCGTTTGCCTTTTTGCTGGCGGCATAGATGGTGAGTGGCGCATCGGTGCGGTCCAGCTCGGTAAAGGGCATCACATCATTGCCGCCATAGACAGAGGAGGAAGAGGCCATCAGCAGGTGTTCGACCTTCAAACGCTTAGCAGCCTCCATCACATTGAAGGTGCCCATCACATTTGTTTCCAGATATGATCTAGGATTTTCAAGGCTGTAGCGCACACCAGCCTGACCCGCGAGATGGATGATCACCTCGGGTGCAAATGCGTCGGCCATAGCGTCAAAGGCCTGCGTATCCTCCAGCATGGCTTCGGTGGCGGTGAAATTGCCATGCTGCAACAGCATGGCGTGGCGGCGCTGTTTCAGGGCGACATCGTAGTATTCGGTCATGCCGTCAAAGCCATGTACACGAAAACCCTCATCCAGCAGCAGTTTTGCGAGGTGAAAGCCGATGAATCCGGCACTGCCGGTAACCAGAACGCGTTTCATGTGATGTCTTTGTCCTGCGTTCGTGATGCCAAAGGGGGTCTTTGGGGCATCAAGGCCTGACAGCCAGTCTGGGCTGCCCTATTGATATTTGCGTCCCTATAGCATGGCTTGAAACCCTGCGCGAGGGGGCAGGTATGGCTGATCACGCTACTTTGAAGTCAATGATTTTATTGAACTATCTGGAAAACAGAGAGCCTCTTTGCCATTGCTCTCCTGCCACCGACCGATCGAGCGGCGGGTTTTGAAGCCCACCAGCCCATCGGCGCCGCCAACATCATGACCAAGTGCTTCCAGCCCACGCTGCATGGCGGCCACGTCTGAACGGTAGAGCTTGTCCAATCCCTGCCAGGGCGCGGTGAAATCACCAACGCCATATTGGATACGGTCGCCGACATGGCCGACAAACAATGCGTAGAGATCGCTTTTGTTGTAATCTTTCAGCACGTAGAAATTGGGGGTGACGATAAAGGCGGGTCCATATCGCCCGGCGGGCATCATCAAAAACCCCTGCCCCCCACGTTCTGCTGCTGGAAAGGGACGCCCAGAGACGCGGGTAATGCCCAAGGCTTCCCAGTCTGCAATACTGCGGCCCTGATCCGGGCCTTCCAGGCTGCAGGAAACCGCGGCGGGCACCACAACCTCAAAGCCCCAGTCACGTCCTTTTTGCCAACCATGTTCGGCGAGGAAATGCCCGATGGACATCAATGTGTCGGCTTCTGATCCCCAGATATCCGCGCGATCGTCGCCATTGCCATCAACCGCATATTTCAGGAAATTGCTTGGCATGAATTGGGGTTGCCCCAGGGCACCGGCCCAGCTGCTTTTCATGGTTGCGGCTTTGACATGACCCGCCTGGGCAATTTGTAGCGCGGCAATCAACTCGTCACCGAAGTAATCCGCGCGGGTGCTCATAAATGCCTTGGTGCCCAGCACCCGGAACACATTATGCGGGATTTTGGCGCGACCATGGGCACTTTCCCGCCCCCAGATTGCAATTGCGATACGTCCCGGAACACCGGTTTTTGCTTCAACACGGGCCAGGGTGCTGGCATGGCGTTGCAGCATCTTGCGGCCCATGGTGGCCGCCCCGTCCAGCCCGCCACGATTGAAGTACTTAGCGGGCACACCAAACTCCGCCTGGCGTTGCTGTCTTGGTACCTGAGGTGCCGTGCCGGGGGGCACCAGATCGGGTAGGTCCCAGTTCAGTGTCACGCCGGAAAAGGCAGCTTTGAAGGTCTTGCGGGTCACTCCTGCAGATTTTGCATCGGGCCAGATCTCCTGTTGTAGCCAGTCCTGAAACTGGCGCTCGACCTTGACGCGGTTCAGGGCCGAAGCGGGCAGGGGCAGCAGCCATAGCGCAGCTAGCAGAACGAGAAAACGAGTGAACATGAGGCGGGCTCCGGCGGGCAAAGGGATGCTGTGTGGTCAGCCTAGCGGGGTTTGTCGGAAATGCCAGTCAAGGCTCGGCGGGTTTCAGCGCGATGGGGCCGCAGCAAAGGAGATGACAAAGCAGGCGCCGCGCTTGCTGGGGTGCAATGAGATGTCGCCGCCATGGACGCTGAGCATATTTCGCAGGATGGTGAGGCCCATGCCCGTGCCACCCTTGGCGCGTTTGGTGGTGAAAAACGGATCAAAAATCTGCGCAGCATTCCCGGGGGAGATGCCTGGGCCATCGTCTGAAACCCGTAGCTCTAGCCCAGTGGGCTGCAACCGCGCGGTAATGTCGACTCGTTGCGCGCCTTGATCACGGGCATTGTTCAATAGATGGGCCAGGATGATTTTCAGCCCGCTTTCCCCGATAGGGAACAGCAAATCGGTGCCGGAAAGAGACAGACCCAAATCGGCAAACTCCTGGCGCAGCCAGTTGCTGAGGGCGTCAATCTTGCTGCTGCCCTGATGGCTCATCTCGCGGGCGCGGGCGACCTCGCGCAGGGCCGTGAGCTGTTCTTCGATCTGCCGTGCCGCCCCATCAATCTGGGTGAGCAGTTTCTGGTCGTCAGCGGACAGGGCGCCGCCATCCTCTATTAGTTCAGCTGCGGCACGAATGGCGGAGACCGGGGTCTTGATCTCGTGGCTGACATGGTCGGTAAAGCTGCGGATGGTCATTTCCCGGTTGCGCAGATGTTCGGCCATATCGACGACGTTCCGCGCCATATTGTGCAATTCGACCGTTCCGGATTGTTCAGGTGGGTCAATGGTTTGACCCGGATGACTGCGCGTTTGGGCCGCATAGGCGTTGAGGGCGCGAATGGGCGAGAGCAGTAGCCGTACCAGCAGCCAGCCCAAAAAGGAGGTCGCCAGAAGGATCAATGTGCCCAGCAAAAGAGCGGCGTTGCGAAAACCAATTTCCGGACCCAGATAGCGCAGGGCCACCAGCCCGATCAGTGACAGGATCAGGGTGCCTGCCAAGCCCCCACCAAGCACCAGCGCCAGCGTTGGGCGCCATTTTTGAACCAGCTGCGCCCGCATCAGGTCACCGCCCTGAGACGAATCCCAACGGCATGCACGGTTTCAATCAAATCATGGCCGCCAGCCCGCTCCAGCTTGGCGCGCAGATTGCGCAGATGGCTGTCCAGGGTTCGGTCCGAGACCTGACTGCCCGCCCCCCAGATCTGGGTGATCAGCTCGGCCCGGCTGCGAATGCGGGCGGGATCTTGCAGCAGCAGGGTCAGGATGCCCTGTTCACGGGCGGTCAGTGCGATTTCTTGGCCATTGATCTGGCAACGATGCGCCAGCGGATCGAGGCTAAGGGCGCCGTGGCGCAACGCGCTCGGGACATGTGTTTTTTGACTGCGTTTCAGGATGGTACGGATGCGGGCCACCAGCTCACGCGGGCTAAAGGGCTTGGTGACATAGTCATCAGCGCCCAGCTCCAACCCCAGTATGCAGTCAACCTCATCGTCGCGGGCGGTGAGAAACAGGATCGGCACCTCTGATCGTTGTCGGATGCGGCGGCAGACCTCAAACCCGTCCAGTTCCGGCAGGCCAATGTCCAGCACGATGAAATCCGGTGCCTCGCGGCTGGCGTGCAGCAGCGCCTCCTGGCCGTCGGCTGCGGTGACCACCTGCCAGTCTGCGCGCTCCAGGGCGATGCGCACTAGGTCGCGCAGGCGGGGATCGTCATCGACCAATAGGATCTTCATCGCTCTTTGCCTTACCTGTATCTGTGCCGTCAAAATCCAACCCAGCATAAGAACTTACCCGCCAGGAGCGAAAGCCCCATTCGCGCCAGTTTCTTTGATCTTCCGCGCGTTGCCAGCAGAAGGCATAATCGGGAGGGATTGCGAAATCGGCATCTGCACGCTGTGCCGCTTGGATACCGCTTGCTGCATTTGGCCCAAGGGTGCAGAGGTAATACCAATCGGGCGATTGGGCAGAGTTCATGCTGAGGTTCTGGGCTGCTATCACACTGGCAAAATTGACAAAGGCACAGAGGTAGAGCACCCCAAGCCCCAAGCTGGTACAGCGCAGCAGCAGCCAGCGATTGGAGCGCGCCTTGAGGATCTGCCATGCGGTCTGCAGCAATCCTGCCACCACCAGGCCAATCCAGATCATTGCGTAAAGCCGGAGATAGGTGAGGCCAAAGCTGGCGACATAGAGATCAAGCCGCAGAACCGAGGTGAGGCCGAGCAGGGCGTTCTGACCGAGCCAGAGCATCATCAGGGGCTTGAGGCTGGCATGGCTGCTCAGATAGGGGCGCGCCGCAAGGGCAAATCCTCCGGCCAACATGGCAGTCGCCAGCAATGGATAGGCTCCACGATGGGCATATCTCGCCAGCGTCATGCCTTCGGGCAGTTCAGCCCCGCCAATCAGGATGGAGAGGTCCATCAGGCTCTGCACCCCGAGGATCAGGTTGAACATCACCAGGGCCCGCAAAACCGACCCGGCATTGAGACCAAAGCTCAGTCTTTTTTGGTTCTGCGGTGTTGTTGTTTTGGCTTGGGGTGATTTTTGGATCCGAGTCGGCACAAGAAAGGGCCAGATCATCAGCGCGGTGCCGCCCCAGAACAGCACACGCTGCAGCAGGACCATGAGATCCAGATCAAAACTCAGGATATCCACAAGGCTTTGCTCCAGTAGCGGATTGGCTTGCAGCAGCAGGGTGATCAGCACCAGCGCACCACCCAAGGGAAAGCTCCAATTGCGGAAATGTTTCGACAGGGAGGAGGGACGCTTATCGGTTTTCTGCGGGGTTTCAGACTTGGGCACGGACGGTTTTGGGAACAGAGTTTGCAGGAATTTACGCAGGCCAGTGAGGGGCAGGGCGCGCAACAGGTGCAAGGCTGCAGCGGGTAGGGCGGCGAAGTGATCTTTGACCGGCAGATGAACCCAGGCAACCGCCACAATCAAGCCAAAGAGCTGAAATCCCAAGGATAGAGCCTGATACTGCTCGATCACCGGCAGGCTGGTCAGCAGCAAGAGCAGCAAAGCAGGTTTGATCTGGCGCTTGTCAGGGGTATTCAGCAGAGCCGCAGCTCCAAACAGTGCCCAGCTGAACAGGGCGACAGATAAACCCGGCACATAGCCCCAGAACAGCCAGTCCGCCAGGGCGACCAGAACCACCAGCGCCAGCAGCGCGCCACTTCCCTTGCGGCTCAGATCGGCCCAATTGCGCTGGGGCAAAGGTTTGTCTGCAGGCAGCTCATCTGCGCTGTCACAAGAGAGCCACCAGCCATCCTGCGCAAGAGAGGCGGGCACGCCGCGAACCGTATAGTCACCTGTCATCTTCTGTTCCTCGTTTTTCGTTTTCTTTGAAAGGACAAGGCGAGGAATGCCACAGAGGCCGCGCAGCGCTTGCGCAAGAGATGTGCAGGAATTGTGCAGAAAGCCCTGGCGTATTCGGCGGGGAGGCGCCCACAGGGATGTCGCATAGATTGCAAGCGGGGAGAGATGCGCTAGGGTAAAAGAAAACAGCGAGCAGAAATCATGAGTTTTTCAAAGAGTAAGACGACCCAAGTTTCCAGACGGTGCTTTAGCCTGGGGTTTGCCGCCTTTGGGCTGGTGGCCTGCGGCAATGTCACCTCGGCCAATCAGCGCGTCAGTTCGGGGGGGAGCCCTGTGGCCAAACCCGGGCTGCCAGCGGATCTGCGGCCCACCCCCAACGCGGGCTATGACAAATGGGTCGAAGGGTTTTACACCCGCGCTCAGGCCAAGGGCATATCAGAGGCCACTCTGCGGGTAGGGTTTCGCAATGCCGGCTACCTGCCCGGAGTGGTGAAACGCGATCGCAACCAGACCGAATTCAAGCGCACACTTGAGGACTATCTGTCGATTGCCGTCTCCGATGAGCGGGTCAGCAAGGGGCGCGCTGCTTATCAGCGACATCAGAAAACCCTGCTGGCATTAGAGGCAAAATACGGCGTGAATGCCTCGATCATTGCGGCGATCTGGGGGCTGGAGAGCTTTTACGGCGAACGCCGCGGTGATGTGCCGGTGGTCTCGGCCACCTCGACCCTGGCCTATGACGGGCGGCGCGGGGCGTTTTTTGAAAAACAGCTGATTGCAGCGCTGAAAATCCTGCAAAACGGCGATATCACGGCCAATAAGATGACCGGCAGCTGGGCTGGGGCCATGGGCCATACTCAGTTTATCCCGACGTCCTATCAGGCCTTTGCGGTGGATTTCACCGGTGACGGGCGGCGCGATATCTGGTCTGAGGATCCAACGGATGCACTGGCCTCTACCGCCGCCTATCTGGCGCGCAATGGCTGGACGCGCGGGCAAAGCTGGGGGCGTGAGGTGACTGGCGCTGCGGCTGCGGGTGCGTTGCAGCCCCAAGCCGGTGGGCCGAGCTTTGCTGTTACTGGGAACTTCAGGGCAATCAAACGCTACAATAATTCAGATGCCTATGCGATTGGAGTCGGCCATCTGGCCGATCGCATCGCGGGTGGTCCACCTCTGCGTGGGAAGTTCCCGCCAGATGCCAATGGGTTGACCAAGGATGACCGGGTCGCATTGCAAAAGCGCCTGACGGCCAAGGGTTTTGATACGGGTGGTGCCGATGGGGTCCTGGGACCAAAGAGCCAGGCGGCCATCAGTGCCTATCAGGCCAGTATTGGTCAGCCTGCAACCGGCACGCCTTCGATAGAGCTGTTGCGCGCCCTGAAATAGCGGCAAATGCTTGAGGTGAGCGGGTCCGCTCACCTCAGATCCAACTTCCTAACATCCATGATCAACCTGCCCACTGTCAGGATACAGGGGGCGGTTTGGATCTGATTCTCCGATGGTTGCTCTGCCTTTGCAGGCTAGGGTTGTTTTGGGGTTGCCGGGCGGTAAAAATCGTCACGTAATTTCACTATAGCGGTATAAATTCCACATATTGAAATTACGATATCCTTACGTTATACCCGACGAGACAGCGCCTCGGTGCCGTGCAGCGACGGCGGAGCAAATCTCTGAACCACAAAAGAGGCAAGGCGCTGAGTTTCAGTAGGATTCATAGGGAGGGGACCTGCGTGCAGACCCGAATTCACGACACCTTACGCGCGGCCGTTGCCGCAAAACCGAATGCTCTGGCGATGATCGACTATGCGGATGGGAAATTCACCTGGTCCGATCTAGCTGATGCCACCGCCGAAGCAAAGGAGGTTTTGCTGGGGCAGGGGGTCAAACCCGGGGATCGGGTGGTCATGGTGTTTGAAAACTGCCTGGCCGTCTGCGCATTTGTTCTTGCCATCAGTGAACTGGATGCGATCTCGGTGCCGCTGAATGCACGGCTGACCCATGCGGAGCTGGATCGGCTGATCACCCATAGCGACCCAAGTGTTGTGGTGTTTTGCAATGATGCCTCGGATACTGCTGTCATTCACGGCAAGGCCTTTTCGGCCAAACCAGCCATGGGGCGTTATGGCACCGTTGGTCTGTTCCAGCGTAAGGGCAGCCAGCCCGAGCCCTGTTTTGAAGACGGCGCTGAACAGGTGGCACTGCTGCTCTATACCTCGGGGACAACCGGCGTGCCAAAGGCGGCGATGTTGACTCACCACAACCTGCTCTGTGCCGCTGCGGCCTCGGCCAAGGTGCGTGGCATGCAGGATGACGACATGACCTATCTGGCCCTGCCGCTGTCGCATATCTTTGGCTTTGTCACCTTCCTGTCGATCTGCGGTGCCCAAGGGTCGATGCGGCTGGAGGCGCGTTTTTCGGTTGAGCGGTTGTATAAGGCGCTGCAAACGGATGTGACCCTGCTGCCGGCCGTACCGCAGATGCATGCACTTTTGTTTCACTACGCGCGCGCGCAGAAAAAACCGCGGTATGATGCGGGGCTGTTGCGCTTTGTCTCCTCTGGCGGTGCTCCACTGGACCCCACCTGGAAGCGCGAGGCCGAGGCCTTTTACGGCATTCCGCTGCAAAACGGCTATGGGCTGACCGAAGGAACCGCCGGGGTCTGTGCCACTGCCAGCCCCTTGGGCGATCCGGATGTAAGCGTCGGCCATCCCATGCAGGACAGTACCTTCCGGCTGGATTTTGAGGCCGAAGGTGCCACGCCCACTGAGGGAATCGGTGAAATCCTGGTGGGGGGGCCGCAGATCATGAAGGGCTATTTCCGTGATCCCGAGCAAAGCGCCAAGGTGCTGACCGAAGACGGATTTTTCCGTACCGGGGATCTGGGCTGTTTTGACGACGAAGGGCGCCTGCATATTGCCGGACGCTCAAAAGAGCTGATCATCCGCTCCGGGTTCAATGTCTACCCGGTCGAGGTCGAAGGCGCGCTGACCGACCACCCGGAGGTCATCATGGCAGGGGTTGTTGGTAGGCAGGTTGCTGGCAATGAAGAGGTCCTGGCCTTTGTCAAAGTTGCCGCTGACTGCACCCTGAGCGAGGCCGATCTCTCGGCCTTTGTGAAGGACAGACTGGCGCCCTACAAGCGGCCCACCCGGATCATTCTGGCGCAGGAGTTACCTGCGGCCCCAACGGGAAAAATCCTCAAGGCCAAACTGATCAGCAGCTTTGCGGAGGAGCTGAATGGAGAAACCGTTAGCTGAACGTAAATTCTACTATACGGAATGACATTCTGTATGCTAGCCATTTGGAAACGTAATCTCGGGGAGGAGATTTTGACTATGAGTTTTGTGAAAACCACATTGGGTGCGGCGGCTGTTGCCCTGTCTTTTGGCACCGTTGCTGCGGCGCAGACCACCATCTTTTATGGCCATAGCGGCCCGGCGCGTGGCACGGTTCCGGCTGCACTGAAATGGTTTGACGGCCGCATCGGTGAACTGTCCGAAGGGGATCTGAAGCTCGACGTGCAATGGGGCGGCGCCCTGTTCAAAGCTTCGGCCTCGGTGCAGTCGATCGGCGATGGCGTGGCCGATGCCGGGTCGATCATCTCGGCCTATTTCCAGAAAGAAATGGCGGCTTATTCCCTGGCGGATCTGCCGCTGGGCGGTCCCAACCCCTGGGTTGGTCTGCGTGCAACCGATCATCTGATGCGCACAATGCCCGAAATCACCGAAAATCTGGCTCGCCAGAATCTGGTCTATATCGGCACCTTCACCGCCTCTGATGTGAATGTGGCCTGCAAGGGCGCCGAGATCAATTCGATCAAGGACATTGCGGGCATGAAGGTGCGCGGTGCCGGCGTCTATGGCAAGGTCTTTGGTGAGCTGGGTGCGACCATGGTCAATCTGAGTGTCTATGAGGCCTATCAGGGTCTAGATACCGGGTTGATCGATTGTACCCAGGGCTATTCCTACATCATCCCGGCGCTGAAATGGCACGAGGTCATCGACAGCTACACTGTGCTGAACTGGGGTCAGATCGGCGGCTATGGCATGTTCATGAACAAGCAAAGCTATGACGCGCTGAGTGAGGCGCAGAAAGAGGTTCTGACTCAGGCCGGGACTGAGCTGGCGGATAAATTTGCCCAGATCGTGATCGGGGCCAATGCCAAGGCGCTGAACGCGATGCGCGAGGGTCAGTATGAGCGTCCGGTCAAGGTGATCGAAGTCTCCGCTGAAGAACAGGCTGAGCTGAATGCAGCCACTGAGCCCTTCCTGGCGGATTGGAAAGAAAACGCGGCCAGCGTTGGTCTGAACCCGGATGCGATGATCGAAGTCTATACCCAGGCGGTTGCGGATTACACCGCAGAGTTTGAGGCCGAGGGCTACCCCTGGGAGCGCAACTAAGCGGCGCTACTGATCTGAGACACCGGGGCAGGGGAGAGATTGCCCCGGTGTCGCATTAATCCAATACTTGCAGGGAGGGGGCGAGATGCTGGACCGGATCGAAAGACTTTGCATCGACGTGGCAACGGCCTCGATCATTTTGCTGGCGCTGATGATCTTTGCCGATGTGATTGCGCTTAATCTGTTCAATTCTTCAGTGCCCGATGCGGTGATCATCGTGCGCGAGCTGATGGTGCTGGCGATCATCATGCCTTTGGCTGCGGCCACCACCCAGCGGGCGCATATTTCGGTGGAGTTTCTCACCAATATGCTGCCAACCCGAGTGGTCAATCACTTTGTCATCTTTGGCACCCTGTTTGGGATCTTTGCCCTCAGCCCGCTGATCTATTCGGGCGGCAAGGAGCTGATGCATCAGATCAATACGGGCAGTGCCTTTTACGGTGATCTCAACCTGCCGCAATGGCCGGGTAGGTTGGCCTTTGTCATTGGCATTTCGCTGTGCTGGCTGCGGTTGGTGGTCATGGCCCTTGGGGATATCGCCACTGTCCTGCGCGGTGGCACCATCGAGACCTCACCACATTAAGGGCATGCGCCCTTTCTCAAGAATACTTCAATTTCGGGAATAGACTTCATGGATCCGGCAACGATTGGAATTCTGGCCTTTGGCCTGATGCTGGTACTCTTAGCGATGCGGGTGCCAATTGCCTTTGCGCTGATTGGCGTGGCAACTCTGGCGGCCTTTACCATCTTTGCCTTCAGAACCGGCACTTTCATGCCCGAACGGGCCATTCGGGCGACTTCGTCACTGGTGTTTTCGAACTCCTTTGATCTGGTGCACAGCTTTGATCTGTCGATGATCCCGCTGTTTGTGGCGCTTGGCAATATCGCCTACCGGGCCGGGATCACCACCGCTGTCTACAACTCGGCCAAGGTCTGGCTGGTGCGTCAGCGCGGTGGCTTGGCCGTGGCCTCGGTCATGGGATGTGGCGGGTTTTCCGCAATCACCGGGTCAAGCCTTGCCTGTGCTTCGACCATGGGAAAGATCTGCACGCCGGAAATGCTGCGACTGGGTTATGATCCGCGTCTGGCGACGGCCAGCGTGGCCGCAGGTGGCACATTGGGGTCGCTGATCCCGCCCAGCATTCTGTTCATCATCTATGCCATTTTCACCGAAACCTCAGTCAGCAAGCTGTTTTTGGCCGGTGTTCTGCCGGGGCTTTTGACCCTGGCGGGCTTTGTGCTGGTGATCTGGGTTTGGATTAGGGTCAATCCCAAACTGGTCCCCGAACAGGGCACCGCCGCCAACTGGGCCGAGAAGATGGCCGCCGTGCGTGAAGCCTGGCCGGCAGTTCTGATTTTTGTGATCATCGTGGTGGGCATCTATGGCGGCTTTTTCACCGCTACGGCGGCGGCGGCGGTCAGCGTGGTTGTCACCACCCTGATCGGCTTTGCCCAGAAACGCCTGACCCTGCAGGGCCTCTGGGAGGCGGTGCGCGAAACCTGTGTGCAGACCTCGGCGATCTTTGTGGTGGCGGCTGGCGCCAAGATCTTCGTTGCGGCGATTGCCCTGACTGGCATGGCGCCGGCACTGGTGCAATCGGTGGCGGATGCGCAGCTCTCGCCCATGGTGCTTCTGATCTGTATCTGTGCCGTCTATCTGATGCTGGGCATGTTTCTGGACCCCATCGGGATCATGGTTCTGACCCTGCCCCTGGTGGTGCCGCTGGTGGAATCCTATGGCATGAACCTGATCTGGTTTGGCGTTGTGGTGGTGAAGCTGCTGGAGATCGGGTTGATCACCCCGCCAGTTGGGTTGAACGTCTTTGTTCTGTCCAATGTGGTTGGCAAGGCGGCGCCAATTGGCACGGTTTTTGCCGGCATCTGGCGGTTCTTATGCGTTGATGTGGTGGTTTTGGCGCTGATTGTGGGCTTTCCGTCGATTTCCCTGCTGCTGTCGATGACGGCGAGATGAACGGGCTTTTTCATCCGTGGGAAATTCTATAAGTTGGAATTTCCTACCACAAAGGAACATGAGGCGATGCCAGATCTGAAAGACGACAAGCGATTTGCCAATACTCTGGCCCGTGGTCTCAACGTGCTGCGTGCTTTTGGCCCTAATGACGATGGGCTTGGGAATCTGGAGATTTCAGAACGCACTGGCCTGCCACGTTCCACTGTGTCGCGGCTGACCTTTACCCTGTGTGCCCTGGGCTATCTGACCCATGGCCATCACCATGACAAATACAGGCTGGGACCTGCGGCGCTGGCGCTTGGTAATATTGCCGGGGCCTCCTTTGGCTTTGTGGAAACCGCCGGACCGATCATGCAGAAGCTGGCGGATGCCACCAAGACGCTGATTGGCGTGGCGATCCAGGACGATGGCAAGATGCTGATCGTCAAAACCTGGCGGCCACGCAATTCGACCACCACCTGGCTCAACGTTGGCTATCGCATGCCGATGTTGCAGTCTTCTTCGGGTGCGGCCTTTCTGGGGGCCTTGGGGCGCAGTGAACTCGAGAAACTGACACAGGCCATGTCACCAGAGGATCAGGCTGAACATGCCGAGTTTGGAGGCAAAGCGCAGTCCAGCCTGCTGAGTGATGGCTATGCCTTTGTGCGTGGAGAGCAGCGGTTCAACGCGACCATAAACGCCATTGCCACGCCCTATCGCCCGTCAGAATTTGGCGAGCCGGTGGCTTTCCTCAGCGGTGCGCGCAAAGCGGATCTGGCGGATGAGCAGATTACCGAGAGTGTTGGTCCGGCGCTGGTGACGGCGGTGCAGGAGCTGCTGCATATCACAGGGCGCCGGTTTCCCATCATGCTCGAGGACTGATCAAGTTTTCTGCCCTCCCGCCCCTGAGGGCAAAAGGGCGGGGGCTCACTAGCCGACAATCATCTGTTTCAGTTGCAGCGCTTCGTATTCCAGTGCGTTCAGGCGATAGTTCACCACATCACCAATGGTCAGCATGCCGCAAAGCTTACCGTCATCAACCACGGGCATGTGGCGAAAACGCCCCTCGTTCATGCGGCGCAGGACTGTGACTAGGGGATCGCTGGGGGCGCAGGTCTCAACTTTGCTGGTCATGTTCTCACCCACCGTCTGTGGCAGGGTTTGCCCCGGCGTTTCCGCCAGTTTCCGCACGATATCGCGCTCTGACAGAATGCCTTCCAATGCGCCACTTTCCCCGGTGACAAGCAGCGCCCCGATGCGGCGATCCCGCAGGACGGTGACAGCGGTGCTGAGCGTGTCACTGGAAGAAATCGTATAGGTGGTGCCGCCCTTTTTGCTGATCAGCTGTTCGACCGTTGCCTGCTCCTGCGAGAGATTGCTCTGGGTGGATTGGCTCTGAGTGGTCTTTTTGGTCTGATCCCCTCGGCTGGGGGCCTGATAAGAACTTGGCATGTTGAAATGCTCCCTGTTGTTGGAGGCCTGTGGTTGTCTAATGGTCCTGTGCTGTGTCATTCAGTTTAGACAACGAAGTGCCTTAGGGTAGCTTAGACGACAAAATGCCTTAGGGGGAATAGCTTGCTTGCCTCGCAGATCACACTGACGCCGCTAATTGCTACGATTTTGATTTTTCTGGCGGTTCTGGCGGGCAATCGCTATCGCCGGGTCTGGAAGGCCGAGGGGCCGCGTTGGCAGCTCTGGCTCTTTGGCCTGATTGCGGCGGCCTCCCTGCTGACTCTAGCCTTTGTACCGATGCAGGGGCTTTAGGGAAACAGAGGCCCGCTTTTGTCCAAGGGGCCTTTGCTGGTTTTGGACGTGTTGACGCCTAGGCGTCTGCGCTGATTACAAATAGCTTGCGCATATGTTCGTGAATGGTCCATTCGCCGACCCAGCCCTGTGGTAAAACCAGCAGATCACCGGGACCGATTTCACGGGTGTTGGATCCGTCCACATTGCTGACTGATGCACGACCCGAGATGATATGGCAGTATTCACCCGCCGCGGTGCGGTCGGCGGTGAAACGTCCCGGGGTGCATTCCCATACCCCAATCGAGGTGCCGCCGCCCGGCGCTTGCCACAAAACTGTAGCTGCCTCGGTCTGGCCCTCGGTGAGGGTGGTGGGCTTTGGCTTGAATTCCCCAACGGGAGTGCCTGCCAGGTCTTTGAAACTGTCGAGTGAGATCATGGGGGTCTTTCTTTTGTCTTGTGAGTGGAGGAGTTAGCGGCTGCGCGCTGCCTGGCGCAGTTCAAACTGGTCTTGCCAGCGGTACCAAGTGACGGCGGCGGGCAGGAACCAGGGATTGCCGCGATAAAAGGGTCGGGTCGGGAACTTCAACCCGTCCAGCGCGGTTGCGCCTTCGCTGAGGCCGAGGATCTTTTGTCCGACCCGCATGCCAAAATAGCTTGCCAGGGACACGCCGGTACCGCAGTAACCGGTGGAGTAATACATGCCTTGGTGCATGCCCACATGGGGCAGCTCGTCAAAGGTATAACCGACCTGGCCCGTCCAGGAATGCGAGATGCCATAGTCGCGCAGCTGCGGGAAAATCCGGCACATATCCTTATGCAGCTTGGGGCCGCTGACGGAAGGGTCGGTTTCCTTTGCAGACACCCGCCCCCCAAACAGCACGCGGCTGCGATCGGGGGAGGGGCGGAAGTAATAGACAACCTTGCAGGTGTCATTGACGATTCTGTCAGTTGGAAACAGCTCATCCATCAGGGTGGATGGAATGGGGTCAGTGGCGATTACATAGCTGCCGATGGGGATGATGCGCCGTTGCAGCCAGGGCGACAGCGGGCCGCTATAGCCACCAGTTGCAATCATCACATCGCGCGCCCGCACCAGACCTTTGGCGGTGCGCAGGACAAAACCGCTTGAATCTTTGCTGACCTCTTGAACGGGGCAGTTCCCGGTGACATGCACCCCTGCCTCAATCGCGCGCTGCAGCAGGGCGCGGTGGTATTTTGCCGGATCAAGCGAGGCATGATGCGGAAAGACCATGCCACCAAAATAGGTGTCCGAGCCCAGCTCGGTATGTTGCTGCTGGCGAGGAACAGCATAGGCTTCGGCGCCTTCGGTCTGGTTCAGAACATCGGCAGAGCGTTGCAGCGCGTCAAAATGTTTGGGGCTATGGGCCGCGTGATAGCGGCCGCAGCGGGCAAAATTGCAATCTAGACCTTCGGTCTGGATGAATTCATCAATCCAATTCAGCGCATCTATGCCTTCTTGGCGAATGGCGCGGGCCTTTGCGGCACCATAGCGGGCGGTCAGCTTCTCCAGATTGGGCTTGATGCTGGTGCTGATCTGGCCGCCGTTTTTGGTGCTGCAGCCCCAGCCAGGATCGCCCGCATCCAAAACCATCGTGCTTCGTCCTGCCCTTGCAGTGACCAGCGCGGCGTTCAATCCGGTGTAGCCCGACCCCACAATGGCCACATCCACCTGAGGCAAGGGGTCAGACGGTGTATCAGGCGCCAAAGGCAGCCCCTCAAACCAATAGACCTCACGGCTGTCTTGTGGGCTGGGTGAGGCTGAGCGGTGGTTTGTCGTCATTTGGGCTGATCCTGGGGCTCGTCTGAATTCCATAAGACCCGGGCGATTTTGTGGCCGGGTCGCGAGGAAGAGACGAGAGAAGCTGGGGTGTTTCTAGCCCCGTTGCGACACCGAGCCAGAAAAATCCCGGGTCGGCCTAGTTTATTGACCCAGAATAGAAAAAGGCGACCCCTGGAGCCGCCTCAACAAAAACCGGATAGGGCAAAACCTGTTGTCAGGTGTCGGCGCGCATGTCTGCTTCCATCTGTTCGACCATTTTGCGGGCCCGCTTGCACTGCAGCTTGTCGCGCAGGGGGCTGTCGGGGTCGATGTCCTTGCTGCAGACCACACATTTGTCAGCGCCGGAAATGGCATTCAGCCCACCGCAGCTGCCCTTGATGGTCTTGCCCATCAGCAAAACGCCCAGCGACATGCCCAGCATGACAAGTGCCAAAAGCCCAAAGGTAAGAAGGAAGGTGGCCATAGGGTCTGCCCTTATTGCTTTGCTTGCAGCGTGGAAAACTGCGAGCTGGTGGTGGTTACAAAGCCTGTTGCACCGGAATCGGGGCTGCGTGCAATGAACAAAACCGCGAGACCCTCGGATTCGGCGATCTTAAGCCCACGTTCTTGCCCCAGGGCGAGCAGCGCCGTGGCCCAGCCATCGGCCATCATGGCATTCTCTGCCAGTACCGTAACCGAAGCCGTACCATGGGTGATTGGGCGGCCAGTGACGCCGTCGATGATATGCGAATAGCGGATGCCATCCTGTTCAAAATAGTTGCGGTAATCCCCCGAGGTCGCCATGCCCAAACCAGAGACATCGACAATTTCCTCAATCGTCTGACTGGCGGCATCGGGGCGTTCAATCCCAATGCGCCAGGCTTCGCCCTTGGGGTTCAAACCTGCGGTGACCAGATCGCCACCGATTTCGACCATGTAATCACCCACCCCGGCCTGAGCTAGAACTGCAGCAACCTGATCGACTCCGTAGCCCTTGGCGATGGCGGCCAGATAGACTGAGGTCTCCGGTAGGCTCTTTGTCAGGCTGCGCGGCTCTGAGTTCAAAACCAGCACTTTACCCTGGCCCACAACCTTGAGCGCAGCGGCAATGGCTTCATCCGTGGGAACCGGGCTGTCGGGGGTGCGGGCGCCAAAGCCCCAGATTTCGATGAGGGGGCCGAGGGTCACATCAAACAGGCCCTCGCTCTTTTGGTGGATCTCGTTTGCGGCTGCCACAACACTGGCCAATTCGGGTGAGATCGCGATCGGGTCGGTGGTGGGGGCAGAGTTGAACTGTGAGATCTCGGAGTTTGGATCCCAGTTCGACATCTGGCCGTTCACTTTTGCCAATGTGGCAGTGATTGCCGCTTGCAGCGCATCCGATGACAGATCCGCCGTTTTGTCGATAGCCACGATGTTATATGTCGTGCCCATGGTCTCGCCGCTGAACTTCAGCGTGACGGGATCTGATTTGCAGGCTGCCAAGAAAAACATCAAAGCGACAAGAAAGAGACGTGCCATTTGTTCACCTACCCTTGAAACGCCCTTGTATTGTACGCTATTCGCGGCCCTGTCAATCAAGGGCGGATTCAGTCGGAAATAGCACGGTCACGGGCTTTTTCGCATTTCCCTGTGGGAAAATGGCCCGGATCAGACTATTTGCAGGCCGAATCCGAACAACGGCCCAGACATGTTGGTTCTGACCAACAGCAGAAGAAGAAGAGATAGAGTTGCGGCATTACAAGCTACGAAAAGGACTCGAGCTTCCGGTTGCGGGCGCCCCCGCGCAGGAAATTCACGATGGTCCCGCAGTCAGGACCGTTGCCTTGCTGGGCAGCGACTACCTGGGTTTGAAACCCCGTCTTGCGGTGCAGGAAGGCGATGTCATCGCCGCCGGCGCCCCGGTCTTTGCCCATAAGGACACACCCGATGTCCAGGTGGTCTCGCCGGTGTCCGGTCGCGTCAAGGCGGTGAACCGTGGTGCCCGCCGGGTGCTGGTCAGTGTTGAGATCGAAGTGGACGCTGCTGCGGCAGAGCCGGTCGATTTCTCCTCGGTGGGTGATATCACCACCGCAGAAGGTCTGGCCGAGCGTCTTTGTGCGGCGGGTCTTTGGACCTCGTTCCGTACCCGTCCCTATTCCAAGGTGCCCGCATCTGATACGCGCCCTGCCGCGATCTATGTGACGGCGATGGACTCTGAGCCCCTGTCGGCGGATGCCAGCGTCGTCATCAACGCGGCGGCGGATGATTTTGCGGCGGGCCTCAAGGCCATCGCGGGTCTGAGCGAGGGTAAGACCTATCTTTGCCAGTCTGGCGACGCCTCCATCCCCAGCGCTGAGGGTGTTGAGGTTGCGAGCTTTGACGGGCCGCATCCTGCTGGTCTTGCTGGCACCCATATGCATTTCATCGAGCCACCCACCGCGACAAAGACGGTCTGGAGCATTGGCTATCAGGATGTGATCGCCATTGGTCGCCTGCTGACAACTGGCGTGATCAATGCGGAACGCATTGTTGCTCTGTCGGGTCCGCTGGTTGGTCAACCGCGCTTGATCCGCACACTTGCAGGCGCTTCGATGGCTGAACTGACCGCAAATGAGACCGACACCTCGGTTCCGGCGCGGATGATTTCCGGTTCGATCCTGTCGGGTCGCGCAGGTGAGGGCGCCGATGGCTACCTGGGCCGCTACGCGCGTCAGATCACTGTGATCGAAGAAGACAAGAAACAGATCCCACTGGGCTGGATCCGTCCCATGGGCAACAAATATGCAGTGCAGCCAGTGCTTGGCTCGCTGTTCTCCAAAAAGCTCCATGCGCTGACATCGAACCTCAACGGAGGCCGTCGTGCCATGGTGCCGACAGGCACTTTTGAGGAGCTGATGCCGCAGGACTTTCTGCCAACGCAGCTTTTGCGTGCCCTGTTGGTGATGGATACCGATCAGGCCCAGGCGCTGGGTGCGCTGGAACTGGACGAAGAAGATCTCGGGCTGGTCGGCTTTGCCTGCCCGGCAAAATACGAATACGGACTGGCACTGCGTGACAGTCTGACGAAGATCGAAAAGGAGGGATAGTCTCTTGGGTCTCCGTAACTTTTTTGACCGCATCGAGCCGAACTTTACCAAGGGCGGCAAGTGGGAGAAACTCTTCCCCGTCTACGAGATGGTGGAAAGCTTCCTCTACACACCTAAGACGGTCACAACCGCTGCACCACATGCGCGCTCATATGTCGATATGAAGCGGATCATGACCTATGTGGTCATCGCAACGATCCCCTGTATCCTGTTTGGCCTCTATAACACGGGCCTGCAGGTCAACACGGCCATTGGCACCTATGGGGCCTCGGGTTGGCGCGCTGCGCTGATCGAGTTCTTTGGCATTGGCTTCAACCCGGAAAATCCGCTGGGCAATATGCTGCACGGGCTTTTGTATTTTCTGCCGATCTATATCACCACACTGGTAGTGGGTGGTATTTTTGAGGTGATCTTTGCCACCGTGCGCGGCCACGAGGTCAACGAAGGCTTCCTGGTGACTTCGATGCTTTATGCGCTGATCGTACCTGTGAGCATTCCGCTATGGCAGGTTGGCCTTGGCATCGCCTTTGGCGTGGTTATCGGCAAAGAAGTCTTTGGCGGAACAGGCAAGAACTTCCTGAACCCCGCGCTGACCGGTCGTGCTTTCCTCTATTTTGCCTATCCGGCCTATATGTCTGGTGACAGTATCTGGACGCCTGTTGACGGTTTCTCCGGCGCCACGGCTCTGTCCGTTTCCGCCTCGGCTGGTTTTGATCAGCTGGCGGCCAACGGGATCGAGTGGATGGATGCCTTTATCGGCACGATCCAGGGCTCCTTTGGCGAGACTTCGACGCTGGCCTGTCTGATTGGCCTGGCCTTCCTGTTGATCACCAAGATTGCTAACTGGCGTCTGATCGTAGGCTGCATGGCGGGCATGGTGGGTTTCTCGCTGTTGCTCAACACCATCGGTTCCGACAGCAACCCAATGTTTGCGATGCCCTGGTATTGGCATCTGGTCACCGGCGGTTTTGCCTTTGGCATGGTCTTTATGGTCACCGAGCCGGTATCGGCCAGCCACACCAATCTGGGCCGCTACATCTATGGTGCGCTGATTGGCTTCATGGTGGTGATGATCCGGGTGATCAACCCGGCCTTCCCCGAAGGCATGATGCTGGCCATCCTGTTCGGTAACGTCTTTGCGCCGCTGATCGATTACTTTGTCGTGCAGGCCAATATCAAACGGAGAGCGAAGCGTCATGTCTGAGCAAACCAACAAAGGCGCACTCCAGCGCTTCCTTGAGGCCTCGCCCGATTCCACCGGCAAAACTCTCTTTGTTGCCGTCGCCCTGTGCCTCTTTGCCTCGATGATCGTATCGGCGGCAGCGGTGGCGCTGCGCCCGACGCAAGAGATCAACAAGCTGAAAGACAAGCAGATCAACATTCTGCAGGTGGCGGGTCTCTATGAACCCGGCGTCGACGTCACCGAAGCCTTCAGTGCCTCGTTTGAACCTCGGGTTCTGGAGCTGGCCACTGGCCGTTTCACTGATGAGTTTGACATTGCCACCTTTGATGATCGCGCCTCGGCGGATGATCCGGCAACCTCGATCGCTTTGGAAGATGACCCGGCCTCGATTGGCCGTCAGTCGAAATACATGACCGTTTATCTGCTCAAGGATGATGCGGGCGCGATCGACAAGGTGATCCTGCCGCTGCATGGCTATGGTCTGTGGTCGACGCTTTACGGTTTTATCGCCGTGGAAGAAAACGCCAATGACATCTTTGGCCTGCAGTTCTACAGCCATGCCGAGACCCCCGGTCTGGGTGCCGAGGTGGACAACCCACGTTGGAAGGCCCTGTGGAATGGGAAACGCCTGACAGATGACGCGGGCGCGCTGCAAATCACCGTGGCCAAGACCGCGCCTGCCGCTGGCAAAGAGTTCCATGTGGATGCGCTCTCCGGTGCAACCCTGACCTCGGTGGGTGTCGACAACCTGGTACGATTCTGGATGGGCGAAACCGGCTATGCACCTTTCCTTGCCAATCTCAAAGCAGGAGATATCTGATGTCCCAGACACGTAGGGAAATGCTGCTCGACCCATTGGTCGACAACAACCCAATCACCCTGCAGGTGCTTGGTATCTGTTCCGCCCTGGCGGTGACCTCCTCGCTCAAGGTAGCGCTGGTAATGACCATTGCGGTGACGCTGGTGACCGCGTTTTCATCGATGTTCATCTCGGTGCTGCGCAACCAGATCCCCAGCTCGATCCGGATCATTGTGCAGATGGTGATCATCGCTTCGCTGGTGATCCTGGTGGATCAGGTGCTCAAGGCCTATGCCTTTGAGATCTCTAAAACCCTGTCGGTTTTTGTTGGCCTGATCATCACCAACTGTATCGTCATGGGCCGCGCCGAAGCCTTTGCCATGAAGAACCCGCCCATGGCCTCCTTCATCGACGGCATCGGCAACGGTTTGGGCTATGGTCTGATCCTGATGCTGGTGGGTTTCTTCCGCGAACTCTTTGGCTCTGGCTCGCTGTTTGGCGTCACCATTCTGGAAACCGTGAACAACGGTGGCTGGTATGTGCCAAACGGGATGCTGTTGCTGCCGCCTTCGGCTTTTTTCATCATCGGTCTTTTGATCTGGGCTTTCCGCACCTGGAAACCCGATCAGGTGGAAGAGCGTGAACATAAAATTCAAGTTGTAGAGGCCCACTGATGGAAGCGCTCCTCTCCCTCGCGGTCAAGGCGATCTTTGTTGAGAACCTGGCCCTCTCCTTCTTCCTCGGCATGTGTACCTTCATCGCCGTTTCCAAGAAGATCTCGACCGCCATTGGTCTGGGGATTTCGGTGATGATCGTGCAGGCCATCACCGTGCCCGCCAACAACCTGATCCTGACCTACCTGCTGGCGCCCGGCGCGCTGTCCTGGGCGGGGTTCCCGGATGTGGACCTGACCTTCCTCGGTCTGATCTCCTACATTGGCGTCATCGCGGCGCTGGTGCAGATCCTCGAGATGGTTTTGGATAAATACTTCCCGCCGCTCTACAACGCGCTGGGGATCTTCCTGCCGCTGATCACCGTGAACTGCGCCATCCTGGGTGGCTCGCTGTTTATGGTGGAGCGCGACTACGGCTTTGCCGAAAGCATGACCTATGGTCTGTCCTCCGGCTTTGGTTGGGCGCTGGCGATCACCGCCATGGCCGGTGTGCGCGAAAAGCTGAAATATTCTGACATTCCGGATGGTTTGCAGGGTCTTGGCATCACCTTCATCACTGCGGGACTTATGGCGCTGGCCTTCATGTCCTTCAGTGGCGTGAAACTGTAAGGGGGCTGACACAATGGCTACTTTTGGACTTGGCATTGTCCTCTTCACCCTGATCGTTCTGGCGCTTGTCAGCATCATCATCGCGGCCCGTTCCAAGCTGGTGTCGACCGGCAATGTGAACATCACTATTAACGGCGAAAAAACCATCTCGGTTCCTGCCGGTGGTAAACTGCTGCAGACACTTGCGGCTGAAAAGCTGTTTGTGCCTTCGGCCTGTGGCGGCGGCGGCACCTGTGCCCAGTGCCGAGTCAAGGTGCACTCCGGTGGCGGCTCGATCCTGCCGACCGAGGAAGGCCATATCACCAAGCGTGAGGCCGGCTGCGGTGACCGCCTGTCCTGTCAGGTTGCGGTCAAGCAGGACATGGAAGTGGAAGTGCCCGAAGAGGTGTTTGGCGTGAAAAAGTGGGAATGCACCGTGCGTTCCAACGAAAACGTCGCCACCTTCATCAAGGCGCTGGTGCTGGACCTGCCCGAAGGCGAGGATGTGAACTTCCGCGCGGGTGGCTACATCCAGATCGAAGCCCCGGCCCATGCGCTGAAGTACACCGATTTTGATATCGAAGAAGAGTACCGCGAAGACTGGGACCGCTTTAACCTGTGGCAATATGAATCCGTGGTCAATGAGCCCGTTGAACGGGCCTATTCCATGGCGAACTACCCGGATGAAAAGGGCATGATCATGCTCAACGTTCGGGTGGCCTCACCGCCTCCCGGCTCGGAAGGCATCCCGGCTGGTCAGATGTCGAGCTACATCTTCAACTTGAAGCCTGGTGACAAGGTGACGATCTCTGGTCCGTTTGGTGAATTCTTTGCCCGCGAGACCGGCAAAGAGATGGTCTTTATCGGTGGTGGTGCCGGTATGGCGCCGATGCGCAGCCATATCTTTGACCAGCTCAAACGTCTGGAAAACCGCGATCGCAAGATCTCCTTCTGGTATGGGGCGCGCTCCAAGAAAGAGATGTTCTTTGTCGAGGATTTCGACACGCTGGCGGCAGAGTTTGATAACTTTGACTGGCACGTTGCCCTGTCCGACGCGATGCCCGAGGATGAATGGACCGGCTACACCGGCTTTATTCATAATGTGTTGTTTGAGGAGTTCCTCAAGAACCACCCGGCGCCAGAAGACTGCGAATTCTACATGTGTGGCCCGCCCATCATGAACCAGTCGGTGATCAACATGCTGCTCGATCTCGGTGTCGACCGTGAAGACATCATGCTGGATGATTTTGGCGGCTAAGCTGCTACATTACTGCAATAAAAAAGGCGGCTCCTGTCTCAGGTGCCGCCTTTTGCTTGGCTGGGTACTGCCGTGATAAGACCCGCCTTCATGTCCAGAAGGCGGGTGTTCAATCCGTTTCCTGCGGCGCGGATTTTCCCAGTGCTTTGCGGGTCAGCGCCAGGAAGACTTGGCGCTCTTCAGGCGTCAGCTCCTGCAGCATTTCATCCTGCATGCGTTCCACCTTTGGCAGGATCTCCTGAAACAGGGCTCGCCCAGTGTCGGTGAGCCGGACTTCGCGGGCGCGGCGGTCTTTTTCGCTGACGTTACGGGTGACATGCCCCTTTTGCACCAGGCGGTCGATTACGCCGCCAATGGTGGCGCGATCATAAGCGATCTTGGCGGCAACGCCGGCCTGATCAATTCCGGGGTTCGCGGCAATTGTATCCAAGGCGGCAAACTGAACAGGCGTGAGGTCAACGCCATCTTCTTGCATCTGCTTGGCAAAGATATGGGTGGATGTCTGGTTCAGTCGCCTGATCAGGTGACCCGCCATTTCCTGAACTTTCATCGGCCTCTTACTCCTGCGTTTCGGCACCCTATGTGCTGTCTATTACAGGCAGGACGACGATGATAGCAGCGGCCACATTGTTTCTTGACTCAATATAGTAAGCATAGATATTAAAATGAGATCGAGGAGATCCGCGAGGATCCGGTTGAAAAATGGGGGATGCGGTGATGCAGTTTTACAAGGACGGCTTTCGAGGGGGAGATCCTGACGTTAAGCCCGCCGAATCTGCATTTCGCAGCTATGGGGCGTTCGAGCCGCTGCCGGACCGGGTGGATGTGCTGATTGCGGGCTGTGGACCGGCGGGGCTTTGCCTTGCGGCGCAACTGGCGCAGTTTCCTGACATCAAAACCATGATCGTCGAGCCCAAACCGGGGCCAATCGAAAAAGGCCAGGCGGATGGGGTCAATACCCGTACCATGGAGATGTTCCAGGCCTTTGGCTTTGCCGAGACGGTCAAAAGGGAGAGCTACTGGGTGAACCAGACAGCATTCTGGTCACCGGATCCCAAGAACCCCGCGCATATCAGCCGCATAGGCCGGGTGCAGGATGTGCCCGAAGGCTCGTCTGAGATGCCGCATACTCTGATCAACCAGGCACGGGTGCATGAACTGTTTCTTGAGGTGATGAAAAACGCCCCGACCCGGCTGCAGCCGGATTATTCCTGGGGCGTTCGGGATCTGGTGATTGACCCCAGCACGGAGGATCACCCGGTTACTGTCACTCTGGAAAACACCGGCATCAACGCGGGCGAGACCAAAACTGTGCGAGCCAACTATGTGGTGGGGTGCGACGGGGCGCGTTCACGCGTGCGTGCCTCCATTGGTGGTGAGCTGCACGGTGATGCCGCCCATCAGGCCTGGGGGGTGATGGATATTCTGGCAAATACCGACTTTCCGGATGTGCGTCAGAAATGCCTGATCACCTCGGCCTCGGAGGGCAATATCCTGATCCTGCCGCGGGAGGGCGGCTATCTGTTCCGAATGCATGTCGAGCTGGACAAGTTGAACCCGCAAGAGCGGGTCTCCAGTCGCAATTTTACCGCAGATCACATGATCGAGGCGGCCAACCGGATCATGCGGCCCTACACAATCGACGTCAAAGAGGTTGTCTGGTGGTCCATTTACGAAATTGGCCACCGACTGACGGATCGGTTTGACAATGTGCCCGGGGATCGGGATCAAAACCCGCGGGTCTTTACTGCCGGGGACGCTTGCCACACCCATAGCCCCAAGGCCGGGCAGGGGATGAATGTCTCGATGCAGGACAGTTTTAACCTTGGGTGGAAGCTGGCGCAGGTCTTGCAGGGCCGCTCAGATCCGCGCCTGTTGCGCAGCTACTCTGCTGAGCGTTGGGTCGAGGCAAAGCGCTTGATCGAGACGGATCACCAATGGGCACGGATCATGTCGGCCCCGCCCGGAGAGTCCAAACTCGACGGCAGTGACATGCCGCGCTTCCAGAAGCAATTCATCGATAACCTGGAATTCACCGGGGGGCTGGCCGTTAAATATGATCGGTCTTTGCTGACAGGCCCGGATACATACCAGGCGCTGGCAAACGGGTTTGAGATTGGGCGGCGTTTTCATTCTGCCCCGGTTGTTCGGGCCGCAGATGCGATGCAGATGCAGCTGGGTCATGTGGCCGAGGCCGATGGCCGCTGGCGGATCTATGCCTTTGCTGGCAAGGAAAGCGGCGAGGGTTCTGATATTTATCAGCTTTGTGAGTGGTTGATGAATGATCTGGCCTCGGTCGTGCAAAGGTATCGCCGACCAGATGAGGATGTTGACGCGGTAATCGACCTGCGGGCAGTTTTTCAACAGAGTTTTGACGCGCTTTTGTATCAGGATTTTCCAGAGATCCTAAAACCATTCACCGGCCTGCTGGGGCTGCAGGATCATGAAAAGATTTTCTGTGTCGATCACAAAGGCGCCGGGGATATCTTTGAGATGCGAGGTGTGCACCGCGACCAGGGCTGCATGGTTGTGGTGCGGCCGGATCAGTATGTCGCCCATGTGTTGCCGCTTGATGCCCACGACCCACTGAGCAGATTTCTTGACGTGATTTTTCTACCCGCAAGTGGCACCTGACCCAACATATACTTGGTGAAGACGGCTACAATCCAAAGAAATCGGGTACTTCCAGGCTGTCGCCTTGATCTGTGGCCTTGGCATAGACAAAGCTGGCCAGCGCCACATCCAGGATCCCCATGCCAAAGGGGGAATAGATCACCGGTTTGCTATCCGTAAGGGTCACTGCGCCATCAATCACCTGGGTAAGAGAGCCGCTGACAAAGTCCCGCCCCCCTGACAGGATCTCGGCAAGATGCGGCGAGGTCTGTGCTTTGAGGCAATGATTCACATCGTCAAAGACGTTCTGTGCGGCCAGGATTTGCTGCGGGGCAAGATCGCGCAGGGATACATTGAGTACAGTTTGCCCAGGTGAAAACTGAAATGTTTCAGGTAGATACGGTGTTACCGCACTTGTGGCAAAGACCACAATCTCTGCGTCCAGGGCCTGTTCCAAACTGCCGGGTTGGGCAGCCACACCGCAGCTGTTAACGGCATGATTGGCCAGCGCTGCAGCGGCTTCGGAGTTTAGGTCGTGGCAGCAGACCTTGCCAATTTGCCACCCGCGCGCGCAGAACTGATTCAGGATATTGCGCGAGATCAGCCCGCCCCCGACAAAGGCGACAGATTTTGCCCGGCGCCCCAGACGCGCGCAGTGATCCGCCCCCAGGACTGCCGAGGCGGCCGTGCGCATGGCGCTGATTTGTGCGCCCTCCATTACCGCAAAGGGATAGCCGGTTTCGGCGTTATTGAGGATGATCACTGCCGAGGCTCGCTCCAAACCTTTGCTGAGGTTGGCGGGGTAGCTGGCGATCCATTTGATGCCAGAAACTTGTAGATCGTCGGTGGCAATAGCGGCGGGCAGGGCGATGATGCGATTGCGTTCACTATCGGGAAACCGCAGAAAGTAGCTGTCGGGGTTGACCGTCTGGTGCTGATGATGCGCCTGGTAGGCACGCGCGACCAGTTGCTCGATTTCCTCAGCGTTGCCCTTCAGGACCTTGCGGATCGCCTGGGCCGCAATCAGCCGTAAACCGGGCTGTTCTGTATCGGTGAGATGCCCCATGTCAGTTGACCTCATTCGCTGTGGTTTCCAATTCCCGGTGGGGCTCTGATATGTTGGCTTCAAGGCTGGGGAGTGCGCCATAAACCTCCTGTACCCAATCATCGTTATAAATCGTGTCGAGGTATTTCTCGCCACCATCCGGGGAGAGGGCGACAACCTTGCTGCCCCTTGGGAACAGATCCGCCCGTGCCTGAACCCCAGCCAGAATTGATCCGGTTGAGCCGCCCGAAAGATACCCGTGCGTGGTCGCGAGCCAACGGCACATGCGGACCGCATTGTGTTCCGACACCATGACAGTATTGCGGATTTATCTGCTTGATAGATCTCAGGGATCCGGCTGGTGCCCAGCCCGGGGAGAAAGCGTGGACCGGCTTTGCCACCAAAGGTGATGGATCCAGTTGAATCCACAGTAAGCACCTGCGCCGGATGGCGGGTGCCCTGAAAATAATCGAGAAACCCCATCAGGGTGCCGGTGGTCCCGGCGCCGACCACAACCCAATCCGCATCGGGATGCGCAGTGGCGATTTCAACCGCGGTGAGCCGGGTGTGGGCTGCCGGGTTGGCAGGGTTGGCATATTGGTTGGTCCAGTAAAGCGAGGGATCGGCCTGCTGCATCTGCTTGATCAGTTCGATGCGGGTCCCCAGATAGCCCCCCTGGGCATCGCGCGCGGTGACCTGGATCACCCTGCCGCCAAAGGCGCGGATCGTCGCCACACTCTGCGCCGAGACATTTGGGTCGACAATGCTGGTAAAGCCATATCCGCGTTTTGCACAAAGTGCTGCCAGGGAAATGCCCAAATTTCCGGAAGTAGATTCAATCACCATTGCGCCGGGTTGCAACCTACCGGAGAGCTCTGCTGCTTCAATCAGGCTCAGCGCCGTTTTATGTTTGATAGAGCCGGTGGGGTTTATGGATTCGATTTTTAAAAACAAGTGCCCGTCAATCAGCCCCTCAATTGGCATAAAGAAGGCTTCTGGAAATTCTCTCCTAATGTTCATCAGAACTCCAATCAGCTTTTGCGGGTTTAGAAATCTATCATAAAGTGTAATAATTAGAAATTGCTCAGTCAATAGGGGCGCTTATTTGAAATATTTCATGATCCGGGTTTAAAATGATGAGGCAAAATGTATCGCTATTTCTGTGTCCAGTTGTCGATCTTGATGAGGGATTGCTTGCAGCGCTGCTTGCTGAATTGACCCTGCAAGAGCGCCAGCGGGCGCGTCGTTTTTCCTGCAATCAGGCGCATCACTTGTTTGTTGTTGCCCATGCGGCTTTGCACTGGGCGTTGCGGGACGCAGGTGTGCATCGCTATGACCTTTGCTGTAACCCACAGGGGAAACCCTATCTGAAGGACCACCCGGATCTGCATTTTAATCTGTCCCACACTGAGGGCCTGATTGCGGTAGCGCTGTGTTCAGGCAGACCCATGGGCGTGGATGTTGAACGGTTGGCGGACCTGCAAACCTATCAAGAGCTCGCCGCGCGTGTGATGACTCCAGCAGAATGCAGCTACATGGCGGCACAATCGACGCCGCAGGATCGGTTCAGGGGCTACGGAAAGGGGTTGCATCAGCTGCAGATTGCCGCCGCAAGCACAGGTCAGACTGCGGGCAGTGATTTTTTGATGCAAGCCGCACTCCAAGCAGCCGCCAGTGATGCGGTGAAATTCAGATAGGTCAGATAGCTCCAATTCATCCCCCTTCTGAGGGGCAAAGCCAAGCTGGCCCGGTAGAACCTTGCTCCAAGCTTTGCGACTCCAAATTGTCTCTGGTGAAACGGTCCGGAAATTTTTGTGTTGTCCTGGTCTGTGGGGTGGAAAACGGAGGGCACCCAGCGACTGGTGCAAAGGTGCCCGACGTTTTGACGCAGGGGTCAGCCGGCCATGGCCTTTTCTTTTTCCTTTGCCTTGATCGATTTGGCAGAGGCTTTTGCGGTATCTTTACCCGCTTTTTCTTTGCCTTTCATCTCTTTGGCCTTTGCCTTTCTTTCATCTTTCTGGGCTTTGCCCTCGGCTTTTCCTTTTGCCTTATGCTTGGCTTTAAGTTCCGCTTTCATGGGGTCTTTTTGGGCTTTGGCTTCCGCTTTTTCCACGTGAGGTCTCCTCAAAAAAATGTCACTCCGGATATCGGCACAGGATGAAAGCAATCATAGGAAAGCTGAAAGCAACCTATGCAAGAACAATTCAGTATCATGATTTTTCGAACATCCACATATTGTTTCAAATCCGCAAATACAAATTAAGGTTGTGTTGATAAATGGTTTGTGGTTTCAAGTATCTGGCGAAGTCTATGCCGGTGGTTTTTCTGTAGGTTTTTGATCTGGCTCGGCTTGGCTGCCAGTCACAGAGCAGCTTGTCTGCTTGACCCGCCAATCAGGTGGGAGATTCGAAGCTTTGAAATTGGTGCGAAAGCCGCAAGGCCAATCAAAGAGCTGGTTCGTTTGAGGGGCCAAGCAGGCGATTTTATCTCTGTATTCAGGCCTTTCACAGGTTTGAAATCGACCTTTGATGGCGGGAACTGGTCACTGACTGACTGACTGAGTGATGGGCGGATGAGCGCTGCTGGGCTTGCGAAATCGACTTCAAAAAGTGAGGAAAGGATTCGAGGGATGGTTTTCGACAAAGGCTTGATCAGGACGCTGCAAGAACGCGCAGATTCTAACGACCAGAGCGCGTTTTCTTTCCTGTCGTCGCCCTCCCAGCCAGCTGAAACACTGTCCTATCGGGGGCTGGATGCGGCGGCCAGGGTGCAGGCGCTTACTTTGCAGGCTGAGGCCAAAGACCTGGGCTACAGCCTCAGGCAGGCGCCGGTGATCATCGCACTGCCCGCCGGTTTGGCGTTTTTGCAGTGTTACTTTGGTTGCCTATACGCGGGTGCCATTGCCGTTCCGATCAAATATCCCCAGCTGAACCGGCCGATGGATCACACCCAAAACGTTGCCGCAGATAGTGGCGCCCGGCTGGTGATTTCGACCCGTGAGATGCAGGCGCGGCTCAGCGAGGCGCTGCCGGGGCTGAGGATTCTTGCCATCGAAGATCTGCCGACCACTGCACAGGAGATCTGGCAAGACCCGGATCTGAGCGGTGCGGATATTGCGCATCTGCAATATACCTCAGGATCGACATCGGCGCCCAAAGGCGTGGCGATCTGCAACAGCGTCGGGCACAATGGATGGGGCAACAGCCTTCGCCGGTTTTGGAACGGCAGAGGCGCGAGGATGCCCCGGCAGATCTGGCCGCGGCACAGACCCCGACCCAGGAGATTCTGGTGGAGATCTGGCAAGACCTCTTTGCGCTGGAACCCATCGGCATTCACGAGAATTTCTTTGCGCTTGGTGGGCATTCACTGTTGGCAACCCAGCTCAATGCGAGAATTGCCAGCCGGATGGGCACGGATCTCTCTCTGGCTGCGGTGCTGAAGGCCCCCAGCATCGCTGAACTGGCCGACAAGATAGACAGCGTCGCCCTGCAAGAGGCAGATCCGCAGATCCTGGGCGGGCTGTTGAGCGAGTTGGAAGGCTTGAGCGAAGAAGAGTTACAGGCCTTGCTTGCGCAGGAGGGATCCGCATGAGCGATCTGAAACTGCGGCTGCAAGACCTGACACCAGCCCAGCGGGCGCTCTTGTTGCAACGCCTGGTCAAGCGCGAGGACGCCAAGGCCCCTCTGATCGCTGATCCTTATGATCTGTCCCTGGCGCAGGAGCGTTGGTTGTTTCAGGACCAGCTGTCACCGAAAGATCCTGCACATATCATCGTTGGTGCATTGCGGTTGCGCGGCCGCCTGAACAAGGCAGCGTTGCAGCAGGCGTTGCAACGGATCTATGACCGCCATGCACCGCTGCGGCAGAACTTTTCCAATGCAACGGGCAAGGCGCGGGTCCTGCAGCGCCAGAACCCAGTTCTGCATCTGGTTGATCTGTTTTTGGCTGATCAGGGAGGAAGCTCTGGCGATCTCTCTTTGCACCCGGCCTATGTTGCCAGTGTCCAGACTGGATTTGACCTGTCACAGGATCAATTGATCCGGATTGAACTGGGGCAGTTGGCCACGGATGATCATCTGCTGATCTTTGCCATGCACCACATCATTGGTGATGGCTGGTCACTGGATATCTTCCTGCGGGAGCTGGCAGCCGGGTATCAATCACTCAGTCAGCATATCGAACCTGATCTGCCAGAGCTGGCGATCAGTTACAGCGACTACGTGGCCTGGCAAAAACAGCGCCTCTCTGGGACAGTGCTGGACAAAAGCCTGTCTTATTGGCGTGACCAGCTGGCTGATGCGCCGCGACCAACCAATCTGGTTTCAGACCTTCCAGGCAGTCAGGAGGGGGAACGGGATCTGACCGGGGCAACGGTGGAAGCCTGTCTGCCCACGAGCCTGGTGGAGCAGCTGACGGCGCTTGGCCAATCGGTAGGCTGCTCATTGTACACCACGCTTTTGACCGGGTATTTTGTGCTCTTGTCGCGGCTGTCGGGTCAGGATGATTTGGTCATCGGCACCCCGGTCAGTGGGCGGCTACGGGAGGAAGATGAACCGCTGATTGGTCTCTTTCTCAATACGCTGGCGCTGCGGGTGCGGCTGGAACCAGAGATGGACGGTACGGCCACGCTGCGGGCGGTAAACCGCGTGGTTCTGGATGGGTTGGAGCACCATGAACTGCCCTTTGATCGCGTGGTCCAAGAGGTGGCCCCAGCCCGCAACGCGCAGGATCACCCGCTGTTTGAGATGATGTTCAACTTCACCCCCAGCCCGCCACGTGATTTTCAGATGGGGGGAGTGAACTGCAAATTTCTACCGCCGCCAAATCATAGCAGCGCCTTTTCTTCGGCGCTTTACATCAGCCAGTGGCAGGGGAGGCTGGAGCTGCGGCTGGCCTATCAATCCGCGCGGTATTCTGCGCAGCGCATGCGGGACGTCCTGCACCAATACCAAGCGGTTCTGGCTCAGATGGTTGCAGGCACGGATCTCGCCATAGCTGATTTTGATCTGCGCGGTGACCAGACAGCCCGGCAAAAGGAGATCCAAAGCCCTGTTGGAAAGCTCCCAGATCAGGTTCCAGTGACCCGTCAAATTGCCATCTGGGCTGAGCAGACACCAAAGGCAGTGGCGCTAGACTGGGAGGGCGGTTCACTCAATTACCAGGAGTTTGTGGCGCGGATGCAGGCCATCGCAGCCGACCTGGCCCAGAGCGGTGCAGCGCCTGGTGAAACGATCGCGATTTTTGCCCCTCGTGGCCCGGCGCAGGTCCTGGCAATGGCGGCGGTTCTGGAGTTTGGTGGCGTGTTGATGACACTTGACCCCGACCTGCCAGGGGAACGCCGTTTGGTGATGCTGGAACAGGGGCGAGTTGGGCGTATTCTATTTGGCGGCGGGCTGACCGCAACGCAATTAGACTGGCTAGAGGGGGTCGCGCTGCCCCGTCTTGAAATCTCCGAAGTTGGTTCTGAAGAGGGCGCGGACCTCTTTGCCGCAGACCGGTTTACGCCCCCCTGTGGTGCGCGTGACCCAGCTTATTTGGTTTTTACCTCCGGCTCTACCGGAACGCCCAAGGCCATTTTGGGCACGGCTGGCGGGCTGGCCCATTTCCTCAGCTGGCAGCGTGACAGGTTTGCGATAGGTCCCGGCGATCGGGCGGCGCAGTTCACGGGCTTGTCTTTTGATGTTCTGTTGCGTGATGTCTTTGCGTCTCTGGTGTCAGGTGCAACACTGGTGATCCCGCCGGTGGGGATCGGACCGGCGCAAGTAGGAGCGCTTGACTGGGTGGAGTACGCGGAAATCACCCTGCTACACAGCGTACCCTCGATTCTGCAAAGCTGGTTGCTGAATGATGCATCAGGGGTGCAATTGGCGCAGTTGCGCCTTGCCTTCATCGCTGGCGAGCCCTTTGACGCGACATTGCTGCACCGATGGCAGCAGCGCTTTGGTCAGGGCATAAGATTGATCAACCTCTATGGGCCAAGCGAAACAACATTGGCCAAATTTGCCTTTGAACTTGGGCCCGAAGCTTATGAAGCGGGGCAACCGGTTGGTCATGCCCTTCCGCAGACCAGGGTGATGGTTCTGACCGCAGGTGGCAAACCAGCGGCACCAGGTGAGATGGGGGAGATTGCGATCTCCACACCTTTTAGATCCTTGGGGTACTTCAACGATCCTGCACTGACAGAGGTGCGGTTTGTCTCCTGTTCCGAATTGGGCAACCCGTCGGAGGGGGAGGATAACATCGCCTATCTGACCGGTGATTTGGGCTGGCTGGATCCGAAGGGCCTGTTGCATGTGGCGGGCAGGATGGATGATCAGGTCAAAATCCGCGGCGTTCGTGTGGAGCCGGGCGAGATCGCCGCGCTGCTGGAGCAGCACCCGGCTGTTGCGGCCAGCGCGGTTGTTGCGCGGCGCACTCCCACGGGGGAGCAGGAGCTGGACGCCTATTTTGTAGCACAAGCGGGGGAAATAGCCGCTGCGCAGGCCTCCACCACTCAGATGCAGGCACAACTGCGCAGTTATCTGCGGGCGCGCCTGCCCTCTGCGTTGGTGCCAAATGGGCCTATGCAGCTGCCTGAGCTGCCGCTGACACCCAATCACAAATTGGATCGCCGCCGTCTGCCAGCAATCTCAGCACCACAGGAAGCTGAGGCTGGGCAAGCACCTCGCACAGCTGTAGAGGCACAGATGTTGCAGATCTGGGAAGAGGTCCTGGGGAAATCTGGCTTTGGCGTCACGGATGATTTCTTTGACATCGGTGGCCACTCGCTGCTGGCTTTGCGGCTGGTGTTGTTGATTGAACAGCGCACAGGCGTCAAAATCCCTCTCGCCGAATTGTTCAAATCCGCCACCGTGTCCCACTTGGCGCAGGTCGCGCAGAGCGGTAGTGCTGGTGACGGATTGGTGCCCCTTTGGCTGCGCGGTGAGGGGCCACCACTGTGGCTGGTGCATACCGGCGGTGGGATGTTGTGGAACTATCAACCCCTGGTTCAGGCGCTGGCGCCAGATTTTCCGATCTACGGGTTTGAGGCCAGAGGCCTGTTTGATGGGGCGGAGCCACAGGAGCGTATCGCTGACATGGCCGCGCTGTTCATCTCAAATATGCGCCGTCGCCAGCCCCATGGCCCCTATCGGTTGGCTGGACACTCGTTTGGTGGCCTTGTTGCCTGGGAAATGGCCTGTCAACTGCAGGCGGTGGGTGCCGAAGTGGCGGGGCTCTGTCTCTTTGACAGCAGCCTGACCCGCCCGGATGACGCTTGGTATGCGGGTCAAACCGATGCCGGTATTGCGGCGCGGGACCTGTCGCGTGCGGTCCAGATCTTTGCGCGTTTTACAGGCCAGACCCTGGCGCTCGACGAAGGTGATTTGGCGGATCTGCCCATAGCGGAGCAATTAGAGAGCGCCACAGCACTGATGGCTGCCAGTATTGGTTCGAAACAAGCGGCGCGGCAGATGGTGGAGGGTTTGTTGCGGATCTCAACCTGCCACCGGGCAGCGCGGTTGGCCTATAGGCCAAGGCCGCTGAGTGTTCCGGTGGTGTTGTTTCAGGCCACCGAGTCTGATCAGGGTGAGGCGGACCAGGATCTGGCGGCGGCTTGGCAGCACCTCGCCACTGGCGCCTTTGAGGCGCTGGTAATGCCGGGAGATCACGTTACCATGATGGCGCCGCCTCATGTGCAGACATTGGCCCAGACTCTGCATCAGGCTCTTAAGCAACAGACCTGAGGCCGTAAGTTCCATCTAGGACCGTGCCTTGTTGTACCCCGGCGCCACTTGGGTATTCCTGAACTTGCTGGATGCGCGTTTAGGGTATAGATCCAAGACTTGGTCGTGCCACGATCCCCGAGCGCTCTGGTTGGTCGGATATTTCGAAGGTTGCACAGGTTTTTACCAATCCTATGCTTGGTTTTAGCAGCAGGATGACGATGATTTGTGTAGTAAGTGATTCAAAGGACGGATTGATGATTACCCCCATTCTACTCTGCGGTGGTTCCGGCACCCGGCTTTGGCCTTTGTCGCGCAAAAGCTATCCAAAACAATTTGTGCCCCTGGTGGGAGATACGACGCTGTTTCAGGCCTCAGCGCAGCGGCTGTCTGGGGCGGAGTTTGCCGCGCCAATGGTGCTGACCAATTCTGATTTCCGCTTCATCGTTACCGAGCAGCTGACAGGTGTTGGTATTGATCCTGGCGCCATCCTGATCGAGCCTGCCGGGCGCAACACCGCACCGGCGGTGCTGGCGGCGGCGTTATATTTGGCTCAAAGCGATCCCGAAGCGCTGATGCTGGTGGCGCCTTCTGACCATGTGGTGCCCGATGATGCGGCGTTTCGCGCGGCTGTTGCCGCTGGGGCCGAGGCGGCCAACAAAGGCCAGATTGTCACCTTTGGTATCAAACCCACCCATGCTGAAACTGGCTATGGCTATCTGGAACTCACCGGGGATCCCGGCGATTTTTCTCCGCGGGCCATTGGTCTGAAACGGTTTGTCGAGAAACCTGATGCGGCGACGGCTGAGACCATGCTTGCCTCCGGCAATTTCTTGTGGAACGCCGGGATCTTTTTATTCTCGGTCAAAACCATCCTTGCGGCCTTTGCCGCCCATGCCACGGATCTGGTGGCCCCAGTAGAGGCGGCGATCGAAGCGGGTGAAATTGATCTGGGTTTCTTCCGGCTTGACCCCACAGCCTGGGAGGCGCTGGCTGATATTTCGATCGACTATGCGGTTATGGAGAAAGCGGACAACCTGACGGTGGTTCCCTTTGCTGCGGGCTGGTCTGATCTGGGCGGCTGGGACGCGGTCTGGCGCGAAAGCGAGGCAGATGCCACAGGCGTGGTCACCAGCGGCAATGCCACGGCGATCGACTGTCAGGACAGTTTGCTCCGCTCAGAAGATGACAGCCTGGCGGTTGTCGGCATTGGCCTGCAGGATGTGATCGCGGTGGCGATGCCGGATGCCGTGTTGGTGGCGGATGCGTCGCGCGCGCAGGATGTGAAACTGGCTGTGGCCGCCCTCAAGGAAAAAGAGGCCAAGCAGGCCACTGAATTCCCCATGGATCACCGTCCCTGGGGCTGGTTTGAAAGCCTGGCGGTAGGAGAGCGTTTCCAGGTGAAACGCATTCATGTTCATCCCGGTGCGGCACTGTCTTTGCAAAGCCACCATCACCGATCTGAACATTGGATTGTGGTCGAAGGCACCGCCAAGGTGACGGTGGATGATGAGGTAAAACTGGTGACTGAGAACCAGTCGGTTTATATTCCGCTTGGCGCGGTGCACCGGATGGAAAACCCTGGAAAACTGCCGATGGTTTTGATCGAAGTTCAAACCGGCAGCTACCTTGGTGAGGACGACATCATCCGCTATGAGGACGTCTATGCCCGTGGCCAGGGGGCCAAAGGCTAGCTCCGCCAAAGCAACCACATGTAGCGAATGAGGCGACTGCCCTGGCGTAGCTCTCCTTAATGTTGTTGTTTTGGCAGCTGCAACAGCTGCGGTTCCTTGGTACGGCTTTGATGGGCGGATCTCACCAGTCGAGAATCTCTGGCAACATGCGCCCGGTTGTCCCCGATGGCAGCCGGGTGCGGGCATAGGCAGCAATTGTGGGCGCCACATCAACGGTTTGGACCTTGCGTTGGATTGTCTGAGTGCGGATGCCCGGCCCCATAAAGAAGAGTGGAACATGCCGATCATAGGCATAGGGAGAGCCATGCTGTGAAGCCCCCGCCAATGGATTCGGGTCTTTCATGAACCAACCGGGAGAGAGAATTGGGTAGAGATCCCCGGATCGCGATGGCAGGAAATTGGCCGTAACGGCCCGTCCCAGATGGGTATCGGGCAGGTTGCCCAGTGCGATGCGCTGCTTTTCAAAAACCCAGGCCACCCCCAGCATGCCGCGCAGGGTGGTGGCAATCAGTGCCTCAGCCTCTGCCGGGTCCGCACCTGCAGCCTGCAAAAGGTTATGATTCAGATAAATCCAAGGTGAGGTATAGCTGCTGATGGGGGCACTGATACCATGGGCCATCTTAAAACCCTGAATGGCAGGTGTTTGTTCTACCTGGTCATAATCAAACAGCTGCAACTGGGTGCGCACCCGTGCATTCATATAGGCCGGCACCTCGGTGGCGCCGTGATCAGCAGAGAGAACCACCAGGGTGTTGTCCAATCCCACCACCTGGTCCAGATGGTGGAAAAAATCAGCCAATTGCGCATCCAGCCGCTTGAGGTTGTCTTCGGCCTCCAGCGATGAAGGGCCAAAGGTATGGCCAATATAGTCGACGGAGTTCAGGCTGATTGCCAGGTAATCGGTCACCTCATCCTGGCCAAGCTGCTCCCCGGCAATCAGCGCCTTGGTAAAACTGAGGGTCAGCTCATCCGCCGCAGGTGAGGTCTCCAGAAAGGCCTGGTAATACCCATTTGATGGATCCGGGTAGAGATGTTCGGAAAATACAATGCCCCATCCGGGATAGTCTTTTTCCCAGGCCTGGTCATCAAAATCAGCAAAACTATAGGTGGCCTCAGGGTACAAGAGCTCCCATCCTGACCCGGCATAGCTTTCGGGCAATTGTCTGGCCGTCCAATCCTGATGCCACTGCGGATAGGTCTGGAGGTAGAAGACAGAGCTGAGAAATGTGGATTTGTCGGTGTTGTACCAATAGGCCGTGCCGGCATGACCAGTCGCGCCAATGGCGGCGCGGTCTTTCATGGAGACCCCAAAGACCTTGGCCTGCGCGCCGCGGGACAGGCGAATTTCATCACCAATCGTGGTCACCAGCAGATCCCGGGGAGAGCGACCATCCTCTGGCGGTGACTGGCTGCCATCTGGGTAAAGCAGCGGCGAATTATCGTCCTGGGTGGCAAAGTGCAGCGCATCTGAGACATCCAGCACGATGCCCTCGCTCTTTGGGTTGTCCGGGTTATGTTCAGTTCTTGGAAGCTGGGCGTCGAGAAAATTGTTGCCGATCAACCCATGTACCGCCGGGTCTGCGCCTGTTGACAGCGTTGTATGCCCGACAACTGTTTCCGTATTGGCGTGGCGATGTTCTGCGTCCCTAAACCAGGTGCCATTACTCATGAGACGCTGAAATCCGCCTTCGGTGAAACCTGTGGAGAACCGCTCCAACAGGTCAGCTCTGAGTTGGTCGACAGTAATCTGGACGATCAGTTTTGGCGGTAGTTCTCGCCCCTGGGCAGACAGTTGAGTTGATGCAAACAGCAGGCCAGAGACCAAAAGTATGAGGCGCATAGTTTTTCCAATCTATAGGAATCCCAAGCAGGTATGGCCTACAATACCATTGCGCGTTTCAAATTTGCAAATACTCGTTTAGGTATAGTTGATTTTGCACGGTTTTGCCGCGCGCAAAGGGGTAAGTCGACAGATGGAAGCCTGGTCACTTTGCTAAATGACCGGGCCTTTAGGTGTTTTATCCTGCAACTGACCAGCGGCGAGGGCGCTTAGGGCGACCATGGTGGCTGCTGTGCCAAGACAGGCGGTCAAACCCCCCAGTTGATAGGTCAATCCGGACAAGACAGTGCCCATCAAACGCCCTGCCGCGTTGGCCATGTAGTAGAATCCGACGTCCATGGTCACCCGTTCGGCCTTGGTGAAGGCCAGGATCAGGTAGGAATGCAACGAGGAATTCACCGCAAAGATGGCGCCAAAAACCAGCAATCCAGCGATCAGCGTCATGGTGAGCCAAGGGGCAGGCCCATCGGAGACCAGCAATGCCAGTGCAAGGGCCGCGGGCACGGCCATCAACAACAAGGCCCATGTGCGGGCGCTGCCTATCAGCTGGACCTCGGAGCGGGAGGCGGCCTTTAGGATGCGTGGCGCGCTGGCCTGCACGATCCCGTAGAGGATCGTCCAGATGGCCATGAAGCTGCCGATCAGGAAAAATGCCGCGCGGTTGCCCTCTTCGGTGCCGTCAGAGAACACCGCGTAAAAATAGATCGGGATGCCAACCACAAACCAGATGTCGCGGGCGCCAAACAGAAAGACCCGCGCTGCCGACAGCCAGTTCACATTGCGCGACTCGGAGAACACCTCGGAGAACTTTGCGCCTTTGCGACCTCTTGGCAGGCCCGGCGGCATGGCGATGATCAGGCTGAACAGGATCAGGCCGAGGATCAGGGCCATGCCCAAGACGGCCGTCATGAAGCCAAAGCTCGCCAAGAGGCCGGCACCAAGCAGAAAGCCCATGCCCTTGATCGCGTTCTTTGACCCGGTCAGAACCGCCACCCAGCGAAACAGCCCATCACCCGTTGAAGGCGCCAGCAGTTTGACCGCCGATTTTGACGACATCTTGGCCAGATCCTTGGCCACACCGGACAGGCCCTGCACCAGCATGACAAAGACAACCGTGGTGGCGATTTGCCAGTTCGGGTCCAGTTGTGTCAGCGCCAGCAGCGCAACAATCTGTAGTGACAATCCGGCATAAAGCGTTGAGGTCAGGCCAAACCTGGCGGCAATCCAGCCTGCAGAGAGATTGGTCGCCATGCCAGCGATCTCATACAGAACAAAAAGATAGGCCAGCTGCACCGGCGAGAACCCCATGGCGTGGAAATCCAGCAGGATCAGCATCCGGAGGGCGCCATCCGTCAACATGAAGGCCCAGTAGGCGGAGGTCACAGCAAAATAGGCGGGAAGGCCCTGTGCCGGTGCTGGGGCCTGTGTCACAGCTGATTCCCAACCATGCGGGCCACATCCACTAGACGATAGGCATAGCCCATCTCATTGTCATACCAGGCGTAGATTTTCACCTGGGTGCCGTTCACAACCATGGTGGAGGGCGCATCAATGATACTGGAGCGCTGATCATTGGTGTAATCAGTTGAGACCAGCGGCCGGGTTTCATAGCCGAGGATGCCTTTGAGCGAGCCTTGCTCAGAGGCGGCTTTGAACAGGGCGTTGACCTCCTCTGCGCTGGTTTCACGCTCGACCTCAAAGACGCAATCGGTGATCGATGCATTGAGCAGGGGCACTCGTACAGCGTGGCCGTTCAGCTTGCCGGTGAGCTCGGGGTAGATCAGCGTGATCGCGGTGGCGCTGCCTGTGGTGGTGGGGATCAGATTGGTCAGGGCTGAGCGCGCCCGGCGCAGATCCTTGGCGGGGCGGTCCACGATGGTCTGGGTATTGGTCACGTCATGGATGGTGGTGATGGAGCCATGTTTGATGCCGAGGTTTTCATGGATCACCTTGACCACAGGCGCCAGGCAATTGGTGGTACAGCTGGCGGCGGTCACGATCCGATGGCGGTCAGGTTCATAGATGTCGTCATTGACGCCAACAACGATATTAGCCGCATCACCATCCTTGACCGGGGCTGAAACCACCACCTTTTTGACACCTGCTTCAAAATAGGGCGCCAGCTTGGCTTCGGTTTTGAACACACCAGTGCAGTCGATCACCACATCAACGCCCGCCAGTGGCAGATCCTCAAGGCGGCCTTCGCAATAGGTGGGTAGGCGGGTGCCATTGATGGTGATGGAGTCGTCGTCATGGCTGAATTCTGCGTCCCAGCGGCCATGCACCGAGTCAAACTCCAGCAAATGCGCGTGCATCTCAGGGGAGCCAACCGCGTCGTTGATCCAGGCGATATCTGCGCCGCTGTCGACCAGAGGTTTCAGCGCGAGCTTGCCCATTCGGCCCAGGCCGTTCAATGCATAGGTGGTCATGACTAATCCTACTCGGAAATGCGCGCGATCTCGTCGACGGCGCTTTGAAGGGAAATTTGGTCGAGCTGTTCGATCGGCAGGGCGGCAAACCCTTGCAAACGGTGGTTCAGCACGCCGTAGGCTTGATGAAAAGCGAGGCTTTTTTCGGCATCGGTGCCCGTGGCCTTGACCGGATCGGGCATCCCCCAATGGGCACTGATGGGCTGGCCATCCCAGGTCGGACATTCCTCATTCGCCGCCTGATCACAAACGGTGAAGACAAAGTCGAACTCCGGGGCGCCCTCGCCGATGAACTCCTCGACATTCTTGGACCGTAAGGCGCTGGTATCATGACCCTTGGCCTTGAGCATCTCAACCGCGATGGGGTTGAGGCTCGATTGCTGCTGCGTCCCGGCAGAAAAGACCTGAAACCGGTCTTGGCCTTTGGAACTCAGAATGGCCTCGGCAAAAATGGAGCGGGCGGAATTGCCCGTACAGATGAAGAGAACGTTGTACTTACGGTCTGCCATTTGGTGTTCCTTTGGTGCCGCAAAGGGCTGGTAGGATGTGCACAAATCCGGGCGGCCCCGACAGCAATCCAGAAACAGGGAGTCCAGCGTTTCGCGGGTGGTCGCCATGTTGATCTGGTACCGCAGCCAGGTGCCTTCCCGGGTTTTGGTCACCAGATCTGCCTGCATTAAAGCAGAAAGATATGACGATAATGTGCTGGCCTTGATGTCCAAGGCAGCGCTGATCTCCCCGGCAGGAACCTGATCGGGGTAGCGGCGCATCAGCAACCGAAACACCGCGAGGCGCTGGGGATGTCCTAGAATGGACAGGCGGAGGGGAATCATTTCTTCCATATTTCACGTATTATCGAAATAAAGAATTTCTGGCAACAGTGGTGATGGCAAAACTGTAGGGATTTTGCCCTTTGGCAGTTTTGCGGGGAGGTTATTTAGCGGGGCTCGGGGAACCTGCTGCGTGTGCGATTGGCAAAGGCCACCAGCGACAACATCACCGGGACCTCGACCAAAACACCGACAACCGTGGCCAGAGCAGCGCCGGAATGCAGGCCAAACAGGCTGATTGCCACGGCAACGGCCAGCTCAAAGAAGTTTGAGGTGGCAATCATCGCGCAGGGGGCGGCAATGCGGTGGGGCACCTTCAGTACATGGGCGGCGCCATAGGCAAGGGCAAACATGCCGTAGCTCTGGATCAGGATCGGCACCGCAATCAGGGCGATGACCATGGGCTTGGCCAGCAGAACCTCGCCCTGCAATCCAAACAGGATGACCACGGTGGCGATTAGGCCGATGACGGAGAGCGGTTTGACGCGGGCCATAAAGGCATCAATCGCCACTTGCGAGCCCAGAATGCGCCGGGTGATCAGACCCGCAATCAAGGGCAGCACCACATAGAGCAGGGTGGCCAGAACCAGGGTGGACCAAGGCACTGCGATCTCTGTCACGCCCAGCAGAAAGGCCACGATCGGGGCAAAGGCTACCACCATGATCAGGTCATTGACCGAGACCTGCACCAGCGTATAGGTGGCATCCCCACGGGTGAGCTGTGACCAGACAAACACCATGGCAGTACAGGGCGCGGCGCCCAGCAGGATCAGCCCGGCGGTGTATTGCGCCGCATCTTCCGGTGCAATCCAGGGCGCAAACACAGTGTCAAAGAACAGCACGGCGAGGAAGGCCATGGTGAACGGTTTGATCAGCCAATTGACCACCAGTGTCACCACCAGCCCTTTGGGCTGACGGGCAACGCCGGACACCGTGCCAAAATCAACACCCACCATCATCGGGTAGACCATGGCCCAGATCAGCACCGCCACAACCAGATTGATCGAATAGATCTCTGCGGCGGCGATGGCATTGACCAGACCCGGGGCAAATGACCCAAAGGCAATGCCTGCCACCATCGCCAATGCGATCCAGACGGTTAGGTACCGTTCAAAAAAGCCCATTGCACTGTCGGTGGGGGCTGGGGTGCTGGTCATGAGCGGCATCCTTTGGGGCCTTGGCCAGCTGAGGGCTGCCCGTTTCATTGCGCAGTCCGAATACAGGCATGAGAGGTCTAAACCAAGTTTGTTGTAGGCTCTGGTGCAAATTTCCTCAGCGAGGGTGTCAAATTAGTGTTCGGCCTTAAAGGGCTATATGGCTGGGGGGAGGAATGGCCTAGGGGCGGGTGCCTCTTGTATCAGTGGAGGCACCCGCGATTGTTTTCAGGCTTCAACAGGTTCAAGCAGCAGGTTCTGTAGGGTACTTTCAACGCGCGTGGCCGCAGAGCCGGCGGCGAGCGTGATCAGCCGTGTGACCTCTGTTTCCCCAAGTTCGCGCATCATCTGCGCTGGCCCTTTTGCAAAGGTAAAGGCCATCTGCGCGCCCATATCGATATCAGCGGCGGCGGCCACGCCTTCACTGATTTCGTCCAGAACCGCAAAGAAAATGGCGCCGCGCAGACGGTCTGCGATGGCGGCAGATTGGTTCGCATCCAAGGCCGGGCTTTCCTCAATCTCCCAGAGCATCTGCGCCTCGCCCACCCGGATGAATTCTGCCGCCGGGGCATAGAATTCGCCAAGCGGCGACAGATTGCGCACAGCCGCCAGATTGATACTGGGCTTGACGATATTCATCACCGCAAAGGGACCAATGGCCAGGCCAAGCGTCGCCATAGCCACCGCGTCGATCTGGGATTGGGTGCCAAGCCCCTCTTCCAAGCAGCGCACGGCTTCGTTGGTATAGGGGCAAAAGAACCGGTTCAGGGCAAAGCCGCTTTGGTCCTTGCAGGGGATGGCGCGTTTGCGACAGGCAGCCAGCATTGGCAAAATGGTGGCAACCGTTGCCTCGGAGGTCTCGGCGCCGCGAATGACCTCGATCACCGGGTTGATCTCGGCGGGGCTAAAGTAATGCAGACCACAAAAGCGAGCGCGGTTTGACAGTGCCTCGGCGATATCGCCAACCTTCAGTGCGCTGGTATTGGTGACCAGAATACAGTCAGCCGAGACCAGTCCTTCCAGCTGGGCAAAGACCTGGCGTTTGACGCTGAGGTCTTCGAACACCGCCTCGATGACCAGATCAGCGGGGGCCAGACCTTTGATGTCCTGCGACAGGTTGAAACGGGCCTGGGCTGCTTGGGCGCTGGTCTCGTCCATACGACCCTTGTCGACCTGACGGGACAGGTATTTACCCAGCTTTGCCTCTGCACGGGACAGGGCTTCAGCGGAGCTGTCAGAGAGCACCACCTTGTAGCCGCCCAACACGCCGGTGATGGCAATGCCCGCACCCATGGTGCCGGCGCCAAGCACGCCGATGGTTTGGATCGTCATGCTGCCACCTCGGGGTTTTCGATGATCACGGCAATGCCCTGACCACCGCCGATGCACATGGTCACCAGACCATAGCGGCCACCGGTGCGGCGCAGCTCGTAGATAGCCTTGATCAGGATAACAGCACCAGAGGCGCCAATTGGGTGACCAAGCGCAATCGCACCACCATTGGGGTTGGTGATCTCTGCCGGGAAACCCAGTTCCTGCGCCACGCCACAAGCCTGGGCAGCAAAGGCTTCGTTGCTTTCAATAACCGAGAGATCTTCAACGGTAAGCCCTGCGATTTCCAGCGCTTTCTGAGTGGCCGGGATCGGGCCAAAGCCCATGACTTCGGGGGCAACACCACCAACCGAAGCGGCGCGGATCACCGCCAGCGGCTTCGCATCGTTGGCATCGGCCGCTGCAAGCACCAGCGCCGCAGCACCGTCATTGATGCCAGAGGCATTGCCCGCAGTCACGCTGCCGTCCTTTTTGAAGGCCGGGCGCAGTTTGGTCATATCTTCTGGCTTCACATCCATGCGCACGTGTTCATCGGTGTCGAACACAGTCACGCCTTTGCGCGATTTCAGTTCAATCGGCAGGATCTGCTCCTTGAAGTGGCCAGCCTCGATGGCGGATGCGGCGCGACGGTGGCTTTCGACGGCCAGCGCATCCTGGGTCTCGCGGCTGATCTCCATGCGTGTGGCGATGTTTTCTGCTGTTACCCCCATATGACCATTGCCAAAGGGGTCGGTCAGCGCACCGGTCATCATGTCGACCGCAGTGACGTCGCCCATCTTGGCACCAAACCGCGCCGCGCTCATCATGTGGCCGACACGGCTCATGTTTTCGGCACCGCCTGCTAACGCGATGCTGGCATTTCCAAGGGTGATCTGCTCTGCTGCGGTGACAACCGCCTGCAAACCACTGCCGCAGAGGCGGTTCAGGGTCAGGGCGGGGGAGGTTTCGGGCACGCCCGCGCCAAATGCGGCAACCCGGCTGATGTACATATCACGCGGTTCGGTGTGGATCACATTGCCGAACACAGAGGTTTCAATCTGGTCGGGCGCAACACCCGCGCGCGCGATTGCCTCGGCGGCGACCTTGGTGGCCAGCTCGCAGGGCGCGGTGCCCGCCAGCGCGCCACCAAAGCCACCGATTGCAGTGCGCACACCTGACAGGATGGCGATATTCATGGGGGAAGGTTTCTGTGTCATGTCAATTGTCCTGAGACTGATCTGGTGTTGCGCCATAGCGCGACAACCAGGTCGAATAGCTGTTGGGGCCAAGAATGACCGGCATGTGATAGGCGCCATCGGCATCCGGCATTTCAAAGCGCAGCACGATCTGGCGGATATGGCCTGCGGTTGGAGCAATACCGGGCTGCGCCGCCCAATAGGCGGCGGTCTGCATCACCAGCTCCTAACTGGCGCTGGTGTCGACCTGATCCGCAGGGATCTCGTGGCGCAACCGGCCTCCGGCGTCGGTTTCACCGGCAAAGACCAGCTCTGGCCCGCTGTCCGTCAACCTGTGCAGGGTAACGCCGATGCCACCCGCGTGGGTGCCATCGGTGCTGTTCAGGGTATGGGAGCTGAGAACCGCCATTATTCGATCGAGGCCTTGTCGCGTTTGTCAGCGGTGGCGGCGACGATGGGGCTGATCACGCCGCGGCATTTGACGTTGACGCAGGCCGTCTTGCCGCTGGCAATCGCCCGCTGGATGGCGCCAGAGAGATCTTCGCGCTTGGTCACCAGCTCGCCAAAGCCGCCCATGCCTTCGAACAATGTGTGGAAGGGGATGTCGCGGAAATCGGTGGCATAATGCTGACCGTTTTTGAACAGTTTTTCCTGCTGCTGGCTGATGCAATCAAGGCCACCGTTGTTGTCGATGATGACCACGATGGGCGGGTTCTCCTGGAAACAGGCCTCAACCAAAAGACCACCGGACAGGAAGGCGCCATCCCCCGAAACCACAACCACGTTCTTATCGGGATGCACATTCTTGGCCGAGAGGCCAAAGGAGACACCGACACCCAGCAGGCTGTAGTTGCCCGGATGCATGATGCCGCCCAGTTTCAACCCGCGTTTGGCAGCGATATTGGTGGCAATCTCGTTCCAGAAATGCGTGTTGCCGCCGTCAAAGACCAGCCAGTCGCCGTCATTCATCTCGGCCTGAACATCGACGCCCAGCTGCAGCGGGTGCATTTTGCAGTCGCCGGCCTGGTGCTTGGCATCTTCTTCTTCCAGATGTGCGCTCCACTCCATGACCCACTCGCTGCGGCGCTGGACCTGCAGATCGAACCAGCTGTCCCAGCTCTTGTCCAGGGCGCCCATGGCATCAAGGAAGGCGCCGGGATCCGACAGCAGCGGCATATCGGCGCCGTGGTTGTAGTCCAGTTCTTCGTGGCTGCCGTTCACGCAGATCGGCTTGGTGCCTTCCAGAATGAAAGGCGGGTTGCCAAAGTTCATCTGGTTATCCAGGCGACAGCCGACCATGACCACAACGTCCGCCTCGTGGATGGCCGGTTTTGAGGGGTGGAACTGGTGGAAATCCGCAAGGCCAATGTAGCACTCGCTTTCTTCGCCCAGGTTTTTGGTGTGATAGGGCACGTTATAGACCGGCACTCGCAGCTTGTTGCAGGCCTCGGCCAGCTTGTTTTCGGTCTTGGACCACCAGACACCATGGCCGGCGATCACCACCGGGCGTTCGGCGTTTTTGATGGTTTCTAGAACCGGACCCAGTGCTGAGGGATCGGGCCAGGCGCGGGGTACTGGCGTGTCGGTGCGGTCAAACGGGCGTTCATCCAGACCGGCGTCTTCGGGGAAGGAGGAGAACATGATGTCCACCGGCAGCGCCAGATGCACCGGGCCGGGATAACCGGTGGTGGCCGCTTTCCAGGCGCGGTCGACAAATTCACTGATCCGGCTGCCGTCGACGATCTGCTCGGAATACTTGGTCAGGGGCGCGGCGATGGCGACATCGTCGATTTCTTTGAAGCCGCCAGAGCCCTGGCGTTTCAGGGTGGAGGAGCCGGTGACAAAGATCACCGGGCTGCGCTCGCCCCAGGCTTCCAGCATGGCAGGCACGGCATTGGCAAAGCCCTCGGGCCCGACCAGGCAAAGCGTTGGCTTGCGGGTGATGCGGGCATGACCGTCGGCCAGGTGACCGGCGACTTGTTCATGCGGGGTGTTGATCACCGGCATCTGGCATTCCATGAAGCCTTCCAGCGCCGGGTTGCAGAAACCACCGGCCAGTGTGAAGGCATGGTCAATGCCCTTTTCTTTGAAGGCGCGGGCCAGCAGGGCTCCGCCACGGATCATTTTCTTGGTTTCGGTTGTCATTCAAATTCTCCGCGATGCGTTGCAAGATATGCCAAGGCCGCTGACGGCTGGGGCGTTGACTGCAAGAGTGGTGGAAAGATGCCGCCTGGCACAAATCCTATTGAGCGATTGCACCGATACCGCTTTGGTATTGCCCGGTCTCTTCGGGGGGCAAAATGCTGTAAACCAGCCGTTTGACAGCTTGTTCTTAGTGAAATTGGTCCCGACCTCTTTTGCAGCCCGTAAGGCTCTGATAGCACATGAGCATGGCGGACAGTGTTTTGTTGACCTTGGAGACCCGTGAATGAAACTGATCCAACTGCGCTATTTCTGTTCGATTGTCGAAAACGGCGGCTTCATTTCCGCCTCGCGCGAACTCTATGTGGCGCAGCCAGCGCTGAGCCGTCAGATGGTGGAATTGGAAGCCGAAGTCGGGGTCGAGCTGTTGGCACGTGGCCCCAGCGGCACCCAGGTGACCGAGGCCGGACGGCGGTTTTATGGTCATGCCAAATCCATTCTTGAACAGATCCAGTTTGCCAAACAAGACACCAATAACGCGGCCGGAAAACTGGTGGGGGATATCACCGTTGCCCTGCCGGTGGGGATTTCCGGCATGCTAGCGGCCAGTATCATTCTGGAGGTCGAGCGCCGTTATCCGGAGATCAAAGTGACCATCCTCGACAGTCTCGGCTACGAGGCGGGACAGATGATCGAAACTGGCAAGGTGGATTTTGGTATCCTGCCCAACGTCGGTCGGCTGCAGGACGTGAACCTTGATCCGGTTCTGCGCGAGGATCTGTTTTTGTTTTCGCGCTGTCAGGGGGGTGAGCCGGATTACTCCGATATCAGGCTGGTAGAACTGGCCGGCCGGGCGCTGGTGATGCCCAATCGGCAGGTGCATGTGCGCCGGGCACTGGAAGAGGCGATGATCGAAAAGGGCCACGCACCCACTATCCGCTATGAACAGCAATCATTGCTGACCATTCGCAGCATGGTGCTGGCTGGGATTGGTGCCACGGTGCTCAACTGGCCCTCAATGGCGGATCTGTTGCCCGGTGGCGACATCGACGCCCGTCGCATCATTGATCCCAATCTGTCGCGCAATATCTCACTGGCGACCTCGCGGCTGCGGCCACAAACGCCGGTCGCAGCTGCCGTCTATGAGGTGGTGCGCAATGTATTGGTGAGTGAGGTGCAGAACGGCAATTGGAAGGGCGAGATTATCACCCCCGAGTAAACCAGACAGGTCATGCGGAGGGGGTCATAACAAATGTGTATCACCTCAATCGCGACAAAAAATTAGTCTGCCAAAATCCTTCTGCCTACCATCGCCGCAACACCAATGGCGGCACTTTCCGCCCTTAGACAATGGCGGCGCCCCTATGACCAACCTGCAAGTCCCAGCTTCTCCCTGGATGGATGATGAGCTTCAGATGCTCGCGGATGCCTGCACGCAGTTCTATGAAAAGGAATGCGCGCCAGACTACGATGAGTGGGAAAAGCAAGGTGCCTTTCCACGGTCACTGTGGGAAAAGGCGGGTGAAATGGGGCTTTTGGGTGCTGAGGTGCCGGAAGATTACGACGGCCCCGGTGGCAGTTTTGCCCATGATGCGGTGATCGCCTATCAGGGCAATCTGGCCGGAATCGATGGCTGGGGCGGCGGGCTGCACAACTCCATCGTGATCCCCTATATCATTCACTACGGTTCCGAGGATCAAAAACGCAGCCTGTTGCCGCGCATGGTCTCTGGTGAGCTGATCGGCGCCATCGCCATGACCGAGCCCGGGGCCGGATCTGATCTGCAAAACATCAAGACCGTGGCGCGCAAGGATGGCAATCACTATTCCATCTCCGGCTCCAAGACCTTCATTACCAATGGCCAGCTGGCCAACCTGATCGTGATTGCCGCCAAGACCGATCCCACAGCGGGTGGACGCGGAATTTCGCTCTTTGCTGTTGAAACCGATGGGTTGGAGGGCTTCCGCCGCGGTCGTAATCTCGACAAGGTGGGGATGAAGTCCAACGACACCTCCGAGCTGTTCTTTGACGAGATGCGGGTGCCCGCCTCGGCGCTGATTGGTCCGGAAGAGGGCAAGGGTTTTGCCCAGATGATGGAGCAGTTGCCACAGGAGCGCCTGTTGATCGGCGTCTATGCCGTGGCCCGGATGGAACGTGCGCTGCGCCTGACATTGGATTATGTCAAGGAGCGCCAGGCCTTTGGCAAAAAGATCGCTGATTTCCAGAATACCCAGTTTGTGCTGGCGGAATGTGCTTCGGAATTCACCATCGCCAAGGTCTTTCTGGACCATTGCATCAGCGAACATCTTGAAGGGCGACTGACCACCGAGAAGGTCTCGATGGCGAAATACTGGCTGACCGAGCTGCAGGCCAAAATCATTGATCGCTGCCTGCAGCTGTTTGGCGGCTATGGGCTGATGACTGAATACCCGCTGGAGCGGATGTATCGCGACAACCGGATTGAGCGCATCTACGCCGGCACCACCGAGATAATGAAGCTGGTGGTGGCCCGCGGATTGTTGAAGGACTAAGGCGATGACAGATGAAATTCTCCAGGTCTCGGTGACCGGCGCTGTTGCCACCCTCACCCTGAACCGCCCCAAAGCGCGCAATAGCCTGTCGCTGGCAATGCTGGCCGCCCTGCACGAAGCGCTTCAGGATTGGGGCGCGCGCAAAGATGTTAAGGTCCTCATTCTGGCGGCCAATGGCCCGGTGTTCTGTGCGGGTCATGATCTGAAAGAAATGACCGCAGCGCGGGCGCAGGAAGATGGCGGCAAGGCTTTCTTTCAGGAAACCATGCGGGCCTGTTCCGCTGTGATGCAGGCGATTGTGAATTGCCCAAAGCCCGTGATTGCAGCGGTGCAGGGTACGGCCACTGCGGCCGGCTGTCAGCTGGTGGCCAGCTGTGATCTTGCGGTTGCTGTTGAGGGCGCGCAGTTTGCGACCCCAGGTGTGAACATCGGGCTGTTTTGCTCGACGCCGATGGTGGCGCTTTCGCGCAATCTGGGGCGCAAGCAGGCGATGAAGATGCTGCTGACCGGGCAGATGACAGATGCCAGAACGGCATTGGAATGGGGCCTGATCAGCGACATCACCACGGCTGAAGACCTGATGCGTGAGACCCAGGCCATGGCAGCGCAGATCGCCAGTAAATCCGGGCGCACCCTGAAGATCGGCAAGCAGGCCTTTTATGCGCAGGTCGAAATGCCCCTGGATCAGGCCTACGCCTATGCCACCGAGGTGATGGTGGACAACATGATGATCGCGGACGCCAAGGAGGGCATCACCGCCTTCTTGGAAAAACGCGCACCGCAATGGGACGCCTCCTAGGGGCTTCTCTCACTGAATTTGCAATGCTGAAGAAAGGTTCGTGCGATGTCCGAGCTCTCAATAGACCTGTCCTGGTTCCGTTCCACCCCGACGCTTGCTGAGGGCAAGATCGATAACGGTCATGACATTACTTATAACGCGCAGTTTACCCTGCCGGGCGATGCGGCACCTGATTGGGGCGGCGATGCCGATGCCACCAATCCCGAGCAGGCGCTGGCGGCCTCTCTTTCAAGCTGCCACATGATGACCTTTCTGGCATTGGCGGCCAAGGCGGGCTGGCCGGTCTCGACCTATGCCGATCACGCCGAGGCTTCATTGGGCAAGACCGACAAGGGCCTGATGGCTGTGACCGAGCTGAAGCTGATGCCGCGCGTCTCCTTTGACACCGGGTTCCAGATGGGAGCAGAAAAGATCGAAGAAATGCACGAGCGCGCCCATCGCTATTGCTTTGTGGCCAATTCCATCTCGGCCAAGATGACCATTGCCCCAGTTGTTTAAGCACTGATTATCAGAACCTCCCCTGGGGGCTTTGGCCCCTACTTGGCGTCTCAACCCGACAGCCCGTCGTCGGCTTGAGGCACATTTTTGACGGCCCTATCTGCGCTTTGACCCAAGTTAGGGTCTTTTTACTCACATGCCTCGTTTCAGGACCAACTGCGCTCTCCCAATTCTGGAAGGGCTTAGGTTTGTGACCTATACTCCTGAGTTATACGCAGTTGACGGAAGCTGATGTGGGCCGGGTAGAGGTAAACCTGGCATTGGATGCTGATGTTGCAGAAACGGCCCGTTCGCTTGGGCTGAACAAGTCGCGTCTTGCCGAAGCGTGCCTTGGATATTCTGATCGAGGGTATTTGAGCAGCCTTTTGAGATCTGCCTCTTCCGGACCATAGACTGCCTGATGCCTGTCCTGCCTTTCATTGTAAAAACGCAGACAACAGATGGCCGCTTCTGCGCGGCCATCCTTGTTGTCTTGACGTGCCGCTTTAAGCGGTTTCTGGGATCTTGATACCCGGCCAGGGCTCTGGGGTGGCGGGAGCAGTGGTATTGATCCCGCGCACGATCTCTCCCTTGGGATCGTACATTGGCAGGCTACACAACTGACCCTGGCGCTTTTCGCCATCATCGCAGTCGACCTCGACAATGTCGCCGGGCTGCAATTTAGTGCCGTCGAGATGAGCGATACCAATGCCGCAGACCTGATAGGGTGACCAGGTGCTTGAGGTTACGCGCCCAACCGATTGGCCATCTTGGCGCAGCGTGCGACCGCGTAGTGCGGTACCACCTTCGACGCGAATGCCCCAGCTGCGACTGGTCCGATCCGCAGCCAAAAGCGCTCACGCCAGCTGGTCTTGACTGGTTCGAACGCGATATCGCCGAATACCTGAAATCCGGCTTCACGCCCAAGTTTGATACCGCAGGCGGCGAAATGGCCGATGTGATCGAGAACACCAGCAAGCTGGCCGATGGAGATCGCGCGGCCATCGCGGCCTATCTGAAAATCATCCCTTCGAGGAACTAGTTTCCTCGAAGCGCACAAGCTCGATCTAACTCAAAATCAGATTCAGATAAACGTCACGGAGAATTCGATGACTTCCAATCCGACGAGTCAACGTCGCTATCAATCCAGGCGGCAATTCATTCAGTCGACAGCAGGCCTCACCTTTACACTTTCTTTGGGCGTAAAGGGGGGGGCAGGTCGCGGCGAGTGAGACTGTTGCTGCTGGCAGCCGTACCATCAATGCCTATATCAATATTGGCTCCGAGGGCTTGATAACCATCTTTTCCTCCTCTGCCGAGATGGGTCAGGGCACATGGACATCCCTGCCATTGGTGGTTGCCGAAGAGATGGACGCCGAGTGGGCTGACGTCAGAATTGCCCCCTCGCCGGCGTTTGGAGATGAATATGGCGACCCCATGTTTGGCAACATGGTTTTCACCAGCGCCAGCCGTGCGGCGGCGGCTTATTTTGATCGTCTGCGGCGCTATGGGGCGCAGGCTCGTCAAGTTCTGATGAGAAACGCGGCCATTCAGCTAGATGTGCCAGTGACAGAGTTGACCACACGTCCAAGTCAGGTTTGTCATGAAGCAAGCGGCCGCTGTCTGAGCTACGCTGAGATTGCACAGTCGAGCGAGATGCCCGCTGATTTGCCGTCACTTGAATCCGTAGCGCTGAAAGACCCCAAAGACTTTAGGCTTATAGGGAAGACGGTCCCAAGGTACGATCCGCCATGCAAAATGAATGGGAGTACCAAATTCAGTATCGATGTGTCACTTCCCGGAATGCTCTACGCTGCGGTAACCCGTGCGCCGATCGATGGAACCACTGTTGAATCTGTTGATCATTTAGAAGCGCGCAAGTCCCCTGGTGTCGTAGAGGTTTTGACTGGAGACGGCGTTGTTGCGGTTGTCGCCCGCCAATACCATCAAGCGCTGGCGGCTCGTAAAAAGCTAAGTATTCAGTGGTCGGATGCTGGCGCTGCGCACAACCACGCGAGTGCAACAGCAATTCAAAGAAACGTAGACACAGCACGGGATCTGGAAAGACAGGGAATTCCCTGGGACACTCATGGCGACGCGCTCGCCGGCATCGCCTCTGCTGGCGAAGTCATTGAGCGTGAATACAGCTCTGATTTCATGTATCATGCTCAAATTGAGCCGCTCAACGCTGTTGTGTCAGTCTAAGACGATGGCCAGCATGCTGAAGTCTGGGCTGGTACTCAGGTGCCGGGCGCAACGATCTATGCTGTGGCCGGGACGCTTGGCATCTCTCCGGAAAAAGTCAAACTGCAGACGCCACAATGCGGGTATTGCCAGTCGGGTCAGATCATGTCGGCCGCAGCCCTGCTGGAGGCTAATCCCAAACCAACCGACAAAGATATCGATGCTGCGATGTCGGGCAACCTATGCCGGTGTGGAACCTATCCGCGCATTCGCAAGGCCATTCACCGCAGCGCTGAGTTAATGTCAAAGGAGCAGTAGTCTCGGAAAGGGATTGCGGTCTGAGCTTCGTTTCTTGGCCTTCAATATGATCCAGCTGCTCTGACAAGTTGGATTAATGGGTACCCTGTTTGTGGGCCAAGAATTTCATGCCTTTTGGTGCGTTGTAACTGTTCAGACTTCCTGCATTCCAGGTGTTGATAGCTGTGCTGCGCTTGGTAGATCATGAGGTTCTGTTCAGCTGGGCGCAGGTGTGTCTGGCCCTAATCGTCTACCCAGAACGCCACCACAGATCTGTCTTCGACGTCTTTGCTATTTTGGTGCGGCAAATGCCGATGACCAGCCTCGCCGGGAAGACCTTGGCGATAGGCGCCTGGGGTGGCGTTGGTCCAGCGCCGAAATGCCCGATGGAAATTGGCCGCTGAGGCAAAGCCGATATCCTGAGAGATTTCTTCGATGCTTTTGAGACCGCGCGACAGGTCCCGAATTGCAATATCACGGCGGAGCCCATCCTTGATCCCTTGAAACGAGGTGCCTTCGGCATCTAGCCGCCGGATCAGAGTGCGGGGGGTTAGATTAAGGTCCTTGGCAGCATCCTTGAGGTGGTAGTCCAGCCGGTCAGACAGCAACAGCAATTCACGCAGGCGCAGGGGCAGGGCATGGGTGCGATAGCTGGTGAAGATCCAGTCGCGTGGCGCGCGCAGCAAAAACTCCTGCATCTCAACCTCACTGCGGGCAACAGGCAGGTCATCAGGCTGCGCGGCAAAGACAATGCGCGACTGCGCCTGGCCAAAGAGGATAGGGGCCGGAAACAAGATGGGGTAATCCTCGGCAAAATCGGGGCGTTCAAAAGCAAAGCCAACCTGCGCCAGCGGTAATTCACGCCCCGTCAGCCAGGAGGAAACCCCATGGGCCAGTTTCAGCAGCAGCATATGACCAAACCGCTGTGGTTGATAAGCCCCGCGTGGTTTCAGTAGGACGCACATTTGCCCGGCCTCGGTCTCGAGCACCAGTTGAAAGTCATCCAGCAAGAGATTCCAAAAGGAGGTGAAGCGAAACAGCGCCGCCGAGAGCGAAGAGGCCCCCCGCATTGACGCACAGAGATGTTTCAGCGTGCCGGAGCGAATGGGGCGACTCCAGAGGCCCAACATCTCATCCCCGGTTTCTGCTGCGATCAGCTGGTATAGCCGCACGATCTGATCATGGGTGACGCGCCCCCCGGGCTGGATGGTCTCAGTCAGGCGGATCTGGTTCAGAAACCCTGCCAATTGTTGTGGCGGGCACTGTTGGCGCAACAGGCGCAGCCAGTCCTCGAGAAAGGCGCGCGATACGGTGGGTAGAATGCCGGGGGTTGGATCTGAACTCATTGGGGTGTTTTGCTCTGCTTTGTCACTTTTTGCAATGTTTTCGTCCGTTGGGGAGATTGTTCCGGTAATTCAGCCTCTTTATCTGGCATATTAAGCAAGCCAGTATTGGCCATAGACCAGATAGACACCCCAGTGGAGGGAACAGCCCGTGAGTTTTGATGCACCCGTAAAAGACATGCTTTTCAATATTGAACATCTCTCTCGCTGGTCCGAAGTCTCAGGGCTGGAGAAATACGACGGGCTGGAGCTGTCAGATGCAGCTGCCGTATTGGAAGAGCTGGGGCGCTTTTGTACGGAAGAAATTGCGCCGTTGAATGCTTCGGGGGATGAGGCCGGCTCACATGTGAAAGACGGTAAAGTGGTGCTGGCTGATGGCTTTGCCGCAGCCTATGCCAAGTTTGTAGAGATGGGTTGGCAGAGCCTGCCGCATCCCGGTGAGTTTGGCGGTCAGGATCTGCCCCGCGCCGTAGGCGCCGCGGCCACCGAGGTGCTGAATGCCGCCAACCTCAGCTTCGCGCTTTGCCCGCTGCTGACAGATGGCGCCATCGAGGCACTGCTCACGGCTGGGTCTGACGAAACCAAAGCAACCTATCTGGAGAACCTGGTCAGCGGCAAATGGACTGGCACAATGAACCTGACCGAGCCTCAGGCCGGCAGCGATCTGGCGCTGGTGCGCAGCCGTGCCGAAGCCCAGGCCGATGGCACCTATAAGGTCAGCGGCACCAAGATCTTCATCACCTATGGTGAGCATGACATGTCGGAAAACACCGTCCATCTGGTGTTGGCGCGCACGCCCGATGCGCCTGCCGGTGTCAAAGGCATCAGCCTGTTTCTGGTGCCCAAGTATATGGTCAATTCCGATGGTTCCCTCGGTGCGCGCAATTCGGTTCACTGCCAGAGCGTCGAACACAAGCTGGGGATCAAGGCCAGCCCCACCGCCGTGTTGCAGTTCGAGGAGGCCACTGGCTTTCTGATTGGCGAAGAAAACGCTGGTCTCACCTATATGTTCGAGATGATGAACTCGGCCCGCTATGCGGTGGGATTGCAGGGCATCGCCGTGGGTGAGCGCGCCTATCAGCAGGCGCTGGCCTATGCCAAGGAGCGGGTGCAGAGCGCCCCGGTTGATGGCTCCACCCGCGAGGCCGTCACCATTATTCACCACCCAGATGTACGCCGCATGTTGATGCGGATGCGGGTCCTGACCGAAGGCGCCCGTGGTATGGCAGCATTTGCGGCCGGCTGTCAGGACATGGCGCGCAACGCGTCCACGTCAGAGGCCCGGGTCGAGGCCAAGGCGCTGTCGGAATTCCTCACCCCGCTGGTCAAAGGCTTTAGCACGGAAAACGGTGTCGAGGTGGCGTCTTTGGGTGTGCAGGTGCATGGTGGCATGGGCTTTATCGAGGAAACCGGCGCCGCACAGCATTACCGCGATGCCCGCATCCTGCCGATCTATGAGGGCACCACCGCCATTCAGGCCAATGATCTGGTGGGCCGCAAAACCCTGCGCGATGGTGGCACCACGGCCCGTGCCCTGGCGGCATTGATTGCCGAAACCGAAACCGCGCTGGCCGCCGGCTCTCCCGCTGCACAGGCCATAGCGCCACGGCTGACCGCAGCACGGGCTGCCTTTGAGGAGGTGGTCGCGCATCTGCTGAGCCTGGACAAAAGCGAAATGCCCGCCGCCTTTGGCGCTGGCGTGCCCTATCTGATGCTGGCCGGCAATCTGGTCTCTGGCTGGCAGATGGCGCGTGGGCTGCTGGCTTCTGAGGCTGCCCTGGCGCGTGGTGAAGACCCTGAGTTCATGGCGGCCAAAGTGGCTTCGGCCCGGTTCTATGCGGATCACGTTCTCTGTGAAGTAGAGGTGCAGCGCAGCCGCTGCGTGTCCGGTGCCGAGAGCCTGTCAGCAGCACTGCTGTAATCGCCTAGTGATTTTCCCTTTAGGGCGAGGCCTCTGTGTCAGAGGCCCGCACCTCCCTTTGCTAACAAGGACTGTATCATGACCGTCAAAATCGACATTTCCCGCTTCAAGAACCTCGACCTTCAGCCCCATGATGATGGCGTTTGGGTTGTCACCCTGAACCGCCCAACCAAGCGCAACGCGCTGGACATTGACACCATCGAAGAGCTGGTGGATTTCTTCTCCACCGCACCGCGTGCTGGTGTGAAAGCCGTGGTTCTGGCTGGGTCTGGCGATCATTTCTGCGCTGGCCTGGATCTGATCGAACATCACGACGAAGACCGCAGCCCGGCTGACTTTATGCATGTCTGCCTGCGCTGGCACGAGGCCTTCAACAAGATGGAATATGGTGGGGTTCCCGTTATCGCCGCCCTGCAGGGCGCGGTTGTCGGCGGCGGGCTCGAGCTCGCGAGCTCGGCCCATATCCGGGTGATGGATCAGAGCACCTATTTTGCCCTGCCCGAAGGTCAGCGTGGGCTGTTCACTGGCGGCGGCGCAACCATCCGTGTGACCGATCTGGTGGGTAAGTCCCGCATGATTGACATGATGCTGACCGGCCGGGTCTACCAGGGCCAGGAAGCCTGCGATCTGGGCCTGGCACAGTATATTGTTGAGGGTTCCAGCTTTGACAAGGCGCTGGAGCTGGCGCGCCGCACGGCAGAAAACCTGCCGCTGTCCAACTTTGCCATCTGCTCCGCCGTGAGCCACATGCAGAACATGTCGGCCATGGATGCGGCCTATGCCGAGGCCGTGGTGGCCGGCGTGGTCAACACCCAGCCCGACGCCCGGGCCCGGCTTGCGGCCTTTGCCGACAAAAGCGCCGCCCGCGTGCGCCGCAACGACTAGGAACATCTCCTTTGCAAAACGTTGCCCCGCCCTTTGTGTGAAGGGCGGGTTTTTCTTTGTGGGACCACTTCTGGACCGGGTGCAAGCTGGTGAAGGGCAGGGGAATCAGATAGAGAAAAAGGGTGGCAGATCAATTGGTCTGTCACTGCCGGATCTGTATCGCTTTTGTTGCCCGCTTACGGGATGAAGGAAAGAATTGACCGCATGAAACATGTTCCCAAAGAAAACACCGATGACGCGCTTATTCAGGAGTTCCTGAATAAGGGAGGCAAAGTCAGCGTTGGCAAAACCAAACCGATGCCCGCCGAGCTGGGGCTGAGCAACAATGTTTGGAACAACAAGATGACCAAAGAAGAAAAAGCAGCCCGCGACAAGCCAAAGAAATAGGGCGGCACCCTAGGGGGCTGGCTTTCCTTCCCCTCGGGAGGGTGAGCAGGCTTTGTGCGTGATCTGGCCGGAGTGAGCCTGTGTAAAACTACCAAGGTGCAGGGCAGATTGCCTCCGATGGACTTGGTTTTTGGGCCAAGAGGACAAAGTTACGTTTGGTCCAAGCGCGGTGACGCCGGGATAAACCTCTGCAAAACGCTGGATTGCTCGTCTAGGCTCGAAGCCCTGACGGATACACGCGAACCCAGCCGGAGGCAGCCATGAGCGACCTGAAAACCCAGTTTCGAACCTGCAATATCTGCGAGGCCATGTGCGGGCTGATTGTCACCTATGACGAGGATCAGGTACATTCCATCAAGCCAAACCCAGAGGATCCGCTGTCACGCGGTCATATCTGCCCCAAGGCCATCGCCTTGCAGGATTTCCGCACCGATCCAGACCGGGTGACGACGCCGTTGAAAAAGGTTGATGGGGAGTTTGTGCCGATCAGCTGGGAGGAGGCCTATGATTTTGCTGTTGAGCGTCTGGCCGCAGTGCAACAGGCGCATGGCAAGGATGGGGTTGGCGTCTATCTCGGCAATCCCAATGCGCATAAGTTTGGCAACCTTCTGACTCTGCCAGGCCTGATCAAGGCGCTTGGGACCAGCAACCGCTATTCCTCAGCCACGGCGGACCAGATCCCGCATCACGTGGCTTCGATCCACATGCTGGGCCATCCGATGCTCATCCCGGTGCCGGATGTGGCACGTACTGATCTGATGCTGATCCTTGGTGGCAACCCGGTTGTCTCGAACGGGTCGATGATGACAGCGCCGGGTTTTGGCAAGCGCATGGATGAGATCAAGGCGCGCGGTGGCCGTGTGGTGGTGATTGACCCGCGTCGCACGGAAACCGCAACCCGCGCGGGCGAGCATCTGTTTATCCAGCCCGAAAGTGATGCCTTCCTGTTGCTGGCTTTGATACATGAGGTTTTTGCCCAGGGTCTGGAAGATCTCGGCGCACTGGCCGCGATCACTGATGGGGTTGAGATCCTGAAAGAGGCGGTTCAGCCCTTTACAGCTGACAAGGCCGCCGAGATGACCGGCATCGAGGCGTCGACCATCCGCGCGCTGGCCTTTGATTTTGCCACTGCCAAATCGGCTGTGTGTTATGCGCGTATGGGGGCATCGACCCAGAGCTTTGGTTCCCTGTGCCAATGGGCCAATAATGCGCTCAACATCATTACCGGCAATTTTGACAGCGCTGGCGGCGCGATGTTCACCACCCCGGCGCTGGATTATGTCGGCATGACCAGCCGCAAGGGCAAGACACGCAGCTACCCCGAGAAACGCTCGCGGGTGTCACAGCAGCCGCTCTATAATGGCGAGTTCCCGGTTTCGGTCATGGCTGAAGAGATGGAGATGCCGGGCGAGGGCCAGATCAAAGCGATGATTACCGTGGCCGGAAACCCGGTGTTGACGGCCCCTAATGGTCAGCGGATTGGCCGTGCGTTTGAAAACCTCGACTTCATGATGTCGATTGACCTCCATATCAACGACACCACCCGCCATGCCGATCTGATCCTGCCGGCCAGCGTGGCGCTGGAGGAAGAGGTCTATGACATGGTCTTCCACAGTTTTGCGGTTCATAATACCGCCGCCTTTGCCGCGCCTATTTTTGAGACCCCCAACGGCAACCCGCAGGAATGGGAGCTGATCTCCCGTCTGACGGCAAGGATCTCCGGCTCCAACAGCATAGGTCCGTCGCCGACCGAGGTTTTGGCAATGTTATTGCCACAGGGCTATCACAGCAATTCAGTCACCGTCGAAGCGCTGCTGACGGCGCCAACCGGCTCCATCGACCTTGGTCCCCTGGTGCCCAACTTGGCCGACCGGCTGGAAACCCCTGATGCACGGATAAATCTGGCGCCCGAGGTGTTCCTCGCGGATCTGCCACGGCTTCAGGCCTTTCAGTCGCCCGTTAGCGAAGAGTTCCCGTTGTTGATGATTGGCCGTCGTCAGGTACGTAGCCACAATAGCTGGACCCAAAACAGCCCCCGACTGGTAAAGGGACGCGATCGCTGCACCATCCAGCTCAACCCGGCAGACTCTGTGCGGTTTGGTCTGGGTGAAGTTGGTGAGGTGCAGATCGACAGTGCGGTTGGAACTGCGACCTTGCCCATTGAGATCACCGATGAGATTGCCCCAGGCGTCGTGTCGATCCCACAGGGCTGGGGGCAGCGGCAGGGGGAGCTTTCTGCGGCGACCAAGGTGCAGACTGTCTCTATCAATGATTTGACAGATGATCGCCGTATTGACCCTGTCAGTGGCAACGCGGCCTTTAACGGGGTGCCTGTGCGACTGGCTGCTGTAAATCAGGAGCCTTTGGCCCGCGCCGCCAAATAACATTCTGGATCGTTTGAAGAAGGGGCGTTTGCCTCCGGTGGGAGTATGCATGGAAAGGTGACTGGGTGCTGTCTGTGGTCCGGTGATGGAATCGGGGTCGAGTCAGCTGTGTGTACTTTTCCGGGATGAGGTTGAGATGTATTTGCGCGGAGAGATTTTGGGTAACACTATGTTTTTATAGCAATTTCCTTCCTTATCCAAAAAAGATGTGATTTTTGTAATTTAGGGCTTGCGGGTTCCCGGGGTTATACTTAGAACCCCCTCTACCGGCAGCGGAGACGCGGCACGGTGGGCGGCGGAGGTGCTGCTGACACACTGGAAAGACGGTGCTGACGGACTGGAAAGACAGTGCTGACGGACTGGAAAGACAGTGCTGACGGATCGGAAAGACGGTTGAGACGCTCAGGAGAGACTGGGGCATCTGATGGTATGATGTGAGGCGGTTGCGCTAAGGAATTGGCGTAGTGGTCTTGTTTTTGGCCTTTTGGTGTTGCTCTTTGACATTGATGATAACTGAAGAGATATGTGGGCGGTTTGGTTCGTTTCGATGGATCAACGTCTGTATATCAACGCTAGTAGGGTGGGCCATTTGGTCTGTTCGATAATCTAGTGTCAGCTTCACTGTTTGAACGGACTTTTGTTTACTTTGGTAAACTGAAGCACAATCAAACAGATGACTTCCGATACGTGTCCAATCCTTAGCCGGGTGGACATAGGGATCTGCCCCCAAAAGCGGTCCTGAGTATTGGAGATGTGCAGAGGTTCGAACGTCAAGGATAGCGTCGCGAGACGCTTTCAACTTGAGAGTTTGATCCTGGCTCAGAACGAACGCTGGCGGCAGGCTTAACACATGCAAGTCGAGCGCACTCTTCGGAGTGAGCGGCGGACGGGTTAGTAACGCGTGGGAACGTGCCCTTCTCTAAGGAATAGCCTCTGGAAACGGAGAGTAATACCTTATACGCCCTTCGGGGGAAAGATTTATCGGAGAAGGAT
>NZ_OMPQ01000013.1 GCF_900313025.1 Pseudophaeobacter sp. EL27
CCTGTGGCAATCGCCGTTGTGTGGACCGGTGTTGGCCCAGGACACGGCAAACGCGACGCTCGGAAACCTTCATCTTGCTGCGAATGAGGTCGATGCAGGCACGGCGGCGCGAGGGGCTCAGAAGTTTCCCTTTGCGGCCTCGGACAGGATCAATTTGTCCAGCGTCAGGTCCGTTACCGCCCTGCGCAGGCGCTCGTTTTCCTTCTGGAGCCGCTTCAGTTCCTTAAGCTGCTCTGTGCCCATTCCACTGTACTTCTTCTTCCAGCGGTAATAGGTTTGCTCCGTCACGCCGATCTGACGGATTGCATCAATCCGGGGCATCCCTTGCCCCATCAACACTTCAACCTGCCGTAACTTCACGACAATCTCTTCGGGCTTCGGTCTCTTAATAGCCATCTATGGTCCTCCGCTTTTCTAAACATAGGGGCGGACCACTTCATTGGGGGAGGCTCAGGACGAAACAAGCGCCGCCGCGCCACCGATCTGCGCCTCGACTGCCCCTACAACGGCCAGGGTCTCGCCCCTGCCAATCTGATGGAGAATGAAATTGGAAAAGGTTGAAACGTAAAAGATCGGGCGCAGCACGCACACCCGATCTCTATGCCTGTGACAACAAGCTTGCGGCACCCTAATGGGCGGACGACCCGAGCGCCTACCAACACCTTTAGCGTGCATTTGTAGCCAAAACCTTAACCCCAGCCCCGAAACTGCACCACAAAATGGAAAGCTTATCAGCATGGCCAAAGTACTTATCGGATGCGAGACCAGCGGAGTCGTGAGAGAGGCATTTCTTGCCTTTGGGCATGATGCTTGGTCTTGCGACCTGCTCCCATCTGACACGCCCACCAACCGCCACATTCAAGGTGACATTCTCGACGTGATGCAGGGGGATTGGGACCTGATGGCCGTCATGCACCCACCTTGCACCCGTCTCTGCAATAGCGGCGTCCGCTGGCTCAGCAAGCCCCCTACAGGCCGCAGCCTGCAGGATATGTGGTTAGAACTAGACGACGGCGCTGCGCTGTTCTCAGCTGTCTGGAATGTGCCTCACATCCCCTGCGTGGCTGTTGAGAACCCCGTAATGCACAAACACGCCAAGGCGCGGATCCAAAACTATCAGCGCCCAGCGCAGACGGTGCAGCCTTGGCAGTTTGCGACAGACCCAAATGGCCCCGACAATGAGCGAAAGAGAACCTGTTTCTGGTTGCGCAACCTGCCGCCTCTGGCAGCTACAGGCTCCCTCGACGGTTCCACGTCCCGCGATAGCGTTCACAAAGCGAGCCCAGGCGCAGAGCGTTGGAAGTTGCGGAGCAAGTTCTTCCCCGGCATCGCTGCAGCAATGGCAGGCCAGTGGGGCAGCCACGCCTCTCAAATGGAGCGGGCGGCATGAACTCCCCCAAAACCGCTTCAAACCAACCCGGAGAGCCGCATGGGACGCGTTGAACGAATAGCTGTCACTGAAAAGACCGCTGCAAAGCTTATGGATATGGCGCCAGTGGAATTTCGCCAGCTCGTAAAATCCGGCTCCCTGCCTTCGCCTGTAAAGATTACGGGTAACTTTGAACGCTGGCGGGTTTCTGACCTTGAGGCAGTGCTCAATGGTGACGCAATGAATGAAGATGATTTCTCATGGTAAAGAAAAACGCCAAGCCGTACCTCGCCTGCATCCGCCGCGATGGAAAGGACTATTGGTATTTTCGACGGGGATACACCCGGATCAGGCTTCCTGACGATCCTGACAGCCCGGAATTTGATCGGGCCTATTGGAACATCCGAACGGGCAAGGCCAAGAAAGAAATTGCTACAACATTCGAGGCGGTGATCGTCAGCTACTATCAAACCCCGCGCTTCATGCGCCTGAAGGCTGGCACAAAAGCAGAATACCGCCGCACACTTGAACTAATCCGCGAGAAAAACGGATCCAAGGATTTCACTAAACTGCGGCGACGCGATGTGATCGCTGCCCGTGACCAGTATGCAGACCAATGGCGCAAAGCGAATGCAATGGTTGAACAGATATCAATCCTGGCTCGTCACGCAATCGATCTTGAATGGATCACCGCAAACCCCGCCCAGGGTGTGGAAAAGCTGAAAGGCGGCAGCTACGAGGCCTGGCCAGAGGTGAAACTTGCTGCCTATGAGCGCTACTGCAAAGATCACGGCCTGACAGTTGAGAGAACGATATTTGAACTCAGCATCGGAACCGGTCAGCGTATCGGTGACGTCGTTGCCATGGAGTGGGATCAGTTCAAAGGTGGCTATATGGAAGTAGTGCAGGAAAAGACAGGCGTCCGCCTATCCATCTTCTGCCCAGAGCGTCTACAATCCTATCTCGCACAATTGCCTAGAGCAGGTCGGCACCTCCTGGCGAAGAACCTCACCCAACACTTGAGCAAGCGCCGGGCGCAGTTTCTTGTGTCAGAGGTGCGGGAGGCAATTTCTGCCAAGGCTTATGTGATACACGGCTGGCGCTACACCGCAGCCAAGGAACTAGCGGAGGCGGGCTGTTCAGACACAGAGATTCAATCTGTCACCGGGCACAAATCTCTCGAAATGGTCAAGAAGTACCGCCAGCAGGCTCGCCAAAAACAGCTCTCGAAAACTGCACAGCTGCGTCGGAACAGAACGACAACGGAATAGGAACAAGAATCAGAGTGTAAAAAGAAGTGTAAAACTTCAAAATCGCACCTGAACCATGACCAAGAAAGAGTTGTGATTTTCCGTTTAAAATCAGAGTGGTGCGGGTGAAGGGACTCGAACCCCCACGCCTCGCGGCGCCAGAACCTAAATCTGGTGCGTCTACCAATTCCGCCACACCCGCACGTTTGGCAAATCACTGATTGCCTGCCGCGGTGGATAGCAAAGGTTGAAACCGGATGCGAGCGCTAATTTCACCAAAACCTAACAATGCAGCGGCGCAACAATCGGGAAAAAATTAACTTATTATGCAGGTCTGAGCAAAAAATGGCGCGACCAGATCACTGTTGCCCCCTAAGCTAAGCAAAAAAGTTGAGGCAAAAGAGTTGAAACCAATAAATTCGCAAGCCCCCAGGCCTGCGGGGTTGGTGGTCCCCCCCCCGAGACCGAGCCCACGCCGCCGCACATTTCAGAGCGTCGACGATCAGGCCTCTTTTGTTGCGCTGCTCCCCGGTACCCTGCTGCACACCCGGCGTGGTGACTGCCGTGTCGAAACACTTCTCCCAGGTGATGATATCATCTCTCGCGATCAGGGGCTGGTCACCTGTAACGCGATACAACAACGCACTTGCAGGACCAATACTATCTGGTTTGCACCTGGTTCTCTTGGCGATAGCCGCCCGGAATGCGATGTAATCCTGCCCGCCGATCAGCAGATTTTGCTCCGAGATTGACGGGCCAAAGCCATCAATGGAAAACCGCAAGCTCTGGCCCGGGCCGCAACCCTGGTAGACGAAGAATTCATCTGTGATCTTGGCCCGCGCGAAATCACGCTGACCGTTCTGCACTTTGGCCGTCCCCATATCATCTATGCTGGGGGACTGGAGGTCGCAGCGGCCAGGCACTCCGCAGGCGCTCAATCAGGCAAGATCACTGCACTCGGCTAACCTTCCGGCTCCAATCTGCGCAGCACAGCTGGGATCTGCTCAGGCAGATCTTCGGAGATCAGGCCCGGCCCAAAGGTGCGGGCAGATTCCACATGTAGCCAAGCTCCCATCTCTGCCGCTTGCATGGGGGAAAACCCGCGTGCCATGAGCCCCGTGATTATCCCGGCCAAAACATCCCCGGACCCCGCGGTCGCCAACCATGGCGCCGCCCGTTCGTAGTGAGCTGAATTCACCGAGCAACGCCCCGCTGGATCGGCGATCACTGTATCCGCTCCCTTGAACAGGATCACGCACCCGGCTCGCAAGGCCGCCTCTCGAGTGGCGTCTACCTTTGAATAGGCCGGGCCAGTTAGAGCAGGCGCTGCCAGCTTCGCCGCCAAATCCGGGAACAGCTTGGCAAACTCTCCGCCATGCGGCGTGAGCACGCAATCTTGATGAAGCAGATCAAACAGCACCTGCGGATCACGCTCAAACCGGGTGAGCGCGTCGGCATCCAGAACAGTGGCACGTCGCGCCTTCAAAGCAGCAATCACCACTGCCTGAGTATCCATTCCGCGCCCAAGGCCAGGCCCCAGACAGATCGCGTTGAACCGCTCGTCTTCCAGCAACTCAGAAACACCATGGGCTCCATCAATCTGATGTAGCATAATCGCCGTCAATTGTGCGGCATTCTCATACATGGCTGATCGCGGCGACCCCAATGTCACCAACCCAGCCCCAATGCGCAGCGCGCCGCGTGCCGCTAGCCGCGCAGCCCCCGTCTTGCCATGTCCACCGGAGAGAACAAGGGCATGTCCGTGGGAATATTTGTGATTTTGTGATGCCTTCCCAAGGGACTGCCCCCTCCCGCACTCCACCAGAGTGACAAGCCCACCAGTCGGGTGACACCCGTCAATCGCCAGGGGCTTCACCACAGTTCTTCCGCAATACCGAGCCCCTGCCCCAAGGACATGCCCCAGCTTCATGCCATGAAAGGTGACCGTTAGATCAGCCTCAACAGCTCTTGTTGCCGCGACGTTCTGTTCAAGCCCCTTAAACCCAGCCTCACAAAGAGCCCTACCACTGTCGCTACAGACACCGCTGGGCAGATCCACAGCAACTACCCTAGCGCTTGCCCCCTGGCGCTGCGCCGCCGGTGTGTACGATCCAACAGCGCGTTGTTCGCAAATGTCTAGCAACATCTGCCCCAGATCCAGAAGTGGGCGCGACAATCCAGTTCCAAACAAGGCATCCACAACCAGATCCGCCTCCATCGTAGAGGTCTCCAAGTTGTTCTCCAATGGCAGAACCGACCCAAACTCCAGCCACCGCTTGCAGTTCTGCTTTGCATCCGGCGGTAGCGTCTCTACATCACCATAGAGGAACACCTCCACTTCCCAGTCCCGTGCCTTCAACAGCCGCGCCACCACAAAGCCATCGCCGCCATTATTGCCAGGACCACATAGAACCACGGCGCGCCTTGGTGCGACCTGCTTCTTCATTTGGCCAGAAATATCCCGGGGGGAAGCCGCAGGCTGGGGGGCAGAGCCCCCCTCTTTCTCACCCTCTTTCCCCGCAAGCTCCGGCCATTCCTCAAAAATGGCCTCAACCACCCCCTGCCCGGCGCGCTCCATCAATTCCAGCCCGGTGATTTCCCCTGACTCGATGGCGACCAACTCAATGGCGCGCATTTGTGCAGAGGTCAGCAGTTCGGTCATCATGAGGCTCCTTCTTTTTCAAACTTGGCGATTCACTTCTGCATATTTTTGCAGCGCCTTGCCTAATTTTTAATCAAACACCTTCAAAACTGCCGTCCTCCCCCCCCTGAGACAGCACAGCGCATTGTCGTCATCATTAAGAAATGATCTGAGGGGCCTCGACAAGGTAGTGAGGAGCCGAAGCGATGAAAAAGATCGAAGCCATCATCAAACCGTTCAAATTGGACGAGGTGAAGGAAGCGCTGCAAGACGTCGGCGTCCAGGGCCTCTCCGTCATCGAAGTCAAAGGCTTTGGCCGTCAGAAAGGCCATACCGAGCTTTATCGCGGCGCTGAATATGTTGTCGACTTCCTGCCCAAGGTGAAGATCGAAGTTGTGCTGGAGGCCGATCAGGTCGAATCCGCCATTGAAGCCATAATCGATGCTGCAAAAACCGACAAAATTGGCGACGGCAAGATTTTTGTCTCTCCCGTCGAACAGGCCATCCGTATTCGGACCGGTGAATCCGGCACGGACGCGCTTTAAACATCAGAATTACCTGACATCAAAATCAGAAGGACCAAGGGAATGAGCACAGACGCAGTTCTCCAGATGATCAAAGACGAAGAAGCGGCCTATGTGGATATCCGCTTCACAGATGTGCGCGGCAAGCTGCAGCACGTCACTGTGGACGTGGACATGGTTGACGAAGACTTCCTCGACGAAGGATTCATGTTTGACGGCTCCTCGATCGCTGGCTGGAAATCGATCGAAAACTCCGACATGAAACTGATGGCGGACACAACTTCGGCCTATGTGGATCCTTTCTACGCTGAAAAAACCGTCTGCATTCACTGCTCCATCGTTGAACCCGACACTGGCGAAGCCTACGGTCGCGACCCGCGCGGTACTGCCCAGAAAGCCGAAGCCTACCTGAAGGCCTCCGGTATTGGCGACGTGGCCTATATGGGCCCCGAAGCCGAATTCTTCCTGTTTGATGACGTGCGCTTCTCCAACTCGATCAACAAGGTCTCCTATGAGGTCGACGCCACCGACGCCTCCTGGAACACCGACACCGAGTATGAAATGGGCAACATGGGCCACCGCCCTGGCCTCAAAGGCGGCTACTTCCCGGTGAACCCCATCGACGAAGCTCAGGATCTGCGCTCCGAAATGCTCTCGACCATGAAGCGTCTGGGCATGAAAGTGGACAAGCACCACCACGAGGTTGCTTCCTGTCAGCACGAGCTGGGTCTGATCTTTGACAGCCTGACCAAACAGGCCGATGAGCTGCAGAAATACAAATATGTGATCCACAACGTGGCCCACGCCTATGGCAAATCCGCTACCTTCATGCCCAAGCCGATCTACGGCGACAACGGCACCGGCATGCACGTGAACATGTCGATCTGGAAAGACGGCAAGCCGCTCTTTGCAGGTGACAAATATGCGGACCTCAGCCAGGAAGCGCTCTACTTCATCGGCGGCATCCTGAAGCACTCCAAGACCCTGAACGCCTTCACCAACCCGGCGACCAACAGCTACAAGCGTCTGATCCCTGGTTTTGAAGCCCCCGTTCTGCGTGCCTACTCTGCCCGTAACCGTTCCGGCTGCGTGCGTATTCCATGGACCGAAAGCCCCAAAGCCAAGCGCGTTGAGGCCCGTTTCCCCGATCCGGCCGCAAACCCCTACCTGTGCTTTGCAGCACTCCTGATGGCTGGCCTGGACGGCATCAAGAACAAGATCGACCCCGGTGAGGCCATGGACAAGAACCTCTATGACCTGCCTGCCGAAGAGCTGGCCGATATCCCAACCGTTGCGGGCAGCTTGCGCGAAGCGCTGGAATGCCTGGAAGCCGATCACGACTTCCTGCTGCAGGGTGACGTCTTCACCAAAGATCAGATCGACGGCTATATCGCTCTGAAAATGGAAGAAGTTCAGACCTATGAGCACACGCCGCACCCTGTTGAGTATGGCATGTACTACAGCTGCTAATCCCGAGCGATTAGACTGAGTTAGAAAGGGCGCCCCATCTGGGCGTCCTTTTTCCGTTTGAGTGTCGTTTTTCTCAGCATGGGCCGCCCGCAAGACGCGCAGCGCAATGCGGGTTAAGCTGCATCAGATCAGTCCACAAATGGGGTCGAGCCGTCCCAACCAGCACTGTTGCCAGCCGTGGTTAACGGCACAGTTTGTACAGGCACTGTCTGTACTGGTGCTGTCTGCACTGGAACCGTTGCCCCCGTCGGGCTGGCCACCGCCCCTACCTCTCCGACACAGCGCCCTGAAAAAATTTTGTAATCCGGCTCCGAGGGCAATACCCTGACGGAGAAGTCCACCATGGTGCCACCGGGGCAGGCGTCGATTTCAACATGCATTTTGATCTGCTGAGGTGTGAAATCAGAACCTGCAATGCCACTGAACCGGCCATTTGCTTCCTTGTCGAGTTGCATTTCATTGCTGGCAGGCAACCCGCCACAGGCCGTAAGCACCGCGCAGCATGCAACAGACAACAAGAGTTTGGCAGATTTTGTGATCATGGGTTTTTCTCCTTTTCCGTGGCACTTTACCCAATGGCTCCCCTATGGCAAGAACCCAAACCCTTCACTTCAACTTGGCACTTCACTTCAACTTGGCAAAATCCAACTCACCGTCTTCCTCTTGAAGCCCCATGGCGGCTCCTATAGGAAGGCGCGTTCCATCGCCCTACAGGAGCCCGCGCCATGACCGCCCCAGCTATGCCCCCCAAAACTCTGGGTATCGATTTTGGCACCTCCAATTCCGCTGCGGGCATTGCGGTTGGAGATCAGCCCTTTCTGGTGCAGATGGAGCCCGGTGAAACCACCCTGCCCACAGCGGTGTTCTTTGAACCCAAACGGCCGATGCGCATTGGGCGCGCGGCGACTCGCGCCCTGATCAATGGGGATGAGGGCCGCTTCATGCGCGCCCTCAAAAGCCTGCTGGGCACGCCCCTGTTGCGCGAAGAACGCCGGATCAATGGCGAGGTCACTGATTTCATCCGGATCATTGCGCGGTTTCTGGCAGAGGTAAAATCCCGCGCCGAGGCGGCCACCCATCAAACCTTCACCCATGCGCTGTCGGGGCGCCCGGTGCATTTTCACAGTGCGGATCCCGCCCGTGATGCCCAGGCAGAGGTAGATCTGTGCGATTGTTACCTGGCTGCGGGTTTCGAAGACGTGCGTTTTCTCTATGAACCCGAGGCCGCCGTGCGTTCTGCTGCGCCATCCGCAGGGCTGGGACTGATCGTTGATATTGGCGGGGGCACCTCGGATTTCACCCTGTTTGAACAGGACAGTACCGGGAAGACGCATATTCTGGCCTCGCATGGGGTGCGCCTTGGCGGCACCGATTTTGACCGCCAAATCAGCATCGACCATGTGATGCCGCTCCTGGGACGGGGCAGCCAGATCCGCAATGCCTTTGGGCCTGAGACCCTGCCCGCGCCCAATCGGTTGTTCAACGATCTCGCCACCTGGCAGATGATCCCCTTTCTCTACGCCGCCGACAGTCGTCGGGCCGCGCGTGAACTGGCAAAATACGCGGTGGAACCGGTCAAACTCAACCGGTTGGTTTCCGTCCTTGAGGACGAGTTGGGCCATGATCTGGCCTTTGCAGTGGAGCGCGGCAAGATCCAGGCCAATGGTGAGACAGGAGCAGATCCCCGGATCGATTTGCGCATTCTGGAACGCGGCCTGTCAGCGCCACTGCCCCCAGAGCTGATGCACCACAGCCTTGCCAAGATGATGGCACAGATTGCCCAATGTGCCGCTGAAACCCTGGCTCAGGCAGATGTGGCCCCCGGGCAAATCGACCGGTTGGTCATGGTTGGGGGTTCCTCTTTGCTGAGCTCTTTAGAAACCGGCCTGCGCCAGCTCTGCCCCAATGCTGCGGTCGAGAACCGCAATGCCATGACGGCTGTTGCGGACGGTCTGGCGCTCTCGGCTGCTGATGCCTTTGCCTAAAAGCGCCCGTCAGAAATGAGAAACAGGGGGCAGTTTTCCCGTTAGACTCCCTCTGTCGTCTCGTTACACTCTGATCGCAATTGCACCTCTTGCTTTCAGGATCTGATTATATGCGCCTTTTTGCCCCTGCCTCTCTTGCCCTCGCCCTAGCCGTCAGCAGCTTTGCCCTGCCCGCTTCCGCAGCCCCCTGCGGTAACACCTCTGCCAGGTTTAATGCCTGGAAAGCCGATTTTGCCAAGGCTGCGCGCCGGGCTGGCGTAAAATCCGCCGGGCTTCAGGCCTTGGCGCAGGCGCAATATGCCACCCGCACCATCGCCGCCGATCGCAACCAAAAGAGCTTTCGCTACAGTCTGGAGAAATTTATGCAGGTCCGCGGCTCGGCCACCATCGTGGCGCAGGGCCGCAAACGAAAGGCGCGCAATCCGGAGTTCTATGCGGCTCTTGAACGCAAATATGGTGTGCCTGCCGGGGTGCTGATTGCCATTCACGGCATGGAAACCGCCTTTGGAAACTATATGGGCGATAGCAAAATTGTCTCTGCTATTGTCACCCTGACCTATGATTGCCGCCGCTCAGCGTTTTTTGAACCCCATGCCTTGGGTGCTTTGAAGCTGGTAGACAGGGGCGCCATAACCGGTGCCACCCTCGGGGCCAAACATGGTGAGCTGGGCCATACGCAGTTTCTACCCGGCAATGCCTTGAAATACGGTGTTGACTGGGATCGCGACGGGCAGGTCAATTTTTATGACCTGGAAGACGCCCTGGCCTCTACCGCGCGCTATCTGCAAAAGCGGGGCTGGAAACGCGGCAAGGGCTACCAGGAGGGTCAACCCAACTACCGTGTCCTAAAGGAATGGAACGCCGCGACGGTCTATCAGCAATCACTCGCCATCATGGGGCGTCAGATCGACAGGTAATTTGGCGGGCGCCAGCCCGGTCGGCACACTCCTGGCCACGGGCTCACTCCCCTCCTGTTTTGCACCTTGAAACAAAGATGTGAACAATCCCCCGCATCGCTGACAATTGTAGGGTATGGGGCATCAAAGTGGCGGTTGAGCGCCCACATATTGCCTAATTTACCCAAGAAAAATGCAACAGATCCCCCTAAATATCTGAAAATTAATAATTTTCACAAATTCATAATTTCAAAGTAAAATCTGAATTTTTCTTCACCTATTGTCTCTCCCCGCCTCACTTTTGAGCCAGATCGCCCCCTATTGTTTATGCAGAGCAACCCGAACGGAGGACCCTGACGGTGGCACAGGTAGAGCAATACAAAGGCAAGCTGGGGTTTGAACACCGCAGCGAAGAGAAACTGACACTGGCGCTGACAGAGCTGCTGGATACGCTGGAAGAATTCGGCCATCCGACACTTCAGATCAATGCCCGCGATCCCCATCGGATCGGCTTGGACTGCGATCACTATAAGATTAGCCTGCGCCTGCGCCGTATTCCTTTGCGGCTTGGCGTACGGACGCCGCCGGGCGTTCCCGCCCCTGCTGCCTATATCGAGCTGGCATTGACCCCTTGTTTTCCTGACGCTTGCGATCAGGAGATCTCAGAAATTCTGCTCGCAATGATCCTGAAGCGGCTGACAGAGGCCCTGGATCCCCTGGTCATTTTTTGGCAGGAAACCAGTAAAGCTCTGACACCGAAGCAATTCCTTGGTGCATTTGCCCCTCTTGAAGAACCCGTTGCAGAGGCGTTTTTTGACTCCCCTGCCATGGTGATCAAGGATGAAAAAGCAGCCATTGTGGCAGCGGATACTATGCTGGAACAGGCTCTGGCCGATGCCTCACCTGCGCTTAGCCCCCCCGAGCCTGCCTCTCTCTTGGAAGAGTTTCTCTCCAAAGAACGCCACGTTGAGAAACCCGTCCCTTCGCAGGAGCAGTCTTCGGCAGCGCGGCCTGAGCCGGAAATGTCAGCCGCAGCAAAACGTCTTTGGATGGCGGACCAGGCCCGCGCTGATGCCGAGGCAGAACGCGCACGTGGTCAGGCCCGGTTTGGCTCTGCGGATGAGGCAACGCCAGTTCTGGAACAGCATTGTGACGAGATCCAGAGCCAGCCACGGCGCATCAAACCACGCAGCAAAATCCGGCGCAGACCCGCCGGGGCGGCGCCTCATGCCTCATATCAGACGGTCTTTGGAAAAAGCCGCCTCGGCTGGTTAATGGCACTTCCCCGCGCAGTTGCTTCGATGGTGACAAACTCCATCCGTAGCGTTGATCTGGTGCTGTCGGTGCGCGCCCTGCTGACCGGGATGGTCATTTTGTTCCTGCATGGCTCCGGCATGGTACAGGCTGCGGCCAAGGTACTCTTGCCCCACTAAATCTCTGCGCCCGGCTCACTGAATGGACCGGCTGGGCGCATTGGATGCCCCTGCAAAACAGCTATACAACTGCGTCAGTCTCCCCCCATTGCGCCATCACATCATCCTTGTGGACCATGAAGGTATGAATGGAAAAAACCACTGCACGGCTGACGGGCAGGCGCAGAATGGATTGTTTTTCACTGCGCATAAAGGGCGCATCCTTGCCGTGGCTGGTATCGCGGCGATCCTGCACACTGCGTGGCGCATGTAGATCCGACGACTGATACCATAGCGCATTGAACCGCCACAGCGGCCGTCCAACCTGCACCCCATCAAACAGCCGCTGCACCCGCGAGGCCATGCCGCCGTCATAGCTGTCGACCGTATCGTGAATAGCAATCAGAGGTCGCATGAATTTCTCGCTCAGCGTCCAGCTGGCCGGAAAGCACAACACTGCCCCTGTCAAAACATGCTCGTCGCTGCCCTCCCGGCGTTCGAGTATACAAAAGTCTTCCTGAGAGATCAGACCCAGCGTCGCCAGTGGATCCTGCCAGTCGATATCCACGGTCACCCCATCGGGCCGATGAACCTTATCGCCCTGCCCCGGATATCTGTGATCGAGAACCATCTGCAACAGTTCCTGCGCGGGGGCCAAAGCACCAGGATCCATCTGCAAAACCTGCGTGCGTTGCTCTGCAAGCAGCGCGTCACGACAGGCCATCTGACCCGCAAAGGCATCATCGGGAACCAGCCAATCCTTCAAATCCAAGGGTTTGATACCCGGCAGTTTGACCGTTTCCAGGGGGTTATGCGGAATGGATTTTTGCAGAATCATAGTTTGCCTTCATGTCTTTGCTACCCAAGATTACCAATCGAGCTGCCGTAAATCGCTCAAAAACGCCCAATCAACGGTCGCAATCAGAACGGAATCCCGGGAATGGCTGCACAAGACTGGACAGACATGTTCAGAGAGAAAGGCCCACCATGGACCTGCATTATCGAGACATCCGCAAGATTGACCCCACCCGTGGAACCCAGCTGGGGGATGGCAGCGAAAACAACAATGACCGGATCGAGATCGGCCCAACCCAACTGGCCTTCCAGGAATGGCAAGACGCTGGGCTGATCCTGCCTGACCTCACCCGCATGCGGGAGTTTCGCTGGAATCGGCTGGTGCAGGCCATCAATGCCCGTGACTATGGCGGCGTGTTGCTGTTTGATCCCTTAAACATTCGCTACGCCACCGACAGCACCAATATGCAGCTGTGGAACACCCATAACCCATTCCGTGCCCTGCTGGTCTGCGCCGATGGCTACATGGTGATCTGGGACTATAAAAACTCGCCGTTCCTTTCGAGTTTTAACCCTCTGGTCCGCGAACAGCGCTCGGGCGCCGATCTTTTCTACTTTGATCGCGGCGACAAGGTTGATGTGGCGGCTGATGCGCTCTCCAACGAGGTGCGGGAGCTGATCCAAGAACACGGCGGCGGCAATAAGCGGCTGGGGGTCGACAAGATCATGCTGCATGGGCTGCGCGCACTTGAGGCGCAGGGTTTTGAGATCATGGAGGGCGAGGAGCTCACCGAGAAAACCCGTGCCATCAAGGGGGAGGATGAGATCCGTGCCATGCGCTGCGCCAATCACGCCTGTGAAACCGCTGTGAAGGTAATGGAGGATTTTGCCCGCGCCAATGTCGGCGACGGCAAGACCAGCGAAGACGATATCTGGGCGGTGCTTCATGCGGAAAACATTCGCCGTGGCGGTGAATGGATCGAAACCCGGCTGCTGGCATCAGGGCAGCGCACCAACCCCTGGTTTCAAGAATGTGGCCCCCGCATCACCCAACAAAATGAGATCATCTCATTTGATACCGATCTAATCGGCTCTTATGGCATCTGTATCGATATCTCCCGCAGCTGGTGGATTGGTGATCAAAAACCCCGCCCAGATATGGTCTATGCCATGCAACACGCCCATGAGCACATCATGCAAAACATGGAGATGTTGAAGCCCGGCGTCATGATCCCCGAATTGACCGCCAATACCCATGTACTGGATGACAAATTCCAGGCGCAGAAATACGGTTGCTTGATGCATGGTGTTGGCCTTTGTGATGAATGGCCGCTGGTTGCCTACCCGGACAAGGCAGTGGCAGGTGCCTATGACTATCCACTGGAACCGGGCATGGTGCTCTGTGTCGAGGCCTGTGTCGGCGAGGTCGGAGGAGATTTCTCGATCAAGCTGGAGGATCAGGTGCTGATCACAGAGGATGGGTTTGAAAACCTGACAACATATCCCTTTGATGCCGCTTTGATGGGGCAGCTGTAACAGCGGTTCCTGAACATCCGGAGCCTCTCTCAAAGGCTCCGGATCAGCAATCCTGAGGCAACCAACACAACCAAAAATCCGGCGCCGATCTCCAAAATCGGCACAAACTGCGCGGCCCGCCCTGAACGCGCAAACAAAGCCAGCGCACCGCCACGTAGCCCAAGAGCCGCGAGCCCTACGGTGATTGTCACCAGTGCGGTGCCAAGTGCCATGGCAAAGGCCCCGGCAATACCGGCCAGGGCAATGCCCATCTGCCATGTAATCACCAGAACAAAAAGCGCGCCAGTGCAGGGCCTTATGGCAATGCCCGCAATCAAAACCAGGGCTTCTTTCCAGTTTTGCAAGCCGCTGACTTCTTCAATGCTCGGGCCATGACGATGGCCACATTCGCTACAAACCTCCGATGTGCCATGGTCGTGATCATGGGCAAGCGTGTGAGCGTGATCATGCCCATGGGAAGAGGCAGGGCTATGCTCATGCTCATGACTATGCGCGTGATCATGAGACACCTGCGAAGAGACGCTCGCGCTCCGCCAGAGTTTGCGCAGCCCCCGCAGCAGCAACCAAAAGCCAATGGCACCAATGGCCCCGTAGCTGATCGGTGCCATCGTTTTCTCAGCCACCCCGATCAGACTGTCGCGACCAAGTTGCAGCAGGGTAATCGCGCCATAGACCAGCACCACCGCCGTGACCGCCTGACCAAGGCTGGACAATAGCGCCACGCCGCTCAGACGGAGCCAGGGTGTTTTGCGCGCCAACCCATAGCCGCCAACCAGAACTTTGCCGTGGCCTGGGCCGATGGCGTGGAAAAACCCATAGGCAAAACACACCAGCATCAGGGCCATAATCGCCCCCGGCTCTCCGGCTCTCAGGGCCCGCAACGACCCTGCGATCTTGTTTTGGAAACTGCGCTGATGCCCGGCGGCCCAGTCCCCAAGGGGCGCAAGGAACCCCTGCGCCAGCCACCAGATGCTCAGACATAGTGCGATACAGCCCAGTGCCAGGGCCAGGGCTTTTAGGATGCGGGGCATGTGACCAGGATCTCAGTGGCAAATTCTCCGCCCATCAGCGGAATGTCATTTTCTTCCAGATCGGCATCGGCGTCCAACCTCAGCAGTTGCGCCTGCATGATGGCCAAGCCACCAACGATATCCGGCTCGATCCGCTCCAGCAGGCAGAGCCCCTGCAGATTGTCCGACAGTGTCACCGGCAGTATGATTTCATAGGCCGTGTAAAAGGACGGATCAAAGGCCTTGATCGAAAAAGGACCCGCCTGCATCGCCATTGGTGTCTCCAGCTGGCGTATATGCGTGCTGACAATCCGCCCCTCAACCAGGTCCGTGGTCGGGTTCACCGGGCCTGACAGCGCCAGGAGATCACCCCCTGCGCGGATTTCCAGATCTCCGTTAAACCCCTCGTCCCAATTGGTGTCAAACCCAACCAAACGCTCGGCTTCGCTGGGGGTCAGTTTGCCGTCGCCATCATTGTCCAGAAACAGGTCTTCGGTAATCAAAAGAGAATAGAATTCATCATATTGCCAGGTGACTTTAATTTGAACCAATTGGTTGCTTTCATCAAATTCCAGCAAAAAACCGGTATCCACAAAGACATGCGGATGGGCAACAAGTGATGCCGGAGCAGTCAGGCCACAGATCAGAGCAGGAAGGAGCAGCATAGGTTTCATGCCCCGGACCTTAGGAGCTGTAACCCTGCTCTGCAATTGCTGCGCAACAGATAGATGCAGGTGATCGGCAATTTCACGCTAAACAATCGGGTCGGATTTGATAGCTTTTTGCACAGGGCGGAAGGCCTTCGGCTCCCTTTTTCATCTCTTTGCTTCACCTTCCCGTGACGTTTCCTACTGCCGCCTTGCCCTAGGTGCCCCGGCTGCGCAATCTAAGGCACCCCTAGCAACAAGGCCTTTCCCAATGGCAACCGAACGCATCACCTTTCCCGGTCACTCCGGAGAACCGCTCTCAGCCCGACTAGATTTGCCCCCAGGCCCGGTGCTGGCAACAGCACTTTTTGCGCATTGCTTTACCTGTTCAAAGGATATTCCGGCGGCGCGGCGCATTGCCGGACGTCTGTCTTCAATGGGGATTGCCGTGCTGCGTTTTGATTTCACCGGGCTTGGCCATTCCGAGGGTGAATTTGCCAATACCACCTTCAGCTCCAATGTTGCCGACCTGAACTCCGCCGCCCAATATCTCGCGGGCCGTGACATGGCACCTTCGCTACTGATTGGTCACTCCTTGGGGGGCGCTGCTGTCTTGCGCGCCCGCGCCGGCATCCCGACGATCAAAGGTGTTGTCACCCTCGGTGCGCCCTTTGATCCGGGCCATGTCTCGCATCACTTTGATGCTGCCCTGCCTGAGATCCAATCCAAAGGTCAGGCCGAGGTCTGCCTCGGCGGGCGCCCCTTTGTGATTGGGCGCGACTTTGTTGAGGACATAAGGGCAGAAGCGCTCACCCCTGCCATCAAAGAGCTGAATGCAGCCCTCCTGGTGATGCATGCGCCGCTTGATGACACCGTGAGCGTGGACAATGCTGCAGAGATCTTTACCGCTGCCAAACACCCCAAGAGCTTTGTCACCCTGGATGAGGCAGACCATCTGATCAGCAAGGCCCGGGATGCGGAATATGCCGCCGAAATGATCGCCGCCTGGGCCGGACGCTATATTGACCTCACCCCGCCCGCACCGCCCCCCGGTGCGCCCGAAGGTGTCTTGCGGATCACCGAGGCCGATCCGGCAGGTTTCTTGCAGGATATCCAATCCGGCCCCCATCATCACGCCTATGCGGATGAACCCCTGGCCTATGGTGGCACCAATCGCGGCATGTCCCCCTATGGCTTTGTTTCCGCCGGTCTGGGGGCCTGCACTTCGATGACCATTCGGATGTATGCGCGCCGCAAAGGCTGGCCGCTGGACAGCGTCAGCGTCGATGTCTCACATGACAAGGTCCACGCACAGGATGCGCTGCCCTCAGGGCCGGCCAAGATTGACCAGTTTATTCGAACCATTCGCATCTGCGGCAGCTTGAGCGATGAGCAACGCGCCAAGCTGCTGGAAATCGCGGATAAATGCCCGGTGCATCGCACCTTAGAACACAGCTCTAAAGTTCTGACAACATTGGAAGAAGAGCACTCCATGATGTGAGAACTACCGCCCGATCTCTGGCCCATGTCTTTGGAGCCAGAGAAAGGAACCTCTGTCACCAATCAAGCAATCTCAAGAAATGGTATTGATACATATCAAAGTCGACCTGAGGGATCCATGTCATCTTCGCCTCAACAATCTGGACATTCGTCCACACGGAGGAGACGCGCATGGGACTTTTTTCAAAACTCGGACGAAGCACCGAACTGGTTGAGGGCATGGCAGATCGCCTGGGAGTAGATTTTGCTGATAGCATTGCCGCCGACCCAGAGGCCGAAGGCCGCAAGTTCAGACGTGCAGTCTTGAATTGCAGCCATTGTGGCAATCAGGCGGGCTGCGCTGACCTACAAGCTGAGAACGCCCATCTGGACGAAGCCCCGAGCTATTGCCGCAACCGGGAAATGCTGGCCCATCGCCCCAAGGTCTGAAACAGATCTGCGGAACAATAGATTGAACGGCGCCTTGAAACAGGTGCCGTTTTTTCGTTGGCAAGGGGTGTGACCAGTAGTCTTCGGACCCTTTCCTGTGCTGCGACATATTTCATATCGACCTTCCCGGACTTGCCCAATTGGCGCGCCTCCCGTATGACGCGCCCTATCAACTGGACAATCCCATAAAGGTGCTTTCGCCAATGATCCCTCGCTATTCCCGCCCCGAAATGGTCGCCATTTGGTCGCCCGAGACCAAGTTCAAGATCTGGTACGAGATCGAGGCCCATGCCTGCGAAGCCATGGCCAATATTGGTGTCATCCCGCGCGAAAACGCCGATGCCGTCTGGAAAGCCAAGGACGTGGAATTCGACGTCGCCCGCATCGATGAAATCGAAGCCGTGACCAAACATGACGTCATCGCCTTTCTGACACACCTGGCCGAACATGTCGGTTCCGAAGAGGCCCGTTTTGTGCACCAGGGCATGACCTCCTCGGATGTGCTGGACACCTGCCTCAACGTGCAGCTGGTACGGTCCGCCGATATTCTGATCAAGGACATGGAAGCCCTGCTGGCGGCGCTGAAAAAGCGCGCGCTGGAGCACAAAGACACGGTGCGTGTTGGCCGCTCTCATGGCATCCACGCGGAACCCACAACCATGGGTCTGACATTTGCGCGTTTCTACGCTGAGATGGACCGCAACATGGCGCGCCTGAAACTGGCACGGGAAGAAATCGCCACCGGTGCGATCTCTGGCGCGGTTGGCACTTTCGCCAATATCGACCCTGCCATTGAAGAACACGTCTGCGCCGAGCTGGGCCTGAGCCCCGAACCGATCTCCACACAGGTGATCCCGCGCGACCGTCACGCGATGTTCTTTGCCACTCTGGGCGTGATTGCATCCTCGATCGAGAATGTCGCCACTGAAATCCGCCACATGCAGCGCACCGAAGTTCTGGAAGGCGCGGAATTCTTCTCGATGGGCCAAAAGGGTTCCTCGGCCATGCCGCACAAAAAGAACCCGGTCCTGACCGAAAACCTCACCGGTCTGGCCCGTCTGGTGCGTTCTGCCGTGATCCCGGCGATGGAGAACGTGGCACTGTGGCACGAGCGCGATATCTCGCATTCCTCCGTTGAGCGTGCCATCGGCCCTGATTGCTGCGTCACCTTGGATTTTGCCCTGGCGCGCCTCACCGGTGTTGTCGATAAGATGCTGGTCTTCCCCGAAAACATGCTCGACAACATGAACAAGTTCCCCGGCCTGGTGATGAGCCAACGGGTGCTTCTGGCGCTGACACAGGCTGGCGTGTCGCGCGAAGACGCCTATTCCATGGTGCAGCGTAATGCCTTGAAAGTTTGGGAAGAGCGCCTCGATTTCCGCGAACTGCTGCTGGCCGATGCCGAAGTGGTTGCCGCGCTGGGCACCGATGGTGTCGAAGAGAAATTCAACATGGACTACCACACCAAACACGTTGATACGATTTTCAAACGGGTTTTTGACGCCTAACCGGCAAACCACTTGTCGCAAATGATCAGGCGCTTCTCCACCGGAGAGGCGCCTTTTTTTGGGGATACTCTGCTGCTCTCTCACGACAAGGTGACCGGACCGTCAGTGGAGAGTTGTAAACAAAAGAAGGTTCTGCACTATACTGGCTCAAAGCCCCCATAATCCGGAGTTGATTAATGCGTTACCTCGTTCTTGCAACCGCGCTGACCCTGCCTCTTCCCGCACTTTCGGCCGGAAGCGATACGCCGACACCCCCGACGCCCAGCGAGACAACCAAAACCTGCAAAGGCAAACGGGTTTGGGATGAAGCAAAGGGGCGTTGCGTGCGACCAAAACAATCCTCTCTGAATCAGGATGGTTTATATGATGCGGCGCGTGAGTTGGCCTATGCCGGTCGCAATGAGGATGCTCAGGCAGTGCTTTCTGCGATGGCGGACCAGGGCGATGCGCGGGTACTGACCTACTGGGGCTTCACCCATCGCAAGCTGGGCAACCGCGCCCTTGCCCAGGCCTTTTATGATCAAGCAATTGCCCAGGACCCCAATAATCTGTTGGCGCGGTCCTATATGGGGCAAGGCTTTGTCGAGGAAGGTCAATTTGGCCTGGCCCTGGCTGAGTGGAAAGAAATCCGCGCCCGTGGCGGTGAAGGAACCTGGCCAGAGACCTCTCTGCGTCAGGCCCTGGAAACCGGCGCCACAACCAGCTACTAAACTTCAGCTTTTCTTTACCGCTTCTGAGGTAGCTTAGACCTGACCGAAAAAGAATCTTTTTGGCTAGGGTGCTAGAATGCTGCAAGACGATATGTTGGCTCTACCGATGACCACTGATGGTGGTGGAATGGGCGATTTCTCCGCTCCGGCTCCGGTTGGACTAGGCGGAGGCTCTTTGTCTGCTCCAAAGCTAAGCGGTAAGGCCAAAGCAGCCATCGTTGTGCGCCTTTTGCTCAATGAAGGCGCTGATATTCCCATCGAAGAGCTGCCAGATGAGTTGCAGATGGAATTGACTCAGCAGATGGGCAAGATGCGCCTTGTTGACCGCGATACGCTCTATGCCGTTGCAGCCGAATTTGCCGAAATGCTCGACAATGTGGGCCTCACGTTTCCCAATGGCCTGGCCGGAGCGCTGACCGCGATGGATGGGCGCATCAGCCGCCAGACTGCCAGCCGATTGCGCAAAGAGGCTGGTGTGCGCCAGTTTGGCGACCCTTGGGAACGTCTCAAGGCCCTGCCCCCGGAAGATCTCGCCTCTTTGGCAGAGGCCGAAAGCATCGAGGTTGCAGCAGTTCTGTTGTCAAAACTGGACACCGCAAAAGCAGCACAGATGCTGGTTCATCTGCCCGGCAAGGTGGCGCGTCAGATCACCTATGCCGTCAGCCACACCAGTAACGTCACCCCAGATACCGTTGATCGCATTGGGCTTTCTCTTGCCGGCCAAGTCGAGGCCCGCCCTGATCTTGCCTTTGAAACCACCCCTGGCCAGCGTGTTGGCGCCATTCTGACCGAGGCCGCAGCCGCCAAACGGGAAGAGGTTCTGATCGCACTGGAGGAAGAAGACGAAGATTTTGCCACCGACGTACGCCGAGCCATCTTCACCTATGGTCTGTTGGCGCAGCGCATGCAGCCGCTGGACGTGCCCAAACTAATGCGTGTACTGGCGCAGCCGGAACTGGTCACCGCTATTGCCTTTGCAACCACCGAAGAAGACATCGCCACCAATGACTTCCTGCTCGACAATATGTCCAGCCGGATGGCCACCAATATCCGCGAAGAAGTGGCGGAGCGCGGTAAGGTCAAGCGCAGCGATGGGGAGGCCGCCTTTGGTCTGATCGTCTCGGCGATGCGTGACCTTGTGACAACCGGCGAGATTGAGCTGACCGCCGACGAAGAAGAAGAGTAGCCCCCAGGGCTATTTATACTGGTACGCTGTTATTGGGTTGCAGCTGCCCTTGCAGTCTCTGAAGGGCTCTTTGGTTGTGCCTTTGTTCACCAAAGGTTATGATCTTTTTCTGATCCATCTCCCTGCAGGCCCTCCCCCTTATGCCCCTAGATCCATCGCAACTGACGGCCAGGCAACGCGCCTCCTATTATGTCGAAAATATTGCCCTGCGCGGGGTCCTGGGTTTGGCCGGTCTTGTGCCCTATCAATGGCGCATTCCCCTGATTGGCAAGCTGGTCAGCGCCCTGGGGCCTGTTGTGGGATTTGATCGTAGAATTCGCGAAAACTTGGCCCTGACCTGCCCAGAATTGACGGCGCCGGACGTGGACCAGATGTGCCGCGACGTCAGCAATAATGCAGGCCGGACCATTGCTGAGCTTTACGCTGGAGCGCCCTTTATTGAGCGTGCCAAGGCCGCCCCCATCAGCGGCGAAGGTCTAAAAGCCCTTGAAGAAGCACGCGCCGCCGGGCGACCCGTCATTCTGGTTACCGGGCATTTTGGCAATTACGATGCGGCCCGTGCTGGGTTGATCTCTCGGGGCTATTCAATGGGGGCGCTGTACCGGCGAATGGCAAACCCATATTTCAACAACCACTATGTACGCACCATTAGCCAGATTGGCACCCCAATGTTCGAACAGGGCAAACGTGGCATGGTAGAGATGGTGAGGCACCTCAAAAAAGGTGGAATAATCGCAATCGTCGCGGACCTCCACGTGCACAATGGAGAGCTGATTGACTTCTTTGGCAAGCCCGCAGTCACCTCAACTGTACCGGCGGAGCTGGCCTTGAAATATGGCGCAGCTTTGATACCGATCTATGGGGTCCGGCAGGAAAATGGGCTGGATTTCCAGGTCATTCTAAACGCCGAAATCCCTGCTTCTGACCCTATCACCATGACCCGGGAGATCTGCGATGACTTAGAAAATATCGTGCGTCGCCACATGGGCCAATGGTTCTGGATCCACCGGCGCTGGAAGCCATTTGAGTCCAACAAGCCACCCAGGAAAGATCCTGAGGCCTCTTAGAAGTCGCAAGACGGGGTGCGGCTCGGAAACTTCTGACTCTCAAGGCCCAACTTCAAATCCGGTGGCCTTCACTGCAGCCGAGCAGCAGCCAGAACGGCCCCAAAGGGCCCCTGTTGCACCACAATGGCCGCAGGCTGCATACCGTCATACTCAACAGTATAGTCAGCCGCCTCGCGCCCATCCCAGATCGCAACCTGCTGTATATCATTCACAATATTGGCATAGCCGATCCGATGACCTGCCAGCTCTCCACGTGTGATATCCACGGTTTCCGAGTGGGTGTATCGCACGATCTGGATCAAAACAGGCCCATCCGGCAGGGACTTCTGCGGCGAGACCGACAGCGTTAGACGCCCGTCTTGGCGCTGCACGTCCAGAACCACTGGCCGGGGAAGGGCCTGATAGGCTGAAATCGCATCCGCAAGCCCCATCGCATCAACACCTGATACATCCTGCTGCCCCATGACAATCATCTGCGGCGTATAGATCATCTTGCGCCCCCCCACCTGCGCATAGCCTTTTTGCCTATTGGTGTGGGCGGGGCTGGCAAAGCTGTCTTTCCAACCGATGTAGTCCCAATAATCCACATGCAGAGCAAGAGCGATCACGTCAGAGCGCTGCGCCAGTTGCTTTAACAGGGCGTCTGCTGGTGGACAGGAGGAACAGCCTTGCGAGGTAAACAGCTCCACCACCACGGGCTGCGGCTGAGCCGTATCAACCTGCTGCGCCACCGCCCCTCCTGCGAGGGCAAGGTACAAAGCAGTGGCAAGGGCTGTGATGGATCGCATGGGTCGTTCTTTCTGCTTCTTGCCGCAACTCGGCAGTCTGGTTAAGGAGCCTCTATCTTTTCAGATTTACTGCGCCCTGCCCTGCAACACCAATCAATCATTCTTGAGCCTGGCGCGAGAACCACCTCGCGGACCGTGTCATGCATCACTTCGGTGTGAGGACAGCTACAGTATTCGCCCGGTATGCGGATTGTTGCAGGAACGTCTCGGCGTTCCACTCCCAATGTTTCTGGTCAAGATCTGCATTGAATTGCCGAGCAAAGTGATGCGGCCAAGATCCGCCCTATGCTCCCGGCATGCGGACAAGATCCAGGCACAAATTGAAAACCTTCAGGGTCGCCAGCAAGCCGGCTCTACCGCTAAACGATCTGTACAATTATGCCGAGAATTATCTGAATGAATTCAGGTTGTGCGACCCGCTCTTGCCATGCAAACCTAACTATCAGATACATCTATAGAGCCTAAGGCTCTGAAGTCCGACACCAAAAGAAAGGCTGGATGCCCCAATATGAAAGAGGCTGCGTTTGCGATTGTCTACCCCACTCCTCAAACCTTTAAAGAACACTACCAAGCAGTCTTGGCCATGCTCCCTGAAACCCGCTCTTTTCCGGGATGCTTGCAAGCCTGCGTGGGTATCAATCAAAGTCGCGTTGAAATATCAGTGTTTCACCTGTGGGAGTCCTCGGAACATCTGGATGACTATATGACCTGGCGGGCAGAGCGCGGCGATCTGGATGCACGCAGTGCCACGATGCGCCGTGAACAAGAGTTTCGCACCTATTCCGTGCCAGACCCCCTCCCCTCTCCCTGAAACTCCGCACAACATCTGTGCGGTTTCACTTTCTTGCAGGCCATAGCATCTCGGGTGACAATGGCTTCATGAAACAGATCACCACAATTCAGAGCTATCATGCTCATGTCTATTTCGACGCTGAGAGCGTTGCAGAGGCAAGAACCCTATGTGAAACCGCCGCCGCCGAATTTGGTGTTCCAATGGGCCGTGTCCATGAAAAGCCCGTCGGCCCGCACCCGATGTGGTCCTGTCAACTGGCAGCGACGCCCGAACAGTTTGCCAAATTGCTGCCCTGGCTGGCGCTGAACCGGGGCGAGCTTATCATCTTTGCCCACCCCGAAACCGGAAACGAGCTAGAAGATCACCGCGACCACGGTATCTGGTTGGGCACTGGCCTGGATCTCGACCTAACAATCTTTTCCTGATGCCGCTGCGTCAGACCTGAGGTATCATTGACGGCAAGGCGGGCTCAGTTCCCGCGCGCCTTGTCTAATGCCGGACGCAGCGTGGTTTCGATCACCCGCTCTGTTATCGGCCCGGCAAAGCGCAGAACGATCTTGCCGCTGCCATCCACCACATAGGTTTCCGGCACGCCGTATACGCCCCAGTCCAGCGCCATACGGCCCTTTTCATCGCGGCCAATGGCGGCATAGGGGTCGCCCAGCTCCTGCAGGAAGGATGCGGCATTGCCCTGCTGGTCCTTGTAGTTCACCCCGTAGATCTTGATGCCCTCTTGCGCCAGCGCTTCGAGGCTCGGGTGTTCCACCCTGCAAGGCGCACACCAGCTGGCCCAGTAGTTCACCAACTTGACCTCACCATCGCGCAGGTTGGCATCGTCAAACAGCTCTTTACCGACAAATTCTGTCAGCACTACCGCAGGCGCGGGCTGGCCTTCGCGCGCCGAGGGCAGGGCTTCGGGATCATCGCGGTACATGCCGGTGACGGCAAGACCAACAAAACTGGCAAAGACCACAATTGGCAGCGCCATCAGCGGAGAAAACTTAGCCATCCCGGCGCATCCTTTGCTCCAGCGTCTCCATCTCGCGTCGTACCCGGCGACCACGCCACAGAGTAAACGCCACCAAAAGCGCCAACAGGATCAGCGAGGCGGCATAGGCGCTCAGCACCGTGTCACTGTATTTCCCAAGATCCGGCAACATGGGTTACGCCTCCTGCCGTTCGCGCGCCATCAGCGCCTTGATCCGCCGGGCCCGAATTTCGGTGCCGGTGCGGTAGAATACCATAGCCACAAAGAACAGGCCAAAACCCACCATGCAGACATAGAGCGGGTTAGAAAAGGCATCCGCCACGTTTTCCTTTTCATCCAGGCTTAGTGAAGCCCCCTGATGCAGCCCCTGGTTCCAGAAATTCACCGCATAACGGCTGAGCACCGCAAAAACAGTGCCCACCAGACAGAGGATCGCGGTCAGATCTGCAGCGGTGTCGGGGTTATCAATGGCTTCCCAGAGGGCGACATAGCCGAGGTAAAACAGGAACAATACCAGAAACGAGGTCAGCCGTGGATCCCAGGCCCACCAGGTGCCCCACATCGGCTGCCCCCAGATTGCGCCTGTGGCCAGGGCGATCAGCGTCATCACGATACCAACCGGGGCGGCGGCCTTGGCGGCGAGCGCCGAGACATGGTGACGGCGGATCACCCAGATCAACGAAGCCACCAACATCATAAACCAGGCATTGATCGCCATCAGCGCTGCCGGAACATGCAAAAAGATGATCTTGACGGTCGAGCCCTGCCGATAGTCATCCGGCGTAAAGAAAAAACCCCAGATCAGCCCCACGGCCATCAACAGGCCCGAGCTCACCCAGAGCACCGGCATCACCCGTTCAGAGGTGTGCAGGAACTTTCGCGGATTGGCATATTCCCAGATCGACATTTTGGCTCTCTCGTTCCCGTGGTTTCGTTTACTAAATAGCTAGCGCAGATTGATACGCAATACGGCGGCGCTGGCAAAGGGCATCAGCGCAATAACGCCGGCAGAAATCCCCGCCAACATCAGTAGTGGTGTTTCAACCTGCATGCCCATGGCACCGCGCCGTGCGGCCTCGGCGCCAAAAATCAGCGTTGGCACGTAGAGTGGCATCACCAGAAGGGACAAAAGTAACCCGCCCCGTTTTAACCCCACCGTCAGCGCCGCGCCAAAGGTTCCGATCACCGACAGGGCTGGCGTACCCAGCAGCAGCGAGATCACCACCCATTTGAAGCCCTCAAGCGGCAGGTTCAGCAACACGCCCAGAACAGGTGCTGCCAGAACCAGCGGCAGGCCAGTAGTGATCCAATGGGCCAGCGCCTTGATGCTGACCACGGCTTCCAGTGGCAGCGGCGCAGTGGCAAGCAGATCCAGTGAGCCATCTTCCCAGTCCAGCGCCAGCAGACGATCCAGCGACAACAGGCAGGAGAGCAGCGCGCCAAGCCACAGAACCCCCGGCGCGATCCGCGCCAAGAGGTCGGATTCCGGACCGACGGAAAAGGGCACCATAACGGTGACAATCAGGAAAAACGCCAGCCCGAGGCCAAAGCCGCCCCCCGCCCGCACCGCAAGGCGCAGATCCCGCATCAATAGCGCAATCACAGGAAGCCTCCGTCAAAATCATCAAACTCTAGTGGCGCCGCCTTATAGGGGCCGACATCCAGCACCGATGCCTCCAATCCAAGGTCGATATGGGTGGCAATCAGCGCCGATCCCCCGGCCTTCAGATGGGCTTGTACCGCATTGGCAAACAGAGTGACCGAGGCCTGATCCAGGCTCACCGTGGGTTCATCCATCACCCAGATGGGGCGTCCGGTGACCAGCATCCGTGACAGGCCCAAACGCCGTTTCTGCCCCGCCGACAGTGCCCCTGCCGGACGGTCGCGCAGCCCGGTGAGGTTATAGGCCTCCAGCGCGGGTTCGATGCCTTGGCTGCCAAACACACTGGCCCAAAAATTGAGGTTCTCGGTCACGGTCAGGGCGGATTTCAACCCGTCAGAATGTGCAGCATAGGCAATCTGATCCTCGCCACCGCTGACAGTGCCCCCCAGCGGCGGTTGCAGCCCGGCAATGGTGCGCAACAGGGTTGTCTTGCCGCTCCCATTGGGGCCACGCAGGATCAGGGCCTGGCCGGGGGTCAGCTCAAAACTGATCCCCTCCAATACCGGCAAGCCGCCGCGAGCTATGCGCAGATCTGATACATTCAGTGACATGAATACAGGCTTATCTCATTGTTTGCTCGCACTAAAGAGCGAAAGCCAAAAGCCTGACATTGCGGCAGGTCAATTCTCTTCGGTTTGGGGTGAAAAATCAGAACCATTGGGGCAGGTTTCAGCAAGGGAGCCTCAAACCGGCAAAACCGCCAATGCTACCCGGCGCCCCTCAGACAGCAGCACATTGTAGGTTCGGCAGGCCGCAGGTGAGTTCATCACCTCAACCCCCAGTCCGGCTTCTTCCAGCTTATTGCGCAGCTCTTTGGGGATATGGGTGATCTCTGAGCCGGTTCCGACAAAGATCACATCTACCTGTCCGGCCAGCGCCAGAAGGCCTGCAGCATCATCGTAGCCGCCCCAGGGGCTTAATCCAGTTGCGGTGATCAACAGGGCCCCCTGATGGACGTCACCGCCAACACGAAAGAAACCGGGGCCATAGCCATCAACCGGCTGGGCCTCGCTAAATGTCACCTCATTGAGCTGCATCGGCTCTCCAATCTCTCTTGCGCTGTACAGGCCGACCTCAAACAGGAGCGATCCCTGCCTTGTGGCTTCTCGTCTGTAAAAACAAATGAAGCTGCGGGAAGATCCCGCAGCTCCGTCTTTACTCTCTCAAAGGCTTGGATTGAAGCCGTCAGGCATCAATATTGCCAAATTGGTTGCCGGCAGTATTGGCCTGCTTGCTCCAGTCTCGTTTCACGCCCAGCCACAAAAGTATGGTGGAAGCCACAAAGACCGAGGAATAGGTACCAACAATCACGCCCCAGATCATCGCAAAGACAAATCCGCGAATCACGTCGCCACCCAGCACATAGAGCGAGATCAGCGCCAAAAGCGTGGTGACCGAGGTCATCACCGTCCGGCTGAGGGTCTCGTTGATGGAAACGTTCAGAACCTCCGCCAGGGCCTTTTTCTTGTAGCGGCGCAGGTTTTCCCGCACCCGGTCAAAAACCACCACCGTATCGTTGAGCGAGTAGCCAACGATGGTCAGAAGGGCCGCGATGATGGCCAGATCAAATTTGATCTGCAGGGCCGAGAAGATACCAATGGTCAGCACCACGTCATGCACAAGAGCGGCAACCGCACCAAGCGCGAACTGCCACTCAAAGCGTAGCCAGATGTAGATAAGCACCGCGCCGATCGCCAGGACCACGGCCAGGATCGCCGTTTGCACCAGTTCACCCGAGACCTTGGGGCCAACGGATTCAACCGAGACAAACTTGATCCCCGGCGAGACAACGTCCAAGGCCTGTTGCAGGTTTTGGATTACCTCACCTGAAATCGCCTCTCCGCTTGCCTGAGCCTGGATACGGATCATGGCAACGTGCTGATCTTCTTCAAAACTGGGGTCAAAGACCTCGGTAATCGAAATATCGCCCAACTCAAGCGGCGCAATCGTATCGCGGTAGACCCCGACGTCGATCGCCGTTGTGCTTTCGGTCCGCACCGTGGTGCCGCCGCGGAAATCGATACCAAAGTTCAACCCCTGCAGACCAAAGGACGCCAGCCCAACAACCATCATGAGGGCGGAAATACCCAGCCAGACCTTCCACTTGCTGAAAAAGTCGAAGGAGGTTTCCTGAGGAACAAGTCTCAATCGCATGATTACACCTCAATCTTTTTGGGACGACGACGTTCAAACCACATCACGATCATCAGGCGGGTGACAAAGATCGCGGTAAAGACCGAGGTCAAAATGCCAAGCCCAAGAGTGATCGCAAAGCCGCGCACCGGACCAGAGCCCATGGCGAAGAGGATCACTGCGGTGATGAATGTGGTGATATTAGCGTCCAGAATGGCGCTCAGCGCCTTGGAGTAGCCCTCGTCAATGGCCCGTGCAGGCCCACGACCGGATTTGATCTCTTCGCGGATCCGCTCAAAGATCAGCACATTGGCATCCACCGCCATACCGACGGTCAGAACGATACCGGCAATGCCCGGCAGAGTCAGCGTTGCGCCAATAAGGCTGAGGAAACCAAAGATCAGGGCGACGTTCAGGATAAGGGCCACATTGGCAAAAAGACCAAACAGCCCATAGCTCAGCGCCATAAAGACCAGCACCGCGACAAAGGCCACGATGGTGGCGATCTTACCAGCATCAATGCTGTCCTGACCCAATTCTGGGCCAATGGTACGCTCCTCCAGGAACTCCAGCCCCGCAGGCAGGGCACCGGCACGCAGCAGGATCGCCAGTTTTGTGCTTTCCTCAATGCTGAAGTTTCCGGTGATAATGCCAGAGCCACCGGGGATATGTGACTGGATCACTGGTGCAGAGATCACCTCGTCATCCAGTACAATGGCAAAGGGAGAGCCGATATTGTCAGCAGTGTAATCGCCAAATTTGCGCGCACCGGAGGTATTGAAGCGGAAGTTCACCGCCGGGCGGCCATTTTGGTCAAAGGACGGCTGCGCGTCGACCAGCTCTTCACCGGTGACAACCGGGGCGGCCTCAATTGTGTAAAAGGCACCGGGTTCATCCACCGAAGGGATCACCTTATTGCCCACACCCGCAGGGGCGTCCGGGTCAGAGGCTCGGCCCACCACCGGGCTAAAGGTCAGCTGCGCCGTGGTGCCGATGATGGCTTTCAGCTCAGAGGCCGAGCCAATACCCGGAACCTGGATCAGAATGCGATCGGCGCCCTGACGCTGAATGGTGGGTTCGCGGGTGCCGACTTCATCGATCCGGCGGCGAATGATCTCAAGCGATTGGCGCACGGTACGGTCATTGGACGCCAACTTTTCCGCCTCAGAGAGCTCAATGGTTATAATGTCTCCCTCACCAGTGACAGTAATGTCAGAAGCACCAGCCCCGGACAGCGAGGTGATCGGATTGGCCAGCCCGCGGATTATTTCCATAGCCTCTGGCATGGCTTCCGGACGGGATTTTAGCCGCAACCGAATCTGCTCACCAGCCCTTGGCAATGGGCTAAACGTGCCGATCGTTTTTCGCTCCTGTGCCAGGGCTGTACGCACCTCAGGCCAGAGCGCATCCATGCGGGCGGCATAAACATCCTCGACCTTCACTTCGGCCAGCAGATGCGCACCACCGCGCAGATCAAGCCCGAGGTTGACCAGCCCGGAGGGCAGATAGGAGGGCCATTGTTCGACCAGCGCTTGGCGCTCTGGCGTGTCGCCCATGGTGAGGATTTCGGCTGCAGCATCGTTGGACTGCTCAACCCGGGTGTAAAACCCATTTGGCAGGGCAAGCAAAAGGCCGGTCACACAGACCAGCCAGATGAGAACCCTTTTCCAGAGATCAATTTGAAGCATTGCCCTGCCTTTTCAGTTTGTTAAAGGGGGCTATTAAGCTGCCGGCTCGGTTTTGGTCAGCACCTGCGCGATGGTGGATTTCACCACCCGTACCTTGACGCCTTCGGCCAGTTCGACTTCAACTTCGTTGTCATCCTTGACCTTGGCAATCTTGCCGATCAGACCACCCTGAGTGACCACCTGGTCACCACGACGGACATTGTTCACCATGTTCTGGTGCTCTTTCATCTTTTTCTGCTGCGGACGGATCAGCAGGAAATACATGATCGCAAAGATCAGGATGAGCGGGAGAAACTGGCCAATCTGGTTCATATCCAAGGGGGTCTTCCTTCTGTCTATTCGGCACCCTCTTGGCGAGGTGCCGTGAATTTGCGGCGAACCTATGCGTTGCACCCCAGCATTGCAAGGCAAGCGCGGGTCTTGGTCCTGAAAACCTGAGGAAAAGGGGTCGCAATGTGAGCGCGGAATCGGCCATGCCAGCCCTTGCCCCTAGCAGGGAATGAAACCCCCTCTCATTTTATTAAGTGACAATCTCTGATCTGACGGGTGGGTCGGGCGCAGGCCTGGCTGCAACCGACCAGACAACTTCCATAGGCGGGCTACGCTACAACAATTGCCAGCTTTTGCCCCTGCCCCCTTCCTCTTTGGCACCCCTTGCGGCATAGGTTGCCTATTGATTCAAAAACCGTCGAGGAGACGACACCATGCATGACATCCGTGCAATCCGCGAAAATCCTGCTGCTTTTGACGCCGCTTTGGCGCGGCGTGGGGATGCGGGCGTGTCTTCAGACATTCTGGCGCTGGACGAGGCGCGCCGCGCCAAGATCCAGGAAGCCGAGGCCGCGCAGGCCGCCCAGAACAAGGCCGCCAAGGAAATTGGTGCCGCCAAGGCCAAAGGCGACAATGAAACATTCGAGCGCCTGCGCGCGGAAGTGGCCGAGAAGAAGGCCCAGGTGGCCGCCCTGCAGACCGAAGCCAAGGAGCTGGACGCCAAGCAGACCGATATGCTGGCGCGGATCGCCAACCTGCCGGCCGAGGATGTGCCAGAGGGCGCCGATGAGGATGACAATGTCGAGGTCAACCGCTGGGGCACCCCGCGTGAGCTGGATTTTGACGCCAAGGAGCATTTTGAAATCCAGGGCGTGGCCCAGGCGATGGATTTTGAAACTGCCGCCAAAACCTCCGGCGCGCGTTTTGTCTTCCTCAAAGGTGGCGTGGCTCGCATCCACCGTGCTCTGGCGCAGTTCATGGTCGACACTCATGTAGACGAGAACGGCCTTACCGAGGTACAGACCCCGGTTCTGGTCCGGGACGAGGCGATGTATGGCACCGATAAGCTGCCAAAATTCGGTGATGACAGCTATCAGACCACCAATGGCTGGTGGCTGGTGCCCACCTCTGAGGTGACGCTGACCTATTCGGTGGCCGGTGACGTTTTGGAGGCCGCCGAGCTGCCTATCCGCATGACCGCCCATACCCAGTGTTTCCGCTCTGAGGCAGGCTCGGCCGGGCGCGATACCTCGGGCATGCTACGCCAGCACCAGTTTGAAAAGGTCGAAATGGTTTCGATCACCCACCCTGACGAGTCAGACGCGGAGCAAAAGCGTATGCTGCGCTGTGCCGAAGGCCTGCTGGAGCAACTGGGCGTGCCCTACCGCACCGTGGTGCTTTGCACTGGGGATATGGGTTTTGGGGCGCGGCGCACCTTTGACATCGAGGCCTGGCTGCCCGGCCAGAACACTTACCGCGAGATTTCCTCTGTCTCCACCACGGGCGCCTTTCAGGCCCGCCGCATGAATGCGCGGTTCCGCCCTGCCGATGGTGGCAAGCCAGAGTTTGTCCATAGCCTCAACGGGTCCGGCCTGGCGGTTGGGCGTTGCCTGATTGCGGTTCTGGAGAACGGCCAACAGGCAGATGGCTCGGTCACCCTGCCCGAGGTTCTCGGCCCTTATCTGAAAGGCAAACTGACACTTACTGCCGAGGGCGATTTGGTCTAAACGGTGTAGCCCCCATTTGGATGTCCAATATTTGTGAAAAGGCGGCGCTCAACATTGAGCGCCGCCTTTTTTAAGGACCCGAACTTTGGCCAACCGGACGCAGGACAAGCCCTAGGCCTTGTCTGTCTTCTTGGCTTTCTTCTTTTCAGGTGTTTTGGAGCTGGAAGATTTGGAAGCCGATTTGGGCTTTTTGTTCTTGCTCTTTTTCTTGTCTTTTTCCTTACCCTCGTCCTTGGACTTCTGCGCCAGGTCTTCCAGGATCGCCTTGGCTTTCGCCTTTTCACGATCAATGGCGCGGCGCGCCTCGGCCTTCATCTTCTTAGCCTTGATACGGGCCTTTTCTTTGGCCTTGGCAAATTCTTCCATCAGGGCCTCGGCCTGACGCGCCGATTTCTTGGCTTTGGCCTTGGCCTTGGCGGCCTTCTGTTCCGCCGCTTTGCGTGCGGCTTCGGCTGCGGCCAGTGCGGTGCTCAGGGCTTCTTCGGTCTCGGACACCAGCGGTTTTTCCGCCTCCCTCACCTTACTGCGCAGAGCTTTATCAACAGATTTGGCTTTGGACTTTGCAGCCAGGCTCTTTTTTGCTCCCCCTGCGGTTCCGGCCTTTGCAGGTCGCGGCGCGGATGATTTGGCAGAAGCGGAGGCGGGTTTTGCATCGGCAGCACCTTCACCGGCTGCGGCCTGTTTCAAGCGCATGGCGCGGGCTGCACCGATACCGGGAATGGCTTTCAGATCATCAAGGGAGGCCGCAGCCACAGCCTCGGATGTGGTCAGTCCTTGATCCTTGAGTATCTTGGCCAATGCCGGCCCCACGCCACTCAGTTCAATAATATCGGTCATTCCTGCCTTACTCCTATTCATTTCTCCGCTGCGCGTCGGTTCCTGCGGGAAATTATTGCACGTCATGCGTTACTCAGGAAAGGGCACAAGTCGCTTTTTGTCTTCATCCCATAGCTTTAGCGACAGAGCGCCCAGGGCTTCACCAAATTTGATGCGCCGCAGGGCAATGTCCGCAGGCAGGTTGTAGTGACACTGACGCAACCGATAGCTTGGGATGCGAGCATTAAAGTGATGGATGTCGTGCAGAGTGATATTGGCAACGGCAAAATCGAAGAACCAGCCAAAATCCAAACAAGAAGAACCCCGCAATGCGGCCTCGGCGGGTTGAAGATCAGGGCGCCGGTCCCAATAGGTGTCTTCAAAATTATGCTGAAGATAGACCAAAAACACGCCGATCATGCCGCCCAGAAAGGAAAAGCCCAACCAGATCAAAAACCCTTGCCAGCCTGCCAGGCGGTACAAGAGCCAAAGCATGCAGAGAATGGAGAGATTGTGGAGGATCACCCCAAGCGCTCCAAACCTCACGCTGTTCTTTGGCCAGCGATATCGGACAAAATAGGTAAACGCGGCCCCGAGTGGGACAAAGATCGCTGGATTGCGGTACAGACGGTAATAGAGCCGCTGCCAAAACCCGGCCTCTTGCCACTCTTGCAGGGTCATGGTGTGGATCTCACCGGTTTCGCGGTGATCCAGGTTGCCGATGTTTGCGTGATGCAGATTGTGGTTTTGCTTCATCACTTCAAAGGGCGCAAAGGTGAAGGGAGACAGCAGATGGCCGGCCAGCTCGTTCTGAAGACGGGTTTCAAACAGGGAATGGTGGCCAGTGTCGTGCTGCAACACGTAAAGCCGCACTGAGGCAAAGGCAAAAACCACCCCGGCCAAAACCAGGACGTACCAGTTTTCCGCAGAGGAGATAGCCAGGTAAAGGGTCAGGAAATAGACCGCAAAAGTTCCAAAATAGCTCAATACCGCCAGTCTGTTATCCTGAATGGCATAGTGCCGAGTATAGCGCCTGAGATCCATGAAAATTATCCTAGATTGGCTCTGTAACACCCTCTTGAAAACCGGAGGGGCAAGCACATTGAAGTAATAAGCCCTGACTACCGAAGTCTCTCTGTGTTGGGCCGCATATTCGTTAAAGTTAATAAAAACTTAGCAAGCTTCCTGAAAATTTCAATCAACCTGAGGAGGTTTCTTATCGCAAGATGTCGCTCAAAAAAAATCCCCACTGCACTGGGCAGAGGGGATTGATGGTTCTCAATACTGGCTTTGGCCTGTCCCTAGACACGCCGCCCAGAGATATGTTTGCGCAGCTTGGAAGGCGGCGCCTTCTTGCGTCCCTTAAAGGGGTTCTGATCATTTTGACCACGCATGGTCAAACGAATGGGCGTGCCCGGCATGTCAAAGTCCTGCCGCAGTCCATTAACCAGATAGCGGGTATAGCTCGCCGGGATTTTGTCAGGGTGCGAACACATCACCACAAAGCCCGGCGGGCGGGTTTTGGCCTGTGTCATATAGCGCAGCTTGATCCGCTTGCCCTGCGGTGCGGGGGGCGGGTGCTGCTCCAACATCCCCGTGAGCCAGCGATTCAGCGCCGCCGTGGGAACGCGCCGGTTCCAGACATCATGGGCGCGCATGACGGCTGCATGCAAACGATCCAGCCCCTTGCCGGTTTTGGCTGAAACCGTAACCAATGGGGCGCCGCGCAGTTGCGGCAAAAGCCGGGCAAAACTCTCTTTGAGAGCTGCCAGTTTTTCCTGTTTGTTGTCCTCGACATCCCATTTGTTGACCGCAACAACAACGGCGCGGCCTTCACGTTCTGCCAGGTCGGCAATCCTCAGGTCCTGCTGTTCAAAGGGAATTTCCGCGTCCAGCAGAATGACCACAACCTCGGCGAACTTCACCGCCCGCAGACCATCAGAAACAGAGAGCTTTTCAAGCTTCTCCTGCACCTTTGCCTTTTTGCGCATGCCCGCAGTGTCAAAGATCCGCATCGGGGTGCCAGACCAGTCAATCTGCAGGGAGATCGCATCGCGGGTGATGCCTGCCTCTGGTCCGGTGAGCAGACGGTCCTCGCCCAGGATCTTGTTGATCAGGGTCGATTTACCCGCGTTGGGACGACCAACCACGGCCACCTGCAGAGGTTTTTCACGGGTTGGCACCGGCACAGGGGGGGCGCTCTCTTCGTCCCAGTCGTCATCCTCATCCACATCGAGGTCAACAACGGGGGAGTGATCCACGGCCTCTTCAGCAAACTGATCCGCCAGGGGCGCCAGTTCAGAAAACAGATCCGCCATGCCTTCGCCGTGTTCGCCGGACAGGCGCAAAGGCTCGCCCAGCCCCAGTCCGTAGGCCTCCAGAACGCCAGCGTCGGCCGCATTGCCCTCGGCCTTGTTGGCCGCAAGGATAACATGGGCCGATTTGCGGCGCAGGATATCGGCAAACATTTCATCAACCGGAGTGACCCCGGTGCGCGCGTCGATCATGAACAGGCAGATATCAGCCATATCCACAGCGCGTTCGGTCAAACGCCGCATGCGCCCTTCAAGCGAATTGTCGGTGACATCTTCCAGACCGGCTGTGTCAATCACAGTAAAGCGTAGATCGCCAAGGCGCGCCTCGCCCTCGCGCAGATCGCGCGTCACACCGGGCTGGTCATCAACCAGCGCCAGCTTTTTGCCTACAAGGCGATTGAACAGGGTGGACTTGCCCACATTTGGACGGCCAACAATAGCGAGGGTAAAAGACATCGGACCCAACTTTCAGCGTTTGAGACGCGCCCCATAGCGCATCTATGCGGTCACGGCCAGAGCCGATTGCGCCTTAGCGGAAGGCGAGAAGGTTCCCCTTGCTCGACACCACGTAAAGAGTATTGCCTGCCACCACCGGCGCGGCAGTCGCCCCGCCCGGGATTTCGATGCTCTGCGACAGGCTGCCATCGCGGGGATCAAACAGCCGCAACAGCCCATCATTGGAGGCAATCAGCACCTGCCCACCAGTCACGATCGGCCCGTAATGCGCAACAACGGCGCTGCGCTTGCCGGGCTTATCCTTCAGGTAACCTGGCAGATCAACAGCCCAAATCACCTCACCACTTTTGGCATCGAGACGCAGCAGTTGATTGCGGTCACTGATCTGGAACAGGCTGTTGCCTGCAGGCCAGACCGGACCAATCGCGCCTTCTTGCGCGGTCCAGATACGGTCGCCGTTGGTCGTATCAAAGGCCACGGTTCGCCCGGAATGGTTTCCGACATAGGCGCGCTCGCCTACAAGAACCGGCTCGCCTGTTACGTCGCTGATCCGCGCCAGGGTGGATCCCACACGTTGCCCGGCCACCGAGGCACTCCAACGACGCAGCCCGCCACGGCGGAAGGTGGCGACCAAATCACCAGAACCAAAAGCAAAAATCACCAGATCCTTGGTCAAGACAGGTGCAGGGGCGCCCAAAACATTCGAGGGGCTTGGCGCGCCCTCGATCTGCCAGGCAATACGGCCATCTTTGGCGTGAATTGCCCAGCCGGTATCATCTCCGGCCACCAGGTAGATCAGCCCATCGCGTATCGTCGGCACCCCGGATCCGGTGGCATCCAATTCCTGTCGCCAGACCTGTTTACCGGTCTTGGCGTCCAGCGCAGTCAACACCCCATAGCCCGAGGAGACATAGAGAACCCCATCCGCATAGGCCATACCACCACCGGTGGCCTGGCCTTCGTCGTCACGCGCGGGCAACAGATCGCTGTGCCACAGGGGCTGCCCAGCAGGAGAAACCGCCGAGACCCGCGCTGCACTATCCAGCGTGAAAATTTTACCATCTGCTACAACAGGCCGGGTGTTGATCCGTTGTTTGCGGCCGTCTCCGGCACCGATGGGCACTGACCAGGCCAACCGTGGAGTCGCGCTCAAGGCCGGATGCGCTGTACGATGCGCTGGATTACCGTGGCTCTGGGCCCAGGTTGTATTGGCAACCTGTCCGGCCAGCGCAATTGCCGCAGACTGGTTCACCGTTTCAGTGTCTGCGTCAGGCCGGATCGCTTCACGCTTGCCGGGGAGAATCACTTCTGGCTCGGTGCAGGCAGAAAGCCCCAGTGCCAGAGCGCTGCTGCATAGCAAGATCCGTACCAAAGAAAAGGAATTAGCTGCCGTCATGACCCTGCCCCGTACCCGTTGTAGTTTTCCGCAGCTTGGCACTGCGGTTGTTGTTAACCTTCGGAGGTAACTGCCTCGTCCAGCTTGCCCCCCAGGGCTACAATCACTTGCGTGGCCCGTTCTTTCAAGTCCGCAGTGACACCCGCATCTTCGACAATTGTCTTCAGGCGATCAATTGCCGCATTCACGTCACCATCTTCAATATCCAAAAGCGCCATCTGCTCTGTGGCCAGCAGCGCCAGCGGAGCGCCCGGCTGTGCCAGCGCCTCAAACTGCAACCGTCGATCGGCGCTACTCAGGCTGTCCTGCTGCAGGCCCAGGGCCTTGAAGCTGGCGATATGGCGGTAAACCAGCGGCAATTCAGCATTCAGCGACACTGTTTGCAACCGTGCTACGGCCTCGTCCAGCTTATCCGCATCGGCCAGGGCTCCAGCCTGCAACATCGCCAATACAGCTGCGCCACCCGGCGTTTCAGCAGAGATCGCAGACAACTCAGCCGCACGGGCACTCTCATCCTCAGAAGAAAGTGCCGCAATCATCTCATCGCCCAGCTTTTGAGAGGCCGCGAGTTCTTTGGACTTGTTGTATTCGTTGAAAGCAGCACCGCCGACGATCAGTACAACCGCCAGACCGCCAATCCAGCCATAGCGCTTCAACATCACGAACAAACGGTCGCGGCGCACCTCTTCCGTGACTTCGTCGATAAAGCTGTCAGTGTCGCTCATGGTATTTGTCCCTGAAGTGCCATCCCCGCCACAAAAGCGACGCGAGACGAATTATCCTCTTTTGCCCCTCATATCCTGCCTGCTGCACCAAGCCAAGTGCCCCATTGCAGGGGAAATTTGGCGGAACCACCCCTTTTTTTCAATAAATATGAGCTGAACTGTTCCGTTTAGTGTGGACAATACTTAGATCGCAACTATCAATTCGCAGCAGATCTGGCGGGATCTCCGGTGTGTTTGGTCACCTGCGTTTACCAAACGAAAAGCTTTTGAAAGGCCTGAGATGAGACTGATCCCCCTTATTACTGCCATTTTGGTATCCCTTGGCCTGTATTATCTGGTCATCGAACGTGAGACCCTACTGGCCTTTGCCCGGGGCGAAGAGGCGCAAGATATCGCCTCATCAGATCCCGCCACTACGCCGGACGCAGACACAACCGTCCGGGCTGAGACCGCTGAACTGGTGGCAGAAAACCGCGTAGGTGTGGTCGCCCTGCACAGTCAGGCGCAGGTGTTTGACCGGGCGGTGATCCTGCGCGGTATGACCCAGGCGGTGCGTCAGGTCGAGTTGCGCGCTGAGACCTCCTCTACCGTAATCTCGGAACCTCTGCGCAAGGGGGTGCAGGTCCACGAGGGCGATGTGCTGTGTCGTCTTGATCCCGGCACCCGCCCGGCAACTCTGCTGGAAGCCCAGGCGAGGCTTACTGAGGCCCGTGCCAATATGCCCGTTTCTGAGGCGCGCCTTGATGAGGCCAACGCAAAGCTGAGCGAAGCGATTATCAATCTCACTGCGGCGGAAAAACTCTCTGAGGGCGGATATACCTCGGAAACAAAACTGGCCGCCTCCAAGGCGGCGGAACGCTCTGCTGTGGCAGGTGTTGCCAGCGCCAAGGGAGGGCTGGAAACCGCAAAAGCAGGAATTGAATCCGCTATCGCAGCCGTTGGGGCGGCTCAAAAAGAAATCGAACGGCTGACCATCGTGGCGCCCTTTGACGGCCTGCTGGAAAGCGACAGCGCAGAACTGGGCAGTCTGGTTCTGCCCGGTGACCCCTGCGCCACCGTTATCCAGCTCGATACCATCAAGGTTGTCGGCTTTGTTCCTGAGACACAGGTCAACCGTGTTGGCCTCGGCGCACCTGCACGGGCGGAACTGGCCACTGGCGATCTGGTCGAAGGCCTGGTGAGCTTTGTCAGCCGTTCCGCCGATCAGGCAACCCGGACCTTTGAGGTAGAGATCACCGTGGCCAACCCCGATCTGGCCATCCGCGATGGTCAGACTGCGGATATTGCAATTGCCGCCCAGGGGGCGACCGCGCATAAGTTGCCGCAATCGGCTCTGACCCTGAACAAGGATGGACAGCTGGGCGTCAGAATCGTCAACGACGACCAAACCGCCGGATTTGTCGCGGTTGAACTGTTGCGTGACGAAGCCGACGGGATCTGGGTTGGGGGCCTGCCAGAGCAAGCCGATGTGATCATTACCGGGCAGGATTTTGTCACCAGCGGCGTCGCCGTCGCCCCGCGCTATCAGAATGAGGCCACCCAATGATCGGCGTCGTCTCCTGGGCCGCTGACCGAGCCCGAATGGTTATCGCCTTCATCATGATCTCGATCCTGGTGGGGGGCTTTGCCTATTCCAGCCTACCCAAAGAGGGCGAGCCGGATATCGAGATCCCTGCCCTGTTCATTTCAGTCTCTTTCCCCGGCATTTCTGCCGAGGATGCCGAAAGCCTGCTGGTCAAGGTCATGGAGACCGAACTGGCCGATCTCGACGGGCTCGACAAGATGAGCGCGACTGCGGCGGAAAATTATGCCGGGGTGGCGCTGGAATTCGACTTTGGCTGGGACAAGACTGCCGTGATGGCGGATGTACGCGATGCGATGACCCGGGCCGAGGCTGATTTCCCTGATGGGGCTGAGACTTACAGCCTGACGGAGATCAACTTTTCCGAGTTCCCCATTGTTATTGTCAACCTGACCGGCGCGGTGCCGGAACGCACCATGGCCCGCATTGCCAAGGACCTGCAGGACGATATTGAGGCGCTGGATGCGGTTCTGGAAGCGGGCATTGCCGGCAACAGGGATGAAATGGTCGAAGTCATCATCGACCCTCTGCGCCTGGAATCCTACAACATCACCGCGGTGGAGCTGATCAATGTTGTACAGAACAACAACCAGCTGATCGCTGCCGGTGAGGTCGAGACGGAGCAAGGCACTTTCTCGGTCAAAATTCCGTCTTCCTTTAATGACGTGAACGACATCTATGGGCTGCCGGTAAAAACCAACGGCGACCGTATCGTCACCCTGGGTGAGCTGGCTGAAATCAACTTCACCTTTGAAGACCGTGCCGGCACCGCCCGGTTTGATGGCGCTGATACGGTTGCTCTACAGGTGGTGAAACGCAAAGGCTTCAACCTGATCGATACCGTTGATCTGGTGAAGGAGACCCTGGCCAAGGCCCAGACCAAGTGGCCCGCAGAACTGAAGGCCTCTGTCACCCTTGGCACTTCCAATGACCAAAGCCGGGTTGTCGGCTCCATGGTGAGCCAGCTTGAGGGCTCGGTTCTGACTGCCGTTGCCCTGGTGATGATTGTGGTTCTGGCCTCCCTTGGCAGCCGTGCAGCGCTGCTGGTGGGTTTTGCCATTCCCACATCCTTCCTCCTGTGTTTTGCCTTCCTCGCCCTCATGGGGGTGTCGATCTCCAACATCGTGATGTTTGGTCTGATCCTGGCTGTTGGGATGTTGGTGGATGGGGCCATCGTGGTGGTGGAATATGCCGACAAACGCATCAAGGAGGGCACCGGCCCGATGCATGCCTATGTCGAGGCTGCCCAGCGGATGTTCTGGCCCATTGTGTCTTCTACAGCGACCACGCTCTGTGCCTTTTTGCCCATGTTGTTCTGGCCCGGTGTGCCCGGCCAGTTCATGGGGATGTTGCCAGTCACTCTGATCTTTGTCCTATCCGCATCGCTGGTGGTAGCCCTGATCTATCTGCCCGTTATGGGCGGCCTGTCCGGACGCATCAGTCGAGTATTTGAACAAACCTCCAATGGGCTGCGTGCCGTTGCCCCCTGGTGGCTGCGGGCTCTTTTGGTTCCTCCTGCCCTTTGGGGGATGTTTGCCGGCGCCATGCAGATGCTCAACCCCAGCTATCTGATGCCTACGGGCACAGCCCCTATGGCAGGGCTCGCTATTGGCGGCTTGGTGTTCATCGGCTCGGCCTTTGCAGCTTCGATCACCCTTGGGGCGACCAAGATCACCCGCAAGGAACGCAGCGTCCAGGCCGGTTATCATCACACGGCCTTTGGCTATGTGATTAAATTCATCGCCGGCAACCCGGTGATGCCACTGGTCACCCTAGCTGGCGTTGCCTTCTGCATCATGACCGTTTTCACCATGTTTGGCGAAAACAACTACGGTGTGGAGTTCTTTGTTGAATCCGAACCTGAGCAAGCCACTGCCTATGTACGCGCCCGTGGCAACCTAAGCCTGCATGAACAGGACCAGATGGTGCAGGCCGCCGAACAGGCCATTATGGCCCATCCCGCAGTGATCAATGTCTTCTCCTTTGCCGGTGAAGGCGGGTTGTCGACTGGTGGTCCCAGTAACAACCAGGCTCCCGCGGATACTGTGGGTCAGGTCCAGTTTGAGATCATCCCCTGGGAGGATCGTCCCACTCAGACCGAAACCTGGTTCTTTGACCTGCTGACGCGCGAAGTCAGCGCGACCAAGTTTGACGGCAACACGGTGATTGAAGAGCTGAACACCGAACTGGCAAAAATTCCTGGGTTCTATGTTGAAATCAACGCGCTGGAACAGGGACCCGGATCCGGCAAGCCGCTGCACCTGCGTATTCGCGGCGACAGTTGGGAGGCGCTGACCTCCTCCACCCTCGCTGCCCGTGCCCAGTTTGACAGCACGCCGGGTCTCACCCTCACCGAGGACAGTCTGCCCCTGCCCGGCATCGACTGGCAGATTGACGTGAATGTTGAAAAAGCCGGCCGATATGGCGCGGATGTGGCCACGGTTGGCGCCATGGTACAGCTGGTTACCCGTGGGATCCTGCTGGACACCATGCGGGTCGACAGCTCGGATGAGGAAATCGAGATCCGTGTCCGCCTGCCTGACGAAGACAGGGTTCTGGCAACACTGGATACGCTGAAGGTGCGTACCACCGATGGCCTAGTGCCTTTGTCGAACTTCATCACCCGCAAGCCGGTGCCCAAGCTGGCGCAGATCAACCGGGTTGATCAGGAACGCTATTATGATGTCAAAGCCGATGTTGAGAGCGGTCTACATAGCCTGTCTATCGACAATCCCCATGGTGAAGGTCAGCTCAACCTCGCTCTGTTAAAGACAGTTCCCGACGGGCTGCCGCCAAAAGGCGAGGTCGTTACGGATGCGGGTGGCACAGAATACACCATCTATCAGTATGTTGCCTTCGAGAGCAGAGACGCCGTGCAGCAGGCCCTTGATGGTGGTGCCAAGATCGCTTTGATCAACGCAAATGAGCGCATTGCAAAGATCACCGAATGGCTCGAAACCAGCCCACTCGACCCTCGGGTGACCTGGGAATGGACCGGGGATCAAGACGAACAGGCCGAATCCGGCGCCTTCCTCTCCAAGGCCTTTGCCGGGGCGCTGGCCTTGATGTTTGTGATCCTGCTGGCGCAGTTCAACTCGTTTTACAACTCGGTGCTGGTGCTGCTGGCGGTGGTCCTGTCGACCACAGGTGTGCTGATCGGCATGATGGTGATGCAGCAGCCCTTCTCGATCATCATGACGGGTACCGGTATTGTGGCTCTGGCGGGGATTGTGGTGAACAACAATATTGTTCTGATCGACACCTATCAGGAGTTTAACCAGCATATGCCGCGGATCGAGGCGATCATCCGCACCGCCGAGGCCCGGATCCGCCCGGTGCTGCTGACCACCGTCACCACCATGGCCGGGCTTGCGCCGATGATGTTTGGCATCAGCCTCGACTTTATCGGCGGTGGTTATTCCATCGACAGCCCAACAGCGCTGTGGTGGAAACAGCTGGCAACGGCTGTGGTCTTTGGCCTTGGCATTGCCACGGTACTGACGCTGGTGGTGACCCCCTCGCTCTTGGCGATCCGGGTCTGGCTCTCAACCTATATGAGCTGGATGGGACGCCTGCTGGCCCGGGTGACCGGTGGCCGCTCCAGCCGGATTGCCAGAGACATGCGTCTTGCCAAAAAGGCGCGTAAGCTGCCCACCAGTGAAATCCTTTGGGATGATCTGATCGGTGCGGATCCCATGGGGAATTCTGCGCGCCACGAGGCCAGTGAAACACCAGATGCAAAACCCGGTGGCAGCGGCACCCTGCGCGCAGCAGAATAGCTCGCCACCTCCTACGGGAGCAGCCTCTGCCCCGAAACAAATCTTGAAAACGCTGTCAGATACCCTCTGACAGCGTTTTTTCTTTGCCCCAACATTCCCGACCCTGAGGGGGCATTCTTTTACGATTTCTTAGACAGCCATGGTGAATATGCAATCAGTAGCATTTGCTTCAAATAGGGAAATCTAAAAGTTGTTGAAAACATCACTGCCCGATCAGAGCCAAGCCGTTCCAAACGCCACCGCAGAAGGCCTTGTGCAGCGCGCCCAATCCGAACCTCTGACAGATGGCGGTTTAAAAACATCGCAGCTTTTGGCACAGGCGCTTTCCCTCGATCCCCATCATCATGCAGCACAGGTGCTGCAGGAGCGGCTGCATCAGATGCTTGTGCCGCGTTGGCATTTCCCGATGCTGGCTGATACAGCCCGCAACCAAGCCTATGCCAAGGCCATCGCCGCCAAGGTCAAACCCGGAGATATCGTGCTGGACATCGGCTGCGGGGCGGGACTGACAGCGATGCTGGCGGCGCGCGCCGGGGCAAAACACGTCTATACCTGCGAACAGCAGCCGCTGATCGCCCAGGCCGCCCGACAGGTTATCCAAGACAACGGGCTGAGCGAGCGCATCACGGTTCTGCAGAAATGGTCCCATGACATTGTTGTCGGCGTGGATATTCCGGAACCGGCGGATCTGGTGCTGTCAGAAATTGTTGATACCGTATTGCTGGGCGAAGGCGCTCTTGCGACACTGACCCATGCGATGTCCGCGCTGGCCAAGCCCGATGCCCGTGCGATCCCCGAGCGCGGTGTGCTGAAGGCGCAACTGATCGAAAGCCCCCAACTGCTGAATCAGTGGCAGCCACAACAGGCAGAAGGTTTTGACCTTAGCGCCTTCAACCGCCTCGCCAATCTAGCCCAGATCACACCAAGCGATTTTGCCGCCTGCAGCATGCGTCCCTTGGGGGCTGCAACTGACCTGTTCCAGTTTGACTTTGCCAATCCCAGCATAGATCCCGGACGCATCACAACTGGGCTGAGCTGCGCCTCCCCTGGCAAGATTCACGCGGTGCTTGTCAGTTTCGAAATGGAGCTGGCACCTGGTGTTTCGGTCAATAACAACCTGCAATCAGAGGGCCATTGGGGACGCACGGCCTTTCTGCTTGATGACCCCAAGGCGGCACAACCCGGCGATCAAATGACAGTTACAGCACAGCATGACGCAGCTCATCTGAGCCTCTCTGTGCATGAGGCAGAGTTCACCTCGCAGGCTGCCGTTCCAGCCATGATCTGGGCAAAGCAAACCTTGAGCCTTCCCCATCAGCAGGGGAGCAGCGTTGCTACATCCAGCAGCCCCAAATGGCACCAACGCAAAGTCACGCCTGCGGAAAACCGCGGCCAAGCCGTTCACTAACGCAGCGATCGGTGCAAAACACCCTACCCCTAAATCTCAGTAAAACTATTGCAGATTTAGGGGCAGTTTGCCCCTCCGCTTAAACCTTTACCCCCGCCGCCAAAAAGCGAGGTCAGCATTGGTTCCCGAATGTCCGGGGTTGCAAGCCTGGATAGATTGCCCTTTTCTCTGGTCATTCTTCGCGCGGACAAAAGGCAGTGTAATGCAGCTCAAAAACAAAGTGGTCGTTGTCACCGGTGGCAGCGATGGGATTGGCAAGCATATCTGCCTCAAACTCGCGGCTGAGGGCTGCCGTCTGGCCATTCTGGGCCGGGATGAAGCCAGGCTGAACCTGGTCTGTAAAGCGGCTGTGTCCGAGGGCGCCACAGAGGCGCGCAGCTATGCCATGGATCTGATGGATGCCCAGACGATTGCTGCCATTGCAGCGCAGATCCTGGCGGATTTTGGCGGCATCGATATCCTGATCAACAATGCCGGCATCTGGCACAAGGCCGGGCCACTGGACACAATTCCACCTGCACTGCTCAGTGAGACGGTTCAAACCAACCTCACCGGGTTGATGCAACTCACCCAGGCCTTTTTGCCAAGCCTGCGCACCGCAGAAGAAGCCGCCATTTTGAACGTGGTCTCGAAATCCGGCGTTGTGGCCCAGGCCGGTCAGTCGGTCTATACAGCCACCAAATACGGGGTGCGCGGCTTTAGCGATGTGCTGAAACAGGATGAGGCGGAAACCGGCGTACGGGTGGCCGCATTGTACCAAAGCGGCACCAACACAGGCATGTTTGCCAAGGCCGGTGAAGAGGTCCCCAACCACATTTTTACCGAGCCTGATGATCTGGCCGATGTGGTGGTCTTTATGCTGTCACGCCCGGCAAAGCTGTGGATGCATGAGGTCCGCGTCGAACTCTAGACTGTGCAAAAACAGTGGGCGGATCTTGCGACCCGCCCTAATTTTCTTACCAACCTCTTTTAGGCAACCGCCTGGTCATCTGCTTGCTGACGATGCCACAGATGCGCATAGCGACCCTCACGAGCCAGTAACTCGTCATGGCTGCCCTGCTCTACCACCTCGCCCTGCTCCAGCACCACGATGGTATCGGCCTCGGCCACAGTGGACAAACGATGTGCGATGGTCAGCACTGTGCGCCCCTGAGCTGCGCGTTCCAGCGCATCTTTGATCTCCTGCTCGGTATCTGTGTCCAGCGCTGAGGTGGCCTCGTCCAGCAGCAGGATCGGTGGATTCTTCAGCAGGGTTCGGGCAATGCCCACCCGCTGCTTTTCACCGCCCGAAAGCTTCAGCCCACGTTCCCCGACCTGAGTGTCATAGCCCTCTGGCAGGCTGGTGATGAAATCATGGATCTGCGCATCCCGTGCCGCCTGCTCCACTGCGGCCTGATCGGCGCCTGCTTTGCCATAGGCGATGTTGTAGCGGATGGTATCGTTGAAAAGCACCGTGTCCTGCGGCACCACGCCAATGGCGGCGTGCAGGCTCTCCTGTGTGACCTGGCGCACATCCTGGCCATCAATGGTCAGCGCCCCGCCGGTGACATCATAAAAGCGGAACAACAACCGCCCGATGGTGGATTTGCCCGATCCGGTGGAGCCCACAATGGCAACCGTTTGCCCCGCCCCCGCCACCAGATCGACCCCTTTGAGGATCTCGCGGTCGCTGTCATAGCCAAAGCGCACATCCTTCAGCCGGATCTCCCCGCCAGTGACCTTCAGCGACTTGGCATCGCTGGCGTCAGAGACATCGGCTGGTTGCTCCAACAGATCAAACATCTCGCCCATATCCACCAGGCTTTGGCGGATTTCGCGATAGACCGTGCCCAGAAAATTCAGCGGCACGGTAATCTGGATCATATAGGCGTTGACCATGACAAAATCGCCAACTGTCAGCTCCCCATTCTGCACCCCCATGGCCGCCATCACCATCACGGACACCAACCCGGCGGTGATGAACAGGCTTTGACCAAAGTTCAAAAAGGCCAGGGAATAGGCGGTTTTGAGGGCCGCCTGCGCATAGGCCCGCATGGCGCCGTCATAACGCTCTGCCTCGCGCTTTTCCGCGCCAAAGTACTTTACGGTCTCATAGTTGAGCAGGCTGTCGATGGCCTTTTGATTGGCATCAGTGTCCTGCTTGTTCATCTCGCGGCGCAGTTTCACCCGCCATTCGGTGATGGCAAAGGTGAACCAGACATAGAGCCCGATGGTCACAACAACCGCCGCCAGATACCAGGCGTCAAACAGCACGGTCAGGACAATTGCCACCAGGGTCAGCTCCAGCACCAATGGGCCGATTGAGAACAGCATGAACCGCAGCAGGAACTCGACGCCCTTGACGCCCCGCTCAATGATCCGCGACAGGCCCCCAGTTTTGCGGGTGATGTGATAGCGCATCGACAGGCGGTGAATATGGGTAAAGGTCTCCAGCGCCAGATGGCGCAGGGCGCGTTGACCCACCGGGGCAAAGATCACATCCCGAAGCTGTTGAAACCCGGTGGTAAAGATCCGCGCCATACCATAGGCGATGGTCAGCCCAACCGCCCCCAGCGCCAGCGGCGGAACGCCCTCTGCCGCCAGGCTGTCTACCGCGCCTTTGTAGAGCATTGGCGTATAGACCGCGATCAGCTTGGCCAGCACCAGCACCGCGATGGCCAGCACCACTCGCTGTTTCACCCAGAGATGTTTGCTCGGCCACAGATAGGGCCCCATCCGGCGCAGGGTCCGCAGGCCAGAGCGACGCTCGTCACTGGCAATAGAAGTCTCGGCTGGGGGCATTTGTGGCGCTTTCCTGGCTCAATGCATGACAGATAGGGTGCCGCTGGTGCCACCACCAGTAGCCGCGGAAAAAACGTGCCCCGGTGAGGCGCGTTTTCCGTAATGGTTCATAGGTTATTCCGGAAGCGTAAAGACCTGGCCGGGGTAGATCAGATCCGGGTCGCGGATGGCGGAATTGTTGGCCTCAAAGACCCGCACGTAGAGATAGCCGCTGCCATATCGCTGTTGCGAGATCGCCCAGAGCGTATCCCCCTCCTGCACGGTCACGGCCCGCACCAATGGTGCGGCCTCCCCTGTTGCCCCTTCGGAGACGGGGGGCTGCAAGACCTCTGGGGCCTCCCGTTTGAACGGGGTTTCCAAGCGGCTCAGCACCTTGCCTGCGGTGTCTACCTCATCCAGGCGCAGGGTGTAGACACCAGGGGTCACTGCCTCCAGGCGCCCGCCCCAGCTGCCATTTTCGGCAGCGGCAAACTGCCCAGCAGGGGCATTGTCGAGATAGACCAGTACGTTAGAGGCCGCGCCAGCACGACCCGCCAATTGCACCTCGCCACTGTCCGAATAGCTGATGGTGTCCAGAACCACCTTGCCCTGAGGTTTTTGCGCGATGGGCTGCACCAAAGTCACCCCTTCGGCATCTGCACGCAGAACCGCAACCTGCGCAGGTTGGGGCTGGGGGGCCGGTTTGGTCTCGAGTTCTGTAACCTCCTCAGCCTGGCCCGGCGTGGTCGCCTCCGGTTCTGCCAAATCCGTTGTCGCATCTGCCACAAGCGTGGTTTCCGGCGCGGCAAGCACAGCAGCAGGCGCAGTGGTCTCTGGTGCCACCGAGGCGACACCTTCAGGCACATTCGACAGTGGTGTTTCCGCCACCGCTTCAGACGCTGTGGTCAGCTCTGCGGCGCTCTCTGTTTCAGAAACCTGTGCTCCCGCGATCTCAGCTGCATCGCTGCTTTGCGGTTCTGCCTCAGCAATCACCTCTTCTGTGGGCATAGAAACGGCGGCATCACTGGTAGTACTGGCGAGCTGCACAGTGTCATCAGAGGATTTCTCTGCGTCAGGACTGCCCGCCTCAGTGGTTGCGACCTCTTCTGAAGCTGAGGTTTCAGCTGTGTTCGGAGTTTCCACCTCCGAGGTCGCCTGCGCCAGATCCGTTGCCTCAGGCTGTGCAGAACTCGCCACGGGGGTTGCAGGCGCGACGATAAAACTACTGTCTGACAAACGAACCTGCCCTTCGGCGCTGGCCCGCAAAGAGATCACCCGGGCCTGGCGACTGGGGGACAGATCGGTGAAGGCCACAAAATCTCCGCCAGCGGGAACTTCAACCTGCTCGACCACCTCGCCATCCAGCAGCACCTCCACCAACACCCCTGCTGTTGCACGGCCCGCAATGACTGTTTCGCCTGTTGGTCCAACGCGCACCAAATCAAGCAGGGGCGCATCAAACAAGGGAGCCTCGGACGCGGTATCCTCTTCCTGCGGCACCGCCAGCGCTGCGACCTGAGCGGCCTCGCTGTCATCGACAGAACCATCGCTCGGGCTCGCTGCAGGCGCCGTCTCGGCAACGATCTCGCCCGCCTCTGCCTCGACTGCAGGCGTGTCACTGGTAGCGTCTGCCGCGACTTCCGGCTCCGAAGCGCTCGCACTTGGTGTCTCTTGTTGCGGCTCTACCTGAGTGTCCTCTTGCTGGGCCTGCACAACTGCTTCGGCTTGGCTTTCTACCGGGTCGGGTTCTTGCGAAACGCCTTGGATCACCTTTGGCGGATTGGCCGATGGGGAAATGGCAATGGTATTTGAAACCTCGTCGCGCGTCGCAGCGTCGCTTTCGTTTCCATCAAAAACGCCGAGCCAAGCCATGGTCGCCCCGCCAACCACGACAACCGTCGCAACAGCACCCCCCAGAGCCAAACCACTCAGCCCACCTGCTACACCTGTCCCAGCCATCTTTTCCCTTCCTTCAGCGCCAGACGGGTTTCCCGTTGAAACCCCGCCATGCACCTGGTTGAGGCAGCCTATCAATCACGCTATCAAGGGTCAAAACAGCTTTTGTTCTTCTCCTTGAAATCCCAGTGAAAGGCCCTCTCATGAGCATAAAATCCGTCTGTGTGTATTGCGGATCCCGGTCTGGGGCAATGCCCGCCTATGAAAGCGCCGCCAAAAGCCTAGGCGTGATGCTTGCAGCACGCGGATTGCGACTGGTCTATGGTGCTGGTGATGTGGGGTTGATGGGCGTGGTGGCCCGCGCCACCCAGCAGGCCGGCGGCGAAACCTTTGGCGTTATCCCGGAACATCTGGTGAAACGGGAAGTGGGTAAATCGGATCTCAACACCTATGTGGTGACCGAGACCATGCATGAGCGCAAAAAGGTCATGCTCTATAACGCCGATGCAGTGGTAGTGCTGCCCGGCGGGCCAGGCTCGCTGGATGAGCTGTTTGAGGCCCTGACCTGGCGGCAACTGGGCCTGCATTCCAAACCCATCGTTATCCTGAACGTCGAAGGCTACTGGGACAAGCTGCGCGATCTGGTGGAACACATGTTGGCCCAGGGTTTTGCCGATGCCTCGCTGGGCGAGTTCCTGACCTGGGTCGAAACACCAGAGCAGGTACTTTTAGCCTTGGAGATCTAAACCTTAACCGACCAAAGCGCATTCACTGAACACCACGAGACACCCGGCTACTTAGTTCTCAAAGGCAAAACGCGGTATCAAAGCAAGAGTCACTAATTACCGTGAGCTGCGATCAGCGCGTTGACTGTTTGCAAAGTGTTCTTAGCGGTATCGACCGCCTTCACGGTGACTTCTGCATTCGGTGCCGCCCCTCTCACAAGCACATCGTCCCATACGACCGAACAGCCCGTGTAGTTCTCATCATCCACCTTTGCGATGGCCTCAAGCTTTCTGCAAGCCCTGTTTACATTTTGCAACAGAGCCACGACCTGCCATTGCTCCAGCTTCCAATCGAGCCCAGCGGCAATGGCCGCTTTTGAAGTGGAATAGATGTCGTGGATTGGTCTTTGCGCCGTCACCTGCTCAAGACTTTCGTCTGCGGGCCGGTTGATCAGGTTAACAAAGCTCTTGGTTACAGGGCTGCAAGCCGGGATTACGTTGTTAGAGCATGAGCTCACGACTGACTGTCCAAAGACGATTGTAACGTCTCGGAAGGTGGCAAGATAATCCATCAAGATTGGTATAAGCCTGCGCGCCCCCAGCACTGCCCGCAGTATCTCAGAAGGATCCAGGGCAATAATACGTTTTACATTTGCCTTGATCTCAAGATTGTCAAAAGCCTGTTTCAAAGCATCCCCCAGAGAGTTTGCCACTTCAAAAGACAGGGATTCAAAATTCAGAGCCGTATTTGCATTATCTTTCACAGTGTTCGCAGTGCAATCTATAGTGACCTCATCAGGTTTGGGGTCGCCAGAAACTGGCTTGGTAGGGAACTTGCACAAGGAAGCCGCCGCTTTCAATTTGGCGATGTTCCCATACAAAAGCTCTATTGCAGAAGATGATAGCTTTGCCTCGGTGCCGGTACGGGCGGTTTCAGCGACCAGCGGCGCAATCAGTGCCAGGCTAACCAAGTAGCGATTTACGCGCTGTTCCTGACCCTTGGCAAATAATGTGTTGCGGTCTGCCAGATAGCCCAGATTACCCCCAGGATACCCCACCTCGCGTTCGATCAACGAGCAGGACGCCAAAGCAAAAAGCAAAATCAAACCAAAAGTGAAACGCATAAGAATCCCTCAATCAAAAGCAGATCTTACAATTCTTGGTTGAAGTCCCCCCACACAGCAACTTATTTCCACCTCCAAAAGCCCTGCCATTTCCGGTTGGGCTTCATGGTTTTGAAAACTAACGAAACTTTATTTAAGATCTTTCGGGCGTCTTTACAGCTTGAGCGTCTCTTGTCTCTTGATGTGATTTTTGCAAAGCACTGAGCGAAAAAATAATCACTGCCCCCCAGATCAAACCAAAGGCCGCGCCATGCCAAGGGGTGAACAGTTCCCCAAAAACCACTGTTGCCACAAGCGCTTGTAGTGTTGGATTAATGTATTGCAACACGCCAATACTGCCCAGTGCCACACGCCGCGCGGCATAGCTGAACAGGATCAAGGGCGCGCCTGTCAGTGGTCCTGACAGCATCAAAAGCCCGGCATCCCGCCAGCTGCCCTGGATCCCACCACCACCGGTCAGTAAGATCACCAGAATTGCAATGGGAAACAGCAACCAGACTTCGGCGGTGACAGAGACCACCGGACCAATATCCAGCCCCTTCTTGACCACACCATAAATGGCAAAACTAAAGCCGAGCACCAGGGCAATCCAGGGCGCAACACCCAGACCATAGGTCAGCAGGGCAACGGCGAAGGTGGCAAGACCAATCGCCAAGCCCTGGGCTCGGCTCAAATGCTCGCCAAAGAACACCCGCCCCAAAACCACGCTTACCAGCGGGAAGATATAGTAACCCAGAGAGGACTCAGTCGCGCGTTCAATCTGAACCGAAGTGATGAATATGAACCAGTTCAGCGAGATCATCGCCGTGGCCAGCATCAGGACCCGCACCCGCCGCCACTGGGTGAGAGCTGCCACCAGCTGATCCACCCGCCCCTGCACAGCCAGGATACAGGCAAAGAACACCCCGGACCAAAGGATCCGATGAGAGAGGACTTGCTCCGGCGGGATATGCGCCAGTAGCTTGTAAAAAATCCCCGAGAGCCCCCAGATCGTGCAGGTAACAATCATGGCAATAACGCCCTTGGTGCCCTCAGTCATCACTGAAGCCAATCAAAGCACCTGTTCTCATCCCGCACCTTTTTGTTTCTAAAACCAACAACGCCCGGCCATCGGGCCGGGCGTTGTCAAAAGGATTGCAAATCTGGAGAGGGTTAGCCCAGACGCGATGCAACGTTTTCCCAGTTCACCAGGTTGTCGAGGAAGTTCGACAGGTAGGCTGGGCGTTTGTTGCGGAAATCGATGTAGTAGGAGTGCTCCCATACGTCGCAGCCCAACAGCGCGGTCTGGTTAAAGCACAGTGGGTTTACACCGTTTTCGGTCTTGGTCACGGCCAGCGAGCCGTCAGCGTTTTTCACCAGCCAGGCCCAGCCAGAGCCAAACTGGCCAGCGCCAGCGGCAGAAAACTGCGATTTGAATTCGTCAACCGAGCCAAAGCTCTCAACCAGTGCTTTTTCCAGATCACCAGGCATGGCGGATGCGCCAGGGCCCATCATTTCCCAGAACTGGTTGTGGTTCCACAGCTGGGAGATGTTGTTGAAGATACCGTTCTGCGCCACAGAGGAGGCGTCATAGGTGCCTTTGATGATCTCTTCCAGCGACTTGCCGTCCCACTCGGTGCCGGCGATCAGCTTGTTGCCGTTGTCGACATAGGCTTTGTGGTGCAGGTCGTGGTGGTATTCCAGAGTTTCTGCGGACATGCCCTTGGCTGCCAGCGCGTCATGTGCATAAGGAAGATCGGGAAGTTCAAAAGCCATGATGGACCCCTGTCAAATTAGTGTTGCGTTCCTGTGCAGATACATGCGGCGCGGGGGGCAGCAGGTCAAGTACCAAGACAATAAAACCGCGCATGTCTTATGTGCAAAAGTGAGGGAATTTGAGATGATCGCAGAGACTTGGATCGCCGCGCGCAAAATGTTTTACCGCGCCCGAGGCCATTATGCGGGCTCTCTCAACAGCATTCCCTTTCGCCTCGACCCCTATCACTCCAAATTCTGGCGCAAGGCCTCTGCGGGAACCTGGGAGCCCGAGACCTTTGCGGTGCTGGACGAACATCTGGACGCGGATCACGACTATCTCGACATTGGGGCCTGGATTGGCCCCACCGTGTTATACGGCGCCAGCCTGGCCCGGCGGGTCTATTGTTTTGAGCCAGATCCGGTTGCTTTTCGCTACCTCGCCTGGAACCTTGAACTCAACGCGGTACAGAATGTCTCTGCCTTTTCAGCGGCGCTGAGCCAGGGGGTCGGCATCGCCCGCATGGCCTCCTTTGGCGGCGAGGCCGGCGACAGTATGACCAGCCTGCTCAACGATGGGGAGCATGGCTCTGATGTGATCACCCTGGGCTGGGAGGATTTTGCCAAATCAGCGGATCTGAGCCGTGTCTCCCTGGTCAAAATGGATATTGAGGGGGCAGAGTTCGACGTGCTTCCCAGCCTGATCCCCTGGCTGAAAGAACACCGCCCTGCCCTCTATCTCTCCACTCATGCACCGTTCCTAGATCCGCAGATCCGCAAGCAGCGGATGCAAGAACTCGCCGACAGCCTGTCCTTCTACAGCACCTGCCTAGAGGACAATGGCCAGGCATCGGGGTTTGATACCCTCACACAAGAGCGCGCCTTAACCCGATTCCCGACATTCTTGTTCAGTGACAAATAGTTGACAGCAAGTGCCATTAGTCAGGCTATTTGCAAAATAGGGTTCCAGGGCCGTCCCGCGCCCCACCTGAAGGGATTGCGACCCACATCTGCCCTGCTTTTGTTTCAGGCTTGAAATCTACTCTGTAGCCAATCGACATGATGGTCCCTTCCGTGGTGCGCAGCCCAATCCTCCACTTGAAGCGCAGGGTCTCGTTATCTCTGCGTTTGAGCTTGACCGTCACAGGCCCCTCTTCCCCAGGCGTCTCCATCCCATGGTCAACCAGAACCGTCCCGTCTTCCTCGTTAATGGAGAACTTTATACCATAGGGGGTCCAGCCCCCCGTCCGCTTCGCTTCGATACGGCAATCATAGTCAAATTTCGCCTCCTGTGCGGCCTGAACCACTGAGCCGAATACAGCCAAGACCAGAGCTGCTGAAAGAAGTGCCTTCACGTGATATCCTTTTGGTGTTCATTCACTTCATGTTTCTCAAATCTTCGTTTTCATCCCAATCAGTTAGCCCTGAATTTTCAGTTGGTTTATTCACGTGCCCCCAACCTTGGTACAGGTTCCTGCGCCGCGTGGAGACCGTACGCCGGGAAAACTCTCTGACAGAACCTGGAGCGAGACTTTCAAATTGCCCAGATTCAAAACAGCCCTGTAGCGATCATTGCTCAGTTCTGTGGCTTTTGCGGCCAGGGCGCGGCTAGGGGTCCAATCCAACAGGTAGGAATGACTGCTGCGCTGTTTCAGAACCACAGGCACTGGCCAGCTGTCCTCAGATATCCGAATCGAGACGGTCTCGCGGTTTCCCTTAAATTGCACCGCTACCCGTTCTGGTATCCATCCGGCTTTGGTCACGGGCCTTAGGGTACAGATAAAACTATCTGCCGCAACAGCGCTGCTGCCAAACAGGAAGATCGTCGAAAACAACAAACTGTTTACGTAATTCACCATCAGATCCTCAAGACACCCATTTTTCGCCAATGTGTTTCGATAATATCAAATACTACTAAAGATTGAATTTAACAATAATCAAATTCGTCAGGGGTGAACGTTGCGGCAACTGCCTGATAAGAGGAAAAATTACATCCTTTCACGATACAGGTGACGCTCGCAATTTCGCTGGAATAGAGGCAAGTGACTCTCCTTCTAGGAAACCGGTCGACATTTTCCACTTCCACGCGCGTGATTGGCATATCCACCCAGGTAGCCTGTGAACGTTGCTGTCATCTCATTGAGGTTCAGCCGCAGAATACTCTGTGAACTGGCAGTGGTATTGCCATTCACCGGCAGGTTTTCAATCCCCCAGGAAATTGTGTAGCGAGAAGCCCCGACCTCCTCCAACACAGCGGCAATTGGCTTGCCATAGACCTCGTGAATATGCCCATCATAGGCCAGAACGGACCCGCGGTTTTTGCCAAACTGGATAAGCACCTTTGGCGGCACCAGGCCAAATCTCGTATGCGCGGCCAATTCACACATGAAGCGTTCCGCGGCCTGCGTTTGGGTGCCAAGGCAAAGGCCTGCAACCAGGGCAAGGCCCAGGTTTCTGAGCTGTTTCATTCTACACCCCTGCTCTTTCATTTTTCTCTCAAATTTTCCCGCACTTACCAGTCACAAAGGCAGGCGCAGTTCCATGAGGTCGGTCATCACCAACCCTCAGAAAAACCTTATTCAATGTCAGGTCCAACGAAGCCTGAAATTTGTAAAACCCGGACATTCCGCGCTCCACCGCTCGAAGGCCGGGCATAGTCCAACGAAATTTGACCTTGTTACCCTCCTCAGAGGTCACAACTGCGACAATTGGATTTTTGGAAATGGTCCGCGTCAAAGGCCCCTGCACGCGCACGGTGTTTCGTGCTTCGTTCAGAAAAATATCCAAGGTCCAAGGGTGCTGTTTGAGCGGTGCGACGATCCGCCTTCCCTGAGCCAAATCGGTCATCTCACATCGAATTTGGGTGTCTTTTGCCATGGCAGGCAGCGCGTGAAAACCAAAACACATCCCCGTCATGGCGACCAGTGGCACTAGTCTACAAAATCGCAAAATCAAAACCCGTCACTGCTCTACTCGTCCAATCTGTTACAGCTTCAACAAATGCAAAAACACAAATGGCAAACGAAAAAATGCCCTCAAAATTGCTTTGAGGGCACCCTAGTTTCACAGTTTTGACAATTCAACCTTAAAAGGAATGCGCCCCTCAGTAAACGTCCACAGAGGATTGTGGATGGGCGGCATTCGACAAGAGATTGAACATATAGGCGCCAACCGAGCGGAAGCAGACCAAGCGGAAGCTGCCGTCTTCTTCCATCCAGAAAGCCGCTGCCACCTGTGCCGTCCGGCTGCGACGGAAGTCACCTGCAGCAAAGGCTTCGGGTGACAGATCCACCGGAGCGATCTTGGCCAGTGTCTCGCGCGCACCTGCGCCCGAGATGCTGAAGTAGGACCGTGCGTCGGACACATTGGCCGCAAGCGCATGTTCACCCGACAGGGCCTCGGCCAGCGCGGCAGTTTTGGCCACAGCTTCGCCGTAGGGGACCAGCAGCAGCAGCTCATCCGGGGACATCCAGGCCGCAGCGCCGCTCTCAACCACCGAGACCTTGCCCTGCGCGGGCACCTCGGCGCCGGTGGCCGCCTTGACGGCAGCCCCCAGAACAGATGAGGAAAGATCGCCGCGCAAGGTGATCATCCCCTGCAGACCAGCGTCCTTGACGGTTGCGATGCCGGTGAACTCGGCGCCATTGGTTGCGGTGACAGGATTAGACATTCTGCTTCTCCCCTTCCTTGTCATAGAAGACCGGGTCGACGATCTTGGCTTGGTAGATCTTGCCATCGGTTCCGGGGAACTCGATCACCTCGCCCATGCGTTTTGGTCCGTGTTTGACCAGCCCCATGGCAATGCCACGGCCCAGCGTGGCGGAGTAATAGGTCGAGGTCACCCGGCCGATCACGTTCTGCTGGCCATTGGCATTGATGCCATTGCCACGCGCATAGGCGCCATCGGGCAGTACTGACCCATCGACGGTTTCCAGACCAACCAGTTTCCAGCGGTCGGGATCGGCCATATGCGAGCGCAGATGGGCGCGTTTGCCAAGGTAGTCCTCTTTCTTCTTGGACAGGGCCCACTGCAGGTTGAGATCCTGCGGGATCACGGTACCGTCGGTTTCATCACCAATCATGATGAAACCTTTTTCGGCCCGCAGAATGTGCAGAGTTTCAGTGCCATAGGGCATGACATTGAATTCCTTGCCCGCTTCCATCAGCGCGTCCCAGAAAGCCTGACCTTCGGAGGCCGCAACTGCGATCTCGTAGGACAGCTCACCCGAGAAGGAGATCCGATAGGCGCGCGCATTGAAGCCGCCGATCTGACCATCACGCCATTCCATGAAGGGCAGCGCGTCCTTGCTGAGGTCCATGCCGCCACCGGCTTTGTTGTTGAGCTTTTCCAGCACCTTGCGGGCCTTGGGGCCAACAACCGCCACCTGCGCATATTGCTCGGTCACATTGGCGACATAGACTTTCCAGTCCCACCATTCGGTCTGCAGCCATTCTTCCATGTGACCATGGATGCTTTCGGCACCGCCAGTGGTGGTGTGGCACAGCCAGGTGTCTTCATCGATGCGGGCAACAACGCCGTCATCAGACAGGAAGCCGTTCTCGGAACACATCAAGCCGTATCGGCATTTGCCAATCTTCAGGTTCGACATCATGTTGGTATACATCATGTCGAGGAATTTACCTGCATCCGGGCCTTTGACGATCAGCTTACCCAGGGTCGAGGCATCCAGCAGCCCGAGGTTCTCGCGGGTGTTCTTGACCTCGCGGTTCACCGCGTCATGACGGCTTTCGCCGCTGCGGGTATAGGCAAAGGGACGGCGCCACTGGCCAACCGGCTCCCAATCCGCGCCATTGGCGTCATTCCAGTCATAGATCGGTGTCTTGCGTACCGGCTGGAAGATCTCACCACGGGCCTCGCCGCCAATCGCCCCCATGGAAATGGGGTGGTAGGGTGGACGGAAGGTGGTGGTGCCGACCTGCGGGATTTCCGAGTTCAGACTGTCAGCAAGGATCGCCAGACCGTTGATGTTGCTGAGCTTGCCCTGATCGGTCGCCATGCCCAGCGTGGTATAGCGCTTGGTATGCTCAACGCTTTCATAGCCTTCGCGGGCCGCCAGCTGCACGTCAGAGACTTTGACGTCGTTCTGATAATCGAGCCAGGTCTTCATCCGCAGCTTGATATCTGCCTTGGCAGGCATCAGCCAAACAGGTTCCATCAGGCTCTCGTCTTCGGAAACACCTTTTGGGGCCTGTGTGGTTTTGGCAGGGAAGCCAGCAGCCTCGGAGGCCTGCGCACCAGCGGCGGCAGCATCTTCCAGCACCGCAGCCAGCCCCAGGTTGCCATTGGCCGAGCCACTGGCAATCACAAAGCCTGCGCCATTATCGCCCAGTGGTGGGCGCGCGGGGTCAGGGCGGAAGAAGGCGTTTTCCTTGTCCCAGTTCAGCTTGCCACCGCAGTGCGACCACAGGTGCACCACCGGGGACCAGCCACCAGACATGGCAACCGCATCGGCTTCGACCTCTTCACGTGCACCACCTTCGCCATTCTGCGCACAGATCGCCACTTTGGTGACACGCGGGCCATCCTTGACCTTGGCAATGGCGCGGCCGAGCTCAACCCGGATACCTTTTTCGCGCACGGCCTCCATCAGAGCACCGCCGCCGGTTTCGCGGGCATCAACGACGCGCACCACTTCGACGCCCGCCTCATGCAGGCACAGCGCTGTGCGATAGGCATCGTCATTATTGGTGGCAACCACGACCTTTTGGCCAGGGTTCACGCCCCAGTTCACCACATAGTCACGCATCGAGGCCGCCAGCATTACGCCCGGCACATCATTGCCAGCAAAGGACAGCGGACGCTCAATGGCTCCGGTAGCGGTGACGATCTGTTTGGCACGGATCCGCCACAACCGGTGGCGCGGACCACCCTGTCCGGGGACGTGGTCGGTCAGACGCTCATAGCCCAGCACATAGCCGTGGTCATAGACGCCTGAGCTCATGCAGCGATCACGCAGCGTGACGTTTTTCATGCCGCGCAGCTCTTCCAGGGTCTTTTCAATCCAGACCTCAGGTGCTTCGCCGTCAATTGTGCCGCCATCGACGGGCGCACGACCGCCCCAATGATTGTTCTGCTCCAGAACCAGCACCTTGGCACCGCTTGCCGCAGCCGCCTTGGCGGATTGCAGACCAGCAACACCGCCACCAACAACAACCACATCGGCAAAGAAGTAGAAGTGTTCATAGGTGTCGGGGTCTTTCAGCTCTGCCTCAGGGGCGGCGCCCAGACCTGCCGATTTGCGGATGATGGGTTCATAGACGTGCTTCCACAGCGGCCGTGGGTGGATGAACATCTTGTAGTAGAAACCAGCCGTCAGAAAGCGCGACAGCTTGTTGTTGATCGACAAGACGTCGAATTCCAGGCTGGGCCAGTGGTTCTGCGAAGCCGCCGACAGCCCCGAAAACAGCTCGGTTGTGGTGGCGCGCTGGTTGGGCTCGTAACGATCCCCGGTGCCCAGCTGCATCAGCGCATTGGGCTCTTCCGAACCCGCAGCAACAACGCCACGCGGGCGGTGGTATTTGAACGACCGGCCCATCATCACCTGATCATTGGCCAGCAGCGCCGAGGCCAGGCTATCACCGGCATAGCCCTGCATGCGTTTGCCGTTGAAGGTAAAGTCGATCTTTTTGGACCGGTCAATCAGCCGGCCCTGTTTGGCGAGACGCGTGCTCATGTGCTCAGACCTTTCAAAGTAAAGGCGAAGATTTCAGGGAGGCGGATCATTCGGAAGCATCCGAATACTCGCGCCAGCTCCAACCGGGGCGTTTTGCGGTGATCTTGTCCTTGATCTCCTGCGGCGGTTCATAGGTCTGCGCCGAGTAGGTGCCAAAGACCTCCATAGTCATGGTGCAGCGCGCGGCATGGAACCACTTGCCGCAGCCATTGGCATGGCGCCAGCGTTCAAAATGCACACCCTTGGGGTTTTCGCGCATGAACAGATAATCATGAAACTCGTCATCATTTGAACCAGGGCCATAGCGCTTCAGATGCGCTTCGCCACCAGCGGAGAGTTCAGTTTCTTCGGCTTTGACGCCGCAATAGGGGCATTCAAGGATCAGCATGGTGCTTGCTCCGTAATGTTGAATTTTGCGGCGTTAGTGCGCCACACCAGCGGCGACGCTCTCGTCGATGAACTTGCCTTCTTTGAAGCGATCGATCGTGAACTCTTCGGTCAGCGGCGAATGGCCTGTGGCCATCAGCTCTGCCATGGCCCAGCCGGATCCCGGGATCGACTTAAAGCCACCGGTGCCCCAACCACAGTTGATAAAGCAGTTGCCCACAGGCGTCTTGGAGATCAGCGGCGAGCGGTCACCGGTCACATCCACAATACCGCCCCACTGGCGCAGCATCTTCAGGCGGCTGACCATAGGGAAGGTCTCAACCAGTGCGCGCACGGTTTCCTCGATATGATGGAAAGAGCCACGCTGGGTGTAGTTGTTGGCCGCATCCGTGCCGCCACCAATCACCATCTCGCCCTTGTCAGATTGGGACATATAGCCGTGTACGGTATTGGCCATCACCACCACATCCATGCAGGGTTTGATCGGCTCTGACACCAGCGCCTGCAGCGCCACAGATTCCATTGGCAGGCGGAAGCCAGCCATTTCAGACAGATGCGAGGCATTGCCTGCAACCAACATACCCATCTTGTCGCAATCAATCGGACCTTTGGAGGTCTCAACACCCGCAACGCGGCCGTTTTCAACCCGCACACCGGTGACTTCGCATTTCTGGATGATGTCCATGCCCATGTCGGAACAGGCACGCGCGTAACCCCAGGCCACGGCATCGTGACGGGCGGTGCCGCCGCGTTCCTGCCACAACCCGCCCAAGACAGGGTAGCGCGGACCATGCAGGTTGATGATCGGCACGATCTCTTTCACCCGCTCGGGGCTGATCCATTCGGTCTGCACACCCTGCAAAGCATTGGCATGGGCGGTCCGCTTGTAGCCGCGGATCTCATGCTCGGTCTGCGCCAGCATGATGACGCCACGGGGGCTGAACATCACGTTGTAGTTCAGATCCTGAGACATGGTCTCATAGAGGCTGCGGGCCTTTTCATAGATCGCAGCCGAAGGATCCTGCAGATAGTTCGAGCGAATAATGGTGGTGTTACGACCGGTATTACCGCCGCCCAACCAGCCTTTTTCGATAATCGCGACATTGGTAATGCCGTAATTCTTGCCAAGGTAATAGGCGGTGGCCAGACCATGGCCGCCAGCCCCCACGATGATCACATCGTAATGGCGTTTCGGTTCCGGCGAGCGCCATGCGCGCTCCCATCCGGTATGATAGCGCAGGGCTTCCCGCGCGACAGCAAAGGCTGAATAGCGTTTCATGGGCGAATCCGATTGGTTCGAGACTGTTTACAAGATGCCTTAGAGGCACCTGCAAGCGGTGCCGTTTATCGTCGCATTTTTGCACTCTTGCGACATGCGGCCAATCAGGCCCTGGCGGGACAGGAGCGCGCAGCCATCCAGTTAGGTCTTTTTTCCTGTGTCTCGCATCTATAGATGGGGTCTAGTGGCGACCCTGCCCAAGACATGAGACCTATGAGGCTGCGTAACTATGGTATTCTGGATCCTGATTTCCTTTGTGGCTCTGGCAATGACCACCCTGTTGGGGCTTGTCCTGTTGCGCGCCCACAGCGTCGGAGAGCCCCCAGCCGCCTATGATCTGCGGGTCTATCGCCAGCAATTGAGCGATGTCGACAAGGATCTGCTGCGCGGTGTGATCAATGAATCCGATGCCCAGCGTGTGCGCACCGAGATCTCGCGCCGCATTCTGGCCGCTGACGCCCAGTTGCAAAAGCAAAGCACTGGCAACACCCAGCCCAAAGGGTTTAGCCGCCTGACGGTCTTGCTAACCGCAGCCCTGCTGATCGGTGGTACTCTAGCAACCTATGCCGTGCTTGGCGCACCTGGTTATGTCGATATGGGACTTGCCTCGCGCATCGAGGCTGCAGACCAGTATGCTCAGTCCCGCCCCAATCAGGCCGAGGCCGAGAGCAAAGTTCCAGCTTTGCCCAGCCCTGATCTGGAGCCCGGCTACGAAGAGCTGGTGGCGCAACTGCGCCAAACCGCAGGGGAGCGACCTGATGACGCCCAGGGTCAGGCGCTTTTGGCACAGCACGAGGCTAACCTCGGCAATTTTGTCGCCGCCTATCAGGCAAAAGAGAATTACATCCGCATCATGAGCGGCGATATAGTGGCTCAGGATTTCGGTGAGCAGGCAGAACTGATGATCATGGCCGCTGGCGGATATGTCTCCCCCGAGGCCGAAGAACTGCTGGATGGCACCCTCACGCTGGATCCCCGCAATGGTCCCGCCCGGTATTACTACGGTTTGCTGCAGGGGCAACTCAACCGTCCCGACATTGCCTTCAAGGTCTGGGCTGATACCCTGCGTCAGGGGCCCAAAGGTGCGCCCTGGATCAACGGCATCGAGGCGCAGATCGCAGAAATGGCCTTCCGCGCTGGCGTCGATTACACCCCCATTGCCCCGCCTGCGGCCCCAGGCGCCGCCGCTCCTGCCCTTGCCGGTCCCAGCGCCGAAGACCTGTCGGCAGCGCAGGAATTGACTGTCGATGAGCGCCAGGAAATGATCCGGGGCATGGTCTCACGCCTGTCCGATCGCCTGGCCACCGAAGGCGGCTCGGCGCCGGAATGGGCACAGCTGATTGGTGCTCTGGGCGTTCTGGGTGAACGGGACCGGGCCCAGGCCATCTATACCGAGGCCAAAACCCGTTTCTCGACAGATGCAGAGGCTCTGGCGGGTCTTGAAGCCGCTGCAAAACAGGCAGGGTTAACGCCATGATCTATGAAGATTTCGAGGAATTCGCAAAAGCAGCCCCCGGCTTTACCGCGCTTGCGGGTCTGGACTTTGGCGACAAAACCGTTGGCGTTGCGATCTCGGACCGAATGGGGACGGTTGCGACTCCGCTGGAAACCATCCGGCGCAAGAAATTCACGCTGGATGCCGAACATCTGTTTGAGATCGTCAAGAAGCGCGAGGTCGGCGGGCTGGTGCTTGGGCTGCCGCGCAATATGGACGGCTCCGAGGGGCCGCGCTGTCAGAAAACCCGCGCCTTTGCCCGCAACCTGTCCCGCCTGACAGAGCTGCCTATCGGGTTTTGGGACGAACGTCTCAGCACCGTGGCCGCTGAAAGAGCGCTATTAGAGGCAGATACGTCACGCAAACGTCGCGCAGAGGTTATCGATCATGTGGCGGCTTCCTATATCCTGCAGGGAGCACTTGACCGTATGAGGCACCTGAAGAATGACTAAGAGCGACGGCAAAGAGGTTTGGCAGCGGGATGAGATCCAATCTCCCTGCATCAACATATGCGTGGTCCACCCCGAGGCCCGCATCTGCACTGGCTGCTATCGCTCGATTGATGAGATCACCAGCTGGTCAAAGATGAGCAACGCGGAACGCGCTGATGTCATGGCAGACCTGCCGGGCCGCGCAGGCAACCTGACCAAACGACGCGGTGGTCGCTCCGCCCGGCTCAAACGCTGATCACCCCCGCTAGGCCTCATTGATCCAGGCAGACACCCCGCCAATCAGATCAGGGCGGAAATAGGCGATGGCGCGCCCCTGCCCCGTTGCATCAGCCCCTGGTGTCTTCTCCCAAGCAGCGACACCGTGCAGGCAGAGCCTATGCATCAGATAGGCCTCACCGGGCCGCGCATGAACGGCGACCTTTGCACAGGTTTCAAACACCTCGGCACGCGCTGTCTTATAGGCCTCGGTCACGTCAACCTGATGCCAGGTCTCAGGCGCATGTCCATGAAAGGCCGCAGCAAAACCGCGACGCATCACCTCGTGACTGCCCTCCCAGATCACTAGGGGGGCGGCCTCAGCCGGGCTTGGGTTGAGCGGAATGCCCAGCACCCAGGCATGTGGCTCTTCGACCCGGCGATTGCGGGTGGTACCAAACATCTTTACCCCATCAACATGGGCCGCATCGCGACGGGACCGGTAGCGGAAAGCGGCCTCATTTTCGCCGAAGCGCGGACGTGGGTAGCCGGGATAGACCACGGAAACCTGAGCCTTATGCAAATCCGCGATGCCACCAAAATGCTGCGCAATGAAATCCAAGGGCGCACCGCGCAAAGCTGGACCTCCCGGCAGGGTTCCGCGCAGATCATTGTCTAAGGCGTCAACGCCAATGAACCAGGTGCCCTCACAATCGAGCCACTCCGCATGGATCGGATCCTGCGCCGCCTTTTGGGCCAGTGGCCGCGCATAGGCTGCCCACTCCGCCAAGGCGCTGTCATGGTCAAACCGGGTCCAGCCGCGTTTCAAAAACTCCTGCCACTGCGTCATCGCAGCCTCCACCATTTGCACGAGAAAGCGACAAAGCCTTCAGATTTGGCTTATACCCGTCGCGCAGAGACCCTAGCTACAGCAGCTGCGGCAAACCCTACCCGGCAAGCGGCGTTCGCGATAGATCACGTCTTTGTGCATCACACCGCAATTGGCTCACGCACAAGCTGACCCAGAGCCTGTTGCACCAGTTCAGGACCTGATCCCGGGCGGCTTGCCCCCTCCGACAGCATGCGCCGCCAGGCCCGCGCACCGGGACGACCGGCAAAAAGCCCCAGCATATGCCGGGTGATCTGATGCAACCGCGCGCCCTGCCCCATCTGGGCCTCAATATAGGGCAGCATCTGCATCACCACCTCAAAGGGATCGCGCACCTCCCCGGAACCAAAGATCCGCGCATCCGCCGCAGCCAGAATATCAGTCGGCTGATGATAGGCGGCACGCCCCACCATGACCCCGTCCAGCCCTTGCTCCAATTGCGTGACAGCCGCATCCAAAGTATCAATGCCGCCATTGATTGAGATATGCATATCGGGATAGGCGCGCTTCATCTCATGCACCAAATCATAATCCAGCGGCGGGATATCGCGGTTTTCCTTTGGTGACAGACCTTTGAGCCAGGCCTTGCGGGCATGGATGGTCACACGTTGGCACCCGGCAGCGCGAATTTTTTCCAAAAACACAGGCAAGATATCGCGTGGCTCCTGCTCATCCACGCCAATGCGGCATTTCACCGTGATCTCCACGGCCACCTTGGCGCGCATCTCGGCAACACAATCTGCCACCAGATCGGGGCTCTGCATCAAAATGGCCCCAAAGGCCCCTGATTGCACCCGGTCACTGGGGCAGCCGCAGTTGAGGTTGATTTCATCATAGCCAGCTTCACCACCGAGCAACGCAGCCTGCGCCAATTCAACCGGATCCGAACCACCAAGCTGCAGGGCCACGGGATGCTCTTCCACGTTGTGATCCAGCAGATGCAAGGCGCCCCCGCGCACCAATGCAGGCGCCGTCACCATTTCCGTATAAAGCAGCGATTGATGGCTCAGCAGCCGATGCAGATACCGGCAATGTCGATCGGTCCATTCCATCATGGGGGCAACGGAAAGGCGCGCAGCCCGCCGAACATCAGAAAACCCTGTTTTTTCTTGTTTTTTTGGATTCGCCATTTTGCGCGTTTTCCCCGTTTCGGCCCGATTTAGCCCCGTTTTTGAGTGCAGTGCTACAGAATGTAGCACCGACGGCGCCGTGTAGCACTTTTTTTCGCCTGAGTTCCAGCACTCCAAATCATGCGCTGCCGGGCAACCACCCTATCCCATCGGTTTTCCCCCATTCAGCCCGATCGCCCCCGGTTTGGGTTTCAAACCCAATCAAACCCGCTTCCGAAAAAACCGAACGATCAGATGTCGCAGCCATGGAAAACCCGTGACTGAAAGGAACTCCCAGGGGAACTATCACAGAGCGCCTCAAGACCAATGGCAAGTCGAGCTTCACTGCCCAGATCCGCAAGAAGCAAAAAGGCAAGGTCATCCTCAATTTGGTCGAGACATTTACCTCGGAACAGGCCGCGAAAAACTGGCTAAAGCGTCGTGAAGCCGCATTGAAAAAGCCAGGGGGATTGTCGCGCGCCGTAAACGCGAAGGCACGCAAAAGCGTTGCCGATTGCATAAGCGATTACATCGACGCCTCCCCTGAAGGTTTTGGGAAATCAAAGTCTCAAATGCTGAGCTATTTTCAACGATTGGATTTCGGCGCGTCTGCCATAGAGGATCTTGCGGCGCGGGATTTTGTGAAACTCGCAATGGAGCTTCTTTCAGGGCTTCAAGCTCGACCTTCTGATCCGAACAAGGACACGCCATCACACGACACCTTCAAGCCCCGCAAACCTCAAACGGTCAACGGCTACATGGTGACGTTGGGCACGCTTATCCGCTTTGGTGGGCCGATCTGTGGGGTCACCATGCCGCAAGCAGAGTTCGAGGAGGCGATGCGCACCCTTCAACATCAGAAGATCGTGACGAAATCAGCGCAACGGACCCGTCGACCAACTCTCGACGAGCTCGACTTGCTGATGGACCATTTCGTCAACGGCTATCGAGCAAACCCTCGCATGGTGCCCATGCACAAAATCGTGGCTGCAGCGATCTTCGAAACCCACCGCCAAGGAGCCCTTCTACTGCAAACTTGGGCTGATTATGACCTGGCGAATGAAGCGAGGGCACATATGCGCTCGTCAGGAACTCTCGCCAGGAAACAAATCTGTCTGCGTTCTTGTCGCTGTCCGGTATTGCCATGTCTCTCTCCCAACTGTTGACAGCCTCTCTGCTACGACCTCAACTTGGGTTCAGGTCAAGAAGAAAACTCAATGACCGGTTTTTGACCAAATGAAGGCTGAAGGCTTGCCAAACCTGGTGCTGTTTTACAATGCCCAGACCATACGTGCCGTAGCATGGCCCCTCTTTCAGGAACTTGGCGAACAAATAGGCGCAAAGGAGGAGAGGAACCAAGATTGTGACGGGCAGTTTCCTGCCGCCGCAGCTTGGGTTCTGACGCCCTTCGTCACCTCGCTTCTCACAGTAAACGCCTTCGAAAATTGCCTGTGGTTCCCACCCAACTCCCGGCTTACGCACTGTTTCATGCCATTAGCGAAAGGGTTTCATCTCGCCCCCGCCAGACAGGGATGTAGGGAGGAAGAAAAAACTTTGGTTTGGTGTATTTTTCTTCTGGACGCGCAAAAATACCAAAGCTATACGGAGCCCACATTCCGGCGTAGCTCAGCGGTAGAGCAGTTGACTGTTAATCAATTGGTCGTAGGTTCGATCCCTACCGCCGGAGCCATAAAAAGCCACCAAGCTCAACAGCTTGGTGGCTTTTTTGGTTGAGTAGAGGAAATCCTGTAAAACCCTACAGTTTGCTCATAGGTTCATTGAACCAATTTCTATTCGCTTTGCCGCCTGCCCCAGCTGGTGCCCAATTTTACCCCCCCAGGAATTCTGCACGATGAAGCCGCGCGAGGTATAGCCATCAACTGCAAAAGCATGTCCCCCCGCGGCAGCTGGAGCCGGAATAGTCTTCCCTCTCCCATTCATCATAGCGCCGCGCAGCGATATTGAGCATCTATTCGCTGTCTTTTTCTGGAGCGGGGGCAAGGCAACCGGGGCATCAATCGGTTCGGTCCGCCAGAACTCCAGTGCTTTTTGATACCAGGACAGATAGGTCACAACAGCGGCAAGGCCAAAGCCGGTGCAGGCACGCTATGCGCCCTGATCAAGCGCCATCTCTGATCGGAGATACTGATCCAGAAACAAGGAGACTTGTTTGCCAGAAGGGTACTGCGAAGACAGCGACACAAGCTGTGGGCGAAATTCGCGATCTTTAAAATCAATGCGACCTGGGCGGGCGTCCAATAATGTGAAAAATGCCTCCTTGCTTGATTTCTTCAAGCAACGCTGCTGCCGATACAGCCACATGAAGAGCTCAACCTATAGAAAGTTCGCTCAAATCACTTTCCATTCCGCCTATATTACACATTTCCCGATTCCAAAAATCGACAAAGGCCTCCTCATACCACCACCTAGTAATTTGATAAGAATAATAAAACTTGTGACCCCCATAACTTCACAGAGCAACAATATCTGCCTCATGGGGGCGGGTCCGGTTTGATCAAAGACAGCAGTTCCGAGTCAGAAAGCAAAGTAAAAGGGGCGGAGGAGATCAGTCCTTCCGCCCCTTTTTTTCAGGTTGAGCTTGAGATCAGACCCCGCGCTACTGAGCCAGGCTTGGCAGGTAGAGCACAATCGACGGGAAGGCGACCAGAAGCGCGATGGTCACCCCATCGGCGATAAAGAAGGGCATTACCCCGCGGAACACATCCTGCACGCTCAGATCATCGCGCACACCAGCCACAACAAAACAGTTGAGACCAATTGGCGGGGTGATCAGGCAGAACTCGGCCATCTTCACCACCAGAATGCCAAACCAGATCGCACACATCGTCCCCGACATGCCAAAGGCACTGTCGGCAGCGGCAACGCTTTCGCCGCCATTCAGCGCCATGACCGCCGGATAGACCACCGGCAGGGTGAGCAGCAACATGCCAATGGCATCCATGAACATGCCCAGCACCGCATAGGCCAGCAGGATGCAGATCAGGATCACCATGGGCGACATCTCGAGGCTGGTGATCCAGTCAGAGAAGGCACCGGGCAGATCGGCAAAGCCCAGGAAACGCACATAGATCAGCACCCCCCAGATGATGGTGAAGATCATCACGGTGAGCTTGGCAGTTTCCAACAGCGCCGATTTGAACTCGCTCCAGCGCATGCCACGCCACAGCGCCATGCAGAAGACCACAAAGGCCCCCAGCGCGCCGCCCTCGGTCGGGGTGCCCCAGGCATCGCCGCCAAAGGGGTTGTAGACAAAGCAGATGATGATGACGACGACAAAGACGATCGGCAGCGCACCGGGCAGGGATTCAAAGCGCTGGCGCCAGGTAAAGCCTTTGACCGGGGGGCCGACGTTTTTGAACACCAGCGCAATGCCGACGATCAGCAGCACATAGACCACGGCACTAAAGGCTCCGGGAATGAACCCTGCTAGCAGGAGCTTGCCCACATCCTGTTCCACAATGATGGCATAGATCACCAGGATAGCTGAGGGCGGGATCAGCGAGGCCAGCGTGCCGGCGGCAGCCACCACGCCTGCGGCAAAGCGCTTGTTATAGCCAATCGCCAACATCTCGGGGATGGCGATACGGGCAAAAACAGCCGAGGTCGCCACGGAGGCGCCAGAAACGGCGGCAAAGCCAGCGGTGGCAAAGACGGTGGAGACTGCCAGCCCACCGGGCAGCCAGGCAATCCAGCGTTTGGCGGCCTCAAACAAGGCACGGGTGAGACCGGCATAATAGGCCAGATAGCCGATCAGGATAAAGGTCGGGATCAGGCTCAGCGCTTGGCTCGAGACCTTGGAATGCGGCACCTGCCCGGCAATTTTGACCGACACGGTGAGCGCCTTGCCAAATTTGTCGGGGCTATAGCCAAACTTGGCCCAGAAAATCCAGATCAACCCGACAAGCCCGGCCAGACCAGCGGCAAAGGCCACCCGCATGCCGACAACAACCAGCACCAGCAGGAAGCTCGTGACCCAGAGGCCAATTTCAATTGGTTCCATGTCTGCTACCCCTGCCCGCCAATGGCGTCATTGTCATGACCGCTCAATTGTTCCGCCTCAGCCGCAGCCTGTTCCGCTGCATCCTGGATAAGCGGCACCGCAACCGGAGCCTCCAGCCCCAGCACCATGGCCCGGCCGTAGCCCCAGGCCTGCAGCACCAGACGCAGGCAGAGCACCGAAAAGGCAACTGGCACCAGCAGTTTGGCAGGCCAGATCGGCAGGCCGATATCGATGGAACTGTCGCGGCTCCACAGGGGCGCTGCAAAATCAAAGGAGCGGGTAAAATGCGACCAGCTGCCCCAGACCAGGGCCAACATCAGCACCAGGATCAACAGGACAGAGATCAGTTCAAACAACCACAGCGCCCGTCCCCGCAGCGAACCGATAAGGATATCCATACGGATGTGGCTGCCATCGCGCTGCACATAGGCGATGCCCATAAAGGCAATCAGCGGCATCGCCTGTTCGATCCAGTCAACGTAGCCGGGCAGCGGCGCATTCATCGTATTGCGGCCGCCAACCGAAACAACAGCCAGCAGCATCAGTGAAAAGACTGCCAGCCCGCTGACCAGCGCAAGCAGCTGCTCCAGCCCTAGCAATTTGCGGTCAAGACGGCTGATCAGACTGCCATCTTCCAGCACCGCAGCGTTTCCCGCCATGGGGCCCACCTTTCATTAGAGGGTTCCAGGAAATAGAAAACGGGGCCGAGAGATCCCTCTCAGCCCCGATGTCATGCAGGCGCTCTTAGTTCCCAGCGCGGGTGTCTTCCAGTGTCTTCAGCACCAGATCATAGAGCTCCTGGCCTGGGATGCCCTGGGCTTCCATGTCTTTGATCCACTGTTCGCGGATCGGATCCGCCGCAGTGGCGCGGAAAGCAGCCAGTTCGGCCTCTGGCAGCATGACCTTGGCCACGCCTTTTTCTTCCAGAACGCTGTCCCATTTGTCGAGCAGCGCGCCATAGTTGGCCAGATAGTGCGAGATCGCCTCGTCTACCGAGCTGTCCAGCGCGGTGCGCTCTGCGTCAGACAGTGCGTCATAGGCGTCGGTATTGACCACGACGGGGCAGTTCACCGTGCCGGGGTTCAGGTTGGCGGTCCACCACTCAGCGCGGTTGATGGTGCCAAAGGCCAGATGCGCGTGCTGGGCAAAGGCAACGGTATCTACAACGCCGCTTTCCATGGCGTTATAGGCCTCGGTCGCGGTGACGGATGTTGGCACCGCACCAACGGCAGAGAAGGCTTTGCCGATACCGCCGGTGGCACGGACGCGCATGTCTTTGAACTCGGCAACCGCATCACGGGGCTCACCGGTGCCAACGATATTGTACTGTGGCATGGGCGAGGTCATCAGCAGCTTGGCGTTCCAGCGGGCCAGATCCTTTTGCGCCGCCTCATGGCCGTAGACGGCATGGCTCACGGCCACTTCTTCTTCCAGGGTGTTCACCCCGAGGAAAGGCAGTTCCAGCACCGTGATCGAGGGGTTCTTGTCGCGGTGATAGCCGGCACAGAACTGCGCCATCTCAAAGGCACCGATGGAGATCCCGTCAAGGTTTTCTTTGTTCTTGGACAGACCACCATAGCTGATGTTCAGGGTGAATTCGCCATTGGTCTTGGCGCTGACCAGCTCGGCCAGTTTCTCAACATGCTCGGTAAAGGCGCGACGCTTGCCCCAAACCGATACGTTCCACTCAGTCGCAGCGGCTTCACCAACGAGTGCAAAGCTGGCAGCAACCGTCACAGCGGCAGTCAAAATCGTCTTCATTCTGTTCTTCTCCCATGTTGCGCCCGTCCCTGTCCCCGGGGCCCTATCGGGCGACGGTTCGGCAGGCGCTTGGCCGATAAGCTAACGGCAAGAGACACAGCTGCCAAGCCCAGAGGGCCGCCAAATCAAAGAGTTTACATCTGCAGCTGCAAGGGGACGGGAGTGAACTGTGACCCTGCTCGGATGACGCACAAAGTCACCTATCCGGGCGCAACAAAATTGCGCAAGATGGCCTGACTTTGTCTCTATTGCGCCGAGCGAGGCACAAAATGCCGCAGGTAAAGAAGCCTCTGAAACGGCTCTCACACCCATTTAGGGTGCATTTTTCCTATCCTTTACAAAAATACCGGCCCCAAACCGTTGACTCCTAATCTCCATATTCACAAGGGTTTTTGTTTACATATTGGTAACAAATTTTCAGGTTTTACCCGAGCAGGGAAATTCATTTACAAGCAAATCGTTATTTTCCCGTATCTTATTCACTTATTTTCCACTCACCCTATGATCACCGTGAGGGAAGGAAACGGTTTGACAGTCACGCCCAGCAGTTGTGGTGTCGGACCGACTAGATATCTGGGAGGAGAACAGCATGTCACAGCAGCCCGTAGGTCAGGCCCACGCGCCATCCGAGGAAACCGTTGCCCGCGCCCATGTGGACAGTGCCAAATACGATGAAATGTATGCCGCTTCGATCAACGATCCGGAGGCGTTCTGGGGAGAGCACGGCAAACGGATCGACTGGATCAAGCCCTTCACAACGGTGAAGGACGTGAATTACAGCTTTGGCGAAGTCTCGATCAACTGGTTTGCTGACGGCACTCTGAACGTCTCAGCCAACTGCATCGACCGCCATCTGGAAACCCGCGGTGACCAGACTGCGATCATCTTTGAACCCGACGATCCTGAAGAGGCCGCGCAGCACATTACTTATAAAGAGCTGCACCGCCGCACCTGCCGCATGGCCAATATCCTGGAAACCATGGGCGTGCGCAAAGGCGACCGGGTGGTGATCTATCTGCCGATGATCCCCGAAGCCGCCTATGCGATGCTGGCCTGTGCCCGTATCGGCGCGATCCATTCGATCGTCTTTGCCGGCTTCAGCCCCGATGCGCTGGCCGCACGGGTCAATGGTTCAGACGCCAAGGTGGTGATAACCGCAGATGAGGCCCCCCGTGGTGGCCGCAAGACACCGCTGAAATCCAATGCTGACGCCGCCCTCTTGCACTGCAAGGACACGGTGAAATGCCTGGTGGTCAAGCGCACCGGTGGCCAGACCACCTGGGTGGCCGATCGTGACTATGACTATAACGAGATGGCGCTGGAAGCGAACGACTACTGCAAACCCGCAGAGATGAACGCTGAAGACCCGCTCTTTGTACTCTATACATCGGGCTCCACCGGCCAGCCCAAGGGCGTTGTACATACCTCGGGTGGCTATCTCGCCTATGCGGCGATGACCCATGAAATCACCTTTGATTACCACGATGGCGATATCTACTGGTGCACCGCTGACGTGGGTTGGGTCACCGGCCACAGCTATATCGTCTATGGACCGCTGGCCAATGGTGCCACCACCTTGATGTTCGAAGGCGTGCCAACCTACCCCGACGCCAGCCGTTTCTGGCAGGTCTGCGAAAAGCACAAGGTCAACCAGTTCTACACGGCTCCAACCGCACTGCGCGCCCTGATGGGTCAGGGCAATGAATGGGTTGAGAAATGCGATCTCTCCTCGCTGCGCCTGCTGGGCACCGTGGGCGAGCCGATCAACCCCGAAGCCTGGAACTGGTACAACGACGTGGTCGGCGGCGGCCGCTGCCCCATCGTTGACACCTGGTGGCAGACTGAAACCGGTGGCCATCTGATGACGCCGCTGCCCGGCGCCCATGCCACCAAGCCTGGCTCAGCGATGAAGCCCTTCTTTGGTATCAAGCCCGTGGTTCTGGATCCGCAGTCCGGCGAAGAGATCTCTGGCAATGGTGTTGAGGGTGTTCTCTGCATCAAAGACAGCTGGCCCGGTCAGATGCGCACGGTCTGGGGCGATCACGAGCGCTTTCAGAAGACCTATTTCTCTGACTACAAAGGCTACTACTTCACCGGCGACGGCTGCCGTCGCGATGAAGACGGCGACTATTGGATCACTGGCCGCGTCGATGACGTGATCAATGTATCCGGTCACCGGATGGGAACCGCCGAGGTCGAAAGCGCGCTGGTGGCTCATGCCGCCGTCGCCGAGGCCGCTGTGGTGGGCTATCCACACGACATCAAAGGTCAGGGCATCTATTGCTATGTCACCCTGATGAATGACCGCGAGCCCTCTGATGAACTCTTGAAAGAGCTGCGCACCTGGGTCCGCACCGAGATTGGCCCGATTGCCAGCCCCGATGTGATCCAGTGGTCCCCCGGCCTGCCCAAGACCCGCTCCGGCAAGATCATGCGCCGTATCCTGCGCAAGATTGCCGAAAACGACTTTGGCGCTCTGGGTGATACCTCGACACTGGCCGATCCTTCGGTGGTCGATGATCTGATCGCCAACCGGGCAGTAAAGGGGTAACTGGAGCATGACAAGTGATGTAATGACCCGCCCCGCTGTTCTCATTCTTCTCGGCCCTCCCGGCGCCGGGAAGGGTACACAGGCCCGCGTTCTGGAAGAGAAGTTTGGCCTTGTTCAACTCTCGACCGGAGACCTTCTGCGCGCTGCCGTGGCTGCCGGCACCGAGGCCGGTAAGGCCGCCAAGGCCGTGATGGCTTCCGGTGGTCTGGTCTCTGATGAGATCGTGATCAACATCCTGCGCGACCGTCTGGCGGAACCAGACTGTGCCAAGGGGGTCATCCTTGATGGCTTCCCCCGCACCACCGTTCAGGCCGAGGCGCTGGATGTTCTGCTGGCTGAAACCGGTCAGAAGATCAACGCCGCGATCAGCCTGGAAGTAGATGACAGTGCCATGGTGACCCGGGTTTCCGGGCGCTACACCTGCGGCGGTTGCGGCGAGGGCTACCACGACAGTTTCAAGCAGCCAGAAGTTGCCGGAACATGCGACAAATGCGGCAGTCAGAACATGACCCGTCGCGCTGATGACAATGCCGAAACCGTCGCCAGTCGTCTGGCGGCCTATCACGAACAGACCGCACCGCTAATTGCCTACTACAAGGGCAAAGACGCATTGCAAATCATTGATGCAATGGGAGAAATCGAGGCGATCTCTGGGGGCCTAACCAAGATCGTTTCCGAAGTAACGAGTTAAACTTTTAAGTTTCCAGGGGGGCCGTCGGCTCAGCGGTCCCCCACACCACATATTGGAATATCCGTGTAGATTTGCCGACCCTCCGTCGGCGGAATTGCGGAGCAATGCCCGAAGTCCTGTTTTCACGTGAAAACACCGGCACGGGCAAACAGAGAGCGCTTGCCTGATTGACCTCTCAATCGGGTCCTGGAGGAAGAAGGAGGAGCCGCAATGGCGGACCACACAACAAACGCTGCACAGACAGCCGAGGCCGATAAGGGCTATTGGCAGGCCAATGTGCGGATCATTCTTGTCAGCCTAGTGATCTGGGCTGTCGTTTCATTTGGTTTTGGCATTCTGCTGCGTCCGATGCTGTCCGGCATTGCCGTTGGTGGCACGGATCTGGGCTTCTGGTTTGCCCAGCAGGGGTCGATCATGGTCTTTTTGGGCCTGATCTTTTTCTACGCCTTCCGGATGAACAAGCTGGACCGTGAATTCGGCGTCGAGGAGGAGTAAACAATGGATCAGTTTACCATCAACCTGCTGTTTGTGGGCACGTCCTTCGCGCTCTACATCGGCATCGCGATCTGGGCCCGCGCGGGCTCCACATCGGAATTCTACGCGGCGGGTCGCGGTGTGCACCCCGTCACCAACGGTATGGCCACAGCGGCCGACTGGATGTCTGCGGCCTCCTTCATCTCGATGGCGGGCCTGATTGCCTTTACCGGCTATGACAACTCGTCCTTCCTGATGGGTTGGACTGGTGGCTATGTGCTGCTCGCGCTGCTGCTCGCCCCCTATCTGCGCAAGTTCGGCAAGTTCACCGTTTCCGAGTTCATCGGTGATCGGTTCTACAGCCCAACCGCGCGTATCGTGGCGGTGATCTGCTTGATCGTTGCCTCGACAACTTACGTTATTGGTCAGATGACTGGCGTGGGCGTGGCCTTTGGCCGCTTCCTCGAAGTCTCCAACACCGCAGGGCTGTTAATTGGCGCCTGTGTTGTGTTCGCCTATGCGGTGTTCGGAGGCATGAAAGGCGTGACCTATACACAGGTTGCGCAATACTGCGTGCTGATCATGGCCTATACCATTCCGGCCATCTTCATCTCGCTGCAGCTGACCGGCAACCCAATCCCTGCCCTGGGTCTGTTTGGCGATCATGTCGCCTCGGGTGAGCCTTTGTTGCAAAAGCTGGACGCTATCGTGCGGGAGCTGGGCTTTAACGAGTATACCGCTCACCATTCCGACACCTTCAACATGGTGCTGTTCACCCTGTCGCTGATGATCGGTACCGCGGGTCTGCCCCACGTGATCATGCGTTTCTTCACCGTACCCCGCGTGGCAGATGCCCGCTGGTCCGCTGGCTGGGCGCTGGTCTTTATCGCCCTGCTGTATCTTACCGCGCCGGCCGTGGGTGCCATGGCGCGTCTGAACATCACCGATATGATGTGGCCCAATGGCACAGATGCGGCAGCGGTTTCGGTCGAGCAGATCGAAAACGATGCACGCTATGACTGGATGGCGACCTGGGAAAAAACCGGTCTCCTGGCCTGGGAAGACAAGAACGGCGATGGCCACATTCAGTATTACAACGACAAGAATGCTGACATGCAGGCCAAAGCGGCTGAAAACGGCTGGACCGGCAACGAGCTGACCAAGTTCAACCGTGACATCCTGGTTCTGGCCAACCCTGAAATCGCCAACCTGCCCTCTTGGGTCATTGGTCTGGTGGCTGCAGGTGGTCTGGCGGCGGCGCTGTCAACGGCGGCTGGTCTGCTGCTGGCGATCTCTTCCGCTGTGTCGCACGATCTGATCAAAGGTTCGATCAACCCGAATATCTCGGAAAAAGGCGAGCTGCTGTCAGCCCGTATTGCCATGGCGGTTGCCATTGCGGTTGCCACCTACCTGGGTCTCAACCCTCCCGGCTTTGCGGCGCAGACTGTGGCCCTGGCCTTTGGTCTGGCGGCGGCCTCGATCTTCCCGGCACTGATGATGGGGATCTTCTCTAAGAAGATCAACAACACCGGTGCTGTGGCAGGTATGCTGGCTGGTCTGGGCGTCACCCTGATCTACATCTTCCTGCACAAGGGCTGGCTATTCATTCCGGGCACCAACTCCTTCACCGATGCGGATCCGCTGCTGGGCACGATCAAGTCGACCTCCTTTGGTGCCATCGGTGCCGCGGTCAACTTCACCGTTGCCTATGTGGTTGCCGGCATGACCAAGGAAACCCCGCAGGAGATCAAAGATCTGGTCGAAAGCGTGCGCATCCCACGTGGCGCAGGGGCTGCACAGGATCACTGATCCCTCCCTGGACGGGCCATTCCTTTGAGGCTAACGCCTTTATGGTCCGTCCCTTTTTATCCTCATGCCCGCCCCGGTTACTGCCCGGGCGGGCATCCCCATTCTTCCCAAGTGGCCTTTAGTCCTACAGGTGCATTGATGCCGATTTCCGAAACCGATCTGATCCGCTTTCTCACCTCCGTTCATCCCTATGACAGTCTCGAGCTGAGCAGGCTGCGGGATCTGGCGCCAAAGTTTCAAGTCCTGTCGGTCAATCCCGGTGAGACCATCTATGAGCTGGGCACCGATCTTGCCGGGCTGTATCTGGTGCATCACGGCGAGGTCGAAGTTTTTGACGAAAACGACATGGCGATCTCGATCCTGGGTCCGCGCAATTCCTTTGGTGAACGCGGGCTGACACGTGGCGGTCGCGCTGTCACCTCGGCGCGCGCCAGCATTGCAACTGTACTGCTATTGCTGCCCCGCGCGGATTTTGACGCCCTGATGCAGGCCGAACCTGCGGTCACGCGTTTCTTTGATCGCCGCCGCCCCGATGCGCCGATCCAGAACGGGCTCACCACCACCCGCGCCGAGACCTTTATGGCGGCCCCCCCCGTGACCTGTTCTGCGGGCCTCACCTGCCAGGGAGCGGCGCAGCTGATGCGTCAGCACCATATCTCCTGTGTCTGCATCAGCGATGGCGATACATTGCTGGGCATTCTGACCACCCGGGATCTGACAGAGAAACTGCTGGCCGAGGGACTGCCCTTTTCCACCCCAGTGTCGCAGATCATGACCAAAAACCCCCGCAGCCTGCCGCCCTCGGCCATTGGCTCGGATGTGCTGCATGCCATGATGGAGCACCACATCGGCCATATCCCGGTGGTGCTGAACAATCGGTTGCTTGGCATTATCACCCAGACCGACCTCACCCGGTTTCAGGCGGTCAGCTCAGCCGAGCTGGTCTCCAGCATCGCCCGCGCGGGTAGTGCCGAGGAGATGGCAGCGGTCACCGCCGAGATCCCCCGGCTGCTGGTACAGCTGGTGGCCGGCGGCAACCGCCATGAGGTGGTGACCCGGTTGATCACTGATATTGCTGATACCGCCACCAGACGGTTGCTTGCCCTTGCAGAAACGAAGCTTGGCCCCGCCCCCGTGCCCTATCTCTGGCTTGCCTGTGGCAGCCAGGGCCGCCAGGAACAGACCGGAGTTTCGGATCAGGACAACTGCCTGATCTTGGCAGATGAGGCGACAGAAGCGCATGACGCCTATTTTGCCGCGCTGGCGGAATATGTCTGTGATGGGTTGAACACCTGCGGCTATGTCTATTGCCCCGGTGATATGATGGCGACCAATAGCCGGTGGCGGCAACCTCTGCACGTCTGGCGGGAGTATTTTGGCGGCTGGATCACCAAACCCGGCCCCGAGGCCCAGATGTTGGCCTCGGTGATGTTTGATCTTCGCCCCATTGGCGGCGACACCAGCCTGTTTGCAGGGCTACAGACCAACGTCCTGGCCTCGGCCTGTGCCAATTCGATCTTTGTGGCCCATATGACCTCAAATGCGCTGAAGCATACCCCGCCCCTGGGACTGTTGCGCGGCTTTGCCACCATTCGCTCAGGCGAGCATCGCAACACCCTGGATATGAAGCACAATGGTGTGGTGCCGGTGACGGATCTGGGGCGGATCTACGCCTTGCAGGGCGAGATTGCCGCGGTGAATACCCGCGCCCGCCTGGAAGCTGGCGCCGCCGCTGGCGTCATCAGCCCCAGCGGCGCCCGCGATCTGCTGGACGCCTATGATTTGATCGCCCAGACTCGGTTGGAACATCAGGCGGATCTTGTGCGCCAGGGGCAGATACCTGACAACTATTTGGCGCCATCAGATTTGTCTGACTTTGAGCGAAGTCATCTGCGTGACGCCTTTGTCGTGGTAAAAACCATGCAATCGGCGCTGGGGCACGGTAAGGGCATGTTAGGATAGCACATCGCTTGGGGCTTATGTCGGAGCCTCCGGCGGGAATATTTTTGGAAAGATGATAGGCCCAGGGTTTCACAACACCCGGGCAGTCTTGGGGGAAAGATGTTTCTGGAACTGATCGCTGTGATTTTTGCCGGTATCGCTGTTGCCGGGGTGGTGATGCTGATCAACAGCGCCACCGGGGCGCGACTGCCGCGCTGGCTGGCGCCAGTGGCGGCGGGTCTGGCGATGATTGGTGTGACGGTTGCTTCGGAATATAGCTGGTACAGCCGCACCGAGGCCAATCTGCCCGAAGGGCTGGTGGTGGCCGAGGTGGTGGAGAGCCGCAAGCTCTATCGCCCCTGGACCTATCTGGTGCCACTGAGCGAGCGCTTTGTTGCGGTGGACCTGGCCACCCGGCGCAGCCATCCAAAGCAGCCGGACCAGCATCTGGCAGAGGTGTTCTTTTTTGGCCGCTGGGCGCCGATCAGCCAGCTCAGCATTGTTGCGGATTGTGCTAATTGGCGGCGCGCAGCGGTGGAGGCTGAGACCCGGTTTGCCGAGGATGGCAGTATTGGTGGCGTAAACTGGGTCTCCCCCCCTGCTGAAGACCCGCTCTTGACCACCACCTGCGGAGGCTGACCCCATGTTGACCCATCTGAGCCTGCGTCTGCGGATTTTCTTGTTTTTCTGCCTCCTCGCCCTGGGCGCAATTGCTGTCAGCCTGGGCAGTCTTTGGCTGAGCTATCAACGGGCAGCGACCCCAGCCCTGCTCGATCCCTTTATTTTTGCCGGCCTGCTTGGCACCTTTGCAATTCTTGGTATCTGCGCAGGCATATGGCTGCTGTTTGATGAGAATGTCGCCAAGCCAATCGAAGTTCTCGCCTCAGAGATGCGGTTGCGTGCCCATGGGGGGGTGTCCCGGGGTATTGATGCCAAGACAGCACGCTATCTGGGTGATCTCGCCCCTGCTGCGGCTGGGTTGGCCGGGCAGCTTGGTGACACCACCCTGTTGACCGCGCGCAATATCGCTGAGGAAACGGCGCGGCTGGAAGCAGATAAACGCCAGTTGACCGCGCTCCTGAGTGAGCTGCCAGTCGCAACGGTGATGCTGGGCGCAGATCATCGCATCGTGCTTTATGATGCCCAGGCGGCAGTGGTTCTGGCGCAGATTGCCCACCCTCGCCTGAATGCCTGCCTGTTTGACTACCTGGACCAAGTGGCTCTGGAAGCCGCCTATAGCCAGATGATCAAGACGGGCAAGGAGGTGCAGGCGCAGGTGACGGGCCGGGACGAGGCGCAGAGCTATCTCGTGCACCTAAAGCCACTAGGCCAGGGGGAAGGCTATGTGCTAATCTTTGATGCCGCCGTTGCCAGAATCGCCCCTGACGCCGCCCGGCCCCTGATTTACGATTTTGAGCTTCTCGAGCGCCCGCTGCAGGATATTGGCGAACGGAGCCTGAAAGATCTGTGCTTTGCGGTGTTTGATACCGAAACCACCGGACTGTTGCCACATAAGGATGAGATCGTCCAGATTGGGGCCGTCCGGGTGCTGAACGGCCGCATGATCGAGGGGGAGCAGTTTGATACGCTGGTCGACCCGCAGCGGCCCATCCCCGAGGCCTCGACCCGGGTGCACGGGGTCAGCAATGCCATGGTGCAGGGAGCCCCGGTCATTACAAAAGCGGCAGCCCAGTTTCACCTCTTTGCCAAGGATGCGGTGATTGTGGCCCATAACGCGCCATTTGACATGGCCTTTTTGCGCCGTCACGCCAAGGCAACCAGGGTAGAGTGGGATCATCCGATCCTGGATACTGTATTACTGAGTGCAGTGCTGTTTGGATCCTCGGTTCCGCACACGCTGGATGCGCTCTGTGAACGGCTGGATATCACCATCCCGCCTGCCCTGCGCCATACGGCCCTGGGCGATGCCCATGCAACCGCAAGCGCCCTGGTGCAAATGATCCCCATGCTGCAGGCGCGCGGCTTTAACAGCCTGGAACAGGTGATTGAGCAAACCCGCCGCCATGGACGGCTGCTGGAGGACCTCAATCCAGTGGACAATCACGGCAGCACATGGCAGGCAGGCGAAAAGACCTGAAGTGAGGCGCGCGATGCCAGAAACCAGTTTTATTCCCGCCGCTGACACGGCCCGGGCCTATCGGGATGCTCTGGGCTATTTTGCCACCGGGGTCACCGTTGTGACCACCCTTTCGCAAGACCGCCCCCTGGCGATCACAGTGAACAGTTTCACCTCGGTTTCGATTGAGCCGCCGCTCCTGCTCTGGTGCCCTGATCGCAGCTCGCTGCGTCACGATACATTTGTCGCCGCAGAACGCTTTGCCATTCATGTGCTTGCCGAAGATCAGCTGGAGCAGGCGCAGCATTTTGCCCGCGATGGCGAGGGGTTTACCCAGGCCAACTGGCACAAAAGCGCGGCTGGAACTCCGGCCCTGCACGGCTATATCGCCCGGTTTGAATGTCAGAAATTTGAGGCTCATCCCGCTGGGGATCACACCATCATTTTAGGGCAAGTCACAAAGGTCACCACCCGCCCAGGCAAAGGTTTGATCTTTAAACGGGGCCAGTTTGGCGGCTTTTTGGAACAGTCTTGAGGGCGCCCCCTTGTTCGCTCTGAAAACACCCAAATGAAAAACCCGCCCAACCATCAGGTTCGGCGGGTTTTCCTTTAGCCTGCCCGCCCTTAGCAAGTTTTCAGGCAAGGGCGAGAATTTGGCTTATTTCAGAGCCGCGTCGGTGATGACATGGGTCCAGGCGCCTTCTGGGGCTTTGGTGATAACCGGCGAAGAGCCACCTTCGAGCAGGGTCTGTACTGTGCGCTCATAATCGGCTGGGTCCAGGGCACCATTGCTGCCTGCGGTTAGCTTGGCCACTTCCCGCATCATACGCTGCTGGTGAACTTCGGTCTGGGCACCGGAGGCATCGTTCTCCAGAATGATTTCTGCTGCCTCATCAGGATGGGCTTCGGCATATTTCCAGCCCTGCATCGAGGCGCGCACAAAACGCTCCATCTTGGACACAAAGGCCGGATCATCCAGGTTCTCTTCCAGAACATAGAGACCATCTTCCAGCGTCGCGACGCCCTGGTCCTCATATTTGAAGGTGATCAGCTCATCCTCGGAAACACCGGAATCGATCACCTGCCAGTATTCATTATAGGTCATGGTCGAAATACAATCGGCCTGACGCTGCAGCAGTGGATCAACGTTAAAGCCCTGCTTCAGAACTTCGACGCCCATTTCACCCTTGGCTTCGGTGGAGATGCCCAGCTTGCTCATCCAGCTCATGAAGGGGAATTCATTGCCAAAGAACCATACACCCAGGGTGCGGTTTGACAGGTCAGAAGGCTCGGCAATACCTGTGTCATTCCAGCAGGTCAGCTGCATGCCCGAGCTTTTGTAAGGCTGGGCGATATTGACCAGCGGCAGACCCTTTTCGCGCGCCGCCAGGGCCGCTGGCATCCACTCAACCGTAACATCGGCGCCGCCGCCTGCAATCACCTGGGTTGGGGCAATATCCGGCCCCCCTGGCAGAATGGTGACATTCAGATCCTCAGCTTCATAGAAGCCTTTGTCCAGAGCCACGTAGTAGCCAGCGAACTGTGCCTGTGTCACCCATTTCAGCTGCAACTTCACGTCATCCGCAGCCTGGGCCGCGCCGACAGATGCAAGCGCCAGACCGGCGGCTGTCAAAATGTGTTTCATGAGATCGTTCTCCCGTTGGTTATGATGAAAGCTTGCGCGAATTTGACCCTTCGATCAAATATTTTTCTTAAGTTCTTGTCAGGCCTTCGGCCTGTTTGCGCAGCTATTGAGCATTAATTTTGAACCTGTGATCGATTTTTCACCATTCTTTCAGGTCGTCACCAGAGCGCCCCTCTGGTCTTATCCACCGCGCAGCACAGCCGACGCGATGGACTATTCTTTTAGCCCTGTTGCGAAGGGTGCCAGAAGGTCAAGCTTTTCTCGATCAGGGCGATTGTCCCGTAGAAAAACGACCCCGCCAATGCCGCCATGACAATCTCGGCCCAGACCATATCCAGCGCCAGTTGCCCCACGCTGGTCGAAATCCGAAAGCCCATGCCCACAGTGGGGGAGCCAAAGAACTCAGCCACAATTGCCCCCACCAGCGCCAGGGTTGTCGAAATCTTCAAGCCATTAAAGATAAAGGGCAAAGCTGCGGGCAGACGCAGTTTGAAAAAGCTCTGCCAATAGCTGGCCGCATAGGTCTGCATCAGATCCCGCTGCATGGCAGAGGTCTCGCGCAACCCGGCCACGGTGTTCACCAGCATCGGAAAGAACACCATGACCACTACAACGGCCGCCTTGGATTGCCAATCAAAGCCAAACCACATCACCAGAATTGGCGCGGTTCCCACAATGGGCAGGGCCGCCACAAAATTGCCCACCGGCAGCAGGCCACGGCGCAGAAAATCACTGCGATCCACCGCCACAGCCATCAGCAATGCGGCACCACAGCCCATCACATAGCCAGACAGAGCGCCCTTCAGAAAGGTCTGCGACAGATCTTTCCACAGGATCGGCAGGGATGTGGCAAAGCGCTCCGCAATCAGGCTTGGTGCTGGCAGGATCACCAGTGACACCTCCAGCCCGCGCACCAAAAGCTCCCAGACCAACAACAGCGTGACGCCAAAAATCACCGGAACCAGCAGCTTTACGGCCCGGGTCCCCGCGCTGGCACCATTGGCCAGGCGGCTGTTCACCCACCAGCCCAGACACCAGACCAAAACAGCAAGCAAAACCATCGTCATCTGGCCTCTCCCCTGCTGTCTCGCGCATTGAGAACCAAAGGGGCCCTCGACTTCATTTGGCCCAAAATATTCCGGGGGAGCCGCATTTCTGCGGCGGGGGCAGCGCCCCCTTTAGACAATTGCATCATGACGCCATCCCCATGCGTTTCAGCACATTTTTCTCAATCAACTCCAACAAGGCCACCAAAAGCCCCGCCAGGATGGCAGCCGCAAAGAGCGCAGACCAGATCTGCACCGTCTGGCCATAATAGCTCCCCGCCAATAGACGCGCGCCAAGTCCGGCAACCGCCCCCGTCGGCAGCTCGCCAACGATGGCCCCCAGCAAAGACGCCGCAATCCCGATTTTCAGTGAGGTAAAGAGATAGGGCATCGATGAAGGCAGTCGCAGCTTCCAGAACCCCTGGCTTGTATTGGCGCTATAGGTCTTCAGCAGATCCAACTGCATCGCATCGGGGCTGCGCAGCCCCTTCACCATGCCAACCACCACCGGGAAAAAGCTCAAGTAAGCCGAGATAACCGCCTTGGGCAGTATCCCCTGCACCCCGATGGAATAAAGCACCACGATGATCATCGGCGCCAGGGCAATAATCGGAATAGTCTGGCTGACGATGGCCCAGGGCATCACTGACATATCCATCACTTTTGAATGCACGATCCCCACAGCCAGCAAGATGCCAAGCCCTGTACCAATGACAAAGCCCAAGAGGGTCGCATTCAGCGTCACCTGCGCATGATAGACCAAGGAGCGTTTTGAGGTGACCTTCTTCATCACTGTGGTCTTCCACAGCTCAGAGATCACCTGATGTGGTGCCGGCAGGCGCGGACGATCCTGTTCCCAGGTCTGCGCGATGGCAAATGTGTTGTCAGCCACCAGCCCAAAACTCCCCATATCGCGCCGCACTTTTGAAGTCGCAGGCATGACTTCAGCGCCGCCACGCTCAGCTGCATCCAACACGCCCTTAATGTTCATCGGCACACAAGCCGCATACCAAAAGGCCAAAATGGCGGCGAGCACGGTCAGGACGGAAAGAAAAGTCTTCATTGCTCCCCCTCCCCTCCAGTTGTCGATATCAATGCATCAATCATCGGCATGCCCTGCCCGCAGGCCCTCGCGCACGCGGTGGGCAATATCGATGAACTCCTGACTGTCGCGAATATCCAGCGGGCGTTCGCGCGGCAGCGTGCTCTCGATCACATCAGTGATCCTACCAGGGCGCGGTGACATCACCACGATCTTGGTCGACAGATAGACCGCTTCTGGAATTGAGTGGGTGACAAAGCCGATGGTCTTGTTGGTCCGTGCCCAGAGCTTCAACAGCTGCTCATTGAGGTGATCGCGTACGATCTCATCCAGCGCCCCAAAGGGTTCATCCATCAACAGGATATCCGCATCAAAGGCCAGCGCTCGGGCAATGCTGGCCCGCTGCTGCATGCCACCTGAGAGCTGCCAGGGATACTTGCCGCCAAAGCCCGCAAGTTCTACCAGCTCCAGCACCTGCTCAACCCGCTTGTCCTGCTCGGCTTTGGAATAGCCCATGATTTCAAGCGGCAGCTTGATATTCTTGGCAATGGTACGCCAGGGGTACAGCCCCGCCGCCTGAAACACATAGCCATAGGCGCGCTGCTTGCGGGCCTCATCCGGGCTCATGCCATTGACGGTAATTGTGCCGCCAGTGGGATGTTCCAGCGCCGCCATCACCCGCAGAAAGGTGGTCTTGCCACAGCCCGAAGGACCAATAAAGGAGACAAAATCCCCCTTGTTGATGGTGAGGTTCACATCCTTCAGCGCCTGCACCGGCCCGTCATTGGTGGGAAAAACCAGATCCAGGTTCTTCGCTTCGACGACGGCCTCGGTGGATCCATTTAGGACACCGGCCTGGGTAGTCGTTTGAGTATTCATATCTTCGCCTTATTCAGACTATGCGCGGGCCGCGCGCGGTCTCCCTGGCGCAGCCCTGCTCTTCGATTTATCGCCTGTGATCAGACGCCAGTCGCGGGAATGCCTGATCGCTCAACGGGGCGCGGAGCTGTCAGTTCTTTCCAGGTCGATAGCGCCTTGTTCACGGTTGCATTGGCTTCGCGTTCCACAAAGCGGCCATGGCCTTCCTGGGTACGGATTTCGCCGTCATGCACAGCCACATGTCCCCGCGTCAAGGTAAAGCGCGGCAGTCCTTTGATCTCATGACCTTCAAAGACGTTGTAATCAATTGCCGATTGCTGGGTGCTGGCGGCGATGGTTTTGGACTTTTCCGGATCCCAAACCACCAGATCCGCATCCGCCCCCACCAGAACTGCACCCTTTTTAGGATAACAATTCAGGATCTTGGCGATATTGGTCGAGGTCACAGCGACAAACTCATTTGGCGTGATCCGCCCCGTCGCAACCCCCTGGGTCCAAAGCATCGGCATCCGGTCTTCCAACCCGCCAGTGCCATTGGGGATCTTGGTGAAATCCCCCACTCCGTAGCGTTTCTGTTCGGTCGAGAAGGCACAGTGATCCGTCGCCACCACCGAGAGCGAGCCCGACTGCAGACCAGCCCAAAGACTGTCCTGATGCTGCTTGTTGCGGAAGGGCGGCGACATGACACGCCGCGCGGCGTGATCCCAATCAGGGTTGAAATACTCGCTCTCATCCAGGGTCAGATGCTGGATCAGCGGCTCGCCCCAGACGCGTTTGCCCTGCATCCGGGCACGGCGAATGGCCTCGTGGCTGTCCTCACAGGAGGTATGCACCACATAAAGCGGCACGCCGGCCATATCAGCAATCATGATAGCGCGGTTGGTGGCCTCGCCTTCGACCTGGGGCGGGCGGGAATAGGCATGGGCCTCGGGGCCGGTATTGCCTTCCGCCAGCAGTTTGGCCGAGAGTTCCGCCACCACATCGCCGTTTTCCGCGTGTACCATGGCAATGCCGCCCAATTCCGCCAGACGCTGGAAACTGGAATACATCTCATCATCATTGACCATCAAAGCGCCCTTATAGGCCATGAAGTGCTTGAAGGTATTGATGCCACGGGTCTCAATCACGGTCTTCATATCGTCAAAGACCTGCTCCCCCCACCAGGTCACCGCCATATGGAAGGAGTAATCACAATTGGCCCGCGTCGACTTGTTGTCCCAACGCTTCAAGGCATCCAGCAGGCTCTCGCCCGGATTGGGCAGTGCAAAATCCACCACCATGGTGGTGCCGCCCGCCAGGCCCGCGCGGGTGCCGCTTTCAAAATCATCCGTCGAATAGGTGCCCATGAAGGGCATTTCCAGATGGGTATGCGGATCAATCCCGCCCGGCATCACGTAACAGCCAGTAGCGTCAAGCTCCTCATCCCCCTTCAGGTTTGGCCCAATGGCAGTGATCACGCCATTCTCAATCAAAACATCCGATTTATACGTCAGATCCGCGGTCACAATGGTCCCGTTCTTGATGACTTTACTCATGGTAAAACTCCCTGTCTCGGGCGCCTTTTACGCCCCTTTTTCTGGTTTTGGGACCAGCTCCCTGTTCAGTTGGCCCAATCAATTGTCCTGGACTTCATTTGGCCAAAAATATCCCGGGGGAGCGGCCTCCTAGGGGCCGCGGGGGCAGCGCCCCTTTCCCGCTTTAGGAAACGATTTCAGCCGTCTCCACCACCGCGTGAAACAGGACATTGCCTCCGGCTTCTGCCCAGTCCTTGCTGATCTCTTCCGCCTCATTGTGGCTCAACCCATCCACACAGGGGCACATGATCATCGCCGTTGGCGCAACCCGGTTGATCCAGCAGGCATCATGACCCGCGCCAGAGATGATATCGAGATGCGAATAGCCCAGACGTTCCGCCGCGCTGCGCACAGCCGTGACGCAGGTATCGTCGAATTTCACCGGATCAAAACCTCCGACTTTTTCAAACTCGATCTGCATATCCAGGGCTTCGACGATATCCTTACCTTCTTCGCGCAGGCGCAGCTCCATGTCCTGGATCACCTCCAGCTCAGGCGAGCGGAAATCAACGGTAAAGACCACTTTGCCAGGGATCACATTGCGCGAGTTGGGATAGACATCGATATGCCCAGCGGCACCAACCGCACTGGGGGCATGGGACCAAGCGATCTCATCCACCGCTTCCAAGACCCGCGCCATGGCAAGACCCGCGTTGCGGCGCATCGGCATCGGCGTCGACCCGGTATGGGCGTCCTTGCCGGTGATGGTCACTTGGGTCCAGCTGAGGCCCTGACCATGGGTAACAACCCCAATATCCTTGCCTTCGGCTTCCAGAATGGGGCCCTGTTCGATATGCAGCTCAAAAAAGGCATGCATCTTGCGTGCGCCAACTTCCTCATCCCCGCGCCAGCCGATACGGCTCAGCTCATCGCCGAATTTTTTGCCCTCGGCATCTGTCCGGTCATAGGCCCAGTCCTGAGTGTGAATGCCTGCAAAGACCCCCGACGACAGCATGGCCGGCGCATAGCGGGTACCTTCTTCATTGGTAAAATTGGTGGCCACGATGGGGTGTTTGGTCTTGATCCCCAGATCATTGAGAGAGCGAATGAGCTCCAGCCCGGCCAAGACCCCAAGCACGCCGTCATATTTGCCGCCCGTGGGTTGGGTATCCAGATGCGATCCCACATAGACCGGCAGCGCATCCGGATCAGTGCCTTCGCGCCGGGCAAACATATTGCCCATCTGATCCAACCCCATGGTGCAGCCCGCCTCTTCGCACCATTTCTGAAACAGCGCGCGCCCCTCGGCGTCTTCATCGGTCAAGGTCTGACGGTTGTTGCCCCCTGCGACGCCGGGGCCAATCTTGGCCATCTCCATCAGGCTCTCCCAGAGCCGATCGCCGTTGATTTTCAGATTCTGTCCCAAAGACGTCATCGCAGCTTCCTTCCTGTTCCCCCCGCTGGTCCCGCGGGTTATTCTTGGCTTGGCACCAATCGGTGGCTTTGAATCGTTGGCCGTTCTCCAATGAGTTGGATTTGACCAACTGGTCAAACTCACGCTATCACGGAGACAGCACCAGTCAAGAAATTGAGTCATTTTGACTTTGAATTCCCCATGAAAAATGGGGCAAATGCGCAAATTGCGGGCGCTCTTACCCGCATAACGGACGTGAAGGATCGCTTATCCACAATGCCCAAGGACCGATCACCTACCCGCATCCAGAAAAAGAATCGCGCCGCCATCCTGGAGGCCGCGCTCGAGGTCTTTTCAGCGCATGGATTTCGCGGCGCCACGGTGGATCAGATCGCCAGCCAGGCCGGGTTGTCGAAGCCAAATCTGCTGTATTATTTCCCCTCCAAGGAGGCGATGTTCACCGCGCTTTTGTCCGAGTTGCTGGACACCTGGCTCGACCCAATGCGGGAGATCAACGCGGAGGGCGATCCGCTGGAAGAGATCCTCGCCTATGTGCAGCGCAAGCTTCAGATGAGCCGGGATTTCCCACGTGAAAGTCGGCTGTTTGCCAATGAGATCGTTCAAGGCGCGCCGCGGATGCTGGAGGCATTATCGACGGATCTGCGGGATCTTCTGGAAGAAAAATCTGCCGTGCTCGAAGGATGGATGGCAGATGGCAAGATCAACCAGACCCATCCCAAACATCTGATGTTTTCGATCTGGGCACTGACCCAGCATTATGCGGATTTTGATGTTCAGGTGCGGATGCTCATGGGGCAGGAAGATCCCTTTAACGCAGCCCCTGAATTCCTGGAAACCTTTTATCGCCGGATGCTTACGCCGATAAGTTAAGGATAATTAACCATTTTCAGGCCGTAAAGACTTCTAGCGGCCAGATTGGTTGAGAATTGAAAAAGGGCAGCGCCGAGGCGCTGCCCTTTTTGTTTCAAATCAGCTCATTAAGATCTGAGGCTCATTCTGCCGCAGTGGCTGATGGGTTGTTGGGATGGGTCGTCCAATTGGCATATTCATCAGAGACCACCTTGCCGGTGCGCTCATCAATCTGGCCAGCCGGAACCTCTTCCATGGTGATGCAGCCTTCAATCGGGCAGACATTCACGCAGAGATTACAAGCAACGCATTCATCATCCTTAACGGTGAAAACACGATCGGCGCTCATCTCGATAGCCTGGTGCGAGGTGTCTTCGCAGGCGGCAAAGCAACGACCACAGCTGATGCAGTCTTCCTGGTTGATCTTCGCCTTGGCGATAAAGTTCAGATCCAGATACTGCCAGTCGGTCACATTCGGAACAGCCATGCCGATGAAGTCCTGGGTCGAGGTATAGCCCTTTTCATCCATCCAGTTGGACAGGCCGGAAATCATCTCTTTCACCACGTTGAACCCATAGGTCATCGCGGCGGTGCAGACCTGCACATTACCCGCGCCAAGCGCCATGAATTCTGCGGCATCCTTCCAGGTGGTAACACCACCAATGGCAGAGATCGGCAGATCATGTGTTTCGGGGCAGCGGGCGATTTCGGCAACCATGTTCATGGCAATCGGTTTTACCGCCGGGCCACAATAGCCACCATGTGTCCCTTTGCCTCCAACGGTTGGCTCTGGCGCCATCTGGTCCAGATCCACGGAGACAATGGAGTTGATGGTATTGATCAGGCTGACCGCGTCACCGCCACCATTTTTGGCCGCGCGTGCTGGGAAACGCACATCGGTGATGTTTGGCGTCAGCTTCACGATCACTGGCTTGGAATAGTATTTCTTGCACCATTCGGTGACCATCTGAATGTACTCGGGCACCTGGCCCACGGCCGCGCCCATACCGCGCTCTGCCATGCCATGGGGGCAGCCAAAGTTCAGCTCGATACCGTCGGCACCAGTGGCCTCAACCTTGGGCAGGATCGCCTTCCAGGCTTCCTCCTCGCAGGGCACCATGATCGAGACGATCACGGCGCGATCCGGATAGTCCTTCTTGACGCGGGTAATTTCCTCGAGATTGATCTCCAGCGAGCGATCAGTGATCAGCTCGATGTTGTTCAGCCCCAAAAGGCGACGATCAGCACCAAAGATCGCGCCATAGCGCGGACCATTGACGTTGACCACGGGGGGACCTTCAGAGCCGAGGGTCTTCCAGACCACCCCGCCCCAGCCGGCCTCGAAGGCACGGCGTACGTTATATTCTTTGTCCGTCGGTGGCGCCGAGGCCAGCCAGAACGGGTTTGGGGATTTAATACCCAGAAATTCTGTTGTCAGATCAGCCATTTGTCTGTTCCTTTTCATGCTCGCTTGGGGCTCTCGACCAGCAAGAGCCCCGGCTTGCTCAGCCCATCAGGCTCGCGTGAATATCCATTGCGGCGTCGCGGCCCTCGGCCACGGCGGTCACGGTGAGGTCTTCGCCACCCGAGGCACAATCGCCCCCGGCCCAGACATTCGCCACCGAGGTGCGCCCTGTGGCGTCCACCATGATCTTGCCCCCCTCCAGCTCAACCGCATCGGGCTGGCCTTCCAGGCTTTGACCAATGGCCTTGTAGACCTGCTCTGCCGCCAGGCGAATTGTCTCGCCGGTGCCACTCACGCGACCATCTTCTACTTTGGTATATTCCAGCTCGATTTCCGCAGCAGCGCCATCACCGTGAATTGCCTTGGGCATCACGTTGAACATCAAGGTCACACCTTTGGAGGCCGCGAGGTCCTGTTCAAACCGGCTGGCGCCCATTGCATCGCGGTCACGACGATAGGCGATTGTGACGTTTTCAGCCCCCAGAAGTTTGGACTGCACAGCGGCATCCACCGCCGTCATGCCACCACCGATCACCACAACATTGCGGCCCACTGGCAGTGCGCTCAGATCTTCCGCCTGGCGCAGCTCTTCAATGAAGTTCACGGCATCGCGCACACCATCCATGTCTTCGCCTGCAGCACGCAGGGCGTTCACCCCGGCCAGACCAATTGACAGGAAAACCGCGTCATAATCAGATTTCAACCCGTCCAGCGACAGTTCCGCATCCAGCTTCTTGCCGTAATCCATGGTGATACCACCAATTTTCAGCAGCCAGTCCACTTCGCGGGCGGCAAAGTTTTCGGTGGATTTATAGGCCGCGATACCAAACTCATTCAGACCACCGGCCTTTGCCTTGGCATCATAGACCACAACATCATGGCCCAACATCGCCAGACGATGCGCCGCCGACAGTCCAGCAGGACCGGCGCCAACAACGGCAACCTTTTTGCCAGTGCTTGCCGCACGGCTATAGGGGTGCACGTCCTTTTCCATCAGCGTATCAGTGGCGAAGCGCTGCAGACGGCCAATCTCGACCGGCTTGCCTTCGGCGGCTTCGCGGACGCAGGCCTCTTCGCAAAGTGTTTCTGTTGGACAGACCCGTGCGCACATGCCGCCCAGGATGTTCTGGTCCAGAATGGTCTTGGCCGCAGAGGATGGATGGCCTGCCTGAATCTCGCGGATGAACTGCGGGATGTCGATACTGGTGGGACATGCGGTCATGCAGGGCGCATCATAGCAAAAATAGCAACGATCCGCGGCCACAGCGGCCTCATGTGCGTCATAAGCGGGGTGCAGATCCCCAAAGTTGTCGGCGATATCCGCAGCGGCCAATCGCCCTGCCTGAATGCCTGATGCCTGATGGCTACTCGCCATTGGGTGTCTCCCTGACTGTGTTCTTCTTCGACTCAAAGAGTGCCACAGTTTGATTTTTTATCAACTGGTAAAATTTTGAAAGCTGCAAATTTCTACGTTAAACCAACAAAATTGTCGCTTAAGACCCTGAAAATACTCAAATGTTGCCAATGCCTATTTCTCAGGCATTTCCTGTTGCAAATTGAAAACCCGCGTTTTGACAGGGAAACAGGTTTCATTTTGAAACGCCGCACCGCAGAAATTTCAGACACATCAGCCCCAATGCACGCCCCGCGCCCCACGGTCTGAGCAAACAAAAAGGCCGGAGATCTGCTCCGGCCTGCTGATAGGGTTTTGTTCCAGGGGTCCCAGGATTAGCTGGGCAAGACAGCTGTTGCTTCGATCTCGACCTTGGCCTCATCTTCGACGAGCGCAGAAACAACAACCATGGTCATGGCGGGAAAGTGGTAGCCCATGACGGCCCGATAGGCCGCTCCGACCTCGCCCTGATGCGCCAGGTATTCAGCCTTGTCTGTCACGTACCAGGTCAGACGGGTGATATCGCTGGCCTGCCCGCCTGCGGTCTCAACCACGTCCAGAATATTGCGCAGCACCTGACTCATCTGGCCGATAAAGCCATGTTCTTCAAAAACCTGGTCCGCATTCCACCCGATCTGTCCGCCAACAAACAACAGCTTGCCCTCGGCAACCATACCGTTGGCATAGCCCTTGGCCGGCTTCCATCCTTCGGGATGTACAGAAATGGCAGGCATAGGGCTCTCCTCTTGATCACTTGCTATCTACAAACAGGTTGTTTTTTCAGCTGTTGTCGTAATATCAGGCAGAGGCAATATATTTCAAGCTTAAAATTTATAACCCTGAAGCAAATTTGACCCAATCCGCAGTCTACCTGTGTTTCAGTCAAGCAATGGGACCGGGTCTCGACATCAGGATCTAAAATCCACTTCCAGCCATTCTGTCTGCGCAACACTTTGACAGCTCAGGATCTCTCCCTTGCCGATATCGCTGTCCTCCAGAGCCATCCGGTTGCGCATATGCACCGTGCCATCGCTGATACGGGCCCGACAGGCGCCACAGACACCGGATTGGCAGCTAAAGGGAACTGACAACCCATTGGAGCGGATCGCCGCAAGCAGGGTCTGACCTTCCTCCACAGGGATGTCATGAGACCCGCTGGGCAAATGGAGCCGCAGAGTTGCCGCACATCCCGTCACGCTACTATCCAGCTCCTGGGCACCGCCAAAGCTCTCCATGTGGATCCGGTTGGCAGGCACATCCACCCCCATCAGGGCTGACTTTACGTCCCCGTTCATCGCGCCGGGCCCACAGATCCAGTACTGCACATCCTGCGCCACGGGTGGCGTTTCGCCAATGGCAGCCCTGACCGCGTCAGCATCCAGGCGGCCACTGCGCCAAAGCGAAAACCAACTCAGCAGTTTTGGTGCAGACAGGGTGTGACGCAGGGAAAACCGGTCAGGGTGCAGCGCCGCCAATTGATCCAACTCTTCGCGAAACAGGATCTCGTCAGCAGAACGATTACCAAAGATCAGATGCGCCACGGAATGGGGTTCATCGCTCAGAACGGCGTGGATCATGGCAAACAGAGGCGTGATGCCACTGCCCGCGCCAAAGAAGTAATGAGTGCGCCGGGCGGGCCGGTCAGGCGCCAAAACAAAACGACCAAAAGGCAGTGCCACCTCGATCTGATCCCCCGGTGAAAGCGCCGTGGCGATATGGTTGGAGACCAACCCGCCCTTCTCACGCTTCACCGTAATACGCAGGGGCGCACCGGGCGGGTTTGACACCGTATAGCTGCGCCGCTGCTCCGCTCCGTTCAGATCAAACCGCAGAGTGACATGCTGCCCCGCCTCCCAAGAGAAACTCTCACTCGCCCCGGCAGGAAGATCAAAGGTGACGCTGGTGGCTGCTCCGCCGATTTCTGGGCGCAGTTCTTTGATCGTCAGTCTGTGAAATTCAAACATTGTCAGCTGTCGCTTTTGCCTGAAGCGCCATAAAGTCCAGAACCGCCTGCTGGTGGTGTGTGATCGGGCTTTCGCCGACCGCCGCAGGTCCAATCTCCAGATAGGGGCTGGTGAGCGATTTCTGCTGCTGTTCGCAGGCGTAGATATCTTCCGAGGTAAAATCGCCCGAAGCCATCGGATCCTCTTCGCCCGCAGCATCCTCACCGCTGTATTTGGGACCACCAAACCCCTGCCAGAACCCGGCGCTGCGCCATTCCTGCTTGGTGAATTCCCAAGCCGAGACATCAGCGAGCTTGGTGCGGTTTTCAATCCGCGTCAGATCAGGCCCGAGGGGGGTGATTACAAAGATATTCCAGCTGTCCTCGCTGGCCCCCAGACCGATGCCGGGAAACAGCATCGGCACCCAGGCGCCCACATGAGGTTCGGGGATCACCCGCGGGCTGGGCAGGTTCTTTTCCAGCTCTTTTGCGTAATCCGGCGCCGGGGGTTCCCAGAAATGATAATGTGGTCCTTTCCAGCCATATTCAGCCCGGGCGTGATCATACATATGCAGCGTGTTGGAATGCAGATGGCTCAGGTGGTAGACGTCGATGTAGTTCTCGACCACGATCTTCCAGTTGGCCTTGATCTCGTAGCTGCGCCGCGCCTCGGGGTATTCGACCAGTTCCGCTGGATTATGCGGCCCCAACAGCGGCTCCACCTCGCCAAACCACTCCGCCAAGGTCGGCGCGTCCGCGTCCGGGTGCACAAAGAGCATGCCGCGCCAGATATCAACACTGGCAGGTTTCAGCCCCAGGCAGCCCTTATCCAGACCGCCGGGGTATTCGCTCTCCTCATCCGGCACCGAGATCAGGTTACCTTCCAGATCATAGGTCCAGTCATGATAGGGGCAGGTCAGCGCCTTTTGCGTTTTGCCAACCGCGCGGATCAACTGGGTGCCGCGATGGCGGCAGATATTGTGAAAGGCCCGCAGGCGATGATCACGTCCCATGACGATAAAGATATTGTTCAACCCGGCCTGAACCGACAGGTAGTGCCCCGGCTCGGGCAGATCCTCACGCAATCCGGCATAGCGCCAGCTGCGCGAGAAGATGAGCTGCTGTTCGCGGTCAAACCACTCTTGCGAGGTATATGCCTCAACAGGCAGACGGTGGTACATCTTGGTCATCTTGTCACCTTTCACAGCAGCCAGGCAGCATATTGTGGAAACAGGCTCACGGCGACCATCATCAGGCCAAACAAGGCCCAGAGGGTCACCACAGCCCAGAACAGAATTGGGTCTTTGGAACGTTCGACATCAAAAACCAGCGCGGTCTGCCCTGCCATGACCGAGGGCACGATCCACCATAGAAACAACAGCCCCCAGAGCCAGTAGACCTGCAAGACGGCCGCCAGCAAAAGCACAGGCAAAGCCAGATAGTTCATCACACGCATCTTACTCATCTAGCTTACTCCGGGCTGAGGTCTTGGGTCAGGCTTGCAGCCAGGATCATGGCTGATTGCTTCATCTCTGCGCGCCAGTTTTTGGGCGGCTTCAGAGGCGAGATTGAATCGAGGGTCACATAGGGCGCCACAATCCCCTGCGTGACGGCCCGAATGCGCCCTACCCTTGCCTCCGGGGCCACACGGCGCAGGGTCGCCTCCACCGCATCGATAAACCGCGCCAGACTATCCAGCAGCGGGTCGCGCATGTCGGGATAATCGGCAACCGCGACGATCAGGGCCTGCCAGGCCAGCATAAGGCGTGGATCGCTTGTCGGATCATCGCGGTAAAGCAGCTCCACCAGCCCCGCAGCGGTCTCCACCGCACCAAACTCTGCCTGCATAAACCCGGTGAGAGCGGCATATTCCGCCACCACATGCGCAGCCAAGGCTGCAGTCATCTCTTCCTTGTTGCCCAGATAGTGACGCAGCAAAGGGCGTTTGACACCTGCCTCTTTAGCGATGCGCTCCTGGGTCGCCCCGTCCAGCCCGTAACGGGCGACACAGGTCAAATAGGCGTCCAGAATTTGCTCTGACCTTTGGTCCTTCAAACTGGGGCGTGACATGGCGACTCCGTTTATTGTCATTTCTGACAAATAACCTCTGTGAGTTTTTTGTCAAGAATGACAATTAATGCACTCAAGACCTCTCACGCCCAATAGCCGCAAAGCAAAAAGCCCTGTCTCAGATCATGAAACAGGGCTCCAAATTTCTTGTGGCACTGGCGAGCCAGCGCTGATCAGCAAAGCATGTGCTTGGCCTTAGGTCATTCCCAGGGCTTCTTTGTACATCTCAAGCACCGCTTCTTCTTCGGCGATATCGTCTTTGTCCCGTTTGCGGAGCCTGATAATGGTGCGCACCACCTTTACGTCGTAGCCGCGTCCTTTGAGTTCCGCAAAGACCTCTTTTTGCTGCTCGGCGATGTCCGCCTTTTCCTGATCAAGCCGCTCAATACGCTCGACGAACTGGCGCAGTTCTCCTGCGGTTACTTTGTAGGAGTCGCTCGCTTCTTCATGGTCTGTCATGGATGCCTCATTTTACTGCTGTCATGAGATAGGGATTGGGGAAAGGGGATAGCGACAGAGCGCCCCTATCGCAAGACAGGAAACGGTCAGATGCGGTTTCTCGCCCCTCCCCGGGTCGACCTGAAGCAGGTCAGCCCGCACAAAAGACAAACAAGTCCAACTTCGGACACATGCCGCCCGCCCCGCTCCGGATCTCAACTCCCAATGGGCATCGCCTTGTGTCTAAGCTGTCAATCCGCTAATCGCACAGCTGTGCAAATGATGCAGGAGCCGCGCCATGTTTGAAATCCTCGTCTGGGCCGGAGCCGCCCTGTCGATCGCCGGTCTGATTGGCCTGATGGGCTGCATTGTGCATGTTGTCCGGGCACGTGGCAAAAACCTGAGCGACGAGGAGTTGCGCGCGGTGGTTCAGAAGGTGCTGCCCTTCAATCTCGGCGCCCTGTTTCTCTCTGTCATAGGCCTGATGCTGGTCATGGTGGGGATCTTCCTGGGCTAACAAAAACCCAGGTCAGCCAAAAACCTATCGGCAGCACTGCTTGCATCCAACCAGCGCTAGCCGCAGCCTATCCTAATTGAGGGTCAGCTCGACGGGTTTAGACCGGCATATTGTCGAACTGGCTTTCAGTTTCTTCATCAGACAGCTCTACATCCAATTGGTGCAAGCGGCGCGGAATGGTGATCCCTTCGATTCGCAATTCACTCAGCAGATGCAAAAACGCAGGACGCAGGGCCAGCCGCGCCTCTGCGGGTTCCTGGCGAATTTTCTCAGCCAGTGTTTCGGCCTTGTTCAACAGCGCGCTGGTCATGATATTTCATCTCCTCCAATACTCTTCTGCCCCGCTTAGCTATCTGCCCCTGCGCGTCTCACGTGCCGGGAACCGCTTGAATCCAGGGGTTGAGGGCACTGTAGCCAAGGCGGGAACCAAAAATGCGGAAATCATCGTAAAACTCGACAACTCTCCCTCAACATCATCAGCCTACATCTCTGACGGGTCGGGGTCCTTGAGACAGGTCAAAACCTGAGACAATTCAGGCTCTCCACCCCTTCCCAAGACCCTGGCCAAAAAGTTTCTTTGCATTAATCTCTGCTCAAAGCTACCGCAGCACTTGAAACATATTCCTTATTTTGTATATATCTATTGAAACGAAAGGGAGTGCCCACCGATGAACCCCACCGTCAAAGCCTTTTTCGACGAGGCCACCAACACTGTCTCCTATGTTCTACAGGACCCCGAAGGGTCAGCCTGTGCTGTGGTGGATTCCGTCTTGGATTTTGATCACGCCTCGGGGCGCACTGATACCAGCTCGGCTGATAAGATCATCGCCTGGATCAAAGCAGAAGGTCTGAGTTGTGAATGGGTTCTGGAGAGCCATGTGCACGCCGATCACCTCTCCGCAGCCCCCTATCTACAGGAGCATCTGGGCGGCAAGATCGGCATTGGCGCCAATATCACGGTGATTCAGGATACCTTTGGTAAGGTCTTTAATGAGGGCACCGCATTTCAGCGCGATGGCAGCCAGTTTGACGCCCTGTTTGAAGAGGGCGACAGCTTTATGATTGGCCAACTGCGCGGTGACGTGCTGCATACGCCGGGCCATACCCCTGCTTGCCTGACCTATGTGGTGGGTGATGCGGCCTTTGTTGGCGATACGCTATTCATGCCTGATTTTGGCACTGCCCGCTGCGATTTCCCTGGTGGTTCTTCTTCGGAACTGTACCAGTCGATCCAGAAGATTCTGGCCCTGCCCGATCAGACACGCATCTTTGTTGGTCATGACTACAAGGCACCTGGACGCGATGACTACGCCTGGGAGACCACGGTTGGCGAGCAACGGGCGCTGAACGTGCATATTGGCGAGGGGCGCCCGCTGGAGGAGTTCACCGCCATGCGCGATGCCCGCGATGCCACCTTGGCAATGCCGCGACTGATCCTGCCGTCGCTGCAGGTCAATATGCGTGCAGGCCAGATGCCGGAGCCGGATGATCAGGGCGATGTCTTCCTAAAACTGCCGATCAACAAGATCTGAGCCCCCACCGAAGTAGCTCAGGCGACCAAAGGATGGGCCGCCTGCCCCATTGGTCCAACCGTGGTGTTTACTGACGCCTCGCGGAATAGCCCTCGCACGCGGGGCTGCTTGGCTCTGGCGCCAATGGCCCCTCACCACTCGATACCCAAGTCAAAATAGGAACGCGCAAAATGGAAACGGATTGGATCTGGGGGCTCGTCGGAGGCGGCCTTATTGGATTGGGAGGCGCTGTCTTCCTGCTCGGCAATGGCCGCATCATGGGGGCCAGCGGCATCCTGGGTGGCCTGGTTGATGGCAGCGGCCGCAGCAACATGGCAGAGCGCCTGGTCTTTTTGGTTGGAGTGCTGGTCACACCATTGCTGCTTTTGCCCCTCTATGAGCGGGGTGTGGACACCCATTTGACCAGCAATATCGCGGTGATCGTCGTCGCAGGCCTGCTGGTTGGTATTGGCACCCGAATTGCCAATGGCTGCACCTCTGGCCATGGCGTTTGCGGCATATCCCGCCTGTCTCTGCGCGGCATAGTTGCCACCGTATTCTATATCCTGGCCGGGGGGCTCACCATTGCCCTGTTCCGCCACATCCTGGGAGTGATCTGATGCAGCGTTTGTTTCTCTCCCTTCTCTCCGGCAGCCTGTTTGGGGCTGGGTTGTTTGTCTCCGGCATGACCGACACCACCAAGGTACAGGGCTGGCTGGATGTCTTTGGCAATTGGGATCCAACCCTGGCCTTTGTCATGGGGGGCGCCATTATTCCGATGTTTATCGCCTGGCGTCTGACAACGGGGCGTCGCCCCCTCGTCGGCGGAGACTTCCCAGATGCGCCACGTCCGGAAATGGATCACCGGCTGATCACCGGCTCGGTGCTGTTTGGCATGGGCTGGGGCCTGGCCGGGCTCTGCCCCGGACCGGCAATTGCCTCTCTCAGCTACAATGGCTCTGGAGGCCTGATCTTTATGGGAGCGATGCTTTTAGGCATGGGGGCTGCACCATTTTTTGGGCGGCAACTGGACGGGCTGGCAGCAAAGGTTTAAAGACCCAGACATGGATGCACGTGTGATCACCCCCCGCTACGCCGTCTCGCCGCAAATCTCGGCCGAAGACATGCCTGCCATTGTTGCTGACGGTTTCAAGACGGTGATTTGTAATCGCCCGGATGCCGAGGTTCCACCCAGCCATCAGGCCGCTGCCATTCGCGCCGCTGCTGAGGCCGCAGGGCTGGAGTTTCGCGAACTCCCCCTCACCCATCAGACAATGACGCCGGAAAATATCGCGCAACAGCGCGCCTATTATGAGGAATGCCCAGGTCCGGTTCTGGCCTATTGCGCCTCTGGCACCCGGTGTTCGGTGGTCTGGTCGCTGGGCGTTGCCTCCGAGATGAGCCCGGACGAGATCCTAAGCAAAACGAACGCTGCTGGCTATCAACTGGATGGCCTGCGCCCAGCTCTGGAAACGATTGCTGCCAGCTCATAAGCGGATAATCGTTCGCCTCGCAGCTAGTTCCTGCACATCAGAGCCTGAACTGTGGTGATTGATACTTTTAAACTCAGGCCCGGCCATTTTCTGGTCGGGCTTGATCTCTTTTGCGCTGACACTGCCCTACTCCATGAAACAACCACGGAGGAAAGCAAGCGCCCCAAATAGAGACACTCAAACAAAAAACGGCGCAATGCACCGTTTCGTCTTATCAAATTGGTTTTGATTGGGATTGCTTCAGAAAGCAGCGCGATCAAACAGCGTCACAGCCCTGATGCGGCATCCCCCTCCAGGCCTGCGAGTTTTGATATCTCTGCCGCCGCATCATCCGGGTTGAACTGGTCCATGCCGTCGCCTAACCCGCCAAAGTCTCCCATGGGGGCCGCAGCCAAATCACCACCCAGGTCACCGCCCAGATCGCCTAAGCCAGCGCCAAGATCTGCCCCCAGGTTAGCACCCAGGTCCATTCCCAGATCAGCTCCTAAACCAGCGCCAAGGTCACCGCCCAGCCCGGCGCCAAGATCGCCGCCCAATCCGGCTGGGTCATCCCCCATCCCGTCCAGGGCAAGCCCGCCTGCCGGTGCCCCAAAGCCCATTGGATCATCCAGTGGATCCTGCAGATCCTGCGCCGCAATCCCCAGATCCAGCGCTGCGGGTTCTTCGATCATCGGCAGGGAGGGCGGGGCGTCAGAGCCGATACTATCGGCAAAACCATCGCCCAGATGCGCCGGATCAGGCTGCGCCGCCCGGCCCGTGCTCAGCCGGACTGCGCGCGCGCCGTTCAACTGCCCAAGACGTCCCTTGGCAATGGAATGCCCGGTAATATCGAGCAAATCGGTTTCATACAAAAAGGCCTGATCCAGCGGCAGAACCTCGCCCACCTTCAGGGCAGAGAATTCGTTGAGAGGGACGCGAACCTTGCACAGAATCGCTGAGAGCTCGGCGCGCATGGCGCCCATGCCACCCGCCAGCGATGGGCCTGCCTTTGCCCCGCTCAAACCCAGCTCCTCCAGGGTAGGTTCCGGCAGGATCAGCTTTAGCTCCCCCTGCATCGCCCCAACAGCCAGATCCACAGTCAAAGAGATCAGCCGGTAATCTTCGGCCTCCATTCCCAGGACCAGCGACCGCACATTTTCGATCTGGGCGCCGTAGCGATAGCCAGAAAAGATCAGCTGGTCTCTTTCTCCCTGCAACAGCGCCTGCACCTTGGAAAAGGCCTTTTCCAGGAACTCAGCCGTCATGGCGGCATCGGTTGGTGTGTAGTTGCGCTCGGATGGAGCCTTGCCCATGATCTGACCAATGGTCTGTTTCTGGATCAGCGCTGTGACCAGCGCGGCATCCATGGTTGCTGCCCCAAGACGCCCGTTGGGGCCATCCAGAACCACAAGCAGATCCTTGTCCGACAGATCCTCGGTTAGGTCTTCGGGCGCACGATTGACCTGGCGCACCGCCAGAACAGCCAAAGGCAGATCGCATTGTTCCGAGGCCGCGCGAGCAAGCGACCGGCGCAAAGCTTTGAGCGTGAAAGACCCTTTTTGAGCCGCCCCCCCATCCTTTGACGCCGCAAGTTTGCGCGCGAGTCCACCAGACCCGCCGCTACCAGCTTGCTGTTTTTCCGCTTCAGACATCAGCCATCAACCTGCACGTTTTGCGCTCCCTTTTTAATTGTCTTAACGACCGTTCGTTACCAAGATCTTTAAAACGCAGTCTCAGAGAGAATTTTCCGCTCAAATGGCAGGGAAATTCTGAAACTGCCACCACTTTGTCCAGCGAGGTATGTGATGTCGCCCCCAAGGCGCTGCATAATCTCACGACAAATCGCCAGCCCAAGCCCGGCTCCCCCGGCGCGTTCAGGGCTAACACGAGAGAATTTCTCAAAAATTAACTGCTGATGATCTGCGGGCACACCGCTGCCATTATCGGTGAAATCAATCCAAACTTCGCCCAGGCTGCGGGTCACCCGAATGGTGAGTTCCGCCGGATCACCGTCGCAATACTTCTGCGCATTGGCAATCAGGTTGATAAAGACCTGCGCCAGCCGATCCAGATCTGATGAGATCCTTATCTCTTCGGTTTTGGGATCCCTGTGCACCTGAATGGGATGATCCGATCCCGCTAAGGCGGTAGAGACCGCATGGTCCATGACCTCGCGCAGGGTGCCTGCCGACATGTTCAAACTGACCTGGCCGCTTTCCAGCACGCTCAGATCCAGCAGATCATTCAACAACCGGGTCAAGCGCAGGGCCTCATCGTGGATGATGGTGGCATAGCGGGTCTTCTCTGACAGTGGCATATCGCCGTCATCGCGCAGGATCTCGGAGAAGGCCCGGATCGAGGTCATCGGGGTGCGCAGCTCATGGCTCACCTGACTGAGAAAGGCATCTTTTTGTTGGGAAATCTGGGTCAGCTTCTCATTTGAGACCCGCAGCTGCCGTGCCGTGCGTGACAGCTCTGCCGACTGCTCCTCCAGCTGGTTGGAATACTCCAGCATCTGCGCGGTTTCATCCGCCACCGCCAACAGATCCTGTACCGAAACCGAAGAGCCGCCAACAATCTGGCCGATCATCGCATGGGCCGCCGCCGCCCCGATGGAGGCACCCAGCTCACGCTCCAGCCGCTCCAGAAAAGCCGGGGTTGGCTCTGGCAGAGTGCCACGCCCCCCTTGTCGCGCCAACTCGCGTTGGAAAAATGCCTGGGCCTCAGTGGCGCCCAAAATTCGCTGCGACATCACCATCAGATCTTCGCTCTGCGCCACCGATCCGGTCCAGCCCCGCGGGCCAGAGGAATGTTCGAACACATTAACAAACTGCGCCCCCTGCAGTCGCTCAATCGGGCTGGGAAAGGTCATCAGCGAGACGACACAAAACGCCACGGCGTTGAGGCTCATCGACCAGAGCACCGCATGTACGGTTGAATCCAGGCCCTCAATACCAAACAGCGCCTGCGGGCGCAGCCAGGACAGGCCAAACAACCCCTCGGCGAGAATGTGATCCGGCAATAGCCCGCCGCCCAGAGCAGGCAGCAGCATGGTATAGACCCAAATGGCAAAGCCCACAGACAATCCGCTCAGGGCGCCGGTGCGGGTCGCCCCGCGCCAGAACAGCCCGCCCACAAGAGCCGGCAGCATTTGCGAAATACCGGCAAAGGAGATCAGCCCCACTGCAGCCAGGGCTGCCCCACCGCCGGAAAACTTGTAGTAAAAATACCCCAGCCCCAGAATGACAGCGATTGAAATCCGGCGGGCAAACAGTACGACATTGCGCACATCCCCCGAAACCGAAGCCCCCTCGCCGCCCTGCAAATGCAGCCAGATCGGCATCACTATATGGTTCGACACCATGGTTGACAGCGCCATGGCCGCCACGATCACCATCGAGGTGGCCGAGGAAAACCCGCCCAGGAAAGACAGCATCGCCAGCCCTTGCTGGCCCTGCGACAAAGGCACGGTCAGAACAAAGAGATCCGGGTTGGATCCGGGGGGCAGCAGCTCCAGCCCGATGGCGGCGATCGGCACCACAAACATGGAGATCAACAGCAGGTAGAGCGGAAAGGCCCAGGCCGCGACCCGCAGATGGCGCTCATCCTCGTTTTCCACCACCATGACCTGAAACATCCGGGGCAGACAAACAAAGGCCGCCGCCGACAAAAAGGTGATGGTGGCCCAGCGTCCGCCGTCGACCTTCCAGTCGCCAATCCGCGAGGCATCAATTCGCGCCAGGGTTTCACTCACGCCGTCCGACAGGCCCCAGACCACAAAGATCCCCACCGCAAGCAGCGCCAGCAGCTTGATCACCGCCTCCAGAGCGACAGCGGTGACCACGCCATGGTGTCGCTCATTTGCGTTGAGATTGCGGGTGCCAAACAGGATGGCAAAGATCGCCAACCCCGCCGTCACCCAGAACACCGTGGTGGTTTCGTGGTAGCTGCGCAGCGGATCGGCCTCGGCGAAGATCGCAAAAGACAGGGTAATGGACTGAAGTTGCAGCGAAATATAAGGGGTGATACCAATCACCGCCAATACTGTGACACCAATGGCCAGCGCATTGGATTTGCCATAGCGCGCCGACAGAAGGTCCGCGATAGAGGTGACGCGCTGGCTGCGCCCAACCCGAACCAGCTTGCGCAGCCCCCACCACCAGCCAATCATCACCAAAGTCGGCCCCAGGTAAATGGTAAGGAATTCCAGACCAGAGCGCGCCGCATAGCCCACCGCGCCGTAAAAGGTCCAGGCGGTACAATAGATCGACAGCGACAGCGTATAGATCAGCGGCGAGCGCATCCATCTGGCGCTTTGGCCCCGGGCGGCGCGACGATCCGCGACAAAAGCCACAAAGAACAACAGCGCCACATAGGCCAGACAGACCAGCGCCAACACATTGAGCGAGGCCATCAGCTCCGCTCGTCCTGCGGGCCGCCATCGGTCCAGTGCCCAGCCCAAAGCTGCACGGCCAGACCAAAGGCAAAGCTGAGGGCAATCAACCCGCCCCAGACCGCAAAGATATAGGTGATCGCAGCAGAGGTCGCCATGCCGGCCTGATTGCCGGGAGCGGGATAGGGATCCGGATTTGGCCACATCAGGGGCACCGTAAACAGCAGGGCACCCAGAATCGGCAGCAACCGGGCAATATCCATCAGGCGACGGCGGCGATAGGTGCGCCGCTCCACAAAGGGGCTGTTGGGCTCAGCCTGATGTCCGGCCCCGTCGCCGCGCATTTACAGCGCCCCCGTCACTGGGCAGCGTCCTGTGACGCTGTTTGCGGGGCCTGATAGGCCTGCGCATAGAGGTCGCGGACTGCTGTCAGCACTTCGGAATTGGAAAAGGGTTTGGTCATGAACCGGGTGACCCCGGCCTTTTCCGCCATCTCACGGTCCTTCAACTGGCCCCGCGCGGTCAGCATCAGAACCGGAAGAGGTTGCAACTCCTCTACCAAGCGCAGTTCTTGAATTACTTCGAGACCACTTTTTCCAGGCAGCATGAGATCCAGGATCACCAGATCAGGGCCGGCGGCCTGAATGACCTCAGCCGCATCACTGCCATTGCCATGCACATCCACAGTCCAGTTGTCACGGGTCAACAGAAACCGGATGGCCTCAGCGATATTCGGCTCATCTTCGATTAAAACGACATGTCTGCTCATTGGCAGATATTCCTCCCAGCGCGGCTGTTTCAGGCAGTTTTGCCCTCCGTCGCGTCCTTATCCCCCACCAGACTACCCTCCTGCGCCCGCAGCTGTCAAAACTCTTCCTTCAAGATTGAGGGTTCACGGCGCGCTTCGCAGGTTTGACGCGGACAGATCCGACAACTGCTGCCGACCGGATGCGCCTGCGCTGGCACATCGCTTTGCGGCAGAATCAGCATCACCGCATGATAAAGCGGGTCACGTTCAAAGGAGCTGGGGCCGTGGTTCCAGGCCACAGCCAGGCATTCAAAACCCAGGGCGCTGCGCCCCTGTTGCACCACATTGCGCCGCAGGGGCACATCGGGGCGTTGTAATGCGGTATAAATCGGCCACAGCGGACAGGACGCGCCAAAGCGCGGCAGGGCAAAACCGGCCACTGGTTTACGAAACAGGATCGACCCCGAAGCATCACAAACCACCAGCCCGGCATCCTGCCCCAGCACATCAACCGGCAGAACTCCCAGTCGGCGCAGGACCACCGGCAGAGCGACGTTAAACCGCAGCGCCAGTGCCGATGGGTCCAACCCCTGGGACTGTATACTCTGCGCCACTTCCTTGAGCGGCATCAGTTCTGCGTCGCTTTGATATTGTTCCAATGCGCCCCGGGCAATCATCCGGGCCGAGTCACTGACCAGCTCCGGCGCTGCCGCAACCAGCTCTTTAGGGGAACTCTGCCCCTGCTCCAGATCTGGAAAGTGATAACTGTGGGACAGAAAAAACTCCTCGGCCTCTTCCTGCGGCACACCGCGACGCTCCGCGCTGCTGTCGCTTTCATCGAGAAAATTCACCAATGCCCGGCTGCTTTCGGCCAGGCGTCGGGAGTCCTCGTTAAGGTTATTATGAAAACGATCACGCCATTCCTGCTCCAACTCCCCGGTTTCCGCCAGAATTGAGGCAGTCGAGCGGATCGCGGCCGCCGTCGACAGCACCTCATGCAACGACGCCGCCAGATGCGGATCATGGGTCAGACGATCCGACAGTGTCTCAACGGTGCGTTCCAACCTGGAAATGCGCTGGTGATTGCTGGCCAGAACCTCGGCCCAGCCAGGGAAACGACCGGCAAACTCATCAGTACGGTCCAGCTCCGCCACTTTCGGGCCAGCATCCGCTGCGGCCTCCCGCAGAGCGGCAATCAGTGCCGCCTCGGCACCTTCGGTCAGCATCGAGGGTTCAACCCCCAGAACCTGTGCCAGATCCACCAGAAGTTTACCGCCGATTCTGCGGCGGTTGTGCTCAATAAGATTGAGGTAAGAGGCCGAGATTCCGGCCTTGCGCGCCAGCTCTGCCTGTCGAATACCAAGCATCAAACGCCGTTCCCGAATACGGCTGCCTGTCAACGTGTCGCGCGCCATGAGTTGCCTCCCTGTCAAAACCCCACCTTTTCAACGGCTTTCTGCATTGCAACATAACAAAATTTACAGAATACCGGTGAATACTGTGCATTTGTTTACAGAATAGATGATCAATTCAAGGGTTTTATTGCGCAATTTTACAAGTCCCTCCCATACTGATTTTGCACAAAACGTGCAGACGCCCGGGCAGAAGTGAGGAGCTGTTCAGCGTTTTACACATAAGGGAGGATTTTATGTCCAAGTCAGCATTCTCGCGTCGCGGGGTCCTGAAGTCAGGTGCTCTCGCAGGCACTGGCCTTGCGCTTCCAACAATTTTCACCGCGTCTTCCGCAGCCGCGTTCACCAATGACCCAACCGGTAGCTCGGTCACCTTGGGTTTCAACGTTCCACAGACCGGCCCCTATGCCGATGAGGGCGCCGACGAACTGCGCGCCTATCAGCTGGCCGTTGAGCACCTGAACGGTGGCGGCGACGGCGGCATGATGAACACCTTCTCGTCCAAAGAGTTGCAGGGCAACGGCATCCTGGGCAAAGAAGTCAAATTCGTCACCGGTGACACCCAGACAAAATCTGATGCGGCCCGTGCTTCGGCCAAGTCGATGATCGAAAAAGACGGCGCCGTCATGATCACCGGTGGCTCCTCCTCCGGTGTGGCCATTGCTGTTCAGGGTCTGTGCCAGGAAGCTGGCGTGATCTTCATGGCGGGTCTGACCCACTCCAACGACACCACCGGTAAAGACAAGAAAGCCAATGGCTTCCGTCACTTCTTTAACGGTTACATGTCCGGTGCGGCGCTGGCGCCAGTGCTCAAGAACCTCTATGGCACTGACCGGAACGCCTATCACCTGACCGCCGACTACACCTGGGGCTGGACGCAGGAAGAATCCATCGCGGCCGCCACCGAAGCGCTCGGCTGGAACACCGTGGAAAAAGTGCGCACGCCACTGGCTGCCACTGACTTCTCTTCCTACATTGCCCCTGTTCTGAACTCCGGTGCGGACGTGCTGGTTCTGAACCACTACGGCGGCAACATGGTGAACTCGCTGACCAACGCGGTTCAGTTTGGCCTGCGTGAGAAGGTCGTGAATGGCAAGAACTTCGAAATCGTAGTTCCGCTCTATTCGCGCCTGATGGCCAAGGGTGCGGGTGCCAACGTTAAGGGCATCCACGGGTCCACCAACTGGCACTGGTCCCTGCAGGACGAAGGCAGCCAGGCCTTTGTACGGTCCTTCGGCACCAAATACGGCTTCCCGCCCAGCCAGGCGGCGCACACCGTTTACTGCCAGACCCTGCTCTATGCAGATGCGGTTCAGCGCGCGGGTTCCTTCAACCCATGTGCCGTGGTCGAAGCTCTGGAAGATTATGAGTTCGACGGTCTGGGCAACGGTAAGACACTGTACCGTGGTGAAGATCACCAGTGCTTCAAAGACGTTCTGGTCGTACGTGGGAAAGAAAACCCCACCTCCGAGTTTGACCTTCTTGAAGTTGTCGAAGTCACACCTGCTGCACAGGTTACCTACCCTGCGGACCACCCAATGTTTGCCGGTGGTGCATTGGGCAGCTGTAACTCGGGCGCCTAAGTCAGGTCGTCTCAGCCGGGCGCTCACAGTCGCGCCCGGCACTTAATCTTTATTCTGACATCCCGGTTTCACCTGCCGCGGCCTTGGCCGTAGAGGCGTGCCGTCAAGACGGGGCATGAGGCCCTGCGCAGTCGGAATCCACCACTTCCACATCGAAGAACCCAAGGGTGGGGACAATGGACGCAATCCTATTGCAAATTTTAAACGGGCTGGACAAAGGCTCTGCCTATGCGCTGATTGCGCTAGGCCTGACACTCATTTTTGGCACGCTGGGCGTGGTGAACTTTGCCCATGGTGCATTGTTCATGATCGGCGCCTTCTGCGCTGTCACCGTGCAGCGCTTGCTGAGCCTCAGCTATGAGGTCGTCGACGAGACCCAAAAGGATTTCCTTGGCAACCCGCTGAAAGTAAAGACATCCTATGTGGAAAGTTGGTTTGGTCCAGAAATGGGCGGTGCCATAATAGACTGGGCGGTGCCCATCGCGATCATCTTTGCTATTCCTATCATGATCCTCATTGGATTTGTCATGGAACGCGGGCTGATCAAGCATTTTTACAAGCGTGAGCACGCGGATCAGATCCTGGTGACCTTTGGCCTCGCCATCGTGCTGCAGGAAGTGATCAAGTACTTCTACGGCGCCAACCCAATTCAAACAGCCTCCCCCGAGGCCTTGAGCGGTGTTGCAAATGTCGGTGCGCTCTTCGGGACGGAGATTTTCTATCCGGTCTGGCGTATCGTCTACTTCTTCTTCTCGGTTGTCATCATCGGCGGCATCTTCTCCTTCCTGCAGTTCACCACCTTTGGCATGGTTGTGCGCGCTGGTATGGCAGATCGTGAAACCGTGGGCCTGCTGGGCATCAATATCGACCGCCGCTTTACCATCATGTTTGGGATTGCTGCCGCTGTCGCGGGGCTTGCCGGGGTGATGTATACGCCGATCAACTCCCCCAACTACCACATGGGCATGGACTTTCTGGTGCTGAGCTTTGTGGTTGTGGTTGTGGGCGGCATGGGCTCCCTGCCCGGCGCCGTTCTCGCGGGTTTCATGCTGGGTATTCTTGAGGCCTTTGCCTCGATGAACGAAGTCAAATCTATCCTTCCCGGTATCGACCAAATCATCATCTACGTCGTTGCGATCATCATTCTGCTCACCCGTCCGCGGGGTCTGATGGGCCGCAAAGGTGTGATGGAGGAATAACACATGTTCGGACTTGATAATAAAGACACTCGGATGCTCTTGGTCGTCGCTGTACTGACGCTCTGCGCACCCTTCATCCTCAATCCTTTCCCCACCGACAGCGCCATGGCGCAGTTCAATGCGGGCTACCCGGATTTGATGCAACGCTTTGTGATCTTTGGCATCTTTGCCATCGGTTTCAATATCCTCTTTGGCCTCACCGGCTATCTCTCCTTTGGTCACGCGGCCTTTCTGGGTGTCGGTTCCTACTCCGCCGTCTGGATGTTCAAACTGCTGAGCATGAACGTGGTGCCTGCCATCCTGCTCTCGGTGGTGATCTCAGGCCTGTTTGCGCTGCTCATCGGCTTTGTCTCTCTACGTCGCTCAGGCATCTACTTCTCAATCCTGACGCTGGCTTTTGCGCAGATGTCGTTCAACCTCGCTTACTCAGTCCTGACCCCGATCACCAATGGGGAAACCGGTCTGCAGCTGACCCTGGACGATCCCCGTATCCTGGGTGTCTCGGCTACCGCTGACGGCTCGATCCCGGTGACCAGCCTGTTTGGTCTGGAGATGCGCTCAACCTTTGAGATGGCTGTTGGCCCCTGGGCCTTCCAGTTCAACGCTGGGTACTATCTCTGTGCGCTGATCCTGCTGGCGGCCTTCTACCTGTCGATCCGGATCTTCCGCTCGCCCTTTGGCATGATGCTGCGGGCTGTGAAGTCAAACCAGCAGCGGATGAACTATACCGGCCTCAACACCAAGCCCTACACTCTTGCCGCCTTTGTGATTTCCGGCATGTATGCGGGTCTGGCCGGTGGTCTGATGGCCTCGATGGACCCCCTTGCAGGCGCCGAGCGTATGCAGTGGACCGCGTCTGGTGAAGTGGTTCTGATGACCATCCTCGGCGGTGCTGGCACCCTGATTGGTCCGGTTCTGGGCGCAGGCTTCATCAAATACTTCGAGAACATCTTCTCCAAGATCAACGACCATGTTTTGCACGGCTGGTTCAGCTTTATGCCAGATGGGCTCGAGGACTTTGTGGTCTTCATCATTCACCCCTTCATCGGCAAGGGCTGGCACCTGACCCTGGGAATCCTGTTCATGCTGGTTGTGGTCTTCCTGCCGGGTGGTCTGGTTGAAGGTGGTCAACGCATCGCCAAATGGGTGAAGGGTCGCAAGAACAAAGACGACTCTACCTCAGCCACGAAAACCCCTGCGGAATAAGGAGACGGATTGATGGGTATTCTTGAAGTCAAAAACGTAGGCAAACGCTTTGGTGGTCTACAGGCGCTGGGAGATGTTAATCTCAGCGTCAAGGAAAACACCGTCCACGCCATTATCGGACCCAATGGCGCGGGCAAATCGACCCTGTTGAATTGCCTGGTGGGCAAGCTGATCCCCGACACCGGATCGGTGATGTTTGACGGTCAATCAGTGCTGGGGCGCAAACCCTTTGAGATCAACCAGATGGGCATCAGCCGCGTGTTCCAAACGCCCGAGATCTTTGGCGATCTCTCGGTTTTGGAAAACATGCTGATCCCCTGCTTTGCCAAACGGGATGGCGCGTTCTCCTTGAATGCGATCACCTCGGTGCCCAGCGAAAAAGACGTGCTGGAAAAGGCCGAAGCCATGCTGGAAGAGATGAACATGGCGGACAAGCGGCATATGCACGCGGCCTCGATGTCGCGCGGGGATAAACGCCGCCTTGAGATCGGCATGTGCCTGTCGCAGGAACCGCGTCTGCTTTTGTTGGATGAACCCACCGCCGGTATGGCGCGGGCCGATACCAACAACACCATTGATCTGCTGAAAGAGATCAAGGAGCAGCGCGACATCACCATCGCCATCATCGAGCACGACATGCATGTGGTGTTCTCGCTGGCGGATCGGATCACAGTTCTGGCCCAGGGCACGCCTCTGGTCGAGGATGATCCGCAGAACATCCGTGGCAACCCCAAAGTGCGCGAAGCCTATCTCGGCGAGTCGGCGTAAACGGACATTTCCCGCCCATCCTGACAGGCGACAAACCTGCGTCAGGATGGGTCAGGGCAAGAAAGGACAAGACAGATGAACGTCAAACCCGACTTCTCCAAGAACGCCAATCAGGCGACCACTGCGCCGGCCTTTTTGTCGGTCTGGGACATGCATGCCTATTATGGCGAGAGCTATATTGTGCAGGGCATCAATTTTAACGTCCATGAGGGCGAAATCCTGGCGCTGCTGGGCCGCAACGGCGCGGGCAAGACCTCGACCCTGCGCTCCATCGCGCGCATCGGCGATCCGCAGGTGACCCAGGGGGAGATCTGGTTGGATCACCAGCCGCTGCACCTGATGGAAAGCCATGAGGCCGCCACTGCAGGTCTGGGGCTGGTGCCCGAAGACCGCCGTATCATTGCCGGCCTCACAGTTGAGGAAAACCTGCAGCTGGCCCAGATTGCCCCGCCCATCGGCTGGTCGATTGAGCGCCTGTATGACCTGTTCCCGCGTCTGGGCGAACGTCGCAAGCAAGAGGGCGTGACCCTGTCGGGTGGTGAGCAGCAGATGCTGGCAATTGCCCGCGCATTGGCCCGCGACATCAAGGTGTTGTTGCTGGATGAACCCTATGAGGGCCTCGCACCGGTGATCGTGGATGAGATCGAAAAGACCCTCATGCACGTCAAGGAACAGGGCATGACTACCATTCTGGTGGAGCAAAACGCGGTACGGGCGCTGGAACTGGCAGACCGGGCTGTGATCTTGGACACCGGCGGCATCGTCTTTGACGGCACCGCAGCCGAGGTTCTGGAAAATGCCGAGCTGCGCGCCGAATACCTGGCGATCTGATCGTAAGACACTCCCCGTTGCACGGGCCAAAAGCCTAAAGCAACATCTCCCTGACCGGCCTCCCTCTGGGACGCCGGTCTTTTTTCTTGTGCCATTGAACACAACTAGGGGCGGCCCATTGTGCCGCCCCTTCTTCTTGTCGAGTCTGTATCAAGCGTTAGTAGGACAGAACCCCATTCTGGTTGGAAATGCCTTCAACTTCGATTGAGGTCTCAATGAACTCGCCACTCCTGGTCCGACAGTTTGCCGTCAGCGTCACGGATCTGAGATCGCTCAACAGCCCGATGTTGCCACAGCTCTGCTGGAACGAGCTTGGCGCGCCATCATGGGTCAGGACGCCATTCTGATTGGAGATCCCACGGATGACAATGCTGGTTTGGTTGGCCTCGCCATTCGCACGCAGGCAAGTCGCGGTAATGCCGGCGTCATTGCCCAGATAGGAAAACTGGAAGTTTGAACAGGTGTTCTGAAAGGAGCTCCCGGCCCAAGCGGCTGTGCTCAGAATTGCCGCGGAAATGGAAAGTGAACAAAGTAGCTTCATGGTAATTCCCCCTAAAGTTAAGTCGCAAAAGATCTGGCGACCGTTTTAGGAGACTAGACACCTTCGGCATTTTTGCAAGGCAACTCATCCGGGCTGAGCAAAGCAGCCCAGCTGCTACGAGGTTTTGCAACCGCTTCACAGCAACCGCGCCCGCAGTTCGGTCTTTAAGACCTTGCCATAGTTGTTCTTGGGCAGCTCTCCCACCTGGATATAGGCCTTGGGGCATTTGAAACGGGCGATCTGATCACGACACAGCGCGTCCAGCTCGGCCTCAGATGCCTGCCCAACCACAAAGGCCACCACCTCTTCGCCCCAATCCGAATGGGGACGCCCCACCACAGAGACTTCCTGGACCAGAGGGTGCATCAGCAGCACCTCCTCGACCTCGCGCGGGTAGATGTTGGAGCCACCAGAGATAATCAGATCTTTGGAGCGATCCTGCAGGGTCAGATAGCCTGCGGCGTCCAACACCCCCATGTCGCCAGTCATCAGCCAGCCATCCTTTAGGGTCTGCGCTGTGGCCTGCGGGTTGTTCCAATAGCCCGGCATCACCGCGTCACCGCGCACCATGATCTCACCCAGTTCTCCCGCTGGCAGGGACTGCCCATCAGAGGCGCCAATCCGCAGCTCAACCCCGCTTTGGGCCCGCCCCACCCCGGCAAGACGCCTCTTCCAATCAGGATGCGCCCGGTCGCTCACCTCGGAGCGTTTGAGCGCCGTGATCCCCATCGGGCATTCGCCCTGACCATAGATCTGGATGAAGATCGGACCAAAATGCGCCTCAGCCTCGATGATATCGGCCAGATACATCGGCCCACCCGCATAAATCACGCTGCGCAATCCTTCGCCCGATCTCCCCTGCGCCTTGGCCACGGCTGTCATGCGGGTGACCATGGTGGGTGCGGCAAAGATCTGCACCCGGGTAAAATGCGCCGCCAGATCAAAGATCTCCATCTCGTCAAAGCCGCCCGACACCGGGCAGACATGGGCGGCACCAACCAGAACATGCAACATGTTATAGAGCCCGGCGCCATGGCTCATCGGGGCCGCATAGAGGATCTGATCCGCCCCGGTGGCCGCATCCACATCAGAGAAATAGCTCAATGAGACCGCCATCAGCATGCGATGGGTGATCTGTACCCCCTTGGGCTGCCCGGTGGTGCCGGAGGTATAGAACAGCCAGGCCAGATCCTGTGGATTCCGTTGCATAGGGGCCGCAATGGGGGCCGATGCCAAGGCAGCACGATAGACCTCCGCGCCTGTAGAGGTCACCGGGGTCGCTACCCCTACTGCAGACAGGGCATCGTCCAGACCGGGGCTGGTAAAGACCATGGCAGCGCCTGCATCCTGCAGGATGAACTGGGCTTCACGGCCGTGCAGCTTGGCATTGATCGGCACCGCCGCCGCACCTGCATACCAGATGGCATAAAGCGTGATCAGGTAGTCCGGGCAGTTCTTCATGAACAGGGCGATGCGATCGCCGGGCTCAACCCCCTGGGCCTGCAACCAACCGGCCAGTGCCGCCGCCTTTTGATGAAACCCCAGATAATCCGCGATCAACTCCTGCCCCAGATAGAGCGCCGGACGCGCGCCATCAGATTGCGCCTGCCGATGCAGCCATTGCGCGATATTCATCGCCTGATCTCCTCCTGAATTGCGGGCTCTTTTACTCCCTCCCCGGAGTGTTGCGACAAAGAGCCTGTCAAAAACACCCTTCCATGGTGCAGCTTTCCCTTCAATTCCGCAAAAATACCCGGTTAATAGGAGCCATGAGCGATTTAGCCTTTGACCATGCCCCCGTGGGCCTCGCCGTTTTGGAAAACCGTGTGATCAAGCGGTGCAATCTGCAGTTTGCAGCCACTTTCGGCGGCACACCTGCGGATCACGCCGATGTGCTGATTGCCGAGCTCTACCCCAGCCAGGAAGATTACCATCGTATCGGCGAAGTGCTGCAACAGGACGAAGGCGCCAAATCCGGCCTTTACAATGATGAACGCATTATGCGTCGCCAATCAGGCGAATTGTTCTGGTGCCGGGTACGGGGGCGCTCCATCAGCCCCGAGGACCCATTTCGCACTGGCGTCTGGTCCTTTGCCGATATTTCAGAGGACCGCCCCGTCGTTGGTCTCACCCCGCGTGAGCGCGAGGTGGCGATCCTGACTTGCAAGGGGCTCTCAGCCAAGGAAATCGGGCTGAAGCTGGATTTGTCCTATCGCACGATTGAAACGCATCGCGCCCATCTTTTGCAAAAATTCAACGCCCGCAAACTGCCCGAACTGGTGGCCAAGCTGAGCGGCATGCCGCTTTAACCGTTAGATATTGGCGAAAACTTTGGTGCAGAGATTGCGAATCCCGCCAAGCCCGCCCATTTTATGCCCCAGATCGACAGCGCTTTCCTTGTGGTAAAGCTTCCCCTATAAGCGCTTCTAATTTCATGGCTGCCTATCTGGCAGACCAGTTGCAGACCTGTCGGAACCGGCTGAGGACACAATGACAAATAAAACGCACGAAGCAGATGTGGCATTCATCAAGGCCTTGGCCGAATTGCTGCGGGACAACGACCTGACCGAACTGGAGGTCAAGCGCGACTATAGCGAAGACGACAGCCTGAATGTGCGCGTCTCGCGTCAGGCCGTCGTGGCCGCGGCCGCCCCCGTTCAAGTGGCTGCCCCCGTGGCCGCCGCCGCACCTGCGGCAGCTCCTGCCCCTGCCGCCGCAGCGGCCCCTGCAGAAGATCCTGCCAGCCACCCCGGCGCTGTAACCTCGCCCATGGTCGGCACCGTCTACCTGCAGGCAGAGCCCGGCACCCCCGCCTTTATCAAGATCGGTGATCAGGTCAATGAGGGCGACACCCTGCTGATCGTCGAAGCGATGAAGACCATGAACCACATCCCGGCGCCAAAATCCGGTACCGTCAAGCGCATCCTGGTTGAAGATGGCGCCGCCGTCGAATTCGGATCTCCGCTGGCCATCATCGAGTAAGGGCAGCCCATGTTTGACAAGATCCTGATTGCCAACCGCGGAGAGATCGCGCTGCGCGTGATCCGGGCCTGCCGCGAGATGGGCATCAAATCGGTTGCGGTGCATTCCACCGCAGATGCCGATGCAATGCATGTGCGTATGGCCGATGAATCCGTTTGCATTGGCCCCCCTTCGGGCGCGCAAAGCTACCTGTCGATCCCGGCCATTATCTCGGCCTGTGAAATCACCGGTGCCCAAGCGGTGCATCCCGGCTATGGCTTTTTGTCCGAGAACGCCAACTTTGTGCAGATCATCGAAGACCACGGGCTGACCTTTATCGGCCCCTCGGCGCAAGATATCCGCACCATGGGCGACAAGATCACCGCCAAGGACACCGCGCAGAAACTGGGTATCCCGGTTGTGCCCGGCTCTGAGGGCGGCGTTCCCGATGTGGAAAGCGCCCGCAAAGCTGCTGCCGACATGGGATACCCTGTGATCATCAAAGCCACCGCCGGTGGTGGTGGGCGCGGTATGAAGGTGGCCACCTCGGCTGCTGATATTGACGTGGCTTTCTCCACCGCCCGCTCGGAAGCAAAAGCCGCCTTTGGCAATGACGAAGTCTATATGGAGAAATACCTCCAGAAGCCGCGTCACATCGAAGTGCAGGTCTTTGGCGATGGCAAGGGCAATGGCGTGCATCTGGCGGAACGCGACTGCTCGCTGCAGCGCCGCCACCAGAAGGTGTTTGAAGAGGCCCCCGGCCCCTGCATCACCCCCGAAGAGCGCGCCCGGATCGGCAAGATCTGTGCCGATGCCGTTGGCGCCATGTCCTATTCCGGCGCCGGTACCGTTGAATTCCTCTATGAGGATGGCGAGTTCTATTTCATCGAGATGAACACCCGCCTTCAGGTGGAACATCCGGTGACCGAAGCGATTTTTGGTGTCGATCTGGTCCGTGAACAAATCCGCGTCGCCGCTGGCCTGCCGCTGTCCTTCACTCAGGACGATCTGCAGATCAACGGACACTCGATCGAGGTGCGGATCAACGCTGAAAAGCTGCCGAACTTTGCCCCCTGCCCCGGCAAGATCACCGCCTACCACGCCCCTGGTGGGCTGGGCGTGCGGATGGATTCTGCACTGTATGATGGCTATTCGATCCCGCCCTATTACGACAGCCTCATTGGCAAGCTGATCGTACATGGCCGCGATCGCCCCGAGGCACTGGCGCGTCTCAGCCGCGCCCTGGGCGAGCTGATCGTCGACGGCATCGATACCACTGTACCGCTGTTCCATGCCCTGTTGGCCGAGCCTGACGTACAGTCCGGCGACTATGGGATACACTGGCTGGAGCGCTGGCTGGAAGAAAACCTCGGGGGCTGATCCCCGATAGAACTGGGGCGCTCTGCAACAGAGCGCCCCTTTTTACATTGATCACACGCCTTTCATGCCGCCTTTCCCTCCCTCGTTGTTCAGGCAAATTGATGACCCTCACTCCGGATCTTTTGCTGCATGCCTATTCCATCGGTGTTTTTCCGATGGCCGAGCACCGCGAAGATGATGAGATCTTTTGGGTCGACCCCAAACAGCGCGGCATCTTTCCGATTGATCAGTTCCATATCTCCCGCTCCCTGGCCAAAACCATTCGCCGAAGCGCCTATGTGATTTCGGTAAACCGCGCCTTTGCCGAAGTGGTTCAAGCCTGCGCCGACCGCGAAGAGACCTGGATCAATGGTGAGATTTTTGACCGTTACCTCGATCTGCACGCTATGGGACATGCCCATTCGCTAGAGGTCTGGGATCAGGATCGGCTGGTGGGGGGCGTTTATGGCGTCTCTCTGGGGGGCGGCTTTTTTGGCGAGAGCATGTTTTCGCGCCAGCGCGATACGTCCAAAATTGCTCTGGCCTATCTGATGGATCGGCTGCGCCAAGCCGGGTTTCACCTCTGCGATACTCAGTTCCTGACCCCACATCTTGCCTCCCTAGGGGCGGTAGAGATCAGCCGCGCGGCCTATAAGGCGCGGTTGCACGCAGCGCTGGAGGTTGAGGCGGATTTTGACGCGCCTCAGTTGCCTTCGCCTGCACTGCTGTTGCAGCGAATGACCCAGACATCGTAACGGGCGTGATCCAGCGCCGAAAGCGCCGGGCTAGAGGCAATCATCCAGCCGTCAAAAAACACTTCGCCGTTCAGCGGATCCCGAATGGTGAGATAGGCATAGGCATCGCCGGTCGGGTTGGCTGCCGGATAGCGGCATTCGGTCAAGGTGACGATCAGACCATAAATCTCGGCGCTGCCACCGATCTGGACTTCGACATCGGTATTGTGGCCGTTGACCTTATCCAAGCCCCGCAAAACAGCCGAAACACCGCGCTCCGCCGGTTCCTGCGCTGCAACCGGCGCCCCCAGGGTAAGCGCGGTCGCCAAACCAAGGGAGAGCCCGCGAAACAGGCCAGACATGCCAGCGACAGAAATCACGAGTCGCCCCCGCTGCCCGAGACAAATTTCACCAGCAGCGAAATCAGGCTGACCGCGCCCTGCGTGTCTAGCACTTCATCGCCGGGTTCAAAGTTGAAGGGGGAACCACCTGGCATCACCTCGACAAAATTGCCGCCCAGCAACCCTTCCGAGGAAATGATCACCGAGCTGTCATCCGGCACCTCGATCCCCTCCAGAACCGAGAAACTGGTATCCGCCCGGAAGGTCTCTGCGTTCAGCTCGACCCCGGTGACAGTGCCGATCTTCACCCCAGCCAGGCGGACATCCGTGCCCACACCAACCCCTTCGAGCGAGCGGAAAGAGGCCGTGAGCTCATAACCGCTGCTGCCTGTGGACAGCCCCGCGACCTGGCCTGCATAGACCGCGAACCCAATGGCCGCAGCCAAAACCAGCCCGCCTGTCAGAACTTCTGTTGTGTTTTGCGACATCGCGTCTCTGCCTAGATCAATGGGTCTAAAAAGGGAAAGGACCAAAGAGCCATCTCGCTCTTGGGTCCATTAATATATATACGATCGGCCCTGGGGAGAGGCCTATTCCGGCACCCAGGCCTCATAGTCGCTCCGCGGCGCCGGGCTGCCCCCGCTGCGGATCGAGCCTGCAGGCGCATAGGCCTTCAGCGTGCCCGTCAGGTTTTCCTGATGCGGCTTTTCCCACTCCTTGTGGACCAGCGGCTTTTTGCTGGGCAGCTCATCAAAGGTGCGGTGCAGCCAGCCATGCCAATCCGCACTAATGCGCGAGGCTTCGACTTCGCCGTTAAAGATCACCCAACGACGGCTGTCATCGGCGTTGTGGTAAAACACATTGCCCTGATCATCCTCTCCCACCTTGATCCCTTTGCGGGCGGTGAAGATCTGAGTATTCAGCGTCTGACCATTCCACCAGGTCACAGCGCGCAAAAGAGTGTTCAGGATTCCCATGAATGCCTCCGAAGATTTCCCTATCCGTATGACGTAAATTCCTGCCAAGGTCCAGTGGCTTGCAGCGGCATCCACTGGCCTTGGCAGGTTTTGGCAAGACTAACCGGAGAGCCTTAAGTTTCAGTAGCCTCGGTCAGCTGTTCACAAAAGGTCAACCGGTTGCCAAAGGGATCGGTCAGCGTGATCTGCAGCCCCCAGGGCACGGTTTCAATACCCGGGTTCAGACTGGGGTAATCCTTGGCCTGCAGCTCGGCATGGAAAGCTTTCACTTGTTGCATCGGAATGAAACACCGCCCACCGGGGGTGGCATCTCCGTGATGCTCGCTCACATGCAGCAAGCAGCTGGAGCGTGAGATCTGCTGATAAAGTGGTAGATGAGCCGCATGCCGGTGCTCCCAATCAACGCGAAAGCCCAGGTAGTCGATGTAAAAGGCCTGCGCCTTGTCGCTATCAAAGCTACGGATGATCGGGATCGCCGGGCTGATCGGAATGGCCGGATCCGGTGAAGACCCAGAGGATCTTGCCGTGATCTGAGCCGCCAGCACATTCCAGTCCGGCAGATCAAATTGTCGCGCCACCAGTTCCAGCACCTGTGAATGAGAAAGCTTCAGCCCCTGCTCTGCCAAAGAGCTCCGCAGAGTTTTTGCCATGGCCTTGGCATCGGTAAAATTGCGCATTGCGCCTGTCCTTTTGCAACGGGAGAACCAGCTGTCAGCGCGCGCGTTACCTCAAGATCTCCCTGCATGGAAAGACGAAGTGCTTGGAAAGATTGATATGTTCACCCTGTCAGAAACGACTGCGCGCGGCAGGCCATATCAGCCTGCCGCCTTTCTAGCCCCAAAACATCAAAAGGACAATCTGGTAGTCGACTAAATCAGGTGGTTTTAGGCGCCAAAGCGGTCACTTCAATCTCGATACGATACTTGGGATCGATCAACCCGGTCTCAATCATGGTCGCCGCAGGTGGGTTGGCACCAAAGACCTCTGCCAGCATCGGCCAGCAGGCCTCAAACTCATGGCGATCCGGCAGGTAATAGGTCACCCGCACCACTTCTGCAAAACCACTCCCACCCTCTTGCAGCGCCTTACCAATGATCTCCAGAGCCGAGCGGCACTGGCTGACCACATCCTCGCCCTGCCCCACGGTACCGGCCACATGCACAAAACCGCCCGCGACCACGGCACGGCAATAGCCAACTTTCTTTTCAAACTCGCCGCCCGACGAAATACGCGTGATCCTGGCCATTAGTGATCCTTTTCATTTGGCCCCAAATATCCTGGGGGTGAGGGCCCAGCGGGCCCGAGGGGGCAAAGCCCCCCTCCTCTTCTGATAAACAAAAAATGGCCGATGTCGCAAGACATCGGCCACTCCCAAAAGGTACTTTTAAACCTTTAACTCAGAGACTTAACTCGCCGAAGCAGGCTCTTTTTCCGCATCTGTGTGGATCATCAGGGGCTGTGCATCAGAGGTCACCGCCTCCTCATTGACCACCACTTTGGTTACGCTTTCCATTCCCGGCAGCTCAAACATGGTTTCCAAGAGCAGATCCTCAAGGATGGAACGCAGACCACGGGCACCGGTTTTCCGCTCAATCGCCCGCTTGGCAATCGCGCTCAGCGCCTCATCGGTAAAGTCCAACTCGGTCTCTTCCAGCTCAAACAGGCGCTGATACTGTTTCACCAGCGCGTTCTTGGGCTTGGTGAGAATGGTCACCAGGGCATCTTCGTCCAGATCTTCCAGCGTTGCCAGAACCGGCAGACGGCCAACAAATTCCGGGATCAGACCAAATTTCAGCAGATCTTCAGGCTCCAGCTCCTGGAAGATCTCCCCAACACCGCGGTCATCATTGTTGCGCACATCAGCCCCAAAGCCCATAGCAGAGCCCTTGCCGCGCTGTGCGATGATGCGATCCAGACCGGCAAAGGCGCCACCACAGATGAACAGGATGTTGGTGGTATCCACCTGCAGGAATTCCTGCTGCGGATGCTTGCGACCGCCCTGAGGCGGGACCGAAGCAACCGTGCCTTCCATCAGTTTCAGCAGCGCCTGCTGCACGCCCTCGCCCGAAACGTCACGGGTAATCGAGGGGTTTTCCGATTTACGGGTGATCTTGTCGACTTCGTCAATATAGACGATGCCACGCTGCGCGCGCTCGACATTGTATTCCGAGGCCTGAAGCAGTTTCAGGATGATGTTCTCGACATCCTCGCCCACATAACCAGCCTCGGTCAATGTGGTGGCATCGGCCATGGTAAAGGGCACGTCCAGGATCCGCGCCAGGGTCTGGGCCAGCAGGGTCTTACCACAGCCAGTGGGACCAATCAGCAGGATATTGGATTTTGCCAGTTCGATGTCATTACCGGCCTTCTGCGCATGGTTCAGACGCTTGTAGTGGTTGTGCACCGCCACAGACAGAACCTTCTTCGCCATGGCCTGACCAATCACATAGTCATCCAGAACTTCGCAGATATCTTTGGGGCTGGGCACACCATCGGTTGCCTTCAGGCCGCTGGCCTTGGTTTCTTCACGGATAATATCCATGCAAAGCTCAACGCATTCGTCACAGATGAACACGGTGGGGCCCGCAATCAGTTTACGTACCTCATGTTGGCTTTTGCCACAAAAGCTGCAGTAAAGCGTGTTCTTGCTGTCGCCACTCGAATTCGTCGCCATGGTCTACCTTTCAGTCCGCTCGCAGGGCCGGTTTCTCCGGGCGCCGCGCCTATCAGTCAGCTTATGACAGCCCATCGGCGGCCACAATGTCAAAATATGTGCCCCGCTAATACCGGGGCACATGTTGTCTCTAAAAGGCGAGCCTTAGCTCTCCTCGTCGTCACCCTTGGCGCGGTTCTCAACGATCTCATCAATCAGACCAAAGGCTTTGGCCTCTTCAGGATCCATAAAGTTGTCGCGCTCCAGCGCCGCTTCTACCTTTTCCAGCTCCTGGCCGGTGTGCTTGACGTAGATTTCGTTCAAGCGACGCTTGAGTTTCAGCGTCTCTTCGGCGTGGATCATGATGTCGGTGGCCTGGCCCTGGAAGCCACCAGAAGGCTGGTGCACCATGACGCGGGAATTGGGCAGCGAGAAGCGCATGCCTTTTTCACCAGCGGTCAGCAGCAAAGAGCCCATCGAGGCCGCCTGGCCGATAACCAGGGTTGATACCTTGGGTTTGATGTACTGCATGGTGTCGTAAATCGACAGACCAGAGGTCACAACGCCACCGGGGGAGTTGATATACATCGAGATTTCTTTTGAAGGATTCTCGGCCTCAAGGTGCAGAAGCTGTGCCACGATCAGCGAGGACATGCCGTCATGCACCGGACCGTTGAGGAAGATAATCCGCTCCTTCAGCAGGCGGGAAAAGATATCATAGGCCCGCTCACCCCGGCTGGTCTGTTCGACCACCATGGGCACGAGGGTATTCATATAAGTTTCTCTGGGATCAATCATGCGAACCTGCCTGCGTTGTGTTATGTCCGGTACCATACCAGACAGAGTATTACCTGAGTCTTAGTATCGCCCTCTTGGGCCTGCAAGAGGTGGCATTTGTTTTTACCGCTCTGTTCCCCCTCCGCCCCCAAGGAATTGCCATCTGTGACACAGGTGTCGCAAAACATCCGAACGCTGTCGTTATTTCAGGGCTATTTGCCGCGCAGGCACAGTAAACGCACTATAGAAAAGGTCAAAGACGCGGCCGTGCCATGATGTCGCAAATCGCATCCTGTCGATAGTTTACCACTACAGCCAGCTTCTTGCCTCAGCGGATTCTCCCCGCGCTTTGCAACAGGACACAGCCATGACAGATGATAATTTTGTTCAAAAAGGTGCATCTGCCACCCTGGCGGTTCCGCATTCAGGTGCGCCACAGGATTTTTACTTCCACTTGCTGCCCAAAGCCACGATGCTGCCAGTGGCCGCAGCAATCGAACCCCTGCGCATTGCCAATCAGGTCACCAACTCAAAACTCTATCGCTGGTTCATTCTGACAGAGGACGGCGAACCGATCCGTTGCTCCAACGGAATGATGATCACCCCGGACATGGCGCTGCAGCCGATGCCTGCGGATGCCCTGGGGTTTGTCTGCGCCGGGGTTGAACCGCAATCCACTGCGGGGGATGCCACCTTGAACTGGCTGCGCCGCGAAAGCCGCTTTGGTCGCTCGATAGGTGGGATCTGTACCGGCGCCTTTGCCCTGGCCCAGGCCGGATTGATCCGCGATCAGGCCTTTACGCTGCACTGGGAAAACCAACCTGGTTTTCAGGAGAGCTATCCTGACCTTGCGCCCTCGGCCAATAGTTTTGAGATCAGCGGAACCTTGATGACCTGTGGCGGTGGCAATGCCGCGACCGATCTGATGCTCAACCTGATCGAAGCACGTCATGGCAAACAACTGGCAATCATCGTGGCCGATATGTGCCTGCATGTGCGCTCCGGTGGACAGGCCACACCGCAGAAATCCAACTATGCGGTGGCCATCGGCAGCCGCAACCAGCGGCTGTTGAATGCCTTGCAACTGATGCAATCCGCCATCGAGGACCCGCTCTCGATAGGAGAGTTGTGTGAGCAGCTCGATATCTCGCGGCGCCAGTTGGAGCGCCTGTTCTCGCGCTATCTGGATCAAAGCCCGATGCATGTCTATTTTGACATGCGTCTTGCCCATGCCTTTGCCCTGATGAATGAAACCGCGATGAGCGTTACCGAAATCGCCCTCGCCTCCGGTTTCAACAGCTCGACGCATTTCTCACGCCAGTTCAAACGAAAATTTGGGGCTTCGCCGCATTTTTTCCGCAAAGGTTGGAACTAGAGACAGCGCTTAGCAGGAATGGAAAAGGCCGCAGTAGCGCCCACTGCGGCCTTTTCCTATTCAAATCAGGTCAATTGCCATCGCGGATGGAGGCAGACACCTCGCTTATGCGGCAGCCTCATGGTTCGCCTGTGACGCTGCTGGTACCGGGAGAGCCTCTTCCGACATCTCGGTCTCTGCCACCTCTGACATAGCAGCGTCACCGGTCCCAGCCGGGATCAGCCCCAGCATCTTGCACAGGGGGAAACGTCGCGCTGCAAAGGCTGTTGCGCGGGCCTGCAAAACCGCAAGGTTTTCTTCATCTAGTTCCAGCACGCGCCCTTCATGGTTCAGACGCTGCCCCTGCGCTGACAGGATGCTCCAGACCAGAGAAGCCCATTCCATGGGGTCCTCCTTGCCTTCGCTATAGGCCAAAAGGAACAACTGCTCAAAGCGATCCAGCTCCACCCCGCCGCCAGTGACTGGCGAGGCCAGGAAGCGCAGCGTCTCGCTGTCTTCAGCCCGTTTGCAAACCGCCAGATTAAAGGCCTGACAGCCCGCCAGGCGACCCTCTGCGCCTTCCAATGGCAGACAGGGTGACAGAGTGCCCGAGCCGACAAGGATCGTCAGCAAGCGGGAGATCTCCGCCCAGGTCATCTGGCCAAAGGCGCCCTGATCCAAAAGGCTGCGCACAGTGGCTGGCCCCGACCTAAGAGCCTGAAGAATTGGGCCGTATTGCGCCTGATCCAGTGCAATCTCCCCCTGTCGCCAGGACAGCTTTATAGGTCCACCGCCAAAGCGTTTCACCAGTGCAAGTGGGGTTTCGAACCAGGCCCCAATGGCCCCGCGTTCGGTATGGCGGCGACCGCCCTTTACAAACAGATCCGAGCGAAACTGCTCATTTACCAGAACATCCCGCAGGCTTTCACGCCGCACCGGATCGCTTTCACCGTCAAGCACTGCAATTTGCTCAGCGGTCAGGCAAATGTCATCGACATGGTCCATCACGCAGGTCGGCCCCAGAAAGTTCAACTTGGCCTCTGACAGCCCCCCTGCGAGATCAGCAAAATGAAACGGTGTCCAGTCAGCGTTGAACATTTCATGCGCAAGATAGTTTGCTGACATCTTCCCGGTGTTCTTCAGCCCTGCACTGGCCATGGGGTTTGATTTGAAATACTGCGCCCCCGCCCCTTCCAGGGTCTTGGCGAAATTCAAGGCTTCACCGATCCGCTCTTCCAGAGGCCCGGCGCCCTGTGCGGCGCGGTCCAGCAGAATGCGCCGCAATGGCATCATCGAGGCCCAGGCAGACAGGGAGTTATAGCTGACATAGACCATGCCGCCAGATTTCAATCGTCGGCTGATAAAATCAATGATCAGCTGCTGGTTTTCCTCTGAAACCCAGCTCATCACCCCGTGCAATGCAATCACGTCGAACTGCTTGGGGAGGCTGTCTTCTTCCTCAAAATCTGCAAAGGAACGTTCATAGAAGTGGACGTTGTTCAGATCTGCCTCTGCGGCCAGATCGCGGGCACCGGCAATATGTGCCGGGTTAAAATCCATTGCATGAAAATCAATATGCGGATTGGCTGCCGCCAGTACGTTCGCCGTGAATCCCTGCCCGCAGCCCAGCTCGCAATAGGTCAAACCTGGCTGTGCCAGCCCATGCTTTTGCCCCTTTGAAGTTGCAGCCAGAGCCATAGCTGTGGGCGTCATGTCATGGAAAAAGTCATGAGTATAATCAATTTCGGCCACGTAGCCGGAAGTCCAGTCACTCATAGTTTACCTCTTGGTCTGTCTAGAAATATGACGCGTTGGGACAAACTGTCTAAAATTGGTGATGAAGTGGTTAAGGTCACGCTATTTCGATTCAATTTTGTTGGCCGCCACAGGCCCCGCGGCTGGGAGGCATCCCCTCGGGGTGCGCTGGACTAGCCCAGGCATCAGCCAGAGCCACAGTTTTTTGACCGGTAACCAGAGCCTGTGTCAGCACCCTCCTAGGTCTTGCGCCGATCAATATAAACCACCTATGATTGCGATTCTTTCTAACCACACTACAAAGATGCGGTGTCGGTCACAGGGATACTCATCAATTTTTGGCCACTAATTCGGGGATGTAAATGTTTAGCTATTTCACAAACTCGCCACGCAAAAACTCCAACCTGCAGATGCTCTACCAGTTTCGCGACACCCTGCAGGCCAATCTCTTATCCGTGCCCGCAGATGATGCCGTAATCTCTCCCACCATGGCAGCCCTGCGCAACAAGACGCAGCAGATTCTCGATGCAGCGACCTTTACCTGGGCTGCGGCCTATCAAGCCGAAAAGATGTTGGCCCATATTCGGCCCAAAGAATCTTTGACCATAGAAATCACCAAACAGATTTCTGCCCTGGCAAAACTCGACCTCAAAGCCGCAGATCTGTTTAGCGAGGAACTAAAGGCGCTTACAGGCCAGGCGCGCCCCAAAAAGGGCGCGCAATCTGACCCCGCAGTGCCCCCCGCAAAAGCTTCTACTCCAGAGACACAGCCTGAGCAGCCAGCCCCAAAACCCAACGAGAAAGAAGCGCCCCCTAAAAACAAACAAACCATCCCAGCAAAATCCAAGCCCCTACAGGCAGACGCCGCCACGGCTGGTGCCGCAGTTGAGACACCTAGTCAGAACGACTCTGAGGAAAGCCCTGACATCTTGGCCCTGCGTCACCTGCTGGAACGGGTGCTCAACGATGTGCACTGGAAGTATTCGCAACGCTATTACATCCGGCTCATTGTTGATCGCTATTCTATGTTTGTGTTCTTTACAGGCGCCTTCCTGGCACTCCTGTTCTTTGGCACCCTGCTACTCATTGGCTACATGGACAAAGGCACGCCCGATGTCCTGAACTGGTCTTTTTCAGGCTTTTTCCTCGTCGTTGTGGCAGGGCTGCTGGGCGCGAGTTTCAGCGTGTTGAATCGTGATCGGTCGGTGATCGAGGGGAAGTCGATTGAGGAAACAATGCTGCAAACCGGATTTGCCAATGTCTTTTTGCGCATTGGCATCGGTGGGATCAGCGCCGCGATTTTATACTTCTTCTTTAATGCCGGATTGCTCACCGGAACACTCTTGCCCAATCTGGAGACCATCGGCTTTACCCCCCTTTCCAACACCGACACCAATACCAAACCACTCGGCATTTTGGTGCCCAATGCGGATCTCAGCAAACTTCTGGTCTGGAGTTTTATTGCCGGCTTCTTTCAGCAGTTTGTTCCCAATGCACTCGACCGGGTCAAACAGGGTCAGGAAAAGCCGGAACCAGGCAAAGGGTCTGAAATAGAGAAGAACTAAACCACCATCAGGGCGTTCAGAACAAAAAGGGGCGGATCAATTCCGCCCCCTTTGCCATCTCTCAAACCAGGTGAAGCTCAGTCAAAGCTTCTGAGATAGGCGATAACGGCTTCGATATCGCGTTCCTTGCGCAGGCCGGCAAAGGACATCTTGGTGCCCTTCATGAACTTGCGAGGCTTGGCCAGGAATGCCGCCAGGGCCTCTTCATTCCAGACCAGACCGTCTTCGCCAGCGGCCAGCATCGGTTTGGAGTATTTAAACCCCTCGACCTCGCCTGCACTTGCGCCAAAGATGCCATTCAGGATCGGGCCTGTGCTGTTCTTGGCGCCCTCACCAACCTTGTGGCAGGCCTTGCACTTCTTGAACACCTTCGCACCCTTAGCGACCAATTCCGGATCCAGCGCCACTTCTTCGACCACGGGTTCTGCTGCCGCTTCAACCACGGCCTCTTCTGCGGTGGGCGCTTCGACTGCGGCCTCTTGAACCACGGCTTCGCTGGTCTCTTCTTCTGGCGTCACATCGAGCACCCGCGCCCGCATGGTGATTTCCACGCTGTCCTTACAATCGGACATGCAGGGCGCGGCCTTCCAGAAATGCGCCTCGCTTTGCAGTCGGTCATCCACAAAGAACCCTTCGGCATTGGGCAGCTCGACATCGGCAAATGTCTCGTTTGAGAGCACAAAATCATCATCCACCAGATCGTTGGAGTAGAGGATATAGGCCACGATGGCATAGACCTCATCCGCTTCCAGCGTCTGCGCCGCGCCAAAGGGCATCGAACGGTTCACATAGTCCCAGGTGGTGGACAGATAGGGCCAGTAGGAACCCACCGTTTTCAACGGATCCTCATGATCCAGCGTGCCCTGCCCGCCGGCCAGTTTTGGCCAATTGTCGACGCCCTCGGCAAAGTCCCCGTGGCAAACGGCACATTTCTCGGCAAAGACTTCTTCGCCGGTCAGCGCATCACCAGATCCAACCGGCAGACCGGTGCCATCAGGGGAGACATCAATATCCCAGGCGGCAATCTCTTCCGGCAGAGCGGGACGGCCAAGGCCGTATTCCCCTGCAGTTGCGGCAGAGGCTGCAACGATGAAAGAGGCCGCCCAAGCCATACCCCGTCCGGCCGCAAGGCCGGGCAGCGCCCGTCCGCCCCCCTGGGCGGGCGCTTCGCTTTCCGCCCGCGGCCGGGAGCCGCCCTCATTGTTGCCCATCAAGACTTCAAGAAACTTCGACATTTTCTGCCTCCCCATCTGCCTTGACCCACCAGGTCTGGATGGCGTTGTTGTGATAGATCGAATTGAGACCGCGCACCGCGCGCAGCTCTGTCTTGGTCGGCTGCACATAGCCGGAGCTGTCGCGCGCCCGGCTTTGCAGCAGCATTTCCGAGCCGTCCCAATTGGTATCGAGGTAAAAGCGCGTCAGCGCCTTGTCAGTGCCTGGCGCACCCAGACGCGCCTGGGTCCAGGTCTTGCCACCATCAATCGACACATCGACGCCAGTGATCGCACCGCGACCGGACCAGGCGAGCCCGGTGATTACCAAGGGGCCCTTGCCATGGGTGATCGGCGCCTGCGGGCTGGGGCTAGTGACAACGGATTTGGCATCCATCTCCCAGGTCCATTTCCGGGCCGAGCCATCTTCCATGGTGTCGGTATATTTTGAGGTCTCCTCGCGGCTTTCCACCGGGCCATCCATGACCTCGATGCGGCGCAGCCACTTGATCCACATATTGCCTTCCCAGCCGGGCACAACCAGTCGCACCGGATATCCGTGCTCCTTGCGCAGGGCCTCGCCATTGGCCTTAAAGGCCACCAGCACATCGTCCAGCGCCTTTTCCAGCGGGATGGAACGCCCGTTCGAGGAAGCATCTGCGCCCTCGACATAGACCCATTTGTCCTTGAAATCACCCGCTGCCGCCAAGCCCGCTTCTTCCAGCAGGGTGCGCAGCGACACACCGGAATATTCCATATTGTGGATCATGCCATGGGTAAACTGCGCGCCATTGAGCTGTGCGCCCGCCCATTCCATGCCGGAGTTGGCAGCACATTCGCAGAAATACACCCTATTCTCGCGCGGGAAACGCTCCAGATCGGCATAGGAGAACACCAAAGGTGTATCGACCAGGCCATTGATCATCAGGCGGTAGTCCTGCTTGGTCAGCTCGATGGCGCCGGAGTGGTGACGCTCAAAGGCGCAGCCCTGCGGGGTGATGGTGCCGTCGAGCGCGTGAATGGGCGTGAAGTTGATCGAGGAAATCGTATCCGCCGTCAGCCATTCCACATTGCGGCGCACCACGTCCTGTTCAAACTGGATTGGCATACCGTAAGGCGCGGCATCAACGCCGTCACCCAATCCGCTGGCCCAGTCCTGCACCTCGGTGATCAGGGGGTCCGGTGTTGCGGCCTGTGCTGCCTGGCTCGTGCCAACGGCGGCGGCCCCTACTCCGGTTGCCGCCGCACCGGCCAGAAACTGGCGGCGTGAGGGGGCAAAATCATCTGCTTTATCGCTCATCTCTTGTCTCCTTACATCGACAAATTCATCATTGTGAATTCATCAGCGCAAAAAATTTTGATCATCAAACGCCTTGCCAAAAGGATCTATGGCAAGGCGTCGGGGCGGGCCTTAGGCGCCGACCACGTTGACCGATGTGTTGGGGGTGACGGAAACCGTTCCCTGTTTGCGAATGTGGTCCTCGACCACATCCCAGATCATTGGGCCTTCGGTGCCCTCGTTGACGCTGGCCCAGCCAGAAACCACATAAGATTTGCTGGCGTCGATTTTCTCACCGGTTTTCAGCAGGGTCATTTCACTGATGCGTTCGCCCTGTGGCTTGGTGATATCAATCCGGTAGCCCATGCCACCAATGCGGACCATATCGCCGCCCTGCTGGTAATAGGGATCGGGGTTAAAGATGTTATCGGCCACATCCTCCAGAATCACCTTGATGAATTCACCCGTCATTTCTGAACGATAAGCAGCGCCGTAGCTCATCGAAGTGACGTTCCAGATGTCTTCGCGGGTGATGTCATCGCCTGGGTTCAGTGAGGGCCCCCAGCGCACGCCCGGCGACATGGCAATATCGGCCTCGCGCTCGCTCAGCAGCGCGTCACAGATCAGATCATCCCAGGTGCCGTTGAAGTTGCCACGACGATAGAGCAGCGAGTCGGTCTTGCCGATCACCTCGGACAGTTGATCCGCATAGGGCGCGCGCTGCTCGTCGATCAGTTTCGAGATCACCGGGTCGGGCGCAATCACATCCGAGAAGATCGGGATCAGCTTGTGGCGAATGCCCATCATCTGGCCGTCGCGCACATCCAGGTCAACGCGGCTGACAAATTTACCGTTGGATCCCGAGGCGATGATATGGGTTTTGCCCACCAAAACCGGCTCGGGCAGCGCGTCATGGGTATGGCCGGACAGGATCACATCAATGCCGGTGACCACACCGGCCATTTTCTTGTCGACGTCAAAGCCATTGTGACTCAGCACCACAACCACATCGGCACCGGCGGCGCGGACCTCATCGACCATTTCCTGCATGTGCTCGTCTCGAATACCAAAGGAGTACTCCGGGAACATCCAGCCAGGATTGGCGATGGGCATATAGGGGAAGGCCTGACCGATCACCGCCACCTTGGCACCACCTCGGTCAAAGAATTTGTAGGGTTTGAACAGTTCGGCGGGCTCATCCCACTCGCTGTCAAAGATGTTCTGGCCAAGGGCAGCAAAGGGCAGGCCCTCGACAATCTCGTTGACGCGATCAGAACCCAGGGTGAACTCCCAGTGGAAGGTCATCGCATCGGGTTTCAGCGCGTTCATTACATTGACCATGTCCTGACCAGCGGTCTGGTGGCAGGTGTAGGAGCCATGCCAGGTGTCGCCGCCATCCAGCAGCAGCGCATCGGGGCGATCCGCACGGATGGCATTGATCACGGTGGCAACGCGGTCCATGCCCCCGACCCGGCCATAGCCCTGCGCTAATGAGGAGAAATCATCATGGGTCAATGCATAGGCAGAGGGGCTGCCATCGGCGATGCCATAGGCCTTGCGGAAGTCCGCGCCAGTGACATGCGGCACATGCCCCTTGTTGCCACCAACGCCCAGGTTGACCGAAGGTTCGCGGAAATAGATCGGTTTCAGCTGCGCGTGAATATCAGTGATATGGATCAGGCTGATATTGCCAAAGGTGTCAAACTGCAGCAGCTGGTCCTGAGTCAGGCTCTGCTGCGCGGCCAGACGACCCCAGTTGCCAAAGCCAGAAGCGCCAACCAGAGCGGAGGCGGCCATCGATACCTGCAAAAAATCACGGCGCGAGATCATATCTATCTGTCATCCTGTGCGATCATAGCCAGCAAACATGATTCACATTCGCATCTATGAATTCGTTTAAAGCGAAACACCCCGCGCCAGCAAGGACGCGGGGTGTTGGTGTGTTTAGTTACGGACCGAGGGGCCTTCGACGGCCAGGCCGTTGCCGCGCGAGGCGACATAAAGCTCAAGTGCGACAAAATCGGACGAGCCGGGCTTGTAGGTCTCGGCGCGGGTGTCCCGCACGCAGCCTTTAAAGCGGGCATGCACGTTGTTGAGCTTGGCGTTTTTCAGACGGTAGGTTGGGAAACCGTTGATCTGGCCCTGGCTCAGGTGATCCGCGCGGATCATCAGCCCATAGCTGTCCTCGTGGCAATTGGCGCAGGAGAGTTCCAGCTGACCGGTGCGGGCATAGTACATTTCCTTGCCCTGCTCCCAGACCGACTGAACGGGACCGTCGATAGCCACATTGACCGGCATGCCACGCGATTGCACCGAGATCAGCGCTTCCATCGCAGTCATGTCACCGCCAGTGTATTTCCAGGCCTTGGCGCCCATCTGGTTTTCGCGGCAGTCATTGACCTGCATCGCCAATGTGCGAACTTCGCCAGCTGTCTCGTTCCACTTTGGATAGACCGCGCGAACGCCCGCCATGCTCTCCTCCACGTCATCATGGCAGGAAGCACAGGATTTGCCCTCGGAGCCGTCAGCGGTTTCCCAGGCGTCCATCGCCTTGTCGACAAAAACCATGGCGGGGTTTTCAAAATCATCCATCTGCAGAGCCTGGGTCTCATCCGAGCGGAAGTGCCAGCCCGACATCACCTCATCCATGACATCGGATAGATGCGCAGGAGCGGCGGTCTTGGTCACCAGGGTTTCTTCTTCGTTGAGTACCAGCGTGTCATCATCCGCATCCGCATAGGCGGAGAGCGGCAGGCTCAGTGCGACAGCAATGGCGGTAAGCGCCTTATAGTTCATTCCTTGTCCTCCCTTGGGTATCCACCCGGGCCACAGATGTGGCCAGGGTGCCGTGCCTTTGAGATCCGGAAGGGATCAGGCCATAGCGACCGATTTGGTCGCGTCGTAGACCGACCCATCATCGTCGTACCAGGTGAATTTGAAATCACCGGCTTCGGGCACGATGGCCTCGAACTGGAAATAGGGGTTGGTCGAAACCGCGGGTTCGATGGTGATGTCTGTCACCAGCTGACCGTTGAATTCGCAGGTAAAGCGATTGATGATCGAGCGCGGGATGATATTGCCCTCTTTATCCTTGCGCTGGCCGCTTTCCATCTGGTGGCTGATCAGGGTCTTGATGGTGATCGCCTCACCAGGGGTTGCCTTCTTGGGGACTTTGACGCGGGGTTTTACACCGGATGCCATGTCTTAAACTCCTTCGTATTCAGGCCGTATTGCAGGCCGTAATCGGGTATCAGCGGGGCTGAATGGATCAGCCGCCGCAACCGCCGATGGTCACTTTCACAGCTGCGCTTGCCTTGGCAAAGCTGCCGTCGGCCAGCTTGGCGATGGCTACCACATCCTGGGTGCCTGCAAGGCGGATCCGGGTGGAGGCAGACTGACTGCCAGCCAGCGGGCCAAAGTTGAAGGTTGCAACACCGGGGGTTGGGTTGCCGGTGGCCAGAACCATGATCGCGGTGGCGCCAGGCGCATCGACCGAGATTGGCACGGTATTGCCGTTTTCAGCAATCTCGGGCGCAGTCAGTTCAATTCCGGTGTCGGCCATGTCGGCACCACCAGTAAACTCGGCAATCCGATCATCAACGATGCTGGCACTGACGCGCAGTGGCAGGACCGTCATCACAGCAGCACCCAGGGCCAAGCCCAGGGTCTCACGGCGTGAGAACTCCATCATATGTCTCCTTTGACGTTTCATAAAGCGGCAGGGCGAGCGCCCTCGCTTTACTCTTCTTTTAGGGTCGCAATAAATGCGATCACATCTTCAATTTCCTGGGCCGACAGGATTGGTGTCAGCGCCTCGGTGGGGGCTTTACCAGTATAGGCGGCACCTGGACGAATAAAGCCTTCAACCTTGTAGAATGCAGGCATCATGGTGCCCTCAAAGGTCATCTTGGCATTGGTCATCAACCCGCGCAGCTCTGCCTCGGTCCAGCGATCCCCGGCGCCATCCAGCGAAGGGCCGATTTCACCGTGAAACGGCACATCTGCCAGGGCTGTCACCTGGTGACAGGCAACACAGTTGCCCAGCGATTTGGTGCCCGCGATAACGGCACCGCTTGCCGCATCGCCCGGCTGTCCGGTCAAGGAGGCTGCTACGGCGCCATCCTCGTTATACTGCACATCCTTAGGCGCGACCTCCGCCGCCAGGGTTACACTCCCGGTCAGGCACAGGGCCAGTGTCAGAGATAGTCTCTTCATGATTCCTCCCGTTGGCTGCCACTCGCCTCCTAGCGAGCTTAGCTGTTGTATACCGTAGGGCACCCGGCCTCGGAAACGCAACAACAAATTCAATAGTGTGAATTATTATATTTGTTCGTTTGCGCTCAATCCGCCGACCCATTGTTGCGCTCCGATATACGGCGCGCGTGGTAGCGTTGAAAATCTTCCCCGTTGTCAAGAAGATACCGCTTCTCTGTCACCCAGGTGAACATGTCAATCGTGGTTCCACCACCAAAGGCGCCGGGCATGATGGCGACTGATGCCTGCGCCGCCGTCTGCCCCTCGGCCACCTCTTCCGGCAGAAACAGAATCGTCGGGGTGAACATCACGCCCCATTTGCGCGCCATGTCTTTTTCCGACAGGGTCGCACCGTCAAAATCGGTGACTTCGACATCACCATAGAGGTTCATCTGCACCACAAAGTAGTGCTCTTCAATATATCCGCCAATTTCCGGACGCGGGAAAATCTCGGTGTGCATCTTGGTGCAATAGATGCAGCCGCGCTGTTCAAAAAACAGCACCAGACGTTTGCCCTCGGCATTGGCCTCTTCCAGATCTTCCCGCAGATCCTTGAAAGTCTCGCGCATCCAGGGTGTTTTATGCAGCCCGTCATCGCCCAGCTCAACGGCGGCAACATCCGAGGCTATCAGCGGCAGTGCCATGGTCAGGGCTGCCAGTTTCATCATCCAATGCTTCATCTATTCCCCTCCGGTTTTACATTAGTAACCACTCGCTACAATTCGGCCCCAAGCGGCAAAGCAGGATCACCCCAATGTCGCAAAGCCGGGCATCCAGCGGATCATCAGATCCGCAATCCAGCGCACCCCGCCGGTGACAATCAGCAGGGCAAACAGGATCAGCATGGCCCCCATAATCTTTTCCACCCAGTGAAACACCGCCCGGTGCCGCGCCACCCAGGCCAGAAACGGCTTTGCAAACAGCGCTGCCACCACAAAGGGCGCCGTCATCGCCGCGCCATAGACAAAGAGCAGCGCTCCGCCACGCCAGACCTCTCCCAGCCCCGAGGCCACCATCAGGATGGAGGCCAGAGCCGGGCCAACACAGGGGGTCCAGCCAAAGCCAAAGGCCAGCCCCATCAGATAGGCGCCCGCCAGACTTGATGGGTCCGCAGAACTCTCCACCCGTGCCTCACGGTACAGCAAAGGGATGCGGATCACGCCGAGAAAATGCAGGCCAAAGACCACCAGGATCAAAGCCGCGACATATGCGAGGATATCCATATACTGACCGAAGAGCTGCCCCAGCGCCGTCGCCCCCATGCCCATCAGCATGAAGACCGAGGTCACCCCAGCGGCAAAACACAGGGCTGCCAGAACCATACGACGCTGCGCTCCGGGCGCGATCTCACCGTCACTGCGCAGTTCCGCCATCGACAGACCACCCAGGTAGGACAGGTAAAAAGGTACCATTGGCAGGATGCAGGGGGTGAAAAAGCTCAGCAATCCGGCAAAAGCCGCCCCAAGGTATGAAATTTCCAGCATCACGGTTTTATGATCCTCCGAGCCACGGGCTCTGTTGGCGTAACACTTGTGTTATTCACATATTCAAATTATGTTGTATCAAGCCGCAATTTGCGGAAGCCGTCAACGGTTGAGGTCATGAATAGTCAAGGTTCACCTTTTGTAACGCGCCGCCTCTTTACAGCTGCGGCCCTGTCGATGGCTGCCGCGCTGTCTTTTGCCGCTGCCCTGCCCGCGCAAGCCGGTGAAGCCCTGGCTGCGGCCCCTGTGGGGCCTGAGCTGATCATGGTAGAGCAGGCAGGCTGTGAATGGTGCAAACGCTGGAACGACGAAATCGGACCAATCTACCCAAAGACGCGCGAGGGAGAATTTGCCCCCCTGCGCCGGGTAGATCTGCGGGCCATTCCCGATGACATAACGGTCCAACGTCGGGTGAGTTTCACCCCAACCTTCTTGATTGTACAAGACGGTCATGAGATGGCCCGTCTCGAAGGATACCCGGGGGAGGATTTTTTCTGGCCCCTGATCGCCAAACTGATGAGCAAGCATCTGGGGTTCCTGCCCGAAGGGGCTTAACAGCTTCAGAGCGCGCCGATACGATACTGTAAAACCGGGGGCCCGGCGCCAGCGCGCGCCGCCACCACAGGAGACAAGACAATGGCACTACCGCAATTCTCGGCCGATATGGCCCCGGAAGAGCTGGACAACATGGTGGACAATGCCACCACCGCCTCAAATTTTCTCAAGGCGATCAGCCATGAGGGGCGGTTGATGATCCTGTGCCATCTGGTCACCGGTGAGAAATCGGTAACCGAGCTCGAAGATCTGCTGTCGGCGCGCCAGGCGGCGGTGTCGCAGCAGCTGTCGCGGTTGCGGCTCGAGGGGCTGGTGGTGCCGCGCCGGGATGGCAAGGCGATCTATTACCGTCTGGCCGATGACCGTCCGCGCCGTATCCTCGAAGTGGTTTATGATCTCTTCTGCGCCGACAAGGCCGACTAGCCGCCAAAGACCTGATCCCCCCCAACCACCTGAAGCAGACGCCCAGCGCGCTGTTCAGGATGCAAAAACTCATTGCATTCAGGCATCCATTGACGCTTCACTGAGGAGATTGAGGCATCACCTGCCCCCCTGCTGCAGAGGCCAGAGACGGGTCACTGCAGCTGCATCGCTGGAGGCAAGGCTCAATAGCTTGACCCAGGAGGAGAGTTAGCCCATGTTTGATCTGTTCAGCGATCACCAACTGGTCACAGCTATTGGTCTTTTGGGTGGCATCCTGCTGGGGCTGGCGGCCCGATTGGGGCGGTTCTGCACCCTGGGCGCCATCGAAGACCTGCTCTATGGCGGCTCCTCCCATCGGATGCGTATGTGGGGTCTGGCCATTGGGACCGCAGTCATCGGTAGTTTCTCCCTCATCGGGTTGGGGCTGTTTGATGCCTCCCAGTCCTTCTACCTCTCGGTGCGCTGGATGCCCCTGGCCTCGATTGTGGGCGGGGTGATGTTTGGCTATGGCATGGCGCTGAGTGGCAATTGCGGATTTGGCGCCATTGCGCGGCTGGGCGGCGGTGATCTGCGCAGTTTCGTGATCGTTCTGGTGATGGGGATCTCCACCTATGTGGTGCTCACAGGCCCTCTGGCTCCGCTGCGTAACTTATTGTTCGAACAGCAGGATGTCACCAGAGAGGTGCCCCCGGGACTGGCGCATCACCTGGCTGCGCTGACCCATCTGCCGCTGGCCGGCATTGGTATTTTCACCGGGATCATTCTGGTGAGTGTCAGCCTATGGGATGTGGAGTTCCGCCGCGATCACAAGAGCCTATTCTGGTCTGTTGTCGTCGGCCTGGCAGTGGTCTCCGGCTGGGCGGGCACTGCCTATATCAACGCCCAGGGATTTGAGGCGCTGCCGGTTGTCTCGCATTCCTTTTCCGCCCCCTTGGGCGAAACCATCCTCTGGACCATGACCGGCAGCCTGCGCCCTCTTTCCTTTGCGGTGGGCTCCATCACCGGTGTCTGGCTGGGGGCCTTTATCGGATCACTGATCAAGGGGCATTTTCGCTGGGAAGCCTGCGACGATCCGCGCGAGCTGCGGCGTCAAATCTTTGGTGCTTCCATCATGGGCGCAGGCGCCGTCATCGCCATGGGCTGCACCGTGGGGCAAGGGCTCAGCGCCTTCTCCCTGCTCTCGCTCTCGGCCCCCGTCACCTTCTTGGCGATTTTTGCCGGGGCCGCCCTGGGGCTACGCCAGCTGATCGAAGGGTTTCGCAGCGCTGCCTAGACCTCAGCCCCCTGTTCGACACCTGGCCTATCGGTCTGTGACATTTCAAGGAATGCGTCATCTCCCCTAACCTGGCTGTTACAAATCCCCTTCATATCACCAGACACCTAACCGCACCCTCCTGCGCAGACCGTTTTGACAAAAGAGCCCGCCATGGACCACAAGCACATCACCGATGATCCTGAAATTGGCAACAAGGCCGAAGCCTATGAGGCCTTTGACGATATCCCAACCAACCCCAACCTGGAGGCCACCATCGGCGATGTGATCAATGCCCGCTATGGCCGCCGCGACCTGCTGCGCGGCATGTTGGGTGTTTCGGCTGCGGCCTCTCTGTTTGGCAGCTCGGCTCTGATCGCCCCCCAACGCGCCCTGGCCGCAGATGCGCGCAACAGCCGTTACCGCTTTGATGAGCTGACCCAAGGCAATGATCAGACCCATCACATCGCAGCGGGCTATGACGCCGAGGTGCTGCTGCGCTGGGGCGATCCGATCACCGCAGATGCGCCAGAGTTCGACGTGATGAACCAAAGCGCCGCAGCACAGCTGCAGCAGTTTGGCTATAACAACGACTATGTCGGCTTTACCCCCCTCAACGAGCAGGGCACCCGTGGTCTGCTCTGTGTGAACCACGAATACACCAACGAAGAAGTCATGTTCCCCGGCCTTGGGCGTCAGGACAAACAGGGCTTTGCAGGTATGACCAAAGAGCTGATCGATATCGAGATGGCCGCCCATGGTGGCACTGTGGTTGAGATCGCCCGTGATGCCGCGGGTAAATGGTCGCTAGTACGCAACAGCGCCTATAACCGCCGCATTACCCCCTTGCACACGGAGATGATCATTGATGGTCCCGCCGCAGGTCACAAACGCATGCAGACCAAGACGGATGCCACCGGCAAAGCCGTCATTGGTACGCTGAACAACTGCGCCGGTGGCATGACCCCCTGGGGCACCTGGCTGATGGCCGAAGAGAATTTCCACGGCTATTTCTGGACCGATAACCGCGACAGCAACGGCAAAGCGGATCTCTCCGCCCATGCCGATACCGCCAGTAAAAAACGCTATGGTATTCCCAGTGGCTGGTATGCCTGGGGGCAGTACTATGACCGTTTCAACATCGACAAAGACCCAAACGAGTCCAACCGCTTTGGCTGGGTGGTAGAGGTCGACCCCCGCAGCCCAAATTCAAAACCAGTCAAACATACCGCCCTTGGTCGGTTCCGCCATGAGGGCTGTGAGACCACGATTTCAACCACAGGCAAGCTCGTGGTCTATATGGGCGATGATAACCGCTTTGATTATCAGTACAAATATGTCTCCAATGGCACTGTGTCCCGCAGCGGGGGCGCCAATAGCGAGCTGCTGAGTGACGGCACCCTCTATGTTGCCCGCTTTGACGCGGATGGCACAGTGCACTGGCTGCCCTTGGTTCATGGTGAAGGACCTTTGACCGCAGAGAACGGCTTTGCCAGCCAGGCGGATGTGCTGATCGATACCCGGCTAGCCGCAGATGCGCTTGGCGCCACGCCGATGGATCGTCCCGAAGATGCCCAGCCGCGGGGCGATGGCACCGCATATATCATGCTGACCAATAACACCCGGCGCAAAACCGATCAGATCAATGCTGCCAATCCCCGCGCCAAAAACGCCTTTGGCCATATCATTGAAATCAAGGAAGAGGCGGGTGATCATGCGGCCACATCCGGCACTTGGTCTATCCTGGTGAGCTGTGGTGACCCAGATTTGGCCGAGGTCGGCGCCCAATGGAACCCACAAACCAGCGAGAGCGGCTGGTTCAGCTCCCCCGACAACTGCGCCTTTGACGCCCAGGGCCGCCTGTGGATCGCGACCGATCAGGGCAGAAAATGGGGCAAGACCGGGAAATCTGACGGGCTCTATGCGCTGGAAACCGAAGGGGATTTGCGCGGCCACTCCAAATTGTTCTTCCGTTGCCCCGTCGGCGCTGAGCTTTGCGGCCCCTACTTTACCGAGGATAGCGAGACGCTGTTCCTGGCGGTACAGCATCCGGGCACGGATGGCACCAAATCCCTCAAAGGGTTTGCGCGCGCCTCGACCTTTGAAGATCCGGCAACCCGCTGGCCGGATTTTGATCCCAAAATGCCGCCGCGCCCCTCCGTGCTGGTGGTCACCAAGACCGGTGGCGGCAAGATCGCGTTCTGATCGGATGGCCGGTAACCAGATCAGGATTTGGTACAATAAGACACAGGCTCGCCTTCCCCCCCCCGGCCAGAGCCGTCTGCCCTTAGCGCCCCTATCGCTATGTCACCACACTGAGACTTCACAGCAACGTGAACCGGGATCAATCCGATCCTTGCTAAAATTCCATCAGTCCTTGCACAAAGGAGTCCCAATATGCGCGCCCTGTTCCACGCACGCCCAGCCTCTCTTCGGATCCTGAAACAATCGCCGCGCTCTTTGGCGCGGGTCGGTCTTTTATCAATTTCCCAGGCGGTCCTGCTCGCCCTGGTCCTGACCAGCCCCCTCCTGTCTGCTTCCGCCCAGGCGGAAGAGCTGAGCAAACGTGATGGCTGGGTGATTTTTGAAAGCAGCAAACCCTATGAAACATTGCTGCAAGATCTGCGCGCAGCCGTAAAGGCAGAGGGGCTTGTTGTGGTCACCCAGGCGGGCCCGACCAAGGCCGCGGCCGCCCGTGGTATTACCATTCCCGGCAACCGGGTGGTCGGTGTCTTCAACAATGACTACGCGGTGCGCGTCCTGGCCCTCTCAACCGCCGCGATGATCGAGGCCCCTATCCGCTTCTATGTTACCGAAGTAGACGCCGCGCACACTCATCTCGCCTATAAACGCCCCAGTTTTGTTTTCTCCCCCTATATCAATGAAGGCGGCAGCCAGTTGGTGCGGATCTCTGCCGAGCTGGATCGCCGTTTTGCAGCCATTGCAGAGGTTGCCCTGCACTAACCTCTGCACCAGTGGTGCCCTCTCGCACAGCCAGGCTGGTGTCTCTGCTCTCTGTCCCAACAGGTCACCGTGAAGCCACAGTCTCTCACGCCCTGTCACAGAGCCGTGATACGGCTTGCACCCTGTTCCATAACCCGCGAATTCTAGCCTCCAGAAACAGTTGGATATCGAACACATGACACAGACCCTTCGCGCCGCCGACGTCCTGGCCCGCCGCCTCTATGAGGCTGGCTGCCGCCATGCCTTTGGCATGCCCGGCGGCGAGGTGCTGACCCTGGTGGATGCGCTGGTCAAGGCGGGCATTCGTTTTCACCTGGCCAAACATGAAAACGCTGCCGGGTTTATGGGCGAAGGTGCGCACCACAGCGACGGCGCCCCGGTGATCCTGGTGGCCACGCTGGGGCCGGGTGCGCTCAACGGCGTCAATGTGGTCGCCAACGCGCATCAGGACCGGGTGCCGATGCTGGTTCTCACCGGCTGCGTTGATGCCGCCGAGGAGCAAAGCTACACCCATCAGGTGCTGGACCACCGCGCTGTGTTCTCGCCGATCACCAAGGCCACGTTTCGGCTCGACGCCGAGGCCCCAGATCTGATCGCCGACAAGGCCGTGGCCATCGCCACCCAGCCCCGCAATGGCCCGGTGCATATTGACGTGCCGATCTCAGTGGCAGATGCCTCGGCAAGGGATCGTGGATCTCGCCGCGCGCCTGCCGCGCTGACCCAGCCAGACAATGCCACACTGGCGCAGGCGCATTCCTGGCTTTCCGAAGCCCAGCGCCCAATTGCCGTCATCGGCCTCGACGCTCTGCAGGAAGAGGCCGCCCCCGAGATCAAAAGCTTCCTCGAGCAGCACCAGATCCCCTTTGTCACCACCTATAAGGCCAAGGGTATTCTGCCGGAACTCCACCCGCTCTGTCTTGGCGCCGCCGGATTATCCCCGCTGGCAGACAAACATCTGCTGCCCCTGGTGCAACAATCCGATCTGATCCTCGCCCTTGGCTATGACCCTATCGAGATGCGCCCCGGCTGGCGCAATATCTGGGATCCAACCCGGCAGCGGATGATCGACATAACTCCTGAGGCCAATAGCCATTACATGCATCAGGCCAGCCTGGCGCTGATCACCTCGCTGAAGCCAACGCTCGAGGCTCTGGCCCCCTCAGCAGAGACCGCAGAGCTGCCCAAATGGACCTGCGGCGCCTTGAAAAAAGCGCAAAATGCTCTGACCGCCGCCTTTCCCACCACGGATGACTGGGGGCCGGCCGGGGTGATTGCCCAATGCAGTGCCAGCCTGCCCGCCAATACTCTCGCCACGGCCGACAGCGGAGCGCATCGCATTTTGCTCAGCCAGATGTGGACCTGCCAAGAGCCCCGTCAGCTGATCCAGTCCTCCGGTCTGTGCACCATGGGCTGTGCTGTGCCCATGGCCATTGGACGCAAACTGGCCGAACCCGACCGCCCGGTGGTGAGCTTTTCCGGTGATGCCGGCTTTTTGATGGTTGCAGGCGATCTGGCCACCGCCGTCGAACTCGGCGTCGCGCCAATTTTTGTGGTCTTTGTCGACGCCAGCCTAGCCCTGATTGAGCTGAAACAGCGTGGCCGCCAGATGGCCAATGCCGGGGTTGATCTGGGCCGCCATGACTTTGCAGCCATTGGCCGCGCCTTTGGTGGCAATGGCGTAACGGTGCGTAACCGCGCTGAGCTGGACAAAGCCCTGCAAGAGGCCTTGGCCTCTGATCGGTTCACTGTCATTGCTGCCGAGATTGAACCCGGAGGATATGATGGACGCATCTAACGCATTGCCCAAGGGCTGGACCGCCGCTGACAGTCTCGGCCATGGCGCGCTCAAAGGCGTCAAGGTTCTGGATCTTTCCCGCATTCTGGCAGGCCCTACCTGTACCCAGTTGCTGGGCGACCTTGGCGCGACTGTGGTCAAGGTGGAAAACCCCAAGACCGGTGGCGATGATACCCGCCAATGGGGGCCTCCCTATGTCACGGATGCCAATGGCGAACAGTCTGATCTATCCGCCTATTTCATGGCCGCCAACCGCAACAAACGCTCCATCGCACTGGATATTGCCAGTCCCGAAGGTCAGGCCCAGATCCGTAGGCTTGCAGCAGAGGCCGATATTCTGGTGGAGAACTTCAAACCCGGCGGACTGGCCAAATACGGGCTGGACTATGCCAGCCTGCGCGCCGAGTTTCCGCAACTGATTTATTGCTCTATCTCCGGCTACGGTCAGACCGGCCCCAACAGCTCCAAACCCGGCTATGATCTGATGGCCCAGGGCTATGGTGGCATCATGTCCCTGACTGGCGAGCCCGAGGGTCAGCCGGTAAAGGCCGGGGTTGGCATCGCCGATGTGATGTGCGGCATGTATGCCACCATCGGCATTCTCGCCGCACTGCAACACAAGCAGAACACCGGCGAAGGTCAACAGATTGATCTGGCCCTGGTGGATGCCCAGGTGGCCTGGTTGATCAACGAGGGGGTCGCCTATCTCAATACCGGCAAAGTGCCCCAGCGGCGCGGTAATGAGCATCCCAGCATCGTGCCCTATGGTCTTTATGAGACTTCGGATGCTCATGTGATCCTGGCGGTGGGCAATGACAGCCAGTTCCGCCGCTTCATGGAATTCCTTGGCCTGGAGGGGCTGGCAGAGGATCCACGTTTTGCCACCAATCCGGCCCGGCTTGAATTCCGTGCGGCGCTGAATGACATTCTGATCCCGGCGCTCAAACGTTTTACCATGGATGTGGTCATCGCCGGCATGGAGGCCCGCAAAGTACCTGCCGGGCCGGTGCAGAGCCTGGACCGGGTCTTTGCCTCCGATCAAGTTGCAGCCCGCGACATGGCGATTGAAATGCAGTCGGGCGCCGGACCGGTGCAGCTGCTGGGCAACCCCTTGAACTTTTCCCGCACTCCAGTGACCTATCGCCATGCGCCCCCCCAATGTGGCAGCGCAACAGAAGAGATTCTTCAGGCCGAAGATCCTTTTGCCGAGATCTGACACCCTACGAGCGTAGATCCCTCACTTCAGCCTCACCCTGCCGCCCAGGCCGGCCAGGCGAATGTTACAAAACCCAGCAAGCATCCGCTCCCCCGGCGGGTGCTTGCTTGGTTTTACCTCCACAAATCCTTAAAGACGCAAAAATCCGCCTGAAATGGCGGGGAAATTCACTTCTTACCCCCAATCAACACACATCCATTCACCAAAACGCGAGCGACGTCGCGCGGGCCACTTGGCTGGTTTAATCTTTGGAGAACAACAGTGATTTTGAGAACATAGGCAGAGATTGGACCCCCAATGACGCAAGACATATTTGGACAAGACACCAGCCTCAGCTGCGCCGCCGCCCAGACAAGCTGGGATTCGGTGCAGATGGGGGTGCTGGCCCATGCTGCTGCCACCGCAGATCACCTGGGCGCCGTTCTTGCCGCTGCCCCTGACTTTGCCCTGGCCCAGGCCATCAAGGGGCTCTCGGTGCTGATGCTGGGCCGCTCCGAACTTCTGCCCATGGCACAAGACGCGCTCCGGGCCGCAAAGCTGGGTTATGAGGCGGCGCTGCCGCGTGAACGTAAATATGTCGACGCCCTTGAGGCCTGGCTGGCGGGGCGTCCCTCGCGTGCTGTGGTGCTGATGGAGCAGGTGCTGGATGTTGATCCCTGTGATGCCCTGGCGATGAAGCTCAGCCATGGTATCCGTTTCATCCTTGGCGATTGTACCGGTATGCGCGCCTCTGTCGAGCGGGTGATGCCCGCCTATGCCCCGGATCACGCAGCCCGCGGCTATCTTTTGGGCTGTCATTCCTTTGCGCTGGAGGAAACCGGATCCTACGAGAAAGCAGGAATTGCCGGACGTCAGGCCCTGTGGATGGCGCCAGATGATGCCTGGGGATTGCATGCTGTGGCCCATGTGCACGACATGACAGGCGATGCCGCCGCAGGCCTCAGCTGGCTGGAGGGGCGTGAAGCAGCCTGGGCCCATTGCAACAATTTCCGCTATCACGTCTGGTGGCATAAGGCCTTGATGCATCTGGATCTGGGCCAGATCGATCAGGCCTTGATGCTTTATGATACCGAGGTGCGCAAAGACAAAACCGACGACTACCGCGATATTTCCAATGCCACCTCGCTGCTGATGCGGCTGGAGCTGGAAGGCGTCGCCGTCGGCAATCGTTGGGAGGAGCTGTCTGAGCTCTGCGCCAATCGCACCGAAGATGGCAGTCTGATCTTTGCCGATCTGCACTATCTGCTGGCTCTGTCCGGACGCAACCGCCAAGCGGAAACCCAGCAGCTGGTCCGCCGCATTCACACCGATGCCCGGACACGAGACACCGAAGCCCAGGAGCGCATGGCGACACCGGGCTGCGATGCCGCCAATGGGCTGGAGGCCTTTGGCGATGGCAACTATGCCCAGGCCTTTACCCACCTGTCCCGCGCCCGTGGCACCATGCAGCTGGCCGGGGGCAGCCATGCCCAGCGCGATGTCTTTGAACGCATGACAATTGATGCGGGGCTGCGCGCCGGGGAATTTGACGCGGTCGAGGTCATTCTGGACGATCGCCGCGCCAAACGCGCCGGCGGCGAAGACAATTATGCCCTGGCGCGTCGGCAACTCATCGCCGCTGGTCGAGACGGGCTTGACGTCCAGAGTATGCCAGCAGAATAAGCCACAAATTCAATGGGGTGCGCACCCCGCTCTGCGCATCCATCGTACCTGTTCAAGATAGATCTGTAAGGATAAACCACCCATGGCGGAAGTTTCGCCCTTTCCATCCCAAAAACAAGATCCGGGGCCAGCGGCCAACCGGACGGTTTCTCCTGGTGACATGGACCACATCAAAGCCGCAGCCCCGCGGGTGCGCGACCCCCGGCTCGATTTCTACCGGGGCATCGCCATGTTCATCATTCTGGTGGCGCATATCCCGGGCAATCGCTGGACCGGCTGGATCCCGGCGCGCTTTGGCTTTTCAGATGCGACCGAGATCTTTGTCTTCTGCTCCGGCATGGCCTCGGCGATTGCCTTTGGCGGATCCTACGCAAAACAGGGCTGGGCCCTGGGCTCGGCGCGGGTGGTATTTCGTTGCTGGCAGGTATTCTGGGCCCATATCGGGCTGTTCTTCTTTGTCGCCATGACCATGGCGGCGCTGGACACCTATGGTGCCTTTGACAAGACCTATATCAACTCACTGAACCTGCAGCATTTCTTCAACAATCCAGCGCCCAATCTGGTGGGGCTGTTCACCCTGACCTATGTGCCGAACTATTTTGACATCCTGCCGATGTATCTGGTGGTGCTGGCCCTGATGCCGCTGATGATGGGCGTTGAACGCATAGGTGTCTGGGCCGTGGCGCTCACCTCCGGGCTGATCTGGCTTGCCGCCAATCCCTATCTGATCGGGCTTGGCCCTGATGGCGCCTCGCTGCCGGCTGAGCCCTGGTCCGAACGGGAGTGGTTCTTCAACCCCTTTGGTTGGCAATTGCTGTTCTTTACTGGCTTTGCCTTCATGAAGGGCTGGCTGCCCAGGCCACCAGTCTCGGTCACTCTGGCGATCCTGGCTGCTGCCTTTCTGATTCTTTCGGCGCCCTTTGGCTCCTGGAAGGTCTATCTCTGGGTCAAGGCCGCCAGCCCTGATCTGGCCGAGGCAATCCGCCCGGTTTGGAAACTGACCGATGAGTGGCGCGAAAAGAGTGATTTTGGCCTGCTGCGCTATGCCCATTTCCTGTCTCTGGCCTATCTAGCTTGGCTGATTGCCGGGACCGGCGGCAAACGCCTGATCGCCTCGGGCCATTCGCTGGGCGCCCGCATCTGGGCAAAGCTGCTCACGATTATCACCAAGGTCGGCCAGCAAAGCCTTGCGGTCTTTGTGTTTTCCATGGCGCTGGCCCGGCTGATCGGCTTTACTCTGGACCAGACAGAGCGCGGTATCGCGATCACCGCCCTGGCCAATCTGGTAGGGTTTGCCCTGATCATCGGTTGTGCCTATGGCGCGGGCTGGTTCAAATCCCACCCCTGGAGGGCCAAACGATGAACCGCCGTGCCTTCCTCACTGCTGCACTCTCCTCCACGATGCTCAGCAGCTTGCCCGCCTTTGCAACCGATGCCGTGAAACCCGAGCCCTTTAGCCACGATCAAGTGGTGGCGCGCGCGCGGGCTTTGGCCGCCGAAGACTACGTCCCGCGTACAGAAGTACCACAGGACTGGCTCGATCTGTCTTATGATCAGTACAAGGCCCATCGGTTCCGCACCAAGGATGCGATCTGGTCCAAGAGTGACAGCAGCTACAATGTCGATCTGTTCTTGCCGGGGCTATACTTCCGCCATACGGTACAGGTGAACACCGTGCAGGCAGGCATGACGCGACCCTTTGGCTTTGACATGTCGCTGTTTGATCGTGGTGAGATTGCACCGCCGCTCAGCACCACAGGCGCGCTTGGCTATAGCGGTTTGCGGTTGCGTACCCAGCTGGACCAGCCCGGCAAAAAGACCGAGTTCTGCGTCTTTCAGGGTGCCAGCTATTTCCGTGCCATTGGGGTTGGTCAGGCCTATGGCCTGTCTGCCCGCGGCCTGGCATTGAAGACTGGCGACCCCATGGGGGAGGAATTCCCCGACTTTATCGAATTCTGGCTGGAGGCCCCCGGCCCCGAGCAACGCAGCATGGTGGTGCATGCGCTGATGGATTCGCCCTCCGTCACCGGCGCCTATCGCTTTACTGTCACCCCCGGTGCCACCACGGTGATGGATGTCGAGGCACGCCTTTTCCCGCGCGAGGATCTGGACCATGCCGGTCTGGCGCCACTCACCTCGATGTTCCTGTTTGACCGCACCAACCGCAATCGCTTTGATGATTTCCGCCCCAATGTACACGACAGTGACGGGCTATTGATCAAGAACGGCAACGGAGAGGTGCTCTGGCGTCCCCTGGCCAACCCCACCCATCTACAAATCTCCTCCTTTATGGATGAAAACCCCCGTGGTTTTGGCCTGATGCAGCGATCGCGCGCTTTGCAGGATTTCGAAGACTTTGAGGCCAATTACCACCGCCGCCCCAGTCTCTGGGTTGAGCCGCGTGGCGATTGGGGCAAAGGCGCCGTGACCCTGGTGGAAATCCCGGCAGATAAAGAGATCTACGACAATATCGTCGCCTATTGGCGCCCTCGTGACAGCGTCCCTGCCGGATCAGAGCTGCCGCTCTCCTATCGGCTCAGCTGGGGCACGGACCCGCAGATGGATCTGGCGCGGGTGATAGATACTGCCGCTGGCGCCCGCATCTTTGGTGAGCCGGGCCGTTTGATGACCGTGGATTTTGAAGCCCATCCCCTGCTGGAAGGCGATCCTGAGGATTTTGAAGTGCATCTCTCCTCGCCCCATGTGGAGACCAGCGAGGGTGTGTTGCAACGCAACCCTGCCACCGGGGGCTTGCGGCTGGCCTTCAGCTTTGCCCCCAATGCCGAAAACCATGTGGAACTGCGCCTGCAGCTGCGCCGGGATGGCCAAGCAGCCAGCGAAGTCTGGCTCTATCGGTGGACCGCATGACGGATCAGGTTTTGACCACTCCCCCCTTGGCTGCTGAGCCTCTGATGCCACCCTTGCAGCCACTGGCGATGCCAGAGCAGGATTTCACCGCGCCTTTTCGCGATGAAAATGCACCCGAGTTTGAGCCACCGCAGCATCTGGCCCTCTGGCGGTTGCTGGCCTTCTCGCCTGCGATGCTGGCCACTGCTGCGCTCACCTGGGTGATGCAGGGCTGGTTTGCCAAAGGCGGCTTTATGGCGCTGGAGCTGGTCTTGCTGGCGCTGATTGCCTTCAACTTCTTCTGGATCTGCTTTTCAGTTTCTACCGTGCTCTTGGGGCTGTTTTCGCTGTCCAAACGCGACCGCAGCCGCCCCGGTGGCAAGCCAGCTGCGATGCGGGTCGCTCTGCTGGTGCCTGTCTATAACGAGACCCCCTGGTATGTGCTGGGCAATGTGCAATCGATGCTGGAAGAGCTGCAGCAACGCGGCGGGCAGCATAGCTATGATATGTTTGTGCTCTCCGATACCCGCGATGAGGCCCTTGCCGAACAGGAACGTCTCAGCATTGAGGCCCTGCGCGCTGACCTGCCTGCGGGCATGGCGCTCTATTATCGTCGTCGCGCTGAGAACACCCATCGAAAGGTGGGCAATATCAGCGACTGGCTGCGCCGCTGGGGAGCTGGATATGAGGCCATGCTGGTTCTGGATGCCGACAGCCTGATGACCGGGCGGGCCGTTGCGCGGCTGAGCGATGCCCTGTCGCGGGATCCCAGTGCAGGTCTGATCCAGAGCTTCCCGCAACTCATTGGGGCGCAATCCATCTTTGGCCGCATGCAGCAGTTTGCCAATGGCGTCTATGGCCTGGCCCTGGCCGAGGGCCTGGCGCGCTGGACCGGGCATGAGGGCAACTACTGGGGCCATAATGCCATCATGCGCACCCAGGCTTTTGCCGCCTGTGCCGGGCTGCCGCTGCTGCGCTCGCGACTGACGGGTCGTGACAAGCTGATCATGAGCCATGATTTTGTCGAGGCAGGCCTGCTGCGCCGCGCCGGATGGCGGGTGCGGTTTCTGCCGCGTCTTGGCGGCTCTTTTGAAGAAACCCCACCGACTTTGATTGATCATATCCTGCGCGATCGGCGCTGGTGTCAGGGCAATCTGCAACATCTGAAGCTGCTGGGGGCCCGCGGCTTTTTTGCCATCTCGCGCTTTCACCTGCTGCATGGGGCCATTGGCTATCTGATGGCGCCGATCTGGTTTGCCCTTCTGGTGATCTGGGCGCTGATTGGCCGTGGCGAAGAAAGCTCGGTGATCCATTATTTCAGCGCCGCCAACCCCTCGCGTCCCTCTTGGCCCGATATGTCGGAACCGCGCCATGTGCTGGTAATCTTGCTGATCTACGCCATGTTGCTGGCCCCCAAGCTGCTGGCGGTCCTGGCGTTGGCAGTCACCAATGGGCGATTGTCGGACTATGGCGGCCCCGCCCGTTTTGCCGCTTCCGTGGTGGTCGAGATCCTGCTGGCGGTGCTCTATGCGCCGATCCTTATGGTGCAGCAGATGATTGCAGTGTTCCGCACCACCTTTGGCCTGCAACGTGGCTGGTCCCCCCAGGCCCGTGAGGGCGGGCGCTATGGGCTGGGCACATTGCTCAGCTGCCACGCGCTTGAAACCCTCAGCGGTCTGGCGCTCTGGGGCGGTATTGTCGGCGGGTTGGTCTCACTCTGGCTGGTGCCGATTGCCCTGTCTTTGGTGCTGGCGGTGCCACTCTCAGCGCTGTCAGGTCGACGCGCTGGCAACTCCAAAACCGGCTGGATGGCCACCCCTGTGGTCACATCGGAACCGGCGATAACCCAGGCCGCCGGGCGCTACCGCGCGCAGCTGAAACGGTACCTGGATGGCGCCAGTCGGCATCCCGCAGAATAACACAGACCTGCCTGCAACCTCTGCGAACGGGCACTTCGGTCAAAATCAAGCGCAACCGCATCCACCGCCCCATGGGCGGCGGATGCCCGGCCCAAGGCTTTGCCTCTCATCTCGCGATGAGAGGCAAAGGCGCGGGAGCCTCCCCCTCTTTGTCTTAAACCAAACGCCTGCGTCAGCCCGCACCCCGCAGGGGTGTTTCAAACCAGTCCAGCACAGTGCCGGGCCACCAGTCCGGAACCCGATGGCCTTCCGGGAACAAAAGAAACTCGATATCCGCACCGGGACCGCAGTCCCAGCGCCGCCGCAAGACATCACCCTGCTGCCAGCGTCTGTCCGGTGCGTATTCTTCGCAGTGATTGGTGTCGCGCCACAGCTCCAGCCCGGCAAAGATATCGCCCTGCTGAAACCTTCCCCCGCCCAGAAAGCGCCCCTCAAGCGGCACCACTGAGTCAGCCCAGCCATGACTGTGAAACAGCCGGATCTCTCCCGCGCAGCCAGCGGGTTGCGGCCGCCAGAACCCGCCGGCAATGGGCGCATATCCGGCAAAGGCATCCGGGGCAGCGCAGGCCAGATAATTGACCATAAAGCCCCCGGCAGAAAACCCCGCCAGGATCATCGCCTTGCGGTCCAGATCAAAACGGCTTGCTGCGTCCTCTGCCACGCCTTGCAAAAAAGCCACCTCATCACGCCCTTCCCAGCCGGGGAAAAAGTTCCAGGATCGCGGGCCGTCGCGCCGGGGCAAGGCATCTGGTGCGATCACCGCATAGCCCCGCGCCGTCAACCCATGGACCAGGCGGCGATTGTTCAACGATCCGGCGCCAGAACCGCCATAGCCATGCAAAAACACCACGGCGGGCATGGTCTCTCCCGCGCCCGATGTTCCCTCTGCCCCACCCGGCAGCGCAATATGATAGCTGCCTTGCGCCACCTCGCAGGCCCCGCTGATGTCAGCACCACAGCCAGCCTCGGCGCGACCTGCCCAGCCCAAACCAGCCACCGCCAGCACCGCGAGGGAAAGCGCCGTCGTCCGCGCCCTTAGCCCTGCCATCGTGCCACCGGCAGATTTCCAGCCAACCAGCCAGGACCGCTGGCGGATCCCAGCATGCCCTCTGGCACATCGATAATCAGACTATGGCCTGCGCCAGCCAGCACCCGTGTCATCCGCGCCGAGCGCACGCCCCGGGCGCAGATCAGGGCAACGGGCGCTGCAAGATCCCCGGCTACCGCCGCATTCAGCGCCTGCAAGAAATCTTTGCGCCGCATGTCGATTGCAATCGCCCCCACCGGTAGGCCGGTCTGGCGCCACTCCAGAGGGGTACGAATATCAATCAGAGTGATCTCTCCGGCCTGCGCCGCAGCAAAGGCTCTAGCAGGTGTCAGCCGTTGATGATCATGGGCCACAGGCTGGCTGCGCCACCAATATACCCCCAGCCCCATCGCCAAGCCAGCGCCGCCCAGCCCCAGCAGCAGCTGCCGTCGTGTCACCCCGGCGGCTCTTTCTGGCGTAGAGACGGGTCCCTGCATTTGTTGATTTTGTGCCATATCGCCCTGCGGTTTTCTGATGGTTTGCATGTTCTGCCTCTCATGTACCACAAAAGGCCTGCGCGCTTTTAACAGCTTTTGTCATTGCTTTCAGCTTTGGCAGCCCCCCGCCCAATCAACTTCTCGTCAGCGATGAACGCGGCCCACCAAAGCCTGCAGTCATTCCCGCGCGCTGCAAAAAGATACACAAGGGCTCAAAAATCTCTCGACCGGGCTACAAAAACCCCTTCTGCAGGCCTAGATGCCAGCTTGAGCGGCGACAAAACCTCACTCTTGAGACACTTACGGGGTCGCGGGGCTGGAACAGTTGCAAAAAATTGCCTAAGCCTTTGCCTAGTGCCTAAAGCCCAGCCAGGAGAACTGCACGTGTCCCTGTTTTTGATTGCGGCCCTGCCCTTTCTCGGAGCGGTGTTTCCCGCTCTGCTTATTCGTGCCGGGCGCAATGCCTCGGCCTCTGCCGCAGGTCTGACTACATTTCTTGCCTTTGTTGGCCTGATGCTCCACGCGCCAGCGGTGTTCCGCGGTGAGGTGATCCAAGTGGGCGTCGATTGGCTGCCTGCCCTTGGCCTCAATGCCAATTTCTTTCTGGATGGCCTGGGCTTTCTCTTTGCCTCGATGATCCTTGGCATTGGTCTGTTGATCATTCTCTATGCCCGGTTCTACCTGTCGCGCGAAGATCCCATGGGTCAGTTCTACACCTATCTGCTGCTGTTTCAGGGCGCCATGGTCGGCATCGTTCTGTCTGACAACATCCTGCTTTTGCTGGTGTTCTGGGAGCTGACCTCGCTGTCCTCCTTCCTGCTGATCGGCTATTGGAAGCACCTGCCCGAGGGGCGCCAGGGCGCGCGCATGGCATTGGCGGTGACCGGATCCGGCGGCTTGGCGATGATTGGTGGCATGATGATCCTGGGCCATATCGTGGGTTCTTATGATCTGAGCGTGATCCTGCAAAACAAGGATCTGATCCAGGCCTCGCCGCTCTATCTGCCTGCGCTGATCCTGATCCTCTTGGGCTGTTTCACCAAATCGGCGCAGTTCCCGTTTCACTTCTGGCTGCCCCATGCCATGGCGGCGCCAACACCGGTTTCGGCCTATCTGCACTCGGCCACCATGGTGAAGGCAGGTCTGTTCCTGATGGCGCGGCTCTGGCCGGTGCTGGCGGGCACGCCGGAGTGGTTCTATATCGTCGCCAGTACCGGGCTGGTGACCATGCTGCTGGGGGCAGTAATTGCCCTGTTCAAGGATGATTTAAAGGCGCTTTTGGCCTTTTCCACCGTCTCGCACCTCGGCCTGATCACCATGCTTTTGGGCTTTGGCACCAAGATCGCCGCGGTGACGGCGGTGTTCCACATCATCAACCACGCCACCTTTAAGGCGGCGCTGTTTATGTCCGCCGGCATTGTCGATCACGAGGCCCATACCCGCGATATCAATCGTCTGGGCGGCCTGCGCCATCTGATGCCGGTGACGGCGACCATCGCCATTGTGGCGGCGCTGTCGATGGCGGGTATTCCGCCCTTTAACGGCTTCCTCTCCAAGGAGATGATGCTGGAGGAGACCGTGCATACCTTCTGGGGCGGCTCCCACTATCTGGTGCCAGGTCTGGCGCTGGTGGCGGCGCTTTTCTCGGCCGCTTATTCCTTCCGGTTCATCGGCCATGTGTTCCTGGGCCGGACCCGCGATGATTACCCGGCGCAGCCCCATGACCCTGGGTTTGGCATGTGGGCTGGTCCCGCCCTGCTGGTCACAATGGTGGTGCTGATCGGGCTGTTTTCAGCCAAGCTGGCAGGGCCAATGGTCGCCGTTGCTGCAGGCGCGGTGATTGGGGACGCTGAGCTACCCTATTATTCGCTGAAGCTTTGGCATGGACTGACGCCTGCGCTTTATATGTCCGGCGCAGCTGTCATTGGCGGCTTGATTCTGGTGAAACTGCACGCACCACTGATGAAGGCCTGGAACGCAGCACCACGGCCCGAGGCCAAGCAGATCTTTGATGCCTTGCTGCGTGGGCTGACCAAGCTGTCGCAGCTGATCACCGACGGGCTGCACAACGGTGCCATCACCCGCTACGCCTTTGTGATGATGCTGTTTATTATCGGCATCAGCTATTACGCCTATGCCACTGGCACCATCACTGCCCCCACCCGCGCAGCCCAGGCGGTAAGCCCGATCATCTTGATTGGCTGGTTCTGCCTGATCGTCGCCACCCTGGCTGTTGTTGCGCGCCATCGCCAGCGGCAACTGTCGCTGGTACTGATCGGCGTGGTTGGCCTGGTTGTTTCGCTGGGCTTCAACTACCTCTCGGCCCCGGACCTGGCGCTGACGCAGCTCTCGGTCGAGGTGGTGACCATGATCCTGTTGCTCTTGGCGCTGAATTTCATGCCCAAGGACAGCCCCATCGAAGCGCCCATGTGGGTGCGGTTGCGCGATGGCGGTATTGCCGTCATTGGTGGCTTGGGGGCGGCGGCGCTAATCTATGCGCTGATGCTGCGGGACTTTGCCTTGCCCAGCATTTCCGAGTTCCATCTGGCCAATTCCTACAAAGGCGGCGGCGGCACCAATGTGGTCAATGTGATCCTGGTGGATTTCCGTGGCTATGACACCTTTGGCGAGATCATCGTGCTCGGCATTGCGGCGCTAGTAATCTATGCCCTGACCGAAGCGGTTCTGGGCTCGCGGGTGCGCGCCTATCTGCTCAACCGAAAACCCGATATGCCTCAGGCCGGGGATGCCCATCCAATGATGATGGTTGTGGCAACAAGGGTAATGATGCCGCTGGCCCTGATGGTGGCCGCCTATATCTTCTTCCGTGGCCATAACCTGCCCGGCGGCGGCTTTATTGCCGGGTTAATCGCGGCCATCGCTCTGTTGATGCAGTACATGGCCTCCGGCTTCAGCTGGGCCTCCGAGCGCCAACGCATGTATTATCATGGCACTATTGGATCCGGCGTGCTGATTGCGGCGGCTACGGGACTGGGCTCCTGGTTCAGTGGCTCTCCCTTCCTGACCAGCGCCTTTGGCTATCTGCATTGGGCGCCGCTGAAAGAGTTCGAATGGGCCACAGCAGCACTGTTTGATCTCGGTGTTTTCCTCGCCGTGGTCGGCGCGGTGCTCTTGGCCCTGGAAAGCCTGGCGCGGTTTGCCTGGCAGCCGGGCATTTCATCCGAGCACGCGATGGATATCAACCCAGCCCGCGATGATGCGGCAGAGGCAGACGCGGCAAAGGGCGAGGCATGAGCATGGATTTTCTGAACATCGAATTTCTGGTGGCCTCAGCCGTAGGTCTGCTGACTGCGGCAGGGATCTACCTGATTCTGCGGCGGCGCACCTTTCCGGTGATCCTGGGTCTGTCGCTGCTGACCTATGGGGTGAACATATTCCTGTTTGCTACGGGTCGGTTGATGGTCAATGCGCCGCCGATTTTGAACAAATACGCCGAGGTGCCCTATACCGACCCGCTGCCGCAGGCGCTGGTGCTGACGGCAATCGTAATCTCCTTTGGCATGACGGCGGTGGTGGTGATGATCGCCCTGGCCGCCTATCTCTCGGCGCGCGACGACAAGATTGATATGCCCCATCATCCCGAAGACGAAGGGGAAGACGCATGAACCATTTCCTGATTGCCCCGGTGGTTCTGCCGGCGCTGGTGGCGCCTTTCATCATCATGGTGGTGCGCCACCATATGGATCTGACGCGGATTTTCTCGCTGGCCAGCACGGTGCTGCTGGTGGCGATCTCGCTGGTGCTGGCAGCACAGGCCTCCACCGGTGAAGTGCAGGTCTATCAGCTGGGCAACTGGTCGGCACCCTTTGGCATCGTGCTGGTGCTGGACCGGCTCTCGGCCCTGATGGTCCTGCTGACCTCGGTGTTGGCGCTGGTGATCAATCTCTATGTGATTGGATCAGGCTGGGACAAACGCGGCGCCAATTTCCACGCGCTGTTTCAGTTTCAGCTAATGGGGATCATTGGCGCTTTCCTCACAGGAGACGCCTTTAACCTCTTTGTTTTCTTTGAGGTTCTGCTGATCGCTTCCTACGGCTTGATGATCCATTCCGGCGGCACACGGCGGTTTCAGGCGGGCGTGCAATATGTGGTCTACAACCTCCTGGGTTCGACCCTGTTCCTCTTTGCACTGGGCACGCTCTACTCGGTAACGGGGACGCTCAACATGGCGGATCTGGCGGTCCGCGTGGCTGAAATCCCCGCCGAGGACACCGCCCTGTTGCGGGTTGGCGCGGTGATGCTCTTGCTGGTTTTTGCCATCAAGGCGGCTGTCATTCCGCTGCATTTCTGGCTGCCCGCGTCTTATGCCAATGCGCCGCTACCGGTCGCGGCGCTCTTTGCCATCATGACCAAGGTCGGGGCCTATGCCATCCTGCGCATGTACACGCTGGTCTTTGGCCCGGATGTCACCATCACCGAAGGGCTGGCCGGAGCCTGGCTGATGCCCGCTGCGCTGATCACCCTGATGATCGGCGCCATTGGGGTGCTGGGCTCCTACCGCGTCGGGCGGCTGGTGGCCTTTGGCGCCATCGCCTCGATGGGGACATTGCTCACATCAATCGCGCTCTTCACCCCCGAAGGCGTGGCGGCGGCGCTCTATTACACCATCCATTCCACCCTGGCAGCGGCCTTCCTGTTTCTGGTGGTTGATCTGGTCTGCGAGCGTCAGGGGATCGAGATCGTCGCCAAGAGGCTGATGCCACAAAGCGGGTTGATTGCGGTTCTGTTCTTTACCGGTGCCATCGCCGTGGCGGGCATGCCGCCGCTGTCGGGCTTTCTGGGCAAACTGCTGGTGCTGGATGCGGCCCGCAGCCATGATCTGGTCTGGTGGATCTGGGGCACCATTCTCATTGGCTCGCTGGTCACAATCCTCGGCATGGCCCGGGCTGGCAGCCTGCTGTTCTGGAAGAGCCATAGCATCACTGACGCCCCCGATGCGGACACCCTCGAGCCCTATGAGGAAGAGGCCAACGAACAGGACGAGGAGGTGCAAAGCCAGCGCCCCGCCGCCCTGCTCTTTGTCGCCTGTTTTGCCCTGCTGAGCGGGTTGATCCTGCTGACCATCTTTGCCGGCCCCGCCAGCCATTATGCCGAGGCCACTGCCGCGCAGCTTTTTGAGCCTGAGATCTATATCAAGGCCGTGCTTGGAAAGGTCACCCCATGAGACTGCTAAGGCGGCTGCTGCCGCATCCGATCCTGACACTGTTGCTGACGCTCACCTGGGTTTTGCTCACCAGCACATGGACGCTGAACTCGCTGGTCTTTGGCTTTCTTCTGGGCCTGCTGATCCCCTTTCTGACCCAGCCCTATTGGCCGCAGCAGATGCGGCTGAAAAAACCGCTGAAGATCATCGAATATATCCTCATCGTGCTCTACGATATTGTAGTCGCCAATCTGGTTGTCGCCCGCATCGTGGTGTTCAAATCCAACGCCAAGCGCCAGCCTGCCTGGGTGGCGGTACCGCTGGATCTGCTGACACCTGAAGCCATCACCGTACTCGCTGGCACCATTACCATGACACCGGGAACCGTATCGGCGGATGTCTCAGCCGAGGGGCACGCGCTTTTGGTACATTGTCTGGATGCCCCAGACCCGGGTGCGGTGCGTGATGAGATCAAACAGCGGTACGAGCGCCGCCTGAAGGAGATTTTCGAATGATTATGACCTATGCCACGCTCTTTGCCTTTGTCTGCTTTGCCCTGGCCTTGCTGATGAACCTGTGGAAGATCATCTCAGCCGCTGAAATCGCCGACCGGATTCTGGCGCTGGATTCCATGTTTATCAATGCCCTGGCGCTGATGGTGCTCTATGGTATCTCCTTGGGCAGCGAGGTCTATTTCGAGGCCTCCCTGATCATCGCCATGCTGGGCTTTGTCTCTACCGTGGCCTATGCGCGCTTTATCCTGCGCGGTAACATTATCGAGTGATGAGAGGGGGATCGCATGATTTTTGAATATCTGATCGCAGGCTTTCTGGTCATGGCTGGCATCTTTGGCTTTGTTGGCTCCTTTGGCCTGATCAAGCTCAATGATCCCATGTCGCGCCTGCATGCGCCGACCAAGGCCACGACCTTAGGCGTTGGCGGCGTGTTGCTGGCCTCGATGCTGCATGGGGTGGTGGTCGAGGGGCATCTGTCGCTGCACGAGCTGATGATCACCCTGTTTTTGTTTCTCACAGCGCCGGTCACGGCACTGTTTATTGCCAAGGTGCATATTCACCGGCATGAGACAAAGGAAAGCCTGCCAAAGGCTGGCGAAGACAGCATCTGGGCGACCCATGATGTGGCTGAGGCAGATCCCGCAGCAGAGGACCAACAAAGCTGAGCCGCTGCTGCGACGGATTTTGCCTGAAGCAGATCGTGGTTCGCTCCGGTCTGTTTGGATCTGGCCCTTGTTCTGGCTCAAGGCGTCAGCCCCCCGCTGGCCCTAAACAGGCCATTGATTGACTGACAAAAAGGCACCAGCCCCATGCATAGCGCTCCTCTCCCGGCAACCAAGGATGTGGTTCTGATTGGCGGCGGCCATGCCCATGCGCTGCTGCTGCTCAAATGGGGAATGCGTCCGCTCCCCGGCGCCCGGCTCACCGTTATCAACCCGGGCCCGACAGCGCCCTATTCGGGCATGTTACCCGGCTTTGTCGCCGGCCATTACCAGCGCGATGATCTGGATATTGATCTGGTAAAGCTGGCGCGCTTTGCCGGGGCGCGGGTCATTCTGGGCGCAGCCGATGGGCTGAATCCTCTGGCCAAGTTGGTGCATGTACAAGGCCGCCCCCCAATCGCCTATGACCTAGCCTCGATTGATGTGGGCATCACCTCCGAAATGCCGGATCTGCCCGGCTTTGGCGACCATGGCGTCCCGGCCAAGCCATTGGGTGCCTTTGCCCAGTCCTGGGAACAGTTTCGCCAGGGCAGCGGAGCTGCGAACATTGCCGTCATCGGCGGCGGCGTTGCCGGGGCGGAGCTGGTGCTGGCCATGGCCCATGCCCTGTCTCAACGTGGTCGGCTCGGACAGGCCACCCTGATCGACAGTGGCCCGGTGCTGGGACAGGCCAGCCCCGAGGTCGCCAAACGCCTGCGCCGCGCCTTCACCGAACTGCGGGTTTCTGTGGTAGAAAACACCGCAGTGAAGCGGGTCGCGCCCGACGCGGTTCATCTTGCGGATGGCCGCATTGTTTTGTCGGATTTCACCACCGGGGCCGCCGGTGCCCGCCCGCACGGTTGGGTCGCGGGCTGTGGGCTGGAAATGCATCAGGGCTTTGTCACCGTGGGTGAGACCCTGCAAAGCTCTGACCCGGATGTCTTTGCGGTGGGCGACTGCGCCCATCTTGGGTTTTCGCCCCGTCCCAAGGCAGGGGTCTATGCGGTACGCCAAGCACCGATCCTCTATCACAACCTGCGCGCTCGGCTGACACAGGATCCCCTGCGCAGTTACAAGCCGCAAAAGGACTACCTGAAACTGATCTCCATGGGGGCCAAGGAGGCCCTTGGGGATCGCTTTGGGCTGCAATTCTCAGGGCCTTTGGTTTGGAGCTGGAAGGACCGGATTGATCAGAATTTCATGGAGCAATTCCGCCAGCTTCCCAAAATGGAACAGCCGAAGCTACCGCCCGAACATACTCATGATCTGCCCGCGATACTGGGCGAAAAACCCATGTGTGGTGGCTGTGGTGCCAAGGCCGGGCGGGGCGCCTTACGTGCGGCGCTGACCTCTCTTGCACCGATACAGCGCCGGGATGTGACAACCCTGCCCGGCGATGACGCGGCACTGATACAGACCGGCGGTGTTCAGCAGGTGATCTCGACGGATCATTTGCGTGCTTCGGTTCTGGACCCGGTGATGATGGCCCGCATTGCTGCGGTACATGCCTTGGGCGATATCTGGGCCATGGGTGCCCAGCCGCAGGTCGCCACCGCCAATCTGATCCTGCCGCGCCTGTCGCCTGCCCTGCAAGAGCGTAGCTTGAGCGAAATCATGGCCGCCGCTGGCGCAGTCTTTCAGGCGGCTGGGGCTGATATTGTTGGCGGTCATACCTCGATCGGGGATGAACTGTCGATTGGGTTCACCGTCACCGGGCTGTGTCTTAGCCCCCCTGTGACCCTCTCCGGGGCGCAGCCCGGCGATGTGCTGATCCTGACCAAGCCCATTGGGTCAGGCGTGATTATGGCGGCTGAAATGTCCGGTGATGCCCGTGGCAATTGGGTCGCTGCGGCGCTAAAACAGATGTGCCAGCCTCAGGGTGAGGCTTCGCGCATTCTATCCGGTGCGCATGCAATGACCGATGTCACCGGCTTTGGTCTGGCCGGACATCTCCTTGGTATTTGTGAGGCCTCCGACCTTGCCGGCTCGATCGATCTGTCAGAACTGCCCCTGATGCAGGGGGCGCTCTCACTGAGCGCAGGCGGTATCCGTTCCAGCCTGTTTGAAGAAAACCGCGCCCTTGCGCCGTACCTGCCGCGCGGGCCAGAGGCCGATCTGTTGTTTGATCCGCAAACCGCTGGCGGGCTCCTGGCTGCCGTAAACCCTGCTGAGGCCGATGGCCTCTTGGATCAGCTCCGCACCGCAGGCTACGATGCGGCACGCATTGGCGGCTTCACCGCTGGCGCAGCCGGGCTGAGCCTCAGCTAGGCAGTGTCGCCGCTGCGCCGGAGTTACCGGGTCTGCAGCAGATCACAGATCTGCTGCGCCACGCGGTCCAGATCGACCTCGGCCATCTGCCCCAGATCCAGATCAGCGATTGAGGCCGCTCCATTGATGCGCCGGGATTTCTGATAGGCCGGATCATAGTGATCCTGCATCAGCGCCAGGGTCAGCGCCGCTTTGTCACCGTCCGCAATCAGATCGAACCAGTGGTCGATCACCGCATTGGCGCGATGCCCACGCAGATACCCCAGTTTCTCGCGCAGCATATCGCCGTCCGACAGGATATCGTCATAGGCCTGTGTCAGATAGCGGCAGCGCGCCTCTGCCGACGCCTGCACCTCGACCCGGGGCGCCTGCTTCATCGCCCGCCACAGACTGGGAGGAATGATCCGCTCTCCAACCTTGCTTGACTCGGCCTCCACCAGAACAGGGCGGGCGGGGTCCATCTGCAACAGAGCCTGCGCCAGCGCACTCTCAAAGCCCTTTTGACTGGGCTGCGGCTGCGCCATGCCTCCCAAGAGCGAGCCCCGGTGATTGGCCAGCCCTTCCAGATCAAGCACCTGTCCGCCCAGGCCACGTACCCGCTGCAACAGCTCGGTTTTGGCGCTGCCGGTGTAGCCATCCAATGCGATCAGGCGGAACGGCAGTTCTTGATCATAGAGATAGGAATAGACCAGGCGGCGGTAGCTTTGATAGCCGCCCTCAACCAGACCTGCCCGCCAGCCAATCTGGCTCAACATCCAGGAAAAACTGCCCGAGCGCTGGCCGCCGCGCCAGCAATAGACCAAGGGGCGCCAGCCGCCCTCATGGTGGCTGAGGCTGGTCTCGATAGTGTTGGCGGCATTGCGAAACACCAGCGCCGCGCCCAGTTTGCGGGCCTTGAAAGGGCTGTCCTGCACATAGATGGTGCCAACCTCGGCCCGCTCGGCATTGCTCAGCACCGGCAGATTGATGGCCCCCGGAATATGGTCTTCGGCAAATTCGGCGGGGCTGCGCACGTCAATGACCGTGTCATAGCCATGGGCCATCATGTCTTGCAGTGTTTCATAGCGATTGGGCATGGATCTGACTTACCGCGCGCGCAAGCTGAATAAAAGTGGCATTTCGGCAGCGACGAGTGGCAGCGCTTTCCCAGCAACTCAGGCAGATCAGATCAAGCGAGGCTCATCACTGCCTGGCAATTCTTCTGTCGGCTCATCCGCCAAGGTGTCATCAAAGAAAGGCTCAATCAGCTCTGGCCCCGCCGCGCGATTGCTGTTCACCTCCGGCGCGACACGGTGCATGTGCAATTGATCTTCGGGACCGGGCTGCATCAGGCTTGCCGCCCCCTTGCCCGCCTCGCCGAGCCAAAGAGGCCAGTCCTGTGGCTGCAGCACCAGCGGCATCCTGTGGTGGATCGCCGACAGGGTCTGATTGGCCCCCGTCGTGACAATGGCGCAGGTTTTCTGCGCATCCGGCCCCCAGCTCTGCCAGATCCCCGCGAGGGCCAGTGGCGCATCATCGGCAGAATGAATATACCAGGGCAGACGCCTGCCTTCGGCATCCTTGGTCCATTCGTAAAACCCAGTGGCCGGGATCAGGCAGCGCCGCTGGCGGCAGGCCTGCGCAAAGGCGGGTTTCTTGGCAATGGTTTCCGCGCGCGCATTGATGAGCAATGGCCCTGAGGTTTCGCTGTCATACCAATGCGGCAGAAAGCCCCAACGCATTGAGACCAATTGGCGTGCCTCGCCTGAGGCAGCGATCACATGTACCCGGTTGGTTGGGCAGATATTATAGTTGGGTAGGTTCGGCAGATCATTTGCCGGGCTGGCGGCAAAAATCTGTGCCATGGCGTCATTTGGCAGGGTCAGGGCTAGGCGTCCACACATAGGATCAGGCTAGCGGGTTTGGCAGGCAACAACCAGCCCCCTGCCATGGGCGAGAGCTCTGGCAGATTGGGTTACTTTTTGTGGGATTGGCGCGCCATTTCGATGCGGACTTCCATCATCGACATTTCTTTCAGAATATCCCGGCGGCGGCTCCGATCCCCTGTTTCCTGTAGCTCTGCCCGCAGATGCGACAGCTCTCGCGCCAAAGCCACAAACTCGGGCACGGCCCCGGCATCGCGCAGCATCCGGTGAAACACGGTGCCTTCCGGGTCTGCAATCTGGGGCAGCGGTTTTCCGACCCCCGGCAAATCGTCAAAAGCCCCCTCTTCTTCAGCGGCGGCAATACGGGCATTTATCAAGGCAGCAAGCGGGTGATCCATGGGCACCATTGTGCCACTGCCACGCCCAAAGAAAAAGCCCCACCACTGCGGGCGGGGCCAAAAGGTTTTAGTCATCTGTTTCGCGCGCGAAACAACAGGCAGGCCGCCTATTTGCGGCTGATCCGCCCGTCCACATAGGGGCTGTAGGGTTGGTTCTTGGCCAGGAATTCGGCGGTCACATCCGCCAGATCGGGGCCAAAATCATAGGCGTTTTTGTCGTCGCCGGCAAAGATCTTGTAGCCATCGCCACCGTTGCGCACATAGTTGTTGGTGACAACACCATAGGTCTTGGCCGGGTCGATCATGACCCAGGCATCGCCCTCCCGTACCTGCACATCGCTGACACGCCCCTCATTTGGCGCGACCGAGATGTCAAAGGCAAACTTCAGCCCAGCTACCTGCGGAAAACGGCCCTTGCCATCCTCTACCTGGCTCACCCCGTTTTCCAGGGCTGCGACGACATCTGCACCAGAGGCCTCAAAGGTGGACAGCGTGTTCTGGAAGGGCAGCACTGTCAGCACCTCGCCCATGGTGACCTCGCCTGCATCAATAGAGGCCCGCAACCCGCCACCGTTCTGGATGGCGATGGAAACCCCCTGATCCTTGACCCGGTCCAGCATGGCATCCGCCACCAGATTGCCCATCTGGCACTCTCCGGCCCGGCAGATATCACGCGCGCCCTCTACCGCGTCGGACGTGGCAGCAACAACCCGCAGCTTCATCTCCTCGATGGGGGCGCCCATTTCAGCAACCCGCGCTGCCACCGCCGCATCCGGCGTTACAGTGGCATCCAGCAGGATCGGGTCACCACTGGCGGCAGTCACATTGCCCGCATCGTCAAATGTGACGGTAAGTTCGCCGAGGTATTTGCTATAGGCATAGGCCTGCACCACAGGCACCGCGCCAACCATCATCGGATAGGCTCCAGCCGCCTTTTCATCCGTGTTGGACAGCAGCGTATGGGAGTGCCCACCAACCACCACGTCAATGCCCGGGACCGCCTCGGCGATCTTGAGGTCATGCGGCAAGCCGACATGGGTCAAGGCGATGATCTTGGTCACACCTTCGGCCTGCAAGGCGGCGACATCGGCCTTTAGGCCTTCGATTTCATCCTGGAAGACCACGTTTGGACCCGGCGAAGAAGTCTCGACGGTGTCGGTGGCCAGGGCCGAGATAATGCCGATCTTTGCGCCGCCAACCTCCAGCACCACGTGGTTGCCCACATGCCCCTTCAAGATGTTAGAGGCAGAGAGATCCAGATTGCCGGAGATCACCGGGAAGTCCACGGCATCAATAAAGTCGCGCAGGCCCTGGGGCCCATCGTCAAATTCGTGATTGCCCACCGCCATGACGTCATAGCCGATAGCCTGCATGAACTCGGCCTCGGCAGCGCCTTTGTAGGTGGTGTAAAACAAAGACCCCTGGAAGGGATCGCCCGCATCCAGCAGCACCACATTCTGCCCCGATAGCGCAGCGCGGCGCGCATCAACTGCGGCTTTGACCCGCGCCACACCGCCAAAACACTTGCCCTCTGCCTCGCCCTCAGCGTCGCAGGTCGAGTCGTATTTGTTGATCGATTCAATGCGGCTGTGAATGTCATTGGTGTGCAGGATCGTCAGCTTGTAGTCAGCCGTGGCAATACCAGCCGTCAGCCCCAGAGCCGCAACTGAAGTCAGGAAACGCGTCATCATCTTAATCACTCCCTTATTATCTTTGCTTTGCCTGCAATGGTGCGAGCAAAGCCACTGTCAGTCAAAGGGGAAAAACAACCCAACCGGGTTCCCTGGGGGCATTTGCCGCCGAAACCTTGGTAGTTGCAGCAGAAAACCGCGCGGCGTTTCCCTGCATGCGGCCGGGTTCGGTTGTTTCATCTCATGCTTCGGGCTTGATTCCCAACCGGCAAAGGGGCATCAGAACGCCCATGCTGATCTATAAAATCTTTCGCGCCGATGAATGGTCGGCCCTCCAGTCCCAAGGCGAAACCCTTGGCGCGCCCATCGACCTGAGCGATGGTTTTATTCACTTCTCAACAGCCCCGCAGGCGGCCGAGACCGCAGCCAAGCATTTTGCCGGTATCGACGGGCTGTTTTTGCTGGCGCTGGAGGCTGAGGCCCTGGGCGATGCGCTGAAATGGGAGGTCTCCCGCGGCGGTGCGGACTTCCCGCATCTCTATCGCAAGATGCAGATCTCGGATGTACTATGGGCTAAGCCCTTGCCGCTGGTCGACGGCACTCACCAGTTCCCAGAGGAAATGGTATGAGCGGCCATATTGATCCAGACCGCGATCAGTTCACGGCGTTCAAATCGTTGCAGCGCGGCCATCCGATCGAGATGCTCAACCTGGTGCGTTTCAACCGCGAGGCCAGCTATCCGGCGGGGCATGCGCTGGCAGATGCCGGGCTGAGCGGCGCCCAAGCCTATAAGAACTACGGGGCTGAATCCGGCCCGATCTTTGCCGCGCTTGGCGGCAAAATCATCTGGCGGGGCGGCTTTGAGACCACTTTGATTGGCCCCACGGACGAGGCCTGGGATGAGGTCTTTGTCGCCCGCTACCCGGATGCCCATGCCTTTTTGTCGATGGTAACCAATCCCGACTACCAAAAGGCCGTGGTACACCGGCAGGCCGCCGTGGCCACCTCGCGGTTGATCCGCACAAAACCCAGCGATACCGGAGCAACATTCGGATGAAACTGACCGAAAAACTGGCGCTGAAGGCGCTGCACAAAGTCGACCCCGAAGTGGCCCATGGGCTTTCGATCAAGGCGCTGACTTCGGGTCTGGCGCCAACACCCGGCCCGGTGACCTCGCCACGGCTGGCGTGCGAAATTGCCGGCATTGCCCTGCCCAACCCGGTTGGTCTGGCGGCGGGCTTTGACAAAAACGCCGAGGCGCTGCACCCGCTGTCGCAGGCGGGCTTTGGCTTTATCGAGGTGGGCGCTGCAACGCCGCGCCCACAGCCCGGCAACCCAAAACCCCGCCTGTTCCGGTTGAGCGAAGACAAGGCCGCAATCAACCGTTTTGGTTTTAACAATGAGGGCATGGAGGTCATCGCCTCCCGGCTCGCCAAACGTCCCAAGGATGCGGTCATCGGGTTGAACCTTGGCGCCAATAAGGACAGCGACGACCGCGCGGCGGATTTTGCCCGCGTGCTGGCCCATTGTGGCGCTTACTTAGATTTTGCCACCGTCAATGTCTCCTCGCCCAATACCGAAAAGCTGCGGGATCTGCAGGGCAAGGCGGCGCTCTCGGCGCTGCTGAATGGCGTCATCGAAACCCGTGATGGTCTTTCAAAACGCGTGCCGGTTTTCCTGAAGATTGCGCCGGATCTGGATCGGGCCGGCATTGAAGATATCGCTGCCGTGGCGCTGGAAACCGGCATTGATGCGGTGATTGCAACCAATACCACCCTGTCGCGTGAGGGGCTGCAAAGCGCCCATCGCGATGAGGCGGGCGGCCTGTCTGGCGCGCCACTGTTTGAGAAATCCACACGGGTTTTGGCGCAGCTCTCCGAGCTGTTGGACGGTAAAGTGCCACTGGTCGGCGTTGGGGGAATTTCCACTGCGGAACAGGCCTATGCCAAGATCTGCGCCGGGGCTTCGGCAGTGCAGCTTTACACCGCCATGGTCTATCAGGGCCTGTCGCTTGGGGCTGAGATCGCGCAGGAGCTGGACGGCTTGCTGGCCCGCGACGGTTTTGACACGGTTGCGGCTGCGGTTGGCTCAAAACGCGGAGATTGGCTATGATCACCTATTGGCACAATCCGCGCTGCTCCAAATCCCGCGCCGGGCTGGCGCTGTTTGAAGAAAAGGGCGTCACGCCGGAGGTGCGGCTCTATCTGCAAGACGCCCCCAGCCTGGAGGAGCTGCAAACCGTCCAAGCCGCCCTTGGCCTGCCCATGATCCAGATGATGCGCACCGGCGAAAAGATCTTTAAAGAGCTCGGTCTACAAAAAGACAGCCTTGAGGCGGATCTGCTGACGGCGATGGTGGAGCATCCCATCCTGATCGAACGCCCCATCGCCATCAAAGGCGACAGGGCCGTGATTGGTCGCCCAACCGAGGCGCTTGCAGCGCTGCTTTAACAGCGAAACTAGCGCGCTACCCCGGCTTCCAGCCGTGGGTAGCGCAGCCCCAGGGTCACGCCGCGCGCCACATTCAGCACGATCAGGGCCACCCAGAGCCCATGATTGCCCATGAGCGGCACCAGGGCAAAAAGTGCCAGCACATAAATCGCCACCGATTGCAGCATCGCCATCCGCATATCGCGGGTCCAGGTGGCACCAATATAGATGCCGTCATACATATAGCTGGCCAATGAGATGATCGGCAGGGCTGCCGCCCAGATCAGATAGCTGCGGGCCTCCAGCCTGACCTCGGGTGATTTGGCCATCAGATCAATCAGGTAGGGGCCGCCCAGGGCAAAACCTGCGGCCAATAACACAGCACAGCCCAGACCCCATTGCGCGGATATCCACGCGGCGCGGCGCAGGTTCGCCCGGTTCTTGGCGCCGATCGCTGCGCCCACCAGCGCCTCTGCCGAAAAGGCAAAGCCATCCAGTGCAAAGGCGGTGATCTCGACAAATTGCAGCAGCACCTGATTGGCCGCCAGGGTCACATCGCCGAACTTGGCGCCGATAAACAGGAAGGTGGTGAAGGAGCCTGTCAGCAGCACCGAGCGCACCATGATGTCGCCATTGACCTGCGCCATACGGCGAATGCGCACCGGATCAAAAACCCGTGGCCAATCACACCACTGCCTGCCCGCAAAGGCGGCGCGACACAACCAGAGCCCCAGCAGCACGCCGCTCCATTCGGCAATCAGGGTGGCAATGGCAACGCCCTCGACGCCCCAGCCTAGGCCCAGCACAAACCACAGATCCAGAATGATGTTGAGTCCATTCATCCAGATCTGCAGCACAAAGACCCCGCGGGTGTTTTCCACCGCGATCAGCCAGCCCGTCACCGCATAAAGCGCAATGGTGGCAGGCGCCCCCCAGATCCGGATCTGCAGATAGCTTCGCGCCAGGGTTTCCACCTCGGCGCTGGTGGGGGCCAATTGAAAAGCGCCCCAGAACAACAGCCCCTGCAACAGGATAAACGTGACGCCCGCAGCCGCAGCCAACAGGACGCCGCGCATCAGCAATGCGCCGGTTTCAGCCACGTCCCCGGCGCCGCGTGCCTGCGCCACCAGCCCGGTGGTGCCCATGCGCAGAAAGCCAAAGATGAAATAGATCGTCGCCAGGATCACCGCACCGATACCAACGGCGCCAATGGGCGCAGCGGTGCCCATCTGCCCCACGACGCCGGTATCCACCGCGCCCAAGATCGGCACTGTCGCATTGGACAGCACAATCGGCACAGCGATCTTGAGCACCCGCGCATGGGTGATCTCTGCCTGCATCTCGGCCATGGGCGCGTCTCTTTCTGTTTCCCCCTGCCCCCCTAAGGGTCCAAAGGGTCAGGGATTAGGCTGGCTCAGCTCTTGTCGTCATCCTGCGGCATCAGGAAATGGCCTGACCCTTGGGCAAAAAGCTTATCCTTGTGATCCTGCCAGGCCTCGACATGGACCGATGCATAGCGGCGCCCGGCGCGGCTGATGGTGGCGCGGGCATAGGCATCGCGCGGCAGGCCGGAACGCAGGTAATCAACGGTAAAGTCGATGGTCTTGGGCTGACGTGGCAGGATGCCCTTGGCCATTTCCTCCGGGTCCAGCGCACCGCTCTCAATGCGTTCCCACAGATGCGACCAGTTCAGCGAGATCATTGCGGTGATCTCCAGAAAGGCTGCTGTCACGCCGCCATGGATGGCAGGCAGAAAAGGATTGCCAATGTGTTTTTCGCTGAAATTCAGCTGCGCGGTCAGCTCATCGCCGCGCCGGTCAAAGGTGACATTCAAGAATTGGATGTAAGGCACCGAATCGAGCAGCGCATTCAGCGCCGCATCACGGCGCTGTTTCACCACCTGTATATGTTCTGGACGGGGACGGCTCAAAATCCATTCTCCACTGTAAAGGCGCCAGAGGCCGTAGCCACGGGCCGGTCGGTATCATCATCCATCGCAACCGCACGCACAAAGGCGACATTGCGGGTGATGTGATGGCAGGTGGCGCGGGTGGTGATGGTCTGGCCCGGGGTGGCCGCGCGCATGTAATCAATCCGCAGATCAATTGTCGCGGTCCCGCCGGGGGCATCCGGGTGACACATCACAGCCGCGCCGCAGCAGGTATCCATCAAGGCAGAGACCGCCCCGCCGGCAACAACGCCGCTTTTCGGATCCCCCACGAGCTTCTTGTCGTAAGGCATTGAAATACGGGCGACCCCATCGCCGATATCTTCCAGTACCAGTCCCAGCTCATTGGCATGGGGAATGGCCTGAATGAACTGGCGGGCGAGTTTTGTCTTATCTGCCATATGGCTGTGTCCTGTTGTGGCTTGGGCCTATTTGTGGCCCCGCCCGGAACAAAGAGCAAGCCCACAACACGCTGGGTGGTTGCACTGGCCAATTCAAGTGCATAGGTTGCGCGCGAGGGAGATGATGGATGACCGAAGCAAGATTGTCATTCAAGGAAATGTGCGCAGCGTTCGACGTGACGCCGCGAACCTTGCGTTACTATGAGTATATCGAGCTGCTGAAACCAGATCGCGAAGGTCGATCCCGGTTTTACGGCGCCCGGGAACGGGCACGGATGAAGCTGATTCTGCGCGGTCGCAGATTCGGTTTTCAGCTGGAAGAAATCCGGCAATGGCTGTTGATATATGAAAACGAGGGCAACCAAGCCCAGATGCAGGCCTTTATCGAGATGGCCGATCGTCAGATGGGAGAGCTGCAGCAGCAGCGCGAACAGCTGGACGAAGCACTGGACGAACTGGGCAGCCTGCGCGCAACAACACAGAGCCTTTTGAAGTAGACAGCAAACTACCAAATTGACATTTACATTGGCCCATCCCGCCTGCGCGGGGTGGGCCATTTCATTTCCGCCCTGCACCCGTCCCCCCGTCCTGGTGCAGATGCCAAAGCCCGCGAGATTTTAACAAGGACCCCGCGTCAAAAGGGGTGACAGCTACGTCACTTCAAAAAGTGACGCCGCGTTCAGCTTACGTAAACGTCAAGATACTGTTGTAAATCTCTCCAGACCGTCCCAGCTTGGGTTCACAACCTGAACACTGCTGATCCATGGCCGACAAAGAGTGACGACGATGACAGAAATGACAGAAGAAGAGACAAGATCGATCCGCGAAATGTGTGATGCCTTTGGCGTCACCCCCCGCACCCTGCGCTTTTACGAGGCAAAGGAGCTGTTGTTTCCGCAACGCGACGGCCAGAAACGCCTGTTCACCAAACGCGACGCGGCCCGGCTCAAGCTGATCCTGCGCGGCAAACGCTTTGGTTTCAGTCTGGAGGAGATCCGTCAGCTGCTTGATCTCTATCACATCGGGGATCAGCAGGTCACACAGCTGTCACGGACTTATGAGATCGCTTGTGACCGTTTGGATGACATGATCAGACAACGGGACGAGCTGAACGAAGCCATCGAAGAGCTTCAGGACCAGTTGAAATGGGGCGAAAAAGTCATTGCCTCAATGAAACTGGAACAAAAGGCCGCCGAATAGCGCCCTCCCCGCTTTACCGCGGCCTCCTAGGCAGCGGACCAACCTAGTACAGTATTCTCTACCAACGAGGACCCCGATGCCAGTTTATACAGCCCCCACCAAAGACGCCCAGTTCATCCTGCATGACGTATTGAAAGTCTCGGAGGCCGCCACCCCAGGTTACGGCGATCTGGAGCGTGACTTTACCGCTGCGATCCTGGAAGAGGCCGGCAAGATCAGCTCTGAGGTACTGCACCCGCTGAACGTGGTTGGCGATCAGGAAGGCTGCAAACTGGAAAACGGTGTGGTCTCGACCCCAACCGGTTTCAAGGCGGCTTTTGAGCAGGTCAAGGAAGGCGGCTGGACCGGGCTGGACATGCCCGAGCAATACGGTGGTCAGAACATGCCCTACGTGCTGGGCACCGCCGTCGGCGAGATGTTCTCCTCGGCCAACCAGGCCTTTGTGATGTACCAGGGCCTGACCCATGGCGCCGCAGCGGCGATCCTGGCCCATGGCACCGACCAGCAGAAAGACACCTATCTGCCCAAGATGGTCTCTTGCGAGTGGACCGGCACCATGAACCTGACCGAGCCCCATTGTGGCACCGATCTGGGCCTGATGCGCACCAAGGCAGAGCCCCAGGATGACGGCTCTTACAAGGTGTCCGGCCAGAAGATCTTTATCTCGGCCGGTGATCACGACATGTCCGACAATGTGATCCACCTGGTACTGGCAAAAATCCCCGGTGGTCCTGATGGCATCAAAGGTGTGTCGCTGTTCATCGTGCCCAAATTTGTGGTCAAGGAAGATGGCACCCCCGGCGCGCGCAATGGCGTCTCGGTCGGCAATATCGAGAAAAAAATGGGCATCCACGGAAACTCCACCTGTGTGATGAACTACGACGAGGCCACCGGCTATCTGCTGGGCGATGCTCACAAAGGCATGCGCGCCATGTTCACCATGATGAATGAGGCCCGTCTGGGTGTCGGCATGCAGGGCGTGTCCCAGGCCGAAGCCGCCTATCAGAATGCGGTTGAATACGCCAAGGACCGGCTGCAGGGCCGCGACGTGACCGGTGCGAAAAACCCCGATGGCCCCGCCGATCCGCTGATCGTGCATCCTGATATTCGCCGCTCGCTGATGGATCAGAAAAGCTTTGTCGAGGGCGGTCGCGCCTTCCTGCTTTGGGGCTCCACAATGATCGACCAGGCCCATCGCGACGGCAACAAAGACGCCGATGGCCTGATCTCGCTGCTGACCCCGGTGATCAAGGGCTTCCTTTCGGATGAAGGCTACGACATGACCGTCAAGGCCCAGCAGGTCTTTGGCGGCCACGGCTATATCGAAGAACACGGCATGAGCCAGTACACCCGCGATGCCCGTATTGCTCAGATCTATGAGGGCGCCAACGGTGTTCAGGCGCTGGACCTGGTGGGGCGTAAGCTGGCGGTTGATGGTGGCAAACACCTGATGGGCTTCTTTGAGCTGGTGAAGAGCTTCTGCAAAGACAACGCCGAACTGAATGAAGACTACGCCAAGAGCTACATTGAGCCCCTGAAAGCAGCCTCCAAGGATCTTCAGGCGGCCTCAATGTACTTCATGCAGAACGGTATGAAAAATCCTAACAACGCCCTGTCCGGCTCTTATGATTTCATGCATATGTTTGGCCATGTCTGCCTGGGCCTGATGTGGGCGCAGATGGGCAAAGCCGCGATTGAGGCGCTTGACGCTGGGGCCTCTGACGCGGCGTTCTATGAGACAAAGATTGCCACCGGCCGGTACTATATGGCGCGAAGGCTGCCCGCCACCAAACTGCATCTGGCCCGGATCGAGACCGGCGCCGATACCGTCATGGCTCTGGATGCGGCAAGCTTCTGATCCATAGTAAAATACCGGGCCTCCCCTGTGCACATTCAGGGGGTGCCCGATCCGGTCCGGGGCTTTGACCAACCATCTGTAAGGAGCCTCCATGCCAAAACGTTTTCGCCTCACCCGCCGCTTTCCCGTCGCCATGACAGAGGATGGCTTTCGCAGGCTGAAACGCTTTGCCTCCGAGGCCGGATTGGACGAAGGCGAAGCCCTGTCATTCCTGTTCGAGAATTTCGACAGCGTGACGGACCAAGAAAATCTCGGCCACCGGCTGCGCCTGTTCAACAGCGCGCTGGAGGACCGCAAAAGATAAGGGCTCGGCGCAAAATGCGCCACAACGAGCCAGTGGGAGAGACAAGTTGACCGAGACGCGTTCCGCCTGGATGACTGACGAGCACCAGATGCTTGCTGATATGACGGCGCAGTTCATCACCAATGAATGGGTGCCCAAATATGACACTTGGCGCAAACAGGGCATGATGGATCGCGAGACCTGGAACCAAGCCGGTGAACTGGGCCTGCTCTGCCCCTCCATCCCGGAAGAATACGGTGGCGTTGGCGGTGATTTTGGCCATGAAGCCGCGATCCTAATCGAGGGCAGCCGGGCGAACCTGGCCAGTTGGGGGCACGGCATTCACTCCGGCATCGTGGCCCATTACATCCTGGAATACGGCACCGAAGAGCAAAAGAAACGCTGGCTGCCCAAGATGATCTCAGGCGAGCTGGTTGGCGCCCTGGCAATGACCGAACCCTCCACCGGTTCGGATGTGCAGCGGATCAAGACCAAGGCCATCCGCGACGGCAATGCTTATCGTCTCTCTGGGCAAAAGACCTTCATCACCAATGGCCAGCACGCCAATCTGATCCTGGTTGCAGCCAAGACGGACCCCAGCCTCGGCTCCAAAGGTGTCTCGCTGGTGGCACTGGAAACAGAAGGAGCGACAGGCTTCGCGCGTGGGCGCAACCTGGAAAAGGTCGGCATGCATGCGGCGGATACATCCGAGCTGTTCTTTGACAATGTCGAGATCCCGCCGGAAAACATTCTAGGCCAGGAAGAAGGCAAGGGTTTCTATCAGATGATGCAGCAATTGCCGCAGGAACGTCTGATCATCGCCTGTGGCGCCGTCGGAGCCATGGAAGGCGCAGTCGCCCGCACCATAGCATATTGTAAAGAGCGGGAAGCTTTTGGCGCCCCCCTGACCCAGTTCCAGAACACCCGCTTCAAACTGGTGGAATGCCTGACCAAAACCAAGGTCGCCCGTGCCTTCTTAGATGAATGTATGGTGGAACATCTGAAAGGTGAGCTGACCGTCGAGAAGGCAGCGATGGCTAAATACTGGATCACTGACACCCAGGGCGAAGTCCTGGACGACTGCCTGCAAATGCATGGTGGCTATGGCTTCATGCAGGAATATGCGGTCGCGGAAATGTGGACTGACGCCCGCGTGCAGCGGATCTATGGTGGGACCAATGAGATCATGAAAGAATTGATTGGACGGTCACTGTGACCCAGCCCCCCAGATCACAAATGGCAAACTCAGGATGCCTCCGGCGGGAATATTTGAAGAAAGATGATATCGGAAATGCGTCCCCGCCCCCAAGCCTTCGCCAAATGGGCAGGGACGACATCACCTTTCGCGGTCATCGGCTTTCCAGCCTGTACCGCCACAGAAACATAGCACATACTCAACCTAAAAGTGCTAAATCCCCATCATCTTTCCACAAATATTCCACGGGGGTTTGGGGGTGTGAAACCCCCAATGCGCAGCAACAGCAAGGGAGCAGAACTTGACCATAAAATTGCATTGTTTTGGCGAGTCAGGCCATTCCTACAAGGCGGCGCTGGCGCTACAGCTCTCCGGCCTGGACTGGGAACCCGTCTTTGTCGATTTTTTTGCCGGGCAGCACCGCGGCGACAACTACCGGGATTTGAATATCATGGCCGAAGCGCCGGTTTTGGTGGACCGCGAAATTCGCTTGTCTCAATCCGGGGTTATTCAGCAGTACATCACCGATAAGACTGGGAAGTTTGGTGGCGCGCCTGAAGACAAATACGAGGTTCTGCGCTGGGTGCTGTGGGACAACCACAAACTCTCCAGTCAGGTGGGCATGACCCGATTTTTGATGAATTTCCTGTCCGAAGACAAACGCCCGCAGGAGGTGATCGGCTTTATGCAAGGCCGCCTGAAGGCCGCCTTTGCCACATTGGAAAACCAACTTAAGAGCCGCAACTGGTTGGTGGGCGACAATATGACCAACGCCGACCTCACCTGCTGTGGCTACCTGTTTTACGACGAGCCCTTTGGCTTTGAACGCAAAGACTACCCCAATATCGACGCTTGGCTGGCGCGCATCAGCGCAACGCCCGGTTGGAAACACCCCTATGACCTAATGCCCGGCAATCCGTCGGACCGCGCTTGAGGAGACACTCATGACCGAAGCTTATATCTATGACGCCATTCGCACCCCGCGTGGCAAGGGCCGCAAGGATGGCTCTTTGCACGAGGTCACATCTGTGCGCCTGTCAGCCTTGACACTGAACGCGTTGAAAGACCGCAACAATCTCGAAGGCCATGCCGTTGAGGATGTGATCTGGGGCAATGTCACCCAAGTGATGGAACAGGGCGGCTGCCTGGCGCGTTCTGCTGTGTTGGCCTCTGATCTGGACCAGAGCATTCCTGGCCTCGCCATCAACCGGTTCTGTGCCTCCGGTATGGAAGCGGTGAACCTGGCTGCCAACCAGGTAAAGGGCGGCGCGGGCCAGGCCTATATCGCCGGTGGTGTCGAGATGATGGGTCGCGTTGCCATGGGTTCGGACGGCGCTGCTATCGCGGTTGATCCCTCACTGGCGATGGATACCTATTTTGTGCCCCAGGGTATCTCGGCGGATATTATCGCGACTGAATATGGTTTCACCCGCGAGCAGGCCGATGCCCTGGCGGTGGAAAGTCAGCGCCGCGCCAAGGCGGCCTGGGACGACAACCGCTTTGCCAAATCGGTGATCACCGTGCGCGACCAGAACGGCATCGCCATTCTGGATCACGATGAATACATGCGCCCCGGCACCGATATGCAGTCGCTTGGTGGGCTCAATGCCTCCTTCCAGATGATGGGTGAGCAGATGCCTGGTTTCGACAAGGTGGCGATGCTGAAATACCCGCATCTGGAGCGGATCAACCACATCCACCACGCAGGCAACTCCTCGGGCATCGTAGATGGTGCCGCGGCTGTGTTGATCGGCAACAAAGAATTTGGCGAGCAATATGGGCTGAAGCCTCGTGCGCGCATCAAGGCCACCGCCAAGATCGGTACCGACCCCACCATCATGCTGACCGGTCCGGTGCCTGTGACCCAGAAGATCCTGGCCGACAACGGTATGGTGATTTCCGATCTGGATCTGTTCGAAGTCAACGAGGCCTTTGCCTCTGTTGTCATGCGCTTCCAGCAGGCTTTTGATGTGGACCCTGCTGTGATCAACCCCAATGGCGGCTCCATCGCCATGGGCCACCCGCTAGGCGCCACTGGTGCGATGATCATCGGCACCCTGCTGGATGAGCTGGAGCGTCAGGACAAAGAGATGGGTCTGGCCACGCTTTGCATTGCCTCTGGTATGGGTGCCGCCACCATCATCGAGCGCGTCTGATGCCCAAGCTGGATCTGGCACAAATCCCCTTTCAGGGGGGCTCCAGCTACCCTAGCAAACTGGCCGAGGCAACTGCGGGTCGTTTTGTGCAGCGCATTGGCGACGCCAGCGGCTTGACCCAATCGGGCATCAATATCGTACGGATTGAGCCCGGTGGGCTGTCGTCACTGCGCCACTACCACATGCAACAGGATGAATTCCTGGTGATGCTGAGCGGTGCGCTGACCCTGATCGACGACGATGGCGAACACGAGATGCTGCCCGGTGATTGCGCCAGTTTCCCAGCCGGTGAGGCCAATGGTCATCACCTGAAGAACAATACCGCGGCGCCGGCCACCTTCCTGGTGGTGGGCACCCGGACCCCGACAGAGACCGCTTACTACAGCGACATGGACATGAAGGTAGAGATGGACGCAACAGGCGCCAGCTTTACCCGCAAAGACGGCAGCCCGCTGACGGCTGACCAAATCGGAGACGAGACATGAGTGAGTTTACGCTTTCCAAGGACGCAGATGGCGTCGCAACAATCACCTGGGATGTGCCCGGCAAAACCATGAACGTGATGTCCTTTGACGGGCTCGGCCAGCTAGAGACCTGCATTGATCAGGCCCTAGCGGATGACGAGATCAAAGGCGTGGTGATCACCTCTGGCAAAGAAGGCTCTTTTGCTGGCGGCATGGACCTGAACCTGCTGGCGGTGATGAAGGAAGAGGCCGGCGACGAGCCTGCCCGGGGCCTGTTTGAAGGCACCATGAAAATGCACGCCCTGCTGCGCAAGATCGAGCTGGCCGGCATGGATCTGAAAACCAAAAAAGGCGGCAAGCCGATTGCTACTGCCCTGCCCGGCACCGCCGCTGGCATCGGTATGGAGCTGCCGCTGTCGACCCATCGGATTTTTGCAGCCGAGAACCCAAAGGCAAAATATGGCCTGCCGGAAATCATGGTTGGCATCTTCCCCGGTGCGGGCGGCACCACCCGCATGGTGCGCAAGGTTGGCGCCATTGCCGCAGCACCACTCCTGCTGGAAGGCAAGATGCTGGACGTGAAAAAGGCCAAGGGTGCCGGCTATGTTGACGAGATCGCCGCTGATCCCGTTGCCGCCGCCAAGGACTGGGTGCTGAATGCATCGGGCGCTGATCTGGTGAAACCCTGGGATGCCAAGGGCTACAAGATGCCCGGTGGCGCCCCCTATCACCCTGCCGGATTCATGAACTTTGTTGGCGCCTCTGCCATGGTGCATGGCAAGACCCAGGGCGCCTTCCCGGCGGCCAAGGCACTGCTGAGTGCCGTCTATGAGGGCGCGCTTGTGGACTTTGACACCGCGCTCAAGATCGAGGCCCGCTGGTTTACCTCCGTTCTGATGAACCCTTCGTCCGGTGCGATGATCCGCTCCTTGTTCATCAACAAGGAAGCGCTGGAAAAAGGCGCGGTGCGTCCCAAGGATATTCCCGATCAGCGCGTCCAGAAACTCGGCGTGCTGGGGGCTGGCATGATGGGCGCTGGCATCGCGCTGGTCTCGGCCCAGGCCGGTATGGAGGTGGTTCTGATCGACCGCGACCAAGAAGCCGCAGACAAGGGTAAGGCCTATACTGAGAGCTACCTCGACAAGGGGATGAAGCGCGGCAAGGTCACGGCTGAAAAGAAAGAGGCGATGCTGTCCCGCATCACCGCCACGCCTGATTTGGATGCGCTGAAAGGCTGCGATCTGATCATCGAGGCGGTATTCGAGGATCCGGCAGTCAAAGCCGAGATGACCAAGAAGGTTGAAGCGGTGATCCCCGAAGATTGCATCTTTGCCTCCAACACCTCGACCCTGCCGATCACCGGTCTGGCCGAGGCCTCCTCACGTCCCGAACAGTTCATCGGCATCCACTTCTTCTCGCCGGTTGAGAAGATGTTCCTGGTGGAAATCATCAAGGGCAAGGAAACTGGCCCCCGTGCCGTGGCCAAGGCCCTGGACTATGTGCGCCAGATCAAGAAGACGCCCATCGTCGTCAATGACGCGCGCTTCTTCTATGCCAACCGCTGCATCATTCCTTACGTGAATGAGGGCGCACGGATGATCACCGAAGGTGTCTCGCCCGTGCTGATCGACAATGCGGCGCGTCAGCTTGGTTTCCCTGTTGGCCCCATTCAGCTGACGGATGAGACCTCGATTGATCTCGGCGCCAAGATCGCCCGCGCCACCAAGGCCGCCATGGGCAATGAATACCCCGAGAGCCCAGCGGATGACATGATCTTCTGGATGGAAGATCTGGGTCGTCTGGGTCGCAAATCCAACGCCGGCTTCTTTGACTATGACGAAAAGGGCAAGCGCACGGGTTACTGGAAAGGCATGCAGGACAAATACCCGCTGCTGGAGGATCAGCCTGACCTTATCGAGGTGCAGGAACGTCTGATGTTTGCTCAGGTGCTTGAGGCCGTTCGGGCGCTGGAAGAAGGCGTGCTGGAAGACATCCGCGAAGGCGATGTGGGCGCGGTTCTGGCCTGGGGCTTTGCCCCATGGTCCGGCGGCCCGCTCAGCTGGCTCGACATCATCGGCACGCCCTACGCGGCCGAGCGTTGTGATCAGCTGACCGCAGCCTACGGCGAACGTTTTGCCTGCCCGGATCTGCTGCGCGAGATGGCTGCCAAGGGCCAGACCTTCTACGGTCGCTTCAACCCGGACGAAGCCTCAGCGGCGTAAGGCCTGCAACCGGTCTGGCAAAATTAAGTCCGCCTCCCAAGTATTTGGGAGGTGGTTTTTTTATGAGGGCACTCGGCACCTGTCAGGCAAGTGTGTCTCCACTTAAGGCAGTGAAACGGCGAAGCATTGCGGCGAATTGATCGACCTCTTGCTCTCCCCAACGGTCATTGAACAGGTAGCCTGCTCTCTTGGAGAAGGTCGCGAGTGCTTGTGAGAGCTTCTCTCGCCCGGCATCGGTCGCCACAACGAAAATCAATCTGGCATCCCGCTCGTCGACCTCTCGACCAATCAGGCCAATCTTCTCCATCGGCACAGCCATACGGGTAATCGTAGAAGCGCTGACATACATCCGCTTTGCAAGGTCAACACGGGACAAACGGTTCGCGGGCGCGCGCTCCAGATGAAGCATCAACAAAAACTCGTTCACGGAAATACCGTGAACGGATGAAAGCTCACCTGAGAGACCCGCTCGAAAGCCATCAGCGACTTGAAGCAGGCGGAGAACATTAGGGGTATATTGATCTGTCATGTCGGTTTTATATTGCAATATAATTGCATGTGCAAGTATATCGAACTCCAAAACTTGATAGACAGGACCAAAGCATGATTCTTGAAACTTCTTTTTCAATCGCAGGTATCGTTGCTATGGTAGGTTGGGTGCTACTGTTGGTTTCACCACTCATGCCAAAATGGTCTGACCTGATTGCTGGCGTGATGCTTCCAAGCCTTCTTTCACTGGGATATGTCATACTTCTCGTCTTTCCCGCAGCCGAGAGTGGCGGCGGTTTTGGGACGCTTGCAGAGGTGATGGAACTCTTCTCCTATGAGCAGGCTGCACTCGCCGCCTGGGTTCACTTTCTGGCCTTTGATTTGGTCATTGGCGCATGGGCTTGCCGCAAGGCGCGCTCGGACGGCATGGCTTTCTGGTTTGTCGCACCCTGCTTGCCAGTGATCTTTCTGTTTGGGCCAGCTGGGTTCCTGCTATTCCTAGCAATCCGTGCAACCCGCAGTTTCATGGTAAAGGCACAGGCATAAGTACAGGCAAACGAACAAAACGCTCTTTCATGCATTTACCCCCTTCGGCGTTCAGAACAGGCTGTTAGGTTTCGTTCGACATGCTGACGTTCAACTGCTGCAAACAGTTGAAACCTGAAAAGGAAAAGCTGCCCAAAGCGAGCAGGCTTTGGGCAGCTTTGCAACAGGCCATCGATTCCGCTCTAGATCACAAGACCAAAGCCTACATCTGAAAGGCGCCTGAAGGCATCATTGGCAGAGCGCTGCCCATCATCATGGTCTCAGAGGTGGTCATTGCCTCGATCAACTCGCAGGCCTCCTCGATGGGCAGGACCTTGTAGATATCTTCTTGCAAATCCACCCCAATGGTCAGCAGATCACGCGGCGCCGGGCAATAGCCCAGCAGGCCCGCCTCAAGATAGATGACTTCGTCCTGCTCAAAGCGCGGGGTGATCAGTTGCAGCTCATTGTCCGGATGCAGGCGGCAGATGCCCCGGTAGCCATCCAGCGTCGAGGCAGGCACCACGGCAAAGGGATCGCCCTGGTGGTCCTCGATAAGATCGCTCTCCATCAGCACCCCCTGATCCGGCATCAGCCACATGGGCACCCGGTTGTTCAACGCGTCGCGGGGGATATGCATGGGGCAGCGCGTTGGGTCGATCTCACCGGCCTCAAGATGCACGGTTTCGCGTACCATCTCGACAACGGTCTGCATGCCATGATCAAAGGTCAGCACCTTGTCCCCGGCACAGAGCGCCTCGACCGGGCGCCAGCCCATATTGGAGGCCACATGGGTGCCGGACAAAAAGCCGCCCTGCCCGACCGATACCGGCGGAACCGACAGGTCTGCACCAAAGCTCAGGCGTTTTTGAAACCAATCCAGCATTTCGATCTCTCCTCTGCGGCGGCACCTGCATCCCAATGGGCTGTGGCGCTGCTATCCTTGTCTGGGCTCAGGCAGGTTGGAGAGAATCTTTGCGGTGATCTCACCCGGCTGCGCGGCCCCTTTGATCCAAGGCTAGGTCGAAATCGTTAAAAGAATATTCAAATCGCGTTATTTCTTCGTGGCAGGCCCGGGCAAGTGCCGCCTGCGTCTCGGCGTCATAGTACCCACGCCAGTCCCGCTGCCGGTTTGAGACATTCTCGCGCGACAAATCCAGCTCAAATCCGAGGTGGTCAAACAGCGGCGCAGCATCGGTAGAGAAATGCTCCAGCCGGATATAGAGCTGGCATTGCTCTGCCCCATCGGCATGACGCATATAGCTGGACTCGCTGTTGGTCTCAAAGCTGCCTAGGGTGTCTGGGTGCAGAATAAAATCACGAAACTCCAGCGACTTGGACAGATGCACCGCTGGGTGATCAAAGCCCTGCTGCCGCAGCCAGTGATAATAGCTCACCGCCCGGTCCCAGGGGTTGCGCACCAGAGTAAAGGTGAACAGCGCGCGCAGTTCATCCTCGGGGATCAGCCCAGAGAGGTCCGCCAGAGTGGAGTGTTTCCACAAGCGGCCTGCGGTTTTTATGCCCTGTAAACGGCGGCGGCGGTTCTTGGCCTTTGGGGTGTCCCCCAGCATCATATCGTCACGCTTGGCCCGCGCCTCCAGCGCCAGCGCCAGCGCGGTGCCGCCGGTTTTGGGGATATGTATGAACAGATATTTACGGCCGCGCGACAGGATCATGGCCCAAGGCTACGCCATCAGAAGGCAGAAGAAAACGCCTACAAAAGAGCGATAGGATGGATAGACCAGACAGTTATCCGCGCGTCGAGGCGTCCTTGTCTTCGTCAGGTCCGACGTTGAGAAGAACCCAAAAACCAAAGACCAAGGCTCCCGAAGCCGCTATAGAAAGAAGGGAATAGTTCCCCAAAAGGACCAAGACTGCTTCGGGGACATCATAGTGGCCGTCGGCGACAGATTGAATAGTGGCCCATAAGCGCATCATCACGAAGATCAAAAAAACGGTAGCGCAGACGACAGCGGGCTTTGCATAGTCCGAGTTCCATTTACTAAAAGGAAGCGAAAACAAAAAGGCAGCGAACGCGAAGATCACCACATTAACCGTCGTCGTTCCTAAAAACTCTGCCCAATTGAAGTATACCATTAGAAACTCTTCCCTTTCGAAAATAGGAGGACAAATTCTCCCTTGGCTCGGGCCATTGAAGACTCACCACTTGTAGAAGAAATGGGTCGACAACCGCAACCCAGGGACTTTTTCAAGTGATGGAAACTGCAAGGAGTATGCCAAGGCCCGAACACTGAAAAAATTTGAGTTAAACTCAGAAGTCCTAGATTTCTGGGGCCCTCAACAAAATTTCGAAAGTAAAATCCGACTTTTCAGTATGATGACCCATGGGAAAATTGGGCTGAAATCGAACATTAGCCGCACTTCTATAGCACTCGCTGTCATGCCCCTTTGGAAGAGCGCAACGCCAAGGTGGACCCTGCCAGAACGATCAGGTCAATGCCCAGCATCTGCGCCAGATTCAACTCCTGCCCATAGACCATCCAAGCAATGGCAGGGCCAACCAGAAGCACCGAATATTCAAACACCGCCACAAAGATTGCCGCGCCCCGTGGGGGCGGTTCGGGCGCTGCCAAAGCGGCGCTTTGGCAAATCGCGCAACACTTGATTATTGAGATCAATGAGGGTTTGCTAAGCGAACGAAACCACCCTGCCCGGCTCCATGAAATTACTATGCTATATTCCTAGAATTCTTGTTGAGAACTTATCATGACAGAAATCTCTTTTACCGTTTTCAGTCTTGGCGCTGCACTTACAGACACTCTTGAAGCTTGGGTTTTGGCCTTAATGGGCCTTGTCCTGGGAATTGATTTGGTTCTCGGCATTCGTCGCAAAGCTTTTTTGCACTTGGGTTTTATTCAGGCTTTCGGGTTAACTGGTAGCTATCTTTGGGCCTCATGGATGGCGCAGCAGCAAGATATTTCTGGCCCCTATGCGTGGTCGCTTGTAGTCGGTTTATGGTTCATCTTGGCCGCTGTTTTTCATCTCGGTTTGGTCGCCATCAGGTTGACTGCAATGCGTCAAAGACCTTAGTCGACGAACTACTTGAGATCCAAGCGCCCCACCGCTGCGCCCCAAGCGGCCCGTCCGACGCAGTATCTCACGCCCCTTTGGAAGAGCGCAACGCCAAGGTGGACCCTGCCAGTACGATCAGGCCAATGCCCAGCATCTGCGCCAGATTCAGCACCTGCCCATAGACCATCCAGGCAATGGCAGGCCCCACCAGCAGCACTGAGTATTCAAACACCGCCACAAAGGAGGCCTCGCCCAGCTGATAGGCCTTGGTGATCAAGAACACTCCGCCCACCGCGGCAAAGCCCTGCAAAAGGATCAAATGCGACATCTCCCATAGCGGCCAAACCCAGCCGCGGGTGACAAATCCATCCGCGCCCTGCCCCACCGGCAGCGGCCAGATCTCAACACCGACCAGCAGCAGGCCTCCGATCAATCCCTGCGCCAGAAGATAGATGAACAGCATCGAAACCGTGCTTTCTTCCTTGCACATGGTGCCCGTCACGATAGAGCCCAGTGCGTAAAAGAACCCACCCGCAACCGGCAGCAGGATCATCCAGTCAAAGGCCGTGACATCCGGCTGCAGTACAAAAAGCACCCCGACAAAGCCACCAATCACCGCCGCGATCCGCACCATGCCGATGCGCATTTTCATGAACAATACCGAGACCACAACGATGATAATCGGCGAGGTAAACAGCCCCGCCAGCGCCTGAGCAATGGGCATCAGCGCCACTGCCGAGAAGTAGAAGACCATCGAGGTCGCCACCAGCAGGGCTCGCAGCGTGACTGCGCCAAAGCGACGCGGCATCATGCTGCCAAAGCCCATTTTTGACATCACCCAGAGGATCGGCAGCGCCACCAGGGTGCGCAACAGATAGAACTGCCCCAGCCCGATTGTCTCGGCCATCAAGGGCACTGCGTTGTCGGTGACACCAATGATAGCCATGGCCGCCAGCATCGCCTGTGCTGCCGAAGTTTGATTGCCCGCGTGGGACTGGAGGGATGCGACTTGTTTCATAGCTCTTTCATTGCCCGCAACTTTCATCATTATCTGTCCTCAAACCGACATACCGACAGAATCATGGGAGGAAAGCTGATGGGATGGATGGCTGATGAAACAGGCCTGGAGAAGACCGCAGCAAACTATGTGCCGCTGACACCGTTGTCGCACCTGCGCCGGGCGGCACATGTCTTTGGTGATATTCCGGCTGTGATCTATGGAAATCACCGCAAAACCTACGCCGCCTATTATGACCGCTGTACCCGGCTGGCCTCGGCGCTGGCGGGCATGGGGGTAAAACCCGGCGATGTGGTGGCCACCCTCATTCCCAATCTGCCGGCCCAGGCTGAGGCCCATTTTGGCGTGCCTGCCTGTGGCGCGGTGCTCAATACCATCAACACCCGGCTCGATACCGACACGGTCGCCTATATCTTTGACCATGGCGGCGCCAAGGTGGTGATGGTGGATACCGAGTTCCTGCCGCTGGCCGAAGCCGCCGTCGCACAGATCCAAGGCAAGGCCCCGCTGCTGATCGAGGTGCCGGATCCCCAGGCCGGGTTCGAGGCCACCGGCCGTCATCCGACCTATGAGGATGTTCTGGGCAATGCCGAACATGATTTTGAATGGATCATGCCGCAGGACGAATGGGAAAGCCTGGCGCTGAACTATACCTCCGGCACCACTGGTCGCCCCAAGGGTGTGGTCTATCACCATCGCGGTGCTTACCTGATGACCATGGGCACGGTGATCTCCTGGCGCATGGTGATGAACCCGGTCTATCTGGCCATCGTGCCGCTGTTTCACTGCAATGGCTGGAACCACACCTGGATGATGCCGGTGCTGGGCGGCACGCTGGTCTGCTGCCGCAATGTGACGCCAAAGGCGATTTATGACGCCATTGGCGATCATGGCGTCACCCATTTTGGCGGCGCTCCCATCGTGCTGAACCTGCTGGTCAACGCCAAGGAGGAAGAGCGCCGCGCCTTTGACCACACGGTTGAGGTCTTTACCGCCGGCGCGCCCCCTGCCCCGGCCACCTTGCAAAAGATCGAAACACTGGGCTTCCACGTCACCCAGGTCTATGGCCTGACCGAAACCTATGGCCATGTCACCGAATGTCTGTGGAAAGGCGACAAATGGGATGATCTGGACCATCAGGGCCGTGCCGCTATCAAGGCACGTCAGGGCGTTGCCTTCCCGATGATGGACCATATCACCGTGCTCGACGATGAGATGAAGCAGATCCCCAAGAACGGCGCGGATCAGGGCGAGATCGTGATGCGCGGCAACTCGGTGATGAAGGGCTATCTGAAGAACCCCGAAGCCACCGCCGAGGCCTTTGAGGGCGGCTACTTCCACTCCGGCGATATCGCGGTGCAGCACCCTGATGGCTATATCCAGATTGCCGACCGCGCCAAGGACATCATCATTTCGGGGGGCGAGAATATCTCCTCGGTTGAGGTCGAAGGTGTGTTGATGGGACACCCGGCGGTGAATCTGGCAGCAGTGGTGGCTAAGCCCGACGACAAATGGGGCGAAGTGCCCTGCGCCTTTGTCGAGTTGAAAGAGGGCGAAGAGGTTGACGAGGCTGGGCTGATCGCCTTTGCCCGCAAAACCATCGCGGGCTTCAAGGCGCCCAAACGGGTGGTTTTCCAGGAACTTCCCAAGACCTCTACTGGGAAAATCCAGAAGTTCGAGCTGCGCGAGATCGCCAAAACTCTGTAAAGCCCATTTTGACTGCTCATCTGGCGGGTCTCAGACCAGATGATGGGCAAAAATCACAGCCTGGGGCGGCATTTGGCAGTCAAAGCCATTTGCCGCCCGGGCCAGCCCCATGCTAGGCTTGCTGCAAGGAAAACAGGCAGGACAGGCAGGCAGAATGACCGTTTTGAGGGAATTCGAACGACTTGAGGCCGCGGGCCTTTGGCGCGCGAGCCCGGACGCCCAGCGTCGCGACGTGATCATCTCGGTTGGCGATGCCACTCTCACCATCACAGATTTGCAGGACAGGGTGTTGGCGCATTGGTCTCTGGCCGCAGTGGAACGGGCCAATCCCGGCGTCTTTCCGGCGCTGTTTCATCCCGATGGCGACCCCGGTGAACAGCTGGAAATTCCCCAGGATGAGGAAACCATGCTGGAGGCCATTGAGAAGGTGCGCCACGCCATCGAGCGCGCCCGCCCGCATCCGGGACGCCTACGGGTGGTGAGCATCCTTGGCAGCCTGTCTTTGGTGGCCCTGCTGGTGCTGTTCGGGCTGCCTGGACTGATGCAGAGCCACGCGGTCAAAGTGGTCCCCGAGATCAAGAGCAAGGCCATCGGGCAGGCTCTGCTAGGCCGGATCGAACGGGTCTCGGGACAGGCCTGCGCCACCCCCGAGGCCACTCCGATCCTCGCCAAACTGGCGCAGCGCAGCGATGTACGGCACCTGGTCATCATGCGCTCTGGCGTTGCTGGTAGCCTGCATCTGCCGGGTGGCATCGTGCTGCTGAACCGCAGCCTGGTTGAGGACTATGAAGATCCGGCGGTTGCTGCCGGGGCAATCCTGGCCGAGCGCGCCCGTGCGGAGCTGCGCGACCCGCTGGCTGAACTGTTGGAGGCCGGGGGGGTCCTCGCCTCCTTCCGACTGCTCACCACGGGTGAGCTGACCCGTGAAACCCTGGATCGTTACTCGGAAACCGTATTGGCAGCGCCCCGCCCCGCGCTGCCGGATGATCTGTTGTTGGCGGAGTTCGCCCGCGCCGCCATCCCGTCCACCCCCTATGCCTATGCGCTGGATGTGACCGGAGAGACCACTATTGGCCTGATCGAAGCCGATCCAATGGCGGGTCGGGCGCTGGAGCCGGTATTGAATGATCGTGACTGGGTGCAACTGCAAAACATCTGCGGGTAACGCCCGCCGCCAGAATACTGCGAGACGCACTTGGTCTAAAGCAGGGTTTACTGGGCAGTTTCTAACTGGTTGAATTCACTGACAACAGCCCGCATGCACCATAGCGCCCAGACCATCACTCTTGGGTCGGGCTCTGAGGCGCCGCATCAACCTGCCCAAAGAGGTGGCCGGGCCTGTTTTCCGGAAAACGCTTAGCGGCTGATACGAGCGCCGCGATAGCCTGCGGCCTGCACTTTTCCAAGCGCCTGTGCCGCTGCATCCTGCGTGCCAAAAGGCCCGGCCAGAACCACCTTATAGGGCTTGCCATTGCGCGAGACAGAGCCGAGACGCACCGGCACACCGGTTGCGGCCAGGCCGCGCGCAGCCTGCTGCGCCTCTGCCTGATCTGCAAAAGTTGCGGCGCGGATATACCGCGACTGCGTTGGGGCTGCTGTGGTTTCCAAAGTTGCCCCGGGCGCAGATCGGCTCGACAGGCGCAGCGCCAGCCCGTTGGCCTGAGCGGTCCCCTGGAATTGGTCCTGGCGGGTGTTTCTGGCGGTCACGATCTGACGATCCAAGGGCAGGTCACGCAGGCGGCGCGGCGTGCCATTGCTCCAAATTTCTGCCATCTGCGCATCACCCCGTTCGGTGCGCACTCCCCGCATTGGGTTCATCCGGTCGTCACCCCGCTCAACCAGAACATAGCCTGCGGGCACCTCGGTCTGGCTGGTCAGGATCGCCGAACGCAGATCCCGCTCGGCCCGGCGCGGGTTCAGACGATCATCCGTCCAAACGGGTTTATACCCTGCCGGGGTGGCGAGATCCTGGCTGTGGCGCTGTTGTTGGTAGACATGCACCGGCAGCACCCGCGTATTGGGGGTCAGCCGCAGCGAAGATTGCCGACCAGTGCCGCTGCCATAGCTCACAGGTGATTTGGTCTGAGGACCACAACGCACACCGCTATGATTGCTATATTGTTGACTGATGGCTGAGGCCCCGGAGCAACCGCCCTGAGCCGCCCCGGTTGGCGCGTTGGTTGCGGCGCGGAGCTGTGGAGCCGGCGCCGCCGGAACGGGCTGAATGCGCACAGGCGCCGCAGCGGTCCTGGGCGCTGGTTTAGGCGCTGGGGTCACCCGTGCTGTGGTGGTTTGTGGCGTCCGCCGCACCCGCGTCGTGGTCACCACGGTTGGAGAGGCTGCCGCTGCTGCCGCCCTACGTGGGGACTCCGGGGTTGCTGTGCTGGCAGCAGGGCGGGCGCGTGCCGCAGGGGCTGCGGCTGCTGGCGCCGCGGCACTTCCATTGAGGGTGATCTGCTCAGGTGGCGCGCTTTGTGTGGGGCGAGCGGTGGTGCCAGCAACCGCCGTAGGTTTGTAGCCACAGAGCTGTTTGCGGTTGCGTGCAACCCGCGGCACCCAGTTCACATTGCCATCAATACCGGCCCGGATATAGACGCAGCCACGGCTATCGACGAACTGTTTACCCTTGTACGAGGCTGGCGGAAACTGAGCTGGGGGGCTGACCGACCGCAGGCTTTGCGCCTGAAGTGCCGAGGTTTGAACCGAAACAGCGGCAGAACTCGCTATGATGGCAAGCGCGACAATTCTTGTTAGTTTCATACCTAGGCCCCACAATATATGGGGGTAGGATGCCTCAATTTGACAACTGAGTAAAGCCGCCTGTGGCAACAATATGGCGGCAATCAGGCAAATAGTTGCGCGATTGCCGCCTTTAGGTAACCAGCCGGAAAGGCAGCTCTATTTAGTGCCGAACATCCGGTCGCCAGCATCGCCAAGACCCGGCATGATGTAGCCTTTTTCGTTCAGTTCGCGATCCAGAGACGCGGTCACGATCTGCACATCCGGGTGGGCTTCCTTCATGCGGGCAACCCCTTCGGGGGCGGCCAGCAGGCAGAGGAAGCGGATATTGGTCGCGCCCGCCTCTTTCAGCAGATCAATCGCCGCCGCCGAGGAGTTGCCAGTGGCCAGCATTGGGTCCACCGCAATGACCATACGATCCGCCAGCTCTTTCGGAGCTTTGAAGTAATACTGCACGGGCTGCAGGGTTTCCTCATCCCGGTAGAGGCCAACAAAGCCAACACGGGCGGAAGGCACCAGATCCAGCACCCCATCCAACATGCCGTTGCCCGCGCGCAGGATCGAGACTAGTGCCAGTTTCTTGCCGGCCAGAATGGGCGAGTCCATGGTTTCCATCGGTGTCTCGATGGTCTTTTGCGTCACCGGCAGCTCGCGGGTGATCTCATAGGCCAGCAGCTGAGTAATCTCATGCAGCAGTCGGCGGAACTCGGAGGTCGAGGTGCCCTTGTCGCGCATCAGCGTGAGCTTGTGCTGTACCAGTGGGTGATCAACAACGGTCAGATGTTCGCTCATTTGGGCTCTCTCCTACTATGAATTCCAACATGCTTGGCGGCGGGTTTATGCCTGCTGCCCCTGTCAGGGCAAGCGGGATTTGATCTTTCGGTCAAAGAAAACTGCGACCAGGCCCCTGCGCCGCAACATTCAGATGCGCCGCAACCGAGGCCGCAACATCGACAAAGGCGCGCTGGCCGATACAGCCCGTGCCACAGCCCGCGACCAGAACCGGCACCTGTTCGCGGGTATGATCGGTGCCCGGCCAGCTGGGATCATTGCCGTGATCCGCTGTCAGCACCAACATATCGCCGGGGCGCAGGCGCGGCAGCAGTTTGCCAAGTTCCGCATCAAACCACTCCAGTGCCCGAGCATAGCCTGCGATGTCGCGGCGATGGCCATAAAGGCTGTCGAACTCGACAAAATTGGCAAATGTCAGACTGCCCTCTTCAGCAGTCTCAATCGCCTGCGCCAGATGCTGCATCAGCTGCGCATCGGTGCCCTTTTGCAGGCTATCAATACCGGACATGGTGAAGATATCGCCAATCTTACCAATGGCATGCACGCCTTGCCCCGCGTCCTGCACCCAATTGGTCAGCACGGATGCCGGGGGTTCGATGGCAAAATCGCGCCGGTTTGTGGTGCGGGTAAAGCCCTCTTCAGGTGAGCCAGTAAAGGGGCGCGCGATCACCCGTCCGACCTTCAACTCATGCAGGCGGGGCGCCACCGCACGACAGAGGTCCAGCAAGCGCTCCAGGCCAAAGCTCTCTTCATGGGCGGCGATCTGGAATACGCTATCCGCTGAAGTATAGCAGATTGGCTCTCCGCTCTGCATATGGGCGGCGCCATGTTCGGCAATGATCTGCGTGCCCGAGGCATGACAATTGCCCAAAATCCCCGGCGTGCCCGCCGCAGCGGCTACAAAATCGCTCAGATCCGTCGGAAAGGCCGGATCGGTATCGGGGAAATAGCACCAATCCCAGGGCACCGGCAGCCCCGCCAGCTCCCAGTGGCCCGATGGCGTATCCTTGCCCTGGCTGACCTCGGCTGCGCAGCCCCAGAGCCCGGTTGGTTCGGCGTCAAACCCCGGCAGCGGCACGGTGGAGGCCAGCCGCGTCGCCGCCCCCAGCCCCAAAGCCTCAAGATTGGGCAGGTGAAGTGGCCCTGAGCGCCCCTCTTCTGCCCGCCCTGCGGCGCAGTCCTGGGCGATATGGGCCAGGGTATTGGCGCCCAGATCCGGCAGATCGCCGTTGTAAAACCCGGAAGCATCCGGCGCGCCGCCAATGCCGACAGAATCCATCACCACCAGAAAGGCGCGCGCCATCAGCCAATCCTCTCATGGATCAAGGGCAGCTCCGCTGGCGCGGTATCTGCAAGGGTCAGGGCCTCCAGCAAAGCCGCCTCCGTTTCCAGCGCGGCGCTTTCGCGGGCCGCGTGAACGCAGGCCAGCGTCTCCCCTGCCTCGACCCACTGGCCCAGACGGACCAGATCCGACAGGCCCACGGCGGGATCAACCTGATCGCCTTCGACCATGCGCCCGCCCCCCAGATGCACCACTGCAAGGCCCAGCGCCTCGCCTTCCATGGCAGTGACATAGCCCGCGCGCGGCGCCGTGACCTCGTGGATCACCGGTGCCACAGGCAGATAGCGGGTCCAGTGGCTGGCAAAATCGGCAGGCCCGCCTTGGGCGGCAACCATGCGGCCAAAGCGGCTGGCGACCCGCCCGCTGAGCAGCGCCTCACGGATCAGGCGACTGCCCTCGCCCTCATCCTTGGCCAGCCCGGCCTGAGCCAGCAATACGCCTGACAAAGCGGCGGTAATCTCGATCAGCGGACAGATCTCACCGGCGGTCAGCGCCTGCATTACCTCAGCCACCTCCAGCCCATTGCCCAGCGCGCTGGCGATGGGCTGGTTCATATCGGTGATCAGCGCCGTGGTCTTGCACCCGGCCGCATTGGCGGTCTCCACCAAAGAGCGGGCTAAGGCGCGGGCCTCTTCAAGGGTTTTCATGAAAGCCCCGGAGCCAATTTTGACGTCCATCACCAGCGCCTCTGGGCTGGCGGCGAGCTTTTTCGACAGAATAGATGCGGTGATCAGATCCAGGCTCTCGACCGTCGCGGTGACGTCACGAATGGCATAGAGCCGCTTGTCCGCTGGGGCGATACGGCCCGTGGCGCCAACAATGGCACAGCCAACCTCGGCAGTGATCTTATGCAGACGCTGCTCTGAAATCTGAGTGGAAACGCCAGGAATGGCCTCCATCTTGTCCAGGGTGCCGCCGGTATGGCCCAGCCCGCGGCCAGAGATCATCGGCACATAGACGCCGCATTCCGCCAGCGCCGGTGCCAGCAGCAGCGAGACACAATCGCCAACGCCTCCAGTGGAGTGTTTGTCCATCACCGGTCCCGGCAGGTCCCAGTGCAACACATCACCGCTGTCGCGCATCGCCAGGGTCAGCGCGCGCCGTCCGGTCTGGTCCAGCCCCTGCAGGCAGACCGCCATGGCAAAGGCTCCCGCCTGGGCATCGCTGACCTCGCCGCTGGCGATCCCTTGGGCAAACCAGCTCAGCTCTGTCTCGCCGGGTTGTTCTCCACGGCGCAGGGTGGCAATGATTGCGCGTGCATCCATGAGTTAGCTCCGCACCATATGGCCGGCATCAAAGGCCCCGGGCAAAAGATCGCCAATGGTGGTCTCCTGCTCCACCCCCTCAAGGGTGCCCATAGTGACCTTCACATCACCAGCGCCAAATTCCTTGAGCTTTTGACGGCACCCGCCACAGGGCGGCACCGGCGCGGGGCTGTCGGCGACCACATAGACCTCTGCGAGTTCCCGCTCACCGGCGGCAACCATAGCAGCAATGGCACCGGCCTCGGCACAGGTGCCTTCGGGATAGGCGACATTTTCGACATTGCACCCTACATAGACATTGCCCGCAGGGGTGCGCAGCGCCGCGCCAACCAGGAAGTTGGAATAAGGCGCATGGGCGTTTTTACGCACGGCGAGGGCAGCATCTTTCAGGCTCATCGGGGCCTCCCATATTTTTTGATCAACTGGTCAGAAGGTCGCAGAATAGGGGAAATCCACCAGAAAGGTGAAGCCCTTCTTTGCGCCGCCACCGCACAAAGAAGGGCCGACGTCAAAAAGGACCAAGTTACCCCTCTGCAAGGCTTGTCTTGAACACGCCAGGAAGGCTCACCTCGAGCAATTCCAGATCGGCGCTGGCATCGCTGAGCCGGGTTTTCATTCCCGGCGGGATCACAAAGGCATCGCCCTCTTCCAGTGGATAGGGATCGCGCCCCTCGCCCTCCAGCGTCACCGCGCCATTCATTACAAAGGTAAAGTGGATATCACTGTCATGGCTGGCCCAGACCGGATCCAGATCACCTGCGGCAGGGCGCACCACCTGCACCCCGGCAACACCCTTGGTGTTCTTGGCAATTGTCGTGTCGCGGGCGTCAAACCCTGGCAGGCGGAACGGTGCCCAACTGGCGCCCTTTGCCCTGTTGTAGACAAAGCGCTGCCCCTGCCATTCGCGCTCTGGGCGCAGATGTGGCGTTGGCAGGGTCATCTCGTGGTCGATCTCGGTCACATGTTCGGCCGGCACGCCAATCTCGATCACCTGAACATTGTCGCTGGCCTCCAGCACCCTATGGCGGATCTCGGGCGGTTGGATAAAACAATCCCCGGCAGTGAGGCGCATCTTTTCGCCCTGATCCTCATAGACCACATCAACCCAGCCATGGATGCAAAAGATCAGCTGAAAGCCAACCCGGTGAAAATGAACCATATCCGGCACCGGCCCCCCGTCGGGGATGCGAATATGGCTGGCAATGATCGACCCACCCAGCCGGTCCGGCACCAGATCGCGGTAATGCATACCCGCACGACCAATGATCCAGGGGGCCTGGTCCTTGAGGCGGCGCACCACAAAGCTGTGCACGGTTTCAGGCATCACCAGCGGCGGGTGGCGCTCTTCGATCTCGACTCTGGTGCCGTTTGGCGCGGTCAGAACCCGCTGACCATCGGCAAAACCATCGGGGTTGTCACATAAAATGCGCAGCGTTCCGGGCGCCTCGGTCGCTGCCTTATCGATCCGCAACCGCAACCCATACCCGGAAAACACCCCTACTGAGGGATCATCCGCCGGGTAGATCATATCCATCTTCATACCCAAAACCTTGGTAAAAAACGGAATATCATCACGCAACTCCTGCGTGGGCAGGCGCATCTCGGCTACAATATCGCTCATGTCATTCTCCCTTTTGCCCTGCCGCTCTGGTCATCGCAGGTTGTTTTTTCGCACAGTGCGGTGAAGTTTCCCATTGCGCAAGAGAGTGCAGATCACGTTAGGTTAGGAAAAGCCTGTTCACCTGACGTCAAAAATGGTTTAACGTTAAACTATACCTTTTTGGAGCCCCTCATGTCTGACACCCCTTCGTTACGCGACGCGGCCCTGCGTTACCACGAATTCCCCCGCCCGGGGAAACTGGAGATCCGCGCCACCAAGCCAATGGCCAATGGCCGCGATCTGGCGCGCGCCTATTCGCCGGGCGTCGCCGAGGCCTGTCTGGAGATCAAGGCGGATGCCGAGAATGCGGCGCGCTATACTGCGCGGGGCAATCTGGTGGCGGTTGTCAGCAATGGCTCTGCCGTGCTGGGGCTTGGCAATATCGGCGCGCTGGCCTCCAAACCGGTGATGGAGGGCAAGGCGGTTCTGTTCAAGAACTTTGCCGGCATTGATTGCTTTGACATCGAAGTCAACGAGAGCGACCCGGAAAAGCTGGCTGATATCGTCTGTGCGCTGGAGCCCAGCTTTGGCGCCATCAACCTGGAAGACATCAAGGCACCGGATTGTTTCATCGTGGAAAAACTCTGCCGTGAACGGATGGGGATCCCAGTCTTTCACGACGACCAGCATGGCACCGCCATCGTGGTTGGCGCCGCCGCCCGAAACGCGCTACATGTGGCAGGCAAGAGCTTTGAAGAGATCAAGATCGTCTCAACCGGCGGTGGGGCTGCCGGCATTGCCTGTCTCAACATGCTGGTGAAGCTAGGGGTAAAGCGGGAGAATATCTGGCTTTGCGACATTCACGGGCTGGTTTACGCGGGCCGCGTTGAGGACATGAACCCGGAGAAAGCCGCCTTTGCCCAGGCCTCCGATCTGCGCAGCCTTGAGGATGTGATCGAAGGTGCCGACATGTTCCTCGGCCTCTCTGGCCCCAATGTGCTGAAGCCTGAAATGGTCGCCAAGATGACCAAGCAGCCGATCGTCTTTGCTCTGGCCAACCCCAACCCAGAGATCATGCCAGAGGCCGCCCGCGAAGTTGCTCCGGATGCGATTATCGCCACCGGGCGCAGTGATTTCCCCAACCAAGTCAACAACGTGTTGTGCTTTCCCTTCATCTTCCGCGGGGCGCTGGATGTCGGAGCCTCCGAGATCAACGACGAGATGCAGATCGCCTGCGTCGAAGGTATTGCCGAACTGGCCCGTGCCACCACCAGCGCCGAGGCTGCTGCCGCCTACAAGGGCGAGCAGCTGACTTTTGGCGCCGATTATCTGATCCCCAAACCCTTTGATCCCCGTCTGGTGGCCGTGGTTTCATCGGCCGTAGCAGAGGCCGCCATGAAAAGCGGTGTTGCCGCCCGCCCGATCGAGGATCTGGAGGCCTATAAGCAAAAGCTGAACCAGACCGTCTTTAAATCTGCCCTGCTGATGCGCCCGGTCTTTGAGGCCGCCCGCGCCGCCGCCCGCCGCATTGTTTTTGCTGAGGGCGAGGACGAGCGGGTGCTGCGCGCCGCGCAGGAAATTCTCGAGGAAACCACCGAGACCCCCATTCTGATTGGCCGCCCCGAGGTGATCGAGGCGCGTTGTGAAAAACTGGGATTGCGGATCCGCCCCGGCAGTGACTTCCAAATCGTCAACCCAGAGCATGACCCACGCTATTACGACTACTGGACCAGCTATCATCAACTGATGCAGCGTCAGGGCGTGACCCCCGATCTGGCCAAGGCGATAATGCGCACCAATACCACCGCCATTGGCGCCATCATGGTGCATCACGGCGAGGCCGACAGCCTGATCTGCGGCACCTTTGGCGAATATCGCTGGCATCTGAACTACGTGAACCAGGTACTTGGCGGCAATGGATTGGAACCACACGGGGCACTGTCGATGATGATCCTCGAAGATGGCCCCCTGTTCATCGCCGATACCCAGGTGCGGATTGAACCCACGCCGGAACAGATTGCCCAGACGGTCATGGGCGCCGCCCGCCATGTGCGCCGCTTTGGTATCGAGCCAAAGATCGCACTCTGTTCGCAGTCTCAGTTTGGTAATATCGCCTGTGACACCGGCAGCCGCCTGCGCGCCGCAATCGAAATCCTCGATGCCAATCACTGCGATTTCACCTATGAGGGCGAAATGAACATCGACACCGCCCTGGATGCCGAGTTGCGCGGGCGTATTTTCCCCAATTCCCGCCTGCAGGGCGCCGCCAATGTCCTGGTCTTTGCCCATGCTGATGCCGCCTCTGGGGTGCGAAACATCCTGAAGATGCGCTCTGACGGTCTGGAGGTCGGCCCCATCCTGATGGGCATGGGCAACCGCGCCCATATCGTCAGCCCCTCGATCACCGCACGCGGCCTGCTGAACATGGCGGCAATTGCCGGCACCCCCGTCGCACAATATGGGTAGCCGCAGGGCAACTGGGCTGGCTCTGGAGGGGACGTAGGCGCCCCCTGCCCTTCCCGCGCCGACCTTCATCAATCCGCAGGCGATTAACCCGGAAAGACCCAGCACACGCCCATGCCACGATCTGCAAAAACCGCTGTTTTGACCGCCCATGGCCAGCCCTCCGCTCCGGAGGGACAGGAAAAAGCACTGGCACGCCTGGCACAACAGGTCTCGGACCTGCTGCCCGGTTGGGAGATCCGCTCGGCCACACTGTCCAGTCCCGGTCGCCTCGAACAGGTCATGCAGGACGGCGCTCTCGTCTACCCCTTCTTTATGGCCAGCGGTTGGTTCACCTCGCAGGTGCTTCCCAAACGGTTGCAGGGGTTTCGCTACGATCAGCTCCCCGCCTTTGGCCTGGACCCGGCCTTGCCACTATTCACCGCAGATCTCCTAAAACAGGCCTTCCAGCCTCAACCCTCCTCACGGGTTGACAAACCAGCCCTGTTGCTCGCCGCCCACGGCTCAGCCCGCGGGCCAAATGCGGCCGAAGCCACCGAGCGCTTCGCTCAGGTCCTGCGCCCCCTGCTGCCCGACCAAGATGTTGTCACCGGCTATATCGAACAAGCGCCCCGGATTGCAGATGCCGCACAAAAGCTGCCCACAGGCAGTCTCTGTCTGCCGTTCTTTGCCCAGTCAGGGAACCACGTGACATCAGATCTCCCTTCGGCCCTGCGAGAGGCCGATTTCACTGGGGAAACTCTGCCAACCCTCGGCAGTCAGAGGGGTATTGCCAGGCTCATCTCTCAGGCGCTGCTGCAGGCCGCCCTCGCGCGCAACGCCCCTCCCTCTCCCGGTTAAGGAGGAAGGTCAAAGTAATTGCTCAGTCTGCAACGCCTGAAGCATTGGGCAAAAATTTTCAGAATTCTCGATCATTTTGACCCTTGCGGACCAGTCAAAACCCAAACAAAAGATGCCACAGACTGTTTGGCAGGACACCACGTGCCACAGCGAAGGTCCGAAGGCGAGTTGGCGGAGTGGTGACGTAGCGGATTGCAAATCCGAGTTCAACCCCTCGAATTTACAGCCGAATTTATGTGCTCAAGCCCTTGGACAAATCGGGAACCAAACGTGAAAGTGTGGTTAAACTCACCCGCATGTCACCCTTCTTTCTCACATCAATTTGAGGGGTGATTTTTACTCCAAAACTACCCTGCTAGTTCCAGGTGTTTTTAGTTTTAGTAGTGCTACGATAGGCCCACTCGACCCAAAATCTCAAAGGCACGGCAACCAATTGAGGGGGGCTTTCAAAAACTTGCCGAGCATTGTTGCCGGACTTTTCACGATGCACCCGACCTAGGAAAAAGCGTTCAAGCCGCCGCTTCATTTAGACGGCTGGCGTGTTCGCTTGTTCACGCAGAGCAAACTTCTGGATCTTGCCGGTTGATGTCCGAGGGATTGGGGCGAAGACGAAACGGCTCGGCACTTTGTAATGGGCAAGATGCTCGCGGCACCAAGTTTGCAACTCAGGTGCATCCGCCGTTTGGCCTGCCGCAAGTTCGACAAAGGCGCAGGGTGTTTCGCCCCATTTCTCATGTGACATGGCCACAACTGCAACGACTTCGACAGCGGGGTGGCGATAGAGCGCTTCTTCGACTTCGATGGAAGAGATGTTCTCTCCTCCGGAAATGATCACATCTTTTGAGCGGTCCTTGAGCTGGATATAGCCATCAGGGTGGATCACGCCCAAGTCGCCTGAGTGGAACCAGCCCCCCGCAAAGGCTTTCTCGGTGGCGATCGGGTTACGGAAGTACCCTTTCATCACGACGTTGCCGCGGAACATGACTTCGCCCATGGTTTGGCCGTCGCGTGGAACCGGCATCATTGTATCCGAGTCAAGAACGTCGAGGTTTTCCAGCGGCAGGTAGCGCACACCTTGGCGCGACTTGAGAGCGGCTTGCTTAGCTGGCGGCAGATCAGACCAGCTGTCATGCCAGTCGTTGACGACAGCGGGGCCGTAGGTTTCTGTCAGCCCATAAAGGTGTGTCACGTCAAAGCCCGCAGTTTTCATGTCAGCAAGAAGCTTTTCGGGCGGCGGCGCGGCGGCTGTGAAAAACTGGACGGTTTTGTTGAGTGTGCGCTTGACCTCGTTAGGGGCGGAGATCATCAGGGACATCACGATGGGTGCGCCGCACAGATGTGTTACGCCCTCATCAGCCAGAGCGTTCCAGATCGGCTCGGCGCGGACATGGCGCAGGCAAACATGTGTTCCGATGATGGCAGAGAGTGTCCAAGGGAAACACCAGCCGTTGCAATGGAACATCGGCAAGGTCCACAAGTAGACCGCGTGTTTTTGCATCGAGACGGTAAGCGCGTTGCCCTGTGCCAAAAGATATGCGCCGCGATGGTGCGAGACGACGCCCTTGGGATCACCCGTGGTGCCCGAGGTGTAGTTGACCGAGATCGCATCCCATTCATCAAGCGGCATGAGCCAGTTGAACGCGGCATCCCCCTGAGAAAGGAAGGCCTCGTAGTCTGTGGCCTCGGGCTGTTTCAGAACAGTGCCGTCAAACTCGGGGTCGTCATACTGGATCAGCACGGGGCGCACCGTGGCCAAGGCCAGCGCCTCTTGCATCAGCGGCATGAACTCGCGATCAACGATCACCAGTTTGCTCATCGCGTGGTCGAGTTGAAAGGCGATAATCGCCGCATCAAGGCGTGTGTTGATCGAGTGAAGCACAGCGCCGCACATCGGTACGCCGTAATGGCACTCAAGCATCGCGGGCGTGTTTGCGAGCATGACCGAGACTGTGTCTCCGCGCCCCAGGTTTTGTTCCGAGAGCGCATGTGCGAGCTGCCGGGAGCGCGCGTAGAACTCGGCATATGTGCGCTTTAGCGCGCCGTGGCTGATGGCCGTGTGTTCGGGGAAGACGCTGGCGGCCCGCTCAAGGAACGTTAGCGGTGTGAGCGGCTGGTGGTTGGCTTCGGTGCGCTCCAGGCCCTTATTGTAAGGATTTTCCATGTTCTCTCTCACTTGTCTTGCCAGAGGGGTGCGCGTTTATCGATGAACGCGCCGATGCCTTCTTCGGCGTCGCGGGCCAGCATGTTGTCGACCATTACGCCAGAGGCGTAAGTGTAAGCGTCAGCCAAGGGCATCCCTCGCTGTGCGTAGAAGGCCTGTTTGCCTGTGGCCAGTGTCATGCTTGATTTTGAGGCAAGCTTGGCTGCCATCTCCTGGGTCGCGGTTTGCAGCTGGTCAGCGGGCACAACGCGGTTGATCAGGCCGATCTCGGCGGCGCGCAGAGCTGACGTCATGTCGCCCGTCAACAGCATTTCCATCGCGTGTTTGTTGGCTACGTTGCGCGAGAGGGCAACCATCGGCGTGGAACAGAACAGACCGATGTGCACGCCTGGTGTGCTGAACTGTGCACTGTCGGCGGCGATGGCGAGATCGCAGCTGGCGACCAGCTGACAGCCCGCCGCCGTAGCCACGCCTGTGACCTCGGCGATCACTGGCTTGTCGCAGGTTACGATGGCTTGCATGACACCCGAGCACATCTCCATGACCGAAGCAAAATAGGCCTTGCCGCCATCAGCGGCGGTGCGGCCTGCTGTCATTTCCTTTAGATCATGCCCCGCGCAAAACGCAGGACCATTGGCCGCGAGGATGATGACGCGAACCGAGGGATCACATCCCACCTCTTTGAATGCGCCTCCAAGAGTGGCAAGCATTGCCTCAGAGAGCGCATTGCGGCGCCCGACATCATTGAGCGTCAGCCGCAGAATGCCGGTTTCATCAAGATCACGGAGTAAAATATCGGTCATAGCTCGGTCCTTTCTCAGAGGATGTTGATCTCGACACTGTCGGCGAGAGTGTTGGCGATAAAGCAGTAACGGTGCGCACGATCCTGCATTTCGGCCAAGTCTTCGTCGGAAACAGAGAACCCAGTGTCAAAGCGCACAACAGGGTGCAGGTCGATGCGGGTGACAGACATCTGACCTTTTGGGTTTTTGCCCAGATGCGCTTCGGCGTAGTCGTGATAGCTCGCGACCGGCCAGCCCGATTTGGCGGCGAGCGCAAGGAACGTCATCATGTGGCAGCTTGACAGCGCCGATCCGAGTGCCTGTTCGGGGTTCGTATTGCACGGGTCTCCGCCCCAATCGGGGGCGGAATCCACCTGAACATCGTAGGTGTTGTTGAACCGCACGGTGTGCTCGTTAGAATAGGCTCCGGTTTTGAACTCGGTCGCGGTGCGCTGCCAATGCAGCTCGATGGCGAGATCGGACATGTGTTTGCTTCCTTTCAGGCGCCGCTCACGAGGCCGCGATTTGTTTTTTGGGGTCATGGAACGGGCGTTCGACAATGGTGGCGCGTCGCGGTCCCAAGCCCGTCATCACGTCAAACTGGGTTCCGATGTCCGAGGCCTCGATTGAAACCAGAGCCAGTGCGATGTTCTTGACCAGGCGGGGGGAGTAGACGGCTGACGTCACATTGCCAATCTCGACGCCGTCTTTTGTGGCGACCCAAAACGTCGTGTTCGGGCGTTTAAGTGGCGCGCCATTGATAACAACACCGACCTGTTTACGTGACACGCCCGCGTCTTTGATTTTGCGCAGGGCTTCTTTGCCGATGAAGTCGGCTTTGATGTCGAGGTTAACCAGTCGGTCAAGGCCCAGCTCGTAGGGGTTGGTCTGGATATTGGCATCGGCGTGATAGGACAGCATACCACCTTCGATCCGACGGATGGTCGAGGTGTGGCCAGCTTGAATGCCAAATCGCTCACCCGCTGTCATGATCTTCTCCCACAGCTCGTCGCCGCGCGTACTGTCACGCAAGTACAGCTCATATCCCAGCTCGCTTGACCAGCCTGTACGCGAGACGATGAGGGGAATGCCGTCAAGGTCATATTCGCGAAACCAGTAGTACTTGAGGTCGGCGATATCATCCCCAAGCAGCGCTTTCATGATGTCGCCAGAGCGTGGCCCTTGAAGTTGAAGCGGCGAGACATCAGGCTCATGAATAGCGACATCCAGACCCGCGTGAATGGCAACGCCCTGCGCCCAGAGCAAAATGTCGCTGTCGGCCAGAGAAATCCAAAAGTGGTTTTCGGCCAAGCGAAGCAGAATAGGATCGTTCAGAATCCCGCCATCGGCATTGGTGATCAGGATGTATTTGCACTGACCGACAGCCATCTTTGAAAGGTCACGGCAGGTCAGCAGTTGCATGAATTGAGCCGCGTCCGGACCCGTGATTTCAACCTGGCGCTCGACCGCAACATCACAGAGGATCGCGCTGTGCACAAGGTTCCAGAAGTTCTGGACCGGGTCACCAAAGTCGCGCGGGATATACATGTGGTTGTAAACGGAAAAACCTGTCGCGCCCCAGCGAACAGTCGCGTCAAAATACGGAGACTTGCGGATTTGTGTGCCGAAGCCAAAGTCGTCAGTTTGTGTCATGTGGTTTCCCTCTCATGCCTGCAACCAAGGGCTGCGGCGATATTGAACTGGAGGGATTTGTAGCGCCGAGATTGCGCCGAGATGGACTAAAACTGAGAGGGCAATCAGACCGATCAGACCATTGTCAGCGTTTGGCCGGACCGTTTGGTCGGCTGAGGCTAGTTTGCGGGGTTGGTGGCCAGCTTTGCCAGATTCGGGTGTGCGGATTTCACCTGCCGCGTCACTATGTAGGTCATGTAACGTTCCACCCCTAGCTCAGCAGATAAAAGAGTTTCCATCAGGATCTGAAAGGCGGCCAACGTTGGCGTGTGTATCTTCAGGACATAGTCCATGCCGCCGCCTGTTGCGATACACTCGGTGATCTCATCGACCTCGGCGATATAGGACTCAAAGCGGTCAAAGTCAGATTTCCGATGCTGGGTGAGCGCCAGGGTCACCACGACCTGTGTAAAGCTTCCGATGCGGCTCAACACGATATCAGCATGATACCCACGTATGAAGCCCGCCGCTTTGAGCTTGTCCAGCCTTACCCAGCACGGCGTAGGTGACAGGTTTACAATCTCGGCAAGTTTGGTCTTGCTGATCTGGCCGTTCTGTTGGATCGCACTGAGAATGCGAAGGTCGGTTGCATCAAGGCTGAACTTGCTCATCCGTTCAATCTTTCGCTCTATTGAAACATGACTGCGCCCAACACAACTCGGTGGCAACCCACTACCTCTGAACAGATATCAGGTGCTTTTCCTGATGGGCCGATCACAAAAGGTTCGCTTTTGCAGTTGCGACACAACTTGCTACCGAAGCGGCGGATGCCCGCTTTCCTGCCGAAGTACGTCGAAAAGGGGCAGTGCATTGGTCAAATTGGGCTCACAGCCGCCGTTCTCAGCACCAGCACACCAGATTGGCACTGTGGACGGAGATCAAGGTCTGCTGAGCGGACACAGCTGCCGTTGATTTCGGACTTTCCACCGTCCGCTTTGAAGCAGCAACGCTTATGAAGCCTATATCGTGAATGGTCTTAGCAAGCAGACGATTGCATCGATTCCACCCATGGCATCCCATCTGCACTGAAGCATGATATAATGAAATCGAGACAGGGTTTCTTCTTCATCGAAGTATTCAAGTTGAGGGAATTATTCGAGGTCGGGTCGGCTAAATAACTCGCCCTGCCTTGCACCGAATGTACCTGAGTCATCGGAATGCGTGCATGTCCAGTTGTCGCGATCAAAGACTGTACAATCATCGTAGTCATTAACGTACCCCCCTGTTCGACTGACCACACCTTCTTGTTGAACCCGGTATTCTGTCACTGCTTTTGGGACTAGCCTAGGCCGCCCTCCATTGGGATCGTAATCCACCACTTCAGTGGCAGTATAAGCTATAAAAATCTCGCGATCAAACCTCAGTTCGAAGAACGCAAAGACGAGCCAAGCGACAACAAATAAACCGAAAACCTTCTCATGTTGTTCTTGTAAAAGTTACCGTTCATGCGCCCTTCCGCAAAGTTCAGATCCAGCCCAAAGTCGGCCTGGCGTCAAAATTATGCGCTGTGAAAGCAGATCGATGAGATAGCATAGGGCAATACTGTTTGAAGCCAACTCTATTTATCTTTAGCCAGTCGTATCGCTTGAACCATACACATGCCGTGAAATGTACCTTGTCCGTCTGCGAGCATGGCTAGGTTTGCGCGTTTCTCAGAGTTCGCAGACGCAAGGTCCTTCTGCCCTTTAGCCGAGAGCCTATCAACCATGCACTCGGCTAAGAAAACGTTCTGCTTCGGCGTCATGTCCTTCCTAGATAGAAATTCGACATAGTTTTCCACAGCGCCCTGCTCGACTGAACCAGCACTGACCGGCAGGGAATTCAGAAAGAGGAAGCTTACTAGTGTAAAGAAACGCATTAAGTATGAACCTTCATTTATGGTCTGTGCAGAACCAGATTACTAAAACTCTGCACGACGCAGTAATCGACCCTTCGGGCTCACAGCTGCCGTTCGCCGCGCAAGCATACCAAACTGACACTGAGACCGGAGATCAAGGTCGGCTTAGCGGACTTAACAGACATCCACTGCGCGTAAGTAAATGTCTGGTTTGGGAAACCGTTCAACAAACGGTCGTTTTTGGAATAGGCATGTTAAGGCCGAAAGTTTGTCGGCCTACTGCCTTGCTCACACGGTTTTTGTACTAGCTTGCTTTTGCCTAACCTTTACCTGAGCAGGAAAGACAAATCCTAGTCCAGCCAAGGCTCCAAAGGCTGTAAGAGCGAGCCCTTGGTATGTGAAGACAACATAGTTTCTCTCGCCTTCTTGCATGAGGTCAGAGATACCTAAAGTAGCAACTAGTGCGTTAGCATTTATGCTCTCTGAGAGAACATACAGAGGCAGTAATAACACAAGTGATTTACCCGATATTCTTAATGCCCGTTTATATGGCATAGGCTCTTCAGTGGTCTTCATATACGTTGATATTAAGGGGAAGGCGGCCAACAAAATTATGGTTGGATGAGCTTTGAATACCAGCTCTAAAAAGTTGCCATAACCAATTTTTGGGAGGAAAAATACAGCAAGTGCGATAAGCAACCAAAGCGATACAGCTATCCCTACAAATACTATTAGTATCTTCGAATCTTTCACATTTCACCCTTTTTATCTTAAGAACCACCAACGGCGGCGTGATTGTTCGGGTGCCCCTAAAAGCGCTGTTACTTGTTACCTCTAAGCGCCTATGTCTGAGCAGCCTTTGTTCTCTGTGTAAGTCAGTGTTGCAGGGATGAAAACCCTTTCAACAAACGCTCGTTTTTGACACATCCGCCAAACACCCCGATTTCCGCTGTCAAAAACCCCTTCCAAAACCTAAGTGGTTCTGGAACGTTTTTGGTAGATCAGTGATGGCAGACACTCACGACGTTGCAGTATTTTGGCACTCTGGGCTCACTGCCGACATTGAGGGCAAAAAGCCGCTTTTGACAGCTTGAATGTCCGGTTCTGGGAAGTCGAGGCGCGATTTGTGCATGTGCGGCAACGAGAGCCAACCTCGCTTCGCATCGGTTACTTTGGGCTGACAGCGGTCATCCGCAACCTTGCATGGATCCGCGCTAACCTCGCAGACCGCCAACAACGGCAGCTATGCGCAGAAAGCGAAGTTTGCAAAGTCGTGGTCAGCGGGTCACCTTGAAGCCGTGACGGCCAAAATCGGCCTTTGGCCAGTCGGTCAAGATACTGCGGTCGCAGCCCGCATTGCCCACATTCGCTGCAACAGCGAAATCGCGAGTTTCACCAACGTGAATTGTGCGGGACAAAACGACCATTGGCGTGCACCAGCGAATGACCGCTAACTCTCATGTCCTGAGATCGAGATTCGTTCAAAATCGAAATGGTTAACAACTCCCTACATCGTCAGACCTCTAGCCTCGGCAAGACCATCACTATCAGTCATTGAACAGCAAACGCTGGCCAAAGTGCGCGGTTGTTCATAGGGCCAGGGCGTTCCTCGATGCATTGTGGCACGCTGATCCCAGACTAATACATCGCCAACCTGCCAAGTGTGGGAATAGAGGACCCGGCAATATGCGCGGCTTGTCCGTGAATGGGTGAATTCGATCGGGCTCGATCCCACATCTTTCGGAACCCATTCTATGAGACGGACTAAGGTTGCACACGTTTATCGCAAGACGGGCAACCTCCGTGCTGTTCGACTGTTACTCGACCATACGAAGATGGATAGCACCGTTCGATACCTCGGTGTCGAACTTGAAGATGCCTTGGCGATCTCAGAATCCATTGAAATCTAGAGCCATGGGCCGTCTTCACTGACGGCCCATGGCTGACATTAATGAGTTGCTCTTTTCTGCAATGCAGCGCTAAAGCGAGACGTTGTCCAACAATTCGGATCTCTCGAGCCCTTGTTTTTCACGATTAAGCGCAACATTTCCACGTTTCAGGACGACGAAATTGTCCCCTAGACCGTAAGCAAATTCAAAGAATTGTTCGACCAATATGATCGCCATGCCTCCCTGATCTCGCAGGTATCTGATCACGTCGCCGATCTGCTTAATGATATTGGGTTGAATGCCTTCCGTGGGTTCATCCAACAAAAGAAGTTTCGGCTTGGTCACCAAGGCGCGGGCGATCGCCAATTGCTGTTGTTGGCCTCCTGATAGATCTCCACCGCGTCTGTTGCGCATGTCTTGCAACACAGGGAAAAGTTCGAAAATCTCGTCTGAAACCAAGCGTTCGCTTTGATCAAGACAGGCGAAACCCGTTTCCAAATTTTCACGCACGGTCATCAAAGGAAAGACATCGCGGCCCTGAGGCACATAGCCGACGCCCATTCTGGCAAGTGTGTAAGGTTTGGCATTCAAAGGAACGTTTTGCTGATCCAACGTCACCAACCCGCTGGACCGAGGAAGTGTGCCAGAGATTGCTTTCAGCAGGCTGGTTTTGCCAACCCCGTTTGACCCCATCAGGCAAGTGACCTTGCCGACCTTTGCGGTCAAGGAAACGTCGTAAAGAATTTGGGAGTGTCCATAGTGCAGGGACAGGTTTTCAACATTCAGCATTTTCTATCGTCCCAGATAAACGTCAATGACTTCAGGATTTTGCGTGACGTGATCGATAGATCCTTCCGCCAGAACAGAGCCTTCGTGCAGCACTGTCACTTTGCAGTTTAATCGGCGCACGAACTCCATATCGTGTTCCACCACAACCACGGCGCGGGTTTTGGCTGCCTCGACCAGAATTTCGGTGGTTTTTCCACGCTCTGATACTGTCATCCCGGCGGCAGGTTCATCCACCAGCAGCAGGCGAGGATCTTGGGCCAGCAACATGCCTATTTCGAGCCATTGCTTTTGGCCATGGCTTAGTTCACCTGCGTTGCGTGTCAATTGTTCAGTCAGGTTGATTTCCGCAGCCAGCGCCTCGATCCGCGCGGCACCTTCGGTGGATTTGCGGTAAAGCAGAACCTCAAAAGGTCCGCGTGGATTTTTCAAGGCCATGGCTAGGTTTTCACGCACGGTTTGATTTTCAAACACGGTGGGTTTTTGGAATTTCCGTCCAATGCCTTCACGCGCAATCATGCTTTCGGATTTACCGATCAGGTTGATGGATTTTTCACCCCATAAAACGTGTCCTTCATCCGGTGTGGTTTTGCCGGTGATGATATCCATGAAGGTTGTTTTGCCAGCACCGTTCGGGCCAATGATGGCGCGCATTTCTGGCTCAGCAATCTGAAAGGCGAGGTTATTGATGGCTTTAAAGCCGTCAAAGGATACCGAGACGCCTGACAGTTCTAGAAGCGTGCTCATGAGGCATTCCTTTTCAGTTTTTCAAAGATCATGCCAATGCCGCCGGGGAAGAAGAGAGTGACCGCCACAAAGGAGACACCAAGCAAGACAAGCCACCATTCGGTCCATTGAATGGTGTAGAAACCAAGGTTGATATTCGGGGCTCCACCACCGGTGAACCAGCTGGACAAAAGCGAGACAAAGGCGGTGCCAATGACCGCGCCATACAGCCGACCGCGCCCGCCGATTGCGACCCAGACAGCCAGATAGATCGAGGCGATTGGGGCAACTTCGGCTGGATTGATGATACCGGCTTGCGGATAATAAAGCGCACCCGCGATACCCGCCACAACCGCAGTCAGAGTAAAGATAAAGAGCTTATAGCTTTCAACGTGATAACCCAGAAACCTAACACGCGCTTCACCATCGCGAATGGCGCGGATCACGCTGCCCATTTTACCGCTCAAAACGCGGGCGAAGAGGACATAGCCCAGCCCCAGCGCCACAGCAGAGGCCCAGAAGAAGGCCATGGAAATGACAGACTGCGGTATGGCTTCAAAGCCCGGGATGTTTTGTAAGCCAGACAACCCGTTGTTGCCGCGCAGACCACTGTCATTTTGAAAGAGATAAAGCGCCAGGGCGAGTGTCATGGCCTGGGTCAGGATCGACAAGTACACGCCAGTGACGCGGGACCGGAAGGCCAGCCAGCCAAAGACCAGCGCCAGAAGGCCGGGTACCAGCACCACGAGCAGAAGCTGTAATGCCAAGCTATGTGAGAAAGCCCAGATCATAGGAAACTCGGTGGATCCCACCACGCCAAAGATCTGAGTGGCGATGGCGTCGTTGATCTCGGTTGGTGTTGGTGGAATGGTCCGTTCTGCCAAGTTCTGCGTCACGATGGCTTCTGTACGCGCATACATCAGCCACATGCCGACGGCATAGCCACCAATGCCAAAGAAGGCAAAGTGGCCGAGAGACAAGATCCCGCAATAGCCCCAGACCACATCCATGGCGATGGCGATCAGACACAGGCAAAGCACCTTGCCGAGGGTCTTCACAAAAGAAGTCGAGATCACTCCGGCGCCCGTTGCTTCTGCCAGAACAGTGACACCAAGGGTGAATAGTCCAAGGCAGGCGAGGAACCAAAGAACGGATGGGTTTTCAGCAAAGAAGCTCTTACGCATCGGATCAATCTCCCGCCGCGCGGCCTTTGAGGGCGATGATACCCTTTGGCCGGAATTGAATGAACAGGATGATGAAGAGGATCATATAGGTTTGTGCCGCTAAGGTGTTGGATGGGTTGAGCCACTCCACACCCTTCTGGAAAGTGCCGATCATTGCGGCACCCGCCAGCGTGCCCCAGACATTGCCGACGCCGCCCACAACAACTGTCATGAAGGACTGAACGATGTAGTCAGAGCCCATTTCAGAGGTCACCTTGGCAAAGAGGCCAATGGCCACCCCAGCAATACCGGCGATGCCAGACCCGAGTCCAAAGGTCATCATTTTGATCTTATCAGGGTTAATGCCCATAGAGGCTGCCATGCGCGGGTTCTGCGTCACGGCGCGCACCTCAAGACCCAAGCGGGTTTTCTTGAGGATGAACAGAAGCAATCCAAGGAATAGCAAGGCCAGGACAAAGATCGCGATGCGGATATAGCTGATCTGCACAACGTCATTGATGATCCACGCGCCATCGAGCCAGCCCGGAGAGGTCAGCGGACGCGCTTGCGTGCCAAAGATGTTCTTCGCCAGTTGTTGTAGGGCGATGGAAATTCCAAATGTCGCCAACAGCGTTTCTAGCGGTCGGTTGTAGAGCCAGCGAATGACCAATCGCTCCATTGCGACACCTGCTGCGAAGGTCACGATGAAGGCCAGCGGCAAAGCAACGATCAAAGACGCGGTGTAATTCGGCACGAACTGTTGCACCACATAGCCGGTGTACGCGCCCATCATGATGAATTCGCCATGAGCCATGTTGATAACGCCCATGACACCAAAGGTGATTGCCAAGCCAACCGCCGCAAGGAAGTAGATCGAGGCCAGAGAAACCGCATCTAGGCTGAGATCAAAGAATTGGTTCACGCCCACACGGGTTTGCACTGAGGATTGGGCTTTCACGGCAGCGTCTGTCACGGCGCGATCTTGCTCTAAGAAAACGTTGTGAATTTGGTACCTGTTCAACGCGGCGTCGATAGAAGCGTCTGTGGCGCGTTCAGGCACGAGACCTTCTGTGACCAATGCATCGTAGACAGTGTTGCGTTTCGTCAGGTCATTGAGTTGCGCAATAGGAATCCCCGCGATTTTACCGCCTTCGACATGGTCTTCTAATGCAAGCCGCAGCTCGTTGTCAGACAGAACAGGCGGCAAGCCTTTCTCGGAGACCAACAGGTCATAAGCCTCACTCCGAGAGATGTCTTTTCCAACAACAAACGTCGCAGCCAGATTGGCCTTTGTTGCGCCTTCTGTGACTTCAAATTTGGTTGCGAGGATTTGCGAGAGGATCGCCCGCCCATCAACACTCAAATCATCTGCGATTTTTTCAATAGATGCGATACGGTCTTCGCTATTCGCGCCAAACCTTGCGTTGAGATAATTGGCCAGTTTTTCTTTGCGAGCCTTCAGATTGGCGTCAGGTTCGTTGTCAATCGATCCCATCAACGGAGCCAACATACTGCCTGCCATATTGCGCGCGATTGCGTCCACCGCGCCGGTACGCCGTGTCAAATCAGGATCACTTAATTGGAATTGCACCAGGGCAGAGGCGATTTCTTTACGTACCCCACCGTTGGGTTTGATTTGTTGCGCGGTCTTCGGATCGACGGTGGCGACGACGTCCTTGGCATCGATATCCGTCAACACCAGACCATCAGTCGACTTTACACCGTAGAAGAACAGCCCATCGTCTTTACGGCTATACACCTCTTTCGCCTGCCAGTTTTCAAGAAACTCCGGAACATTCGAAAGCCCCGATGCAACCAATGCAGCAAGCGCAGGGCCAACGGTTTTACGCGATGGTTTTGCAATGGATTTCTGATGGTCCTGCAGCAGGCTTTGAAGCTCTTGCGCGTGCGCCGTCGGTGGCAAGCACATCAGTGCCAGCACCATGATGAATATGCGGATCATAGGGAAAGTCGCCGTTTAATGTGGGGCCAAGGCGAAACGTCGCCTTGGCAGATCGTTACAGAAGCAGATTAGTAGTTAGATTTGATCTGAACGCAGGAGCTGGTTTCGGTGTTGTACATACCGCAGCCCAGTTCTTTCCAGTCGGACTTCAGAACAGCAGATGCTGGCAGGAAATCAGTCCAAGCATCGCCCGGAACCTCAGTGGTCTTGGAGATGATATCGAACTGACCATCTGCTTGGATTTCGCCAATCAGAACCGGTTTCGCCAGGTGGTGGTTTGGCAGCATAACCGCTGTACCACCTGTTAGGTTCGGGAACTCTTGACCGTACATCGCTGTGCGCACTGCATCGACGTCCGCAGTACCGGCTTCTTCAACCGCATTTACCCACATGTTGAACCCGATAAAGTGAGCTTCCATTGGGTCGTTGGTCACACGCTCTTCACCTGCAAAGGCTTTCCATGCATCGATGAATTCCGCGTTCACATCAGATTCTGCAGACTGGAAGTAGTTCCAAGCCGCGAGGTGACCCTCAAGGTTGGCGGTGTCCAGACCGGATAGCTCTTCTTCACCTACAGAGAAGGCAACCACTGGGATATCATCCGCAGAAATACCGGCTGCAGCCAGTTCCTTGTAGAAGCCGATGTTTGCATCGCCATTGATGGTCGAGATCACACCAACGGATTTACCGTCTTCACCAAGGGCCACAACGTCAGCAACGATCGTCGCCCAGTCAGAGTGACCAAACGGAGTGTAATTCACAAAGATATCGTCTTTCGCGATGCCATTGTCTTGCAGGTATTGTTCCAGAATGTTGTTGGTAGTCCGTGGGTACACATAGTCTGTGCCCAGCAGAGCGAACTTTTCAACGCCTAGCTCTTCTAGGAAGTAATCTACTGCAGGGATCGCCTGTTGGTTCGGCGCGGCACCTGTGTAGAACACGTTCTTGGAGGACTCTTCGCCTTCGTATTGAACAGGGTAGAACAACAAGCCATTCAGTTCTTCAAGAACTGGCAGGGCAGATTTACGGGACACGGATGTCCAAGACCCAAAGATAACGTCTACTTTGGACACAGTCAGCAGCTCGCGTGCTTTTTCTGCAAACAGCGGCCAGTCAGACGCTGGGTCCACAACCACAGCTTCAAGGTCACAGCCCAGAACGCCACCCTTGGCGTTTTGTTGATCCACCAGCATCAGCATGGTGTCTTTCAACGTGGTTTCAGAGATTGCCATGGTGCCAGACAGCGAGTGCAGAACGCCGACCTTAACAGTACAGTCAGCAGCCATCGCCGCAGAACCAGCAATCGTCAGAGCGGCAGCGCTGGTTAAGGTTTTTGCGAATTTCATCATATTAACTCCTCGCGGAGCGCCCGCCGCATTGCGCGAAAGCGCGCAAACGCGTAGCAAGGTCTCCGCAACGTTTGTTGCATTTCGTGTGGCGGTCTCTCCGAGGTCCAATCGATTGGCCGTCACACTCCCAGTATCCCCAAACGAGCATGAAGCCCGAGATCAGGTGGTCTTATGAAGGTCGCTGAATTGGCTTGCTTCAACTTTTCAGGCCAAAACGTTGTTCCTTTTGAGGGTGGTGTTTAATTTTTTATCAAAATTACCCGCACTCGCCCAATTTTCTGGCATTCACGCATGCTGCAATGCCGAATTTTCACGCGAAGTGGTCACTTCCTGACATATTTGACCAAGGATGCAGCAGAACTGTTTTGGGAATCACACCATAATCACTGCTGCCACATATAAAGCCGAGACTGCGATCGGACCCGTGCCACGTACAAAGGGCGCATTAACGCTTTCTTCAAAGTTCGTGGAAGGTCGCAGCCGTATTGACCGTTTTCGAACCTCGGGCGCGATGAAGGCGTTGTTCCCACGCGCCGAAGATCTGCAGGCCATTCTGATTAATACGTCTGGTGGCCTCACGGGGGGCGATCAGATCGACATCGTGGCCAGTGCCCGTGCTGGCAGTTCGTTGACGTTAACGACCCAAGCAGCAGAGCGTGCCTATCGTGCTCAAGATGGCCGCGCTCGGATGACAACTGACCTGCAGATTGAAACGGATGCGCAGATAAATTGGCTCCCACAAGAAATGATCCTGTTTGAAGGATCGGCTTTGGATCGTGGGCTGACCGTGGATCTTGCAGAAGGCGCGGGCTTTTTGATGGTCGAACCGATCATCTTTGGACGCACTGCCATGGGGGAAACCCTAACTGAGGTTTCGTTCAAAGATCGCGTCCGAGTGAACCGCAGTGGCCATGCGCTGTACTGGGACGGACTCGATCTAAACGGCGATACAATGAAACATCTTGCACGGCGGGCAATCGCTGGCGGGGCAAGGGCCATGGTGAGCCTTGTCTATGTCGCCCCAGATGCAGAGGCGCACTTAGATGCCATCCGACGCTATCTGCCTGACACAGGAGGGGCGAGCCTTCTAGCCCCGGATCTTTTGACACTTCGCATGGTCGCCGCTGACAACTTTGAGCTGCGTCGCGCCCTCATTCCTATTCTAGAGCGGTTGACCAAAGACCAGCTCCCAACCTCTTGGAGACTTTGACCCATGAACCTGACCCCGAGAGAAAAAGACAAGCTGATGGTGGCCATGGCCGCTGAAGTTGCCCGCAAACGTCTGGCGCGCGGCGTTAAGCTTAATCATCCTGAAGCGATTGCCCTAATCACCGACGCCGTTGTTGAAGGTGCGCGCGATGGGCGATCCGTTTCAGACATGATGCAGGCGGGGGCTGAAGTCGTCAGCCGTGACCAATGCATGGCTGGCATCGCCGACATGATCCACGAGGTGCAAGTCGAAGCAACCTTCCCAGATGGCACCAAGCTTGTCACCGTCCATAACCCAATTCGCTAAGGAGATATCTCATGAAATCCGTTGTAAAATTTGCATCCGTACTGCTGCTGACCGCAACGCCATCTTTGGCGCATGAAGGCCTTCATATGCACCCACATGGTTCCGGAAACTGGATCGCTGGGGCCGCGTTGATCGGCACGTGTTTAATTATCGCTGCCGCCAACCATTTGATCCGCAAACCTGCGAAGCAGCGGTCATGATCCCGGGAGAGGTATTTGCTGCCCAAGGCGAGTTGGTTCTGAACGAAGGGCCTGAGGCGATCACATTGATGGTTGCCAACACCGGCGATCGCCCCGTGCAGGTCGGCAGCCACTACCATTTTGCTGAGACAAATCCAGGTTTGGAGTTCGACCGTGTCGCTGCATACGGCATGCGTCTGGACATCGCCGCTGGGACCGCTGTGCGTTTTGAACCAGGCCAACGCCGCGAAGTACAACTGATCCCAATTTCCGGCGCTCGCAAAGTCTTTGGGTTTAATCAAAAAGTTATGGGGGCGCTCTAATGCCAGCAACCATCAAACGATCCGATTATGCGGCAATGTTTGGACCAACAGTGGGTGACAAGGTCCGCTTGGCAGACACTGATTTGATCATCGAAGTCGAACGCGACCTGACCGGCCCTTACGGGGAAGAAGTGAAATTTGGTGGCGGGAAAGTCATCCGAGATGGCATGGGCCAAGCTCAGACCACGCGTGCAGAAGGGGCCGTTGATACCGTCATCACCAATGCGCTGATCGTGGATCATACCGGCGTTTTTAAAGCTGACATCGGGCTGCGCGACGGGCGCATTCACAAGATCGGTAAAGCTGGCAACCCAGACACGCAACCGGGAGTGAATATCATCGTTGGCCCCGGCACCGAAGCCATTGCTGGCGAAGGTCGCATTCTGACAGCCGGTGGTTTTGACAGCCACATCCACTTCATTTGTCCACAGCAGATCGAAGACGCATTGCACTCGGGTCTTACCACCATGCTGGGCGGAGGCACCGGGCCAGCGCATGGCACTTTGGCCACCACCTGTACCCCCGGTGCTTGGCACATTGGCCGCATGATGCAGGCGGCAGATGCCTTCCCGATGAACCTGGCCTTTGCGGGCAAAGGCAACGCTTCGCTGCCCGCCGCTTTGGAAGAACAGATTAAGGCCGGCGCCTGCGCGATGAAGCTGCATGAAGACTGGGGCACCACGCCTGCGGCGATTGACTGCTGTCTCTCTGTTGCAGACGCCATGGATGTGCAGGTGATGATCCATACGGACACGTTGAACGAGTCTGGTTTTGTGGAAAACACAGTCGCTGCCATGAAGGGCCGCACCATTCACGCCTTCCACACCGAAGGGGCTGGTGGTGGTCACGCGCCAGACATCATCAAAATCTGCGGCGAAGAACATGTATTGCCGTCGTCAACAAACCCAACGCGTCCCTTCACGGTCAACACTATTGAAGAGCATTTGGACATGTTGATGGTTTGCCACCACTTGGACAAATCAATCCCAGAGGACGTGGCCTTTGCAGAAAGCCGTATCCGGCGCGAAACCATCGCGGCTGAGGATATCCTGCATGACATGGGCGCGTTTTCGATCATCGCGTCAGACAGCCAAGCCATGGGCCGCGTTGGCGAGGTGCTGATCCGCACCTGGCAAACCGCTGATAAAATGAAGAAACAGCGTGGGCGTTTGGCAGAGGAGACGGGAGACAATGATAACTTCCGTGTTCGCCGCTATGTTGCGAAATACACGATCAATCCGGCCATTGCGCATGGGCTGAGCCAGGAAATTGGCTCTGTCGAGGAAGGCAAACGCGCGGATCTGGTATTGTGGGACCCTGCCTTCTTTGGCGTAAAGCCAGAGATGGTCTTGCTGGGCGGAACCATTGCCATGGCACAGATGGGGGATCCGAACGCGTCCATTCCGACGCCTCAGCCGGTTTATTCTCGTCCGATGTTTGGCGCTTATGGTCGTTCTTTGGAAAATTCTGCTGTGACCTTTGTGTCCGAAGCCGCACAGGCCGAGGGCATAGGTGACGCGCTGGGCCTTGCAAAATCAACGCTTGCTGTGAGCAACACGCGCAACATTGGCAAGTCCGATCTAAAGCTGAACACCGCCACCCCAAAGGTCGAAGTGAACCCCGAAACCTATGAAGTCCGCGCAGACGGCGAATTGCTGACCTGCCAGCCGGCGACAGAGCTGCCGATGGCGCAGCGCTACTTTTTATACTGAGGTTTATGATCATGTTGCCACTGGCTCAATCCCTGCACCGGCATTCCCATGCAGATCACTTTGATACAGTCACCCTGTCTTATGGCGGGCGGTTTTTGCGACGCAAGCGTTTGGAAACGGACGGTGGGACATCCTTTGTCATTGATCTTGAGAAAACAGAGTCTTTGGATCAGGGTGATGCCTTGGAACTGTCAGATGGTCGTTTGATTGAAGTGCGTGCCGCATCAGAAGAGGTATTGGTTGTTACTGGAAATAACCTGCCGCGTCTGGCGTGGCACATCGGCAATCGCCACACGCCGTGTCAGATTGAGGCCAGTCGGCTATTGATCCAAAATGATCCGGTGATCAAGCACATGCTCGCGCATCTCGGTGCTCAGGTGGCCGAGGCGGTGGAGCCCTTTACGCCAGAAGGCGGGGCTTATGGGCATGGTCGGACCCATTCGCATGAACACGGCCATTCCGCACATGATCATTCCCATGTTGAGTAACGCAAAGCTCCTAACATTAACGCAATGGCTGTCACCAGCGTTTCCTCTCGGGTCATTTGCCTATTCGCATGGATTAGAGCAGGCGATCCACAGTGGTTGGATTGCCGGGCCTTCTGATCTGCAAGACTGGCTTGAGGTTATTCTGCGACACGGATCTGCACATTCTGACGCTGTTTGGATTCGTTTGGCGCATGACGCTGAAACCGCAGCAGAGATCGAACAGATGAACACTCAATGTCGCGCCTATGCAGCGTCGTTTGAACGTCTGCGGGAAGCGGAACGGCAAGGGCAGGCCTTTGCGCGCGTGGTGTCCGAAGTCTGGTCGCTCACGTTACCCGCCTTGCAACTCCCTATCGCGCTGGGCCGGGCGGCGCGTTTGTCTGAACTGCCGATAGACCTGGTTGTCACCCTCTACCTGCAGGCCTTTCTGGGCAATCTCGTTTCAGCAGCTCAGCGATTGATGCCCTTGGGGCAGACGGATGCACAGGCCATTCTGTCGCGCCTGAATATGGATTACATTGAGATCTCGGCGCAGACTGTGCAGCAAGGCTTGGACGATATCTCTTCCAGCGCTTTTCTCTCTGACATCGCGGCCATGCGCCACGAAACGCTTCAACCAAGGATATTTCAATCATGACCCAAATGAATGGCCCGCTGCGTGTTGGGATTGGCGGCCCGGTTGGCGCAGGCAAAACCACTTTGACCGCGCGTCTGTCTGAGGCATTGAAGGATCAGCATTCGATTGGTGTGATCACCAATGACATTTACACGCAGGAAGATGCAGAGGCGTTGATGCGCATGCAAATTCTGCCGCAAGATCGAATTATCGGTGTGGAAACAGGCGGTTGCCCTCACACGGCCATCCGCGAGGATGCATCGATTAACCTTGCAGCGGTGGCTGAGATGCAGGAGCGCCACTCGGATATCGAGATAATTCTTATTGAAAGCGGCGGTGACAACCTCTCTGCGACCTTCAGCCCGGAACTCGCCGATCTGACGATCTATGTAATTGACGTGGCTGCAGGAGAAGAAATTCCTCGGAAGGGCGGGCCAGCGCTCACGCGGTCAGATATTCTGGTGATTAACAAGATCGATCTGGCCCCGCATGTGGGCGCATCTTTAGAGGTCATGCAAACAGATGCCAAAACGACGCGCGAGCAGCGCCCATTTGTCTTTGCAAACCTTAAGCAGGGCGAGGGCGTTGAGGATATCCTTTCTCATTTGAAGAACATCTCCGGGTTGGTCTAGGAGCATGTGCAACTCTTTATAAACTCTTAAGCGCTGATGCCGGACTTATTCAGGCGATTTGCCGATCCAGAAAAACTATATTAACAAGATCGACTTCAATCTTTGTCTCGCTTCAACGATGTCAAATTTGGACATTTTGTACCAAAAATCCGCATCGCAGAGAACGTCCGGTTTCCGCCCAACTTAGACAGACGTTTGGATTGCCCCGGATACTGAGCGAATGTCTAGTTTGGGCTAGAAGAAGAATTCTAGGTCAGGACGTTCACCTCCAGTGAGATGTCCCCCCCCTTAAAATTTGCGCGCGAAAAAATCTGATTACCCACGCCGGTTTCAGCTTGAAAGGTTCCAGACTTTCAAAGCCCCCCTCCCAGGTGCGTGCGCTTCTCGGCCCGCTGTTTCTTGCTGTTGTACTATTTCCGACTGGGGCGCCTCGAGCGCCGCTTTGCCTCCGATGGGATCAACAGCCTTAGCGTGGATTCGATTGAGAGAGAGCCTTGGCCGCCCAAACTGATAGAGATCTTTCGGAACGCATACCCTTTTCAAACGCGCGAACGCATGTTGTTCGAACTGATGCTTGGGACCGGCCAACGGATCGGAGACTGTCTTGAAATGCACTGGTCCCATCTGGTCGGGTCTGACATCTGGGTAAAGCAAAACAAGACCAAGAAAAGCCTTTTGATCCCCGTCACCAGGGAGCTATCAGAGGCCTTAAGCGTCCACCGAGCGATTTGGGATGCAGCCGAAACGGATCACAAGGGGTTGTTCATCCTTCAAAAGGACATGACCAAAACAAAGCAGCCCGGCCCCTGGGCCTATCGTGGCGCTGCAGAGGCTAAGCGAGAAGCCCGAAAACAGGTCGGCGCCCAGAAATTCGACAACCATGCTATTCGCTATACAGCAGCAACCGAACTACTCAGAGCGGGCTGTAGCGATGAACAAATTGCCGCCGTAACTGGTCAAAGTATCAAGATGGTTCAACACTATACGCGCGCTGAAAGACAGAAACTGAGAGCAAGGACTGCACAGGCAAAAAGAGCCACTTTGGGGGTTGCGCACACCCGCGAAGAAAATTAAAACGTGCGACAGACAGTGTGGCAGGACACCACCCGCCACGGTTAAGTCTTTGAAAAGGCGAGTTGGCGGAGTGGTGACGCAGCGGATTGCAAATCCGCGTACACCGGTTCGATTCCGGTACTCGCCTCCATTTAAAACAGTCACTTAGACAAAAGTTGACCGCCGCCCCTGTAGGCGTCCAAACATTCTGTTTTTGTTCTGTTCCGATTTGAGAGACACAAGAACATGCCAGTTCGCAGGCACTGGTAAGTCTTACTAGACCTGTTTGGTAGCTAAATGAGCAGGTGTTTTGCCCTACCCCGTGAAAAAAGCCACAATGCTAAATTCCATCGGCCTACCCGGCCTTTCCCTAATCATCTCCCTAATCATCGTGATAGTGATCGTAATTGTTATCGTTCGATGACTCAAATGTTTGTAAGCGGCCCCAAGTGACTTCAAGCACTGGCAGCGCAATAATTTACTCTTGGATAACTTGGCCTTGAATGGCTCGGTTTACAGCTGGCTTACACGACCGTCTGAAAAACACTCACTGCGTGACATCAGAAACTTGTTCACATAGCTTGGCACAATGAGCAGTGAAGAATGGTCAGATCTGGAAAACGACGCTATCGTAGCGGACTATTTCTCTATGCTTTCTGATGAGTTAGCAGGCAACAGATACAACAAGGCTGCCCACAACCGCGCCTTACAAAAGCTGGTCGGTCGATCCAAGGGTTCAATCGAGTTCAAGCATCAGAACATCTCTGCCGTGCTCAAGGGGCTGGGTGAAACTTGGATCAATGGCTACAAAGGGGAAGTCTGGCCCTCACGCGATTTGCGCTACAAAGCCGAAGCCATCGACAAAGATCTGGGCATTGCCCTGCGCCTCTGATGAGGGCAGGTTCTGCGCAACCTTGATGCCTTGGGCGGTACTAACCCTCTGATCATCTTCCAGCAGGCTTTCCACTTTGGTGCGCGTGACAAGTTCTACGCCATCACTATGGCAACAGCCAAGCTGGGCGCCGGTTCAAATTCAATATTGTCTTTCACCGTACAAGCCCGCATCCTGAAATGGCCCATTGTAATGGTCACAAGTGCTGAGCTCGTTTCGGATAAAATTGTTAGATCGGGTGATCAAAAGATGAAAACCACAAATTGGCGCAACCGCTTTTGCAGGGCCACTGACGCAAGCACCGAACAAGTCCTGACTGTGATCATGGGGGCCATGTTCGGCATGGTGGTAACGCTGATCATCGCAACTGTGCAGCATCAGGTCGTCTTGCCCATCGTGCAATATGTCATACCGTCGCTGATCGGCCTGGGTTTTGGCGGTCTTGCGGGGGGATTTTGGGCTTATCGCCGCGACAAGACTCGTGAACTTGCGGAACACGAGCAGTTGCTGGAGGTCGGCGTCGAAGCGCTGCCTTTGGGCTTTGCTTTTTACGACGCTAACGGCCAGTTGACGCGGTTCAACCAACGATATCGCGCCATGCTGCCCACCAGCGTGCATTTGGTTCGCAAGGGGCTGCCTTTTGAAACACTCATTCGAAATTCCGCCGAAACCGTGGCACCAGCCAGCGGATTTCCGGATGTGCACAGCTACCTGACAGAACGGCTGGACGCGCCGGGCAAACACCAGAAGGTCTGGACGCACCGGCAAAGCACAGGTCGTTGGGTCACAATGACCGAACATCCGGCCAGCAATGGCGGGTTCATTTCGATCATAGTTGATATCACGGAACAGAAAGAGGCCGAACAGGCGCAGCAGGAAGGTGCGGATCGCTATCGTGAGCTGTTCCAGAATTCACCGGTGCCTTTTCACGAAGAGGACTGGAGCGCAGTTTATGCGATCCTGAAAGGGCTGGGCATCGACGGCGACGCCACAGCGTTACAGGCCCATGTGGATGCGCATCCGGAGATCGCTCTGCAGCTCTATGATGCGACCAAAATCCGCAATGCCTCCGACGCCATGCTCAAGCTTTATGGTTCCGCCTCAATGGCCGAATTCGAAGCCGAAATGCGGGGCTGTGATGCGGAACCTGAAGAACTGGCTGGGTGCATTGGCGGGATGATCGCCTTGTTTTGCGGAGAACGCGAAACCCAATACGAGGCCAAAGACACCACGCATGATGGTGTCCTAATCCAAACGCGGGTTCGGTTTATTTTGCCAAAAGCCTCCAGGGACAATTGGCAGCAGGTACTGGTTTCGGTGGATGACATCACGGAATGGAAGGCTGCCGAGGCCCAGTTTCAAAAGGCCCAACGGTTGGATGCCATTGGCAAGTTGACCGGCGGCTTTGCCCATGATTTCAATAACCTTCTGGCCATCATCATGGGCAATTTGGAACTGCTGCGCGACGATGTGCGCGAGACCGCACAACTGCGGCTGATTGACGCCAGCCTTGGGGCAACCAGCCGCGGCGCGGACCTGATCAAGAACATGCTCTCCTTCGCGCGCAAGGCGCGATTGGAACCCCAGATGGTCGATCTGAACACACTGGTCAAAGAGATGGAAGACTGGGCGGGACGCGCCCTCCCCGCCACGATCAAGCTCGAGACCAGGCTGGCTGTGGGGTTGAAACAGGTGCGTGCGGATCCGACATCAACCGAAAGCGCACTTTTGAACCTGCTGTTGAATGCGCGTGATGCCATGGTGGATGGCGGGACCTTGACAATCGAAACCAAAAACACCTGTCTTGACCCGGATCAGTGCGACGAGACCTTCCCAGAGCTGGAGCCAGGAAACTATGTCGTGCTCACCGTCACGGACACCGGCACTGGGATCTCGCCCGACAATCTGTCGCATATATTTGACCCCTTTTTCACCACCAAGCCCCCAGGGGCGGGATCCGGCCTGGGGCTGTCGATGATCGATGGGTTCATGCGCCAATCCGGCGGCACGCTGCGGGTCAGCTCGGAGCCGGGCAACGGAGCAACGTTCAAACTGTTTTTCAAAGCGCCCAAGATGCGGGCAGAGGCCGTGCGCACCACCAGCCCATCCCAAGATCTGCCCGCAATGACGCAACACCGTGTGTTGGTGGTCGAAGACGAACCAGAGGTGCGCAATGTGGTTGCTGCAATGCTGCAGCGGGCCGGCTGTGAGGTAACAACGGCGGCGACGGGCGACGCCGCGCTCGAGCTGTTTGAGGCAGATCCCCGGTTTGACCTTCTGGTGACGGATGTTGTGATGCCCGGAACCTTGCAAGGGCCCGCCCTTGGCGTTGCACTCCGCAAACAGGTGCCGGACCTAAAAATCATATTCATGTCCGGATATGCAGACGAAACCGCCTTTCCCGCCGATCTGCGTGAACAGGGCGACCCCTGCCTTGCTAAACCAATTGAACGCCAGGACCTGCTGCGCGCGTTGGTAAAATAGCTCCCCCTAGGTCCGGACAAACCGGTATCTTTACTGGGACCACACAGACAGGCAGTCTCATATAGAAGCGCCACTGCCCCAGACCTATCAACGCGGGGAATACCCCTGCCCTCGTGGGCAATATGCTCATCCCCACAAACAAATACGTCATCAGGGATCACGAAGGTCTTCTTTTCACTCGGTGACCCCAATTCTGCTGTCGCGGCATTGACCATCTTGGGCTCATAGCTGCCCTGCGGCGTTGCAGCCCCAAGCTGGAGGCTATCACGCATCGCACAAGACCTTGATCAGGCTTTGTTGCGCAAATGGGTTAAGAGGATTCACGCCGTGAATCCAGCATGATAGCTGGAGGCCATGAGCAGTTGGACACCTACGAAGTACAAGACCACGAACTGGTCGACCTACAACACGGCATTGAAGCGTCGTGGATCGCTGGCAAGCACGGAGGTTCGAAACGGCGTATCTGGCGCAAGATACACATTCACTGCCCGGCAGGGTCATGCATTGCATGATCCCGAGAGGGGGATCGACGAGGAAACATTGGAGGTTCGAGCCGTCGAGGTCACGACCAGAAATGTGGGAGATGCGCCCATGCTACCAGACCTGCTGGATCAAATCCCGCCCGACCACAAGCTCGGATCAGTCACGGTGGGGGGGGCCTATGACACCCGCAAATGCCACGAGGCGATTGCCGTAGGTGGTGCTGACGCCATCATACCACCGCGCAAAAACGCCAAGCCCTGGAAGCCGACGAGCGCTGGTGCCATCGCCAGAAACGAAGCTGTGCGCGCATCAAAGTACCTGGGCTGGGCGCTGTGTCGAAAATTGACCGGATACCACCGCCGAAGCCGCGTCGAAACGACCCTCTCGGGATCACGCTACGCATAACCCTGCCGGGCAGCGGATGCATTGTGTGAAACGTCTCGGTCAATCGCTCATGGCAAGGGACTTCGAAATGCAGGTTGCGGAGATCAAAATCCGCATCATTCGACCATTGTCCTCGGACCAATGGCGGAAAAGGTCTCATTCCTCAACCGTTACACGGCAATCGGCATACCTGTCACAGAGCCCTAGGATAAGTCCGCCCAGGGTAAGGGGAAGTCTGGTCCTCACGCGGTTTGCGCTACAAAGCCCCTTTGCACCCCCAGCCCCTGAATCCCGAATTCCATAGGGTCCCCGGGTTTGAGATAGACCTCCTGGCGTTGCCCTATGCCAACGCCAGGAGGTATCTCGGTTTAGATCACATCGCCAGGCTGCAGGTTCATGAACTGCGATAGAGGCGAGATGAAAGTGGTCACTGTCAAAATGCAACGTCCGGGTGGAGTCGGTCTGATGGCGACGCCCGTTCACCTCGAAGTACATATCCAGATCCTGTGGATTGGGCAACTTGTCGCCTGTGACCAGCCAGGGGCCGATAGGCCAAATGTATCCCAGGATTTACTTTTGACCCGCTGCCCAGAGCAGTGGATCTGAAAACCCCTCTCTGGCAGGTCATTCACCACGCAATAGCCCGCGACATGATCCAGGACCTCCTCGACCAGAGGCACGCTGACAGGATCAAATGCCCGCACGCCTGCAACTGACTGTTGCTGCGCACATCGCCAGTGATGTCCCCGACCGCCCTAGATAGATCACGGATCATGCCATCTACATCCAGAAGACCTGGTTTTCACCTCCCTGCGGGTCAAAGCGGGAAAGTCTAATGTCGTGTATCTCCTAGAGGTTCAGCTGATCCTGTCACTATCGGTGGCATTTGTCAGACCAGTGGTAAAGGTTCCGTCATGACAGACAAGAGGCAAAGCGGGCTCTGCGATCTCTTGCACGCCGCCAGTCTGCGCCATCGGTTTGCGAAGCGTAAATAGAGCTTTCGATCAATCACTACCCTGCCCGGCTGGGTTGAAAACGATCTTCCAGCCTGCCCCTTTTTTGACCGAGCCATACCCGGCTATCTGAAAACCCATTCTTCACCAGAAACCTATACCCACCACCTGCTTCCACGGTCACACCGAATCAACGGATGGGATTTTGGAGCCATTGCGCTTCCACCCTTGGTGGTTTTGCCAAATATGGCCAACCCGGTCATTTTTTCTAAAAATTCGCCTTCAAAAAAGAGCAAAAATCGCTCGCCGACCACAGGTTCGTAATACGCTCTTAAAGTATCACAACGATATTGCCACTGGAAACGCGCGAGAAGTCTAGAAATTTACAGTAAGTCAAAACGTAGGTGTATCCTGATGACTCTCCGGTTTCAAATTCTGGCTCTGATAGCCATACCCCTGATGGCCCTAATGGGGCTAGGTGGCCTCATAGGGGTCAAGGATTGGCAGAGGTTAGACAATGCCCAGACCACTCAAGCCTCGGTTGAGACTTCCCTGAAGCTTATCACACTCATTCATCACCTTCAGGTGGAACGCGGCCAATCAGCCGCCTTTCTGGCCTCTGGTGGGAAAAACATGGCGCAGGACCTGCCCCAGACCCGCGTCATGGTGGATCAGGCCCTGGCGGCGATCACTGCCGACAACGCAACAGCACTGGCTGAGCTGACGAATTTGCAAGACACCCGCTCTAAAGTTACCAGTCAAAGCTTGGCACTCCCAGATATGGCGCGGTTCTATACTGGCATCATCACCAAGGGGCTCACGCTGGTCAGCAATCAACTGATCGAACAACAAAACACCACCCTCGCCCAGCTTGGTGGCGGCCTCTCCGCGCTCTCCTATGCCAAAGAATCCGCAGGCCTGCAGCGTGCGGCAGGGGCAGCTGGCATCGGCAAGGGTGGGTTTTCCCTTCCTCTCTATCAGAATTTCCTTGCGATGGGCGCCAATGAAACCCGCCTGTTGGCTCTGGCTGACCTCTCATTGAACAGGCTCGTTCCCGGGCTCGACCTGGAGAGCAAGCTACAAGAGACCGGCATAGAGACCATTCGTCAACAGATCGCCCTGGCCGGTCCCATGGGCGATTTGCCTGCCCTCAGCGCGCCAGATTGGTTCCAGCTTGCCACCAGCTGGATCAGCGTTTTGCGCGGGGCAGAAGACCAGATTGCCGCGAGAATGACCGTGATCGCACAGCTTGAAGCCACCAGTGCCTCTCGGTCGTTGATTGTTACCGCAATTGGCGTGGCAATTGCTCTGCTCTCCAGTGCCCTGATGGGTCTTGGCTTGATCCTGACCTTCACCAAGCAATTTGGCGCGCTGCAACGAGATTTGGGGCGATTGTCACGCAAGGAGTTTGACTTCCAACCCTCTAATCTGGAACGCAAAAACGAAGTCGGAGAGTTAAGTCGCGCAATGGAAGTGACCCGCGTGGCCCTGCTGGAAGCAGAGCAGAAGCTGGCCGAAATCGAAGCAAGCAGAGTGGCCGAACGGGGGGCGGTTGTTGGAATCCTGGAGCAACACCTGGGTCAGCTGGCAGACCGCGATCTGGATTGTGAAATCTCCGAGGCCTTTCCTGACGAATATGAAAGCCTGCGCGCCAGCTTCAATTCGACACTGGTGACCCTCAAAGACACTATTTCACAGGTGATCACGGCAACGGGCAGTATCGCCAACGGCGCCTCAGAAATCAGCCAGGCGGCTGATGATCTGTCAACCCGGACAGAAAGCCAGGCTGCAACACTGGAAGAAACCGCTGCCGCGCTGGAACAGCTGACAGCCGCAGTCAAATCTGCTGCGGATGGGGCCAAAAATGTCGAGGGCGCGATGACGGGTGCCCGGTCTGAGGCCGAAACCAGCGGCAAAGTGGTCCAGAACGCCGTTTCTGCCATGACCGAAATTGAACAGTCTTCCAGCCAGATTTCACAGATCATCGGCGTCATCGACGATATCGCCTTTCAGACCAACCTGCTGGCGCTGAATGCCGGTGTCGAGGCCGCAAGAGCAGGCGAATCCGGGCGTGGCTTTGCCGTTGTCGCCTCCGAAGTGAGAGGCCTGGCACAGCGCTCGGCAGATGCTGCGACCGAAATCAAAGCTCTGATCCAGGACAGCTCAAACCAAGTAGAGCGGGGCGTAAATCTGGTCGGCAAAGCTGGCGAAGCGCTTGGCAGTATCACTGACCGTGTCAATGAGATTTCCAAACTGGTGACAACCATTGCCTCCAGCGCAGAAGAGCAGGCAACTGGGTTGGGTGAAATCAACACCGGGGTGATCCAGCTGGATAGGGTAACCCAGCAAAACGCCGCCATGGTTGAAGAAGCGACCGCCGCAGGACACCTGCTGCACTCTGATGCTGACAAGATGGCCAAACTTGTTGCCCGTTTCTCTCTCTCAGGGGCCACCGCCACGCCCCGGGTAGAGGCTCTCCAGCCGCGCCCTAAACAAGGCAAACCAGCACAAGCAAATGTAGAGACTGAAGCCCCCGATGCGCCCCTGCTCAAAACCGGGAGTGATACCTGGCAGGATTTTTAATCCCAGACCCATGCTCCGTTGTTGCTCCGGTAGTGCCCGGACAACACCGGATAGGTCTGACACAGCCAAGACATCAACCAAAACAAAAGTGCCGCAGCCTGATGGCTGCGGCTTTTATTGCCAGCGTCGTGAATCCGTGTTTAGTCCGACGGTAACTTTGATGATCTAGCCTGCGCCGCGACACGCGAAGTAATGTGGCGCAGACCATAAGGTATTCACAAAAGTGAACGGCCAAACCAGCAAACTCAAAGGCGGGCATATTGCATATCCGCCCCAACAAGTATACCATCGCATACAACCAGCTTGTTCCGACTCGCCAGACCTATTCTGACACCCGTCGTTCAAGCTCACGTGCAACACTAAATCGGCGGGAAAACCATGACCTTGTACACTGACTACCTAGCAGAGATTGAAACGCGTAAAGAGCAGGGCCTGCACCCCAAGCCCATCGACGGGGCTGACCTGGTTGCCGAGCTGATCGCGCAGATCAAGGATGCAGGCAATGCAAACCGCGAGGCTTCGCTTAACTTCTTCATCTATAACACCCTGCCCGGCACCACCAGCGCCGCGGGTGTAAAGGCCAAGTTCCTGAAAGAGATCATTCTGGGTCAAGCCGAGGTTGCCGAAATCACCCCAACCTTTGCCTTTGAGCTGCTGTCCCACATGAAGGGCGGCCCCTCCGTCGAGGTTCTGCTGGATCTGGCATTGGGTGACAATGCAGATACTGCCGCGCAGGCCGCCGAAGTGCTAAAAACCCAGGTCTTCCTCTATGAGGCAGACACTGACCGTCTGGCAGCTGCCCTTGCCGATGGCAATGCCATGGCCAAGGGTATTCTGGAAAGCTATGCACAGGCTGAATTCTTCACCAAGCTTCCCGAAGTTCAAGAAGAAATCAAGGTTGTGACCTATATCGCCGGGATCGGCGACATCTCGACTGACCTTCTGTCGCCCGGTGCCGAGGCGCACTCGCGCGCGGACCGCGAATTGCACGGCCAGTGCATGATCACCCCCGAGGCCCAGGCGGAAATCCAGGATCTGCAAAAACAGCACCCCGATGCACGTGTCATGCTGATTGCGGAAAAAGGCACCATGGGTGTGGGCTCCAGCCGGATGTCCGGCGTCAACAACGTGGCGCTCTGGACCGGCAAGAAAGCCTCGCCCTATGTGCCTTTCATCAACATCGCCCCCGTTGTGGCCGGCACCAACGGCATTTCGCCGATCTTCCTGACCACCGTTGGCGTGACCGGCGGCATCGGCATTGATCTGGACAACTGGGTCAAGAAATTGGACGCCGACGGCAACGTCATGGAAGACGAGGATGGCGAAGCGATCCTGGAAGAGGCCTATTCCGTGGCCACCGGCACCGTGCTGACCATCAACTCCAAAACCAAAACCCTGCATGATGCGACTGGCAAAGAGCTGAAAAGCGTCGCCGCCGCCTTCACCCCGCAGAAGGTGGAATTCATGAAGGCCGGTGGCTCCTACGCCGTGGTCTTTGGCAAAAAGCTGCAGACATTTGCCGCCGAAGCCCTGGGTCAGGAACTGAAATCAGCCTATGCCCCCTCCAAGGAAATCACCGCCGAGGGTCAGGGTCTGACCGCTGTTGAAAAGATCTTCAACCGCAACGCTTTGGGCACCACACCGGGCGCCACCCTGCATGCCGGTTCCGACGTGCGCGTCAAGGTCAACGTGGTCGGTTCGCAGGACACCACCGGCCCAATGACGGCGCAGGAACTGGAAGCCATGGCGGCAACCGTGATCTCGCCCTCCGTCGACATAGGCTATCAGTCTGGCTGTCACACCGCATCTGTGTGGGACAAAAAGGCTCAGGCCAATATCCCCAAGCTGATGAAATTCATGAATGACTTTGGCCTGATCACTGCGCGTGACCCCAAGGACCAGTATCACGCGATGACCGACGTGATCCACAAGGTGCTGAACGACATCACCGTGGATGACTGGGACGTCATCATCGGTGGCGACAGCCACACCCGCATGTCCAAAGGCGTCGCCTTTGGCGCCGACTCCGGTACCGTTGCCCTGGCCCTGGCCACTGGTGAAGCCTCCATGCCGATCCCTGAATCGGTCAAGGTGACCTTCAAGGGCGAAATGGCCCAGCACCTTGATTTCCGCGACGTAGTCCATGCCACCCAGGCGCAGATGCTGGATCAGCACGGCGATAACGTCTTCCAGGGCCGCATCATCGAAGTGCATATCGGCACCCTGCTGGCCGATCAGGCCTTTACCTTCACCGACTGGACCGCCGAGATGAAGGCCAAGGCCTCGATCTGTATCTCCAATGACGAGACCCTGATCGGCTCGCTGGAGCTGGCCAAGGGCCGTATCCAGATCATGATCGACAAGGGCATGGACAATGCAGCCAAGCTCTTGCAGGGGCTGGTCGACAAGGCAGACGCCCGTATTGCCGACATCAAATCAGGGGCTAACCCTGCCTTGACGCCAGATGAGGGCGCCAAGTATTTTGCCGAGGTTGTTGTCGATCTGGGCGCCATCGACGAGCCGATGATCGCTGACCCGGATGTAAACAACGACGACGTCTCCAAGCGCTATACCCACGACACCATCCGCCCCATCACCTACTATGGCGGCGACAAGCACGTCGATCTGGGCTTTGTTGGTTCCTGTATGGTGCACAAGGGCGATATGAAAATTGTCGCCCAGATGCTCAAAAACCTTGAAAAGGCTATGGGCAAGGTTGAGTTCAAAGCACCTTTGGTGGTTGCCGCCCCGACCTACAACATCATCGACGAGCTGAAAGAAGAAGGCGATTGGGAGATCCTGGAGCGCTATTCCGGCTTCACCTTTGACGATCTGTTCCCCAAAACCCAGGCCCGCACCGAGTATGAGAACATTCTCTATCTCGAACGCCCTGGTTGTAACCTCTGTATGGGGAACCAGGAAAAGGCTGCCAAAGGGGATACCGTTTTGGCGACCTCGACCCGCCTGTTCCAGGGCCGCGTCGTGGGCGACACCGCTGAGAAGAAGGGTGAATCGCTGCTGGCTTCGACCCCGGTTGTTGTTCTCTCCGCCATTCTGGGCCGCACGCCTACGATGGAGGAATACAAAGCCGCAGTGGAAGGCATCGACCTGACCAAGTTTGCACCACCGCTGGCCATTCCAGCCGGGACAAAATCGGCACATTTCTAATAGGCTGAAGAAACACATCAGTTGAGGTAAGGGGCGCAATGAAATCATTGCGCCCCTTGCTGTTTCAACTGAGATCACCTGAGACCAGACAGGCTGTGCAGATTGGAAACCCCTCTAAGAATGAGAGCCTGCATTTCCCTCATTGATCAGGGAAGCGCTAGTGCTAGGAGCTGCGGTCTTTGATATTGATCCTGGCCTTGACCAAAGCGGCCAAAAGATCCGCACGCTGGACCGGTTTCATCAGACGGATATCTTCCGGCCGCAAACCATTGCCGTGAACTGTTGCCTCGCTGGCATAACCCGACATGAAGATGACAGGCAAATCCGGCCATTTCAAACGCAGTTCCTTGGCCAGATTGGTACCCTGTAACTTTCCAGGCATGACGATATCGGTCAACAACAGATCAAAGGTGGGATCCGCTACGAAGGTGGCATAGGCCTCATCTCCAGAGGCCGTTGCGGTGACCAGATAACCTGCGCGCTCCAGGATGGAGACCAGGATATTGCGTACCTCTTCTTCGTCTTCCGCAAGCAAAAGCCTGCGACCGGCCCCGTCCTGATCAAGTCTTGCGGAGTGGGGTTTTGTTGGCTGGTCTGGCTGAGCCGCAGCAGCCGGGAAGTACAGCTTGAATGTCGTACCCTCGCCAACTTCCGAATAAACCTGAACCGTGCCGCCCGACTGACGCATAAACCCAAGCGTCATCGACAGGCCAAGCCCCGATCCGACGCCCGGCGGTTTGGTGGTGAAGAAGGGTTCAAAAATGGAAGCCAGGGTTTCCTTGTCCATTCCTGATCCGGTGTCACTCACCGCCAGCATCACGTAGCGCCCCGGAACGAGCTCCTCCTCCCGCGTGTCGATATAATCCTCATCAATCCGCAGGTTTGCAGTCTCGATTGTCAGACTTCCGTTCCCATCCATCGCATCACGCGCGTTAAGGGTCAGGTTAAGCAGCGCACTTTCCAGCGAAGATCTGTCTGCGTCGATCGCCCAGAGGCCCGCAAGTAGTGAGGTCTCAACCCGCACACTTTTGGGCAGGGTCCGGCCAATCCAGTTTTTTGCCTCGCGCACCACGTCATTGAGGTTCAGTTTCACTGGCGTGAGTGGTGCTTTACGGGCAAAGGCAAGCATGTTCTTGGTGAGATCCGCCCCCCGCAACGAAGCGGTGATTGCGGTATCAATCAGGTCCTTTTGCTTTTCGGGCTCTTCTCCCTCCCGCAGCAGCTCCAAGTTGCCCAGGATTACCGCCAGCAGATTGTTGAAATCATGCGCAACACCCCCGGTCAGCTGGCCAATGCTTTCGAACTTCTGCGCCCGGCGCGCAATCTCCCGCTCCTGATGCATCTGTTCCTGCACTTGGACTTGCTGGGTCGCATCCAGCTGCACCGCGCGCAACAAGGTCTGACCATCCTCTTCGACAGAAAAACTACCATGAAAATCCAGCCACCGGGTTGAGCCATCCCGCGCCGTGATCTTATAGCGATGGGCAAAGGGCCGTCCGATCTTGCGTTGGCGATTGATGAGCTCCATGAAGCTTTCGATATCGTCCTGGTCATGCATTTCGGACAGAAAACCGGGGTTCTCGTAAAACTCCTGGTCGGTAACGCCCCAAATTTCCTGACATTTCGGACTGATATACAGAAGCTTACGCTCCTCGTTTTCAGTCACATCGATCTCCAGAACGATGCCTGGTAGTTCTTCTGCGATCATCGCCAGGCGCCCCTGGGAAGATCGGTGCTGCTTTTCAGCCTCCCGCGTATCCGTGAGATCCACATGCACTCCGGACACACGGGTTGGAATGCTGCCGTTCTGAGAATCCGAAATCCAAACCGCGCGAATGGTGCGCAGCGCACCATCAGAACGGCGGATGCGAAACTCTCCGCGACCAACCTGCTGCTCTCCACGCCATACCCGTTCGGCCTCGGCCTTGATGGCGGGAAAGTCTTCAGGAAAGACAAGGGATTCCCAGTCAGAAATCGGCACTAACCCCTGTTCCTCTCCCTGCCCAACAAGGTCGGATTTGTTCAACCCGTAGATCGCCATCATTCCCGCATCAAAAAATGGCCTGGGATCGCCCCTTTTTCTCCGGAATCTCCCCATTCCGGACACCCGCATCGCCAGATCGAGGTTTTCAGCCACCTCATTTGAACTATTTACTTTCGCAGCAAGTCGGGTGGCAACTTCCAAAATCTTCCAGGTGATCAGAATGGTGATCACCCCAGTTACAAAGAAAACGAGAACGACCTGCCAGATCGCCGACAGCTGCAAAGGAACCGGTGAGAAATAGCTCAACTGGATAAAGGGGAAGAGGTACAACAGGGCATAACCAGCCATCAAGGCAAGCAGGGCTGATCGTGGAATCCTGTACCATGACCGGGCGATCGGCAGATAGCTCCCAGCCAACCCAAGCAGCGGGATAGAACACACCATAAAGGTATCAATACCGCTCATCGGCTCACCAATCGCGAGCCGGTAACTCACTGCGCAGACCGGCGCAAACAGGGCACCAACAGGGCCTCCCAGGTAGCCAGCAAACAGGAGCGTCCCGGATATCGCATTCATCACCACCTGTTGAGGTCCAACTGAAACGGAGGTCATGCTCAGGGAGACAATAATCACCCCAAAAAACACACCAATCAGAGCTCTCTGGACCTGATCTTTCCCTCTCAAAAACTCAGAAATGAGTGTCGCAAAGACCAGAACACCTGCCAGCGAAAGGGAAATCAAGCTTTGCAAAAAGAAGGCGAACATTAGATTTCCACGTTGGCGGGTTCTGACCCAGGATCGGGCCGATTAGAGCACCTATACCATTGTAACTGTCAATATTTTGCTCACAATAGTGTTGTGACGTCGCGATCACTCGCACCGAGTTACCCCCGAGGTAAGCGCAGAAAAAACCACAATATTTTAGAAAGTTGGCCAGAAGGTGGCGGTCTGTTCATGAGAGGTCTTGCCTCCAGCCCTGCCTGACGCCGGACTGATTGAGTAAACGTCACAGTTCACACCATCCGCCACTCTAGCGCGGTGGCCATGGTCTCAAACGGCATTCCATTGGAAAAGGTTGCTCAATACCTGGGTCACTCCAATGTAGCCATCACATATCGAACCTATGCAAGGTTTGCCCCCGGTCACCTTCATGACGCAGCAAAAATTTTAGATTTCACTCAGATCCGAAAAGCCCGCTAAAACGTTCTTGGGTTCATGGAACCTAGGAACACTTTGTAGAAAACGCTTCCCCAGAAAGGGAATTGATAATTTTCAAGGGGTTGAATGGTGGGTGATAAGAGATTTGAACTCCTGACATCTTCGATGTGAACGAAGCGCTCTACCACTGAGCTAATCACCCGTTGCGCTGGGTACTACCGTTAGGACTCACTCTGCGCAAGAGGGGCGTCAGAAGAAATATCCGCATCCTGCGCACTTTCTGCACCGTCCCGCGGTTGCTCCAGAGGCTGACGCAGCCGACAGATATGCACAGTGCCATTGCTGCGGGTTTCGCTGCGGTTCAGATGCAATTTTCCAAAAGGTTTGAGGTTGAGATCCCGCCCAGAGGCCACCGTCTCACCAAGAACGGCCAACATCGCCTCCACAACGGGTTTGGCGTCTTTTTTCTTCACCCCAGAACGCAGAACCACTTCTTCGATCAATGCCCGCTTGTTCAGGGGCGGCTCCTTGAGCACCGGTGATGCGGTGACAACAACCGGGCTGGGCTCCTGCCCTGCCGCCAGAGCCTGGGGAGGGGAAACTGTTTTGTCCGAGATATCCAACGCGGGTGATCCTTTGTTTGCCTGCTTAGGAGTTGTGGCCGTTTTTGTCTCGGCCAGTCGTGCCTTGGTTGCCGATTTTGATGGCAAGGTCTTGCGCGCCGTGGTTTTTCTCACCGCTGGCTTGCGACCGCCTGTTTTACTGCTGCTCATGATGCGCCTCAATTATTTGATTTTGCTTATCCATCATCTTGCATCAGGCTAGGCGGTCCCTCTGGGGAAGGCCAGCCACAAGGTTAACAAAAAGTTAACCTGTGACTTTTCCATAGTCAGCCCTCCCGTCCGACCCAACACCTGGCAGCGCGAGTTAAATACGTGGCAGAGCCCTGCGCGCGATCATTGTGCGCAGGGTAAAACTGGAGCGGGTATTTCGAATTCCGGAAACCCGCATCAGACGCTCTTCCAGGAAACGGTCAAAATCGCTCAGATCCTTGGCCACAACCCGCAGCAGGATATCGCGGGTTCCGGTCATCAGGTAGCACTCCATCACCTGATCAAACTTGCTTATGGCGCGCTCAAAGGCCTGAAGCGCATCGGTGGATTGATTGTCCAATTCCACCTCCACAAAGATCGTCACCGGCAGGCCCAGTTTTGCCTGGTCAACTTTTGCGGAATAGCCGCTGATCACCCCGGCCTCTTCCAGCATCGCAACCCGCCGTGCACAGGGGGTGGGCGACAACCCGACCCGCTCAGATAGCTCCGCCATCTTGATCCGCCCTTCGGCCTGTAAGATGGCAATAATCTTACGGTCCACTACGTCCATGGTGATTTCCTTCAAATTTCCACAATTTTTAGCCGGAACCTCCAAAAAAGAAAAGTTCGATATGCGAATTTGGCGAAAACCTTCAGTTGGCCTTGGCTAAACTGGCCCTTCATTCAGGAGGAGCCATCAGATGACAGTCACCGCCGTCGCAAGTACGACCCACGAAGAAATCTACCGCGTTGAGGACAAGGCCTGCGGGCTTGTTGGCTTTATCGCGCTGCATTCCACGCAGTTGGGTCCGGCGGCAGGTGGCCTGCGTATGCGCCCCTATGGCAGCGAAGAAGAGGCTCTGGTTGACGTCAAACGCCTGAGCGAGGGCATGACCTACAAGAATGCGGCGGCGGGTCTGGCGCTTGGCGGCGGCAAGGCGGTGATCATTGGTGATCCTGCGACGCAAAAGACGCCAGAGCTGCTGCGTGCCTTTGCCCGTGCCATTCACAGCCTGGAGGGGCGCTACTACACTGCCGAAGACATGGGCATGAGCCCCGCAGATATGGCCGTTCTAGCGCAGGAAACCCCTTATGTTGCGGGTCTAGCGGATGGAGAGTTTGCCAGTGGCGACCCCTCCCCCATTACAGCACGCGGCATTTTCAACGCCATCCGCACCGCCCAGGCCCATAAGAGCGGCAGCAAGGACCTGACAGGGCTGACCGTTTCGGTGCAGGGGCTTGGTCATGTGGGTTATTATCTTTGTGGCTATCTGCACGAAGCCGGAGCCAAGCTGATCGTCACGGATGTCACCCAAGCACAGATCGACAAGGCTATCGCCGAATTTGCGGCAACTGCCGTTGCGCCGGATGAGATTTACGGGGTTGAGGCGGATATCTTTGCCCCCTGTGCCATTGGCGGCATCCTCAACGCCCAGACTATACCGCAGCTCAAGGTCTCAATTGTCTGTGGTGGTGCCAACAACCAGCTGGCAGGCCCGGCTGATGCACAGGCCCTGCATAAAGCTGGTATTCTATATGCACCGGATTTTGTCGCCAATGGGGGCGGTATCATCAATGTCGCCACCGAAATCGAACAAATCACCAACCGCGCAGACTATGTCGCCGAGAAGCTCTCTGCTTTGGATCTGACCATGGCCTCCATCCTGAACCAGGCCAAAGTGGAAGATCAAAGCCCCGATGCGGTAGCCATCACCACGGTCCTGGCCAAAATGGCAAGGCAAAACGCCGCCTGAACCGGGTAGACCCATAAAAAGCGAGCCCTTGGCAAAGGGGCCAGAACGGAAAGAGTAAAACAAAAACACTACTAAAAAGGGCGGCCCTTTCGGGTCGCCTTCTTTTTTGGGGAACAGGGGCTCCGGTGGAGCGCCTGCAAATCAGGTCCGGACCTTAATGCGCCGGGGCGCCAGAGCCTCGCGTTCCGGCTTCCAGTGCAGCTTTTGCCGCAGCGGCTTCTTCTTCAGCCGCCTCATCCCATTCAATGGCTTCAGGCTGGCTCACCAACGCATGCTCCAGAACTTCGGAAACATGGCTCACCGGAATGATGGTGAGACCTTCTTTCACATTGTCCGGGATCTCGGGCAGGTCTTTGGCGTTTTCCTGTGGGATCAGCACTGTCTTGATGCCGCCACGCAGGGCCGCCAGCAGCTTCTCCTTCAAGCCACCAATGGCCAACGCATTGCCGCGCAGTGTTACCTCGCCAGTCATGGCGATATCCTTGCGGACCGGGATCTGCGTCAGCACCGAAACGATTGAGGTTACCATGGCCAGGCCAGCCGAGGGACCATCCTTGGGGGTGGCGCCTTCGGGAACATGGACGTGGATATCCCACTTGTCGAACTTCGGCGGCTTCACCCCGATCTTGGGCGAGATGGAGCGCACATAGGATGAGGCCGCTTCGATGGATTCTTTCATCACATCGCCCAGCTTACCCGTGGTCTTCATCCGACCCTTGCCCGGCAGGCGCAGCGCCTCGATCGACAACAGCTCACCTCCGACCGAAGTATAGGCCAGCCCGGTGACAACACCGATCTGATCTTCCTTCTCGGCCAGACCATAGCGGTATTTGGCGACGCCCAGGAATTCATCAAGATTCTCAGAGGTCACCGAGACGCTCTCAGCTTCCTTTTTGACAATCTTGGTCAGCGACTTACGCGCGACCTTGGCGATTTCGCGCTCCAGGTTCCGCACCCCCGCCTCGCGGGTATAGACGCGGATGATATCCTTCAGCGCGTCGTCGCTCATCTCAAATTCCTTGGCTTTCAAGCCATGGTTCTTGACCTGCTTGGAGACCAGGTGCTGCTTGGCGATCTCACGCTTTTCGTCCTCGGTATAGCCAGACAGCGGGATGATCTCCATCCGGTCCAGCAGCGGCCCAGGCATGTTGTAGCTGTTCGACGTGGTCAGGAACATCACATTGGAGAGGTCATATTCGACCTCCATATAGTGATCCACAAAGGTGGAGTTCTGTTCCGGATCAAGCACTTCCAGCATCGCAGACGCCGGATCACCGCGGAAATCCTGGCCCATCTTGTCAATCTCATCAAGCAGGATCAGCGGATTGGTGGTCTTGGCCTTCTTCAACGCCTGAATGATCTTGCCGGGCATCGAGCCGATATAGGTCCGACGGTGGCCGCGGATCTCAGACTCGTCGCGCACGCCGCCCAATGAGATGCGGATGAACTCACGCCCGGTTGCCTTGGCCACGGATTTGCCAAGCGAGGTTTTACCAACGCCGGGAGGGCCCACAAGGCAGAGGATCGGGCCTTTGAGCTTGGCCGAACGCTGCTGCACCGCGAGGTATTCAACGATGCGTTCTTTGACCTTTTCCAGACCATAGTGATCGGCATCCAGGATTTCCTGCGCCTTGCCCAGGTCCTTTTTGACGCGCGACTTCACACCCCAAGGAATGCCCAGCATCCAATCAAGGTAGTTGCGCACCACAGTGGCCTCAGCCGACATGGGCGACATGTTCTTCAGTTTCTTCAGCTCGGCATCGGCCTTTTCACGGGCTTCTTTCGACAGCTTGGTGGCGGCGATTTTCTCTTCCAGTTCGGCAATTTCGCCAGCCCCTTCTTCGCCGTCGCCCAGTTCCTTCTGAATGGCCTTCATTTGCTCATTCAGATAATATTCGCGCTGGGTCTTCTCCATCTGGGACTTGACGCGGGTCTTGATCTTTTTCTCGACCTGCAGCACGGACATTTCGCCCTGCATCAACCCATAGACCTTCTCCAGCCTCTCGCTGACAGACAGGGTTTCCAGCAGTTCCTGCTTGCGGTCGACCTCGATACCGAGATGGCCGGCCACCAGATCCGCCAGTTTGGCAGATTCAGTGGTTTCACCAACCGCCGACAGAGCCTCTTCGGGGATGTTCTTGCGAACCTTGGCGTAGCGCTCAAACTCATCGCCAACAGTGCGCACCAGCGCCTCGATGGTGGTGGCATCGCCGGGAATCTCGGTCAGATATTCAGCACCGGCCTCAAAATAGTCCTCGTTCTCAAGGAAATTGGTGATCTTGACGCGTGCATGGCCTTCGACCAGCACCTTTACGGTGCCATCGGGGAGCTTCAGCAGCTGCAGTACATTGGCCAGAACACCTGTTGGGTAGATGCCATCGGTCTGTGGCTCGTCCTCTGCCGGATCAATCTGGCTGGACAGCAGGATCTGCTTGTCATCGGCCATCACCTCTTCGAGGGCGCGCACAGATTTTTCCCGGCCCACAAACAGCGGCACGATCATATGCGGGAAGACCACAATGTCGCGCAGCGGCAGTACAGGATAGGAAGAATTAAGCGGCTCGGTCATACTCGGTCCTTTACTTGGCAAGAGCCCCCGGTCCCGACATTCGGCAACCTCTGGTGCTCTCCTCTTTAGAAGTCTTTATCTGGTACAGCGGTTAACATATTTCAACCGTCGCCCAACAAAGTTGGAGGACACATTGCCCGCAGCCTTGCCGAACCACAAGAGCGCTTTTGGGCAAAAGAGCAGCAAATCAATCTCCGCTACTCCGCGCGGTCAGACAGGTAGTACCCTGCTGCCTTTTGCTGCGCCAAATCCTCCTCCCCCAAGTAACCGCCGCTTTACTTAGTTAGAGGCTGCGCCTTGCACCGCTGGCAGCTCCGCGAGGTCAACCTGTTTTGACTTGCCGCTGTCCAACAGGCCAATGGTGGCCACGGCGCAGGCCAGGACGCCAAAAAAGATCACATGGGCCAAGTTTGCAGAAATCACGTTTTTCATCATTCATCTCCATTCACCGATTAACTGTCCCTCGATCAGAGTGTCCCTTTGCGGCAAAACCGCGGCTCCTTGGGGTCAGACAGTTGAAGAACCGCTCAAATTCATCTCAAATCAGCGGTCTTTGCCCCCCCCCAATCCAGCCGACGAGACGGTCTGCACCGCAGTTACCGAGGCCCGCCCAGCCCGCTTCCGCCCGGGACGCTTGCCTGGCCGACTCCCTGCGTCGTGGCGGTTTGATCCAGAATATTCTGCTGATTTTGCGCGTTCACGGAGTTCTCATAAGCAAACCCACCCCGTGCCCAAATCAAACTGATGACCAGAACTGCACAGGCCAGCCCCAAAGCGGCAGGCGAAAGGCCTTCCGGTCTCTGGCAGGCCTGTTTCCTATCGTGCGTGCTTAGATCAACCATAATCATTACCTCCATGTGCCAAAAACCAACCACAGAGTTCTTCAACAAAAAGGCAGCAATAAGGGCCGCACTCTCGCACGGCCCTGTTTTCTGCATCTAGTTTTAGTCAATCATACCAGATTGGTTTGGCTTACAGGATGGTTTGGTTACAGGGGCTCGATATCGCCCTGGGCACGCTGATCATGGAAGTCTTTCTGCCAGGCTTCAAATGTGCCTGCAGCGATGGCATCGCGCATGCCCTGCATGATGTCCTGGAAGTAATGCAGGTTGTGCCAGGTCAGCAACATGCCCGAGATCATCTCGTTGCTGCGGAACACATGGTGCAGATAGGCGCGGCTGTACTTTGAGCAGGCCGGGCAGCTGCAATTCTCATCCAGCGGGCGCGGATCATCCGCATGGCGGGCGTTCTTGATGTTGACCACGCCGTGGCGGGTAAAGGCCTGGCCCGTGCGCCCCGAGCGCGACGGCAGCACGCAGTCCATCATGTCGATGCCCCGCGCCACAGCGCCAACGATGTCATCCGGCTTGCCCACGCCCATCAGGTAACGTGGCTTGTCCTGGGGCAGGAAACTGGGCGCATAATCAAGGCAATCAAACATTGCCTCCTGTCCCTCGCCCACCGCCAGACCGCCAACTGCATAGCCGTCAAAACCGATCTTTGTCAGCGCCTCGGCGCTTTCCTCGCGCAGATCCTGCTCCAGACCGCCCTGCATGATGCCAAAGAGCGCATGTCCAGGTCGATCGCCAAAGGCCTCCTTTGAGCGTTCCGCCCAGCGCATCGACAGGCGCATGCTTTCAGCAATGCGATCACGGGTCGCGGGCAGCGCCGGGCATTCGTCAAAACACATCACGATGTCAGATCCCAGCAGCTGTTGGATTTCCATCGAACGTTCCGGCGTCAGCTCATGTTTGGAGCCATCGATATGGGACTTAAACGTGACACCCTTTTCCGTCAGCTTGCGCAGCCCTGCCAATGACATCACCTGAAAGCCGCCAGAGTCGGTCAGGATGGGGCGCTCCCAATTCATGAACTTATGCAGCCCCCCCAACCGGTCGATACGTTCTGCCGTGGGGCGCAGCATCAAATGATAGGTATTGCCCAGCAGGATATCAGCGCCGGTCTCGCGCACGCTTTCAGGCATCATTGCCTTCACTGTGGCGGCTGTGCCCACCGGCATGAAGGCCGGGGTACGGATGTCGCCGCGCGGCGTGGAAATCACCCCGGTACGGGCTTTGCCATCTGTGGCTTTCAGATCAAAGGTGATTTTCGGCGCCATTTTACTCTCCTTTGACTGCAGAACCCGGCGCATTTGCCTGATTACGCGCCCTTTGACAAGCCTCAAGCCATCTTGCCAGCCTGCCACGGGCGTACCATACATAACATAAGCCATAATCTTGAAGTCACGCCAGCGTGACCCCATATGTATGCAATAGTACACAACAATTTCTAGGAGGCTCCGGTGAACGAAGATTTTCTCATTGGTCTAATTTCGCAAAACGCCATCTATCTGCTCGGGGCGATCTTCCTGATCGTCATCATCTTCAAAGGCGTTCACATTGTTCCCCAATCGGAAAAATATGTGGTCGAGCGCTTTGGCCGCCTGCATGCGGTGCTTGGACCCGGCATCAATTTCATCGTGCCGCTGTTGGACAGCATTGCCCACAGGATCTCAATTCTGGAGCGCCAACTGCCCAGTGCCAGCCAGGATGCCATCACCAAGGACAACGTGCTGGTTCAGATCGACACCTCGGTCTTCTACCGCATCACCGAGCCAGAAAAGACCGTCTACCGCATCCGCGACGTGGATGCCGCCATTGCCACCACCGTGGCAGGCATTGTGCGGGCCGAGATCGGCAAAATGGACCTGGACGAGGTGCAATCCAACCGCGCCCAACTGATCGGCCAAATCCAGGAAAGCGTCGAGGATGCCGTGGATGACTGGGGCATCGAAGTCACCCGTGCCGAGATCCTGGACGTGAACCTCGATCAGGCCACCCGCGACGCCATGTTGCAGCAGCTGAATGCCGAACGCGCCCGTCGCGCCCAGGTGACCGAGGCCGAGGGCAGCAAACGCGCGGTTGAATTGTCTGCCGATGCCGAACTCTACGCCGCCGAGCAGATCGCCAAAGCCCGCCGCATTCAGGCCGACGCCGAGGCCTATGCCACTGAGGTGGTTGCCAAGGCGATCCGCGAAAACGGCATCGAGGCGGCGCAGTATCAGGTGGCCCTGAAACAGGTCGAGGCGCTGAATGCGCTTGGCAATGGCGAGGGCAAACAGACCATCGTGCTGCCCGCCCATGCAATCGAGGCCTTTGGCGATGCCTTCAAACTGCTGAAAGGTGGCAAATGATGGAACAGGTTGCCGCCTATTGGGAGCTCTGGTGGGTCTGGTGCGCTGCCGCGCTGGTGCTTGCCATCCTCGAGGTCCTTGCCCCCGGTTTTGTCTTCCTCGGCTTTGCCCTGGGTGCCTTGGCCTGCGGCATCCTGCTTGCGGTTCTGGGCAGCGGCGCCCTCGCCCTGCCCGCGCTGATCTTCGTCTTTGCGGCCCTGTCGCTGATCTCCTGGCTGCTGATGCGCCGCTATTTTGCCCTTCCCAAAGGCCAGGTGAAGACCTTTGACACGGATATCAACGATTAGAGCCTCTTCAAGGATATCTGCGCAGTTCCTTTGGCAACTCTCTCCAATCACAGCTGGTCGGTGTTGTTGGAGAGAGCAGTCACTCTGTGAGATGTCACATGCGTCCCGACAACCAACCAAGGGTCCCGCCTGCAGCGGACGGTCGCATTGAACCCAAATTGGGCTGATTTCTGTGATCCGGCGGTTCTGGCTTCTGCACTTCGCTGTGATCAACTCTGGTGTCTAAGAACGTCACAGGGAATCGCGGGGTCGTTTTTGTAGATCTCGGAAACGAAATGCGTCGTGTATCGGACTATGTTTTCGTCGCCGTCAAACAGTCGGTCGCAGACCTCTTGATACTCGACCATATTATGGAAGTTCCCGATAAGCACCGCGTCCAACTCACCTGTTACACCATACGCATACGCAATGGCAGGTTCTGCCTCAACGCGCTTGGAGAACGCCGCTCGCTTCGCGAGATTGTAATCTTTGGTCGTGGTTGTGATGATTGCCTGCAGGCCGCGCCCTAATTTGGCACTATCCACGAGATAGATGTTTTTGGTCAGAATGCCCGCGTTTTGAAGGTCTCGAACCCGTCGCAAACACGTTGAGGGCGTCGAATTGACTACTTCGGCCAATTCCGCGTTTGTTATGTCTCCGCGCCTTTGCAACGCCTCAATGATGCGAATGTTAAGTGAGTCCATAGAGAGCCTGCAATATTATGCCATTTTTCTGGTATCTTTGACCACATCATGCAGAGAAAACCTATAGCTACTATGGAAAACTTCTACGGCTGAACCGAACTGGAGAGATTACATGGCGTTCGAAATAGGCATTGGCCCAAACAACCGAAAATCCGTCTATTTTGACGCGACCGTTGCTGATGGTGTGGCGTGCTTCTCTATTTATAATCATATGCTTATCCCGGCTCATTTTGGAAACCCAGAAGCTGAGTATGATAGCCTGATGAACGGCGTCACGATGTGGGATGTCGCAGCCCAGCGCCAAGTTGAGATTTCTGGGCCAGATGCCGTGCGGCTTATTCAATATTTGACCACTCGCGATATTAGTAAAACAAAAATTGGCCAAGGACGCTACGTTCCGATCTGTAACCACCAAGGCCAGCTGATCAATGATCCGGTTTTGTTGAAGCTCGCGGCTGACAGGTTTTGGCTCTCTATAGCGGACAGCGATATAGAGCTGTGGGCAAGCGCCATTGCAGCCGAGCGCAAATGGGATGTGCAGGTGTTTGAACCGGACGTTTCTCCGCTCGCAATCCAAGGACCATTGGCCAAAGAGCTGGTTTCCAATCTCTTTGGCGATTGGGTCCAAGAGCTGACGTATTTTGGCTTCAAGCAAACTGAACTGCAGGGAATCCCGCTTGTGCTGGCGCGGTCTGGCTGGTCCAAGCAAGGTGGCTATGAGTTGTATCTGCAAGACGGTACGCGTGGCGTTGAACTGTGGAACATAGTTAAAGCAAAAGGGTCTGCATACGGAATTCGCCCCGGCGCGCCCAACGATCTAGAGCGTATCGAAAGCGGGTTGGTTTCATACGGAGCCGATGGGCGTTTGCAAGCGAACTCCTGTAATCCGTTCGAAATTTCTTTGGGCAAGTTGGTTGATTTTGACAAAGCAGATGACTTCGTCGGGAAAGCAGCCCTTCAGAAAATCAAGACAGACGGCGCGAAGCGCAGGCGTGTTGGCTTTGTTATCTCTGGTGCGCCTGTCCCTACCTGCCAGCATTCTCTGGACGTGCAAACCGCGAGCGGGAGTGCTGTTGGTACCCTGAGCGAATTTGTATTTTCCACCCGATTTTCAAAGAACATCGGTGTTGGAATGATCGCGATGGACATAGGAAATGATGCCACAGATTTGGTAATTCAATTGGACGGGGAAACCCGTCAAATTTCTGTTGAGCCGCTGCCCTTTTCTTTTTAGCTAGCGGCGTGGGAAGCCGCCATTCCAAGTGGTGCAGCGAATTCAAGTAAAGCCAACAGAACAGCCATTGTTGCTACCAGCACAGAGGTCCGTTTCTAGAACCTCCAGCTCCAACTCTCGGCTTTCTTTCGCTCCCTCTGGACCTCCCCCCACAGTTTCCCTATATAAACAGTCGGATTAACTGTCAGGGATCGACATGACCAACGCTTCCGAACCGCTCGAAGGTACGCCGCTGATTGCGCCGTCTTCCGTTGAACACCCGCTTTTCGACCAGATTGTCGCGGCCTGTCGCTCAGTCTATGACCCTGAAATTCCGGTCAATATCTACGAGCTTGGCCTGATCTACACCATCGACATCAATGATGAAAACGATGTGCAGATCATCATGACCCTCACCGCGCCCGGCTGCCCGGTTGCCGGTGAAATGCCGGGCTGGATCGTCGATGCGGTTTCACCCGTGGCAGGCGTCAAATCCGTTGACGTCGAAATCACCTGGGAGCCGCCCTGGGGCATGGAGATGATGTCGGACGAGGCCCGTCTCGAGCTGGGCTTCATGTAAGACCGCTCTGCGCAAGCCTGCCAAAGAGGTCACAAAAGCTTCACCGGATCGCGGCAAAGGTTTTACCTTTCGCCGCGATTTCTCTTTTGAAAATCAACTTCTTTGGAGACTTCCCTTGCGCAACCTACTTGCCCTTACGCTGACCGCCCTCACCCTGGCGCCTGCCGCCTCGGCGCTTGACGCAACGCCCTCAGATGCCGGCCTCAGCTATGGTCCGCGCCCGGCCTATTTGATCAACCTGCTGCCCGAGGGGGATTTGAAATCCAAACTGCAGTCCTGCGCCGCACAGACACCTGCCCGTAGTGATTTTTCCATCGGCCACCGCGGCGCGCCGCTCTTGTTTCCCGAACATACCGTGCAGTCCAATACCGCCGCCGCGCAGATGGGCGCGGGCATCCTGGAATGTGATGTGACCTTCACCAAGGATCTGCAGCTGATCTGCCGCCACGCCCAGAACGATCTGCACACCACCACCAATATCCTGACCACCGATCTGGCAGAGACCTGCATCACCCCCTTCTCTCCGGCCAATGGCGACACTCCTGCAACAGCCGAATGCCGCAGCTCGGACATCACCCTGGCCGAGTTCCGCAGGCTGGCGCCTAAGATGGACAGCTTTGACAAGACAGCCACCACCGCAGCAGCCTCGCAGGGCGGCGTTGCCTCCTGGCGCAGCACCCAATACGCGGATGGCGCCACCGCCATGACCCATGCCGAAAGCATCGCCCTGTTCAAATCCTTAGGCACAAAATTCACCCCAGAGCTCAAATCGCCAGCGGTGCAGATGCCTTTCAACGGCTTCACCATGGAGGACTACGCGCAAAAGCTGATCAATGAGTACAAATCCGTCGGCATCCCCGCCTCGGACGTCTGGGTGCAGAGCTTTGATCTCGAAGTGGTGAAATACTGGATCGAGAATGAGCCCGCGTTTGGTGCTCAGGCGGTCTATCTGGATGGTCGCTACAATGGCGATGTGCCCCTGGACCCCAGCAACCCCGTTAGTTTCAGCCCCAGCATGCAGGAACTGGCGGATATGGGCGTGAACTACATCGCCCCGCCCATGTGGTTCCTGGTCACCCTGGAGGATGGCAAAATGGTGCCCTCCGCCTATGCCATCGAGGCCAAAGCCGCCGGGCTCAAGCTGATCACCTGGACGCTGGAACGCTCAGGCCCCCTGACCACGGGCGGCGGTTGGTACTTCCAAAGCGTGCAGCCCGCCGTGCAGAATGCCTCGAGCTATTATGAGATCCTCGACGTTCTGGCGCAGGACGTCGAAATAGAGGGCATCTTCTCCGACTGGCCCGCGACCGTCACCTACTACGCCAACTGCATGGGGCTTTAAGACGCTCTAAAGCCATAAGAGCTATAATTTTGACGGGCCACATCCCCTTGTGGCCCGTTTTGCCTTGCACTGCCTCTTGAGCCTGCGCCCCTGCGCGCCTAGATAGGGTGTAACGCGCGCATTGGAGACACTCATGTTCGGCATTCCCGGCAAACAGGCTGTGACAATCACCCCGAAGGCTGCGGCCCAGATTACCAAGCTGATGACCAGCGGTGGCCATGCAGGCCTGCGCATTGGCGTCAAAAAGGGCGGCTGTGCAGGCATGGAATATACCATGGAATATGTCGACGAAGCGGACAAGAACGACGAGGTGGTCGAGCAGGATGGCGCAAGGGTTCTGATTGCACCGATGGCGCAAATGTTCCTCTTTGGCACCGAGATCGACTATGAAACCTCGCTGCTGGAAAGCGGCTTTAAGTTCAACAACCCCAATGTATCCGAGGCCTGCGGCTGTGGTGAATCCATCAGCTTCAAAGATGTCCCAAGCCTGTAAAACAAAGCAAATCTAGATAACGGGACAGGCGGGGATTTCCCCGCCCTTTCTTTGTCCGATTGCCCCTCCCGATCCGCGGTGCTACCACTTGGCCAGATTTTGAGCAGGGGAACGACAGATGCGGCAGAAACTGGCAGCGGGCAATTGGAAAATGAACGGCACGGGCGCAGTCCTGGCAGAGCTTGAGGCCCTGATCCAGGCGCAAGGCGCAGCCAAATCAGAGCTGCTGATCTGCCCCCCCGCCACGCTTTTGTCCCGTGCAGCAGAGATCGCATCAGGGAGCCACCTTGCCATTGGTGGCCAGGACTGTCACGCGGCCAGCTCCGGCGCCCATACCGGTGACCTCTCAGCCCATATGCTCAAAGAGGCAGGCGCAACTGCCGTCATTCTGGGCCATTCGGAACGCCGCGCCGACCACGGTGAGGGTAGCGAAGGGGTCGCTGCCAAGGCATCCGCTGCCTGGGGTGCGGGGCTTACAGCCGTCATCTGCCTGGGCGAAACCCTGGAAGAACGTGAAGCAGGCGAAACACTGCACGTCATTGGCACTCAGCTTGCCACCTCTCTACCTGATGGTGCCACCGGCGCCAATACCGTCATCGCCTATGAGCCAGTCTGGGCCATTGGCACCGGCAAGGTCCCCAGCCTGGAACAAATTGCCGAGGTGCATGATTTCCTGCGCGCCGAGCTGGCCACAAGATTTGGAGCCGACATGGCCGCGGCCACCCGCCTGCTCTATGGCGGCTCCGTCAAACCCAGCAATGCTGCCGAAATCTTTGCCACCTCCAACGTTGATGGCGCCCTGGTGGGGGGTGCCAGCCTCAAGGCGGCAGATTTCGCCCCCATCATCCAGGCCCTCGACGCCAGCTGAGACCGCAATCCCCCCTTTTCATTTGGCCCCAAATATCCCGGGGGAGCGCCCCAAAGGGCGCGGGGGCAGAGCCCCAATCCCCAGCACAAAAAACGCCCCGGAGATCTTCCGAGGCGTTTTTATTTTCTCTCAGATCACAGCACTAATTGGTAATGATCTCCGGCCCCATCAGTGCATTGGGGATCAATGTGCTGAGCCAGGGGATATAGGTCACCATGATCAGGAAGACAAAGAGCACAGCCAAGAAGGGCAAGGCTGCCCGAACCACCGACATCATCGGCATACCCGCCACCCCGGAGGTGACAAAGAGGTTCAGGCCTACCGGCGGGGTAATCATGCCGATTTCCATGTTGACCACCATGATGATCCCGAGATGGATCGGGTCAATGCCCAGCTCAATGGCAATGGGGAAAACCAGAGGTGCCACGATGACCAGCAGTCCGGAGGGCTCCATGAACTGCCCCCCAATCAGCAGGATCACATTGACCACCACCAGGAACATCACGGGGCCAAATCCGGCCGACAGCATCGCATTGGCAATATGCTGCGGCACCTGCTCATCCGTCAGCACATGCTTCAGGATCAGCGCATTGGCGATTACGAACATCAGCGTAACGGTCAGCTTGCCAGCATCAAACAGCGCCTTCTTGGTGTCCTTGTGACCCCAGACCGTCAGCAAGGCCATGGGCGCCTGCAGCACAGAACGCCGTGGCCGCTCTGCGGTCTCGGCCAGGGGCCCCATGTCGCGATACACAAAAGTAGCAACAAAGAAGGCATAGACAGATGCCACCGCTGCCGCTTCCGTTGGGGTAAAGATCGCATCTTCCTTGTAGAGCCCCAGTTCAGCGGAATACCAGGGGTAGCCATAGATGCCGACCATGATGATCACGATCAGGAACAGCCCCCAAAAGGCCTCGCGGAAGGAGGCACCAACCTCGCCCCAACCGGCCCAGTTGCCCTTGGGCATGTTCTTGATCCGGGCGATCACATAGATGGTCACCATCAGCATCACCCCGGCCAAAAGCCCTGGAATGATACCGGCCAGGAACATCCGCCCCACAGAAACATCCACCGAGGCCGCATAGACCACCATAACGATCGAGGGGGGGATCAGAATGCCCAGCGTCCCCGCATTACAGATCACCCCGGCGGCGAACTCCTTGGTATAGCCCGCCTGGCGCATCGCGGCGATCACGATCGAGCCAATAGCGACCACGGTCGCAGGAGAGGAACCGGAGAGCGCCGCAAACATCATGCAGGCAAAGACACCGGCGATGGCCAATCCGCCCTGAAAATGCCCGACGCAGGCAATGGAGAACCGGATGATCCGCTGCGCCACACCGCCCGTCGACATGAAGGTCGAGGCCAGAATGAAGAAGGGAATGGCCAGAAGCGTAAAGTGACCTTCAAAGGCTTCGAACAGGGTGCCGGCAACCGAGGCCAGCGAGCTGTCGGAATAGATCAGCAGAAACAGAACCGAGCTGAGACCCAGCGAGATGGCTATCGGCACGCCGATCAGCATCAGGCCAATCACCATGGCAAAGAGGAAAATCACGTCCATTAGTCTTCTCCCTCGGTGGCACGCGCTCGGGCCTCATCCAACTCGTCTTCGACCTCATGGCTGGCGACCAGCCGGTCTGCATCCCCGCGCAGTACTTGCAGCGCGGCTTGGGCAAAGCGAAACACCAGCAAGAGCATCGACAGAGGCAGCACCACATAGGGCACCACCTTGGGCAGTTTCTCGTAGGAATCGCCGTAGTTGATCAGATCTTCCAGAAACCGGAAAATGCCGATCATCGGCACATCCTGCACCTCATAAAAACTCTGGCTGCGGGCTTTCATATCAAAGCCGGTGGGAAACCAGCGCCCGGAGGTGGGGGGCAGGTCCGCAAAAACCGCCCAATAGTCATAGGCGCCTTTCAGCAGCAACAGGGAGAACAGCAGGCAGGCGCCAGCCGCGATCAGCGCGACAACCCGGCGCGGCCCCGGGGCCAGGATATTGACGATGGCATCCACGCCCAGATGGGTATGGGTTTTCACCGCATAGGCCGCGCCCAAAAGCACCAGCCAGGCAAACAGGAAGACCGTCAGCTCCAGCGCCCATAAAATGTTGGAGTTAAAGGCAAAACGTGCGATCACATTGGCAAATGTAATCAGCGTCATCAGCCCCAGAAGCAGCGCGATCAGCGTCTCTTCCAATGTGTTGATAAACCCGGACAGGCCGGTTCTTGCCCCCGACATAGTCATCCCCCGATACTGTTGAGAAAGCGTAAGCTCAGGCGGCGGATCCCCACGCCGCCTGAAGGTCCGAAGAGCCCCGACCTCATTGGATCATCTCTTCGGCTGCGGCCCGCCAATGGGGCGGGTCCGCTTGTTAGATCCAATCAATCAGTGATTGGCGTTGATCGCCTGTGCTGCGTCGATCTTGTCCTGACCAACGTCACCGGCAAACTGCTCCCAAACCGGCATCATGGTTTCAACCCAGGCCTGACGCTGTGTGGCATCCAGGCTACGGACTTCGCCGCCGGCTGCAATGATGGCGTCTTTGGCCTCATTGTTGACCTGCGTGGACTCGGCGTTGCGGGTCTGGGTCACTTCACCCAGGATCTGCAGGAACTGCTCACGCACGGGCGCATCCAGGCTTTCCAGCCAATCCACATTGGTCACAACCAGATAGTCGATGATGCCGTGGTTGGTCTCAGTGACACCATCCTGCACCTCAAAGAACTTCTTGCCGTAGATGTTGGACCAGGTGTTTTCCTGACCATCCACAACACCCTGCTGCAGCGCACCGTAGACTTCCGAGAAGGCCATCTTCTGGGGCGAACCACCAATGGCTTCCATCTGCGCCACCAGCACGTCCGAGGACTGCACGCGGAATTTCAAACCATTGGCATCCGTTGGTGCAACCAGCGGCACATTGGCAGACATCTGCTTCATGCCATTGTGCCAATAGGCCAGGCCCTGCAGACCACGGCGCTGCATGCTGTCGAGCAATGCCTGACCATCCTCGGAGGCCTGGAAGGCATCAACTGCGTCAATGTTCTTGAACATGAAAGGCAGATCAAAGAGACGGAACTCCTTGGTGAATTTCTCAAACTTCGACAGCGAAGGCGCGGCCAGCTGTACATCGCCCTGCAACATGGCTTCCAGCACCTTGTTGTCATTGTAAAGCGTCGAGTTTGGATAGACTTCCAGGCACATGGTGCCGTTCATCTCATCGTTGATACGCTGTTCCAGCAGCGAAGCCGCAATCCCCTTGGGGTGCTTGTCGGTGTTGGTGACATGGCTGAATTTGACAACAATTTCACCGTCGTCACAGGCGGCGCTCGCAGCGCCTGCGGTTACTGTCAGGGCCATCGCAGTGGCAGCAGCAGTTACAAATTTCATAGTCATTCCTCCCAGAAGTATCCTGAACCCCCACCTATGGCGGGCGCTTCCCCAACAGGATTGCCAGTTGTGAGGCTTTGCTCAAGAAGTGATTAAAATTTGCAGGATCATCAAAGGGTTTGCATATTTTTCAAACTGTTACTTGAAAACTGAGAGACCCAGCCCCATGCGCGATCTGGTAGCTGTGCGAGATTTCGCACAGGGTATACCGGGGTTGTGCGGTTTTTCGCACAACTTAGAGCAAAAGACCAACACCCAGGGATTCGCCAATCCTCTCTAAAGGCTGTGCCCCAACTAGGAGCGGCGATAATCTTCTGGGCGGATGCCATAGCGGGCCAGTTTGTCGTAGAAAGTCTTGCGAGGCAGTTTCAACGCCTCTGCTGCCGCCGCAGCGCGGCCATTGTGACGTCCCAGTGCCGCAATCAACAAGGAGCGTTCCACCTGAGCCATTTGCTCTGCCAGACCCAGCTCAGCAGCACCACTGACCTCATCCGGCATACCCAGCACAAAGCGCATGGCCGCCGACATCAGCGAGCGTGCATTGCCCGGCCAATCCTGCGCCATCAAGGCCGCCAGATGTTCCTCACTGATTTGTGGCGCATCAATTCCGGCCTGTTCAGCGGCCTGCGCCACATAGAGCCGGAACATCACCGGAATATCACCCGGACGTTCCGCCAGCGATGGGATACGCACCCGCATGCCTTCCAGCCGGTAGTAAAGATCCGCACCAAAACCGCCCGCCGCCACAAGAGCCGCCAAATCAGCAGTGCTGCCTGCGATCAACCGCGTCTCACCACCCTGTTCGATATAGTCCAGCACCGCGTATTGCAACGCTTCCGAGAGGCCCGAAACTTCATCCAGAAACAGCGATCCCCCCGCCGCCTGCTGGCAAAGCTCCTGCAAGTCTGCGGCCTTCAGCCCCGCAGAGGGGGATTTGACAAAGGGTGCCTGCGCCCGTGGGGACATCAAATGGATGACCTCTGCCACCTTGGAAATCCCGCTGCCTGCCGGCCCCGCCACCAGAACCTCTGCCCCGGTTGGAGCAACGGCCCTGACCCGCGCCCGCAGTTCATCCGATTGGGGTGAGGTTCCAAACAACAATCTTGACGCCGGATCGCCCTCTTTCAGCTGCTGTTTGAAATCACGGTTTTCCAACACCAGATGCCGGGTTTTCAGCGCCCTTTGCAGTGCTGCCAACAGGTCCGCCGTGACACAGGGTTTTTCCAGAAACCCAAAGGCGCCCTGCGTCATCGCCTTGACCGCCATGGGAATATCGCCCTCTCCCGTCAGCAGGATCACTGGCAGATCCTCATCAATGCCCTGCACATAGTCTAGCAGATGAAAGCCATCCCGCCCTGGCATGCGGATATCAGACAGGATCACCCCATCAAACTCAGCGGTAATCAGATCCTTTGCCGCCACAAAGGAGCCCGCCGTGATCGGTTCCAGATCATTCAACTCCAGCGTCTGCGCCAGGGCCTCCCGCAGCGCGGCATCGTCATCAACGACCAAGATCTTACGGGTCATGTCGCGGCCCCCTCATCCCAGCGGTCCAGCTCAACGGTGAACACTGCCCCGCGCGCACCATTCCTGCCGTGGATATTGCCGCCAAAGCTTTGCAGCAACCCGTAAGAGATCGACAGGCCCAGCCCCATGCCCTCGGAGCTGCTCACAACCTTGGTCGAGTAGAAGGGATCAAACATCTTCTCCGGTTCTTTGATGCCGGGGCCAATATCCGTCACAGCAACAGCCAGCCGTGTGCCTGCCTCCAGCGTTATACTGATGGCCCGATCTTCCTGCCCCAGCATCGCATCAGCCGCATTGTTGATCAGATTGACAAAAACCTGCGTGAGCCGCACTTCGCCCCCCCAGGCATAGATCGGATCATCCGCCTCTGGCGGGCTCCAGCTGAGCGTCACCGCATCAGTCTCCAGGCGCGAGCCGGTCAGCTCCACGGCGGTATTGATGACCTGCACCAGATCCACCCGCGCCATGGGCTCGTTCTCGTTGCGCGAAAAGGCCCGCAGGTTCTTGATGATCCGCGCCATACGGGCCGACATGCTAGTTATGCGGGACAGGTTTTCCCCCACTCTGTCAATTTGGCCGCGCTGCAAAAACGCCTCACCGTTTTCGGCAAACTGCTGGATCGCCATCAAGGGCTGATTCAGCTCGTGACTGATCCCCGCCGACATCTGCCCCAACGCCGACAGCTTGCCCGCCTGCACCAGCTCTTCCTGTGCCTTTTTCAACGCCGCCTCGGCCTCTTCACGCTCGCTTACTTCGCGCCGCAGCTGGCTGTTGGTGGATTGTAGCGCCCGCGTCCGGGTCTCAACACGGCTTTCCAACACAGCGTTGGCCTCAGCCAGGCTGCGGCGGCGCTCCATCGTCAGGAACAAAAAGGTGCCAAAGGCTAAACATAGGGCCCCCAAAGCAGCGGCCTGAAGCGATGCCAACCTACGGGCCGGAGCCACATCCACCAGGATCTGCCCGGTCAGCCCGATGATGGGCAGTGCCACCGTCAAATGCAGCGCACGGCTCGGCAGGTAAGCACTGCCAGACAGCTTCCAGATCTCATAGCCGCCCACAGATAAAACCTCATAGTCCAGCTGCTCCTCTGCTGGGACTACAGCTCCTTGCCGTTCCCCTGTCTGCTGCCAGAACAGTAGTTCGGGTCGGTTGGAAATAAAGACCTCGTCATGATCATTGGTAAAAAACACTGCCGGCAGGGATCCACGCCAAGTCTGCTCCACGTCCTCCACGTCGGCAACCACCACAAGAACCCCGGACACCCCTGCCCCCGGCGCAAAATTGGGCGCGGCATAAAAATAGGCACGCCGCCCGTTGCCCCTCAGCACATCCGAGCCAATGCCAAGTGCCCCTTGCATGGCTCGCTGGAAATAGCCTTCACCCGCGATATCGCCACCCGTGACCCCTTCGGCTGCGGCCAGCACTTTGCCTGCGGGATCTGCATAGAAAACATCCAGAGCCGAGGTTTTATCGGCGATGCTGCGCAGCACCCGGCGGGCTTCGACGCGCTCCGCCTCAGTCCCTAACTGCTCCAACACGGGGTGATCCGCTGTCAGCACCGCGAGTTCTTGGTAGATCTGCAACTGGGTGCTGACCCGATCAGAGGCCAGAGCAAGATCCGCAACACTGCGCTTGGCCAGGGAATCCAGCGCCTGACGATAGCCATAGATCCAGCTCGCTCCGACTATACAAAACACCGCCAAGGCAAATCCCAGCAGCAATGACCATCTTCGCATCACGTTTTGGCTCTCTCTTGACCCTTGGTATTTTTGCCAGTCTAGCAAGACTGCTCTTGCAAAGACCAGCCATCAAGGCAAAGTCGGGCCATGAAAACAGTCAGCCAATCCCCGACAGATCCAGCCTTTGTGCAAGACCCCTATCCGTTTTATGAAAAAGCCCGCGCCCAGGCTGGGCTGAACTACTGGCAAAACTACGGCATGCCAGCCGCCTTTCGCCGTGCTGCGGTGCATGCGATCCTGCGTGATCGCCGTTTTGGCCGAGAAATGCCGCCAGAAATGGCCAAACCGCCCCCCACACATCTGGCCCCCTTCCTGGCGGTCGAAGCCCATTCCATGCTGGAGGCAGAACCGCCCCGCCATACCCGCCTTCGAAAACTGGTGATGCGCGCCTTTACCTCTCGCGAGGTTCAAGCCCAGGAAACAGGGATCACAGCCCTTTGCCACAGCCTGATTGATGCCTTCCCAGATGATCCTTTTGACCTTCTGTCCGCCTATTGCACCCAGGTGCCCGTCATAACCATCTGCCGCCTGCTCGGGGTGCCTGTCGAGATGGCGCCACAACTCCTGAACTGGTCCCATGACATGGTGGCAATGTATCAGGCCGCCAGAACCAATGACACCGAGCATGCCGCCGCCAGGGCCGCACAGGAGTTCACGGATTTTCTGTCTGACTATGTGCAACAGCGGCGTTCAACCCCTGCTGAAGACCTCATCACCCGGTTGATTGCCGCAGAGGAAGAAGGCGACAAGCTCAGCAATGATGAACTGATCGGCACCTGTATTCTTTTGCTCAACGCCGGCCATGAGGCCTCGGTGCATGCCCTTGGGAACGGTGTCAAAACCCTGTTGCAGCAGGGCTGGGATCCGGCCTGGCTTGCGGCGGAGGGCATTGAAAACCTGGTGGAAGAAGTCCTGCGGTATGACCCGCCACTACATATGTTCACCCGCTACGCCTATGAAGAGATCGACGTCATGGGGCACAGGTTTCAGCGCGGCGATCAGGTGGCGCTACTGCTGGCCTCTGCCAACCGGGACCCGGCAGCCGAAGATGAGGCCGAAGTCTTTGACCCCACGCGCCCGGCCCGCACCAATATGTCCTTTGGTGGCGGCCTGCATTTCTGTGTCGGCGCCCCCCTAGCGCGGCTGGAAATGCAGATCGCCCTGCCCATTCTGTTTGCGCGCTGCCCCAATCTAAATCTCGCCGCAGCGCCGCGCTACAGTAACAGCTACCATTTTCACGGACTCACCCGGCTGATGGTCACCCGCTAGACCCGCCCCGCGGGTCAAGGAGGGCCAAAGGCCCCCGTGCTCCGCACGGCCTGTCCTTGACGCGCAAAAGACATCAAACTGGATATGGCGTCTTCAGGGGCAGACCTGCCCCTGAAGCGCCTCTTAGCAGGTCAAACCAAATCACCCAGCTTCACTGCCGCCTATGTTCTGCGTCGCCGGGCCACAGGCAGAAATAGGTGCGCGGAAGCGCCCCTTTTAGCTATGTCTCAGCTCTCCAGCGGCAGCATGGTGGTGGATTTAATCTCCTCCATCGACAACAGCGCCGTCACATTATGCACCTTCACCTCGGAAATCAGCGCCTGATAGAACACATCATAGGCCCGGGCGTTCTGCACCCGCACCTTGAGGATATAGTCGATATCCCCCGCCAGGCGATGCGCCTCCTGCACTTCTGGGCGATCCTGCAGGGCCTTCAGGAACTTGGCCTGCCAGTCGGCCTCATGCTCTGAGGTGCGGATCAAAACAAAGAAACAGGCCTCAAACCCCAGCGCCTCGGCATCCAGAACAACAGTCTGCTGACCAATCACCCCGGCCTCGCGCAATTTGCGGATCCGATTCCACACTGGGGTCTTCGAACTGCCCACTTGCCGGGCGATTTCATCCAGCGATTGACCGGCATCGCGCTGCAGCTCCGCCAGGATTTTCCGGTCCGTGGCATCGATCCGTACTGTCATTCTCGTTTTCCCTCTGTTTCAGGACCAATCTATCTGCACATCCCGCCTCATGGGACAATGTTCCTTATTTCCCCAAGACTATAGCGCAATAGCGGGAATATTTCCTATATCTACCCTCAAGTCAAACAACAGCAAAGAGGCCTGACATGACCGGTCCAGAAACACATATCGCAAAAGCCACCGCTCACACCCGCAGCGGCATGTGTTGCCTTGTCCAAGGTCAGGTGGCCTTTGCCGGCTCAGGACCCGGCGATCCCGATCTGCTAACGGTCAAGGTCGCCCGCGCTCTGCAAGAGGCCGAGGTGCTGCTTTTTGACCGTCTGGTCAGCGCCGAGATTCTGGCTCTTGCCGGTGAACACACCCTGCTGGAAGACGTCGGCAAAGAGGGTTTTGGCCCCTCGATGAGCCAGGAAGAGATCTGCGCCCGCATGGTGGCCCATGCGCAGGCCGGCAAAAAGGTGCTGCGGCTCAAATCCGGTGATCCCACCATTTTTGGTCGTCTGGACGAAGAACTCACCGCCTGCGAAGAGGCTGGTATCGCCTATCAGATCATGCCCGGCATCACTGCCGCCTCCGCCGCTGTCGCCGGTATCGGCCAAAGCCTGACCCAGCGCGGCCGCAATTCCTCGGTGCGGTTTCTCACCGGCCACGACATGAAGGGCTTTGCCGATCAGGACTGGGCCGCTCTGGCGCGCCCCGGCGAGGTCGCCGCCATCTACATGGGTAAAAAGTCCGCCCGTTTTGTGCAGGGGCGTTTGATCATGCATGGCGCCAATCGCGCCACGCCGGTCACCGTGATCGAAAATGCCTCACGTGCCGATCAGCGCCTCCTTGAGACCACGCTGGACCGGCTGCCAACAGATCTGGCAGCGGCCGCCTTTGACGGCCCCGCCCTCACCTTCCTGGGCCTTGCCCCACGCCAAAGCGTGGCCGCCCTCACCGACCTGAACATGGAGCTTGCATAATGGCCCGCCCCTTTACCCCCAAAGTCATCACCGCCAATGATCTGCTGGAAGGTGACGTAATCTACTTCAAGGCCGACAACAGCTGGAGCCGCGATCTGGCCGAGGCCGAACTGATCGTTGATGAGGCCGAGGCGCAGCTGCGCCTGCTGGATGCTGAAAAGCAGAATATCAAAATCGTTGGCGCCTATCTGGCCGACGCCAAAGCCGGTGAAAACGGCCCCGAGCCAGTGCATTTCCGCGAGGATTTCCGCCGCAAGGGTCCATCCAACTACAGCCACGGCAAGCAGGAGGCCGAAGCCCATGTATAAGTACAACGCTTTTGACGAAGCCTTTCTGGCAGAACGCAACGCCCAGTTCCGCGCCCAGGTCGAGCGCCGCATCGACGGCTCGCTGACCGAGGATGAGTTCAAGCCGCTACGCCTGATGAATGGCGTCTATCTGCAGCTGCACGCCTATATGCTGCGGGTCGCCATCCCCTATGGCACCCTGAATTCAGCCCAGATGCGCGCCTTGGCGCTGCTGGCGGAAAAGTGGGACAAGGGCTATGGCCATTTCACCACCCGCCAGAACATCCAGTACAACTGGCCCAAGCTCAACGACATCCCCGATATGCTGGATGCCCTGGGTGAGGTTGGCCTGCACGCGATCCAGACCTCGGGCAATACCATCCGCAACACAACGGCAGATCACTTTGCCGGGGCGGCTGCGGATGAGCTGACGGATCCGCGCCCCTATGCGGAGCTGATCCGCCAGTGGTCCACCGACCACCCCGAATTCCAGTTCCTGGGTCGCAAGTTCAAGATCGGCATCACCGGCAGCCCCAATGACCGCGCCGTGGTCAAAGCCCATGACGTGGGCCTGCGCATGGTGGAAAAAGACGGCGAGATCGGTTTTGAAGTCATCGTTGGTGGCGGCCTTGGTCGTACGCCGATGGTTGGCAAAATCATCCGGGATTTCCTGCCACAGGCGGATTTGCTGCCCTATCTGGAATCCGTGCTCAGCGTCTATAACGTGCTGGGACGCCGTGATAACAAATACAAGGCCCGCATCAAGATCACCGTTCAGGAAAACGGCATCGAGAAGATCCGCGAGCTGGTCGAGGCCCGCTTTGCGGAGCGCAAACCTGAGTTTGACGGCACTGACCAAGAGCTTCTGGCCGAGATCAAGACCCATTTCACTCCGCCTGCGTTGCGTGCAGGGGCAACCGATGCCTATCAGGCGGCCTATGATGCGGATCCAGTGTTCCGCGCCTGGGCGGATACCAACCTGGCCGAGCACCGTGATGCAAACCATGCCATTGTCACTATCTCGATCAAAAAGCATGGCGACACCCCCGGCGACGCCACTGCCGAACAGATGCGGGTGATGGCGGATCTGGCCGAAGAGCTTGGTTATGACGAGCTGCGCATCAGCCACCAGCAGAACGTGATCCTGCCGCATGTCCATAAAAACGACCTGCCTGCGATCCATGCCCGTTTGAAAGAACAGGCCCTGGCCACCGCCAATATCGGTCTGATCTCGGATATCATCGCCTGCCCCGGCATGGATTACTGCGCCCTTGCCACGGCACGCTCGATCCCGGTGGCGCAGGAGATTGCCACCCGTTTTGAAGACCTGAAGCTGGAGCATGACATCGGTCATCTGCAGATCAAGATCTCAGGCTGCATCAATGCCTGCGGCCACCACCATGTGGCCCATATCGGCATTCTCGGGCTGGACCGCGCCGGAGTGGAAAACTACCAGATCACGCTGGGCGGCGACGCCACCGAGACCGCTGCCATCGGCAAACGCACCGGTCCCGGCTTTGCCTATGACGAGATCGTCCCGGCCGTCGAGCGCCTGGTAGAGGCCTATATGGAAATCCGCACCGACGAGACTGAGACCTTCCTGGAAACCTATCGCCGTCTCGGCATGGAGCCCTTCAAGTCCGCGCTCTACCCCGAGGCTCAGAAAAAGGTGGCATAGCCCCATGGTGAACCTTGAAACTGATACCAACGCGCCAGCAGATGTTTCTGCGGCACAAAATGTCCTGAGCACAAAGGTCGCGAGTCTCAACGCCCGCTACCGCCACCACTCTGCCACTGCGGTGATGCAGGGCGCGCTGAATGACGCTGGCCATATCGCGCTGGTTTCCAGCTTTGGCGCTGAATCCGTGGTGCTGTTGCATATGGCCGCCGTCATCGACCCGATGGTGCCGGTGATCTTTGTGGATACCGAGCTCTTGTTCACCGAAACGCTGGTCTACCAGCAGGAGGTCAGCGAAAGGCTGGGTCTGCGCAATGTGCAGATCGTCAAGGCCGCAGATATCGCGGCCAAAGACCCCTATGGTGCCCTGCGCTTTAGCGATACGGATGCCTGCTGTGCGCTGCGCAAAACCGCGCCCTTGCAGACGGCGCTGGAGGGCTTTGACGGCTGGATCACCGGGCGCAAACGCTTTCAGGCCGGCAGCCGTGCAGCGCTGGATTTCTTTGAAGTGGAAGAAACCGCCCAGGGCGCAACCGGACGTATCAAGATCAATCCACTGGCCCATTGGGCGCCGGAAGATGTGCGCGCCTATATGACCGAGAACCGCCTGCCGCGTCACCCGCTGGTGGCCAAGGGCTACCCGTCGATCGGCTGTGCCCCCTGCACCAGCCCGGTTGCCGCAGGCGAAGATCCCCGCGCCGGACGCTGGCGTGACCAGAACAAAGAAGAATGCGGCATTCACGTTGTGAACGGCCAATTCATCCGCACAGGAGCATGAGTGAGATGACTGTACTTGTAACCGACGCGGGCTTTGGCCCCGAAACCTGGACCGCAGGGTTTGAGGTGGACACGGCCCTGGATCTTGCCTCTGACGCAGATCCGGCGGGCCTCGCTGACAGCATTGACGGGGCTGAGATCATTCGCATCGATTTCCCCAGCTTTGCCGATGGTCGCGGCTTTACCCTGGCGCGTCAGCTGCGGCTGATGGGCTATACGGGTCGTTTGCGTGCCAAGGGCCATGTGCTGGCCGATCAATATGCCATGGCGCGGCGCACCGGCTTTGACGAGGTAGAGATCAGCGATGAGCTCGCCGCGCGTCAGCCGCAGGAACAATGGCTTGCCCGTGCCCAATGGGGCGCCCACAACTACCAGGCCCGCCTGCGCGGTGGCTCTGCCGCCCGCTAAGCCAGCCCCTCTCCTGTCAGACCGCTCTTGATCTGCACCTCCCCTCGCGTCAGCGACGCTGCGGAGGTGCAGATTTCAGGGCTTCCCCTGACCTACATCAAAGATTAATCAGAGGTGCCGGTTTAAGTGACCGGTAGTGCAACCGATGAACGAGATTTCACCTGTGACCGAAGCTGCGACCGATACGCCTGTAAAGGCCACCCCCGCCCTGCCCGATGCCCAGACTGTCACCGAGGTGAAGCACTGGACCGACAAACTGTTCTCTTTCCGCGTAACCCGCCCTGCCTCGCTGCGGTTCCGCTCAGGTGAATTTGTGATGATTGGCCTGATGGGCGAGGTCAATGAAAAGACCGGTAAGCAAAAACCACTGCTGCGCGCCTATTCCATCGCCTCGCCCTCTTGGGATGAGGAAATGGAGTTCTACTCGATCAAGGTCGAAGACGGGCCACTGACCTCGCGCCTGCAGCACATCAAACCCGGTGACGAGATCATTCTGCGCCCCAAACCGGTCGGCACTCTGGTGCATGACGCGCTGATCCCTGGCAAACGCATCTGGTTCTTTGCCACCGGCACCGGCTTTGCGCCCTTTGCCTCGCTGCTGCGCGAACCCCAGACCTATGAAGACTATGACGAGGTCATCATCACCCATACCTGCCGCACCGCCGGTGAGCTGACCTATGGCCGTGAGCTGATCGAGGGCCTGAAGACCGATGAGCTGCTCAATGAGGTGATCGGGGAAGGCTTCTGGAAGAAGATCAAATACTACCCCACCACCACCCGTGAAGAGAGCCCCAAGATGGGTCGGATCACCGATCTGATCAATTCCGGTGAGGCCTATAAGGATCTAGATGTGACACCGCTGTGTCCCGATAATGACCGGGCGATGATCTGCGGCAACATGGCCTTTAACCTTGAGCTGAAAGACATGCTGGAAAAGGCCGGCCTTGAAGAAGGCGCCAACTCCAAGCCCGCACAATATGTCGTAGAGAAAGCTTTCTTGGACTGACCCTCATAGGGCTTCCACAAAGACTGGAAACACCACGCCAGAATGAAAACGGGCAGCCTCCTGAGATGGAGGCTGCCCGTTCTACGTTTGTAACGCCGTTTAGGCCTAAGGGCGGCTATTACAGCCCCATTGCTGCCTTCACCTGGTCCAGCACACCAGAGAGCAGCTCAGGATTGTCTTTGGCCTTGGTCAGGGCGGTGTTGAGCATGGTTTTCTTCAGCCCGTCCAGCTCCGAGCCGTTGATCATCTCGATCACCTTGTCGAAGTCAAAGCCGTCGAGGGTCAGGTATTCACTCATACCTTCCAGAGCAGAGCTGGATCCGGCGGCTGTTTCGGTGGCTGTTTCAGAAACAGCTTCGGTGACAGCCTCTGCGGCTTCGGTCGCGGTTTCAGTTGCTGTCTCTGTCGCGGTTTCCGTGACAGCCTGTGTTGCAGTGTCAGTCACAGCAGCGGCTGCATCAGACGCAGCCTCAGTTGCTGTCTCTGTTGCAGCTTCCACAGCGGTGCTGGCGCTTTCAACCGCAGCCTCGGTTGCGGCAGTGGCAGCGGCGCTCGCGGCCTCGGTTACAGATGCACCAGATTCTACCGCCTCAGTGACGGCTTCAACGGCGGCTTCACCAGCTTCAGATGCAGCTTCGGTGGCGGCTTCTGTAACCTCTTCCACGACGCTTTCGGCGGCCTCGGACGCGGTCTCAGTTGCCGTTTCAACGGCTTCCTCAACGGCGGATGCCGCCTCTTCGGCGACCTCTTCCACCTGTTCGGTCACGGTCTCCTCGACCACCTCTTCAGTTACGGCTTCAGCTGCGGCTGGCGCCTGCTCTACAACGGCAAGCGGCGCATCGGCTTTCTGGCTTTGGACATAGAAATAGCCCCCCGCCGCAACTACACCCAATCCCAAAATAACAAAAATCGGCTTCATGCCCTGTCTCCTTTTTTGCGCTGCATCCTTGCAGGCTTGATATCAGTGAGGTGCGCTGCCCGGCCCGTTTTCACAAGGGGGAATAACCGGTCCACTGTCTCATTTGCCTCTTTTCAGCCAAACTCCGCCGGAAGACTCACCCCACGGCTCACACGGCTAGTCGCATGCAGGGTGGACAGTTTTGCACTTCAACGGGTATTTGACATTAGCCATATGATCACGGAACCTGCGATCATCGGCGAAAATCCTCGATCCTGCCGCCAAAAAGCGACAAACTCTTGGGAAATCGCTCCTGGCCGCTCTGGTTGCGCCTTGAAACCTTTTACCGTTCCGTTTAAGTTCCGTGCTCGAAATTCGGCAATAATCAAAGGATCAAAGCCATAGCCCGCAGACCTCATAATGCGCCGCCGCAACGAGATACCGGCCCGCGCACGAACGAAAAAATTCGCGCCTCTGAAATCCGCCTGATTGGCGCTGATGGCGAAAATGTCGGGGTCGTGCACCCTGCCAAGGCTATGGACATGGCGAATGAGGCCGGTCTTGATCTGGTTGAAATTTCGCCAAACGCAACCCCTCCTGTCTGCAAAATCATGGACTTTGGTAAGTTCAAATATGAGCAGCAGAAACGAGAAAGCGAAGCGCGCAAAAAGCAGAAAATCATTGAAGTCAAAGAGGTCAAATTCCGGCCCAATACTGACACCAATGACTACGAAGTCAAAATGCGCAACGTCTATAAATTCCTGGAAACTGGCGACAAGGTGAAAATCACCCTGCGGTTCCGCGGCCGCGAAATGGCACACCAGAATCTGGGTCGCCAGTTGCTGGAACGTGTTGCCGAAGACGTCAAGGATCTGGGCAAGGTTGAAAACATGCCCAAAATGGAAGGCCGCCAGATGGTCATGATGATCGGGCCGCTGCCTCAAAAGTAAGTCCAGATTTTCTTTGGATCTAAACCGCCTCTTCCAGTTTCTGGAGGGGGCGTTTTTTATGGGCGATCGGGTCTGCGCATCTTGACACATGCTAACTTTGGAATATTTATTACCTACAGATCAAACCAGTCAGGCCCAGCCACATACCAGGCCCATAGACCTCAAAATAAGGAGTTCCCCATGTGGGAAGAACGTTTTGCCACCTCCGAGGACTATGTCTACGGGACCGCCCCTACGGGATTTCTGATCGCACACAGCTCCTACCTCCTCCCCGGTCAAAAGGCGCTATCCATTGCCGATGGCGAGGGGCGCAATTCGGTCTATCTGGCGGAACAGGGCCTTGATGTCACAGCTCTGGAATTTGCACCTTCTGCCCTGGCCCAGGCCCGCAATGTCTTTGTTGACTACCGCGCCTGCGATATCCTGACCGACAGCTGGCAAGAGACAAATACCTATGACCTCGTCTTAGCGGTCTTTGTGCAGTTCACCGGCCCAGAAGGTCGCGCGCGCCAATTTGACGGCATGAAAGTCAGCTGCAAGCCCGGTGGCCTGGTGATGATCCACGGCTATACCCCAAAGCAATTGGAGTTTGGCACCGGAGGCCCACCCTCTGAACAAAACATGTATACTGAAGCACAGATGCGCGCTGATTTTGCCGGTTGGGACATTCTTGAATGCACAAGTTATGAGCGCGAGGTGCAAGAGGGGGCTGGCCATTCCGGCATGTCCGCCCTGTTGGATTTTGTCGCCCGCAAACCGAGCTAACGCAAACTCGCTGGATTTCACAACCATAGCCATCCGAAACTCAAAATATTTTGGGTCATCCTTGCGCCAATCTTGAGCCGTCGTTAACGCCTCTTTGCTATCACCTCAGGCGATAACAAGTGTGATGGTATTAATGCAAAGTCTGACTGATATTCAAAACCGGGCCTTTATGGCCATCGGCCCCTCCCGCATCGCCGCTCTGTCGCTCTTGGTTCTGATGACAAAAGACGACGGCGAGAAGGCGCAGACCGCGCGTCAGCTATCGATTGATCGTGTCACTGCAGCGCATGAGATGCTGGGCACAAAACTTCCCGAAATGCTGCGAGCCAGCAACCACAGTTTTCCGCCAGAACTAGAACAGCAACGACAAGCCTGTTTTGAGGCCCTGACACCATTGATCGAGGTTCTCAAAGAGCCCGGCAAGGCGCAATCATCCGAATTTTCCGACCATTGCCTCTACCACCTGGAGCCACTGGTCTCCAGCTTCCTGAAAGAGATGACTGAGCATTTGAAGGAGAGCCAAAAACAGCTAGAGATTCTGCGTCAGGAAGACATGCTCAAGGCCATCGCCAATGCCGAAGTTGTCGGGAAAAATATCCAGCTGATTGCCTTCAATGCCTCCATCGAAGCAGCGAGAATAGGCGATCTCGGCAAAGGTTTCACCGTGATTGCCTCGGAAATTCGTGACCTTTCAGGCAAGACCCAGAAGTTTCTCGATAACATCTCAGGTCTATTGCGCCAGTAATTGCAGCGCAAAAGGCCCAGGCAGGATATCTCACCTGGGCCTTAGTGTTTTTAGACGGCAGCAGCCACTGCGCGCTTGGTGAGCACGGCAATCAGATGCGCTCGATAGGCCTTGGAGCCATGGATATCGGCCATCATGCCCTCGGCCTCAACGCTGAGCCCATCCAGTGCCTCGGCACTGAAATTCCCACTCAACGCCGCTTCGGCCTCCGACCAGCGAAACACCCCATCCTCTGAGGCACCTGTCACGGCGACCCGCACCCCATCGGCGAACTTGGCCACAAAGACCCCCACCAGAGCAAAGCGCGAGGCAGGCTGGACAAATTTCTGATAGTTTGCCACCTCCGGCACCGGCAGACGCACCTGGGTCACAATCTCCCCCTCTTCCAGTGCGGTGGTGAACAGCCCATCAAAATAGTCGTCCGCTGCGATCTGGCGGGCATTGGTGACGATGGTGGCGCCACTGGCCAGAGCTGCCGCCGGATAACAGGCCGCCGGGTCATTGTTGGCAAGCGAGCCGCCAATGGTGCCGCGATTGCGCACCGCCGGATCGCCAATATTGCCCGCCAGTGCGGCCAGAGCCGGATAGCTCTGCGCCACCTCGGCAGCGACCACACCGTGCGGGGTTGCCCCACCAATGCTGACAACACCAGCCTCCACGCTGATCCCCTGCATCTCGGCAATGCCGCTCAGCAACACCAGCTTTGAGGGGCTTGCCAGGCGTTGCTTCAGGGTCGGGATTAGGGTTTGCCCCCCACCCAGCGCCTGGGCGTCTTCCTCGCCCAGCGCAGCAACCGCCTCGGTCAGGGTTGCAGGTTTCACCAAGTCGAATTCATACATTGTTCACTTCCTTTCACACTCGGGATCCGGCCTTCATTTGGCCTGAAATATCCCGGGGGTGCGGGGGCTGGCCCCCGCCTATGCTGTCTGCGGGGATCCCTCCCCGCATGATGACGATTACCCCTGCATGGCCTGCCAGACCCGCGCCGGGCTCAGCGGCATATCCACATGAGTTACATCCTTGCCCATGGATTGCAGGGCATCGACCACCGCATTGACCACCGAAGGCGGCGAGCCGATCGCTCCGGCCTCACCGCAGCCCTTCACCCCCAGGGGGTTATGGGTACAGGGGGTCTGGCAGGAATGATCGACCTGATAAAACGGCAGATCATCCGCCCGTGGCATGGCATAATCCATATAAGAGGCCGATAGGAGCTGCCCGTCCTCATTATAGACTGCACCTTCCAGCAGTGCCTGACCAATGCCCTGACCAATGCCACCATGCACCTGACCTTCGACAATCATCGGGTTCACCACATTGCCAAAATCATCGGCAGCGGCAAAGCGTTCGATGCTCACCTTACCAGTCTCAGGGTCCAGCTCCACCTCACAGGCATAGGCACCCGACGGATAGGTAAAGTTGGCCGGATCATAAAAGGCCGTCTCTTCCAGACCGGGCTCAATGTCTTCCAGTGGGTAGTTATGCGGCACATAGGCCGCCAGGGTTACATCGCCCCAGGCCACGGATTTATCCGTGCCTGCCACGCTAAAGGCGCCATCTTTCAGCTCCACATCGGCCTCGGCGGCCTCCATCAGATGGGCCGCGATCTTCTTGGCCTTGGCGATGATCTTCTCGGTGGCGCGCACCATGGCCGAACCGCCAACCGCCAGCGAGCGGGAGCCATAGGTGCCCATGCCCATTGGAGTATTGGCGGTATCACCATGCACCACTTCCACCATGCTCTCGTCAATGCCGATCATCTCGGCAATCACCTGCGGAAATGACGTCTCATGCCCTTGACCGTGGCTATGCGAGCCCGTCATCACCACCAGACCGCCAGTGGCATTCACCCGCACCGTGGCGCTTTCATAAAGCCCCGCACGGGCACCGAGCTGCCCAACCAGGTTACTGGGGGCAATGCCGCAGGCCTCGATATAGCAGTTCACACCAAGACCACGGACCTTGCCCCTGGCTTCGCTGGCGCTGCGACGGGCGGCAAAACCCGCAAAATCGGCAATCTCTTCCAGCTTGTCCATGGTTGCGTTGTAATCCCCCGTGTCATATTCCACCGCCACCGGGGTGGCATAGGGGAATTCGGTGATGAAGTTCTGCCGCCGCAGGGCCACCGGGTCGACGCCCAGTTCGCGCGCCGCCTTGTCGATGACCCGCTCCAGCTGATAGGTCGCCTCGGGGCGACCCGCACCGCGATAGGCATCCACCGGCACCGTATTGGTGAACACCGCCTTGACGTTCACGTAGATCGCCGGGGTCTTGTAGTTACCGGCCATCAGGGTGCCGTGCAGCCAGGTCGGAACCGAAGGCGCAAAAGTCGACAGATATGCCCCCATATTGGCATAGGTATCGGTGCGCAGCGCGGTAAAGTTGTTGTCCGCGTCCAGTGCCAGCTGAATGGTGGAAACATGATCGCGCCCATGCGCATCCGAGATAAAGGCCTCTGACCGCGTGGACGTCCATTTCACCGCCCGGTTCAAGGCCTTGGCCGCAAAGGTACAAAAGGCCTCTTCGGCGTAATGGAAGATCTTGGTGCCAAAACCGCCGCCCACATCCGGCGCGATGACGCGCAGCTTGTGCTCAGGGATGCCCAGCACAAAGGCGCCCATCAGCAGGCGGATCACATGCGGGTTCTGGCTGGTGGTATAAAGCGTGCTGTCACCGGTTGCGCGGTTGAAATCGCCCACGGCAACGCGCGGCTCCATCGGATTGGCGATCAACCGGTTGTTGACCAGCTCCAGCGTTGTCACATGGGCCGCATTGGCAAAGGCCTCTTCTACCGCTGGCTTGTTGTCTTCGGGAAGGCTCCAGTCATAGCAAAGGTTGGAGGTCAGATCATCATGGACCTTGGTTGCGCCCTCCTGCACAGCCGCTTTCATGTCGATAACCGCTGGCAGCTCTTCCATGTCCAGCTCGATCGCCTCTGCAGCGTCGCGCGCCTGTTCGGCGGTATCGGCCACAACTGCGGCAATGGCATCGCCCACATAGCGCGCCTTGCCCTGAGCCAGCACCGGATGGGCCGGCTCCTGCATCACTTCGCCATGTTTGTCGGTGATCTGCCAGCCGCAGGGAATACCGCCCACACCTTCAAAATCGGCGCCGGTGAAAATCCGCACCACACCCGGCATCGCCGCAGCGGCCGTGGTGTCAATCGAAGTGATCCGGCCATGCGCCATATCCGAGCGCAGGAAATGCACATAGGCCTGACCGTTAAGGTTAATATCGTCTGTGTAATTGCCGGTTCCTGTCAGGAACCTGACGTCCTCGCGCCGCTTTGGACTGGCGCCGATGCCACTATCTTTAGGCATATTCAAATCTCCTCCCTGGAGGGTGCAGCCGGTGGTGCACCTCTTGGTTATGCAGTTTGATCTTTGCGTCTTGATATTCACATGGGCCGCACCTCCCAATGAGGCCCAGGCGTGCAGCCCTATTCAGCGGCTATGGCCGAGACGTCCTGGCCCGATGCCGCCATGATCGCCTTGACGATATTGTGGTAGCCGGTGCAGCGGCAGATATTGCCTTCGAGATACTCACGGATCTCCTGCTCGCTGGGCTTTGGGTTCTCTTTCAACAGCGCCGCTGTCGACATCACCATGCCCGGCGTGCAAAATCCGCACTGCAACCCGTGGTGGTCCTGAAAGGCCTGCTGAATGGTGTTGAGCGTGCCATCCGGTGCCGCCTGCCCTTCAATTGTGGCCACCTCAGCGCCTTCGGCCTCGACGGCCAGCATGGTGCAGGATTTCACCGCGACGCCGTTTACATGCACAACGCAGGCACCACATTGGCTGGTATCACAGCCCACATGAGTTCCGGTGAACCCCAGTTCTTCGCGCAGGAACGACGACAACAGCGTGCGTCCCTCTGCCTCACCGCTGGCGGCCTTGCCGTTCACGGTCATTGAGACCTTGGTCATGACTTCCTCCCGTTTTGCTAGTTTTTTTCTGGCTGTTAGGAGTTAAACACGGGATGCCCGCTGCGCGAACCCCCGAAGTCGTTTCGTTGCGTAACAATTTTACCGCTTGGCAAAATTCTGCACGCAGCCAAAGCGCGTAGGGTCAAATTTTCCCGCGTCAGCTGGCCAGCACAGGCAAATCAGGACAATCCGGCCCAATTCCGCCTGGTCCAGGCCCATCTTACCCGAAAGTAACTGTCAATCAGAGCGCCGCGGCATGGGGCGGGTGGGGATCTCTTTCAGCAGTCCCCCCACGCCCATTGCCGCGATATCAGCGCTGGTCACGGCGCAACCACAGAGCACCCGCTCCAACACCCAATCCGCACCATTGAGCGCCGGAGAGCGCGCGCAGCCCGGCAGACCAATCACAGGGCGGCCCTGATACTCCCCCAGAAACAACAGATTGCCCGGGTCCACCGGCATGCCAAAACGGGTCACACTGCCCCCCGCCCGGCGCAGCGCCTGCGGCGCCACATCCATCGGGTCCGAGGTGGCAGAGCCTGTCAGGATCAACAAAACCTCTCCCGGGACCTCGGCCAGCGCCTCGGCCAGTTCCGCCTCGCGATGCGGCACCACAACACGGTCACTCAGGCTCAGCCCCATGCGGTGCAAGCGCCCGGCCATTGATCGCCGCCCTTTGTCCGGCGGCATCTCCCGGCTGACTCGGGTTTCGATCAGGCTGGCCGAAGTAAAGACTGGCGGCAAAACCCTTATTGCGCCTGCCGCGCCTGCCCCTGCCTGCTCCAGTGCCGCTGCCTTAACCCCGTAGGAGATGATCTTGATGGTCGCTATCATCCCCTCCGCGTCAACCCGGTGGTAATCCGGCACGGTGGCAATGGTGATCATCGGATCAACGCTGTTCAGCGCCTCCAGCGCAGAACGGTCCAGCCTGACCAGCCCCGCGCCCAGCGCATAGAGATTAACCCGGCCAGCCCCGGCACCAGAGATGCGAATGCCCTGGCCCTGCTCATCCGGCACCAGCGCCTGCGCTAGCGTCAGGGCAGCAGCGTCTTCGTGCAGATCGCCCTCTTCCAACTGCGCCACCGTGATCTCGTCATGGCCTTCGGCCGCTAGATCCGCCAAGTGCTGCGCATTCAGAGTGGTGCCCTTGGCGATACGGTAGCACAGCCCCTTTGCATAGGGCGGCTGACCAGCCTGCATCGAATGAGCCAGGATCGCCCCCTCTGCCTTCACCAGCTTGACAGCGCCGAATTTCATGTTGCTTTCCCGCGTAGCACCGCTGTCATCTCCGCCAGGATCGCAATGGCGATCTCTGCCGGCCCCGCCGCCCCGATATCCAGCCCAACGGGGCCGTGGATGCGGCCGAGGTCCTGCTCGGTAAAACCAGCTGCCAGCATCCGCGCGATCCGGGCTGCATGGGTGCGTTTGGAGCCCAGTGCGCCAATATAAAAACAGTTTTCCCGCAGCCCCGCCTCCAAAGCCGGATCATCCAGTTTGGGATCATGGGTCAGCAAAACCAGCGCCGTGCGGGCGTCCAGTCCCAGTGTCGCCACGGCCTCATCTGGCCAATCGTCAAGCAGAGTGACCCCGGGAAACCGCTCTGGCGAGGCAAAGGCCGCACGCGGATCAATCACCGCAGGGTCATAGCCCGCCAGCTGCGCCATCGGCACCAACGCCTGGGCAATATGCACCGCGCCGACCACCACCAGCCGCAGCGACGGATTGTGTACGGCCACAAAGGTCTCGCCATCTTCCTCCACGCCGGACCGGTCCAGCCGCATCCGGTCTGGGTAGTGGTCGCGCAGCAAGGCGCCTTTGCCAGTGGTAAGATTGACCTCATAGGTCAGTTGTTCGCGGGACTGTTGCGCCGCCACCAGATCCCGCAGCACGGAAACAGGCAGGGAGCCACCTACGGGTTCGACCAAAATGCGAATGGTGCCGCCGCAGGCCAGCCCAACGGCAAAGGCATCGCCATCACTGACGCCATACTCCAGCACCCGGTGTTTTCCATCCGCCAGCGCTTCCTGCGCTTCCATCACCACCGCGCCTTCGACACAGCCGCCCGAGACTGATCCCTCGAGGCGGCCATCACCGCTGACCACAAGCTGTGCCCCAACACGGCGCGGTGCCGACCCCCAGGTCTGCACCACTGTTGCCAATGCAGCACCATGCCCGGCCTGATGCCAGCCCAATGCGATCTCCGCCGCGCTGGCAGGGATTTTTGAGCTGCCTGTAGTATCTGGGGTCTGGGTCATGCATCCTCCGCTCAGGCTTGAATTTACTCTTTTCAGCCCAGAGTGTGCGCATCCCTCATAGGGGTTTCAAGCCGCAATGCCGTGAGAGGCAAAAAACATAGCGGCACCTGCACAGAAGTTGCAGATGCCTCCAGATGCATTTGAATTCCAAGTTCCACCCCCAAAAGGCGCGTCCAGTTCAAGCTGCTTCAGGGCGACGGCCCCTTAGTCTGCGGGCAGAGCACCAGCGTCACGGGCAATAATCCGTTCAGGTGAAATAAGGCAATGATAATAAAGGCCGCCCCAGAAAGAGCCCCCTGCTTTCCAATTCATTGACATTGTTCACCTACTACATTCTCTCATTGAAATGTAGTGGAGCGGAACACGGGTGGACTGAACGCAATCAAGTTCTTTTCACTTGCGGAATTCACCTAACATTGGGATTTTACCCAATCTCCGCTACCATTGACAGAGCCTGTAGGGAGAAGAGTGTCATGTTTCGAAAAATCAGCCTATTCTGCCTAGCCCTGTTTGCGGCCCTGCCCGCAGCCGCACAGTCCATTTCCAATCATTTTGAAAAACACAGCGACAGTTGCTACCAGCGGTTTTACTCCGCCAGCCATCTGGCCAGCCATCCGGTGCAAAAGGTCGAGGCCATTCAGCTGTCGCATTTCAACCATGAGAGCCGCGCCATGCCCGGGGGGGAGATGAACCTGCGCATCGCAGTGCGGCTGCGGGGGCGCTCCACCTGGCAAACCCCGGTGATCTGCAGGTCACAGGGCAACCGGCTCTCCTGTGGGGTCGAATGTGACGGGGGACGCTTTGACGTGGTGGTCAAGAACGGTTCCTCGATCCTGATCACCGGTGGAACGGATATCTATTTCTCCGATTGCAATGCCAAGCCGCGCATTCTAGAGCGTGCGCCCGACGACAAGGTCTTTATGCTACACCGCCAACCGCTGTCCAACTGCCGCCCCTAGGCCTCCTGCCTAACTTGTGCCATCAACCGGGTCTTTTCGCCTGCATCACGCTCATCACTGATCCCCTGCACCAGATCCTCGAGCGAGGCAATGGAATGACCCGCGCGAAAGCTGTCCACATGGGGCAGCATGGCGCGAATGCCCTGAGCCTTGGCGGCAAAGCCATCCCAGCGCAGCAAGGGGTTAAGCCAGATCAGACGGCGCGCTGACAGGTGCAGCCGCTGCATCTCATGCGCCAGTGCCTTTGGGTCGTCCCGGTCCAGCCCGTCGGTGATCAGCAGCACCACGGCGCCCTGCCCCATGACCCGACGCGACCAATCGCGGTTGAACTCGTGCAGGCAGGCGCCGATCCGGGTGCCGCCCTCCCAATCCTGCGCCTCGGCGCCTGCCGCCGCCAGGGCTGCATCCACGTCGCGCGTCGCCATATGGCGGGTGATATTGGTCAGCCGGGTGCCAAAGGTAAATCCATGCACGCGGGCCCAACCCGCGCCTTTGGCATTGGCCACCGCATGCAGGAAATGCAGCACGATGCGGCTGTACTGGCTCATCGAGCCGGAGATATCGCAGATCACCACAAGATTGGGCCAGCGATGGCGCCGCTTGGCCCGGGCAATGGATTGGATATCGCCGCCCCGGCGCGCCGCCTCGCGAAAGGTGCGTCGCCAATCCGCCCTATCCCCGGATTTTGCCGCCATTAACCGACGCGATAACATCGGCTGCACCGGCAGTTTGATCTGGGCCAGCAGCCTCTTGGCCTGGGCCACTTCATCGGTGCTCATCTGTTCAAAATCCAAAGACCGCAGCCGCTCTTCTGAGGAGATCGTCAAAGAAGCGTCGACCTCAATTTCACTGCCGTCTTCCTCCTGGAGTTCGGGGGTATCCACATCCTGATTTGCGCCCTCCAGCAGCGCCTCGGCGGCGCGCTTTTCACCAGGTTTGGCGGCCTGTTCTTCCTGCACGCCCTTAATCGCTGGCAACAACGCCGCCATCATGCGTTCCAGAAACCGCGGATCGCGCCAATAAAGGCGGAATATCTGGGCAAAGACCACGCGATGCTCGGGCTTGGATACAAAACAGGCATGCAGCGCCCAGTAGAAATCCTGCCGCGAGGTGAAACCCGCCGCCGCCACTGCCTCAACCGCGTCGATCACCCGACCCGGCCCGATAGGCAGGCCTGCTTTGCGCAGAGCACGGGCAAAATGGGTGATGTTCTGCGCCAGTTTGGGGTTCTCTGGCAGGCTCAGCTCTGGCAGCTCGACCATTTAGACCTCGTCCAGGTCGGCACGGGCCTGATCCAGAATGCGCTTGGCCTCGGACCCCTGCAACTGGGAGATATCATCCTGATATTTCAGGATCGCCCCCAGTGTATCGGCAATCACCGCCGGCGAGAGGTCAATCACATCCAGCGCCAAAAGGCAGTTTGCCCAGTCGATGGTTTCGGCCACACCGGGTTTTTTGAACAGATCCTCGGTGCGCAGCTGCTGTACGAAGGCCACCACCTCGCGGCTGAGCTGCTCGGAGGCATCCGGCGCGCGCATTTTCAGGATTTCCACCTCGCGGTTAAAATCAGGATAGTCGACCCAGTGATACAGGCAGCGCCGCTTCAGCGCATCATGCACTTCGCGGGTGCGGTTCGAGGTCAGCACCACGATGGGCGGCTCTGGCGCCTTGATGGTGCCAAGCTCCGGGATGGTCACCTGAAAATCGCTGAGCGCTTCCAGCAGGAAGGCCTCAAAGGGTTCGTCCGTGCGGTCCAGCTCATCAATTAGTAGAACTGGCGGACCATTCTCATCCGGGCGCATGGCCTCCAACAGGGGCCGTTCCACCAGGAATTCATCCGAAAACAGCTCGGTTTGCAGACTGGCGCGATCCGCGCCCCCGGCAGCCTCGGCGGTACGAATGGCCACCATCTGGGCCGCAAAATTCCACTCATATACCGCAGAAGAGGCATCCAGCCCTTCGTAGCATTGCAGCCGGATCAACCGTCGCCCAAAGGCCGCCGCCAGTGCCTTGGCAATTTCGGTCTTCCCGACCCCGGCCTCGCCTTCCAGAAACAGGGGACGACCCAGTTTCAGCGACAAAAACACAATGGTCGCCAGCGGACGACCACAGACATAGCCCTGTTCTGTCAGCATCTGCTGGACGTGATCAATCGACTTTGCCTGTATCATTGGAAACCCTTCATCTGCCCGGCGCCCCTCTGGCACTTTGGTTCACCGCAACAGGCCATGTGGCGCGGTTTGGGTCAAGTCCATGAGACCTGCCGTTGCGTCCCTTCGCGCGCGCCTGCGCCCTAAATGATAACAACAGGTCCCAGAGGCAACACTCTTGCGACAGTGCAGTGCCCGGCGCCGCGCAATGATTGACCCCAGCCCCCGGCAATGCAAAACTGCCGCCAACAAGATAAGGCGCTCAACAAAGTAGCGCATTGAGGCAGACGGGTTTGAAACCCACAATCAGGCGCAGAAGACAGGACCTGTCCCTGTGCGAGCATATGAGGGGGGATGCGATATGCGCATCACCGCAGTCACCTGCGTGAAAAACGAAGGCCCTTTCCTGCTGGAGTGGATCGCCTTCAATCGTCTGATCGGCGTCACGGATTTTCTATTTTATTCAAATGATTGTACCGATGGCACCGCCGAGTTGCTGGACGCATTGGCAGCACGCGACATGCTCACCCATCTGCCCAACCCGGCAGAGGGGCGCAATTACCAGATGGAGGCTCTGAAAGATGCCGCCCATCAGCCCCTCGTGCAGGATGCCGATTGGATCTGGATCGCGGATGTGGATGAGTTCCTCAATATTCATGTGGGCGACCACAGCATCCCGGCCCTGATAGAGGCCTGCAAAGATCCCAAGGCTATTTCGATCAGTTTCCAGTTCTTTGCCAATGATGGAATTGAAGATTTTGTCGATGCGCCGGTGATTGCTCAGTTCACCCATTCACACAATCCCGATATCTGGTGCGCCGAGACGGCCATCGAGGTTAAAAGCCTGGTACGGCAGGACTTCCCGCTGAAATACTTCGGTGCCCACCGGCCCTTTTTCAAAAAGAACCTGCCGCCTCGGAAATATCCACGCTGGAGCGATGGGGCCGGGCGCGATGTGCCGCATAAGTTCCTTGTGGCTGACAACCCGCGCCGCATTCGCAAGTTCCCGGCCAAGGGCAGCCGCGCCTTTGCCACCCTCAACCACTATGCCCTGCGCTCGCTGGACAGCTATTTGGTCAAGAATGACCGGGGTGATGTGAACCGCGAGCACCGCGCCTTTGATGACAGCTACTGGCGTGAACGCAACGATCCCGCCTTTGAGGATCTCTCGATCCAACGCTACATGCCAGAGCTGACGGCAGCGCTGGAGGCGTTAAAATTCGATCCGGAGATTGCCCAATTGCACGCCACCTGCGTGACACGGCACCTGGAAAAACGCGATGCGCTTATGGCGCAGCCCAGCTATCAGGACATGCGTTCGCAGCTCCTGGCGACATCCACCCTGCCGCCCAAAGAAGAGGCGCTGCTGGAAGATCTGGGACTCTCCCCCAGCCAGACAGTGTGAGGGATGGCAATATGGAGCTAAAAGTTTTCAACCTCGGCCTGCCCAAATCGGGCACTACCACGCTGAACAAAGCGCTGACCCAGGCGGGCTATACCGTCGCGGATCATCGCTTAAAAGCGCGTGAAGAGGATCGCCCCGGCAAACGCCGCGTCTTTGTTGGCTCACTGCTTTACAAGGGGCTCTATGAGACCGGCGACCCAATGGCCTATATGAAGGACTATGATGCGGTCTCTGAGATCAGTTTTATCCATGGCAAATTCTCGGTCTGGCCGCAGTTTGATTTTGCCCTGATCAAGACCCTTCAGGATCTCTACCCGGAGCTGCGTTTCATCGCCACAAGGCGCGATGCCGAGAGCCATTCAAAATCAATCATGGCCTGGAACAATCTGGGCAGTACCCGATTACCTGGCAGTACGGTTCCCGGCCTGCCCATCGGCTATGGCAAGACCGCGGACCAGCAGATGTTATGGATCGACGGTCATTACGAGGCGCTGAAACACTGGTTTCGCGATGATCCCCGCTACCTGGAAATCAACGTGGCTGCGCCAGATGCGCAAGAGAAAGTCAGTGCTCATCTGGGGCGCGATCTGCCCTGGTGGGGCAAGGCCAATGTCAATCGGAAGGCGCAGAACAACTGATGCGGATCTATCTTCATATCGGCCTTGAACACACCGGCGCAGACCGGCTGCAAAAAATCATGGCAGACAAGCGGGACCAGCTGCGCAGCAAGGGTGTTTTGTTCCCGCGATCACCGGGCAGCAAAAACCACACCCGCCTGTTCATGGCGGTGACGGACCCTGATCACGTCGACCCGCTGCGCTATAACCGTGGCTATATCACCGCTGAGAAGCAAAATCGCCTCTACCAGACCCTGGAGCAGGAGCTGCAGCAGGAGGTCACGCAGGCCAAGCCTGACATCCTGATCCTGTCGGCCTCGCAGCTTGGCAGCAAATTGCATCGTCAAAGCGAGCTGGAGCGGTTGAAAGCCCTGCTTGCCCCCCTGTCTGACGACATTCAGGTTGTCGCCCACATCGATACCCCCGCCCGCGCCTTGGTGCACCATTACGGCTCCCAAATTCTGGAGGGACGCGATCGCTCGCTGTCACAGGAACTGGATCTGTGTGCAGGTTCAAACTGGTGGTCAGCCGCCCTGCAGACCTGCCCGCCAATGGACCCGCAGGCCGGTCAGTTTGAAGAAACCCAAGGCGCGCCCTTCTGGCTCGACTACCCGGCATTGCAGGCCCATTGGGAAGCGGTGTTTGGGGTTGGCTGCTTTAGCTTTCGCCCCTACGACGAAGACGCGGTCTACGGCGCCGAAGCCCCCAGTGAGATCTGCACCGCCTTTGGTATCGCAAGCCAGATCGGCCGCAGCCCGCTCGGCAAGGTCCCACAACACCCCTCGGCCAGTTGGCTGGCCCGCAGCCGACAGCTCAACATCCTGCTGTTGCAACTTCTGGCCCAGCGCAGCAAAATCCTGCCCCGCCAGCTGTGGCGCAGTTTCCTGAACGAGATTGCCATCGAAGGCGCCCCCATTGATCCCGCAACACTGGCGCCGGTGTCTCGGTTCTTTGCGGCGGCGAACCAGGATCTGGCAAAGCGCCACCCGGCGCTGAAGGCTGCCAAATTTGGCACCGATGAGCCAGCCACCGGTGAGACCGCGGACAAGGCAGCCAGCTGGCAGGAGGCCGCGCCTGAGCGCGGATTTCGTGCCTCGCAATATCTGTTGACCTTCATGCGCCGGATCAACAAGGCCACCAAGGAAGAGATGGAAGGCAAGGGCAGCGATCTGCAAGGCATGACCAAAGCCAAGGCGCCGCAACAGGAAACCCCCACCGCAACGGCCCTCAAGGTGATGACCCCGCGGGCCTTGGAAAACTTTGAGATGCTGCAGGGTTCCCCCTTTAAGCCGCACAACAATCTTGGCCAAAAAGGCGAGGACCTGCCGCAGCCCCCCTATAGCGAGATCCAACCGCGCCAACTGCCAGAAGGCAGCTCTGGCAATGTCATCGTTGGCTGCATGAAGAACGAGGCCCCCTATATTCTGGAATGGGTCGCCTATCACCGGGCCATGGGGGTGGATAACTTCTTGATTTATACCAATGGCTGCGAGGACGGCACCAGCGAGATCCTCGACCGGTTGCAAGAGATGGGCCTTCTGCAGCATCGCAACAATGATGATTGGAAAGGCAACTCGCCGCAGCAACATGCGCTCAATCAATCCCTGAAAGAGCCGGTGATCAGAGACGCCGACTGGATCATCCATATTGACGTGGATGAGTTCATGAACGTGCGCTGCGGCAATGGCACCCTGCAGGACCTGTTTGACCGGGTCCCGGACGCCAGCAATATCGCCATGACTTGGCGACTGTTTGGCTCCAACGATGTGATCAGCTTGAAGGATGAGTTTGTCACCGGACAGTTCGACGCCTGCGCCCCCAAACATTGCCCCAAACCACATACGGTCTGGGGGTTTAAAACCATGTTCAAAAACATCGGCGCCTATCAAAAGATCAGCTGCCACCGCCCCAACAAGCTGGAAGAAGAGTTTCGCAGCAAGGTGAAATGGGTCAATGGCTCGGGCAAGGATATGACCTCAGAAGCCGCGGATAATGGCTGGCGCAATTCCCGCAAATCCATCGGCTATGATCTGATCCAGCTGAACCACTATGCGCTGCGGTCTGCCGAGAGTTTCCTGGTGAAACGCCAGCGTGGTCGCGCCCTGCATGTGGATCGCTCGATCGGGATCAACTACTGGATCCGCATGGATTGGAACGACCACCGCGATGTCACCATCCAGCGCAATCAACCACGCCTACAGGCCGAATATGACCGTCTGATGCAGGATGACCAGCTGCGCGACTGGCATCAAAAGGGGCTGGAGTGGCACCGTGCCAAGGCAGATGAGCTGCATGGCATGGAGGAATTCGAAGAGCTTTACCAACAAGCTCTGACCCTTAAACTGACCGCAACCGAACGCGTCGCCTATGCGCTGGCGCTTGATGTGGAGAGCTGAGCCATGACTGAGACCGTCGAAAAGCAGAAAATGTTGAAATGCCGCGGTATGCGCTTTCCATTGGACCGCGCCATCTTGCCGCCACGCATCCGCGCCTTGCTGCGCGAAGGCAACTATGAAGCCAAAGAGGCCACCGCTGTGCGCAAGCTGGTCAAGGCTGACGATGTGGTAATGGAACTGGGCGCAGGCATTGGCTTCATGTCGACCCTGGTCGCCAAGAAAACTCCGGCCAAATCGGTGCATTCCTTTGAGGCCAACCCGCAGTTGATGCCCTATATCGCGCAGGTGCATTCCCTGAACGAAGTGACAAACGCCCATGTGACCAATGCTGTTCTGGGAGACAAGGATGGCACCGCGCCCTTCTATATCCGCAAGAACTTTCTCGCCTCCTCCCTGGACCCGATGGAAGATGCGGCAGACTGCACCGAGGTCGAAGTCCCAACCCGCAATGTAAATGCGGTGATCAAGGAGCTGCAACCCAGTGTCTTGATCTGCGACATCGAAGGCGCCGAGGCGGATCTTTTGCCCAAGATGGATCTCTCTGGTCTGCGCGCTGTGGTGATCGAAACCCACCCGCAATGGATCGGCAAAGAGGGTATGCAAAAAGTGTTTCGCTGCCTGGATGCGGCGGGTTTGGTGTTTTTCCCCCGCTGGTCGCATGGCAAGGTCGCTGTGTTTCGCTCTGATTGGTGACTGATGCGTTTTCTGGCAATCCTCACCGTTCGCAACGAAGGTGCCTTCCTGCTGGAATGGCTGGCCCACCACCGGGCTGTTGGGTTCACCGATTTTCTCGTTTTTTCAAATGATTGCCAGGATGGGACCGATGCCATTCTGGACAGGCTGGATGAGCTGGGTCAGCTCACCCATGTGCGCAACGACGGCCCCTATGGCAAGGGCGGCATCCAGTTCACCGCGATGAAACAGGCCGACAAACACCCGCTGATGCAACAGGCAGACTGGGTGCTGGCTCTGGATGTGGATGAGTTTGTCAATATCAAGACCGGCGATGGCACCCTGACCGACCTACTGGCAGCCCTGCCGCAGGCCGATGCTGTGACCCTGACCTGGCGCCTGTTCGGCAATGCCGATATCCTGCGTTTTGAAGACGCCCCGGTGACCGAACTGTTTCGCCGCTGCGCGCCGGAGGTCATGCACTGGCCCTGGCGTGCCTCCATGTTCAAGACGCTCTATCGCAACAATGGCACCTATCGCAAAACCGGTGTGCACCGGCCGCGCGACGTCAAGAACCCAGAACAGCTGGAGGCGTTTCGCTGGTTTGACTGTGAGGGTCGCGAGCTGGGTGAGGCCTTTAAGACGCGGCGACTGTTTTCCAATTATGGCCGCAACAACTACTCGCTGGCGCAGCTCAACCACTACCCGCTGGGCGCAATGGAAAGCTATATTCTAAAGGCGGATCGCGGTCGCGCGGTACATTCGGACCATATGTTGGGAACTGATTACTGGGTGGAGCGCAACTTCAACACTGCAAATGACGCCTCGATTGATCGCTACGCCCAGGCCCGCCAAGACCTGGAACAACAGCTACTGGCAGACAGCAAGCTGGCCAAACTGCGCACAGAGACGGTGGCCTGGCGACAAGAGAGGTTCCGCGAATTGATGCAGCTGGAACCCTATCGCGCCCTGTTTTCCCGCCTGCTGATGACGCCCCCCTCACGCCCGATCAATGCGGTAACCGCCCAGACACTGACAACCTTTGCCAATCTGGGTCGCGCTGCGCAAAAAGCCGCCGCCAAGGCGCAGCAGCCGTCAGACGCTGACAACTGAACACCGCCACCCCACATTCTGGTGCAACCTCCTGCCACCGGAAACCTTTCAGTTTTGCGTTCTGACGGGTGCAATCTCCCAGAAGGGACAGCAAAGCGACCAGAGTTTTTCCAATTTTGGCCGCATTCCTTGCCTAAATCTTAGCCTTAGCGACCGCTGTAATGGTTTGTGTAAGGAAAGTTTGGTTATGCAAGAGAACCTCGAGATCTTGGACGAAGACCTGTCCGGTCTGAAACCCGCCCAGTGGGAGAAGCGTCTTGCTGCCATCACCGAGGAGCTGGGCATGTTCCAGCCTCTGGGGCCCAAACACTGCGCCACCTTTCTGGATCAGGGCAATACGCTTTTGGTCACTTTTGAAACGGTCCAGGGCATTCACAATCTGTCAAAACTGGCACAGCCCCTGGGCTTTGACATGGTCAAAAGCCAGGGCTGGTCGCATCTGGGCCTGCTCTCCAGCGGCGACACCTGGTTTCGCAACGAACGGGTCTATGGCTTTTTTGACCAGCTGATCGATGATGGTTTCTTTGACGAGTTTGACAATGTGATCTTTTATGGCGCTGGCCCCTGCGGCTATGCGGCTGCGGCCTACTCGGTTGCATCCCCCGGCGCGACAGTGGTCGCGATCCAGCCGCAGGCCACTCTGGACCCGCGGATGACCGAATGGGACGACCGCTTTGTGGAAATGCGCCGGGTCTCCTTTACAGATCGCTATGGCTACGCGCCCGACATGCTGGATGCTGCCAAACAGGCCTTTGTCTTTTATGACCCCTATGAACAGCTCGACGCCATGCATGCGTCCCTGTTCAGCCGCAAAAACGTCTCTCGCTTGCGGGTGCCCCACCTCGGCGCCGCGGTGCAAACCCGCATGATCGAGATGGGTATCCTCAACACGATATTGGAAAAGGCCGCCTCCGAAGAATTGACCGACGCCCTGTTTGCCCAGCTGTTCCGGGCACGACGTGACGATTCTTCCTACCTGCGCGCCCTGATGGCACGCCTGGATCAGCAGGATCGCCCCTTCCTCCAGGTTCTGTTGTGCCGCAATGTGCTGGCCCGCGCCCGCGCCCCACGCTTTCGCCGCCGCTTGCAAAACCTGGAACAACGCGCCGCAGAGGGCGAATTCGAGCTCCCGTCGAATCTCTAATCTCGTCCCGTCTTTACAAAGGCCGTCGCCGCAAAACCTGCACCTTTGACCTGAAACAGGCCACAGGGGTGTAGAAATGCGCGCTCTGGATGTTGTGCCGCAGCCCCCGGCTTCTTTCCCTTTTGCCGCAGCTGTGCTAACGCGGCGCCATGACCCAGCACCAGATTCAAAGCCTCACCCTGACCCGCCCCGATGACTGGCATCTGCACCTGCGCGATGGCGCAATGCTCCAGGCCGTCCTGCCCGAAACCGCCCGTGATTTTGGCCGTGCCATCATCATGCCAAATCTGGTCCCGCCAGTGGTAACCGGTGCCCAGGCCGCCGCCTACCGCGACCGTATTCTGGCCGCCCTGCCTGAAGGCATGGTTTTTGAGCCTCTGATGACTCTCTATCTGACCGAGGATACCGACCCGGCAGATGTGGCCGCAGCCCATGCCTCGGGTCTGGTCAAAGCCGTCAAGCTCTATCCAGCGGGCGCCACCACCAATTCCAGCAGCGGCGTCAGCAATTTCGACAATGTCCGCCCGGTGCTGGAGAAAATGGCCGAAATCGGCCTGCCACTCTGTACCCATGGTGAAGTCACCGACCACGACATTGATATCTTCGACCGCGAGGCGGTCTTTATCGACCGTGTCCTCGACCCGATCCGCCGCGCCACTCCCGGACTGCGGGTGGTGATGGAACATATCACCACCAAAAACGCTGCCGATTATGTCGCCAGCCAGGATCAGGACCTCGGGGCCACCATCACCACCCATCACCTGATCATCAACCGCAACCATATCCTGGTGGGCGGCATCAAGCCCCATTACTATTGCCTGCCGGTGGCCAAACGCGAAGAGCACCGCTTGGCGCTGCGCGCGGCCGCCACATCCGGAGATGCGCGCTACTTCCTCGGCACCGACTCTGCACCACATGTGGACGCCGCCAAAGAAAGCGGCTGTGGCTGTGCGGGCTGTTTCACCGCCACCAACACCATGCCGCTGCTGGCCCATGTCTTTGAGGAAGAAGGCAAGCTGGAGAACCTGGAAAAATTCGCCAGCCAGAACGGCCCCGCTTTCTACCGCCTGCCAGAGAACCCAGACCAAATCACGCTGGTCAAATCCGAGAGCGCGACCCAGTTCCCGGCCAAGATCGCCTCTGATGACGGCCCCGTCACCCTCTTTGACCCTGGCTACCCGATCTACTGGTCGGTGGCCTGACCGCCCCCCGCAGCCGATATCATCTTTCCCCAAATATTCCCGCCGGAGGCATCCGCCCTCGTCTCTGGCGCCCAGGCTTTCGAAGGATAGACCATGATCCCGACCTCCTACCCCACCCGCGAAGAAATCGCCCGCCTCTCAGCCCGGATGCTGCTGGAAATCGGCGCTGTGAATTTCAACGCGCGTGAGCCCTATACCCTGGCCTCCGGCCTGCCCTCGCCCAGCTATGTGGACTGCCGCAAGCTGATCTCCTTCCCGCGCATCCGCACCACCTTGATGGATTTTCTCACCATCACCGTGATGCGCAACGCCGGTTTTGAAGCCTTCGACAATATCGCCGGCGGCGAGACCGCAGGCATTCCCTTTGGTGCCCTGGTGGCCGAGCGCATGGCGCTGCCCATGACCTATGTACGCAAAAAGCCCAAAGGCTACGGCCGCAACGCCCGCATTGAAGGCGTGATGACGGAAGATCAGCGCGTCTTGCTGGTGGAAGACATGACCACCGATGGCGGCTCCAAACTGTCCTTTGTCGATGCCATCCGCGAGACCGGCGCCAACTGCGGCCACACAGCCGTAATCTTCTATTATGACATCTTCCCCGAAACCACCAAGCGCCTGGGCGACCACGGGGTTGAGCTGCATTATCTTTGCACCTGGTGGGATGTTCTGGCCGAAGCCAAAGAACAAAAAGCCTTTGACGCAGAGACCCTGACCGAGGTTGAGAGCTTCCTCAAGGATCCGCGCGCCTGGCAAGAGGCCAACAAAAAGACCTAGGTCGCAAAAATCCGCCGATCAGTGAAAAGGTCGTTCCAACAGGGAACGGCCTTTTCTGTTGCAGGTATAGGTTTTGCGCCGGAGACCTGAGGCCAGCTAAAGCTATCCCCGGCTTATCCACAGAGATTTCCCGATACCAAAACGTGGCAAAGCGCTTTACAACTTGCGCTCAAAGCAAAGAGAGCAGCAATGAACGATATTCCCCCCAGCGCGCCCCTGCCGGACGAAATGCCTGACCATATCTCCAGCGAAATGCCGGATGAGATGGCGCATGACATGGTGGGCGATGCCGTCCCGGTTGGGCAGGCTTTGGCGCCGATTGGACAAAGTGGCATGGCTGTTGCCTCGGCAACGAATGTTGAGGCCGCAATCGAACTACCGCATTCGGTCGAGGCCGAACAGCAGCTCTTGGGCGCGATCCTGACCAACAATGATGTTTATGACCGTATTGCCTCGATCATCAATGCCACCCATTTCTACGATCCGGTCCACACTCGCATCTATGAAATTGCCGCAGCGCGGATTTCCAAAAACGCCCTGGCCTCGCCGGTAACACTCAAGGCCTTTATGGAGGATGACGAGGGGCTGAAAGAACTCGGCGGCCCTGCTTATCTGGCCAAACTGGCGGGCGCGTCGATCTCCGCCTTTGCGGTACGCGACTATGCGCAGATGATCTATGATCTGGCGATCCGGCGCGAACTCATTGCCCTCGGCCAAAGCATCGCCGACAAGGCGCGTCGCGTCGATGTGGCCTCCGAACCCAAGGAGCAAATCGTCGAGGCCGAACAATCGCTCTATCAGCTGGCCGAACAGGGCCAGACTGAAAGCGGCTTTAAAAGCTTTCTCAAGGCCGTAACTGAGGCAGTCAATGTCACCAATGAGGCCTATCAGCGTGGCGGCGGCATGGCCGGCGTTTCCACAGGCCTGGCCGATCTCGACAAACAGCTCGGCGGCTTGCACCCCTCGGATTTGCTGATCCTGGCGGGGCGTCCCTCGATGGGGAAAACCTCCCTGGCCACCAACATCGCCTTTAACGTCGCCAAGGCCTATAAAAAAGGCACCAAACCCGATGGGACTGAAGGCGCCATTGATGGCGGCGTGGTTGGCTTTTTCTCACTCGAGATGTCCGCCGAACAGCTGGCGGGCCGGGTTCTGGCCGAGGCAAGCGAGATTTCCTCTCACAAGATCCGTCAGGGTGACATGACCGAGGGCGAATTCCGCCGCTTTGTTCAGGCCGCCAAGGATCTGGAAAGCTGCCCGCTGTTCATCGACGACACCCCTGCCCTGCCGATCTCGCAGCTGGCGGCGCGCGCAAGACGTCTGAAACGGACCCATGGGTTGGATGTTCTGGTGATTGACTACCTACAGCTCTGCCGCGGCATGGCGGAAAACCGGGTGAACGAGATCGCCGAGATCTCGATGGGGATGAAGGCCATCGCCAAGGAGCTGCAGATCCCTGTGATCGCCCTGTCCCAGTTGTCGCGTCAGGTGGAAAATCGAGACGACAAACGCCCGCAGCTGTCGGATCTGCGGGAATCCGGCTCGATCGAACAGGATGCCGACGTGGTGATGTTCGTGTTCCGCGAGGAATACTACAAGGAACGCGAAAAGCCCGGCGATCACGAGCTGGACAAGATGGAAGAGTGGAAAACCGCGATGGAGCGGCTGCACGCCAAGGCCGAAGTCATCGTCGGAAAGCAGCGTCACGGCCCCATCGGCACGGTAGAGCTGTCCTTTACCGCCGAATTCACCCGCTTTGGCAATCTGGCCAAGGAATGGCAGAATGGCCCACGCGAAGACGAGTATTGAGGCGGATCAGTCCAGGTTGATAACAAGCGCCTGACCCTGGGTGGGTGCAAAGCGCCCTCCCGTGGGGAGGGTCGGGCGCTGCCCTGCATCCCGCCGGGTGGTGTCTCCATGAGCGCACCTCTCTTTCCTGTCTGCCCGGTGACAAACTAAAACCAACGCTCGTCTCCTAAACTGGCCCTTGGGCCAATTTCTGCTTCGCGCCCACTTCGACGGATGCTGCGCAATGGGCGAAGGTCTGCTTCAGTAGCAATCCCCTCTGATCACCCATGAATCAACAGTCTTGAATATATAGAATGAACCTGCATCGCCGAGAAACATTTTGCCTTTGTCGGTCGTGTCGACTTGAAAGAAGAACTGCGCATCTTTTGGCCAATCAGCACCCTGAATCCATGTAGGCCAACCGCCAACTTTTACCGGGTACTTGTTGCGAAGTTCGTAATATCGATCAGATGAGTATTTGCTTTTAAAGAACCAATCATCTGCGGAAGCTTGCGCAACATTTGTTGGCAGTTCGTCGGCCATGTCTTCCCAGCTTGGTTGTTCAGATATCGTTTCACGCCAGAAAATTGGAAAAGTGGGTAGCTCAGAGCTTTCTCTGTAACCGACCCCAAGAGGGACAAGATTATAGATGTCAGTGTACGTCCGAACAAGAAACCCATTGCCGTTTTCTGCACCCCAAAAGGTTGATGATTGCAAATCCATCCAAATATTTATGACTGCAAACCCTTCGAAGGCGGGAGGAATTTCTGGTAATTCATCAACACGAATTTGCAGCACAGGATGCATAGCCCGCCCCGATTGGCTGCATACTGGGACATCCTCATCTTGCGCACCTAGAAAATTTCCACCCCACCAGCTCGCAGCCCTATTTCCCTCTTGGGGTTTCCTCCCGCCGATCTCCCCGAGAATTGCAGTTGTCGCCAGTTCATCCAGCCGATTCACAGCAGTTTGTTTTTCCTGCTGTGTGGGTTCGGCAGCCTTGGTGTCCGAGATCTTAGGTCGGGCAACTGGTTGGGAAAATAGAGACTTAACCCAGTCTAAAAATGGCATGTCATCTTCTTCCTAGAACTATCGTCTGCTTAATATCTGGAAAGGCTATAGAACGATAGCAGTCATTCGCGCTGTTACAGAGAATGGCAAGAAGGTCCGCATAGCTGCCCTTCAAGGATCGCAACAATCAAGTGTTTCACCAATTACCAAAGCGCCGCTTTGGCAGCGCCCGAACCGCCCCCACGGGGCGGGCGCTTCGCTTCCCCCCTCGGTTCGGACGCGGTGGCCTTCTGAAATGGTCCAATGGCGATTTGGCCCTTGTCTTGGACACTGGACACCTTTGGTGCCCCAAACCAGCCACAAGCCGCCCAATGCCATCACACCTAGCAGTTTTCCCCACGAATTCCTCTTGACCCCTGCCCTGCGCATGTCAAGAACGGGGCATGAGCACGGCTAAACTGACAATCAATCTCGATGCGCTGGTGACCAACTGGCAGAATCTAAACGCCATGACCAACTGCGAAACCGCAGCCGTGGTCAAGGCAAACGGCTATGGGCTGGATGCAGGCCGCGTGGCCAAGGCATTGGCCAAGGGCGGCGCGCGCAATTTCTTTGTCGCCGCCGCCGAAGAAGGCGTAGCGCTGCGCCGCGCCCTCGGCCCCGGTCCCGGCATTTCGGTGTTTTCCGGCCATATGGAGGGCGACACCAAGCTGCTGAAGGAATTCCAGCTGGCGCCAATGTTGAACTCGCTGGACCAGATGCTGCGTCATTTCGAGACCCTGCCCGGCCATACCTTTGGGGTGCAGCTGGACTCTGGCATGAACCGCCTCGGCATGGAGCCCGCCGAATGGGCCGCCGTGCGCGATATCGCCCTGGGGCAAAAACCCGTGCTGCTGATGTCGCATCTGGCCTGCAGTGATGAGCCGGGTCATCCGATGAACGCCCAGCAATTGCAGACCTTCCGCGAAATGACCGATGGGCTGGAAGTACCGCGCTCATTGGCGGCCACCGGCGGCATCATTCTGGGGCGCGACTACCACTTTGATCTCTGCCGTCCGGGCGTGGGTCTTTATGGCGGCGAGCCCTACGGCGATGCGGTTCCGGTGGTTCAGCTGGACCTGCCGGTCATTCAGATCCGCGATGTAGAGCCCGGCGAAAGCGTCGGCTATGGCAATGCCTGGGTAGCCCAGGTGCCCAGCCGCATCGCCACTGTTGCAGCCGGCTATGCCGATGGGCTGCACCGTGCCCTGATGAACGGCGGCATTGATCTCTTTGCCGGAGACATTCGCTGCCCGGTGGTGGGCCGTGTTTCGATGGATCTGATCACCGTGGATGTTACCGCCCTGGCCGAGGTGCCTGCCAGCCTGACCATCCTCAACGAGGTGCAGACCGTCGACACCCTGGCCGAAGCTGCCGGAACCATCGGCTATGAGGTACTCACCTCAATGGGCCATCGCTACGCACGGACCTATCAAGGATGAACCCTTTGAGCCTACTGGCCCGGCTGGGTCGCGCCTCACTGGCGGCGCTGGCCATGATTGGACGAGTGGCCCTGTTTGCCATCTCGACCTTCACCCATATGCTGCGCCCGCCCTATTACCCGCGCGAGCTGGCCCTGTCCTTACTGCAGATCGGCTGGCTGTCACTGCCCGTGGTAGCGCTGACGGCGGTCTTTACCGGCGGCGCGCTGGCCCTGCAGATCTATGCCGGTGGTGCGCGGTTTAATGCCGAAGCCGTGGTGCCGCAGATCGTTGCCATTGGCATGGTGCGTGAACTGGGTCCCGTCCTGGTTGGCCTGATGATAGCCGCCCGGGTGACCTCTTCGATCGCTGCAGAGATCGCCACCATGAAGGTGACTGAACAGATTGATGCCCTGGTGACGCTCTCGACCAATCCGATGCAATATCTTGTCGCGCCGCGGGTGCTGGCAGCGCTGCTCACAGTGCCGCTGCTGGTTGGTGTCGGTGATATCATCGGCATTGCCGGAGGTTACACAGTCTCGGTTCATAACCTGGGGTTCAATTCGGCGGCCTATCTGAAAAACACCGTCGACTTCCTGGAGCCGCTGGATGTGATCTCCTCTTTGGTCAAAGGCGCCTTCTTTGGCGTCATCGCCGCCACCATGGGCTGCTACTACGGCATGCAATCCGGCCGTGGTGCCCAGGGCGTCGGCCGCGCCACCAAAGCCTCGGTCGAGGCCGCCGCAGTGCTGATCCTGGCGACCAACTTTATCCTCACAGGGGTGTTCTTCTCGCTATGACAGCCATGACACAGGGCAAGCTCCCCCACCCGATGATCAAGATGGACCAGGTTCACAAGGCCTTTGGAGACAATCGCGTGCTGCGTGGAATGGATTTGGAGATTCCCAAAGGCAGCTCGATGGTGATCATCGGCGGCTCCGGTACCGGAAAATCCGTCGCGCTCAAGAGCGTCTTGGGACTGATAACACCGGATAGTGGCGAGATCTTTGTCGATGGCAAACCTGCTGGCGCCGGCGACCGCGATGCCTTTCTCGCCCGCTTTGGTATGTTGTTTCAGGGCGGCGCGTTGTTTGACTCGCTGCCTGTTTGGCAGAATGTCGCCTTTCGCCTGATGCGCGGCGCGCTGAAACGCCCCGCCCATGAGGCCCGCGAAATCGCTATCGAGAAACTGCGCCGGGTCGGGCTGAAGCCGGATGTGGCAGATCGCCTGCCAGCTGAGCTGTCGGGTGGCATGCAAAAACGTGTTGGCCTCGCCCGTGCCATCGCCGCTGAGCCGGAAATCATCTTCTTCGACGAGCCCACCACGGGTCTGGACCCGATCATGTCCGGGGTTATCAACGATCTGATCCGCGAGATCGTGGTGGAGATGGGCGCCACAGCGATGACCATCACCCATGACATGTCATCTGTGCGCGCCATCGCCGACAATGTCGCCATGCTGCACGACGGCGTGATCCAATGGGCGGGCCCGGTGGCGGATATGGATCAATCAGGCGATCCTTATCTCGACCAATTCATCCACGGCCGGGCAGAGGGGCCGATCGAGGCTGTGCGCTAAGAGCCATGACGGAATGCTTCTCATTGCTGGAAAGCCTGCGACCGCACCCTCACCCCTACCTGACGATTGCGTCAGTAAGTCTTATTTCACTGCCCGTGGCCGCAGGTCTTGCCCTCGTTGCGAAGCGCTTAAGAAAGCAGATCTCTCCCAATGTGGTATTGGGAATTTTCACCGGGACCTTATGGACAGGATGGCTCGCCCTTGACGTGCTGTTTTTTGGCACAAGCCAAAAATTGATCCCTCGAGACCTACGCACACCAATCTCGGTCCTGTTGTTTCTCAGCACTATGGGCGATTGGATAATACAGGCAATTCGGAGCAGGTTTCGCCCCTTTTGGAGCGATGCAGTTGTGGTTTTGCTCATACTTGCAGTGCCGATTGCCAGTATCGCCTATTCGAACACTCCAAAGCCCCCTAAACCTCCCAGATGCACAGACGTGCAAATGTTGTCGGAATGACTTTCCTTTTTCACTAACTTACAGACCTATATCTTCGCCTCTGACTACCATAGTGTTGTCAGGGGCGCGCAAAATAGTCGAATACTGGTTTTCACAGCTGTCGGATCGCCATGACCCTACAAATAGCCACTCTCTCATTGCTGATCCTCTATCCCATTGCCTGGTTTGCCCCCTTGATGCGCGCCGGACTGCTACCGGTCTTTGGTCTGAGTGAAATTTCTGTGATCACCGGGTTGCAAAGCCTCTGGGGCAGCGACGCACCTTTGGCTTTGATCGTCACCTTCTTTGCGATTTTTGCTCCCTACCTCAAGACCATCGGTCTAGCGCTGGTGCAATGGGATCTTCTGGATACCAAGGTGCTGCCCGTCCTGCATGTTCTGGGCAAGCTCGCCATGGCAGATATATTCCTCATTGCGCTCTACATCACTCTGGCCAAGGGCATTGGCTACGCGACAATCGAGGTGGCTTGGGGACTCTATATGTTCACCGCCTGCATTGCCGCTTCCTTGATCCTCAGCCTGCTAACAGAACGATCCCTGCGCCGTGCAAACTATTAGAGGGCTTTGCCCCCTCACGCCTTCGGCGCTCACCCCCAGGATGCTTTTAGCCAAATGAAAACACCCTCCTCTTCATTTGGCCAAAAATATCCCGGAGCGCGAGGCAGAGCCTCGCACCTCTTGAACAAAGTAGGAACATAGGGCAGAAAGCCCTATGGCAAAATCAAACACATTCTCATGTTCCGCCTGTGGCGAGAGCTTTTCAAAATGGTCCGGTCGTTGCGAAGGCTGCGGCGAATGGAACACCATTGTTGAGGACAAGGGTCTCTCCTCAGCTGGTCCTTCAAAGAAATCACTGGGCATTCGGCGGGGAAAAACCATTCCTCTGTCGGATCTCTCTACCGAAGAAACCCCTCCACCGCGCGCCACCTGTGGCGTCGGAGAATTGGACCGAGTTCTCGGCGGGGGGCTGGTGGCGGCCTCTGCCATTTTGGTCGGTGGTGACCCAGGGATTGGCAAATCAACCCTGCTGTTGCAGGCCGCCGCGCGTTTTGCCCAGGCCGGGGTGAAAACAATCTATGTCAGCGGCGAAGAGGCCTCGGCGCAGGTCCGGATGCGGGCGCAGCGGCTGGGGCTGGCGCAGGCGCCGGTCAAATTGGCCGCCGAAACCAATCTGCGCGATATTCTGACCACCCTGGAGGCGGAACGGCCACAACTGGCGATCATCGATTCCATTCAAACAATGTGGGCAGATCACGTCGACAGCGCCCCGGGTTCTGTCAGTCAGGTTCGGGCCGCCGCCCATGAGCTGACAACCTTTGCCAAAGCCCAGGGCATTTCCATCATCATGGTTGGCCATGTCACCAAGGAAGGTCAAATCGCCGGCCCTCGGGTTGTCGAACATATGGTCGACACGGTGCTCTATTTTGAAGGCGAACGTGGCCACCAGTTTCGCATCCTTCGAGCGGTGAAAAACCGCTTTGGTCCGGCTGATGAGATAGGGGTCTTTGAGATGACCGGCTGCGGCCTGGCCGAGGTCACCAACCCCTCGGCTCTGTTTTTGTCGGACCGCGGTGAGCCATCGCCCGGATCCGTTGTCTTTGCCGGCATTGAGGGTACCCGTCCGGTGCTGGTGGAGATGCAGGCCCTGGTTGCCCCCTCACCCCATTCACAACCACGCCGCGCCGTGGTGGGTTGGGACAGCTCCCGTCTGGCGATGATCCTGGCGGTGCTTGAGGCCCGCTGCGGCATCCCCTTTGCCGGATTGGATGTCTACCTCAACGTGGCAGGGGGCATGAAAATCTCCGAACCCGCCGCAGACCTGGCGGTGGCAGCGGCACTGTTGAGCGCCCGGGAGGATGTCGCCTTACCGGCAGATACGGCAGTTTTTGGAGAAATATCGCTGTCAGGCGCCCTAAGGCCCGCCCCACAGACAGAAAACCGGTTGAAAGAAGCGCAAAAACTTGGTTTCACCTCTGCAATAGCTCCAAGCGGTGGCAAATCTGTTTCGATCAAGGGTCTTGGCCTGCGCCAAGCCTCCGATCTGGCAGGATTTGTTGGCGAATTCTTTGGAGCCGGCTAGAGTTGCCAAAATTTTGATGCAGGCTAACGGGCGAGGGTCATGGAAGGTTTCACTATTATTGACGGGGTTGTGGCCCTGGTCATCGTATTATCGGCGCTTCTGGCCTATTCGCGTGGCTTTGTCCGCGAAGCCATGGCGATTGCAGGGTGGATTGCTGCCGGCGTCCTAGCCTTTATGTTCGCCCCCCAGGTCGAACCGCTGATGGCCGAGATCCCGGTTATTGGCGAATTTATCTCTGACAGTTGTGAACTGTCGATCATTGCCGCCTTTGCCGCTGTCTTTGCAGTGGCGCTGATCGTGGTCTCTTTCTTTACACCACTGTTCTCATCGCTGGTGCAGCGCTCTGCGCTTGGCGGGCTAGACCAGGGGGCTGGGTTCTTCTTTGGCGTGCTGCGGGGCATCCTGCTCGTGGCGATTGCCTTCTTCCTCTATAATGTGGTGATGACTGGCCAGAGCTTTACAATGGTTGACGAGAGCCGCTCAGCCGCGGTGTTTGAGCGGATGATCGGCAAAATCGAAGACCGCAACCCCGAGCAGGCTCTGGGCTGGGTTACGCAGCAATATGAGGCCCTGATCGGCGCCTGCGGCACCTAAGCCCGCATCTGTTTACCAAGGTAAACCAACCGACTATTTGAAAGGGCGCCTTATTGGCGCCCTTTTTCTGTGGTGCTGCAAAGGCTTCACAGCTTTATCCACAGCTCACCTTACGGTGGGTTAACAACACCGGTTAACCTTTAACCTTTTGTTAACCATTAAGAATCATTTTTTCTGGTCACATTTTGGAACTTCGAATTGTCGGGAGATTCTTAAAAAATCCTCAAGTGCCCCCTTTGAAAGGTTAACAAAGGCGCGAAAAATCCACTTTTGTCGCCCAAAAAGTGCCCAAGAACGGAATTGGCCGCACCCCTGCCCCATTTCCGTCCCAATTCGGGGGCCAAATAGGATCAACAAAGACGAACAGCACTCTCGCTCAGAAGGATCGACACCATGCTCCTGGATCATTTCAACACTTTCGCCGATTTTCAGCCGGTGGGCCTTTTGTTGGACTTCCCCATGGTGCGCCCCGAGCCAGAGGTTCAGGCCCCCCAGCGCGCCAAGACAGGCGGCTTTCTGCCTCAGACATTGGTGGAAACAGATCGCGGCTTTGTTCAGGCCCGTGACGTAAAGCCAGGCGATATGGTCTACACCTTTGATGGCGGCTGCCAGGAAGTCGAAACAGTGCGCCATGCAGTGCCCCGCATGACCACCATGATGCATGTTCCTGCAGGTGCCCTGGGCAATGACTGTGACCTGGAACTGCCAGCGGATCAAATGGTTGCCCTGGAACTCGACGCGGTTGAACGTCTGTTTGGTCTGCCACTGGTTCTGGTGAAACTGATTTCGCTGGCTGGTTACCAGGGCATCAAGGCGCTGAGCCCCGAGCGTCTGGGTCGTATCCACATTGAATGCGCCGAAGAAGAGCTGATCTGGGCCGAAAGCGGCATGCTGATGCAGGCCGGTGAAGGCGGCCCCGATGGTGCTTTCAAGGAACTCTCCCTGGCGGAAACCCGTCAAATCCTGGCCAGCGATGAGGGCCGTGCTCTGGCTCTGACCGGTCTCGAAGAAAAAGAAGCCGAGTTCCCAGACTTGCTAAAGGACCTCCTAGAGGCCCCCAAGGCCACCCCAAAGGCTGCCTGATCAGTTTCGGGCAATTGCGGAGATCCGCAGCCCCCACAGTTTTCCTCCCCAACTCGGGCGGCCCTTCCAAAAGGTCGCCCCTTTTGTTGTCTTCAAAGCCCCAAAGCGCAAGCGATGAAAGGCCTTTCACACGCCCCAGGCAGCCCTTTGAGTTGTGAAGGCCTCTAAAGGTTCCCGTCGACACACTCGCCCCGTTCCAAGTCAAAAGAAAATGACGCAGGAAAAACCCAGCTTTCTTCTGTATTCTGCGCGCCATCCGAGCTAGGAAGCCCCAGCGATAGGCGGGCAGCGCCCTGGCCGACAGCAACCGACAGCAACGCTACAGTGAAATTGGAGCCATTCAATGTGCGGGATTTTGGGGATCGCAAGCCGACAGGACGAGGTTTTTGCGGAACTTTATGACGGGTTGCTTATGCTGCAACATCGTGGACAGGACGCCTCTGGTATTGTGACCTATACGGGCGAGTTCTTTCGGGAACGCAAAGCCAACGGTCTGGTCAAAGATGTCTTTAACGCCTCTGACGCCGAAACCCTGCGCGGCAAGGTCGGTATCGGGCATGTGCGGTACCCGACAGCAGGATCGCTCAGCGCCTCTGAGGCGCAGCCGTTTTTTGTCAATGCACCCTATGGTATCTATCTGGTGCATAACGGAAACATCACCAATACGGCGGAACAGCGCGATAAGGTAACGGCCAAGTACAGCCGCCATCTGCGCACCACGTCCGACTCGGAAATCCTGCTCAATGTTCTGGCGGATAAGATCTCTGACAGCATCAAGGTCAACGGCACGGTAGACCCGATCCGCAACCTTTTTGCCGGCGTAAAGATGACCATGGAGCGCATTCAGGGCGCCTATTCGGTGATCTGCATGGTGGCCGGCGTTGGCATGTTGGCCTTCCGCGATCCCCATGGCATCCGCCCGCTCTCTGTGGCCCGGCGCGACGCCGAAGGTGAAGGCGATGACTATGCCTTTGCCTCTGAAGACGTGGCCTTTGGCATCAACGGTTTTGAAAAACTGCGCGATGTGAACCCGGGCGAAGCGATTCTTATCGACCTTGAGGGCAATATGCACAGCTTCCAGGCAGTTGAAGGCACGCTGACGCCTTGCATCTTTGAATATGTCTACCTGGCGCGTCCGGACTCGATGCTGGATGGTATCTCGGTCTATAAGACCCAGCTGCGCATGGGGCAGACCCTGGCCAAACAGATCAAGGAAGCCGATCTGGAGATCGACTGCATCATCCCCGTGCCTGATTCTGCCCGCCCTGTGGCGCTGGAAGTCGCCAACTCCATGGGCATTCGCTACCGCGAAGGTCTGGTAAAGAATCGCTACATTGGCCGGACCTTCATCATGCCAGGTCAGGCCGAGCGACAGAAATCGGTGCGCCGCAAGCTGAACGCCATTCCGCTGGAGATGAAGGGGCTCAATCTCTTGCTGATTGATGACTCCATCGTGCGCGGCAATACCATCCAAAAGATCGTTCAGATGTGCCGCGATGCCGGTGCCAAGAAGGTCTATATCGCCTCTGCTTCGCCACCGGTGAAATATCCAAACGTCTATGGCATCGACATGCCCACCAAGCATGAGCTGATCGCCGATGGGCGTTCCACCGAAGAAATCCGCCAGGAGCTGGGCGCCGATGCGCTTATTTATCAGCGGCTTGAAGATCTGGTCTGGGCCGCGCATGAGGGCAACAAGGACATCGACACCTTTGATTGTTCCTGCTTCAACGGTGAATATGTCACCGGTAGCGTCTCCGAAGACTATCTGGAATCGCTCGAATCCAGTGGCCGGGTCAGCAAAAAGATCAAAGATATGCCCGCACCCGGTGAATCCTGGAACAGCATGAAGCTGGCAACCTGAGCCTCGGCCCAAACTTTGCTTAACGCAATCCCTGAACGGCGGCTCGCAGACCTGCGAGAATGGGGGGTTTGAACTTGCCGGGTAAGCAGGCTAAGAGAGCCCCAACGTCATAGGGAGAGGCGCTGATCGCTAGGATCGGCGCCTTTCCTTTGTTTTGCTACCTCGCTCTGCTTGAGCCCTACGAAAGATCCGCCCCTTGGACGCCCATCTCGCCCGTATGCTGACTTCCACGCGCCAGTGCCGCTGTTGTGGCGCGACCTTTGCGCAACTGCTCAGCCTCAGCTGCGATCGCCCGGATCAGTGCTCCGAAGATATGGTGGTGCAGGATAATTCGGCTGTACTGGCCCAGACCGGCGATGTTCTGACCGATGATTTCTGCCGCCTTGGCGAGCTGCGCTTTGTGCGGGCGGTTCTGGCGATCCCGCTTGCGGACAGCGACGGGCAGGAGTTCATTCTGGGCACCTGGGCCAGTCTCGGGGTGGATGATTTTGATGCCTACCTTGACCTGCTGGACATGCAGGAAACCGAAAGCATGGGCAGCCGCCCGGCCTGGCTGGCCAATGCCATCCCGCCCGACAATGGCATGCCCGTTGCCTGCATGCTGCATATGCGCCCCGAGGGGCAATATCCCGAGCTGCAGGTCTCTGAGCCCAATCATCCGCTGTCGACCCTTCAGCATGCCGGTGCTCAGCTCGAAGAGATGTTTGAGCTGCTGCACACCTATGGGCATGATCTGGCCTCACTGGTTTATGATTCCTGAGCGCCCCTTGAGCCATGTCTTCGATCTGGATCTACTGCCCCCGGCAGCATAGGCAGGTTGATGGCCCTCAAACCAGGGTCTGCTTGATCAGGCTCGCAACAGTTCCGGACCTGTTCTGAGCAAAAAATATCAAGTCAGCCCCGCCCAGTTGGTTTGTAATAGTCCACCGCCTCAAACTCATCGGCAAAAGCCCGCCAGTTTACGGGCCCCGATGCAAGGCTTTGCCGATCTGTCGCTCTGACATGCTGCGTTGGCCGCAATTCCCTCTCGCTCTCCGGTTCGGTAGCCCCTATCTCCGCCCAATCCTATTCCCAGGCCCAAGCCTCGGGATCGGCCCCTGGTTTCGGCCAGGGCTTCTGCCTTCCTTCTTCTCTTGTCTTTGCCGTGCTGCGGTCGACGACACCCAAAAAGCTGAACATGACACAATCCACCTCAGAAACGCCTTCGCGCGTTGCAAAACAAGCCACCCAGTCCAATGCCCTCCCCCACCGCAGGCTCAGCCTGTTGGGGCTTTTTGGTGCCGAGAACAACCTTCAAGCCATGGTGCGTCTGCCCAGTGGCCGGGTGAAAACGGTCAAAACCGGCAGCAGGCTCGCTCAGGGCCGGGTGCTTGGCATTGATGCAGGCGGCCTGGTGCTGGAGAAATCCGGCCGCAGTCAAAGGTTCGAAATGCCCGGGAGTTAGGCTGTTTTTTAACCGGAGTGGCGCGGGCTGTTCAAAGAAGCACAGTCTAAAGGCCCAGCGGTGGCCAAACCTGCCGCAATTCTGTGCTGACATATTGCACCTGTGCCAAGATGGAGACTTGACCCTCTGCCTCAAGCGGATCAAAAGTCGGCTCATGACACAGAAAATCGCTCTTATCACTGGCGCGTCACGCGGCCTTGGGGCAGCTCTGGCCGAAGCCTTGGCGCCCACGCATCACATCGTCGCCGTTGCGCGCACCACCGGTGCGCTCGAGGAACTGGATGATCGCATCAAGGCGCTTGGCGGATCGGCCACATTGGCACCGATGGACATTACCCAGACCGCCGCAATGGCAACCCTCTGCCGTGGCATCCATGATCGTTGGGGGCATCTTGATCTGTGGCTGCATACCGCAATCCATGCGGCTCCGCTCACCCCGGCGTCCTCGGTGGGGGAAAAGGACTGGAGCAAATCCATCGCGGTCAATGCTACGGCGCCTTCGATCCTGATTCCCTATGTGGCGCCGCTGCTGGGCCAATCGGGTCGAGCCGTGTTCTTTGATGATCCGCGCGCCGGTGAGAAGTTCTTTGGCAGCTATGGGGCCACCAAAGCCGCGCAAATGGCTTTGGCGCGCAGCTGGCAGGCGGAAACCGTCAACACCGGCCCTGGGGTCAAGATCCTGGCGCCTCAGGCGATGCCCACCGCCCTGCGCGCCCGTTTCTTCCCCGGTGAAGATCGCGCCCCGCTGGCCGACACCCATGATGAAGCCGCCCGCCTGCTGCCTGAGATCGTAAACTAACCCCACAGAATCGTGAGCGCAAAGCAAGCGCTCCCGCCCCTGAGCCTTGGGGCATAGCCCCCAGATCCAGCCTTGGGCCCAGCGCCGCGCTATCGCGCGGCGCGGCAGCGCATTTGGCCGGCGAAGTCATGCAACCGCAGGCGAAGCCTGCCGGGCCCAAGGGGAGAGGGGCTTTGCAAAAGCACCGACCCGCGCGGGAGCTTTCCCGTTTCGTTGGACATGTTCTGATTGGCCTGCGTATGCTGTCCTATGTGAAGGCCGTTCTTTCACAATCAAACCCATGATCCATTTTTCGAAATGCGCAGACAAAGCAGCCAAACCTGTGGCACAGCTACCAGATCCCCCGCAGCGTCGTCTCTGTGAATGGATCGAAACACTTGCCCCCAATTGTACCAATGCCTATTCAGATCTAAACAGCTGCGGGGGATTTCATGCGCATTCTCATTACCAATGATGACGGCATCAGTGCCCCCGGCCTTGTGGTGCTGGAACAGATCGCCCAGGAACTTGCCGGACCGGAGGGCGAGGTCTGGACCGTAGCCCCCGCCTTTGAGCAATCCGGCGTCGGCCATTGCATCAGCTATACCCGCCCATCCATGCTCAGCCAGCTGGCACCGCGCCGCTATGCCGCCGAAGGCTCCCCTGCTGATTGTGTATTGGCGGGCATTCACGTGGCGATGAAGGATCATCGCCCGGACCTCGTCCTCTCCGGCGTCAACAGAGGCAATAACTCTGCGGAAAACGCACTCTACTCGGGCACCCTGGGTGGCGCGATGGAGGCGGCCTTGCAGGGCATTCCCGCCATGGCGCTGTCGCAATATTTTGGCCCCCATAACAAGGATCTGGATGACCCGTTTGAGGCCTCCGCCCAACATGGGGCCGCAGTTGTGCGCAAAATCCTCGCGGCGGATCCTGCGGACCAGCAAGACTACCGGTTGTTTTACAATATCAACTTCCCCCCTGTCCCGGCCCAGGCGGTCAAGGGCACTAGGGTCGTGCGTCAGGGCTTTCGTCGAGGCAGTCACTTCTCCGCCGAAGAGCAGCTCTCGCCGACTGGTCGGCGTTACCTGTGGATCCGGGGAGGCGATCAGCACATCCAGACCGCGCCAGACAGTGACGCCAGCGTCAACTTGAACGGCTATGTCTCGGTGACACCGATGCGTGCGGATTTGACCGCTCATGATGTGCTAGATGGGTTCAAAGAAATCGAATGAGCAGCCCGGACCCGGAGACAAAAATGCAGTTTCTATTTGCACTGCGCTCACGCGGGGTGACGGACACGCGCGTGCTTGAAGCCATGGAGCAGATCGACCGAGGCCCCTTTGTGCGCGGCATTTTCTCTGAGCGTGCCTATGAGGACACCCCTCTGCCCATTGCCTGCGGTCAGACCATCTCTCAGCCCTCAGTCGTCGGGCTGATGACCCAGGCCCTGCAGGTCTCTCCGCGTGACACGGTTCTAGAGGTCGGCACCGGCTCGGGTTATCAGGCAGCCATTCTGGCGAAACTCGCCCGCCGGGTTTACACCATCGACCGCCACGCCCGATTGGTGCGTGAAGCCCGACAGATCTTTGAGGCTCTGCAACTGCCAAATGTCACCTCTTTGGTTGGCGATGGCAGTTTTGGCTTGCCCGATCAGGCCCCCTTTGACCGGATCATCGTCACCGCCGCCGCCGAAGATCCGCCTGGCCCACTGCTGGCGCAGCTCAAGCCCGGTGGCATCATGGTTGTTCCCGTTGGGCAATCCGATGCGGTGCAGACGCTGATCAGAGTGCGCAAAACCGAAGACGGCCTCGATTATGATGAGCTACGCCCGGTCCGCTTTGTTCCCCTGCTGGAAGGATTGGGCAAAGACGCCTAATTTCAGGCAAAGCCGCGCCGATTGCAGCGAGAACTGCAGAAAACCATTGACCTAGGCCTTTGCAGCGGCACAAGAGGCCTTAAGACTGGCAAAGATCCAGCGCCTAAAAGCACGATAAGGCAAAAGCGCGACAAGGAATGAGGACAGCATGACAACAGGCAGCACTACAGGCAGCCCCAAGCTTGGCTTTGCAGGCCGTCGTCGGACGGCGCTGACAGCGCTTCCCATGCTGGTCTTACTGGCCGCATGTGATGGACCGCTGGATTACGATCTGCGTGGCCAGATCGGTGGCTTTAACACTTCTGCCGCAGCACAAAGTGCCACCACCAACCGCCCTGCTGCGGATGCGCGCGGCCTGATCACCTATCCTTCTTATCAAGTTGCAGTGGCCGAACGCGGTGATACGGTATCGGATGTCGCCTCCCGCATTGGCCTGCCAGTAGAGGACGTGGCGCGGTTCAACGGCATGCAGCCTGGGGATACCCTGCGAAAGGGAGAGATCCTCGCCCTGCCCCGCCGTGCACCAGACAGCCTGCCTGCTGCTGCAGGTACGGCTTCACCCGGTGGTGTCGATATTGCCTCTTTGGCAGGCAGCGCCATTGATGCATCCGCTGCAACCTCGCCCAACCCCGGCTCCGTCACCACCACCAATCTCCAGCCTACGGCACAGGACAAACCCGCCGCCGTTCAGGCAGGCCCCGAACCCGTGCGCCACAAGGTCGTGCGTGGCGAAACCGCCTATACAATTTCCCGCCTCTACCAGGTGCCGGTAAAATCCCTGGCGGAATGGAATGGTTTGGGCAGTGATTTTGCCATCCGTGAAGGTCAGCACCTGCTGATCCCGCTCAAAGACCAACAACGGTCTCGCACCCCGGCCCCCCTAGCCACCACCGCCCCTGGCGAGGGCAGCGCCACACCGACGCCACCAAGCGCAACAAAGCCGCTGCCGGAGGAAGATCTGGCACCGGCCAATGTCGCCTCACAAAACCTGCCCAGCGTCGACGTCCCCGCCCCCAGCCGTGCCAGCCAAAGCGCCATGGCCTATCCCGTTCAGGGCAAAATCGTCAAGACCTATGCCAAGGGGCGCAACGATGGCATCGACATTGCTGCTGCCTCCGGCGCGCCAGTCAAGGCAGCTGAAGCCGGGACGGTTGCAGCCATCACCAAGGATTCTCAGAATGTACCGATCATTGTCATCCGCCATGATCCGCAATTGCTGACCATCTATGCCAATGTCGACAAAATCCTGGTCAGCAAGGGCGACCGCGTCAAACGTGGGCAAACCATTGCTAACCTGCAAGAAACCGAAGGTGCGACCCTGCATTTTGAAGTTCGCAATGGCTATGACAGTCTCGACCCGCTGCCCTATCTGAACTGATCCTACTAAAACACGCCCCTCTCCATAGGGTTGTGCTCACAATTAGCTATCGCTAAACTGATTAGACCCTTTGGCCAGCCAGACCTGTCAGCTAAGCCTCTATGATTAAATCTAATCGTTTTGGAGCGCGTCTTTCAGATGACTGCCTTTCTACGCCTGTTGATGGCCGGAGTATTACTCGCCTTTACGGCGCCCACCAGCAGCTCCGCCGAAGCCATTGCCTGCCCAATGGCTGGAAAAATCTACAAGTTTCGCTTCAACGAAAAGCTCAGAGGTAAGATCCGGTTCAACGCAGAATGCAGCTTTGGGCTCATCGAACTTCCTATGAGACCAGAGTATTTTTTCCTTGAACGAAACCCGAATGGGCGCGGCTGGATCGCCAATTTCACTGTCAACAACAGGCCAACACGAAACGGCAAGGATACCGGCAGCCTCAAGATCAATGAAACGGGAACGCGTTTGACATTTCTAGATGCAAAAACGCGGCTGTATCCGGTCAGAGACACTCAGTGATGCGCAGGCCGAACTGCAATCAAACCTTTGTGACAATCAACTAACCTAGGAGCGCTTTTGCAATGGCTGCCTTGCCACGTCTGCTCATTACCGGATTTCTCCTTGCCTTTTCTGTACCTACCCCCAGTTCAGCAGAGACAGGCGCCTGCCCGATGGCGGGAAAAACCTAAAAATACAGCTTTGATGATTTTTTTCGCGGCAAGGCCCGATTCAGTCCGGACTGCAGCCTGATACAGATGGATCTTGCCAATGGCCCTGCGGTGTTCAAACTTCAGCCAAACCACAAGGCGCGGCGCGGCTGGATCGCCAAATTCAACCAGGGTATGGCTGGCATCAACCAAAAAGGAGACATTACCATCAATGAAACCGGAACGTTGATGGTCTTCCGGTTTGGCAACCAGAGCCAAAGAGCGCGGCTTCATCTGGTCAATGACACCCCGTGACGCCCCGCCAGATCGGTAAAATACTGCCAGGCCACCCGGCCCGAACGCGCTCCGCGCGTGGCCTGCCACTCAATCGCCTCGGCCCGCAGGGTCTCGGCATCGACATCCACACCGTAGGCTTGACAATAGCCTGAAATCATGGCGAGAAATTCGTCCTGATCACAGGGGTGGAAGCCCAGCCACAGACCAAAGCGATCCGACAGCGAGACCTTTTCTTCCACAGCTTCCGACGGGTTGATGGCGCTGGAACGCTCATTCTCGATCATGTCGCGCGGCATCAGGTGACGCCGGTTCGAAGTGGCAAAGAACACCACATTCTCTGGCCGCCCCTCAATGCCGCCATCCAGCACCGCCTTTAGGCTTTTGTAATGCTGGTCATCATGGCTAAAGGACAAATCATCGCAAAACAGGATAAACTGGTAGGGTGCCTGTCGCAGATGATTGAGCAACCGCACCACCGAAGGCAGATCTTCGCGTTGCAACTCCACCAGTTTCAGATCCCCATGATCCGGCAAAAGCGCCCCATGAATGGCCTTGACCAGACTGGACTTCCCCATGCCTCGCGCGCCCCACAAAAGCGCGTTGTTTGCGGCCTCACCACGGGCAAAACGCCGGGTGTTTTCCAACAGCGTATCGCGGGACCGCTCGATGCCAATCAGTAGCTCAAGATCCACCCGGTTGACCTGCACCACCGGCTCCAACCGATCCGGAGCGGTATGCCAGACAAAGGCCGAAGCCGCCGCAAAATCCGGCGCTTCCAGCGGTGCCGGGGAGATCCGCTCCAGTGCTTCGGCAATGCGGGTCAGTGTTTGTTCGTCCATATCCGGCCTCCATCAGCAATTGTGGTTTTGAAACCACGTTCCCGCCTCGGCCACAAGTGCTCACGCCTCCGTTTTGCGCCACAACACTCCAAACAAAAACGCCACCGCATTGCCCTTAGGTCATCATCTTTCCCAAAATATTCCGGGGGTGAGCGCCCCTAGGGCGCGAGGGGGCAGAGCCCCCACTACAAAACAAAACGAGGCGCGCCTTGAGCTGGCGCGCCTCAGAGCTGTCAATGATCGTCGCCTTGCGATCACCGGCTTACTTGTCCTCATCCTCATCAAACTCGGCCATCAGAGGATCTTCATCCTCATCATCGTAGTAGCCCTCGGCGCGCAGCTTTTCTTCGCGCTTGCTCTCAACCCGGCGCACCAGGAAGATTGAGATCTCATAAAGACCATAGACCACAACAAAAAGGATCATCTGAGTGATCACATCCGGTGGGGTCACCAGGGCCGCCAGCACCAGGATGGCAACAACTGCATATTTGCGCATCGCCGCCAGCCCGTCTGCGCTGACCAGACCTGCCTTGCCCATCAGGGTCAGCAAAACCGGCAGCTGGAAACACAGACCAAAGGCCATGATGAACTTCAGCGTGATGTCCAGGCTCTCATTCACCTTGCCAAAGAAGGTGATTTTTACTCCATCCGTACTGGCAGGCACCACCGCAGTATCGACACTCACTCCCTCAGGGACAGATCCCGCCACATCCCCTGCCGCCTGCGACAGCAGATTGGCAAAGATCGAGCTGACATCGGCAAAGCCAAGAAAGAACTGCATCGCCAGCGGTGTCACCACCAGCTGGGCAAAGGTCGCGCCAAGCAGGAACATAAAGGGCGAGGCAATCAGGAAGGGTAGAAAAGCGCCTTTTTCTGTTTTGTAGAGACCTGGCGCCACAAAACGCCACAGCTGATAGCCAATCATCGGGAATGACAGGGCAAAGCCAAAGACCATGGAGATACGGAACAGCGTGAACAGGTACTCCTGCGGCGAGGTATATTGCAGTGTCGGCGACGGATCCCCCAGTGCCCGCAGGGTTTCCTCGATCGGCTGCACCAGGAACTGCAGGATTGGCTCTGCCACGACAAAGGCCAGAATGACCCCCACCGCAAAAGCAATCACCGACCGGATCAGCCGAGTGCGCAGTTCGGCCAGATGCTCGATCAGCGGGGCGGTTGAATCTTCAACCTCTTCGCTCTGGCTCATGTTTTGGCCTCACTTCCCTCAGATGGTCCCACGGCGGGCTCTGCGCTGCTTGGCTGTTCGGGCGCCACCTCCACGGCGGCTTCTGCCGCCTCGGCATGAGCCAGGGCCTCACTTGCTTCGCGGGCCTTGCGTTCTGCCGCCGCACGGGCGGTTGCGGCCTGAATTTTCTTGGCCTCCAGCGCCCGCTCAACAGCCATTTTCCCGGTCTCGGTGCCTGGTTTAAAGGAGGTCGGATCGATGGATTTGGTCGGATCGATAGATTTTGCCATCTCCTGCGCCGCCTCTTTCACCCCGTCCATTGCGGTGCCAACCGGATTGGTCGCCGCCTTCAGCCCCTTGGCTACATCCCGCACGCCACTTTCGTCAGCCGCATCGTTCATCGCCGAGCTGAACTCGCGCGCCATGCCCTTGGCCTTGCCCACAAAGCGTCCGACATTGCGAAACATCACTGGCAGGTCTTTGGGCCCGACAACGATCAGCGCCACAACGCCAATAACCAAAATTTCGGTTAACCCAAGATCAAACATCGGCGCTTACGCCTTGTCTTTGTCGGCTTCAGGGGTCACGTCCTTGGCTTCAGCAGCTGCATCTTCTTCCAGTTCCGCGGTGCCTTCGCTTACGCCCTTTTTGAACGAAGTGATGCCCTTGCCAACTTCGCCCATAAGCGAGCTGATTTTGCCGCGACCAAACAGCACCAGAACCACAACAGCGATAAGCAGGATGCCTGGAAGACCAATATTGTTAAGCATGTGAAACTCTCCTTCACTTTGCCAATGCGCAATGCATCGGCTCACTAATTCTCTGACCAAGGGTTCTACGCGTCTCCTAAGGGCGCGCAAAGAGCGGAGAGCGAAATTGCGCTCTGCTGCGCATGCAAAAACAGCGTTTTTCGCGCCAGCTCAAACTCAACTGACAGGTTTATGTCAGTTGTAGGTTGCTAGAGAACCGCCATCAACAAAAGGAGTTTGATATGATACAACACGTCGCTGAAACCGTCACCTTCACCCTGAACAAGGGCGTCACGCCAGAGGAATTCGTCACGCTGAGTCAGGCCAGCGAGGGGTTTGTGCGCGCCAATCCGGGCTTTATCTTTCGTCGCCTCAGCTGTGGCAGCGACGGGTCCTGGACCGATACGGTGATCTGGAAGGACATGGAGACTGCTCTAAAAATGGCTGAAGACTTTGGCAAACAGGAGTTTGTCCCAGCCCTGATGGCCGCCATCGCCCCTGACAGCGTCTCGATCCGCCACGAGACCATTCACTGGACCCTGGCCCCCAACTGATCCCTCCAATCAACTGGGCGGGGGCCGTCCTCTTGACGCGGCCCCCACCTCTGCGCCAAGGGTACTCCCATGCGCCGCACCGATCGCCTTTTTGAGATCATCCAGATCCTGCGTGATGGAAAACTCCATCTCGCCCGGGACATAGCCGCGCGGCTCGAGGTCTCCACCCGCACGATCTACCGCGATATGGACACGCTTGTGGCCTCTGGTGTTCCGGTTGAGGGCGAGCGCGGCGTTGGCTACATGGTGCGCGAACAGATCACCCTGCCGCCGCTGACCCTCACGCCTGAGGAGCTGGAAGCCCTGAACCTGGGCATGGCCATCGTCGCAGAGGCCGCGGATGCGGATCTGAAATCAGCGGCGCAATCGCTGGCGGCCAAGGTCGATGCGGTGCTGCCCACCGAGGTGATTGCAGAGGCCGACGCCTGGAAGTTTGCCGTCTACCCCTTTGCCGATGTGGCCCGTGGCTTTGCCCATATGCCCACCCTGCGGGCGGCGATCAAATCCCGGCAAAAGCTGGCGCTGCACTATCGCCGCCTGGATGGCACGCTGACCCACCGCACCATACGACCGCTGCATATGGAATACTGGGGACGCGTCTGGACCCTGACCGCCTGGTGCGAGACACGTGGCGATTTCCGGGTGTTTCGCGTTGACCTGATCGAAGAAGTGCGCGCCCTGCCCGAGCTGTTTCTGGATGAGCCGGGCAAGACCCTGGCCGACTACGACCCCCACCGCGACAAGGGCGAAGGCTGAGTTGGATCAGATGGGACTGGTTCAGGCCGGGAAGACAAAACAGCGGTTACGCGGCACGGTCAACCACATCACCCGTCCCACTTCCGGCAGGAAGACCCGTGGCACCGTCACCTTGAGCACCGAGCCATCATAATCCATCTGAAATTCCACCAGGCTTTCATGTCCCAGATAGCGCGCCCGTTTCACCACAGCGCGGGATGGCACACCATCGGTGGCCGTGGGCAGAGGCCCCTTGCCTGAGCGGTCAAAATCAATCCGCACATGCTGTGGGCGAAAGACGATATCCACATCGGTGCGATCCGGGATGCCCGGCGCCAGGAACTGGCCAAAAGGCGTCTCGGCTAACGCACCGTTAACTTGTGACTTCAAAACATTGATATCACTAAAGAACGCCACTGACGCCTTATCGCTGGGCCGGGTATAGACATTATAGGGCGCGCCCTGCTGGACGATCTTGCCTCCACGCATCAGCGCGATCTCGTCAGCCATGCGCATGGCCTCTTCCGGCTCGTGCGTGACCAACAGAACGGCGGCGTCTTCTTCTTTCAGCAGTGTCAGCGTCTCGTCGCGGATGCCATCACGCAGCCGGTTGTCGAGGCCCGAGAAGGGCTCATCCATCAGCATGATGCGCGGGCGCGGTGCCAACGCGCGTGCCAGGGCAACACGCTGCTGCTCCCCGCCGGACAGCTGGTGGGGGAACTCGTCAATGAAGCGCGTCAGCGATACTTTTTGCAGCAGTTCCTCTACGCGCGTGCGTTTTGCGTCCTTGCTTCCTTTTAGGCCAAAGGAAACATTTTCCGCCACGCTCAGATGCGGGAACAGCGCAAAATCCTGAAACATCAGGCCAATTTCGCGCCGCTCTGGCGGCACCCGAAACACCGTGTCGCAGATCAGTTTACCATCGACATAGATCTCGCCGCTGTCCTGCATCTCGACGCCCGCGATCATCCGCAGGGTGGTGGATTTACCACAACCCGAAGGCCCCAACAGGCAGGTCACCTGCCCCGCCTGGATCTGCAAAGACACATCATCCACCACTGCGCGACCGTCGAAATAGCGGTGGATATTGCGGATTTCGAGCCGCGGCACCGGCGCGCTGATTTTGGGGGTCTCTGTGCTCATTTGGCCTCGCAGTATTTCCGACCAAAAAATCGGTTTCAGCCGGAAATAACAACCCCCTTGCCGCCGCGCAAGTCCTCAGCAGCAGCCACCTGTCGCGCCATCTTCCTCCAGGCCATTAAACGGGGAGTTGCCGCCGCATCCTGCAAAGATGCCATAGTGGGTGGAGAAATCGCCGATAAAGTCAAAATGTGGCGCCAGGCGGGTATCCTGCAGCATCATCCAAGTATTGCCACAAACCGGGAAAACCTTGCCTGCCTCTATCACGTGGTGATCGTCCAGTACCAGCGCATGGGGCGCATGAGGGACTGAGCCCTTGTAGATCACCGCCTGACCGTAGTCTTCGCAGTCGGATTCCAGCGCTGGCAGTTTGAACAGACGATAGGTGGCCGACAGGAATTTGAGCGGCGCCACCCGGGCTTCCAGCTTGGGGTTCTCAATCGTCAGGGGCCGTGCCGTCACCATGCGCGGGTCATTGAACCCTGCCCCTTTGGCCAGGGTCAGGAAATCGTTCCAATAGAGCGCCCCAGACAGGCATTCGCCATAAAGCACCTCATCGCGCGCCATCGCCTCTGGCACCCGGCGATCGGCATAAACATCCGAGAAATACATCTCCCCGCCCTCTTTCAGCAGGTGATAGGCACCGCGCAGTACCGCCGCCTTGTCGGTGGCCAGATTGATCACGCAGTTTGAGACGATAATATCAAAAGAGCCCGGCTCCAGATCGAGATCCTCCAGTGTCTCGATGAACCCGTGATGGAACTCCACGTTTGAGCTCTCATGCCCAAAGGCCTCGGCATGGAAATCCTGATGGCGCCGCGCCACATCCAGCTGCGCCGGGGTCATATCGACGCCAACCACGCGGCCCTTCGGCCCCACCATCTTTGACAGCGCATAGACATCACGCCCGGCGCCACAGCCTAGATCCAAGATACGTGCGCCCTCCAGCGCCTCTGGCGCAATCAAACCGCAACCGTAGTAGCGCATCAGCACTTCGTCATGGACCTGCGACAGCACCTCTTTGACGTGATCGGGGATGTCATCCGGGGTGCAGCAGGCATTGGTCTGCAGATCTTCGCTGCCCTGAAGCACTTCGCCATAATAGTTCTGCACGGATTCATGGGACATGAGTGAGGTTCTCCAAAGTGGCGCGATTGAGTCGGTCCCTGATGCATAGCCAGGCCTTGGTCCCGGGCTATATCGCCCGGGACCAACCGACAAGAGCGCGTCTCTTGAGCTGACAAAGCTGTGATTTGACGTGAGTGTTACGGCGTCAGCTCAAAACTTTCCTGGGCTGCGACACGGCCATTGACCAGAATCTCGACCGCGTGTCGGCCTGGATGCAGTTTGAAAGTGGTGGCGTCGCCCTTTAGCCGGTGCCGTTTGGCCAGTGTCAAAGGCGTGCCTTTCAGGCCCGTCTGTTTGAGCTTGAACACCTTTGTTGAGGCAGTCCCAGAAGCCCGGGGGAAGGTCACCCTGTAGTCAACAATCACCGGCAGACCCTTCGGCGCCGTGAGCGTTACCTCAAAATTCAGGTAGTCATCAATTTTCACCGTTTCTGTGTTAATTCTTAGACTTACATCAACTTCTGCATCTGGATCATAGCCCAAGACACGCAGACACCGGGGATGACCTGCTTTCACCAGCCCGCGACAGGCATGGCTGATCAGCCAGGTCAGCTCCTTATCCTGCTGCCGCCCCAGCGCGCGCCAGTTCTCGAGCAGATCCAAAACCAGATCCGGGTCTTTCTTGGTGATGTCATTCAGGTGGTTGGCAACCGACCTGGTCACATAACGGGTTGGGTCACTGTGCAATTGTTCCAACAATGGCAAAGGCGTGCTCATCTCCAGCGAGATCCCCTGCCCCCAGGGCAGGCGCGGCCGGGTGCCTTCACTGACCAGACGACGCACATGATAGCTGGGGTGACTTGTCCATTGCTGCATGCGGGCCAGAGTCAGTTCAGGATGTTCGTTTAGAAACGGACGAATAGCCCATTCCATCGAGAACCTCTGTGTCACCTCAGCCAACAGGTCCAGTGCCAATTCCGGGTCACTGCTGAGGCCCCGCGCCACGATAAATTCGCCCAAGGGGGCAAAGATGAAATCGCCAAAATCATCATCCGTTTTGCGCGGGTCCAACGGCGGCGGCAGGGCGCTCAGGATCTGTGGTGCCACCTCAAACAGGGGCCCGGGCAGATGTCGGCCCAGCACTTCGGCAATCCAGTTGATGCGGGCCTTCAGCTCCAGCGGCAAAAGCCCCGCCATAACTTCCGTTTCAAAACGCTCCGCCTCAAACTCGGGAAGAGCCTGGGCAAAAAGACCCGCCAGATAGCGGGTCTTTTCAAGATTGAACAATTGGTCTTTCAGGGAAAAGCCAGAGGCCATAGAAACACTCCAAAATGTTCTATTATGTAAATTCTACAGGGTTGCGTTGGTCGCACCGCCATCCAAAAGGATGTTTTGTCCAACGATAAAACCAGCATGCTGCGAGCAAAGGAAGGCACAGGTGGCGCCAAACTCGGCCCGTGAACCATAGCGCCCCGCCGGAATAGTTGCGCTGCGCTGCGCCTTGGCCTCTTCCATGGTGATGCCCTGCTGGCTGCTGACGCCGGTATCCAGTGAGACCGCACGATCCGTCGCATGAATGCCCGGTAACAGGTTGTTAATGCAGACACCGCTGCCTGCCACCTGACGCGAAGTACCCGCCACATAGCCGGTCAGTCCGGCACGTGCTGAATTGGACAGGCCGAGAACCGCAATCGGCGCCTTGACTGATTGTGACGTGATATTGACCACGCGCCCCCAGCCACGATCCATCATGCCCGGCAGCAATGCTTTCATCAGCGCAATCGGGGCCAGCATATTGGCGTCCAATGCCTTGATGAAATCCTCGCGTTGCCAATCTGACCACAGTCCGGGAGGTGGGCCACCTGCGTTATTGACCAGGATGTCGATATCCACAGCCGCTGCCAGCAGCTTTTCCTGGCCTTCCTCTGTGGTGACATCGGCCACCACGGTTTCGACCTCCACGCCATAGGCGTCACGGATGGATTGCGCCGCCTGCAACAGGGCCTCTTCGCCACGTGCGTTCATCACCAGGTTTACCCCGGCTTCCGCCAGCGCCTCAGCACAGCCCAGGCCGAGACCTTTGCTGCTGGCACAGACCAATGCGCGTTTTCCTGCGATCCCTAGATCCATTCCTCACCTCCAATGGGTCAATCTTGTGATTTGCCCCAGACTGCACCGCGCCTCGGCCAAAGGCCAGCCCTGAAACGCAACTCTTTCCGATAGGTCTTTGCCCAGGTCGAAACTATATTTGAAGCAAAATCAGAAAGTTGCAGAACGACGTTCAGGAAGTTAACGGCTTGTCAGGGATTCTTCCCGTAATTGTCGGTATCGTGCCATATTTCACTATTACACCAATTGAGCAGGGGTAAAGAAATCACCTTCGATCCAGACCAAGCAAAGCATCAGACCAGCCACGGGGACTTCAGTGCCAACACCAGACCGCGCCATACAATCCATTCCGGCCTATCCCGCTGATCAGTTCCAGGTGGAGATCGGGGCCAATATGGGGGATAGCCTCGGCGTCCTGGACGAGCTGATGCTGGATGACATCTATCAGCTATGCCCCATCGCTTTTGCCAAGCGGCTTGCCCTGGCCAGCAGCGCGGACGGCAGTTTCTATGTCGCCCAGGATACCGAGCTTGGAATGATTGGTGCCCAGCTGCACCTGGACTGTGCCCTCACCTTGATGCCACAGTCCGGCGACAACATTGAAGCCCTGGTGATGGTCGAAGTTGACCAAGAAGGGCTAATCGCCGCGATTTACCTGGTGCCAATGGCGCCAATGGACCTTCAGCAAAGCTATACGCTGGTCCGCGCCGAGCGAGACAGCGCGCGACGCAAACTGGCGCAGATGGCCTGTGTCTCCTTTACCCGAGGCACGCGCATCACCATGGCCACGGGCGCCCAGAAGCCAATCGAGGATCTGAGGCCCGGTGATCGCATCCTGACCCGCGATGAGGGGGTGCAAGAGCTGCGTTGGATCGGTCAGACCACTTCGCGGGCGGTCGGGCGCATGGCCCCGGTTCTGATCCGCGCAGGCGTGTTGAACAATGCCGCTGACCTGCTGGTCAGCCCTGATCACCGGCTGCTGGTCTATCAACGCCATGATGAGCTGGGCACTGGCTGTCCGGAGTTGCTGGTGCGGGCACGAGATCTGGTCAATGGTGACAGCGTGGTGGTGCAGGATGGCGGCTTTGTCGACTATTTCCAGCTGCTGTTTGACCGTCATCACATCGTCTATGCCGAGGGCATAGCCGCAGAAAGCCTGTTCCTAGACTCCCTGACCCAACCTGCCCTGCCGGTGGAGATCCTGGACCGCATATCGCCAAGCCTCGGTGAGCGCCAACGCCGCGACGCCCATGGGATAGATGTGCAAAAAGCCCTGCTCGATCGCCCTGATGCTGTGAACCTGCTAAAGCGAGCATCACTGCGGTAAGCAACTGGGGCACGGTCCCCGATCTGGCCACGTTTATGGGACCCCAAACTACAGTTAAGCCGACACTTACGCGCAAAAACTGAGGCCATGAGCCAACTGGCAGGGTGCCCGTTCTGAGGGAGCTCCCCTCGGTGAGCGCCGCAAATGCTGTCTGGTTTCCTGGCCAGCAGAGGCTAGAAACTACTCAATGGCGCGGATCTGCTCGCTCAGCTTAGCAATATTGTGCAGACGCTTAGCAATACTGCGCTGGAAATCGCCAAGCTGGTTGATGATGTCATCAAGGGTTTCCCCATCTTTTGGCAACCTGGCAGCTTCGATCTTGCAAAGAACCCTTGTTGTGCTGAGCCCCAGGAATTGTCGGTGCATGATATTGCATGCACGTTGAATTCGATCCGCTTCAAAATTGATCTGTTCCCCCCCTTCGCCAGCCAACTGCCGCTCGCTTTTGACCAGATCCGCAAGGATCTTTCTTTCCTTCTCGATATCCACATTGCCCAGCTGTCGGCGCTCTTTTGTCAGTAGCTCAGCGCATTCTTCCAGAATGCGGGTCATTCCCTCCACGAACAGGCGGTTGGAAACAGCGTCCTTAATTTTGTTGAAGTTGCTGTTCTCTCCCATGACATTGGCTTCGAACCAATTCGACATTTCAGCGGACATGCTACCGTAGTTTTGCGATAAAACGGTAACCGGACCTCCTGCGGGTTCGATGCGCGATGCAATCACCCGCAGATTATGAGGAATGGTCCTCATGCCATCGAACTCTTTGATCAGGGCTTCCGTTTCGGTCACCAGGGTCCCGGCATCCGACACGGTTTGTCTCAACTGAAGGATTTTTTTGTCTGGTGCGTTATGGAGAGCTTCACTGCGGGAAAGCAGTTCTTCAGTGAGCGCAGTTGTTGCAAAGTGGTGGTAGTTTTCGAACCCCTTCGATTGTATCCAGCCCTTCAGCACCTGGGCGCTGTCTTCGGGAGACAGCTCATCATCTTTTTCGGCCTGCAACAGATCAGCATAGGCTTTCTGAACGTCTTCAAAAATTGCGCTACTCGGGCGCAGTCGCGCTGACAAGAAACCACCGGGGCACGGCACAACAACCGCAAAGACCCAGTAATACAGACCATCCTTTGTCTTATTCTTGACGTAGGCGCCCATGCATTCGCCCCGTTTCAGAGTATCCCAGAGCAGCTGAAATACACCCTTGGGCATGTCAGGATGCCGAATAATCCGATGTGGCGCCCCCAGCAGTTCGTCCCACTCATAATGCGCGACACGTTTGAAAACGTGGTTCGCCGCCTTGATCACTCCGCGGTCGTCGGTACGCGAGATAAACACTTCGTCGAGGCCAAAAGGGGCTTCTCCCTGTTTCGGGCGACTGTTTAGGCGGCGGTCGTTGAAGGTCACTGCTATATTCCATGCTCAGGATAAACTTGCTGTGACACTATCCAAAACCTCTTCCTAATCCCTTAAAGCGCTTCACGCAGATCAGCGGCAAAGCTCCAAGATCCTATCTTCCGCCCTCCACCGCATTCAGCCCCCCTGTTTTTCTTGCCTCCCAACCCGTTTCTGGCTAGAGGCATTGCCATGTTGGATACCGCTGCAAACCGCCCAGACCTGCCGCCCGAAATCGCGCGGCGCCGCACCTTTGCGATCATCTCGCATCCGGATGCGGGCAAAACCACGCTGACTGAAAAGTTCCTGCTTTATGGTGGTGCGATTCAGATGGCCGGACAGGTGCGTGCCAAGGGTGAGGCCCGCCGGACCCGCTCGGATTTCATGCAGATGGAAAAGGACCGCGGCATTTCCGTTTCCGCATCCGCCATGTCCTTTGACTTTGATGGCTTCCGCTTCAATCTGGTGGATACCCCCGGTCACTCCGACTTCTCGGAGGATACCTACCGCACGCTAACGGCGGTGGATGCAGCCGTGATGGTGATTGATGGTGCCAAGGGCGTCGAGAGCCAGACACAAAAGCTGTTCGAAGTCTGCCGGTTGCGCGACCTGCCCATCCTGACCTTCTGTAACAAGATGGACCGCGAAAGCCGCGATACATTTGAGATCATAGATGAAATCCAGGAAAATCTGGCGATTGATGTGACCCCGGCGGCCTGGCCCATTGGTGTCGGGCGTGACTTTATCGGCTGCTATGACATGCTGCGCGACCGGCTGGAGCTGATGGACCGCGCCGATCGTAACAAGGTGGCCGAAAGCATCGCCATTGAGGGCCTGGACGACCCCAAGCTGGCGGAACACGTGCCTGCCCATCTGCTGGACAAGCTACTGGAAGAGGTCGAGATGGCCCGCGAGCTCTTGCCCGCGCTGGATCCACAGGCGGTGCTTGAAGGTCACATGACCCCGATCTGGTTCGGCTCGGCGATCAACTCCTTTGGTGTCAAAGAGCTGATGGATGGCATCGGAGCCTATGGCCCAGAGCCACAGGTGCAGACCGCGCAACCGCGCGAGATCGCGCCGGAAGAGAAAAAGGTCGCCGGCTTTGTCTTCAAGGTGCAGGCCAATATGGATCCCAAACACCGCGACCGGGTGGCCTTTGTCCGCATGGCAAGCGGCCACTTCAAACGCGGCATGAAGCTGACCCATGTGCGCACCAAAAAGCCCATGGCGATTTCCAACCCGGTGCTGTTTCTGGCCTCGGACCGGGAACTGGCCGAAGAGGCCTGGGCCGGTGACATCATCGGCATCCCCAACCACGGGCAGCTGCGCATTGGCGACACCCTGACCGAGGGCGAGGCCCTGCGGGTCTCGGGCATTCCCTCCTTCGCGCCGGAGCTGCTGCAGGGGGTGCGGGCGGGCGATCCGATGAAGGCCAAACACCTGGAAAAGGCGCTGATGCAATTTGCCGAAGAAGGCGCTGCCAAGGTCTTCAAGCCCTCGATTGGCTCTGGCTTTATCGTTGGCGTGGTTGGGGCCCTGCAGTTTGAGGTGCTCGCCAGCCGGATCGAGCTGGAATACGGGCTGCCGGTGCGGTTTGACAACTCCCAGTTCACCTCGGCCCGCTGGGTCAGTGGTGACAAGCAGGTGCTTGATAAGTTTGTGGACACCAACAAACAGCACATCGCCTATGATCATGACGGGGACATTGTCTATCTCACCCGTTTGCAGTGGGACATTGATCGCGTAGAACGTGACTACCCAGATCTGAAGCTGACTGCCACCAAGGAAATGATGGTCTAGCGTCAACCTCTCTGGCATCAAAGCAAATCAGGGTGGGTCCTAGCAGGCCCGCCCTGTTCTGTTTCGACCTGCCGGCACCTCAGCCCGTTCCGGCTACAGCACCAGAAACCGCCTCTGGACTAATGTGCTGATCCCATTGCAGTATCGCCCTCAAACCATAGGCAAAAGGCGACCCATCCCATGGCAGAGATGACAGCATCACAAGAGGCAAAATGGGGTATCGTCAGCACCCTCAAGGCCCCAGCTGAGGCGATTTTGAACTTTGCCGCCTATCATCTTGAGCTCGGTGCTCATCGGCTGTTTCTGTATCTCGATGCGCCCTGCCCTGCCGCCCGGCCTCTGCTCAAAGCCCACCCCAAAATCCGTATTTTTGACTGCGACGATGCTTCCTGGCAGCAACGGCGCAAAAAGACTGGTAAGCCGGAAAAACATCAGACACGCCAAAGCCTCAATGCAACCCGCGCCTACCGGCGCCAAGCAGGGGATCTGGACTGGCTCGCGCATATCGACGTGGATGAATTCCTCTGGGCGCAACGCCCCATTGGAGAGATCTTGCATGATCTGCCGCCAACAACGTTCTGCGCCCGCGCCCGCCCCATCGAAGCCCTGGCTGGGGACGGAACTGCCTTTAAGGGGTACATTCCCTCCAGCTCAGATCGGAGCGCCGTGATTGAGCGACTTTATCCCCGGTATGGGGCGCACCTGAAGGGGGGCTTTCTGAGCCATGTTCAGGGCAAGATCTTTGCCCGCACCGGGCTGCCTGCGATTTCTTTTCGCATTCACAATATCTTTCATAAAGACCCAGCAAGCGGCGAGAGCATCGAAAACCCGGGTCGTCAGGAGTTGCCAGAGATCGACCTGTGCCATCTGCATGCCCCGGATTGGCAGCATTGGTTGACGCACTATCGTTTTCGCCTGGAACAGGGGTCATATCGTGCGGAACTTTCGCCTGCACGCGCCCGGGATCTTGGCGGTCTATCCAAACATGAACTGATAAGTGCTATTGAGGCCAAAGAGGGTGAGGCAGGTCTGCGCGCCTTTTATGACGAGATTTGCAAGGACAGCCCCGAACTGCGTGCCCGGCTGGAGGCGGAGGGCTTGTTGCGCATCCGGGACTTGGATCTTGCCGCTTGTCGTCGCAAGCATTTTCCCGCCTTTGGCTGACCTGGCGCACCGCTTTGCATAGGGTTTAGCCCCCTGGCCTCTCCGCCTCACTGAACGGAACACTCTGGCTCTGCTTCATTTGCATGGTGCAGCCCAAACACTTAAGCCCAGCCAATAATTGACCACTCGACCAGATTTTGCTATGTCCCGCCAAAAGCTGGGTGCTGTCACACCGCATACCTTTTGCGGAACCAGCTTTGCTTAAACACGCGCGGGCCAAATCAGTGTCCGCATAAACGGACGCATATGACAAAATTTACCGATCTGAACCTGAATGCGAAGGTCCTCAAAGCTATTGCTGAGGCCGGCTATGAATCCCCTACACCCATTCAAGCCGGCGCAATCCCGCCAGCCCTTGAAGGGCGTGATGTTCTTGGTATCGCCCAAACCGGCACCGGCAAAACCGCATCTTTCACCCTGCCAATGATCACCATGCTGGCCCGTGGCCGCGCCCGTGCCCGCATGCCGCGCAGCCTGGTTCTGTGCCCAACGCGTGAGCTCGCCGCCCAGGTTGCTGAGAATTTTGACACCTATACCAAGCACTTGAAGCTAACAAAGGCTCTGTTGATTGGCGGTGTCAGCTTCAAGGAACAGGACCAGCTGATCGACAAAGGTGTCGATGTTCTAATTGCCACCCCTGGCCGTCTGTTGGACCATTTCGAGCGCGGCAAGCTGCTGCTCACCGGTGTACAGATCATGGTGGTGGATGAGGCCGACCGGATGCTCGACATGGGCTTCATTCCCGATATCGAGCGGATTTTCTCGCTCACGCCCTTTACCCGTCAGACCCTGTTCTTCTCTGCCACCATGGCGCCCGAGATTGAGCGGATCACCAATACCTTCCTCTCCGCGCCCGAGCGAATCGAAGTGGCCCGTCAGGCCAGCGCATCGGAAACCATCGAGCAGAAAGTCGTTTTGTTCAAAGCCTCGCGTAAAGATCGTGAAGCCAGCGAAAAACGTACAGCCCTGCGCGCGCTGATTGATGGCGAAGGCGACAAGCTGACCAATGGCATCATCTTCTGCAACCGCAAATCGGATGTGGATATTGTCGCCAAGTCGCTGAAAAAATACGGCTATGACGCCGCCCCAATTCATGGCGATCTGGACCAGAGCCAGCGGACCAAGACCCTGGATGGCTTCCGTGAAGGCCAGCTGCGCATCCTTGTGGCCTCTGACGTGGCCGCTCGTGGGCTTGATGTGCCCAGCGTCAGCCATGTGTTCAACTTTGATGTTCCCGGCCACCCCGAGGACTATGTACACCGGATTGGCCGTACAGGTCGTGCGGGGCGTGAAGGCAAGGCGATCACCATTTGCTCTGGCCGCGATGAAAAGGCGCTGGCCGCCGTCGAGAACCTTTTGCAAAAAGAAATCGACCGGTTGGAGAACCCGGTGAAAAAGGCTGAGCCTGCCAAGCGCAGCTCTGCCAAAAAACCCTCTGACAAGACCGCCAAGTCCGAGACCGGCTCGCGCAGCAAATCCTCCCGTGGCAAGGCCGCTGCAGAGACCGCAGCGCCCGAGGCTACCGAAGCAGAGGCCACTGTTGTTGAAGCCGTCGCAACCCAGGATGACAAGTCCGAGGTAAGCCAGCGCGAGGATCAACAGTCAGACAAGCGCAAATCCGACACGCGCAAGGCTGACGGTGCCAAACCCGAAGGGCGCGCGCGCTCCGCCAAAGGCGCGACCAAGAAATCCGAAGAGACCGCTGCTCAATCGGCCTCTGGTTCCAAGAACAATCGCGGGCGCGGTGGCAAGCAGAGCGGACGTCGCGATGACCGCGTGGTTGTCGGCATGGGCGATCACATGCCCAGCTTTATCGCCCTCTCCTTTGATGAGCGCCGTGCCGGTTAGGATACAAACCTGCCGACAAAAGAATTGGAACGGTCGTCCCTTACGGGGCGGCCGTTTTTTGGTGTTTGTGAGACTTGCACAGATGGCATGACGGGAATGCTGCATTGAGTGATGCAATGAGTTTCAAACCCCACTACATGGGCCGCATCCGAATACTGCAATAGACTGAGAATATCATGACCGAGCACCAGCCTGTCATCCTCACCGCTGACGAAATTCGCATCATCGAAGCCAGAGCCCATGAATTGCGCGCCCAGGCTATGGCCGAAGCCCTTCGCGTTGTTGGCCGGAGCCTCAGCGCAGCTTTCCACAAGATCTCTACCCTCCTGCACCGCCCTCGCGCTGCATAATGGGTCTCAGGTGCACCTAATTGCCCCAGTGACTTTTTTTGTCACCACTCACGAAAAACGCCTCGGCAGAACCTGCCGAGGCGTTTTTTCTTCATCGTTTAGAAAGCTTAGCGCATCCGGCTGATCACCACAGTGACTTCCGGCTTCTTGCCAATTTCATTCTGGCAGGATTGACGGGCGATCCGGCGCAGCTCGCCTTCCAGCTTGTCATCATCCTTCAGCGTCTTGGCACCAGCGCGCATCAGGAACTGGTTCAGATCCTCTTCCAGCACCTCTGTCAGCGCTGCGTTGGAACTGCCATTGTCTGTCAAACCCTTGATGTCACACCAGGGCTCCCCCAGAGGCTCGTCTTCCTCGTCCATGATCAGCGTAACAACCAGATGGCCGTTCAGTGCCATGCGGATACGATCACGGATGACCCCGTCCATGGCGCCAATCTTGATCGAGCCATCCAGATAGGTGCGACCGGTATCAATGTACTCCAGTACCGAAGGACGGTTGCCCGAGAGGTTCAGCATCATGCCGTTGACCGCAACAATGCTGGGAATGCCCTTGGCTTCGCCCAGACGCGCGTGCTGACGCAGGTGACGGTGTTCACCGTGCATCGGCACCAGCATCGCTGGTTGCAGCAAGTCATGCAGCGCTTCCAGATCGGGGCCATTGGCGTGGCCAGACACGTGGTAAAGCCCCGAGCTGTCATCCACCACATCCACACCGCGTTCCGAGAACTGGTTGATGATGCGAATAACTCCCCGCTCATTGCCGGGAATGGTTTTGGAGGAAAACAGGAAGAGATCGCCCTCTTTCAGCTCCAGCCCACGGTACTTGCCCCGTGCCATCTGGGCAGAGGCCGCGCGGCGCTCGCCCTGACTGCCTGTGGTGATCAGCATCAGCTTGTTGCGCGGCATATCCTTGGCTTCTTCGGGCGAATAGACCGTCGGAAAATCCTTGAGCACGCCAGTTTCCTTGGCTGCCTCGACCATGCGCAGCATGGCACGACCCAGCAGCACTACCGAGCGCCCTGCCCGTGTGCCTGCGTCCGCCAGGGTTTTTACCCGCGCCACGTTGGAGGCAAAGGTGGTCGCCGCCACCATGCCAGCGGCCTCGCTGATCAGACGCGCGATCTCGTCTGGCAGCTCAGACTCCGAACGCCCCGGTGTTTTTGAGAACACATTGGTTGAGTCACAGATCAAGGCCTTGATGCCCGGCTTGGCGATCTCAGCCCACATCTCAGGGTCAAAGGCCTCACCCACCAGTGGGGTTTGGTCCAGTTTGAAATCACCTGTATGCACCACACGCCCATCAGGGCTGTCGATCACCAGTCCAGCGCTTTCGGGGATCGAATGCGCCATTGGGGCAAAGCCCACACTAAAGGGGCCGAGCTTGGTCACTTCAGGCCAGGCGCCAACGGTTTTCACCACCAGCGGGTCGTGGCCCCGTTCTTCCATCTTGCGCCGCGCCAGATTGGCGGTAAAGGCGCGGGCATAGACCGGCACGTTCAGCTGGCTATAGAGATGCGATACCGCCCCGATATGGTCCTCATGACCATGGGTGATAAAGATCGCTTCCAGCTGGTCGACGCGTTCGCGCAGCCAGGTAATGTCAGGCATGATCAGATCAACACCCGGGGTGCTGTCCATATCCGGGAAAGCCACGCCCAGATCCACCAGGATCAGGCGCTCTTTGCCGGGTTTGCCATAGCCATAGACATAGGCATTCATGCCAATTTCACCTGCCCCGCCGAGGGGCAGATAGATCAGTCGTTCATCAGTGCTCATACAGGAGTACCGTTATCCTTATTATATTTGTGAATGATCTGGAGACCATGCATTGTGAGATCATCCTCATATGCGTCAAACAGATCAGCAGCTTGCTGGAAAAGAGGCGCCAGCCCGCCTGTTGAAATGATCTTCATCGGAACACCGCGTTCGGCTTTGATCTGGGCGCAGATCTCGCGCACCAGGCCGACGTAGCCCCAAAACACACCCGATTGCATGCAGGCCACCGTATTGGTGCCAATAACATGCTCGGGCTTGGAAATATCCACATGTGGCAGCGCCGCTGCCGCTTGGTGCAGCGCCTCAAGACTGAGGTTCACCCCTGGCGCAATCACACCGCCCACATAGGCCCCATCCTCTGCCACCACATCAAAGGTCGTGGCAGTGCCGAAATCTACCATCACCAAGTTGCCACCGTAGTGATCAAACCCGGCCACCGTATTGACCAACCGATCTGGCCCTACGGCGGTGCCTTCGTCCACCCGCACATCCACCGGCAACAGGCAATCCGATTTGCCCACGACAAAGGGGCGGGTGTTATAGTAACGATCCGCCAGAACCCGCAGGTTGAACACCACGCGAGGCACCGTGGAAGAGATGATCACATCGGTAATATCCGCCTCAATCCCCTGCGCCTGGATCAGCGTATTCAGCCAGACAAAATACTGATCGGCCGTGCGCCGCCAATCTGTCGCCGTGCGCCAGGTGCCAACAAATTGTTCGCCATCCCAGATCGAGAAGACGGTATTGGTATTGCCACAATCAACAGCCAGAAGCATGGGATGCCCTTACGCTCAGAAAAAGATATCGGCGGCGGGGATCGTCACCCGGCCTTTGGCGCTGTTTAAGACAAGGTTACCCTCCGCGTCTACCGTCTCGAAGGTTCCTGTCGTCTCTGATTTGGCAGTACGTGCGGTAATAACCTCTCCCAACCGGGCTGCACGTGCCAGCCAGGCCGTGCGGATGGGCTCAAACCCATAGGTGGTGAACTGCAGCTCATAGCGGGCATAGGCAGCTGCCAGCGCCGTTAGGAAGTCCTCTGGTGTGACCTGAACCCCGGTTTCGGACAACAGCGATACTGGCCAGACCGCACCAGGGTCGAGCCATTCCTTCATCGGGGTTTCCACCAGATTGACGCCAATGCCAATCGCCAGATGAGTCACCCCCTGCCCGCCCCCGGCGCTCTCCAGCAGGATACCAGAGAGTTTGCCACCATTGAGCAGCACATCATTGGGCCATTTCAGCGCCAGGCCATCTGTGCGTCCTGTCAGAGCTTCACAGGCGTCATAAACCGCCAAGGCAGCCACAAAGCTGCGCAGTGCCACAACACCGGGTGCCTCACTTGGGCGCATCACCAGCGTCGCGGCAAAATTACCTTTGGGTTCTTTCCAGTCCCGGCCGCGGCGTCCGCGCCCCTTTGTCTGGCGTTTCGCCAAGATCCATTCCGGACCAGAAAGATTGCTCGCGATGCGCGCCGCCTCATCCAGGGTGCTGTCCACCTCATCCAGAATGCGTTTGCCGTAGCCTTCGGGCCAATCCATCATCGTACCACTCCTTTAAAGGCAAAAGGCCCGGTCCAAAGAACCAGGCCTTTTGTCAGAGATGTTTGACAGGTCAGTGGACCAGGGCCGCAGCCGCAGCAGCCGCTACGCCATCGACACCAAACATGTTGATAATGCCCAGAACCATCACCGCTGCCGAGCCCATGAGGAAGGCCCAGAGCACGGGTGAGCTGGTACGATCCAGGTCTTCGCCCTCTTCGCCAAAATACATGAAGTAGACAATGCGCAGGTAGTAGAAGGCACCAATGACCGAGGCAATAACACCAGCAATGGCCAACCAAGCCAGATCAGCCTCATAGGCGGCGCGCAGCACGTAGAGCTTGCCAAAGAAGCCCAGCATTGGAGGCACACCCGCCAGCGAGAACATCAGGATCAGCACCGCCAGCGCCTTGCCTGGTTCGCGGCGGGAATACTGGTTCAGCGCGTGGATATCTGTGACCGGCTGGCCGTCTTTTTGCAGCATCAGGATAAAAGCAAAGGTGCCGATATTCATCGAAACATAGATCGCCATGTAAACCAACATGGCCTCGACACCCAACACAGTACCTGCCGCCAGACCCATCAGCGCATAACCCATATGGGCAATCGAGGAATAGGCCATCAGTCGTTTGATATCGCGCTGACCGATTGCGGCCACGGCACCAACAAACATCGACAGGACGGAAAGAACCGCAACAACCTGGCTCCAATCAGAAACCGCATGGCCAAAGGCGTCATGCATCACCCGGGCAAAGAGACCCATGGCCGCAACCTTGGGGGCGGAGGCAAAGAAGGCTGTTACCGGTGTGGGTGCGCCTTCATAGACGTCTGGCGTCCACATGTGGAAGGGCACGGCAGAGACCTTGAAGCCAAGGCCGGAAATCAGCAGCACCAGTCCAAAGAGCAAACCAACGGAGACTTCACCATGCTTGGCAACCTCGATGATGCCGGAGAATTTGGTTGTCCCGGCAAAGCCATAGACCAATGAGGCACCGTAGAGCAGCAGACCCGAGGACAGCGCGCCGAGCACAAAATACTTGAGGCCGGCCTCGGTGGATTTGACGCTGTCACGGCGCATCGAGGCAACCACGTAGAGCGCCAGAGATTGCAGCTCCAGCCCCATGTACAGTGACATCAGATCGCCGGCAGAGACCATCATCATCATGCCAACCGCGCTCAGCGCCACCAGGATGGGGTACTCAAAGCGCAACATGCCGCGACGAGACATATACTCCTGCCCCATCACCAATACGGCAGCCGCTGCCAGCAGGATCACAACCTTGGCAAAGCGGGCAAAACCGTCATCGACAAACATGCCGCCAAAGGCCGCGTTCGCGCCACTACCACTGGTGCCAATCCACACAGCCAGCGCCACCATCAGCCCCGATGTGGACCAGACCAGCGTCGAGGCCAGCTTGTCCTTGCCGGTGTAGACCGCGCCCAAAAGCGCCGCCATTGCGTAAAGTGCCAGGATAATCTCTGGCAGGATTACGGAGAGATCAGCTTGGATCATCTGCCCATGCTCCCTTAGTGCGACGCAGTCTGGACGGCAGCGGAGGTATCCGCAGCAGCCAGAGACTGGTTAAAGTTGGCGATCAGCGCTTCAGTCGATGGACTGATGATATCGGTGACCAGCGAAGGATAGACGCCCAGCAGGATGGTCATCACCACCAGAGGCGCAAAGATAAACCGCTCGCGATTGTCCATGTCCTGGATCGTCTTCAGACTGCCCTTGATCAGGTCGCCAAAGACCACCCGACGGTAGAGCCACAGCGCGTAGCAGGCAGAGAAAATCACGCCAGAGGCCGCAACCGCTGCTACCCAGGTGTTTTTCTGGAAGGCGCCCATCAGGGTGAGGAATTCACCCACAAAGCCAGAGGTGCCCGGCAGGCCTACGTTGCCCATGGTGAAGAACATGAAGATCAACGCGAAGGCCGGCATGCGAATAACCAACCCACCATAAGCGTTGATGTCACGGGTATGCATCCGGTCATAGATCACGCCCACACAGAGGAACAACGCGGCAGAGATAAAGCCGTGGCTCAGCATCTGGAAGATGGCACCATCAACACCCTGCTGGTTCGCCGCAAAGATGCCCATGGTGACAAACCCCATATGTGCAACAGAGGAATAGGCGATCAGCTTTTTCATGTCTTCCTGCACCATCGCCACCAGCGAGGTGTAAACCACCGCAATCGCCGACATCCACAGGATCAGATCGGTCATCACATCCGCACCCACAGGGAACATCGGCAGAGAGAACCGCAGGAAGCCGTAACCGCCCATTTTCAAAAGGATCGCCGCCAGCACAACAGAGCCAGCAGTCGGCGCCTGCACGTGGGCATCCGGCAGCCAAGTATGAACCGGCCACATCGGCATCTTCACCGCAAAAGAGGCAAAGAAGGCAAGGAACATCAGCGTCTGCATGCCACCGATGACATGGATGCCTAGTACGTCAAAGCTGTTCGAGGCAAAGGTATGAGTCAGCAGAAACTCAATATCGGTACTCTTGGCATCCACGTACATCGCCACCATAGCCACCAGCATCAGAACCGAGCCGAGGAAGGTATAGAGGAAGAACTTGAAGGAGGCGTAGATACGATCCTTGCCGCCCCAGATGCCGATAATCAGGAACATCGGAATGAGGCCAGCCTCGAAGAACACATAGAACAGTACCAGATCCAGCGCCATAAAGACACCCAGCATCAGGGTCTCGAGCAGCAGGAAGGCAATCATGTATTCCTTGACGCGGGTCGAGACATTCCAGCTGGCCAGAATGGTCAGAGGCATAACAAAGGTGGTGAGCATCACAAAGAGCACTGAGATGCCGTCGACGCCCATCTTGTACTGCAGGCCAAAGACCCAGTCGCGCTCTTCCAGAAACTGAAAGCCGGTATTGTTGGGATCAAACTGAAAGTAGATGCCAAGGCTTACCAGGAAGGTCAGCGCGGTGGCCAGAAGGGCCAGCCATTTGGCATTCCGTTGCGCCGCTTCGTCCTCGCCGCGCATGAGCAGGGCCATGACAGCCGCCGCCCCGGCAGGGATGAAAGTGACAATAGATAGAAGGTTGTCCATCAGTGGGCTCCTCCGCCGATCGACATCCAGGTGATCAGGGCTGCGATGCCCAGCACCATCCAGAAGGCATAGGTAAAGATGAAACCGGACTGCGCACGACCGGCAAGTTTGGTGAAGAAGGGCACGATCCCCATGGCCACGCCATTGAGGAAGCCGTCAATGACATTGCCGTCACCGCGCTTCCAGAAGAAGCGCCCCAGGGCCAGAGCCGGTTTGACAAAAATCGCGTCATAGAGCTCGTCAAAGTACCACTTGTTCTTGAGGAACAGGTAGAGCGGCTGGAAGTTATTGGCCAGACGGCCCGGCAGGCTTGGGTTCACGATGTAGAACCAGACTGCCAGGATCAGCCCCAGGGACATCGCGACAAAGGGCGAAACCTTGACCCAATTTGGTGCGGCATGGGCATCGTCCAGCACATGGTTGTCCGGCGCAAAGTACAGCGCGCCTTCGCCCGGTTGGCCTGCAAAGACATAGTGATGCTCAGCCTCGGCGGCGTGATCATCGCTGTCGCCATGATCGTCATCGCCGTGACCCTCTGCGGCTTCACCATGTGCATCAGCAGCTGCTTCCGAATAGGGGATACCGTAGAATTTGGCGACCTTATCCGTGTGACCAAAGAAGGAGTTGTACCAGATCATACCCGAGAACACCGCACCCAGAGCCAGAACCCCAAGCGGGATCAGCATGGTCATGGGGCTTTCATGTGCATGGTCATGGGTGTGCTTGTCACCGCGTGGCTTGCCAAAGAAAGTCAGGAACATCAGGCGCCAGCTATAGAAAGAGGTCATGAAGGCCGCGATCACCAGCATCCAGAAGCCGTAGTTGGACCCACCGGCATAGGCGCTTTCAATGATGGCATCCTTGGACAGGAAGCCGGCAAAACCGATATGCGTCAGCGGGATGCCAACACCAGTAATGGCCAGCGTGCCGATCATCATCGCCCAATAGGTATAGGGGATCTTTTTGCGCAGACCACCGTAGTTCATCATGTCCTGCTCGTGGTGCATGGCATGGATGACCGAGCCGGCCCCCAGGAACAGCATCGCCTTAAAGAAGGCATGGGTGAACAGGTGGAACATGGCAGCGGAATACATGCCAACGCCAGCGGCGACAAACATATAGCCCAGCTGCGAACAGGTAGAATAAGCGATGACGCGCTTGATGTCGGTCTGAACCAGACCAACGGTGGCGGCAAAGAAAGCCGTGGTCGCGCCCAGCACAGTAATGAACATGGTGGCTTGCGGTGCGAATTCCATCAGTGGCGACATTCGGCAGACCAGGAAGACACCAGCAGTAACCATGGTCGCCGCGTGGATCAGCGCCGACACAGGGGTCGGACCTTCCATCGCGTCGGGCAACCAGGTGTGCAGGATAAGCTGCGCCGATTTACCCATGGCACCGATGAACAAGAGCATCGCCAACATGTTAGCCGCATCCCATTCCGCCCAGAGGAAGGTGATCGTATGACCCGCTACCTCGGTTGGGATATCTGTGAAAATCTCAGAGAAGTTGATGCTGTCGGTCATCAGGAACAGACCAAAGATCCCCAGCGCAAAGCCAAAATCCCCAACCCGGTTGACGATAAAGGCCTTCATCGCCGCCGCATTTGCGGTTGGCTTGCGATAGTAGAAACCGATCAGCAGGTAAGAGGCAACGCCCACACCTTCCCAGCCAAAGAACATCTGCAACAGGTTGTCAGAGGTCACCAGCATCAACATGGCAAAGGTAAAGAAGGACAGATAGGCAAAGAAGCGCGGCTTGTAGCTCTCGCCCTCTTTCCACTGCGGGTCATCGGCCATGTAGCCAAAGCTGTATAGATGCACCAGCGAGGAGACCGAGGTCACAACGATCAGCATCAGGGCGGTCAGACGATCCAGACGAATACCCCAGGAGGTATCCAGACTGCCGCTCTGGACCCAGGTCAGGATCTTGATCGACTGGCTGACGCCGTCAAAGCTGATAAAGACAATCCAGGAGAGCAGCGCCGACAGGAACAACAGCCCCGTCGCCGTCACCATGGCGGCTTTTTCGCCGATGTATTTGTGGCCAAAGCCGCAAATCAGCGCGCCCACCAGAGGGGCAAAGAGAAGGATGGTTTCCATGATGCTTTAGCCCTTCATCATATTGATGTCTTCCACGGCGATGGTGCCGCGGTTACGGAAGAAGCAGACCAGGATCGCCAGGCCAATGGCGGCCTCAGCGGCGGCCACGGTCAGCACGAACAGGGTAAAGACCTGCCCCACCAGATCCCCAAGGAAGCTGGAGAAGGCCACAAGGTTGATATTCACTGCCAAGAGCATCAATTCGATGCTCATCAGCAGGATGATCACGTTCTTGCGGTTCAGGAAAAGCCCGAAAATGCCGATGACGAACAGCGTCGCTGCAACGGTGAGATAATGTTCAATGCCGATCATTGCTTACAGCCCCTGCCCCGGTTTGATGTCTTTCAGTTCCATGGCCTTGGCCGGGTCGCGCGACATTTGCAGCATCACGTCCTGGCGTTTGACATCTTTACGATGGCGCAGGGTCAGGGTGATGGCGCCAATCATGGCGACCAGCAGGATTAGACCCGAGAGCTGGAACAGAAGGAAATATTGGTCATAAATGATAAGGCCCAGGGCCTCGGTGTTGTGCTGATCCGTCGGTATCGGCTGCGCCAATTGCTCGGCGGCGCCATGGGCGCTTTCCCAGGAGCCATAGGCCATCACAAACTGCATAAGGATGACCAAGCCGATCAGCAAGGCCAAAGGCATATATTGCGCCATCTCAGCCTTAAGGGCGGCAAAGTCGACATCCAGCATCATCACCACAAAGAGGAACAGTACCGCGACTGCCCCCACGTAGACGATGACCAGCAGCATGGCGACGAATTCCGCCCCCAGCAGCACAAACAATCCGGCCGAAGAGATAAAGGCCAGGATCAGCCACAGTACCGAATGCACCGGTTGACGGCTGATCACAGTGAACAGCCCGCCGGTGATGGCGCTGATGGCGAAGAGGTAGAAGGCAAAAACGCTCATGTCTCATCGTCCCTTTTGTCGGTCATGACTTCTTGCGCCAATTCCAGCGCCCGGTTCATGGCCGGAATGCCGGCAAAAACCGACATCTGTCCGATCGTTTCAACGATCTCTTGTTTCTTTGCACCCGCTTCAACAGCGTGGCGTACGGTTTGACGCACAGCAGTATCTGCCTGCGCGCCCTGGCATGTGAGCCCGGCCAATGTCAGCAAAAGCCGGGTCTTGGCATCCAGACCATCCTTGTTGATGGTCTTGCCAAACATCATTTCCATGACCTCTTTGGGCATGGTCGGCCACAGGGCCTCGAACCCCGATCTGGTCATCGGGTCCAGACCTTTGGCCAGATCAGGATTCATGGATTTCACCATCTCCTGATACTGGGCCTGCGCCTGGGCCATCATGGCCTCAAAGGGGTTCTTTGCATCACTCATCGGTAGGGCGCATCAATTTCGAGGTTGCGGGCAATCTCGGCTTCCCAACGTTCGCCATTCGCCAAGAGCTTGTCCTTGTCATAGAACAGCTCTTCGCGGGTCTCGGTGGCGAATTCAAAATTCGGTCCCTCAACGATGGCATCCACCGGGCAGGCTTCCTGGCAGAAACCGCAGTAGATGCATTTGGTCATGTCGAGGTCATAGCGTGTTGTGCGGCGCGAACCGTCTTCGCGGGGTTCCGCATCGATGGTGATCGCCTGCGCCGGACAGACCGCTTCACAGAGCTTACAGGCAATGCAGCGCTCTTCGCCGTTGGGATACCGGCGCAGCGCATGCTCACCCCGGAAACGCGGGCTAAGCGGTCCCTTCTCATGCGGGTAGTTGATGGTCGCCTTGGGGGCAAAGAAGTATTTGAGCCCCAGTTTGAAGCCGACCCAGAAATCCTGCAGCAGGAAATATTTGGCGGCGCGGGTATAATCGATCTGGTTTGTCATGATCAGCCTCCCACGGTCCAGCGGGCAAAGATGCCCCAGAACCAGTCAAATTTGGCAGCAAAGGCAACAAAGACCACCCAGAACAGCGAGAAGGGCAGAAAGACCTTCCAGCCAAGGCGCATCAGCTGGTCATAGCGGTAGCGCGGGGTGATGGCTTTCACCATTGCAAAGAGGAAGAAGAAGAAGGCCATCTTGCCAACCATCCACAGCACGCCATCCGGCAGGCCGGGGATTGGCGACAGCCAGCCACCAAAGAACAGCAGCGAAGTCAGCGCACACATCAGGAAGATCGAGATATACTCACCCGCCATGAACAGCAGGAAGGGCGTTGCAGAGTATTCCACCTGATAGCCGGCCACCAGTTCGGATTCCGCTTCGGGCAGATCGAACGGCGGGCGGTTGGTTTCCGCCAGACAAGAGATGAAGAACAGGAAGACCATGGGGAAATGCGGCAACCAGTACCAGTTGAACAGGCCTGCATTGCCATCCTGAGCGCGCACGATATCGCCAAAGTTCATGCTGCCGGTGGAGATAATCACCCCAACGATGATCAAACCAATGGAGACCTCATAAGAGATCATCTGCGCCGCCGAGCGCAGCGCCCCAAGGAAGGGGTACTTCGAGTTCGAAGCCCAACCGCCCATGATGACGCCGTAGACCTCGAGGCTGGACACCGCAAAGACATAGAGGATCGCCACATTGATGTTGGACAGAACCCAACCATCGTTGAAAGGGATCACTGCCCAGGCCACCATGGCCAGTACAAAGGAGGTCAGCGGCGCCATGATAAAGACGGTGCGGTCGGCACCGGCCGGGATCACCACCTCTTTGACCACATATTTCAGCGCATCCGCCACCGATTGCAGGATGCCATAGACACCCACAACGTTGGGGCCACGGCGCATCTGCACAGCCGCCCAGATCTTCCGGTCCCCGTAGACGAGGAACAGAAGGGAGATCATCACAAAGGCAACAACCGCAAGCACCTGCGCCAATATCAGTACAGCAATGCCGCCTGGGGTGTTAAAGAATTCAGCCATAGGTCCTCACACCGTAGGTATTCCGTTTGCCGCGCAATTTGCCACCACGACTTCTGCGTCGATGGTGCGCAATCCGCGCGGTAGGGAGGGTGAAATCGTGTAAACTGCATCGGCAATCTGATTGCCACCCTCATGTTTCATTTTTGTGCGCACGTGACGTGCAAACCCGTAACCCCGGATCAGCGCGTATTGTGCCGCTGCACATTCGGCATAGTTATCCACATCATCACCCGACCGGGCGCCGGACATGGTCACATGAAATTGCACCAGATCGCCCTCCAGAAGACTGGTCCGCACCCCGTGGTAATCAGGGTCAAACCCGTCTTCTGATCCGCCGGGGATCGGGGCACAGCCCGCCAGCGTCAGAGAGGATATGAGTGCAGCGCGGATCACTCGGCCGCAATCTTCTCGGCCCGGCGGGCCTTGGCATTTGCCGACAGCTCGGCCATCACTTGCGAAGCGCGGGCAATCGGGTTGGTCAGGTAGAAATCCCCCAGCGCATTGCGGAAGTCCGCCTTGCCCAGCGGGCCTTCCTCTTCCAGCTGCCAGGTGTTTTCCGGAACCTGGTCAACCTGCGCAAGATGCGGCACCTCTTTCACCAGGGCCTGGCGCAGCTGTGCCAGCGAGTCATAGGGCAGTTGCGCACCGATTTCGGCGCTCAGCGCCCGCAGGATGGCCCAGTTTTCCTTGGCTTCGCCCGGCGCAAAGCCCGCGCGCATCGCCAGTTGTGGGCGGCCTTCGGTGTTCACAAAGAGACCGTTTTCCTCGGTATAGGCAGCGCCCGGCAGGATCACATCAGCGCGATGCGCACCGCGATCCCCCTGACTGCCCTGGTAGATCACAAAGGCCCCTTCACCGATTTCGACTTCATCGGCGCCAAGGCTGTAGATCACGTCACATTCAGACACGGCATTGCGGCCGCCTTCGGTCACTGCGCCCACATCCATCGCCCCAACGCGGGCGGCGGCGGTGTGCAGCACCAAAAGCTTGGCATTTCCAGCCTCACAGATCTTTTGAACCATAGCCAGAACCGCAGCACCATCTGCCTCCTGCAGGGCGCCCTGCCCCAGGATGACAATCGGGTTCTTGTCCTTGACATGGTCAGAGGTCGAAAGCGCCTGCTCCAAAGCAGCACGGTCTGTGCCGATGTGGTTCACGTCATAGGTCAGGTCGACGTTCTCGCCAATCAGGGACACCTGCGCGCCATTGATCCAGGCCTGACGGATACGGGCATTCAGAACCGGTGCCTCAGTGCGGGGGTCGGTGCCAATCAGCAGGATCGAACCCGCAGCATCGATGTCTTCAATCGCCGCAGTGCCCACATAGGCAGAGCGGTTGGCCGCAGGCAGACGTGCGCCATCGGTACGACATTCTACAATGCCCTCCTGCCCTTCAACCAGTTGCTTCAGCGCAAAAACAGCCTCGGTCGGCGCCAGATCACCAACCAGAGCGCCAAGCTTCTTGGCCCCCTTCATCGCGGTGGCGGCAGCTGTCAGAGCCTCAGGCCAGCTGGCGGGCTTGAGCTTGCCATTGACGCGCACATAGGGGCGATCCAGTCGCTGACGACGCAAGCCATCCCAGACAAAACGGGTCTTGTCGGAGATCCACTCTTCATTCACGCCATCGTTGTTGCGCGGCAGGATCCGCATCACTTCACGGCCCTTGGTATCGACCCGGATGTTGGAGCCAAGCGCATCCATCACGTCGATGGTTTCGGTCTTGGTCAGCTCCCAGGGGCGGGCGCTGAAGGCATAGGGTTTGGAGGTCAGCGCACCAACCGGGCAGAGATCAATGATATTGCCCTGCAGGTTGCTGTCCAAAGTCTCGTTCAGGTAGCTGGTGATTTCAGCATCTTCGCCGCGGCCGGTCTGACCCATCTGGGTAATGCCTGCCACTTCGGAGGTGAAGCGCACGCAGCGGGTGCAGCTAATGCAGCGGGTCATCGCCGTCGACACAAGCGGGCCGAGGTTCAGATCGTCCACTGCGCGTTTGGGTTCGCGGAAACGGGAGAAATCAACGCCATAAGCCATGGCCTGATCCTGCAGATCACATTCGCCGCCCTGATCGCAGATCGGGCAATCCAGCGGGTGGTTGATCAGCATGAATTCCATCACGCCTTCACGGGCCTTTTTGACCATGGGCGAATTGGTCTTAACCACTGGCGCCTGACCTTCGGGACCGGGGCGCAGATCGCGCACCTGCATGGCGCAGGAAGCGGCGGGCTTGGGCGGGCCGCCGACGACCTCGACCAGGCACATGCGGCAGTTGCCGGCAATCGACAGGCGCTCGTGGTAGCAGAAACGCGGGATCTCGACGCCCGCCTCTTCGCAGGCCTGGATCAGGGTCATGGCCCCATCCACCTCTACCTCGGTTCCGTCGATATTGATCTTGCGGAGGTCAGACATGGTCTATTTCGCCCTCAGTAACGCGCCGATCGCGCTGTTTTTCTGTATTTCCGCACGACCAAACGCGCAGAATGTTTCTGGATCGTCATAAGAGACACCGCTCTTGGCGAGCAGTTTTTCGCCCCTTGCCCGCATCCGGGCCTTTTCTGTGTCGGACTCGATATAGGCCCGGATTTCGCTATCGCCGTAGCCCAGCGAATTGGCATGGGAGCGCAGCCGACGCAGCTCTCCGACGCCTTTGAAAAAACGTGCGCCAAGGCTGTCACAGTGATCTGCAACCTCTTTGGCCATGGCCACTGCAAACAGCGGCTCTTCGATTTCGGGCACATCCCGCAACGATGGTTTGGCAGCCGCCCCAACCGGAAAAGCCAGGGTTCCGATCGCAATAAGGGTCGCCATCAGCGAAAATTTCATTTGCGCAGGCATAATTGATCTCTCCTTAGTTAGGGAGAGACCACCAGGCGCAAGAACAGAGGCGTTATTCAATAACACCGCTGCCGACTGGCCAGGATATGCCCAAATTCCGCTCACGAGTCGCATGTCCCCCGCAGCACAGCCTTGTCTCCATCACGCGGCAATGGGACCTCGGGATCGTCCAGATCAACCTCCCAGTCGATCTTGGATGTACCGTAGTTCTTGATGCAGTAGGTCGTGCCGGCATAGCGCATGGCTTCGCGCGCGCCCAAAGGTGAGGCAGCAACGTCAAACACTTCTGCCTCAAAAAAGGCTCGTGTCACCTTTTTTTCAACGACGGAGGCTTTGGTGCGAAAAGCAACACCATCAAATACCGGACGAGAATCCTTATCACCGCAGCCCGCAAGCACTCCGGCTGAAACCAGAGCAACCGTCAGTAATTTGACATTTCCAATCATCATCCGTCCCTTACGTCTTCTTATTCGGCAGCAATGGCACTTTTGCGACCCGTTTTCTGGGCCTTGATACGGTCTTCGATCTCATCTCGGAAGTTGCGGATCAAGCCCTGGATGGGCCAGGCCGCCGCATCGCCAAGCGCGCAGATGGTGTGGCCTTCGACCTGCTTGGTCACATCCCACAGCATATCGATCTCTTCCAAGTCGGCCTCGCCTTTGACCAAACGATCCATCACCCGCATCATCCAGCCAGTGCCTTCGCGGCAAGGCGTACACTGACCGCAGCTTTCGTGTTTGTAGAATTTCGCCAGACGCCAGATCGCCTTGATGATATCGGTCTGCTTGTCCATCACGATGACCGCCGCCGTGCCCAGACCAGAGCCCAGCTCGCCGCGCAGATAGTCAAAATCCATGATCGCATCGCGCATGTTCTCGCCACGTACACAGGGCACCGACGAGCCACCCGGGATTACCGCCAGCAGATTGTCCCAGCCACCACGAATGCCGCCGCAGTGCTTTTCGATCAGCTCCTCAAAGGAGATCGACATGGCTTCTTCAACCACACAGGGGTTGTTGACATGGCCGGAGATCGCAAAAAGTTTTGTGCCCGCATTGTTGGGACGACCAAAGCCCGCAAACCAATCGGCGCCACGGCGCAGGATGGTGGGCACAACGGCGATGCTCTCAACATTGTTCACGGTTGTCGGGCAGCCATAAAGGCCTGCGCCAGCCGGAAAAGGCGGCTTCATCCGGGGCATGCCCTTTTTGCCTTCCAGGCTTTCGATCAATGCGGTTTCTTCACCGCAGATATAAGCCCCGGCCCCGTGGTGCAGGAAGACGTCAAAGTCCCAGCCAGAACCAGCGGCGTTGCGACCCAAAAGGCCCTTGTCGTAGCACTCATCAATGGCCGCCTGCAGCGCCTCGCGCTCGCGGATATATTCGCCGCGCAGATAGATGTAACAGGTGTGGGCCTGCATCGCAAAACTGGCAATCAAGGCGCCCTCAATCAATGTGTGCGGATCATGACGCATAATTTCGCGGTCTTTACAGGTGCCCGGCTCGGATTCATCGGCATTGATCACCAAATACGAAGGACGACCGTCGCTTTCCTTGGGCATAAAGGACCATTTCAGGCCGGTGGGGAAACCCGCGCCACCGCGACCGCGCAGACCGGAGTCCTTCATGGTCTGGATGATCCAGTCGCGGCCCTTGTCGATGAGCCCCGCAGTGCCATCCCAATGGCCGCGCGCCTGGGCACCTTTCAGGGTGCGCTCATGCATACCGTAGAGGTTGGTAAAGATCCGGTCCTGGTCCTTCAGCATGTCTGCCTACCCTTGGTTTTTGTTTTTACTGGCCTGACGCATGCGCCAGAGTTGCATTATGTTGACCAATGCATAGATCAGCCCCGCAAGCGCGGCAAAATCAAACAAAAGCGCGTAGCGGCCAGGAATTCCAATCGCCGGGCCAATAATCATGGTCAGGGCCAACCAAGCCAGCATGGTACCGGCAATCACCAATGAGATGTGCCGCCCCTTTGCTGCGATAGCCCTATCCAGATCTGCGCTCATTCAGGTCCTCAGTTTTACGTCCTGCCCGCCCCTGAACCGGAGCGAGCAAGTCAGTTACTCGTCTTCGTAGCGGCCGTCTTTTTTGGCCTTCTTGGCAAAGTCGGTATCATCCCCAACTGCCAGTTTGGCAGCCTGAGCGATCCAACCGTCACGCTCGATACGGCCTTTGAACTTCAAACGGCTATCGACCCAAGCGACCTCTGCCTCGCCCCATTCGGCGATCTGGTCAAAGTGGAAGAAGCCCAGCTCGTTCAGGGTTTGCTCCAGTTTTGGGCCAACACCTTTCAGGAGTTTCAGATCATCCGGCAGACCACCGCGTGCTTCTTTCAGCGTTTCGGGCGCGACCTCTGCTACCTCTTCTGCGGCAGCTGGCTTTTTCTCAGGCGTAGATTTGGCTTTAACCGCGGGCTTTTTCGCCTCTTCCACCTGTTTGGCAACCGGCTTGGGCGCCTCTGGGGCTTTGGGGGGCTTCGCAGCAGCAGCGCGCCCCGCAACCACACCATCCTTACCAACCCAGGGGGTCAGCAGGGGCACTTCATCGCCCTGGATACGTTTGACGCTATCGCCGATATCTGCTGCCAGCTGCACGCTCGCATTATACTGCGTTTTGCCGCTGTCATATTCGGTCAGCGAGGTCAGGCCCGATTTGGGCTCTGCTGCGTAGCGACCATTTTGCGGGCCCGGCACAACGGGTTTGCCAGCGGCCAGATCATCGAGCATCTGGGCAAAACCCTCGGCGGTGAGATCTTCAAAGTAGTCTTTGCCGATCTGAGCCATCGGGGCATTGGTGCAGGCGCCCAGACATTCCACCTCTTCCCAGGTGAACTTGCCATCCGCTGACAGGGTAAAGGGCTTTTCGGCGATCTTATCCTTGCAGACCGCAATCAGATCCTCGGCACCGCAGATCATGCAGGACAGGGTACCACAGATCTGCACATGCGCCACCGAGCCGGTAGGCTGCATCTGGAACATGAAATAGAAGGATGTGACCTCGAGCACGCGGATATAGGCCATGCCCAGCATATCGGCGATATATTCAATCGCCGGCTTGGAGACCCAGCCCTCTTGTTCCTGGGCGCGCCACAACAGTGGGATCACCGCCGAGGCCTGACGGCCCTCGGGGAATTTGGTCAATTGCGCCTCGGCCCATTTCTGGTTCGCTGGCGTGAAAGCAAAGCTTTCGGGCTGTTCGGAATGAAGGCGACGAAGCATTAGCGGTCAATCTCTCCAAATACGACGTCCATGGTGCCGATGATGGCAGCGACGTCGGCCAGCTGGTGGCCTTTTGCAACGTGGTCCATGGCTTGCAGATGCAGGAAACCCGGCGCGCGGATTTTGCTGCGATAGGGTTTGTTGGACCCATCTGCCACCAGATAGACGCCGAATTCGCCCTTGGGGGCTTCAACGGCGGCATAGACCTCACCGGCGGGCACGTGGAAGCCTTCGGTGTAGAGTTTGAAATGGTGAATGAGGCTCTCCATCGAGGTCTTCATGTCACCGCGTTTGGGCGGGGTCAGCTTGCCACGGGCAAGCACATCACCGGTGGCTTCGCGCAGTTTGGCGGTGGCTTGACGAATGATCGATAGCGACTGGCGCATCTCTTCCATGCGGACCAGATAGCGATCATAGCAATCACCATTCTTGCCAACGGGGATCTGGAAGTCGAACTCGTCATAACATTCATAGGGCTGCGCGCGGCGCAGATCCCAGGCCATGCCGGAGCCACGCACCATCACACCCGAGAACCCCCAATCGAGGATTTCTTGCTCAGTGACGACGCCAATATCACAATTCCGCTGCTTGAAAATGCGGTTCTCGGTCAAGAGCCCATCGATATCCGCCAGCACTTTGGGGAATTCCAGCGCCCAGAGGTCGATATCATCCAGCAGATCGTCCGGGATATCCTGATGCACACCGCCAGGGCGGAAATAGGCCGCGTGCAGACGGGCACCACAGGCGCGCTCATAAAAGCACATCAGCTTTTCGCGTTCCTCAAAGCCCCAGAGCGGCGGCGTCAGCGCGCCCACGTCCATGGCCTGGGTGGTCACGTTCAACAGATGGTTCAGGATCCGGCCGATTTCGGAATACAAAACCCGGATCAAGGAACCACGGCGGGGCACCTCAACGCCGGTCAGTTTTTCGATGGCCAGACACCACGCATGCTCCTGGTTCATTGGCGCCACATAGTCGAGCCGGTCGAAATAGGGCAGGTTCTGCAGATAGGTGCGGCTTTCCATCAGCTTTTCGGTGCCACGATGCAGCAGACCAATGTGCGGATCGCAGCGTTCTACGATCTCGCCGTCCAGCTCTAACACCAAACGCAGCACGCCGTGCGCCGCCGGGTGCTGCGGACCAAAGTTGATGTTGAAATTGCGGATCTTCTGTTCGCCCGTTTGGGCGTCGTCGAATTTGGAGCCGTCCATCATTTTGCCCCCTCTTTTTCATCACCGGGCAGGATGTATTCAGCACCCTCCCAGGGAGACATAAAATCAAACTGGCGGTATTCCTGCACCAGACTTACCGGCTCATAGACAACGCGTTTTTCGGCCTCGTCATAACGCACTTCGGTATAGCCCGTGGTGGGGAAATCCTTGCGCAGCGGGTAGCCGCGAAAGCCATAGTCCGTCAGGATACGGCGCAGATCCGGGTGGCCTGAGAACAGGATGCCGAACATGTCAAAAACTTCGCGCTCAAACCAATTGGCCGAGGGGTGCACGTCGACAATCGAGGGCACCATGTCATCTTCGCGCACCGAGACCCGCAGGCGAACACGCTGATTCCGATACATCGACAGGAAATGATAGACCACGTCAAATCGCTTGCCGCGCTCTGGGTAGTCTACAGCTGTGATATCCACCAGTGAGGAAAACTTGCAGTTGCTGTCGGATTTGAGGAACTCAACCAGACCAGCGATATTGGCCGGGGCCACATCGATGTTCAGCTCATCAAAAGCCACTTCCCAGGACAGGACACAGTCTGGGCGTTTGGCTGCGATCTGAGTACCAAGTTCTTGCAGTGCTTCAGTCATTTTGTCTCTCCAGCCAGATCGCTTAGCGCACCAGGGTGCCGGTACGGCGGATTTTACGCTGCAGCTGCATCAGACCATAAAGCAGGGCCTCAGCAGTGGGCGGGCAGCCCGGCACGTAGATATCTACCGGTACGATGCGGTCACAGCCGCGCACAACCGAATAGCTGTAGTGGTAATAGCCACCACCATTGGCACAAGAGCCCATGGAAATCACGTAGCGCGGCTCGGGCATCTGGTCATAGACCTTGCGCAGCGCCGGGGCCATTTTGTTGGTCAGGGTGCCAGCAACAATCATCACATCGGACTGACGCGGGGAAGCACGCGGAGCAATGCCAAAGCGTTCTGCATCGTAACGCGGCATCGAGGTATGCATCATTTCAACCGCGCAGCAGGCCAGACCAAAGGTCATCCAATGCAGCGACCCCGTGCGGGCCCAGTTGATGATGTCTTCGGTTGAGGTCAGCAGAAAACCTTTGTCCTGCAGCTCGGCATTCAGGGCCTGGGTGGCGACTTCCTTGTCGATCCCTGCGGTATTGGCTCCGGTCATCACTCCCATTCCAGAGCTCCCTTTTTCCACTCATAGGCAAAACCGATGGTTAGAACGCCCAGGAACACCATCATCGACCAGAATCCAGTATCGCTCATATCCTTAAAGCCAACGGCCCAGGGAAACAGGAAGGCAATTTCCAGATCAAAAATGATGAAAAGAATCGACACCAGATAAAACCGCACATCGAATTTCATACGCGCGTCATCAAAGGCGTTGAAACCGCATTCATAGGCGCTGACTTTTTCCGGGTCGGGATTGCGTACGGCGAGCACAACTGCCGCCAAAATAAGAACAATTCCTAGGCCGACCGCGACGACCAGAAACACCAAGATCGGGAGGTATTCCCGCAACATCTCTTCCACGAGTGGCTCCTTTCCGAGCGCGCGGATTCTCGCGCGCCGTCAATTGGCGTGTTGACTTGCGCATGTGTCTACTCGTGCGCCCCCCCATCGTCAACCAAACCAATGATGAAGAAAGAGGCTTTCTGCACAAGTCGCGACCCTGCGGCATCACTTCGCGCTATTTGGGGCAGCAGGAGTTAATTTCTTATTATTTCCATAAGGAAAGGCGCCGTGATTTTTCACGGCGCCCGGTAAAACGAACATTCAAAATATTGGTTAACACTTGCCCTTCTCGGCCCTGCCCCAGAAAACAAACGGCCAGTCTCAGCCTGACCTTTGTCATCGGGTTTGACCCTGGCTTAGGCCTGCCAGTGTGGCTTGCGCTTGTCAAAGAAAGCACCGATGCCCTCAGAGGCCTCCTCGCCTTCCCAACGGCTCACCAGGGCGCGAATGGTCATATCGATGGTCTCATCGTCCAGTCGCGGGCCCAGGTCGCGGGTGAGTTTTTTTGCCGCAGCCACTGCCCCAGGAGCGCAGGCCATATAGGGGGCAACCTCTGCCTCGACTGCTGCGGCCAGGTCCGCAGCCGGAACCGCCTTGGCCAAAAGCCCCAGCTCCACGGCCTCAGCAGCCCCAAACAGACGTGCCGACATAAAGACCCGGCGCGCGCGCGATTCTCCCATGCGGGCCACCACATAGGGTCCGATGGTGGCCGGGATCAAACCCAGCTTGGTCTCGGTGAGGCCCATTTTCAAATGATCGACGCCAATGGCCACATCACAGACCGAGGCCATGCCAACACCGCCGCCAAAGGCATTGCCCTGAATAGCGCCGATCAGCGGTTTTGGCAGGGTATTCAGCAGTTGCAGCATTTCTGCCAGCACACGGGCTTCAGCACCGCGGGTCGCCGCATCGGCCTGCATCTGCTGTTGCATCCAGCCCAGATCACCGCCGGCGCAAAAGCTTTTGCCCGCCCCTGTCAGCACCACAACCCGCACTGTGTCATCCGCTGCCAGCTGCTCTGTCGCGGCTTTCAGCTCCAGCAGCATCTCGCCAGACATGGCATTGTGCTTTTCCGGCCGGTTCAGCGTCAGCGTCGCCACGCCGCGCGCATCCCGTTCGATCAATACTGTCTTATACATCCTCTGCCTCTCTTCCCTCTTGGCCCTGTGTTTCCACAGGCCCTGTCTTTAACCGGCGCTGCGCATGGACTGCGCCATTTCAGCTGCCTCAATCAGGACATCCCGGTTCAAACCCGTCTCATAGCCAAGCTTGATCAGATGGTCGTGAACCGCCTCAGTGGCGACATTGCCAGCAGCACCCGGCGCATAGGGGCAGCCGCCCAAACCACCAACCGCCGCATCAAACACCCGAACACCCTGCGACAGCGAGGCCTCGATATTGTCCAAGGCCCGGCCCGCCGTATCGTGATAATGGCCGGCCAAATGCGAAACCGGCACCCGTTTCGTTACGGCAGTCAGCATTTTGCTGATCGTTTCCGGTGTGCCCTGCCCGATGGTATCGCCCAGTGAAACCTCATAGCAGCCCAGGAGATGCAGGGTTTCGGCCACCAGGGCCACCTGCTCGGGATCCGTTGGCCCGTCAAAGGGGCAGTCCGTGACGCAGGAGACATAGCCCCGCACCGGCAGTTTGAGGGCAGCAGCGGCCTGCAGGATGGGTTTGAACCGCTCGATGCTCTCACTGATGGAGGCATTGATATTGGCGCGGGAAAACCCCTCCGAGGCAGAAGCAAAAACCGCAATCTCATCGGCGCGCGCTTCAACCGCATCCGTGTAGCCGCGCATATTTGGCGTCAGAGCCGCATAGGAAACCCCGGGCGCACGCCGAATGCCCGCCAGCACCTCGGCGCTGCCGGCCATTTGTGGCACCCATTTGGGCGAGACAAAGCTGGCGACCTCGATCCGGCGAAAGCCGGCCTGTGACAAACGATCCACCAGGGCGATTTTTTCTGCCACGGGGATCGCCCGCTTTTCGTTCTGCAGCCCATCACGCGGCCCCATCTCAAAGATCTCGACAGACTGTCGCATGGCGGATCCCTTCCTCTTCATCTTTCCAGAAATATTCAAAAAGCCCGGCCCGCAGCCCGCGCCTCAGTCCTCTTCGAGGCGCACCAATGCTGCCCCCGCCTCGACCTGGTCGCCACCCGAAGCAAGTACCTCGGCAACAACACCGTCGCGCGCCGCCAGCAAAGAATGCTCCATTTTCATCGCTTCCAGAATGGCAAGACGGTCGCCCTCTTTCACCGCATCACCTGCCTTGGCAAAGACGGCTTTCACCAGTCCTGGCATCGGCGCCTCAATCAGGTTGAGGTCGCCGCCCGCAGAGGCATCGCGGTCCAGCGGGTCAACCAGCGTAAAGCCAAGACCATAGCCATCATAGACGGTGATATCCCCGGCGGCCTGCGAAACAGCAGGCAGGCTATGCCCGCCCAGGTCCCAGGTTCCCCCCCTGCGGTTGGCAACCACCTGGTCTTCGCCAATTGTCCAGAGTTGCCGATCCGAGTCAGAAATTTCAACGCTGGCGTCAAAGACGTCATCCTGATGCATCAGAGTGACCGAGCGATGCAGATCCGCCCAAAGGGTAAAGCCGGTGTCCCAATCTGTCTGGATCAGATCCAGCGCCTGCATGGCAGCCGCAACCCGGTGATGCGGCATGACCACAGGCGCCGCCACCAGGGCATCCAGATCACGGGCGATGAGGCCGGTGTCAACCTCCCCAGCTGCAAAACCTTCATGCGCAGCCAAGGCACCGAGGAAGGCCAGGTTGGTCACGGTGCCGCCGACTTCGGTCGCCGCAAGCGCCTGCGACAGACGTGACAGGGCAATTTCACGGGTGGGCCCATGCACAATCACCTTGGAGATCATCGGATCATACCAGGGGCTGATGGTATCCCCGGCCCGCACACCGCTATCGGCACGGCAGCTGGCGGGGAATTTCAGATGGGTCAGGGTGCCGGTTGCGGGCAAGAATCCCTTTGGCACATCCTCGGCATAGAGCCGCGCCTCAAAGGCATGGCCATTGATCGACAGCTCACTTTGCTGGGCTGGCAGGCTCTCGCCTGCGGCGACGCGCAGCTGCCATTCCACCAGATCGACACCGGTGATCAGCTCCGACACCGGATGCTCCACCTGCAGGCGGGTGTTCATTTCCATGAACCAAAAGCCATCGGCGCGCAGCCCGTTGGACCCGTCGACAATGAATTCCACTGTGCCGGCGCCTTTGTAGCCAATGGCCTCAGCGGCGCGCACGCCGGCCTCGCCCATGGCAGCGCGCATTTCATTGGTCATGCCCGGAGCCGGCGCTTCCTCGATCACTTTTTGGTGGCGGCGCTGCAGCGAGCAGTCGCGTTCAAACAGATGCACCGCATGGGTGCCATCGCCAAAGACTTGGATTTCAATATGGCGCGGCTGCTGGATGTATTTCTCGATCAGCACATCGGCATTGCCAAAAGACGTGGTGGCCTCGCCCTGAGCGCTGGCCAGGGCCTCGGCAAACTCACCCCCTGCCTCGACCAGACGCATGCCCTTGCCGCCGCCGCCGGCAACGGCCTTGATCAACACAGGGTAGCCGATCTTATCGGCCTCGCCCTTAAGGAAATCTGCGTCCTGATTGGCGCCGTGGTAGCCCGGCACAACTGGCACGCCAGCCTCTTCCATCAGGACTTTAGCGGCATCTTTCAGACCCATCTTGCGGATCGCATCCGCTGAGGGGCCAATGAAGGCCAGACCTGCGGCCTCAACAGCCTCCACGAAGTCGGGATTTTCCGACAGAAAGCCGTAGCCCGGGTGGATCGCCTTGGCGCCAGAGGATTTGGCAATGGCGATGATCTCATCGCCCAAGAGGTAGCTGTCAGCCGGAGCTGGGCCGTGGCCGATGAGAAAAGCCTCGTCCGCCATGGCCACATGCTTTGCAGCGCTGTCGGCTGAGGAATAGACGGCAACGGTTTTTACGCCCAGAGAGGCCGCAGTTTCCATAACCCGGCAGGCAATTTCGCCACGGTTGGCAATCAGAATTTTATCAAACATGGGGTTTTGTCCTTTGTTTGGAACGTCGGACCGGGGGCTCTGCCCCCGGACCCCCGGAATATTTTGGGAAAGATGATTGGACCCGGATTACATCCGGAAAACACCAAAGCGGGTTTCATCGATTTCTGCATTTAGGGCGGCGCTCAGCGACAGGGCCAGCACATCGCGGCTTTTGCGGGGATCGATGATGCCATCGTCCCAGAGACGCGCCGAAGCATAAAGCGGGTGGCTTTGTTCTTCGAACATGTCGATGGTGGGCTGTTTGAACTGGGCTTCCTGTTCTGCCGACCAGCTGCCGCCCTGACGCTCAATCGCGTCGCGTTTCACTGTGGCCAGCACGCCTGCCGCCTGCTCACCCCCCATCACCGAGATGCGGGAATTGGGCCAGCTCCACAGGAAACGCGGCTGATAGGCGCGCCCTGCCATACCGTAGTTGCCAGCGCCAAAGGAGCCACCGACCAGCATGGTGATCTTGGGCACATTGGTGGAGGCCACGGCTGTCACCATCTTGGCGCCGTGACGGGCGATGCCTTCGTTTTCATATTTGCGCCCCACCATGAAGCCGGTGATGTTTTGCAAGAAAACCAGCGGGATTTTACGCTGCGAGCAGAGCTCGACAAAATGAGCGCCTTTCTGCGCCGCCTCCGAGAACAACACGCCGTTGTTGGCGATGATGCCCACAGGGCAGCCTTTGACATGGGCAAAGCCCGTCACCAGGGTTTCACCGTAGCGCGGCTTGAACTCGTCAAAACGCGAGCCATCCACCAGACGGGCGATCACTTCGCGGATGTCATAGGGGGTGCGCAGATCGCCGGGCACCACGCCAAGGATCTCTTGCGGGTCATAGGCGGGTTCTTCCGGGCTGGCCCAGTTTACCGTTTGTGGCTTGCTGATGTTGAGCGATTGCACCGCGCGGCGGGCCAGCGCCAGGGCATGGGCGTCATCCTCGGCCAGGTAATCCGCCACGCCAGAAAGGCGCGTATGCACATCGCCGCCGCCAAGATCCTCGGCCGAGACCACCTCGCCAGTGGCGGCTTTGACCAGCGGTGGGCCCGCCAGGAAAATGGTGCCTTGCTCTTTTACAATAATTGTCACGTCGGACATGGCGGGCACATAGGCCCCGCCAGCAGTGCAGGAGCCCATGACCACGGCAATCTGCGGAATGCCCTTGGCGGACATACGGGCCTGGTTGTAGAAGATCCGGCCAAAGTGGTCGCGATCCGGGAAAACCTCGTCCTGTTGCGGCAGGTTGGCGCCGCCAGAGTCCACCAGATAGATGCAAGGCAGGTGGTTTTCCTCGGCGATCTCCTGGGCGCGCAGGTGCTTTTTCACCGTCATCGGGAAATAGGTGCCGCCCTTAACGGTGGCGTCATTGCAGACCACCATGACCTCTTGGCCGTGCACGCGACCAATGCCTGCAATCACACCGGCGGCCGGGGCCGCGTTATCGTACATGTTATAGGCTGCCGTGGCGCCAATCTCGAGGAAGGGAGAACCGGGATCCAGCAGGTTTGCCACCCGACGGCGCGGCAGCATCTTGCCGCGACTCTCGTGGCGGGCGCGGGATTTGTCACCGCCGCCCAGACGCGCGGCCTCAGCCACCTCGGAAATCTGCGCCAGAGCTTCTTGATGGGTCGCCTGATTGGCTTTGAAGCCTTCGGAAGAGGGCATCGCCTTTGATTTGAGTTTCATACCTACATCCTTATTTGTTTACGCGGGCGCGGCTGCTGATCTCAACCACCCGGAATTTCTGCCATACTAATAGCGCATCTTGATATCTGCAGATCACCTCTGGAGGCAAAGTTTCTATGGCCATCTCAGAGCACTCAGGCTTCTCTATGAGCATGGGAAAAAGCCCTGGTCTTCCGGGAAAGTGATTTTGGCTTTCGGCCGCCTCTGGGTGCTCTGAGCGAATTCGAAAACTGTCCTCTTCCAGCCAAAGTGTCACCTCCGACAGGCAGGCACCCTCTCCTGTGTTACCTATACTGAGGCTGCAAAGTGTCCTTGCTGTGGAGACACAGCGCATACTCATCGGGACCTGCATCGCAACATCAGGAATGAGGTCCGAACAGGTCGAGAGAAACGCTGGAGTGTCAAACGGGATTCCATCGGTCTGCTCCGCCTCTCCCCTGATCGGGGACAGACCTACGGCGATCAAAGCCAAGCCAATCTTTAGTGCCTGTCTCACCGATTGCCCTCCTCAATGGCCCGAGCTTTCAGATCCTTGCGAATGACCTTGCCGGTGACTGTCATCGGAAGGGCCTCCAGGAATTCCACCTCTCGGGGGTAGGAGTAATGCGCCAGCCTGTCTTTGACATAGGTCTGTAGCGCTTTGGCAGTAACCTCGGCCTTGGGTTTCAACACCACATAGGCCTTGACGATCTCGGTGCGCATCTCGTCTGGCTTACCGACAACGCCAACCGTCGCCACGCTGGGGTGGGTCATCAGGCAGTCTTCGATCTCGGCGGGGCCGATGCGATAGCCCGCCGAAGTAATCACGTCATCCTCGCGGCCGACAAAACGAAGGAAGTCGCCCTCCCAGATACCGCGGTCGCCGGTGACCAGCCAGTCGCCGCAGAATTTGGCAGCAGTCTCTTCGGGACGGTTCCAATATTCCAGCATCATCGAGGCCGAGCCGCGTCGCACCGCAACATCGCCCTCTGCGCTGGTGGGATTGCCCTCGGCGTCAATCACCGCCAACTCATGGCCTGGTACCGGCTTGCCGATACATCCCGGTTGCGGCGGGTAATCCCCTCCGCAAGATGAAGCCACCATATTGCATTCTGTCTGGCCGTAGAACTCGTTGATGGTCACGCCAAAATGCGCCTGGCCCCAAGCGAGCATCTCCGCGCCCAGGGGCTCTCCGCCAGAGGCAACCGAGCGCAGACCGTCGAGCCCCTGCCCCGCCGCTTTCAACATGCGCAGGGCTGTGGGGGGAAAGAACACATTGCGCACACCGCTGCGCTCTACCAGATCGGCGCAGGCCTCGGGGGTGAACTTATCCAGTCGCGCCGCCACAACCGGCACGCCCAGCGCCAATCCCGGCATAAGCACGTCAAACAGCCCGCCAATCCACGCCCAGTCGGCAGGGGTCCACAGGCAGTCCCCCGGCTGACCCAGATGATCATGGCTGATGGCCACGCCGGGCAAATGCCCCGTCAGCACCCGATGCGCATGCAGCGCCCCCTTGGGGCTGCCAGTGGTGCCAGAGGTATAGATCAAGACCGCTGGCGTCTCGGCTGCGGTATCTGCAAATGCTACGGGTTCACCTTCAAGGCTCACCTGATCCACCAAGACCTCCTCGGCGAGATCCCCCAGCAGGTCTACGCCTTCGGGATCGGTCAGCACCAAGCAGACCCCTGCATCGCCTGCCCGCGAGGCCAGGGCGTCGCGTTTGAACAGCTTGAACAGCGGAACAGAGATAGCGCCCAGCTTCCAGATGGCCAAATGCGCAGCGGCACACCATGGCGATTGGCTCAGCAAGACGCCCACCCGGTCGCCAGCTTTGATACGGGTCATCAGATAGCGCGCCAGCCCATCGACCATCACCGCCAGCTCGCCATGGGTGATGTCACGCCGCACCGGACCCATCAGATCAATAATCGCCAACCTGTCTGCAGCATGTGCCATGGCCTGTTGCGCCATGTTGATCCGCGCAGGCAGGCGCCATTCGCCACGGGATGTCAGGCCGGGGACTTGAACTATTTCAGCCATTGAAACTATTCCCAAATTGCATAGCCGCTATGATGCTTTTCTCTGATTTTCCAAGCGGTAAGCTCACGCTCTTTTGATCCAGATCAGTGAGTGTTGGTGTTTTTGGGCGCAGATAGAGCGGGCAAATACAAGAAAAGGGATTCCCCCCATGAAACGCTCCGCTTCTCTCCTGGCCCTGGCAACAGCTTGTTCTGTTCTGGCCGTTCCCGCCTTTGCGCAATCGCAGGGCGACTGGACCTTTGGTGCTGGTATTATCAACGTCAACCCCAAGTCCGATAACGGCACTTTGGCGGGCGGCGCGACCACTCTGACCGACGACACGCAGATTTCTTTGACTGTTGAATACTTCATCCGTGACAACATCGGTATCGAACTGCTGGCTGCCACCCCGTTCGAGCATGATATCAACATTGCCGGTGTTGGTGGTGCAACCGCCAAGCAGCTGCCGCCCACCCTGTCGATCAACTACCACTTCCCCACCAAGGGCAAAATCAAACCCTTCGTTGGTGCCGGTATCAACTACACCACCTTCTTTGAGGAAGCGACTGCGCTGGGTAATCTGGAATTGAAAGACAGCTGGGGTTTTGCGCTGCAGGCCGGTGCTGATTGGCAGGTTTCCGACAATGGCGCCCTGCGTTTCAACGTCCGCTACATGGACATCGATTCCAAAGCCTACCTTGATGGCGGCTACATCGGCACTGCCGAAATCGATCCGGTCACCATTGGTGTCAGCTACGTCCACAGGTTCTGATCCTTTGATCTGACATCTACAGGTGGGCCCAATGGGGCCTACCAACCCGCCTTACAAACCCCCACCTGGCCTCCCTCGGACAGGTGGGGGTTTCTCGTTGGTTTACATGGTGCCCATCAGCTCGCGGCCGATCAGCATGCGGCGGATTTCCGAAGTGCCGGCGCCAATTTCCATCAGCTTGGCATCGCGGAAGATCCGGCCCACCGGGTTGTCGGACAGATAGCCCGCGCCGCCCAGCGCCTGAACCGCCTGATGCGCCTGCACCATGGCCTGCTCGGAAGCATAAAGACAGCAGGCTGCCGCATCCTGACGGGTAACGGTTCCCTTGTCGCAGGCCTTGGCCACCTCGTAGATATAGGCCCGGGCCGAGTTCATCGCGGTATACATATCGGCAATCTTGCCCTGCATCAGTTGGAAATTGCCAATGGGCTGACCAAACTGCTTACGCTCTGCCAGATAGGGCATCATCTCATCCATACAGGCGGCCATGATCCCGGTGCCGATCCCGGCCAGAACAACGCGCTCATAATCAAGACCAGACATCAGAACCTTGACGCCCCGGCCCTCTTCGCCCAGCACGTTTTCAAAAGGGACTTCACAATCTTCAAAGATCAGCTCAGCAGTGTTGGAGCCGCGCATGCCCAGCTTGTCGAAATGCGGCGATGTGGAGAAGCCTTTGAAGTCCTTCTCAATGATAAAGGCGGTAATACCCTTGGAGCCCGCATCCGGATCGGTTTTGGCGTAGACCACCAGAGTGTCGGCATCAGGACCATTGGTGATCCAGTATTTATTGCCGTTCAGACGATAGTGGTCATTGCGCTTTTCCGCCCGCAGCGACATCGACACAACATCGGAACCGGCGCCTGCTTCGGACATTGCCAGCGCGCCAACATTCTGGCCGGACACCAGTCCGGGCAGATATTTCTTTTTCTGCTCGTCGCTGGCGTTCAGCTTGATCTGATTGACGCAGAGATTGGAATGGGCGCCATAAGACAGCGACACGGAGGCAGAGGCCCGCGCCACTTCTTCAACGGCAACCGTATGGGCCAGATAGGACATGCCGGCACCGCCAAACTCTTCCGGAACTGTGATGCCCAGCAGGCCGAGCTCACCCATTTCCGACCACAGTTCTGGTGGGAATTCGTTTTTCTGGTCGATCTCCTGCGCCATCGGTTTGACGCGATCCTGCGCCCAGCGATGCACCATGTCACGCAGTGCATTTACCTCATCCCCAAGATCGAATTGCATGCTTGCATTGAACATTGCCCGCTCCCTTTATCAAGCTATCCGTCACGTTATCTGAACACTTGTTCATTTATTAGCCGAAGATCTCGATTCGGGTCAATCCCCTGCACTGCCCCCGGTGAACCACAATCAAACGGATCAAAATATTATCATTCCAAAACAATGCAGTGCCCTGACATTAGTTTGAGAATTCCATCAAAATAAAAAGGGCCTCCAGTTTGGAAGCCCCGGTCACCCTGTGATTTGGCAAGAAATACTTCAGCCCGCCTGATAGACCGCGCCCACCTCGGAGCGAATGATCCGCGCGATCTGGGCGCAGTCCTCCAGGCTGAAGGTCAGGGGCACCCGCATATCGACAATTGCCGCCAAGATACGATCGCTTTGGGGCAAGTTTTGCGGCTCTGCGTAGCGCCAGCTGTCATAGCGGGAGGTAAAGCCCGCAGGTTCTGCACCGCCAAACCATTTGAGCTCGACTCCGCGTTTCGCGCAGCGCGCGATCACCTCGGCGACAGACTCAGGGCTCCACTCAAGCAGCAAAAACTGGATCGACGATCCGACATAGGTCTCCGCCTCTGGGCGCTGCACAACCGTCAGGCCCGGCGTATCGCGTAGCCCGGCTTCGATTTTCTGGTAGCGCTCATTCCAGCGCCCGACCTGCCGGCCCAGATCGCGCAGCTGCGGACGCAGGATGGCGGCGCGCAGGTTGTCCATACGGCCGGAAATATTGGGCGTCTCAAACTTCACCCTCTCAAAGACCTCAGGGGCCGGCGCGGCCAGATGCCTCTCATAGAGCATATAAGACCCCGAGAGCATGATGGCACGAGCGGCAATCTCTGCGTCATCGGTGATCAGCAGACCACCCTCGCCTGAGTTCACATGTTTATAGGTCTGGCAGGAATAACAGCCCGCAGCCCCCATCCGCCCCGAGGCGATACCGTTCCAGGCCGCCCCCATGGTATGGGCGCAGTCTTCGATCACGGTAATGCCCGCGCCGTCGCAGATCTGCATCAAGCGGTCCATGTCACACAGATGCCCCCGCATATGGCTGAGCATCAGCACCGAGGCCTGATCTGCTTTGGAGGCCAGATCCTCCAGATCGATGGTCAATTCTTCGGTGACATCAACAAAGACCGGTGAGGCCCCAACCGCGGCAATAGATCCTGGCACCGGCGCCAGGGTGAAGGCATTGGTCAGCACCTTGTCGCCGTGCTTGACCCCCACCGCACGCAGCGCCGTGGCCATGGCATAGCCCCCCGAGGCCACCGCAAGGCAGTATTTTGCCCCGATCTGTGCGGCAAACTCCTGCTCCAAAAGCGCCGCCTCGCCCAGCTCGCCATCAATGACGTTGTAGCGGTGTAGGCGCCCGTGGCGCATGACATTCATAGCGGCCTCGATGGCCGCCTCGGAAAGTGCTTCTTGCTGGGTGAAGCTGCCTGTGAATTTCTCGCTCATAGGACGTTTGTGAGCCGCCACCGGGCAGCGGTCAAGGGGGAAGAGCTCAGGCAACCGCCCCCCAAACTACTCCAGCCCATCCACCAGCTGGCGGGTCAACCAATCAGACGGGTGACGAGGGCTGGCAGATCCTCATAACGATCCAACAGCGCCTCGGGTTTGAGCGCCGCCATATTACCCCCGGCAGGACCAAAGGTGACCAGCACCGAGGGCACCCCAGCATTGGCAGAGGTATTGCGATCCGTGTCACTGTCGCCAATCAAAATCGTCTTTTCAGGATCTCCTCCGGCCCGGCGCGCCGCTTCAAACAGCGGTTCGGGGTCGGGTTTTCGCACCGGCAGGGTATCCGCCCCCACCAGAGAGGCAAAGGCATCCCGCACCCCCAAGGATCGCATCAATTGCTCGGCCAAGGCCTCGGGCTTGTTGGTGCAGATGCCAACACTGTAACCCGCCACTTTCAGCGCCTCGACCGCATCCATGGCGCCGGGATAGAGAAAGGTGTGATGATCAATGGCATCGCGGTAGGCCTCCAGCAGCACCGGGTAATAGTCCTCAACCTTCTGCGCCTCAAAGACGCCGGCCCGCTTCAGTCCCGCAGTCAGCATCATCTTGCCACCACGCAGTGCCGTGGCCGCATCGCCAGGCTGGGTTAGGATATCGCCCAGCCCCATTTGGCGAAAACAGGCATTGGCCGCAGCCAAAAGATCGCCTGATGTATCCGCCAGTGTTCCATCCAGATCAAAGATAACTGTTCGCATATTGCCCCCTTCGGCGTCTTTTCGCCGCCCTTTATTGCAAGCCGCAACCAGTTTTGATGGCGGATTGGCTTGCACCACTGCCAATTGCGGATAAAACGAAGGCGAAAAAAGTCAAAGAGAAAAAATTCATTATGAGTATAGCCCTTGTCGTCCTTGCCGCTGGCAAAGGCACCCGTATGAACTCTGACATCCCCAAGGTTCTGCACCCGATTGCTCAGGGCTCTATGCTGGAGCACGCCTTGATTGCGGGCCGTGCTTTGGATCCCGAACGGGTCGTCGTGGTCGCCGGCCATGAGGCTGAAGCCGTGCGCGCCGCAGTCGCCAAGATCGATGAGAGTGCCGAGGTGGTCCTGCAGGAAGAACAGCTGGGCACGGCGCATGCGGTTGATCAAGCCCGCGAGGCGTTGCAGGGTTTTAGCGGCGATGTTGTGGTGCTTTACGGTGATACGCCCTTTGTCAGTGCAGAGACGCTGGAACGCATGGTGGCCGCACGTAGCTCTGCCGATCTGGTGGTGTTGGGCTTTCATACCGCTGACCCCGCACGCTATGGCCGCCTGGTGATGCAGGGCGACAGCCTGGAGCGCATTGTCGAGTTCAAAGACGCTTCCGAGGAAGAACGCGCCTTGGATTTCTGCAATTCCGGCCTGATGGCCTGTGATGCGGGTCTGATGTTTGATCTGCTCTCCAAGATCGGCAATGACAACGCCTCTGGCGAATATTACCTCACCGATCTGGTGGAACTGGCCCGGGCAGCAGGAAACACCGTCACGGCCGTCGCCTGCGATGAAAGCGAAACCCTGGGCGTGAACTCGCGCGCGGATCTCGCTGCCGCAGACGCGGTATTCCAACGCAAAGCCCGCGCTGATCTTCTGGAGCTGGGCGTTACCCTGATGGCACCAGAGACGGTTTACCTGGCCTTTGACACTGTGATTGGTCGCGACACGGTTGTTGAACCCAATGTGGTCTTTGGCCCCGGTGTCACCGTGGAAAGCGGTGCTTTGATCCGGGCCTTTTCGCACCTTGAGGGCTGTCATGTCAGCCGCGGTGCCAAGGTCGGCCCCTATGCCCGCCTGCGTCCCGGTGCAGAGCTGGCAGAAGACACCCATGTCGGCAATTTCGTCGAGATCAAAAACGCCGAGATCGCCGAAGGCGCCAAGGTCAACCATCTGAGCTATATCGGCGATGCCTCGGTGGGCAAAGCCACTAATATTGGCGCTGGCACCATCACCTGCAACTACGATGGGGTGATGAAACACCGCACCAAGATTGGGGCCCGCAGTTTTATTGGGTCCAATACCCTGCTGGTGGCGCCTGTGACTCTGGGCCATGAAACCATGACCGCATCGGGCACTGTGGTGACCAAAGATGTCAATCATGGTGATCTGGCCATTTCCCGCACCCGGCAGGAAAATAAAGATGGATACGCCGAAAAACTCATGGACATGCTGCGCGCCAAAAAGGCCCGGCTGACAAAAGGATCTGAGTAATGTGTGGTATTGTTGGCGTTCTGGGCAAGCATGAAGTAGCGCCCACTCTGGTCGAAGCTCTGAAACGGCTGGAATATCGTGGCTATGACAGTGCCGGTATTGCCACCGTGAACAACGGTACCTTGGCGCGGCGGCGCGCTTTGGGCAAGCTGGTCAATCTCAGCGATCTTTTGGTACATGATCCGCTGCCGGGTAAATCCGGCATCGGCCATACCCGCTGGGCCACGCATGGGGTGCCTTCGGTCAGCAATGCCCACCCCCACCAGGCGGGCGCGGTTGCTGTCGTGCACAACGGCATCATCGAAAACTACCGCGATCTGCGCGCCGAACTGGCCGAATATGGCATCGATTTTCAAACCGAGACCGATACCGAAACCATTGCTCTGCTGACCCAACGCTACCTGAGCGAGGGGCTGTCCCCGGTGGAAGCCGCCGACAAGACACTCGACCGGCTGGAAGGCGCCTTTGCGTTGGCCTTTCTGTTTGACGGCGAAGAAGATCTGCTGATCGCCGCCCGCAAGGGCTCGCCACTGGCAGTGGGCCACGGTGACGGTGAGATGTTTGTCGGCAGCGATGCCATTGCTCTGGCACCGCTAACCGATCGTGTCACCTATCTGGAAGAGGGCGACCGGGTCTATCTGACACGCAGCACCATGGAGATCCGTGACATCCAGGGCGCACTGGCCAATCGGGCGATGAAGACCATCCAGATTGACGTCTCGCAGGTCGATAAGGCGGGCCACAAACACTATATGGCCAAAGAAATCGCCGAGCAGCCCACGGTGATTGCCGAAGCCATCCGTCATTATCTTCCAGTGGGTGAGGATGCGGTGCATCTGCCCGGCGAAAGCATCGATTTCTCCCAGATTGAGCGTCTGACCATGGTGGCCTGCGGCACCGCCTTTTACGCCTGCCTCACCGCCAAATACTGGTTTGAACAGATCGCCCGCATCCCGGTTGAGGTCGATATCGCCTCCGAGTTCCGCTACCGCGAACCGCCCATTCCGGGCAAAACCGCAGCGCTGTTTGTGTCCCAGTCCGGCGAAACCGCCGATACCCTGGCGGCGCTGCGCTACTGTGAGGGCAAGGCCGACAAGATCCTCTCGGTGGTCAATGTGCCCGAAAGCTCTATCGCGCGGGAAAGCGATCTGGCCTTGCCAATTCACGCTGGTGTTGAGATCGGTGTGGCCTCGACCAAGGCCTTTACCTGCCAGCTCAGCGTGCTGTTGATGCTGGCGCTCAAGGCGGCAACGGACCGGGGTGAAATCTCGCAGGAAGACCTGCAAGCGCATATCTCCGCCCTGCGCGGTCTGCCCAATGTGCTGGCCGCAGGGTTGGAGCAGAACGACAAGATCCGCCAGGCGGCACAAAAGCTGAGCGAAGCCCGCGACGTTTTGTTCCTGGGCCGTGGCTTGATGTTCCCACTGGCACTGGAAGGCGCGCTCAAACTGAAGGAAATCAGCTATATTCATGCCGAAGCCTATGCCTCGGGTGAGCTGAAGCACGGCCCCATCGCGCTGATCGACAAGCAGATGCCGGTGGTGGTCATGGCGCCAAAGGACGGGCTTTTTGACAAATCGGTCTCTAATATGCAGGAGGTCATGGCGCGCAAGGGCAAGGTGCTGTTGATCTCGGATGAGGCAGGTCTTATGGAGGGCGGCGACGGCACCTGGGAAACCATCCAGATGCCACAGGTACACGATAGCCTGACGCCCATCCTTTATGCGCTGCCAGCCCAGATGCTGGCCTATCACACGGCGGTGGCCAAAGGCACCGATGTGGATCAGCCGCGCAATCTAGCCAAATCCGTTACGGTGGAGTAACCTGATGACCCTTGAAGATGCCCTGAACGAGTTGAACGCTGCCTTTGAGCCCGGCCGGGCCGAACAGATGGTGAGCTACCACAAGCAAAAACGCATCGTTCTGGGCATCCCAAATACTGCAATCAACGACATCACCAAGGGCTGGCGCCAGGCGCTGACAATTGAGGAGCGCGTCACTCTGGCGGATGAGCTGTGGAAATCGGATGTCTTTGAAGCCCGCATCGCCGCCGCCAAGCTACTGACCCAGGCGCGCATCAAGGACGACGCGGCGGTCTGGAATTTGCTGCAAAGCTGGCTGCCGGATTTTGACAGCTGGGCGATTGCCGATCACGCCTGCATGGCGATGCAGAAACGACTGGTGGCAGATCCCTCGCGCTTAGATGAGGTTGAGGCCTGGACCTCAGTGGAGCACATGTGGACCCGGCGCGCGGCGCTTGTGGCCTGCCTGCCCTGGGCCAAGCTGAACAATCTCAAACCCGAAGATCAGGCGCGGCGCGACCGGATTTTGGCCTGGGCTGCCTCTTATGTGCCGGATCGCAACTGGTTCCTGCAAAAAGCCATCGCCTGGTGGGTCCGTGATCTCAGCAAGCATGACGCCACAGCCAGCCGCGATTTTCTGGTAGAGCATGGCGCTGGGATGAAGCCCTTTGCCCGCAAAGAAGCGGCGAAATATCTGAAAGAGCCAATCGAATACCCAGACCTGGTGACGGCTGCGCAAGACACCGCCGAAGAACCAGAGGTGGAAACATCCGGCGGCGAAGAGGACGCGACACAGAGCAGCTGAACTTAGCCTGCTGGCAGTACCTCGACCTCAACCAGTTCGGTCAGCGGCGCGCCCAGGGCGCGCATGGCGCTGATCGACAACCGCCCACCGGAACCACCCCCGGTTGCGGGCTTCAGCGTCACGGTGACTTCCTTGCCATTTGCACTGCGCAACCGAGCGATCTGCTCTGTGGTGACCAATGAGGTCTCCATCCACAGTCCCGGGATCACTGGGTCGCCCAAAGAGGCCACCGTCTGCGCACGTCCCTGAAACCGCGCCGTGGTGGAGCTTCCGGCTGTGCTGGGCGCCAGTGCACTTGAGCTGACAGCAGCCGGATCCTGCACAATGGCTCCCTCTTGCAGCGACTCATCGCTTGGAATGGCCGAGAGCGGCGCGCCGGGATCACTTTGTGGTGCCTGCACAGCCCCACCAGACGCCCCGCCTAGAATATCGGAATTCCATTGCAACGTATTGCAACCACTCAAAAACACTACGGGTGCCAAGGCAAAAATCATCTGTTTCATAGGGCAAGCCTAGCCATGACGCACAGCTATTGCCAGCCTCAAAACGCAGTCTATCCTTGCCCTGAGCGGAGCTGCGCCTTAGCTATGAACCTATGAATGCTCCATTGATTGATCCCTTCGCTCGCGCCATCACCTATCTGCGCGTTTCGGTCACCGACAGGTGCGATTTCCGCTGCGTTTACTGCATGTCGGAAAACATGACCTTTCTGCCCAAGAAAGAGCTGCTGACCCTGGAGGAACTGGATGTCCTGTGTTCCAGCTTTATCAAGCTGGGGGTACAGAAGCTGCGCATAACCGGTGGTGAACCTCTGGTGCGCCGCGGTATCATGACCTTCTTTGAGAGCATGACCCGGCATCTGGACAGCGGCGCCCTGAAGGAGCTGACCCTGACCACCAATGGCTCGCAGCTGGAGAAATACGCCGAGGCGCTCTTTGCTGCGGGTGTGCGCCGGGTGAATATCTCCCTCGATACGCTGGACGAACAGAAATTTGCCGATGTCACCCGTTGGGGCCGCCTGCCCCAGGTTCTACGCGGCATTGATGCGGCGCAAAAAGCCGGGCTGCGGGTCAAAATCAACGCCGTGGCGCTGAAAGGTTTCAACGAGGCCGAGCTGCCCGCCATCACCCGCTGGTGCGCCGAACGGGATCTGGATCTCACCTGGATCGAAGTGATGCCCATGGGCGAAGACATGGGTGATGAAAACCGCATCGGTCAGTTCTGGTCGCTCAACGATGTGCGTGCTGAGTATGAAAACCACTATACCGTCACCGACTTGGCGGAACGGTCAGGCGGACCAGCCCGCTATGTGCGGCTGGAAGAGACCGGCCAGAAGATCGGCTTCATTACGCCACTCAGCCATAATTTCTGTGAAAGCTGCAACCGGGTGCGTGTCACCTGCACCGGCGAAATCTATACCTGCCTGGGCCAGGAAGGCTCTGCCGATCTGCGCGCGCCCCTGCGCGCCAGCCAAGAGGGTACCGAGGTGCTGGAACAGGCCATTCGCGCCGCCATCGGTGACAAGCCCAAAGGCCATGATTTTGATTACTCCCGACAAGAGGTCGGCGGCACCATGTCACGCCATATGAGCCACACCGGCGGTTAAGCGAAACGTGATGACCAAGCCTGACCAAACAGCATCGCCAACGCTGCTGTTTTACTGCTATCGCGCGGTAACGGCGCTGCTGGCCCCCCTGGCCTATCGCAAAGTTGCGGCAAAACTGGCGGCTCATGGCGTCAGCGAAACGCGCCAGCGTGAAAGGCTGGGCCATGCCAGCCTGCCCCGCCCAGATCTGCCCGCAGAAACGCCGCTGATCTGGTTTCACGGTGCCTCCGTTGGCGAAAGCCTGGCGGCGATCACCCTGATCAATCAGTTACACAGCCTTCTGCCTGATGCGCGGTTTCTGCTGACCTCGGGCACCGCCACCTCGGCTGAAATGGCAGCAAAGCGTCTGCCAGACTGCGCTCAGCATCAGTTTGCGCCACTTGATTCTGGTGGCGCGGTGAACCGGTTCATGGCCCATTGGCGCCCGGATGCCGGGATTTTTGTTGAGAGCGAGCTTTGGCCCGTGACCCTATCCACAGCTAAGGCACGCGGCACCCGGCTGGCGCTGGTCAATGCGCGTCTCTCTGCCAAATCAGTTGCAGGCTGGCGCAATAAGCTGCCAACAGCCCGCTTTATCATGGGGTTGTTTGATTTACTTCTGACCCAAAACAAAGCCGTGGCGGAGGATCTTCTGTCCCTGGGGGCCAATCCCACACGGGTGTTTCCCAGTGGCAATCTCAAGGCCGGGGCAGCTGCCCTGCCGCAGAAACACGATCTCATCGCGGAGATGCGCAGCGCCCTTGCCGGGCGCCCTCTGTGGATTGCCAGCTCCACCCATGAAGGCGAAGAAGAGAGCATACTGGAAGCTCACAAGGCCCTGCTGCGCGATCACCCCGACCTTTGCCTGTTTTTGGTGCCACGCCATCCGGAACGCGCCGAGGAGATCGGCGGTAAGATCACCCAAGCGGGCCTGAAGTACAGCCAACGCAGCATTGGCACGGCGTTGTCGCCAGAGTCTCAGGTCTACCTGGCTGACACTCTCGGCGAGCTGGGCAGCTGGTACGCCCTGTCGCCGATTGTGTTTCTAGGTGGTTCGCTCTTGCCTATTGGTGGCCATAACCCCTTTGAGGTCGCCCAATCCGGGGCCGCAGTGCTGACCGGTCCCGGCTATAGCAATTTCACCGAGACCTTCCCGCCCATGATCGCATCAGGCGCTGCGACCGAGGTGCGCGATGCCCACGATCTAGCCCAGGCGGTAGATCACTGGCTAACCCAGCCTGAGCAATTGCAAATCGCCCGCGACGCCGCACGCGCCTATGTAGAGGAGCAATCCGGCCAGCTGGATCTGGTGGTAGAGCGTTTGATCAACAGCCTTTGCCTGAAAGAGCACCATGACTGAGCTTTTTGTCACCAATTTCAACAAGAACTTCACCGGTGTCTCGGCCACGGCAGGCAATGTGCTGCGCCAACAGGTTGCACTGCACGATGTGGAGCTGGTTGGGCGCGCCTTGCCTGGTTGCCCTGATCCGATCTCGATCAAACGCGCCCGGCAGCTGTCGGCCACGGGTCCCGGTAAGTACCCTTTTGCCATCTGGCATGTGCGCCGCAATACCGAAATGCGCGCTGCCCTCTGGACGCGAGATGTACTGCGTCTGCCCATCCGCATTGTCTTCACCTCCGCCGCGGTGCGCCGTCACTCTGCCCTGCCCCGGTGGTTGATTTCGCGCATGGATGCCATTGTGGCCACCTCTGATGAGGCCGCGAGCTTTGTGCCCCATGTCCGCGCTGTGGTGCCCCATGGCGTCGATACCAATGCCTTCACCCCAGCGCAGGACCGCCGCGCCGCCTGGCAGGCGCTTGGGCATGGCGGCAAGATGGGGATTGCCACTATTGGTCGCATCCGCCCCGAAAAAGGCACCGATCTGTTTGTTGAGGCGATGCTGCGCCTGCTGCCGCAACTGCCCGGTGCCAAGGCCCTGGTGCTGGGCCGCGCTGCACGAGAGCATCAAGGTTTCCTCAAAGGGTTACAGGATCGCATCAAAGAAGCAGGCCTGACAGATCGCATCCTGTTTCTCGGGGAGATCCCGGCAGCAGAACTGCCGCAGACCATGCGGGCGCTCTCATTGGTGATGCAATTGCCCCGCTATGAGGGCTACGGCATGGTGCCACTCGAAGGCATGGCTAGCGCAGTTCCTTTTGTTGGATCTGAGGCTGGCTACTACCAGGCCTTTTCTGCCCAGGGCACAACAGGGCGAGTTGTACCACAAGAGGGCCCAGCGGAGGCGGCAGAGGCCGCACTGACCCTGTTCAACGATCCGGATCGGTATCAGGCCATGTGCAACAGGGCCCGCGAGGTCGCTGTCGATAGCTTTAGTGCTTCCCACGAAGCCCAGGGCATCGAAGCGGTCTATCAGGAACTTTGGGCCAAAGGTTAACCCCCCAGGGCTAACCCCTCAGGCGCGGTGATATTTCAAGCGCGCAGCGAGGCGCTCACCCAATAAAAAAGCCCGGCAATACCGGGCTTTTCCATTATCTGTGCTGCTAGTTGCCATTTCAGGCAGCAGGCATCCGCTGCTCAACAATTCCAGCCCACCAGCTGCAGCCCGCAGGGATGGCCTCATCGTTGAAGTTATATTCTGGGTGATGCACCGAGGCGCTATCGCCATTGCCCACCAGAATATAAGCACCGGGGCGCTCTTCCAGCATGAAGGCAAAATCTTCACCGCCCATGACCAGCGGCGCCTCTTCGCAGGAGCCGGAAATATCTGTCGCTACCTTGGCGGCAAATTCGGTCTGTTCCTCGTGATTGGCCATCACGGGATAGCCACGATGATAGGTCACATCCCCCGTGCCCCCAAAGGTCGCAGCCACGCCGGCACAGATTTCCTTGATCCGCTTTTCAGCCAGATCACGGGTCTCACTCGACATGGTACGCACGGTGCCTTTGATTTGCACCCGCTGCGGGATCACGTTAAAGGCCTTGGAAGAGGTCTCAAACGAGGTCACCGAGACCACGATCTGCTGGACCGGGTCAGAATTGCGCGAGGCAATGGTCTGCAGCGCCAGCACAGCCTGCGCGGACATGACTGTGGTATCAATGGTTTCCTGCGGTTTGGCCGCATGGCCACCACGCCCTTCAAAGGTGATGTCAAACTGATCGGTGGCAGCAAAAAACGCCCCCGAACGGATCGAGAAGGCCCCAATGGGTTTGCCTGGCCAGTTGTGCATGCCGTAGACTTCCTGGATGCCCCAGCGGTCCATCATGCCGTCGTCGCACATCTCTTTGCCACCGCCGCCGCCTTCTTCGGCAGGTTGGAAGATCAGCACCACGGTACCATCAAAATTGCGCGTCTCAGAAAGGTACTTGGCAGCGCCCAGCAGCATGGCCGTGTGGCCATCATGGCCGCAGGCATGCATGGCGTTGGGGGTTTTTGAGGCATAGTCCAACCCGGTGGCCTCGTGGATGGGCAGCGCATCCATATCGGCACGCAAACCAATGACCTTACCCGCGCTGTCGCTCTTGCCCTTGATCACACCAACAACACCGGTGCGGCCAATGCCGGTGACGATCTCATCGCAGCCGAACTCTTTCAGTTTCTCCGCCACCAGCGCCGAAGTGCGGTGGGTTTCAAACAGGATCTCTGGATTTTCGTGAATATCACGACGCCATTCGGTAATTTCATTTTGCAATTCGGCAAAGCGGTTCTTGACCGGCATGGAAACTCTCCTTGGTTTTTGTCCCGGTGATGTCCCCGGGTTATCTTGAATATTGGATTTCAGGGTGCAGGCCGGCTCAGGCCACCGGCATCCGTTGTTCGATCATTTCGACAAACCAGCTGATCCCTGTCGGGATGGCCTCGTCGTTGAAGTCATACGCCGGGTGGTGCAGACCAGCGGAGGGGCCGTTGCCCAGCTGAATCATCGCCCCTGGACGCTCTTGCAGCATGAAGGAGAAGTCCTCTCCGCCCATCGACACAGAGGCCTCTTCGCAAGACCCTGCCCCAGAGACCGTTTCTGCCGCCAAACGGGCAAAATCTGCTGCAGCATCGTCGTTGATTGTCACCGGAACTCCCAGATGGAAGGACAGATCTGCGGTGCCACCAAAAGTCTGCGCAATCCCGTCGGCAATGGCCTGGATCCGCTCGGGGATCAGCTGGCGCGCCTCCGGGGAATGGGTGCGCACGGTGCCGCGAACTTCGGCGCGATCGGGTATCACGTTAAAGGCCTTGGAAGAGGTCTCCGCCGAAGTGACCGAGAGAACCGCCTTTTGCACAGGGTCAACATTGCGGGACAGCACCGTTTGCAGTGCGCAGATGATTTGCGACATCATCACCGTGGTATCAACGGTTTCCTGCGGCTTGGCCGCATGCCCACCGCGCCCCTGCAGCTTCAGGGTGAATTCATCCACCGAGGCCAGGATGGGACCCGCGCGGACGGAGAATTTCCCCAGTTCAAGCCCCGGATAATTGTGTATCGCATAGACCTCATCAATGCCAAAACGCTCCATCAGACCGTCTTTGCACATGGCCTCGGCGCCATTGCCGCCTTCTTCGGCGGGCTGGAAAATCACCACGGCCGTGCCGTCGAAATTCCGCGTCTCGGACAGGTATTTTGCGGTGCCCAGCAGCATCGCCGTATGGCCGTCGTGACCGCAGGCATGCATGGCCCCGTCGGTTTTGGAGGCATGTGGCAGCCCGGTCTGTTCCTGCATTGGCAGCGCATCCATATCAGCGCGCAACCCAATAGCGCGCCCAACCGTGTCGCTGCGTCCCCGGATCACCGCAACAACTCCGGTGCGGCCAATGCCGGTCACCACATCATCGCAGCCAAAGCTCTTTAGCTTGTCGGCCACCAGAGCAGAGGTGCGGTGGGTCTCATACAGGATTTCCGGGTTTTCGTGGATGTCGCGGCGCCAACCGGCCACTTCTTCGTGCAGATCAGCAATTCGGTTTTTGACTGGCATCGCGCGTGTCCTTTTGTCAGATTTATTTTGCGGGCATTCGTCGTTCAACGAGTTCGGCAAACCAGCTGCAACCCAGTGGAATCGCTTCGTCGTCAAAGACATAGGCCGGGTGATGGCACATAGGCGTGTCGCCATTGCCAAGGAAAATATAGGCGCCGGGACGCTCTTCCAGCATGTAAGAGAAATCCTCCGATGGCATGATCGGCGGGATATCCTCATCCACATGGGCCCCTACCGCGCGGGCCGCTTCAACGGCATGGGCGGTCTCGGCATCGGTGTTGATCGTCACCGGGTAGCCTGGTGTCCAGATCACCTCGGCCGTGGCACCAAAAGCCTCGGCGGTGCTGATGACGACGCGGCGTACCCAGTCTTCGGCCTGGGCGCGGTATTCCGTGTCCAGTGTCCGCACGGTGCCTTCCAGTTTTGCCGTATGGGCAATCACATTGGAGGCGGTGCTGTCGGTCTCGAATGTGCCCACAGTCAGCACCACCCGTTTGATCGGGTCAATGTTACGCGACACGATAGAATTGAGCGAGACCACGATCTGCGAAGCCACCAGGGTGGTGTCGATCGACTCATGCGGGGCCGCAGCATGGCCGCCCTTGCCTGTCACCCGGATCTCGAACTCATCAGAAGAGGCCATCAAGGCGCCGGGACGAATGCCAAACTCACCAACCGGCATGCCTGGCGTATTGTGCAGCCCATAGACTTCCTGAATCCCCCAGCGCTCCATCATGCCATCATCACACATGGCCTTGCCGCCGCCGCCCCCCTCTTCGGCGGGTTGGAAGATCAGCACGGCCTTGCCATCAAAATTGCGGGTCTCGGCCAGGTATTTTGCCGCTCCCAGTAGGATCGCCGTGTGGCCGTCGTGCCCGCAAGCATGCATCACACCGGGTGTTTTTGAGGCATAGTCAACGCCGGAGGCCTCGTGAATGGGCAGGGCGTCCATATCGGCGCGCAGGCCAATGACCCGCCCAGAGGTATTGGTCTTGCCCTCAATCACCGCAACAACGCCGGTTTTGCCGACACCGGGCGTCACATCCGTGACGCCAAAGCCCTTCAGCTGCTCTTCAACAAAAGCCGCAGTTTGATGCACCTCATACATGAGTTCCGGGTTTTCATGCAGATGGCGGCGCCATGCGGTGATCTCTTGCTGCAGTTCGGCAAAGCGATTTTTGATGGGCAAAAGCACAACTCCTCTCAATTGAGATTATTGTTACGAGAATAAAAAAGCCTTGTCTACGTCTCTTGCAGATCAGGGCCATGCGCGGTCAAAAAGGTGACGAGATTTTCTTGCAATTCTGAAATATCAGCGAAACCCAGACCGCCAGTGATCTCTGAGCGCCGCTCATCCAGGCGTGCTTTGATCTCGAGAATAAAGGTCAATCCGGGCTCGGTCAGCGTCAGGCGTACGGTGCGCCGGTCGTCGTCGCAACGTTCCCGCAGGACCAAGCCGCGATCTTCCAGTTTGTCCACATACCGCCCCAGAGTGGCGTCATTAATAGCCAGAATGGCGCCATAGACACTTTGCACCAATCCCGGTCTGCGGTGGATCATGCCCAACACGCTGAGATGTCCCGCCGAAAGACCTGAATCCTTGCCTATAGCTTCTAAATGATGGGCGATCATCCGGCCTGCAATCTGCACCAGAACAGCAAAATCAATGTCTTCGTAGATCCCTTTTGGAAGGTCGGTCTCTAGTTTTGGCATAATTACCTTTCACGGGAACAACTGGGCGAAATAGATACTGTTACGGAGAACTCTGCAAACGTGTGACGAGCTGTTTCATAAAGTCATGGCCTGAATTGAACTGTGCCACGGAGATAAATTCATTGGGCTGATGCGCCTGGGCAATATCACCCGGGCCGCAGATCACTGCTGAATAGCCCGCTGCCTGAAACTGCCCGGCCTCGGTGCCATAACTGACCACATGGGTGCCGTTATCCCCCGTAAGACTGCGCACCAAGGCCTCGGCCGCGCCGTCCTCTTCCGGCACCAGGGCAGGCACATCAAATCCCTTGCTGATGTCGATACGGGCCTCAGGGTGGATGGCCTGCATTTCGGCCTCAACCTTTTCGACTTCGGCCCGATAGGCGGCCTCCCAATCCGAGGCCAGCTCGCCGGGCACGACCCGAAAATCCATCATAAATTCGCAGTCTTTGGCGGTGATGTTATGGGCCGTCCCACCAGAGATCATACCCACATGGCAGGTGGTAAAGGGCGGGTTGAACAGGGATTGCATCTCGCCCGGCGTGCGGTCCATGTTTTCGGCATTGCGCTGATTGGCCCAGTCGATCAGCCGGGCGCCCTGCATAATGGCGCTAACCCCGGTATGCATCAGCGAGCTATGCACCTCAAAGCCAACCATATGGGTCCGGAATCCGGTGCCGCCCTTATGGCCCGTCACCGCCTGCATCATCGAAGGCTCGCCGACGATAACGGCAGATCCCTTGGGCAGCAGCGGCTGCATCGCATCGATCATCGGCGGCGCCCCGGTACAACCGATCTCTTCGTCAAAGCTGAGCGCCAATTGCAAGGGACGTTCAACGCCGCGATGATGCGCCTCGACCAAGGCCCAGATCGCCAAGGCATCAAAGCCCTTCATGTCGCAGGTGCCACGGCCAAAATATTTGCCGTCGCGTTCAACCACCGTAAACGGGTCGCTGTCCCAGGGCTGGCCATCAACCGGCACAACATCCGTGTGGCCCGACAGAACAACCGCGCCCTCAATTTCTGGGCCGACATGGGCAAATACAGCGGCCTTATGGGGTTGGTTCGGATCCACCCAACGGTGCGAGGCAATGCCTTGCTCGGTCAGGTAGTCCTGCACCCAGTCGACCAGTGGCAGATTGCTGTCACGGCTCACAGTGGGGAAAGCCACCAACTGCGTCATGATTTCCAGCGGCGTCAGCACCTTCACCATGCGATCAGTACCCGCTGTCGGTTGTCAGCACAAAATGACCTGGCTCCACCTCCAGGTACTTTGAGGGTTCAGGCTGGTAATCCAAGCCATGAATGGGCGATGGAATCGGTTTGAAGTTCAGGTCTTTTTCGCTCTTGCGGCGACGTGGATCGGCGATTGGAACCGCCTTCATCAAAGCCTGCGTATAGGCATGCTGCGGGTTCTCAAAGACGCGGGCACGCGGGCCCAGCTCGACGATTCTCCCCAGGTACATCACCCCGACCTGGTGGCTCACCCGTTCAACCACGGCCATGTCATGGCTGATGAAGAGGAAAGAAAGTCCAAGATCTGCCTGTAATTCCATCATCAGGTTCAAAACTTGGGCCTGCACCGAAACATCCAGTGCTGAAACGGCCTCGTCTGCGACGATCAATTTCGGGTTCAGCGCCAGGGCGCGGGCAATTGCGATCCGCTGGCGTTGGCCGCCGGACATTTCATGGGGGTAACGGCGCATAAAGCTGCGCGGCAGTTGTACCCGGTCAAAGAGATTCGCCACCCGGTCCTGCAGCTCAGAGCCCGAAGCCAACCCATAGTTGCGCAGAGGCTCGGCCACCTGATCCAGAAGTTGCATTTGCGGATTCAAAGAGGCAAAGGGGTCCTGGAAAATCATCTGCATATCCAGGCGCGCCTTGTGCAAATCGCTCTGGTTCAGGCCAATGACGTCACGTCCCTCAAACTCAACCTTACCCGAGAGCGGCTCGACCAAACGCAGGATTGAACGGCCTGCAGTTGATTTTCCGCAACCCGATTCGCCCACCAGCGACAATGTCTGCCCCTTATAGACCTTAAAGGACACATCTTCGACCGCGTGCACATTGGCCACGGTGCGGCGCAGCAAGCCGCCTTTGACCGGGAAACGTGTGGTCAAATTCTCAACGTTGAGCAGCACGTCCTCGGTGCCGACAATAGGTTCGATTCTCTGGTCCTCGACCCCCATCAGCTTCATCGGTTCGGGGTAGGCCTTGCCCTGCATTTCACCCAGTTTTGGCACCGCTGCCAGCAGGGCCTTGGTGTAGTCATGCTGCGGGTTTTCAAAGATTTCCTCAACAGTGCCCTCTTCGACCTTATTGCCGCGGAACATCACCACAACCCGGTCCGCCATCTGGGCCACAACCGCCATGTCATGGGTGATGAACATCACCGCGGTGCCGGTCTCCCGCTTTAGCCGGTCCATCAGGGCCAGGATCTCGGCCTGAATGGTCACATCCAGCGCTGTTGTGGGCTCATCCGCGATCAACAGGCGTGGCTCGCAGGCCATGGCCATGGCGATCACCACCCGCTGCCGCATACCACCGGAAAGCTCATGCGGGTACTGCGCCATACGGCGTTCTGGTTCGGGAATACGCACCTCGCGCAGCAGTTCCACCGCCCTTTCCTCGGCCTGGGCCTTGTTCATGTCCTTATGGACCCGCAGACCTTCGGTCAGCTGGCGACCAACGGTGAAGACCGGGTTCAGAGCCGTCATTGGCTCCTGAAAGATCATGCCGATTTCATTGCCGCGAATGTCTTTCATCACCTCGCCGGGGGCCTTGGCGAGATCCATCTCACCGCCCTCGCGCCGATCGAACATCAGCCCGCCTGCAGCGATTTCACCGCCGCCAAATTCCACCAATCGCATGAGAGACAGGGAAGAAACCGATTTGCCGGAGCCGGATTCACCAACGACACAGACGGTTTCGCCCGGATGGACATCAAAAGAAACATTTTCGACGCCGACGACCGGCCCATCCTTGGTTTGAAACTCTACACGCAAGTTACTGATGGATGCGATTGCATTGTCCAGCATGGCGGCTCCCCTTAGTTCTTTTTTTGGCTTCGCACAGCATGCAAGCCCCGCGTTTGCAGCGGATAGCACAATTCGCCTCAACAATACTCATGCAAATATTGCATAGGCAAATCCAAAATTCGGATTTGCATTTTTTTGAAATCTGGTTTTCGATACCGCCAGTATCTGCACATGGGGGCTGGTCGTATAGCGACCAAAGATCTTGAAAAATTTCGATCTTTCAATTTGTTCCACGTCAACTTAGGCAGAACGACATCGTATCCGCAGTTTTGCGGCAAAAAGCCGGAGCCGTGATCTTCGGCGTAAAAAGACACGTAATGTGTTCGACAAGGAGAGTGTAATGAAACTCAAAACCCTCTTGATGGGTGCCATCGCCACGGCCGCCATCGCTCCGGCAGCTTTTGCCGAGCGTGGCTCTGATGGCCAGGTCAATATCATCTATTGGCAAGCCCCTTCGATCCTGAACCCCTTTCTGTCCGGCGGCACCAAAGACGTCGAATCCGCATCGCTGGTGATCGAGCCCCTGGCCCGTTACAATGAAGTGGGCGAAATGGTGCCTTTCCTGGCATCCGAAATCCCCACGGTTGAAAACGGTGGCGTCAGCGAAGACCTGACCTCCATCACCTGGAAGATCGCGCCCGGCATCAAATGGTCCGACGGCACCGATTTCACGTCGGCTGACGTGAAGTTCACCGCGGACTACTGCATGGACCCCGAAGGCGGTTGCGCGCAGGTGACCAAATTTGAAGGCGTCTCCTCGATTGAAGCGCTGGACGATCTGACCGTCAAAGTCACCTTCGACAAACCAACCCCCTTCCCCTATGGCCCCTTTGTTGGCGGTGAAAGCCCCATCATCCAGGCCGCTCAGTTTGCCAACTGCATGGGTGCCAAGGCACCTGAGTGCACCGAGGCCAACTTTGGTCCCATCGGCACCGGTCCTTTTGTTGTGGACGAGTTCAAGCCCAACGACGTGATCACCATGTCGGCGAACCAGCACTACCGTGACCCGGCCAAGCCTGCCTTTGCCAAGGTCCTGTTCAAAGGGGGCGGTGACGCAACCGCAGCTGGCCGTGCCGTTATGGAAACCGGCGAGTTCGACTACGCCTGGAACCTGCAGCTGGCGCCCGAAGTTATCGCGCAGATGGAAGCTGCTGGCAAAGGCACGCCCGTCGCTGGCTTTGGCCCGCTGGTTGAGCGCATCATGCTGAACAACACCAACCCTGATCCGGCGCTTGGCCCTGATGAGCGTTCGGTGATCCGTCCACACCCATTCCTGGGCGATCCCGCTGTTTACAAAGCGATGTCGCTGGCCATCGACCGTCCTCTGCTGGTCGAAATCGGCTATGGCAAAGCGGGTAAAGTCACCTGTAACTGGATCCCGGCGCCTGCCGCTGTGAACTCAGACACCTTCACCTGCGACAAGCAAGACATCGCAGCCGCAAACGCGATGCTGGACGAAGCGGGCTACAAAGACACCAATGGTGACGGCGTACGCGAAACCCCTGCTGGCGTTCCGATGAAGATCCTGTACCAGACCTCGACCAACGCCGTGCGTCAGGATTTCCAGGCTCTGATCAAACAGTGGTGGAGCGAAATCGGTATCGAATCCGAGCTGCGTAACCTCAGCGGTTCCGTGTTCTTTGGTGGCGATCCCGGCTCGCCCGACACCTTCCAGAAGTTCTACGCTGACGTTGAAATGTATGCCAATACCTTCAACGGCACCGACCCTCAGTCCTACCTGGCCAACGGTCTGTGCGACAAGGCACCTTCGCCTGCGTCCCAGTGGCAGGGTGAGAACATCTCGCGCTTCTGCAACGAAGAGTTCGACAAGCTGCATGCTGAGCTGACAACCACAGCTGGTGCTGCGGCCCGTGCGGAAATCTCCAAGCGTCTGAACGACATCATTGTTGAAAACGGTGGCATGATCCCACTGGTTCACCGTGGTCGTCTGTCGGCCCATGCCAACTCTCTGGGTGGCGTCGTGCTGAACGTTTGGGACAGCGAGCTGTGGAATGCAGCTGACTGGCACCGTATCAAGTAAGCGGCACTAGCCAAAATGAGGCCCCGGTGTCCTTCACCGGGGCCTCTTGCCATTCGCGCCGCGTTCCGGTCTATCGCCGGACACATTGGCCAAAGGCCACTGCCTCTCTAGGCTCTGACCTCTTGTCCAGATCAACAATAACACATTGCAAAAGGCGCACGCTCCATGCTGACCTTTACAATCAGGCGACTGGTCCTGTCGGTTCCGACACTGCTGTTTATCAGTCTCGTGATTTTCCTGCTGCTCGAACTCGCCCCTGGCGACCCGATGGCACAGGTTCCCCTCACAGTTCCCCCTGAAGTCAAAGAAAAAATGCGCGAGGCCCTGGGCCTTGGCCAACCCGCCCCCATTCGGTTTTGGAAATGGCTGGTGCAGTTCTTCTGGATTGAACCCCAGGTTCTGATCGACCACTATTTTGGTACCACCTTCTCGCAGGGTGACCTGCGGGTGATCTCCTGGCAGACCCGTTCGCCAGTGATGGATATCGTCATCCAGCGGATGCCGCAGACCCTGTGGGTTGTTGGCACCGCCTATGTGGTTGCGATCCTGATCGCCCTGCCTATCGGCATCTACTCCGCCTATCGTCAGTACAGCTGGTTCGACCAGCTAGGCACCTTTGTGTCGATGGTTGGCTTTTCCGTACCCCCCTTCTTCTCGGGCGTGCTGGTCATCGTGATCTTCTCGGTACAGCTGGGCTGGTTCCCCTCGATCTATGACACCACCCATGTGGTCGATAGCTGGGATAGTTTTGTTTACCAGATGAAGCAGATGATCATGCCGGTCATGGTTCTGGCCTTGCAGATCACCGCACAGCTCAGCCGCTTCATGCGGGCCTCGATGCTGGATAACCTCAATCAGGACTATGTGCGAACCGCACGGGCCAAGGGCCTCAGCGAGTATGTTGTGGTCATGGTGCATGTGCTGCGCAACTCGATGATCCCTGTGGTCACCGTGATTGCCCTGGGCATCCCGTCGATCTTTGGCGGCGCAATCATCACAGAACAGGTGTTCAAGGTGAATGGCATCGGCCAGTTGCTGATTGGCGCCATCCAGGCCAATGACCTGCCTATGGTGCAGACGCTGACCTTTATCTTTGCCATCCTCATCGTGCTGTTCAATCTGATCGCCGATGTTCTCTACGGCATCCTAGACCCGAGGATCCGCTATGACTGAGCTTAGCAATCCCATCCCCAGCAAGCCGCCGCGCAGCCAGTGGCTGGATGTCTGGGACCAGTTCAAATCGCACCGTGGTGCTCTTATGGGCGGGATTCTCTTCCTGCTGATTGTGGCCTCCGTTTACCTCGGTCCTTTCGTCTGGGATATAGAAGCGACCCATATCGACATCCGTTCGCGCAATCAGGGGCCCAGCTGGGCGCATCCCTTTGGCACCGATCAGCTGGGGCGCGATATGATGGCCCGGATGATGGCCGGCGGCTCGACCTCGGTTTCCGTTGGTCTTACTGCGATGGCGCTGGCGCTGTTCCTGGGCTCCTTCATCGGCGTGGTCGCCGGGTTCTTCAAACGGCTGGACGGGCCCTTGATGCGCCTGACCGACCTGTTCCTGGCGCTGCCCCTGCTGCCGCTGCTTCTGGTGATGATGCTATTGTTCCGCGAGCCGCTGAACGCGGCCTTTGGACCGGAACAGGGCATCTTTATCCTGATCGTTTGCGCCATTGGGGTGACCTCCTGGATGCCCACCGCACGGATCGTGCGCGGCGATGTTCTGGCGATCAAGGAACGTGAGTTTGTTCTGGCGGCCCGCTCCATTGGCACCTCGAACAAGGGGCTGATCACCCGGCATATCCTGCCCAACGTGCTGTCACCCATCATGGTCTCGGCCACACTGGGTATTGCCACAGCGATTATCACCGAAAGCTCGCTGTCCTTCCTTGGCCTCGGATTCCCGCCGGATTTCCCAACCTGGGGCCGCTTGCTGTTTGATGCCACCGACTATCTGCAGCAGCACCCGGAGCGGGTCTTCTGGCCCGGCATGGCGATCTCCTTGACCGTGCTGAGCGTAAATTACCTTGGTGATGGTCTGCGGGATGCCCTGGATCCACGGATTCGCGGCCGCTAAGGTAACGCGCCGTCTCAGCCCCGTTCGATGAGACATATTCAAATAAGAACATAACATTCGGCCGTCCCCTGGGGCGGCCGTTTTTGTTTCACAGCTCCTGTGAAAATTGCGAACAGGATCCCACCAGGACCGTATCAAGCGGGAAGCCGTTCCGCCCCAAACCAATCCAACCGCATCACCGCCCCTTGCCTGACAATGGATTTGCTCTCATTTCGGGAAATAATTCCACTTCACAGTGAAACGGGTACAGGCAATGTTTGAGACACTCGGCTTTGAAGAGACCAGCCCACGACTGGCCTCGCTCTATTTTTCCCTCGCACTGGGCCTGGGCTTTGGCGTGCTGGCTCAGCTCACCCGGTTTTGTTTCCGCCGCGCTGTGATCGGTGAAGACCGGCGCCAAGCCGCGGGCATTTGGGCGCTGGCGCTTGTGGTGTCGGTTCTGGGCACTCAGGCTGCCGTGATCCAGGGCTGGATCAGCTTTGATGCCCACCGCCTGCTGGTCTCGGATCTGCCGCTGCTGGCCATTGCGCTAGGTGGCGTGATGTTCGGCATTGGTATGGTGCTGACCCGGGGCTGCATTTCGCGCCTCACCGTGCTCAGCGGCACCGGCAATCTGCGCGCCCTGCTCTGCCTGGTGGTTTTTGCCATCACCGCCCATGCCACGCTCAAAGGCGTGTTGGCACCGCTGCGCAGCGCATTGGGCAGCTACACTGTCCAACTGGGGGACTATGCAACACTGGCCGCCCTGCCCGGCGGTGCGCCCCTGTGGAGCGCCCTCATCGCCCTGCCCGCGCTTTGGTTGGCGCTGCGCTCACAGAACTCTGCATTGGCCCTGCTTGGCGGCGCCATGATCGGAGCGCTGGTGCCGCTGGCCTGGGTGACCACCGGATTTGTGCTCTTTGATGAATTCGACCCCATCGCCATGGAGAGTCTGTCCTTTACTGCGCCAATGTCCGAAGGGCTGTTCTATGCGATCGCCTCCAGCGCGGTGCCTGCGGGCTTTGGTCCTGGGCTGATCGGTGGCGTCTTGGTCGGCGCGCTGCTCATCGCCTTACTGCGGGGACAATTCCACTGGCAGAGTTTTGAAAACCCGCGCCAGACCGGACGCTACATTCTGGGCGCCAGCCTGATGGGTTTTGGTGGGGTTCTCGCGGGCGGCTGCACGCTCGGCGCCGGTCTAGCCGGGGTCTCCACTCTGGGACTGGCGGCACCTCTGGCGCTGGGTGCGATTGCTCTGGGTGGAATCCTGGCGCACCGGGTGCTGAGAGAGGCGCCTAATGCAGCTTCTTTTTCACCCGCTGGATCGCCAGCCACACCAGCCCAACAACCGGCAGAGTGATCAGGGCCGTCATCATCCCCTTGCTTTGGCCCAGAGCCTGCGCGAGGGGATAGAGCAGGTAAGAGGCCAGCGAGACGGCGTAGTAGCTGATCGCCACCACCGAGAGCCCCTCAACGGTGTGCTGCAGCCGCAGCGCCTGATCCGCCCGCCGGTCCATACTGGCCAAAAGCGCCTGATTCTGCGCGCTGCGCTCCACATCAACCCGGGTTCTGAGCAGCTCGCCGCCGCGCCGCGCCCGATCCGCCAGGGTGCCAATACGGGCCTCGGTGGATTTCACCGTACGCATCGCCGGTTCATAGCGGCGCAGCATGAATTCTGAAAAGGTCTGATAGCCACCATGACGCGCTTCGCGCAGCAATGCGATGCGTTGGTTGACGAGGGCTTCATATGCTCCTGTCGCGCCAAAACGAAAGGCAGACTGCGCGGCCATGGCCTCAAGCTGGGCAGAGACCTGCAACAGCTGGGTCAATGTTTGTTCGGCCGGCACCGTATCCGAGGTCATCTCGGCCATCATCTCGCTGAGATAGGTGTCGAGTACGCCGATGTTCGGGGTGAGCCCCCTGGCCCGGGAAAACCCCAGCATCGACATGGCCCGATAGGTCTCGATCTCGCAGAGCCGCTGCACGATGCGTCCAATCCGCTGGCTGCCAGTGGCAGCATTGGCAAAAAGCGCAAAACGCATATGCCCGGCAGGATCGATGCGGAAATCCCCCGCCACCACAGCACTGTCGTCCAGGACTTCGGCCACTGCCAGGCTTTCGGGGACAAACCAGTCCTTTAGTGATGCCTTGATCCGCTTTCCTTCGGGGCGTGGCAGGATCCGGATCATCAAGGACGTCACCCGCTGACCCGGTGCGGCCTCCAGCCAGTCTGCAGGGAAGACATCAAAATCCGCCGGGTCAAAGGCACGTTTGGCGATGCCATCGCCGTAGAGCGTGTAGCTGACAAATTCTGTATGTTGCTCCCACTTCAGCGTATAACGCCCCAGTTGCGCCGAATGATGGGTGGCACCGGGTTGCGGATGCGCTGCACCGTGGCGGTCCAACAGCGCCGTAAGATGCTGCAGATCCAGTGCCCGATCCCGGTGCACCGCCTCCTTGGGTTGTTTCACCGCCAGATAGATCACCGTGCTGGGACTTTGCATCGCAGGGAAAGGTCGGGCGTGCAGCTCATTGGCCAGGGAATACCGTAGGGGGTGGTCCGGGATTGGGGGCATGGCGCGAGATCTCCAAATGGGTTGCGGAACCATAGTGGGCAGGCCTCAATCTGTACAGAACTCTTTTATTTCAATGTGTTACCAGGATACAATGGTATACCATGGCTCAAAAACCTCTGAGAATCCGGGGCTTGGAGGGGGCGCTGCCCCCGGCCTATGGCCTCCCCCGGGATATTTGGGACCAAATGAAATCCGCAAAAGAAAAGGCGCGCCGGATGTCTCTGGCGCGCCTGTCGTCTTAGGGTTTTGCGATCGGTTACTGGATCATGGTCAGCAATTGATCGAGGCTGGCCTTGGCATCACCGTAGAACATCCGGGTGTTCTCTTTGAAGAACAGCGGGTTCTCGATGCCGGAATAGCCGGTGCCCTGACCACGTTTGGAGACAAAGACCTGTTTGGCCTTCCAACATTCCAGAACCGGCATGCCGGCGATCGGACTGTTTGGATCTTCCTGAGCCGCCGGGTTGACGATGTCATTGGAGCCAATAACGATGGCCACATCGGTTTCCGGGAAGTCCTCATTGATCTCATCCATCTCCATGACGATGTCATAGGGAACCTTGGCTTCGGCCAGGAGAACATTCATGTGACCTGGCAGACGCCCGGCGACCGGGTGGATCGCAAAGCGAACTGTCTTGCCCTTGGCGCGCAGACGACGGGTGAGCTCAGCAACGTTCTGCTGCGCCTGGGCCACCGCCATGCCGTAGCCGGGGATGATGATGACGCTGTCGGCCTCATCCAGCGCGGTTGCCACGCCATCAGCGTCGATCGCCACCTGTTCGCCCTCGACCTCCATCGCAGGACCGGTGGTGCCGCCAAAGCCACCCAAGATAACGCTGACAAAGCTGCGGTTCATCGCCTTACACATAATGTAGCTGAGGATGGCCCCGGAGGAGCCCACCAGCGCGCCCACAACGATCAACAGATCATTGCCAAGGCTGAAGCCAATCGCCGCAGCAGCCCAGCCGGAATAGCTGTTCAGCATCGAGACAACCACCGGCATGTCGGCGCCGCCGATTCCCATGATCAGATGATAGCCGATGAACAAAGCTGCCAGGGTCATGATAAACAGCGGGAAGAACCCGCCAGTGTTGAAGTACCAGATCAGGGCAATCAGCGACAGGCCAGCGGCCCCCGCATTGAGCATATGACCGCCCGGCAGTTTGACCGCAGAGGAGGTCAACTTACCCGCCAGTTTACCATAGGCAACGACAGAGCCGGTGAAGGTCACCGCACCAATGAAGATGCCGAGGAAGAGTTCAACCCGCAGGATTGAAACTTCGACGCCGTCTTTCTTGGCCAGGAGTTTGGCAAACCCGTCCAGCGCCTGTTTCTGTTCGGCGTCCATGGCCATGACACGGCCCAGTTCGATATGGGCGATGAGGCCCACAAAGACCGCCGCCAGACCAACCAGCGAGTGCATTGCAGCCACCAGTTCGGGCATCTGGGTCATCTGCACCCGTGTTGCCAGCTGATAGCCGATGGCACCACCACCGGCGATCAGCACGATCGACAGCAACCACAGGCCCGAACCGGGGCCAACGAGGGTGGCAAAAACCGCCAGTGCCATGCCGGTGATACCATACCAGACCGCACGTTTGGCGCTTTCCTGGCCGGACAGCCCACCCAGCGACAGGATGAAGAGAACAGCGGCAACAACATAGGCCGCAGTGGTGAATCCATATTCCATCTCAGTGTCCCCCTTAAGATTTCTGGAACATGGCAAGCATGCGCCGGGTGACGAGGAAGCCACCAAAGATGTTGATACCGGCCATAAAGACCGACAGGGCTGCCAGCAGGATCACCAGGAAACTGCCTGATCCGATCTGCATCAAGGCCCCAAGGATAATGATCGAAGAGATCGCATTGGTCACCGCCATCAATGGCGTGTGCAGGCTGTGAGCCACGCCCCAGATCACCTGGAAGCCAATGAAGACCGAAAGCACAAAGACGATAAAGTGCTGCATGAAGCTGGCAGGCGCCACCAGACCAACCGCCAGCAGCAATGCGCCGCCCACAGCCAGCAGAGTGACCTGATTTTTGGTCTGTGCCTTAAACGCCGCCACTTCTTCGGCGCGTTTCTCTTCCGGCGTCAGCTCTGGCACCACCTCTTTGGGTTTGGCGGCAATCGCGGCCACTTTGGGTGGCGGTGGCGGGAAGGTGATTTCGCCGCCATGGGTGACGGTGGCGCCACGAATGACGTCGTCTTCCATGTCATGGTTGACCTGACCATCTTTTTCAGGTGTCAGATCCGCCATCATATGGCGAATATTGGTCGCATAGAGCATCGAAGACTGCGCTGCCATCCGGCTGGGGAAATCGGTATAGCCGATGATGGTCACGCCATTCTCGGTCACGATCTTCTCATCCATCACGGTGAGTTTGCAGTTGCCGCCCTTCTCCGCCGCCAGATCAACAATGACCGAGCCCGGCTTCATCGCCGCGACCATTTCTTCGGTCCAGAGCTCAGGCGCTTCGCGGTTGGGGATCAGCGCGGTGGTGATGACGATGTCCACCTCTGGTGCCAGTTCCAGGAACTTAGCCAGCTGGGCGTCGCGGAACTCCGGGCTGGAGACCGAGGCATAGCCACCGGAAGCAGCGCCATCGGCCTGCTCTTCTTCAAAATCGAGATAGACAAATTCGGCGCCCATGCTCTCGACCTGTTCGGCCACTTCGGGCCGCACATCAAAGGCCAGGGTGATCGCACCGAGGCTGGCTGAGGTCCCAATTGCGGCAAGACCGGCAACGCCTGCGCCAACCACCAGAACCTTGGCCGGGGGCACCTTGCCCGCCGCCGTGATCTGTCCGGTAAAGAAGCGACCAAAGTTGTTGCCTGCTTCGATCACCGCGCGGTAGCCCGCGATATTGGCCATGGACGACAGTGCATCCATTTTTTGGGCGCGCGAAATACGAGGCACCATCTCCATGGCGACAACGCTGGCGCCTTTGGATTTGGCCAGCTCAAGCCCCTCTTCATTCCCACCGGGATTGAAGAAAGAGATCAGTGTTTTTTTCGAATTCAACCGCTTCAGTTCAGCCTCATTTGGCTGACGCACCTTGGCGATGATATCCGAGGCCTTCCACAGGGCGGCAGCGGTCTTGATGATTTCAACACCGGCCTCCTCATAGGTGGCATCGCTAAAGCCGGCCGCCAGGCCTGCACCGCTCTCAATCGCGCATTCATAGCCCAGTTTCTGCAGCTGACGCGCAGAATCCGGCGTCATAGCGACACGCGCCTCGCCGTTGATCACCTCTTTGGGTGTTCCAATTTTCACCTTGTCGGTCCCCCTCGTACTGCCCGCCCCGGCATCGCCCGGGTACGGATCGCAAACATTATGACTATCCTGCGCAATATATTTGCGCAATGGTTTCGCTGCGTCGCCGCATTTCACTGCCGCGTTGCCGCAATTCTGCACCACTCAACAAAACTGGTGCGGATTCTGCAACCGGCCCCTGAAATGGCACTACAATTGAAATGTTAGAGCCCTGCTCGTTTTTACCGCTCCGGACGCTTGGCCCTGTCCTCTCTTTTTCCTCTAGGCCCAGCGCCGGACCTTCTGTTCATAGCGCACCCAATCAGCTCGAAAGACCCGCCGCATTCGGTTTTCCTCGCCAATAATGAAGCGCTTTTCCAGGATCCAGGTCAGCACCGGGATCAAGGGCAGCGCCAGAACCGCGTCAAAGTAGAGGATCAGCCCCGCCAGCACCATGACATCGCCCAGATAGATCGGGTTGCGACTGCGGGTGAAAATGCCGGACTGCACCAGCTTGCTGGGCGTTTCATGCGGCATCACCGTGGTTTTCTGGCGCCGCATTTCGGTCACTGCAAGAGCCATCAGAACCAGCCCGCCGCCCACCAGCAGCCCCCCCAGAAGATCTGCCCAGACCGGGCCAAAGCCCAATCCCATCGGCAGATACTGCGCCTGACACCAGGCTAAGACGACAAAGCCAGCCAGCCAAACCGGAGGAAGGTCGATCCATTTCATTCCATGTCTCTTTCCTCAAAGCCGCAAAGCAGAGCTGCAGGGCTAATTTGCGGCACCTTTCCCAGATCCCCAGGAAAGGTCCAGAGTTTTAGCAATTTCCGCCCCGATAAAAGAACAGTATGCCTGTTTTTAAAGCCCTGTCACAACTTCGTTCCCTGACCGGCGCTGAACCTGACCCCCAGCGGTACAAATCCCTAGGCTCAGCGGGTCATATTGACCTATTCCCATTCCATCTCTTCAAAAACGCGACCGGCGTTCTTGGTTGCCAGCTCATCAAAAGTGTCCAGCCCGCGCCAGTCTTGCTGATCGACGTAATAGGCGCTCGCCAGATCGCCGCCCTCTTCGATATGCGCGCCAATCTTGCCACGCAGATCGTTGAGATAGTCCAGCGTATAGCGACGTACCTGATCAAAATTGGTGGGATGACCATGGCCCGGAATCACATAGGTCGGCGCAATCGGCTCCAGTTTTTCCACCCAGGTCTCTACCCAGCAGCTGGTGCAGGTATGGGGAAAGATTGGCAGCATGCGCTCATGAAAGGCGATATCGCCGGCAATCATGATCTTCCACGCCGGGATCCAGACCTGCACATCACCCGGATCATGGGCCGGCCCCAGATGCAGCACCTGGATCTCCACCCCGCCGAGGCTCAGATCATAGCGATCATCAAAGCTGATATTGGCATGTTCCATCCGGCTGTCACCGGCGCGATCCTTATTGTAGGCCTGCATGCGCTGCAAAATGAAGTCGCCGTTTTTCTGTGTTTCGGCAATGGCATCGACATGGCCCAGAATATCGACACCCTGATCGCGCCAATAGCCATTCCCCAGTACCGCATGGCCCTGGCCATTCTCGTTGATGACCAAAACAACCGGCTGATCCGTCACCGCCTTGATCTCACCGTGCAGGGCCGCGGCCAGCGCATCCGAGGCGCCCGAGTTGATCACCACAACGCCTTCATCCGTCACAATGAAAGAGAGGTTGTTGTTGTGGCCGGCGTTTTCATAGGTCGGTGGCGCGGTGGCCCCGATGGCGGAAAACACATGCGGGATCACCTCTACCGGCTTGGAATAGAGCTCGGACTGGGGGTACTGATCGGCAATATCCTCGCTGGCAAGGCCTGCCACTGGCAGCCCCATAACAAGTGCTGTGAGCCCAGCGGCACAGAGTGGCGCCACGCGCCCGGTCAACGCGGTTTCCGTCATGTCATCCTCCCATTTGGTTCGCCCAAATCATTCACACTTGCGAATATGATTGTAAATAGATTTTCCGCCCCGCCCCTGCCTCTGTGACGGAACGGCGCGCTTGCGCGGGGCGGCAGCGCCGATACCCTGCAACAAACAGGAGGAGACAAAGATGGATTTGAACGGGAAACACGCATTGGTCACCGGTGGCGGCACCGGCATCGGGCTTGCCATTGCCAAGGCCCTGGCGGAACAGGGGGCACAAGTCACGATCACGGGGCGTCGCCAGGAGGTGCTAGAAGAAGTCGCAACTCAGGGCCTGCACCCCATGGCGATGGATGTGCGCAATGAAGACGACATCGTTGCCAAGGTCGCCGCCGCTGTTGAGGCCCGCGGCCCGATCCAGATCTGTGTTGCCAATGCCGGCGTCGCCGAGGGCAAGGCCCTGCACAAGACCTCGATGGAGTTTTGGCGTAACATGATGTCGACCAATCTGGACGGCGCCTTTCTGACCATTCGCGAATGCCTGAAATCCATGCATCAGGCGGACTGGGGCCGGATCATCACGGTGGCCTCAATTGCAGGCTTGCGCGGATTGAAGGGCGGCGCCTGCTATAGCGCCAGCAAACATGGCATGATTGGCCTCACCCGGGCGCTGAGCGAAGACTACATGGGCAGCCAGATCACCGCCAATGCCATTTGTCCCGGCTATGTCGACACCCCAATTGTCGACCGCAACATCAGCTCCATCGCCACCCGGGCGGGCATCAGCGAAGAGGAAGCGCTCAAGGTCATGGTCAATGCCAACCGCCACCAGCGCCTGATCGAACCCGAAGAGGTATCGGCAGCGGCTATGTGGCTTTGTGGTCCCGGCTCACAGTCGATCAACGGTCAAACGATCGAGATTGCAGGCGGTCAGACCTGATGAAGCTGACACGATGAACCGCACGGAATTCAACCAATTCTGCGCCACCTTTCCGGCTGCGGAACATGTGGTGCAATGGGGCAATTCCGACGTCTGGAAAGCAGGCGGCAAGCTCTTTGCCGTCTGCGGCTGGGCCGATGGGGACGACGCCTTTACCTTCAAGGCGGGCGAGATCGCCTTTGAGGTGCTGCAAACACGCCCCGGTGTGCGCCCAGCGCCCTATCTGGCCTCGCGCGGGATGAAATGGCTGCAGCAATTTGCCGAGGATGGCCTGACGGATGAGGAGCTGCGCAACAGTATCACGCTCTCCTATCAGATGGTCACGGCAGGCCTCTCCAAAAAGAAACGCGCCGCACTGGGTATCCCTGAGCCCGGATCCATTGGCTAGGGAGCATCAACTGACACTGGACAGGTCAGATTGGATCGGATACGAAATACGAAAAAGCTTTAAGCTTGAAGCAACCCAGGATCCTGCGAGGCTCTCATGACTGATTTTGCCGCCACCAAAGCGATGTTCGACCTGCCCGAGGGGATGATCTACCTCGATGGAAACTCTTTGGGTCCGCTGCCCAAAGCCACCAAGGATCGCGTCTCCTCGATGATTGAGGACGAGTGGGGCAAGATGCTGATCACCGGCTGGAACAAGGCCGGCTGGATGCAGCAACCCACCGAAATGGGGGATCGTATCGGTCGGCTGATCGGCGCGGAAAAAGGCCATGTGATGATGGGGGATACCCTGTCGATCAAGGTCTATCAGGCCGTTGCCTCAGCGCTGGAGATGAACCCGGAGCGCCGCGTGGTGCTGTCTGACAATGGCAACTTCCCGTCTGATCTTTATATCGTGCAGGGGTTGCTGAAATCGCTGGGCAGTGTTTATGAGCTGCGGGTGGTGAACCCCGAGGATGTCGCTGACAACATCACGGATGAGATTGCCGTCTTGATGCTCACGGAAGTAGACTATCGAAGTGGGCGCATGCACGACATGAAGGCCCTGACAGAGCTGGCCCATGCAAAAGGCGTGGTGACAGTTTGGGATCTGGCGCATTCCGCTGGCGCCCTGCCGGTGGATCTGGCCGAATGCAGGGCTGATTTTGCCGTGGGTTGCTCGTATAAATACCTCAACTCCGGCCCCGGCGGCCCAGCCTTCATCTATGTCGCGCCACGCCACATCGATACCGCGCGCCCTGCCCTGTCCGGCTGGCTGGGACATGAAGCCCCCTTTGCCTTTGATCTGGACTATCGCCCGGGCACCGGCATTGAACGGATGCGCGTTGGCACCCCGCCGATGATCCAGCTGGCGGCGCTTAGTGCCTCTATGGATATCTGGGATCAGGTCGATATGCAGGCCCTGCGCGCTCAGTCCATTGCGCTGTGTGATCGCTTCATTGCCGGCATTGAAGCCAGCTGCCCTGAGTTGACCCTGGCCTCCCCCCGCGATGGCGCGGCCCGCGGCAGTCAGGTCTCCTTTGCCTTTGAAGAGGGCTATGCAGCGATGCAAGCGGTGATTGATCGTGGCGTCATCGGGGATTTCCGCGCTCCGGATATCATGCGCTTTGGCTTTACCCCGCTCTATATTGACGAAGGTGATGTCGACGGCGCCGTGGCAATCATTGCCGATGTGATGAACAACCGCCTCTGGGACAAGCCTGAGTACAAAATCCGCGCGGCTGTGACCTGATGGCCCCCCTTGGCACAAAGGCATTGCCCCTGTGCCGGCCCTTTGGCTGGGTGGCGCTCTGGCGTCGCCTCGCCCAATGTGGCGCGCTGAACAAAAGGATCCCTACCTTTCCCTAAAAACGATAACTTTAAGGAAAAGGAGGGATCCGATGAGTGATTCCAAGACCCAGGGCCAGAGCTGCCCCTTTAACCCGGCGGATGACGGCGCCCAGATGGATTTTGATGGGCGCATGTCTTATGGCGACTACCTGTCGCTGGACCTGCTGCTGAATGCACAAAAAACCTGGAGCGATACCCATGATGAGATGCTCTTCATCATCCAGCACCAGACATCAGAACTGTGGATGCGCCTGGCCATTCACGAGCTGCAGGCAGCACGTGCTCGGCTGATCAAGGGCGAGGCCCGCCAGGCCTTCAAGATGCTGGCGCGGGTGGCGCGGATCTTTGAGCAGCTGAACTCTGCCTGGGATGTGTTGCGCACCATGACCCCATCCGATTACACTGCCTTTCGCGATGCTCTGGGGCAAAGCTCGGGCTTTCAGTCGCACCAGTACCGGCTGATTGAATTCATGCTGGGCAACCGCAACAAGGCAATGCTGAAACCCCATGCCCACCGCCCCGACCTGGTGGCGCTGTTGGAGGCCGAACTGGCCCAGCCCTCCCTGTATGATGTGGCGCTGCGGGCGCTGCACCAGCGTTTCGCCCTGCCTGAGGAGGTGATCAATCGCGACCTTTCTGCGGGTTATCAGGCCAGCGAAGCGGTTGAAGCCGCCTGGTCAGAAGTCTATCGCGCCCCCGATGCCCATTGGGAGCTCTATGAGCTGGCAGAGAAACTGGTGGATTTTGAGGACTACTTCCGTCGCTGGCGCTTCAACCATGTCACCACTGTGGAACGGGTCATTGGCTTTAAACGCGGCACCGGTGGCACCGGCGGGGTGAACTATCTCAAACGCATGTTGGAGGTGGAGCTTTTCCCCGAGCTGTGGCACCTGCGCACCACGCTCTGAAGCCGGAAAATGGAGACGGGGGGCTCCCGCCCGTCTCGCAGCATCAAAGATGCCTCATCCCGTTGGGCCCGGCGCCGCGCTGACGCGCGGCGCGGCAGCCTACGGCGGCCAGTGCTCCGCTTTGACACAAGCCTAAGAATGGTTGACAGGTCTTGTGCCTGCAGGTGTCAGAGCTTCGGCGCAAAGTGCCGCGTAGCTCGCCACTCCGGCCTGATAGGCTGCATAGGACTGGGAGGTGTGTTTCACCCCCTTCAGGCAGGCACAAAACAGACGCCCTATCGTTTCAGCATCACTGGTCAACACCACCTGGCCCCGCGCGAATTCCGAGGTCAACCAGGCCGCATAGAGGGCCTGCAGGCGCGCCTCCCCCTCTTCAATCATATCCCCAGCCACATTCATGGTCGCTTCCAACAGCTCCATCCCATGCGCCGAAGACATCATCGCCTCCATGCTTTCGCCGCCATGGGCCGCAAAGGCCCGCGCCAGGCGTTGGTGAAGCGTGACCTCCTCGGCCAGGGCCAGTGTGATCTTCATCGAGGCCTCTGTGTAATAGCTTTCGACCAGCGCTCGGAAAATCGCTTCTTTGTTTTTGAAATGCAGATAGAGCGCCGGGCGTGACATGCCCGCGCCCCGCGCGATGTCATCCATTGAGGTTTTACGAAACCCATAGGCCGAGAACCCCGCCCAGGCGGCGGCAAGAATGCTTTGAGTCTTGGTGTCAGGTGCAGAAAAAGTCATGCCCACGCTTCTGACAGTTTAGCAAGTTTTTGTCAATTGACACAGTGACACTTTGCGTGCATTTTGTCAGAAACCCCGGACCCAGCAAAGAGGCCAGTCCCATGTCAAAAACGCTCCGTATCAATGGCAAGACCCATGAGGTGGATCTGCCCGATGATGTGCCCCTGCTCTGGGTGTTGCGCGATGAGATCGGCCTGACCGGTACCAAATTTGGCTGTGGTGTGGCCGCCTGCGGGGCCTGCACCGTCCAGGTGGATGGTGAGGCCATACGGTCCTGCCAGCTGAGCCTCGGCGATGTCGAGGGAGAGGTGACCACAATCGAGGGTCTGGGCACACCAGACAATATGGCCAAGATCCAGGAGGCCTGGGTCGCACATCAGGTGGCGCAATGTGGCTACTGTCAGTCCGGCCAGATCATGCAGGCGGCCAGCCTGCTGGCGGAAAACCCCGCCCCCAGTGACGCAGAGATTGACGAGGCTATGCAGGGCAACCTGTGCCGCTGTGGCACCTACCCGCGTATCCGCGCGGCCATCCACTCCGCCGCCAAAATGATGCAGGAGGCCTGACCCCATGGCCAGCTTGAAAAAAATCGCCCGTCGCAGCTTCCTTGTCGGCTCTGCTGCCATTCTGGGCGGCGTTGCCTTTGGCACCTATAAATATCACCAGCCCGCCCCCAACCCGCTGGAACCGGGCAAAGACAAGGCGGTACTGAATCCCTTTGTCTTTGTGGATCAGTCTGGCGTTACTCTGATTGCACCTCGGGCCGAGATGGGCCAGGGCGTGCGCAGTTCCTGGGCGGCACTGATCGCCGAAGAACTGGACGTGGATCCGGGCCAGGTCACTGTCATCCACGGCCCTGCAGCCAAGGCCTATTACAACAGCGCCATGATGGCCGAAGCCCTGCCCGGGCGTGGCTATAACGCCAGCGACTTCCAGCACTCCCTGGGTCAGGTCGTGGGGAATTTCTCTAAATTCCTTGATCTGCAGGTGACGGGCGGGTCCTCATCGATGAAAGACGGGTTCACCCGGATGCGGCTGGCCGGTGCCAGTGCCCGTGAAACCCTGAAGGAGGCTGCGGCACAACGACTTGGCGTCGCGCGTGCGCTCTTGGAGACCAAGGACGGTCAAATCCTGGCCCCCGGCGGTGTAACGCTCTCCTATAGTGAATTGGCCGCTGAGGCCGCTGACATTGAGCCACAAGAGGCTGAGCTGCGCCCTGCGGCCCAGTGGAAATACATCGGCAAGCCAGTACCGCGTATTGATATGCCGGCCAAGGTCACCGGCACCGCTGGTTTTGGTGTTGATACCCGCATTGACGGCATGAAATTCGCCGCCATCAAGCAAAACCCGCATTTTGGCGCGGGCATGCGCAGCTTTGACGCCGCTGCGGCCAAGGAGATGGCCGGAGTTGACGAGATCCTGGACCTGGGCGATGCGGTTGCCGTTGTGGGCTCCAACACCTGGCTGGCGCAACAGGCGGTGGAGGCCATCGAGGTCGACTGGGAGCCTGCGAGCTATCCTGAAACCACCGACGCCATCTTTGCCGAGATCGAAGCCGCTTTTGATGGTTCCGCCAATTCTACCCTGCGCGATGATGGCGACGTGGATGAGCTGCCCGAGGGGGCCGAGCTGATCGAGGCCGAGTACCGTGTTCCCTATCTGGCCCATGCCACCATGGAACCGATGAACGCAACTGCGCTTTATACGGGGGATACGCTGGAGATCTGGGCGCCCAACCAGGGGCCAACGATTGTGCAGAAATCTGCTGCGGCACTCACGGGATTGGAAACTGAGGCGGTGACCGTCAACACCACCTATCTGGGCGGAGGCTTTGGCCGCCGTATCGAGGTGGACTATTGCAACCGCGCCGTTCAGATCGCCCAAAAGCTCAAAGGCACCCCGGTGCAGCTCACCTGGTCGCGCGAAGAAGACATGCGCCAGGACTACTACCGCCCCGGCGCCATTGGCCGCTACCGCGCCGCCGTCATGGATGGCAAGGCGCTCATGGTGCATGGCAAGATCGCTGCCCAGTCCACCACCCAGGAAGGTGCTGGCCGGATGCTGGGCCTGCCAATGTCCGGCCCGGACAAGGGCCATGTGGATGCTGCCTTTAATCAGCCGCTGGCAATCCCCAATTTCCGCGTCGAGGGCTATATCGCCAAGCCGATGATCCCGGTGGGGTTCTGGCGCTCGGTGGCGGCCTCCTTCAACGGATTCTTCTCGGACAGCATCATTGACGAAATGGCCCATAAGGCCGGGCGCGACCCGCTGGAGTTCCGCCTGGAACTGGCCCGTGCTGAGTGGGCCCCCGCGGCCAAGGTATTGGAATCCGTCCGCGATATGTCTGGCTGGAGCGGTAAAACGCCGGAAGGCATCGGCCGTGGCGTCGCCCTGGTCTACAGCTTTGGCACCCCCGTAGCGCAGGTCATCGAGGTTGCAGATCGCGACGGGGATATCGCCATCACCAAGGCCTGGATTGCCGCCGATCTTGGCCTGGCCGTGGATCCGCAAAACACCGAAGCGCAGCTGTTTAGTGGCCTCGCCTACGGGCTGTCGGCGGCCTGCTTTGGCGAGATTACCTTTGAGGGTGGCGCGGTAGAGCAGGAGAACTTCCCCGATTATGACGCCATGCGCATGCCGAGTATGCCCGCCGTCGAGGTCGCGGTCTTGCAAAACCAGAAACACATGGGCGGCGCAGGGGAGCCCGGCACCCCGCCTGCAGCACCAGCACTGGCCAATGCCCTCTTTGACCTCACCGGGACACGCGCGCGGGAGCTGCCCCTGAGCAAGCGTTTCAACTTTGCCTGAACCAACCTTGTATGATGCATAAAACCAAAGGCCCGCACCGAAACATTTTCGGTGCGGGCCTATTGGGATCCAGAGACATTCACCAGCCGTCTTGGCCCAGGTCAACGCCAAAGGTCACGCCTAATGCCTCTTTCTAATCGCCCTGTTGTCAGCCTGCTTCCTGCAATCCACCGATCTCAGGTATCCCATTTGCCCAGGCATGGACGGCCGCGCCAAAAGCCTGGAACAGCGGTCTGGAAACCGGATCGTTGTTGGCATCCCATTCCGGATGCCATTGAACCGAAAGGGTAAAGCCAGGGGCGTCGCGCACATAGATTGCCTCGGGGGTACCATCTGGCGCTTGGCCATCAATCACAATGCGCGCACCTGGCGTTTTGATACCCTGGCCGTGTAGGCTGTTGGTCATGACCTCGTCGGAGCCAAAGACGCCGCTAAACACGCCACCAGCCGTCATTTTCACCGGATGGCGCAGGGCAAACTTCTCTTCCAGGGTGCCGTCAGGGGGCATCCGGTGGTTCATCCGTCCGGGCAGATCGCGGATCTCCGGGTAGAGCGTCCCGCCCATGGCCACATTGACCTCCTGAAAACCCCGGCAAATCCCCAGAAACGGCTGGCCCCGTTCGACACAGGCCCGCACCAGCGGCAGAACAATCGCATCACGGGCGCGGTCAAAGGCGCCATGCGCTGCGGTCTCCGCCTCACCATATTCATTGGGATGCACATTCGGGCGCCCACCTGTGAGCAAAAAACCGTCAAAGCTCTCCAGCAGCTCATCGACTGACAGGAAGCGCGGGTCGGAGGGGATCAGCAGCGGCATACAACCAGCGACCTCGGCCACGGCCTCTGAATTCATGGTGCCACCGGCATGGGCCGGGTATTGATCGTTGAGCAGGTAGGAATTGCCGATAATGCCGACTTTGGGACGCGCCATGGGGACTCCGAATTAGATACACAACAAAGCTAAGGCCTTGCCCGGGATCCCGCAAGCACCCAAGCCATGGGATCGCGCGCAAGCGGGTGTTCAATTCTGCACGCCCTGACGTCATTAGGAACGATGTGGCGCAAAACAGGGCGGGTGAGACACAGTCTTCAAGCCTGAATTGAGAAAGGGCGCCGCAAATCGCGACGCCCCTATCACAGTGTTCAGGCCGGGGTGCGCTCAGATCTCGCCAATGAGGCCCGCCGCTTCGATCCCTGCCATGGCAGCAATCGCATCGTTGTCAGAGGTATCGCCAGTGACGCCAACTGCGCCAATGACTGCACCCGCATCATCACGCAGCAGCACGCCGCCGGGGACAGGGATGACCTGACCGCCGTAGACACCGTTTACCGCTGCCATAAAATAGGGTTGCGCTTCGGCCCGCGCCATCTGTGCAGTGCCGGCCATACCCAGCATCACTGCACCGTAAGCCTTGCCATGGGCGATGGCAAAACGACCGGGCGCAGCACCGTCTTCGCGGGCAAAGGCCTGCACATGGCCGCCGCCATCCAGCACCACTGCGGACAGGGGTTTCAGCCCCATTTCACGGCCCTTGGCCAGGGCTGTGTTGATGATCGTCTGGGCGGATTGCAGGGAGACTGTCATGGTCGTGTCCTTTTGGTCAGGATCTGAAATAGGAAAAGGGGCAGGAATATCCCTGCCCCGGTCGTAAACTGTATCTTAGCTTGCGGCCTTGAGTTCAAGGCGACGGGCATGCAGCACCGGTTCGGTATAGCCCGAGGGCTGGATACGGCCCTTGAACACCAGATCACAGGCCGCCTGGAAGGCGATACCGTCAAAGCCTGGCGCCATTGGCGAATAGCTTGCATCGCCTGCGTTTTGCTGATCCACCACGGCGGCCATCTTTTGCATCGCTGCCATCACCTGGGCCTCCGAGACCACCTCGTGGTGCAGCCAGTTGGCCAGCGCCTGGCTGGAGATCCGGCAGGTGGCGCGGTCTTCCATCAGGCCTACATCGTTGAGATCAGGCACTTTTGAACAGCCAACCCCCTGATCAACCCAGCGCACCACATAGCCCAGGATCCCCTGGGCATTGTTCTCGATCTCGCGAGTAATCTGTTCCTCGGACAGGTTCTGCCCCTGCATCACCGGCACCGTGAGCAGATCTCCCAGAGTGCCACGTGGACCAGCTGCGCGCAGCGCATCCTGATGGGCGAGCACATCAAACTGATGGTAGTGGGTGGCATGCAGCGTGGCGGCGGTTGGCGAAGGCACCCAGGCGCAGGTGGCTCCGGATTTGGGATGGCCAATCTTGGCGGCCAGCATCTCGCCCATCAGATCAGGCATGGCCCACATGCCTTTGCCGATCTGCGCACGCCCCTTCAGGCCACAGGCCAGACCGATGTCGACATTGCGATCCTCATAAGAGGCAATCCAGGGGGTGCTCTTCATCTCGCCCTTGGGCAGCATCGCCCCTGCCTCCATCGAGGTGTGGATCTCATCCCCGGTACGGTCTAGGAAACCGGTGTTGATAAAGGCCACGCGCGATTTGGCCGCCCGGATACAGGCCTTGAGGTTCACGCTGGTGCGGCGTTCCTCGTCCATGATACCGATCTTGACGGTATTGGCGGGCAGGCCCAGCGCCGCTTCGACATGATCAAAGATGCGGCAGGCAAAAGCGACCTCTTCGAGGCCGTGCATCTTGGGCTTCACCACATAGACCGACCCCTTGAGCGAATTGCCGCCCTCGGCCTGCAGGTCATGCATGGCAATCATCACGGTGATCATCGCGTCCAAGAAGCCTTCGCCGGCCTCCCGCCCCTCGCTGTCCAGAACCGCAGGGTTGGTCATCAGATGGCCAACATTGCGTACCAGAAGCAGCGAACGCCCCTTCAGGCTGGCGGCCTCTCCCGCTGCGGAGGTATACGCCAGATCTCCATTCAACACGCGGGTAAATGTCTTGCCGCCCTTGCTGACCTCTTCGGCCAGATCCCGTTTCATCAGGCCCAGCCAGTTTGAATAGGCAACCACCTTGTCCTCGGCATCGACACAGGCGACCGAGTCTTCGCAGTCCATGATGGTGGAGAGCGCCGATTCCAAAGTGATATCGTTGATACCAGCGGCATCAGTGGCGCCGATGTTGCCTGCGCCGTCCACCTCGATCACCGCATGCAGGCCGTTGTTTTTCAGCAGCACCCGCGTTGGGGCCTCTGCGGCACCCACATGGCCGGCAAACTGCGTGGCATCCTTTAGCGTCGGCAGCAAAGCGCCATTGGCAACAGACAGGCCGGTGATGTCACTCCAGGAGCCGCTTTGCAGCGGGAAGGTCTCATCCAGGAAGCTGCGCCCCCAGGCAATCACCCGGGCACCGCGCGCTGCGTCATAGCCACCGCCGGCCGGCAGGTCACCCATGGCATCGGTGCCATAAAGCGCATCATAGAGCGAGCCCCAGCGGGCATTGGCGGCGTTCAGCGCAAAGCGGGCATTGGTGATGGGCACCACCAGTTGCGGGCCGGGGGTGAAGGCAATCTCAGCATCGACATTCTCGGTTTCGATCTCAAAGTCTTCCCCTTCGGGCAACAAATACCCGATCTGGCGCAAAAACGCCTGGTAAGCAGCTGCATCCTGCGGCGCGCCACGGTTGGCCACATGCCAGGCATCAATCTGCCCCTGCAGATCGGCGCGCTTGGCCAACAAGGCACGGTTTTCATCGCCCATACCATTGACCAGCCCAGCCAACCCAGCCCAAAAGGCCGAGGCCGAAACACCGGTGCCGGGCAGTGCCTTGCTTTCAATGAACTCCGCCAAATGGGCTGCAACCTGCATGCCTTCGATGGTGCGCATATCGCTCATTGATTTTCTCCTTACCCTCTGTCGATCCTGTTTCCCCGATACAGGAAAAGTTTCCTATCAGCAACAGATGCGGTAAAAACATTTTACCAATTACAGCGAGGCTGTTTCAAAATTTTGAAGCAAATCATACCAGACTTCAAAAAGGAGAGGAAAATGCCATCCAGTTTTGCTCGTATTTTCCATGTCACACGCTTGCCCGGCTCTGCGCCATTGCCTACCACTAGGGCAACAAAAGACACAAACCCCCGACCTGCCTCATGGTCGCGGTGAGCGAGGACAGCAAGATGACCACTGACGCAGCCCAGGCCGAAGCAGAAACCTTTTACCTCAAGGACTATTTGCCCTTTGGCTTTGAGGTAGAGAGCGTCGCGCTGACCTTTCGGCTAGCCCCGCATACAACCCGCGTGCTGAGCCAGATCCGCTTCACTCCCAAACCAGGTGCCGCCGATCCACGGTTTTTCCTGCACGGCGAAAAGCTGAAACTGATCTCGGCCAAAATCGACGGCGCTGAGATTTCTCCGGAGCTGAGCGATGCAGGCCTGACCTGTGACGTGCCCGCGACCTCTTTTCTCTGGGAGGCGGAGGTCGAAATCGACCCCGCAGGCAATACCGCGCTGGAAGGGCTCTATATGTCCAATGGCATGTATTGCACCCAATGCGAGGCCGAGGGTTTTCGCAAGATCACCTATTACCCCGACCGCCCCGATGTGATGTCCACCTTCACCGTGCGTATTGAGGGCGACGAAGAGGTGCTCCTGTCCAACGGCAACCCGGTGTCGCAATCCCAGGGCCTGGCGGAATGGCACGATCCCTGGCCCAAACCTGCCTATCTCTTTGCTCTGGTGGCGGGCGATCTGGTCAACCACCCCGACAGCTTCACCACCCGGTCTGGCAAAGAGGTGGAGCTGAACATCTGGGTGCGCCCGGGGGATGAGGACAAATGTGCCTTTGGTATGGAAGCCCTCAAGAAATCCATGACCTGGGATGAAGAAGCCTATGGTCGCGAATATGATCTCAATATCTTCAACATCGTCGCGGTGGATGATTTCAACATGGGCGCGATGGAAAACAAGGGGCTGAATATCTTCAACTCCTCCTGCGTGCTGGCCAGCCCTGAGACCTCGACGGATGCCAATTTTGAGCGCATCGAGGCAATTATTGCCCATGAGTATTTCCACAACTGGACCGGCAACCGCATCACCTGCCGGGATTGGTTCCAACTCTGCCTCAAAGAGGGGCTGACGGTGTTCCGAGATGCCCAGTTCACTGCCGATATGCGCTCGGCCTCAGTGAAACGGATCTCTGATGTGATCGATCTGCGCGCCCGCCAGTTCCCCGAGGACCAAGGTCCGCTATCGCATCCCGTTCGTCCCGAAGAGTTTCAGGAAATCAACAATTTCTACACCGCCACCATCTACGAGAAAGGCGCCGAAATCATCGGCATGCTAAAGCGCCTGGTTGGGGATGAGGCCTACCGCGCCGCAGTGGATCTCTATTTTGACCGTCACGATGGACAGGCCTGCACCATCGAGGACTGGCTACAAGTGTTCGAAGACAGCACGGGCCGTGATCTGACCCAGTTCAAACGCTGGTACGCCCAGGCTGGCACACCACGGCTCACGGTGGCAGAGAGCTATGAAGGTGGCACCTATACGCTCACCTTTGAACAAAACACTGCCGCAACTCCCGGCCAACCCGACAAAGATCCCCGCGTCATTCCAATTGCCCTCGGCCTGTTGAATGACAATGGCGATGAAGTACTGCCAACCACTGTATTGGAGATGACGCAGGCCAAACAGAGCTTCACCTTTGATGGGCTGGCCAGCAAACCCGTCCCTTCTATCCTGCGCGAATTCTCAGCCCCCGTCATCCTGGACCGCGAGACCAGCAATGCAGAGCGCGCCTTTTTGCTGGCCCATGACAGCGATCTGTTCAACCGCTGGGAGGCCGGCAATGCCCTGGCCCGCGAGGCCCGCATTGCCATGGTTCTGGACGGCGCCGCCCCGGATGCCTCCTATCTGGATGCGCTGCAAAAGCTGGTGCGCGACGATGACCTCGACCCAGCCTTCCGGGCCCTGGTGCTGCAACCGCCCAGCCAATCTGATATCGCCCAGGCCCTGTTTGAACGCGGCCACACACCTGATCCACAGCAGATCTACGACGCAGCTGAGACCTTTGCCCAGACCCTGGCGCAGCAACTGGCAGACAGCCTGCCACGTCTTTATGCAGATACAACCGTGGAAGGTGCCTATCAGCCCGATGCCGTGAGCGCAGGCAAAAGGGCGTTAAACGGGCGCATTCTCTCCCTGCTGACCCGCCTTGATGGCGGTGATCAGGCCAGCCGACAGTATCAGGCGGCAGACAATATGACCCAGCAATATACCGCCCTTGCCGCCCTCCTGACCGCCGAGAAAGGCAGCGCGCAGTCAAAAGCCTTCTTCCAGCAATGGCAAGACGATCGTCTGGTCATGGATAAGTGGTTCGCCCTGCAGGTCGCCGCCGCCGCACCAGAGGCAACGGCAAAAACGGCCTCTGATCTGACGGAGCACCCGCTGTTCACCCTGAAAAACCCCAACCGCTTTCGGGCGGTGATGGGGGCCCTGGCTGGCAGCCATGCAGGGTTCCACCACCCAACCGGCACCGGGTATCAATTGCTCGCGGATAAGCTGATTGCGCTGGACAGTCTCAACCCGCAGACCACCGCCCGGATGTGCACCGCTTTCCAGACCTGGAAACGCTACGACAGCGCCCGTCAGGCCCTGATCCGCTGCCAGCTTGAGCGTATCAAGTCCACGCCCAAGCTGAGCCGCGACACCAATGAAATGGTCAGCCGTATTCTGGATGCCTGAACAACCAAAACCCCCAAAGGCCGCGACCTCCCCGGTCCCGGCCCTTCCCCCGCCGGTCTTTCATTTTGAACAACAGGGACGATCGTGGAAACTGGTGGCCGCCCTCGCTCTCTGGGGGGCGGCGCTTGTCTTTGGCGCCACTGTGTTGCAGGTCACAACCTGGGTCCTGATCCTCTTTGCCCTGCCTCTTCTGCCTGGCCTATGGGATCTGTGGCGCAACCCCAGCTCCGGGCTGTCACTCACCAAAGATCAGATCAGCTGGTTTTCTGGCCCCCAAGTCACCACACTGCCCCTGTCAGAGATCGCACTGCTACGGCTAGATCGACGCTGGGATTTTTCCTTTCGCGCCACCTTGATCCTGAACAACGGATCCAGGTGGCGCCTGCCCCAGCCCACACTCCCCCCGGTTCAGATGCTCGAAAACAACCTGAGCGCGAAAGACATTCCCAGCGAACGGCATCACTTTACCGTTATCTAGGCACCTCACTCTGCCACGTCATTTCCCAATTCCTAACGGCAATAACCCCATCGCCGCCACGATTGTGCCGCATTGAGCAATCATTTTGAGCCTTATCGGACTAGCTGCCAACCTGCAGGATTTTGAATGCTCAAACCTCACACCCAAATGTGGACGCACCTCTCCAGGCTGCACAAGGAATTCCCAGCCTGGGTCGCGACCAGCTTCTCGGGCGCCTCCGGCCTCCGCGCTGAGAAGGCGCAGCTGCAGAATGCTAGCCCCTCAGATCAGCTCTCCGGCCAGGCAGAGGATGTGATCGCGCCAGTATCAGAGCAGCAGTCACCGACAGCTGCTGAACAACCCGAGAGTGAGACAGACGCGAACAGCTTTGCACAAAAGCTGCAAATTCCGATTCTCAACGACTGCCCCAACAGCCAAAACCGCCAATGCCTACAGGACAAAGGTCAGTTCCTGGCCCGCCAGGAGCGCTGGCCTGAACTCTCCAATCTGATCCGCGCCGCCGACAAAAACCAGAGCCGCACAGGTGGCGGCCTGCCCGAAGCTGACCTTCTCGCCTATGGCGCCCGTTCGGATGTGGTGAACGCGGTGGAACACGCGCTTCAGGATCACAACACCAAGGCAGGCCTGTCAAACATGGGCAGGACCAAGGGTAAAACTGCACGACAAAGATCTGGCGAAAATCCCGTCCTCATTGACGGTGTCATGGCTCTGGAAACCCTGCGGCGCGACCACCCCAAAGACATCTACCTGACGGCAATTGTCGCCCAGGCCCATATTGATATCGCCTGGACCTGGCGCGCAGCCGCTGCAGAGGCCTTGCCGAGTCAAACCCAACAAGAAGCTCAGCTTCGCCGCTCAAATGCCCATTTTGAACGCGCTGCAGCCCTGCTCACACCGCTCAAGGATCAAAGCCGCGACAGCGCTTTTCTGTCGGCAGCTCAATGTGCCCTGTTTGCCGGGCAAAGCGCAGACACTATGGATGTTGCAGATGCCTATGGCGCCCTGATTGATCAGGCCCCTGATAATCCGCGACCAATGCGCGCTCTGGGCGCCCAGATGCTGCCACGCGCCAATGGCTCCTATGCAGCCCTAGAGCTGGAGGCCCGTCGCACGGCCGCCCGGACCCAAGATCAATGGGGCGCTGGCGGATACGCCTGGGTCTACTTTGATGCCATGGCCATCGACGAACAGGCCTGCGCCAGGGTTGATCACAAATTCTTTTTGGATGGGCTGCAGGATATTCTCTGCACCGATCCGAGCCAGGAGATGATCAATCTGCTCGCAGCCTATTGCGCTGTCACCCTGCCCAATGCTCTGGGAAGCAGCGCAGCGGCCAATCTAAACAGGATCGAGATCTCCAAGGCCGCCCGCTGGCTGGTGCGCAGTCATCTGCGTGAGTTGCATCCCTTGATCTGGGCCCATGCCTGCGAAGGATTTGACAATAACGCCCGCATCACCTCGCTGCGCCGCTTTGCGGCCCATGGTCAGGCCAAGGCCTTGCAATGCCTAACCCATATTTTTCGCGATGAGATCGAAAGCGGACATAAGATCTCTTTCACCCCCGAGGGGTTTGACCTGCTGCCCGCCTAACGAGCTGAAAAGGCGCGCTTCCACCTCCATCTGGCCACCCTGTTTCATCTTTCCTAAAATATTCCGGGGGTGAGCGCCAAGGGCGCGAGGGGGCAGAGCCCCCTGCTCTTCTTTGCAGGCAAAACCCCGTTTTCAAGTAAAGGTGCGGAGACCTTCCCAGCCTTCCGCCCCTCCCCCCGCTTCTCCAGACAGCAACCTCAGGTCTTCTTGAAGGCATCCAAAAGAGCCGCCCCCAAGGCCCCGGTCTGGGGTTTGTCAGATTTGGGAGAAGCGGTCATGGCACCGCGTTTTGCACCGCCTCCTTTGCCGCTCCCGCGCGAAGGGGCTCCACGCCCCTTGGTGTTGGAACGTGCCTCACCGCGCGCGTTGCGATCCTCGCGCGCAGAGGCACCGCCATCTTTGCGCATGGTCAGAGCAATCCGTTTGCGGCTGACATCCACCTCGGTCACGGTCACCTTGACCACCTGGCCAGTCTTCACCACCTCATGGGGGTCTTTGACAAATTTATCCGCCAACTGGCTGACATGCACCAATCCATCCTGATGTACGCCAATATCCACGAAGGCGCCAAAGGCGGCAACATTGGTGACGGTACCTTCCAAAACCATGCCTGGTTTCAGATCCTGCATGGTCTCGACACCCTCGGCAAAACTTGCAGTCACAAAAGAGGGACGCGGATCGCGCCCTGGCTTTTCCAACTCGGCAAAAATATCGCGTACAGTTGGCAGGCCAAAACTCTCATCCACAAACTGCTCTGCTCGCAGCCCCTTCAGGGCAGTGTCATCGCCCATGATCTGACGGATATCGCGCCCACAGGCCGCCACCACCCGGCGGGCAACGCTATAGGCCTCTGGGTGCACAGAGGAGGCATCAAGCGGCTCTTTGCCGTCGCGAATGCGCAGGAAACCCGCACATTGCTCAAAGGCCTTGGGCCCCAGCCGCGCCACTTTCAACAGCTCCCGGCGGGAGGCAAAGGCTCCATTCAAATCCCGGTGAGCCACGATGGCCTCTGCCAGCCCTGGCCCCAGCCCAGACACATGGGCCAGCAGAGGCGCAGAGGCCATGTTGAGATCAACCCCAACACCGTTCACAACGTCTTCAATAACGGCCTCCAGTGATTTGGACAGACGGTGCTGGTCAACGTCATGCTGGTATTGGCCCACACCAATGCTCTTAGGCTCGATCTTGACCAATTCCGCCAGCGGATCCTGCAGCCGCCGGGCAATTGATACCGCCCCCCGCAGGGATACATCCAGATCGGGAAACTCCCGCGCCGCCAGCTCGGATGCGGAATAGACCGAGGCCCCGGCTTCAGAGACCACCACCTTGGTGGGTTTCTTCACCTTGGCAGGCAGATGTTTGATCACCTCTGCCACCATCCGTTCGGTCTCACGGCTGGCGGTGCCATTGCCGATGGCAATCAGCTCGACACCATGTTCTGCGATCAGTTTCAGGATGCTGACCTGGGCGCCGCGCAGATCATTCTTTGGCTGAAAGGGATAGACCGTCTCTGTGGCCACCAGTTTCCCGGTTGCATCAACCACCGCCGCCTTGACGCCGGTGCGAATGCCCGGGTCCAGCCCAAGTGTCGGTCGCGCACCGGCTGGCGCTGCAAAAAGCAGATCCTTGAGGTTGCGGGCAAAAACCTGAATGGCATCCTCTTGTGCTCGCGCCCGCAAATCCGCCATCAGCTCCAGCATCATCGACAGGCTCAGCTTCACCCGCCAGGTCCAGCCAGCCACCTTGCGCAGCCACTTATCCCCCGGCCCCGTGCCGCCGGCCTGCAGTTCAGCCGCAACCATGCTCTCGGCGCGCCCCACCCCCTCTTCTGGCTCAGGACCAATATCCAGCGTCAACACCCCTTCATTGGAGCCGCGCAGCATCGCCAAAGCCCGGTGCGACGGCACATCCGCCCAGCGTTCAGTATGGTCAAAATAGTCAGAGAACTTGGCACCCTCTTGCTCCTTGCCCTCAACAACCCGCGCGGTCAGCCGCGCCTCTCCCTGCATAAACTGCCGCAGGCGCCCCAGCAGCCCAGCGTTTTCAGTCATCCGCTCGATCAGGATATCGCGCGCACCGTTCAAGGCTTCCTTGGTGCCCGGCACCGCCTCGGTAAGATAGCCCACGGCCAGAGCTTCCGGGTCTGCACTGTGGTCGCTCAGAATGGCTTCCACCAAAGGCTCCAGCCCATTTTCACGCGCAATCATCGCCTTGGTGCGGCGCTTGGGCTTATAGGGCAGATAGATATCTTCCAATTGCGCCTTGGTTTCTGCCTTGGCAATGGACGCCGCCAGGTCATCCGTCAGCTTGTCCTGCGATTTGATCGAGTCAAAAATTGCCAGCCGCCGCGCTTCCAACTCCCGCAGGTAGGACAGCCGTTCCGCCAGGGTCCGCAACTGCGTGTCATCCAGCCCGCCCGTCGCCTCTTTGCGGTAACGCGCCACAAAGGGCACAGTTGCCCCCTCATCCAACAGGGTCACGGCACTGTTCACCTGATTTGGAGCGGCACCAATTTCACGGGCGATGGTCTGGGCAATACGGGCTGCGGTTTCCAAGAATGCGTCCTCTTTTTTCTGCTCGGGCGATCTTCTTAGCGGTGCTGCAGAGCCGCGCCAAGGGTTAGCTTGCACCTTTGCAATCACCTGCTCTGCTGCCTGCCAAGTTCAGGGCTTATTTGGTGGCAAATCCTGGGTATGCATCTCGCCCCAGTGTCGCAGTGCAGACAGCACGGGTGCCAGCGCCTTGCCTGCCTCCGTCAAATGATACTCAGACCGAGGCGGGTTTTGAGAATAGAGCCGACGCTCCAGAACATCCCCCTGTTCCAGTTTGCGCAACCGGACCGAAAGCGTGTTGGGCGACAGCTTCAAAACATCCTGTAGATCCTGGAACCGCCGCGGACCTTCCAAGAAAAACTCACGCAGGATCAGCAGGGACCACTGGTCGCCCATCACATTGGTCGCCCGCTGCACAGGGCAATTGTCGCGTGTCAGATTAGTCATCTCATAAATCTAGCCTCGTGACTTGCAAATGTGAAGTCACTGCATAAATGAAAGTGACTACACTTTATGAAGTCACAATAATCACCCCGCAACTTGGAGCCCAAGATGTTCGAACCCATAGCAGTCTTTTACACACAGGCCTTTGCAGTGATCCTACCTGCAACCGCCACTGGCCTTGTGGTGCTCGGCGCCAAACGCGCAGGCCTTTCACAACGACGCACAGCCCTAGCCGCAGGTCTTGTCGTTACAATTCTAGGGCTCTGGTATGCCATCGTTGTGCCCCTGGCCAAAACCGGCATATTAATGCCTCCGGTAGAGCTCAGCGATCCGCCCTATGCATTGATGCCTCTTCTGGGCGGCGCCACTCTGCTTTGGTTGCTTGGCCGCGGTACGCAAACCGGACGCCAAGTGCTCTCCGGTCTGGACCATAGTCACCTTATTGCTTTCCAGAGCTTTCGGCTTATGGGCGGAATTTTCCTGCTAGGTTGGGCCATGGGAGCCATCCCTTGGCAATTCGCGCTGCCTGCGGGTCTTGGCGATATCATGGCAGGTCTTGCAGCGATCAAGGCACATCGGGCCTTGGCTCGCGGCGACGTCAAAGCCGAGGCCCTGGTACGACAGGCCAGCCTTATTGGTCTGGCGGACTTTGTTATTGCAGTAAGCCTTGGTATCGTGACTTCCGCAGGGGCTTTGCAACTCATGGCCTTTGACAATCCCAATGTAATCAATGCCTATCCCTTGGCGCTGTTTCCAGAGTTCTTTGTGCCGATCTTCATCGCCTTCCAGCTGTTTTCCCTGCGCGCACTCCGGCATGACCGGCGCCATTTTATCCCCGTCTAGCAGCGACACAAACCTATGTTGCAACCTTTCAATGTGATCACGCAGCAATCAGGGGAGGCGCCCTGCCCCTCTCCTGACCTTTGTCCCGGTCCTTATCCTCTTGCCCCGCTTGGCCCGCTGGCCTAGAACGCTTTGCAAACGTGATTAAAGGAGCCGGTGCGAGATGCTCGACCTGACATATGAACTCCCCAAGCCCAAGGTGATTTCGGGCGCCAAACATGACTGGGAACTGGTCATCGGCTTGGAAGTCCATGCCCAGGTCAGCTCCAATGCCAAACTTTTCTCTGGCGCTTCGACCAAATTTGGTGCCGAGCCGAACTCCAATGTCTCCTTTGTTGATGCGGCCATGCCCGGCATGCTGCCCGTCATCAACGAATACTGCGTTGAACAGGCGGTGCGTACCGGTTTGGGTCTGAAGGCCGAAATCAACCTCTGGTCCGCCTTTGACCGCAAGAACTACTTCTACCCCGACCTGCCGCAGGGCTATCAGATCTCGCAGCTCTATCACCCCATCGTGGGCGAAGGCGAAGTGCTGGTGGAACTGGGCGACGGCACTGCCCGCAATGTGCGGGTGGAACGCATCCACATGGAACAGGACGCAGGCAAATCGATCCATGACATGGATCCCAACATGTCCTTTGTCGACCTCAACCGCACCGGCGTCTGCCTGATGGAGATCGTCTCCCGCCCCGACATCCGCGGTCCCGAAGAGGCCGCCGCCTATATCGCCAAGCTGCGCCAGATCATGCGTTACCTGGGTACCTGTGATGGCAACATGCAAAACGGCAACCTGCGTGCCGATGTCAACGTCTCGGTCTGCCGGGTCGGCCAATACGAGAAGTATCAGGAAACCCAGGATTTCTCCCATCTCGGCACCCGCTGCGAGATCAAGAACATGAACTCCATGCGCTTTATCCAGCAGGCCATCGAGGTAGAGGCCCGTCGCCAGATCGCCATCATCGAGGCCGGTGGTGAGGTCGACCAGGAAACCCGTCTGTATGACCCGGACAAGGGCGAAACCCGCACCATGCGCTCAAAAGAAGAAGCGCATGATTACCGCTATTTCCCCGATCCCGACCTGCTGCCGCTGGAGATCGAGCAGGCCTGGGTGGATGATATCGCCGCCAATCTGCCGGAATTGCCCGACGCCAAGAAGTCCCGGTTTGTCACCGATTTTGGCCTCAGTGACTATGACGCCTCGGTGCTGACCGCCGATGTGGAATCTGCCGCCTATTTTGAGGCCGTGGCTGAGGGGCGCAACGGCAAGCTGGCTGCAAACTGGGTCATCAACGAGCTGTTCGGCCGCCTGAAAGCGGATGAAAAAGACATCGCCAACTGCCCGGTCACCCCAGCGCAACTGGGCGGCGTTGTGGAACTGATTTCGGCTGAAACCATTTCTGGCAAGATCGCCAAGGACCTGTTTGAGATCGTCTACACCGAGGGCGGTGACCCGGCTCAGATCGTTGAAGAGCGCGGCATGAAGCAGGTGACAGATACCGGCGCCATCGAGGCGGCACTGGATCAGATCATCGCCGACAATCCCGCACAGGTGGAAAAAGCCAAACAAAACCCCAAACTGGCAGGCTGGTTTGTCGGTCAGGTGATGAAAGCCACCGGCGGCAAGGCCAATCCCAAGGCGGTAAACGAGCTGGTTGCCAAAAAACTGGGCTAAGGCCAAGCCATTCACACCCAAAGGCGCTCCAACCGGGGCGCCTTTTTTGTTTTGTCTCGCCCAGTCGCCAGACCGGGCAGCCCCTTAGAGATCCACCGACGGTTTCTCCCAGCCCTGTTGTGGCTTGGGTGCCGCGCTTGGTTTTGGCGCGATGTCTTTCGATCCGCGTATCAACTGCGGCATTCCTTGATCGAAAAACCAATCCATACCGCGCACACCGGCTTGGCCTGCCGCACCAGTTGCCGCTGCCCCGATCAAAGTGACAAAGGCTAGGGCAACAGGATATTTCTTGATCTTCTCCCAAATAGCCCAAAGGCGTCCGGTGGCTTCTTCCAAGACCTCGACGTCAGGGATGGGCGGTTCTAGGGCAGCGTCCACCTCATCTAAGGCAGTCTCTAACTCTTGCAGCCGGGCGCGATATTCCACAATGCGCGAGGGTGGCATGTCATCGGGCATGTTATCGCGATGTCGACCCAACGACATGGCGTTGAATGTCTCATTCTCCAGCGCCTGCTTCGCCCGCGCCACTTCCTGCCGCAATGCGTGTTTCTGGGTGATGAGGTCGATGATCCCCGCCACGCGGATGGCGTCTTGTTCTTTGCCCTCGCCCCAATCCTCGGGGTCGATCAGCGCGATGTCCTGCATCAGCTGCCAGTGGCTGTCCCAATCTCCGGTCAGTGGTTTCCCTTTCAAAGCAGCTTCCAGCCACCGAACCCAGAACCCGAAACCGGCGCGTTTCGACAATCCAGCACTTACTTCAGCCCAAAGCACGCCATAGACCTCAGTCAATTCGTGAAACAATGGTGCCGTCAACAGATCTTCTTTGTTGTCAACTAATCCTCGGTCTTCTTGAAATTCCAACCAAACCATGGCCTTTGCAACCTTAGCTCCGTCCCAACTGTCGCCTGCCTTGGAGGTTGCCGCGTGCACCATGAAGGCAAGCCCCAATGGCGAAATACCGCCGTCGCCCGTTGGTTTTGCCAATTCTACGGCATCCATAGTGGCTCTGATGCCTGCTGAGACAGGCGTGCTCAACACCTGCTTCCGATCAATACCAGTTAGCCATGCTCGGTTCGCTTGGACTTCCTCAACAAGATCGCCACGCCCCCTACTCTCTGAGAACAGCAGATGCCGAAATAGTCTCAAAGCGACGATGGCACCGTCTTTCTCTGCGAGTAATTTAGTGAGAAAACCAAGCATCGCCCTTTTGGCCGCCCGGTTTCCCAAGGCAACGGCGGTGGAAACCTGTAGATCAACCGGCATCTGCTCAAACCAGCGATTATAGGTTTTCATATCAATATTTTGCAAAACTTTCATCATGGCTCCGAAATCGCCCGCAATGCGCGTACCTATATCACATTCCTCAACCACAACACCCGTCTTGACCTTGCCTGTCCTACAGGCTTTGCTCGTGCCAAATCCTAGGAGATCTCATGCAAGATAATTTCAATCAAGAGCTTCAGGACCGTCTGGTCCGCTATGCCGCCATTGACAGCCAAAGCGATGAAAACTCGCCCTCCTCTCCCAGCACTGCGATCCAGTTCGACATGTCGAACCTGCTGGTAGAGGAGCTGAAGGGAATCGAGGCGCAGGATGTTACCCTGACGGATTACGGCACGGTTCTGGCGACCGTTCCGGGCACTGTTGAAGGCCCCACGGTTGGCTTTCTCGCCCATGTAGATACCGCGCCGCAATTCAATGCCGCTGGCGTAAAACCCCGTGTCATCAAGGGCTACAACGGCGGCGACATCGGTTTTCCTGACAATCCCGATCTGGTGCTGTCGCCTCAGGATCACCCCTATCTGGCGGGTAAGGAAGGCCACGATCTGGTCACCGCCTCCGGCCTGACGCTACTGGGGGCGGATGACAAATCCGGGGTCTCGATCGTGATGACCCTGGCGCGCCACCTGATTGAAAACCCCGACATCCCCCATGGACCGATCCGCATTGCTTTTACCCCGGACGAGGAAATCGGCCGTGGCGTGGATGCCAAGCTACCCCAGGATCTGGGGGTTGATTTTGCCTATACGCTGGATGGCAGCGATCTGGGCGAAGTGATCTACGAGAGCTTCTCGGCGGATCGTGCGGTTGTCAGTATCAAGGGCGTTTCGATCCACCCTGGTTGGGCCAAGGAAAAGATGGTCAATGCTGCGCATCTGGCTTCAAAAATCGTGCAGACACTACCGCAGGCGACGATGACGCCGGAAACCACCGATGGGCGCGAGGGCTTCCTGCATGTCACCGATATGGCCGGAGGCTCGTCGGAGATGGAAATCAAACTGATCCTGCGTGATTTTGAACGCGAGGGTCTGAAAGCCAAGGGGGATTTGCTGCGTAGGGTATGCGAAGCGGTGCAGGCCTCCGAGCCACGCGCTGAAATCACCTGCGAAATCTATCCGCAATACCGCAATATGCGCTATTGGTTGGAAGAGGACATGACCCCGGTCGATCTGGCGCTGGAAGCCTGTCGTGCCAATGGAATTGAGCCGATCTCGGTCCCCATCCGGGGCGGCACCGATGGCTCGCGCCTGACAGAAATGGGCGTTCCAACACCTAACATCTTCTGCGGCATGCAATGTGTTCACGGGCCCCTGGAATGGGTCTCGGTGCAGGACATGGCCGCCTCGCTGCAGGTCTGCCTAACACTGGCCCAGCTGGCGGCAAAATAGTAACCCCCGTTTAGCACTTACTGAAGCCGCAGCTCCTAGGCTTGCGGCTGAAGTGCCCCATAGTCAGCGAAGCCAGACTTGACCCCCTGCGCGCATAGGTTAAACCTGCGCCGGAAGTCAGGAGGCCATGATGCAGGCGTTTGAGTATAAAGTTGTTCCCGCCCCCCATAAGGGCACCAAGGCCAAGGGTGTCAAATCCGCTGAGGGCCGGTTTGCCAATTCGGTTGAGATAACCCTCAATGAAATGGCCGCTGAAGGCTGGGAATATCAACGCGCCGAGCTCTTGCCCTCGGATGAGCGCTCCGGTCTGACCGGATCCACCACCAATTGGCGCAATGTGCTGGTGTTCCGCCGTGCGCTGCAAGAGACCTCCGACGCCACTGCGCAGCCCCTTGCTGCAACTGTCCCGCCCGAAGGCAATGCCCCAGCGGTGGAAACACAGGCCGCCACTGCCCCTGCAGCTGCGGTTTTGACCGCAACCGCGGGTGATCCAGAGGCCCCATCCGGGGCTACCCAGGTTCCGGGCCTGGGGGCTGCCAGCATGCAGGCTGATGATGGCGTCGAAGAGTTGAGCCCGGTCTCTGGCATGACTGCCGCACTCAAAGCCCGCGCCAAGCTACAGAACTCAAACGACGAATAGACTCTGCGCCTGCAAGTGTCTGGGCTCAACCAAGCCCAGACAACTCTGCCAACCCAGCCTGATCTGTCAGATCACTCGCTGCCGATATCCAGTGCCAGCGCGTGAATGCGCGGCACGATATCGCCCAGTGCCCTATGCACGGCACGGTGCTGCTGCACCCGATTTTGCCCGGCAAAGCTAGCCGCGCGGATCCTCACATTAAAGTGACTTTCTCCGCTGCCATCATGCCCTGCATGGCCAATATGGCTGTTGCTGTCGTCAACAACCTCCAGCTCAGTGGGCTCAAACGCCGCCTGCAGCCGCTGTTCCATTTCAACACGAATGCTCATATTCCGCTCATCCTCATTTTTATTTCTCTCCCCCCCTTCAATCTGCCGCCCCTTAGACTAAACTGCTGCCTCCGAGTCGAGTAGTTGCGTCGAGAAGGTGCACCCCATGAGTAAATCAGATCCTTTCGGTTTCGATATGTCCGTCAGTTCTGCAAAAAAGAAAAACCCAAGAGGACGCCGGGCTGCAACCGGTGCCTCCGAGACCTCTGTGCGGGTCTGTGACAAAGAAGGCTGCAACGAACCCGGAAAGTTCCGCGCGCCCAAGGCCCCAGATGTACTCGATGACTTTTTCTGGTTCTGCCAGGAACATGTCCGCGAGTACAACAACCACTGGAACTTCTTCCAGGGCACCACAGAGGCCGAGCTGAACGCCCAGCAGTCCAAGGACAAGGTCTGGGAGCGCCAGACCAAACCCATGGGCGACCCCGAGGCCCGCGCCTGGGCCCGTCTGGGCATTGAAGACCCTCATCAGGTGCTTGGCGGCAATGCGACCCAGAATCCGGGGCGTTCCGGCGCGACGGGGCGTCGCCTGCCGGCAACCGAGCGCAAGGCACTGGAACTGTTGGAAGCCAAGGATGATTGGACCAAGGCCGATATCCGCAAGGCCTATAAAAAGCTGATCAAGGTGCTGCACCCGGACATGAACGGCGGCGACCGCAGCCAGGAAGAGCAGTTGCAGGAGGTCCGCTGGGCCTGGGATCAGATCAAGGACAGCCGCAGCTTCAAATAGCGCTTTGCGATCCAGACAGGTAAAAACAGAAGGGGCAGCAAGAGCTGCCCTTTTTTGTGCCGTTTTGTCGCTTTTGCGCGTCAATGGTTCAAATGTCAGACCGTTGATAAGGCCAGTTCCACCTGCAACATCACGTTATTTGGCCGCCCCCTACTCTGCCTCTTGCCCTTCACCGCAAGATCAGGCACCAATCCCACGGATTGACCCCGCAATCGGCGGGAGAGGAACAAGGATCGACTGTGATGACCGACGGCATGCTGGATATGAATGCAAAACCCACCGACCCCATTTCGGTGCGCGATGTCTTTGGCATCGATACCGACATGACCATCAAAGGTTTTGCCGAAGGCTCTGACCGCGTCCCCGCGATCGATCCCACCTATAAGTTCGACCCCGACACCACCATGGCCATCCTGGCGGGCTTTAGCCACAATCGTCGCGTGATGATCCAGGGCTACCATGGCACAGGCAAATCGACCCATATCGAACAGGTCGCCGCACGTCTGAACTGGCCCTCTGTTCGGGTCAACCTCGACAGCCACATCTCCCGGATCGACCTGATCGGTAAGGATGCGATCAAGCTGCGCGACGGCAAGCAGGTGACGGAATTCCACGAGGGCATCCTGCCCTGGGCTCTGCGCAACCCGGTTGCGATTGTCTTTGATGAATATGACGCCGGCCGCGCCGATGTGATGTTCGTGATCCAGCGTGTTCTGGAGCATGACGGCAAGCTCACACTGCTGGACCAGAACGAGATCATCACCCCGAACCCGTTCTTCCGTCTGTTTGCAACTGCCAACACTGTTGGTCTGGGCGACACAACCGGCCTCTATCACGGCACCCAGCAGATCAACCAGGCCCAGATGGACCGCTGGTCGCTGGTGGCAACGCTGAACTACCTCAGCCATGACGCCGAGACCGCCATCGTTCTGTCCAAGACGCCGCATTACAACACCGCCGAAGGCCGCAAGAGCATCAGCCAGATGGTCACTGTCGCGGATCTGACCCGAACTGCCTTCATGAATGGCGATCTGTCGACCGTGATGAGCCCCCGTACCGTGATCAACTGGGCACAGAACGCCGAGATCTTCCGCGATGTAGGCTATGCCTTCCGCCTCAGCTTCCTGAACAAATGTGACGAGCTGGAACGCCAGACTGTTGCCGAATTCTACCAGCGTTGCTTTGACGAAGAGCTGCCCGAAAGCGCCGCCAGCGTTTCGCTGGGATAAGACGCAGTCCCGCCCGGCGGCAACGCCGGGCAGTGCCCGACCGCCCCCATAGGCGGGCACTTCGTTTCCGCCCGCGGCCGGACACCGCCCTTCGCTCTGACATAGAAGGCTGGACATAAGCTGCACTTGGCGGGATGCTTCTACCGAGCACAGGGTGCGATTATGAAAAAGCCAAACGACAACCCAGCGGATCCGTTCAAAAAGGCCCTCGCCGAGGCCACCAAGGTCATGGCCAATGATCCCGAACTGAGCGTTTCCTACACCGTCGACCCTTCGGGTGTCTCTGGCGACAATATGCGCCTGCCGCAGGTCTCCCGCCGCATGACCCGCGAAGAGGTTCTGTTGGCGCGCGGCACCGCCGATGCGCTGGCGCTGCGCCGCAAGTTCCACGACGACGCCACCCACGCCAAATACACCCCGCAGGGGGAAATGGCGCGTGATCTGTATGAGGCAATGGAAACCGCCCGCTGCGAAGCCATGGGTGCGCGGCATATGCCCGGCACCGCCTCCAACATCGACGTCAAGATCCGCAACGAGGCCATCCGGCGCGGCTATGACCAGATGAAAAGCTCCTCTGAGGCGCCGCTGGCGGCCTCGGCCGGCTATCTGGTGCGCCACCTGGCCACGGGTCGCCCGCTGCCTCAGGGCGCGGACAATGTGATGGAGCTGTGGCGCGGGTTCATTGAATCCCAGGCTGGTGAGACGCTGGAGAACCTCGACGACAAGATCGCCGATCAGTCGGAATTTGCCAAATTCGCCCGCAAGGTCATTGCCGATCTCGGCTATGGTGATCAGCTGGGCGACGACCCGGATGAGCTGGACGACAATCAGGACGACGAGGCCGAAGACAACGCCGAAGAGCAGCCTGATCCCGACAGCAATGGTGAGGATGACTCTGACGACGAGCAGGCCGAGGCGGATGCCGAGCAGGCTCAGGAACAGCAGCAGGACGAAAGCCAGGCCCAGGTCTCGATGGATGAGATGGCCGACGAGGAGCTGGCGGAAGAAACCGAGATGCCCGATGGAGAGGCACCGCTGGATCCGCCGCCTCCCCCCCCGGTTTCTGAGGCTGACCCAGAGTATAAGGTGTTCTTGGACGTCAATGACGAAGAGATCGCCGCTGAAGAACTGGCCGAACCGGCTGAGCTGGAGCGTCTGCGCGCCTATCTTGATCAGCAGCTGGAGCCGCTTAAGGGCGCCGTCAGCCGTCTGGCCAATAAGTTGCAGCGCCGCCTGCAGGCGCAACAGAACCGCTCCTGGGAGTTTGATCTCGAGGAGGGCATTCTGGATGCCGGCCGTCTGGCCCGGGTGATTGCCAACCCGACAACGCCGCTGTCGTTCAAGCGCGAAAAAGACACCGAGTTCCGCGATACCGTGGTGACGCTTTTGCTGGATAACTCCGGCTCGATGCGCGGGCGGCCCATTTCCATCGCCGCCATCTGCGCCGATGTTCTGGCCCGGACCCTGGAGCGCTGCAACGTCAAGGTCGAAATCCTCGGCTTCACCACGCGCGCCTGGAAGGGCGGGCTGGCGCGCGAGGCCTGGCTGAATGACGGGCGCCCACAGATGCCCGGTCGTCTGAATGATCTGCGCCACATTATCTATAAATCCGCCGATACCCCCTGGCGGCGGGTGCGGCCCAATCTCGGTCTGATGATGAAAGAAGGGCTGCTGAAGGAAAACATCGACGGCGAGGCGCTGGAATGGGCGCACCGGCGTATGACCGCGCGCCAGGAAGCGCGCAAGATCCTGATGGTAATCTCTGACGGGGCGCCGGTGGACGATTCCACCCTCTCCGTGAACCCGGCAAACTATCTGGAAAAGCACCTGCGGGATGTGATCGCCATGGTAGAGCGGCGCAAACAGGTCGAGCTTTTGGCCATTGGGATTGGCCATGATGTGACCCGTTACTATGATCGCGCCGTGACTATCACCGATGTGGAGCAGCTCGCAGGCGCCATGACGGAACAACTGGCTGCGCTGTTTGACAGCGATCCGCGCGCCCGTGCCCGTGTCATGGGGATCCGCAAGGTCAGCTAACCCTCCCCAATTACCGGCGACACTGTTTCCCAGCCTGCCCCCACCATATCAAAGGGGGGGCTCCCGCCCCTTTAAGACGCATCACAGATGCGCCCCAAAGCCTTGGGCCTGGCAGCGCGCTCACGCGCGCTGCGGCTGTGACAGATCGCTGGGTTCACCCGGTTTCTCGGCTGCTGGTTCCAGGCAGGCCAGAGGCGGTACCGCGCCGCGCGACAGCGCGGCGCCAGGCCCAACGGCAGGAACAGCATCTTTGGTGCTTTGACTGCGGGCGGGAGCGCTCGCGTCGCCTGACCAGCACAGCGGTCAGCCCCCTTGCAAGATTTCTTGTTGTTTGAAACAAGTAGTGCGGCTCGATGGATCGACCTTGTGATCCTTCAGGTAAAAGCCTCACCTATTCCGTTCCATAGCTGCTGTTTCTGCCACCCCTATCTTGCCTCTACTCTCGTGAAGGAGACTGTCCATGTTTCAGAGTTTCGAAGTCACCGCACGCCCAGAACAGGGACCACCTCGGCTTGCAGCGCTGCGCGCTGAGCTGAGCCGAGAAGGTTTGGACGGCTTTCTCGTCCCACGTGCCGATGCGCATCAGGGCGAATATGTGGCTCCGCGAGACGAGAGGCTCAGCTGGCTCACCGGTTTCACCGGCTCTGCCGGTTTCTGTGCGGTGCTCAAGAATTCCGCCGGGGTCTTCATCGACGGCCGCTATCGCACCCAGGTCAAGCGTCAGGTTGCAGATCTCTTTACCGCGGTACCCTGGCCCGAGGTACAGCTAGGCAGCTGGCTCAAGGAACAACTGCCCCAGGGTGGCAAGATCGGCTTTGATCCCTGGCTACATGCTGCATCGCAGATCAAAACCCTGACACAAGAGCTGGCAGGTACGGCCATTGAACTTGTGCAATGTGACAACCTCATCGACCGGATCTGGGAAGACCAGCCCGCACCGCCCATGAACCCGGTTCTGCCCCATGCCTTGGACTATGCCGGCGAGCCCGGAGCGCAGAAATGTGACCGCCTCGCCCGAGGATTGTGTGAGGCGGGCCAGACGGCAGCGCTGATCACCTTGCCGGACAGCATCATGTGGCTGTTGAACATCCGTGGCGCCGATATTGCGCGCAACCCGGTGGCGCATGGCTTTGCCATCCTGCACGATGACGCCCGGGTAGATCTCTTCATGGCAACGGAGAAACTGCACCAGATTGGCGACCATCTGCCAGCAAGTGTCACCTGCCATGAGCCGAATGAATTCTTACCAGCCGTAGCCGCGCTGAAGGGCAATGTTGCTGTAGACACCAACAGCCTGCCGCAGAGTGTTGCCGATACTCTGGGTGACAATCTTGTTGCCGTGGGCGACCCCTGTGCCCTGCCCAAGGCGCGCAAAAACGCTGCCGAGATCGCAGGCTCTGCTGCAGCCCACCTGCGGGATGGCGCCGCAGTTGTGGAGCTGCTGTGCTGGCTGGACGCCCAAGCCCCCGGAAGCATCACCGAGATGGAAGTGGCTACACGGCTTGAGAACCTGCGTCGCCGTGACCCTGCCTTACGTGACATTAGTTTTGAGACCATCTCAGGCACCGGCGAAAACGGTGCGGTAATGCACTACCGCGTCACCGAGGAGAGCGATAGCCGCCTGGAAGCGGGGCACCTGCTGGTTCTGGACAGCGGCGGCCAGTATCTGGACGGTACCACCGACATTACCCGCACCATAGCCATCGGCACACCTGGGCAGGACGAATGTGCCGCCTTTACCAGAGTTCTGCAGGGCATGATCGCAATGTCACGCCTGCGCTGGCCCAAGGGTCTGGCCGGTCGCGACATCGAGGCGGTGGGCAGAATGCCCCTATGGCTGGCAGGGCAAGACTTCAACCACGGTCTTGGCCACGGGGTTGGTGCCTATCTCAGCGTCCATGAAGGGCCGCAACGTTTGAGCCGGGTCTCAACGGTGCCACTGGAGCCGGGCATGATCCTGTCAAATGAACCGGGATACTACCGCGAAGGCGCCTTTGGCATTCGGATTGAAAACCTTCTGGTGGTGGAGCCTGCCCCGGCACTGGACACCAGCGATCCTGAACGCGACATGCTGTGCTGGCGCGGCCTGACCTATGCTCCGATTGACCGCCGCCTGATCGTGAAAGAGATGCTCACGGACGCCGAACGGGACTGGCTTAATGCCTATCATGCCGAGACCGCTGCAAAACTAGGCCCCGACGTCAGTTCTGCCGCGCAATCATGGCTGGATGACGTTACCAAAGCAATCTGATAACAGATTGTTACATATATCGGGCATAGAGATGTGCCACGTGACAAAACAGGGGGAAGACATGAACAATATCCGCATCCGCAAGGCCACCGGCACCTGGGTCGTCCGTTCGGGCGGCGCCGTTCTGGGTGAATCCACACGGGCTCTGGAATTGGACGAGGACGGCCACAATCCGGTGATCTACTTCCCGCGCGAAGACATTGCCACTGCCCTCCTGGATCCCAGCGACAAAACCACCCACTGCCCCTATAAGGGGGATGCCACTTATTACTCTATCGTCAACAAATCTTCCGTGACCGAAAACATGGTCTGGAGCTATGAGAACCCTAAAGACGAAGTCTCTGAGATCAAAGGCTATCTCGCCTTTCACATAAGCGACTCGGTTAAGGTAGAGCAGATCTGAGATAAGGATCTCTCCGTCGTTTCCCCCCGAAATTCGCATCACAGGCCAGAGCTGCGGCAGGTATCTGTCGCGGCTTTTTGTTACGAGAATGGATTTAGGGAAAGGAACACTGCCTAGACGCCATTGGCAGACTGACCTAGCTCGGGAACACGAGCCCAGAGCATGCCAAAGCCGATAGCGCTTACCTAGGTCTGGCAAAGTTGACTTGCAAAACGCCAGAGCAGGAAAACCTGCTGGTAAAACAGCATCGGATGCGACCGAACTGGTCGCAGGATATCGTAGATACCCTTACCCGGATCGGTAGGGTGTTTTAAAGAACTGCCCGGCACAAATTGCGCCGCACATCGTCTAGTCTCTCATCTGCACTAAAGACATTGGTCTCCATGGCGCATTGAATTGCATAGTCAATCAATGCTTCCAAGGAAGCTTTTTCTTTGTCCTGCTCGCCTACAGCCAATCTTTGCGCAGCCTCTTCTGGACCACTTTGAAAAGCACGCATGTTGTTCCTTCCGTACTTTGGTAACGAATATTACCGTAAAAACAGAATCCGACAATCCAAGCGCCTAATCAATAGAAAGAAAAAATTAACCTATATGTGATGTAGAAACCTCGCATTTTGTAACTTTCTCGTGAAAAACAGCCCCTTGCATAGGTGTTTGGTGAGATTTTGCGCTCCGTTTCACCGCCAAGGCTTATCAAATCCTACCGCCAAGGTAGGAGATGAGCAATTTAGCTGTGTTCCTCTGCCGCAATCGCGACCAATGCACGGTTATAGGCTTTCAGGGCGTCGAGGTGATAGATGGCCCCCAACAGCTCCTCTCCACCGTCGTCCTGCACTGCGACCACAGGCAGAAACGCCACATCTGCACGGTCAAACACCGGCAAAGCGGCCTCCAGCGAAGAGCCACTGTCCAGACTGAGCCCCTGTTCCAACAAAGCCTCGCAGTCTTCGCGCGCGGCGCAGCTTGGATCCCCAAGCGGCCGCATCACCGCATCGGATTTCAGCAATGCCAGAAGATAGGCCTGCGGACCCGCCGCACAGCGGATGTTGCGTTTCTCCAGTTGGGTGAGGAAGAAGGAACGGTCCACCATACGTGAGGCCAAAGCGGTTGAAATGGAAACCGCCACCATGACCGCGAGGCCAATCTGCCAGTCTCCGGTTAGTTCAAAAACAATCAGGGTTGTCGAAATCGGCGCGCCCAGCACCGCGGCGGCCACAGCCCCCATCCCTGCATAAGCATAGAGCGTATGGGTGCCGGAGACATCCGGAAGAAAGGCAGTGGCAATCAACCCAAAGGCCAGGCCGGTCACCGCACCGATCATCAAAGAAGGCGAGAAAACGCCGCCGCCCATGCGGCCGCCCATCGTGATCGCCACTGCGGCGGTTTTGACGACTACAAAAATCAGCGCCTGCGACAACACCAAGCCACCAGTCAGCGCCAGCTCAATTGTTTCATAGCCAACCCCGATGATATGCGGGTACCAGATCGCAATGCCCCCCAGCAGCAGCCCGGAGATCGCAGGCCGCAGCCAGCGTGGGATTCGCAAGCGCCGTTGCAGAACGTCCCCAACGGAATCGGCAAAAAAGATCGACCGCATCAGAACCACGGCAACCAGGCCACAGATCACTCCCAGCATCAGAAATGCAGGCAGCTCGACATAGAATTGCAGCGCACCCGGAGTTTGCAGCGAGAATTCGGTCACATCGCCATAGGCCAGCCGGTTGATTACCGTACCCGCCACCGAGGCAATCACGATGGGGGCAAAGGCGTGGACGGCAAAATGGCGCAAGACCACTTCCAGCGCAAAAAGCGCCCCGGCAATCGGGGCATTGAAACTGGCGGAAACCGCTGCCGCAACCGCGCAGCCCAGCAGGTCCCGCCCGGTGATGCCATCGGCGCGGATCTTGTCGCTGACCCAGCTCGAAATCACCCCGGCAAGGTGCACAACAGGCCCCTCACGTCCAGAAGAGCCGCCCGTGGAGAGCGTCAAAAAGGAGGCCAGCGCAGAGGCCAGCCCGGCCTTTGTTTCCAGCCGCCCCTCATTCAGGGCGGCACCTTCGATCACATCTGCCACCGAGCGCACCCGCCCGTCCGGCGTAAAGCGGTCAAGGATAAGGCCAACAATCAGCCCCCCTAGGGTGGCAATCAGCACCAGCCAGTACCAGGGGAGATCAGCCGCAAAACTATGCAAGTAGTTGGCATCTTCGGCGCCATAGACCCAGGCCTGTAGCGCTGAAATCCCCTTGCGAAACAGCAGCGCCGCAAAGCCCGCGCTGATACCAATCAGCAGCGCAATGATCCAGAACTGAAACTGGCTTGGCCCTCGATGCAACAAGATCCGCCAAAGATCCCGCATGCCAGACATCAATTTGGAAAACTGGGCAGACAGAGAGAAGTCTTGCGTCTCGGGCATAGGGATCCTGTAAAATGGCTTTGAGCGTCGCGACCCAAAATAGAAACAGACCGTAAAGAATTGGTTGGGATCAGTCTATTACCAACCAAATTCTCACAAAAGCATAGCCCTAACCTGGCAACAAAGCGCGGGCGGCGGCGCGGGCCTCTGGTGTGATGGTATCACCAGAAACCATCCGGGCAATTTCATCAACCCGTTCTTCACGATCCAGAGGCACAACCTCGGACAGGGTAATGCCCTCTGCGACCCGTTTTTGCACCCGCCAGTGGAACCCGCCCTGGGCGGCAACCTGCGGAGAATGGGTCACCACCAAGACCTGGCCGGATGACGCAAGAGACTTTAGTCGGCGTCCCACCGCATCTGCTGTGGCGCCGCCAACCCCGCGGTCGATCTCGTCAAAAATCAAGGTCTTGCTTTGATCATTGCCACGCAGGCAGACTTTCAACGCCAGTAAAAAGCGGCTCAGCTCACCGCCGGAGGCAATCTTGTTGAGCGGCCCAGAGGGGGCGCCAGGGTTGGTTGCAACCGTAAAGGCCACCGCGTCATAGCCCTCAGGGCCAGCCTCGGCCTGCTCGATCAGTGTTTTGAACACCGCCCGCTCCATCTTCAGCGGGGCCAGTTCCGTCATAACGGCCTGATCCAGCGCTGCGGCATTGTCCCGGCGTGCGGCACTCAGCTGATCAGCCAGAGCCTGATAGTCGGCCTCAGCCTGAGCCAGTGCCGCCTCCTGATCGGAGAGGTCACGGTCACCGGCATCCAGTGCAGCCAGTTTCCCCCGCAGCTGATCCGCATGGGTGGCAAGCTCATCAGGTTGCACTGCATATTTTCGGGCCAAGGCTCTGATTTCAAACAGCCTCGCTTCGCAGTCTTCCAGATCACCAGGATTGAACTCCAGCCCCTCCAGCACCCGTAACACACCATCCTGCGCGTCGCCCAGCTCGACCATGGCGCGGCTCAGGGCGCTCAGTGGCGCCGTCAAACCAGTGTCCTCGGCGCCCTCAACCCCTTCGAGCCAGCGCTGCGCTTCGCCCAAAGAAGGCTCTGCACCTTCGCTCAGCAAGGCATGGGCGCGGGCGATATCTCCGCGGATACGCTCAGCCTGCTGCATCTGACGGCGCTTTGCATCCAAAGCCTCATCTTCGCCAACCTGAGGGTCCAGTTTATCAAGCTCCGCCACCGCATGACGCAGGAACTCTTCTTCGGCCCGAACGGCCTCCAGTGCCGCCCGGGTTGCCTCGGCAGCCTTGCGGGCCTTGGCTGCCGCGCTCCAGGCGGTACGGGTCTGCGACAACAGATCAGAGACGGAAGCAAAGCTATCCAACAGGGAGCGATGTCCGCGCGGGTTCAGCAGCCCACGGTCATCATGCTGCCCGTGCAGCTCGACCAGGGTCTCGGAAAGGCGTCGCAACACCTCGCCAGAACAGCGCCGGTCATTGACCCAGGCCGTTTTGCGACCATCGGCTGTATTGACCCGCCGCAGAACCAGTTCCTCGCCGCCCGGCAGGCCTGCTTCTTCCAGAATGGCATGGGCTGGATGTTCGGAACCAAGATCAAATTCGGCAATGACCTCCCCCTGTGCAGCGCCCTGGCGCACCAGTTCAGCACGCCCACGCCAGCCCAGAACAAAGCCAAGCGAATCCAACAGGATCGACTTGCCCGCACCAGTCTCGCCGGTCAACACGTTCAGACCCGGCTGAAAGGCCAGCTCCAGGTGGTCAATGATCAGAAGATCCCGAATATCGAGTGCACGCAGCATGGCCGGATATATCGCCTTGTTCTCTCGGCAGGCAGGTTAGAGCCAGCGCCCTTTGACCGATTGACGGTAAATCTGGCTCAGCCAGTTGCTGCCACGATCCTTAAGCTTGAGCCCCTGTGATGTCAGCAGTTTATAGCTGTCCTCATACCAATCAGTGGATTGGTAGTTATGCCCCAGAATAGCCCCAGCGGTCTGCGCCTCTTCGGTTAGGCCCAATGACAGATAGGCCTCGACCAAACGATGCAGAGCTTCGGCGGTGTGGCTGGTGGTTTGGAAATCCTCAACCACAACCCGGAACCGATTGATCGCCGAAGTATAGTGGCCACGCCGCAGGTAGTAGCGGCCAATTTCCATTTCCTTGCCAGCCAGATGATCAAAGGCAAGATCGAATTTCAGAATTGCCGAGGTCGCATATTCGCTATCAGGATAGACCTCGATCACCGTGCGCAGCGACTGCAGGGCTTGAAAGGTCAGCCCCTGGTCGCGCCCCACTTCATCGATCTGATCATAATAGCTCAGAGCCAAAAGATACTGCGCATAGGCGGCATCTTCATCCGTGGGGTAGAAATCAATAAAGCGCTGCGCGGCGCCCCGGCTGCCCTCATAGTCCTTGGACTGATGATTGGCAAAGGCCTGCATGATCAGCGCCTGTTTGGCATATTCGGAATAGGGGTAAAGACGTTCGATCTCAGAGAAGTAGAAAGCAGCATCTTTGGTACGGCTGCGCGCCAGTTCAAATTCGCCACGTTCAAAAATCTGTTGAGGTGTGTAGCTCTCTAGCGGCACCGTCTGGTCAGCGGCACCACCGTCTCCGCCACATCCAGAGAGTGCTGCCATCAACAGAGCCACACTGATGAATTTGGCTCCTGCTTTGATGCCGATCATATCGCCTTAACCTCACCGTCTTTGACTTTCGGGTGTCATGCCCCGGGTTCCGCCCCGTTTAGCACATTCATCCGGCGTACAAAACGCCTTTCACCCACTTCGCCCCCACTTGGCAGAGAATGTTTGGAATGGTCAAGCCTATCGAAGCAACAAGCCTGCTATGGCGGCAAAGCTCCGCCTCTCCCGAACAGCAAAAAGCCCTGCATAGCAGGGCCGAAGCTACAGCAAAGTCAGTGAAACAAACCCGCTCATACCATAACACCAAAAGCCTTGATGCGCTTAGGCGACGCGGCGGTTGATACGGGGAATTTCGGAGCGCACAAGTCCCTGTCCCGGTAAACGTGCCGTCATCGCCAGATCACAATCAACCTGACGCATGGCACCTGGGGTCGCAAAAAGCTCCCGAAGCAGGGTATTGGTCAGCGAGTGACCCGCCCGGTCGCCAACATAGCGACCCAGAATTGGAGCCCCGGCCAGTGCCAGATCCCCCAGTGCATCCAGCATTTTGTGGCGAACGGGCTCATCCGAGTGACGCAGCCCTGCGCCACTCTCGACACGGCTGCCATCAAAGACAATTGCGTTTTCACCGGGCACACCGCCCAGAGCCAGACCATTGGCCTGCATCGCCTCGACATCCGCGCGACAGCAGAAGGTGCGGCTATCACAAAGTTCACGCACAAAGGCACCATTGCGCAGGTCCAGAACCCGGCTCTGGCGGCCGATGGCCTGCTCGTCGAAATCAATATGGAACTCAATCATCAAGCGATCGCAGGGCAACAGTGTTGCCGTTGCCCCGTCCTTCTCAACCGTCACGGGCTTCAGGATCTGGATGGCCGATACCGGGCTACTTTGACGATGGATACCTTGGCGCATGATACCGCGCACAAACACAGCAGAGGAGCCATCAAGGATCGGAACCTCGGGACCGTCGATTTCGATCAGTGCGTTGTGGACGCCGCAACCCGCCAGAGCCGCCATCACATGTTCAACAGTCGAGACCTGAACACCGGCTGAATTTACCAGCCGAGTGCACAGCGCGGTGCGCTCCACATGATCCCAAAGAGCCGGAACAATGGTGTTGCCCAAAGCGATGTCAGTCCGTTTGAAGACGATGCCGTGCCCAGCCGCAGCCGGGTTGATGACCAGTCCTGCCGTTTGACCTGAATGCAGGCCAACCCCTTCAAATGTCACTGATGCTTTAAGCGTATTTTGCACCTTGTGCTCCTGATCACTATGTCCGGCGACAAGCGCCGTGTTGGTAAGACAGGTAAGGATTTCACAAAAAAGCCACAACTCAATCTTTGTAACGGATTGAAACATCGCTGTAACAGATAGGCAAAACACTGCTCAGACATACATATATCACTGTTTTAAAAAGAAAAAAGGCCGCCCGAAGGCGGCCCCTTAATCTCTATTAGTGAAAGATTAATTTGCTTGACGGCGCAGGAAAGCAGGGATTTCGATACGATCCTGCTCTGCATCAGCCTCTTGTTGCTGAACTGGCTGTGGTTGCGGCGCTGCCGCCTGCTGTTGAACCGGCGGCTGCTGGCGCATGGGCTGCGGCTTTGCGGCCTGTGCCTCAGCGGCGCTTCCTGTCATCCGGTGGATCAGGGAGTTGAGACCAAACCGGCGTTGCTCTGCCTGTGGCTCAGCCTCATGCGCGGCAGATGCCGCAGCAGGGCGCTGCTGTGGTTGCTGGGCCGGAGGGGCCTGAACCGGGGCCTGTGTCGACACAGGCTGTACCGGTGCGGATTGCGCCATGGGCTGCTGCCCCTGAGCACGGGCCGCGGCGGCTTGCAACCGCACGATGGCATCCGCCGAAGGCGTGCCAGGAGCCGGTGCCTTGGGTGCTACAAACGAAGCGCCGGGCTGCTCATCAACCGCTTCTGCCTGCGGCTGGAAAGCTGGAACCTGAGGCTGATAGGCAGGCTGCGGCAGCCCATCCTGACCGGTCGGCTCGATCTCTTCAAAAATGTCTTCCGCCTGCTCCTGGGCGGCAACCTGCTGCACGTCCAGGCTTTCGAACAGGGAGGGTTCCTGGGCCGCCGGAGCGGGCTCAGCAGCAACCTGAGGTTGCTCAACCGGGGTGTTCAGCTCCAGTGGCGCTGGACGCGACTGCTCAACGCTGACCGATTTTTTCAACGGCGCCGACATGGGGCGACGCGGGACCGGCATTTCGGTCATCACATCTGTTGCATCGATCCCTGTCGCCACAACAGAAACCCGCATCTGGCCTTCCATGGCGGTATCCAGGGTGGACCCAACAATGATATTGGCCTCCGGATCCACTTCCTCGCGAATGCGGTTGGCCGCCTCATCGAGCTCAAACAGGGTGAGATCATGTGCGCCGGTGATGTTGATGAGAACACCCTTGGCACCGCGCAGACTGATTTCGTCGAGCAGCGGGTTGGCAATGGCTTTTTCAGCCGCCTGAACCGCGCGATCTTCGCCCTCGGCCTCGCCGGTGCCCATCATCGCCTTGCCCATCTCGTCCATCACGGCACGCACATCGGCAAAGTCGAGGTTGATCAACCCGGGACGGACCATCAGATCTGTCACACCTTTGACGCCCTGATACAGAACATCATCGGCCATCGAGAAGGCCTCGGTGAAGGTGGTCTTTTCATTGGCCAGACGGAACAGGTTCTGGTTGGGGATGATGATCAGCGTATCCACGACCTTTTGCAGGGCTTCGACACCCTCTTCGGCCTGTTTCATCCGCTTGTTGCCTTCAAACTGGAAAGGCTTGGTGACAACACCAACGGTCAGCACACCCAGTTCCCGCGCGGCCTGTGCAATGATCGGAGCCGCACCGGTCCCGGTGCCGCCGCCCATTCCGGCGGTGATGAAGCACATATGTGCCCCCGCCAGGTGGTCAACGATCTGCTCAATGCTTTCCTCGGCTGAGGCAGAGCCAACGGAGGGGCGCGCACCAGCGCCAAGCCCCTCGGTCACTTTTACTCCCAGCTGGATCCGGCTTTTTGCCGCGTTTTGTTGCAGGGCCTGAGCATCGGTATTGGCGACGACAAAATCGACACCTTCCAGCTCTTTTGCGATCATATTGTTGACCGCGTTGCCACCAGCGCCACCGACACCGAACACGGTGATCTTAGGGGCCAGTTCTTCCTGCCCGGGCATCGAAAGGTTCAATGTCATGCTCTTTCCGCCTGTTTCATGAGCCCTCCCGCAAGGGCTATTCCTGTTTTTCCGCTTCAATCCTACCGTGAAGCCGGAGTCTCGTCATCCCAAAAAACGAAATCTGCCACAAAATATGGCTCGAATTAGGGGTTAAACCCGCAAATCTCCGCTCATGCAGGCAGATTTGGTAGAATGCCATCCATCCCGCCACAATAGAAATCAGGCCCAGCGCCGACAGCGCCAGGGTTCAGAGGTTCAAATTGTACGGTTGCCTTCTGCTCGGCAATTTGGCGTCACTTTTTGCGACTGTTAAATCTTTGTTATCCGCTTTTCCCAGCCCTGTCACCCGGCTCATCCCAAGTTTTCCACAGGCTGGGGATATTTTTTTACGGCTGTTACCAATTATCCCGAAACCAGCGCACTGCGCGGCTGAGTGAACGGGAGGAATGACGGTCAACTGGCGTTTCAAAATCCCACCACTCGTCCTGCGGATGGGCCGCAAAGAGGCTCAGCCCGACAGCCGCAGCAAAGCCGGGTCCGGTGGCAGATTGTGGCAGACCGTGGACGCGCAGGGGCCGACCCAGACGCACTTGCTGGCCCAGAATACGGCTGGCCAATCCATCCAGCCCCAAGATCTGGCTGGAGCCGCCGGTGAGAACGATCTGTTGGCTTGGAAGGTATTCGAATCCGGCGGCATCAAGCCGCGTGCGCACCTCCTCGAGGATTTCCTCGACACGGGGACGCATGATGCCAATCAGTTCTGCACGGCTGACAGTGCGGCGGTCATGTTCCCAATCTCCCGTATCGCCACCGATGTCGATCATGTCCCGGTCATCCACCCCGGTCGCATGAACGCCACCACAAAAGGTCTTGATCCGCTCGGCATTGGCCATGGGGACGCCCAGCCCCATGGAGATGTCACTGGTGATGTGATCACCACCCATGCGCACCGCATCGGCATAGATCATGTGTTTTTTCATAAAGACCGAAATCGAGGTGGAGCCACCGCCCATATCAATACAGGCCGCGCCCAGCTCTTGCTCGTCCTCAACAAGCGCCGCATAGCCGGAGGCATAGGCAGAGGAGGCAATCCCGGCCAGTTCCAGATCACAGCGCTGAATGCAGCGCACCAGGTTCTGCACCGTGCCGGTATCCACCGTCAGCATATGCATGTCCACCGCCAGGGTCTGCCCCAGCTGCCCGCGCGGATCCGCAAGGCCTGAGCGATTATCCAGGGCAAAGTTCACCGGCTGCGCATGCAGCACTTCACGCCCCACGCCATATTCCGGCACCTCACAGGCGGCCAGCACCTGCGCGATTTCCGCTTCAGAGACCTCTTGGCCGTCCAGTTCCAACTGTGCATCCAACCCGTAAGAACGCGGATTGGCGCCAGAGAAGCTGGCAATCACATGATCCACCCGGACGCCGGCCATCTTTTGCGCCGCCTGTACGGCGGTACGGATAGCCCGCTCGGTCTCTTGCATGGCGGTGATTTCGCCAAACTGCACCCCGCGTGACCGCGTGGTGGCCGCGCCAATTACCCGAAACCCGGATTGCCCTGCCAAAGAGCCAATGGAGTTATCCTCGCTGAGGCGGTTGGAGCCATCAAAGCGCAGCACCAGACAGGCAATTTTTGAACTGCCAATATCCAGAATGGCCACCACACCGCGTTGCATCGCCTGACGGCGCATCTGCCGCATCGCGCGCTGGGACTGATAAAGATCCGTCATCTTACAATCCACCTTCGTTCAATTCTCTGATGCGCCACCAGTTTTCCACTGCATTCTCCGTCATTCGAACCGTCGGCCTCGCCGCAATCCGCATATCCACCACAGCGACATCGCGCTCCAGCAGATCCTGTACTTCGCTTACCACAATCACCCGCTCCAGCGCCTGAACCGGCCTGTCCTGCGGCAACATAATGCGTTGCCTGCGGTCCAGAACCACATCCCAGCGGCGCTCACCTATGCGGACCAAGCCGCGCAAACGCCCGCCAAGAGGTCGCGCGGTTGCAATCAGGTCCAGCGCCTCAGCCGCCATAAGATCCGCCGACTCCCCGGCAATCAGCGGCAAGTCCGGATGCATGGCCCGCCGACCCAACTCGGCCACATGGGCGCCGGTCTCGTCCAACAGAGCCAGACCTTCGTGGTTGCGCCAGATCATCGCCGGGCTGCGTTCCTCGACGTCGATCTGTAAAATCCCGCCAGGGCGAATACGCACATTTGCGGCCTTTACCGGTGCAAGGCTCTCCACCTGAGTGCGGATCTGCGCCAGATCGAGATCAAAGGAGCTCATCGGGAAATCAAGCGGCACCACCTCGCGTACATCCTGCGCCACCGAGGCACCCGCCCCATCAATCGCCATGACATTGACCATGAACTCGGGCCGTTCTTCGATTGCCGCCCGCAGAGACAAGAGAGTGTCGTGCACCATATGGCGCCGCGTCTCATCCGCCAGGAAAGCACCGCCCGCAGCGACCATAAGACAAAGCGGCACGCCAAATTTCAGCCCAAAGCGAATGCCGGGGGTCAACATCCAGCGTTGCAACCGGTACTTCAGGCGCGATGGCGCCGGGTCCGCCTGGTTTTTCTTGCCGGTGATCCGATCCTTCAGCGCCCGCATGATGCATCCTCCACCAACAAGGCACAGAGCGCGCCAAAGGGCACGCCGCAATGGGCCGCCTGTTCCGGGGCCAGCGATGTAGGTGTCATGCCGGGCTGGTTGTTTGTTTCCAACAGGATCAAACCCTCAGCGCCTTTGCTCTCGTCCCAGCGAATGTCAGTGCGGCTCAATCCGCGGCAGCCAAGAGCGCGATGCGCGCGCAGCGCATAGTCGCGGCACAGATCGCGGATATCGCTGGGAATATCAGCCGGGATCACGTGACGCGACCCACCAGCCTTGTATTTGGCGTCATAGTCGTACCAGCCATCGGTCAGGATATCGGTCACCTCAAGCGCCGCGTCACCAAGCACCGAGATGCTGAGCTCACGTCCCGGCGCAAAGGCCTCAACCAAGACCTCATCGGGCATATCGGCGGATAGGGCTGGAGGGCCATTGGCGGCCTCATGCACCAGATAGATGCCAACGCTGGAACCCTCGTTGTTGGGCTTTACCACATAGGGGGGGGGCATGACATGATCAGCCATCACCGCCTCTTTGGCATAAAGACCGCTTTCCATGATCGGCAGACCCGCCTCATGGAACACCATTTTGCTCCGCTGTTTATCCATCGCCAGGGCTGAGGCCAAGACACCGGAATGCGTATAGGGCAGACCCATCCATTCCAGCAGTCCCTGCACGCAGCCGTCTTCACCCCAGCGGCCATGCAGGGCGTTAAAAACCACATCTGGTTTGGCAGTCAAAAGCTGTGCGTAAAGATCCGGACCCGCGTCCAGCTCTACCACGTCATATCCTTCGCCCCGTAGTGCGGCTGCGCATTCACGCCCACTGGACAGAGAGACCTCTCGTTCGGCTGAGGGCCCGCCCAATAGTACCGCCACTTTCGGGAGTGCTCTGCTCGACTCACCCACGATAGCGCCTCAAAATTATCGGGCTTTTCGCCCTTGGTTATTGGAGCCCCACAAAACGGGCCCACTTTATTATCGGGTCGTTGCCCGCCGTCTGTTGGAGCTGAATAGCTCCTGAAATCTCATCCCTGCCAACGACTGCCTAGGTCGTAGAAAGGGTCAAACCCCGCGCAACGCGGGGACCTTGGTGCCATCATAACGCCGCAAGTCTTACCGGGTTATTAACAGTACCTTTACCATGTTTAAGATCGCTTTTGATCCCTGCCACGCCACAACGGCGAAAAATCCCCCCAGACCAAACCGGTAATGGTTTGAAAAGGTGGTATGTTTTCGAATGTTACGACGTCAATCTTGCTGCTCTAACAGGGGTTCTCCGACCCTCATGATTTCCCATTCTAGCTCTATGCCGGAATTGGCGTAAACCTTTTTTCTGACATCTTCACCCAAAGTTTCCAGATCTGCGGCAGTTGCGCCACCCGTGTTGATCATAAAGTTGGAGTGTTTCTCGCTCATCTGGGCGCCCCCGACCTTGGCGCCGCGCATTCCGGCGTCGTCAATCACTTTCCAGGCCTTCAGATCCTGCACATCATCCACCCGGCCCGTCGAGGAAAACCCGGCAGGATTGCGAAAGGTCGACCCGGCAGAGCGCTCTTTGGTGGGCTGAGTCTCATCACGTTTTATCAGCTGCGCTTCCATGCGGGCATGCAGCGCCTCTGGCGCGCCATTGCTGGCACGCAGGGTGGCCGAAACCAGCACCGCGCCCTCAGGTAGGGCGGTCTGGCGATATTGGAATTGCAAGTCATCTGCGCTGATCTCGTGCAGGGTGCCATCACGGGCAACAACCTGGGCCGAGACAAAGTGATCCGCGATATAACTGCCATAGCAGCCGGCATTCATTCGCACCGCGCCGCCAATAGAGCCGGGAATGGTGCGCAGGAATGTCAGGTCCAGGCCCGCGTCAGCAGCCTTGCGCGCCACATGGGCATCCAGCACCGCTGCACCCACTGTGACCAGATCACCCTCGATCGAGATCGTGTTAAAGCCTCGCCCCAATCGAATGACAACCGCACGCAAGCCCCCATCGCGTACGATGAGATTAGAGCCAACCCCCATGGGAAAGACCGTCAGATCCGCCGGAACCTCGGCCAGGAAATGTTGCAGATCCTCGACATCGGCAGGCTGAAACAGGTAGTCAGCCGCACCGCCAACCCGCAGCCAGGTCAGATCAGACAGGGCGCGATTGGGGGTCAGTTTGCCGCGTACAGATGGCATATTTTCAGTTTTGGGTTCAGACATGTTCATAGCCAGTCCATAAAGCGCAAGAAAGTATTGACCAGCAGGCCAAAGCAGAAGGCGATCAAAGTTGCAAGCCAAGCGACAGAAAGGAAAGTAGTTGCAAAAGCGAATCCTATTCTGGTCCCATCATCACTCCCTCCCATTTCCATGTTTGGTAAAACCGTGACGTAGTAATCGTAAAGCCCAAACCCACCAAAAAGGAGCGTTACCCCGGCGAAAAGAGCGAAGAACCACCGGGCCTTTCCCGCCAGTCCGAGCAATGCGCCGATGACCAAAGACAAGCCAAGCCAAAACATGACTAGTCCCCTTTATCTCCAAAAGTCGAAGCGCCCAAACCGCGCAGCCAGCGCCCCAGATAGACCAGCGGCCAACGCAGCACGCTCATCCCGGCACAGAGCACGCCCAACCCCCACCAGGGGCCGTTTTCATAGACCACATAGCCCAGCAATGGGATGCCAATTGCGATCAAGATATAGGCACGGCGCCAGTGATTATCCTTGCTGGGGAGCATGGCCAGAAGATTGGCCAGCAGCGCCCAAACCGCAGCCATGGTCAGTGACAAAGTCATTGCGACCCCTCCTTTGGTTGGCGCCACTTAGCCCAGTAATATTTGACCGGCCGGCGGTACATCGATGCAATGGCAAACAGGCCAAAGGCCACGGCCATCCAGCCCAGTTCAATTCCCATCCAGATCAGCAGCACCGGTGCCAGAAACAGCAGGATGCGACCGGGCACAAAGTGCCGTTCAACCGGCAGCATGGCCACGGCCGTGGTGGCCAGAACCCAAAAAATGCCGGCGATCAGGCTCACATCCAGCCCCCAATAGCGGTGCCAAGCGCCAGTAGTGACAGCAGCAACCCCACCACAGGAACCGCCATTGGTACCTGAAACGGTGCCTCGGGCTGGCGGCGTTTTTGCAGAATGAGGGCCAGGTTCACCAAAACAAAGACAGAGAGCAGCGTTGTTGAGGTCGCCTCGGCCAGCTGGGCAACCGGCAACCAATAGGCCACAACGAGAACGGCGAGACCAATGAGCACAGTGGCACGCACTGGGGTGCCAAATCGCGGATGAGCATGACGAAAGGCGGCCAAGCCGGTGGTCCGGCCTCCCAATCCGTAGAGCACACGCGACGCCATGACGATCTGCGCCAACACCCCATTTAGGGCCGCAAAGACCGCAATAGCGGACAAAAAGCGCGCATTGCCCCCCTGGGACTGCTGCCAGACCAGCGCCAGCGGGCTTTGCGATCCGGCCAATGCCTCGAGTGGCACCGTCCTTACCGCGGCCCAGCAGACCAGCGCATAGATCACCGAGGTCACAGCCAGAGAAATGACAATTGCTTTGGGCAAAACGCGGATTGGGTCGCGCACTTCCTCAGCCATATTGACGATATCTTCAAAACCGATGAAGGCAAAAAAAGCCAGTACCGCACCAAAGGCAATCCCCGTGGCCACACCCGGCGTCACGAGGGACTGGGTCAGATCCGGGGCGGCAAGCCAATCCGGACTGGCGGAGGTAGAAAACCCCGCCCAGACCACCAGGGCCAGGCCCAGAACCTCGATCAGGGTAAAGACAGCCACCAGGGCAAAACTTTCGAGCACACCGACGATGGCAACCAAGATCAACGCGACGCCCATGCCAACAATGGCAATCTCCGAGCCCAGGCCTGTGGCGGCGGCAAAATAGCCAGCACCACCGCGCAGCACCGCCCCGGCAGAGACCGTCCCTGCCAGCACCACGGCGAGCCCGACAAAAACGGCAAATTTCTTTGAGTTGAAGCCCTGCCCCACATAGGCAGCCTCCCCGGCGGCTTCGGGCAGGCGAGAGGAAAATTCAGCATAGGACAGCGCCGTCGGTGCTGCGATCACCCCGGCCAGTAAGAAAGCCAGCGGTGCCAGCACTCCCGCTTCCCCTGCTACAGCCCCCACCAGAACATAAATTCCGGCCCCCACCATGACGCCAATCCCATAGGCGGTCAAAAGACCTAATCCGATGCGACGCTTCAGATGTTCGCTGCTGGACTGGCTCATGGGAGAGATTTCCTTTGCTCTAGTAAAGGGTCACTTTTTCTGCAATCGATCTGGCAGACCATTGGCCCAGGCGCTGATGGTCCCGGCCCCAAGGCAGACAACCATATCACCAGGGCGCGCCTGCTCGCGCACCAGGCGTTCCAGATCATCCTCATCCAGCAGCGCACGTGCGTGACGGTGGCCATGGCGGATCATTCCCGCGACCAGATCATCGCGGCTGGCGCCGGGAATAGGATCCTCACCCGCAGCAAAGACTTCGGCGATGGCGACCACATCTGCCTCGTTGAAACAGGCGCAGAAATCTTCAAACAGATCTGACAGGCGCGAATAGCGATGCGGCTGATGCACTGCAATAACCCGCGCTCCCGGGGTGTCAGCAATGGCTTGGCGCGCAGCTTTCAGCACCGCGGCAATCTCCACTGGGTGATGGCCATAGTCGTCGATTATGGTGACGCCATCAACCTCGCCCACCTTGGTAAAGCGGCGATTGACGCCGCCAAAATTGGCCAGGGCCTCGCGGATTTCACTGGTGTTCATGCCCAGGTGCCGGGCCACGGCCACAGCGGACAGGGCGTTGGACACATTGTGATCGCCGGGCATTGGCAGGCTGCACCCTTCGATCACCATGTCTTCCGACTGAAGGTGGATATCAAAATGCGCCACACCTGCCTTATAGGTCAGATTGGTCGCACGCACGTCAGCCTGAGCATTAAAGCCATAGGTCACAACCCGACGATCGGAGATCCGACCGACCAGAGCCTGAACCTCGGCGTGATCGGTGCAACAGACCGCCACGCCGTAAAAGGGGATATTGGAGACAAACTCGTGGAACCCATCCCGTAGTCTGTCAAAATCACCCCAGTGCTCCATGTGCTCGGGGTCGATATTGGTGACCACCGCAATGGTGGCGGGCAGGCGGTTGAAGGTGCCGTCGCTCTCGTCGGCCTCGACCACCATCCATTCCCCCTGCCCCATGCGGGCATTGGAACCATAGGCATGGATAATGCCGCCATTGACCACGGTCGGGTCGAACTTGCCGTGTACCATCAGCTCGGCCATCATGGTGGTGGTGGTGGTTTTGCCATGGGTGCCGCCAATGGCGATATTGGATTTCAACCGCATCAGCTCTGCCAGCATCTCTGCCCGGCGCACCACCGGCAGGCCACGACGGCGGGCCTCGTCCAGCTCGGGGTTGCCGGGTTTGATGGCTGAAGAGATCACAACCACCTCAGCCTCAGCCAGGTTTTTCGCCTTTTGCCCGACAAAGACCAGCGCGCCCAGTTCTTCCAGCCGCTGGGTGATTTTAGAGGATTTCAGGTCGGAACCCTGCACCACATAGCCCAGGTTCAGCAGCACTTCGGCGATGCCGGACATGCCAATGCCGCCAATGCCAACAAAATGGATGGGGCCTACGTCACCGGGCAGTTTGGTTGCAGGGTTCATACTTATCCTTCCTCAGCCAGTTGCTCGACCAGAGCCACCAATCTCTCGGTGGCATCGGGAACACCGGCGCTTAATGCGGCAAGCGACATCTGCATGGCCGCCTGCGGGTTACTCAAAACTGCCTCGATTTGCGCGCTTAACGCGGCGGCGTCAAGGGCGCTTTCGGGGATCAGAATGGCACCGCCGACATCGACCAGCCCACGGGCATTGGCGGTCTGGTGATCGCCAGTCGCTGCCGCATAGGGCACCAGAATGGAGGGGCGGCCAATGACGCTGATATCCGCCACCGATGAGGCACCGGCCCGGGAAATCACCAGTTGGGCTTCGGACATGCGCGCGGGCACATCGTTGAAGAAGGGCTGCACATCCGCCGAAATGCCCTGTTCGGCATAAAAGGCGCTGACACGCTCCATGTCCTCATCGCGGGCCTGATGCGAGACCCGCAGATATTGGCGGATCTTTTGTGGCAGCGCTGCAATGGCCGCAGGCACAACATCCGACAGGATCCGCGCGCCCTGGCTGCCGCCCATCACCAGGATCGACATCGGGTAGGCGCCCGGCTCGATATACCCTGCACCTGCGCGTTCCATCACCGCGGCGCGCACTGGATTGCCCACATGTTCATGTGGCACGGTGTCCGGCAGATCGGTCGGCCATGTGCCACAGGCAACCCCGGCGACGCGGGTAGAAAACAATTGGTTCACCCGCCCCAGCACACCGTTTTGTTCATGGATCATCCGCGGCAGCTTCAGCAGGGTCGCCGCGCCCAGAGCGGGGATCGACGGATAGCCGCCAAAGCCAATCACTGCGTCAGGACGATCACGGCGCATCTGCCAGGCCATCGACAGCACACCGCCAGCAATCTTGGGCGCCACCATGGCCTTGGCCAGCAACCCGCCACGGGCAAAGGTGGCAGAGGACACTTCAGTGATCTCGGTGGTATGGGGAAAGCCGCCAGTATAGCGGGCGCCGCGCGCATCCGTTGACAGCTTCACCCGCCAGCCCTTGCGTAGCATCGCCTCGGCCAGGGCCTGGGCGGGAAACATATGTCCACCGGTGCCACCGGCCGCCATCAAGAGCAGTTTCTGTGTCATATCAATCGCGCTTCTTTGCTTGGGTCTGGCCCCCGTGATCACTCCGGGGCCAGTAGTTTTAGGTCTTAGGGGCTCAGCCGCGCCCGCGGCCACGCAGGAAATCGGCGATCTCACCCTGCGGCCTTGCGCGGGTAAAAGACAAGAGCATCCCCAGGGCAATCCCCCCGGCAATCAGCGAAGACCCGCCGTAGCTGACAAAGGGCAGCGTCATGCCTTTGGCGGGAAGCAAGCGCACGGCCACGCCCATGTTGATCATGGCCTGCACACCAAACATACAGACCAGGCCCGTGCCCGCCAGACGAATGAAGGTATCGCGTTCACGCATCAGCCGAAACAGCGAGCGCACCACCACCATGGCATAGAGCCCGATCAGGACCAGTACCAGGATCAGCCCGTATTCCTCGGCGGCGACAGCGACGATGAAATCCGTGTGGGCATCCGGCAGGGACCACTTCACCTGACCCTCACCAACACCAACTCCAAACAGCCCGCCTTCGCGGATCGCATTGGTGGCATAGCCCATCTGAGTGGTGGGATCGATTTCAGGGTTGAGAAAGCCATCAATACGGCGGGCAAAATGTTCGGAATTGGAATAGGCAACAACACCGCCCAGAACCACCACACAGGCCATACCAACAAGCAGCAGCATCGGCGCGCCCGCCACAAAATACATCACGCCCCAGCCAAACAGGATCAGACAGGCCTGGCCAAAATCGGGCTGCAGCACCAGCATCATCACCACGGCCATACAAATCCCAAAGGAAATCAAGGTACCGGGAGGACCATTGATTTGCTGGCTCGAGGAAATCATCCAGGCCGCAACCACAACAAAACCGGGCTTCAGGAATTCTGAGGGCTGCAAGGACGCAAAGCCAAGCGAGTACCAGCGCACCGCGCCTTTGCCAAAATCAGTGCCCAGAATGGGCAGCAAGGCCAAGGCCAAAAAAGCACAGGCAAAACCAACAACCGCCAGACGGCGCACCAATTGCGGCGACATCATCGAGGTCAGGATCATCGCCATCAGGGCAGTACAGCCAAAAATCGCTTGCCGCTGCACATAGTGGAAATTATCAAACCCGTTGCGCTCGGCCAGGGGCACCGAAGCCGCCAGCCCCAATAGCAGGCCCAACACAAAAAGCGTCAGAATGCAGGACATGGACCACTTGTCCAAAGTCCGCCACCATTTGGGAAGGATCGGTTCACCTGTGGGTACAGGAACCGCTCCATAGACCATCTCAGTCATTGGATTACCGCCAGTCTTGCCTCAAAATCAGCCCCGTTTTCGGGGTCATTGCAGGCAGAGTAACCGCAAACCGCCGCCCAAGCCAGCCTTTGAATGGTTAACGGGCAGGAAATCGCAAGAAGGCGCTGCAATGCCTGCCCTCTTGCGCCGCAGAGGCATCCATGGTCGATGCACCCCATGTTTATGAACACCGTGATTCTAGGCGCTGGCGCCGCTGGCATGATGTGCGCAGCCCATGCGGGCGGCGACTGCCTGGTGATTGACCACGCCAAATCCCCGGGTGAGAAAATTCGTATCTCTGGCGGCGGGCGCAGCAACTTCACCAATCTGGATGTGACCCCAGAGAATTACCTGTCGCAGAACCCGCATTTCTGCAAATCCGCTCTCGCCCGCTATACTCAATGGGACTTCATCTCACTGGTCGATCGATATGGCATCACCTGGCATGAAAAGACCCTTGGCCAGCTGTTTTGTGACGGATCAGCCAAGCAGATCGTCGCCATGCTGGTGGATGAGCTGACCAAGGCAGGCGCTCAGCTCTGGCTGCAAACCTCGGTAGAGGCGGTACGATTTGAGGGCGACCAGTACCATTTGACCCTGCTTCGCGATGGCAAGCCGCAGAAGATCCGTTGCAAAAACCTGGTCCTGGCCACCGGCGGCAAAAGCATCCCCAAAATGGGTGCAACCGGTCTGGCCTATGACATTGCCCGCCAATTTGACCTGCCCCTGATTGACACCCGCCCCGGCTTGGTGCCCTTCACGTTCCCCGAAGGGCGTTTCACCGCCCTGGCCGGCACTGCCCTGCCCGCACGCGTCTCCAATGCGCGGACCAGTTTTGATGAGGCGCTTTTGTTCACCCACCGTGGCCTTTCCGGCCCATCGGTGCTGCAGCTCTCTTCCTATTGGCATGAGGGCGAGGAGATCAGCGTCAACCTGATCCCGCAGACCGATCTGTTTACCCTGCTCCGCGATCAACGCCAGACCCAGGGACGCCGCGCCCTGACAAACGAGATCGCCCGCCACCTGCCCGGTCGACTGGTGGAGTTTCTGGCCAAGGAGTTCAACATCACCGGCCGTTTGGCCGATCAATCTGACAGCGCCCTGCAGGACCTGTGTAGCGCGTTGCAAAACTGGCACCTCACCCCCGGTGGCTCCGAGGGCTATCGCACCGCCGAGGTCACCCTGGGCGGCATCGACACAGATGCGCTGTCGTCCAAGACCATGCAGGCGAAATCGCAGCCCGGTCTTTTTGCCATCGGCGAGGCGGTCGATGTGACTGGCTGGCTCGGTGGCTATAACTTCCAATGGGCCTGGGCCTCGGGCCATGCCGCCGGTTCAGCGATTGCCTCAAAGCTCTAGGCGCACCGGGTGATAGGTCGAGTGCGCGGCAAAGCCAGCACCAGACCTGAGCCCCTTCAGCTATCAATAAAGACCTTGTTGTTGGGCGTGACCCCACGGTCATAGGTGCAGAAGGTATCGGTGGCCGCGGCTGTCGTTGTATGGATTTTGATATTGGTGATGACTTCCAGGGCGCCGGCATCCAGACAGGCCTGTTCCGCCGCCTTCACCACACCCAATAGATGATCCAGCTCCCCCTTCATGGTGGTCTCCATGGCGCCCACCTGAAACGGAACACCTGCAGCCTTCACCACCTCAATGGCCTTATCAACCACCTCAAAATTATTGCCGCTGCGCAACCGTGGGATCACCTGAAAGGCCAGCATGACGGTGCGGGGGCTGGTTTCTGTTTCTGACATGCCAAATTCCGATCTGATCTCAAAAATTGAATGGGCGGGCCGTTAGATCGCCCAGGCTTCGGTACAGACCCGCAGCCCAGGTCATCAGACACAAAAGAGAGACTATCCCCTCAAGCTCTCCTCTAGCGCTGTTCAGCCGCGCCTAGAGCCCCAGCCCCTGCTCTACTCTGGCGATGAAATCATCACCGCGTTGCTCAAAGTTGTCATATTGATCAAAGCTCGCCGCCGCCGGGGCCAAGAGGACCACATCTCCCGCTTCGGCCTCCGCCATGGCCCGGGCCACTGCCACCTCCATAGTGGTGCAGACCTCGGCCTCCACGTCCAACTGCATGGCAAAGCCCGCGGCCTCGCGGCCAATCACATAGGCCTTGCGGACCTCACCTGTCTGACCGCTGAGCGCGCTCAGACCCCCTTCTTTTTCCAACCCGCCGCAGATCCAGCGGATATTCTTGAAAGCGCTCAATGCTTTGACAGCGCTGTCCAGGTTGGTGGCCTTGCTATCATTGACATAGCGAACCCCCGCCACCTCTGCAACGGTCTGGCTGCGATGCGGCAAGCCGGGATAGGTTGCCAGCGCTGCCTCGATCACCCGAGGCGCCAATCCCAGAACCCGCGCCGCCGCATAGGCCGCGCAGGCATTTTGGTGGTTATGGGCCCCCGGCAACCCGGTCATCTGACGCAGATCGATCGAGGCCACCTGCCGCCCCTTGCGCATCTCGCTCAGGAAGCCTTTGCGGGCAAAGACCTGCCAGCCTGGCCCTGAGAGCTTGCGCCCCGAGGCCACGCGGATCACCCGGTCATCGCTTGCCGCCTGAGACATCTGCCCGGCCAGAAACAGACCTTCGTCCTCGTCAACGCCGATGATCGCCCGATCTGGCCCACCCTCGGCAAAGAGCCGACGTTTGGCGGCAAAATAGCCCCCCAGCCCCGCATGGCGGTCCAGATGGTCCGGCGACAGATTGGTCAGGATCGCCACATCCGGGGTCAAGGCACGGGCCAGCTCGGTCTGGTAACTGGACAGCTCCAGCACCACAACGCCCGCATTACCGGGGGGATCGATATCCAATACTCCACGGCCGATATTGCCCGCCATCTGGCTGTCGCGGCCAACGCTTTCCAGCACATGATGCAGCAAAGCCACCGTGGTGGATTTGCCATTGGAACCGGTGATGGCCACCACTTTGGGTGGCTGGTCCAGCATGTCCCATCCCTGCGCTGGCAGGGAAGCAAAGAACAAGCCAATGTCATTATCCACCGGCACGCCTGCCTCCAGCGCGGCCCGGATCACCGGGTTGGGCTGTGGGTAAAGATGCGGGATCCCAGGCGAGGTCACCAGCACCGCAACATCATCAAAAGCCCCCTGTTTGTGCAGATCACGCAGCTCAAACCCCTCGGCCTCGGCGCGCGCGCGCGCCTGTGGCTGATCATCCCAACAGATGGGATTGGCGCCGCCAACCAGCAGCGCCCGCGCCGTGGCCAGCCCTGACCGGCCCAGCCCCAAAACGGCGACGGTTGCGCCTTCAAACCCTTGAACCGGGATCATTGCCCACCTCACAACTTGATCAAATTTGCGCCGCACAGTGCACCGCTGCAGCTCCATGTGCAAGAGCTCTAGAGGCAGCTGCTCAGGCGCCACCGCAGAGGCCGCAAGGCCTCTGCCATGCCCAACAATTGGCAGAGAGGCCCCGCCTCTCGAAATTGGCGGGAGCGCTCCCTTTCCTGCCCGCAGTTAAGGGCAACACTCTGGCAGTAAAAAAAGGCGGCCCTTGCCGCCTTTTCCCATCAGATTAGTGCTTCACGCAGAGTGCTTTTGTCGAACTAACGCACTTTCAGGGTGGCCAGACCAATCATCGCCAGGATCAACGCGATGATCCAGAAGCGGATCACGATTGTGGGCTCAGCCCAGCCCTTTTTCTCATAGTGGTGATGGATCGGCGCCATCAGGAACACCCGCCGCCCGGTGCGTTTGAAGTAGAGCACCTGAATGATCACCGACAGAGCCTCCAGCACAAATAGCCCGCCCACAATGGCCCAGACCAGCTCGTGCTTGGTGACCACCGCAATGGCCCCCAATGCGCCACCCAGGGCCAGCGAGCCCGTGTCGCCCATAAAGACCGCAGCAGGGGGCGCATTGTACCAAAGGAAACCCAGGCCTCCGCCAAAGAGCGCAGCAGCAAAGATCAGAATTTCGCCAGTACCCGGCACATAATGCACATCCAGATATTCGGTAAAATCGACTCGCCCCACCGCATAGGCAATCACCCCCAACGTGCCGGCTGCAATCATCACCGGCATGATCGCCAGACCGTCCAGCCCATCTGTCAGGTTCACTGCATTGGCAGAGCCGACGATAACACAGATCACAAAGGGCACATAGAAATAGCCCAGATTGATCAATGTGTCCTTGAACACTGGCAGCGCCAGCTGATCTTGCAGTGCCTCCGGGTGATAGGCGCGTGCGCAGAGCGCCGCGATCACGGCAATAATGATCCCCAGCAGCAGCCGGACCTTGCCGGAAACTCCGGCGGTGTTCTGCTTGGAGACTTTTGCGTAGTCATCCGCAAAGCCGATCAGGGCAAAGGACAGCGTGACAAACAACACCAGCCAGACAAAGGGATTGTCCAGCCGCGCCCAGATCAAGGTGGCTGTCAGCAGCGCCCCAACAATGAGCAACCCGCCCATGGTCGGCGTGCCTGCTTTGGTGAAATGCCCCTCTGGCCCGTCATCGCGGATCGGCTGGCCCTTGCCCTGTTTGCGGCGCAGCACATTGATCAGCGGCTTGCCGAACAGAAAGCCAAACAGAAGCGCCGTCATAAACGCGCCCCCTGCCCGGAAGGTGATATAGCGGAACAGGTTGAAAAAATCGCCGCCATCCGACAGGGCCGTCAGCCAATAGAGCATCTCAGATTGATCCTCGCCTTTAGTTTATGTTTCCAGATTGGCGCTTGCCATGACCCAATTCCCGGATGCCGTCAACGATCTTGGACAGCCCGGCACTCAAAGATCCCTTGGCCAGCACAATATCGCCACAGCCTAAGTGTGAAGGGAGGTCGGGCAACACATCCGCTGCGGCTGCATAGTGCCTGCCACGCTTGCTCGCAGGTAGAGCGCCATGCAGATGTGCCATCAGCGGGCCAATGCAGTGGACGGTCTCGATAGCCTCCAGCGCTGGCAAATCAGCGAGACCTGCATGCAATGCGGCCTCCTGTGGGCCCAGCTCGCCCATGTCACCAAGATAGGCAATTTTGCGTCCCTTACCGCCCGCATTGGATCCCAGATCTGGCGTCGCCGCCAGCACCGTTAGGGCCGCTGCCATCGAGGTGGGGTTGGCGTTGTAGCTGTCGTCCAGTACGAGCAGACTGCCGCCTTCCAGAGCAACCTCAACCCGTGCGCCGCGCCCCTTGACCGGCGACCAGAGCGCCAGCACCTGCGCCGCACGCGGCACATCCGCGCCAACACCGGCAACACAGGCCAACGCGCCCAGCGCGTTCATGGCAAAATGTGCGCCCAGCGACTGAATGGTGAGCTGCATCTGATCAGCGCCACAGTGCACCTCAGCCAGAGTGGCCTCACCACTGATTTTGGTACTCAGCAATTTGTACTCTGTTGCGCTCTCTCCGAACCACAGATGTGCCGCGCCCAACCTCTGAGCCTCAGTCGCCAGAACCTGTGCCTCGTCGATGTCTGCGTTCAGCACCGCGACACCGCCAGGTTCCAGGCCTTCCATAATGGCAGCCTTTTCGCGGGCAATCCCTGCCACATCCTCAAAGGCTTCCAGGTGCACCGCAGCCACCGTGGTGACCATGGCCACTTGCGGGCGTGCTTGACGGGCCAGCGGGGCGATCTCGCCGGGGTGGTTCATGCCGATCTCGATCACCGCAAACGCACTGTCACGTGGCATCCGCGCCAGGGTCAACGGCACCCCCCAATGATTGTTATAGCTGGCCACAGCCGCATGAGTGCGCCCCTGATCGGCCAACATGCAGGCCAGCATTTCCTTGGTCGAGGTCTTGCCGACCGAACCTGTGACCGCGATCACCTTGGCCTGGGTACGGGCGCGCGCCGCCTGCCCCAGAGCTTCCAGAGCCGCCTGCACATCCTCGACAATCAGCAAAGGCGCATCCTCAGCCACGCCATCAGGGCGATGAGTGACCAGGGCAGCGCCTGCGCCCTTCTCCAGCGCCTGTGCGACAAAATCATGACCGTCGCGCGCCGCTTTCAGCGCCACAAAGAGATCTCCCGGCTGCAGGGTGCGGGTGTCAATCGAAATGCCCGAGACCTGCCAGTCGCCTGTAGCCTCACCTCCGGTTGCCGATGCGGCCTCTGCCGCCGTCCAAAGCGCACTCATATTGCTTTACCATCCAGAACAGAAACCGCCATGCTGGCCTGCTCCACATCATCAAAGGGCAGGACATCGGTGCCAACCACCTGACCGCTCTCGTGGCCCTTGCCGCAGATCAACAGCACATCGCCTGCACCCAGCATATCGACCCCACGCAGAATCGCCTCGGCCCGGTCGCCGACCTCAATGGCATCTGGCGCGCCGCTCTTAACGGCAGCTCGGATCAAGGCGGGATCTTCGGTGCGAGGATTGTCATCGGTGACGATGACAACATCTGCATTGTCCTGTGCCGCTTGGCCCATCAGAGGGCGCTTTGTGGCATCGCGGTCGCCGCCAGCGCCAACAATCGCAATCAGCCGCCCCAAAACATGTGGGCGCAGCGCCTTGATCGCGGTGGTCACCGCATCCGGGGTATGAGCGTAATCAACAAAGACCGCAGCGCCATTGTCGCGGGTGGCGGCATGTTCCATGCGCCCGCGCACCGTGGTCAGCTGTGGCAGGGTGTCAAAGACCTCGGCTGGGTCTTCGCCGCCGGCAATCACCAGCCCGCAGGCCAAGAGCACGTTCTCTGCCTGAAAGCCGCCGATGAGGTTCAGCCGTTTCTGATAGGGCTGATCGTGCCAGTTGAAACGCAGATCCTGCCCGGTGTCATCATAGCGCAGCCCGGTGAGGCTGATATCGCCAAGGCCCCGGCCAATGCTGATCACCTCTTGGCCGCGAGCTGCCGCCACCGCGCGCATCTCGGCCCCGCGTGCGTCATCCATATTGATCACTGCCACGCCGTCCACGGGCAGAACCCGGCGGAACAGCCCGGCCTTGGCGGCAAAATAGGCCTCAAATGTCTCGTGATAGTCCAGATGATCCTGGGTGAAATTGGTGAACCCCGCTGCCGCCAATTGCACCCCATCCAGGCGGCATTGGTCCAGCCCATGGGAAGAGGCCTCCATCGCCGCATGGGTCACCCCCGCCTCAGCGGCCTTAGCCAGGGCCGCGTGCAGCGTGATCGGCTCAGGCGTGGTATGGGCCAGCGGATGGCTCCAGGCGCCTTCAATGCCGGTGGTGCCAAGGTTCACGGCCTCATGCCCCAAGGCGCACCAGATCTGGCGCACAAAGGTCGCCACCGAGGTTTTGCCATTGGTGCCCGTCACCGCCACCATAGTCTGCGGCTGGGCGCCAAACCAAAGCGCCGCCGCATAGGCCAGCGCCTGACGCGGATCTTCGACAATCACCACAGCTGCATGGCTTTCTTCCAGCGGTTTTGCCGCTATCTTGGCGCCAGCAGCATCGGTCAAGATCGCCACTGCGCCCTGCTCCAATGCCGCCGGGATGAACTTGGCCCCATGCACCTGACTGCCCGACAGAGCAGCAAAAAGCGTGCCCTCTGTCACCCGGCGGCTGTCCACCGCGAGGCCGGAAATCAGCGGATCAGCACCGCCACGGGCGGTGAGGCCCAGCTCGCTCAGGGGGCGGGGATCGGAAGTATCGTCGGGGTTGCTGCGCATCTGCGGCCCTCACCAGGTATTAGGCCCGGGATCATTCGCCGGGATCAGTTTGAGGTGAGGGTTATACCAGTCACCTCGGTGGGTTCAACTTGTGGTCTGAGCCCCAAGAGCGGCGCCAATCGCCCGATCATTTCCGCTGCCACCGGAACAGCCGTCCAGCCCGCCGTGCGGCGCTCTTCGCCATGAGCAATGACAGAGGGTTCATCCAGCGTCACCACCAGCACATATTTGGGATCATGGGCGGGAAAGATTGAGGCAAAGGTGGCAATCACCTTGTCCTCGTAATAGCCACCACGCGGTCTGGGCTTGTCGGCGGTGCCGGTCTTGCCCCCGACCTGATAGCCCGGAACACGGGCAAAGCTGGCGGTGCCTTCGGTGACCACCTTGCGCAGCATGATGCGCGCGGCCTCTGCCGATTGCTCGGACATGATGCGACGGCCCAGTTGCGGACCATCCTGTTTCAGGATCGTTGGGCTGACGTAGCGGCCCCCATTGGCCACGGCCGCATAGCCTGCGGCCAGATGCAGGGGCGTGGTAGAGATACCGTGACCATAAGAAATGGTCATCGCCGAGAGCTCGGACCAGTTTTTGGGCAGCAAGGGCTTGCCGCCCTGCGCCTCAACAATCTCAAACGGGGTTGCCTCCAGCATGCCCAGATCCCGCAGGAAATCCTGCTGACGCTCTGCGCCAATTTGCTGCGCCAATCGGGCGGTGCCGATATTGGAGGATTTCACGATGATCTTGGTCACCGACAACTCGTTGCCGTAGTTGCGGTAATCCTTGATCGAGAATTTCCCCCAACGCAGCGGGCCGCGGGTGTCGATAACAGTATCCGGGTTCACAAGCCCCAGATCCACAGCCTGGGCTGCGGTAAAGATCTTGAAGGTCGAGCCAAGCTCATAAACCCCCTGAACCGCGCGATTGAACAGCGGACTAACCGATGGGTCAAAGCCCGAGGTCGGCGGCGCGGGACGTTCATTGGGATCAAAATCCGGCAGCGAAACCACCGAGATCACCTCGCCGGTGTGTACATCCATCAGGATCGAGGTGGCGCCTTTGGCATTCATCAGCTTCATGCCGCCATCCAGCACCCGCTCAGCCGCGGCCTGCACGGTGAGGTCCAGCGATAGCGCCAGAGGCTTGCTGCCATTGCCGGGGTTGCGCAGATAGTCATCGAACTGCTTTTCAACGCCAGCAACGCCGATCACCTCGGCGGCGCGCACGCCTTCTCTCCCAAAGCTCGCGCCGCCCAGAACATGGGCCGCAACTGAGCCATTGGGATAGAGCCGCATCTCGCGGGGGCCAAACAACAGACCGGGATCACCAATATCATGCACCGCTTGCTTTTGCTCGGGGCTGATTTTCTTTTTGATCCAAAGGAATTTGCGCGCGCCGGTGAATTTTTCCAGCAGGTCCGCGTGATCCAGATCCGGGAAGATCTCAACCAGACGGTCCACCGCATTTTGCGGATCAATCAGCTGCTGTGGCTGCACATAAAGCGAATGGGTTTCAAAGTTGGTCGCCAGAATGCGCCCCTGGCGGTCGACGATATCGGCGCGCTGCATGGCAATGGCGCTGCCCGCCACGCTGGCCACCGGCTCACGCGGCTCAGAGGTCGCCATGACCCCCATACGCGCCGCAACAGCCGCATAGGCACAGAGAAAAAACACCCCCAAGACCAGCAGGCGCCCCTCGGCACGCTGGCGCGATTTCACCTGCATGTCATCGTGACGCTGGCGAATATTCTCTTTTTCAATAACGTCGGGGTTTTCGCCTTTGGCGCGGGCGTCCAGAATCCGCGCAAGCGGGCGAAGCGGCTTGCGGATCATTGGCCTGGCTCCTCGGGGCTAGTGGCATTCAAGCCCGACACATCAACGCCTTCGGTGATCATCAGCGCGGGCTGCACCGGATAGGTGACCTCATCCACGCGACCAAACTGATCTGGTCGCAGGGGCAACAGACCGAGGCGTTCAAAGTTCAGCTCTGCCAGTTCAATCAGGCGATCAGGGCGGTTCAGATAGGCCCATTCCGCCCGCAGCACGCTAAGACGCTCCTGTGCGGCACCAATTTCGCGCTGCAGCCCGCGGGTCTCTTTCAACACCTGCTGGGTGGCGTAGTTTTCGCGGTAGGCCCAGAAAGCGAGACCAAAAACGGCCAATGCCGTAACCACATAGAGCAGAGACTTCATTTACGCCCCTCTTTCAGTTGCGGCATGCTCAGGTCTTTGGCGCTGATCGGGACGGGTGCAGCCTCGGTGCGCCGCCCCACCCGCAGCCGGGCCGAGCGTGAACGGGGGTTTTCCGCCAGCTCATCATCATCCGGGCCAACGGCCTTGCGGGTGACCAGCTCAAACTGTGCGGGGATTTCTTCGATTTCCGGTGCGTAGCGATTGGCCCGCCCGGTTTTATTGGCCCGATGCTGAAAGAACCGCTTTACCATGCGATCCTCAACGGAATGAAAGGTCACAACCGCCAACAGCCCGCCGGGTTTCAGCGCGCGTTCAGCCGCCAACAACCCGTTGAACAGCTCCTCATATTCGGCGTTCACCGCAATGCGCAGGGCCTGAAAGCTGCGGGTGGCCGGGTGCGATTTGCCGGGTTTTGCCCGCGGCAGACAGCCCTCAATCAATTTCGCCAGTTGCAGCGTTGTGGTGATTGGCTCCAGCTCGCGGGCCTTGATGATGGATTTAGCAATGCGGCGACTGGCGCGTTCTTCGCCAAAATGAAACAGGATATCCGCAATCTGCACCTCAGAAAGCCCTGCCACCAGATCCGCCGCTGAGGGGCCGGACTGCGACATGCGCATGTCCAGAGGGCCGTCACGCATAAAGGAAAAACCGCGTTCCGCCAGATCCAGCTGCATCGAGGAAACCCCAAGGTCCAGCACCACGCCGTCCAGATCCTGAGCGTATTCATCCATGCGTGAAAACACCCCCTCTTGCAGCACCAGCCGGTCGCCAAGCTCTGCAGCCCAGGGCTGGGCAAGTTCAAAGGCAAGCGGGTCGCGGTCAACACCAATCACCTGATCAGCTCCGGCCTCCAGCAAGCCGCGGGTATAGCCACCAGCGCCAAAGGTGCCATCCAACCAACGGCCGGAAACTGGCGCCACCGCTTTCAGCAGGGGGCGCAGCAGAACCGGAACATGGGGACCAGAAGGCGTGGGGTGGTCCGTCGTCATTGTCTATGCGCCTCCGGCGCCATCAAGGAACTCCAGCGGGTCAAACCCCTCTGGCAGCTCATCCATCCATTTATCCGCAAGCGCCTGCTCCTCTTCCTCATAGGTCTCGGGCTTCCAGATCTGGAAGGTATCCCCCGCCGCCATAAAGAAGGCTTCTTTTTCGAGGTCGATTTTATTGCGCAATTTTGCGGGCAGAACCAGACGACCTGTCTCATCTATCGTGGTGGGGAAAGACTGCCCATGGAACAGGCGTTGCAACATCTTACGCTGCATCGAGCCACGCGGCAGCGCGTCGATCTTGTCATCGACCTCTTCAATCGCTTCTATGGTGTAGCATTCAAGATAGTTGCGGCGGTGGTCACCGTAGACAATCACCAATTCGGGATTTTCGCCGGACTTCCAGTTTGGGTCACTTGCCTCGATCACACGACGAAAGGAGGCTGGAATTGATACCCGCCCCTTTGTGTCCACCTTATGGTGGCTTTCGCCTCTGAACCTGCGGCCCAAAATCTCGCCCTCTACCTGCGCCTTTTGGCGCGTTATCTTCCCCAGAAACTAAGGAAGGCGAGTTGATCTGCTGCCACTGATCAACTCGCCTCCTAATTCCCGCTTAGCGGGGTGTCCGACTGCGCGCGCCACCTGGGGGGATGTCTGCTCGCCCGCGCGCCGGATCTCTCATTGTTCGGATGAAGTGAAGGCCTGTATGAACCTGCTTATTATTATGAGCTGGGGTCTTTAGCGCCCCGATATGCTCTCCGCCGCATCCGATGAATAAGGGATACTATGGGAAATCATGGCCTGACAACCCACTATTCAGAAAACTCGTCCAAAAGGCGTTTCCAGCAACACATTGCCGCAACATTTTGTTAACCACATTCGGGAAAATATGGCATATTTCGCCAAACATGATGATCGAGACACAAAATATAGTACTGAAAAAAGTTGGCCAAATTCCGGACAACTTTGCCCATAAAATCCCACATCGAGACCAAACTCTTAACAACAAATTAAGAGTTCGCGCAATGTTCCACGCCCATTCTGTGCATAACTTTGTGGATAACGGGAATCGGAGCGCGACTCGCCCCATGATTCGGGAACAGAAGGGCGAAGACCTCAACCAGTCTCCCCTCCCCCTCCCAATTTTGGACCATAAATTCCCATGCGTCCCATGGTTTCCCATATCTGCAATCGAACATGCAAATCGCCTCAGGATTGTGCAAAGGGAACCTGAGCGGGCCGATTAACGCGACTTGTTTAGAACAAGAATAAATCGAAGCGCGCCCCACATCGAGTGAGGCGCGCCTAAAGAAGAACCCTAAATAGATAAAATCGCAGTAAAAAACCGGCTCTCAGGCCATGCCACCTGCAATAAGACCGCTGGCGATCTGGGCATAGGCCTCAGAAACCGCCCCCGCTCCGGCAGCGACAGGCGTGCCCGCATCACCGGCCAGGCGGGTCTCGAGATCAATTGGCAAGGCCCCCAAGAGCGGCAGGCCAAGGGCCTTTGCCTCAGCTGCAACCCCCCCATGGCCAAAGATATGATGTTCGCCGCCGCAATCCGGGCAGGTAAAGAAGGACATGTTCTCGATCAGCCCCAGGACCGGCGTCTTGAGTGTCTTGAACATATCAAGCGCCTTGCGGGCATCAATGAGCGCCACATCCTGCGGCGTGCTGACAACAATGGCGCCGCTCAGCTCGCTCTTGGTACAGAGTGTCAGCTGCACATCACCCGTTCCGGGCGGCAGATCCACAATCAGCACGTCCAACTCCCCCCAGTTCACCTGCCCCAGCATCTGCTGCAAGGCCCCCATCAACATGGGGCCACGCCAGACCACCGCCTTATCCTCTGGCACCATAAGACCAATCGACATCATGGTGACGCCATGTGCCCGCAGGGGTTCGATCACGGTGCCATCCGGGCTGCCAGGCCGATCAGAGACCCCCATCATACGCGGCTGGCTTGGGCCATATATATCTGCATCCAACAGCCCCACACGCCGCCCCTGGCGGGATAGGGCCACTGCCAGATTGGCACTGACGGTGGATTTCCCCACGCCCCCCTTGCCTGAGGCCACAGCCAGAATACGAGAAACCCCTTTGGGCTTGATTGGTCCGGCCTGCGCCTTGGGATGGCCCCCGATTTTCAGGCTAGGGGCCGCAGCTGGCTTGGGTTCATCGGCCGGGCCATGGGCCGTCAGCGCCACCGAGACAGAGGCCACGCCTTCCAGCGCCAGCACAGCGCCTTCAGCGGCGCGCCGCAGAGGCTCCATATGCTGGGCAATGGCCGGGCTGGGGGCCTCGATGACAAAACTGACCTTTACCTGGTCCTCGGCGCCTGGCGCGTCCTGAAGTGTCAGCGCGCGTATCATATCCCGCGAAAGCAAAGTGCCACCGTCTGGCAAAGCCAGGCGTTCCAATGCCTCTTCTACGCTCTTTTGTGTCACTGACATTTCCGACCCTCCTGCACCCGATTCTTGAAATCACCCCTAGCCCAGGGCTCTCGTTTGGGGAAGGTGCAGCTTGTGCTGCACAGGTGACTTCCGCAAGGGCAAGTAACCAGCCGCGCCGATCAAAATGCCCTAACGGAAAGCAAATTTGGACAATTCTGCTCAAAAAACAGCCTGTTTACAAAAGGGTAACAATGGACCCATGCAAATGCTGCATAGCAGAAATGCTCTCTTAGGGGATTGTGCACTTGCAGCATTTAACTATTTTGATTTCAAGAAACGCCGATACCGGCACAACACATTTGACCAGTTCTGAGGATCGACCCGATGGCCGCTGTAAACCAAATCGCAACACCTAAGTCTGTACTCTCGGCCCTACCAACAGCCTGGATTGACGAGTTGAGCACCAAGTTCACCCGTTACCGCCTGTACCGCCAGACCTACAATGAGCTCTCCGAGCTGACAGGTCGCGAGCTGGCAGATCTGGGCCTGAACCGCTCAATGATCAAACGGGTCGCCTATCAGGCAGCCTACGAGAACAACTAATAGAGATCAGGCTCTTTCTCCTCCTCCCTAAAGGGCCTGTCCTAAGCGGTGACATCCTCCTCCTCCCTGATGTCACCGCACCCTATACCGGCTGAGCCGGAACAGAATACATCTGGATCTCCTCCTCCCTTGGTCCCGATGTTGTCATGAACGGCGGTACCCCTCCTCCTCCCTGGGTGCCGCCGTTTCTTGTTTTTGCCCCAAAATCTACTGCCAGGCTCAACCTTGGCTTAAGCGACCTGGAAGGCCCTGCTTTCGCCGCCCCACATACTCCCGCCATGTCGCTACATCATGTTCAGGCCCTTAGTGCTGAGAAACGGCGGTCAACATGTCCCCTTGAGCAACTCGCGGAGGGCAAATGGCAAAAGCGAACACTGCACCGATAAATCAGCACCTGTTTCGATCTCCGCTCGATCAACTGCCGTAACTGAGTGCGAACCAGATCGAAGACCTGCTGTCGAACACCCTGGAAATCCGTCGGGCAGGTGCATCGTTGTCCAAATAGGAAGGCAAGCAGAGAAAGTGACGGCACATGCCCACAACGCAGAGACTGCCGACAGCAAAAAGGGAGCCATGCTCGAACCGGGGTCCAGCCCTCTTGGTCCGGTGGGTGCCTTAAAACCTATACTGGTTTCACAGGAATTCCGATTTTCGACATCAACCGCCATGATCCGCTTGTCAGAGCCGTCCGAGATATGCTCGTCGACAAGCCACGACCCTGCCGAATGCTGGCATTTTCGCCGGGCAGTACAACGGCACATTCTGGCGATGGTGAATGTTGATACTAGAAGGTGCAGGCCATTGCCCTGACGGCAAGCTCGACGGCATCATTGAGGTCGACAAACCCCACTAGCATGAAAGCCGCAGAGGGTCACGGAAGTGGATTTTGCATCGCCGAAACCCTACGGCTTACCCGCGCTCGCCATACCATCAATGGTAGATCAACAAGAGCGGGCGCCTGGAGATGAAACGAAGGCTGTCGCCTTTGCAGCTGACGATTCTCACGATGCCGGACCGTTCTGGACGACGGTATCTGGAGTGTATCACGAACAGGATCTATCTGCTATCGACGCCGCTCTCGGTCCCTTCGTTGCAACGAATGCATCCCTTTGAACTGATGGCGCGCCAGTATATGCACGCTTCTTGAAAAGATCAGAATGATGCCTCACGTCCTGAGCAGCAAGCCAGGCCAGAGGCGCGCCCCAAAGGCCTTCCACTTTCAGAATGTTAACCCGCTTCATTCTGGCTACGGTGAATTCATCCGCCTGCTCAAGGCCAAGCGTCGAGAAATGCAAGCAGCCTCTTTGCTGGTTCCTGCTGCCCGCCAGTCTATTCCCAGAGGGGCCTTCAGATCAGTGCTTTCGTGCAATCAGGTTCGGATCAATTCTCCTTGCGACCTATGTTGTTAGAGAGCCTTCTGACATCATGATAGGTCGAAACAATACCAGACATCGAAGATGGGTCATATCACTGGCTGTAGGTATAATTCATGGCTTGCTGGCATGACTGGAAGCCTGGCTGCGTCAGCCTGCAAAGGTGAGCCAGTGGATGCGGAGGAAAAGCTTCGGTATTGCTCCATAAGACTATCTTTATGAATTTCCCCAGGAGATCGAAGCGAAAGATCAGGTATTTCCCTTGAACGGGCCGTGGCTCTAATGAAACTCGACCGCATGAATGAGGCCAAGCAAGACCTGCGCCGTGCCATGCAGGATGCCAAGGATGGTTCAAAGGAACGCACCTTTACAAGGTTACAGTTGGGCAGTGTCCAGCGTTTGAGTTTTGAGCGATGGATCAAAGTCGATTGACAAACTGATTGTGTGATCTGTTGCTGACCAACACGAAATAGCGTCACGTCAAAAAGCATCCCGATGAGGCATGAACAGATTGGTCAGAGGCCTCGCTGCGAAAAATCTCACCTTTCCTAGAATCATGCGCCCCTTCTCAGGAGATGCTCAGACAGATGGGAGCAAGCTTGGGCAGGTCATGATAAGGTTGAAAAGAAACGCTCTGACAACAGCGATTGTCCCGGACAAGGGCTCGGCAGGGTCGATATCTCATGGGGGTTCCGCTGCCTCGCGCGACAGCTAGCGTAAAGGCCAATGGTATTAATCTTCTCGACAGCTGGCTCAAGGCAAAACACTGACAAGACGTGCAATAGATAACCGCCAGGACAAAAAGCTCGCCCTTACAGCTTTCAGCAAGGCATCCGGAGAGCCTACCCTTTGAAGCAACGTTTCTTGGTTAACCAAGCGTTTCAGTTTCCAGTTCACAGAAGACAATAGCAACAAAAGCTGGCGCTGCTGTTGTGTACAACAATGGCAAAGGGGTGGCGGGCGCGCCGAGACAGTTTCACTGTCTCGGCGCGCCCGCCCGGATCGGATCGCTTTGCGAGCCGCCCCCTGATCTTTCAGATCAACAGCGTCTTCAAAACGGAACATCATCCTGAGCGGTGACGTTACCTGGGCCACTTGCTGAAACAAAACGGGCAATCACTTTCTTACTTCCGGCTTTTTCAAAGTTCACTTCCAACTTATCCCCCTCAATGCCGGAAATATCACCATAGCCAAACTTCTGGTGAAACACTCGCTCACCGAGGGTGAAACTGGATGTCGCTGTCAGATCAATCACTTGACCCTGCGCAGATTTTGCTTGGGAAGCACTCCGCTGCGCCGAGCGCGCCTGCATACGCTTCCACCCAGGTGAGTTATAGCCATCCGCCTGCGCGACCTTTGCATCAATTGTCGAGCGCACCGTTTCTGCACCGCTGGCCGCAGCGCCATAGCCGCCACCATAAAGCCCAGGTGGTGTCAGCACCTCCACGTGCTCCTCAGGCAATTCATCGACAAACCGTGAGGGCAGTTGTGACTGCCATTGGCCAAAAACACGCCGGTTGCCAGCAAAGGAAATGGTACAAACCTCCTCGGCCCGGGTGATACCCACATAGGCGAGACGGCGCTCTTCCTCCAAGCCCTTGAGGCCGCTTTCATCCATGGAACGCTGCGAAGGGAACAAACCGTCCTCCCATCCCGGCAGAAACACTGCCGGGAACTCCAGCCCCTTGGCCGCGTGCAGGGTCATGATCGAAACCTTCTGATCCGAATCCTGCTTGTCATTGTCCATGACCAGGCTGACGTGCTCCAGAAACCCCTGGAGGTTTTCAAAATTCTCCAGCGCCTTGACCAATTCCTTCAGGTTCTCCAGCCGGCCTGGGCTGTCCGGGTTTTTATCCGCCTGCCACATGCCGGTATAGCCGCTCTCATCCAGCACGATCTCTGCCAGCTCCATGTGAGAGACATCCGCATCCCCCACCATGCGCCCCCAACGCGCCAGATCATCCACCAACCGGCGCAAAGCAGCGCCACCTTTGCCCTTGATGGCACCCGCCTCAACCGCAAGCCGGGCCCCTTCCACCAGAGAGACCCCGTTTTCCCGAGCAAAGCCCTGGATGGTTTGCTGCGCCTTATCGCCAAGGCCGCGTTTGGGGGTATTCACAATCCGCTCAAAGGCCAGATCATCATCTGCCGAGGTCACCATGCGAAAATAGCCCATGGCATCGCGGATCTCGAGCCGCTCGTAAAAGCGCGGACCGCCAATGACGCGATAAGGCAGACCGATGGTCAGGAAGCGATCTTCAAAGGCGCGCATCTGATGCGAGGCCCGCACCAGGATTGCCATATCATTCAACCCGATGGGGCGCTGACCGCGGGTGCCGCGCTGGGTCGCCTCGATCTCTTCGCCAATCCAGCGCGCCTCTTCTTCGCCGTCCCAATGACCAATAAGCCGGACCTTTTCGCCGCCCTTGGCCGCCGTCCACAGCTCCTTGCCCAAGCGACCGGAATTGCCACTGATCACCCCGGAGGCGGCCGCCAGGATATGTTCGGTTGAGCGGTAATTCTGCTCCAACCGCACCACTTTGGCTCCGGGAAAATCCTTCTCGAACCGCAGGATATTTCCCACTTCAGCACCACGCCAGCCATAGATCGACTGATCATCATCACCAACGCAGCAAATGTTTTTGTGACCGCCCGCCAAAAGCCGCAGCCACAGGTACTGGGCAATATTGGTATCTTGATACTCATCCACCATGATGTAGCGGAACCAGCGCTGGTACTGTGCCAAGATATCGCTATGGGTCTGAAAGATTGTCACCACATGCAGCAGCAGATCGCCAAAATCGACGGCATTGAGCTCCAGCAGGCGGCGCTGGTACTGAGCATACAGCTCTGGCCCACGATGATTGTAAGCGCCCGCCTCTGAGGTCGGCAGCTTTTCCGGCGTCAATGCGCGGTTTTTCCAGTCATCAATGATCCCCGCCAGCATCCGCGGCGGCCAGCGTTTTTCATCGATCCCTGCAGCGCGGATCAGCTGTTTGAGCAGCCGGATCTGATCATCTGTGTCGAGGATGGTGAAATTGGATTTTAGATGCAGGGTGCTGCGCCGACGTGGTGCCGCCGATGCTCCCAAATCCCCATAGGGGTTCGGGTTTTCCGATTCCTCAACCTCTTCGACAACCGCATCCGAATTTGGCACCGCCTCGCCGCAAATCAGCTCCGCATGGCGCCGTAATAGTTTCACACAGACCGAGTGAAAGGTACCCAGCCAGGGCATGCCCTCGGCTGGCTGGCCCAGCATCCCCCCGACTCGCTCCTTCATTTCGCGCGCCGCCTTATTGGTAAAGGTCACCGCCAGGATCTCATTGGTGCGGGCTGAGCCGGTGTTGAGCAGATGCACAATCCGCGCCGTCAGCGCCTTGGTCTTGCCAGTGCCGGCACCTGCCAGCATCAGGACAGGCCCATTCAGACATTCCACCGCCTCTCGCTGGGCAGGATTCAATCCATCAAGATAGGGGGTAGGACGGGCCGCCATGGCCCGCGACGACAGGGAGGCGCCGTCAAAGGCGTCCATTTCATCAAAACTGCTCATGCCCGTAACTCTAGCGTGATTCAGCACCCGAGAAAAGAGGGTGTTCGCATTCTGTTCACAAAACAGACTTACCCTAATCTGCTTCGAATTCTAAGAAAAGGTGGCGAACTCACAGCCCGAAATACAACCGCTCTCCCCCTTTCGTAACCGGATCTTTAACACTCTCGGCGCATTCTGACCAAGAATAGCTAAGTCAGGTGCATTATGAATAACGAGTTGAAGCATACGATTCAGGGGAAGTTGCGGGGCCTTTTCCTGCTGCTCCTGCTTCTGGGCATGGCCGCCGGATCGGTCTGGGCCATTATTGCCGTCCCTGCCCCCGTTGTTGACCGTATGTTGGAGGCAGATATTCGTCAGGAATCGCAGCTCTGGCAACGCCGGGTGGTCCTGCATATGGAAGATCCTGAAACTGCTTTTGAAGAAAGCTTTATCTCCCAGGAAGATGCAAAATATCTGAACCTCATGCCCGAAGCCTCGGATGTCTATCGCTTCCGCATGCTGAACAGCGACGGCATGATCTTCTGGTCCACGCGACCCGAAGAGATCGGCGAATATGAGACTCGTGTCCATTTCGACACCATTGTTGCCCAGGGTGAGACCTATTACCTGCATGAGCCCCAACCCGCCTCCGAGATTGATGGCATTCTGATGCATGTGGCCAACAGCCATGCAGCAGGAGTACGCGAAGTGGTCGAGATCTATGTTCCCTTGATGCACAACGGCCATTTTGATGGCGCCATCGAGTTCTTCACCGACATCACCGATCGGCGCAATACCTTCATCAACCGCGCTCGCGCCTCTCTTATTGTGCTCACTACAATTGCGCTGGTGGCGCTCTCCGTGGCTGTCTACATGACCTTCAGCGCCAACCGCATGCGTCTGAAACAGTTAAATGACCGCAATGAGAGTGAACGCGCCATTCTGGACGAGCAACTGCGTCTGGCGCGTGAAGTCCAGCTGCTTGGTGAGCTGAATGAATGGCTGCAATCCAGCCGCTCGCTGGATGAGCTGTTTGACATGGTGGGCAGCTTCATGACCCACATCCTGCCGGATGCTGAGGGCAGCGTTTACGTCTATTCCAACTCTCGCGATGTGCTGGATGGCTGCGCTAGCTGGAACGGCGGCACCCATAAAGAGCATATCCACCCTGATGAATGCTGGGGGCTACGACGCGGGCGCACATATGAATATGGGACCTCCGAGGTCGACTTTGTCTGCGAACATGTGGATGACCATGATGGACGCCCCTACTATTGCTTCCCAATCCTTGCACATGGTGAAACTGTTGGCCTGATGCACCTGCGGGCAGCCCAAAAAGACGGCGAAGGCTTCAAGGCAAGCAAGAAACTTGCGCAGATGTGTGCCGAGCAAATCTCCATGGCCATTGCCAATGTGCAGATGCGCGATCAATTGCATGATCAGTCTGTGCGTGACCCGCTTACCGGTCTGTTCAACCGCCGCCATATGAATGACACCCTGCGCAAACTCATCAATGCGAGCCAGAGTTCGGGCAAAAAGCTCAGCCTCATTGCCGTTGACGTCGATCACTTTAAGAAGTTCAACGACAACCATGGTCACGACGCAGGCGATATGGTCCTGCGTGCGGTCGGGTCGGTACTGGAACAGGCCTGTGATGCCGATGACGTTGCCTGCCGCCCAGGCGGTGAGGAATTCACCATGATCGTCTCCGGCAACAGCCAAGAAGATGTCATGACCAAGGCTGAGCTGCTGCGTCAGGCGGTTGAAGCCATTGTTGTGCGCTATGGCGAAAAATCCCTGCCACGGATCACCATATCGCTGGGCGTGGCCCATTACCCAGCGCATGGGACCATGCCGCAGGACCTGCTGCGGGCCTCGGACGATGCCCTCTACGATGCCAAGGCAAAGGGCCGCAACCAGGTCTGCATTGCCGCAGGCGCAGAGATAGAGCCGCGTGCCTCTTTTGAGCAGGCCCCGCACCTGGGACCAGAGCAGCCCGACGACAGCGCCGTGGCCTGACGCCCTCCGCTGACGATCTAACCCTCCCTCTTGCCAATTTTCCATCTCCGCTTATCAATGCGGGGATGGATTTACATCAAAACTACCCAGGTCTTTGGGACCTGCGCGCGCGCGCCAAAGCCCGCCTCCCCCGGTTTGTCTGGGAGTACCTCGACAGTGCCACCGGTGCCGAGGCCACTAAGCACCGCAATCGCGCCGCGCTCGACCAGATTGGTTTCCTGCCCTCGATCCTGCATGGTCCGCAGGAAGTGGATCTTACGACCTCCTTCCTTGGGCGCGATCTGCCGCTGCCCTTTGGGATTGCACCACTGGGCATGTCCGGGCTGATCTGGCCTGACGCCGAGGGGCATCTGGCCCGTTTTGGCGCCCGTTCAGGCATTCCCTATGCGCTCTCGACCGTTGCCAGCCAGTCGCCCGAAGACCTGGCCCCGCATCTGGGCTCAGAGGCCTGGTTTCAACTATATCCACCGAAGGACGAAGATATTCGCCGCGACATGCTGGAGCGCGCCCGCAAGGCCGGGTTCAACACGCTGGTGTTAACCGTGGATGTCCCCGTGGCCTCGCGGCGGGAACGCCAGGTGCGCTCGGGTCTGACACAGCCGCCCCGCCTCACTCCGCGCCTACTGGCGCAGGTTGCCCAATGCCCCACCTGGGCTATCGGCATGGCCCTGCAACATCGCGGGCAAGGTGGGATGCCGCATATGCGGACCCTGGACAAATACATCACCGAAAACAGCAAAGGTCTCTCCTCGACTGCGCATATCGGCTACCTGCTGCGCACCTCACCGGATTGGGACTATGTGAAATGGCTGCGGGACAATTGGCAGGGGGCCTTTGTCATCAAAGGGGTGATGCGGGCTGAGGATGCAGCCCCTCTGGAACAGATCGGCGTTGATGCACTGTGGGTGTCAAACCATGCAGGGCGCCAGTTCGATGCCGCGCCCGCCTCGATCGAGGTGCTGCCGGAACTGCGCGCCGCGACCTTCCTGCCGCTAATTTTTGACAGCGGCATTGAAGGCGGATTGGACATCCTGCGCGCGCTGGCGCTGGGGGCGGATTTTGTCATGCTGGGACGCGCCTTTCACTTTGCACTTGCAGCATTGGGCACGGCGGGGCCAGCCCATCTTTGCGACATTCTACGCAAGGATCTGGAGGCCAATATGGGGCAGTTGGGGCTGCGCTCCCTCTCAGAGTTGAAGACTTTGCAAATTCGCAATCTTGCGTTACAATCAAACCCTGCAGACCTAAATGCCTGAAACATGTAGCAAAGCCTGCGAGCCATTTGCCCCTCTCACCCAACAGTTAGAGGGGGTGAATTTGCGCTGCGGCACATATGTCAGGAGTGGTGACCGAAGATTCGCAACACCAGCAACCGCCTAAAATTAAGGCAGTTTACAAACGGGTTTCTGCTGCAATTCAGGCAACAATGCTGCGTCTGCACAAAAAACTGACGAATTTTGGCCGTATGCGAGCGCAATCATGCCGCAGATACCCAATACTACGGCTATACCCGTCGCTAAGATGTAACTAACACTTCGCCAACCCTAGACTACTCCGAGGAACGACAATGCCTGATTTCAAGAAAATCCTGATTGCCAACCGAGGCGAAATCGCCATCCGCGTCATGCGTGCCGCAAATGAAATGGGCAAGCGAACCGTTGCCGTCTATGCCGAAGAAGACAAGCTGGGCCTGCACCGCTTCAAAGCTGATGAAGCCTACCGCATTGGCGAGGGCATGGGTCCGGTTGCCGCCTATCTGAGCATTGATGAGATCATTCGCGTCGCCAAAGAGTGCGGCGCTGATGCGATCCACCCCGGCTACGGCCTGTTGTCGGAGAACCCGGATTTTGTCGATGCCTGCGCCCGCAACGGCATCACCTTTATCGGCCCCAAGGCCGAAACCATGCGCGCCCTGGGCGACAAGGCCTCGGCCCGCCGCGTGGCCATCGAGGCTGGCGTGCCAGTTATCCCGGCGACCGAAGTGCTGGGCAATGACATGAAGGCCATCGCAGATGAGGCCGCAGAGGTGGGTTATCCGCTGATGCTCAAGGCCTCCTGGGGCGGTGGTGGGCGCGGCATGCGCCCCATTCACGGCCCGGATGAGCTGGAAGAGAAAGTTCTGGAAGGCCGCCGCGAGGCCGAAGCTGCCTTTGGCAATGGCGAGGGCTATCTGGAAAAGATGATCACCCGTGCCCGTCACGTCGAGGTGCAAATCCTCGGCGATAAACACGGCGAGATCTATCACCTGTTTGAGCGCGACTGCTCGGTTCAGCGCCGCAACCAGAAAGTCGTGGAACGCGCGCCAGCCCCCTACCTCTCTGAGGAACAGCGTGCCGAGATCTGCGAGTTGGGCCGCAAGATCTGTGCCCATGTGAATTATGAATGCGCCGGCACCGTTGAATTCCTGATGGATATGGAGAGCGGCAAATTCTACTTCATCGAGGTGAACCCCCGCGTGCAGGTGGAACATACCGTCACCGAAGAGGTCACCGGCATCGACATCGTTCAGGCGCAGATCCTGATCGCCGAGGGCAAGCCCATTGCCGAGGCCACCGGCAAGGCCGCGCAGAGCGAGATCCGCCTTAACGGTCATGCGCTGCAGACCCGCGTCACCACCGAGGATCCGCTCAACAACTTCATTCCCGACTATGGCCGCATCACTGCCTATCGCTCGGCCACGGGCATGGGTATCCGTCTGGATGGCGGCACCGCCTATGCGGGCGGGGTGATCACCCGCTATTATGACAGCCTGCTGACCAAGGTCACCGCCTGGGCGCAGACCCCGGAAAAAGCCATCGCCCGTATGGACCGCGCCCTGCGTGAGTTCCGGGTCCGCGGTGTCTCCACCAATATTGCCTTTGTTGAGAACCTGCTGAAGCACCCGACCTTCCTCGACAACAGCTATACCACCACATTCATCGACAACACGCCGGACCTGTTCCAGTTTGCCAAACGTCAGGACCGCGGCACCAAGGTGCTGACCTATCTGGCGGATATCTCCGTGAACGGTCACCCCGAGACCGAAGGCCGTGCCGCCCCTGCGGCAGATCTGAAAGAGCCTCGCGCCCCGCATGTGGCCCCAGCGCCACTGCCCTATGGCACCCGCAACCTGCTGGAGCAGAAAGGCGCCCAGGCCGTAGCCGACTGGATGAAGGCTCAGCGCCAACTGTTGCTGACTGATACCACCATGCGCGATGGCCACCAGTCGTTGCTGGCCACCCGGATGCGCAGCCATGACATGATCAAGGTCGCCCCTGCCTATGCACAGAACCTCAGCCAGCTGTTCTCGGTTGAATGCTGGGGTGGTGCGACCTTTGATGTGGCATATCGCTTCTTGCAGGAATGCCCCTGGCAGCGTCTGCGCGATCTGCGCGAAGCCATGCCCAATGTGATGACCCAGATGCTGCTGCGCGCCTCCAATGGCGTTGGCTACACCAACTACCCCGATAATGTGGTGCAGGAGTTTGTCCGTCAGGCCGCCGAGACCGGCGTCGATGTGTTCCGGGTGTTTGACAGCCTCAACTGGGTGGAAAACATGCGCGTCGCCATGGATGCGGTGGTCGAGAGCGGCAAGCTCTGCGAGGGCACCATCTGCTACACCGGCGATATCCTGGACCCCAACCGCGCCAAATATGACCTGAAATACTATGTCGGCATGGCCAAAGAGCTGGAGGCCGCTGGTGCCCATGTTCTGGGTCTGAAAGACATGGCTGGCCTGCTGAAACCCGCTGCCGCCCGTCAGCTGGTCAAGGCGCTGAAAGAAGAGGTCGGCCTGCCGGTCCACTTCCACACCCATGATACCTCCGGCATTGCAGGCGCCACCATTCTGGCCGCTGCGGATGCTGGCGTCGATGCGGTAGATGTGGCCATGGATGCCTTCTCAGGCGGCACCTCGCAGCCCTGCTTTGGCTCCATCGTTGAAGGCCTGCGCAACACCGACCGCGACACAGGGCTGGATATCGCAAAGATCCGCGAAATCTCCGACTACTGGGAGCAGGTCCGGGCGCAATATGTGGCCTTTGAATCCGGCCTCGCCGCCCCGGCTTCCGAGGTCTATCTGCATGAGATGCCCGGTGGCCAGTTCACCAATCTCAAAGCCCAGGCACGCTCGCTGGGGCTGGAAGAGCGCTGGCACGAGGTCGCCCAGACCTATGCCGATGTGAACCAGATGTTTGGCGATATCGTCAAGGTGACCCCCTCCTCCAAAGTGGTTGGTGACATGGCGCTGATGATGGTCTCCCAAAACCTCAGCCGCGATGAGGTGGAGAACCCCAGCACCGAGGTCTCCTTCCCCGATAGCGTTGTGGATATGATGCGCGGCAACCTTGGCCAGCCTCCCGGCGGCTTCCCCGACGGGATTGTTGCCAAGGTGCTGAAAGGGGACGCTCCAAACCTGACCCGCCCCGGCGCCCATCTGGAGCCGGTGGATCTGGACGAGACCCGCGCCGAGCTGAGCCAATTGCTGGAAGGCAAGGCTGTGGATGACGAAGACCTCAATGGCTACCTGATGTATCCCAAGGTCTTCCTCGATTACATGGGCCGTCACCGCCAATACGGTCCGGTCCGTACCCTGCCCACCCGCGCCTTCTTCTATGGCATGGAGCCCGGCGAAGAGATCACCGCCGAGATCGACCCCGGCAAAACCCTGGAAATCCGCCTGCAGGCTCTGGGCGAAACCGATGAAAAGGGTGAGGTCAAAGTCTTCTTTGAACTCAATGGCCAGCCCCGCGTCATCCGGGTGCCAAACCGTCTGGTCAAAGCCTCAACTGAAAGCCGCCCCAAAGCCGAAGCAGGCAATGCCGATCACATCGGCGCACCGATGCCCGGCGTTGTGGCCAGCGTTGCGGTACAGGTCGGCCAAGAGGTGCATGAGGGCGATATGCTCTTGACCATCGAGGCGATGAAAATGGAAACCGGCTTGCACGCCGAGCGTTCTGCCCGCGTCAAGGCACTGCATGTCAGTGCTGGCACCCAGATCGATGCCAAGGATCTGCTCATCGAACTGGAATGATCCGCATCAAAACGACGTAAAACGGGCGCCCTCCGCAGGAGTGGCGCCCTTTTTGCGCACCTTCGTCCCCACATGACGTCACGGGAAGCCCGCCCGATAGCGGCTTTCAGATCGGGAAAGCCTGCTATTCGTTAAGTTCTAAAAGCGAACTCTACAGGTTGCTTTGGTGTCACGACAAAACGGAGGAAAGGTCGATGTTAGCAATCACGTCTCTTTATGCTGGCGCAGCGGCGCTGATGTTTGTCTACCTGACGCTGGCTGTCAGCAGGTTGCGGATCAAGCACCGGGTCTCGGTCGGGGATGGTGACAATCGCGCCATTCTGGTGGCGATCCGTGCACAGGGCAATTTTGTCGAATACACGCCAATCGGCCTGATCCTGATGGCCGCCGCCGAAACCCAGGGGGCGCCCACTCTGGCCCTGCATGCGCTTGGCGCGATGCTGATCGGTGGGCGGCTGCTGCATGCCATTGGATTCACCAGGCACCCGCAAATCCTGATCCTGCGCCAAGCCGGCATTGTGTTGAACCTGGTTATGGTGCTGGCAGCGGGGCTCGGCATTCTGGCGCACGCGCTGCTTTGAACGCGACCGCCCCCCAGTGTCAGACATCCTGTCCCATGGACAGTTCTTCGGGCACGACCCTCTCCAGAGCGCGAATGGTCTTGACGTAAACTGGCGCGGGCTGGATCACCACTGGTCCGGCCCGGTTTTCTCTGCCCTGATCCCCCTGGCCGGGCATCAGCACCTTGGCCAGGACGATGGCAGCGATCAAAGCGCCGATGCGGATGTCGTCGAATGGGTTCCTGCGGGCAATCATCGAATTAAGCTCCCCTGTCTTGCATTGTTTAAAAGGTTGCACGCAGAGCCAGGCCCATTCCGTCGCCAAAAAGCGGGAAATTTTCCACCGCCCTGCAATTTTCCACTTGCAGCCCCCCCTTTGAATGAATATCTCACCGCTCACCGGATGGCAGCGCGGGCGTAGCTCAGGGGTAGAGCATAACCTTGCCAAGGTTAGGGTCGGGCGTTCGAATCGCCTCGCCCGCTCCATCAGGACACGAAAAGGCCACTCCTTCGGGGGTGGCCTTTCGCGTTCCAATAGGTGACCCTAGCAGAGCCTTGCGTGGAATCGACTTTGCGCTTAGGAACAGATCCAGAACACGAAAACAAGAACAGGCAGACCGCAGCACATGCTCACATCCGTAGAACTATGCGCAGGGGCTGGTGGTCAGGCTCTGGGGCTGGAACGCGCAGGCTTTGATCACACAGCCCTGGTCGAGATCGACAAACATTGCTGTGCCACCCTGCGCCACAACCGCCCGGACTGGAACGTGCTCGAAGAAGACCTGCGCCTCTTTAAGGATGACGCCAGCGCCTATAAGGGCATTGATCTCTTGGCCGGAGGCCTGCCCTGCCCGCCCTTTTCCGTTGCCGGCAAACAGCTGGGTGAAAAGGATGAGCGCAACCTCTTTGACGATGCCATCCATATTGTGGATTCCACCCGGCCGCGTGCGGTGATGATCGAAAACGTCCGTGGCTTTCTCGATGCCGCCTTCCATGATTATCGCGAAAAGCTGAAGAAACAGCTCTCCAAGCTCGGCTACGAGACCGACTGGCGCCTGCTCAACGCCTCCGATTACGGCGTGCCACAGCTGCGCCCACGGGTGGCAATTGTTGCCCTGCGCAAGGAGTATTCCGACCGGTTCAACTGGCCAGAGCCACTGCCCCACAACCCGCCCACCGTGGGCGAGACCCTGCTGGACCTGATGAAGGCCCGCGGCTGGCGTGGCGCCGAAGACTGGGCCGCCCAGGCCGATGAGATCGCCCCGACCATCGTGGGGGGCTCGAAAAAGCACGGCGGGCCGGACCTAGGCCCAACCCGGGCACGGCGCGCCTGGGCCTCATTGGGGGTTGAAGGGCGCACCATCGCCTATGAGGCGCCGGATCCCTTCCACAACGATATGCCCCGCCTGACGGTGCGCATGGTTGCCCGCATCCAGGGCTTCCCGGACGCCTGGCATTTCACCGGCGCCAAGACAAATGCCTACCGTCAGGTGGGCAATGCATTTCCGCCCCCCGTGGCCGAGGCCGTCGCGCGCCAGCTGCGCGAAGCCATCGCCCGCCCAGCCCTGCGGGTCGTTTCAAAATAGGCTGCCTGCAAAGGGTCGCAGTATGAGGTCTGGCCTACGCGCAGAGGTGACCTGCCACTATCACCTTTCTATAAATATTCAAATTCCCAGCTTTCGGCCCAGACCGAGGTAGATATGAAACGCAGCCTTCCGCCCAGCCTGATTGCCCAGGGACATCCGGATTATGACACCCTAAGCGCCCTGGCCACAGAGATCACCGCCCGTGCCGACGGCGCGCTGGAGCTGGAGCAGAGCTTTCCGGCGATGCTGCGGCGCTGCATCGATGATGTGATCATGACGCCCAAAACCGGGCGGCGCGCCTATGAAGAGCTGGAAAAGACCGAAAAGACCTATATCGGCACCCGTGTCGAAATAGAGCTGAGGGCGCTTCTGCGCCTGCCTCGCGGACGGCTGGACACTGAAATCCTGGGCCGTGACGTTGATATCAAAAACACCATGGGCAGCAACTGGATGATCCCCACCGAGGCGCTGGATCAACCCTGCCTGCTGGTGGCCGCCGACGAGGCCCGCGCCCGCTGCTATTTGGGGCTGATCGTGGCCCGCCCCGCCTATCTGACCCGAGGCAAGAACAAGGATGGCAAGGGCTCCATCTCTGCTGAGGGGTTTTCTCATATCCTCTGGCTGATCTGCGATCACCCCTACCCGGCCAATTTCTGGCGCACACAGAACCCCGAAGTGGTGGCTGAGATTTTTTCACAGGGCACCGGCAATGCCCGTATGGTCAGCCTGTTTCGCCTGATCCAGAATCAACCCATCGCCCGCGATGTGGTCGAGGCCGTGGCGCAGCAAAAGGATTTCATGCGCCGCATCCGCTCCGACAAAGGACGCGGCACCCGGGACCTGCTGGAACAAGAGGGCATTCTGCTGCTCTCTGGTCAGTATGACAACCAGCTGATCAAGGCGCTGGAACTGCCTCATTGCAGCGGCGCGGAGTTCATCTCCTGCACTCCACAGGGAGAGCAACAGCAGCGGCTGGCCGAACAGGTTGGTTTCAGCCGCAATCAAAGCCCACACGCGCCACAAACATCACCCCAGATTGGTGAGATCAAATAATTCTCGCCCCTCTGGTCACTTTCCCTCTTGCGGCCTCGCTGGGGATTGCCTAAACACCGCTTCACCAAATGTAGCGCGGGCGTAGCTCAGGGGTAGAGCATAACCTTGCCAAGGTTAGGGTCGGGCGTTCGAATCGCCTCGCCCGCTCCATTTGGACCAAACAGGCCGCCAGATGCATATCGCATCGGCGGCCTTTTTGTTTGCCTCGCACCCCCTTCTGCGCTGCAATCAGCTTGCGTCACCGCGGTGCAAAAAACTCTCCCTCCCCGTCACTTTCCCTCTTGCGGCCCCTCCCGGCTTTGCCTAAACACCGCTTCACCAAATGTAGCGCGGGCGTAGCTCAGGGGTAGAGCATAACCTTGCCAAGGTTAGGGTCGGGCGTTCGAATCGCCTCGCCCGCTCCATTTGGACCAAACAGGCCGCCAGATGCATATCGCATCGGCGGCCTTTTTGTTTGCCCACTGTCCTGGTGTTTTTTGACTAAAACAATCCCGTGCTCCCGCCTCGGGGAAATTTTGATCAAATTCCTTTGACCTCTCCAGTAAAACAAGACAAAGCTAGCCGCAACAGCGTGGCACCCCAGCGCCTCGCCTCTTCACATTACCTTCGCCCATGTCCCGAAAACATGCGCCCAACCAGAGGAATTCCACAATGGCTCCAGTCGTTTACCCTACCACAAACCTCACCGCGACCGAACAGATGTGCCTGGAACGTGGCGAGGGAATCTATGTCTTTGATAGCGAAGGCAACAAATACATCGAAGGCTTGGCCGGCCTGTGGTGCACCTCGCTGGGCTACAACAACACAGAGGTGGTCGAGGCCATCACCGAGCAGTTGAACAAACTGCCCTTCAGCCACACCTTTGGCGGCAAGACCCATCAGCCGATCATCGACCTGGCGGAAAAGCTAAAGGCCATGGTGCCGGTAGAAGACGCCTATATCTTCTTTGGCAATTCCGGCTCGGATGCCAATGACAGCCACTACAAGATGCTGCGCTACTATTTCAACGCCATCGGCAAACCGGAAAAGCGCAAGATCATCACCCGTGAGCGCGGCTATCACGGTGTCACCGTCGCCGCCGGCTCGCTGACCTCGCTGCCCGCCAACCTGGCGCATTTTGATGCCCCTGTTGAGGCCCTGAGCATCCTGCGCACCGATGCCCCGCATTACTACACCGGCCGCAAGGGCAACGAGACCGAAGCGCAGTTTGTCGACCGCATCCTGAAAAACCTCGAAGATCAGATCCTGGCGGAAGACCCCGACACCATCGCCGCCATGGTGATGGAGCCGATCACTGGCGCCTCGGGTGTGATCGTGCCGCCAGAAGGCTACTACGAGAAGCTCCAGGCCCTGCTGCGCAAACATGGTATTCTGGTCTGGGCGGACGAGGTGATCACCGGATTTGGCCGCACCGGCGCCGATTTTGGCTGCACCACCATGGGCATCAAGCCCGATCTGATGACCTTTGCCAAACAGCTATCGTCGGCCTACTTTCCGATCTCGGCCAGCATCATTCCCGGCTGGATGTACAAGGAAATGATCGCTCCCTCAAATGAGGTTGGCGTTTTTGGCCATGGCTACACATATTCCGGCCACCCCGCCGCCTGTGCCGCCGCGCTAAAAACGCTCGAGATCTACGAGCGCGACAATCTGTTTGAGCACGCAGCCGAAGTGGGTGACTACATGCAGGCCCAGCTGCGCGAGATCTTTGCTGATCACCCGCTGGTGGGCGAGGTACGCGGCAAGGGCCTGATCGCAGCGCTGGAACTGGTATCGAACAAAACCACAGGTGCGACCATTACTGGCGGCAAGGGCGGCGCCACCGCGGTCAAGGCCTGCCAAGACAATGGCGTGATCCTGCGCGCAGTGGCGGGCAATGCCCTGGCCTTCTGCCCACCGCTGATCATCACCAAGGCTGAGATCAATGACATGCTGGCCCGCGTCAAAACTGCGCTGGACAGCAGCTATGACAGCCTCAAGGCCGACGGACTGCTCAACGGCTGATCCTCCACAGGTTCAAACAAAAACGCCCCGGATAACTTCCGGGGCGTTTTTTTGTTGCATGCTGATGTTAGCAATTTTGGCTCAGAAGACCTTGAAGGTCATGGTGGTCAGCGAGCGCTCAATATTGGGGATCACCAGCAGGTGCTCGTTGATGTACTTGCCCACATCCGCATCCGAGGGGATATAGAGCTTCATCAGGAGATCATATTCACCGCTGGTGGAATAGAGCTCTGAGTGAATTTCGCGCAGGGCAATTTCCTCGGCCACGGAATAGGTGGTGCCGGGTTTGCAGCGGATTTGGATGAATACGCAGGTCGACATGGGGCGTCCCTCTGGTCTTTTGGGTCAAGTGATTTGCCGCCCAAGCTGGCATGCAGAGCCGCCGGGCGCAATGGTCGCAGCTCCTCCGGGCAACAGAGAATGGCGATTGCCCCGCTAGGGCCTTGAGCCAGCCCCCCTCCCCACCCTATAAGTGGCGCGCAGATAGCAAGGAATGCCCATATGCGTAGCGCTAAGATCACCCGCCAGACCGCCGAAACCGAAATCAGCGTTGAGATCAATCTCGACGGGACCGGCTCTTATGACAATCAGACCGGGGTAGGTTTTTTTGACCATATGCTGGATCAGCTGGCGCGCCACTCGCTCATCGACATGACCATCCGCGCCAAAGGGGACTATCATATCGACGACCACCACACGGTCGAAGACACCGGCATTGCTCTGGGCCAGGCGCTGGCGCAGGCGCTTGGCGACAAAAAAGGTATCCGTCGCTACGGCGAATGCCACCTGCCGATGGATGATGCCCAGGTACGCTGCGCCCTGGATCTGTCCGCCCGCCCCTTCCTGGTGTGGAATGTCGAAATCCCGACGCAGAAGATCGGCAGCTTTGATACCGAGCTGGTGCGCGAATTCTTTACCGCCTTTGCCACACATGGCGGTATCACCCTGCATATCGACCAGCTGCATGGCTTCAACAGCCACCACATCGTCGAGGCCGCTTTCAAGGCCGTGGCGCGCGCCCTGCGTCTGGCAGTGGAAACCGATCCGCGCAAATCCGACGCCATCCCCTCGACCAAAGGCGCGCTCTAGCCGCGCCACTGGCGTGCACAGAAACCCAGACCTCAGGCCGGTTGCTCAACCGGCCTTTTTCTATCGCGCCCAAGCAACCACTCCGCCACCAACAGATTTGGCACCCAGCAGGCCCAGGCCACCAGCATATAGCCCAGCTCCTCGCCTAGGGTTGCAAATAGAAACGGCAGATAAAGCCGCAGGGTCACCGCCGCAAAGGTCAGCGCCCCGGATCGGATCATCCAGACCCGATGCTCTGCAATCCGCCCCTGCATAGCCAGCCAGATGCCCCGCGCTGTTGTGCCCAGCCACAAGAGCGCCAACAGGCCAAACCCCAGCCCGGCAACCAGCCCTGAGCTGGTGCCAATTGCCATGATCAGCCCGCCCAGGCCCGACACCAGAATGGCCAAACCATAGCCTCGCCCGATCCAGCGATGCAGGTGTGGACGCCGTTGACGCAGCCCCCGCCAAAACTGAAAGGGCAAAAGCGCCAATGCCACTGGCGCCAGGCCAATATGCGCATAAAAGGCCAGGGGGCGCTCCAGGGCGTGATAGGCGACAAAGGGCATGGAAAGCTCCACCCCAAGCAGAAGAAATCGCCAGGACGCCAGGGCGATCAACAAACACAAAATCCAAAAGGCACCGTTCCGCAGCTTTGCCAGGGTCGTAGAAAGGGACATGTTTCCTCCAACTTTACAATGTAAACTTTACACTGTAAAAATCACGCCACCTTGACGCTGTCAAGTTTGCTGTTATTCTACGCCTCAAATGACTGATATGACCGGAAAAAAACCACATCACCACGGCGATCTGCGCTCTGCTCTGATACAAAGCGGTATCGAGATCCTGACCGAATCCGGGCTCGAGGCTTTGACCCTGCGCCGCTGTGCTGCCCGCGCGGGTGTCTCTCATGCAGCGCCTGCGCATCATTTTGACGGGCTTGCCGGCCTGCGTGGCGCCATTGCCAAAGAAGGCTTTGGCCGCTTTCGCCAACAGATGCTGCGCGCCCGCGCTGCCGGGGGGCAAGACCCCAAGGGGCGCATTCTGTCGCTCTGCCGGGGCTACCTGGAGTTTGCCGTCGAAAACCCTGCCCTTTTTGCCTTGATCTTCAGCTGCGGTCCGATGTCCCAGTTTGAAGAAGACATGAAGGCGGGCAGTGCCACCGCCTATGGTGTCCTGCGCGAAACCTGCGCGCCCTTTGTGCCCAAGGATACCGATCCGGTGGTGATTGAAACCCAGGTCTGGTCGCTGATCCATGGGTTTTCCCACCTGTTTCTGGCCGGCACCTTCGGCCCCGGTCTTGGCCCGCCTGATCATCACCGGCTCTTTGCCCCGGTAATGGCCCTGTTGCAGGAAATTGGCACGGATCCCGCGCCAAAGTGACCAGCCCGCCTGCCCCGCACTTGACCTTTTGCCCAAATCAAGAGAGGTCTCAGGCACAAGCCCAAGAAAGCACTGGTCCCATGCTGACAGCCATCATCGACTATGAATCCGGCAATCTCCATTCTGCCGAAAAAGCCTTTCAACGGATGGCTCAGGAAATGAATGCAGGTGAGGTTGTTGTAACCTCCGATGCAGAGGTGGTGGCAAAGGCGGATCGTCTGGTGCTGCCCGGTGATGGTGCCTTTCCCGCCTGCGCCGCCGAGCTGCGCGGCCATAAGGGCATCTATGAGGCCATGGTCGAAGCGGTCGAGCAAAAGGGCCGCCCCTTTCTCGGCATCTGCGTCGGCATGCAGCTGATGGCGACAACCGGCCACGAATATCAGGACACCCCCGGCCTGGATTGGGTTGGCGGAGATGTGGTCAAGATCACGCCGCAGAACGCCAGTCTGAAGGTGCCGCACATGGGTTGGAACGACCTCATCCTCAACCAGCCGCACCCGATCTTTGACGGTATTGCCAGCGGCGACCACGTCTATTTTGTACATAGCTACCACTTCCGCGTCGCCAATGCAGCTGAACGCCTGGCCCATGTGGACTATGCAGGGGACGTCACCGCCGTGATTGGCCGCGACACCATGCTGGGCATGCAGTTCCACCCGGAAAAAAGCCAGGACATCGGCCTGCGCATGATCGGCAATTTCCTCACCTGGGCCCCCTAATACAGGTTGCGAGGCGGCGCGCTGACGCCCCCTTTCACCTTTCTACAAATATTCAAATTCCACCGTCCGCACAGGTCGAGGTCGCACCTGTTCTGCATGCCCTCAGCCCGAGGCGCGCAGCGACACCGGCGCCACCCCGTAGGTCTTGCGAAATGCACGGGTAAACCCCTCGGGCGAGCCATAGGCATAGCGGCGCGCCACTGCCTCCACCCGGTCTCCGCGGACCAGATCCTGATGTGCCAGCGTCAGACGCCAGCGCCGCAAGTAGCCCATGGGCGTCTCCCCGACCTCGGCGGTAAACAGCTCGGAAAACCGCGACAGCGACAGACCGGCCTCGGCGGCAAGGTCGCCATTGCTCCAGATCCGCCCCGGGTGATCATGCAGCGCCACAATTGCGCGGCTCAACCTCGGATCCGCCAGGCCGGCCAAGAGCCCCGGCTCAGTAGCCCCCTGCTCGATCTGGCTGCGCAGCAACCGCACCATCAGGACTTCGCCCAGGCGATTGACCACAGATTGCGCTCCACAGCGCCTGCCATTGCTCTCCGCCAGCATGACCCGCACCAGATCCAGGGTATCGCCGCTTGCTGTCAGGTCAAAATGCACCATATCCGGCAGGGCTGCCATCAGCGGGTTATGCCCGGCAACCCAGTCCACCAGGGCAGACATCAGCACCTGCTTTTTTGTCGCCTGATGCGGTCCGCCACGCGGATAGAATTTGAGACAGGTTGGCTCCTCAGCATCGCCAAGCGCCACCAGATTGGCCTGCGCCAGCGGCGCGGGGTGAACCGCAAGCTGAAACCGCTGCATCAGAGTTGTCAGCCTGTCCATCACTCCTCCCAATTCATCTCAGCCCAAATAGGCGCAGCTGCAGTTTACCCCTCCTCTCTGGATCAGCCAAGGCAATATCGGTGTTTCAGTTTGGTTTTCCGGATTTTTCAGTTGAAAAATCCTGGCATAAGCCTCCCATCAACATCATTCACAGGAGCCCACCATGCTTATTCCTCGCCAGAAAACTCCCGATCTGAACCTACCCCTTCTGGGTGGTAGCCAGTTTACCCTGGCCGATGAGGGCAGCAGCCGCGGCACCGTGATCTGCTTTTATCGCGGGTTGCACTGCCCGATCTGCGCCAACTACCTGAAAGAGCTGGAAAAGCGCGTCGCAGATTTTGCCGAGCGCGGCGTAACCTGCATCGCGGTTTCCTCTGACGGCGAAGAGCGCACCCAGGCCATGGCCGACAAGATCGAAGCCAGCGGCCTGCGCTTTGCCTATGACCTGCCGCTGGATGTGGCAAAATCCTGGGGGCTCTATATCTCCACCTCACGCGGCAAGACCTCCATCGGCATCGAAGAGCCCGCGCTGTTCTCCGAACCCGGCCTGTTCATGGTGACCCCAGAGCAGACGCTCTACTACGGTTCGACCCAGACCATGCCCTTTGTGCGCCCGCATTTCTCAGAACTGGTTGGCGCGCTGGATTTTGCCATCGCCAATGATTACCCCGCGCGCGGCGAATACACCGGCGAAGTCTAAACCAAACCCTATTCCTGCTGCACTCACTCACGGATCTAGCAGGCTAAACCGTCGCTATCTCTTTTTTGATAGCGGCGGTTTTCACATCTTACAGCCCGTAGATACAGAGACAATGGACAGAGCATGGCTTTGCGGGCATAGAGAGGCTCCCGCCAACCAAAGGCTCAGACCGCGCCCGTGCAGACCCGACTCGAAAAATTTGACTATGTTGACGGGCGCCACCGCTACTGCATTCTGCGGCTCAGTCAGACGCTGTTTGGCGAATGGTGCCTGGAACAGGCCAAGGGCCCGATTGGCGCCCCCGGCGGGCAGCAGATTCGTGTCTATTACCTCCAGCACTATGAGGCGCTGCAAAGCTTTGAAGCCATGCGCGACAGCCAGGTCAAACGCGGCTTTGTGCCCATTCCGGTGCAGCTGGGGCTGCTGTAACAGCCCCAACACAGGTTTTGACCGGTCAGCCGGTCAGATCACTTGACCCGCGTCCAGGTCTGTTTCGAACAGATCAATCCACCCGCAACACAGCCCCGCAGCGCCAATGAATTGCCGTTGAGGTCCATTTTGCCGGTGTAGATCTTGTCGTTCGAGGGCCGCCAGACCTCGCCGGTGTAATAGCCATCGCCCTGGGCAACCATATCGATCACCAGCGTCTTACCGATATTGGGAGAGCTATACTCGCCAGAGTCGTTAAAGGTCCGGGCGATTTTGCCACAGATCGCGGCACCACAGGGCGCCATGCTGATATGCGCGTATGACCCATCATCCGGCTGGGTCTTCCAGGTTCCCAGAATAGGGTCGGCCATGGCCGCGCCCGCAAGGGTGATCCCCGCCAGGGCTGTTGCCAGAAACATCTTCATCTCTTCTCTCCCTTTGATCTTGGTTGTTTTCTCATCTGTCACAAATTCTCTGCGCAGTTTTGATACCACAGTGACGCAGGCCCGGCTTTTCAGGCAAGGTTGACTTGGGGTCGCGTTGCAATTCAGCACAGCCTTGTGCAAAACATCGCTCAACAGATCGGGCCGGATCCCCTGGCCCAGACCGGCAAGACCAACACAAGGGCTGCGCAGATGATCCTCTACCCCGCAATCGACCTCAAAGACGGCCAGGCCGTGCGCCTGGTGCATGGCGACATGGACCAGACCACCGTGTTCAACGACAACCCCGCCGCTCAGGCGCTGGAATTTGTCAAAGCAGGCTGCGACTGGCTGCATCTGGTTGACTTGAACGGTGCCTTTGCCGGTGAGCCAGTGAATGCCGCCCCGGTAGAGGAAATCCTGAAGCAATGCAAAGTGCCTGCGCAGCTGGGTGGCGGCATCCGTGACATGAAAACAATCGAGAACTGGATCGACAAGGGGCTGGCGCGGGTGATCCTGGGCACGGTTGCGGTGGAAAACCCAGATCTGGTGCGCGAAGCCGCCCGTGAATTCCCTGGCAAAGTTGCGGTTGGTATCGATGCCCGCAATGGCCGCGTCGCCACCAAGGGCTGGGCGGAAGAGACCGATGTCATGGTCACTGACCTGGCAAAATCCTTTGAGGACGCGGGGGTTGCCGCCATCATCTATACTGACATCATGCGTGACGGCGCCATGAAAGGCCCCAATGTCGAGGCCACAGCGGCGCTTGGCAATGCGGTTTCCATCCCGGTGATCGCCTCGGGCGGTGTCTCCTCGCTGGACGATCTGCGGGCGCTGAAATCCTGCGGCGCACCTTTGAATGGCGCCATTTCCGGTCGCGCGCTTTATGACGGTGCAATTGATCTGGCCGAAGCTCTGGCCGTGATGAAAGGGTAAGTGCTTGAAGGCATTGCGATACATCAGCGCTACGATTTTTGTTCTGGCACCGCTTTGCCTTTGGACCGGAGTAATCATTGCCATAAAATGGCTCCAGGCAAGCAATCCAAGGTGCAGCTTTAACGGCGGCGGAGCTACTGGCTGCGGTTCATTTGGCAACTGGCTGTATGATACATCTATGGTCTTTGCCTTTTTCGGGATTATTGGACAGGTCATTTGGATCCTTCCCTCTTTAGGTCTTCTTCGCCTCTTCAGCCAGAGTTAACGCAATGCCCCAGACACAGAAGGTAGCTACCGCTTCCCTACCGAAATCCAGCCTGTTGTTTCAGCAACCGGCTGGCCTGCGCCCGGATGATTTCATGGATTGCTATGCCAAGCCCAGCACCCGCTCGGTGGACGAGGCTGCCGCGCGCGCCTTTACCTTCCCCGCCTGGGTCTCCGCCCTGATGCGGCTGCGCAATCTGCTGGTTGCTCCGTTCGGGCTCAACACCAAGATCACCAACCCCAATCGGGTTGGGATCTTCCCACTTGTCACCCGTTCCGAGACCGAGCTGATCCTCGGCATTGACGACAGCCACCTGGATTTCCGCATCTCGGTGTTGCGTCAGGAAGGCATGCTCTACTTTGCCACCTGGGTACGGACCAAGAATCGCTTTGGCCGCCTCTACCTGCGCCTCATCATGCCCTTTCATATCCTGATCGTGCGCAATGCCCTGACGCGTGCCTAGCTCCCCTTTGTGCCAGCCCCGCGCCCCGCTTGGCGCTCGGGTGCTGGTGTTTTCCCACCTCGCGTGGCATTGATCCGCCATATCCGCAAAAGGAAGTCCTGACGTGCTGAAAACCCGCATCATTCCCTGCCTCGACGTGGCCGATGGCCGCGTGGTCAAGGGCGTCAATTTTGTTGGCCTGCGCGATGCAGGCGACCCTGTGGAATCGGCCAAGGCCTATGACGCCGCCGGCGCAGATGAGATCACCTTCCTCGACATCCATGCCACCCATGAAAACCGTGGCACCATGTTCGATGTGGTGCGCCGCACCGCCGAGCAGTGTTTTGTGCCGCTCACCGTCGGCGGAGGTGTCCGCACCAAGGAGGACGTCCGCGCCCTGCTACTGGCGGGGGCGGACAAGGTCTCCTTCAACTCCGCCGCCGTGGCCAACCCCGATGTCATCGCCGAGGCCGCCGACCAATTTGGCAGCCAATGCATCGTCTGCGCCATTGACGCCAAAACCGTGAGCCCCGGAAAATGGGAGATCTTCACCCATGGCGGTCGTCGCCCCACCGGCATCGACGCCGTGGAGTTCGCCCGCACCGTGGTGGCCAAGGGTGCCGGGGAAATTCTGCTCACCTCGATGGATCGCGACGGCACCAAATCGGGTTTCAACCTGCCCCTCACCCGCGCCATTTCCGACGCAGTTAATGTACCAGTGATCGCTTCAGGTGGTGTAGGCACCCTGGATCATCTGGTCGAAGGCGTCACCGAAGGCGGCGCCTCCGCGGTGCTGGCCGCGTCCATTTTTCACTTTGGTGAGTTTACCATCCAGGAGGCCAAGGAACATATGGCCGCCGCAGGCATTCCTATGAGGCTGACATGAGCATTCTTCACACCCTTGAAGCGACCATCATCAACCGAAAATCCGCCGATCCCAAAAGCAGCTGGACCGCCAAACTGCTCGCCAAAGGGCCGGAAAAATGCGCCGAGAAATTTGGCGAAGAGGCCATCGAGGCCATTATTGAGGCGGTCAAGGGCGACAGGGAGAAACTGGCCTCGGAAGGCGCCGATGCGCTCTACCATTTCCTGGTGATGCTGGCGGCGCGCGACGTACCTCTGGACGCTGTGCTGACCGAGCTTGCCAAACGCCAAAGCCAAAGCGGGTTGGACGAAAAGGCCTCCCGCACCAAAGGCTAGATCTCCACGTCCCCAGTCATCGCCGGGTCAAGGGCCGCCCCATCGGCCGCGCGCCAGCGCGGTTTACCCTTGAGGCGGCAAACCCAATAGAATTGATCTGGCTCTCTGAGGGGCAGGACTGCCCCTCAGGGGCTTCTCAGCAAATCCCTTTGCCGGGCCGCAGGCCCGGCTGGGCCCAACGGGGGAGGATCAATCTTTGATTGCTCCGAGACGGGCGGGAGCCCCCCGCCCCTTTTCTGCCGCTAAAGTTTGGAAGAGATTATTCCGGTGGCAAAGCCGCCCATGCGAAGCTCGCCAAACAGGCGTTGGTATTCGATCTTGGGGCAGCGGTTCTGGATCACATCAACCCCGCGCGCCTCGGCCTTGGCGGCGGCCTCGGCGTGCTCAACGCCGATCTGCATCCAGATACATTTCAGGTCAGGAAACACCTCCAGGGCCTCATCCACGATCGGCGGCACCGCCTCAGAGCGACGAAAGATATCTACCATATCCACCGGTTCCGTAATCGCGGAAAGACTGGGCTGAACCAGCTCTCCAAACAATCGCTTGCCTGCGTGGCCGGGATTGACCGGAATCACCCGATAGCCTTTGAGGCCTAAATACCGCGCCACATAGTAGCTGGGGCGGACCGGGTTCATCGAGACTCCCACAACGGCAATGGTTCGGTTGCGTTGCAGAATCGATTTCAAATGGCTGTCGCTATAGTCTGGCATGCCCTAGACCTAGCCGCTGTACGCACTTCCGCCTAGCCCTCAAACGACAGAAAACTGACGCAATCGACCCAAAAAGGATGCAGCTCGGCACCCGCCCTAAAAAGGACGCCCGGAAGCAAAAGCTCCGGGCGCGAGGTATGGAACGAGGGACAATGAAATGATCTACGGTGGTTCCACTCCGCAGTCCCTATAGATGTAGGCGGGCAACAGTGAAAAAAAAGATGCTGACCGGTCTTTTTTTCGTGAAATCAGACAGTCCTGCAAAGCCTCAGTCGCGCAGAACCGCCGGCCAATTGCCCCGGGCTGCCTGCAGTAGTTCTCGGGCCTCCTGCTGCCAGATGGCCTGAACAGAGGCGTTGTTCAGCAACAACAGCTCGCCATCATCAATCCGCCAGAGCCGGGGATCACCAGGGGCCAGATAGCCCTGCGACATGGCATAGGCACAATAGCCGCCAAACACCGGAGCATAGGCGCGAGGGTTCGCCTCAAACCGAGCCTGATTGTCCAAGGAGACAAAGCGCCAGACAACGCCCTTCCACATCAGGGCATGGTTCTGATGGCCCACTACGGCCCCCTCACCCTGGAAAAAGGCCACCACATCATAGCCATCCAGCGCGACACCATTGCGCGCAGAAAAGATCGGCACTTCTGCCCGCACAGAAAGCGGCGCAAAGGAGACGATCAGTGCCAAAGCAACAAGGATAGGGCGCAGAGCCAAGGGAACCTCCAAGAGGGCGAAAATGGGAACAGGGCCAAATCTGGCGTAGAAAAACCATTTTGCCTAGTGAGATTACGCAGTTGTGATCGCAAAGAGCGCGGGGTCAAACAGAGAAAGCCTAGTCAAAGATGTCTTCGACGATATCGACGGCTTCGGACAGAAACTTATGCAACAACCCTTTGCGCTTTTTCACCTTCTTGCCCTTCCCCCGTTTATCGGCGCCCGCCTTGCCCTTAGCCCCCTTCACCTTCTTGCCCGCTGATTTTGCGGCCCCCGGCTTGGAGCTTTCTGCCCCAGACAATCGCGCGCCCTTTCCGGGGGTCAGGGGGCGGGCCTTTTGGCTGGACAACGGCGCCCCGCAGGTGCCGCAGATCAGCGTCGAAACACTTCCCCCGCCCCGCGCGGGTCCCGGCACAAAGCTAGACTGGACGCCGCAATAACAACAGCTCAGTATCTTGCCACCATGGGCCCCGGATTGTGCCATTCGCCTCTTACCCTATTTTCTTTTTCGGCCCTAAGACCGTTCCAGACTCGCATATAGGGCGATTGCCGCCGCATTTGAGACATTGAGCGAGCCAAAACCGCCTGCTGCGTCAATTTTCACCAGATGATCGACAGTTTCCTTGGTTTTCTGCCGCAGACCAGGACCTTCGGCCCCGAGCACCAGAGCAACAGGCAGATCCTTGCGCCCTTCAAGGCAGCTTTCTATTGTCTGCTCGGCCTCACCATCCAGCCCCAGCACCACATAGCCCATGTTCTGCAGCTCTGTAATGGTATCCGCCAGATTGCGCATCCGCAGATAGGGTTGACGCTCCAGTGCCCCGCTTGCGGTTTTTGCCAAAGCACCGGTTTCTGGGGCCGAGTGGTGGCGGGTGCCGATAACGGCACTGGCGCCAAACACTTCCGCAGAGCGCAAAATCGCACCCACATTATGCGGGTCGGTCACCCGGTCCAGCAGCAGCACCCGCGGAATTTCAGCGCCAATGCAGTTTTCTGACAAAGAGCCCCAGTTCAACGGCTTCACTTCCAACGCCGCCCCCTGGTGAACCGAGTTTGGATCCAGTGGCGCGTTGAATTTGCGCGGCTCCACCAGTTCGGGCTCAATACCGGAAGCGGCGATGGCCTCTTCCAGCTTGTTCTGGGCGTTCAATGTCACAATAAGCCGCAGTTTTTCCCGCTTGGGGTTCATCAGCGCATCGCGCACAGCATGCAGTCCAAACAGCCAGACGGTCTCCGCGCCCCCAGCCTTTTTGGTCTGCTCCTTTTCGATCACCCACTGGGGCTTTTTGGTGGGTTTCTTGGACATAGGTCTCTCCAGCAAAAGGAATTTCAGGTTCGGGCAAAAAACTTGCGTTTTTTCTGTTGACGCCCCTTGGGTGCGCTAGTAATCACGCCCTCACAGCAGGTCAACAGCGACTTGCTAGTGGGCGACAGGCCGCAAGGTGTGGCAGGGGACTGTAACTCCCTCGCGGAGACGCACGCCTGGTTCGATTCCAGGGTCGCCCACCACTTACTAAATTTATTCAATGAATTCAAGGAAGTGGTGGACCGCGGCAAGGTTAGTAGGTTTGTTAGGTTTCAATGGGTTACATCCAAGGTGTACCGCGATTTATTGCTCCCGATAATACCCATGCCGACTGCTGATTGCACTATGACCGACCAAGTTATAGCCGGACGCGCTCTCATAGCTGTGTGCAAACTAATTCCGCTTGCACTTCCGTCACTCGGTGCAGCTCTTGAGCAGCCCTGACACATGTTTGAGTAGGACCAAAGTAGATCTCGGCAGCCTGAGCTGCCCACTATGGCCAAAGCAATTATTCCAGCCCCGACAACAGTTCTGCGCAAACATTCATTGGCAATTCCTTACCGTTACTCTCGCCAGTATCAGCTACTAGCAGAAGTATTTTAGCCAATCCATGTTCCGAACAGCCGCGCACTTTGGTGTAAACAACACGCCCCTTGCTCAAGCTATTGATTTTAGGACTATGGGACGCTTTCTATTCAACCTTTTTCCACCACCTACGCAAGCTAAGCCGGCTCAATACAGTTCACAAAACCTATGGACACCTCGTTACTCTAACGAAGTGTCCCTTCTACATTGCTTAAGGCTGGCAGCTCCCACGAAAGGCGACCACACCAAGAGAAAGACCCCAGCTGATGCCAGAGCCTTTGGGTTTTCCTCTTGCTGCAACAAGGCTCACTCAAACCAAAGCCGCCACCACGAAAAAGCGCTTTTAGGGGCCAGCGGAGAAGGTGATCCGGTATTCCCTAACGTTCTTCATCCGACACCAGGAGCAACGCATTTTACTGATGGCAAAACCAACCGTCACCTCATCCCCAAGTTTCTCGATGAGATCCAGAACCCGCACTGATTCAGCATGACCGCAGTTGCACATCACATAGAGTTCGTGCCGATCGATCACTGCAAGTTTGGTTTCGCCGCGCATTAACATTAGCGATTAATAGGCGAGGCTATTTAGCCCGACCAGCCCTAGAACCAAAGGTCATCTAAGAAGAAAACTCTAACGCACAAAGTCCGCTTCCTGCGCATAGCTGCCCTCTGAGCCAATCAAAGGCCACTCGCTGCTCTGGCGGTCGTCTGAGGTCAGTTCTCAGCCCGAAGCGGTCATCGACTGAGAGTGCCACGCCATTAATGCCGCACTTGCGAGATCTGCGGGCCGGTCTCCCAAAAGCAGTCGTTGAACCTCTTTAGCGTTGGCTCGCCAATGCTACAGGCAGAACCAGTGACAGCTATGCGTAGGAAACGCCCTTTGCAAACCCGGTCGTATGATGCAACCGGCCGAGATATTATGCTGTGGCGGAGCCCGACGTCTCCGCCATTTGTCAAGACTTTTCGAAGTACACTTCAAGCAAGCAGACTGATATCAGCTTGGAGAAATCCGTGCTGGCGGCGTTCTGATTCCTCGCTCGAATAGCGAACCAACCCGGTCGGAAAAGTGTGGACACCGATCGTTTCATCCCCGATCAGTATGACGGGCTTTAAGAGGTCAAGTTTTAAGATTTGGCTGCTTTTTCTAAATACGCCCAAATTGGTGAGGACCCACAATTGGGTCGACGATAAAATAAATGGACTTAATACGATGAAGCTATTTTCACCCACTGCTGCCGCTCTGGCATCCATTGCAACCCTTAGCGCCTGCAATATTGATGTAGGAAGCAGTGTCTACATTCGCGATGTCCTCACACTTACCTATGGGGGCACTGCAGTATATGCACCGACAAGGGTCAAGTTCGATGCAGGCGGTGACTGCAATTCGAATGGGCCCATCATCGTCGATCACATGGCCTCCGTCGTAACATCGTTGAAATTTCAGGGATGTACTGGTGAGGGCCATGAAAGAAAAATGGTCATGGAATTTGATGCCCCAATTGTCTTGGATGGAGAGCAAATTTCGCAGAAGAGTCCGCTGGTATGGCTGGTAAGCGAGGATCCGGAAGTAACTGTTTTGTATGCGCATTTGCATAGAGACACGATAGAAGAAGCTTTTCGCGCAGTGCCCACTGAACTTCGAGGCAATGTTGGATTCGAATTCAAAATCAGCGATTTCTATACTATGGTGATCAATGATACCCGCGAACCAATCTCCATCGAAACAATCACAACGTGGGTGGATCACGAACCACGCGCAGGCTGGTACGACACGCAAGTCGGTTCCCTACGTAATGTACACTTGGAACCATCAAGTGTCGGGGTTCAAGCACTGCTAAATGGCGAATTCTTGCAAGTCTTCAATATCTTAACATCAGATTCCTGATCAATGACGATATAAATCGTTCCCTGCAAACGTGGCATCCTTTTGAGATCACGCAGGCTCACCGAATGGCTGTTTATGGAAACCGCTCATTTGGCTTCACCCTAGCGGCACTCTATATGCCTGCCCCCCCTTCGAATGCCTAGGCAGGGCTGACTGCTGTCATCAGGCGGCTGGGAACTCGTGCGGTATTGCTACGACCCTGCCGCCGCACCGCCGCATGTCCGCTTCGAGCCCAAATCTACTGGGGCCAACAAAAAAAATGCTGGCCCCTTGTTGTGGGCAGAGTGTCAAACTATTCACTTGGGATGGATGTTTTCTTTGAGCGCGATAGTGTTTGTGCAGGTGACGATGTCTCCGCACCGAACCGCAGAACTGTAGAGTTCGATAGCCCGCCGCTCCTGAGCGAGCTGTGTGGTGGCAAGCACGCACTGAACTATTTACCTTCTGTTTCAGGCGCTAGGACGAAATGGTCTGTCGTTGTCGATGGTTCCATTGTCGCCAACGTCTGGCATTCATACGCCTCTGTTCGGGAAATTGAGGTGGAACTGCTGGAAAAAGACAAGACAATCCAAGCTGGACGGATATTTTTTCAATATGACAGTCAACAGCGGCACTTTTTGAGTTCTTGAGGATTACCGGCTCAAAAGTGAAGGTCTGGAAAGTCCGCACTGCAGACCTCCACCCCCAGAATTTTGCCGCACCTCTCATCAATGACCGCTTCTCACGCGGCAACGCAGCGGTCACTGGCTGTATTCCCAGGCTGAAGGGCGGACTTTGCAAATGTCGCTATCTGCGCATAGCCGACGTAGAAGGGGGCTGCGAAGCTGGCGCTGATCCGTCTAGGTTGCGGATGGCTGCTGTCAGCCCAAAGTGACCGATTCGAAGTGAGGTTGGCTCTCGTTGCCGCACATGCACAAATCTCGTCTCTACTTCCTGAAAGCGGACATTCAAGCTGTCAAATGTGGCTTTTTGCCCTCAATGTCGGCAATGAGCCCTTAGTGACGACTGCAAACAAGGCGCTTTTAACCCGTTTCGATACCGTGGAACTTCTCCGGAAACTACTGAGGCTCCGATCCCGCAAGAGTCGTATCAATCAAGAACGCCAAAGACATCATCGGTCAAGCTCAGCGTTTCTGCCAGATCATTTTGCGATACGCTTTCAAACACGACTGAAGTTTCGATGCGGCTCACCTCTGCACGGGACGAGAACTTTTCGACGACCAGCCGGTGCAGATGGGAGGTATCCTTCGTCAGCACTTCCACCAAGGAATCGAACCGGCCGCTGATCATCCATCCTCGGCGTACTTCGGGGATTTTCAAGATTTCCCTTAGGAACTGATCAAGTTCGGTTTTCCTGTGTTCTGCCATCTGGATGAACAAAAGCGCCTTCAAGGACAGACCCAACTGGTCAAGGTCGATATCCGTGTAGCTGCCTGCAATCAGACCGTTTTCCTGCAACCGCTTGAGTCGCTCATGAACACTGGAGGCGGCCAATCCGACTGCGTGCGACAGCTCTTTGTTGGTTATCCGAGCATCTTTCGACAAAAGCGCCAGAATGCGCCGATCCGTTCGGTCAATATCCATTTGCGTGCCCTTTCCCCGAAATAGCTTCGATGGTTTTGCAGGATACTGAGGAATATACAGAAAGGCCAGTAATTGGCCGAAATATACTCGACCTATATGCAATATTGACGCCATAAGTTCGGAGGTGGTTAAAATGGAACTAACAGCGTTCTTTGTGTTTGCCCTAATGGCGTCTGTGACACCGGGGCCGTCCAACGTTCTGCTGACGACCGTAGGTGCGCAAGTGGGAGTCCTGCGTGGATTGCCTACGTTAGTAGGAACCGCTCTGGGCACTGGTATGGTTCTGTTCATCACGTGTTTTTGCCTTGGGGCAACGGTCTTGGAGAACGACACGGTGCTGTCAGTGATGCGCATTGTCGGGGTGGGGGCGATCCTTTGGCTGGCTTGGATCATTGCAACTGCCCCTGTAGCACACAAGGCAACGCCCCAAGAGATAGCGCCAACAATTGGATTGATCCCTGCGGTCTTGCTGCAATGGATCAATCCCAAGGCTTGGATCGTGTCGGTTTCGATCGTTGCTGCGTTCATGGCTGCGGATGGATCGGCTTTTGAACAAGCCTCCAAGCTGAGCCTCGTTTTTGTCATCGCGGCGGTTATTGGCTGCTTCCCTTGGCTGGTCAGTGGAGCGGCCCTGCGTCATCTGCTGCAAAACCCAACAACTGCTCGGCTGTTCAACCTGGCCCTTGGTCTTGGCCTTGCCGCCTCAATGATTACGCTCGTCTAAGAAAGGAACCCTACACATGTTCGACACAAAAATAGCCATCATTGTTCGAGACGACCTTGCCACTTGGCAAAAACTCAATGTGACCGCCTTTCTGATGAGCGGCATCACAGGTGCCAACCCCGACCTTATCGGCGCCCGTTACGAAGACCGCGATGGCAATGCCCATCTGCCGATGTCGGTGCAGCCGGTTATCGTGCTGTCGGGGGCGGCCAGTGTTCTGACCAACATCCGCAACCGTGCCCGGACCCGTGGCATCGACACTGTGGCTTACGTCGAGGAAATGTTCGCCACCGGTCATGATGACGCCAACCGCGCCGTCTTTGCCGAACATGGCCAGGATGCGCCCAACACCGTAGGGATCGCCCTGCGCGCTGACAAGAAAATCGTCGACAAAATCACCAAGGGAGCAAAGATGCATGGTTGAACAGAAGGCCTTGAGAGTCGGAGAGAGCGTCACCAGCAGATCGGCACGACTAACCCGAGAGGCCGCTATCGGCTTTGCACAGGAGTTTGACCCGCAACCGATGCATATCGACCAAACCGCTGCACAGGACGGATTCTTTGGCAAATTGGTGGCCAGTGGCTGGCATGCGCTGGCGGTGACCATGCGTCTGGCGGTCGAAGCGCGTCCCTTTGGCGATGCCCCGCTGATTGGCGCCGAGCTTGGACCGATCCGATTCACCCAACCAATCTTGCCGGAAACCGACCTGTGTGTGCGCATCACCTTTGAATCCATCGAAGAGGGGCAAGGTCAGCATGGCTACAATTTGCTCAAGGTCGAGACACTCGATGCGGCGTCTGGTGACACCCTGATCTGTCAGCGGTGGCGGATGCTTCGAGCTTAAACGGCAGTTGAGTCCGCTCAGCCGACCATGCCCCCCGGTTTCAGTGCCGGTTTGGTACGCTGGCGCAGCGAACGGCGGCAGTGAGCCCTTCCATGACATTAAGTGCCTGATTTTTGTCGTGATGAATCCGACTATTTACGAACCCTTAGCCCACCCTCATTCCAGCCGCTAATTGTATACTTGGCGCTCATACTCACTATTGGTTCACCCGAGTCTGATAGTCCTTGGAGCTTGTCGATTGCCCGTTGCTCATCAAGCTCCAACGTGTGTGCAGCAGCCCAAAGCTGAACGAACAGATCATCGTCTTCGTAGAGGGAAAACAACAAGTTGTCTGCATTGTTGGAAACTAGAACCTTTAGTGTTCTCAGTAATTCATCGTAAGCACGATTTGTCTGCTTTGAGTCGCCTGAAAAAGTACATATGCCATGCTGAGCCTCCCCCAATGAAGTGGTCCGCCCCTATGTTTAGAAAAGCGGAGGACCATAGATGGCTATTAAGAGACCGAAGCCCGAAGAGATTGTCGTGAAGTTACGGCAGGTTGAAGTGTTGATGGGGCAAGGGATGCCCCGGATTGATGCAATCCGTCAGATCGGCGTGACGGAGCAAACCTATTACCGCTGGAAGAAGAAGTACAGCGGAATGGGCACAGAGCAGCTTAAGGAACTGAAGCGGCTCCAGAAGGAAAACGAGCGCCTGCGCAGGGCGGTAACGGACCTGACGCTGGACAAATTGATCCTGTCCGAGGCCGCAAAGGGAAACTTCTGAGCCCCTCGCGCCGCCGTGCCTGCATCGACCCCATTCGCAGCAAGATGAAGGCTTCCGAGCGTCGCTCTTGCCGTGTCCTGTTCCAACACCTGTCCACACAACTGCGATTGCCACAGGGGCGTGCCGACGAGGA
>NZ_OMPQ01000012.1 GCF_900313025.1 Pseudophaeobacter sp. EL27
ATACCGAAGGCCTGGTGACAGGCCTGGCCCGTCGTCTTGGTCCCTATGCCTGGGGGGTCAATGCCTTGGAGATTGACCACGAGGCGTTAAAAATTGGCCAGTTTGCGCTCAAATCCTGTGAGGGCTTGACTCAGGATGGCTGTATTTTTCGGGTGCCTATGGCCGACCCGCATCCCCCGGCACTGGAGGTGCCGACCACCATCAAGGACTGCGTTGTCTATCTGACCGTGCCGCAGCGCCGTCAGGGCGCCGTCGAGGTGGATCTGAGCGGCGCTGAACGTTCAGCCAGCCGGTTGCGCCCCGAAAGCCAGGAGGTCACGGATGTCACCAGCACCGAGCGCAAGCCGGTGCCGCTGAATGTTGGTAAGATGCGCCTGCAGTTTGCCCTTGGTGTTGACGATATGGCGGATCTGCTGGCGATCCCGGTGGCGCGTATCATCGAGGTGCGATCAGACAAAGAGATCGTGCTGGATCAGGCCTTTATCCCCTCCTGCCTGGATGCGCGCGCGGCCTCGGTGCTGCGCGATTTCCTGCGTGAACTCGAAGGGTTGCTGGCGCACCGCATGGAGGCACTGTCAGGTCGTTTGGCCGAGGCAGGAACGGCCCGTGGCGTAGCGGATGTCTCTGACTTTATGCTGCTTTCGGTGGTGAACCGGATGTTACCGATGATCCGGCATCTGCGTCAGATCGAAAATCTGCATCCGGAACGTCTGTATATGCTCTGTGCCGGGCTGGCGGGTGAGCTGTCGGGCTATATGGCGACGAATAAACAAGCGCCAGAGCTGCCCTCTTATACCCATGATGATCTGATGGGGTGTTTTGCGCCGCTCATTCGGGTGTTGCGGCAGTATCTCAGCTCGGTGCTGGAACAGACAGCGATTGCGATCAAACTGGAAGAGCGCAAATACGGCATCTCGGTTGGGGTAATTGCGGATCGCAAATTGCTGGGCAATGCAGGGTTTGTCTTGGCGGTGAGCGCCGATCTACCGGCCGAAGACGTGCGGCGCCATTTTGCGGGCCAGGCCAAGATCGGCCCGGTTGAGGAAATTCGCCAGCTGGTCAACTCGGCCCTGCCGGGGATCACCTTGCGGCCCCTGCCAGTTGCTCCGCGTCAGATCCCCTATCATTCCGGTGTGGTCTATTTTGAGATGGATGCCGATAGCCCCTATTGGCGCAAGATGACCACCTCTGGCGGCGTGGCTGTGCATGTCTCCGGGCAGTATCCGGGGCTGAAGATGGAGCTTTGGGCCATCCGCAACAGTTGAGGCAAGCAGGTTTATGAATTCTCCGCTGCGGTGGGGGGTTTAGGTAATTTGGTGAGTGGGTAAAAGAACATGGGTGATTATGACGACCCCTTTGCGGAACCGGGTGATACCGATAAAACGGTGATCCGCCCCAATCCCGGTGGACGCCGACCTGCAACTGCGCAGCCCTCTCCTGTTGCGGCGCCAGCTTCCGGCGGTGGTCCAGAGAGTGCTGGGGGTGCGGGTGAGGATGCCTTTGGTGTGCCCCAGGCCGCCACAGCCCAAAGCAGCCAATCTGCCGGCGCCGCCACTGGCAAAGCAACACCCATTGCGCTGACGGGGATGAACCCTCTGGCGGCCTGTGCCTCGACCCTGTTTGCCCTGATCAGCCGCATTCGCAACCGGGCACAGCATATGGATCCGGATGGGTTGCGCAAAAACGTGGTGGCCGAGGTGCGCGCCTTTGAAAACCGCGCCTTGCAGACAGGAATTGCAGCGCAGACGGTAAAAGTAGCCCGTTATGCACTTTGCGCGACTTTGGATGACGTGGTGCTGAACACGCCCTGGGGCGGGCAGTCCAGCTGGGGGCTACAGTCCATGGTGGGGACTTTTCATCGCGAAACTGTTGGCGGTGACCGGTTTTACGATCTTTTGGCGCGGCTGGAAAAGGAACCCGGCGCCAATATCGACATGCTGGAGTTTCTCTACATGTGCATGTCGTTGGGATTTGAAGGCCGCTTGCGCATTGAGCAAGGCGGTCCGGAAAAGCACCTGCAAATTCGAGCCGCCTTGGCCCGTATTCTGCGCAATCAGCGCGGCCCGATCGAGCGGGATTTGTCGCCGCATTGGGAAGGGGTGATCAAGCCTTTCAAGGTTTTGTCTGCCTGGCGTCTGGTCTGGATCGCCCTGGTGGTTACATCTGTCTTGCTGGTGGCGCAGTTTCTGGGGCTGAGTTGGGCCCTGTCCAACCAGACCGGAAATGTAGTGGGCCAGTTGAGTATCGTGGATGCAGGGCCACGGGTCGAGTTGGAACGCCGAGCCCCGCCCCCTCCGCCGCCGCCTCCTATTCAGACGCTCGAAGAACAGGTGGCAAAGGTCGCGGGTTTTCTGGAGCCGGAGATTGCAGAGGGCATCGTTCAGGTTTTCCAGAAGGGCAATACGCTGATCATTCGCCTCGCAGGTTCGGGGATGTTTGGCTCTGGCTCTGACCAGCTGAGCAAAGCCTTCAAAACGCCGGTGGCCCGGGTTGCCGAGGCGCTGAACGGCGAAAAAGGACAGATCATTGTCGCGGGTCACTCGGACAATATCCCGATCCGGTCCTCGCGCTTTCCTTCCAATATGGCGCTGTCACTGGCGCGGGCCAAATCGGTGATGACGGGCATGGCCCGGGTCTTTGACAACCCTGATCGTCTTTCTGCCGAGGGACGTGCCGAGAAAGAGCCGATTGCCGACAACGGCACCAAAGCCGGGCGGGCCAAGAACCGCCGTATCGAGATCTTGCTGGTGCAGGAGGTTGACCAATGATCCGCCGCTATCTTTTGCCCCTGTTTAGATCGCTTTATTCGGCGCTGATCCTTCTGGCGATTGCGCTTTCGGCCTGCACCTGGTTCTTTGCGCCCTATATTGGCGGCGCAGAATGGCGTCCCTTTGACAGTATCCAGGCGCGGGTGATCACCATTGCGGTGATCTGGATCGTTATCCTTTTCATCATAGGGCTGGTGTTCTGGCTGCGTCGCCGTCGCGACCGGGCGATGGCTGATGACATGGTTGAGGCGGTGGATATCGTTGATGATGACGATGTGATGCTGGAGGAAATCGGCGAGCTGCGTGGCAAATTCAAACAGGCCATGACAGAGCTGCGTAAATCCAAAAACGGGCGGCGACACCTGAATGTGCTGCCCTGGTATGTGATCATCGGCCCGCCCGGATCCGGGAAAACCACGGCAATTGTCAATTCCGGCCTGCAGTTTCCGCTGGCGGACAAGCTGGGCAAGGCGGCAATTGGCGGGGTGGGCGGCACGCGCAACTGCGATTGGTGGTTTACCAATGAGGCGGTGCTGATCGACACAGCTGGGCGCTACACCACTCAGGAAAGTGACGCTGAGGCAGATAATGCCGCCTGGCTCGGCTTTTTGGGGCTCTTGAAAAAGTACCGTAAACGCCAGCCGATCAACGGCGCTCTGGTGGCGATCTCGCTGTCGGATCTGTCGCTTCAGGACGAGGTAACGCAGAAATCCCATGCCCAAGCGGTGCGCAGGCGCCTGTCCGAGCTGCGCGAGCGGCTTGGCGTGCGGTTCCCGGTCTATGTTCTGTTCACTAAGGCGGATCTGATCGCGGGTTTTCAGGAGTATTTTGACGCCCTGGGCAAGGAGGAACGCGAGCAGGTCTGGGGCTTTACCCTGCCTCTGATCAAAAGCAAAAAAGACCCTGCAGGGATTGAACATTTCGACGATGAGTTTGCCGGGCTGCTGGGCCAGATGAACGCCCAACTCTTGGAAAAAATGCAGAATGAGACCGATCACCAACGCCGGGCGTTGGTGGCGGGGTTCCCCTCACAGGTGGCCTCGATGCGGGCTGTGGCCAAGGAGTTTCTAACCGAGGTCTTTCAGGACAACCGCTATGAGCAACGTCAGATGCTGCGCGGTGTCTATTTCACATCTGGCACCCAGGAGGGGACGCCCATTGACCGGCTGATGCTGGGCATGGCGCAGACCTTTGGCATTGGCCGACAGGCGATCGGTACCGGGCAGGGAACTGGGCGCTCGTTCTTTTTGACCCGACTGTTTGAGGGCGTGTTGTTCCCTGAGGCGGGCCTGGTGTCCGCTGATGATAAGGTCGAGCGACGTTATCGCTGGACGCGGCGTCTGGCCATCACAGCAACGGTTTTGGTGGCTGCGGCCATGGGCGGAATTTGGGTGAATTCCTATTTTCAAAACGCTGAGTTTATTCGCACGGCTGAAGCAAAGGTGGTCGATTATCAGGCCAGAGCCGCAACCCTGCCGCCAAGCCCGGTTGGTGATACGGATTTGGTGCCGGTGGCAGAGGCGCTCAATCTGTTGCGCGATATGCCGGGCAATCCGGTGCTGGCAGATCCAAAGCCCGAGCGCGCGATGACCTATGGGCTGTATCAGGGCGAGGTGATCGGCACCCAAACAGCGCAGACCTACCGTGCAGCGCTCAATCAACGCCTGCTGCCGCGGCTTCTGGTCCGTTTGGAAGAGCAGATCGAAGGCAATGTGAACAATCCGGATGTGCTGTATGAAGCGCTGAAAATCTATCTGATGCTGGGTCTGCAGGGGCCAATGAACCCGGATCTGGTCAAGGAATGGATGCGGCTGGACTGGGAGTTGGTGGCCTATCCCGGCGCCGCGCGCGCGCAGTTGCGCAGTGACCTGATGGATCACATGTCGGCGCTGCTGTCGCAGCCGATGGAAGAAATTGCCCTCAATGGCCCTTTGGTGGAGCAGGCGCAGAATATCCTGTCGGAGATGCCGCTGGCGCAGCGGGTCTACAACGGTATCGTCAACTCCAATCAGGCAACCAGCCTGCCGAAGTGGCGGTTGACGGAGATTGGTGGCCCCTCGGTCAAACGGGTTTTAGTGCGCAGTTCCGGCAAGCCGCTGAACGAAGGCGTCGAGGGTATCTTTACCTATGATGGCTTTAACAACGTGTTCCTGCCTGAGGCCGTCAGCGTTTCCGAACGGGTCCAGAACGAGGCTTGGGTGCTGGGCGAGCGCGCCGGGGATGGCCAGAGCGAATCGGCGCTTTTGGCACTCAGCCGCGATGTGCTGGATCTCTACTACAACGACTATATCAGCCGCTACGATCAGGTTTTGGGGGATGTGGACATTGTTCCGCTGGAATCGCTCAGCCATGCGGTTGAGGTGACAAATGTTCTCTCGGGTCCAACCTCCCCGATCATGAATATCCTGACCGAAATCAGCCGCGAAACCCGCCTGGCCGAGAACCGTTCAGCTCTGGATTCTGCCTCTCTGAACGAAGGTGTTTCGCAGGTTGTTGGCATCGAGACCCGCTCTGGCCTGTCCATTCAAGGACAGATCCTGCTTGAGGCTTTGATCAGCTCTGCCGCCAATGCGCCGGGAGAGGCCCCCAAGCCGCCGGGATCCTATGTTCAGGAACGCTTTCAATGGCTGCATGATTTGGTGGTCCGCCTGGAAGGGCAGCCCTCGCGTCTGGACGATCTGATGGGCTCTTTGCAGCTGGTTTACCAAGAGCTGAACAAGATGTCGTTCAGCGGCGTCGCCTCGGGTGAGAGCGGTCAGGCCTTGTTGCAGTTCCAGCAGACAGCCTCGCGGATTGATGGGCCTATCCAACGTTGGGCAACCCAGATTTCGTCAGGCTCCTCGGGTATTACATCTGAGGGAACGCGGGCATCGATCAATGCGCGTTGGCAATCTGCGGTATTGCCCTTTTGCCAAAAGGCGCTGGACAACCGATATCCGTTCAATCGCCGTGCCCGCGCCGATGTGGCGATGGCGGATTTTGCAAAACTCTTTGCGCCGGGTGGGCTGATCGACGGTTTTTTTGATGAGAACCTGCTCAAATATGTGGATACGCGCAGTCGCCCATGGACCTGGAAACGGGTGAATGACGTTGATCTGGGGATCAGTCAGGCAGTGTTGCAGCAGATGCAATATGCGGCTGAAATCCGGGATGCCTTCTTTAATGGTGCAGCCACTCCTTTGGTGCAATTCCAGATCACACCTAAGGCGCTAGACCCCAAGGCCAAGGAAGTGTTGTTGGAAATTGATGGCACAAAGGTCAGCTACAATCACCGGATGGGGCAGCCCACGCCAGTTTCTGTGAGGTGGCCAGGATCAGTCGGCCTGGCGCGGATCACTCTGCTGCCGCAGCGGCGCGGCAATGAAAACACAATGTCGCGCGACGGGCCCTGGGCCTGGTTCCGGCTGCTTGATGCAGCAGAAGTGCGGCGCACCAATGTCAGCGATCGGCGCCGGGTGAACTTTCGCGTAGGTGGCCGACTGGCGCTGTTTGAGCTGCAATCGGGATCGGTGGTGAACCCCTTTGCCTTGCCTGCCATGGCAAAATTCCGCTGCCCGAAGTCGATGTAATGGCAGCGGGGTTTGGAGCTTTTGGCAAGATGCCCGACGTCGGAGATTTCTTTCGGCTCAACGTGTCTGGCGGCTTTGTGCGGGTCTGGGACAACTGGCTGCAGCAGTTGCTGATGGAAGGGCAGGCCCAATATGGGGCCGGTTTTGACACCCACTACATGTCGGCGCCGCTCTGGCGGTTTACCCTGGCGGCTGGCCTGGCTGGTCCTAGCAAGATCATGGGGGTTCTGATGCCTTCGGTGGATCGTGTGGGACGTCGCTTCCCGCTGACCCTGGTGCTGCCTTTGGACACTCCTGGCCCCCCGGCCTTGGACCATTTGCGCGAAGGTGCGCTGTTCGAAAACCTGGAAGAAATTGCCCTCTCGACGCTTGAAAACGGCATGACGAAATCGCGGCTTGAAGAAGACCTTCAGGCCATAGAGGTCCCAGGTTTACGGGCCTCGGTGCCGCTGCGGCACGAAGGGGAGACCCTGGTCCTCACGGGTAGCGGCGGTGATGATGCTTTGGTTGCGACCCATCTTGCAGGGGCTTTGCTGGCAAAACAGGTGCCCGGTGGCGGTGTCTGGAGCACCCATCTGGAGAGCGGACCACGGATGATGGTCAAAGTGGATTTGCCGTTGGGGCGGGCGGGATCCGGGTTGTTTGACCTGGCAGCACCAATTTGGCGGGAGGCCCAGCCGATATGACAGATGTCCGGACTTACCGTTTTGTGGCGCAGACCCATGTGGGGCTGAAACGAAAGGTGAATGAGGATGCATTCCTTGCTTTGCCGGATCACCACATCTGGCTGGTTTCTGACGGAATGGGGGGGCATCAGGCCGGTGATTATGCCAGCGCTTTGATCGTGGATACGGTGGCGTCACTGCCGCTTGGACTCGATCCGGCGGCAAGGATGCATGGGCTGCGGGATCGAATACAGACTGCCCACCGGGCAATTCAGGCCGAGGCACAGGCGCGGGGAGGGGGCACCATCGGCGCGACGGTTGTGGCTCTTGTGCTGGCAAATGGTCATTTCCTCGGCCTCTGGGCGGGGGACAGCCGTCTCTATCGATTGCGAGATGGCGTGATCGAGCTTCTGACCAGCGATCACTCTGCTGTGGCTGACTACGTTCTGGCCGGCAAGATGGATTGGGACGAAGCCGATCAACATCCCCATGCCAATGCGATCACCAGGGCAGTTGGGGTCGGCGAAGAGCTGGAGCTGGATAAGATCCGGGGTGTTGTGGAGGCCGGCGATCGGTTCCTGATCTGTTCAGACGGGCTGACCAAATACGCAACCTTCCCTATTCTGCAGGAGGTGCTGTCGACAACTCCGCTGGAAACCGTTGGTGATCGCCTGCTGCAAGTAGCCCTGGAGGGAGGCGGAGCAGACAATATCTCCCACATCGTCGTGGATGTGATCTGACCGGACCTGTGCGACAAAAAAGGTGCTGTTCTAGTGGGAGATCAGCACCTTCGTTGGCTGGATGAGGCTTCTGTGAACCCTCTCCATAGCTATGAATTCCGATGTCTCTCTCCAAGAACCTGCAATGGCATGCTCTAGAGCAACTTCAAACGCCTGGCTTTCTTCCTACTGTGTGCTGGCTAAACCACTTTGAAGATGCAGAGGTGGTTACGGCAGGGCCGTTTCCAATATCTTGCTGTCCATTGATAGGATCAACCCGGCATCCCTGGCGCTGTTCTCCTTGAGAGCCTCGGCAAAACCAACAGCGCTTTCGGAGGTGGGACGCAGCCCGGCGAACAAGGGTTCAGAGGAGTGCAGGACCAGAACGCGGCTTTTGCCAAGCGTGCTGTCATCGACGCGGAAGGCGAGGCCGCCGTTCAGAGCGGATTCTGCCAGGGTATAGGCCACGCGCACCGAGAATGGCCCAGTAGTGTCACCGCGCAGCTCTGCAATCGAGTTTTTCTGGCGCGAGAGATTAGGTAACAGATGAAAGACGTTACCCGAGACATCCAATATGGAAACCGTTAGAAAGCCCGTACTGATCGTGGCTGGTAACTCTATGTCGATAACCGGGTTTTCACCGACAAAAAACCGTCCCGACGGGTTGGGCACATTGTCATTGCCGGTACTGAAGGCGACATCTATTTCCCCGGTCGGTGCGTTTGGCAGCGCACCTTCAACGACGCAAAGTGAGGGGTTCAGGATCTCAACCTCAAAGGAAATCTTACGGCTCCCGGCGAGGCGACGCAGCGCATCAAACATCCGAACGCGGGTTTCCGACCCGGCAAGACGGCCCGTAACGGTGATTGTATCCTCGGGACCAAAGCCGCCCCCCACCGATCCAGGCGTTACATGCAGGGGGCCACAGTCTTCAAAGCCGCCAATCAGGCCGCGCACCTGGGAAATGGCGAGAACCGGCAGCCGATAGGTGATCTCTACCGTGCCGTCCAATCCGCCAGGCAACCCGTCTTCAAACTTGGCGTTCAGTGCAGCGGCCAGATCGGGATCACTGGTGATGCCGCTCAGTTTGGCCTGATTGTCGCTGACCGCGAGACGCCATCGCTGGAGATCAGATAGTGGGGTGAGGGTGGCCAGAATATCCTCCCCCCAACTCTCAGAAATTGCCCCGCTGGAAAGGGTGATATCAGCCTGTTCCACCAGTGCCACCAGCGCATCCCGGCTGTCTTCAGAGGGCATGTTGCCGATGGCACGGCTTGGTCCGGTTTTGGTTTTTTCGACAATCAGCGTAAAGGGCTGCGCAACCGGGTAGCGAGGCCCTAACAAGGGATCAAACAGGCCTGAGAAGAAGGCACCGGCGCCAGCCATGCCGAGGGCAAGAATGGCTATCAGAGCCAGGAGGGGGGCTTTACTGCGGGATGTCTCTGCTTGGGTCGGTTCGCTCTTGCGTGTGCTGGTCGCTTTTGCCGGGGCCGCAGCGTTTGGGACAATGATTGTCGCCTCATCTGAGGGCGGTTCGGGGAGGGGGGGCGTGGCAGCCTCTGGGTCGCTTTCAACGCGATCCAGAAAGGCCAGCACATCCGCCGCACTGCCAAGGCGGCTATTTGGATCAGGGTCGCACATCCGCTCGATCAGCTGCTTGAATGGCGCTGGCAATCCGTCTGTATCGAGTGGCTTTTGTTTGTTTTCAACCACCTCCATGGGGTTTGCCCCCAGCGAGGGAGAGGCGCCCCGGAAGTTGGCCAGTAAGAGTGCCCCCAGCGAATAGATGTCAGCACGGGCATCGGTATTGCCTGCCAGTTGCTCTGGCGCTGCATAGGAGTATTTGCCGGCAAATTCATTGCCCACAATGGTTTCTGCTCCAGGGTTGGTATCCTTGGCAATGCCAAAGTCGATGATCACCGCCTTCGCAGGATCGCCATCGCGCAGGATGATATTGTCCGGGCTCAGATCGCGGTGGACGATGTTGCGGGCATGGGCCGCCTTTAGGCCTTCGGCGACCCGGCGGCAGATGATCAAAAGATCAGCGGCCTCCATCGGCCCCTGTTTCAGTTTTTTATCCAGGCCTGGCCCGTCGATATAATCCATCAACAGATAGATATGGCCATCTGGCGTGCGGTGGTTTTCAGAATAGCGCACAACCGCATCATGGCGAATTTCACGGATGTTTTCTTCGCGGGCCATCAGGACTGTGAAGTCCTCATTGCCGGAAAACTCCTGCTTTAGAACCTTGATGGCAACGAGGTTGCCAGAAATCTCCGAACGCGCCTTGTAGACGTTCGACGTCCCGCCCCGGCCCAGGAGCATTTCAATGCGATAAGTATTGTTGAGCAGATCGCCTGGTTGAAAAAGATCACTGGGCTGGGAGGTGATCATCGCAGCCTATCCTTGTCCAAAGCCGGTACTTCGTGAAACTGTCCAAACACAGCAAAACATGCTGTGCAAAACCGCGAGGGATGTGCATCTTCAGGCCGCAAAGGGGCCAGGTTGAATGGCATAAGGTTAGCCCAGAGCCTGGAATTCTACACGTCGGTTTTCATCTGCGCGCGGATTGGCTTCGTTATAGGGGGCGGCCTCTCCCATGCCGATTGCCTTGAGCATGTTTTCCTCTATGCCACAGCTGCTGATCAGATGACGGCGGACTTCCTGGGCGCGCAGCAAGGAGAGCCGCTCATTGTAGCTGGACGAACCAGAGCTGTCGGTATGGCCGATGATCTGGAAAACCGTCCCCTGCAACGCCTGCATCGAGGCACACATATTGACCAGTTTTGGCTGCTGATCTGCCCGCAGTGTGGCGCTGTCAAAATCAAAAGAGATCTGCAGGTTGATCTGTGCCTGGCGTTCAACCGGGGAATATTCCGCGCTGGCAGCCGCAACAGTAGCGGTTTCCTGATTATCAGAGGCCTGCGGCACGGCAGCAGCAGCACTGCTTGGCGCAATCACCAAGCCGCGGGTCTTTTGCTGTTGCAGGATTTTGGTAATCTCTTCCACAGACTGACCCGCAGTGCTCTCCTGGGCGTGGGCCCCGGAGGCTGGCAAGAACAGTGCTGAACACACAAAGGCAGCAATAATACTGTCGCGGACCATAACTTGTCCCCTATACTGAAAAAACATCACTAGAAAAGACTATACCACATGCGCAGTTCTGCCAATGGGCAGGATGGGAATAAGAGTTTTGTCAATTGATGTGATAATTCTGGACAAAGGGCTTTACTCACCTGCCGCCTGGGCCTTGAATGGACAGGTAATGAGTTGAGGGTGTTATGCGGGTTTTACCAGCTATTATTGTCTGTATCGGGCTGCTCTTGGCACCTGCTGTCTGGATTGGCCTGAAGTGGATGCTGTCCGAAGAGGACTTCCAGGGGGCCTCGGTTGATTCTACGGCACGGATCGAAATCGAAATGTTGCGCCAGCAAATCGAAGACCTGCAACTGCGCCTGACGGATCTCCAGACCGAAGTCACGCGCCTGCCGCTTGCCGGTGGCGCACAGATGGCACCTGCGGCCTCCTCGGCTGAGGCCGAGCGCGAGATCTGGGATCAGACCGAAGGTGCGGATCTGGACTACGCACAGGTTGTGTTGATTGCCGATCGGGTGAATGTCAATCGCGGCTTGAAGGTGACGGGTGGCCGATACCTCACAGAGCGACTGGGACGGCCACGCGAGACCCTGAATGATACCTGCCAACCGATGACCAACCCAGAGTTGAGAGAAAAACTGGTGACAGAACAGGTTGGGCCAATTCGGGTTAGCATGTTGCGCCCAGCAATCGAGAGCCTGAAAGTGGTGTTTGAGAACATTCGCCAGGCAGATCCGGATCTATACAACCGTATCAATACCGCCGGAGCGCTCTGTGTCCGCCGTATCCGGGGCACCACCAATTCTCTGTCCACCCATAGCTATGGCTTGGCGGTTGATCTCAATATTGACGGTCAGCTGGATAATTTTACCGATGGGAAAACCCAATTGGGGCTGACGATCATGGCTGACTTTTTCTTTGCCGAGGGCTGGGTTTGGGGCGCTGGTTTCCGGCGTGAAGATAGCATGCATTTTGAAATCAGCCGCCGTCAACTGGATGCCTGGATCGCAGAAGGCCGCCTATAAGAGCCTTCCTGCAGATCCGGTCCATTCCTCAGGACCGCAGCAAGACCTTGTTTGAGCCCAAAGCCGCAGCCACCTGTTGGTATTGACTGGCGCGCGTCGCAGACTGTGTTGATGAGCGTAAAAGCTGGGTTTCGGCTTCTTCGAGAATAGCGATTGCCTGCCTATGCACGCTGGGGCGTCGGCTTGCAGGAACTGCTACCAATGGGCGGGTGGAGCGCTGACCGTCAGCGCTGCTGATGCGGGCGCGTGGAGCGTTACGGTCGCTGTTTTCACGCACCAAAAGACGCAGCTCTTCTGCGGTGTCGCGCAAAATCTGCTTCAGTTCTTTGTGACCGTGTAACCCGGAGGCATCCTGACTGAGTGTTGCAAGACGCTCCGCCAGACAATCCGCGACATAGCTTCCGGCCGCCTTGCACATTGTCTTCATCTGCGAAATACGCGTTGATAACTCAGGGACGGTCGTGACTTGGGTTGCCGGAGATCGACCCGTTGGGGTTCCTTCATTTGCTGAGTCAGAACCATAGCTGCCGCTATCTCCCGTAACCTGTGCTGACACTGAGGAGGATATGATCAGCAAAAGGCCCGCAACACAGCCAAGAATTGTTTTTGAAACGGAAACCATGGCGTAAACTCCTGAAATTTTTACTTTTTTGATGGCCCAACTAGTCATCCAACCCGTAGGCCCGGCGAATGCCTCGCTGGGTTCCGGGACCAAAATCACCATCAATAGAACCTTGATAAAACTGGTTTTCTTTCAATTTGTCCTGCAGTGCCCTGCGGGTGTTCAATGTGAACATATTTGGGCGTTTGCTCAGTAGATCCAAGACATCGGCGCTGCCGGTGCGCAGGGCTGCATACAGGAAATGAGCTGCCTCCTCGGGGCCTTTGCCAGGCACCAGACCGTCGTCAATGAGGGCGGCAAAATTGAACTGTGCTTGTGGGTGTCTGAGCTCAGCGGCCCGCTGGAAAAACCCATAGGCTTTTTGAGGATTAGCCGGCAGGCCAAGGCCGCCCTGATGATGCAGGAAGCCCAGATCGTTGATTGCATCAGCAAAATTTTGTCCCGCTGCAGCTTGATACAGCTGCAAAGCCTTTTGCGGGTCGGCTGCAACGCCGGTGCCGCGCTCATAAAGTTTGGCCAGTTCAAACTGGGCTTCCGGTGCCCCTGCATCTGCGGCACGTTGCAGGAAATCAACGGCTGCAACAGGGTCAAATCGGCCCGCATTGGGGTTGAGCCGCATATAGGCCAGCCCCAGCATTGATCGTGTATCGCCCTGCTCAGCCAGAGCAAGCAGTTGCTGTTCCTGATCAGGCTTGATTGCGGACCAGGCGTCGGAGGTGCCTGCAGGCAGCGCCTCGGCGCCCTCCGAACCAGTGGAGGCGAGATAAAAGGGGACCCCGGTCAAAGATCCATAGGTATGGGGTTCCTGCAAGTTGCCGGTTTTTTCCAGAACCAAATCGCGCACCTGCCGGAACATCAGGCTGATTTCCAGGCCCGGTTGCGCCATTTTTTGCATCAGAGCCTGTGCATAGGGGCTATTTGTGCCGCTGCCATCCAGAGCCACCTGACCATCACGGGCTGCAAAGGCCACCAATGTGCCACGGTCAGGATCGACCGCAGCCATGCCACCACCGCCACCACGGGTGTCATTAGATGCGGTGTCTGACGCATTGGCTTGGCTCAGAGTGAGGGAGTCACCCAAAGGATTGTCCCGGCAGCTGTCGAGGATGACAATCCGCATTTTACGGGCACGATCCACCGCGGCCAACAGTTGTTTCAACGAGGCAGATTGGCGCTGTACATCACGGTTGCTGGTGACATTCGCATCCACGGGGATGAGGAAATTTTCACCCTGTACTTCGATCCCATGCCCGGCAAAATAGATCAGGGCAAGGTCTGCCACTTCGGAGCGGAACGCAAAGTCATCCAGCAACCCGACCATGTCCTGAGTGGTCGCATCCAGCGAAAGGGTGACATCAAAACCAATGTTTTCAAGGCTTTGTGCCATGCCGTTGGCATCGTTGTGGGTGTTCTCCAAAGGCGGCAGATATTGGTAGTTGGCGATGCCGATAACCAGTGCGATCCGATCCCGCGCCGCCTCTGCGATTTGAGGAAGAGTGAAACAGACCACCGCTGTCAGAATCTTGAAAAACCGCACCATAGCAAAACCAACGAAAACCAAACAAAACTACAGGTAATCTAGCGTGCTGGGGCAGCAAAGAAAGAGAAAAAGCCGTTCAAGCAAAATGCTCAAACGGCTTTGAGGTTTGTTTGGGTCTTTTACAGGCCTTAGCCTGTATATCAGGTGGCTACAAAACTGCCAATTTCCCGCAAACGTTCCCGCAATTTCTGCAGCGTAACTGTTTCTGTTGCGGCTTGAATGTCAGCCTCACCCGTATCCAGAACCTGCGATTCAACCCGTTCATAGAAACTGGCCATCCCTGCAAGCGTCTGCATGACCAGGTCGAAGTCCTGCAGAGATTGAGTCTCCTGCCGGGTTGGCTTGGTCCCACGATCAAATATGTCGTGGACCACGTCTTCCAGGGTTTGAACCTTGGAATACAGCTGTCGCATTTCTCGCGCAGAAATCGCGCTGAGACCGGAAATAGTTTCGTGCTGTCCATCCATGGTTACAGCCGCCCGACGACCTGCTCGATCGCCTGTTTCATTGTCGCCACGGTAAAGGGTTTGCGGATGATGTTGTTCAATCCGAGTTTTTTACCGACTTCAATGATTTCCGGCGTTGGTTTGCCGGTAACCAGAATAAAGCCAAGCCGTTGTGTTGCCTGATTGCCCCGCACTGCTTGCAGCAGACCCAGACCATCCATGCCGGGCATGTTGTAGTCGGACAAAACCAGATGCACTGGGGTTGTCGTTAGCTTTTGAAAGGCGGATTGACCATTGTTTTCCACCATGTAGTTCTTGATGCCAAGTTCGTCCAAACACTGGGTAATGATACCGCGGCTTGTGGACATATCATCGACGACCATGACGCGTAGGGAGTCTTTAAGGCTCATGTCTTTTTCCTCGTGTTGCTCTTGTTGCTCGCTTACGGAGCATCGCCTCCGGCGGGAGTGTTGATGTAGGTTGTGATCCCAGATGTCGTCAGTTTTGCCTCGGCTGGTCCGGACATACGTTCGGAATGGCCGATGAACAGATATCCGCCGGGGTTCAAACTACGTTGAAAGGCTTGCCAGACCTTTTGCTGGGTTGGTGTGTCAAAGTAGATGGCCACGTTGCGGCAGAAAATTGCATCGAACTTACCCTTGAAGGGGAAGGGTTCGATCAAATTCAACACCCCAAAGGTGATCATCGACCTCAGGTTTTCAGGCATGCGCCCGTCCGCTTCCATTTTGGGAACCAGACTGCGGTACTCAGGCGGGATCTGATCAAGCTCGTCCTGCGGATACTTAGCCGCTTTGGCGAACTGAACCACCTGCGGGTCGATATCCGTGCCCAGAATCTTGAAGTCATAGCGCCCAATGTCGGGGCACATGCTATGAATGATCATCGCCATCGTGAAGGGTTCGGGCCCTTTGGAACAGCCTGCAGACCAGATCCGAACGCGCCCACCGTTGCGCGCCTTTTCGATCAGCGGAGGCAGAACATCGCTGCGCAGCGTTTCAAAGTGGTGCGGCTCGCGGAAAAAATGCGTGACATTTGTGGTCAGGAGGGACAGCAGCTTGCTGCGTTCCTGATCACTGTTTTTTCCGTTCAACCGAGCCAGATATTCTTTGAAATCGACAACTTTCTGCTGCCTCAATTGCCGGGCAAGCCGGGCAGAAACCAAAGGCTTCTTGCTGCTCGACATCGCCAAGCCGAAGTGCTTGTAGGCAAAATCAGCAATTGCCTCAAAATCCTGATCCGTCAGGGTAAACCCATCATTGTTGGATTCTATTGCGCCGGCAGCAATCATCAGAGCACCTGCTCCGGAACCGAGATAACCGCATCCAGATTGATGATCCGCACCATGGTTTCATCATGCGAGATGATGCCTTGGATATACTCCATGGTATTTCGGCTATCGACCGGCGGTGTTTCCTGGATCTCTTCCGGGTTGATCGAAATGATCTCAGACACGGATTCCGCCAGAAGACCAACGGGTTTGCCCGCAGAGGAGACCACGATCACAACGTTACGCTCGCTGGCTTCTGTTGTTTCCAGGCCAAAACGGGCCGACAGATCATAGATCGGGATCACTGCCCCTCGCAGGTTCATCACACCCAGAACGTCCGAAGGCGCATGGGGCAGGATGGTGACTGGGGACCAGCGCCGGATTTCACGGATCTGGGTGATTTTCAGACAGAAGGCCTGCCCGGCGACGGTGAAGCTGACAAACTCGCTAAACTGAGCGTGCTTAACTTCTTGGTCGTTACTTTTTACTTCAGCTTGCATTGCTCATTCTCCGCTCGGTATCAAAGGCGCCTGTCGCAGGCGAGGCTGCCAGGATGCTTTCAGGGTCAAGGATCATCGCGATCTTGCCGTCTCCCAGGATGGTTGCGGCTGCGACGCCGGCAATTTCTCCGCAGACACCGTCCAGACTTTTGATCACGACCTGACGTTGGTCGTGGATGTCATCCACTGCCAGGGCGCTGCGTTGTCCGGTTTCGGTTTCTACCAGGAGGTAAACGCCGGGAGGTTGGTCATCTTTCTTTTCAAGGCCCAAGGCACCGGCGACATCACAGATCGGAACAAAGCTGCCGCGGATTGATAGCAATGTGCCATCTGCGCCGAGGTTGTTGATCATGTCATCGTTGCCGCGCATGGTTTCGACAATCGAGGTGATCGGAACCACCATTGTCTGATCTGCGACCGAAACAACCATACCGTCCATAACCGCAAGGGTGAGGGGCAGAATAATTGTGAAGGTAGATCCTTTGCCAGGCGTCGAGGTGATGTTGATCCGACCACCAAGGCCAGTCACCGCATTTTTCACCACATCCATGCCAACGCCACGACCGGAGAGGTTGGAAACCTCTTTGGCAGTAGAAAAGCCCGGAGCAAACAGAAGGTTGTCGATCTCACTGTCTGTCAGCTCGGCATTTTCTGGGATCAGGCCCTTTTCGATGGCAATCTGTTTCACACGCGGGCGATTGACCCCTGCGCCGTCATCTTTGACTTCGATACAGACCGAACCAGAGCGATGCGATGCCGTGAGACGAATCTCGCCGACCCGCTCCTTGTTGGCACCTTCACGATCTTCGGGTTTTTCAATGCCGTGATCGACCGCGTTCCGCAGGATATGCGTCAGCGGGTCAGCCAGGCGTTCAATCACCGTCTTGTCGACTTCGGTGTTTTCACCCTCGGTCACCAGCTTACAGGTTTTGCCTGTGGCGCTGGAGGCTTCGCGCACGATCCGTGCCATCCGCTGAAACAGCGGCTTTACGGGCTGCGCTCGAATGGACATCACGCCTTCCTGGATATCACGGGCCAGATTCTTAAAGCCCTCCAGTTCGGTTTCAACGTCCCGCACATCGGCCACATCGAGATTGGCAATTTGCTGTGCCAGCATCGAGTGGTTAATGATCAGCTCCCCAACAGCGTTGATAAGCCGGTCCACCCGCTCGAGATCCACCCGCAGAGTTGGATTTGGCCCACGCTGCTCAGATTTCGCATTCTCGGCTTTTGGGGCCGCAGGCTTAGTGCCGGATGCTTCCGGTTTTACCTCCGGTGTTGGTGCGGGGGCCGGCTGTTCAAAAGGGGCTGTGGGGGTCTCTTCAACCATGGCTGGGGGCTCCACTACAGGCGTCGGCTCTGCTGCTGGCGCGCCACCAAAAGCCGCGTCAAGCGCAGCAAGGGCTGCAGCATCCGCTTCTGCGTCACCGGCACCTTCGATTGAAAGTTCACAGAGGCCTTCAACAAATTCAAAAACAGCTTCCACTGTGGAGCGTGCTTCGGAGGTGACAAGCTTCAGATTCCAGCTCAGATAGCTTTCTTCTGGGTCAATGCTGTCAAATCCGGGCAGCTCCATGACATCCAGTTCGATGTCCAGTGTCCCCATCTCTTTAAGAGCTTGGAACAAAAAGATAGGTTCGTTGCCGGTGCTGTACATATCCTTGAGAGGACGGAAGTGGATCTGATAGGTCTCTTCGGTCGCAACCTCAGGGATATCAATCGCACTTATATCCATCGGACCACCAAGCCCCATGGGCTCAAAGGTCAGATCTTCTTCCTCTTCAGGAATGTACTTGTCCAGCGCTTCGATCAGCATGTTGTGATGTGCTTGATCTGTCTCACCACCGTCACGGGCGACCGCAACCAGGCTGTAAAGATGATCACAGGAGCGCAACAAGAGCTGAATCAGCGGCTCGTCGAGTTCCATCCGATTGGCACGGACTTCATCAAAAACTGTCTCAAATCTGTGGGCAAAAGCCACCAACTCGTCCAAGCCAAATGCGCCCGCGCCACCCTTGATCGAGTGAACTGCGCGGAAGACCGCATTGACAACCTCTGGGTCGTGATCGCCTCCTTCGATGGCACTCAGACCCTCATCCGTCGCTTCAAGGAGTTCTTCGCACTCCTCAAAGAAGGTATCTTGAATGGATCCTGACATTTTATGCCGCAGCTCCAGTCACGCGCTTTAGCGCAAAGATCAAAGAGGCATCATCAAATGGCTTGGTAATCCAACCGGTTGCACCTGCGTTGCGGGCACGTGCCTTCATTTCAGGAGCGCTTTCCGTGGTCAGAACCAGGATTGGCACTTTGGAATTGATATCGGTGCCGCGAAGCTCTTCAATCACACCAAAACCGTCAAGGTTGGGCATGTTGATGTCGGTGATGACCACATCTGGAGCGACATCATCATACATGTCGACGCCTTCGCGGCCGTCTACTGCACTTACATACTCAAAACCAGCCTCTTCCAGGGTGGCTGCAAGCAGATTCCGGATTGTGCGGGAATCATCGATTGCCAATACTTTGGTTTTCATGCTGTTACCTCGTCTTCAAATCGGTTGGGCTCAAGCCCCAGGAGCGTCAGGGACTTGCGGCAGGAATCGTTGATATTTACTACCGCGAACCCCAGTTCTTCGGAGCGCCACTGTTGTTCGGCGCTGAGCAGCAATTGCAGGCAGCGCGATGGCATGGCTGCGACTTTGCTACAGTCGATCTCTACTGCTGCGGAGCGTGCCCCGCTCAGAAATGCTGTGAGCGGACTCAGCTCAGCAAATGCATTTGGCAATTCCAAAAGATGTTTCTGCGTTTCTGTGGTCATCTTCCGCGATTCTCACCCCCATTGTCGGTGACATGTTTGTGTTTAGTAGCTTCATAGTTAGGCCTTCCAGCTTAACAATTGATTGCTGCCAACCAGGGGAAACGTGGATTTCTTGCAATCTTAGACCTGGGAAAATCGTGAATTTTTATAAAGTTTTCAGAGCCCTCCCACGTTTAGATTCTAAATCAATTGCTGGATCCAAAAACATCACAGCCAACAGAGCACTGGGGATACCGTATATATAGGGGCCATTTTTTCACGTTGGGTACGATCAATTTTTTTGGAGTTCAGATCCCTGCCCAGACAATTGATATGAAGCAAAAGAAGAATTGATTTGTAAAATTGAAACTACTGGTGGGATCCGTAAGCGGCAAATTAACATCTTTTCTGCAATCTGCTCGCCAGTCACTACGCGGTTTGCCGCGCAAAATGCCGCAGGAGAAGAAAAATGCAGGGCCTCAAGTCTCTCAAGATTGCTCACAAGCTACCACTGTTCGTGGTTGGGTTTGGTGTGTTGCTTACAGCCATTATTGTAACGATCAGTACGATCAACTTTCAGAAAAGCGCCTTTCATCAGGCTGAGAACCAATTCGAATCCCTGATTGCTGGTCGTAAAACCGCCTTTCTTTCGCTTATACGCGGGCTCAATGCGGATTTGTTGACGCTGTCGAGCACACCTTCGACGGCAACGGCAATCCAGCGACTTTCAGCTGCCTGGAGCAATCTCGGCGCTGATGCCCCGGATATCGCCCGCAAAGCCTATATCACAGAGAACCCTTTTCCAGCTGGCGAGCGGCACAATCTGGACCGGGGTAAGCAAACGATTCCCTACAACATTCACCACTCCAAATTTCACCCTTCATTTCGAACGCTGCTGACCGCAAAGGGCTACTATGATGCCTTCCTGATCAGCATGCCCGGTGACGTGATCTATACTGTCTACAAAGAAGACGACTATGGCACCAACCTGTTGAATGGCGCCTATAAGGACAGTGATCTGGGTGTTCTATTCCGCAAAGCGTTGGAAACTGAACCTGGCAAGGTAATCTTCTCCGATGTGGCCCCCTATGCGCCAAGTGCAAACGCGCCTGCTGCTTTTGCAGCAACCAAGGTTGTAGCCCCTTCGGGGCAAACGGTAGGTGTTCTGATTCTGCAAATCCCAATGCACATGATCAATAGCATCATGAACGATGCTCAGGGTATCGGCGACTCTGTGGAGATCTTTTTGGCGGGGCCCGACCTCGCTGCACGGTCGGCCTCTCGGTTTGAAAACGGCCATGCGGTTTTGGATCAACTGCCTGTCAACGACTACCTGGTGCAAGCCCAGGAAGGCAACGGCAGCTTCACCACTGAGGCAACAGGATTGCGCGGCCAACCCGTCGCGTCCTATGCCGAACATATTCCACTGGAAAGTGGCGTCTGGGTTATTGCCATCGAACAAGATCGCGAAGAACTTTTGGCGCCCGTTGTGAGAGATCGAAACGTTCTCCTGATCGCTTCGCTGCTTGGGGCGGCCGTGATGTCCGTCTTTGGATGGCTGTTCGCTGGTCGGATCACCCGTCCTCTGGATCGGATCTGCCGAAATATGGATGCTGTCTCTTCTGGCAATCTGGAAACTGAAGTGCCGGATGCCGAGCGTGGCGACGAGATTGGCGAGATAGGCAAAACACTGGTGTCGATGCAGGAAGATCTGCAACAGGCCCGTATTGCTGAAGAACAGCGCGCTGAGCTGCAACAGGAACAGCAAGTTGTTGTCGAAAGCATGAGCGCCGGTCTTGTCAGGCTTTCTGAAGGCGATTTCTCTTTGCCAATTGAACAGGCCTTCTCTGGTGAGCATGAAAAACTGCGTCTGAACTACAATCAGACAATCGAAACGCTCAGCGGAACAGTTTCTCAGGTCATTGACGCCTCTAGCTCCATCCGCAACGGTGCCACTGAAATCAGCCGTGCTTCGGATGATCTGTCCCACCGGACCGAAAGCCAGGCGGCAACCCTAGAAGAGACAGCCGCAGCACTGGATGAGTTGACCGCCAGTGTGAAATCCGCCGCCGATGGTGCGCGTAGCGTTGAAGCCACGATGGAAGAAGCCAAGAAAGAGGCTGAAAACACCGGCGAAGTTGTGCAAAGCGCAGTTTCTGCGATGACTGAAATCGAGGAGAGTTCGAACCATATTGGCCAGATCATCTCGGTTATTGATGACATCGCCTTCCAAACCAACCTTCTCGCGCTGAATGCCGGCGTCGAGGCCGCCCGCGCCGGTGAAGCTGGTAAAGGTTTTGCAGTTGTGGCCTCCGAAGTACGGGCCCTGGCGCAGCGGTCCTCTGACGCGGCGATGGAGATCAAGACATTGATCAGCGACAGCTCGAAACAGGTTGAGCGCGGTGTTGATCTGGTCGGTAAGGCTGGTGGCGCATTGAACAATATCGTCGAGCGCGTCAGCCATATTTCCAAACTGGTTTCCGGTATTGCCGAAGGTGCAGTAGAACAATCCACCGGGCTCAACGAGATCAATACCGGCGTGACGCAGTTGGATCAGGTGACACAGCAAAATGCCGCCATGGTCGAACAAGCAACCGCAGCAGGCCAATTGCTCAGCACCGACTCCACGCAGCTGGCACAGTTGGTCTCCGCGTTCAGCATCAAAGGCGGCGCTGAGAGAATTCAGATGCAGTCAGAGGCGCCGGCCTCTCCGGTCCAGCTTCCATCTGCCCATGGCAACGATGATTGGGATCTCGACGAGGTCTCACCTGCTCCGTCCAGCATGGCAGCTCATGCCGACGGAAACGCCGCAAAGGATCTGTGGCAAGATTTTTGATTAACCTATCTCGGGGCGTGTGATTGCCCCGGGACGACCGTAAACTTCGGTTTTTACCGATCAACCTGACTGGATGACACATTGCCGTCTCAGAACTTATTGATCATTACAACTGACCGGGCTTTTGCCCGCTCCATTCAAAGCCATATGGAAGCCACCTACCCTGGAATGAAGGTGTTTTTGGCCAACAACCTAATGATGGCCTACAATCAGGCAGAGGCTGCGCAGCCGGTTTTTGCCTTTGTTGAAGATGGCTTTACCAAGCTGCCTGAATTCGAAATGATGCTAGCGCTTTTCTCGGCACTGGACACCCGCTGGGTTGCGGTGATGGACAGTGTCGGGGCAACGCCGGCGCGCAAATCCTCTCCCTTGCTGAACGTTGGGGCCGGGATTTTTGAACTGACCAAAACGGATACTCCACAACAGTTCTCCCAGTATTTTGACATGATGGTCAAAGCCCCAAGGCGTGACCAAAGCGGGGCTGGCAGGTCCAGCCGCGCAGCTGCCGCCCCCGCGACAGACTTCAAGAAGATCATTCTGATTGGGTCCTCCACAGGCGGGGTCGAGGCCCTGCGCAGCGTTCTTGTTGGCTTTCCTGCGCAATGCCCACCAACATTGATTGTCCAGCATACGGGCAAGAATTTTGGCCAGGGGCTGGTTTCCTTGTTGGATCGCATCTGTGCGGCCAAAGTTGTTCCCGCTGAGGACAATATGAAGCTGGAGCCAGGCCATGTTTATGTCGCAGCGGGTCAACGCCGCCATATGGGCATGACCCAGCGTAAGCCTATGAGAGCACGCCTAAAAGAAGGTCCACCTATTTCAGGTCATATTCCTTCTGTTGACGCATTGTTCACCTCTGCCGTGCCATATGGAAAAGAGGTGGTTGCAACCATCTTGACCGGCATGGGCCAGGACGGGGCCAAAGGACTTTTGGCTCTACGTAATGCAGGGGCAACCACCTTTGCCCAGGATGAGAAATCCTCCGTTGTCTATGGCATGCCACGCGTCGCCTGGGAAACTGGCGCTGCAGAAAAACAAGTTTCCCTGGCCCGTATGGCCGGGGCTCTATTACAGGCTGCAAAAGCCTGAGTTACTTGATAAGGAGTGTGCTGTGACAACAGTTTTTTCTAATACTACCTCGGTCACGGTTCTGCAGGGTGAGTACCGGGTCTCAACAGACCCCAAAGTTATGTTCTCTACAGTTCTAGGTTCCTGTATTTCAGCCTGTATTTTTGATGCCGAAAATGGTGTGGGCGGGATGAACCATTTCCTGCTCGCCAATGCCAATGGCGGTGACGTAAGCGCCCGCTATGGCATCCACGCGATGGAGCTTTTGATTAACGGCATTATGAAAAAAGGTGCCCAGAGACGAAACCTGAAGGCCAAGGTTTTTGGCGGCGCAAAAATGTCGGCGAACCTCTCCGATATTGGCGCTTCTAATGCCGCCTTTGTGCAGCAGTTTCTTCACGACGAAGGTATTCCGGTCATTTCCTCCAGTGTTGGTGGAACCTCTGCTCGGCGCGTACGTTTTCACGCGGTAACTGGCAGCGCCCAGCAGACACGGGTCGCAAATGACCGCCGCTTGGGCGAACAGGAATTGGCCGCAGCGCGTCCGGCACCAAAGCCGGCACCCGCCGCAGCCGATCCGGGTGGTCTGACCCTGTTTTGACCAAAAGCAAGAAATTGCAAAAGCCCGCCCCGTGCAAGATCGGGGTGGGCTTTTGCTTGTGTGACCACAGCTTCCAATCTGTAAATGCGCGAATCTGGTTCACTGATCAGCTACATATTTGACTTGCCCAGCGAAGATCTCAGAGCTACCCAAAAGGGGTCCACTCGTAACAGGCCCGGGGAGGCTCTGATATCACATCCCGCATCCGGTGTTTTCTTGCTGCTTTGATCTTTGCAAGCAGCCTTGGCTCTGCCACAGGTGTTTTGGCGGCTGATGTCACGGTCTTTGCTGCGGCCAGTCTGAAGAACGCTTTGGACAAAATCACCACGTCCTTTGAGGCCCAAACTGGCTACTCCGTCTCCCTGTCGCTGGCCGGATCATCGCTATTGGCGCGTCAGATTGCGCTTGGGGCGCCGGCTGATATCTTCCTGCCCGCCAGTCCAGATTGGATGGACCACCTGCAGGAGCAAAACCGTCTGGTTCCTGGCAGCCGTCGCGCACTTCTCAGTAATCGGCTTGTCCTTGTCGCGCCAAACCAGAGCGCACGCGCCATAACTGGGTTTGAGGATCCAGCCCTCTTCGCGCAGCTTGGGCAGGGGAAATTGGCGATGGCGCTTGTCGAAGCAGTCCCAGCTGGGATCTATGGAAAGTCTGCGTTGGAAACCCTGGGGCTTTGGCAAGACTTGGCGCCACATATTGCGCAAACAGATAATGTCCGCGCCGCGCTGGCTCTGGTTGCGGCAGGGGCGGCGCCGCTTGGGGTGGTCTATGCCAGCGATGCGCAGGCCGATCCCCGTGTAACCGTTTTGGCCGAATTCCCCAGCCAGTCCCACGCGCCAATCCGCTATCCGCTCGCCCAGGTTCAGGGGGCAGGGGGGCCTGCGATTGACGCCTTTTTCATCTATCTGCAAGGCCCGGAGGCGCAAGAGGCCTTTGTCTCCGCCGGCTTTGACGTGATTGCGGAGTAGCGGAGCATGAGCTGGCTTGGTCCCGAAGAATGGCAGGCGGTTGCGCTGTCTCTCAAGGTCTCGATCTGGGCCAGCCTTCTAACCCTGCCCTTTGGTATCTTTACCGCCTATGCGCTGGCGCGCTGGCAGTTCCCCGGCAAACAGCTGGTCAATGGGCTGGTGCATCTGCCGCTGATCCTACCCCCGGTTGTCACCGGCTATCTGTTGCTGCTTACCTTTGGACCGCAGGCCGGTTTGGGCAGCTTTCTGCAGCAGTTTGGCATTTCCTTTGCCTTTCGCTGGACAGGTGCCGCCCTGGCCGCAGCGATCATGGGATTCCCCCTGATGGTGCGCGCCATTCGCCTGTCAATCGAAGCGGTAGACCCCAAGCTGGAAGAGGCTGCCGCGACCCTTGGCGCCAATCCGCTTTGGGGGTTTGCCACCGTGACCCTGCCGTTGATCCTGCCGGGGATCATTGCCGGCGTTGTTCTCGCCTTTGCCAAGGCCATGGGGGAATTCGGGGCTACCATCACCTTTGTCTCAAACATCCCCGGGCAGACCCAAACCCTGCCCTCGGCGATCTATGCCTTTTTGCAGGTGCCCGGTGGCGAAAGCGCTGCGCTGCGGCTGGTGGTCATCTCGGTCATTGTTGCCATGGGGGCCCTGATCCTCTCGGAAGTACTGGCCCGCCGCGCCGCCCGACGGATGGGAGGTCTGTAATGCTGAAGGTCTCACTGCGTCAACCTCTGGGTGGGTTTACCCTGGACCTGTCTTTTGAAGCCCCGGCTGGTGTGACGGTCCTGTTTGGCGGATCGGGGTCAGGTAAAACCACCGTGATCAATGCTGTGGCGGGGCTGATGCGTCCCGAAAGCGGGCGCGTGGCGCTGAATGATCGTGTTTTGTTTGACCTGAAGCAGGGCATTTGGCAGCCACCGCATCGCCGCCGTCTAGGCTATATCTTCCAAGAGGCACGGCTGTTCCCTCATTTGACCGTGCGCCAAAATCTGCTCTTTGGTCGCTGGTTTGCCCCGCGTGGTGCTGCACGGGAAGATCTGGACCGGATTGTTGCCATGCTGGGTATCGGCGCACTGATGCAGCGCTATCCTGTGGCCCTGTCAGGTGGTGAAAAGCAGCGGGTTGCCATTGGCCGTGCTCTGCTTTCCAGTCCGGACCTGATCCTGGCGGATGAACCGCTTGCGGCGCTGGATGAGGCGCGCAAGCAAGAGATCCTGCCCTATTTCGAACGGCTGCGGGATGAGGTGAAGATCCCGATGCTCTACGTCAGTCACTCCGCCGCGGAGGTGGCCCGGCTGGCCACATCCGTAGTGGTTCTCAAAGATGGCAGGGTGCAGCGCCAAGGCAGCGCCACCGAAGTGCTCGGCGACGATCGGGTGATGCCGACCGGGGTGCGCGCCGCGGGTGCCTTGCTGGAAGCCCGCCTGTTGCGCCATCACCCAGATGGGCTGAGCGAGCTGGACGCAGGCGGAGTGTCTTTGTTCTTGCCAAAGGTGCAGCAGGCACCCGGAAGCCTGCTGCGTGTGCGCATCCTGGCGCAGGATGTGATCCTGTCGCGACATAGGCCTGAGGGGCTGTCAGCGCTGAACATCCTGCCCGCCGAGGTCGAACAGATCCGCAGTGGCAGCGGGCCCGGCGCCATGGTTTCGCTTAAGACCAACGCAGGGCGGGTGCTTGCCCGGATCACCCGGCGCTCGGCCCAAGCACTGGAGCTTTCCCCCGGTACACCCTGCTATGCCGTGATCAAATCCGTTGCTATCGCCCGCAGCGATGTTGGCGGCACCGCTCCAGTTGAAGGCTCGTCATAGAAAAAGGCCACGCCTAAGCGCAGCCTCATGTCAGTATTTTTCAGATCCTAAGTATATCAGTTTACTGCAGTTGCGCCCAGAACAGCTCGAGATGACGAGCAACGATCTCCTCAAACCGGCCTTCTTTCTTCAGCGCCTTCAGACCTGCATTGATCCGATAGAGATGCGAGGTGCCGCGCCAGTGACGCTTTGAAATCACCACATGCAGCCCTTCTTCAGAGAGCGGGCGCTCCACCGGCAGGATGTCATCCCGCAGCCCTTCCTCGATCAGGGTATTGGCCCCAAGGAACAGGTTCACAGTGGCCGCATCAACACGGCCTTCCTTCACCAGATGAAAGCAGGCAGCAGGGGTATCGGCCTGCACTAGGGTGATCTTGCCTTCCGTGAGCCACCGACGGCCAGGGCGGTCCAGATCATGGGTGAAATAGCCCTTGGGACGGCACAGGGTCTTGCCTTCCAGATCGCTGTCCTGCGTGTAGGTGAACTCTGCATCTGCACGGGCAAAGAGCATGATCGGAATGGTGATCAGTGGCTCGGAAAAGTGGAAATTCACGCAGCGATCATCCTGCGGCGTGGTTTCACAATCCGGTTTGAACCAGGGGAACCCCATATCAAACTCTTTGTCGTTGAGCTTGGGAAACAAGTGTTTGGACCAGTCGTTCTCCCAGGTGATCGAGTAGGAGACAGGCGAGGGTGTCAGCTCCATCGCCGCATTGACCAGCTCGGTAATCAGGCCCTGACCCGGCAGGTTCTGGTCGGTGAAGGGGGCAAATCCGCCACCTGTCAGCAGTTTCATTTCGGCATCATCACGGCGTAATGGTGTTGCATCCGGGGCCGATACTCCCTTGGCGCAGGGAATATACAGCTCTTTGCCGGGTTCCGCGACCGGGCCCGTCAGGCGGCTCTGGTTGCCATAGTAGATCAGGGTCCAGCGGCCGCGATCCCCATAGTGGTGCTCGGCAATGGAAAACAGGGTGTCACCGGGTTGCACCCGGTAATCCACGTCACATATGGCCCAGGCCGCGGCCGGGCTCAGAAAACCTACAGCCAGGGCCAGATAGGTTGATAGCTTTTTCAGCATGACATCCCCTCCTAGAACTCGGCCCAAATGCGCGACAGGTGGTCCTCGATGATGCGCTGATAAGTGCCATCGTCGCGTACGTTCTGCAGGCCTTTGCTGACCAGGGCCATCATTTCTTCGGCGCGGGGGTGGGTTTTGTGCACCACAGCATGAATGCCAAGAACTGAGAGTGGCTGCGGCAGAACATTGAACTGATCCGCCAGATCGTGCTCTTTCATCACGCTGCGGCCAGTAAATTCATTGATCGCCACGGCGTCGGCTTCGCCCTTGGCCACCATGTCAAAGCAGTCTTTGACCGTGTGGGGCGTTTTCAGAGTGATCTTGTTGTCTGCAACCCAGCGGCGACCAGAGCCATCCAGATCAAAGGTCAGATAGCCATTGGGACGGCAGAGGGTTTTGCCAATGATGTCCGCATCATCTTCAAAGGTGAAGGGACGATCTTTGTCGACAAACAACAGCATCAGGGTCTCAAACATCGACTCCGAGAACAGGAAGTTCACACAGCGATAGCTGTCGGGCATGCTGTCACAGTCGGGGCGATACCAGGGAAAGCCTACGTCCAACAGCGCATTGGAAAGCAGCGGATCAAAATGCGATCCCCAGTCGTTTACCCAGTGAATGGCAAAGCCTTCCTTTGGGGCGGCCGAGGTCATCACCGCGTCCATCACTTCCGTAATCAACCCGCCGTTATGCGAAGCCTTGGAGGTAAAAGGAGCGTAGTCATCGCCGGTCAGCAGATTGATTTTCTGCCGGACCGATGCATCGCCGGGAGCCACTTTGACAGGCGCTGCCGCAACCGGAACCGCGCTGGTAGCCTTGGTTCCGCCTTCCAATCCTGTTGGCAAGCCGTTGATACAGGGCATCCGCAGCTTCATGCCGACGCGAATTGCATTGGGTTTGGGTCCAATGGCGTCGATGTTTTGTGAATGGATGGTGCTCCAGGTGCCGACATCCTTGTACAATCGGTCAGCGATCAGGGACAGGCTGTCGCCGGATTGTACCTTGTAATAGCCGCCACAGGTTTCGGCAGCGACGGATTGTGCGGAAAAAAGGCCAGCAACTGCAAAAGTTGCCGCCAAGAACGTGTTCTTCATGTGGTCCCCCCAGGGATGTAAAGGTTCCGGTCGCCACGATCTGTGCCGTGTAATTGAATTGAGACCGGTCAAAAGTGTGGAAGAGTGGTTGGATGTCGTGCAGCCGACAACCCAAGAATTAGGAACCCTTCAGGACGCAGTCCCAAGGGTGGGAGATGGCCTATTGACCACCAAACAATGTTAGCAAAGCACCAGTGTTTACCTCACCCGTGCTCGTCAGCAGAACAGCAGGCACCTCCACTTGCTGTGAACGGTGCGCATCGTTGACCATCTGATCAATATACTGTCGCGATTGCCCCTGCTCGAGCGCTGTCAGAACCATGGCATAGAGCCCATTGCTCTCTCCCGTGGCGACAGGAGTTGCAGCGACGCCTGTGGACGATGTTTCTGTCGAGCCATTGCGCAGAGCAGCGAGTGTACCTGCGGTAATATGCGCCACGATGTCGGCACTGTTGCCGCCTGTTGCGGATGTGGTCGCCAGTGCGGAAACTGCTGGCAAAGTGCTGGCTCCGGCCGCCGAAATCACCGGGTTAAAGCTCTGAGCTGCTACCTGACCTTCGCCCTGCGTCTCACCCTTGGACCCGGAAAACTGCAAGAAGGTCAGGGCGATGGCAGATACACCCAAGACAGTTGCCGCAGCGATAAGTTTGATCATTTTCATAGAAGGTCCCTGCGACAGCAATGGTTCAGATTCAATCGACTGTGCCTCACGTGGGGCTTCGGAAAACCCATCGTTCCAAGGCATCGACGGGGCAGGCGCAGCGGGTGTTACCTCAAGATCGAGACTGTCCGGAGCAACAGTTTCAGGTTCAGACATGACTGTTTCGGGGGGGCTGGCAGTGTCGGCTTTGCCCGTTGCAACCACCTTCAAACCTGGTTTTGGGACAACGCGAATATGTCCCTTGGTAACCACGGCGTTGAGTTTCACGGGTTTGGCCCCGGAGGCCGCCGAAGAGGTGTCATCTGCGGGAATATCTAAGGACTGTAGCACTGAATCTGTCACCCTTTAACGCGGCATACCGGCAAGTCTCGGGGCTGCGTACCAAGAGTTTCGCCGAAGTTAACAATTTATTAACCAATTGCCGAATCAGCGTCAACATGGCGCGGAAGCTTCATCTTTCACTCCGAACCTTGTCTCAAAATGATAGAGTGAAAATCGGCCTACCCGTTGCTTTTATTTGGAAAAACAATGGTAAGATTAAGATGTCACCGCAAGTACTTGTGCTCAAAAGCCACATGTCAACCACAGACTGAGATGTTTGAAAAACATCCCACGGTGGAATTTACTATTCATCAATGCAAGTTAGACGATTTTCACTTCCCAACCGAAGGCGACAGATAGGGCGCGCAGGATCAGCAGGCCCTATGTCTAACCGATTTCAACCAGCAGCTCGGAAATGGCCTGACGATAGCGGGCGAGAATCTGATCGCGTGCAATATGGCGACCCGCCTGTACAGCATGGCGACCCGCAGACCACAGGTCGGTGACCACCTCGTCCTTGGCAGCAAACACAAGCCCATCCAAAAGCTGATCATCCGTTAGGGCACAAAGCGAAGGGTGAGTGGCATCAATGGCGACCAAATCGGCCCATTGGCCAATCGCAATCTCGCCAGCGCTGCGCCCCAGCGCCTGGGCACCACCCTTGGCCGCGCCAGTATACAGCGCATGCCCAACCGAGCCCTCACCCGGCACAAGCACATTGCGCGACAGATCCCGCAATCGCTGCGAATACTCAAGCGTCCGCAACTCTTCAGTCAGCGAGATCAACACATTGGAATCAGATCCAACGCCAAAGGCGCCACCGGCCTCCAGATAGGTGGGCCCATTAAATGGCCCATCGCCCAGGTTGGCCTCTGTTACCGGACATAAGCCCGCCACTGCACCAGAGGCTGCCATCGCGCGGGTCTCCTCCGTGGTCATATGGGTGGCATGGATCAGGCACCAATTCTGGTCTACTGACGCGTTTTCAAGCAGCCATTCCACAGGACGTGCGCCAAGCCCGGCCTGGACCTCCTGCACCTCTTTTGGCTGCTCGGCAATGTGGATATGCACCGGGCACTCTTGCGGCTGGGCCTGCAGAACCCGAGACAGGTCATCCGGCGCGGTGGCCCGCAGGGAATGCGGCGCGATGCCAACCTGACAATCGGCGGGCAGAGAGGATACAGCGCTGCGTGCCTGATCGACCAAATTGCAGAACCGATCAACATCATTTCCAAACCGCATCTGCCCCGGCTCCAGAGGTTTTTTTCCTACACCAGCATAGCTATAGAGCACTGGCAAATGGGTGAGGCCAATGCCCGTCTGAGCCGCAGCCGCCATGATCCGGTCCGAATGCTCAGCCAGATTATCGTAGGCGCTGCCGTCCTTTTGATGATGCAGATAGTGGAACTCGCCAACCGAGGCATAGCCAGCCTCCTGCATCTCCAGAAACACCAGGGCGGCGATGGCCTCGATCTGATCTGGGGTCAGGTGGGCGGTAAAGCGATACATCAATTCGCGCCAGGTCCAGAAGCTGTCACGCCCCGCCTTGCGGTATTCGGTCATCCCAGCCATGGCTCGTTGAAAGCTGTGGCTATGCAGGTTGGCCAGGGCGGGCAACAGGGTGTCGACCTGCACATCTCCCAGCTCTGGCTGCATGTTGCGAGAGATCGCAACAATCCTGCCACCATCCAGTACAAGCCGCACTCGCTCAGCCCAACCGGTGGTCAAAAGTGCGCGTTTTGCAAAGAGTGTCGTCATCTCTCACCTCATTTTATGTCTAGACATATGGCATATTGATTTGTACTAGAAAAGAGAGAAATGAACATATTGAGAGGTCACCATGCTGACTGAGGGCCACGTCTATACCGAACTCCGGGCCGCCACTCTGACCGATGACACCCCCCCCTATGGGTTGGTCGAGGCTGCGGCCATTGCCGTGGTTGACGGCAAAATCGCCTGGGTTGGCCCGCAAGAAGACCTGCCCGCAATCTATGCCGGGTTGAAGACGTCCTCGCTTGCAGGTCGGCTGGTCACTCCTGCTTTGATCGACTGCCACACCCATGTGGTACATGGCGGAAACCGTGCAGCGGAGTTCGAACTGCGCTTGAATGGGGCTTCTTACGAAGAAGTGGCACGGGCAGGGGGCGGCATTAACTCCACCGTCACCGCGACCCGCGCCGCCAGTGTCGAGGATCTGATCGCGCAAGCACTGCCCCGTGTGGATGCGATGCTGGCCGAGGGCGTCACCACAATTGAAGTGAAGTCCGGCTATGGTCTCGACCGCGAGACCGAGTTGAACATGTTGCGCGCTGCCCGCGCCCTGCCAAAACACCGGCCTGTCCGGGTGGTGACCAGCTTTCTTGGCGCTCATGCGGTGCCTGCTGACTATAAAGACCGCGCCGACGCCTATATCACCGAGATCTGCATCCCAACGCTGCGCGCCGCCCATAGCGAAGGCCTGGTGGATGCGGTTGACGGGTTTTGCGAGGGTATTGCCTTCTCCCCAGAGCAGATTGCCCCTGTCTTTGATGCCGCTCAAGAGCTGGGCCTGCCGGTGAAGCTCCATGCAGAACAGCTGTCCAATCTTGGCGGGGCCAAATTGGCTGCCAGCTACGGCGCGCTTTCGGCTGATCATATCGAATACCTGGATAGTGAAGGGGTTGCCGCCCTGGCAGAGGCCGGGACCGTGGCGGTAATCCTTCCGGGTGCGTTTTACACCCTGCGTGAAACCCAGATGCCACCGATTGAGCTGCTGCGTCAGGCAGGCGTGCCGATGGCACTGGCGACGGATTGCAACCCCGGCTCCGCACCGATGACCTCGCTTTTGCTGACGATGAACATGGGCTGCACCCTGTTTCGCATGACCCCAGAAGAGGCCCTGCGCGGTGTCACCATCCATGCCGCCCGCGCGCTTGGCCTGTCTGATTGCGGCACCCTCGCAGCTGGCCAACGCGCCGACCTTGCCATCTGGGACGTCAGCCACCCCGCAGAACTGGCCTATCGCATCGGCTTCAACCCGCTTCACGCCCGTATTTTTGGAGGCTCCCAGTGACCACCCTGACCCTCACGCCCGGCAATGTCTCCCTTGCCGAACTCGAACGCGTCTTTCGCGAGGAATGCGCCGTGCGCCTTGACGCCGCCTGCCGCCCCGCGGTTGAGGAAGCCCAGAGCCGGATCGAAGCCGCCGCCAACGGCGAGGCCGCCGTCTATGGCGTCAACACCGGCTTTGGCAAATTGGCCAGCGTCAAAATCGCGAGCGAGGACACCGCCACCCTGCAGCGAAACCTGATCCTCAGCCACTGCTGTGGCGTTGGCCCTGCAATTCCACGTGCCCATGCCCGCCTGATGATGGTGTTGAAGCTGCTCAGCCTTGGCCGAGGCGCCTCGGGTGTACGGCTGCAAGTGATCGACCTGCTCGAAGCGATGCTTGAGGCGGGTGTTACCCCGGTGATCCCGGCACAAGGCTCGGTTGGCGCTTCTGGCGATCTGGCACCACTGTCGCATATGGCTGCGGTCATGATGGGGGAGGCTGAGGCCGAATTTGGCGGCGCGGTGATGCCTGGTGGTGACGCGCTGAAGGCCGCCGGCCTGACCCCGATTGAGCTGGGCCCCAAGGAAGGCCTGGCGCTGATCAATGGCACTCAGTTTTCCACCGCCTTTGGTTTGGCTGGCCTGTTTGGGGCCTGGCAGGCGGCGCAAAGCGCCCTTGTGACATCCGCACTGACCACCGATGCCATCATGGGGTCTACCGCGCCACTGCAGCCCGAGATCCACAGCCTACGTGGCCACCGTGGTCAGATCGAAGCGGGCGTGACCATGCGCGCCTTGCTCGAGGGCTCAGTTATTCGCGAAAGCCACCGCGACGATGACACCCGCGTACAAGACCCCTATTGCATCCGTTGCCAGCCACAGGTCGTTGGTGCGGCCATGGATGTGCTGCGCCAGGCCGCCCAGACACTGGAGATCGAGGCCAATGCCGCCACGGATAACCCGCTGGTGCTGGTTGGCGCTGATCTGATTGTTTCGGGTGGGAACTTCCACGCCGAACCTGTTGGCTTTGCCGCTGATATGATCGCACTGGCCATTGCCGAGATTGGCGCCATTGCACAGCGCCGTATCGCCTTGATTGTCGACCCGGTGCTGAGCCATGATCTGCCGCCCTTCCTGACCCCAAATCCTGGCCTCAACTCCGGCTATATGATTGCAGAGGTCACCACGGCTGCCCTGATGAGCGAGAACAAGCATCTGGCCAATCCTTGTGTCACTGACAGCACGCCGACCTCCGCCAACCAAGAGGACCACGTGTCGATGGCCGCGCATGGCGCACGACGCCTGGGGCAGATGCTGGTGAACCTGGAACGCATCCTCGGGGTGGAGCTGCTCTGCGCGACTCAGGGTGTTGAGTTCCGCGCACCCTTGCCGACCAGCCAAGCTTTGGAACAGGTCATGCGTAAGCTACGAGAAACGGTGCCGCCCCTGGGAGACGACCGCTACACCGCGCCCGACATCGAGGCGGCTTCGGCCTTGATCATGAGCGGTGAGATCGCCCATTGCACCGATATCGCCATGCCGGATTTGGCCAAATGATGTTCCCGGTTGAAATTCAACAGGGTCACAGCCCTGTTGTGCTAGGCCTGCCCCATACCGGCACCTATGTCCCAGCGGAGGTTGAGGCGCAGCTCAATACCCGCGGGCGTGGGCTGGATGACACCGATTGGCATATCCATAGGCTCTATGATGGGCTTTTGGAGGGGGTAAGCACAGTTCGCGCCACCTTTCATCGCTATGTGATCGACGCCAATCGCGACCCCTCGGGCGTCTCGCTTTATCCTGGGCAAAACACCACCACCCTGGTGCCACTCACGGATTTTGACGGGCAACCCATCTGGAAGCAGGAGCCAACAGCCGCTAAGGTTGAGGACCGCCGTCAGGCCTATCACGCGCCCTATCACGCCGCCCTGGAGGCTGAACTGCAGCGGGTGAAGGCAGAGCACGGCTTTGCCATTTTATACGATTGCCATTCGATCCGTGGGGACATCCCCTTCCTGTTTGAGGGCACTCTGCCGGATTTCAACACCGGCACAAACATGGGCCGCACATGCGATCCCGCGATCGAAGAGATCGTGGTCACAGCCTGCGCCAAGGCCAAAGGCTATAGCGCGGTGCTGAATGGGCGCTTCAAGGGCGGCTGGACCACCCGCCACTATGGCCGCCCTACTGAAGGGCTGCACGCCATCCAGATGGAACTGGCGCAATCCACCTACCTGACGCAGGAGGCTGCGCCCTGGAGCTATGATCAGGACAAGGCCAATCGCCTGCGCAGCCACCTACATGACATTCTCACAAGCCTGGCCAACTGGGCGCCTCAGACCGGAGGAAACACATGACCGATCCCCGTAAGAACACCCGCGATATCTTCCCGCCCACTGGCCCAGAGATCACCGCCAAAAGCTGGCTGACCGAGGCGCCAATGCGGATGCTGATGAACAACCTGCACCCGGATGTGGCTGAAAACCCGCATGAGCTGGTGGTCTATGGCGGTATTGGCCGTGCAGCGCGCACCTGGGATGATTTTGACCTGATCGTTGATAGCCTCAAGGATCTGGAAGCTGATGAGACCCTCTTGGTGCAATCCGGCAAGCCGGTGGCCATCGTCAAGACCCATGAAGACGCCCCGCGTGTATTGATTGCCAATTCCAATCTGGTGCCTCATTGGGCCAATTGGGACCACTTTAACGAGCTCGATAAAAAGGGCTTGATGATGTACGGCCAGATGACTGCCGGCTCCTGGATCTACATCGGCACACAGGGCATCGTGCAGGGCACCTATGAGACCTTTGCCGAAGCCGGACGCCAGCACTATGGCGGAGACCTGACGGGCAAATGGATCCTGACTGGCGGGCTTGGCGGCATGGGCGGCGCCCAGCCGCTGGCAGCGGTTATGGCCGGGGCCTGCTGTCTGGCAGTCGAGTGCAACCCCGACAGTATCGATTTCCGCCTACGCACCAGATATCTTGATGAAAAGGCCGAGACCCTGGACGAAGCACTCGAGATGATTGAGCGCTGGACCGCCGCCGGAGAGGCAAAATCCGTGGGTCTTTTGGGCAATGCCGCAGAGATCTTCCCCGAGCTGTTGCGCCGCGCCGAAGCAGGCGGAGTGCGCCCAGATATCGTTACCGATCAGACCTCAGCCCATGACCCGATCAATGGCTATCTGCCGCTGGGTTGGGCCATGGGCGAATGGAAAACCCGCCGCGAAAGCGACCCTAAATCGGTGGATAAGGCAGCGCGCGCCTCGATGCGGGTGCAGGTGGATGCCATGTGCAAATTCCACGCCATGGGTGTTCCCACGGTGGATTACGGAAACAACATCCGCCAGATGGCCCTGGAAGAAGGGCTGAAAAACGCCTTTGACTTCCCCGGATTTGTGCCCGCCTATATCCGCCCTCTGTTTTGTCGCGGCATTGGCCCCTTCCGCTGGGTGGCGCTGTCCGGCGATCCAGAAGACATCCGCAAGACCGATGCCAAGATGAAGGAGCTGTTTCCGGACAACACCCATCTGCACAATTGGCTCGATATGGCGGATGAGCGCATTGCCTTTCAGGGCTTGCCGGCACGGATCTGCTGGATTGGTCTGGGCGACCGCCACAAGGCCGGGCTTGCCTTCAACGAGATGGTCAAGAATGGCGAGCTTTCAGCGCCTGTCGTGATTGGGCGCGATCATCTGGACTCCGGCTCGGTGGCCTCACCCAACCGCGAAACCGAGGCGATGATGGATGGGTCCGACGCGGTGTCGGACTGGCCACTGCTGAATGCGCTCACCAATACTGCCTCGGGCGCCACCTGGGTCTCGCTGCATCATGGTGGTGGCGTTGGCATGGGCTTTTCCCAGCACTCCGGCGTGGTGATCTGCGCTGATGGTACCGATGCAGCGGCCAAACGGCTGGAGCGGGTGCTGTGGAACGATCCGGCTTCGGGTGTGATGCGCCATGCGGATGCGGGATATGAAGAGGCCAAGACCTGCGCCCGTGTGCACAATCTGCGTCTGCCTGGCATACTGAAATAGGAAAACCACTACAGACAGGCGGCGCGGTTTAATACCGCGTCGTCATCCGATGCCCCGGGCGGAAGGTCTGGCGCACAAAGGTAATCGCCTCTCCCTTAAGCCAGGTGGAGCGCTCAACCGTGAACAGGGCCTCACCCTGTGTACAGCCCAGATACTCCGCCAGGTCCGTCGTGGCCGAGGTGGCAGAAAAGGCAATTTCGGCATCTGAGAAGGGCACCGTTGCAACCAGCCATTCATTGGGTCCCAGTGCGTTGAAATCTGCCTCTTCGGCCTGTGGCAAAATCGACAGCGAGATCCAGCGGTCTTCATGCTGGTAGGGCAGCCCATCGGCGTAATGCATACAGGTGAGATGCAGGACCATCGTCCCCTGATCCAGATTCAGACGCGCACAGAGCCAATGAGGTGCGGCCAGTACCGCACGGTTGACCAACGCATAACGATAGGCAGCATTCTGGTTCTCGATCTCTGTACGGACAATGGGAATGGAAAACCGGGCCTGTCGCAGCGGCGCCTGCCGCACCCGGGTGCCAGCTTTGCGGCGACGTTCAACAACGCCCTCATCTGCCAGCTCCCGCATGGCGCGGTTGACGGTGGCACGTGCGCAGCCATAGCTTTCGGCCAGATCCAACTCATTGGGTACCAGCCCCCCCGGCGCCCATTCACCCGAGGTGATTTTCCCCATGATGTCCGCTTTGACATCGCGAAATGTTGCCTTCATGTCCGCTGCGCCTCTTCTGTTAAGCGCAATCATAAAAGCCTTTTGTCTAAGTGTATAGGTAGATGATCCGCGCCAAACGGGCAGGGGAGGCGGCCCGCTCTCGTCAACTTCGGGCCACCTGAGGTTCAGTTCATCGCTCAGCTCTGCATCTTTTTATCCAGCATCGCCTCTTCAGCGATCATCGCTTGCAACTGGCGCCGGAATCGCAGAGGGCCGGCATCAATGCTCAGGTCGATATGCGGCGAGACCTTTTCATCCATGCCAATCTGCACCTCATCCAGGACCGCGCGGTCTTCCTCAAACGCGACCCTCACGTCTTCGCTCATCATCTCTGAGAGTTCCGCATCATCGGGGCGTAGATTGCGCAGCTGGAACCAGTAATACCGGGTCTCTGACTCGGTGGTAGGCGTCATGAAGTTATAACTGTCCATGACAAAGGTCCTGTCATCCAGCGGCCCATCAGGACCACCAGTACCCGCCGGGGTGAACACGGCCCGGATCAGCGCATGGGCCGGGTAGCGCACCTCGTAGTGCTGCAGGCGATCGCAGTTGCCGTCAAACTCGATCACCTTCTTATAAAAGGGTGCCGGTTCATGATCCATCATCCAACGGTGAACGATGATCCCCTCATCGGTCTTACTGACCCGCAGGGGGGTATCCTTGGTGGCGGGCGCGGCAAAGGACGATTGATGAACCCAGGCAACATGGGTCGGGTCCAGCAGGTTGTCGCACATCAGCAGGTAGTTGCACTGCAACTCCATCGCAGCACCGCGGTTGATGCCCCAATCGGGGCTGTCAAAGTTGGGAATATCAATAATCTCTTCGATATCGGCGATGGCGGCATTGCCCATCCAGATCCAGATCAGCCCGTATTTCTCATGAACCGGGTAGGGTCGCACCTGTGCCGCCGACGGGATGCGGCCGCCGCCCGGGGCCCAGACACATTGCCCTGCGCAATCAAAGGTCAGCCCGTGATAGCCACATTCAACTGTATCGCCCTTAATCCGGCCTTTGGACAGGGGCAGCTTGCGATGTGGGCAGGCGTCCTCAAGGGCAATGACTTCGCCTCCCTGGGTTCGAAACATGCAGATCTTTTCGCCCAGGACTTTTACCTGTTGCAACTCAGCGCCAATTTCATCGCTCCAGGCGGCGACATACCATGCGTTCCTGAGAAACATTCGTTTCCTCCAGTTCGGAATTTTACCTGAAGCAATGCTAGAGTTTCAAAGGCAAGGTTACAGCCCTAGATTTCTTTACTTTCTTTTAGTTCTTCTAAATCAAAACCAATCTAAGCGCCTGCGAGTACCCACTTGAGAAAGGCCTGCGCCTTTGGATCCTGTAAGACCGCAGACCCCCAGCAGACATAATAGGGCGCAGGCATCGGTAAGGTGTTTTGAGACAACCGAACCAGGCGGCCGAGCTCCAGATCAAATTCTGCAAAAGACGCCTGCGCCAGCGCGACCCCCTGGCCACCGGCGGCAGCCTCCAACGCCAGGCTGGAGAGTGAGTGGACCGATTGGGGCGGACGATCAGACACCGCAACACCCTGATGAGCCAACCAATCAGCCAGTCTTGGAACCGACGAATAAGTCGGCCCCCAATCAATATCGATCCAGGGCAACTCCCGCAGCTGGTCAGGGTTCCGCGCTTCAGGGTATTGTCGCAAAAATTCTGGCGAGCAGACCGGAAAACAATGGTCCAAAAACAGAGCCTGTTTATGAGGGAAAGCCTCCGCTGCTGCGCCATATGTCAGGCGAAACTGCGTCCCGTACTGGTGCGGCTCAGGCTCGGAGTGCGTGGCCTCAAGGTGAATTGCAGCGCCGTCCACCTTGGCCTGGAACCGGTGAATCCTCGGATTGAGCCATTTTAAAAGCAGCGTTGGCAGGCCTGAAATTTTGATGTCTGCACGGCTTTGATACTGTGCATAAACTTCTTGCGCGCGGTGCAACTGGTCAAATCCAGCTGTGATAAACTGGTGATAGGTCTTTGCCTCCGGCAATAGGGCCGGACGGCCACCTTCTTTTGAATAAAGCGGTTGGCCAAGATGGTTTTCCAGGATTTTCATCTGCTGACTGACAGCCCCAGCCGTAACCCCAAGCTCCTGCGCTGTAGCAGAAACCGAACCACACCGGCCAAAGACCTCAAATACATGCAGGGCGCGTAGCGGGGGAAGATCAGGTTTCACAGGCTTTCCTTTCCTGAGCCTGCATACCACTTCCCGTAGCCTTCAGATATAGTTTTCCTAAATTTGAAATCCCTCAATACCAACTAACCGTTGTCGCCCTGCGCAGGCTAAAGTGTCACTGCCAAGCCAATGCTCCTCGACTGGGAAACCCACCTGAAGTGGCAAAACTGCTTGGGTTGCCTTGGGGAGGCGTGTACAACTGCTTCAGTTTTTAGTTATGGTTCCTTATTCAGTATGACTAGTCGTCACCCTGCCTCGCATTTTGCCACCCGCGATAGCCTGGGGCATTTTGAGCAATTGGCCACACCAATCTGGGTCTTTGACGTCGACAATCATAGGATGTGGTGGGCAAATGCCGCTGGCATTATGTTTTGGGAAGCCTCTAGCCTAGAAAACCTGCTGTGCCGGGATTTTTCTACTGACAGCGATATAGTTCGCACACGATTGCACCAGGTTGTGCGCAATGGCCCCGGGCAAAAAGGCATCCAGGACACTTGGACGCTCTATCCCAATGACGAACCCAAAAACGTCATTTTGTCCTTTCTTCCTATCACCATCAATCAGGGTGAAAATGCCGTTCTGATCGAAGTTAAGCAATTTGTTGACAGCACGGTGGATGCGGACTCCCTGCGGATTCTTGAGGCAACTCGCGCCTCAACTTTGATGGTCAGCACCTTTTCCGCCGAGGGGCAATTGCTGGCGCAAAATCCAGCAGCGCTGGCCTGCTATGGCCCCCCGAGACCCGGCATAAACGGCAATGAAATGGCAAGCCGCCTGAAGGACCCGGATGTCGCCGTGCAGCTGCTGGAAACTGCAAAGAGCGGCAAAAGCCTGGACCTGGAGCAGCTGGTCTGGACACAAGATGGTTCCCGTGTGCACCGGATACAGGCGCGACGCGGGCGCGACCCCATTACCGGCGCCTTTGCAACGATTGTCAGCGAAGAAGACGTGACCAAGCAAAACGCCCTGCGGCTACAGATGCAGGCTCTGAACGCACAGCTTGAACGCAAAGTCGAGGACCGCACACGACGGCTCGATGCCAGCGAGGAACGCTATGCCCTGGCCACACAATGCGCGGCGGTCTGGGATTGGGACCTGGTGCAAAGCCATCTTTATCTTTCGCCCAGTTTTCTTGAGGCGCTCGAGCTTCCGCCTGACTTTGAAACCGACAACTTTCTGGATAACAGCACCGACAGCACAGTCTCTAAAATCCTGCACTCTGAAGATGCTGCCTCTTTCCAGGCAGAAGTGACCCGTCATCTAAAAGAACCGGAGGTCCCCTTTAGCCATGAACATAGGCTCAAAACCGGATCTGGCGACTATCGCTGGTTCCACGCTCAGGGCAAAGCAATTGTTGGCGCGGACGGCAGGGCCACCCGCTCGGTAGGGATCTTGACAGATATCACAGAGAGAAAAGAGCTCGAAGCTTCACTATTGGCCGCCCATCGCGCCGATGCCATTGGGCAAATCTCTGCAGGAATCGCACATGATTTCAACAACCTGCTCACGGTTATCCTGGGTAATGCAGAGCTGCTGGACATTTCTGACACTGCCAACTCCGAGCTGGTAGCAGCCATCAAAAACGCCGCCCTGCGCGGTGCTGATCTGACCCGTCATCTGCTTGCTTATTCCCGCAAACAGACCCTCCGCCCCGGGCCAGTGGATCTGTCCCGATTGGTCACCAGCATGAGCAAAACCCTGCTGCACAACCTCGGAGAAACTATTGAGGTTGAAACCAGCATTGCCGGTGGATTGTGGTCCATTCACGCCGATGCAACACAGGTGGAAAGCGCAGTTCTGCACCTCGCCTGTAACGCCCGCGATGCCATGCCACTGGGCGGAAAGCTTGATATCTCCTGCCAAAACCACCAGGTTACCGAGGCACAGCTCCTGCCAGGGGCGGGGCACAATTTAAAGCCAGGTGAATACGTCAAAATCCAGATCCGCGATAGTGGTGAAGGAATGACACCAGCTACGCTCAACCGCGCCTGCGAGCCCTTTTTCACCACCCGTAAAATCGGGCAGGGCAGCGGGCTAGGGCTTTCCATGGTGTTTGGGTTTGCGCGACAGTCCGGCGGCGGGGCGGCCCTGTACAGCCAACCTGGTGTTGGCACCAGCGCCTGTCTTTTCCTGCCCAGATCAGTTCTGCAACCAAAAGCAAGCACTGAGCCAATGCATGCAGCATCAATCTGCGGCAATGGCGAGAGCATTCACCTATTGGAGGATGACCGAGCTGTTCAAAGCACCCTGCGCGGTATTCTGGAATCGCTGAACTACCGGGTCACACAGTCAAGCGATGCGGCGACTGCAATGCATGTTATTTCGCAGGGGCCACTTCCCGCATTGATCCTGGCGGATGTTGTTTTGCCCGGTGGCGAAAGCGGCGTGGAATTTGTCGAGCGACTTAGAGGTCATTATCCGCAGATCAAAGCGGTTTTGATGTCAGGTTACACCCAGGAAGAGGCAACGCTGAACGCACTCACTGGCCATGGTCATATCTTCCTGCAGAAACCGATGAACAAGGCCCGGCTGTCGCAGATGCTACATGCCGCGTTGCAGGGCAAAACCTGAAATACCCGACTTGCCTAGAGAATATCCAGTGACACCTTGACCCGGTCCATCACCACCGAGGTATTGAACCGGCTGACATTGGATTCATCAAAGAAGTACTCTTGCGTAAACGCTTCATATTCTTTGACGTCTCTGGTGACGACGATAAGGATGAAATCTGCTGCACCAGTGGCATAGTAACATTGCTGCACCTCAGGTGCTGCCCGCATACGCTGTTTAAACGCATCCAGATGCATACGGCTTTCACGCTCCAGCACCACCTCGACGATCGCGGTCATCTCGCGGCCCAGTTTGGCCGGGGACAGCACGGCGATTTCGCTTTGAATAACGCCTGAATCGCGCAGACGCTTCACGCGTTTTTGCACTGCAGGCGGCGACAGCCCCACTTCGGCGCTCAGCGCATCAGCGGTCAAGCGGGCATTGCCCTGCATCAGTTTCAGTATTTCGAGGTCTTTATCGTCCATGGGCCGATAAAGCGCAGAACAAGGTCAAAGAACAACCATATTCTGCGCGCTATCTCACTGAAACTTGCTAAATCACCGGAAGTTCCGGCGCAGCCCGCCTGGTCAGAAGTTCGGCCCCCTGTGCACGGATAACGATGTTCTCCTCATGCACCATGATCAAGCTCTCCCCATAGCCCAGGGATGGCTCAAGGGTCAGAACCATGCCCTCTTGCAGCACCGTGGTGTCAAAGGCCGCATGGGAGGGCTGTTCGGTCAGCTGCATGCCCAGCCCGTGACCCAACCGACCGATGTCGCCGCCTTGGTCGTCAAGCTCTGCAATTACGGACTGAATGGCCTGAAACAGATCCCGGCAGGTATTGCCCGGTTTTGCTGCAGCAAGCCCTGCCTCTGTGGCGCGCCACAACACATCATAGGCACGACGGGCCGCATCATCTGCTGCTCCGATGGCAAAGTTGCGATCAAAATCACAGAAATAGCCGTCCCATGTGGCACCAGTGTCCAGCATCAACACATCCCCCATCTGCAACGGGCGACGGGAAGGCGGCGAGATCACATCGACATAACCTCCGGGTCCGGCGCTGCCGACCAGATAGGGCACATCATCCGCGCCCTGCGCCAGAGCCTCGCGACGAAAGGCCCGAAACACTTCTTCCAGTGGCATGCCTTCGGAAATCTGTTTTGGGACCTGGTCAAAAGTCGCCGAGCCGATCCCGCAGATATGGGTCAGTTTTTCGATTTCTGCCTGGGACTTCACCATCCGTAGCCCCTGAACCAACCCAGTTGCATCCGTCAGCTGCAGCCCCGGCAGAGCCTGAACCAGACGCTCCCAGTCCCCCAAAGGCATCCGCAGCGACGTTTCATGTCCCTTAAGGATACCCAAGCGCGCACCACGCTGTGCCAATGGCGCCAGAAGCTCGCTGAGCAGGCTAATGCCATCATCCTGCGGGGCAGGGGCGCTCCAGCTGCGAATATCCTCGATCCAGGTTTGACGCATCAATGCGGCACCGATTTCTGGGATCACCGCGATTGGTTTGCCTGCAGCCGGGATAAACAAGAACCAGGGCCGAGTCGGACTTTGCCAGAACAGAGTGTTAAAGCCGCTGAAATATCGCACCTCCGGCTCGGTCAGCAGCAGCAGACCTTCCAGCCCCTGCGCCGCCATAAGCGCCTGCGCTTTTTCGGTGCGGGCCTGAAACTCCGCCTGTTCAAAACCGCGCGTTAAGGCCTTACGCTGCATCGGTTTCCCCCATGATCTGGGCAAAAATAGCTGGATCCGTAACCCCTTCGGAACCGATCAGCAAAACGCGGGAGCCTTCATCCAGCCCCAGGTTTTGCGACAGCTCAGCGTCCTGACGCGCAGCGATCAAAGCGGCCAAGCCGGCAATGGCGCTTTCGCCTGCTTCAATCGCCTCATCCCCGGGCAGGGGGCGGGCCAGAAGACGCACAGCAGGGGCCACCAGAGTTTCCGGGATGGTCAGAAAGTCCGAGACCTCCTCAGCCAGGATTTCCCAGGCCATTCCCGAGGGTTCACCGCAGGACAGACCCGCCATCAGGGTTTCGGTTTGGATGGCAAAGGTCGTGGCTTCACCGGCGCGACCGCTTTCAAACAGGCAGGCCGCCAATTCAGGTTCAACAATCACCACCCTCGGGCCCTGCGCGCCCCAGTGCTGGCGCAGACCGGCAACTACGCCTGCTGCCAAGCCGCCAACACCGCCTTGCAGAAACACATGGGTCGGGGCCTGCTCCAGGCCTTCGCAGATCTCCTGTGTCATCACGCCGTAACCCGCCATCACATCGCGTGGAGGCTCGGAATATCCCTCCCAAGAGGTGTCAGAGACCACAAACCAGCCGTTCTCTGCCGCTTCCTGTTTGGCCAGAACGACGGATTCATCATAATCGCCAGTGATACGGATCACTTCGGCCCCCAGATCGCGCATGGCTTCCGCGCGTCCTTCGCTAACCTCAGCGTGGATATAGATCCGACAGGGGGCGCCAAAACGCTGACATCCCCAGGCCAGAGAGCGACCATGGTTGCCATCGGTGGCAGAGACCAGCGTAATCTGGGCGGCTTCGGCCTTATACTTGCCGGTTCGGATGTCTTCCAACGAGACCTCTTGCCCCAGCTGGGCCGAGATTTGCCGCCGCAGCACCCGTAGTGCCGCATAAGACCCACCAAGCGCCTTGAAACTGCCTAGTCCAAAACGGGGGCCTTCGTCCTTATACAGAACCTCTCCAACGCCGATCTTGGCCGCCAAAGCCGTCAGCGAGACCAGGGGCGTAGGCGCATAGCCTTCCCACTGGGTGATTTCCGCGCGGGAGGTGGCAAAATCCTGGCGCGACAGCACCCGTTCGACAGCGTCACCGGAACGTTTGTTAGCAGCGACATGGCCAAGCTTTGCGGTAGGAAGAATATCAAACATCGTTAGTCTTTCGGCTAGGGAGACGATCACGGACCAGATCTGCCCAAAGGGCAGCACCAATCGGTAAAAGCGCATCGTTGAAATCATAATCGGCGGAGTGAAGTGGCTGACCATTGGCGCCGCTCTCTCCATTGCCCAAGAGCAGGAAGCAGCCGGGAACAGCCGCGCAGAAATGAGCAAAATCCTCAGAGAAGCTCATCGGAGGGCGATCGGCGATGGTTTCCAGTTTCAGCGCCCGCGACACCCGCCCAACAGCCTCGGTTGGGGTTTTGGCATTCAGGGTCTCGATGAATTCGGTGTCGAAGCTCATCTCGGCCGTGATGCCATGCGTTGCGGCGATACCACTGGTGATCTGCCGCATAAAGCGTTCCACCGCCAGGCGGTCTTCAGGCTGGCGCGCACGCACATCTCCTTTGAGCCGCGTCATACCGGGCAGCACATTGCGCTGGCCATCGGTGATGAATTCAGTGACCGATACCACCGCCCCGGAGGAGGGGGCCAATTTGCGGGAAACAATTGTTTGCAAGGCGAGAACCATTTCGGCGCCGACGGTGATGGTATCCACCCCGACATGGGGCATCGAGGCATGTCCGCCCTGGCCGTTCAGAGTAATCTCGAACAGGCTTTCGCTTGCACAGATCTGCCCCTCGCGAGTCGAAACCTGCCCCACCGGCGCACCCGGCAGATTGTGGATTGCATAGACTTCCTCAAGCTCAAAGCGCTCCAGCAGACCCTCGGCAATCATCGCCTGCGCCCCCAGACCGTGCTCCTCATTTGGCTGGAAAATAAAGACCACAGTGCCATCAAAATTGCGGCTTTGCGCCAGTGTTTCCGCCGCGCCCAGCAGCATGGTCATATGCCCGTCATGGCCACAGGCATGCATCACCCCGGCGGTCTGTGAAACATAGTCTTGATCGCCAATCTCGTGAATTGGCAGGGCGTCCATATCTGCACGCAACCCAATGACCCGGTTGCCGCCACCTGATCTCAACACGCCAATGACGCCAACCCCCTCATGAACTTCGAGACCAAGCTGCCGCAACCTCTCAGCCACGCGCGCCTTGGTACGATGTTCTTCAAAGCCAAGCTCAGGCTCTTGATGAAACTGTTGCCGCATCGCCGTCAGGCGCTTGTGAAATTCATCCATGAAAGATCCCCATTCTGCTCCCAATTTTAGCCGGAACAGCAGGAGGCTGGCATCAATCTTTCCACAGATCGGAAGTATTTTCCTCGCCAGCTAGCGGATTCGTGATTGTTTTCAGAAACCCAAAGCCCCAGGAGCACCCGCGCACCTCTAGGGAAACCCTGTAAACACCAAATAGAAATGTCACTGGCTGCGCAAAACAGGAATGTCACCAAGGGCGCTGACGGTAGCAAGGCTTAGCAGCCCGGAGACCTCAGATATTGAAGGGCTGAGAAGCCTTGTGGGGAAGTTGGACGACCGAACTGTTGAGGCCATTTCGGTCGTTTTGGAAGCGCTTAAAATTGTGTGAGTGATATAGTGCATAATGTTGATTATGTAATATTGAAAGCATCTATCCCAATTTCGACCCCGGCATCATTAACCCATCTCTCACAGAGCACCACCAGCCGGGAAAAGGGGAAAATCACCCCGTTTTCATGGCTCAAATTTGCTTCAAATTACCACGAACTCGAACCACACCCCAGCCCCTATCTGTCTGAGCAAACTGTTAACCAGTTGGCACTTATTAATAATTCCGAACAGACACTTGATGGTCGACCAAGGTGGTAACACTTCGTCAATAATCCTTATCAATTTGAAAACAAGAGTCAGCTTTTCGCCACATCTTGTTCCCAAGCTGCACATTCCACGCCTCTAGCCCTGACCTCCAACACAGATCTTTCTGCGAGGAGTAAGTTATGAGCAATCTAGCAAAGCACGTGGTCCTGAAGGCACAAGCCGGAACCGCAGGCCGTCTCAAGCTAGGTTTTGGTGCCCTGACCAAAGCCCTGGCCACAACCGCCGCCGTCACCATGGCGCTGCTTGCCACCACGGATACAGCCTCTGCCGCCGGGCAGACTCCCTATGTGGTGGGAAATGACCGAGGCGGATTTGTCCGCGACCGTCTTATTGAGTTGCGCAATCTGCGCTCATCCGGGCGGCAGGTCGAAATCCGCGGCCGCGTCTGCTATTCGACCTGCACGATGCTGCTGGGCCTGCCCAATGCCTGCGTTTCTCCCAATACGACCTTCGGGTTTCATGGCCCGTCCCAAAGTGGGCGCCGCCTGTCCCCAGAGAAGTTTGATTTTTATTCGCGCGTCATTGCCGCCAATTACCCACAAGAGCTAAATGACTGGTACATGCAGACTGGCCGCAAGCGGATCAACAGAATCTACAAAATCAAAGGCAGCCAAATCATCAAGATGGGAGTCCGGGCCTGCTAAAAACAGCTCTGTACCCTGGGCCAATCCTGACATAGTGGCGCAAAAGTGCCGCGTTCGGTCAGTCGTAGTTGCCCCTATTCGCCATCAGTGGAAACGGCCCAACACTGCCTTTGAGCCGTGTATTCCACAGCACATGAAATTCTGTCCCCAGTCGTGACAGGGCCGTCAGAGGGACGTGAGCATGACGCAAATGAACGGATCCATTGGATTGAACAAAGGCAGCGCGCCCTCTCAAAAAAGGAGCGAGACCAGCGGCGCTTGGGCTTGTCGGAAATTCTACCCCATCAGGGCCTGATTGAGATCTGAGATCAGATCATCCACATCCTCGATCCCAACTGAGATCCGCAACAGGCTTTCGGGGATGCCGGTATGGGGTTCGATAGTGTGGCGATGCTCAACCAGGCTTTCGACCCCCCCCAGCGACGTGGCACGGTGAAACAGGTTCAGACGTCCTGCCACTGCCAGCGCCGCCTCGCGCCCGCCTTTCACCAGAAAGGACATCAGGAAACCGTAGCCACCTGTCATTTGACGGTTGGCCAGTGCATGGCCTTCATGGCTGGGCAATCCAGGGTAAAGCACATCTTCAACCTCCGGATGTTGGCTCAGGAATTCGGCCACCGCCATGGCATTGGCACACATCTTCTCTACTCGCAGCGGCAGCGTGCGCATGCTGCGCACCAGTAGCCAGGCCTCAAAAGGCCCCATCACCGCGCCGGCCTCGCTGCGGTCCATGCAGATCGCCTCCCAGAGCGGGCTACGCGCGCGGGTGCTCAGCACCCCACCCAACACGTCCGAGTGGCCATTGATCACCTTGGTGGCGGAATGCATGACGATATCCGCCCCCATCTCCAACGGTCGGGTCAACAGCGGTGTTGCTGCAGTGCTGTCCACCACCAGACTGGCGCCCGCCCGGTCCGCACAGGATTTTGCGGCTTTGATATCAACGGATTTCAACCAGGGGTTTGAGGGAGTCTCAACAAACAAAAGCTGTGCATTATGCGCCGTGCAGACCGCCTCCAAAGCAGCTGTGTCGCTGGCCTCAACCTCGTGCAGGGTGATGTCGCGGCGGGTGCAGAAATCGCGGATCCATTTGGTTGTCCCCCAGTAGATACCCGATTGCACAATCACCGCACCGCCATTGGGCACGGTGCGAAACACTGCTGCGATAGCCGCCATGCCGGATGGAAACAGCTGGGTATCCTCAGCGCCTTCAAGCCGCGACAGGATCTCTTCACCCAGACGAACCGCCTCGTTATGGGAGCGCAGATAGACGTTATCCTGATTGACCAGCTGATAATCGCGGTCGCGCACAAAGGTTGTCGAGGGCTGCAATGGGGGCACCACGCCACCGCTGGCCTCATCGATTGCCCCGGCTGCCTGGGCAGCAATTGTCGCCGGTTTCATATCATTGCGCTGCATCTCAAAGGCTCCCTGGCTGTATCGCCCCATCTTTGAAGCGCGACCGGGGCAAGTTCAATCGCTTTTGCGCAAAACCCATTGCAACGGTGACAGTTCCCTCAAACCTCGCCCTTGCGGTTTTCCTGCGTGCATGGTCCTTTTCCCACAATCTTGTGCCACCCATATGGAGAGCCTGCCAATGCCAGTAGAAATTCGCCAGGCCCTGCCGCAAGACAGTACCTGCATAGCTAAAATCGCCAATGTTATGATCCGGGACACGTTGTTTACTTTCACCTCGACAGAACGCCGGTCCGAAGAGATCGCCGCGCGGCTGCTGAAAGATCCGAGACCCTTTTTGCTGGCAGAGCTCGACGGGCGGATTCTGGGCTTTGCCACCTATGGCGATTTTCGCTCTGGTCCCGGGTACCGACACACTCAGGAACATTCCATCCAACTTTTGCTCGAGGCGCAGGGGCACGGGTTGGGGCGGGCGCTGATGGCGCGCCTGGAAGAGGCCGCCCGCGCCAGGGAGGTGCATGTCCTTGTCGCCGGCATCAGCAGCGCCAACCCCAAAGCCGTCGGCTTTCACAGCGCTATCGGATTCACTCAAACTGGCCTGATGCCTCAGGTCGGGCGCAAATGGGGCAAATGGCTGGACCTGATCCTGATGCAAAAGCAGCTGTAACCCGGTCAGGGCCTTAGTGCAGCTGATCCACCGCCCGCGCCAATCGCGCCAGGGCCTCGCGCAGCTCTGCCATACTGGTCGCGTATGAAATGCGAAAGTAAGGCGTGAGCCCAAAGGCGCGGCCCGGCACCATGGCCACATCATGCTGTTCCAGCACATAGCTGCAGAAATCCGCATCTGTTTTCAGGGTCTCACCCGCTGGGGTCTGCCGCCCTAACACATCAGCGCAACTGGCAAAGGTGTAAAAGGCACCTTCGGGGCGCGGACAGCTGATGCCATCAATGGCATTCAACCCATCAACCACCAGATCCCGGCGAGCCTGAAAACTGGCACGTCGCTCAACCAAGACATCTTCTGATCCGTTCAACGCCGCCACGGCCGCCGCCTGGGAAACAGAAGGGGCGCAGGAGGTCGATTGCCCCTGGATCACCGCCATGGCAGCAATCAGTTCGGCAGGCCCGCCGGCATAGCCAATGCGCCACCCGGTCATCGCATAGGCTTTGGACACCCCGTTGATGGTCAGACAGCGGGGTTTCAACCGCGGCTCAACCGCTGCGGGGGTGGCAAAATCAAACCCCTCGTAGATGATGTGCTCGTACATGTCATCCGCCATGATCCAGACATCCGGGTGCTGCAACAGCACCTCCAACAAGGGCGCATAGTCCTGCGCCGAATAGGCCGCTCCCGAGGGGTTAGAAGGTGAGTTGAACAATACCCAACGGGTGCGGGGTGTCATTGCGTCTTGCAACTGCTCTGGCGTCATTCGAAACCCCGTCTCGGCACCGCAGGGCACCAACACAGGCTTGCCACCCGCGAGGGCAATAATATCCACATAGGAGGTCCAGTAAGGAGCGGGCACGATTACCTCATCCCCCGGTTCCAGACTGGCCATGAAAGCATTGTAGAGCACCTGTTTGGCGCCGGTGGAGACAATGATTTCATCCAGGCTGTAGTCCAGCCCATGATCACGGGCGAACTTGGCGCTGATCGCCTGTTTCAGCGCCTGGGTGCCGCCCAGAGCAGTATACTTGGTCTCTCCCGCCCAGATCGCGTCAACCGCGGCCTGTTTGATCGCATCCGGTGTGTCAAAATCCGGCTCCCCTGCGCCCAGTACAATCACCGGTCGACCCTGTTGCTTTAGCTCTGCGGCCCGCGCCCCGATTTGCAGAATCTCTGACACCTCGATGGCATCAATGCGGCTGGCCTTGCGAAACTCTGACATCGGAATGGTCCTATAGCTGAGAGCACTGGCGCCCAGACCCAACGCCCAGACGCTCAACCTCAAAACCTAAGGCCCTCTTGCGCACAGAATACTCCCCAACGCGGACCTAACTCATTCCAGAACCGAATGGATCGGCTCGCTTGAGAGCCAGACTAACTACCCGGTTCTCTGCCGCAGCTGCCGGGTGATCCAGATCTCGAATTTCTGCACCGCATCCGGGGCCGATCCGTGGGGGCGCACCAGATAATACCGCTTGCTTGAACGCAACACCGGCCCCGACAGCTGCAGCAAAGCCCCGCTGTCCAGCTCATCCGAGACCATGTCAAAGGGCACGATCGCCGCCCCAAGCCCCGCAGTGGCGGCGCCGATTACCATGGAATACTGGTCAAAGTAGCGCCCATCCTGACGCGGCTGCCCGGCAATCCCAGCCTCCAGAAACCAATCCGCCCAGGCATCACTGCGGCTTTCCAGATGTACCAAAGGCACATCCGTCAATGTCGCACTATTGCCCAATCCACATTTGGCAAACAGCTCAGGCGCCGCAATTGGCACCATCTGTTCGCCAAACAGCTCCACCATGCGGGCCCCTGGCCAGTTGTCGCGCCCATAGTGGATCGCCAAGTCAAAGGGGTCGCGGGCAAAATCAAAGGGTTCCAACCGGGTCGACAGGCTCAGTTCAATTTCGGGATGGCGGGCAAAGAAATCCGGCAATCGCGGGATCAGCCAACGATTGGCAAAGGTTGGCAACACCGCAAGGCGCAGGGCACTGCGCCCGGCCCCGGCTGCCACCGCCTTTTGCACGGTGGTGCGCAGCGCGCCCAGATCCTGTGCCAGATCCGCAGCCAGACCCGCGCCAGCGGCGGTCAGCACCACGCCGCGCCCCACTCGCTGAAACAGCGCAAAGCCAAGATCGCTCTCCAGCTCTTTGACCTTTTTGCTGACGGCACTTTGGGTAAGACCAATTTCTTCGCCTGCCGCAGTAAAGCTCTGATGGCGGGCGGCGCTGTCAAAACAGCGTAGATGGGTGAGGCTAGGCAGGCGCATCTCTGGTCTCCTCTGCTGCGATCTGGACCAGCAGCCAATTACGAAACTGAATAAGAGGGTAATCATCGCCAAGTTCTGGTGGCCAGACCAGGAAATACTCCCCCAGCGTTACCGGCGGCCCCTTGATCGCAAGCTGCAAGCGACCTGCCGCAATCTCGCTCTCGGCCAGAAAGGTTGGCAGCAGGGCAATCCCCAGCCCATGCACCGCCGCCTGGGTCATGGCAGAGGATTGGTCAAACAACATGCCCTGCAATCGCGCGACCTCGACGTCATGCAGCCCAAACCACTGCTCCCAACTGTCGGGATGTGTTTCCAGATGCAACAGCGGGAAGCCCAGCAGATCCTTGGGACTGGACAGTTCCGCAGGAACCAGCCCCGGCGCGCAGACTGGCAGTACATGTTTGGGCATCAGGGGCAGATATTCCACCCCCGGCCAGTCACGGGTACCGTAGTGAATTGCCGCCTGCGCCGTGCCCACCTCAAAACTGAAGGGCAGGTTATGGGTCTGCAAATTGACGGTGATACCAGGGTGCTGACCAACAAAATCCTTCAGCCGAGGTGCCAGCCAATGCAGACCAAAGGAGGCCAGGATTGACAGGTTCAGGCTGCCCCCATCCGGGTTTGCCCGCAGCTTGATCGAGGCCTGTGCCAGACGTGACAGGATCGCGCGGGCCTCTTTGGCATAGTTCGCCCCGCCGGGGGTGAGCTGGAGGCGCATCTGATCCCGCGCAATCAGGTCTACCTCCATCTGCTGTTCCAACTGTTTGAGCTGACGGCTGACAGCGCTTTGCGTGAGATTGAGATCTTCTGCCGCCGCGGAGGCACTGCCAAGGCGGTCCACGGCCTCCAGTGCCAGCAAGGACGAGATCGAGGGTAAAAAGCGGCGCGGCGCTATCATATGACCTTACCTCATAGCTTTAGAATTTAGTATCATGTGCATTTTCACCGTTCTCGTGTGATTTACAAGAAAACCTCATGAATCACCAGCGCCAAGACCCCGCACTATGCTCATGGCCTGATAGATCCCCTGAAAGGATAACCCATGCCTCATTCCCAGATCCTCACCGCAGCTGGCTTTACCGATGAAGAGCTCACTGGCGGCAGCCTCAGCGTCAAAACGCCGGTTGATGGCAGCGAGATCGCCAGCATTGCCATGCATACCACAGCCGATGCCCAAGCCCAGATTTCAAAGGCCAAGGAAGCGTTCAAATCCTGGCGTTCCGTTCCCGCACCGCGCCGCGGTGAGCTGGTACGTCTGCTTGGTGAGGAACTGCGCCGGGAAAAGGAAAACCTCGGGCGGCTGGTGACGCTGGAATGCGGCAAGATCTACCAGGAAGGCCTGGGCGAAGTGCAGGAGATGATCGACATCTGCGATTTTGCCGTTGGCCTGTCACGCCAGCTTTATGGTCTGACCATCGCCTCGGAACGCCCCGGCCACGCGATGCGTGAAACCTGGCACCCCATGGGCACCTGCGGTGTGATCACCGCCTTCAACTTCCCCGTGGCCCCCTGGTGCTGGAACGCAGCTTTGGCATTGATCTGTGGCGATCCGGTGATCTGGAAGCCCTCGGAAAAAACCCCGCTGACTGCCCTTGCCGTGCAAAAGATCTGTGATCGGGTCACTGCAGAATTTGGCTCCGACGCGCCAAAAGGCCTTATTCAGACCCTCATTGGCGAACGCGATCTGGGCGAGGCCCTCACCGCATCCAAAGATGTGGAGATCATTTCGGCCACCGGATCAGTTCCCATGGGCAAATCCGTGGCACAGGACATGTCACAGCGTCTGGGCCGCACCATTCTGGAACTTGGCGGCAATAATGCGATGATCGTTGCCCCCTCGGCTGATCTGGAAATGGCCTTGCGGGCCATCGTCTTTTCAGCCGTTGGCACCGCCGGCCAGCGCTGCACCTCATTGCGCCGCCTGATCGTACATGCCGACATCTATGACGCCCTGATCCCGCGCCTGATCAAAGCCTACGCAGGCCTGCCGATTGGTGACCCGCTGGTGGATGGATCACTTGTAGGCCCCCTGATTGACGATCAGGCCCTGACCGCGATGGAGGGCGCTCTGGTTCAGGCCAAGGTCGAGGGCGGCACGGTTCATGGCGGCGGTCAGGCACTGGTCGACAGCCACGCCGCCGCAGCCTATGCCCATCCGGCGATTGTCGAAATGCCCGGTCAAAGCGCGATCATGCATACCGAGACCTTTGCGCCGATCCTTTATGTCGTAAAATATGAGGATCTGGATCAGGCCATCGAGATGCAGAACGAAGTGCCCCAGGGGCTGAGCTCCTGCATCTTTTCCACAGATGTCCGCGAGACTGAATATTTCCTCTCGGCAGCCGGTTCTGATTGCGGTATCGCCAATGTTAACATTGGCCCTTCAGGCGCCGAAATCGGCGGCGCTTTTGGCGGCGAAAAAGAAACCGGCGGTGGACGGGAAAGCGGCTCTGATGCCTGGAAAGGCTATATGCGTCGCCAGACCAACACCGTGAACTACTCGCGGGAGTTGCCGCTTGCACAGGGAATCAAATTTGACATCTGATCTGACCTCCAGCCTCTGGCACCGAACCTGCCAGGAAAACCCTGTCTCCTCGGTTTTGACCGGGGAGGTCACGGTAGATCTGGTGGTAATTGGCGGCGGTTACACCGGATGCTCTGCCGCGTTGAAGGCGGCCGAGATAGGCGCTTCGGTCTGTTTGGTCGAGGCAGAGGTCTTTGGCCATGGTGGATCGGGGCGCAATGTCGGCCTGGTCAATGCCGGGCTTTGGTTGCCGCCAGAAGATATCAATGACCGTCTCGGCACAGAAGCGGGCAATAGCCTGTCGCAAGCGCTGGGACAGGCACCCGATCTGGTTTACGGGCTGATCGAGCGCCACGGCATTGCCTGCGAGCCGGTGCGCAACGGCACCCTGCACTGCGCCCATGCCCCCAGCGGCCTGCAGGATTTGCAACGCCGGGCCAATCAGCTGCAGGCCATAGGGGCCCCGGTCCAGCTGCTAGATGCAGCCCAGGCGCAGGCCCGCGTGGGCTCAGCCGCCGCCCACGGCGCGCTGTTTGATCCCCGTGCGGGCACCATCCAGCCCTTGGGATTTGTGCGCGGCCTCGCCCGTGCCGCACTCACTGCAGGGGCGCAACTCTATGACCAAACCCCGGCCACAGCCATTCAACGCAGCAATGGCAGCTGGCATGTCACAACGCCCAAAGGCAGCATCCGCGCCAAACATCTGGTGATGGCCACCAATGGCTATGCCCGTGCCATGACAGGCTATGAGGCCCCCGCCATTGTTCCGGTTCACTATTTTCAGGGCGCAACTGCACCGCTTACGCCAGCCCAACAGGCGCTCATCCTGCCCGGGCTGGAAGGCTGCTGGGACTCTGCCCTGGTCATGTCCTCCTGGCGGATGGATCAGCAGGGTAGATTGGTGATTGGCGCCATGGGCGCATTGGATCATTTTGCCAGCGGCATTCACCAAAACTGGCTAACGCGGAAACTCGCCGCTGTTTTCCCAAGTCTTGCCGGGACACAACTGGAAAGCCAGTGGTTTGGCCGTATTGCCATGACCCGGGAATACCTTCCCAAGATCGAAAAACTGGACGGCGGCTATGTCAGTTTTGGCTATTCCGGTCGCGGCATCGGGCCGGGAACGCTTTTTGGCCAACAGATCGCCGAAGCGCTGATTACTGGCGATGAGAGCCTGCTGCCCTTACCCGCAAGTACTGGCCACAGCCTGTCCTTTGCCGGGCTGCGCGGCGCTTACTATGAAACTGGGGCCACACTGACGCATCTGGTCAAAGACCGGATCTAAATTTCAATAAGGGTCAGAGTTACCCCTGACCCTTATTTGATTTTCTGGTTTGGATAGAAACCTGACCCTAGTGGCAGTCAGCCATGGCTGCACCAAGCTCTTTCAACAGCGCAGGGTAGAAGCCAGCGCCCAGCTCCAGACCTGTGCCCAGTGGATCGATGACCACAGTTTTGGCGCCGCTGCCCTCCAGCACAGTTGCCACCATATCAGGGTTGAACTGCGGTTCAGAGAAAACGCAGGAAACCTGCTTATCTTTCACCACTTGCTGAATCTCTGCAATCCGCGCAGGGCTTGGATCAGAGGCATCCCCCAGAGAAATGGCCCCAGCCGCCTGCAGGCCAAAGCTGTGCTCGAAATACTGATAGGCATCGTGGAACACCACAAACCCCCCGCTCCGCAGTGGTTCCAGACCCGTCAAGACTTCGGCCTTGGCTGCTTCAATTTCCTGCTTTCCTGCGGCGGCATTGGCGGCATAGGTGGCGGCGTTTTCCGCGTCATGCTCTGACAGCTCTGCCGCAATCACATCCAGCCAGAGTTTGGCGTTTTCAGGTGACAACCAGGCATGCGGGTCCAGGCCCTCGTGGTCGTGACCCTCATGGCCGCCATGGTCGTGCCCCTCGTGATCATCGTCATGACCATCTTCATGCTCATCCTCATGGGCATGCTCGGCCTCGGCGTGTTCCTCATGGTCATGATCGTCGTGGTCGTCATGCTCAGCGTGATCATCGTGATCGTCATGTTTCTCATGGTCGTCGTGGTCATCTCCATGATCATCGTGGTGGTCGTCGTCATGACCCTCTTCTTCACCATGATCATGAGCCTCAAACCCAACGCCTTCACGGAAAGGTAGCGCCAAGCCACCTTCAAGCTCCAACAGCTCCACAACATGGGCGTCCTTGGCCAGCTCTTCCACCGCGCCTTCCAGCCACGGAGTCAGCGCCTCGCCCATCCAAAAGACGACATCCGCCCGCGACAAAGCCAGAGCCTCAGAAGGGCGCATGGAATGATGATGCGGCGAAGCGCCCGCTGGCACCACCATGTCAGGCTCTCCCACGCCCTGCATGACCCGCGCAACCAGACCGTGCACAGGCGCAATATCGGTTGCAACTTTTGGCACATCTGCCAGAGAAACGCCTGCAAACCCCATGAGGGCCGCAACAGAAGTCAGAGGAGTTTTAAGCATGGGACTCTCATGTAATTTTATAACATCGCACGACTTGTTAAACGTCATACCATAACATATCAAGAGCCGAGTTTACCAAAGGCCAGGCAGCGCCCCTTCTCAGCGGAGACCCAAGACCATGGATTCCATCGGATTTGAGACCCATGACCACGCCAGCTGCATTGCTGACTGCATTGAGACAGCGAATGCCCAGTGCAAAGCGCAGGGGCTGCAGTTCACGCCGGTGCGCAAACGGGTTTTGGAAATTCTTCTGCAAGAGCACCGCGCGTTGGGAGCCTATGAGATCCTGGATCGGCTGCGCGAAGAAGGGATGGGGTCACAGCCACCTGTGGCCTATCGGGCATTGGATTTTCTGGTGACCAACGGCTTTGCCCATAAAATCGAGCGCCTGAATGCCTTTATTGCCTGTACCCATCCCGGCGAAGACCACGCCCCGGCCTTTATGATTTGTCGGATGTGCAAATCCGTCGCCGAGGCCCAGACCCTTCCAAGAAATGGACAGTTGGGCAAGGCCGCCCGAGACGCAGGTTTTCAGATCGAACGCACCGTGGTCGAGGCCGAGGGCCTCTGCCCCAAGTGTCAAAAAGCCGACGCTAAATGCATCTGATCTCGCTACAGAACCTTTCGGTCAGCTATGGCGGCAACACGGTTCTATCAAATGTGACTTTTGGCATCTCTCCGGGTGAGATCGTCACCATCGTTGGGCCCAATGGCTCTGGCAAATCCACCCTGCTGCGCAGCGTCATTGGCGCCCAAGTGCCAAGCCAGGGCAGCGTGACACGCAGCCCCGACCTGCGCATCGGCTACGTGCCGCAAAAACTGCATATCGATCCCACCCTGCCAATGACGGTGCGCCGGTTTCTCAGCCTGCCAGACAGGGTGACGAACCAACAAGCGACCAAGGCCCTGGAACAGGCCGGCGCCGGGCAGCTGTCCAACCGTCAGATGGCTGATCTGTCAGGGGGGCAGTTTCAGCGCGTCCTGCTAGCGCGGGCGCTGCTGTGTCAGCCACAACTGTTGATTTTGGATGAGGCCACCCAGGGGTTGGATCAACCCGGCTCCGCCGCCTTTTACCAACAAATCGAGAGCCTGCGACAAACTCTGGGCTGTGCAATACTGATGGTCAGCCACGAGCTGCACGTGGTGATGGCCGCGTCAGATCGGGTGATCTGCCTCAACGGTCATATCTGCTGCGAAGGCGAACCCGAACATGTGGCCTCGGCACCAGAATACCGCGCCCTGTTTGGCAGCGGCACCCAGGGCGCCCTGGCCCTGTATCGCCACGAACATAATCACAGCCACGACCACAGTTGCGGCCATGATCACGGCCTGGAAGAGGCTATCTCCCAAGCCTCCCATGCCAGGGAAGAGACCAAAAGATGATCACCCTGTTTGACAGTTTTCTGCTGCGTGCGGCCTTTGCCGGAACTGGAGTAGCGATCGCCGCTGCCCCACTGGGCTGTTTTGTGATCTGGCGCCGCATGGCCTATTTTGGCGATGCCACGGCGCATGCCTCGATCCTGGGTGTTGCTCTGGCCCTGGGATTTCAGGTCCCGATCTTTGCCGGTGTGCTGATCATTGCCCTGCTGATGGCCACCGCTGTCTCCAGCTTGAGCGGCCGGGGTTTTGCAATGGATACTCTGCTGGGCGTATTGGCACATTCATCCCTGGCCTTTGGACTGGTCGCCGTATCCTTTTTGCAGGGCATCCGTATTGATCTGATGGCCTATCTGTTTGGGGACATCCTGGCGGTAAGCCGGATGGATCTGGCGGTGATCTGGGGCGGCGCCGCCCTGGTTCTGCTGCTGCTCTGGGCCAGATGGTCCGCTCTGCTCACCGCCACGCTCAGCCCTGATCTTGCCTATGCTGCAGGGATCAACCCAAAGCGTGAACAACTGGTCCTGACCATTGCCTTGGCTCTGGTAGTGGCTGTGGCCATCAAGGTGGTCGGGGTTTTGCTGATCTCTGCCCTGCTGCTCATCCCCGCCGCCGCTGCCCGTCCTTTTGCCACAACACCCGAACGTATGGCCGCGATTGCCGCCGGGATCGGTGCTCTCGCAGCCCTTGCCGGTCTGCAGCTGTCCTTTATGCTCGACACTCCGACCGGGCCAACTATTGTCTGCGTTGCTGCTGTGCTGTTTGCGCTGACAAATCTGGGTAGCACGGCCTATCGCCAGATGGCGGCCAATTCAGACAGGCGAACCTAGGTCTGACAGTAAACCATCAGGTCTGGCGCAGCCGAACTTCAGCCCCGAGATCTTGAGGGTCTTCGATCCAATCGTGTATGGCTGCAAGCAGCGCCTTTTTGCTTATCGGTTTGCTGAGGAAATCATCCATGCCAGCCGCAAGGCATTTTTCACGGTGGGACTCCAACGCATTGGCGGTCAGGGCGATGATATGACAGCCCGGGCTTTGACTGGCGGATTCAATCTCGCGGATCTTCATCGTTGCCTCGACCCCATCCATCACCGGCATCATCATATCCATCAGGACAATATCTGGCCGCACCTCCTTAAACCGCTCGACGGCCTCCGCCCCATTTGCGGCGATAACAATATCAAACCCAGCATCCTTGAGCATCCGGGTCACCACCAACTGGTTGGTCCGGTTGTCTTCTGCAATCATCAGCTTGATACAATGGGCCTTCTGCGGGTGCACCGAGCTGGGAGAGGTGGCGCTCTGCTCTGGTTGCTCATGGCTGTGTGCCCGCCCCAGAACCTGCTTCAACTGCGCCGCGCGCAGGGGCTTATGTATGATATTACAGCCCTCCAGCCCAACCTGATCGGGTTGCATCGCCGCGAGATCACCTGACGAGAGCATGACAATTGGCAGTGTCGCAAATTCTGGCATGGCATGAATGCGCCGCGCCAGTTCACGCCCGTCCATCCCCGGCATTTGGTCTTCCATGATGACAAGATCTAAACGGTCGGAAGTCAGACGCAAATCCAACATCACCTCCACGGTCTGACTTGCGCTACTGGCCTCAAGACTGTGCATGCCCCAGGCGTTCAACTGTTCCGTCAAAATCAGACGATTCAGCTCCTGACTACCAACAACCAGGCCCGTCAATCCCTGAAGAGCCAGCGGTTTTACAGGGATCTCTTCAACCTGTTCAGCAAGCGGCAAAGGCAGTTGAACCACAAAAACAGAGCCCTCCCCGGCTGTGGATTGCACTGTAACCTCCCCCCCCATCAAGGTCAGCAAACGCGCTGAGATAGCCAGGCCAAGCCCAGTACCTTCAAAATTGCGCGTCGCACCACTATCCACCTGTTCAAAGGCACTAAAGACCGTATCAAGCCGATCTTCGGGAATGCCTATCCCAGTATCAGTGACGTTGATCGTCAGGCCGTAGCCGTTGGAATTTTTCTCACCAGAGACATCAACATAGACATGGCCGATATCAGTGAATTTGACCGCATTGCCAATGATATTGGTAACCACCTGACGGATCCGGCCAACATCGCCCTCAAAGAACTCCGGCAGCTCGGGATCATATCGCAAGATGATCTCAATCCCCTTGGAAGTGGCCTTGGGTGAGAGCAGAGTGACCACATCCTCGATCGCGGTCTGTAGATTAAAAGGCGCTAAATCCAATTCGATCTTACCTGCTTCGATCTTGGAAAAGTTGAGGATATCATTGATAATTGTCAGCAGCGCCGCGCCAGATTTTGAAATGGTTTTCGCATAGAATCTCTGATCCTCATCCAGATCGGTCTCCATGATCAGCTCTGCCATGCCAATCACCCCATTCATCGGCGTGCGGATCTCATGGCTCATGTTGGCCAGGAATTCCGACTTGGCCTGATTGGCAATGTCAGCTTCTTCGCAGGCCCGCTCCAGAGCCAATTCGCGTTCGTTGCGCTCAATAAAGGTATCTTCCAGTACACCCACCGAGAAGTTGAGCGCCCAAAACTCCCGCGAGGCGTACCAGGGCAGTTTCCCCACTCGCCCATGTGCACCGGCTAGAACCTCCGACATCCTGAGGTGGATAGTTTGCAACGGCTGCAAGGCCAGCATGTTCAGCAAACCCAGAATGGCAGCCGACAAAGCGGCAACCGCAAGAACTGTCCACAAAATCGCATAGCGGACTCTTTCCTGGACCATGGCCTGCCCTTCCAGCATAGACCACTGCACAATCATTGTGCCGAACTTGAACCCTTCCATTTCCACCGGTTGTTCATAGGTCACAAATTCTTCCTGTGCCGCCGCCCCCCTTCGCGTGGCAGTGGCAATCATCATGTCCTCGGCATTCAGAATTTGGATGGAGCGGATTTTTGGGGTTCGCTCCAAAGCCTCATAAAGCCCGGTTTCCAACACAGGCACATCTTCCACAATGATGGATTCAAGCATCAACCCACTGAGCAGAGAAATAGTCAGCCCGGCCTGTTCACTCAACTGCTCGCGCATCCGATTGCCTTCGGAGCGCTGTGCAGCAGCACCCACAACCAGCGCAACCAAAAGGGCGGCCAGCGACAGCGACAGCACGATCTGAAACAGGATACCAGTGCGTTTCATTTCTCTGCTTTTCCAGCGCTAAAAGCTACGGCTTTGTTCGATAGCGTCGCGGATCAGATCGTAGTCGGCATCTTCGCTCGCCAAAAACCCATTCTTGGAAACACGCCGGACAATCTCTTCGTTTTGCGTTGCCAACATGATGTCCTGCATCGCCTGCACGATCTCACCATCAAGGTCGGCTGCCGCCAGCCAGGGCTTTGTCACATTTTCAAAAGAGAGAAGAACCCGGATAGGAACCCCCTTGGCAACAAGTTTTCTATAGGTGCTTTCTTTCAACGCCCCAGCCGCAAACTTCCCGGCGCCAACCGCTTCGCCGACCAAATCATGCCTACCCAGATAGGAAAAACTGTGCAGATCCTCGCCTGAAATACCAACATCGAGCAATTGCGCCTGTGCCAAGTACCGTCCGATTGTGGACAGCTCATCCCCAAAGGCGAAGGTCAGCCCCGCCAGCTCTTCCAGAGATTGGACCGGGCTGTCACGATGAACCACAATTACCCCATTGAACCGCTTTTTGCCCTTCTTGGACTCGATCGCCACGATCCGAATCTGCGGATTGAGATCCTTGACCATGACATAGGAGGCTGGGCCAAAACGGGCGAAATCCACTTCGCCTTCGGCCAGCTGGCGAACGCCTTCGGCATATTCCTTGGCAATCGTCATCTTGATCGTGACTTTTTCTCCCAACCGCTCGGTCATCCGGTCCGCCAAAAAGGTCAGGAAGGGACGATACTTACGTACCGTTTCGGTCGGTTTGTCAGCCGCATAAGTTCCAAAAGTAAGAGTTATCTCAGCACGCGCATCATTTGGTGCAAAGCTCAACAACCCCAAGACCAGCAAAAGCAGGCCCTTCTGGGCAAAAGAAAATACAAAGCTATAAAATTGCCGCATGGTTGAGCCTCCTGGCTTAGTTGCTGCGTACCGACCACGTTGGTTATGTCTTGTATCAACCAATAAGTGCGTTGATCACGTTAATTTTCCTTCACCTCTTCCAGAAAATTTAAGTGAAAACCCGGCTCAAGGTCTACATTTAACCATTCGGTAATACTTTGGGTATTTTTTCATAAAATTGTTACAACTATAAAGATCTCCTCAACGGACAACAGGTCACTCAGTGCACATACCCTCCTTCTCCCAGAAAAAACGCAGACAATGCTGCACGTCCCTATCGGCGGCAATTCTTTTGGTTGTACCCCTTGAAGCCCAGGCCATTCCCTCACCCGAGTTGGTCATTGGCTCTGTCACCTCACTGTCGCAAGTTTTTGCTGTTGGCCTGGCCATGCTTTCCGGTGCAGGCGCAATTGTAGCTTCAAAACTGGGCCTCAAACCCACCGCCGCGGCGCAGCGCTACCCGGTTAAGCTCATTAGTGCTTTGTCGCTCTTTGTGGCCCTGCTGGCGGCGGCAAATTACTGGCAATTCAACGCACAGAAGACTGCAGAGCAGACCCGCCTGCAAGCCACTTTGCTGCGCCCTGCACAGTTTGCAGGCACTGAAATCAAGGATGACACCCTAAAAGAAACCAGTTTCTCCAAACAGGAAGGCAATCCTCTGGCCATCTCTACCGATCAGGCCGCCGCCCTGCTGGCAACCGGAGAGGCCGCTTTCTTTGACATCCGCGAAACCGGCGAAAACGCCATGGGCAGCCTGCCCGGCGCCGCCCATATCCGTTTCCCTGATTTTCTAGAGTCCCGTCCGCTTCAGCCCGGACAGCGCGCGGTGGTGTTTTGTCACAACGGCAATCGCAGCTCCGAGACCTGCGCCGAACTTGCCAAGCTGGGCATTGATTGCAGCTTTATTGCCGGGGGCATCGAGAAATGGATCGTCGAAGGGCGCTCCTTCAGCGATGCTGATGTGCAGACCCTTGCCGATCTGCGCGCCATTCCGGAATATGACAACAAGGATACCCTGCTCAGCACCGCCGACTTTACCGCGCTGGTCGAAACCGAAGATCTGCAGATCGTCGATACCCGCTACCCCGGTGATTTTGCGGCAGGCCACCTGCCGGGTGCCATCAATATTCCAATCCGCGCCCTACCAACGGATGAGCTGATGCGCCGCATCGCCGCGCTGGACGACAGGCCAACCGTGGCCGCCTGCTATGATCGACGCAGCTGCTTCATGGGGCAGGTTCTGGGGCTAGAGCTGACCCAACAGGGTATCGATTATCAGGGGCGCTACACCCTGCCATGGGAATACTTCATTGCCCCTGCCCCCAAACCCCATGTTCAGGACTGGCTGGCAGAGCAACAACAGACCTATTGGCAACAGGCGGTCTCGGCAGTTGCTGCGGCTTTGATCTGGACGCATGAGCGCAGCCACCTCTTGCTTGGGCTATTTGCCCTGTCTCTGCTGACCCGCCTGCTGGTACTACCTGTGGCGCTCAAATCAGAACGCGACCAGATCATTACCAATGACAGCGCCAACGAACTTGCGGCGCTCAAATCCAAACTTGCCCAGGATCCCGTGCGCAAGGCCCGTGCCATTCAGGCCTTTTATGCTGCCAAGGGGCTGACGCCTTTGCGCAACCTGACTGCACTTCTGTTTTTGCCCGTGATGATGCTTGGCGTCTCTGCCGCCGGCGAGGCCAGCGGCTTGCTCTCAATCAACCTGCTCTGGATCGCGGATCTTGGTCTGCCGGATCCGCTGTTTGCCCTGCCGCTGCTGTTTTGTGGATTGGCGGCACTCTATCTGGTCTGGGCTGTCGCCAAGACGGCGCGCCAGGTCAAGATTTGGCTGTTTCTCGGCGTGCCCGTGTTGTTTGCAATGGTCTACGGGCTCAGCGCGGCGGCCAATGCCTACCTCTGCTTCAGTCTTAGCCTGTTGCTCCTGCAACGAGCCTATGTGACAGGACTGCACCGCGCTATGAACCAGCGCTTGTCCCTGTGGCGCCATCAGCGCCGCTTGGCACAGCTGCCCGCCGGGGTGATCCCTATGGGTTATACCGAAGAACTGGCAACCGCTGGCAATAAGGCACTGCGCCTGTCAGTGTTGAAAAATGCAGGACTACCAGTTCCCGGCGGTGTTGTACTGCGCCAGGAAGCCATTGCCAGTTTTCAACAAATGACCCAGCCACAGCAGGAACGCTTTGCCGCAACCCTCTGGCAGCTGCTGGGTGAGAAACCCTGTGCCGTGCGCAGCAGCGCCAGCAACGAAGACGGCGCCGATCAAAGCTTTGCCGGTGTGTTTGAATCTGAGCTGGACGTCACAGGCGATACCCTGCGCGCAGCACTGAACAGCGTGATCGCCAGTTTTTCTTCCGAACGGGCCGCCAGCTACGAAGGGCAAGCCCAGGACGAGACAGCCGCCAATATCCTGGTGCAACATATGGTAGAGGCCGACTATGCCGGGGTATTGTTCACCCAAGATCCCACTGCCCCTGGCATGACCATGGTGGAATGGGTGCAGGGCTGCGGAGAAGATCTCGTCTCTGGCCGGGTGACCCCAGTTTCACTGCGCTTTGGGCGCTGCACTGGCTTGCCCGCCACAGACGATCAGGATCAAACCCTCGATCTGGCGCCGCTCCTGGCGCTGGCGCAGCGGGTTGAAGAGAGCTTTGGCTGTCCTCAGGATATCGAATGGGCCTATGCAGATGGTCAGTTCCAGATCCTGCAAAGCCGCGATATTACCACTCTGGCACGTGGCCCCGAGGCAGAACAGATCCGCCTAGCCGAATGGCGCGAGGTTCTGGACAATTTTGGCGCTGCGGAACCCGATGAGATAATCCTGGAACAGGACGAAATGTCCGAAGTCCTGCCCCGCCCGACGCCACTGTCTTTTTCCCTCATGGGCAGTCTTTGGGCCCCCGGTGGCAGCGTTGACCACGCTTGTCGTGCGCTAGGTGTCCCCTATGGCCTGCCCGAGGGGCGTGACGGCCATCTGGTCAATCTCTTCGGCAAGACCTATGTCGATGCGCGCCTAAAAACGGCGATGACCCTGAAACTGTCAAAGACCAAAGCAAAACAGTTGCGCCGTCAGGCCCGCCCGCTGGTCAAAGACTTCCGCACTCAAACTCTGCCGGATCTAACCGACAGGCTGGCGATCTGGCAGGCCATCGACTACGCCGCCCTGCCCCAGCACAAGCTGATTGAGGTCATTCAGACCCTGCACGGGCTCTTTGCCCATGAGATTTATGTCGAGGCGGAGAAGATCAATATCCTCGCGGGTTTCACCATGGGGGAAGCCACGGCCACCACGGCCGGCGATGCCACACTGCGCAAACTTCTGATGCAGGCAGAGCTGCCCAACGCCCCCTCTACGCTGCTGGGATCCTGTCACGGCAACCGCGACAAAGCTCTGGCCCTGATGGGACATCGCTCCATCTTTGACTATGAGCTCAGTTCACCGCGCTACAGCGAGGCCCCTGCCCTGCTCTGGCCCTTGCTGGAAAACCCGGTTGAACAGATCTCTGGTCCAACACCCCTGCCCGCCAATCTGCCGCATGAGTTGAAGGACAGCATCTCACTGGCACTGACCTTTCAGGATCTCAAGGAGCAGGCCAAACACGAGGCTCTGCGCATTCTGGCAGAACTGCGCCGGGCTGTGCTGGCCTTGGGGGCGAATTCAGGGCTCGATGATTTGGTTTTCCAGCTCACCCTGGAAGAGCTGCACCTCAGCGACTGGTCCAACCCCAAAGAGCTGCTGTGCCTGGCGCAGGCGCGCAAGTCCCATGAAGATCTGCGCAAGACCTCCGCGCCAACCCAGGTGCAGCTGACCCTGCGCGATTGCGAATTGCTGTCTCTCGGGGCACAGGCAACGCTGGCAGAGGGCGCCTTGGGCGGAACCTGCGTGGCAGGTAGTGGCGCTGTGACGGGCCGGGCCTTTTGGGTCACGGATGAAACCGCCACCGGGCCAGAGGTGTTTGCCGGGTTTAACGACGGCGACATTCTGGTTTGCAGCATGATCAACCCGGCCTGGTTGCCCTATGTACAGCGCTCTGGCGCGGTGCTGAGCGAGGTTGGCGGCTGGTTGAGCCATATGGCCATTGTCGCCCGTGAAAAACACATCCTGATGCAGGTCGCCTGCAAGGGGCTTGGCCAGATCGAAACAGGCGCCTGGGTAACTGTCAGCGAGGACGGCAGCATCCTCCTACAAGAGAACGAAAATCCTCAGGCCGTCTCTGCCTGAGGGACCAAAGGGGCTGCCCGGCTGAAAGCCGGGTGGCATTCCATGACCAAACCAACAGAACAGATGTTTTGAATTCCATATGGGGCAATCATATGATTTTATTGCCCCATGGATCCACATCTCGACCCAAAACAAACCGCCCGCCTGATTGCGGCCCTAAAAGAGCAGATTGCGCAGATGCCTGCCAAACTGGCTTTGGCGGCAAAATACATTATCGACAACCCGGGCAGCTTTGCGCTGGATCCGGTGCGTGACACGGCGCACAAAGCTGGCATCAGCGCCAATAGTTTTGTCCGCCTTGCCGATCGGCTGGGCTATGACAGTTTTGAGGCCCTGCGCCACCCCTTTCGCGATGCTCTGATCACCACCAATGAGAGCCACCTCGGGGCGGGTTGGCTGGACCAGATGGCGGGGCAAGGGCATGCCGCAGCGCTACAGGCGCGTGCTGTTCAAAGCGAGCTGAACATGGTCGCCCGGTCGCTGCGCCAGATGGGAGCACAGCGCACCAATGCCATTGTGGAGACCCTGCTCACCGCCAAACAGTGCTATGTGACTGCAAGCCGCGCCAGCTATGCGCTGGCCTACTATTTTCACTATGTGGCCCGTATGGCGCTGCCCGCAATTGATCTGGTGCCGCGTCATGTGGGCACCACGTTGGATGATCTGATTGGATTGGGGCCTGAGGATTGCCTGATCGCCATCACCTTTGCCCCCTATTCGACCAGCACCATTCAGGCCCTGCGTCAGGCCCGCAAGCAGGGCGCCCGTATTGTGCTGATTTCAGACAGCGAGGTCATCGCACCGGGGGTTGAGGCGGATCATGTGCTCACGGTGACCACAGCCTCATTGCACCCTTTTGGCGCCTATGCCGGGGCGATGGCGGTGCTGGATTGCCTGCTGTCCCATCTGATCGAGGCCGGCGGCACCGAAGCGCGCCAGCGGATCGAGGCCTATGAAGCGCTGAGACAAGACAGTGGCGCCTATTGGACAGGCGCAAAACTGCCGCAGATCCGCAGCTGAGCAGATCTGCGGGGCAAGCTCAGATCAAAACCGCAGCGACAGGCAGGACATGCCACCATCCAGCTTGGCGCAGTCACTATTGTCGATCTGCACCACTTCAAACCCGGCCTTGTCCAGCATCTCGGCTGTGCGCGGGAAGCCTGCGGGACAAAGCACCAGATTATTGAACCGGATCGCATTGGCCGCCGCCTCTTCGCCCTCAGCCACGTCCAGAATGCGATACCCTTCAAAACAGCCTGAGGCCGACAACCGTTTGGTCGACAGGATGGTTTCACCATCCATCAAGGAACAGTCGGTCTTGAAATGCAAAACACCAGGCGGGGTAAACACCTCGCGTAAGTTATGCCCCCAGTCAGCCAGGACCTCTACCAGTTCGGCAACCCCAGCGGCATCGGTGCGCTCCGAGCGCCCCACCAAAACTTCACGCGCTGTCACCAGAACATCGCCTCCTTCGACATGTCCTGGCCCGCTGATTTCGCGGACATCCTCGTAGCAGCTCCGCAAGATTGGCGCCATTTCTGCCACTTCGCCCATGCGCGATGGGGCACCGGGGCGCATCAGAACCGCTCCCTGTGGCAGGCAGAGCGCGGTATCCTCAACAAAAACCGCATCCGGAAACGCCTCCAGAGGTTCCAGTTCGATCACCTCTGCACCAGTGCTTTTGAGCGCTGCCACATACTGTGTATGAGCCGATAGCATGCCCTCCAGACTGGGTGTGCCCATATCGGTGGCGCGTAGCCCATCGATGATGCTGGCTGCCGGGCGGCGGGTGACGGCACGAGAGAATTCAAAACTTGGGTTTCTCATCAGTTTATTCCTCAGCTGGCGTAAAACCAGGCGCAGTAACTTCGACGATGCGGGGCCCCTGCCCTAGGTTTTTGGCAATGGCCGTCGCAACATCTGCCGGATCAGTCGTGACAGAGACATGCGGAATACCGAAGGATCGTGCCGTGGCCGCAAAACTTGGCGGTGTCGGATCGCAACCGATAACCGCAACGCCGACATCCTCCATCGAAGTGGCGATCTCGCGGTAGCCCTGATTGTTCCAGATCACAAAGGTAATCGACAGGTTCTCGTCCACCGCTGTCATCACTTCGGGCAGCGAGAACTGGGCGCCGCCATCACCAACGATGCAAATGACTGGCCTATTCGGCGCAGCAATCGCAGCCCCGATAGCAGCCGGTATCGCATAGCCTAGCGCACCATAGCCGGTGGCCGCATTGAACCAGCCACCGGGTCGGTCGTGATCATAAAAGAGATTGCCTGCATAGATCGGCTGGGTGGAATCCCCCACCATCAGGCTACCAGGCATCGCCTCCCGCATCGCCCCGAGAAGGGCCACTTGCCCCCGGTAATCTGCGCCAATTTCCTCAAAGGCCGCTGCGCGGGTCTCCGTCGCACGGGCCTCGCCACCCGACCCGGCACATTCAGCAGGCAAAGCTGCAAGCAGTTCAGCGGCAAAACCAGCAGCCTCAGCCCTAATCGGCAAGGCCGCCGCGTGACGGTCCAGTTGCTGATCGCAGATATCCACCCGGATCAACTGCTGCATCTGCGGCCACTCACCGGTGGCATACATGTCGTAATCTGTGGGCCCAAATTCACTCCCCAGCGCCAGGACAACATCGGCCCCCTCGATCAGGGAGCGCACTGCCTTCAGGCTCGGGCTTGCTGGCACGCCAAGGGGGTGTTGATACATCAATCCCCGGGCATTTGCGGTTTGCACCACTGGGGCATCCAGGCGCTCAGCCAAGGCCCGCAGCGCCTCCCCTGCCCGTTTGGCACCCCCACCGGCTAGAATGACCGGGTGCTTGGCCGCAGCCAGAAGGCGCGCAGCCTGCTGCACCAGTGCCACCTCCACCGGGGGAGCCTCTGTCACCTTTGGAGCAGAGAGCCCCGTTGCGGCACTGCCCGCAACATCCAGCGGGATCTGAATATGGGTTGGGCCGGGTCGGCCTGATGAAAAGGGCGAAAAAGCCTTGTTTAGAGCCGGTTCCAACTCTTCAGCCTTGGCGACATGCTGCGAGGTCAAGGCCACAGTCTGCGCCAGCGCATGCTGGTCTGGCAACTCATGCAAATGGCCCATGCCCTTGCCGAGGCTTGATTGGGCATTGGCACCGGAGACCACCAGCATTGGCACTGAATCCGCCCGCGCCTGAGCCATTGGTGTCAGCGTATTGGTCAGCCCCGGCCCAGTGATAACAAAAGCAACACCCGGCTTGCCGGACACCCGCGCATAGCCATCGGCCATAAACCCCGCGCCCTGCTCGTGGCGCGGTGTCACATGTCGTATACCTGATGCCGCAAGGCCACGGTACAGTTCAACCGTGTGCACCCCGGGGATGCCAAAGACACAAGAGACATCCCGGGCCTTCAGCCCGTCTACCAGTGTCTCACCAATTGTTTTTACAGGATCAGTCATGCCGCCCCCTTTGCCAAAGTATGTGCGTGGGAAACAAGCCGCGCGAGAGCCATCTCAAACGCCGCATCCTCAATAGTCAGTGCCACCCGCACCCAGGAGGTCAGGCTGTCACTAAAGGCCGATCCAGGCATCACTGCAACGCCATGTTCCAACAGATCCCAGGCATATTCATCACCAGTCATTCCGGTTGCCGCTACATTGATCATGGCAAACATGCCGGCTTCGGGGCGGTGCACCTGCAGGGCGGTTTCCGCCTCCAGCCGTTCAGCAAGCAGCTGCGCCCGTCGGCAAAAGCGTTGGCTCATCCCGGCGGAGACCGAAGAGCCCTCGCGGATCGCCAGTTCGGTCATATCAGCAATAAAGGGCTGGTTGCCAAAGAGCATGGTTTCGGAAAAGGGCAGCAAGGCATCGCAAAACGCCTTGGAACCCACACACCAGCCACTGCGAAACCCGGGGGAGGCATGTGATTTTGAAATGGATGAGACCGCAATGACCCGGTCTGCATAGTCCGGCAAGGAAAGTGGCGAGGCAAATTTCGCGCCTTCAAAAACCAACTGCTCATAGACTTCATCTGAAAGGATCCAGAAATCATGGACCCGTGCCAATTCGCACAGCGCCATGAGCTCAGACTGGCCCAGAATGGCTCCGGTTGGGTTGTGGGGACTGGTCAGCAATAAGGCGCGAGTGCGCGGAGTTATCCGTGCGGCCACATCAGCAGCCTGCATGCGGAACCCATTTTCTGGGCTAAGCGGTACGGGCACCAGGCTCGCCCCACTGGCTGCAACCACGCCTTCGTAGGTGGCATACATCGGATCGCCGACCAGAACTTCATCCCCATGCTGTGCCACCCCCATCATCGCGGCAAACAAGGCCGTCTGGGTGCCGGGGAAACACAGAAAGTTATCCGGTTCAAAAGCCCGCCCACGACTGGCGGTGTAACTCTCCGCCAAGGCGCGGCGCAGATTGATTTCGCCCCGCCCGTCTGAATAGCCGGTGCGCCCTGCCCGCATCGAGGTGATTGACTGTTCCATCAGTTCCGCCGGAACCGGCACATCAGGCTCGCCAATAGTCATCTCGATGATATCCGCACCTGATGCCACACGGTCCCGCGCGGCAAGGTGGAGATCCCATTTGGCGCCACCAAGGGAGGCCAGCCGTGACGTCACATCCGTGGTTTTCATGATTCCCGCCTTTTGAGCGCAGCTCCCGGTCTTCCCTGCCTTGATAAGCCGTTGGGATTGTTGGGGAGCCTGCGCGTTCCAGTAATTATGCAGTTGTATAATTACTGGAACGCGCATTTTCGGCAAGCCCCAAAATCACATAGGTTTTTTGATGGCCAACTCTTGGTTTCACCTTCTTAATCTCAATGTGAAACCAAATTCCATTTGAAATCAAACCACTACTTTGATGTCGGAGATCTGAGCGTCAACATCGCGACAGGCGGCCAGTAGTCTGGGTTTGAGATGCGACAAGACATAATTGGCGTGAAAACGGCTGGGCGCCGTCAAAACCAGCCGCCCCCCTGCCCGTTCACTGCGCGTCAGCGCATCAATCCAGGCTGTGTAGATGGCTGGGTCATCGCGGTGTAGAACAGCCTTCGCCAGGCTCCATTCATTGCCGTCACTCAAATCAGGTGCGGCAGCAACCTGGCCGGTACGCAGGGGAACAACATTTGTTGGCGGGGCTTCTTGTCCGTTCATTCGGTGTTCATAGTCAGGGCCGACATTGGCCCAACATGCGCGGGTATCCTCATAGATCAGATCCAGATCCAGGCCATGCTCGCTGACCCGACCGCGCACGCCCTGCTTTTTGACGACCAGCCACCCCATCGCCCGGAGTTTTGCCATTTCACGTTTGACGGTGCGCTCATCAACACACCACAATCTGGCTATTTCGCGTTGCCCCACGGCAAGTTCGTTGCGGGACCAGTTGTAGCGAGCCGTGACAAGGGTCATGAACCGCAGCACCAGCCGTTGTGGCGATTTCGGCTGTGACAAAGCAAAAGCGCCAAGGGCAGTCAGGATATCGTATTTCACTACCGAAGCATGTCGCCCGGCGGGTCGCTTCACCTGCATGGGTCTCTTGGTCCTTCTAGATTTACCCAAGCCATTATTCAAAGTGGCCAATCAAACATGGCTTCAGATTTGAAGCCAAGCAGTGATCCGGGGTAGGCTGCCTCATTTCATCGGGTTAGTCCCGAATTTACGTTGGCCCCTGATGACAGCAACTCAACGCTATTTACTCAATGTAGACGATTTGCGTCCTAGATGTCGATTCTGTCAAGGGCTGAGTTGGTTTCACCATCCCCCCAATTCCTTTTTAGAAATAAAAAATTGGTATCAATGGTATTGGGGGACATGCTGGCTGTCCCCCAATGGGGCGAAAATGTCCCCCATTAGGTAGCGGTTTGTCATTCACTGTCACCCTATATTTGGTGTGCAGCTCGATCTAGATCGTGCCGTGTCAGGGGGAGTGGGCACGGCGAATCGCGAATCGGTTCTGTCCCTCTCGCTCTTGTTTTTAAGGTCTTTTCTTTCCTGTGTCCCCGCGGGGACAGGACGCTCATTTTCAGAGTAATAGGTTTTGCGTTTTTGGCAAATCCGGCGTAAATGGGTATCTAGGAAAGATTAGCGTCCTGCCGAAAAAGGGCGAACCATATAGAAAGAGCGAGAGGCAGTCATGTTTACGCACGAAGACTTGGCAAAATTGCAGGCCCAATCCCTTAAGATGCAGAGCTGGATCCGGCAGCAGACCTTTTCCCCCGAGATGGAAAAGACCCTGCGGCGGTTTTCCAGTTGGGAGGTGGCTGAGCTGATCTTTAAGGTCAATCAGTCCACTTTGCGGGGGCGGCTGGCAGCAGATCCTTCGCTGCCCCAGGGCCATGTCGAGGAGGACGGGCGCCAGCGGTGGTATTCGCTGGAGGAGATCAACGAGCTGCGGCGGCGTATCAAGATCAACCGCAAATCGCTGATGCCGCCACGCCCTGAAGGCAAACGCGCCCTGCGGGTGGCAATTTCCAACTTCAAAGGTGGGGCTGGAAAATCGACCGTGGCGCTGCATTTCGCCCATGCCGCCGCGCTGGATGGCTACCGGGTGCTCTGCGTCGATTTTGACCCCCAGGCAACACTGTCCCATTCCATGGGGCTGAGCGACGTGACCGAAGACTACACCGTCTGGGGCATCATGGCGCGGGATCTGGTACGGGAGACCGAACGGATGAATGCCTCGGCCCGTGGCGCAGAGTCTGGGGCCGCCCTGCCTGAGCGCGTCCTTCCAGATGCCATCACCGGTATGGGTCTGCAGGATCTGCGCATCAATGACTTCATCAAGCCCACCAGCTGGCCAACAATCGACCTGGTGCCTAGCTGCGCCAATGCCGCCTTTGTCGAATTCGCCAGCGCCCAGTATCGTCACCTCAATCCGGAGTGGTCCTTCTTTGCCGCGGTCTCGCGCTACCTCGATCAGGTCTCGTCTGATGATTATGACATGATCATCTTTGATTGCCCGCCCGCCATTGGCTACCAGTCGATGAATGCGGTTTTTGCTGCCGACATGCTCTATATCCCCTCTGGCCCAGGCTATTGGGAGTATGACTCGACGACCTCCTTTATCGGCCAGCTCTCTGAGGCGCTGGAGGACCTGTCAGCCTTTAACGGTGTTGTCCCCGCGGGGACATTCACCCTGCCCAAGGCTTTCCTTGATGTGCGTTTTCTGCTGACACGCTATGAGAGCGGCAATGATCTGCACCGCGCCATGCGGGATGCCTTTATCAAGGTCTTTGACGGGCGCATGGCGGACCATCCGATCGAGATGACCCGCGCTGTTGAGCAATCGGGACGGTTCCTCAGTTCGATCTACGAGATCGATTACCGGGACATGACCCGCGAAACTTGGCGCCGCGCACGGGCTTCCTTTGATCAGGCCTATGAAGAATTCAAAGGCTACGCCGCCGAAGCCTGGGAACAGATGGAGGATAAGCCATGAGCAAACGTCGCGTATTTGATATTAACTTTCCTACGGACCCCGCGCCCAAAACACCAGCCGCCTCCCCTGCCCCGGACGTGGCTAAGGACGACAACGCCGCTGCGACCGAGAGTCGCCGAGGCCCCATGGCCACGGCGATCTCGGAAAACGCCGAGGCCCTCAAGGCCCGTGCGGCAACCGAGCAAAATATCCGCGCTGAAAATGACCGTTTGGCACATGAGTTTGTGCGGCTCAAAAAACTGGGGCTGGTGGTGGACCGGATCCCGCTGGATCAGATCTCGACCAGCAAATTGGTCCGGGACCGGGCGACCTCTCGTGATCCCGAGTTGGAGGAGTTGCAGGCCTCGATCCGCAGCATTGGTCTGTCCAATCCGATCCGCGTCGAAGAAGAGGCGGATGGCAGTTATCAGCTGATCCAGGGGTTTCGCCGTCTTTCTGCCTACCGCGCGCTTTATGCAGAAACAGGTGCAGAAGAATTCGCTGCAATCCCCGCTGGGTTGATTGCCAAGGGCCAGGATCTGCAGGGGCTGTATCGCCGCATGGTCGATGAAAACCTTGTGCGCCGTGATATTTCCTTTGCGGAAATGGCGCAGCTGGCCCTCTCCTATGCCCAGGACCCAGAGACCGGCTGTGAACTGGTAGAAGATGCGGTCGCTCATCTCTATGCCTCGGCGGGGCGGCAAAAACGCAGCTACATTCGCCATTTTGCAGAGCTGCTGGAGATGATCGGAGCGCGCCTGCGCTTTGCGGAGGCAATTCCGCGGGCGCTGGGGTTGGACCTGAAGAAGCGGCTATCTGAAGACGAAAGCCTGGTGCAACAGTTGAACGCCCTATTGCAGAGCACGCCCCGCCCCAATGCCGAGGCAGAGCTCACGGTGCTGCGTGGATTTCTGTCTGGCTCGTTGGGCGGCAAGGCAACTATCAAGCAGGATGAAAGTGGTGGAGGGCAGGCTAGAGCGGGTGTCGCCAAGACCACATTGCGCTGCGCTGTACCCTCGGGGACGGTGCGCTGTCAGGCGCGGGACGGGCGGATTGAGCTGGCAATGGAACGCGATTTCTCTGTGATTGATCGCTACCGGTTGGAAACCGCGATCTCGGCTTTCTTTGCGGCGCTCGAGGAGGGGGAACCACCCGAGTGATTTTGAATGAGGTGATTTGAAATCCAAAAAGGGCTGTCCCCGCGGGGACAGCCCTTTTGCCATTCTTGGTTATCTGCACGAAACTAGTTGAGAACCTTGAAGGCAATACGTCGGTTCTTTGCCCGGTTCTGAGCAGTATCATTGGGGACCAAAGGCGTCGCTTCGCCGTAGCCTACGGATTGCAAACGTTCCTGAGGGATCCCCTTGTTGGACAGGTAGCGGACCACAGAGTTTGCGCGTTTCTGGCTCAGCCGGGTATTGGATGCAGCACTGCCTTTGTCATCGGTGTGACCTCCTACCTCGACGACCATGTCCGGACAGCGGCTGACGATGTCAAACAAGCTGTCCAAAAAGCTGGTGGAGCGCTGGTCCAACCGTGAGGTGCCCGGTGCAAAATTCACGCTGCGGCTTCGAGACAGAATGTCAAAGCGTCCAATGCAGGCCTCGCGGCTGAAATCGCCTGCGGCTTCCAATGCTGCGGTTGCCCCGCTTGTCGCAGGTGCCGCCAAGACAGGGGTGCCTGGCGCTCGCCGATCAAAGGCGAGGTTCAGATTAACAATGCCAAGAGGCGTGATGGTGACATTTGCCGCTTCCTGTAGCTTGTCACGCCCGCCCATCAGGTTGAAATCTTCGAGTTGCAGAATAACGGGGTTAAGCGTCGAGATATTTATCCGGTCATTGCTAACCAGGGTGACGGCAACTTCGACCTCCAGCTCGACCTCAACGCCATGCAGCGACAGGGTGACGGGTAGGGCAATTACCTTGCGCCGCAGGCTGGGCAAGTCCTGTAGCGGCACCGGATCAAGTACCGCAGTGACAGTAGCCTCGGGGAAGGTGAAGGTTTCAAAAAACAGGAACCGCATGCGGACATTGCGCAGGTCAATCTTTGTATCAACAGAATCCAGTGCAATGACCAATTGGGCGACACCGCCTTCGGTGATCTGACCGCTGACGGCAGCAAATCGGCTGGTTTCTGCAACCTTGTCTTTTTTCACCGACAGGAATGTGATGGCCGAAGCATCAGCATCGAGCTGCCAACCATGTTCAAAGGGATCCGCTGCCAGCGCAGGCTGTGCCAACAGATATAATAGGATTAGGAGCGGGCGAAGAAACTGGCGTAACATGGCAAAATACTCATACTAGAAAGGACAATTGGGGCAGCCCCGTAGATGGCCGGATGTTGGGTCCCTGCTTAGATTAACGAAAATCCTAGGGTAAATTGCAAGTAAAGCGTAGCCTCGGTCAATAAATACCTCGAGTTCGCGAGGTGTCCCCGCGGGGACAGTGTTTTTGGAGTTTACTATAGTGACTGGTTTTTGGGCAAAATGCCTGTTTCGCATATCCGTGCTTATTGCACTCCTATCAGTGCCGGCGCGCGCCTCTGCGACGGAGGATGCTGCCCGGCTCGCCCTGATCATCGGCAATGCCTCTTACGGTACCGTTTCCGCTTTGGATAACCCGGCAAATGATGCGCGGATGATCTCCAAAACGCTGGAGGGGCTTGGTTTTACGGTTACCCTGGCAGTTGATCTTGGTCAGATCGAGATGAAACGGACCATTGCCCAGTTTGGCCGCGATCTAAGGGCCGCAGGCACAGAAGCCACCGGGTTGTTCTACTATGCGGGGCACGGGGTTCAGAGCTTTGGCAATAACTATCTCTTGCCGGTTGATGTCGCCCTGTCCGACGCGGCAGATCTGGATCTGATGGCGGTTGAGGCGCAGTCGGTGCTGCGGCAGATGGCCTCCGCGCGCAATCGTACAAATCTGGTGATCCTTGATGCCTGCCGCAACAATCCGTTTGAAAATGTTCCGGACCTGAACGAAAGCGGCCTGGCAGAAATGAAGGCCCCAACCGGAACCTTCCTGGCCTATGCTACGGCTCCGGGAAGTGTCGCCTTGGATGGTCAGGAGCAAAACAGCCCCTTTACCGAAGCCCTGGTCGAACAGATCGTGGTGCCAGGACAACCAATCGAGCAGGCCTTCAAAGAGGTCCGCCGCGCGGTGCTTGCCCAAAGTGGTGGGCAGCAGACCCCCTGGGATACCTCCTCTTTGGTGAGTGACTTTATGTTCGCCCAGGCGCCCCCCAGTCCGATTCTGACGGCGGCGGAAACAGAAGAGCTGCAGCTTTGGCGTTCTGTAAGTGCGGCGCGGGACCCCGTGCAGTTGATGCTGTTTTTGCGGGGCTATCCTGACGGAAGATTTGCACAGGAAGCACGCGACTTGCTGGCAGAAGTCATGGCAGAGGAACTCTCGGTAGGATCTTCGGCACCTACAAAACCCTCACCAGCTCCGGCCACACCAGATGAAGCCGAAACGGCCCTGTTCAAAGCTGCGCAGGAAGACGGGTCTTTGGCGGCTTATGAGGCCTATCTGCAAAGCTACCCTGCGGGGACATATGCTGAAATCGCGACCTCCGAAATAGCGGCCCTGAAAGTGGGGGAAAGCACGGATCCGATTGGCGAGGGAGTTGAGAGTGCCAGGGTGGCGCCAAGCCCGCAGCCTGGCGCCTTGCCGCGTCAACCGGAGGCGGGGCCGGTGACTTTTGCCAGCCCATTGGTGTCTGATTTGAGTGAGATCAGCGGTCTCAGTCTTGCCGAGATAATCGAGCAGGCTCCGATGTTCCCACCGGTTGAAGGCCTGCCGGAAAGCTATTGGAAGACGCAGAACTGCAGCGCTTGCCATCAGTGGACACGCGCACGGCTCTGTACCCAGGCCAATACCTATTTGAGCCTGAACATGCAGCGATCGCTGAGCAAACAACATCCCTTTGGTGGGGTTCTGAAGCGGAGTCTGAAATCCTGGGCTGCGGGCGGGTGCCAGTAGCGGGAGAAACAGGCGGGGGAGAGACTGGCGTGGCCAGACCTAAGCTCCGCTTAAAACGCTGCCACAAAGGGGGGGCTCCCGCCCAAGACCGTGCAATCAAAGATTACCCAATCTTCGTTGGGCCGGGCAGCATGCCTTTGGCATGCTGCAGAGTCCTAATTGGCCCGTGTTTCGATCAAAAAGTACACCCATTCTCCTTTAAAATCAGTATCTTGATCTCGCTTTACAGCCACTCGGCTGCGTAGGAAATCGAGATAGGGAGCGGCAGGCTCACTAAGGGGGCGTTGGGTATCGTAGAGGGGCGAGGATGCCGCAAAAGCCACGGCGATTTCCTGGCCATAGGGTGGCCCAACGGTGATTTGCAGGCCGGGGTCCTCCGGGGTTTTTGCTCCAACGCGTTGCGCAGTTTTAGGCGCGGCGAGTTTTAGCGGGATATGCGCATTGGGGCTGAGATGGATGACATCGCCGGCCGCGTCAAAATAGTCAACATAGAGATAGGCTGGGTAGTCCGGAGCGGTCAGGTCAAAGTAGAGCTGCTCGCCGCCGGAATAGCCCAGAACCCGGGCCTGGGCATCGGCGCCCAGGAGCAGGGGGTTGGTGATTTGGTCGGTGCTTTGTGGCAGTCCAACTGAGGAAATGCCGCTGAGCGCGCCACACTGCGGGCGCGGTAGCAGCCGCATTTTGTCGGAGACCGCTATATCGCGACCCATCTGGGCCTGTAACGCGGCCAAAACGGGCCCGCGCAGCCCGTCTTCGGGCAGGTGCCCGCGCAGTTCCAGCCGCGCGGTTTCGGGATCAAAGACCACCTGTAGACGGGAACAGGGCACGGCGCCCAGCAGCCCTGCCAGACCGTCCCGTAGACCTGCTGCCTGGCTGCTGGGGTCTCCGGGTCTGGTAAAGCTTTGAAAGGCAGCGATTGAAGCGGGGTCTAGATCCTTGGTGGCATCGCCCTGAAAGGCCAGTGCTGCGGTGATTGCATCAGAATTGGGCTGGATTTCGGGGGTCGGCTGCGGGTTGGTCACGACTGAGAGGAGAGGCCTGGTTTCAGCGGGCTTGGGCTGGGCCACCTCGGCATGGGCCTGTGTTGGCACATAGTTGGCTGTGTTGGATCTTGGCGCTGTTAAGGAGACCTCAAGCAGGGAGGGCACCTGAGCCTGTGCGGAGGGGAGATCAGGGTTTTGGGCGACAAGGGGTTGGGTCGGGGCAGGGCGGGCCGGTAGGGATTGCCCGGGTGCCGCCAGAGCGGGGGAGACCTGTGGTTCGGGCGCTTGTGTGGATGCGACGGTGCCTGAGTCCACAAGACTGGCGATCTGATCACCCAAGGCTGATGCCGCGGCAACAGGCTGCAGGGCAGGGGGGCTGGCGCGGGCGCTGGTTTCTCTCACTGTTCCCGCATCCAGGTTCTCGCCCTGGGCTGGTACTTGCTTGCTGGGGTCTGGATTGGCGGCTTGCTCCTGTGCTCTACTGTGCACAACCTGTTGCGACTCCATCGATAGCGCACTTTGTGGGCTGGGTTGCTGCGGTACAGGGTCTGGATCAAGAAACGGTATGAGGACAGCCAGTATCGCAAGATGTAGGCAGGCAGAGCCCCCTAGCCCCAGAACCCAAAGCGCCCCTCCGGATTTAAACGCATCCGGGGCTGGAATGTTTGACTGCGGTTTCACGGGCGGCCACCTGATGGCAGGGATCGTTCCGGTGTGACCACAAGGATGACATCAAGAATACCCAAGGCCTCTGCCTGGCTGACAAGCGGCAGAACATGGCGCAGATCCGCGTCACGGTGGGCATTTATGCGGAGCCTGAAGGCCGGATCCTTCGTCAGTTCTTTTGTCAGTGCAGCGGGAAGGACCCCGGCAGAAATTCCGTTGCCATCCAGGGCGAGATCCCCGTCTTCAGAGACTGCCAGGGTAATGCCACCAGCGGGCATGTCACGTCCGGTTTGGGCCTGCGGCGGGACGACGTCAAAGGGCGCGGTGGCATCCATGCGGCCTATCAGCATAAAGAACACCAACAGGAAAAAAACCACATCGATCAGCGCAATAATGGTCTCTGACTGGGGGGCGCGGTGGGCGCGTTTCAGCTTCATTGCCGCGCCTCCAACCGCAACACACGCATGTTCTGCACCCCCGCAGTTGCGGATTGGTCCATCACCGAAATCAGCGCCTGCGTTGGCGCCGAACCGGAGGGCAGAATGACCAGCTGTGCCGATGGATCTTTGGCCAGGGCCTGTGCCAGAACCCGGTCCAGATCCTGTGGCGACAGGGTCTCTCCGCGCAGGCTGGGCCTGCCATCTGCCTGAATACGGACCATCAGGCGCAGATCTGATGTGGCGGTGGGACTTGCCGCACCCTCAGCGGGGCGCAGGGCCGGGATCATATCCAGATTGAGATAGGTTGAGGTCACCATAAAGAACACCAACAGGATCAACATGACGTCGATCATCGGCACCAGTGAGATCAGGGCCTTGGGGGGGATGCGGCGGTTCAGGACCATCAGGGCTCACTCCATGCGCTAGCGGGCATGATCCGCCAGCATCAACTGCCCAACAGCGCTCTCAATCTGCATCGCGGCGCTATCGATACGGGCCGAGAACAGTCCGGCTGCAATGGCGGCGGGAATTGCCACAACCAGACCCGCGGCGGTGGTCAACAGGGCCTGCCAGATCCCCCCGGCCAGCACCGAGGCATTGGCGGCGCCCTGCGCCAGCTCCAACTCTTGAAACGACTGAATCATGCCCAGCACGGTGCCAAGCAACCCCAACAGGGGCGAGACCATGGCAATGAGCTCCAACAGCCGGATCAGGCCATTCATACGCTGGACCTCTTCATTGCCGCGCCGTTCCAGTTCGGAGGTCAATACCGGACCTTTGAGCCCCCCCTGCATCGCGCCCATGGCAAAATGAAGGATCCTGTCGGCGGGTGATTTGCCCGCTGTTAATTTGGCCTGGGCGCCATGTTTGTCGCCGCCCTGCCACAGCTCGATTGCGGACTCGCGTTGTTCCTTGCCGGAGGTCACCCCCCAGAGCTGCGCCAATTTTACCCCAATTAGGGTGAGCGACAAAAGTGAGATCACGGCCAATAGGGCGATTACCGGCCCGCCAGTGGTAAGGTTTTGCAGAATTGCCCCCATGGCTATTTCACCAGTTTGGCGCTGGCGCGTGAGCCAAGCGTGAGGATTGGGAAGCAATCCATCTCAGCCTCGTTCTGGGGCTGGCAGGAGGTCACGTCATGGAGCAGAATTTCAGAGATATTGCCGCATGAAATCTCAGGAACTTCAAAGAGTTTTAGGGTTGTTCGCTGGACGGGCAGGGGGGAGGCATCCACCGAGAGAAGCCGATCAATTATGCCGTCGCCATTTAGAATTGCCAGGGACATTTCAAAGCCGGCAAAGCTTTTGCCAGTTTGGTTGCGAAACAGGAAAAAGGCGCGACAACCGCCGCCGTCTATCTCCTCCATCTTGTTCAGCTCGACCAAGAGCGGCCCGGTTTCGGCCCGGCTGAGCTGCGGCACCATAAGCAGCAAGACAATGGCAAAGCTGCGGCACAGCAGGGATAGGAGTGAGGAGGTGAAGGGCATCGCGGTCTCCGGCTTTGATAGGATTAGCTGTTCAAATTGGTTCTTTATCTTTGGGCTTTGGGCGTTGGATCTGGTTTGTTTGAAACGTAGCAATTGGGTCTTGTTGAGGGGGTCAAACCAGTGAAGTCAGGGCCTTTTCGATCTTGTCCATGGCGTCTTTGGCGCCGTTCAGGTCGCGCTGCTTCAGCAGTCTTGCGGCTTTGTGGATTGCCTGTGTCAGCCGGTCCCGGGCAGGGCCAGGGGCGCGGGCCACATGCGCCTGCAACCCCTGCGCCCGTTTGACCTGGGCCCCGAGAGAGCGCTGGTCAGACTCACGCTGGCCGCGTTTCAAGGTGGTTTCCTCGTCTTCACGATCCTTGCCAAGTGCGGCCAGGGCGCGTTCGATCACCAAAATCAAAGTTTCGGCCTCCTGCAGCCGACCGGCATTGATGAGGGTGACGGATTTACCCAGAGCGCGGTTCAATTTCAGTTCCAGTGGGCCGGGGGCCAGGGCGATTCGAGGTTGGATGCGTTTTAGCCTGCGTTTCAGCGGTTGGATTGCTTTTGAGTCAATTCCTGGGGCCGAAATATCCCCGCTGTCAGCCTGCTTTGCAGCGGCATCATTTGCGGCTTCAGGCTTGATACTGTCGAGGGTATTGCCACCATCGTCTAAGAACAGCACGTTCACCTTGGGGCGGTTGGCTTTGAGAAAACGTTTGAGCTGCAAGAGCATTTGGGTTGGCGCCTGCTCGCAGGTCATTTCCATCTGATCGCCTTGTACAACATATGTCCCCCAAAGCATGGGCGGCTTACCACCGGCCTGTTTAAGGGGCGCACGTAGGGCTTCGGGTTTGCTGCCCGGCTGGATCATCATCAGCGGGTCTTTGAGAGGATCCAGACAGAAAGCAAAGCTCGTCCGTCGCTTGGCGCCTTCACGCACCATGGCCCTGATTTCGTCACCAGTAACACGGTCTGCACACATCACTACCACTCACAAAAAGGTGCAAAAACAATTGACTTTAAGATGGCGATAAGGCTCACTCGACGTCAAGTTATTGTTTTGTTAGTGGCGCACCTGGGGTCGCCGCATGTCTGTATGTTAGTATAGTGTGTGGGTTTTCAGACTGCGTTTGACCTGTTTTTTGGGGGGTCAGCCGTATGGATCTGGCTGTTTTTCTACAGTCCATTGGGGAGGACTCCCCAAGTGGGGATAACCTCGTTTACGACCCGGGTTTTGCCGAAATGGAGCGCGCCGCTCAACCCAATCAAGATGACAGTGGCAATGATACTCCTCCGGACTATCCGACCGTAGAAGAGAAGGCGCTTGAGATACTCGGGCGTAGCCATGAGATGCGCGCGGCGGTGTTCTTGGCTGAAGCGCTATTGGCACGTGGTGAGCTGGAGAGCTTCGCCGAGGTGAGCAGTTATATGCGCAGCTGTCTTGAGCAGTTTTGGGAAACCTGCCATCCCGAGCTGGACGAAGACGATGGTGATCCGATCATGCGGATCAATGCGGTACAGGATCTTTGCGGTCAACCGGATGGCATGGCCGGTCCTTCGCCGGTGTATCGCGCTTTGCGGCGCGTTCATCTGAGTGACAGCCGGAACTTTGGTCGCTTTTCGCTGCGGGATATTGAAATCGCAGAGGGGCATTTGAATGCGCCCGAAGATATGGACACCATTCCGGACCAGGCCACCATTGGTGCTGCGTTTCAGGATAGCGATGATGCGTTTATCGCGGCGCGGCTGACGGCAATCGAGCTGGCAGAAGAGAACATCAAGGCGATCTCTGATGTGTTTTCTGAACAGACGCCTGGGCAGGGACCGGAATTGGATCCGCTGGTGAAACTGCTGCGTCAGATCAGCAAGCGGCTGCGTGACTATGGCAATTTGGCTGAGACCAGCGAGGCCGAAGAGGACGAGGCCGGTGAAGCGATCGATGAGGCTGAAGATGCGCCGGTCGCAGGTGGGGCTGCGCGGGTTGTGGCGGCGCCTGGGGCGATCAATTCGCCAACTGACGTGGCCAATACGCTGGACCGGATTATTGCCTATTACCAGCGGGAAGAACCCTCTAGCCCGCTGCCGCTGCTTTTGGAGCGCGCCAAGCGGTTGGTGGGGGCCGACTTCCTCACGATTGTGAATGATATGGCGCCGCGCGGGCTCGAGAATGTGCAGCTGATCGGCGGCCTGGAGGACGAAGACTAAAGGGGAGGCAAGGGGCTTTGGCGACCTGAGGAGATCCGGACGCTGCACCTTTTGTTAAGTTAGATTACGAGTTGAAGGAGAGCTAGATGGCTGGAAGTGCACAAAAATTTGTTGGCCGCAATCGGGCGCCACGGGTCCAGATCGAATATGATGTGGAACTATACGGCGCTGAGAAAAAAGTTCAGCTGCCCTTTGTCATGGGTGTTCTGGCGGATCTCACCGGGAAATCCGAAGTCGAGCAACCTTCAGTTGCGGATCGTAAGTTTCTCGAAATCGATGTCGATAACTTTGACAAGCGGATGAAATCCATGGCCCCGCGTGCGGCCTTTACCGTGCCCAACACGCTGACCGGCGAGGGCAATATGGCGGTGGATATCACCTTTGAAAGCATGGATGACTTCAAACCTGCCGCCATCGCCGCCAAGGTTGAGCCGCTCAAAGAGCTGTTGGAGGCCCGCACCCAGCTCAGCAATCTGATGACCTATATGGATGGCAAGACCGGTGCAGAGGATCTGATCACCAAGATCATGCAGGATCCGAGCCTTTTGAAAACTCTGGCAGCCCAGCCGAAACCCGGCGGCGACGCCGGTGGTGAGACGGAATAAGGAGGGATAAAATGGCAGACGAAGCACTCCAAACCGAAGCCGCCCCGGCAGAAGCCGCTTTTGGCTCTAGTGAATTTGCAAACCTGTTGCACAAGGAGTTTCGCCCCAAGTCGGATCAGGCCAAGACCGCAGTTGAAAGTGCCGTAAAAACCCTGGCGGAACAGGCCCTAGCCAATACCGGTCTGATCTCTGATGACGCTCTGCGCTCCATTGAGAGCATTGTCGCCGAGATCGATAAAAAGCTGACCGAACAGGTGAATCTGATCCTGCACAACAAAGAGTTCCAGCAACTCGAAAGTGCCTGGCGCGGGTTGCACTATCTGGTGAACAACACCGAAACCGACGAGATGCTGAAGATCCGGGTGATCCCGATCACCAAAAAGGAACTGGGCAAGAGCCTGGCCAAGTTCAAAGGCACGGCGATGGATCAGTCGCCGATCTTCAAAAAGCTCTATACCGAAGAGTTCAGCCAGCTGGGCGGGGAGCCCTATGGCTCGTTGGTTGCTGATTTCCATTTTGATCATTCGCCGCCGGATATCGAACTGCTGGGCGAGATGTCCAAAATCGCCGCTGCAGCCCATGCACCCCTGATCACCGGGGCGGAACCCTCGCTGTTCCAGATGGATAGCTGGTCCGAGCTGTCGAACCCGCGCGATCTGACCAAGATTTTTCAGACACCGGAATATGCGGCTTGGCGCTCTCTGCGCGAGAGTGAGGATTCCAAATATGTCGGCTTGGCAATGCCACGGTTCCTCGGGCGGATGCCCTATGGATCCAAGACCGATCCGGTGGATGAGTTTGCCTTTGAGGAAGACACCACAGGCGCTGAGAGCGACAAGTATTCCTGGGTCAATGCTGCCTACGGCATGGCCACGAATATCACCCGGTCCTTCAAATCCTACGGCTGGTGTTCGCGTATCCGTGGTGTGGAAAGCGGCGGCACGCTGGAAGAACTGCCCTCACATACTTTCCCGACCACCGATGGCGGTGTGGATCAGAAATGTCCAACCGAGATTGCCATTGACGATCGGAGGGAGGCGGAGCTTGCCAAGAATGGCATGATGCCGCTCTTGCATCGAAAGAACACCGATGTGGCGACATTCATGGGCGCACAGTCCCTGCATAAGCCCACCGAATATGACGACCCGGATGCAACGGCCAATGCGAACCTCGGCGCGCGTTTGCCCTATCTTTTTGCCACCTGCCGGTTTGCCCACTATCTGAAATGTATGGTGCGCGATAAGGTCGGGTCGTTCAAAAGCCGTCAGGATATGGAATCCTGGCTGCAGAACTGGATCAACAATTACGTTGATTTTAATGCCGATATCTCTTCGGAGAACGAAAAGGCGCGCAAACCTCTGGCTGCTGCCGAAGTGGTGGTCGAAGAGGTCGAGGGCAACCCGGGTTATTACAGCTCAAAATTCTTCCTGCGCCCGCACTATCAGCTGGAGGGCCTGTCGGTTTCTCTGCGGCTAGTGTCGAAACTGCCCTCGGAAAAAGGAGGCTAAAAACCACTCATGCCTCAAAATTTGTCAATGAGTTACGTTTTGAAAGGATAGCAAAATGGCTGCTAGCATGTTCGTGGAAATCTCGGATATCGAGGGTGACGCCACCGAAGACAAGCACAAGAAATGGATCGTCATTCAATCAGCGAACTGGAATGTCGAACGCGCTGTTGAGATGACAGATCTTGGCTCTTCTCAGCGGATGCATGCCAATTCGAACTTTGGTAAGGTCGAGCTGACATCGCAAATGGGCAAGGCCTCGAATGAATTGGCCAAATCGGTTGCCAACGGCACGGTCCGCCCTGAAATCATCATGCACTGGTGTCGCTCTGGTGATGCTCAGGCTGAAGGTTTGCTGGATTATTCCGTTTGGAAGATGAAGGATGTGGTGATCGACAGCTATTCGATTTCGGCAAGCGAAGACGGCATTCCTGAAGAGACCTGGTCGCTGGCCTATGCCGCCATCGAACACACCTACAAATCGACCAACCAGAAGACTGGTAAGTTGGAAAACCCGGTTGTTTTCCAATGGAACGTCCAAAGCGGCAAATTCGAGTATTGATTTGCACCACCCCGGGCGTGTTTCCACGCCCGGGGTTTCTATTGTTTTGACTTGTTTGACATGGCGGAGTTTTGCCCATGACCCCCGAAGAGCATTTGCGCGCTGGTGATCCGCAGCAGGCTCTTGCTGTGCTGCAAGAGCTGGTGCGTGTGGATCCCTCCAATGCCAAGCTGCGGATTTTCCTGTTCCAGCTGCTGTGCATTCTGGGGGATTGGAAGCGAGCAGTGGCACAATTGCGGCTGAGCGCCGAACTGGATGCAGGTGCCACGGTCATGGCCCAGGCCTACCGCGAGGCGATCCTCTGCGAGGTCTACCGCGAGAAGGTATTTAAGGGTGAAAAAGACCCATTGATACTGGGCGAGCCAGAGGTATGGCTGGCACAGTTAATCGAGGCGCAAAAACTGTTGGCTCAGGGCCATATGGCTCAGGCAGCTGCCCTGCGTGAGGCCGCCTACGAGGCGGCGCCGACCTCTTCCGGCACGGTGAATGGTACTGCCTTTGACTGGATTGCAGATGCCGATATGCGACTGGGCCCGGTGCTGGAGGTTATCCTCAATGGGCGCTATTTCTGGCTGCCTTTTTCGCAGATCCAAAGTCTTGAAATTGATGAACCCTCTGATCTGCGCGATACGGTCTGGATGGCGGGTACGCTCACTCTCGCCAATGAGGGGGCGCTGGCGGTGTTGATCCCGACGCGCTATCCGGGCAGCGAAACTGCTGAGGCCGGCGCCAGGCTGGCACGGCTGACCAGCTGGACGGAGATGGGCGGCGACACCTATATTGGTACTGGCCAGCGCTTGTTGACCATTGGCGATCAGGATTTTCCACTGATGGATATCCGGCAGTTGCAGATTGGCGCACAGGACGACCCTGATGGCTGACAAGATGCTTGCCGAACGCCTGCAACCCTCGCTTTTGGACCGGCTGACAGACAATAACCCATCAGACCTCAAAGAAACACGTGAGAGCCGGGTCATTGATCTGAACCGCCTGCGCGAAATCATTCAGCGGGACCTTTCTTGGTTGCTCAACACCCAGAATGCGGGGTCTCAGATAGATGCTGACCGCTATCCGATGGTGGCGGCTTCGGTGTTGAATTTTGGCTTGAGCGAAGTCACGGGCGAATTCAGCACCACGGAAAAGGCCGAGAGGATCCGCCGCGCGATTGAGCAGGCGGTGACAAGTTTTGAGCCTCGCATCATTGAGGGCACGGTGGATGTACAATTGATCGGTGACGTCGAAGTGGCGGGTATGACCATCGGGCTGGATATCCGGGCGGACATGTGGGCCCAGCCCTTACCGCTGGAGCTATACCTGCGCAGCAAGGTCGATGTGACCACGGGTGAGGTCAAGATGGAAAGGGGGCTCTGACATGGATACCCGCCTGCTGGGCCACTATGAAAACGAGCTGAATTATCTGCGGGACATGGGCGCTGAATTTGCAGCCGCCTACCCCAAGATCGCCTCGCGCCTGGGGATGGAGGGGGTTGAAGTTCTCGACCCCTACGTGGAACGCCTGCTTGAAGGCGTGGCTTTTCTGTCTGCCCGCGTGCAGCTGGAGCTGGAACTGCAGTATCCGAATTTCACCTCCAATCTGCTGGAGATCATCTACCCGCATTATCTGGCGCCAACGCCTTCGATGATGATCGCGCATTTTGAACCAGACCCGAGCAATTCGGCGGTGAAAAGCGGCTATCTGATGCCACGTGGTTCGGTTCTGCGGTCGCGTCTGGATGAGGGAGGGCAGACGCCCTGTGAATTTCGCACCGCAGCGGATCTGACGCTTTGGCCGATCGAGATCGCGGAGGCGCAGTATATTGATGGGCGTGGCGATCTGGTCGCGGCGGGCGTGGCCGCTGGCTATGAGGCCCGCGCCGGTATCCGCCTGCGTCTGAAACGCTCGGACGGGGAACCGTTGCGCGATCTTGATATGGATCGGTTGCAGATCTATCTGGGCAGCGCCGCGGGCAACAGTTGGCCGCTGCTTGAGCTGTTATGCACCCAGGTCCAGGGTATCGTGGCGCACTCGACCGATCGGCGGGCGGATTGGCAGCTGCCGCTGCCCGAGGGGCGCATCGTACAAAAGGGCTTCTCCCGCGAGGAGGCGCTGCTGCCAGTGCCAGCCCGGGTTTTTGACGGTTACCGCCTGTTGCAGGAATTCTTTGCCATGCCCGAGCGGTTTCGGTTTGTGGAGTTGCAGGGATTGCGCCCGGCGCTGCAAAAGGCGGAAGGCGCCGAGATTGATCTCTATATTCCACTGCGCGAGGGCATGCGTGAGGTTGCCCCGGTGGTGCTGCCCGAGGTGTTTCAGCTCAATTGCATTCCTGCAGTGAACCTGTTTGAAAAACGCTGTGATCGGGTGCGCCTGATGGTGCGCGATACCGAACATCAGGTTGTTCCCAACCGGACTGCGGGGCTGGATTTTGAAATCTACGCACTGAAGAAAGTCACTGGTATCAGCGGTGAAGGCGCCGATGATGTGGAGTTCCGCCCCTTCTATTCGACTAATGATTTCACCGCTTCTGGCGAAACCCACCCGGCCTATTACACCTTGAAGCGGCGTATGCGGGAACGCTCGGAAAAGGAGCGTCTGCGCGGGGTGCGCTCGTCCTATTTGGGATCCGAGGTCTATCTGACGCTGGTGGACCGGGCGCAGGCGCCATACGGGCCGGATCTGGAGCAACTGGCGGTTCAGGCGCTTTGCACCAATCGGGATCTGCCGCTCTTGCTGGCAACGGGCAACGAGAATGTGTTTCACCTACCCGAGGGCGGCCCGGTGAAGCAGATCAACCTGCCGATTTCACCCACCCGGCCGCATCCGTCATTGGGGCAGGGGGACACCGCCTGGCGGCTGATCTCGCATCTCAGCCTCAACTACGTTTCGATTGCCGACAGTGGGCGGGGCAATGCTGCCGAAGCCCTGCGCGAACTGGTTGGGCTTTACGCGCCGCTGGGAGATCGGGTGACGGAAAAACAGCTCGAAGGGATTGTTTCGGTGTCGAGCCGTCCCATTGTGCGCCGCATGAGTGATGAAATCCTGTCAACGGCGGTGCGTGGGATGGAGATCTCCATCGGCTTTGACGAGAGCTTTTTTGAAGGCAGCAATATCTACGCGCTGGGGGCTGTATTGGAGCGGTTCTTCCATGGCTATGCCAGCATCAACACATTTACCGAAACGGTACTGACAACTGAAAAACGGGGGGAAATCGCCAGATGGCGACCGCAAAAGGGACTGGGCCGAATGATCTGAGCCTCTTTGACCGCTTGGTCGAAGCCCCTGAGGAACATCATGTTTTTCAGGCCCTCAGGGTATTGGAAGCGCATTACTCCGATGCGCCGCGCCTGGGCGAGAGCCGCCGCCCCCGACAGGATCCTTTGCGTCTGGGACAAGAGGCGGAACTGGCCTTTCCCCCCTCAACGATTGCGGACTTCACCCCGGCCACCAAAGAGGGCCCCGCGCGGCTGACAAACCGGTTTTTTGGCCTTTTTGGGCCGCAGGGGTCGCTGCCGCTGCATCTGACCGAATATGCCCGCGATCGCAAACGCAACCATCGTGACCCCACCCTGGTGGGTTTTGCTGATATGTTGACGCATCGGATGATGTCGCTGCTTTATCGGGCCTGGACCGAGGGTGCGCCTGCGGTCAGTTTTGATCGCGATGAAGATCCTCTGGCGGATCGGGTGGCAGCGCTGGCGGGCTATCACGGCAAGGGGCTGCATGACCGCGACGAGATGCCGGACCTGGCCAAGCTGCATTTCACCGGCATTCTGGGGCAGGGGACCAAGACCCCGGCGGGTCTGGTGGCGATGCTGTCAGATTTCTTTGACGTGCCAGTGCATCTGGAAGAATTTGTAGGCAGCTGGTTGCAGCTGGAACCGGATGACCGCTGGCAAATGGGCCGGGGGCAGGGGGGGCTGGGGCAAAGCACCAGTCTGGGTGAAAAGGTCTGGAGCCGCTCTGCCAAGTTCCGTCTGCGTATCGGCCCGCTGAACCTGGAAGACTATGAACGTCTGTTGCCGGGTGGTGCGGCGCTGGATCGCCTGCGCTCCATTGTGCGCAGCTATGTCGGCGATTTCCTGGACTGGGATGTGAATCTGGTTCTGGCGGGCGATGCGGTGCCACGGTCAAGCCTTGGGGGGGCAACTCGCCTTGGCCATACCAGCTGGATCCGCAGTCGACCGGACCCGGACAAAGACCAGCTCGATGTTGACGATTTGTTTTTGTACCCCGGCATCAGCCCAGGGAATTAAGAGTGCCTATAGGGAGTAAGTACCATGACCGAGATCAGCCGAGTGGCGCTATTCGGGAAGCTCAACAAACTGGGCTATCAAGCGGTGGAAGGGGCAACCGTGTTCTGCAAGATGCGGGGCAACCCCTATGTGGAGCTGGTGCACTGGATGCATCAGTTGCTGGCGCAGCAGGACAGCGATCTGCACCGGATCATTGCGCATTACGATCTCGACACTGGAAAAATCGCCACTGAACTGACCCGGGCATTGGACATGTTGCCGCGCGGCGCCTCGGCAATCTCAGACCTCAGCGATCACTTGATGGACGCGATGGAGCGCGGCTGGGTCTGGGGATCGCTGCTCTATTCGGCCTCGCAGGTGCGCAGTGGTTATCTGCTGCTGAGCATGCTGAAAACGCCTGCCCTGCGCAATATCCTCTCCTCCATGTCACCTGAACTGGCTAGCATCGGGGCTGATGATTTGGCCGATAACTTTGTCGAGGCCACTGACGGCTCCCCCGAGGCCACAATGTCGGCGCAGGATGGCAGCAATGTCACCGGCGGCGGGGCCGAACCGGGAGAGGCCTCGGGCGCCATGGCCCCCGGCGCCATGGGCAAGGGGGAAGCGCTGGAGCAGTTCTGTACTGATCTCACCGAACAGGCGCGCAATGGCGAGATTGACCCCATCGTGGGGCGTGATGAAGAAATCCGCCAGATCGTCGATATCCTGATGCGCCGACGCCAGAACAATCCGATCCTTACCGGTGAGGCGGGCGTTGGCAAAACGGCGGTGGTCGAAGGCTTCGCGCTGCGGATTGCCCGTGGAGATGTGCCGCCTGCCTTGAGCAATGTACGGCTCTTGGTGCTGGACATTGGGTTGTTGCAGGCTGGGGCCTCGATGAAGGGAGAGTTTGAAAACCGCTTGCGTCAGGTGATTGATGAGGTTCAGGCCAGCGCTGAACCCATCGTGATGTTTGTCGATGAAACCCACACGCTTGTTGGCGCTGGTGGCGCTGCTGGCACAGGCGATGCTGCCAATTTGCTGAAACCGGCCCTGGCGCGTGGTACTCTGCGTACCATCGGTGCCACCACCTGGACGGAATACAAAAAATACATTGAAAAAGATCCGGCGCTTACCCGGCGTTTCCAGGTGGTCAAAATTGATGAACCCTCGGTGCCCAAGGCGATCCTGATGATGCGGGGCATTGCCTCGATGTTGGAAAATCATCACCGGGTTCAGGTTCTGGACGAAGGTATCGAGGCGGCTGTCAGCCTCTCGGCCCGCTACATCCCGGCGCGGCAGTTGCCGGATAAATCGGTCAGCCTGTTGGACACAGCCTGTGCCCGCGTTGCGGTCAGCCAGCATGCGGTTCCTGCAGAAGTGGATGACAGCCAGCGCCGGATCGAGGCGCTCACCACCGAGCTGGAAATCATCAGCCGGGATGAAACGGCAGGGTATGAGGTTGCAGACCGACGCGAAGCAGTGAGAACGGCCAAGACCTCTGAGGAAGAACGGCTCGCGGGACTCACCAGCCGTTGGGAGAAGGAAAAAGCGGTGGTCGTAGACATCCTCGACCTGCGCGCCAAACTCCGGGAGGGGGCCGCGCCCGTAGACGAAGTCCTGGACGCGGGGGAAGACCTGGCCGAGGGCGCATCGAACAGCCCGCTAAGCGAGGAAGATCGCGCGACTTTGATGCAGCAGCTTAAGGAGAAAAACGCCGAGCTGGAAGTGCTGCAGGGCGACAGCGCCTTGATCTTGCCCATCGTGGACCACCAGGCGATTGCTAGCGTGGTTGGCGATTGGACGGGTATCCCCGTTGGCCGCATGGTCAAAGATGAGATCGACACCATCCTGCATCTGGAAGAACATCTGGCCAAGCGGGTGATTGGTCAGGACCACGCGATGAAGATGATCGCCAAACGGATCCAGACCAGCCGCGCTGGATTGGACAACCCCAACAAACCCATTGGTGTTTTCATGCTGGCGGGCACCTCGGGCGTCGGTAAAACCGAAACCGCCCTGGCCCTGGCCGAGGTGCTGTATGGCGGTGAGCAGAATGTCATCACCATCAATATGTCGGAATACCAGGAGGCCCACACGGTCAGTTCCCTGAAGGGCGCACCTCCCGGCTATGTCGGATACGGCGAAGGCGGTGTGCTGACCGAGGCGGTGCGCCGCAAACCCTATTCGGTGGTGCTGCTGGATGAGGTCGAGAAGGCCCACCCGGATGTGCATGAGATCTTTTTTCAGGTCTTTGACAAGGGGGTGATGGAGGATGGCGAAGGCCGGGTGATTGATTTCAAGAACACCCTGATCCTGCTCACCTCCAATGCAGGGTCCGACATGATCATGGATATGTGCGCCGACCCGGATCTGATGCCGGCCCCTGAAGGTATCGCCAAGGCACTGCGGGATCCGCTGCTGAAAATCTTCCCGGCGGCCCTGTTGGGGCGGCTGGTCACCATCCCGTATTATCCGCTTAGCCCGGATATGATTGGCAAGATCACCCGGCTGCAGCTGGGCCGGATCAAAAAGCGTGTGGAAGAGGCCCATGATGTGCCGTTTTCCTACACCGATGCTGTTGTCGACAAGATCGTTGAGCAGTGCCAAGAGCTGGAAAGCGGCGGGCGGATGATTGATGCAATTGTGACCAATTCCATGTTGCCAGACATCTCCAATGAATTCCTGCGCCGCTTGATGGCGGGGGAAGAGGTGAAATCCGTGAAGATAGACGTAACAGACGGAGCGTTCTCATACAGTTTTGATGATTAGGCGCGCCCCCGTCGGCAACAGTTTCAAGCCTCCGGAAACGGGGGGATCCAGCAGTTTTAGGGAGGAAGACCAATGGCCAAAGTCGTTTTGATTGAAAATGATATCGCTCGGTATCTGCGCGATAAGTGCAAGCCCAAAGGATTGAAACTGGACAAACCACTGATCTGCAAGGTCCTGCTGGATGTGGACTCTGATGCTTACAAGGCACTGGATGATGACCCCCTGCTGCTCGCCAAGGTGACTGAGGCGGCGTCAAAAGAATATTACGATTTGGTCAATGGCATGGTGATCAAACTACGCCAGGTCGATGCGCTCTATGTCAAAACCAACAGCAAGTCGGACCGGGCAAAACTGGTGGAAGCCTATGAGGGCTTTGCCCGAAAACAGTTCATGCAGTTCGCCAAGGACGGCAAGAAGGCAGCGGAAAAAGCCTGGGCTGAGGTCTCCATGATCAAGGCGGAGTACCGCACCTATAGGATCAAGGCTGGTGTTGATCTGGCAATTGATGGGCTCAATGTGGTGGGTGGCGTTGCCAGTGCTGTTGGCACCGGCGGCTTTGCTCTGATTGTTGGCCTCTATGGCATCATCAAGACGCTGATTGGCATGGCGATGAAGATCTACAAACTGGCGATTGAGGCCGACAAAATGCAAAAGCGGGTGACCAAGAACCTCGCTAAAATCCAAAAGAGTTTTGACAAGAAGAAAAAGGAACTCTCAGGCGCCAAAGACAGCGGCAAAGCCTTTGTGAACTCCCTGTTGGGTGCGGATTTTCTACCGACTGTCAGTTCGGTCAAATCCGACAATGAGCAATATAAAAACAAGATCCAAGGAGTCGATGTTGGGGCTCATAAGATTGCGCAAAAGCTCAACCAGGTGCTGAAGGAAATGGATAAGATTTCCAAAATGCCGGACGTGAAATCCTCCAAAAAAGTGAGTGCCCTGCTGTCCAAACTGCAAAAATCCACCGCCAAGCTGATCGGCAAGATCATTGATATGCAAGGCCAGGTGCAAAAAGGCACGGCCTTTCAGAAACAAACCGCCGTCGCCATTGCAGAGCTGGAAACCCTGCAGCCCAAGAAATGGAAATACATCCAAAAAGGCATGGTTTTGACCGATATTGTTTTGGCAGGTGGCGATTTTTCCAAAGCCGGGGAAACGCTGCTAGCCGTGGGCACTGCCATCGTCACTGAGGTGGACAAGGAGTTGCTCGAAAAGGTCTGACCCAATGACAACCTTCATCTTTCCCGCCCTCTTTGCGACCGCAGAACGGTAGATATCCTCATGAGTGAAACAGCCTCCTTGTCTCTCCAGGACCGTGCTCGACATTTTGTCGAGCGTCCGGTCGTGACCAATTCCATCCTCGGGATCATCATCTTCAACGCGGTGACGCTGGGATTGAGCACCTCTGACGCGGTGAATGCGCATATCGGTGGATTGCTGGCGGTTATCGACAAACTGGTTCTGGCGATTTTTGTGGCGGAACTGGCGTTGAAACTCTTTGCCTATGGGCTGAGATTTTTTGCGTCAGCCTGGAACATCTTTGACCTGTTGGTGGTGAGCGTCGGCCTGCTGCCGGATCGCCAGGGATTGTCGGCGCTACGGGGACTGCGGGTCATTCGGGCGCTACGATTGCTGTCGGTGATCCCGCAGATGCGCAAGGTGGTGCAGGCATTGCTGGATGCGCTGCCGGGGATGGGGGCGGTGATCGTGATGATCTCGATTGTCTTCTACGTTTTTGCGGTGATGGCAACGCTGATGTACGGCGCTACCTTTGACGAATGGTTCGGCACGCTTGGCCGCTCGCTCTATTCCCTGTTCCAGATCATGACCCTGGAAAGCTGGTCTATGGGCATCGTGCGTCCGGTGATGGAGGTCTACCCGATGGCCTGGTCCTTCTTTGTGCCCTTCATCGTCATCACGGCCTTTTCGGTGCTGAACCTGTTTATCGGTCTTTTGGTCAATACCATGCAGTCGGCGGTGGAGGCCGAGGCTGAAGCGGAATTTGAACAGTTGCGGGATCTGGTGCGCAAGGAAACCGATGTTGTGGATGCGCATGTGCTGGAGCTGCATGCCGAGCTGAAGGCCCTGCGACGGGAACTCAGCGCGCTAAAGGGAGGCTACAATGGCTGATAGTTCGCAGAAATTCATTGGCCGCAACCGCGCCCCTCGGGTGCAGATCGAATATGATGTGGAGCTATACGGCGCGGAAAAGAAGGTGCAGCTGCCTTTTGTCATGGGGGTGATGAGCGACCTTCTGGGCAAGAGCAAAACACCACAGCCCGCGATTGCCGACCGCAAGTTTCTTGAAATTGATGTCGATAACTTTGATAGCCGGATGAAGGCCATGGCCCCAAGAGCCGCCTTTACGGTGCCAAATACCCTGACCGGAGAGGGCAATCTCGCAATTGATCTCACCTTTGAGAGTCTGAAAGATTTCAGCCCCGGCACGATTGCTTCCAAGGTCGATAGCCTGCGACCCCTGCTGGAGGCACGCAGTCAGCTGCAAAACTTGATGGCCTATATGGATGGCAAATCCGGGGCCGAAGAGTTGATCGAAAAAATCCTGCAAAACCCGGCTTTGATGTCCACGCTAGCTCAGGGCGGATCAGCCTCTGATGCTGATCAGGTCAACGCTTTGGACAGTCTTCGTGATGTCGCCTTGTCTGAAGACGTGAGAGATCAAAGCGACGAAGTGCTTGCCGCCCTGGCAGCGGATGTACGGCCAGAGGCCGAGCTTGACGATGGTGTGGAGGATGCGCTGGCCTCTCTCGCGGCTCATGCACCAGAAACCTCAACCAACCAGGAAGCGGCCGCGACGGAAGCGGCGCTTGCAGCTCTGGCGGCCGCGGCTCCCGAGGAGAGCACAGTGGCGGAGTTGGGGAAGGGTGCTTTGGCATCTTTGCGAGATCTGGAGCCAGTCGCAGACGTGGTGCCAGAGGATACCTCGGATGTCCTGAGCGATCTGGCCCGCGTAGGCGAAGAACTCAAACCCGCAGAAACGCCGTCGAGTGACGGGATCTTGGAGGGGCTGGCAGCGGCGGAGATACCGGAAACCGAGGCGCCAGATCAGCTTGCGGAAATCCTGTCCGGTGTGGAGGCTACAGAACCTGAGCCCCAACAACAGGAAGATGATCTTGCCGATGTGCTGGGATCCTTGCAGGGGTTGCCCACCCCGGATGAGGATGCAGCCGAAGGGGAAACCTCTGATGCGATCCTTGAAGGGTTGGCAGCACAGGAGGCAACTCCGGAGCCAGAGGCGGAAGAGCTCTCTTCAGTTTTGGATGACCTCTCTGCCGCTGCCCCTGATGAGGTTGAGCGTGAAGACAGTGATCTGACGGATATCTTGGGCACTCTCGATGAGAGCGACGCAGACGAGCAGAGCGCACCTGAGGTGGGTGATATTCTGGCAGAGGTGCTTGCCACTGGCCCGGATGTTTCGGAGGAGACGGCTCAGGCGGATGACCTCGCGGATATTCTGAGCGGATTGGAGCAGGGGGGCGAGGCTGAAGCGCCCGAGGCGGATGTGGATTTACAGGACCTGCTGGGGGATATCTCCGCGTCGGATCTGGAGGTCTCGGGGGAGACGGTGGCGCTTGATGATGTGCTCGCAGGGCTGGAGCCGACTGATGATCCGACCGACTCAGAGGCTCTGAGCGATCTGGAGGATGTGCTGTCTGACTTGGCCACGCAATCCCCAACCACGAGAGAGGCAGAGAGCGCAGAAGATCTGAGCTTGGAGGCGCTGCTCTCTGATCTGGATCTGGACGAAGACAGCCCTGCTGATGGGGCGGATGTGGACAGCATCCTGTCGGATCTGGAGCTCACTGAGGAGACAGATGGCAGTGAAGATCCCGAGGCAAGCCTGAGCGAGCTTTTGGGCACAACCGATACGGAGGAGGCTGATCTGGATGAGCTGCTGGGGTCTTCTGACCCGGGGGACGATACGGTTGAGGATGAGCTTAACCTTGACGATCTCCTCGGGGATCTGACGGATGAACCCTCGGGCGATACCCCTGCTGGGGCAGATGGGCTGGATGATCTGTTGGCCGATTTGGCCGATGAAACAGAACCGGATCAGGCGGCGGATGATCTGTTGGATCTGGATGCCTTGCTTGGCGATCTTGAAAGTGAGGCATCTCCGGCGGATGGGACGAAGACAATAGAACCAGAGCCTGGAGAGCGGAAAGCAGAGCAGCGGGCCACAATTGCGGAGCCTGAATTTGCCTATGGAACCATCAGCGCGGAACGCCCCGAAGCGCAGCAACTGACCCGCAAGCGATTTCGCATCGCCCTGTTTGGGGATTTCTCCGGCCGGGCAGCGCGCGGGCAGGTGGAAACCGGCGAGGCCCTGGCGAAGCGGCCCGGAATTCTGCTGGATCCGGACACGGTGGAGGAGGTGATCGAAGGTTTTGCCTGCGAATTGATCCTGCCTCTTGGTCAGGATGAGGGTGGTATTGCGGTCAAGCTGAAGGAGTTTGACGACCTGCACCCGGATGAGCTGTTTGAAAATGTCGCTTTGTTTGCCGAGCTGGTGAGCCTGCGTAGCCAGTTGCAATCGGGGGTCACAGTCGATCATGCCAGCCGCAGTCTGGCCAGCTGGGCCGAGCAATATGGCACTCCGGTAAGGGTGCCCAAACGGTCCTCACCCAGCAATTCAGTCCCTGCGGACCGGCGGTTGAGTGCCTTTCAACAGCTGATTGGAGATAGCGACAACACCCTGCGGGAGGCCTCGCCGATTGAGGAGCTGCTGGCCCGAGTTGTTGGCCCCCATATACGCGCGTTGCCCAGCCCGGAGCTGCCCGCGATGCAGGCCGCAGTGGATGCGGCCTTGTCGGATGCGATGCGTCTTGTCCTGCATCACCCGGAGTTTCAGTCGCTGGAGGCACAGTGGCGCTCGCTGGACCTAATTGCCCGCTCGGTTGAGGTCGACGACAGTCTTGAGGTGGTGCTTTATGATGTCTCGGCGGAGGAATTGGCGGCGGATCTGGCAGCTCAGGATGATCTGACGGAATCTGGCTTTACCCGTTTGCTGACCGAGGAGCCGATGGATCCCGACCTGGGGCGGGGCGGCTATTCGGCGCTGATCGGTATGTATGGATTTGAAGAAACCCCTCCCCACGCGGAACTGCTGGGCCGGATCGCCCGGGTGGCGGCCCATGTGGATGCGCCCTTCTTTACCAGCCTGTCGCCAGAATTTCTGAAGACCGCCAAAAAGGACCGTCCCGCTCTGGTCGGGAATGCCTGGGATACGCTGCAACAGATGCCCGAGGCCGGGCATCTGGCCCTGGCCAGCCCCCGGTTTTTGCTGCGTCGCCCCTATGGTGCCAAGAGCAACCCGGTTGATGCCTTTGACTTTGAGGAATTCTCGGAAGCCGAAGGGTTGAAGGGAATGCTCTGGGGCAATCCGGTGGTTCTGGTGACAATCTTGCTGGCGCGTTCCTTCAAGCAAAATGGCGCCTCAATGCAGCTGGGTTCCATCATGTCGCTGGGCGGTATGCCCTTTCATACGGTCAATGACCATTTTGGCGATCAGGTGGCGCTGCCCTGCACCGAACGCAACATTGACCTCGACAAAATCGTCATGGCGAATGAGCGGGGGGTGATGGCGATTAGTGCGGTCAAGGGACGCGATGAGCTGCGTCTGACCTCGTTTTCCTCCCTTGCAGGGGGCGAAGTCCTTGGCCCCTGGAGCGGAGTCCCGGCCCCGGCGCCATCGCCTGCGGACCCGCGCGACAAGACCGGCATCGCGCCAGCAAAACCCGCAGAACCTGCGGTGGATGCAGAGACAGAGGCGGATGACCTGGATCTGAGTGATCTCGGTCTGGATGACTTGGGCCTGGATGATTTGGATCTCAGCGGTGAGGAAAGTGGTGATGCTACGGCTGAGGCTGGAGATCTGGATGCGCTATTGGCCGGGTTTGGCGATGAGACGGATGCGGATGAAGATAATGACGAGATGGACGCCGAATTGGCGGCCTTACTAGCGGATTTGTAATGACAAAATTTGAGTTGGCAGCGGTGTATTTTCGCCCAGTTTTTAACCCGATCCTGATCGGGGAAAGGAGGAGCCATGGTTGAGAGCAAAGCACATGACAGTGACATGGTCTGGATGTCCGGCAGTTATTCTGTGCGGGATCTCTTGCTGAAACGCGCCATCGTGCGCGAAGGCCTGAGCAAATTGACGGAAACCACTGTGGAGTTTCAGTCAAAGAACAAAGCAATCAAACTGGAAGACATCGTTGGGCAGACGATGAACCTGCATGTCCAGACCGAGGATCAGACAGATCAGAAGTTTTCGGGTCTCTGTATTTCAGTGGAGAACATGGGGTTTCGCGATGGCTACGGGCTCTATGTGGCCGAGGTGCGCCCCTGGTTTTGGTTGCTGACGCGCACCACCGACAGCCGCGTGTTCCAGGAACTTTCTGCGGTGGATATTATCAAACAGATCTTCAGCGAAAACGGCTTTAGCGACTTCCGGGACCGCCTGAGCGAAAGCTACGAGCCGCGCGAGTATTGCCTGCAATACCGCGAGACCGATTATGACTTTATCTGCCGCCTGATGGAGGAGGAGGGGATCTATTTCTACTTCGACAGTGCCAGCGATAAAAACGCGGCGGAAAAACTGGTGCTCTGTGATGGCATGAGTGGTCATTCTCCGGTGAACGGAAAATCGGAGGTGGAGTTCCATGCCCGTGATGATCGCGACAGACGGCGCGAAGATCATGTCTCAGAATGGGCGCAGGAAGAGGTGATTACCACCGGCAAGGTGACCCTGAATGACTTTGATTTCCTGTCGCCAGCAGCAGATCTGAAGGTCAAAAACGCAATTCCCAAAGGCAGTCATAGCCATAAGGATTTTGAGCAATACGACTATCAGGGCCATTATCGCAAAGACACAGGTCTGGGCAACAAACGGGCCCGTGTTCAGATGGAGGCGGAGGCGATCCGGCACAAGCGCTGGCGTGGCGCTGCCAGTCTACGGACCCTGGGAACGGGCTATACCTTTCAGTTGAAGAACCACCCGGACAAGCCGGCCAATGGTGAATACCTGGTGGTGGATGCGGTGCACTATCTGCAGGTGGCCGGGGACTACAATGAACGCGAAAAACGCACCACTGCTGCGGCGGAAGAGGGCGAAATGCGTCATGATATCAAGCCGCGCAACATGGACTTCCCCGAGGAAATCAAGGGCGATGCCTATGCCAGCACCTTTGGTGCCATCGAAAAGCACGAGCAATACCGTGCACCGCTTACGACGCATTGGCCGCGGGTGCCGGGTCTGCAAACGGCGACCGTGGTCGGCCCCAGCGGTGAAGAAATCCTCACCGATAAACACGGGCGCATCAAGATCGAGTTCCATTGGGACCGTGAGGGTAAGGCGGATGAGAAGTCTTCTTGCTTTGTGCGGGTGGTGACGCCCTGGTCCGGCAAGAACTGGGGTATGGTTGCGGTGCCGCGCATCGGCCAGGAGGTTGTGGTGCAGTTTGAGGATGGCAACCCGGATCGTCCGATCTGCACCGGCATGCTCTACAATGCTGATACCATGCCACCCTACAATTACCCGGATGATCAGACCCAGCTGGGGATCAAGACCAACTCCTCCAAGGGGGGGGGCGGCTACAACGAGCTGATGTTCGACGACAAGAAGGGCGAAGAACTGATGCGGGTGCAGGCGGAAAAGGATCACCAGATGCTGATCAAGGACCGCTCGGCGGTAACCATCGGGCTGGATGCGCCGGAACCGGATGCGCCGGGCACGGATGAGAAAAGCTATGCCATGACTGTCAAACAGCACATGGATGAGGTGGTCAAAAGCGGTAATCGCACTGAAGTGGTCGAGACTGGCGACAAGGCGGAAACCATTCAGACAGGCAATATGACCCTGGATGTGGACACCGGAAACTTGACCGAGACCATTGCCAAGGGCAATCATGAGGAAACCGTCAGCCTGGGCAATATCACGGTGGATGCAACGGCCGGCAAGATCAAGATGACAGCCGGTCTGGAGATCCTGCTTCAGGTTGGGCCTTCCTCGGTGAAGATCGACAACTCTGGTGTGACGATCAAAGGGCCCATGATCAAGGTCGAAGGCAGCGCCATGGTGGAAGCCAAGGCTCCGATGACAACCGTCAAGGGGGACGCCATGCTGACCCTCAAAGGCGGCCTGACGATGATCAACTAGGTGGGAAATATGTCAGAGAATTTTGAAAACCTGGTCAAGCTTCCCGCTGACCCCGTGGCCAAGCTGCTGTCGCATGCCAATGTCCTGCTGAAAACTCCCCTGCAGGCGCCGCCCTCTGCGGCGGCGGGTGTTGTTCTGCAAGAGCTTTTTGAGAAAGAGGCGCTGGTGGATCTGTTGCGGCTGTTGGGCGTATTATTGCCCCCGCGCGAGCGGGTCTGGTGGGCCTGTATGGCTGCGCGGGATTACATCGGGCCGCGCTCGGACAAAGATCCAGCCTCGCTCAGCTGTTCGGAAGCCTGGGTGCGTGACCCCTCCGAGGAAAACCGCGATGCGGCGCGCATGTCGCTGGATCATGCTTATGTCGACGATGACACGGTGAACTGCGCCCTGTCGGTGCTGTATGCGCCGGGGACATTGGGGCCGGGGGATCTCAATCAGTATCCGGCGCCGGCGGGGGCTTCGGAAGCGGCGGCCTTTGCGATGAATATGGTAGCATTGAGCCAATTGTCTGATAAGTTTGAAGAACACGGCCGTGTTTTGGTCGCACGTGCATTGGATATTGCGCGTGGTGGTAATGGACAGGGGAAGGCAAAAACAGCCGATCCTGATCCAGGTAACGAGAAGGAGGCCTGAGATGGGTATGCCCCAGGCGCGGTTATTGGATCTGCATGCGTGCATGTTACCCTCGATTCCACCGCCGCCGGTTTTGCCGGTTCCCACACCTATTATGCCTCCCTGTGCGGTTACGGTTCTGGTGGGCAAAATGCCTGCTGCCCGGTTGAGTGATATGTGCACGGCCGCGCCGCCGCACCCCATTATCAAAGGATCGATGACCGTATTGATCAACAAGCTGCCTGCGGCGCGTATCACGGATAACGCCGCCTGTGGCGGTTTGATCGTTAAGGGTGAGTTCACCGTATTGGTGGGAGGCTAAGCGACCCATGGGGGTGACACTCAAGTTTCAGAACTCGGGCGCAATGCCCGGCAATGCAGAGCCGGTTTCAATGCTGGGACCCAGCTTGACCATTGGTCGTGGTGACAGCAATGACATGGTTCTGCCGGATCCGGATCAGCTCTTGTCGCGCAACCATTGCGCCATCGAGGATCACAACGGCAATGTCTTGGTGGTGGATCTCAGCGCCAATGGCACCTTTCTGAACTACTCCAAAATCCCGCTTGGGCGCACACCGACGCCGCTCAACAATGGCGATGTGCTCTGTGTCGGCGGCTACGAGCTGCTGGTCGAAATTCACAGCAACTCAACGGCCCAAATGATCCCGGACCCACTGTCCGATGCTCCTGTCTCGCATGGCGTGGCGAGCAACGCACCCGATCCTTTGGCGTTGCTGGATGATGCCGGTCCAGCCGGAGATTTTCTGGATGACCTGTTGGGGGCGTCAAATCCCACAGGGCCATCGCAGCTCAATCCCGTTGATCCCATCGATGACCTACTGCCACCCCTGGGCGAAGAGGAAGATCCGTTTTTTCAAAAACCCAGTGATGGACGCGAAGGTGTGGGGGCAAGCCTGCCCAGTCACTCCGCTTCGGCGGCGGATAGTTTTGCGGCCCCGGCTTCGCATGTATCGACAATTCCGGATGACTGGGACGATGATTTCCTGTCAGGCATCGGTGAACCCGCCGCGCCCGAACCGGTAACCCAGGCCCCTCCCATACCAGCTGAGCCAATTGCTGCCAGTCCAGCCCCGGTACCTGCTCCCGCAGCAGTCCAGAGCGTCGAGGTCACTGAAGAACCTGCGCCTGCCCCTGTTGCTGATCAGTCATCAGACCCTTTTGCCGAACCCTCGGACACTGTTGCCACAACGCGAGAGCCCTCCGATGCGGTCCCGGTGGACAAGGCAGCGGCCAAAGAGAAACCAAAGCAGGTTGCGACGGAACCCGTTGCCAAGCCTGAACTGCCTTCAAACGCGGTATCTGCATTCCTGGGAGGGCTTGGCGTCGATGAGGATGTTCTGGGGGATGAAGATCCCAGCAAGTCCATGGGGCGCATGGGGCGGGTGTTGCAGACCCTGGTGACAGGGATCCGTGAAATCCTGATGACACGGACCTCGATCAAATCCGAATTTCGTATCGAACAGACGATGATCTCAGCTGGGGGCAATAACCCGCTGAAATTCTCGATCACCCCAGAGCAGGCGGTCGAGGCCATGCTGAAACCCGCGACCAAGGGCTATCTCAGCCCGGAAACTGCTGCGGAAGAGGCGCTCAAGGATATCAAGGCCCATGAGGTTGCCATGGTGACCGGTATGGAGGCGGCGCTGAAGGGCGTTCTCATCCGGCTCGATCCCAAGGCGCTGGAGGCACAGATTGAAGACAAAGGCGGGTTGAGCGGTCTCTTGCGGGGCAAAAAGGCCCGGTATTGGGATGTCTATGAGCGGTTGTATTCCGAGATTTCGGATCAGGCCGAAAACGATTTTCATGACTTGTTCAGCCGCGAATTTGCGCGCGCCTACAAGGCGCAATTGGACAAACTAAAAGACTGAACCGTGCCAATTTGCGCGGGCAATTGAAGGGAGAACCAGGTGTCCTGGGACAGCAAGGTGCTTTGGACTGAGGGGCTATTTTTACAGCCGCATCACTTCCAGCAATCAGATCGCTATACCGAAGGCCTGGTGACAGGCCTGGCCCGTCGTCTTGGTCCCTATGCCTGGGGGGTCAATGCCTTGGAGATTGACCACGAGGCGTTAAAAATTGGCCAGTTTGCGCTCAAATCCTGTGAGGGCTTGACTCAGGATGGCTGTATTTTTCGGGTGCCTATGGCCGACCCGCATCCCCCGGCACTGGAGGTGCCGACCACCATCAAGGACTGCGTTGTCTATCTGACCGTGCCGCAGCGCCGTCAGGGCGCCGTCGAGGTGGATCTGAGCGGCGCTGAACGT
>NZ_OMPQ01000011.1 GCF_900313025.1 Pseudophaeobacter sp. EL27
ACGTTGATCCATCGAAACGAACCAAACCGCCCACATATCTCTTCAGTTATCATCAATGTCAAAGAGCAACACCAAAAGGCCAAAAACAAGACCACTACGCCAATTCCTTAGCGCAACCGCCTCACATCATGCCATCAGATGCCCCAGTCTCTCCTGAGCGTCCAACCGTCTTTCCGATCCGTCAGCACTGTCTTTCCAGTCCGTCAGCACTGTCTTTCCAGTCCGTCAGCACTGTCTTTCCAGTCCGTCAGCACCGTCTTTCCAGTGTGTCAGCAGCGCCTCCGCCGCCCACCGTGCCGCGTCTCCGCTGCCGGTAGAGGGGGTTCTAAGTATAACCCCGGGAACCCGCAAGCCCTAAATTACAAAAATCACATCTTTTTTGAAGATTGGCCATTTGGGATAGTTATCAACAGGTTAAGAAGGAGTTTCAGGCGCATTCCACAGATCTTCAGCCCCGATGGGTGCAGAAGGTTTTGAAAAGATACTGCAGTGCAGCAAGACTCAGGCTGTGGCGCGCTTTGGCACAAAGGGAAGCCGTGTCGCGAGTAAGGCCAGGATCACGGTAAGGTAGATCAGCGGCTCGATCTGGAACCCCTTTGCCAGCATAACAAAGTGCACCCCACCTAAGATCGCTGCGGGGTAGGTCAGCAGATGAAGCCGCTTCCACCTAGCCCCCAGACGTTTGACCGAGAGATTGTTCGAGGTGAGCGCCAATGGCAGCATCAGGACAAACGCCACCATTCCGATGGTGATATAGGGCCGTTTGGCAATATCCGCGAGGATCTGACTGATGATCTGCACATCCAGCAGCAACCAGACCAGCAGATGCAAGGCGACATAGGCGAAGGTGAGCAACCCCAGGGCCCGGCGAAACTTCATCAGGTTCACGCCGACAAAACGGCGCAGGGGGGTGACCGCCAGTCCCAACACCAGAAGCTGCAGGGCACGCTCGCCCAACTCATGTTCCAGGGCTTTCACCGGATCAGGCCCCAAACCGCCGGTCACGCCCAAATACAGCAGCCAGGCAGGATAGAGCGCCCCAATGAGATACAGCGCCCAGGTCGGGATTTTGCGCAGGGTGGTGTTCAAAGTATCGATCATCGGCGGTCTGTTCCTATTCGTTTAGGCCTCAGCACCGTCGCGCCCTCTCGTGAGGTCACAAGGCAAGATGCCCAGGCTCATTCAAAGATAGGTCATCCCTGCGGCAAGCCCAAAGCGGATTACAGCAATCTCACCCAGAGTTCAGTTTGGTTACAGATCAAAACGCGGCTTAGGTAGGGCAAAAGGGAAAGGCACCCCAGAGGGATGCCCCAGCTTAGCGTGATCAACAAACCATTCGGCAATGAGCCGGGGTTGTAGGGTCAATAGAACTTGGCCAGGTCCATCCCGTCATAAAGCGAAGCGACCTCATCGCCATAGCCGTTGAACATCAGAGTCTCCTGACGGCTGGCAAACAGCCCTCCGCCAAGGCGACGTTCAGAAGCCTGACTCCAGCGGGGATGTGAGACCTCTGGATTCACATTACTATAAAAGCCGTATTCCCGTGCGTTTGCCATATTCCAGCTGGTTTCAGGCTCTTTGTCCGAGAGAGTGATCCGCACAATGGATTTGATCGACTTGAAGCCGTATTTCCATGGCACCACCAGACGTAGCGGTGCGCCGTTCTGATTGGGCAGATCTTTACCAAAGATACCGGTGGCCATCAGGGTCAGCGGGTGCATCGCCTCGTCCAGACGCAGGCCTTCGCGGTAGGGCCAGTCCAGAACACGGTAGGCAGTACCCGGCATTTCCGAGGGGCGATAGAGCGTTTCAAACGACACGTATTTGGCATCGGACTGCACACCGGCCAGCGCCAGCAGATCGGCCAGCTCAAAGCCAGTCCAGGGCACCACCATCGACCAGGCCTCGACACAGCGGAAGCGATAGATGCGCTCTTCAAGCGTCATCTCACCCAGGATCTGCTGGAAGTCATAATCGCCGGGGCGGTCCACCAGCCCGTCGATCTTGACGCTCCAGGGGGAGGTGGTCAGCTGGCCGGCATATTTGGCAGGATCCCCCTTGCCGGTGCCAAACTCATAATAGTTGCAGTAGGTGGTCACATCCTCCCAGGAGTTCGGCTCCAGCGTTTCTGCCTGCGCCGCCCCCGGCAAGGCCCCCAGCCCGGCCAGCCCCGCCATGCCACCCAGCCCCGCCATGATCTGGCGACGGTTCATAAAGGTGGCTTTGGGCGTCACATCAGCGGCGGTCAGGGTATTGGTCCAGCGGCGGGCCATGGGCGTCTCCTAAGATAAATCATTCCCCACTGGCCTAGCGCAGCATGGCGCCCGAGCCAAAACATATCCTGTCACGTCTGCGCGACGGCACTGTAACTTGGCATGATCTCACTCATCGGGCGGGAGTGGCCGTTCTCCTGCATGATACGGACATGACGGCGGCGCAGCTTGCGGGGTTCAGTGACGCCAACCGAATGGGCAATGGTTTCGACCTCGTGGATGATCTCAGTCGCATAGCGCGCCACACGTTTGTCCTTATCCTCCACCACCAGGCCTTTCTGGAAACGGGGGTCATGGGTGGTGATGCCGGTGGGGCAGGTGTTTTTGTTGCATTTAAGCGCCTGAATGCAGCCCAGCGAGAACATGAAGCCGCGCGCCGAGGTGACAAAATCCGCCCCGGCCGCCAATGCCCAGGCGACATCACCAGGATTGACCAGCTTACCGCTGGCAATCAGCCGGATGCGATCCCGAAAGCCGTATTCATCACGCAGGTTGCAGACCAGCGGCAGGGCTTCGCGCACCGACATGCCCACCAGATCAATCAGGGGCATCGGCGCGGCCCCGGTTCCGCCTTCACCGCCGTCAATGGTGATGAAATCCGGCGCTGCCTCAGGGCGGCAGGCAATCACCATGAACATCTCCCGCATCACCGCCTCAGATCCCACAACGGTTTTGATGCCAACGGGCTTACCCGTCACCTCACGGACATGGGCGATCATGTCCAGGAGATCATCAAAGCTCTTCATCTCTGGGTGGCGGTTGGGTGAGATGCTGGCCTCGCCTTCGGGAATACCGCGGATGGCTGCGATTTCGGCGCTGACCTTTTCAGCGGGCAGGATGCCGCCCTTACCCGGTTTGGCACCCTGCGACAGTTTCAGCTCGAACATCCGCACCGTGGGATTGGCCGCAACCTCGCGCAGTTTGGTGTCGCTAAAGCCACCTTCGGCATTGCGCACACCGTATTTGGCGGTGCCAATCTGGAAGACGATGTCGCAGCCGCCCTCCAAGTGAAACGGGCTGAGGCCGCCTTCGCCCGTATTCAGCCAAACACCCGCCTCGCGCGCCCCCCGGCTGAGCGCCCGGACTGCAGGCTGAGACAGGGCACCATAGCTCATACCGGAGATGTTAAAGAAGGAAGGTGCCATATAGGGCACTCGCGCCTCCGACCCGATGCAAAGCGTTTCCGTGCAGGCATATTGATCATCCAGTGGCGGGAAGGGCGCATTTACAAAAATGGGTGTGCCCGGCACCGTGGTATTGCGGGTCGAACCAAAGGCGACAGTATTGCCAACCCCTTCGGCTGCTCGGCCGACCCATTCGCGTTGGGCACGGTTAAAGGGCAGCTCCTCGCGGTCCATGGCAAAGAAATACTGGCGAAAGAACTCCCCCATGGTGCTGAACAAATGACGAAACCGGCCGACGACAGGATAGTTCCTGCGGATGGCATCATGGGTCTGCAACCGGTCCACGACAAACAGGAACAAGCCCACCAGAACCAAGGCGCCAAGCAAGAAAACAAAACCAAGTGCGAGAAACTCTATAGCTTTTGCTGCAAAACCCATGCAAAAACTCCTATATATTAATTCGTACAGGTGGCCCGGTGCTGCCTGTCTCTATGCCCCAAAGATGAAGGGGATGCTCAGATTGAGCAAGACACCGCAGATCACATTGGGAGAAGCCAGATGAAACATTTCGCCGCCGCCACCTTTGCCCTTAGCACGCTGTTTGCGATCCCTGCTCTGGCGCAGGATCAGGACATGGTCAGCTACACGACAGGGTTGGACTACGAAGATGTCACCTTTGGATTGGAAAGCGCCATCACCGACCGTGGGTTTGTAGTGGATCACGTTAGCCATGTGGGTGAGATGCTGGAACGCACCCGCGCCGATGTTGGCTCTGATGTGGTGCTGTTTGAGCAGGCCGATGTCTATTCCTTCTGCTCCGCCAAACTGTCGCGTCAGGTGATGGAGGCGAACCCGATGAACATTACCTTCTGCCCCTATGACATCTTTGTCGCCCAGCGCCCCGGCGAAGACACTGTCACCATCGGCTTTCGCAGCTTCCCCGAAGGGGAGATGCAGATCATCCAGACCCTGCTGGACGAGATCGCGCAGGAAGCCATCGAAGAATAGGCCTGCCGTCAATCTCTGCGACACATCACAACAAAGCCCGCCAGTTCCGGCGGGCTTTGCTTTTGGTCTCGTGCTGGTGCTGATCCTCTAGATCAATGCACCACAGCATCATCCGGTTTTGGCCGCTCCGTGGTGCCCAGACGATCACCAATGATCAGCCCCTCACCCCCGGCCGAGACCGGCACGGTATCACCGTCCTTTACCTCGCCGCTCAGCAGCAGCTCGGCCAGGGCGTTCTGCAGGGCGCGTTGGATCACCCGTTTGAGCGGGCGCGCCCCAAAGACCGGGTCATAGCCTTCATCCGCCAGCCAGGTCTTGGCGCCCTCATCCAGCGACAGGGTGATCTTACGCGCGGCCAGACGTTTGGCCAGACGGGCGATCTGGATATCGACGATACCGTCCATATCCTTGCGCGCCAGCCGGTCAAAGATGATGGTCTCATCCAGACGGTTGAGGAACTCAGGCCGGAAATGGGCCTTTACCGCATCCATCACATCGCGCTTGGCATCCGAGGCATCGGCGCCTTCGGGCAGCTGGCTCAGCGCCTGCGCGCCGAGGTTGGAGGTCAGGATGATCAGCGTCTGTTTGAAGTCCACCGTGCGCCCCTGACCATCGGTGAGCATACCGTCGTCAAGAACCTGCAAGAGCACGTTAAACACATCCGGGTGAGCCTTTTCCACCTCGTCGAACAGCACCACCTGATAGGGGCGACGCCGCACTGCTTCGGTCAAGGCTCCGCCCTCGTCATAGCCGACATATCCGGGAGGCGCCCCGATCAGACGGGCGACGCTGTGTTTCTCCATGTATTCCGACATATCAATGCGCACCATGGCGTTGTCATCGTCGAACAGGAAATTTGCCACCGCCTTGGTCAGCTCGGTTTTCCCCACCCCGGTTGGGCCCAGGAACAGGAACGACCCAAGTGGACGGTTCTCATCATTGAGGCCTGCACGCGCCCGACGCACCGCATTGGCCACGGCCGTGACCGGCGCGTTCTGGCCAATGACACGGGAATGCAGCTCATCCTCCATGCGCAGCAGCTTCTCGCGCTCGCCTTCCAGCATTTTGGAAGTCGGAATACCGGTCCAGCGCTCGACGACACCTGCGATCTGCTCGGGGCGCACGGCTTCTTCCACCATCACACCCTGCTCTTCGCGGCTTTCGGCCTCGGAGAGCTGCTTTTCCAGATCCGGGATGACGCCATAAGAGAGCTCCCCCGCGCGGGCCAGATTGGCCTCTCGCTTGGCGATCTCCAGATCGGCGCGGGCGCGGTCCAGCTGTTCCTTGATATCGCGGGCACCGGCCAGCTTGTCCCGCTCCGCCTGCCACTGCGCAGTCATCTCAGAGGACTGCTCTTGCAGATCCGAGAGTTCCTTTTGCAGGGTTTCCAAACGATCCTTGGAGGCCGCATCCTCCTCGACCTTCAGGGCCTCTTCCTCGATCTGCATCTGCAGAATCTGACGGTCGAGCGCATCCAGTTCTTCGGGTTTGCTGTCCACCTGCATACGCAAGCGGCTGGCGGCCTCATCCACCAGATCGATGGCCTTATCCGGCAGGAAGCGGTCAGTGATATAGCGGTTCGACAGGGTCGCCGCCGAGACCAGCGCCGCATCTGCAATGCGCACCCCATGGTGCAGCTCATACTTCTCTTTGATGCCGCGTAGGATCGAGACGGTGTCCTCCACCGTGGGTTCCTGCACCAAAACAGGCTGGAAGCGACGGGCCAAAGCCGCGTCCTTTTCCACATATTTGCGGTATTCATCCAGGGTGGTGGCACCGATACAGTGCAGCTCACCGCGCGCCAGGGCCGGTTTGATCAGATTGGCCGCATCCATGGCACCATCGGATTTTCCGGCGCCCACCAGCGTGTGCATCTCATCAATGAACAGTATAATCTCGCCGGCGGCCTCAGTCACCTCGGTCAAAACCGCCTTCAGGCGTTCCTCAAATTCGCCTCGGTATTTGGCCCCGGCAATCAGCGCCCCCATGTCCAGCGACAAGAGCTGCTTGTCGCGTAAGGATTCCGGCACATCGCCATTGACGATACGCAGCGCCATGCCTTCGGCGATGGCGGTTTTACCAACCCCGGGCTCCCCGATCAGCACCGGATTGTTCTTGGTGCGGCGGCTCAACACCTGCATGGCGCGGCGGATTTCCTCGTCCCGGCCAATAATAGGGTCGATTTTTCCTTCGCGCGCCGCCTCAGTCAGATCGCGGGCGTATTTCTTCAGGGCGTCGTAGCCTTCCTCGGCTGTGGCGCTGTCGGCGGTGCGGCCCTTGCGAATATCATTGATGGCTTCATTCAGCTTCTGCGCGGAAACATCGCCCGCCGCCAGCGCATCCTTGGCCTTGGATTTCACCATGCAGAGCGCCATCAGCACCCGTTCTACGGGGACAAAACTATCGCCCGCCTTTTCAGCAATTTTTGTGGCCTCATCCAGCACTTTGGCAGTCTGGCCATCCAGGTAGACCTGGCCGACATCGCCGCTTACTTTGGGCAGCTTGCCAACGGCTGTCTCGACTGCCTCAACCACGCGGGCAGCATTGCCACCGGATTTGCCAATCAGATTGCTCGCAAGCCCCTGATCATCATCCATCAATGCTTTGAGAAGATGTTCCGGCACCATCCGCTGGTGCTCTTCGCGCATCGCAATCGTCTGCGCCGCCTGCACGAAACCTCGTGCCCGCTCGGTGAACTTGTTCAAGTCCATGTCTCTCTCCTTTTACAAGCGCCCGAATAGATATGTTGCGCCCGCTTTGCGGCACGCCCCGGTTCGGGCCTCACAGATCAATTTGGGAGGTCTTACCGCCTCTTCAAGGCCATACTGCGTCAAAAATCCTGCAAAAGCCCTGATATGGCGCAAAATCCAGATCATTTTCCCTGTTTTTTGGGCTTTCCTCAGGTTCAGCTGCGCAGTAGGAAAGCGCCATTCCCACAGCCCTGATACCCGGAGAGCCCCCATGACCCAGACCACAGCCGACGACCGCCTGATTGTTGCCATGGATGTTCCGGATGCGCTCGCCGGGCTGAAGCTGGCCGAACAGCTGGGCGATGCTGTCTCCTTTTACAAGATCGGCCTGGGCATGCTCACCGGTGGCGGGTTGGCGCTGGCCAATGAATTGAAGCAGGAGCTGGGCAAACGGATCTTCCTCGATATGAAGCTGTTTGACATCGGCGCCACGGTAGAAAATGCGGTCCGCGGTCTGGCGCAGTTCGATCTCGATTTTCTGACAGTTCATGGCGATCCCTATGTGGTCCGGGCCGCCAAGGAAGGCGCCGCGGGCAAGGAGATGAAAATCCTCGCCGTGACCATCCTCACCTCGCTGGATCGCGCCGACCTGGACGGTGCCCTGATCAAACCTGGTGAAATCCGTGATCTGGTCCAGGAACGCGCGGGCAATGCCTTTGCTGCGGGTGCGGATGGGGTTATCGCCAGCCCGCAAGAAGCGGCGCTGATCCGTGCCCTGCCCGAGGCCAGTGGCAAACTGATTGTCACACCTGGTGTCCGACCAACCGGCGCCGCCCTGGGTGACCAAAAGCGGGTGGCGACACCTGCCTCGGCGGTCGCGGACGGAGCGGACCACATCGTCGTTGGGCGACCAATCTGGCAAGCCACCAACCCACGGGCTGCAGCCCAGGCCATTCTGGATGAGCTGCGCGCAGTCTGACTGCCAGGTAGCCGGCCACTTCACATGTCCAGTGTTTGGCCGGTTTCCCGAGTGATTTAGCGAAGCGATGCCCTTCAAAAGGCTGAAACCACCCCTCGCCACCCCGGTTGCCCAATAATTCAGCAGAAATATTTTTCCACTTTCGACACGAGCGCGAGAGACGCCAACCTCCACAATCAAGCTTACCCTACGTCAACACCATGTATTCAAGCGGGAATTTCAGCGGAGCTGTTGAGCTGTGCCAAATTGTCCCGTGACGGGAAAGCCACAATTCAAGCCCGGGCCTTCCCAACGACACAAGATGAAATTTGCGAAAGCAAGCGATATGGGCGATTCTGGAGTCGAGACACTCCCCTGACGAGCTGCTCTTCCTGAGGCTCGTCTCCCTGCCCCCGCCTCAGAGCGGGGGAGTTTTTTGCCTCAACACCCCAAGACATCGTAAAAAGCTAGCGGCACGCCTACCCCTCAACGATTGAGATAGCCTCGCAACTGCTCCGCAAAATGGGGCACGGCCAATGTGTCACGGCAATAGTCCTGTGGATCCATCAGGCGCCAGCACTGTCCCTCCGCCCCTAGCTCTACCTGTTTGACCAAATCCGCTGGCTGATGGCTGACAAAGAACCAAACCGTGCCGCGTGGGCGCTGATAGCTTTTTGACCAAGTCAGATCCGATACGGGAATCGACAGGCTAACCTCTTCCAGGGTTTCACGCAGCACGCAGTCCTCTGGGCTCTCCTCATTCTCACGCCCGCCACCCGGCAGGTCCCAAAACCCCGGGTAAGGAATATCCGACTTATCATCGCGTTTGATGACCAAGAGTTCGGCCCCCAGAAACAGGGCCAATTTTGCGCCGGAAAAAGACATGTTCCTCACTTGAATACCGATCGCCCTAAAGACAAGTCGCAACAGCGGCGGTAAAATGCTGCATTGCTCCGAACAGAGATAAAGACCCAACTGCGCCATGCAAGCCCTTTGCCGTGATTGCCTCAGCCAGATCGCCCCAACGCGACGTTGCCCGCACTGCGGCAGCCCGCGCATCAAGCAGCATGCCGAACTGTTCTCTTTGACGATTGCCCATATGGATTGCGATGCCTTTTACGCCAGTGTCGAAAAGCGCGACAATCCCGATCTCGCCAGCAAACCGGTGATCATTGGCGGCGGCAAGCGCGGTGTGGTCTCGACCGCCTGTTATGTGGCGCGTATTCGCGGGGTGCGCTCTGCCATGCCGATGTTTCAGGCGCTGAAGCTCTGCCCGGATGCGGTGGTGATCAAGCCCCGCATGTCAGCCTATGTCGAAGTCAGCCGCGCGGTGCGCGCAATGATGGATGAGCTCACCCCCGAGGTAGAGCCCCTGTCGCTGGATGAGGCCTTTATGGATCTGTCCGGAACCCAGAAACTGCATGGCCGGCCGCCTGCCGTGATGCTGGCGCGACTGGTCAAGCGGATGAAGGATGAGCTGGGCATCACCGGCTCCATCGGGCTGTCGCATAACAAGTTTCTGGCCAAGGTTGCCTCGGATCTGGACAAGCCACGTGGGTTTTCGGTGATCGGCAAGGAAGAGACCGCCGATTTCCTGCGCGACAAACCCGTGCGGTTGATCTGGGGGATTGGCCCCGCGGCGCAGGCCTCCTTGGACAAGGCTGGCATTCGCAGCTTTGCCGACCTGTTGCGCTGGGAGCAACCCGATCTCATCGCCCGTTTTGGCGGCACTGGCGAGCGGTTGTGGCATCTCGCCCGCGGGCAGGACCGCCGCCGGGTTTCGGCAAATGCCCCGGTCAAATCGATTTCCAAAGAGACCACCTTTATGGAGGACACCGCCAACCTTGAGGTGCTGGACGGCCACCTTTGGCGGTTGGCAGAACAGGTGGCGGACCGGGCCAAGGCCAAGTGCATGGCCGGGCGGGTGGTGACGCTCAAGCTGAAACGGGCCAATCATTCAGCCCTGACGCGGCGAATCTCGCTGCACAGCCCTACACAGCTGGCCGATGTGATTTATCGCCAATCTCGCGCCCTGTTGGACCAGGTTGGCGATCAGGGCCCCTACCGGTTGCTCGGCTGTGGCATTTCCGATCTGGTTCCTGAGGCCCAGGCCGATACCAGTGGTGACCTGCTGGATCCGCAGGCGGGCAAGCGCGCTCAGGCGGAACGCGCAACAGATGCGATTCGAAAACGGTTTGGCGACAAAGCCATCCTGAAGGGCCGCGCTCTGCGCTGAAGGCTTCGCTCGCCCTATTCAGCAGCCAAGGGTGCTTGATCCTCGGCAATCCTGATCTGGGAGATTTTGGCGGCAACCTGGCTTATGAGCTCTCGAAAACCCACGAAGTTCTCATTTGGACGGACCTTGGCCTCATTCATATAAAGAGAGCGGTCAATCTCTACCTGAACAGCATGTTGGCCCCGCGATGGGCGCCCATAGGTGCGGGTTATATAGGCGCCGGCAAAAGGCGCATTGCGCGCCACCCGCAGCCCAGCTCCAACAAAGGCCTCTTCAATCTGATCCATAACTGCTGCCCCGGCAGAGGCGCCAAACCGATCCCCCAGAACCACCTCTGGCAAAACAGAGCCGCGCGCGGGCAATGTTGCCACCGCCTCATGCGGCATGGAATGGCAATCGATCAGTACGGAATGGCCAAACCGCCCTTGCGCCTGCCGCATCAACCCCTGCAACGCCCCATGATAGGGATGCCAGTATTCCTGAATGCGCCGTTGCGCTTCTTGCTGTGGTAACTTGCCCCGATAGATCGCCCGGCCATTTGCGACCACGCGGGGAATCACCCCCAGTCCTGAAGCAACCCGAGGATTCTGTCCCCGGTGCGCCACACCTTCGATCAGGGCCGGGTCCAGCTCTTCTACCGCCCGGTTAAGATCCAAAAAGGCGCGCGGCTTGATTGCTGTAAGCAAAGGTGCCCCGAATCTGGGCACATCGGCAAAAAGCTGGTCCACAAAGGCATCTTCCGAGCTGCGAATCTGTTTGGCATTCAAAATCGTGCTCTGCAAAAAGGCAGAATCGTAGTCACAACCGCTATGTGGCGAGGCAAAAACCACCGGCGAAGTCAGTTCAGCCGGAGAAAAGACGGAAAATGCTTGCTTTGACATAGGTGCTTCTGCCCTTGGTTTCTGGAAATCACCATAGAGCGAAAATTCTAGTATCAAAAGCTCTTGCGCCCCTCCGCGACTCTGATTATAGACCCCTTCACCGGCGCGGTTCTCCGCGTCCCAATCATTTTGGGACAGGGGGTCGCAAGGGTTTCATGGGCGCTTAGCTCAGCGGTAGAGCACTTCGTTGACATCGAAGGGGTCACAAGTTCGAACCTTGTAGTGCCCACCATGAATTCAATGTTTTAACCATTCGGTTGGAACACCCGCAACCCAGGCGCTGGTTCGCGCCGCAGAACAGGAGAATGACTATGAAAGTCAAGAACTCGCTCCGCTCGCTCAAGAACCGGCACCGTGATTGCCGCATTGTGCGTCGCAAGGGCCGCGTCTACGTGATCAACAAGACACAGCCGCGCTTCAAAGCACGCCAGGGCTGAGACTAAGATCTCGCTCTAATCGGAAGAACCGCATCCCCGGATGCGGTTTTTTTGTGTTTGGAGGTTGCCTTACCCTCCCTGCCAACGACTTCCTTCAAAATTGCTCCCACGAATCTCCCACGTGGATTCCCGTCTGAAAATTTTCCGATGGTTTTTGTCAGTTTTTGTTTCCCTTCTCCAAGTTTTTCTATAATTGACAAAATCAGTCGGAAACTCCGCACCACATTCGCAGATTTTTGTAGATCGGAATCACTATGTTGAAAGCCACCACAATCCTCGCAGGCGCACTTGCGGCCACAGTTGCAACTTCGGCCGCAGCCGAAGGTGAGTTGAACCTCTATTCCTCGCGCCACTATGACACCGACGAGCGTCTGTACTCGGATTTTGAAGAAGCCACCGGCATCACCATCAACCGAATCGAAGGCAAGGCCGACGAGCTGATCGCCCGTATGGTTGCCGAAGGTGCAAACTCTCCAGCTGATATCCTGCTGACCGTTGACACCTCTCGCCTGGCCCGCGCCAAAGATGCAGGCATTCTGCAATCCGTGGACAGCGACGTACTGGAAGCCAAGGTTCCCGGCTACATCCAGGACACTGACAACCAGTGGTTTGGCTTCTCGCAGCGCGCCCGGATCATCTTCTTCGACAAGAACGACGTGGCAAACCCGCCGCGCACCTATCTGGACCTTGCCGATCCCGCCTATAAGGGCCTGGTCTGCATCCGCTCCTCGACCAACACCTATAACCAGACATTGCTGGCTTCGATCGTGACGCATCACGGTTCTGAGGTTGCGGCGGACTGGGCCAAAGGCGTTGTGGCCAATATGGCGCGTGCCCCTCAGGGCGGTGACACCGACCAAATGCGCGGCATCGTCTCGGGTGAGTGCGAAATCGCGGTTGGCAACAGCTACTACTTTGCCCGTTCGATCCGCAAAAACGTCAAAGGTCTGTCCGACGACCGCGACATGATCGGCTGGGTCTTCCCCTCGCAGGATGCTGAAGGCGCCCATATGAACCTGTCGGGTGGCGGCGTTGCAGCCCATGCCCCAAACCGTGACAACGCGGTGAAGTTCCTGGAATACCTCGCCTCGGATCAGGCGCAGCAGTATTTCTCATCCGGCAACGATGAATACCCCGGCGTTCCAGGCGTGGCTCTGGCCCCCAGCATTGCCGCACTCGGTCACTTCAAACCCGATGATGTGAGCCTGGCCGATGTCGCCAAGAACATCCCCGAAGCTCAGAAGATCTTCAATGAGGCTGGCTGGGAATAAGCCCCAACCTGTCTTTTGATCTGATGAAATTTTAAGCAGGGCGCGGGGAAATTCGCGCCTTTTGCACGTCTTGATCTTTGCCTGACGCAAGACTGCTGGCACCCTCTGCCCATCCAATGCTCGGAGCCAGAAAAATGTCGACCACATCCTCCCCGATCATTCGCCAACTCACGGGCGCAGAACTCAGCCAACACCTTGAGACGCTCAGCCAGATATTGGTGCAGACAGTAGCTGCAGGTGCCAGCGTTGGCTTTATCATGCCCTTTACCAGCACTGACGCCGGTGCCTTTTGGCAAGATCGTGTTTTCCCCGCCGTAGAGCGTGGCGACGCGCTGCTATTTGGCGCCTTTCTGGAAGGAAAACTGCAAGGCACCGTGCAGCTGGTCATCGCCCTGCCCCCCAATCAGCCCCATCGCGGAGATGTCGCCAAGCTCCTGGTTCACCCGGAGGCACGCCGCGCCGGGTTGGGTCGCGCCCTGATGCTGAGGCTGGAGGAGGAGGCGCGGCGCCTGGGCAAGGTCCTTTTGGTGCTGGACACCCGGTCTGGCGACCCTTCGCAACGGCTCTATGAAGGTCTCGGCTATCAGGTCGCAGGCTCTATCCCGGGCTTTTGCCGCAACCCAAGGACCGAGACCTATGAGGCCACAACCTATCTCTACAAGTCACTGAACTAGTTGACTGGACCGGGTTGACTCAAATGCCTATAGCTCGCAACGAGCAATCAGGCAGGAGGCCCCATGTTTCGCATTTCATCTCCCCTTCTCCGGGGCCGATCCAAATGAACCGCCTGCCTGTCACTATTCTCAGCGGGTATCTTGGCGCGGGCAAAACCACCCTGATCAACCGACTTTTGGCAGAGGACCACGGGCTGCGGCTGATGGTGGTGGTCAATGATTTTGGCGCCGTGAACATCGACGACGCCCTGATCGAGGCCGAAGAAGGCCAGACCCTGGCGCTGACCAATGGCTGTATCTGCTGCAGCATGGATCAAGACCTGCAAATGGCCCTGCGCAGAATCGTCCTTCAGGCGGAGCGTCCGGATCACATCCTGATCGAGGCCAGCGGCGTGTCGGACCCTTCCGCGATCGCTGACACAGTGCAAGGCATCCCCGAACTCAGCTATGGCGGCATTGTTACCCTGGTAGATGGCGACAACGCTGTTGAATTGCTGGCGGATGAGTCCGTCGCCGATTTGGTACGCCAACAGATCCGCAGCGCTGATTTGGTTTTGGTGAGTAAAACTGCAGACCTGCCGCAGGATCTGAAGGCGCAGCTGACCCAGATCCGCGCGCGCGGCTTGCGGGTGATGGATGACACCCCCCTGGCAGACCTGCTGTTTGATCTCCTGCCCCTGCCGCAGGGCCACAGCAACGCCAAGGCGCATCCGGCATTCACCACTTGGCAGTTCCAAAGCCAGAACCCCGTGGATCGCCGTCTCCTGGGGGATAAACTGGCAGATCGACCCAAAGGGCTGTATCGGATGAAGGGGTTCGTGCTGACCTCAGGCGGGGCCTATGCGCTGCATATCGTTGGCCAAAATGTAGAGGCCAAACGCTGCGACGCGCAGCAAACCCAACTGGTGGCTTTGGGGCCCAGGGATCAGATCAGCCGCGATGAGATCGAAGCCTGGTGGACCAGATAAACGCTTGCCGCTGGAAAGCCTAGCGGCGCCCCACCTGCCGACAGATCAGAATCACCGGCAGCAACCCTACCGCCACAATCACCAGCGAGGGAACCGCTGCGCCCTCCAGCCGCTCATCCGAGGCAAGCCGATAAGCCTGCACCGCCAGGGTGTCGTAATTGAAGGGCCGCATGATCAGGGTGGCCGGCAGCTCCTTCATCACATCGACAAAGACAATCAGCAGCGCCGTCAGCAGGCTGGGTGTGAGCATCGGCAGATGCACCCGGCGCAGCATCCCCAACGGCCCCTGCCCCAGCGACCGCGCCGCCGAATCCATATTGGCATGCACCGTGGACTGGCCACTTTCATAGGCACCCAGCGCTGCCGCCAGAAAGCGCACCATATAGGCCGCCACCAAAAGCCAGATCGAGCCGGAAATCAGCAGCCCCGTGCGGATCTCAAAATTGGCCCGCATCCAGGCATCCAGCGTATTGTCAAAGGCGGCAAAGGGCACCATCAGCCCCACTGCAATCACCCCGCCGGGAACCGCATAGCCCAGCCGGGACATATAAGCCGCCGCCGAGGAAGGCCGTCCCGGCCTTAGCCGCTGATAGAACCCCAGACAGATCGCGGCCAGCACCGTCAGCATTGCCGCCAATGTCGCCAGGGTCAGGGAGTTCTGCAAGAAGGCAATATAGCGACGGCTCAGCAGATCCTGCTCCGACTGCAGCCCCATATTGAACAGGATGATAACCGGTAGCAAAAAACCAAAACAAACCGGTAGCGCGCAAAGCACCCAAGCCCCCGCAGACTGCCAGCCTTTGAGATCTGCTGGCGGCATTGCCGCATGCTGCTTACCCGCCTGGTGATAGCGCGCCTTGCCGCGCGTGGAGCGCTCCACCACCGCCAGAACCAGGGCAAAAATCAGCAGGCACAGCGCCAGTTGCGCGGCCCCGGCGCGGTCTCCCATGGAAAACCAGCTGGTGTAGATCCCGGTGGCAAAGGTCTGCACCCCAAAATAGGAGACGGTGCCAAAATCCGCGATGGTCTCCATTACCGCCAGCAGCACCCCTGAGGCAATTGCCGGGCGCGCCATCGGCAGGCTGACCAGCCAAAAGGCCTGAAACGCGTTCTTTCCCAGCGCCCGCGCCGCCAGAAAGGCTCCGCCGCTTTGCTGCAAAAACGCAGCCCGCGCCAGCAGATAGACGTAAGGATAGAGCACCAGCACCAGCATCGCTGCAGCCCCCCCCAGGGAGCGGATCTCGGGGAACCAGTAATCGCGCGGGCCCCAACCGGTTATCTGACGCAGGCTGGTTTGAACAATGCCGGGGTGATCCAGGATAAAGGTATAGGCATAGGCCAGCACATAGGCCGGAAAGGCCAGCGGCAGCACCAGAGCGATCTCAAAAAACCGCACACCGGGAAACCGGGTCATGGTCACCAGCCAGGCGGCGCCAACACCAATACCCAGGGTGCCAACCGAGACCAGAGCAACCAGCCCAAAGGTGGTCAGCGCATAGCCAGTCAATACGGTTTCAGCCAGATGCTGAATAGTATCAGTGCCGCCAGTCAGCGCCGCCAGCGCAACCGCAACCATTGGCAGGATACAAGAGAGCGCCACGCACCAGGCCAGAAAGGAAAACACCTCTGTTCCGGAGCGTTTCCCCCGGCGGTTGCCCTTTGGGGCGTATTCTTCGGTCTCGCTCACGGCAGTCATTTGTCCGGCTCTTGGCAGTCTACTTCGCTCTATCCCCCTTATGCGATCATTTTGGTCGGAAACTCCAGCGAGAAACCAGAGGCTGCGGGATCTGCAGCCACTACCTCCTGCCCTTTGGCCAAAAAAATCCCCCCGACAGCCGTCAGGCACATCGGAGGGAAAGAACACCGACAAGCGGTGCGGGGATTGAAGGAGCCCCTCAGCGAGGGCAGAGGGCTCTGGAATTTTCTCAGTCGTAGCTGCGCTGATCCTCGATCACCAGGCCATCCTTGGGCAGTGCGTCAGGTGCGACTACTTCGATCTTACCCTTCATTTTCAGCACTTCGATCACCGATTTACCAAAGGTGATTTCGTCACCCCCTTTGGCTTCGATCTGCACGGTCATGGTGTCCATTTCACCATCGCGGGCTGCAATCACCCGGGCCTTGACGATCTCATCATGTTTTTCAACCAGAGCGGCGACCTGTTCAGGGCGGACAAACATGCCTTTGATCTTGGTAGTCTGATCGGCACGACCCATCCAACCCTTGATCCGCATATTGGTCCGACCGCAGGGCGAAACACCCGGCATCATCGCCGACAGGTCACCCGTGGCAAAGCGGATCAACGGATAGTCAGGGTTCAGCGTGGTCACAACAACTTCGCCCACTTCGCCCGGAGCCACCGGCGTGCCGGTGCCAGGGGTCACGATCTCGACGATGACATTTTCATCAACGATCATCCCCTCCATCGCGGCACTCTCATAGGCGATATTGCCTAGATCAGCCGTGGCGTAGCTTTGCAGACAGGTGATCCCGCGATCTGCATATTCCTGACGCAGGCTGGGGAACAGTGCACCGCCGCCAACAGCCGCTTTGGTGAAGCCCAGCTTGATGCCCATGGCTTCGGCCTTGTCCAGGATAACCTTCAGATAATCCGGCGTGCCAGCATAGGCTGTGGCACCAACGTCGCGGGCGGCAGTCACCTGCAGCTCCGTCTGGCCGGTACCGGCTGGCAGCACGGCGGCGCCAACGGCGCGCGCACCGCTTTCAAAGATCATACCCGCAGGCGTTAGGTGGTAGCCAAAGCAGTTCTGCACCACATCGCCCTGACCAATGCCAACCGCATGCAGGAAACGCCCCATGCGCCACCAATCGTGATCCACCCCACCCGGTTCATAGATCGGACCCGGAGATTGGAAGATATGGGCAAAGCCAGAGGCTGGTTTCACAGTAAAACCACCAAAGGGCGCATTGCCGCCCTGGGCTTTGCTCAGGTCAGATTTGCGCAGCACCGGCAGGGCCGCCAGATCTGCAGCCGAGGTAATGCTACTGGCATCCAGGCCGCCCAGGCTACCGGCATAGCCCGTGGCCGTTTGCGCCAGAGCAATCTGCCCCGGCAGAGCCGCAGCAAGATCACTGGCGCGCTGATCGTCTGAACGCGTTTCAAGGGTATCAAAATAGGTCATTTGCTCACCATCACTCCCTTAGCTCAACCACCGCTTACGACGGCGATAGGAGCGCACATCCCGGAAGCTCTTGCGGCCCTCATCCGACATGCCAAGGTAAAATTCTTTAACATCAGGGTTTTCACGCAGTTCAGCGGCAGGGCCATCCATCACCACCCGACCGGATTCCAGAATATAACCGTAGTGGGCATAGCGCAGCGCCACGTTGGTGTTCTGTTCGGCCAAGAGGAAGGTCACCCCTTCCTGTTCGTTGATCGACTTCACGATTTCAAAGATCTGCTCCACCAACTGTGGCGCCAGACCCATGGAAGGCTCGTCCAGAAGAATGGTCTCAGGGCGGCTCATCAGGGCGCGGCCCATGGCGACCATCTGCTGTTCACCGCCAGAGGTATAGCCAGCCTGGCTTTTGCGGCGTTCTTTCAGACGTGGGAAATAGTTGTAAACCATTTCAAGGTCTTGCTGAATGTTTGCGCCGCCATCAGAACGGGTATAGGCGCCGGTCAGCAGGTTTTCTTCTACCGTCAGGTGCTCAAAACAATGACGCCCTTCCATCACCTGGATCACGCCGTTGCGCACCAGTTCGGCGGGATCTGCATCGTGAACATTCTTGCCACGGTATTTCACCGATCCCTTGGTCACCTCGCCGCGTTCTGATCGCAGCAGGTTCGAGATCGCCTTGAGTGTGGTGGTCTTACCGGCACCGTTGCCGCCCAAAAGCGCAGTGATGCCGCCTTTTGGGACATTGAGGCTGACGCCTTTCAGCACCAGGATCACGTGATTGTAGATCACCTCGATATTGTTGACCTCTAGCAGGGTCTCGGCCTGCACATCAGTGGTGTTGGCTGCATCCAGCATCAAAGCTTGTCCTCATACGGTCCAGGGCGCTGTGTTTTTGGCGCGTCCGGGTCTGTTTGGTGTGGCGCGGCAAACCGAGGCCGCCGCGCCGGATTAAGTTCTGACCCCACAGTTTAGTGGGGTCAGAGAAGCGCTTAGTTACAACGGGCTTCGATGTTGTTTTCAGACGCGTAGGAAGCAGAGTCAGCTTCGATCAGCGGCTTGATCACGTCACCATCGGTCTGCTGGAAGTCGGCAACTAGGCTCCAGGTCTTCGACTCGGCGTCCCACTGGGTCACACCAACGAGGCCGGGGCCACCGTGGTTTTCACAGGACACGTTGAAGGAAGGACCAAAGTAGGGCATGCCAAGCGAGGACATACGGGCTTCGGGCATTTCCAGAGCTTCCATACCATCGCGCATCATCGCTGGGGTAATGTCGGCAGTACCGTGCAGTTCCTGAGCAGTTTTGGCTGCTTCAACAGCCAGCATCGCCGCGTACATGCCACGGTTATACAGAACGTTGCCGATCTGATCGCCGGCACCCGCTGCCTTACCTGCGTCAACAACATATTTCTGCATGTCGTCAAATACGGGGAAGTCACGGCCAACGTTGTGGAAGGTCACAGCCTTGTAGCCATCAGCAGCAGCGCCTGCGGACAGAACGTCATGCTCGGCACCGGACCACCATACACCAATGAAGTTTTCCATTGGGAAACGGATGTTCGCGGCTTCCTGGATGGCAACCTGGTTCATCACGCCCCAGCCCCACATCATGACAAAGTCAGGACGCTCACGACGGATCTGCAGCCATTGCGATTTCTGCTCCTGACCAGGGTGGTCAACAGGCAGGGCTGTCAGTTTGAAACCGTGCTTTACAGCCAGCTCTTCCAGGGTGCGGATAGGCTCCTTACCGTAGGCAGAGTTGTGGTAAACCAGAGCAATATTCTTGCCCTTCAGATCGCCACCGTTTTCGTCCAGCAGGTAGTTGATGATGCCGGAAGCGCCATCCCAGTAGTTGGCTGGGTAGTTGAACACATTGCCAAAGACTTTGCCGTTGGCAGCCGATGTCCGACCGTAACCCATGGTGTGGAGTGGGATGCCGTCAGCAGCTGTTTTTGGGATCAGCTGATAGGTGATACCGGTGGAGAGCGGTTGATACACCAGGGCGCCTTCGCCTTTGGTGGATTCGTAGCATTCCACACCTTTTTCGGTGTTATAGCCGGTTTCGCACTCGATCAGACGCGCCTTGACGCCGCCGATGCCGCCATCACGCTCGTTTACGAGGGTGAAATAGTCAGCGTAACCATCCGCAAACGGGATACCGCCCGCAGCATAGGGTCCGGTCCGGTAGCTCAGCGATGGGAACACCAGGTCCGCCATTACTGGACCCGCAGCCATCACGGCGCCCAGCGCCAAAGTGGTAAGTTTCATATTCATCGGTATTCATCCTCCCTTGGTCTCATCCGATAGTCGTCTTAGGTAACGGCGGGGCTGAAATATTGGTCTTGTCCCCGCCGCTCGTCTCGTACCTTACCGCTTAGTGCGGGAAGGGCCACAGTCTCAGTTTCTCTTTGGCGACGCGCCAGAGTTGCGCCAGCCCATGTGGCTCCACGATCAGGAACAACACGATCAGGGCTCCCACAATAACCAGCTGGAAATGCGCCACAATATCCGTGGGCCAGCCCAGCACATCTACGCCGACCACTTTCAGAACCACCGGCAGCAGAACCAGGAAGGCCGCGCCAGCAAAGGATCCAAAGATCGAGCCCAAGCCGCCAATGATCACCATGAACAGCACCTGGAACGATTTAGTGATGCCAAAGGCTTCACCAACCTCAACCGCGCCCAGATAGAGTGCAAAGAACAGGGCCCCCGACACGCCGATAAAGAAACCAGATACGGCAAAGGCCGTCAGCTTGGCTTTCAGGGGGTTCACCCCGATGATCTCGGCGGCAATATCCATGTCGCGGATCGCCATCCAGCTGCGACCAACGGTGCCGCGGGTCAGGTTACGGGCCACAATGGCGCAGATTGTCAGGAAAATCAGGCAGAACAGGTAGGTTGCCCAGGCCGGCGCATTGGGACCGGTGATGATGATGCCAAAGACATCACGCTCAGGTGCGTTGATCTGGCCGGAGGCCGAGTAGTTGTAGAACCAAGGCACCCGGTTGAACACCCAGACCAGGAAGAACTGCGCCGCCAGTGTCGCCACCGCCAGATAGAACCCTTTGATGCGTAAGCTTGGCAGACCAAAGAGCACACAGACCAGCGCGGTCACACCGCCTGCCAGCAGCACATGCACAAACATGCTGACTTCAGGGAAGGCCGTCATCAGCTTGTAGCAGGCATAGGCCCCCACCGCCATGAAACCACCGGTCCCCAGGGACACCTGCCCGGCATAGCCAACCAGGATATTCAGGCCAATAGCTGCGATCGAATAGATCAGAAAGGGCAGCAGAATGGCGCTGGCCCAATAGTCATTGATGGTAAAAGGAATGACCAGAAAGGCGATGAGCAGCACAAGATAATACCGATAGCGATCAAACTTGATCGGGAAGGTCTGGCTGTCCTGTTCATAAGAGACTTTGAAGTCTCCGGCTTCGCGATAGAACATGGGTTAGATGCTCCCCTGTTGCTGCGCGCGGTTACGATCCGCTGCGCTCATTTGATTGGATTTTTGCGCATATCCGCTCAACTCGGCCGCTTGGGCCAGGCGCAGATAGGCAATGATGCCGGTAAAGAGACCCGCCGCAGCCAGCAGCGCAGAGGTGACGATCTGAGCTTCGGAAAAACCACTGGCAGTGATGGCCAGATATCCGAAGGCCCAGAAACCGGACCAGGCAATCACGTTGATGATGGCGATGAGCTTCATCATGCATGTTCTCCTAATTTGCGGTGCACCAAACCAGATGCAGGCTGCGAGGTTTCCATGATACCTCCCCATCCCATCGGAGCGGGGAGGCCAGTCTTGCTATATGAGGTCAGACCCTCTCGATAATCTTTTCGCCAAACAGGCCCTGAGGTCGGAACACCAGGAAGAGCAGCGCCAGAACATAGGCAAACCAGTTCTCGGTCGCGCCGCCCACCATGGGGCCGATGGCAAATTCAAAGAGTTTCTCGCCGACACCAATGATCAAGCCACCCACGATGGCGCCAGGGATCGAGGTAAAGCCACCCAGCATCAGAACCGGCAGGGCCTTGAGCGCGATCAGCGACAGTGAGAACTGCACGCCCGATTTGGTGCCCCAGACGATCCCGGCCACCAGGGCGACAAAGCCCGCAACCGACCAGACCAGAACCCAGATGAAGTTCAGCGAGATGCCAACCGACAGCGCCGCCTGGTGATCATCCGCAACAGCCCGCATGGCGCGGCCCTGTTTGGTGTACTGCGCAAAGAGCACCAGACCCGCCACCAGGAAGGCAGCAATCACAGTGGCAACGATGTCCAGCTGGTCAATGAAGAAGCCGTAAAAGTTATCCGAGCCCAGACCTGCGGTCATGTCTTCGATCCAGAAGGAACCACCCTGCGGCAGACCCACGTCGAGCTTTTTGATCTCGGAGCCCCACATCAGGTCGGAGAACCCTTCGAGGAAATAGGCCAGGCCGATGGTGGCCATGAACAGGATGATCGGCTCCTGGCCAACCAGATGGCGCATGACTATGCGCTGTACCAGCCAGGCAAAGATCACCATCACGCCAACCGTCAACAGGATCGCCAACAGTGCAGGCACATGCCAGCCAAAGTGGTGCACCTCGGTGCCAAACATCGCGTTGATGATATGGCTGAAGGGAACCTGCCCCTGCATGATGCCCACCAGGGTCATCGCTGCAAACAGCGCCATAACGCCCTGGGCGTAGTTGAAAATGCCGGAAGCCTTGTAGATCAGAACAAAGCCCAGCGCCACGAGCGCATAAAGCACCCCGGCCATCAGCCCGTTGAAAAAGACTTCGGTTGCAAAAAGAAACTGGTCAGACATCAGTCACTCTCCTCATATCTGTCAGAACTTTAGTCATGTGCCACACCGAGATAGGCGTCGATGACGGCCTGGTTGTTGCGCACTTCATCTGGTGTGCCGTCGCCGATCTTCTTGCCGTAATCCATCACCACCACGCGATCAGAGAGATCCATCACAACACCCATATCGTGTTCGATCAGGGCGATGGTGGTGCCAAACTCGTCATTCACATCGAGAATAAAGCGGGACATGTCCTCTTTTTCCTCGACGTTCATACCGGCCATGGGTTCATCCAGCAGCAACAGCTTAGGCTCGGCCGCCAGGGCACGCGCCAGCTCAACCCGCTTTTTCAAACCATAAGGCAGACGTGCCACCGGGGTTTTACGGATGTGCTGAATTTCGAGAAAGTCGATAACCTTTTCAACTACTTCACGGTTGGCGGTTTCTTCTTTCTCGGCTTTACCTTTCCACAGCGCCTGCTGGAACAGACCCGATTTCATGTGGTTCAGGCGGCCAGTCATCACGTTGTCCAGCACGCTCATGCCTTCAAACAGGGCGATGTTCTGGAAGGTCCGGGCGATACCCTGCTGTGCCACCTCATAGGGACGCATCTGCGGACGCGGCTTGCCGTGGAACTCAACAGTGCCCTCTTGTGGCACGTAAAAGCCCGAGATCACGTTCAGCATCGAGGACTTACCAGCGCCGTTGGGGCCGATGATGGCACGAATTTCGCCTTCACGGATATCAAAAGAGATATCTTTGATCGCCACCACACCGCCAAAGCGCAGGGTGATGTTCTTCATTTCCATCACCACGCCGCCAATCGTGCGACCGTCTTCGGTGACATAGCTATCGGATTGGTCAAGCATGGGTGACGTCTCCATTATTTCGCCACACTAAAATGTTAATCATTTTGGCGGACACTTGAGAAAGATGAGCAGCAAGGAGATCCCTGCAATGTTTAGCGAATTCGAGCACGGTTGCCTGTTGGACATGGCACTTGAGTGCAGACGCAAAGGCCTGTCCCCCTCTGAAAGCCGTGCCAGTATCAGCCGCCGAACCCGTGGGTTCAGCGCACCGTTTATGATCCGCCAGGTGGTGCATACTGCCTTCCATCCCGAACACTGTCCCGACCTGGTCTGAGGTCAGCCCAAGCGGTTCAGAACGGGCAATGCGCCAGTCTGAGTTCTGATTGCTCATTCTGCGGCCACCCGCTGCTGAGCAGAGGCGGATAGATCCGCGTCGATGATGGTCAGTGTCGCTGAGATGGCGCCTTTGCGACCGTCCTCATAGGTCACCTCGGTAGTTGTCGAAATCTCACCCGAGCCATCATAAAGCGCCCCGATGATATCTGCGAATTTGTCTTCGACAATCCGACGACGCACCTTACGGGTCCGGGTCATCTCGCCGTCATCCGCATCCAGTTCCTTGTGCAGAACCACAAAGCGATGCACCTGACAGCCCGACAACATCGGATCTTCAGCAACAGATTTGTTCACCGCCGAGACATGTTCCTGGATCGAGGCCAGAACCTTGGGGTGACCCGCCAGTTCCTGGTAAGAAGCATAGGCGATATTGTTGCGTTCCGCCCAGTTGCCCACCGCCGAGAGGTCGATATTGATGAAAGCGACACAGCGGTCTTTTTCATTGCCAAACAGCACGGCCTCAAGGATGTCGGGATAGAACTTCAGTTTGTTCTCGACAAATTTGGGCGCGAACATGCTGCCATCGGCCATTTTGCCAACGTCCTTGGCCCGGTCAATGATGCGCAGGTGGCCTGACTTCTCTTCAAAGAAGCCAGCATCCCCGGTTGCAACCCAGCCTTCGGGATCCTTGGTATCTGCGGTGCTTTCGGGGTTTTTGTAGTATTCCACAAAGGTGCCCGGACTGCGGTAGAAAATCTCACCGTTGTCAGAGATGCGGATTTCCACATCCGGCGCCGGCACACCAACAGTATCCGCCCGCACTTCGCCGTCAGGCTGCACGGTGATGAATACGGTGGCTTCGGTCTGACCATAAAGCTGTTTGAGGTTGATCCCCAGCGAGCGATAGAATTCAAAGATTTCCGGACCAATGGCTTCACCAGCGGTATAGCCGACGCGCACATTGCCAAAGCCAAGCGTGTCTTTCAGCGGGCCATAGACCATCAGATCGCCCAGCTTGTATTTCAGCCGGTCCATCATGCCGATGGGCTTGCCGTCCAGAATGCTGGGGCCGACCTTTTTGGCGTGCTCCATAAAGTAATGGAACATCTTGCGTTTGAAGTTGCCCGCGTCTTCCATGCGGATCATCACATTGGTCAACTGGGTTTCAAAAACGCGCGGTGGCGCAAAGTAGTAGCTCGGGCCGATCTCACGCAGATCGGTCATCATGGTCTCGGGGCTTTCGGGGCAGTTCACACAGAAGCCCGCCCAATAGGCCTGACCAATCGAGAAGATGAAGTCACCAACCCAGGCCATCGGCAGATAGGCGAGGATCTCATCTGTCTGCTTCAGCTTATCAAATTCACAAGCGTTCTTGGCGCTCTCAATGATATTGCGGTTCGACAGAACCACGCCCTTGGGTTTGCCGGTGGTGCCCGAAGTATAAAGCATCACACAGGTGCTGTCGTAGGTCAGCTTGGCGCGACGTGCATTCAGATCGGTGATCCATTCGTCATAGGCGGCGCGACCCTGGTTCTGAACATGGGAATACTCATGCAGCGTGTGGTGGTCGTATTTGCGCAGTCCCCGTGGGTCCAGATAGATCAGATGCTCGAATTGGTGCAACTGATCCTGCACCTCGATCACCTTGTCGACCTGCTCCTGATCCGCGGCGATCACAAACCGTGCGCCACAGTGATCCAGCACATAGGCCATCTCTTCTGCGTTGGCATCCTGATACAGCGGTACCGGAATGGCGCCCACGGATTGGGCTGCAACCATCGACCAGTACAAATAGGGACGGTTGCCGCCGATGATGGCGATAAAGTCACCCTCATTCACACCAAGATTGATAAGACCAAGCGCCAGTGACTCGATCTCCTTGGCGGTTTCCGCCCAGGTCCAGCACTGCCAAATGCCAAATTCTTTTTCGCGGTAGGCCGGCTGATCACCAAATTCCGCAACGTTGCGTTCAAGCAGCGCCGGCAGGGAGAGTTTCCCCGCAGCGCCTGACTGCATCTGAGCCAATGTCTTTCTCCTCCCATTCCGGCCTTCCCCGACCGGCAGATCGTGGTCACACGATTCTGGTCCCGATTAGGGACTTCCCCATGCTAGCCGGTCAACTTTTTCGTGAAGTTTTCACAAATCTAACGAATTGTAACAGCCTGCCTGAACAGCTTTTTTCTATGGGTTTTCGCATAAAGAGAGAGGTTATAGATCACAACTCTTGCCAAGACGGGCACCCGCCGGCCAACATTGTAACAGTGCGAGTATTGAGGGATGGGGGATAAATGAGGCAAATTCTGGCTTTGATTCTGCCCCTTTTGTTCGCCACCCCTGCGCTTGCCGCCCGGCATGCTTTCATATTGGGGAACTCCGATTACGCCGAACTGGGGGATCTTGCCAATACCCATGCCGATGCCGAAGCCTATGCAGAGGCACTTGAGGGCTTAGGCTTTGCGGTGACGCTGAACAAGGATCTGGACCGACGCCAGACCCTGCATGCCTTTTACAGCTTCCTCAATCAGGTCGCCCCCGGGGATGACGTCGCCTTTGTCTATTCCGGCCACGGCTGGAGCAATGGCAGGGTCAACTACATTGTTCCAACCGAGGTGCAGCGCCCGCAACCAGAGTTCCAAAAGCTGCTGGAGGATGCCACCATTGCGCTGCAAAACGGCCATAGCGGGTTGCTGGATGAGCTGGAAGCCAAGGGTGTAGCCCTGACAATTGCAGTGATTGATGCCTGTCGCGACAGCCCCTTCTTGCAAAGCCCTGGGACAAAATCCATCGGTGTAACGCGCGGGCTGACACCGGTATTGCCCAGCACCGGAACCTTCATTGTCTATTCAGCTGGCAAGGGGCAGCAGGCCTTGGACCATTTACCGACCGATAGCCCGGACCAGAAGCTCTCGGTCTTTACCCGCAACTTTGTTCAGCATCTGAAACCCGGCACCTATTTACAGGATGCCATTCTGGATGCCCGCAGACAGACCACCCGGCAAGCAGCCTCCTATGGCGGACACCAACAGTTGCCGGCCTATTACGATCAGACAACCGAGCGAATCTGCCTCGCCGGGCAATGTGGGGCCCAGACCCCGGAGCCGCCACAGCCCGCTGCGGATGCGGCTGTGCAAACCGCGGCTCTTGATCAATGTAGCGCCTTGTTCAAGGTCGCGCAGGACACAGACCAATGTTACGCCTATATGGCCTATCAAGCCCACTGTGCGGATCACACTTTTGCGCCCATCGCCGAATCCTATGTGAACCTGCGCTGTGACGCTGCACCACCGCCTGTCACCACGCCACAAACCCGCGCGCAGACCGAGTCTGCAAATCAGGAAACCGCATCGGCTCAGGCCGAACCCGCGCCAGTTGCCCCCACTCCGGCGGAACAGGCGGAACCGGCGCCGAATCCTGATCAGTTTCTGGCGCTGCTTTCCAAGAACAAAGGCAATGTTCCTGCCTCTGCCTTTGCTGGCAGCAGTCCTTCGCCTGCCCCAACTGCGCCTGCGCGCCCTAGCCCAACCGAAACCGTCGCAACACCATCGCCCACGAGACAACAGGCATCGCTGGTGTCCTGCGCCGATGCTGCCGGACACCCACGCCATCCGCTTTTGACGCGCCAGCGTATAAAATCAGCCGGCATTGAGTGGGACGATCTGAGGGCTTCGACCGCGATCCTCACCTGCAAACGGGCAGTCCAGCTCAATCCAGATGTTCCGGCGGCTCAGGCCTTTTTGGCCCGTGCCTATGACAAGGCGGACAATTTACCCCAAGCCCTATCTCATTATCGCGCTGCAGCCGCGGCTCAGGATCCCATGGCGCAAACCAATCTGGCGCTGATGTATCGCAAGGGCCAGGGCGTGAGCCAAAGTGACCAGCGCGCGGTCACCTACCTCAGACGCGCCGCCAATCAGGGATACCCGATTGCGGAAACCCAGCTTGGCTGGATGTATGAAAAGGGCCGCGCAGTGCCGCAGGATGACGCGCTGGCCGTGTCCTGGTACCGCAAGGCCGCCAACAGAGATCACCCACGTGCCCAATACAACCTCGCCTGGATGTATGAAAACGGCCGCGGCGTCAGCCAGAGCTATTCCCGCGCCTATAGCTGGTATCAAAAGGCCGCACAGGCAGACTATCTCAACGCCATATACAAGATTGGCATCTTTCACCGCGAGGGGCATGGGGTTGCCCAGAATGATGTAGAGGCCGTGCGCTGGCTCCGAAGGGCCGCAGCGCGTGATTTGCCAAAGGCCCAGACCTCGCTCGGCTGGATGTATGAAAAGGGCCGCGGCGTAAGGCAAAGCTACAGCCAAGCGCTGAGTTGGTACCATAAGGCGGCAGATCAGGGAAATGCCACCGCAACCGTCAACATCGGGGTACAGTATGAACTTGGTCGCGGCGTTGCCCAGAATGACCAGCGTGCTGTTGCCTACTACATCGACGGGTTGAAATTGGGGAGCGAAACCCCGCTGGGCTGGTCCAACGATTCCTGGCGCCAAAGCACCCTGATGGCCATGCAGCGCAGGCTCCGCGATCTGGGACTGTATTCGGGCGCGATTGATGGCAAGGTCGGCCCCGGCACCCGCGCAGCGATGCGCGCCCTCAAAGGCAGATAGGCCAGACCCGCGTCGTCGCGCCGCCCTTGCTCTTTTGTGCCAAGATGTTACCCCAAGGCGGGGAGACAGCATGAACACATCCGACAAATCACGGGCCGCGATGACCACCGCCGGGTTGAACCTGATTGCTCAGGCGATCTCGATCTATGACAGTGAGCTGCGTCTGGCGGTCTGCAACAGCCGTTTTCAGGAAATGTTCAACCTGCCCAATGAACTGGTCAGCCCCGGCGCCCGCTTTGACGATACCATTCGCCATATCGCCGTCAGTGGCGAATATGGCCCCATGGATGATATTGAGGAGTTTGTCACTGCCCGCGTTGAACAGGCGCTGGATTTTGAACCCCATTACATCGAACGGACCCGTGCCAATGGTCAGGTAATTTCTATCGAAGGGGCACCTCTGCCGCAGGGCGGCTGGGTTGCGGTCTATACTGACATCAGCCGCACAAAACGGGTCGAACAGCTTTTGCGTGCTCGCTCTGAGGAAATGTCGGACCGGTTGATCTCTCACACCGAGGAGCTCTCGGCGACCAACCGCAAACTGGCCGCCACCATCACCGCGCTAGAGGAAGCCAAACGACAGCTCACCGAAATCGAGGGCCGCACCCGGCTCACCACCGAGATGATGCCAGCCCATATCGCCCATGTCGATGCCGATGGCTATTATACCTATACCAATCGACGTCTCAGCTCGGTCTTTCCCAGCCGGCCCTCGGATATTCTGGAAATGCATATTTCCAACGCGCTGGGGCCGCAGGCCTTTGCCAAGATCGAACCACATCTGATGGCAGCCTATAAGGGCAGCAGCCCGGTTTTTGAATTCACCGAAGCCCATGACAGTCGTCGCATCCGGGTGGCCTTTACCCCCGATCACGGCGGGGGCGTCTATATTCTATCGATGGATGTGACCGAGGAAACCCAGGCCCGCGTTGCTTTGCAACAAGCGCGCCGTCGTGAAATGGCCGCCCAGATGACTTCGGGGCTGGCACATGATTTTTCCAATCTGCTGACCATTATCCTGGGCATGCAGGGCAAGCTCGAGAAGATGGAGCTGCCACAAGCCGCACAGGAGATGATACGCGGCACCCTGTCTGCAGCCCGACGCGGTGGGCGGTTGTTGAACCGGATCGGCGAGATGACCGGACAACGCAGCCTGCGTCCGCAGGCCACAAATATGCATGCGCTGCTGTCCGAGCTGAAAATCCTCGCCACCCCGTCATTGCCGCAGGGGCTGGGGCTCAGTGTGCTGGATAACACCCCTGACGTGCTGCTCTTGCTGGATGCAGGCAAGCTGCAGGATGCGTTGTTGAACCTGATCCTCAACGCGCGCGATGCCTGTGGCATAAATGGCCAGATCACCGTTAGCGCCCATGTGGTTGGCAAGGTCTGGCTGGAACTCAGCGTCACGGATACCGGCCCCGGTTTCTCAAGTGATGCGCTCAAGAACGCGCTCAACCCCTTTTTCACCACCAAAGGCAGCGAGGGGTCCGGCCTGGGTTTGCCTATGGTCTACGACATGGCCAAATCTGCTGGTGGCGACATGCGGGTGGGCAACACGGTATCAGGCGCCAGCGTCACCCTGCGCCTGCCCTACCGGCTTGCACCCGACCCGAAGGGCGGGCTGGCCCTCCTGGTCGAGGACAGCGAAGAGCTGCGCGCCACCTTCCGCGATATGCTGATTGATCTTGGCTATTCAGTGATCGAGGCCACCAGCGTTGACGAGGCCTCTGCTCTGGCAGCCGACCTGCCAGATATCGCCCTGGTGCTGTCAGATGTGCGCCTGGAGGGCGAAGCCACCGGCATTGATCTGGCGCAACGCCTGAAAGGATCGCATCTGCCTATTGTGCTCATGACCTCTTTGCCACCCAATGATCCGCAATTCCGCATGGCTCTCAAGGCTGGACCCGTGCTGCAAAAACCCTTTACAACACAACAACTGTCGGCCCTCATCACCCCGGAGACATCTGCATGACCGCGCCTCTTGTCACCATTCTGGACGATGAACCGGAAATTCGCCAAATCCTCACCGAATGCCTGCAAGACGCCGGGTTTCGCACCCAGAGCTTTGCCCGTGCCCGCGAATTCGAAGCCTCGCTGAAGCGGGTGACACCGGATGTCTGTCTAGTCGATCTGTCGCTGCCGGATGTGGATGGTCTGGCCCTGGTGCACCGTCTGGCGCTGGAGCAGGGCGCGGCAGTGATCATTATCTCTGGTCGCGCCCAGGTGCAGGACCGCATCACCGGGCTGGAACTGGGAGCTGATGACTATATCACCAAGCCCTTTGATCCGGCCGAGGTGGTGGCCCGTATTCGCGCCCGCCTGCGGTCTGGCCCCCGCAGCCAGCCGGTAAGTGGAAACTCCGCTCAGTTTGCCGGGTGGACGGCGCATTTTGACCGCTATCTGCTCGAAGATGACAAGGGCGTCGAAGTGCCGTTTTCTCATGCCGAAGGCGAAGTGCTGCGTCTGTTCCTCGACAGTCCAAAACGCCTGATCTCGCGGGCGCAGATGCAGGAAAGCCTGGGTGGCGGCGCCGGTGACAGCTTTGACCGGGCCATGGATGTACGGGTATCACGTCTGCGCACCAAGCTGCGCGAAGACCCCAAAAATCCCCGACTGATCAAAACGATCTACGGTGCCGGCTATATCTTCCTTGGCGATGTGACCTGGAGCTGATCCAGCTCTTGCCGAAGCGAATCGCCTTGGTATAGAATCACTTCATGGCCACCTGTCTTCTCTATAACCAAGCGCAAAGCCGCCGCTCTCGTTTCTACCGGATTGAACTGGCGCTAAACCTGTTTTCTGAGGTTTCGGTGCTCAGAGAATGGGGGTTTGCGGGCAGCAATGGCCAGAGCGTGATCAACAACTATGACAACCTGCGTGAAGCCTCTCTGGCGGCAGACAAGCATCGCAACCGCATGTTGAAACGCGGCTATGCCCGCAGCTGACCCCGGCCCTGGGACAGGGTCACACAGAAAGCGCCGCCCTGTTCAGGACTTCCAGCCCCTTCACCAGATCCGCCTCTTTGGTGTCTTCATCAAAGGCATGGCTGATGCCACCAATCGAGGGCACAAAGAGCATCGCAGCAGGCATCACACGGGACACATTGGCCGCGTCATGCAGCGCACCTGACGGCAGATCCAGCCATTTTCCTGGCGCAAGCTCCTCTGCCGCGTTGCGCAGGGCCTCCTTAAGGCGCGGATCCATCGCAGCAGGTTCAATCGCGCCAACCTTGCCCAATTCGATCTTGACGTCCTGATCACGGGAAACTTCTTCTGCGACCTCCCGCAGGATGGTTTCCATATAATTCAGGCGCGCAAAATCCCCATCCCGCCATTGCAATGAGAAATGCGCTACCCCCGGTATAACAGAGGAAGCATTAGGGCTGATTTCAGCATGCCCAAGCGTCCAGACCGTGGCAGGGGTCGCCACTGCAGAAAAACGCTCATTTATGCGCTGGTTGAAATTGGACAGTGCCTGGAACGCATCCTGGCGCAGCGCCATCGGCGTGGTGCCTGCATGGTTCTGGCGGCCGGTTATCTTGATACGGACCTCGCGAATGCCAACAATATCGCTGACCACACCAATCTGATCGCCTGAGACATCCATGCCCGGCCCCTGCTCGATATGCATCTCAAGAAAACCGGTGAACATGTCATGGGGCAAAAACTCACGGGCTCGCCCTGCCATTCGGGCACGAACCGCGCCCAGCGCCAGCCCATCCGTGTCGGTAAACATATCCGCCTCAGCCAGAGAAATGCTGCCAGTCCAGACATCCGAACCGGTCAAAACACCAAAGCGCCCTTCTTCGTCCTGGAAATTGGCCACCGAGATCGGTGGGCCACCTGCCTCTATCGAAGCCCGTGCAATCTCGAGCCCAGCCACCACGCCCAAGGCGCCATCCAGCCAACCACCCTCGGGCTGACTGTCGCTATGAGAGCCGATTAGCAGGGATTTCTCACCGTTGAGACCAAAGAGGTTACCGATGGGGTCAAAATGAGTTTTCAATCCTGCCTCCTCCATTCGGGAGGCAAGCCAGCGCCGGGCTGCAATATCCACCGCAGTGAAGGCTGGACGCACAACGCCCTTCCCCACACCCGAGGCCCCAAAGGATCCCAATCGATGCAGATCTTCGAGAAAGCGATCAGGGTTCAGGGTCATGTGGTTACCTCTGCTTGGGGGGTTCGGCGACCGGTATCGTCTCTTGGCGAAAGACACAGGATCTTCTTACATTCTGGGATATAGTTCATGGCTTTGCTCGCAGTGCAATGGTCAAGACGGGGTTCTGGAACATTTACTCTTCAATGAGGCGAAATAGCCAAATCGAACATTTTTAACCTTAAATCGCCCTATAAGACCTTAAAATTTTTCACAACACCAAAAAGTTGTATGCAACCAAAACGCACTCTTCCATGTCACCGCCCGCTCACTTATGAAATTCGGGGAAACGACAATAGGATGCGGTGCATGACACATATTACCCTGGTCCGTCACGGGCAGGCCAACACAGAGGCCCGCGATGAAGTGAGCTATGACCGGCTCAGCACGCTGGGCCATCAGCAGGCGGCTTGGCTGGGGAGCTATCTGGACAGCAGCGCTGCCCATCATCCACGCGTCTACTGCGGCACCCTCACCCGCCATATCGAGACCGCCGCAGGCATGGGCTGTGTTGAAGTCAGTCAGGATCCGCGTCTCAACGAGATGGAGTATTTCACCATGGCCCAGGCCATGGAGGCCCAGCATGGCCTAGCCATCCCGCAGGAGCGTGAAGGATTTATCGCGCATCTGCCAAAGGTTTTCAAAGCCTGGGCCGCGGGCGAAATTGAAAACCCTCCAGAAAGCTGGCGTGATTTTGAAAGCCGCACCCAATCGGTTCTGGCGGAGATTGCCGCAGGCGACGGTCCTGCCCTGGTGGTGACCTCTGGTGGCTTTATCTCGATGGCCATGCGTCAGGCCATGGGGCTGGACACCGATGGCATGGCCCGCATGGCTCTGGCGATCATGAACACCTCAATGCATCGGCTGTTTCCCATTGGCGGTCATCTGAGCCCGGTGCTGTTCAACGCTGTGCCGCATCTGGACACAGCGGATCGGCAATACGCGCAAACTCATCTATAACGGCCAGACCCCAATCTGAGGCCAAGCCCCAACAGGAGATCCGACATGCAACTCTATTACGCCTCTGGCACCATTTCGGTTGCTGTAGCCATCGCACTGGAAGAGGCCGGGCTCGATTACGAGGCCATCAAGATCAGCTTTGCCGACAAAGAACATCTGAGCCCCGCCTATGCGCAGATCAACCCCAAGTCCCGGGTGCCGGCATTGGCGGTGGATGGCGGCATCCTGACCGAGACCGGCGCCCTGCTGGACTACATCGCTGATATCGCTCCCGCAGCAGGCCTGCGCCCCAGCGACCCGGTGCTGCTCGCCCGGATGCGCGAGGTGATGTACTACCTGGCCTCCACCATGCATGTGAACCACGCCCATAAAATGCGCGGCAGCCGCTGGGCCAGCAAGACCTCTAGCTACAAGGATATGCAGGCCAAAGTGCCACAGACCATGGCGGACAGCTGCGCCCATCTCAGCCAATACGGGCTGCGCGGCCCCTTTGTGCTAGGGGACGAGATCAGCCTGGCGGATTGCTATCTCTATGTGGTCTGCACCTGGCTGGCAGGCGATGGTGTCACCCTTGCAGATTTTCCAAAAATACAGTCCTTCATGACGGCAATGGAACAGCGCGACTCGGTGCGCGCCGTTTATGCCAAGGACATGCTCTAAAGGATCCCACAATGACACATCTCTGGGTACGGGCCGAACAGCGCCCCAATGAAGACCGCGTTGGCCTGACGCCCGAAGGCGCCAAGGCGCTCCTGTCAGGCGGAATCAAGGTCACCGTGGAGGAGAGCGCGGTGCGGGCCATCCCCCTGCAGGGCTATATCGATGCCGGCTGTGAGATCGCACCGGAGAATTCCTGGCCCACAGCCCCAAACGATGCCATCATCTTTGGCCTGAAAGAACTGCCAGAGGATGGCACCCCACTGCCACATCGCCACATCATGTTTGGTCATGCCTTCAAGGGCCAGCACTCGGGCAAGGCGCTGCTGGATCGTTTTACCGCTGGTGGCGGCACGCTCTATGATCTGGAGTATCTGGTGGATGAGGCTGGCCGCCGGGTTGCCGCCTTTGGCTATTGGGCCGGCTATGCGGGCGCGGCTGTCACCCTCAAGAGCTGGTGCGCCCAGCAACGCGGCGAGATCTGTGGCCCGGTTGGGGTTTACCCCGGCAAAGACGCCCTGCTGGCCGAGCTAAGCGCTGAACTGGAAGCCGTGCAGGCGGATGTCCCTACGGCCATCGTTATCGGCGCTATGGGCAGGGTTGGCACTGGCGCCGCGGATCTGTGCGAGGCCATGGGAATCACGGTCACCAAGTGGGATATGGCGGAGACCGCAAGCGGCGGCCCCTTCCCCGAGATCCTGCAGCATGATCTGTTCCTCAACTGCATCTTTGCCCGCCCCGGCACCCCCGTCTTTGTGCCTGCCGAGGCGCTAACCGCCGCGCGCAAACTGACAGCAATCGGCGATGTCGCCTGCGACCCCGACAGCGATTACAACCCGGTGCCGGTCTATGATCAGGCCACCAGCTGGGAGGCCCCCGCCCTGCGGGTCGCCAATGATCCGGTGATGGATGTGATGGCGATCGACAACCTGCCCTCGATGCTGCCGGTGGAAAGCTCTGAAGACTATGCCGCACAGCTGCTGCCCTCACTCCTGACACTGATTGACCTAAAGTCCGGTGTCTGGGGTCGGGCCGAGGCGACCTTCCGCGAATTTGTACCCGCCTGATGGAACTCTATGTCGGATATTTTGCGGCCTTCATGGGCACTGTCTGTTGGGTCCCCCAGGCCTGGAAAGCCTGGGCAAGCCGCGACACCTCTGGCCTGTCCTTGCCGGCAAATCTGATGTTTCTGCTCACTGTCAGCCTGTGGTTCTGCTACGGGCTGATGGTGGGAGACTGGCCGATCATCCTGGCCAATTTCTGCGCCATTCTCATTGTGGTGAGCATTGTTGCCGCCAAACTACGCTACAAATAAGGGAGAACTCTCATGACTATTCATTGGTGCGGCACTGGCCTGTCTGCCATCCCCGGCCTGCGTCGCCTGCTGGAGGCCGGCCACGATGTCGCGGTCTGGAACCGCACAGCCGACAAGGCCCGCGAGGCGGTTGGCGATCTCACCTCCAACATCCATGTCTTTGACATCAACAACCTGGGCGAAATGCTCAGCCCGGCGGATGTTGTCGTCTCGATGCTGCCCGGCGACTGGCACGTGCCGCTGGCGGAACTGGCGATCTCCAAGGGGGCGCATTTTGTGTCGTCGTCCTATATCGCACCGGAAATGCGCGCGCTGAATGACAAGGCCAAAGCGGCCGGTGTGGCCCTGGTGAACGAAGTCGGCCTGGACCCTGGTATCGACCATCTGATGGCCCATGCGCTGGTGGATGAATACAAGGCCTCCGCCGCCTTTGACGCCGCCAATGAGGTCAGCTTTCTGTCCTATTGCGGTGGCATTCCCAAGGTAGCGAACCCGTTTCGCTACAAGTTCAGCTGGTCGCCGCTGGGGGTGTTGAAAGCCCTGCGTTCGCCGTCAAAATCCATTCGTGATTTCAAAGAATTCGACGTCGCCCGCCCCTGGGATGCGATCTCTACCTTTGACGCACCATTGCCAACACCCGAGAGCTTTGAAGTCTATCCAAACCGCGATTCCCTGCCCTTCATGGGGCAGTACGAATTTGGCTCGGATTGGAAGGTAAAGGAATTTGTCCGCGGCACCCTGCGCCTGAACGGCTGGACCGAGGCCTGGGATGGGGTCTTCAAAGAAGTCGAAACCCTGGAAGGCGAAGCCGGTGACGCCCGTCTGAAGGAAATGTCGGATCAGTTCTGGGAGGAGAATTCTTACGACGAGGGCGAACCCGACCGGGTGGTGCTTTGCGTAGACCTGAAGGCCGAGAAAGCTGGCGAGACCCTCTGGCACAAGACCTATGTGATGGATGCCTGGGGTGACGCGCGCGGCACCGCCATGGCGCGTCTGGTCTCCTTCCCGGTCTCCTTTGCCATCGAGGCGGTGATGAACGGCAAGATCGCCCCCGGTGTCAGTGCCGCTCCCAGCGATGCCACCCTGGTGGAAAACTGGATGGGCGAGATCAACAAGTTGGCCCAACATCTGGACGTCACAGACCGTCTGGCCTGAGGCAACAGATAACCGACCTTTCAAAGGGCCTGCGCAAGCGGGCCCTTTTTGTTTCTTCCGGCTGGAAATCTGGATCAGGCTTGCACTCCCCGGCGCGCTGGTATCCGGTATCAGCAATTGCGTCTGGAGTAGCCCTGTTGAGTCTCGCAAAAAAATTCACCGCCCCAAAGGGGACAATTCTATTCAGCCCCGGACAGGAGTGCCCCGGATTTCTTATCCTGAAACAGGGTTGTATCAAGGTCACCCTGACCGGCAGCAGTGGCCGTGAAGTGGTGCTTTACCGGGTGCATCCCGGCGAAGTTTGCCTGCAGACCTTTACCTGCCTGATCGAAGACCAGACCTATGCCGCCGAAGGCGTTGTTGAGGAAGACCTGCAAGGAGATCTGATCCCGGCTGGCCAGTTTCGCCAGGTGATGCAACAGGATGAGAACTTTCGCAATACGGTGCTGACCTCGGTCGCGCTGCGGTTCAGTGAGTATCAGCAATTGATCGAAGATGTCGCCCTGACAGGGTTTGACGCCCGGCTCGCCAAGGTCCTGCTGCGTCTTGTCGATGCTACAGGGGTGGTGCACGTCACCCACACCGCCCTGGCCGCCGAAACCGCCTCTGGCCGGGCCTATGTCTCGCGTCGCCTGGCGGAATTTGCCCGCCGTGGTATAGTCGAACAGCTCCCTGACGGTATTCGAATCTGCAATTCGTCTGAGCTGGCGCAGACTTCAGAACAAAAATAACTTTCTTTGCCAGGGTGGTGACTCTGTCACCGCGCCTCACATCTTCTTTTTGCTATGCTTTTGGCAACAGCTTAAATAGGAGATCTCCCATGACCAAAAACGAAGGCAAAATTGACCGTACCCTGCGCGTCATCGCCGGTATCGTTCTGCTCTCACTTGTCTTTATTGGCCCACAGTCGCTTTGGGGTTTGATCGGGATTGTGCCCCTGGCCACCGGGTTGCTGGGCAATTGCCCGCTCTATTCAATTCTGGGTATCAACACCTGCTCGCTGAAAAGCTGACCACCGCAGGCGCATCCTGTGGCGGAAGGGAGCGCCGCCTTGCCAGCCCGGCTTTTTGCTGGGCTGGCCTGATCACATCTGCGCCAATTTGCGCTAGATCAAATCGCGACAACCCGGCTTGCACTATAGGCGCGCTTTTCCAGTCCTGGTGAAGAGACCCAAGCCTATGACCAGCTCCGCGACATCTCCCGAACATCGTTCCGAACTCTTGATGCCCGCAGGCAACCTGCGCAAGCTCAAGCTCGCGATCCTGTACGGGGCGGATGCGGTCTATCTGGGCACCCCGGATATGTCCCTGCGCACCAAGTCCGAGTTCTCGCTCGAAGAAGTGATTGAGGGTGTGGAATTCTGCCATACCCATGGGCGGCGCGCCTATCTGACGCTGAACCTGTTCTCCCATAACAAAGACATCGACAAGCTGGACGAATACATTGAGACCGTCCGCAAGGTGCGCCCCGACGGGCTGATCATCGCCGACCCCGGCGTGTTCCAATACGTAAAGGACCGCGCGCCCGAGCTGCCGCTGCATATCTCCACCCAGAGCAATATCTGTTCCTGGCTCTCGGTGAAATTCTGGCAGGATCAGGGGGCTGAGCTTTGCGTGTTGGCGCGTGAAGTCTCCTTTGCCGAGTTGAAAGAGATCCGCGTGAAATGCCCGGATATCAAGCTGGAGGCCTTTGTGCATGGCGCCATGTGCATGACCTACTCCGGGCGCTGCCTGCTGTCGAATTTCATGGCCGAGCGCGGCGCCAACCAGGGCAATTGCGCCAATTCCTGCCGCTGGAACTACACTTTCCGGATGCGGCTCAAGGATGGCACGGTGCAGGATCTGCAGATCACCGATGACAATGCCGATATGTTCGAGTTCCTGCTCGAAGAGGGCTGCCGACCCGGTGAGCTGATGCCGATCGAGGAGGACGCCCGCGGCTCTTATATCCTCAACTCCAAAGATCTCTGCATCATGCCCAAGCTGAACGAGTATCTGGAGATCGGCGTTGACAGCCTGAAGGTCGAGGGCCGCGGCAAGTCAGAATACTACTGCGCCATCGTCGCCCGCGCCTACCGCATGGCGATTGATGATTACTACGCCGATCCGGAATACTGGGACCCCAAGCCCTACATGCGCGAGTTGGAAGCCGTGGGGAATCGCGGCTACACCCTGGCCTTCCACGAGGGGCGCCTGACCAATTACGCCCATAACTACGAGCACACCGCGTCCTTGGCGCAGTGGGAATATGCCGGGGTTGTCACCGAGGTGACGGATGATGCCTTCCACGTCGAGGTAAAGAACAAGCTGATGGCCGGCGAGGTGCTGGAATTTGTCTCTCCCATCGCCCGCGAAACCGTGTTGTTGCGGGTCTATGATTTTGAAAATGCCGCGAGTGGCAAGCGCACCGAGGTCGTACAGGGCAGCACCAAAACTGTGATCCGCCTGCCCTTCACCCTGTTTGATCACGAAGACATCGAGGATCTGAAGGCGCGTTTCCCGCAGTACTCCGTGATGCGAAAAGAACGCGCCCTGACCGAAGAGCAGTGGAACCGGGTGCGCTTTGACAAGCTCACCCAGGGGCTGGAAATCACCGGCAAGGAAAACCCAAAGGCCTATGAGAAACGCCGCAATGCCCTGGCCAAAAGCATCGAAGAAGACGGTAATGAGCGCCGCTTCAAAACCAATCGCGTTGGGGTCGAGGGCTGTTGTGGCAAGGGCTGCAATGGCTGCATGATCTTCTGGCAGGATAACCAATATGCCCGCGCTCGCGAGGTGCTGCTCAAGCGTAAACAGGGCCAGCAGCTTAGCCGTGCCGAAGCCAATGATTTAAAATTGGCGGTACCGCAGCTCTGATCGTACCGCCCAGCCAATCCGGTGTTGATCGACCTAGCGGCCGATCACATCCCCCTCGACGTCCTGCACATCCACGCCCAGCGCATCAAGGCCCGCCTCGATATTATCAGCCAGATGGGGTGTGCCGATCAGGTAGTCAGCCGTCGGGGTAGAGGCTTCAGACTTGGCGGTTGCGATGGCTTCCGCCAGTTCTTCGGGTTCAAAACTGCCACGGCCAATCCACATCACTGCGGTAAGTTCAGCCTGCTCATCCATGCCTAGCCGCTCGATAAAGGCCCGCAGCTCGCCTTCAGCCCGCCCCAGTTCCCGGGCCATCAGCGCCACCTGGGCAACCTTGCGTGTGGAAATCTCCAACATTGTCTGTCTCCTTCTGTTCGCCGTCACCCGGCATCAGACAGCAGCGCAGCACGGGGGTCTTTGATCTGGGGCAATAAACTTCCAATGCCTGCCAATGGCCTAGGCTAGGCCTCTGCGGCTGCGACCTGCCCCCGCCCGAAGATCTCGACTCCGCTGCTGCGCCCGCGCAGATGCTCCGCCGGCAGAGCCGTCCAACCCGTGCGCGCGGGCGCGTTTCCTGCAGCCTTCAGCACCGCCGCCGAGGCAATAACATCATGCCTTGCCGCCTTGGTCAGCTCTTCCAGGCGCGCTGCCGTATTCACCGTATCGCCAAAGACCGAATACTCCAAACGCTGGGCATCGCCGACCACTCCGGAAAAGACCTCCCCCAGATGCAGCCCGATCCCGACGCGAACCGGATTGCGCCCCGCCGCCTGTCGTTCGCCGCTCCAATCTTTCAGTTCTGCCAACAGATCATCAACACAGCCCAAACCCCGGCACGCTGCACTCTCGCCCTCAAACAGGATCATCGCAGCGTCACCAATGAATTTGTCGATCATGCCGTCATTTGCGCTGACCGCCCGTTGGACCCGACGGCGGAACTCGCTGATATAGGCCCCCACCTCTTCCGGTGCCCGGCCCTCGGACCAATTGGTAAAGCCACGGATATCGACAAACATCACCAGCATTTCCTGCTGTCGCCCCTGGCGCAGCTCGCTCAACTCACCCGCCGCCAGGCGGTCCGCCATCTGGGCTGGCAGATACCGGGTGAGATTGGCCCGCGCCCGCGCATCTTCGATCGAGCTGTGCAGCAGTTTCCGCGTTCGATAGGCCGCCACCACCAGCACCAACCCACCCATGGCGATCATAACCACCCGCACCATATTGGGCGGCTGCATGACCATGATTTCGGCTCTTGCTGCGATAAAGGGCGTCACCTCTTCCGGCTGCCAAAAGGTCAGACAGGCCAGACCGCCAACAACAAGCGCAACGCAATAGGCCTGCAAATAGGGGTTAAAGCGCAGCACCGCAAACCCCAGGATCACCGGCACCAGCCAGGTGGGTGGCAGCAAAAAGGTCAACTCTCCCGGAAGGCCGGTATTGCTGAGACCGGCCCAGGTGTTCACCAACATGAAGACGCAGTCCAGGGTGACCGCAGGCCAGACCATCCAACGGCGGAACCGCCCCGAGGTGGCGAGCCAGTAAGACAGGCCTCCCAACAGAAAGTAAAAGACCAGTGTCATAAAGGCGAGCAGCCATTGGACCCGCAGATAGGGCTGATCTGCGCCCTCCCCCTGCACCAGGAACAAAAAGGCCCCAAGCAGACAGAGGGCAACACCGATCCGCAGCACCGCTACGATCCGCTCCACCTTCACCTCTGCCTGATGCAACAATCGGGTGTCGAGCGACATGGCTGTCATGGGTTCTTTTGCTCCAGAGACACAATATTGCCGGTGGTCTCGCCAGCGATCTCTTCAAAATCGAAATTGTCCAAACGTCGGGCCCGTTTTCCTGCCTTCTCGGCGCTGACCTGGATCTCTGCTATATCCTTGGCAGCCTGGCCAAAATGGCGATCCAGATTACTTACCCGCTCACCTAAGCGTTCCATATCGCGATACAAGAGCCCCAGCTCTGATCGTATCGCCCCAGCCTGCTCCCGCATCCGCGCATCCTTGAGAATGGCGCGCATGGTATTGAGCGTCGCCATGCAGGTGGTGGGCGAGACAATCCAGACCTTGGCGGCAAAGCCTTCCCGCACCACCGCCGAAAAATTTGCATGTAGCTCGGCATAGACCGCCTCCGAGGGCAGAAACATCAGCGCCCCTTCAGCCGTCTCGCCCTCGATAATGTATTTTTCCGAGATTGCGGTGATATGGGCCCGCAGCGCCGCCTTCATCTGCCTTATGGCATAGGCTTTCTCATCGCGGCTCTCAGCCCGGTGCAGCGCCTCATAGGGTTCCAGCGGGAATTTGCTGTCGATGACAATTGGCCCCGGTGGATTGGGCAGATGCACCAGACAATCGGCGCGTTTGCCATTGCTGAGGGTGGCCTGCAGGGTAAAGCTGCCCGCCGGCAGGGCTTTGGAGACGATATCAAACAGTTGGATTTCGCCAAAGGCACCCCGGGTCTGTTTGTTGGACAGGATGTCCTGCAGCCCCAGCACATCGCCCGAGAGCTTGGTGATATTATCCTGCGCCTTGTCGATCGCTGCCAGACGTTCCTGCAACTGGGTCAACGATGTCACCGTGCGCTTGCTGCTGCCATGCAGGCTTTCCTGCATGCGCTCCTGCATCTGTGCCATGGACTGGGCCTGACGCAGCGCGTTATCGGCAAGGCGGTCGTTCATATGCTGCTGCACCGCTGTCAGCCGCGCCTCAACCGTCTGCACCATCTGCACCTGCGCCGTGGCCTGGGTGTCAGACACATGCTGCAAACCGCCCTGTAGCTGCTGCACCGATTGCCCCAGTTGACCAATCTGCCCCGACAAAGGCAGCATCGCCCGCGCCACCCGCGCCGAGGCCCGCAGCGACAACAATAGCAGGATCAAGAGCATAGCGGCAAAGCCTGCCGCCAGCAGGATCAGCAACCAGAGCTCTTCCATCGATTGCAGCGCCTCGGACATGCCCTCCATCAGCTACGCCCGAACAGCCGTTCGATATCGGCCAGCTTCAGCTCCACATAGGTCGGGCGGCCATGGTTGCATTGGCCGGAGTGAGGCGTCGCCTCCATCTCGCGCAGTAGTGCATTCATCTCTTCACCGCGCATGCGACGGCCCGAGCGAATCGAGCCATGGCAGGCGACCCGGCTCAGGATCGCCTCAAGGCGCGCCTGCACCAGCTGGCTTTCACCCTGATCGTCCAGCTCATCCAAGATATCTTTCACCATGGCCTCCGCATTTACCTCCCCCAGAATGGCAGGGGTTTCACGCACGGCGACAGCATTTCCGCCGAAAGCTTCCAGCCCGAGGCCAAATTTTCTCAGAGCCTCGGCATGGGTCAGCAATCGGGCACAGTCATTGCTGCCCAGCTCGACAATCTCCGGGATCAGCAGCGCCTGGGCAGCCACACCGTTTTCTGCCATCTGATGCTTCAGCTTTTCATAGACCAGCCGCTCATGGGCAGCGTGCTGGTCAACAATAACCATCCCATCTGCGGTCTGGGCGATGATGTAGTTTTCATGCACCTGCCCGCGTGCCGCCCCCAATGGCAGGGCTTCGGCCCCGGGCGCGGGAGCCTCGGGCGCATGTGACATTGGCCCCGGGGCCTCTGGTTCGGTGACGCGACCACTGTAGGCACTTTGGAACTCTGCAAACCCCGGCGCTGCCGGTGGCGGCGCAGGCTCGGACACCTCTTGCGGCTGTCCCGGGGATTGCGCCGCGTAAGACAGGCTTCGTGCGCCATAGGAGGGACGGTCCATCTGATAGACCCGCGCCGCACCGCTGGCAGTGGGTGCTTCGGGACGCATCGCGCCCAAAGTTGCCCCGGCAACCGTGGTTGAGGCCCGATGCCCGGCCTCGGCCAGGGCGTGCCGCAGCGCCGAGACGATCAGCCCCCGCGCCAGACCGGGATCGCGAAAGCGCACTTCGGATTTGGCCGGATGCACGTTCACATCCACCAGGGTTGGGTCGCAGTCAATAAACAGGGCCGCCGCCGGGTGGCGATCCCGGCTGAGGAAATCAAAATAGGCCCCGCGCAGCGCCCCCGTCAGCATCTTGTCCTTCACGGGCCGCGAGTTCACAAACAGGAATTGCGCCACTGCAGCCCCGCGCGAATAGGTCGGCAGCGCCGCATAGCCAAACAGCCGGATACCATCGCGCGTGGCGTCGATCTTGAGCGCGTTTTCGGCAAATTCGCGCCCCAGCACCGAGGCCAACCGCCCGTGCAGCGCATCAAACAGATCGCCAGTCAGGGGATCAGCGCGGAAGGTCACACGCCCTTCGCCGCCGCCCGAGACATCGCGTAGGGTAAAGCCCACCGAGGGTTCCGCCATGGCCAGCCGTTTGACCACATCGCCAATCGCCTGAGATTCCGCACGATCCGTGCGCATGAATTTCAGCCGTGCCGGGGTGGCATAAAACAAATCGCTCAGCTCAACTATCGTGCCCGCGCGCAGGGCTGCCGGTCGCACCGGCTCCATCTTGCCCCCCGCCACCCGGATCATGGCCGCGTCATGACCTGCAGCCCGGCTGGTAATGGTCAGCCGTCCAACCGCCCCCAGACTGGGCAGCGCCTCGCCACGAAAGCCAAAGGTATGAATATTGAGCAGATCCGTCCCGTCGATCTTGGAGGTGGCATGGCGCGACAGCGCCAGCGGCAGATCCCGCGAGGTCATGCCACAACCATCATCGGTCACCCGGATCAGGGTCTTGCCGCCATCGGCAATCTCGATGGTGATGCGCTGTGCGCCCGCATCAATGGCGTTTTCCACCAGTTCCTTGACGGCCGAAGCCGGGCGTTCCACCACCTCGCCAGCGGCGATACGGTTGATTGCACTGTCATCAAGCTGACGAATGGTCGGGCGATCAGAATCGCTGATATGGGGGTCTTGGCTGCTCATACCGCTAAATTTAGCAGCTTCCCCCGATTCTACCACCGGGTCCGGCGTAAAAATCGAACAAGAGGGGAACAAAAATGAGGGCCGCGCTTTGGCATGACCATCCATCCTTTGCTCTGAATCCTTTGCCCTGAGATCGGCTCAAACCTACCTCAGGCCGCAGCTGGCGCCCCGGAACGGCCCCGGCAGGGGCCAAATCGAGCAGTGATCGCCAAGATCACGCCAGAAACCGTGGCGATCATACCCGCCGCGCTGACCGCATCCGCGCCACCAAGCCAGAGGGGGCCAAAACCGGCGAGAACATAGCCGAGTACCGCTGAAAGCACTGCGTAAAGCACACTCCAGGCGATCTGCGCCTCCAGACGGTTGGTCATCATCCGCGCCGCCGCAGGCGGGCAGATGAACATGGCAATGACAATGATCGATCCAACCGCATCAAAGGCCGCCACTGCCGCAACGGCGGCGGTGATCACCAGCCCCAGTCCCAGCAGATTGGTGCGGATACCCATGGTGCGGGCAAAGCCCTCGTCGAAGGTCGAGATCTTCAGCGCCCGCCAGAACACCGCAGTGAACAGGCACACGCCCAGCAGGGTCAGCGCCATCCGTGGCAACTCGGAGGGCAGGTATCGCAGCGCCTGCGGGTCCAGCAGCGAGGCCCAACCGGTGGCATCCAGCCAGATCAGGCTTTCCAGGTTGCCATAAAGCGCGTGTTCCACATCCAGATGCACGGTTGAGGTATCGGTCTGCTCCAGCAGCAGGACACCGCCGGCAAACATGGTGGTAAAGACCACGCCCATGGCCGCACCCGGCTCAATCCGACCCAGGCGGCGGATCGCCTCGATCATCACCACGGCAACAATCGCCGCTCCGGCAGCGCCCAGCATCATGGGCCAGGCGGCAATCACTCCCGTCAGCAAAAAGGCCACGACAATGCCTGGCAGCACCACATGGCTGATGGCATCGCCAATCAGCGCCTGTCGGCGCAGCAACAGGAAATTCCCCGGTAGGGCGCAGGCTATGGCCGCAAAGATGCCAATCAGCATTGGCGTCAGCGACAGGGGAACAAACTCTTCACCGCTCATGAGGCTACCTCGCGTGGGCCACCAATGCGGCGGTCTATTTCCTGAATCTGATCCCGTGTCAGCACCGTCTCGATATCGCGCAGCCCATCATAGAGCGCCGCTGCGGCCTCCTGTGTGACGTCACTACGCACCACTTCCCAACGCTGCTCATCGCGCAAAGCCTTGGCCGCGCGGGCCTTGCCTTTACCAGTTGCCACCCCATCTGCACGCACCAGATCGGCACGGCGCAGCAGGCGCAGGGTCAGGCTTTCATAGATGGCCTGGCCCTGAGCCAATGCCAGTAATCCCTGGCGCAGATGCACCCGGCGCTGAAACCGCAGATGACGCAGAACCGCCGCCAGAACACCCCGATTGGGGGCCAGAAACAGCGATAGGGCAAAGAGGGCAAAACTGACCAGAACAATCAGCGGTCCCGTCGGAAGATTTGGCGCCGAGGCAGACAGAGCCGCCCCCAGATAGGCGGCAACCCCGCCAAACAGTCCGGCCAGCAAAACCACATATTCGGACCGTTCCGTCCAGAACCGCGCGGTAACGGCAGGAATGATCAGCAGCGCCACAATGAGGATCAACCCAACGATCTTCAGTCCGACAACCGTCACGGCCATGACCAGACCCATCATCAGCATGTCGATGCGATCCACCGGCAGGCCACGTGCAGCGGCATATTCCGGGTCAAAGGCCACCAGGGTCATGGGGCGACGGGTCAGCAAGACCAGGAACAGCGTCACCGCGCCGCCCGCTGCGATCACCACCGCGTCGCTATAGAGCATGCCAGCGGTGGAGCCGAGCAGGAAACCCTCGAGCCCAGCCTGACGGCCAACGCCGAGTGTTTGGATAACCGTAAGCAGTACAATGCCAAAGCCAAAGAACACCGACAGAACCGCGCCAATGGCTGCGTCTTCGGCCAGACGGGTGTTGCGGGTCAGCCAGTTCATGCACCAGAGGCCAATCCCGGCAGAGACAGCCGAGCCCGCCAAAAGCCCCGCCAGATTGCGCCCATCACCACCCGCAAAGGCCATCAGCAGGAAGGCAATGCAAACGCCCGGCAGGGTCGCATGGCTGACCGCATCTGACACCAGTGCGCGTTTGCGCAGAAACAGAAAGGTCCCGGTGATGCCGGCAGCGGTGCCCAGAAGGGCGGCGCCAATCGCCACCAGCGTGGCGTTATAGCCAAGCTGCAGGAGCAGAGCGTCCAGTAACATAGATTGCCCCCTCAGGCCCTGGCCAGTTTGTCAATTTGCGAGGTCGCGAGCCGCCCGCCATAGGCCGCCTGCAGGGTCTCTTCGGTAAAGGCCTCTGCCACCGGACCTTCGGCTACGCGGCGGGTATTGATCAGGAAGACCCTGTCAAAATACTCGGTCACGGTGGCCAGATCGTGATGCACCACAACCACCGTCTTGCCCGCCTCGCGCAGGGATTTCAGCACCGAGATGATCGCCTTTTCCGTGGCCGCATCCACCCCGGCAAAGGGTTCGTCCAACAGATAGAGGTCCGCCCCCTGGGCCAGGGCACGGGCCAGAAACACCCGCTGTTGCTGACCACCGGAGAGCTGGCCAATCTGGCGGGCGGCAAAATCGCCCATGCCGACACGCTCCAGGCAGTCCAGCGCCTTGGCGCGATGCCCGCCCTTGATCCAGCCCAGCAGCCCCAGCTCGCGGTAAAGCCCCATCAGCACCACATCGATCACCCGGGTCGGGAAATCCCAATCAACGCTGGCGCGTTGTGGCACATAGGCAATCCGGGCGCGTTGTTCCGCCAAGGAGCGGCCAAAGACTGAGACCCGGCCAGAGACCGGTGCAACGATACCCAGTGCAGCCTTGAGCAGGGTGGATTTCCCGGCTCCGTTGGGGCCAATGATCGCTGTCATCTGCCCCGGCTCAACCGTCATATCCACCGAGAAAACGGCTGGTTTTTCACCATAGCTGACGGTGAGCCCGCGAATGGCAAGCGGACTCTGCGCGATCTTGGCATCCTGAGCCTGAGCACTGATTGTGGCGTCTTCGGGCTGGGTTTTCACGATTTCCACGGACATGGTCACAAACCCGCCGAGAGTTTTCCATCCATGCCACGTGCCGGAATATCCGCCGCGCCCAGGGCTCTGGAGATCGTGGTCATATTGTGATCCAGCATGCCCAGGTATGTGCCCTCATAGGTGCCATCAGCTCCCATTGCATCTGAGAACAGCTCTCCCCCGATAGAGACCTCATGCCCCCGGGCAGCCGCCCCTTCGATCAGGGCCCGTACCGAGCGATCCGAAACCGAGCTTTCGACAAAAACCGCCTTGATGTTGCGCTCAACCAGCAGGTCTACCAGCTCGCCAATGCGGTTCAGGCCAGCCTCTGACTGGGTTGAGATGCCCTGAATACCCAGAACATCGAACCCGTAGTCGCGACCAAAATAGCCAAAGGCATCATGCGCCGAGAGGAGGACACGATTATTTTCCGGAACCCGTGCCAGAACGTTACCGCCATAAGCGATCAACCGATCCAGATCTGCCAAATGCGCCGCTGCGTTAGCGGCGAACAGTTCTGCGGCCTCGGGACGGGCTGCGGTCAGGGCCTCTTGAACCTCGGTCACAACCAGTTTCCAAAGGGCAGGAGTCATCCAGACATGCGGGTCGAACTTATCCGCATAGTCGTCATGGCCGCGCAGCACATCCTTGGGCAGGCCTTCGGCCACGGCAACAACTGTGCGCTTGCGCTCCAGATCATGAAAGAACTCTTCCATCTGCGCCTCTAGGTACAACCCGTGCCACAGAACCAGATCTGCGCGGGTCATGGCCACGATATCAGAACGCGTCTGGCGGTAAGCATGCGGATCCACCCCAGGCCCCATCAGGGCTTTGACCTCAACTTGGTCTCCCCCGACCTGACGGGCCGCATCGGCGATCATCCCTGTGGTCGCCACCAACTTCAGCGGCGCCTCTGCCTGGGCGCCTGCTGCCATAAAGGGCAGGGCAAGGGACATCATCATTCCCATAATGGTGCGTCGCGTGAGTTTCATTGATCGAAGGCTCCTGAAATATCGAACTTGAAGGGAATATGAGAACGATTCTCAACTTAGTCAATGAAAATGAGAATTATTCTCAACAAAACTTTTGTGACATTTGTCCAAAAGGTCAAATTTTGCCACCTCCGCCGCCCGGCTTACTTGCCAAGATGCCGCACCCGTGCGACTTTCGCGCAGAACTCTGTTGAGGATCCCCCGGAATGGAAAGCCAAACCTTGGAACATACACAGCCGCTGGCGCTGGCACAGGAGCCCCGCAACCCCGGTATGGCGCTTGACCTCGACTGGGTCACTGGCGTGCAGGCCAATACCTCTGCGATCGAGCGCCGCTGTGCCACGCTGTCTGCAAGGCGCAGCGTCAAAAAGGACTATCAGGCCGCCTGGCTCTTGAAGGCCGTGACCTGCATCGACCTGACCACCCTGTCCGGCGATGACACCGAAGAGCGCGTGCGCCGCCTCTGTGCCAAGGCGCGCCAGCCGGTGCGGAGCGACATCATGCAGGCGCTCGACATGGCCCCAATCACCACCGGCGCCGTCTGCGTCTACCACGAGATGATCCCCGCAGCGGTCAAGGCACTGGAGGGCACCGGCATTCCGGTTGCTGCGGTCTCCACCGGGTTCCCCGCCGGACTGTCGCCTTTTCATCTGCGGGTGGCCGAGATCAAGGAAAGCGTCAAGGCCGGCGCCAAGGAGATCGACATCGTGATCTCGCGCCGCCATGTGCTCGCGGGCAACTGGCAGGCGCTCTATGATGAAATGAAAGCCTTTCGCGCCGCCTGTGGTGAGGCCCATGTCAAGGCCATCCTTGCCACCGGAGAGCTGGGAAGCCTGCGCAATGTGGCGCGGGCCTCATTGATCTGCATGATGGCCGGGGCGGATTTCATCAAGACCTCCACCGGCAAGGAAAGTGTCAATGCCACGCTACCTGTCAGCCTGGTGATGATCCGCGCCATCCGCGACTACTATGATCGCACCGGTTTCCGCGTCGGCTACAAACCTGCCGGTGGCATTTCCAAGGCCAAGGATTCGCTGGTCTATCTGTCGCTGATCAAGGAAGAACTGGGGGATCGCTGGCTACAGCCGGATCTGTTCCGCTTTGGCGCCTCATCGCTGCTCAACGACATCGAACGCCAGCTCGAACATCACACCACCGGCGCCTATTCCGCCAGCTACCGCCACGCCTCGGCCTGAAGGAGCATCAGACATGACCATCAAAGAGAAGTTCGACTCAATGGACTATGGCCCTGCCCCCGAAAATGCCGCTGAAGCACTGGCCTGGCTGGTCGATCAAGGCGACCGTTTTGGCCATTTCATCGATGGGGAATTCACCAGCCCTCAAGATGGCTTTGACAGCCGCAACCCCGCCAGTGGCGAGGTGCTTGCCACTCTGAGCCAGGCCAGCCAAGTGGATGTGGATGCGGCCGTTACCGCAGCCCGTAAGGCGCAGCCCAAATGGGAGAAACTCGGCGGCCCGGGTCGTGCACGGTTCCTCTATGCCATCGCCCGGCTGTTGCAGAAACACTCTCGCCTCTTTGCGGTGCTGGAAACCATGGACAACGGCAAGCCGATCCGGGAAAGCCGCGATATTGATATCCCGCTGGCGCAGCGGCATTTCTATTATCACGCGGGCATGGCCCAGCTGATGGAAAGCGAGTTGCCCGACGCAGAGGCGCTAGGTGTTTGCGGCCAGATCATCCCCTGGAACTTCCCGCTCTTGATGCTGGCCTGGAAGGTCGCGCCCGCCATTGCAATGGGCAATACCGTGGTGCTGAAACCGGCGGAATACACCTCGCTCACCGCGCTGCTTTTTGCCGATATCTGCCGACAGGCCGGCCTGCCCAAGGGCGTGGTCAATATCGTCACCGGTGACGGTGCCGTGGGCGAGATGATCGTTGCCGCTGATGTAGACAAGATCGCCTTTACCGGCTCCACCTCGGTGGGGCGTCGCATTCGCGAAGCCACCGCAGGCACGGGCAAGGCGCTGACGCTCGAACTAGGCGGCAAGTCGCCCTATATCGTCTTTGACGACGCCGATCTGGATTCTGCGGTTGAGGGCCTGGTCGATGCGATCTGGTTCAATCAGGGACAGGTCTGCTGCGCAGGCTCGCGCCTGTTGGTACAGGAAGGCATCGCGGAGCGTTTTTACACCAAGCTCAAAGCCCGCATGGACAAGCTGCGCATTGGCAGCCCGCTGGATAAATCCATCGACATCGGTGCCGTTGTGGACCCGGTACAATTGGAAACCATCACTTCGCTGGTCGCGGGCAATCAGGCGGGCGAGACCTATCAGCCCGACCTGCTGCTGCCCTCCGAGGGCTGTTTTTACCCACCCACGCTGATCCAGGGGCTGTCGCCTGCCGACCCCTTGATGCAGGAAGAGATCTTTGGCCCGGTTCTGGTCTCCTGCACCTTCCGCACCCCGGCCGAGGCGGTGGAACTGGCCAACAACAGCCGCTATGGGCTTGCCGCCACGGTCTGGAGCGAGAACGTCAACCTGACGCTGGATATCGCCCCCAAACTGGTGGCCGGCGTGGTCTGGATCAATGGCACCAATATGTTTGACGCCGCTGCGGGTTTTGGCGGCGTGCGCGAAAGCGGTTTTGGCCGCGAAGGCGGTTGGGAAGGACTCAGCGCCTATACCCGTCTCAAGGGCAAAGCAAAGGCGCTGGCGCCAGTCACAGCCTTTGCCGGCAAACACGATAGCCACGCCGCAGACCCGGTGGACCGCACTGCCAAGATGTATATCGGCGGCAAACAGGCACGACCCGATAGTGGCTATTCAAAGCCGGTCTACAATGCCCACGGTGCGCTTTTGGGCCATGTCGGCATGGGCAGTCGCAAAGACGTGCGCAACGCGGTTGAGGCCGCAGCAGGGGCCAAGGCCTGGTCCAAGACCACCGGCCACCTGCGGGCTCAGATCCTGTATTACATCGGCGAAAACCTATCGGCCCGCGCCGAAGAGTTTGCCCATCGCATCGATGCCATGACCGGCAAAAAGGGCGGCGCCAAGGAGGTGGATCTGTCGATCCAGCGCCTGTTCACCGCTGCGGCCTGGGCCGACAAATACGACGGTCAGGCCCATGGGGTTCCGATGCGTGCTGTCGCCCTGGCGATGAAAGAACCCGTCGGGGTGATTGGCGCGCTCTGCGCCGATGAGGCCCCGCTTCTGGGGCTGGTCTCGGTGATGGCCCCGGCGCTGGCCATGGGCAACCGGGTGGTTCTGGCGGCCTCCTCCCCCTTCCCGCTGGCGGCAACGGATTTCTATCAGGTGCTGGAAACCTCTGATGTGCCCGCAGGTGTGGTCAACATTCTGACCGGTGAGGCCGGTGATCTGGCCCAGCCCCTGGCCGCCCATATGAACGTGGATGCGGTTTGGAGTTTCTCCTCTTCTGATCTTGCCAAGACCATCGAGAAGGCCTCGGCGCTCAACCTCAAGCGGACCTGGGTGGCTAACGCCACGTCGCTTGACTGGGCTGTCGATCACAGCCGCAAGTTCTTGCTAGAGTCCACTGAGGTGAAAAATATTTGGGTGCCCTACGGCGAATAACCCAACAGCGGAAAAGGAAAAATGATGGCCACCGGATTTGATTTCAACAACAAAACGGTGGCCGTCATTGGCGGCACCAGCGGTATCAACCGTGGTATTGCCGAACGCTTTGCCGCCGCAGGGGCGCGGGTAGCCGTCGCCTCACGCTCGCAGGACAAGGTGGACGACACCGTGGCAGCGCTGCAGGATCTGGGCGCGGCGGAAACCCTGGGACTAACCTTTGACGTGCGCGACCCAGAGGCGGTCTCTGCCGGCTTCACCCAGATCCACGAGGTATTTGGCGACCTGGATGTTCTGATCTCCGGGGCGGCGGGCAATTTCCCGGCATTGGCCGCGGATATGTCGGTCAATGCCTTTAAGACCGTGATTGACATCGATCTGATGGGCACCATTCATGTGATGAAATCCGCCTATCCCTACCTCAGCCGCCCCGGCGCCAGCATCATCAGCATCTCGGCCCCGCAGTCCTATCTGCCCTATGAAGGGCAGGCACATGTCTGTGCGGCCAAGGCCGGCGTTGATCAGATCACCCGCACCCTGGCGATGGAATGGGGGCTGGAAGGCATCCGTATCAATTCCGTTGTGCCCGGCTTTATCGACGGCACCGAAGGCGCCAAACGTCTGGCCCCCAGCCCCGAAGTGCTAAAGGGGCTGACCCGCAGCATTCCATTGGGGCGGTTGGGCGATTGCGACGACGTGGCCAACGCCTGCCTGTTTCTCGCCTCGGATATGGCCAGCTATATCAGCGGCACGGTGCTGGCGGTGGATGGCGCGCTTTACCAGCGCGGCTCTGGCAGCACCGGCGAGATGATGGGGCATATGCTGCGGGCAGCCTCGGCCAAAAAGAAAGCCTGAGCCTAGGCATTTCAAAAGAACAGGGCCGGGGATACCCCCGACCCTGAAGCTTTTCTTCTATCCTTTTGCTAGCTCTCACTGGCTGGCGACTAGCCCTTCCGGCCGTCCGACCACCATGAAATGCAGCTCGTCGGGCAGGAGAATTTCACTGGCCACCTGATTGATCTCTTCCAGGGTCACCGCGTTGACCTTGTCATTACGGGTCTGGACATAATCAATCGGCAGATCATCCATCTGCATGCCCACCAGGATCGAGGCAATGCGGCCATTGCCATCAAACCGCAGCGGATAGGCACCCGTCAGAAAGGTCTTGGCATCCATTAGCTCTTTTTCCGTGACACCATCGCTGGCGAGACGTTGCCATTCACCTTGGATCACCGCAACCGCCTCAGCCATTTTGGTATTCGCAGAGCCTAACTGCCCCATGTAGATCGCCGCCAGATCCTGCGGCACCAGGTACGAGTAAACCCCGTAGGTAAGGCCCCGCTTTTCGCGCACTTCCTTCATCAGGCGACTGTCAAAAGAGCCGCTCCCCAGGATCTGGTTCATGATAAAGGCGGGAAAGAACCGCGGATCATCCCGCATGATGCCCCTGTGACCAAACAGTGCCACCGATTGCGGCGTGTCATAATCAACGATGCTGACGCCGCCGGAGATCGTCACCTCTGCTGGGCCGGGAAGCGGCGCGCCCTCAGGCGCCAGATCCCCCAGCAGATCATCCAACAGAACCCCCAGTTCAGCCGGGGTGATATCGCCAACCGCGCTGACATAGAGCCTATCACGGGCAAATACCGCTTCATGGGCGGCAAAGATGTCCTGGCGCGCCAGTTCGGAAACGCTCTCGATGGTACCCTTGCCGGAGCTGCCATAGGGATGATCGCCATAAGTCATTGCGGCAAAGGCCTGGGCCGCAATCTTGTTGGGGTCTTTGAGATCCGAGCGCAGACCGGTCAGGACCTGGGCCCGCACCCGGTCAAGCGCATCCTGATCAAAGCGCGGCTCCTGCAGGGTCTGGCGCAGCAGCGCCAGCGCCGCGTCGCGGTTTTCACTGAGGAAACGTGCCGAGACCGAAAGGCTGTCGCGATCTGCGTCATAGCCAAAGCTGGCGGCCAGGTTTTCAACTGCGCGGGCATAGTCCTGCGCCTGCATCTCGCCAGAGCCCTCTTCGAGCAGCCCCGCCATCAGATAGGTTGCACCACGTTTGCCCGGCGCATCCAGCGAGGTGCCGCCGCGAAAGCGCAGCTCAAGCGCGGCAAAGGGGATCGAGTGATCCTCGACCAGCCAGGCCGTGATGCCGCCCGGGGAGGTCACCTCATTGATCTTGATATCGGCCTGCGCGGGTAGGGCCAGCATGGAAACCCAGGCAAAAACCGCCGCTGTCAGAGTTGCAAGACGCATCATTCGCCCTCCTCCTGTCGCATCATCCATCCGGTCACCGAGGCCTCCGGACGCAGCATGGTCTGTGCTGCCGCAATGATTTCATCCGAGGTGACAGACTGCAGGATCTGCGGCCAGTCCTGTACGTCCTGCACCGTCAGGCCAGAGGTCAGCGCCCGGCCATAGCGGTTGGCGATCCCGTCCACATTGTCGCGCGCATAGATTTCCGAAGAGCGCAGCTGAAGTTTGATCCGCTCCAGCTGTTCGGGATCAACCCCCTCTTCCAAAAAGTCGGCCACGGTTGCATCCAGCGCTGCTTCGGCCTCTCCCAGGCTCACCCCCTGGGCAGGAACGATCAGGAAATCAAAGCTGGTCAGGTCCAGAGACACACCAGAGTAGAACGCCCCGGTATAAACCGCGACCTGCTGATCAAATTGCAGCGCATTGGACAGGTAGGAGGTGGAGCCGCCGCCTAAGAGTTCCGACAACAGATAAAGCGCTGCCGCCTCTTCCTGCGCGCCCGCATTGCGTTCTGTTGCCAGATAGGAGCGCTGCACATAGGGCTGGGCCACGCGGGGATCGCGGAAGATCAGGCGTCGTTCGGCGTTTTGCGGGGGCTCTTTGCTGCGGGCCCGCACTGCTGGCAGATCGGGGTTGGCTGGAATCACACCGTAATAGGTCTCGGCGAGGGATTTGACCTCATCAGGATCAACGTCGCCTGAAACCACCAGAATGGCATTATTGGGCGCATAGAATGTGCCGTAAAAGGACAGGGCATCCGCCATATCCAGCTCTTCCATCTCGTGCCGCCAGCCGATGATTGGCTGCCCATAGCGATGGTTAAGATATTGCGCCGCATTCAGCTGCTCGCCAAACAGGGCGCGTGGGTTGTTATCGGTGCGCTGATTGCGCTCTTCCAGAATGACTTCACGCTCAGTAATGATCTCTTCTTCGGAGAGGCGGATATTGACCATGCGGTCGCTCTCCATCCGCATCATCAGCTCTAGCCGGTCTGAGGCAACTCGCTGGTAATAGGCTGTGTAATCATAGCTGGTAAAGGCGTTGTCGCGCCCCCCATTGGCCGCCACGGTGGCAGAGAGCTCACCGGGGGCTAGGGTGTCGGTGCCTTTGAACAACAGATGTTCCAGAAAATGCGCCACCCCGGATTGCCCGATCGGTTCATCCGCAGAGCCGGCCCGGTACCAGACCATATGCTGTACCACTGGCACCCTGTGATCCTCGACGACAACAACCTGCATGCCATTGTCCAAGGCAAAACTGGTCACCAGATCATCTGGTCCCGACGCCCCATCCTGGGTCTTGGCCAGAGCGCCTGTCAGGCTGATGCTCAGCACCGTGGCGGCCAAAGCGATCCTTGCGAACATTTGGCATTCTCCTCATTCTTGAAGTCGCTGCTCTGAGGGCAGAGCATTTATTTGGTTCCGTTCTGCCCTGTATTCAACCTACGCCCCTGACATCTGGGCGCAAGCGACACTATCGCAAACGTGAAAGCCGGTAGATTTGCCTTCTCGCGCCCAGGACAATAGCAAATCCGGGTTAAACAATGGATGAAGCACTGAACAGGCAAACGGTGCAAACCCGCGCATAAGCCAAGAGATCAAAACTCAACAGGGCCGCCAAAGCAGCCCCGTCAATCCAGTCTCGCAATAGAGTTACTCTCCGCTTGCAGGCGGTGCCGAAGGGGTCGCAACCCCGGCCCGGCGGAAGGCTTCATTGACTGCAAAAGGATCAAGCGTCTGCTTGGAATAGATCTGCTCGTAGCGATCAACAGGCGCGATCTTGATCCGCCCACCGCGCCGTCTGCGTTTCAGGAAGGCCGCATCTTCGCTGGCCAGAACCTGGCGCACATCGGGCGACACACCATAGCGGCTGGAGGCGGTGACCAAGCCGGCATCACTGGCTGGAACCGATCCGGCGGGCAGCAACGCATCAGGTTTGCCCCCCAAGGCGACAACGGCCTCGGCCTGGGGATTAACGTCGCTGCGGTTCGCCCCACCCGGCGTGGGGGTCGGTAGGGTGGCGTAATTGTCAGGAGCGCTCAAAGGTTTGGGCGGCAAGACAAGGAACTCATCCGGTCCGGTGCCAGTGCTGCGGATATCACGCAACTCTTTTGGGCCGCAGCCAGATACGGCCACAGCACAGATCAGACCGATAATCGCCAGAGGAATTCGCATTTCCCCAATACTCCCGTCAATTTCAACGCGGTTTTAGCCTATTTCCCAAAGGAGGTCACGCAGGCTTTTTGATGCGCCCCTCAAACAGGATCAAACCCGCCGCTCCGGCAAAGATAAACACATCCGCCAGATTAAAAACATAAGGGTTGTTCAGCCCGCAACAGGACATGTTGAGAAAGTCGAGCACATAGCCATAAAGCAGCCGATCCGCGACATTGCCAAGGGCACCCCCAATGACCAGCCCGGCCGAGACCTGCATCAGTGCCCCCTTGTCACTGCCGCGTCCAATCCACAGGAACAGCACCAGGCAGATCGCCAGCGACAGGCCAATCAGGATCCAGCGGGCACTGTCTGCCCCGTCACCAAAGAGGCCAAAATTGATACCGGTGTTTTCGCCATAGCGAAAGTTCAGCAGTGGCGGCAGCACATCAATGCTGAGACGCCGTGACAGGCCCATCCAGTGGATGACCAGGTATTTGCTGGCCTGATCCAGTAGAAAGGCCCAAAAGGCGCCCCAGAATATCAAACGTGCTGCTGCCATGTTTTTCTCGTATCTCGTCTTAGTGGCGGAAGTGGCGCATGCCGGTAAAGACCATGGCGATGCCCTGCTCGTTGGCCGCCGCGATCACCTCTTCATCGCGCATAGAGCCACCGGGCTGGATCACACAGGTTGCCCCTGCCGCGGCGGCCTCAAGCAGACCATCGGCAAAGGGGAAGAAGGCATCAGAAGCCACGGCTGAGCCCTTGGCGAGGCTTTGATCCAGACCCAGCTCATCCGCCATGCGCTGCGCCTTGGAAGCCGCCACATTGGCACTGTCCAAGCGGCTCATCTGGCCGGCGCCGACACCCACAGTGGCATTGGCTTTGACATAGACGATGGCGTTGGATTTGACGTGCTTGGCAACCTTCCAGGCAAAGAGCAGGTCCTGCATCTGCTCATCCGTGGGGGCCTTCTCAGTCACCACCTTCAGATCATCCATGCCGACATAGCCCACGTCCTTGTCCTGCACCAACACGCCGCCGCCCACTTGTTTGTAGGCGGTTTGCGCCGCGCGGGTATCAGGCAGGCCATCGGTCAGCAGCAGGCGCAGGTTCTTCTTGGCAGCAAAGATCGCCTTGGCCTCATCCGAGGCACCGGGGGCGATTACCACCTCGGTGAAGATCTCGACGATCTTGGTCGCGGTTTCCGCGTCCAGCGGCTGGTTCAGCGCCACGATACCACCAAAGGCCGAGGTGCGGTCGCAGTCAAAAGCCTTTTGGTAAGCCTCAGTCAGAGTTGCGCCTTTGGCTACACCGCAAGGATTGGCGTGTTTGATGATCGCCACGGCTGCGGTTTCCGCCGGGTCGAATTCGGCAACCAGCTCATAGGCGGCGTCGGTGTCATTGATGTTATTGTAGGACAGTTCCTTGCCCTGCAGCTGCACTGCAGTGGCCACGCCGGGACGGTTGGTTCCATCGGTGTAAAAGGCCGCCTTCTGGTGGCTGTTCTCACCATAGCGCAGGGTCTGCTTCAACTCGCCGGCAAAGGCGCGGCGACGTGGGGTTTGCTCGTCGATGGCGCCCGCCATCCAGGTGGACACGGCCGCATCATAGGCTGCAGTGCGGGCATAGGCGATCTGCGACAGGCGCTGACGGAAGGCATAGGAGGTCTGACCGTCGTTGGCGTCCAGTTCCGCCAGCAGAGCATCATAGTCCTCGACATCCGTCACCACGTTCACGAACAGGTGGTTCTTGGAGGCCGCACGGATCATTGCCGGACCACCGATGTCGATGTTCTCGATCATCTCGTCATAACCGGCCCCACGCGCCAGAGCGGCCTCGAACGGGTAGAGGTTCACCACAAGCAGGTCGATGGCACCAATGCCGTGTTCATTCATCGCAGCAACATGGGTGTCATTGTCGCGCAGCGCCAGCAACCCGCCATGCACCATCGGGTGCAGGGTCTTGACGCGCCCATCCATCATCTCGGGAAAGCCGGTCACCTCGGCGACGTCTTTCACAGTCAGGCCCGCATCGCGCAGCGCCTTGGCAGAGCCGCCGGTCGACAGCAGTTCAACACCACGCGCAGCCAGCGCCTTGCCCAGATCGATCAGGCCGGATTTATCGGATACGGAAAGCAGCGCGCGGCGTACGGGGTGAAGGTCGGTCATGGCAGGGCGGTCCTTTGTAGGCTCTCAAGAGGCTCATTCAAAAATCTCGGGATCATCCCGATTCAGGTCGCGCACGGCAATGGCAGTCTCCTGCGCCTTGCTGAGCGTCCACCGGACGCGTGTCGCATACTCTATTGCGCGCCCAGATAAAACGATCTGCTTTGCCGCACGGGGCTTTAATCGCGTTTTTTCCAGATAAACACTGGGTTCCAGGGTCAATTCGCAGCTGCCATCGTGGCGAAACACCCAAATCTCGCCGCTCTTCAGCGCCATGGAGACCGCAGAGCCGCCCAGATCCAGCGCAGAATCCACCTCCGGGTGCAGGTGCAGCCGCAGTTCAAACCCGACTCCCTTGGCGCCAGAGCGATCCAGCACCTTGGAAAAGGTCTTCTTGGCCGGGTCTTCAATGGCAACCAACAGGTCTTCGCCAGACAAGCCGCGCCCATCATCCGACAGCTGCAATGTGCGCGCATGGGTCAGGCCAAAATCCCGCAGATAGCCATCGTGTCCGCCCTGAAAGCGGTGCCCGTCTGCAAGCTCATCCAGCGCGACCTGCACCTCCTTGGGGCCATCCACCAGCATTTCCTGACCAGTGGTGCGATCCGCAGCGGCCAGCCGAGCACTGGAATGCCCCGCCAGACAAAGCGTTGAATGAGACGGCGTGGCCCGCCCAGCACGGCGCCATTCCAGACCAAAGGTCTCCCCCGAGCCACAGTTGACAATCAGGGGTCGCCGCCCGGAGGTCAGCTCAAAGGCCAGCGTCGAGGCATGGCCATTGCTCGATGCGGCACCGGCAGGCGGTACTGCCGCATCAATCACCAGCGAGGTCCGCCGCGCGGCCAGTCGGGCATAGCCCATGGCCAGGCCATCACGATGATCACCCGCCACATGGCTGGCCGCAAGGGCGTGATCCAGCCAGCCCTCCAGGCCGCGCCCGCCGCCATGAAACCGGGCCAAGCCGCCATCCGTATGACGCAGGGTGCGCAGCGCCGGGGCGATCCGCTCGATCGCCGCAGTCTGGGCCGCAGGCACCGTGCGACCGGCCTCATGCAGGGCAGCCGCCGCCCAGGTCAAAAGGGTGAAAACCTCCAGCAGCTCTTCGGGGTTACGGGTGGGCACGCCCCCCTCAGCATCAATCTGGGCTTCGCATTCCAACGCCAGAGCCTTGATTGCCGGATCCGCCAGCTCTTCGCGCCCCTGTAAGGTCAGCCCCGCATAGATCAACCCGGTCAGCGCCTCAAACCGGGGCAATCCCGGCGAGGCCCCTTGCCAGCGCTGCGACAAAAACCAGGTTTGCTGCGACAGGGATTGATAAAAGACCTCAGTCTCGGCGCGATCTTTGCCACTGAGCAAGAACAAAGCGTGGTTGATCCAGCGAATGACCCGCCGCCCGGTCAGATCGGGCGACCAGGCCAAGGCAGAGCCCAATCCTGCCCCGGCTCCATGGGTTTCAATCCAGCCCCAGACCCATTTCTGCGCCTTCACCCGTGCTTTGATGTCGCCCACGGCGGCCAGATCGTCCAGCCAGCCAAAGCCCTGACGCTCCGCATCAAAGGCCGCATCCGGTGCATTTACGTCCCACAGACCGGTGGTTTCTGATTCGACCAGGAAGCCTGCAAACAGCAGGTTCCCCGCCACCAGCTGGCGGCCACGGGCAAAGCTGCCGATGGTGCGCGGCTCGGGCTGCGACACAAACCCGGTCGCCGCTGGCTGCTTGCGGGCGCGCCAGGCGTATAGCCTATTCATCATGCGAGTCCCGCGACCCGCTACTCTGTCGTATCTGGACATGCTCTCTGCCTCACGCCTTTGGGCCTGTGGATGGCCGACGTTTTGGCAAAAGGATAACCGCCTTGGCGCGACAAGTCACCGAAGAATGCTCGCCCGAGGCGCGGCGCTAGGCAGATTTGCGCAAAAGCGCCATGTAAAACCCGTCCATGCCGCCCTGCTGGGGCCAATAATCCGGCCGCAGGCGCAGCCCGCCCTCTTCGGTGATCCAGTCAGGATCAATCCCCAAAGGCATCAGCACATCGCGATCCACGGACATATCCGGGAACATTTCCAACGCCTCTTCAATCTGGCACTCGCCCTCGTCGGGCAACAGCGAACAGGTGCAAAACACCATGCGCCCGCCGGGTTTGACCAGGCTCCAGGCATGCACCAGCATCTGCGCCTGCAGCTCGATCAGCGCCCCAAAGGCACTACCATCCTTGGCATGAGGCAGGTCTGGATGACGGCGAATGGTGCCGGTTGCGGAACAGGGCGCATCCAGCAGAACCGCATCAAATTGTCCCGCCTGCTCCAATGCATCGCCCACCACCAGATCAGCCACCAGCCCGGTCCGGGTCAGGTTCTCCCGCAACCGCTCCATCCGGGTGGCCGAGGTATCCACGGCCGTGACACTGGCCCCAGCGGCGGCCATCTGCATGGTCTTGCCACCAGGCGCCGCACAAAGATCCAGCACCCGCTCGCCGCTTTTGGCCTGCAGCATCTGTGCAGGCAGGGCAGCGGCAGCATCCTGCACCCACCAGTCACCCGCCTCATAGCCAGCCAGGGCAGAGACCTGCCCGGCCTCGGTCAGGCGATGCGATCCCGTCGCCAGCTTACTTCCCCCCAAGGCCGTCAGATCCGCGCCGGGCTTGCCGGTGAGGTCCAGTGGCGCGCCTGCTAAATGTGCAGCCTCGATCCCCAGCATGGCCTCGGCACCCCAGGCATCCGCCAGGGGCTTGCGCAGCCATTTGGGCAGGCGCGGCACCCGCAGTTTTGCCCATTCCGCCGGTCCCTGATCTGCCACTTTGCGCAGGACCGCATTGACCAAGCCTTTGAGCTTGCCGTGGCGGCGGTGGGTGGAGATGATCGCCACCATATCGTTGACCACACCATGCGCCGCAGCCCCATGACACAGCTCAACCGTGCCCAGGCGCAGGGCATTCTGCACCGTCAGCGGTGTGGATTTTTTCAGATGTTTTTGCAGCACCCGATCAGCCCGCTCCAGACTGCGCAGGGTCTGCAATGTCAGCCGCTGGGTCCGCGCGCGATCTTCAGGGGTCAAACGTTCCAACACACCTGCCGCATAGCATTCCGCCAGCAGACGCCCCTCACCCAGAACCTGATCCAAAAGATAGATCACCGTTCGGCGGGCCTGAGTTCCATCGGACATTGCTGCTCTCCTTGGCATAGACGCGCACAGCGCGGGCACCTGTGGTGGCTTGTTCCCACCAGAAAGGCGCGTATATCATGGCCTCAGCATAAAGGAACCCGCCATGAGCGACGAAACCCCAGGCCCCAAAACGGCTGAACCCGCCATCTCCCCCGACATGCCAGCCGCTGCCCAGCGTGCCCTGGCCGAAGCCGCTGAACGGCGCAAGGCAGCTGATGCCAAGGCAAAACCGCCGGTAGAACTGGGCGGGCGCGACGGATTGGACCCGGCCCGCTATGGCGACTGGGAGAAAAAAGGCATCGCAATCGATTTTTGACCATCCAGCCCCATCACCCTCTCGAAACTCCGAGGGTATTGCGAGGGTGGAACACTCGACTGGCAACTCCATTTTCAGGAAATCCCTTTCGAAAACCGGCAATATTATTGGTGTGATCTGCGTGGCCTTTATAGTTGTCGCGGGATACTTTCTCTTCACGCTAAAAAGTCCACGCGAATTAGCGCTGGAGACCCTTTCGGAGGCCCAATGGGCAACAGAAGGTGACGATTTAAGCATTCAACTGGACGACTGCCGGTTAGATATCTCCATCACTCAGGCTGGGGGAAACAACCTGCGCAGATCCCGTTTGCTTACGGATCTCTCGGAATTCAGCCATAAGACTGTCAACATACGGCCACTCGAGGATGGGCGCGCGATCCTGTCGTTGATGCCAAAACCCATTTCAAATCAACTGCTTTCATCGGCTCAAAGACTCTTGTCCAAAGTCCCACCCAGCATGCACGGCCTCAAGGGCCACACCCTGACCATGTACCGCAATGACGGCACGGTCACTCAGAACGCCCCTCTCCCACGGGAGCAGGCAGGGCAATGGTCCAAAGCCGATCTACGCCGCCTTCTGGAACAGCCTAACGGCAAACTCACCTTTCAACTCAGAGCTCTCCTCCCCGACCCAGAACCAGGGCAGCCTGCGGCACAAATTCAACCTCACGCGGATGCCCCTGCCCTTTTTGACTTCATACTGGCCGTAGAAGCCGATCCAACACTTGCCGGCTATTCCTTCAACCTGATCCACAACGGAGAAACAGCAGCGCGCGACACCCTGGTCCTTGGCGGCTTAGAGTTCCCGGCGCAGGTTCGACTTACAGTCGCTTCGCAAGACCAAGCCCGCGAAACCGCAAAGGCCCTGCTAAGATATAGTCAAGCCAACTGCCGGTAAACCAACTCATCGCAACCTTTCTACCTAGAGGAGCAAAACCATGATTTTGGAAATGCGCCGCTATACGTTGAACCCCGGCCAGCGCGAGGCCTTTATCCGCTTCTTTGAAGAGGTAAATCGCACCGCCCTGCGCGAGGCCGGCATGTTGGTTTTTGGCCCCATGCGTGATCTCGAAGACCCAAACAAGGTGCATTGGATGCGCGCTTTTGAAAGCCTTGAGCAGCGCGAGACAATCAAACAGGCCTTTTATGACGGGCCGATCTGGACGCAGGAGGTCGAACCCTTGGTGATGCCACTCATCGCCCATTATGAGGCTTCGGTGGTGGAAACCACCGAGGGTTTTGAAGGCTTTGCAGGAACCGCAACTCTCTGATCGCTCCTGAGCAGAAGCGCTTGCGCGACCTCAAACCGCTCTCATCATCTTTCTAAAAATATTCCCGCCGGAGGCACAGGGGCGGCTTTGCCGCCCAACAAAAATGAGCTGCCCCATGGTCTATGGGGCAGCCTGTGGCATTACAGGCCTAGCACATCCAGCATGTCATATTCGCCTGGTGCCTGCTCCAGCCCCCAAAGCGCCGCCTTTACCGCACCACGGGCAAAGATGGCGCGATCCGTTGCCATATGGCGCAGCACAATACGCTCACCAGCGGCGGCAAAAAGCACATCATGTTCGCCGACGATATCGCCGCCGCGTATGGCGCTGAACCCGATGTCCCCCCGTTTGCGTGCGCCGGTGATGCCATCGCGACCAGAATCGGAGACATCCGCCAGGTTCACCCCGCGCCCCTCAGCAGCGGCTTCCCCCAGCATCAGCGCGGTGCCCGAGGGCGCGTCCACCTTGTGGTGGTGATGGGCCTCAATGACTTCGATGTCAAAATCCTCATCCAGAGCCGCGGCAACCTTTTTGGTCAGCTGCACCAGCAGGTTTACTCCCAGGCTCATATTCCCTGCCCGGACCAAAACCGCGTGGCGCGATGCGGGTTCCAGCTGGGCAATCTGCGCTTCCGACATGCCGGTGGTGCCAATCACATGTACCGCCCGCGCCTGTGCCGCCAGTTTTGAAAACGCCAATGTGGCTTCGGGCGATGTAAAATCAATCACCGCCTGCGCTTTGGAGAAAGCCTCCAACGGATCATCGGTGACCACCACCCCAATCTCCGCACCACCCATGGCGGTGCCAAGATCCTGACCAACCCAAGCATGGCCCGCGCGCTCCACCGCGCCCACCAGCCGCGCCTTGTCGCTGTCCAGAACCGTCTTGATCAGCATCTGCCCCATCCGGCCAGAAGCCCCTGTAATCACGATGCCTGGTGTCTCACTCATTGCTGTGGTCCTCGTCTTTGCATGGATGGGTCGCTAAAAAACTCTGCTGGTTTTCTCCTACCCGCTTGGCGGTGACTTGGCAAAGGGCTGGTTTCACCTTAGATCCAAGATATGGCAAAGAACAAATCTCCTGAGGGGCGCGCCCCCTCCCAACGGCAGCTGCGCGTCGGCGAGCTGATCCGCCGGACCCTGTCCGAAGTGCTTTCACGTGGGGAACTGCATGACCCAGAGCTGAACCGCATGTCCATCACCGTGGGCGAAGTCCGGGTCACGCCCGATCTGCGCATCGCCACCGCCTATGTGCTGCCGCTGGGCGGCAAGGGGCAGGAGGATCTGCTGAAGCTGCTGGGCCGCAACAAATGGGAACTGCGCACCCTCGCCGGTAAGAAACTGGGGATGAAATACACCCCGGACCTGCGGTTCCAACTGGATCTCACCTATGACCAGATGGACGCCACCCGGCGGATGTTGGAACAGGACGCGGTACGCCGCGACATCGAGGATTGATCCGCCGGACCCTCATACTGCTGGCAGCCCTCTGGGCCGTGCCAGCGGTTGGGTCCGACAAGGGGGCGGTCAACTGTAGCGACCTCTCCTTTGACGACAATCGCTACACGATCTGCGAAGTAGATGCGTCCCGGGCCCAGTTAAAGCTGTTCTTGCGCGACGACCAGAGCCAGGTCTTTGGCCATTTCTCCAGCATCGAAGAGGCGCTCAAACCTGAGGGCAAAGAGCTGGTCTTTGCCACCAATGCCGGGATGTATCATGCCAATCGCGCGCCTGTTGGTCTGTATATCGAAGACGGCAAGGAAGAGATGCGACTGATTCCCAACGCCGGACCCGGAAACTTTGGCCTGCTGCCCAATGGGGTCTTCTGTCTGCGTCAGGGCCGCGCCGATGTCTTTGAAACGCTGAGTTTTCGCGATTCCGGCACCCACTGCACCTCCGCAACGCAATCGGGGCCAATGCTGGTGATCGACGGTGAATTACATCCGCGGTTTTTACCAAACTCCACCTCCCACTACATCCGCAATGGCGTTGGCACCTCCGCCGATGGCCGCCGGGTGGTCTTTGCCATCTCACGCAACGCTGTGACTTTCCATCAGTTTGGCAGCCTGTTCCGGGATCATCTGAATTTGCCCAGTGCGCTTTACTTTGATGGCAATATCTCGCGGCTGCACGCGCCGCAGATTGGGCGCTCTGACGCCGGGTTCATGATGGGTCCGGTTGTAGGAGTGGTGGAATAACCCCTAGTCCACCGGTGGCACACCCTGTGCTTCTAGCATCCTGACATCCACGTCCTCACGACGCGCTCCTGCTCGAAACTCATCATAATGAATGACATGCGTTGGCAGCCTTACTCCCCAGTCGTATTTGAACGGTGTCGGTGAGGGGCTTTTAGAGCCGCCGTTCTCATGGGTCTGGGCATAGGCCGTGACAGCAGCGGGCGTGCGCCCTTTACTCGCAAGGTAACGGCTGACAAAACTATTGTAGATCCCGTATTTCAATCCCAGCTTGGGCCGCTTGTTGCGAAACTCTGCGGGCATAAAGGGTGTCTTGCGCTGGCAGATCAGCTTGCCATCCTTGAACATCTGGAAATAGACGTTCTGCCCCTGGCGGCCATAATGGGCAAAAATGGCAATATCGTTCCATCGCCCCCGCCACGAAGCCAGAGATCCGATTTTACAGGTCTGCCCATCCGCAAATAGCAGATAAGGATTGTCATTGAGGTTGATGCTCCACATCGGCATCAGCCAGCCTTCGGCCTTGACCTGCCCCAGCATGGTGTTCGCCCGACCCAGGCTGACAAAATCCTTTGGCACCAGAACCGAATAGCCATACCAGACGCCCTGTCCCGGTTTTGAGAAGGCGTTTTTGGGGCGTTCTTTCATTTCCACCCGCCCACGATCCGTACTGCAATCATCCCAACCAGACGATCTGCCACAATCCCCGTGACGAATTTCAAACCTTTGCGCCCTGTCCCCGCGTCGCACAGGCCCTGCAACCATTGCATGACGGTAGCTTTGCCTGTGGGACAGAGTTTCCAAACGGACATTCTTCAACACGGAATTGCGCAGCGGGCGCTCCTTGGTCAAAGCCAATTCAGGTAGCAGGAAAGATGTAACGACAAATAGAGAAAGAAAAACACTACGCATAAAAGAACTCCACAAAATTCAGGTCAGCCTACAGAGCTGCCTTAGTTGGTCAATTACATTTGACACAACAGCATCCCTGAGCTACCCCGCGCGCCTCACAGGAATTTGGGGACGGACATGGCACGCAAACGCAAAGGGCGCGATATTTCTGGTTGGCTGGTGGTGGATAAACCCGCCGGGCTGACCTCTACCGCTGTCGTGAACAAGGTGCGCTGGGCGCTGGAGGCCAAGAAGGCCGGCCATGCAGGCACCCTGGATCCCGAAGCAACCGGCGTGTTGGCCATTGCCCTGGGCGAAGCCACCAAGACCGTTCCCTATATTACCGATGCGCTCAAGGCCTATACCTTTACCGTGCGGCTGGGACAGGCCACCAATACCGATGACGCCGAGGGAGAGGTTATTGCCTCCAGCGATCTGCGCCCTACAGATGACGAAATCAAAGCGGCTCTGTCGCCGTTTATTGGCGAAATCCAGCAGGTGCCGCCCAAGTTCTCAGCGGTGAAAATCGACGGGCAGCGTGCCTATAAACTGGCGCGGGATGGCGATGAGGATTTTGAAATCGCCGCGCGGCCTTTATGGGTCGAAGAGCTGGTTCTGGTAGACCGCCCCGATGCCGACCACGTCGTGCTGGAAATGACCTGCGGAAAAGGCGGTTATGTGCGCTCCATCGCCCGTGATCTCGGCGCTGCTTTGGGCTGCCATGGCCATGTAAAAGTGCTGCGCCGTATCTGGTCCGGACCGTTTGACGCCGCCGATGGGCTGAGCCTCGAGGATGTGCTGCGGATGGAGCGCACCCCCGAGCTCGACACCTATCTGCGTCCGCTGGAAGAAGGCCTGGCAGATCTGCCCGAGCTGAAATGCACGCCGGAAGGCGCGGTGCGGCTGCGCAATGGCAACCCCGGCATGGTTCTGGCATCAGATGTAGAATATGGCGACGAGGCCTGGGCCTCGATTGATGGCAAGGCTGTCGCCGTAGGGATCTACAAGGCGGGTGAATTGCACCCCTCCCGCGTGTTTGTGCAGCCTGGCTGAGCAATTGTCTGGCAGGTTCGCTCATCGCAACGAGGCTTGCCAGACATCACTGGGACTGGCAGGACAGAGCCATGATCACTCGCAGCCATACCAAGGGCGACGCGCCCTCCACCGCGGTCTATTCCGATTGTGAGACTTTTCGCTATAGCCTCACCCGGGTCTGGGAGCCGACGGGCAAGCGGGTGATGTTTGTCATGCTGAACCCCTCCAAGGCGACCGAGATACAGAACGACCCCACCATCGAGCGCTGTGAACGGCGTGCCCGGGCGCTGGGGTTCGGGGGCTTTCAGGCGACCAATATCTTTGCCATTCGCGCCACCGACCCAAAAGTGATGCGCCAGGCTGCGGATCCCGAAGGTCCCGACAACAGGGCGGCGATCCTCACCGGGATGGATTGGGCTGATATGGTGATCTGTGCCTGGGGCACCCATGGGGTCCACCGGGATCAAGGGCCTGCTATTGAAACCCTGCTACGCAACTGCGGCGCGCCTCTGCATCACCTGGGACTCAGCAAACACGGCCACCCCAAACACCCGCTCTATATTGCCTATAGCCAGCAGCCTCTGCTGTGGGATTAATGCATTTTTAACGGTGCAAAAATCACGGTTAACGCTTCAAACCGTTGAAGATCCCAAGGAAAGTCGCATTAACGATGTTCCTGATTTGTTTGGATACAATTAAGCAAAATATGACAAACTGATCATGGATCGGCGCGAAATCTGCGCCACATCCAGGTCAGTTTTGGAGAAGATGCCATGTTATGGTTAGCGGGTCTTTTGGGGCTCATGGGGATTGGCGGTGCCGCCCTGCTGGATTTTGGCGATGATGTGGCGTCAGATGACACCAGCGAGGCCCAATCCACCGGCGGAGGCTCAGATCCAGACTCTATGCCCGATGCCCCAATCACCCCAGCCGATGAATTTCTGGATGGTGCGGCCAGCGGCTCCGATCAGGGGCTGGAGATTTGCGACTTTATTGATGTGGACGGGGGTGACTCCCCTGCGGACAGCGGTTCAGGCGATCTGCCACTCTTTGACGGCGAACAGCTGACTGGATCTGACCAAATAGATATCCTGAGCGGCACCGGAATTGGCGATAGCATTTCCGGGCTGGGCGGGGATGATCAGATCCATGGCTATGCGGGCGGCGACTCCCTCGACGGCGGCGAGGGCGACGACAGGCTGCACGGCGGCAGCGGCACTGACACTCTGACTGGCGGTGAAGGTTCGGACCTGCTGCACGGCGAATACGGCGACGATTCCCTAGGCGGCGGCGCTGGCGACGACAATCTCTTTGGTCACTTTGGCGCCGATACTCTGCTCGGCGGCGCAGGTGATGATCAGGGCCATGGTGGCCAGGGGGATGATTCCCTGAACGGTGGCAGCGGCAATGATGCCTTCCATGGCAATGACGGCAACGACAGCCTTCAAGGCGGTGCCGGCCAGGACAGCCTCTTTGGCGGCGTCGGCAATGATCTGGTCTGGGGCGCCGATGACGGAACGCAGGTGGATTACCTCAATGGCGGCGCTGGCGACGATACTCTGGTTGCAGGCGCCGGAGATATCGTGACGGCGGGCGATGGGGCGGATGAAATCTGGGCCGAGGATCTGACCGGCAGCGGCGCGGCCGTGCAACTGATGGATTTTGACAGCGCCGAGGATCAGCTGGTGGTGTTTTGGAACCCCGATGGCGAGGCAGAGCCTGAGATCTCGATCGAGGCCGACAGCGACGATCCCAGCCAACAGGTCGTGCGCGTCAACGGGTCTGAGGTTCTGCGTCTCACCGGGGCCGAGGGGCTGAGCGCCGACGATATTGCCTTGGTCGATGCGCAACTCAACCTTTCCACCTAGTTTCTGTAGCGCCGCCAGACCCTGCCCGACAGACCTAAAATTGCTCCGGTGACCGCCCCAATGCAGGTCTTTACGCCGCTGATGCAGTTCTCCTTTGCCTTTTCTCCCATTACCGCCTATACGCCCGCATCTGCCTTGGATCTGGCAACAGATTCGCGGCGGTGCTACTCCATGGGCCTGCGCTGGACGACATCCCGGCCTGTGCCATCACTCTAACCTTTTAAAGGAGACCCCGATGTCGATCACAGCTGAAGAAAAAGCACGCCTGATGAAAGAATTCGCAACCAAAGAAGGCGACACCGGTTCGCCCGAAGTACAGGTTGCTATCCTCACCTCGCGCATCAACACCCTGACCGAGCACTTCAAAACCCACAAAAAAGACAACCACGGTCGTCGTGGTCTTTTGAAAATGGTTGCTCTGCGTCGTAAGCTGCTGGACTACACCAAAGGCAAAGATGTGGCCCGTTACCAGGACCTGATCAAACGCCTTGGCATCCGCCGCTAAGAATACCAATCCTTTCTGGATTATCAGCGCCCGCTCAAATCTGAGCGGGCGTTTTTCGTTTCGAATGAACTCGTCGGCTTGCATCAGTTGGGTTCAACATCTAGAAGCGAATGATAGGTTATAACATATGTGAATCCATGCACTCCTCCCCTACCCGCCGCCGCTCCAAACGCAATCTTGGCGAAACCAGCGCAAAACGTCGCAAACGCAGCGAAGATCCCATGCTGGCCTATGATCAATTGCCACGCGATCTTCGACTGTGGATCCAAAGCGCAAAACTGCCCTGGTCCCCCGCCTCCTGCCGCAGAGTCTGGCTCAAGACCAAAGCCAGAGGCGACAGTCTGGAGCAGACCCTGGCCAGCTTGGATCGTGCCGAAGCAGCAACACTAGCACGCGGCGGCAGGTCGAACGGAGTATCCAACTTCCCGGGCTAACCTTTCGCCCCAATCTGGACCAGCAGGTTCATCAATTGGTCCACATGTCGCTCCTCGGTGCGAAACGATGAGAGGCTGATGCGAAAGGCTGGGCGGTCCTGCCAGACCGTGCCACCAAACCACGAGGTACCACTGTTCTGAACTTGCGCCAGAATGGCCTGGGTGGCGGCGTCATCCTGGCCACGGACCAGAACCTGATTGAGCACCACACGATTGAGCACTTCGAACCCTGCCTCATCCAGGGCGGCCACAATGCGGCGGGCCTGTTTATGGTGACGGTGAACCAATTCTGCCACGCCCTCCCGGCCCAGGCTACGTAGGGCTGCCCAGATTGGAATGCCACGCGCGCGGCGGGAAAACTCCAGGGTCAGGTTCTTTTGGGCCTCCGCCGAGGCGGTAGAATAGGCGGCATCACTGTTCATCACCCGCGCCAGCGCCTGCGGTTCCCGGCAGATCGCCATTGCGCCATCATAGGGGGTGTTGAGCCATTTGTGACCATCTGTAGTCCAACTGTCAGCCTGCTCGACCCCCGAGGTCAGATGCCACAATTCCGGCGCCGCACGGGCCCACAGCCCAAAGGCCCCGTCCACATGTACCCAGGCCCCTGCCGCCTTGGCGCGGGGAATGATCGTCGAAAAATCATCAAACTCTCCAGTGTTGACCTCTCCTGCCTGCAACACCAGCAGGGTATTGGCGTCCATTTCAGGCAGCTGATCCGGGATTATCCTCCCCTTGTCATCTACCGGCGCCTTGATCACCCGGTTCCAGCCAAAGCCCAGAACCTGCAGCGCCTTTCGCACGGTGACATGAGTGCTGGCAGGCACCACCACCTTGACCTCTGGAGCGCCACACAACCCGTCATTCACCACATCCCAACCCTGCCGTGCCAACAGATCCGCCCGCGCCGCCGCCAAACAGCTGAGGCCACAAGCAGTGGCAGAGGTGCCAAAGGCCACGGCGCTGCTCCGTGGAAGATCCAGGATCTCCAGCAACCATTTGCTGGCTTGTTTTTCGATGGCATAGGCCGCTGGGCTGCCATCCTCAGTCGAGGCGCATTGATCCCAGGCAATCGCCAGACGTTCCGCCGCCGCAGCGACCGGCAGGCTGGCACCAATAACAAAGCCGAAATAGTTTGGCCCGTTGGAGGCAACAGTCCCGGGAGAGCCAAGATCATCCATCAGCGCGATGGTATCTGCGGCGGGATGACCCTGTTCAGGTAACGCCTCATCAAAACCTGCAAGTGCCGCAATATCCTGATCGGTGGGAAACACCCGGCGCGCATCGGCGCCCGATACATAGTCGCGGGCGCGCCTGTCGGCTTCCTGTAGCAACTGATCCTCGTTCATGGCAGTCTCTCCCAATCCGAATCCATATCGGAAATGATCTATATAGAAGAATGACTATATGAACAAGCCGCTCATCACCCACCTTGCCGCGCTGCGTGCGCTGGCCAATCCACACCGGGTTCAGATCATGGATTGGCTGCTGGACCCTGAAAGCCATTTCCCACCGCAACGCGATGGCGATCTGGTACTGGATGGCGTCTGCGTGGGCTTCATCACCGATAAAGTGGGGCTGAGCCAGCCGACAGTGACCAGCCATATGAAAAGCCTAGAACAGTCCGGGCTGGTGACCTCAAAGAAGATCAAGAACTGGGTGTTTTACAAGGCAAACCCAGCCGCCCTGCAACAAATTGCCGGCAGCTTCACCTCAGCCAGCGAGACGCTTTAGTCCACTGCGGACCCGTTGGGCAGGGGCTGCAACGGGATCGGGAAGATCACATCATAGGCCCAGTTAAAGACAAAGGCATAGACGAGGTAAAAGCCAGCAAAGCCAAGATCCATCATCAGGGCGGTCCACAGGTCGATCTGCAGATACCAGGCAATAAAGGGCAAGAGTACCGCCAGCAGTCCGGCCTCAAACAAGAGCGCATGAACAACGCGCAGCAGCGGCCATTTCCGGCTATGGCCCAGCCAGCGCATCATGGTGCGGTCAAAGCCCAGATTGAACAGATAGTTCCACAGGGTGGCAATTGTCGCCCCGACCAAGGCCACTACGCCGATGGCGTGCATCTCCATACCAAAAGCCCAGGAGCCAATCGGCGTGATTGCCAACAGGCCAATCACTTCAAAACTCACCGCATGGCGGATACGGTCTGCCGTGCTACGCATGACGCGTCCCGAAGTTCCTAATCGTCACGACACTGGTCCCAAGCCTATGATTTCACTGCGACAGGTGTGCGCGGTGATTCCTGATGCTTGTCTTGATACATTTCAGCATCTGCCGAGGCAATAAAGGCATCCACATCCGGGAAATCTTCGGGCCCGGCTGAGACAACTCCGATACTGATCATGACCTTACCCCTAAAATCGTTTTTGACCCGCTCACGAAGCCTGGTGCCAAATTCGGTGGCCGTAGCAATGCCTGCGCCCGGAAGCAGCACGCAGAACTCATCCCCGCCATAGCGAAACGCAGCTTCGGAACTGTTGGCAACCTCACCAATCAGCTCCCCGATCCCCTTCAATATCTGGTCACCTGCAACATGGCCTTGGGTGTCATTGATCAGTTTAAAACCGTCCAAATCAGCAAAAAGAAGGGATAGCCGCCCCTTCCGTCGCTTGGCGGCCTTCAGCTCCTGTGTAACCGAAGCAAAAAACGCCCGCCGATTGCCCAACCCGGTCAGATCATCCATCAGGGCCAGCCTCTCGATCAGCTGCGTCCGCTCAGCCACTTTCTTCTCCAGGGAGCGTGAGTATTCGATCAACTCATTTCTGGCCAATTGAACTTCGGAAACCAGCCCTTGGATATAGGTATCAAAAACAAATTGCAGATCGAATGAAAGCAAACGCCGCAGCGCCTCTGACGGGGCTTCACACTTGTTTGTTTGCGCAATGTGTTTGTTGAGAATGCACTCCAAAACATAAAGAGACGACACATAAAGCTTGGGTGGAACGCCGATGCGGGCATGAACCTTACCGATCCTCAGCCGTGAGTTAACATATTCAGCGCCATAGCTCCCTTGAAACAGGGTGATGATATACTCTCGCATGGCGCTGCGCAGACGTTGCAATGTTTCGGTATCCCCAATCAGAGACCGAATATGGGGCACAGCGGTCTGATTGACGTAGAATTCATCCACCACCGCCTGGGCAATGCGATACGATATCTCATTGAAAGACCTCAGTTCGGTTTCGTCATCCCGGCCAAACCTAAGAAGATCTTTGCGTTCTTGGATATCAATATCTGTGATCCCCAATTGCTCAGCAAGAGACCGCGAGATATTTTCGGTCCCGGGGTCTGAGGCGTTGAATTCCGAAAAGGTTCCTGATCTTGCCAGCATTTCATCACCGTTTCTCCGATGCGATTAGGGATCCATAAAAATCGCATTCCAATTAGGCCCCATGCGCAGCCGAATTTTACCCTCTAACGTGAAGCTATTTTGGAGATACACCTTAAAGGCGGAAAGATGAAAGAAATATTACCAACAATTCACCCTCCCGTCCCTGCATCTAAGCAAGAGCCTCAGCCCCCCATCCAAGGCGACCTTCACAGGCCTCTCACCAATGGGGCTCAGTCTCGCTTACTGGAGATCAGTTTCGCAGCCGGAAGCGCTTTTGCTTTCTTTTGTTGCCGTTCTGCTGTATGGGCGGCCTATCTGAGACACGTGCCTGGCCTCGGCACGCGAAAGCAAGATGTAAGAGGTCGGCGGCAATGGGGCCGCTTTATGCAACGGGAGACCCGGGATCCGCCTGGGAGTGCTCCCATTTAGGATGCTGACATGTTCAACGTTACAAAGAAATCGATGCAGTGGGGCGAAGAAACGCTGACACTGGAAACGGGCAAGGTTGCCCGTCAGGCTGATGGCTCTGTCATCGCCACACTGGGTGAAACCAGCGTTATGGCCAACGTGACTTTTGCGCGTAAGCAAAAGCCAGGTCAGGACTTCTTCCCTCTGACAGTCCACTACCAGGAAAAATACTACGCCGCAGGTAAAGTGCCCGGCGGTTTCTTCAAGCGCGAAGCGCGCCCAACCGAAAAAGAAACACTGACTGCGCGCCTGATCGACCGTCCGATCCGCCCGCTGTTTGTGCCCGGCTTCAAAAACGAAGTTCTGGTGATGTGCACCGTGCTGAGCCACGATCTGGTCAACGACCCGGACATGGTTGCGATGATTGCCGCTTCCGCTGCGCTGACCCTGTCTGGCGCACCGTTCATGGGCCCAATCGCCTGTGCCCGCGTTGGTTTTGAGGATGGTGAATACATCCTGAACCCAACTGTTGACGACATGCAGGACCTGCGCCTGAACCCTGAACAGCGCCTGGATCTGGTTGTTGCCGGTACCAAAGACGCGGTGATGATGGTTGAATCCGAAGCTTACGAGCTGTCGGAAGCAGAAATGCTCGGCGCGGTTAAATTCGCCCATGACGCTTTCCAGCCTGTGATCGACCTGATCATCTCCCTGGCCGAAGAAGCCGCAAACGAGCCCTTCGACTTTGCAGCGCCTGACTACTCGGAACTGTTTGAGGCCGTGAAAGCCGCAGGCGACACCGAGATGCGCGCCGCCTTTGCGATCAGCGACAAGCAAGAGCGCACCAGTGCTGTTGCCGCCGCCCGCGAAACCATCAAGGCAGCCCTGAACGAAGAGCAGCTGGACGACGCCAACCTTGGCTCGGCGATGAAGAAGCTCGAAGCTGGCATCCTGCGTGGCGACGTTGTCAAAACCGGCAAGCGTATCGATGGCCGTGCCACCGATGAGATCCGCGATATCGTTTCCGAGACCGGTATGCTGCCACGGACCCATGGTTCCGCCCTGTTCACCCGTGGGGAAACTCAGGGTCTGGTTGTGACCACTCTGGGCACCGGCGACGACGAGCAGTTTATCGACGCGCTGCACGGCAACTTCAAATCCAACTTCCTGCTGCACTATAACTTCCCTCCCTATTCGGTTGGTGAAGTTGGTCGTGTGGGCGGCCCCGGCCGTCGTGAAATTGGTCACGGTAAGCTGGCATGGCGTGCGCTTCAGGCGGTTCTGCCTGCGGCAACCGACTTCCCCTACACCATCCGCGTGGTTTCCGAGATCACCGAATCCAACGGTTCCTCCTCGATGGCCTCCGTTTGTGGTGGCTCCCTGTCGATGATGGATGCCGGCGTTCCGCTGAAAGCACCGGTTGCCGGTGTTGCCATGGGTCTGATCCTGGAAGACGACGGCTCTTATGCGATCCTGTCCGACATCCTGGGCGACGAAGATCACCTGGGCGACATGGACTTCAAAGTGGCCGGTACCGAAGCAGGGATCACCTCTTTGCAGATGGACATCAAGATCGCAGGCATCACGCCCGAGATCATGGAGAAAGCCCTGGAGCAGGCCAAAGCTGGCCGTATCCACATCCTCGGCGAGATGAACAAAGCGCTGTCCGGCGCTGCGGAATTCTCTGTCCACGCGCCCCGCATCGAGACCATGCAGGTGCCCACCGACAAGATCCGTGAAGTGATCGGTTCCGGTGGTAAGGTCATCCGCGAGATCGTTGAAGTCTCCGGCGCCAAGGTCGACATCAATGACGAAGGCATCATCAAGATCGCATCGCCAAACGGCGACTCGATCAAGAAAGCCTACGACATGATCTATTCGATCGTGGCCGAGCCCGAAGAAGGCAAGATCTACACCGGGAAAGTTGTCAAAATCGTCGACTTTGGGGCCTTCGTGAACTTCTTTGGCAAGCGCGACGGTCTGGTCCACGTATCTCAGATCGAAAACCGCCGCCTGAACCACCCTTCGGATGTTCTGAAGGAAGGTCAGGAAGTGAAAGTGAAGCTCCTGGGCTTTGACGATCGCGGCAAGGTGCGCCTGTCGATGAAGATGATCGACCAGGAAACCGGCGAAGAAATGCAGCCCGAGAAAAAAGAAGACTGATTTTCAGCTTCTGAGGCAGTCAACAGGGCCCCGGTGGAAACGCCGGGGCCTTTCTTTTGGCAGGTAGGCAGCGCCTCACCGCCTCAAGATCCGTCAGCGTCGAGATCCTCTTCCACCATCCAGAGAGTCATTGCGACATCTGCTGCGCCAAGTTCAACAATCCGGTCCCTGTGCATCAACACACCCAACCCGTGCTCCTCATCCCATGCGCAGCTAAACTCATACCCAACATAGGGAATACCGTCATTACTGATCTGGTGAACATTCACGCCGATCAGGTCTATCACCTGAACCAGGTCCTGCATGGTCTCCAGACTTGGCAAATCCTGTATATTTTCCTCAATGTCAAAATCCACAAAAAACTGCTGACGCAGGTCAGGATAGGCCTGGTAGATAGCGGCAAGAACATGGGGCTTTTGCTGCGCCAAATTTCTCTCCACCCAATCCGCAAGAGCCCGCTCATCAGCACGCAAAGGCGATTCATCCCGTCCTTCCGGGGCAAAGGTCAGCAGAATTGCAGTGCCGCCGGTGAATGCGGCCCAATCCTCTGACTGCAGCTGCGCTTGCCAGAAATATCGATCAAAGAAAAACTCCATAATTGCTCCCCGGAAATAGCTGTCTCATCAAAGTTTCCGGCATCTTGTCCGCGCCAATTGCATTCGGCAAGGGCGGGGCACTTGCTTGCGGCCCTTTCGCTGATCGGCAATTCCCGCTAAGCCATTGGCATGCACTCGATGATCATTCATATGCCCGGCAGCAGCAACCGTGCCGCCAATGTGGAACACCTGTTGTTTTCGCTCCCCAAGGCCGAGGTGATCGAGGCCGTGAACGGCCGTGCGGTGGCAGCAGATCTCGCTGAGATCCTGCACCCGGGCGACCTGCACAGACCAAACTACCCCTTCCCGCTCTCCCCCGGAGAGATCGGCTGCTTCCTTTCACATCGGCGCTGTTGGCAACGCATTATCGATGCCGATTGGGACTATGCGCTGATTGTCGAAGACGATCTGGCGCTGGAGCCTCCGCTTTGGCAGGATGCCCTCACGCTGATCGCGCAACAGGCCAGCCAAGAGAGCTTTATCCGCCTGCCCGCCAAACACCGGGAGATGCCAGCCTTACAAGTCAGCCAGCAGGGCGAAAGCAAACTGTTCCTGCCCAAGATGATCGGCCTGCAAACCGTCGCCCAGGTGGTGGGGCGCGCCGCTGCGAGGAGACTGCTGACAGCAACGGAGCATCTGGACCGGCCGGTTGATACCTTTTTGCAGATGCACTGGGTGCATGGGCAACCGATCCAGACGATCCTGCCCAATGGGGTGTCAGAACAGACAGAGGCGTTGGGTGGATCAACCATTCAAAAGCGCAAAACTGGCAGCAAGCTGAGCCGCGAATTCAAACGCGCGCTTTACCGTGCCCAAGTGTCTGCACGACCTCAAAAAGCCTGAGCCAGGCAGAGCGGGACCGGGTTGCGTTTATTTCCGGCGCCATTCCTCCCAGACAAAGGTATAACACCAGACGCAGGCATGGGTTGCTTCGAGCTTTTCCCGAATGGCATCCCGCTGGAGGCTCCAGGAGGGATCAAAAAGATGAAACTGCACCTGAAGGCGTTTGATGCGATCAATCAACCCGTCGTTAATCAAACCAGGCAACAGGTCATATTCGCCGCCCTCGATATTGATCTTTACCAGATCAACCTCCTGCAGATCTGATGCCGCGAAGAAATCCGCAACAGAGCGCACCTCCGCCGTATAGGTCTGCCCCGGTTTTGCTCCAAAGGCGGATGATGCATCCGCAGAATCGCTCAGCTCTAGCTGACCCGGCTTTGATCCAATGGCGCACTCATGGATTGTGATATTTGAGTTGTCGGAAAATTTGTGGCGCAGCTCTTTCGCAAACTCCGGATGAGGCTCAAAAACGTGAATTATGGCCGAGGGACGAGTGGCAAGGACAACGTCACTCCACCCGCCTTCGTAACCGCCGATATCCAGAACCACAGGCTGATCGGGCAGATCATCATAAGTCAATAAATGGCTATCCGAGGCTTTATCAGCCTTCCAGGCCTTCATCGCCTTGTGCAGAGGAGCCTTCCACGGGTTCCGTTTGAGATCGATCCAACGCTTAAGAGATGCCACCTGTTTTCCTCTTCCCGATCATTTAGAGCCACACCAAACCGGATAAGCATTTTTGCGACCAATGCCAACCAAACAGACGCCCGCAGAGCGCGGAGCACAGGTATCGGCGACCCAAACCACAGATGGGCGGGTCATCCAACAGATGGCTGACCCGCCCATTTTGTTCACTAGGTTTCTAGCACAGTGCCCTAGGTTGGCGCTTTGGTTTTGCGCAGATAGGGGAAGATGGTCTCAAACTCGCCAAACTTCGCCTTGGCATCCTCGTTGGACACCGTTGGTGGAATGATAACGTCCTCACCCGGCACCCAGTTCGCAGGGGTGGCAACACCCTTGCCGGACATCTGCAACCCGTCCAGCGCGCGCAGGATTTCGGCAAAGTTGCGGCCCACGGTCATTGGATAGGTCATCGACAGTTTCAGCTGCTTGTCGGGCCCAATGATAAAGACCGACCGCACAGTGGCACTGTCAGCAGGGGTGCGGCCATCGGGCAGATAGGCTTCGGCGGGCAGCATGTCAAAAGCTTTGGAAACCGCCAGGCCTTCGTCCGCGATGATGGGGAAACCAGCGGCGGCATTGCCGTATTTCTCGATGTCGCCTTTCCATTTCTTGTGGTCTTCAACACCGTCGACGGAAACGCCGATCACCTTGGTGCCGCGCTTGGCCCATTCGTCGTTCAGCTGCGCAACAGCCGAAAACTCGGTGGTGCAGACCGGGGTGAAATCCTTGGGGTGAGAAAACAGAATCGCCCAGCTGTCGCCGATCCAATCGTGAAAGCTGATCTCTCCCTGGTCGGTATCAGCTGTGAAATTTGGAACTACATCATTAATACGCAAACCCATGACGGTCTCCTTTTCCTGTCAAATCGCGCCTCCGAAATCGGGGGCCTATCGCTATGCCGCAACGTTACAGTCCCATTTAGGAATGGCTAGCCCAAAAGACAATGTGCCTGGCCAATTGACCAGATCCCCGCCGATCCCAGTAGGCCGCAGCTTTCGCCTCAAATAATTTGATCAAATTATTGCACAAGACCGCTTGCCCCTCCGGAACCTCAGTGACACACTGTTGCCTGACTTCCGGCCTGCGCGTCGGATTCTGCGTCTGAACAGGAGACCGGACATGATTGAAAAACGCGACTTTTACATCAACGGTGCGTGGGTTGCCCCCGCACAGGCAAATGACTTTGAGGTAATTGACCCCTCAACCGAAGAGGCCTGCGCGGTGATTTCGCTTGGCGACAAAGCAGATACCGATGCTGCCGTTGCCGCCGCCAAGGCCGCGCTGCCAGGCTGGATGGCCACGCCGGTCGCTGAGCGTCTTGCCCTGGTTGAGAAGCTGATCGAGATCTATGGCAAGCGCAGCGAAGAGATGGCCCAGGCCATGTCCGCAGAGATGGGTGCGCCCATTGATATGGCCCGCAGCCAGCAGGTTGGCGCTGGTAGCTATCACCTGCAAAACTTCATCCGTGCCGCCAAGGCCTATGAATTTGACGCGCCACTTGGCGACCACGCGCCCAATGACCGCATCATCCACGAGGCTGTGGGCGTTGCCGCGCTGATCACTCCCTGGAACTGGCCCATGAACCAGGTGACGCTGAAGGTCGGCGCCGCTGCCGTAGCAGGCTGCACCATGGTTCTGAAACCCTCCGAGCAAAGCCCGCTCAACGCCATGCTCTTTGCCGAGATGATGGATGAGGCTGGCTTCCCCAAGGGTGTGTTCAACCTGGTGAACGGCGACGGTGTGGGCGTTGGCTCGCAGCTGACCGCGCATCCGGATGTGGATATGGTCTCCTTCACCGGGTCAACCCGCGCGGGTACCGCGATTTCCAAATCGGCAGCCGAAACCCTGAAAAAGGTACATCTGGAACTCGGCGGCAAAGGTGCCAACGTGATCTTTGAAGATGCCGATGAGAAAGCTGTGAAGCGTGGTGTGCTGCACATGATGAACAACACCGGCCAGAGCTGTAATGCGCCAAGCCGTATGTTGGTTCAAAAAGGCATCTACGATCAGGCCGTTGCCACTGCGGCCGAGGTTGCCTCCAAGGTCACCGTTCGTCCCGCCTCCGAGGAAGGCCGCCATATTGGCCCCGTGGTGAATGAGCTGCAGTGGAACAAGATCCAGGATCTGATCCAGAAGGGCATCGACGAGGGCGCCAAGCTGGTTGCCGGTGGTACTGGTCGTCCTGATGGGTTGAACAAGGGTTTCTATGTGAAGCCCACGGTCTTTGCCGATGCCAACAATCAGATGATCGTGGCCCGTGAAGAGATCTTTGGCCCGGTACTGACGATGATCCCCTTTGAAACCGAAGAGGAAGCCATCGAGATCGCCAATGACACCCCCTATGGTCTGACCAACTATGTGCAGACCCAGGACAGCGCCCGTGCCAATCGTATGGCCCGTGTGCTGCGTTCCGGCATGGTTGAAATCAACGGCAAGTCCCGCAGTGCGGGCTCGCCCTTTGGCGGCATGAAACAGTCCGGCAATGGTCGCGAAGGCGGCAGCTGGGGTATCGAGGATTTCCTCGAAGTGAAGGCCGTCGGCGGCTGGACACCAGAATAAAGCCTGTCTCGTCAGAGACAGACACTATTGAAAGGTCGCCCTCCGGGCGGCCTTTCTTTTTGCCTTTCCTTAGGCTTTGTCCCTCGGCTGATTACCCAGAACAAAGGGTCTGAAATCAGGCAAGGGCGCTCTCCCGCGTCCCGCCATTGTCCTGGCTAACGCCAGAACAGTGGCGGATCTTGGGCCGGGCGCCGCGCTAAAGCGCGGCGCCCGGCCCAAAGGGAGGAGAGCTTTCGCCAGAAAATCTCCGACGTGCGGGAGCGCTCCCTTTTCTGCGCAGCACTCCGGCTCAAACATCAGGAGAACTGTGAGTGCCCTCAGGCAGGCCCTTCCACAATCAGTTGCGGCACCCCATCCGAAGTCTTCTGTACAGAACACCCATCCCAACCAATCACCCCTTTGACCCGCTGACGCAGGCTCGAGAAACTCTCGAACCGCACCACATCAACCGGGGTATCAAAATGCAGAGTAATCTGGCGGTTTTCTCCATCTCCCATCAAGGAAAGCCCGCGCAGCTCGCCAGTAAAGGCCTGGCCCAGGTAGCGTCCACGTACCCGGTCCCCAACCCGCAGCTGCAACCGATTGCCAGCCCGTGCCTGCAGGGTGTTCCAATCCCGCGCACCATATTGCTGCGCCACCAGTTCCAAGGACTTGGAATGGCCCACATCAACACCACTGTTGTGTAATTTCTGTCGCAGGCGCTTTGCCTGCAGCTTCAACGCTTCCGTTGAAGGTACATTCGAAAAATCAGTCATCTGTTTTCGTCCCAATAAGGGCACGCAATTCACGATGGGAGCCACATTGCCATCCAGCGCGCCAATATTCTGAGCGATAGATGTCGTCTTGATCTTTTCAGGGTTTCACCATGACCCTCAAAGAGGGTTGCGGCAGGCAGGAGACCCAAACCTGACGCCTCGCTTACGGCAGTTCCCCCGATTCCGTCAAGCCTCATGTCCGGCACAAACACCACTTGACCTAAAGCCGGGTTTAGAAAGCACAGTGACAACTCCCCTCAAGCAAAGGCCTCAAGATGACTTCACATGATCTCCAAAACCCTGCCCCCCAAAAGCCGCAAAATCAGATCTCCGGGACAATCGACGGGCTCTATGAGACACATCTTCCGGTCGCCGATCTCCCCCGCTCCCGTGCTTTTTATCAGGATATCCTTGGTCTGACCCTGGCCCATGAGCTGCCCCAGCGCCGGGTGGAATTCTACTGGGTCGGTAGCCCGGACAGTGCCATGCTGGGCCTCTGGGAGACGGGCAGCGCGCCACTTGGCATGCAGCTGCATTTTGCCTTTCGCATGGCAGCGGCAGATATTCACAGGCTCTGTGACCAGCTCAGCCAGCGCGGCATTCAGCCCTTGGGGCTGATCGGAGAAAAGATCACCGAGCCCACCGTCATCGGTTGGATGCCTGCCCTATCGGTCTATTGCAAAGATCCCGATGGCCACTCAATCGAGTTCATCGCCAAACTGCCAGAACCGCCAGATCTGGGTTTCAGTCACGGCCCCTATAGCCGTTGGCAGCAGCGGGACAACAGCTCCCGCCCATAGTGTTTCGCACGCGAAACACCTGGTTGCCGCAGCAACTGGTCATGGGGTCAAAAGCACTCTATGCAGAGCAGACACCTGCAATTGTCTGCCATCTGATAAGGAACCCGCCATGATCACTGCCCGTCTGCACGGTCGTCTCGGCAATCAGATGTTTCAATATGCGGCAGCCCGGGCGCTAGCACATCGGCTGCAAACCACCGTGGCGCTGGACAGCCGTGGTGCTGAACTGCGCGGAGAAGGGGTTCTCACGCGGGTTTTTGATCTCGACCTCGCGCCTGCCACCAAGCTACCGCCGCTCAAACAGCAGGCACCGCTGCGTTATGCGCTCTGGCGCGGGCTTGGGCTGGCACCGCAGTTTCGCCGCGAACGGGGGCTTGGCTATAATCCCGCCTTTGAGACCTGGAGAGACGACAGCTACCTGCATGGCTATTGGCAAAGCGAGAAATACTTCGACGGTATCGCGGATCTGATCCGCACGGCCTTCACGTTCCCCGCCTTCAGCAATAGTCAAAATGCCGAAATGGCCGCGCGCATTGCTGCCGGGCCTGCAATTTCCCTGCATGTGCGGCGCGGTGACTATGTGGCATTGGCGGCCCATGTGCTTTGTGATCAGGCCTATTATGAGGCCGCCCTTGCCCGCATTCTCGATGACCTGCCTGGTGCGGCGCCAACCGTCTATGTCTTCTCGGATGATCCCGATTGGGCCAAGGCCAATCTGCCACTGCCCTGCGATAAGGTGGTTGTCGATTTCAACGGGCCGGAAACCGATTTTGAAGACATGCGCCTGATGAGCCTGTGCAATCACAACATCATCGGAAACAGCTCGTTTTCCTGGTGGGCTGCCTGGCTCAACCGAAATGATCAAAAACGGGTGGCAGGGCCAACCAACTGGTTTGGCGACCCGAAACTCAGCAACCCGGATATTCTGCCCAGCGAGTGGCTAAAGGTCACGGCCTAGGCCGGACGGCGCCAACAGAGCCATTGAGCTTTCAGAACGGCGCTTTGGCGCGGAACTTCATCGATTCACCACTGTCCGGGTGCTTGATCCGCAATTCCTCTGAATGCAGCATCATCCGAGGGTATTCGCGCGCATCGCCGCTGGCATAAAGCGGATCCCCCAGGATCGCATGACCCAGCGCCATCATATGCACCCTGAGCTGATGCGTCCGCCCGGTCTTTGGGACCAACCGTACACGGGTCTCCCCCTCCCCGTATTTCACCACGCGATACTCCGTGACAGAGGCTTTGCCGGTGTCATGACAGACCATCTGCCGCGGGCGATTGGGCCAATCCACGATCAGCGGCAGATCAACCTCTCCGGCACGGGGTTCCAGATGCCCGGTCAGGCGTGCAACATAGGCTTTGCGCGTGGTCCGTTTTTCAAACTGCATCGACAGATGCCGCTGTGCATGGGGCGTCACCCCAAAGACCAGAATGCCCGAGGTATCCCGATCCAACCGATGCACCAGCAGCGCCTCAGGAAAGGCGGCCTGCACCCGGCTCAGCAGGCAATCGGCCAGGTGTTCACCGCGCCCCGGCACGCTGAGCAAGCCGGCCGGTTTGTTCACCACCAGAATCTGAGCGTCATGATGCAGAATCTCCAGCGGATCCTGCGGCGGGGTATAGTCACTTGATACAGCCATGAGCGCCTGCCTACTGCGCCTTGCGACCCACGGCAAGTTCCCGTGACGTCGTGCTTGCCGAGATTGGGGAGGAAACGCAGAGTTCAGCTCAGCAATCATAATAGACGTTCAGGGAGAGAGACCATGCACCCAACCATTCTCAACATGCAGGAAGTTGTTGCCAAAGGCGACGAAGAGGCCATTCTGGAATTGCTGGCCGAAGATGTGACCTTCCTGCCGCCCACCTACTGGAAGACCTGGACAGGCCGTGAGCCCGTGGCCGCAGTATTGGGCCATGTTGGCAAGATCTTCTCGGAGTTTCGCTATCGCCGCATCATGGGCGAGGGCAAGGACTGGGCGATGGAATTCCAATGCAAGGTGGGGGATCTCGACACCGTGGGCGTTGATCTGATTACCCTGAATGACGCGGGGTTGATCCAGAACTTTGAGGTGGTCATGCGCCCTTACAAAACAATTGGCGCCCTGCGCGATGCCATCAATGCGCGGGTGATGACCGATGCCCGCTTTTTGGAATTCCGCAAATCCCTGAGCTGACGCGAAAACGCCCCAATAAGGACTGCTGCTGTCTCATGCTGGGCATCGACCAAATTCTGCGTCTGCCACTGCTGCCGTTGCTTCTGCTTCAGGGCATTTCGGTACGACGGCAGGCCCTGATCCTACCAGAACCGCGCGGGGCTCGGCAGGGCCGACAAGGGGACGGGCCCGCGCTGCGCCTGTTGATTGCCGGCGACAGTTCCGCCGCCGGGGTTGGTGTTGAACAACAGACGCAGGCGCTGAGCGGTCAATTGGCGGCTCAGCTGGCATCCGCCTTTGAGGTGCAGTGGCAGCTGGAGGCCACCACAGGCCATAAAACCAGCGATACCATTGGCCGGCTCGCGGCCCTGCCCAAACAGCGTTTTGATGTGGTTGCCCTGGCGCTTGGCGTCAATGACGTGACCTCCGGCACCTCGCGGAAACAGTTTGCCAGACAGCAGAACCAGCTGATGCAGCTTCTGAACGATCGCTTTGCGCCAGACCTGATTCTGGTCAGTGGGGTGCCACAGATGCAGCACTTCCCGGCCCTCCCGCAGCCCCTGGCCTGGGTTTTGGGACGACAAGCTGCCCGGCTCGACGGGGTGCTGATCGCACAGGCCCAAGCGTACAGCACTGTGGTTCACTTCCCTTTTGAACTGCCCCGTGATCCCGCTCTGGCGGCCCGGGATGGCTATCACCCCAGCGCCCAGGCCTATCAGCTATGGGCCGAGATTCTGGCCTACCAGATCAAGGAGCATTTCACCTGATCTCACCTAGGTCGCCGCCTTGGAGCCCCTGCGGATCTGCCGGATCAGCGGGATCGAATAGATCACCAGCGCCGCCCAGATCATCGGGAAAGCGATCATTCTGGCACGGCCAAACTCTTCGCCAAAGACAAAGACCGCGATCAGGAAGATCATCGTTGGCGCGATATATTGCAGAATTCCGATGGTCGAGAGCCGCAGCAGTTTAGCACCATTGGCATAGACAATCAGCGGCACCGCCGTCACCAGCCCGCAGCCCATCAAGAGCCAGATGTCCGCGCCGTGAAAATGTGTCCCGCCAGTCGCTGACTGATAGACCAGATAGCCCAACGCCGGCGGTGTCAGGATCAGAACTTCGAGCATAAAGCCCTGATTGGGACCAACCGGCAGCTGTTTCTTGAAGAAGGCATAAAACCCCCAGCTCAGCGTCAGTGCAATTGCCACCCAGGGTAACCGCCCGGCCTCGATGGTCAAAACCACCACTGCGGCAGCCGCCAGGGCAATGGCCACCAGCTGGGTCGGTGCCAGCCGCTCGCGCAGCAACAGGGCCCCCAGGGCGATACTGAACAGCGGGTTGATGTAGTAGCCAAGGGCTGCATCCAGCGCATGGCCAGAAGCAATCGACCAGACATAGATCCCCCAGTTTACCGAGATCAATGCCGCCGTAACACAGGCCATGCCTAGGGTGCGCGGGCTTTTGAGCGCGGCGCGCAGATCCTTGGTTCGCCCCAGCAAGATCAACAACAACCCCGCCACCGGCACCGACCAAAGCACCCGGTGCGCCACCACCTCAGCCGCCGGAATATGCGCCACCAGCTTCATATACAGCGGCAGAAACCCCCATAGGACATAGGCAGAAATGGCAAATGCCAACCCCTGCGGGGTGTCGACATTCTCACGCGGTATCTGGGTCATCTCGGCTCTCCTCTGACGCGCCTTTATGGCAGCTCAGGCAAAAAGAAGAAGTACAGTTTCTGTTACAGCCCCATCACCGTTGCTGATGGGAGGAGCGGATAGGCCTACAGTCTGGCTGGCTCGGGGGCTGGGTGCTCCATACCAGAACCTGCAGGCGGCCCTCCGACATCAACGCCGTCTACCGCCTCGCAGCAGGATTTGAAGAACATGTCTGCTATTTTTGGCGAGTTTCAGGACCTATTTGCCTATCCCGAAACTCGCCGAGATTCTTCAAAATGAGCGACTTTGAATGTCTCACGAACATTTATCGGCGTCACGAACAACCGTGGGGCATCCTACAATAATGTAGGGCCGAACATAAACTTGCACTGTGTCGGCGCTTTTATTGAGGAAATTTCATCTTCATATCGCTAACTTTGCACTCAATCTTGACCATAACTTTGCACCCAATTTTGGCGGCTTTCCAAGCGTTGCTAACGTTCGTGATCTGCGCATCCCAAAGGAAGCGAACGGCCCAAAGCCACCGCTGAGCGCTATTTTGAAATGCTGCAGTGCAGCTCACCCGATGCGGTCATTGCCCCGATGTGCAGCATTATTGGTAGCCAGAGGCCTGACACACGGAGTGTTCAGCCATTCGTAGCGGGTTTATTGCCTGCTATTAGCATATTTCCTTCGGCCTAAAACACAGCACATGCAGCAAGCGACTGCTGCATGTGTCAGGTGGTCAAAAAATAGTCAGGCGATGTTCAACCTGAACCCATTTCACCAGATGTTAGGCGACTTCAAAAAGGGCAGCGACCCCCATGCCTCCGCCCACACACATAGACGTCACCACGTATTTTACGCCACGGCGTTTTCCTTCCAACAGGGCATGTCCAACCTGTCTGGCCCCCGTCATGCCATAGGGGTGGCCAATGGAAATCGCGCCACCATTCACATTGTAGATCTTCGGGTCGATGCCAAGGTGATCACGACAGAAGAGAGCCTGACAGGCGAAGGCCTCGTTCAGCTCCCAAAGCCCAATGTCTTTGATGTTCAGACCGGCGTTCTTTAGCAACTTGGGAATGGCATAAATTGGGCCGATCCCCATCTCTTCCGGTGCGTTTCCTGCAACAGCCATGCCGCGATAAATGCCCAGTGGAGTGAGGCCCTGCTGTTCGGCCATTTTTCGGTCCATCAGCACACAGGCTGATGCTCCATCTGAAAGCTGGCTTGCATTTCCGGCTGTGATCGAACCACCTTCGACAATCGCATTCAGCTGACCAAGTGTTTCGGCCGTGGTGCCCGGCCTGTTGCCTTCGTCCTTTGACAAGGTCACTTCTTCCAGGGTCTCTTCCCCGGTTTCTCGGTTCTTAACTCTCTTGATAGATGTGATCGGGACGATCTCATCGTCAAAGGCGCCAGCGTCCTGAGCCCGTGCTGTCCGCTCCTGCGAAAGTGCCGCGTATTCATCTTGGGCCTCACGGCTTAGCCCAAAGGTGCGCGCGACATTTTCGGCCGTCATTAACATCGGCATGTAAGCATGTTCAGATTGGGCGGTGACACTTGGGTCCTTTTCATCGCCAGCCCATTTCAGATATGCATTTTGCACTGCCGAGATATTCTCTTGCCCCCCTGCAACCGCAACATCCTGCCCATCGACAATGATCTGTTTTGCGGCCGTCGCAATGGCCATCAGTCCCGAAGAACACTGCCGGTCGATTGTCTGACCTGCAACTGTGTTGGGAAGACCTGCCGCCAATGCAGATAGCCTTCCAACATTCATCCCGCCTGTTCCGGCTGTCAAAACCGACCCGACGACAACATCTTCGATCAACGCGGGGTCTACGCCTGCGCGTTCAACCGCATGGGCAATGGCATGGCCCATCATGGTCGGTGATTTGATGTTGTTTAGCGCCCCCTTGAAGGCCACGCCAATTGGGGTTCGTGCAGTTGAGACGATAACGGCTTCTCTCATGAATTTTCCTTTTTGGCATCGAAATGCTCTGCAAGTGTCACGCCAGAAGACACTAATTCTGTCAACAAACGCGCAGGCGTGAACCACATTTCACCGTAGGCACCAAGTGACTGTCGATAATGGTTCATTCGGTTCAGAACATGGGCCAACCCGATTTCATCGGCATAATGCATCGGACCTCCACGCCAATTTGGGAAGCCATAGCCATTGGCCCAAATTAGATCACAATCACCGGGGCGCGTTGCGATGCCTTTTTCCAAGATCAAAAAACCCTCGTTGATCAGAGGATACAGGCACCGTTCAAGGATTTCCTGGTCGTTGATATCCCGGCGGGCCACGCCATGTTCTTCTGCAAGTGCGGCGCTTATTTGCGTGATCTCGGGGTCTTCGGCCCGTGTGCGGCCCTCATAGAGGTAACTTCCACGTCCGGTTTTCTGACCCAACCGGCCCAATTCAAACAACCTGTCCTGAACCGCCTGATATGCCGGGTCATGGGCAATTTCATCTCGCCGTTCCTGACGCACGCGTGCGCCCACATCGACTCCAGCCAGATCTGCCATCGCGTGAATGCCCATGGCCATGCCAAAATTCTCGAGGACATCATCCACCTGTTTGGGGGTCGCCCCCTCCAGAAGCAGACGCGAGCCTTCGCGGAAATACGGCTCCAGCATCCGGTTTCCAACAAACCCGTAGCACACGCCCACCGTGACAGGGAGCTTTCGGATCTTCTTGGCGGTTTTGATGGCCGTCGCAATGACGTCAGCTGCAGTTTTGGCGCCACGCACCACCTCCAGCAACCGCATGATGTTTGCAGGGCTGAAGAAATGAAGACCAATCACATCTTCCGGACGAGACGTGACTGCGGCGATTTCATCAATGTCCAATGTCGATGTGTTCGAGGCCAGTATGGCACCTTGTTTTGCATGTCGGTCCAAGTTTTCGAAAATCTGACGTTTGACATCCATGTTTTCAAACGCCGCCTCGATGATCAGATCGGCATCGCTCAGGTCTGCATAGTTAAGCGCCCCTGAGGCGTTAGACGAGAAGATCTGAGCGCGATCAGCACTCAGCCGTCCCTTGTCGACAGCACGTTGAAAATGCTGAGATATTTGATCCAACCCCTGATCCAGAGCGCCTTGTGTGGTTTCCAATAACGTGACCGGATACCCGGCCTGAAGAAAGGCGATGGCAATACCGCGTCCCATTGTTCCGGCCCCAATCACCGCGACCGATGCGATGTCACGTGGCCGGTCCGTGCGGGTAACGCCCGGAACCTTGGTGCATTCGCGCTCAGCAAAGAACAGATGGCGACCCGCACGCGATTGCAGCGTATCCAACAATTCGGCAAAACCTGCTTTTTCTTGCGCCAGCCCCGCCGTGAGTGGCAATTCGCATGCGGCCTGAATCGAGGTCAGGCATCGCTGTGGAGCAACAAGATTTCGGGTTTTCGCCTCGATCCCGCGGCGGAATTCCGCAAGAAACCCCTTCGGATCAGGGTGGGTAACCTGCATGTCTGCGCAAATGCGCTTAGGCGCTTCCAGACGGGCGATTTCGGTGGCGAAATCCACAACCCGTTTATGAAAGTCCTGGTCGTTCTCGAACAGCTTGTCGACCACTCCGCACGACAGGGCAAACTCCCCGCTTACCGGGTCCCCTGACAGGATCATGCGTGTCGCGGCTTCTAATCCGGCAATCCGTGGCAGTCGTTGGGTGCCCCCAGCGCCGGGCAGCAGGCCCAGCTTGATCTCGGGCAGGCCCATCAGCGCATCTGGCGTCGCAACACGGTGGTCACAGGCAAGTGCGATTTCTAATGCCCCGCCCATCGCCGGGCCCGCGATAGCCGCGATAACCGGGATCCGACATGCCTCAACCGTCAGGCACAGGTCAGGCAGATCCGGCTTGTCCCACACGGCCCCTGTACGAAACTCTGCGATGTCGGCTCCTCCGCAAAAAAGCGGCAGGGCCGAGCGCAGAACGATAGACTGGATTTGGTCATCGGCATCCAACTCTTGAATGGCGGCCGATAGCGCCTTTCGCATTTTCAGGCCAAGGGCATTCACGGGCGGGGCGTTCAGCTCGATACAAGCGACGCCACCAATGCGTTCAATGAAAATCATGGTTGGAATCCTCAGTTAAGCTGTTGGGCAAGATCCTGTTCAATCTCAGCCCAATCATCAAAGTGGATCACGTTGCAGCGTGAATTTATGTTCTCAAGCCAGACAAAGACCGAAATAAATGGTTTGTCATAGACACGGGTGGCATGAGGTTCGCCCGCAGCATTCCAAATCAGCGAACCGGCCGGGTAATCCTGCCAGTCTTGGGTCCCAAATCGCCAACCTGTTTTGTCCGATAGATTTAGATACAGCTCGGGTGCGTCATGGTTATGGTCCCGGTAAAGAGTGCGCGCGCCAAGCATGAAGATGCCTAAGTTAAAGTCCGGATGGTGATACCCACATGCATCAGGTCCGATGAGTAAACTGTGCAGGTTGCACTTTTTGTACCCGTCTCCCAGATCAGCGCCGGGAGGGTAGAATTGGGCATTGTCTTCGCGCCAGACCAGGTCATCTTTGGCAGCCGTCAGGCAATTCGCAATTTCATGTAATTCGGATGCGGAAATTCCTGAAATGGCATCTGTTAGTGTCTTATCATGACGGGTCCCTTGGGGAGGCGTATCAATGAGTTGCTCGCCCGTCAGGTCCATTGTTGCCAGCTTTTCCAATGTCAGATCAACGCCGCGCACATCTTCGCGGTGGGCCTCCAAAAATTGGATGATCGATTGGATAAGTGCTTGAATACGGGAATTTTTGTCTGTCATGATAATTTGTCCGAACGTGTTGAAATGTCCTGCCGTATGAGTTTTTTGTCGAGCTTGCCGACGCTGGTTTTGGGAAGCTGATCCACGAAGATTATGTCGTCTGGAACCGCCCATTTTGACAGTTCACCTACTTCGACGCGCGACTGGATTTCGTCTTTGACGCTCCTGCGTACGAGATCCGGGTCGGTCTCTTTTGCGATTTGGGCAACCAACACTGGTCTTTCCCCCCACTTTGGATGCGAAAGGCCAATCGCGGCGACCTCTTCAATACCTGCGCAAGATGATGCGATGTTTTCCAGGGCCAATGAGGATATCCATTCACCTCCGGTTTTGATCACATCCTTGAGACGATCTGTGATCTGTAGCGACCCGTTTTCGCGGATGAAACCAACATCGCCTGTGTGCAGATATCCACCCGCCCAAAGATCTTCAGAAGCTTGTTCGACCCCCAGATAACCCTGTGTCAACCAAGGCGCTCGGGCCACAACTTCGCCGGTTGTTTCACCGTCATGCGGGACGTCCTGCATATCCGGCGTCACAACCCGAAGGTCGACAAGCGGACCGGGAAAACCGGTTTGGGCCTGGACTTCGGGATCATCACTGGACAGGTCTGCCACAGTCAAAAACGGACAGGTTTCGGACATCCCATAGGCGGCATGCAAGGATATCCCCTCCGCCGCCGCGCGATCCTGCAGACCGCGCGGCAAGGCCGCTCCACCAATGATGACTTTCCATTGGCGCAGATCTGTTTTTACGCACAGAGGATCATCGAGCACCATTGACAATATGGTTGGAACGCAATGGGAAAATGTGACACCTTCGGAGGCAATCAACTGCAAAATTGTGTCAGGCGTGTAGCGCCCCGGATAAACCTGACGTAGCCCCAGCATCGTTGCCGCATATGGAAACCCCCATCCATGAACATGGAACAGGGGCGTCAGGGGCATGTAAACGTCGCCGCGATGAAACCCGGCATTCCCTGAGAATGAGCCAAACCCAGAGGTCAGACCCAGTGTATGAAGCACCAGTTGACGGTGTGTGTAACTTACGCCCTTGGGATTGCCCGTGGTTCCGGTTGTATAGAACAATGTTGCGGTTTGGTTTTCGTCAAAATCTGGAAAGTGAAAGCTGGTTGAGGCACCCCCAATCCAATTTTCATATTCCTCACCATCTCCGATCGGAACAATAGTGATGTCGCGGTCAAAGCCTGACCTGATTTCATCAATTAGTGGCATGAAATCCTGATGCACCATAATCAGGTCCGGCTGGCCGTGATTGATCGTATAAAGGACCTGCGCAGGTGATAAACGGACATTGATGGTGTGCAGGACGGCGCCCATCATTGGCACTGCAAAGAAGCACTCAAGATAACGGTGTGTGTCCCAATCCATAACTCCGACACGCATTCCCGCACCAATTCCACTGCCCGTTAGGGTGTTGGCAAGCTGTGCGATACGCTTGTTGAGTTGCGCATAACTCAGTCGTGTATCGGTTCCGCTAACGATTTCCTGGGTAGCAGATACCAGCTTTGATCGGGTCAAAAGCTGTTTGATCAATAGCGGGTAATCAGACCCTTTTGGTGTCGGTGATGTGGGAAGCATACAGGCGAAATCCTAACGTTCATTCGCCTACCAAATTGACATTGTACGGTGGGTAGAAGAACTGAAAGAAATTTTCGGTCGTCAAGGATTTCTAACCAATCAAAGCGCGCTGAAAATTGCATTTTTTCAGCCGAACGATATATGAGACGGTGAAAAATCCTGACAGAGTTTCGCCCTACGTCAGCAAACCCCGCTAAGCGATGAACGTATTGGCCCAATGAAAAGGATCATTGCTATTGCCCCATATCCCCACATTGGTTTCGCTCCGCGCCTTTGAGGCCGTCGCGCGACACAAGAGCTTTCGCAAAGCCGCTGACGAGATTTGTGTGACGCACGCGGCGGTCAGCCACCAGATTAAGGCGCTGGAGAAATCAATTGGTGTTCAACTCCTGGAACGCACAAGCCGGTCGGTTGAGCTGACCCCGGCAGGTGAACAGTACTATCCGCCGATCCGCGAACATATACGTGGAATAATCAAGGCTACACAGCGGCTTCAGGCACCAGAAGAACCGGACGTTTTGCTCGTTCAGTCATATGCCAGTTTCAATACGATGTGGTTGCAGCCCAGGCTGGCAGATTTCCTCCAAGACAATCCGAACACACGTGTCCGCATTATCTCAACCTTTGAAGACGGTGATTATGATATGCACCGGTTTGATGTTGGCGTGTTCAATGCGCCACCATTTGACAAGAGGTTTGACTACAGCCCTCTGTTTGAAACTGACATTTACCCAGTTTGTGCGCCCGAAGCTATGTCCCCATCAAGCACTGGACTATCGCTGGAAGAGTTAAAGAACTTCCTGTTGTTGAGTGTCCCGAGCACTTGGAACGAACCAGATGACTGGGACCGCTGGCTGGATGCGGCAGGTCTCAGTCGTGAATCCATGAAATTTGGATCGATCTTTGATAATTATCCGTTGGTTCGAGAGGCCGTTCTGAACAATCATGGGATCAGTGTTGCACGTGCGCCGTTTTGCGCGCGCGACCTTGAAAGAGGGCGTTTGATAAAGCCGTTCGATTTATCAGTGCCGGAGCCGGGGCAGTGGTATCTTGCGACCCCAAAAGAAAGAACGCGGAACCCAAAGCACGAGACCTTCGTCGACTGGTTGTTCGAACAAATTGAAGCCGACCCAACCATGCGGTTCTTTCGCGGTTGATTGGATCGGTGCAACGTTAACGAATGTCGCCTGAGCGCGAAGCGTTTGCATGGGCCGGAACGAGAGCCTTGACCAGTTCCTTCATGTCCAGAAAACCGACAGGGACGCCTTCAGAACACACACGATAGTTCTTTTGTGTGTCACCTTCCGATAGTTCGATAACGCTTTCGAGAGTCGCATTTTGATCGACTTCACCTGCGATGTGATCGCCATCTTCGCCAGGATGCATGATGGAACGAACACGTAATACTCTTGCCCGGTTGATGTCTCCGACAAAGTCCTCGATGTAGGGATCAGCTGGATTAAGCAGGATCTCTTGCGGCTCGCCTTGCTGCACCACTGCACCATCTTTCAAGATGACAAGGTGATCCGCCAGTTTCAACGCTTCGTCGAGATCATGGGTGATGAACACGATAGTCTTGTGGAGTTCTGTCTGCAGCTCAAGCAGCAGGTTCTGCATATCGGTGCGAATAAGAGGATCAAGCGCCGAAAAAGCTTCGTCCATGAGCATAATGTCAGAATTGGATGCCAGGGCCCGCGCAATCCCCACACGCTGCTGCATGCCCCCTGATAGCTGATGGGGATAGTGTCCTTCAAAACCGGCCAGCCCGACACGATCCAGCCATTTTGCCGCTTCTGCTTCACGCTCGGAGGTGCTTTCGCCGCGCACCTCGAGCGCCATGGCAGCGTTTTGCAGAACCGTTCTGTGCGGGAACAGCGCAAATTTCTGAAAGACCATCGACATTTTGGTTTGCCGAAACTGCAACAACTCAGCCGAGGACAAGGTCAGGATATTTTGGCCGTCGATTTCTATTTCACCCGCCGTAGGTTCGATCAACCTGTTCACGTGCCGGATCAGGGTCGATTTTCCTGAACCAGACAGCCCCATAACCACGGTTATTTCTCCGGCTTTCATATCCACGTTGATGTTCTGCAATCCAAGAACATGACCATGTTTTTGAAGCAGCTCAGCCTTTCCCATTCCTGCCAGAACATGCGGCAAAACTGTCTGAGGTGTTGCGCCGAATACTTTATACAGACCACGGATGCTAAGTTGTGTTTTGCGCGTCATATTTAGATCTCTCACCCGTTTTCATGTGTGACGTTGATACGGGCAAGCGCCGCTTTGGTTGTGCGGTCAAGAACGACCGCAAGCAAGACTATCCCAAGACCGGCAATCAGGCCGACGCCCAATTCCAGATTGCGAATACCGCGCAAAACAAGAACCCCAAGGCCTGGTGCGGAAACGAGAGAGGCAATAACAACCATCGCAAGGCTCATCATGATGGTTTGGTTGACGCCCGCCATGATATTGGGCAGAGCCAGCGGAATTTCGACACCCAAAAGCTTTTGTCGTGCATTCATCCCATAGGCATTTGCGGCCTCGATGACGTCCTTATCAACAAGGCGAATGCCCAAGTCAGTCAATCGAATGACCGGAACAATGGCGTAAACAATGATCGCAATTCCGTAAAGTTTGCTTTCGGTCACCGAAAACAGGAAAATTAGAGGAATGAGGTACACAAAACTGGGCAAAGTCTGAAGCAGATCAAGCAGTGGAAGCATGACCCGCTGAAGGGGGTTCGACTTTGCCATAAGAATGCCGATCGGAACCCCCAGAATGACACATAGCCCGGTACAAACGAAGATGATCGACAATGTCTGAATGGCAGCGTCCAAGTGGTCTATGACCCCCAGAAACAGAAACGCGCAGGCAACAAAAATCGTGACGCCGACCGAGCGCGAGACGTACCAAGTCAACCAAAAAAGTGCCGGGAGCAAGATCCACCAGGGAACCGCTAGAAAGGCCCAAAGAGCACCATCCAAGGCCCAAGATAATGGCTGTGTCATCGGATCCAAAACGAATTTCATCGCATCTTTTGCCGAAAGGAATACGTCCTCCAAACCTGATGTCATGTCACGGGTTTGCGGAATTGCGGAACAGGATTCATGAAGATTGTCGAGGGAAGGAAAGGGAATGCCGCTGTTTGTCTCGGCGTTTGCTTCGCCTCTACTTTTTGCCAGCAGCTGCGCCATGCTCATCGGGCCATCGTTGCCCTCTCCACACCAATTTGTTAGGCCAAGCACGTCGAAAATCTTATCATAGAACGCCATCGGTCCCGCTTTCTTTTGTCAGGCTGGGGCATCAGGGGCGCCGCAAAGACGCCCCTGATCAATCAGATCATTGCAACAGTGCAGCGAGGTTCTTACGTGCCGCATCGTTCAGCCATGAGCCCCAGACATCATTGTAGGTGGTCAGGAAATACACAGCACCTTCCTCGTAAGAGGCTTTGTTGTCTTCGACCCATGCCAGAGTTTCGCCCATCTGCGCATTGGTGAACGACAGATTGGTCATCAGTTCCGAAATTTCTACGTTGTCGGCCATGAAATCTTTGGAAAGAACTGTGGTTACGACACTTTGCGGATAGTTACTCAATGCTGGCGTTACACATTCCGCCGTAATGTTGCAGGTGTGTTTTGCTGGATCATGTGGGCCCAATTCCACCAATGTCATCGGATATTTTCCAAGAATGGAAGACGGCGCCCAGTAGAAACCAAACCAAGGTTCTTTATCTTCAAAGGCCGTGGCGATTGAGGCAGCAAGCGTTTCACCCGACCCATGAACAAAATTGTCCAAACCCGCATCGATAAGCCCACTTGCCTTCAGTAGGTTGGTGTTCGCGTTGATAGAGACCCAACCTTCGGGGCTGTTGTGAAATCGGTTCCCAACCAGCTCTGGATTTGCAACGATACCTTCGATAGTTGCCAGTTCAGGATGTTCCTCAACCAGATAATTGGGAACAAAGAACCCTTCCACCCCACCATCTGAAAGAACTTCGTTGACCGGAATGATCTTGCCGGAATCGACCAGCCCCTGATATGCAGGCGCTCCGTTGGTCCAAATCTCGGTCAAAATATCTGGCTTTCCAGTTTCAGCCACCGACGCCAGCGCAGGGATGCTACTTAGCGGGATAGTGGTGACGTCACACCCGTATCCTTCCTCCATCAAAAATTTCGACACGGCTGTCACGATTTGGGCCGATCCCCAGTCGCCTTGCATAATGGACACTTCACCGCATTCATTTGCTTGGGCCGCCGAGGCGGTGATTGCCGCTGCAAACACACACCCAAGACCCGCTGATACTTTGAACATTTCTTTCCTCCCTGTAATCGACGAAACGTGGACGGGGAAACGATCCAAGCCAGAATTCGCCTTGATTATAGCGATGATTAGTATCGACAAGCATGGGAGCGAAGAACTGAAAAGATTTTTGGATCATGTACAAATGATTACCAATTGGGGCGTAGGGGACAAAGGCGAGTTTTGTGATTTTCGTTCCCACAAAGGCTTCCCAAATGTGAATTCTCAGCTGGAAATGCCGATGATTTTCGCCTCAATCCAACAATGGCAGGAGGTGTCATCGTACACGAGGAGGTCCGGTTTGCGATAAACGCGAGCCTTCCACCGTACTGCAACACAAGTTAATTGGGACTCAAACGGCCCTCTAATGCAACGCAGCATCTTGTGCTATGATGGACATTCGAAGGTCTGCATAGCCTCATCCATCCAAGAAGTTCGCACTTGCGGCGAACTTCCGCTTTCCACCCAACTTCAAAACGATGTTGAGCTTCCGAACAGTTTTGGCGAGTTGTCAGTTCTGGTGGTCACCATCATCTTCCACAAGAAGGCTCTTCTTATCATCGAGGGGATCAAGAACTTGGTCGAGCTTCTCGAAAGGCGCGGTCTCATGAAACCGTTTTACAAGTTTGGGATCATCAACGGAATCCCGGCCGCGCGTCCAAACCAGCCAGGTGAAGTAGGCCACTGTCACTGCTGTCATCAAAATGCAAACGATCAAGAAGGCGGTTTCAAACAAAGTCACTTTGATTTCTCAGCAACAGGCGTGACCAATAAGTCGTCGAGCCCTTTTACAAGATCCGATAAAGCGACAAATACCCCACGAGTTGCCTTCCCATCTTGAAAGGCGCCGACAGTTTTAATGCCCTTTTCGTCTAATTTCTTAACCAACGATCGGGATGTGGTATCGAGCTGTTTGGCCAGAGATGACACCTGGACGTGTGTTGCTTGAAATGCAGCAAGTGCTTCAGGGGTGATAATTCTCGACAGACCTTGGGAATGGCTACCGAGGTCATGCTCTATCAAACCAGCGTCACACCAATGTGCAATACATTGCTCTTTCCAGCCTGTGATCCGGGCAACTTCTTGGACCGTCCATCCTTCACCGCAACGATGGCGTTTCAATATGTGTTGCACCTGCGTCTTGGGAAAAGTGAAGTCGGCGAGCTTTCCCGAAACACTGTCGAGGGCAGGTTTCAGTGCGCCCGTCGCCATCTTTTGATAGGCTTCGATTAAACCTGCCTTGTCCGTGGTGAAACGTAAATTGAGTTTGCGGAGCGTGACCGTTTCCCCGTCGAACGGAATTGCGGTATCGGCGATCCTTTGAACAAGCTTCTCAAGCTCTTGCTGAGCATGTTCACCCCCCACAAGCGGCCCACGCCCTTTGGAAACGGTTGCTGCAAGGACGCCTGCCTCTTCCAGAAGTCGGTATTGGTTCTTTGACACGCCCAAGAACTCCCGGGTTTGGGTTTTGTCAAATACACCCTCCCGTTCAACCTTGATTTCTTCGGCAATATGCTTGGGGATCATTGTATGTCGGTGGCCAAAACCGCTGTAATCTACTCTCCCATCAACGAGGCCTTCCGAAACGGCGCTCACAAGGCGCTCAGCTCGGATCCCGATAAGCCGGGCAGCCTCGGCTGCCGAGATCCAGGAACGCTTGGACTGATCCGAAACCGCACCCCCAGCATATGGCCCATTGAATTGATCGGCGACGACGTTGTTCAGCGCACCGTGAAAGCTGGCAGCTCCGCATCGCGCAGTGGCTGTAGATAGACGCTGCGCAGGTTTTCCAACATCGTAGCCGTCATCGCGCTGCTCTGATGGACGCCGCACATCTTCCTCGATTTCAGCCGTCCAGATTTATCCGCATCACCATACGTCACTCTGAGAATGGCTTCAGCTTTTCCTGCACTATCGACCTTCAACCCGTGCAGGAAGTCCGCTTCATCGTCGAGAGACAGTTCTTTGAAGATATAGTCGAAGACAATATCACCTGTTGCCGCGCCTCCCCTGGGAAGGTGAACGTCATCAACGCTGAAGCGCGGATATGGATCATCGGTCCCTGCGAGAAGTGACCTCAGAGCGTCAACAACAGCTGTCTTTCCGATATTGTTCGGGCCAACGATAATGTTTAACCCCGGCGCGAATTCTATCGTTGCAGTTTTTATGCGGCGAAAATTTTTAATCGAAAGTGATGCCAGATACATTTTGTCCCTTATGCGCCGTAACGTATTCCACTTGTGACGAATCAGCTTGCAATAAGCCCATGCGTTGCCTGAATCTTTTCAGAGATAGAATGGTATATTCAACCTTTCGTTGTGAACCCCCAGGGTTCCTCTCGAGACCCATTTTCCGCAAAAACTCGGCTATGAGCTCAGTTATTAGAGCGTCGTGGAGTTTACTGCAGAAGGCAGAACACCAGGTTGCGGGCCACGATTATCTTATTGGTAGAAAAATTTCTAAAAAAAACCCCAGATCGAGGGGAGCTTGAAGGTGACAACGCCTAATGACTGTTCACCTTTCATAGAGATAGTTGAGTTGCTGCAAGTCAATTTGAGCTCAAGTGCTTGAGTTGATGCATTGTTTAGAGAATGGCCGTACTCCGCCCATTCTCACGAGTTCTGGACCTGCGACCTCCATCAATTTGAGGCCTGCCATGGCCCGGTGTTCCTCAAACATTCCCGTCGGAGTGCAAAGTTATGCTCTAAGTGCAAAGTTATGCCTAAACCTACAAATAACCTAGAAATCCAGGTTTTCGACGCTCAAGGCATTTTTCTGAATGAACTCCCGGCGTGGCTCAACCACATCGCCCATCAGTTTGGTGAACAGATCATCCGCCCCAATCATGTCATCAACACGGACCTGCAACAGGGTGCGGGCATCCGGGTCCAGAGTGGTTTCCCAGAGCTGATCCGGGTTCATCTCGCCCAGACCTTTGTAGCGCTGCAAAGACAGGCCTTTTTCGCCCTCTTCCATGATTGCCTTCAACAGATCAAGCGGGCCATGGATGGCCTGGGCACGGTCGCGGCGGACCAACTGGCCGGAGGTCCGGTAAATTTCCTGCAGGCTTTTGGTAAAGCTTCCCGTTTTACGGGCTTCACCGGAACGCAGCATGGGGCCATCCAGGGTGCGCACTTCTTCGACGCCGCGCAGAATGCGGGCCAGACGAATGCCGTGATCCTGGGTGATACGACCCTGCCAGCCCTTTTCGTATTCCAGCGCTATGAGATCAAGCCGTGCCGCAACCCGGTCAGCAACGCCCTGCAGATCGGCATCAACAGCACCCGGCACAAAGGCGCCGGCCACAGCGGCCTGTTCCAGAATATGGCGCGGATAATGGGTGGGGAAAGCATCCAGAACCCGTTTCAGCTGTCGTGCCTCATCGACAACCCGGATGAGATCTTTGCCAACCAGCTCTTCGCCGGAGCCCAGCTTCAGGGTGGCGCCTTCGACGCCCTGGTTGACCAGATAGTCGTCCATTTCAGCCTGGTCTTTCAGATAGACTTCGGACTTTCCGCGGGCGACTTTGTAGAGCGGAGGCTGGGCAATATAGAGATAGCCGCCCTCGATCAGCTCTGGCATCTGACGATAGAAGAAGGTCAAAAGCAGGGTTCGGATATGGGCACCGTCGACGTCCGCATCGGTCATGATGACGATCTTATGGTAACGCAGCTTGTCGATGTTGAACTCGTCCCGGCCAATACCGGTTCCCAGTGCCATCACCATATTGCCAATTTCCTGGCTGCCCAACATCCGGTCAAACCGCGCCCGTTCAACGTTGAGGATTTTACCCTTCAGCGGCAGGATCGCCTGCGTCTTCCGGTCCCGCCCGGTTTGCGCAGATCCACCAGCTGAATCACCCTCCACCAGGAAGATTTCGGTATTAACCGGGTCCTTGTCCGAACAGTCTTTCAGCTTGGAGCTGAGGAAGTTGAGATCCATCGGGTTTTTCCGGCGGGTCAGCTCACGCGCCTTGCGGGCGGCTTCGCGGGCCAGTGCGGCCTCGACAACCTTGCCAACGATCTGCTTGGCCTGGTTTGGGTTTTCCTCAAACCACTCCGCCAGCTTTTCGTTCACCAGGCTTTCAACAACCGGGCGCACCTCAGAGGAGACCAGTTTATCCTTGGTCTGGCTGGAAAATTTTGGATCCGGCACTTTGACGGACAGGACACAGGTCAGCCCTTCGCGGGCGTCATCACCAGTGAAGGAGACCTTCTCCTTTTTGGCGATACCGCTGGACTGAGCATAGTTGTTGATGGTCCGCGTTAGCGCCCCACGAAAGCCCGCCAGATGGGTGCCGCCATCGCGCTGTGGGATGTTGTTGGTAAAGGGCAGCACCGATTCATGGTAGCTGTCGTTCCACCACATCGCCACCTCAACACCGATGTCGTCTTTTTCGCCGGTGATATAGACCGGCGCTTCCATGACCGGCGTTTTCGACCGATCCAAGTATTTGACAAACTCTTTGACACCGCCTTCATAGAACAGCTCAGATTCCAGCCGTTCAGCGGGGCGTTCGTCGATCAAGATGATCTTGACGCCTGAATTCAGGAAGGCCAGCTCGCGCAGGCGTTTTTCCAGGGTCTCAAAGGAGTACTCCAGGTTTGAGAACGTATTCGTCGAGGCCATAAACCGGACTTCGGTTCCTGTCTGGTCGCCGCAGTCCTGAACCACTTTCAGATGCTCGGCCGTATCGCCATTTTCAAACCGCGCAACATGTTCCTTGCCTTCGCGCCAGATCCGCAGCTCCAGCCAGTCGGACAGGGCGTTCACAACCGAAACACCCACCCCGTGCAGACCGCCGGATACTTTGTAGGAGTTGCTGTCAAATTTACCACCCGCGTGCAGCTGGGTCATGATGACTTCGGCGGCGGAAACGCCTTCTTCCTCGTGAATGCCAACCGGAATACCACGCCCGTTGTCATAAACCGAGACGGAACTATCCGCGTGAATTTTGACCCGAACGTGATCGGCGTGATTGGCCAGGGCCTCATCAATTCCGTTGTCTACGACCTCATAGACCATATGGTGCAGACCAGAGCCATCATCGGTGTCACCGATATACATACCAGGACGTTTACGAACTGCCTCCAACCCTTTGAGAACCTTAATGGAATCGGCACCATATTCGGCTGGGTTCTGTTCGTTCTCAGACATTCGCGACTTCCTGTTTTAGCTTTCCGAATTTATACGCAACTCGGTCCCGAATGTCACCCGCAGCGGGGCTTTTTCTTAGCCAGAAACCGCGCGGCGCCCCGGGTGAGCTGCAGGCCCCCAGATCGCGGGAATTCAGCGGTGAAATCAGGTAAATGGCAACAGCAGTCCAACGCCGATCAGCAAGACGCCCGAGGTGAGATTGAGCCGCCGCAATGCCTGCGGTGAGGACATTACCGCCCGCAGGGAATGCACCATTGCCGCCATCGCCAGGTTGCCCAATAGCGGCACCACAAAGGACAGGCAGATGATCACCGCAACATCGGTCCAGCCAAGCGCTGCGAGGTCGAAAAAGCCGGGCAGCAGCCCCATGTAGAACAGGATCGCCTTGGGGTTCCCCATGATCACTGCCACCCCGGCGGCAAATCCAGCCCAGGCTCCGGGCCGGGTCAACGCCCGGTTCTCTGTCAGCTTTTGCCCGGCGTTGCGGATCACCAGAAGGCCCATGGTCACAAACATCAGACAGGCAACCCAGCGCAGCACCAGCATCACCTCGCTCAGGCTGGAGGCCAGCCAGGACATGCCGCCAATCGCAATCAGAGGCCAGATCAGGTCACCGACTGCCACGCCCAGGGCCAGGGGCCATGCCGCTTGAAATCCACCAGACACCGCCCGCGCCATCAAGGCCAGCCAAACCGGCCCCGGGGTCAGAAACAGGACGAACAGGGCGCCCGCATAAAGCACCAGATCCCAAACCGAAAGGCTCACAGCCCAGCCCGCCACAGTATTTGCCCTGCCCGGGCAGCCTCGGTCACGCGCTCACCACACCGGACAATCCGTCCAGGTCATCCACTTTCAATAGCTGGGCACGCCCGTCAAATTCCGCAAAAAGTTCAGCGCCGGTGCCAGTCATCCAGGCCTGCGCCCCCAGCGCGCAAATCTCGTCGAATAATGCCGCCCGCCGCCCCGCATCCAGATGGGCGGCGACCTCATCCAGCAGCAGAATTGGCGGAGCCCCTTCACGGGCAGCCAGAGCACGCGCATTGGCCAGAATAAGCGAAACCAACAGCGCTTTTTGCTCTCCGGTAGAACAGGCCTTTGCCGCAATTCCTTTGCGCGCATAGGTTCCAATCAGATCGCTGCGATGGGGCCCAATCAGGCTCCGCCCCACCGCCATGTCCCGCATCCGGCCATCCGCCAGGGCCTGCACCAAATCGGCTTCGCTTACCGGCATTTCGCCTTCTGACTGAACCAGCTCCAGCTGCGCGGTGGGAAAGGCGGTCTCAGCGCTCTCCTGCGCCTCTGTCAAGCGCTGCACGGCTGCGCTGCGCGCGACATGAATGCGATGGCCTGCGGCCCCCATCTGCGCCTCGACCACCCGATACCAGGCGGCGTCACGTATTTGCTCCTTCAACAGCCTGTTGCGCTCGCGCATGGCCTTTTCATAGGTCAGTGTCGCCTCAGCATGGGTCGGATCAAAGCTCAAGGCGATCCGATCCAGAAACCTGCGCCGCCCCTCAGCCGCTTCAACCCAAAGCCGGTCCATCACCGGCACCAGCCAGACCACCCGGCAGATCTGACCCAGTGCGATTTGGTTGGAAGCCTTGTTGTCGATCCGCACCTGGCGCGCGGCGCCCTCCTCGGACCAGGTCTCGATCTCATAGGCCTGATCCGGTGCCTGCAAGACCGCTTTCAACTTCCAGCCCAGACCTTCGGGACGGCGCACCATATCTGCAGCACTGGCGCGGCGCAGGCCACGCCCCGGGGAAAACAGCGACACCGCTTCCAGAATATTGGTCTTGCCGGCACCATTGTTGCCATGGATGGCCACCGGGCGCCCATCCAAATGCAATTCCGCCCGCAGATGCGAGCGGAAATGTGACAATGTCAAAGAAGTCAAAGCCAGCATGGGGCTCGTTCCGGCATCATCTTTCCCCAAATATTCCCGCCGGAGGCCGTGCCCTCAGGCACGTTATACCCGCATCGGCATCACGACGTAGACGGCGCTTTCGTCGCTGCCTTCGCGCATCAAGGTCGGATCACCAGAGGAATTGAACATAAAGACCGCGTTTTCCCGATCCACCTGATTGGCAATCTCCAGTAGGTATTTGGCATTAAATCCAATCTCCAGACGTTCATCCGCATAGGCCACCGCCAGCTCTTCTTCGGCGGCACCGCTGTCGGGTGCATTGACCGACAGGATCAGACGATCCTCTTCCAGCTGCAGCTTGACCGCACGCGAACGCTCGGATGAAACCGTCGCAACCCGGTCAACCGCCCGGGCAAACTCATCCGCGTCGACCTCAAGCCGACGGGTATTGCCTGCCGGAATGACCCGGGTGTAATCGGGGAAGGTGCCATCAATAACCTTGGAGGTCAGGGTGATATTTGGGGTGGCAAAACGCACCTTGGTCTCGGAGACAGAGACCGCTATATCCATCTCATCATCATCCAGCAGCTTGCGCATCTCACCCACGGTTTTACGCGGCACGATGACGCCCGGCATATCCTCGGCGCCCATTGGCAGGGAGGCATCAATCCGGGCCAGACGGTGGCCATCGGTGGCAACACAGCGCAGCACCTTGCCGCCTTCAACCGCATCAGAAACATGCATGTAGACGCCATTCAGGTAATAACGAGTCTCTTCGGTGGAGATGGCAAATTTGGATTTATCAAACAGCCGACGCAGCATGGCGGCATTGGCGGTAAAATTCGAGTGATACTCGGAACTGGCCATAACCGGGAAATCTTCGCGCGGCAGCGTCGCCAGAGAAAAGTTCGACCGTCCGGCTTCAACCGTCAAACGGCCAGTTGCCGCATCCGCGGTCAGCGTCACCAAGGCGCCATCCGGCAGCTTGCGCACGATTTCATGCAGCGTGGTGGCAGCGACCGTTGTGGCGCCTGCGCGCTCGACCTGAGCCGGGGCCTTGTCGACAACCTCGATATCCAGATCGGTGGCGCGAAACTGAGCCACCTCGCCCTCGGCTTCGATCAGAACATTGGCCAGGATCGGAATGGTATTGCGGCGCTCGACCACTGATTGGGCCTGTGCAACCGCCTTCAGGAGCGTGCCGCGTTCGATGCTGATCTTCATGTCGCTTTCCTCTTCGTCGCGCCCGTTCTGTCATGCCTGCTTTGCCAGAGCTATGGGCTGTCGCCCAGTCTATCACTGCGCAAAGGTCGGGACAGGTAAAGTAGCGGTTTGCCCCTCATGCACAAGGCTTTTTATAGAGTTTTCCAAGGGAATCTCAGCAGCGTCAAGGGGCTAGATCTTTCAATGGCCTGAAACCCGACCAATCGTTGCGGGGGAACCCGAACGCCAGTGTCGACGCCAGCCCGCAAGCCACAAAAAACGGCCCCGGAAATCCAGGGCCGCTTTGTTCAATATGACAGGTCGTCGAACCAGGTTGTCAGATCAGGATTCCAGCGACCGGCGCAGCATTTCCACATCTTCGGCGATCTGACCGTCAGTCGACTTCAGCTCCTCGATACGGCGCACACCATGCATGACGGTGGTATGATCCCGCCCACCAAAGCGGCGGCCAATCTCTGGCAGACTGCGGCTGGTGAGCTTTTTACACAGGTACATCGCCACCTGACGCGGCCGCGCGTAGGAGCGCAGGCGTTTGGGGCCAACGATATCCGACATACGAATGTTGTAATATTCGGAGACCTTGCGCTGGATTTCCTCGACGGTGATCTTGCGCTCAGAGGCCCGCAGGACATCTGCCAGGCAGTCCTGGGTCAGATCCATGTCGATCTCGCGCCCAACCAAAGAGGCAAAGGCAAACAGCCGGGTCAGCGCCCCTTCGAGCACGCGCACATTGGTTGAAATCCGATGCGCCAGGAATTCCAGCACCCCATCGGCAATTTCCAGATCAGGATAGGTCTTTTGCTGTATCTGAACCTTGGTCTGCAGAATGCCCAGACGCAGCTCATAGTCTGTGGGGTGCAGATCTACCACCAGACCACATTGCAGACGCGATTTCACCCGGTCTTCCAGATCCTTGATCTCACCTGGGGCGCGGTCAGCAGAGATAATGATCTGCTTGTTCTGATCCACCAGCGCGTTGAAGGTATGGAAGAACTCTTCCTGCGTTGAATCCTTGCCGGCGATGAACTGAACATCATCCACCATCAGCACATCAACCGAGCGGAACAGGTGTTTAAAATCCATCATCTTGCGTTCACGCAGCGCCTGCACAAAGCGGTACATAAACTGTTCAGCCGACAGATAGAGCACGTTCAGACCAGGGTTTTGCGCCGAGATCTCCCATGCAATCGCATGCATCAGATGGGTTTTACCCAGCCCTACGCCGCCATAAAGCACCAGCGGGTTGAAGGTCACGGGGCCACCCTCGGCCACGCGGCGTGCTGCGGCATGGGCCAGCTCGTTTGGCTTACCAACGACAAAATTGTCAAAGGTGAACCGCGGATCAAGCGGCGCGGCCTGCAGGGTATCCATCGGCGCAGCCGCCGCTGCCTTGCTGGACAGGGAAGAGCCCGCGCTTGCAGGGCGCGCCGTCTCCGGCCCGCCATAATCGCGGCCAGAGTTGGCATTGCCCGTGTCTTGCATCTCCGCAAAGGGTTCTGCGGGCTGTTCAACCTGACGCACAGGGCGCGCAGGCGAATTGGCAGCAACCCGAAAGGCCAGGCGTTGAACAGGTTCGCCAGACAGGCTGAACTCATGCAGAATCAGATCCGCAAAGTTCTGGCTGACGTAATTGCCCATAAAATTGGTTGGCACGTGAAACACGGCCACACCATCGTCTACCGAATTGAACTCAAGTGGTTCGATCCAGGTCGTAAAATTATTCTGGCCGACAGTCTTCAAAAGCCGTGTTCTGAGCTGTCCCCATTTTTCTTCCGTCATGCTGCGCCTCATGCATCCCCAAAAACAAGCAGCGGCCTGTTTATCTTTCGCCTATCATTTCTTCGCACCCCTCTCGGAGCGGCTCTTCACCCATAGCTTCTGCGCCTGCGGACAGGGGTATCCTGACCGCACTCCCTGACGGGGCAACGGATCGTCCAACAAAAAGTTACCAAACACGGCAGCTTTATCTTGATGCCAAAAAAACCGTTTCTGCACACAAATGAGACAAGACCGCTGATTGAAAAATCCAATCCAGCAGAACACAGAATCAAAAGCAGGCAACCTAGCCTCTTATGAACCCCTGCGCCTTCAGCAACCTTGATGCCCGTCAAGATCACCCTGAGCAGCCTGTCCCCCCAGCGAGTGAATCGCTGTACATGTGGTAGCAATTTGCGAGGGGCAGCGGCAATGAAACTCTGATGTTGACTCACGCTTTGCCCGCAAAGAATCTCTCGCAGCTGCAGCAGACATCAGTGAGATAGGGACAAAAGGAAAAGGCGCCGCAAAAATGCGACGCCTTCATTTTTTTCGATTTTCTGCTTGCAAGAAAATCCTGGCCGGGAATCAACCCAGAGCTTTGACCCGTGCGGTCAGGCGGGAAACTTTCCGCGAAGCTGTGTTCTTGTGGTAGACGCCTTTGGTCACGCCACGCATCAGCTCAGGAGCGGCAAGGCGCAGAGCTGCGGTTGCATCTTCTTTGTTGCCGGATTCGATGGCTTCTTCAACTTTACGCAGGAAGGTGCGGATGCGCGAACGGCGGGCTTTGTTTACTGCAAAACGCTTCTCGTTCTGACGGGCGCGTTTTTTTGCTTGGGGCGTATTTGCCATGTCTCTGTGACCTTATCTTCGGGTTCATATTTCGTATATCGGCGCAAGCCAGCCAAACCCGGATCGGATCTCGGAGTGATTCTAGCCAAGCGGGCTGCACGCGCATGTATGGCTGCGGTCTTTACTGCGATGGGCTGCAAGATGCAAGCACATTGCCAAAAGACCTGATTTCAAACCTCGCAACATCAACCAGACTGCTACAAAGCAATCGGGGCCGCCCCCAAAGGACGGCCCCGACATTGGGGACTGGCCCCAGAAATTACTTGTCGCGGAATTGGGCTTCGCGTTTTTCCAGGAAGGCGGCCATGCCCTCTTTCTGGTCTTCGGTTGCAAACATCGAGTGAAACACCCGGCGTTCAAACAACATGCCTTCGCTCAGCGGCAGCTCGTAGCTGCGATTGACCGTTTCCTTGACCGCCATGACGGTAAGCTGGGATTTCTCGGCAATCTTCTGCGCCGCGCCCATGGCTTCTTCGATCAGTTTCTTGGCAGGCACCACCCGCGACACCAGACCGGCGCGCTCGGCTTCTTCGGCGCCCATGAAACGACCGGTGAGGTTCATATCCATGGATTTGGATTTGCCCACGAACCGCGTCAGACGCTGGGTGCCACCAATGCCGGCAACCACGCCCAGATTGATCTCAGGCTGGCCAAATTTGGCAGTTTCCGCCGCGATGACAAAATCACAAAGCATCGCCAGCTCGCAACCACCGCCCAGCGCATAGCCAGCAACAGCCGCGATGATCGGCTTGCGAATCGCAATGATGCGATCATTCACCTGGGCAAAGAGATTGTTGGTGTAGACATCAGTAAAGCTCATCTCCGACATCTCTTTGATGTCAGCGCCGGCGGCAAAAGCCTTTTCCGATCCGGTCAGCACGATGCAGCGCACCTTGTCGCTGGCGTCGGCTTCTTCCAGGGCAGTGCAAAGCTCACTCACGAGCGCTGCATTGAGCGCGTTCAACGCCTCGGGGCGATGCAGTTTGATTAGGCAAACGTGGTCCTGCACATCGACGTTGATCGTCTCATAGGCCATAATTGATGCTTTCATTGTTCCGTTCAGAACCGAGTCATTACCACGACAAACATCGCATTCAAGCTATCTTTGACACTTGCCACAGTAGAAAGAGGATCGCCCCGACTGGGTGATTCTCGCAATAGTGCCACTGCATCCTTCCCGTCTGCAGGGCTCTGCCTCGCGGCCATATACATCAAAGCTGTGTTGAAAATATCCAAGCTCTCCATTGGCTTGGCGGAAATCCTTGAGCGAAGATCCCCCTGCTTTGATGGCATCCTCCAGCACCTTTCGGATAATCGGAACCAGGCTTGCAACACGGGCAGCGGCGAGTTGTCCCGCTTTGCGTTTTGGTGAGATCCCGGCGCGAAAAAGAGCCTCACAGACGTAGATGTTGCCCAGACCGGCGATGATTCCCTGATCCAGCAGGGCCGATTTCACCGGGGAGTTCTTGCCCTTGAAGGCGGCAACCAAGTGATCCTCATGGAAGTCATTGCCAAGGGGTTCTGGCCCTAGCACTTTGAGCAGTTTATGCTCCGCCAGCCCGGCTGTCTCGATCAGATCCATCGCACCAAAGCGGCGCGGATCATTGAATGTCACCCGCGCGCCGTTCTCCATGTCAAAGACCACATGATCATGTTTCTCCGCCTTAGGGTGCTCATGTACAAATTGCCCCAGAGGATCGCCTGAGACCGTCATCCGCCCCGACATGCCCAGATGCACCAGTAGTGTCTCCCCCCGATCCAGCTCTGCCAGGATGTATTTTGAGCGCCGCCGCAGCGCTGTCACGCGTGCGCCAGTCAAGCGCTCTGCCATCCGCTCCGGAAAGGGCCAACGCAGATCAGGTCGGTTCACCTGCGCCTGGGCAATCACCGCCCCCTCCATCGAGGGCTGTAATCCCCGCATCACGGTCTCGACCTCGGGCAATTCAGGCATTACAGGACTCCTCACATGACAGTGACATATGGGCCGCATTGTGCCTGCCCTCCAAGGCCCTATAAGTGGGGCGATCCTCAGAAAACGGCAAGTCCCATGGCAGACAGATCAGACAGCACCACGCATTTTGGCTTTGAAACCGTCCCCGAGCATGAAAAGGCCGGGAGGGTGCAGGGCGTGTTCAATTCCGTGGCCTCGAAATATGACATCATGAATGACGTCATGAGCATGGGCATCCACCGGATCTGGAAAGACGCGATGATGGATTGGCTGGCACCGCGTCCCGGTCAGCGCCTGCTGGATGTGGCCGGGGGCACCGGCGATATCTCCTTCCGCTTTCTGAAACGCGCCGGTCACGGCCATTCCACCGTGCTGGATCTCACCGCACCAATGCTGATCGAGGGCCGCAAGCGCGCCGAAGCCGAGCAGATGGCCGATAGCCTGGATTGGGTCACCGGCGATGCCATGGCCCTGCCCTTCAAAGACAATACATTCGACGTCTACACCATCTCCTTTGGCATCCGGAACGTCACCCGCCCGCAAGAAGCCCTCAATGAGGCCTACCGGGTGCTAAAACCTGGCGGCCGCCTGATGGTGCTGGAGTTCTCGCAGCTGCCCAATGATGGCATGCAGAAGCTTTATGACCTTTACAGTTTCAACGTGATCCCACGCATGGGGAAGATGATTGCCGATGACTACGACAGCTACCAGTATCTGGTGGAATCGATCCGCAATTTCCCCGATCAGGACACCTTCCTGGAGATGGTGAAAACGGCGGGCTTTGCCAACGCAAAATACCGCAACCTGTCGCTGGGCATTGCAGCGCTGCATTCCGGCTGGAAGATCTAGACCATGCGTGGTCCCCACAATATCATCCGCCTGATCCGCACTGGCGCCACCATGGTGCGCACCGGCGCCATGAATGTAGTGCTGGATGCCTTTGACGCACCGGCACCGCTGCGCATCCTCGCCTATACCCTGGGTTGGCCCTTTCAGTGGCTGGGCTACAAGGGCGACCCCCAAATGCCCCCGGCCACCCGCGCGCTAACAGCGCTGGGCCCGGCCTATATCAAGTTTGGCCAGGTGCTCTCGACCCGCCCCGATGTGGTCGGCGAGGACATGGCGCAGCAGTTGCGGGTGTTGCAGGATCAGCTGCCGCCCTTCTCCCGTGCCGAGGCCATGGCTGAGGTCGAGCGCGAACTCGGTCGTCCGGTCAACGAGATATTCTCGGAATTCAGCGATCCCATCGCCGCCGCCTCCATCGCCCAGGTGCATCGCGCCAGGCTGGTAGAGACCGGCGAGGACGTCGCGGTCAAGGTGCTGCGCCCCGGTATCGAACGCGCCTTTAACAAGGATGTGGACGCCTTCTATTTTGCCGCCCGCATTGTCGATCTCTTTGCCCCCGGCGCGCGGCGCCTACGCCCGATGGATGTGATCGAGCATTTCGACGGGGTGGTCCAGGGCGAGCTGGACCTGCGCCTGGAAAGCGCTGCTGCCTCGGAGTTTGCCGCCAATACCACGGGTGATACCGGCTTTCAGCTGCCACAGATCCGCTGGGAGCTCTCGGCCCGCCGGGTGATGACCATGGGCTGGGCTGATGGCACCGCCATTGGCGACAATGCAGCGCTGGACGCCGCAGGCCATGATCGCCGCATTCTGGGCGAGCGGGTCTTGTCACTCTTCCTCAATCACGCCCTGCGCGATGGCTATTTCCACGCCGATATGCATCAGGGCAATATGAAGGTCGCCGCCAATGGCGATATCATTGCCTATGACTTTGGCATCATGGGCCATATCGATGAATACACCCGCCGGGTCTATGCCGAGATACTCTTTGGCTTTATCAAACGCGACTACAAACGCGTGGCCGAGGTGCATTTTGAGGCAGGCTATGTCCCAGCCGACCAGGATGTCGATGAATTCGCCCGCGCCATCCGTGCTGTGGGCGAGCCGATCTTTGGCATGGATGCCAGCCATATCTCCATGGGCAACCTGCTCAACTACCTTTTCGAGGTGACCGAACGTTTTGGCATGGAGACCCGCACCGAGCTGATCCTGTTGCAGCGCACCATGGTGGTGGTCGAAGGCGTGGCCCGCTCGCTGGATCCGCGGATCAACATTTGGGAAGTCGCCCATCCGGTGGTCGAGGACTATATCAAAAAGAGCATCGGCCCGCGCGCCGTGGTCTCGGATCTGATGAAAACCGCCAAGGTTCTGGCCCGCTTTGGCCCGCGCCTGCCAGCGCTGATGGAACAGGCGCTAATCGCACAGTCGCAGCCCCCTTCAAGTAATAAGACACCACCGACACGCCGACGCGCCGCCCTCTTGGGCGCTGTTGCCGGAGCCCTGGCAACACTCCTGCTGATCCAGATCTTCTGACAGGCACAAAAGGGGGCCGTCGAACACCGGCCCGCTGCATCAGCTTTCCATAAATATTCTGGGGTGAATGGCCCAGAGGGGCAAAGGGCCAGAGGGGCAAAGGGCCAGAGGGGCAAAGGGCCAGAGGGGCAAAGCCCCTCTTTCATTTAGTCCTGCGGGGCAATGCCCCTCTTTTATCCAAAACTGTGGGGCAAAGCCCCGCCCCCAGTCTTCAGAGGCGCTCAATCGCCAGGGCAATGCCCTGACCGCCGCCGATGCACATGGTGATCAACCCGCGTTTGCCACCGATGCGCTCCAGCTCATAAAGCGCCTTCAACGTGATGATCGCACCGGTCGCCCCCACCGGATGACCCAGCGCGATGGCACCACCATTGGGGTTCACCTTGGCCGGATCCAGCCCCAACTCCTTGTTCACCGCCAGCGCCTGCGAGGCAAAGGCCTCGTTGCTTTCAATGACATCAAAGTCGCTCGCCTTCAGCCCGGTCTTGGCCAGGAGGTTCTGCACCGCTGGCACCGGGCCAATGCCCATGACCTCGGGCCGGACACCCGCATGAGCATAGCCCAACACCCGCGCCTTGGGTGTGTGTCCCGCCTTTTCTGCCGCCTCCGCCCGCGCCATGACCAGGGCCGCCGCGCCATCATTGATGCCGCTGGCATTGCCCGCAGTCACGCGGCCGTCTTTCTTGAACACAGCCCGCAGACCACCCAGCGCCTCCATCGAAGTGCCTTTGGGGTGCTCATCCATTTCAAACGGCACCATGTCGCGTTTTACCTTGACCTCAACCGGGGTGATCTGGCTTTTGAAATAGCCCGCCTCGATCGCTGCCGCCGCGCGGGTCTGGCTGGCCAGGGCAAACTCATCCATCTCTTCGCGGGTGATCTCATGCTCATCCGCCACGTTTTCTGCTGTCACCCCCATATGGCCGGTACCAAAGGGGCAGTTCAGCGCCCCCAGCATCATATCAAGCGATTTGACATCGCCCATCTTCGCGCCCCAGCGCTGCTGCTGCATGATAAAGGGGCTGCGCGACATATTTTCGGCGCCACCGGTCAGGGCAAACTCTGCATCCCCCAGCATAAGCGACTGAATGCCCGAGACCAACGCCTGGGCCCCGGAGCCACAAAGCCGGTTCACATTCATTGCGGGCGTTCCATTGGGCACCCCCGCCTGCATCGCCGCCACGCGGGACAGATACATATCGCGCGGCTCGGTATTGATCACATGACCAAAGACCACATGGCCGATCTGTTCCGGGTCAACACCAGAACGCTCCATCGCCGCCTTTGAGGCAACGGTTGCCAGATCGATAGGGGTGGTATTGGCCAGCGCGCCACCAAAGGTGCCGATTGCGGTGCGCGCACCGTCCAAAATGACGATATCAGTCATGATCTCTCTCCTCATGAGTCAGTTGCCGCTATTATGCAGCTGCAGCATCTCGCTGTCTGCCCCCGCTCCCATGAGACGTCCCGTCATTGACAAATTGTCCCACAGCCCGCAGGACTCCGCTATGACGGAAAATACAGACGATATCCTGACACTGCTCCCCGCCCGCCTGAAAGAGGCGCGCCGCGCCCAGGGCCTTAGCCTTGAGGCAGTGGCCAATCTCTCGGGCGTCAGCCGCTCGATGGTGAGCCAGATCGAACGCGGCGAAAGCTCCCCCACCATTGCCACCCTGTGGAACCTCACCCGCGCGCTGCAGGTGGATTTTGCCGGCCTGCTGGAAGCTGGCGACCTGCAGGACCGGATCGAGGTATTGCGGGCGGTGGATGTGCCCAAGATCGAAAACATCGGTGAAGGCTGCCGCATCCGCATCCTGTCGCCCCCAGAGGAGGCCGGTGGGCACGAGGTCTATGACATCCGCTTTGACCCCGGTGGCGCGCTGAGTAGCCAGCCCCATACCCGTGGCGCTATGGAACAGCTGACCGTGCTGGAAGGCGAGATTGAGGTGACCTCCGGCAGTGCCAAGGATCACCTGCAGGCTGGTGACACTGCCCGCTATGCCGCCGATGTGGGCCATGCGATCACCGCGCCGGGTGGCGCGGCACGGGTGTTTTTGATTGTGAAGAATGCTTAGATATCGATCCCATGTATCCCCCTGATGAAGATCTCGCTGCCTTTTTAGAACTCCTAGAGCATTTGGAGTCCTCTTCTCCGCCGCATCGAAACGACGTCCTGCGAAAAAGACAGGCACGCCCAGATTACGCGGCAATGTCTGAAAACGAACTGGCTGATTTTTTCAAGTTGAAGCAACTAGCCCATACCGGAACAATTTTTGCGGACTTCCAGCAAAGGTTGGGTGAGAATTTCCCAGAAAAGACAAAAAACAACTTGGGCGAAAACGTCACCTATGTTCGCGGGCTCCTTCACGATCAGATCAAATATGGTACTAGGCCTGCCCCAGATTACGCTTCACGTATCGGGGTGCTACTGCGAAAGGCAAAGTTGAAAGATCTGAGTATGCGGTTTGAACTCGCGTACAGAAAGCATGTGGTAGATAGCTAGAATTCTCCGCTAGCCAAATTTGGTACACAAGCTGAGTGCCCATTAGAGCGGGTTGCGCGCTGTTCGAAACCTTCTCCATTTCCCACTTTCACCCACCACTAGTGCCGCCCCACCTAGGCTGCGTTTTTCCTTTTCAGTTCCAAGGCCGGAATCCTGCCATGGTCTGGGCTGAAAGCCCGGACCGCGCCCACCCAGGGTCAGGCGCTCCCTTCCAGGATGCAATTCCATCTTCACGGATTTTTTTCCGAGATAGTGAAATCTCCTATTTGGGAATCTCATCCGTTATGATAGATGCGATTCCACGGATAAGGAGTTTCCCGCCATGAGCACTGCATTTCTGAACGACATCTCTGAGACGCTCACCCAGATTGAGGCCGATGGCCTCTACAAGCGGGAACGAATGATCACCTCCCCACAAGGGGGCGAGATCACGGTGGGGGACGAGCAGGTCATCAACCTTTGCGCCAACAACTACCTAGGGCTAGCGGATCACCCCGACCTGATCAAAGCGGCGCGCGGCGTCATGGATGACAAGGGCTTTGGCATGGCCTCGGTCCGCTTTATCTGTGGCACCCAGGATATCCACCGGGAGTTGGAACAGCGCCTTGCCAAGTTTCTGGGCAAAGATGATGCGATCCTGTTTGCCGCCTGTTTTGACGCCAATGGCGGGCTGTTCGAGCCGCTGCTAGGTCCCGAGGATGCGATCATTTCAGATAGCCTTAACCATGCGTCCATTATTGACGGGGTGCGCCTGTGCAAGGCCAAACGCTATCGCTACCTCAACAGCGACATGAACGACCTCGAAGCCTGGCTGAAACAGGCCCGCGCCGATGGTGCGCGCCATATCATGATCGCCACCGACGGGGTGTTCTCGATGGATGGCTATCTGGCGAAACTGCCGGAAATTCGCGCCCTGGCGGATAAATATGACGCCGTGGTCATGGTGGATGACTGCCATGCTACTGGCTTTATGGGGCCAAACGGTGCTGGCACGCCGGATCACTTTGGGGTGGATGTGGATATCCTCACCGGGACTTTGGGCAAAGCACTTGGGGGGGCCATCGGCGGTTACATTGCCGGGCCGCAGCCAGTGATCGACCTGCTGCGGCAGCGGGCGCGGCCCTATCTGTTCTCCAATTCGCTGCCGCCCTCCATCGTTGCTGCGGGCCTTGAGGCCATCCGCCTTGTCGAAGAAGGCGCCGATCTGCGGGCAAAACTGTTTGAAAACACCAGGTTCTGGCGCGCGGGCCTGACGGAGCTGGGTTTTGACCTCTTGCCGGGTGAGCACCCCATCGTGCCGGTGATGCTGGGCGAGGCACAGCTTGCCCAGGACATGGCGGCAGCCCTGTTTGACGAAGGCGTCTATGTTTCAGGCTTCTTCTTCCCGGTGGTGCCACGCGGGCAGGCCCGCATTCGCACTCAGATGAACGCCGCCCTCACACGGGACGAGCTGTCCCGCGCCCTAACCGCCTTTGGAAAAGTGGGTGAAGACCTGGGGATCCTCAAATGACCCGTGCAAACACCATGAAGGCGCTGGAAAAATCACACCCCACTGAAGGCCTGTGGATGGTGCAGGCGCCCGTGCCGGAGATTGGCCCGGATGAGGTGCTGATCAAGATAAACAAAACCGGCATCTGCGGCACCGATGTGCATATCTGGAACTGGGACGCCTGGGCCGAGAAAACCGTGCCTGTGCCGATGATCACCGGGCATGAGTTCGCGGGTGAGATTGTCGAACTGGGGCGCAACGTGACGGATCTGACCATTGGCCAGCGCTGCTCGGGCGAGGGACATCTGATCGGCCATCACTCCCGCCAAAGCCGTGCCGGGAAGTTTCATCTGGATCCAGAAACCCGCGGCATTGGCGTCAATGAACAGGGGGCTTTTGCGCAGTATCTGGCATTGCCCGCCTTTAATGTGGTGCCGCTGCCGGATGATATCCCGGATGACATCGGCGCCATTCTCGACCCATTGGGCAATGCAGTGCATACCGCGCTCAGCTTTGATCTGGTGGGCGAGGATGTATTGATTACCGGCGCTGGCCCCATCGGCATCATGGCCGCCGCCGTCGCCCGCCACGCCGGGGCCCGCCATGTGGCCATCACCGATATCAACCCCGGACGGCTGGAACTGGCGGCACAGGTCGCCAATGTGCGCCCTGTCAATGTCGCCAAAGAAGATCTGAATGATGTGATTGCTGAACTTGGCATGACCCAGGGTTTTGACGTGGGGCTGGAAATGTCGGGCAACCAGCGCGCTCTCGATCAAATGGTTGAGGCCCTGGTCATGGGCGGCCGCATTGCATTGCTGGGCATCCCGCCGGGGAAATCCCCGGTCGACTGGAGCCGCATCGTGTTCAAGGCGCTGACGCTCAAAGGTGTCTATGGGCGTGAGATCTTTGAAACCTGGTACAAGATGATCGCCATGTTGCAAAACGGCCTGGATGTAAGCGCGGTTATCACCCATCGGTTTGAGGTTGATGACTTTGCCAAGGGGTTCGCCGCGATGAAATCAGGCAATAGCGGCAAGGTGGTTTTGAACTGGAGCTAGGCGCCTTGCAGAGGCAGGGGCTGATTTGATCCCTAAATCAAACAATGATCGGCGACATACTCAAAGGCAAAGTAATCATACCCCACAATCACTCGTAACCAGGTCGCCGATCACTCAGTCAGAGTAGCGGAAATTCCTTTATCAAATATGTGCAAACTGCGCACAATCTGGAATTTCCACGCACCTTCAATGGGTTTACTGTCGGTTCATGCCGGCAAAAGCGGCACACGCCCCTCTTTCGACAGGACCCAGCACTGGCGGCCTTCAAACACTGCTGCGGTCAGGGGGCGGCCAAAACCGGCGCCAGAATCTAGGTTGATCCGGTTGCCGCGGTGTTCCGGCGCGGGGATTTGCGTATGCCCATGCACCACCATCCAGGGGTGTTCTGTCTGATCCTTTAGGAACTCCTGACGGATCCAGATCTTGTCATCCTGGTTTTGATCTTCCAGAGCGACACCGGGACGAATGCCGGCATGTACAAACAGCAATTCTCCCTCCTGGTGATAATCCGGCAGCCTTTCCAGGAAGAGGCGGTGATGCGCGGGCACCGCCTGTTGCGCCTCGGCGTGCAGCTCATAGATGCGAATGCCATCGGGCACCTCAACACCATAAGATTGCAGCGTCTCCACCCCGCCGATGCGATCATGCAGCCAGTGATAGCCCACCAATAGGCGCGCGTCATTGCGCGGGTAGTCCTCCATGAACATCGAAAACATCCGGTCGTGATTGCCTAAGAGACAGACCCAATTGCGCCCCTCATCCCGGCCTTTCGACAACAGCTCGATCACCCCGCGCGAGTCAGGCCCGCGGTCGGTGTAATCGCCCAGGAAAACCACCCGCGCCTCCGGCCCGCCATCCGCCTTGATCCGTTCCAGCGCCTCCTCCAGCATTTCAAGCTGGCCGTGAATATCTCCAATTGCGTAGATCGGTTGGGTCATCAATTTGGCTCCAGGTTTGCGTGTCTCATTTGTGGTCAAAAACAGCCCAATTAGAAAGAGCCCTTTGCAGAAGCAAAGAACCCTTTTTTCGGTTTGGTAAGCGCGGCGAACGTCTTGTGATGCCTAGAAGTGGATCAAACCAATTCTTCTGCGTTGCGAATGATTTTACCCGCCAACCCGTAGTTAATAGCCTCTTGTGCCGTCAGCCAAAAATCACGCGCGGTGTCTGCTTCAATTTTTTCCGGAGTCTGGCCCGTGGCCTCAGCAAATAGCAGATCAAAGCGCTGGCGCATGATTTTGATCTGTTCCGCCTGTATCAACATGTCGCTGGCCTGCCCGCCAATCCCTCCAGAAGGTTGATGCAACAAAAACCGGGTGTTGGGCAGGCAATAGCGGTTTTCCTGTTTGGCACCAACGTAGATCAAAGCCCCGGCACTGGCGACCCAACCGGTGCCAATTGTGCGAACTTTTGGCCGAATGAAACCGATGACGTCATGTACCATGTCGCCGCTTTCCACATGGCCGCCTGGCGAGGAAATAAACACATTGATCGGATCATCGCTCTCTTCGGCCAGGGCCAACAGATGTGCCACCGTTCGTTGCGCCAGCTTATCGTTGATTTCACCTGCAACAATCACCGTGCGGCTTTGAAAAAACAACGCGTCGACTTTGCCCGTTCCGAGACGGGCCTCATGCTTTTCTGTGTCGTCCAACATTTTGGGAACCATAATTTCCTCCTCTTCTGCTTGAAGCTATCCGCAGCTAAAAGCATAGCAGCAGAAACATCGCGCAATCACAAGGGGCGCAAAAAAGAGGACCACCCTAGAGTGATCCTCCTCAAAAGCGAACAGTACTGTTTGATCAGACCACGTCGAACTGCAGTGGTTTGATCTGGTTGAACATGTCGGTCTCGGCCAGTTTGGCGCGGGCATCTGCAGGCACTGGCTCGTCCACATAGAGCAGCGCGATGGCTTCGCCGCCAGCACCGGCACGGCCCAGGGTAAAATTGGCGATGTTGACGCCGTGCTCACCCATCGTCTGGCCCAACGCACCAATGATGCCGGGAACATCGTTGTTGGTGGTGTAGAGCATATGCGCACCGACCTCGGCATCGATATTGATGCCCTTAATCTGGATGAACCGGGGTTTGCCATCTGAGAACACCGTGCCAGCAACCGAACGCTCGCGCTTTTCGGTCACGGCGGTGACCTTGATATAGCCATCAAAGGCACCGGATTTGTCCTGGTTGGTGGTGGAGATCTGGATGCCACGTTCCTTGGCCACCACAGGGGCGGAGACCATGTTCACATCCGGGTTCACCTTTTTCATGATGCCGGCCACAACCGCGCAGTTCAGTGCGTCCAGGTTCATCTCGGCGGCAACACCATCATATAGGATGTTGATCGCCTTGATCGGCTCATCGGTCATCTGACCGACAAATGCGCCGAGGTGCTCTGCCAGCTTGATCCAGGGGCCCATGACCTTGGCTTCTTCGGCAGTGACGCTTGGCATGTTCAACGCGTTTTCAACAGCGCCGGTCAGCAGGTAGTTGGACATCTGCTCCGCCACTTGTAGGGCGACGTTTTCCTGCGCCTCGGTTGTGGCCGCGCCCAGGTGAGGCGTGCAGACCACGTTGGGCAGGTTGAACAGGGCGTTTTCCTTGGCGGGCTCCTCAGAGAACACGTCAAAGGCAGCGCCAGCGACATGGCCCGATTGCAGGGCTTCGGCCAGAGCTTCTTCGTCCACCAGGCCACCACGGGCACAGTTGATGATACGCACGCCTTTTTTGGTTTTGGCCAGGTTTTCACGGCTCAGGATATTGGCGGTGGCATCGGTGAAGGGCACGTGCAGGGTGATGAAATCAGCGCGGGCCAGCAGATCGTCCAGTTCGACCTTTTCAACGCCCATCTTGGCAGCGCGTTCTTCACCGAGGAAGGGGTCATAGGCCACGACCTTCATCTTCAGCCCACGGGCACGGTCACAGACGATGCCACCAATATTGCCGGCGCCAATGACGCCCAGCGTTTTATTGGTCAGCTCGGTGCCCATGAACTTGGACTTTTCCCACTTACCCGCATGGGTCGAGGCAGAGGCCTCGGGGATCTGACGCGCCACGGCAAACATCATCGCGATGGCATGTTCGGCGGTGGTGATCATATTGCCGAAGGGCGTGTTCATCACGATCACCCCTTTTTTCGACGCGGCCTCTTTGTCGATATTGTCGGTGCCGATGCCGGCGCGGGCGATCACTTTGAGGTTGGTCGCATTGGCGAGGATCTTTTCCGTCACCTTGGTCGCCGAGCGGATGGCGAGGCCGTCATATTCGCCGATCACTTCGGCCAGCTTGTCTTTGTCCTTGCCCAGATCGGGCTGGAAGTCGACCTCGATGCCGCGATCGCGGAAGATCTGCACGGCGGCTTCGGAGAGTTTGTCGGAGATGAGTACCTTGGGAGCCATTTTGAGCATCCTTTTAAGCGGGGGCCGGAAACGCGATAGGGCAGCGACCGACCGAGGGTGGGGGCGAAGCGCCCGCCCGTGGGGGCGGTTGGGCGCTGCCCGACCTATCGGTCGGGCAAAAACGTTTAGCCTTGAGCGGCGATTTCGGCCTCAAAGGCCCAGGCAAGCCAGGGCAGCATGGCCTCGATGTCGGCGGTCTCGACCGTGCCACCGCACCAGATCCGCAGACCGGCAGGCGCGTCGCGATAGGCGCCGATGTCCAGCGCGATGTTTTCCGCTTCCAGACGTTTGGCCACAGCCTTGGCAAAGGCAGCACCATCCTGAATGCGGGTATCGGTGAACTTCAGACAGACCGAAGTGTTGGAGCGCGTCGCGTCGTCCTCGGCTAGGTTGGCGATCCAAGGATTGGCGGTGCAGAAATCAAACACAGCCTGAGCATTGGCGTCAGCACGGGCGATCAGACCCTCAAGGCCACCAACCGAGCGGGCCCAGTCCAGCGCAAACAGATAATCCTCAACCGCCAGCATCGAGGGCGTGTTGATGGTGGCACCGGTAAAGATACCCTCGATCAGCTTGCCGCCTTTGGTCATGCGGAAGATCTTGGGCAGCGGCCAGGCCGGGGTGTAGCTTTCGAGCCGCTCCACCGCGCGGGGGGAGAGCACGATCACACCATGGGCTGCTTCGCCGCCCAGAACTTTTTGCCAGCTGAACGTGGTCACATCCAGTTTGTCCCAGGGCAGATCCATCGCAAAGGCTGCAGAGGTGGCATCGCAGATGGTCAGGCCGGTGCGGTCATCCGCGATCCAGTCCGCATTGGGAACCCGGACGCCGGCTGTGGTGCCATTCCAAGTAAAAACCACATCATTGTTGCAATCAACCGAGGCCAGATCGACGATCTGACCGTAATCAGCAGTTTTCACCTCGGCGTCGATTTTCAGCTGTTTCACCACATCGGTGACCCAGCCCGCGCCAAAGCTTTCCCAGGCCAGCATCTCGACCTTACGCTGCCCCAGCAGCGACCACAGAGCCATTTCAACCGCGCCGGTGTCAGACGCAGGAACGATGCCGATACGATAGTCAGCGGGGATGCCCAGAACTTCGCGGGTGCCTTCGATGGCATCCTTCAGCTTGGCCTTGCCAACAGCCGCGCGGTGGCTGCGACCCAGGGGGGCGTCGGCCAGTTTGAACAATTCAAATGTAGGGGGTTTGGCACAGGGGCCAGAGGAAAAACGCGGGTTGGCCGGCCGCGTAGCCGGTTGCTGAGTAGCCATAGATGCTATCCTTACAGATATCTGCCCTTCGTTGGGGAAGGGTGTCCCGCCGCTAGAGCTAGGGGGGGATGATCCGGGGCGCAACCACCTAAATCACCAACAAGCGCCGCTTTGATAGATTTTTACGACACCCAATGACGCCTTTCGGAAACTTCCTTACCAAGGCCTCAACACTCAACGCCCCAGACCTGCGCAAGTTTCCCCCTGTACCCAACCAAGGCCTGCATCCTTCTGTCGACATCTGCATTGCCATGTCCGACGAACCGCTATCAGCCTCCAGGCAGTCCCCAGGGATTAGCGGCGACCTCTGGACGCAGAACAGTCATGAGGCCTCTCTGAGGGCTGGCTCCTTGTGGCCTCTGCCGCTATGAGGGCGCGACCCACGCGACAGATGGAACTGCCAAATGTATATCGTCACGCTGCTTTGCAACCCTGCCAAACCTTGTCTCGACCCCGCCCTGGTCGACTCGCTGCGCAATGCCTGGGGTGGCGGCGAGGCAACCTGGCTTGCGCCTGATATTGCAGCGGAATTCCCGCTTGATACCCAGCCGGAAAACCAGTGGCAGGTCTGGGAAGACCTTCAGGATCTCGGCGTTGATCTGGTTCTGCAACCTGTCAGCAACCGGCGCAAAAAGATGCTGTTGGCCGATATGGATTCGACCATGATCGAGCAGGAATGCATCGACGAGCTGGCCGAAGAGGCCGGGGTTGGTCCCCGGGTAAAAGAAATTACCGCCCGCGCCATGAATGGTGAATTGGATTTTGACGGCGCCCTGACAGAGCGGGTCAGCCTGCTAAAAGACCTGCCCGAAAGCGTCATCTCGCAGGTTCTCGACACTCGCATCTCGCTGATGCCTGGCGGGCCGGCCCTGCTGGCTACCATGAAGGCCGATGGCGCCTATGCCGCTCTGGTCTCCGGTGGTTTCACCGCCTTCACCGCCCGCATTGCCGATCAGCTGGGCTTTGACGAGAATCGCGCCAATACGTTGCTGGTCGAGGATGGCAAACTGACCGGCAAGCCCGGCCTGCCGATCCTGGGCCGTGAAGCCAAGGTGCAGGCACTGGAGCAAATCACCGCGCGCCTAGGGATTAGTGAGGCAGATGTGATGGCGGTCGGCGATGGCGCCAATGATCTCGGCATGTTGCTGCGGGCCGGATCCGGCGTGGCACTACATGCCAAGCCCTCCGTCGCGGCGCAGTGCCAGATCCGCATCAACCACGGTGACCTGACCGCGCTGCTGTATATTCAGGGCTACGCCCGCGACGATTTCAAAGGATAGCCCCAGATGCTTGAAGTAGGGATCGAGACCCTGCTGCTCTTGATGGCGGCAGGCTTTGTTGCTGGGTTCATCGACGCCGTTGCTGGCGGCGGTGGATTAATCACTGTGCCTGTGCTTTTGCTGGCCGGGGCCAATCCGGTGACGGCTCTGGCCACCAATAAGATCCAAGGCCTGTTTGGCGCTGCAACAGCGGCCCGCGCCTATGCCAAAGGCGGCCATGTGAACCTGCGCGAACAGGCTGGTTCAGCCTTCATTGCCTTTGTTGCATCTATTTTTGGCGCGCTGTTGATCACCGTCCTGCCCACGGGCTGGATCCGGCTGATTCTGCCAGTACTGCTCATCGGTATTGCCCTGTTCTTTGCCTTCAAGAAGGGGCTTGGCGATCAGGACCGCGCCCGCCGCCTTAGCCCCGCTCTCTTTGCTATGACCATGGTGCCACTCTGCGGTGCCTATGATGGGCTTCTGGGGCCAGGGGCTGGCAGTTTCTACATGCTCGCATTTGTTTCACTCGCGGGCTACGGCATTCTCAAGGCGACAGCCCATACCAAACTGCTGAATCTGGCCTCCAATGCCGGGGCGCTCTGTGCCTTTGCCCTGGTGGCGACGCCCTGGTGGATCACCGGGCTTTGCATGGGGGTAGCGCAGATTGCCGGCGCGCAGACCGGGGCGACCCTGGCCCAGACCAAAGGGGCCGTTTTGATCAAACCCCTGCTGGTGCTGACCTCCCTCGCGCTGGCCTCCAAACTGATCTGGGACTTGTTGTAAAGGGATCCGGCAGACCCGGCCCCCTTGCCGGAGACAACTGCGCATCAGCTTGGCAATGCAGCCTGCCAGAGAACAATGACAAGCAATGCAAAAATGACCGCCGGACCAATCGACTGCAGGGTTTCGTGATGGTGCAACAGAGTCAAATGTACAGCCGACATAACCCCCATGCCCAGTAGCGCGCCCCAGCCAATGCTCGCCGGAAAGAGCAGGAGAAGCGCCACTGCCAGTTCCAGCACCGCAGTCACATAGCGAAACCAGCTGGGGTAGCCCCAACGCGCGTATTCCTCGCGAATCTTTTGCGGGCCATAGCCATTGGTGAAGGTGCCAATCAGGAAGAAAACGCTTAGAAACCAGATCAGAGCTTGGATCATGTCGTGTACTCATCTTTCGAAGTGTTCGAGGATGCGTACAAGAAGCCCGTCTCGGGACCACAAGCGCGCGCCCCCGAAAAGTTAAGGGCACGCCGTGGTCTTGCAGAACCAACCTGATGATTGGCGCAGGAATCACCACCCTGCTACTCTGTTTTTGGCTGGTTGCGACCTAAGTATTCCTGAGAGGAGCGTCAAGATAGAATGCTCAGTCGGAAGGGTGTTACAGAAATTATATATTCGCTTCAATATGATGCATGCCCGATCGCCGGGTTATCGGGCGTAAATATTTAACCTTTTCTTTAATTAACTTTTTGGTTAACATGAGATTCATGACACCTCTTCTAAAAACCTTTTCGGCATTGGCAGATGAAACCCGCATGACCATTGTGGAACAGCTGATGCAACACGGGGAACTCCCTGCCGGGGAGCTGGTGCGCGGGGCCAGCATCACCGCGCCTGCAATTTCCCGCCATCTCAAGGTGCTGCGCGAGGCCGGGCTGATTACCCAGCGCGCCGAGGGCACCAAAAGGCTCTATTCCGCACGTCCCGAAAGCCTGCAGCTGATCGCGGACTGGACCCAATCGCGCCGCGCCTTCTGGGACAGCAGTCTGGATCGGCTGGAGGCGGCGCTTCTGGACGAAACCAATACCGGAGGATTTTGAATGAATGACGCCTTGAGTGAGGTGCAGCTCGACCGCAGTTTTCCGGTCAGTCCCGAAAGACTGTTTGCCTGGGTCACCCAGGCGGACAAGCTGATGCAGTGGTGGGGACCAGAGGGCATCGACGTCTTTGATCACGCCCTGGATTTGACCCGCCCCGGCGCCTATTTCGCCAAGATGCGGGGCGCCGAGGGACAACAGTATCATATCTCCGGGCAGGTTACCCATGTCACCCCGCCCCGCTCCGTGGGCTTCACCTGGGCCTGGCACGACGAAACCGGCCAGCGCGGCGCCGAAAGCCATGTCATCTTTACCGTTGAGGCCGAAGGCCAGGGTGCCCGACTGCGCATCACGCACCGCGACCTGCCCAGTCCCGAAATGGCCGAAAGCCATGCCAAAGGCTGGACCTCTACGCTCAATAAACTTGCCACCCGGATTTCCTGAACCAGATTTTCTACGACCCCTCCGCAACCGAAAGGACAGACTATGCCTCAGTTCATTTTTGCCTATCACGGTGGAAAAGCCCCCGAAACGCCCGAGGAAGGCGCCGCTGAAATGGAGGCCTGGAAGACATGGATGGGTTCCATGGGGACCGCTCTGGTGGTTCCGGGAAACCCGGTTGGGCTCTCAAAAACGGTCAGCGCCTCGGGAATTGCCGACAACGGCGGCGCCAACCCGCTCTCCGGCTATTCCGTGGTCGAGGCCCTAGATCAGGAGGCGGCCTGCGCCATGGCCAAGGGCTGCCCGATGGTCATCAGCGGCAATGGCTCTGTTGAAGTGGCCGAGATGGTCTCGATGTAATTGTCTAAACAGGTCTAAACACAAACGCCCGCTTCAAACTCGAAACGGGCGTTTTTCTTTCATCCGATCAAAGCAATTGAGATCAGAATATCATCTCAGCACTTGGCCGCAACGCGCCGCAATCAACGCCACGCCGGTTCAGCAAAGGCGCATTGATGTATTTCCGGGTTTCGGGATGATCCGCATCCAGCACCCCCAGCCCCACCAGGATCGAGGCAATGACACATTCGCTGGCGCGGGTAGCGCCATCGACAATCTTGACCGCTACGCCCAGCTTCTTTTCGGGAATGATGGCAATAAACACCGCTTCGGCTCCGGTTTTCACCGCGACCTTGCCGCCCATGGCCCGCATCAGATTGGTACAGGCGCGTGTTTCACCCGCCACCAGCTCAGGATGGGTCGCCATGGCAGAGGCCAGCTGCGCCGCCGCATCCGAGGCCCGGTCTGATCGATCCGCCGCCGAGGCAAACCAGGACATCGCCCGTGCAAGCCCATGTACTGTGGTGGCAAAATTGGGCGCCGAGCAGCCATCAATACCATAGGTGGGGCTCTCCATGCCCGTCGCCTCCTCAAAGGCGGTGAGGCAGGCCTGCTGCACCGGATGGTCGATCTCGATATAGTCCGGCCCTGCCCCCAGATGCTGGTTCAGGGTCAGAAACCCGGCGTGTTTGCCGGAACAGTTGTTATGCACCTGACAGGGGCTGTTGTCGGTCTTGATCAGCGCGTTGCGGGCAGGAATATCATCCGGCTCCTGCGGGCCACAGCGGAAATCATCATCCCCCAGCCCCAGTTGCGCCAACCAGCTGTTGACCCGGTCGGTATGGATATGGGCGCCATTATGCGAGGCACAGGAGAGCGCCAGCTGCTCTGAGGAGAGGCCATATTTTGCCGCCGCACCGGAGGTGATCAACGGCAGGGCCTGGATCATCTTGGCAGAGCTGCGCGGATAGATCACCGCGTCAGGATCGCCCCAGCTGCGCACAATCTGACCACTGTCATCGCAGATCACCGCATGACCCAGATGCAGGCTCTCCAGCAGGGAACCACGCCAAATTTCCGCCATTGGTACCGGTTTTGTCATTGTTTCAGCCTCTTTTCTTGGCGATTTCCTGCCAAACGCACTTTCGCCCGTAGCGCTTGTTACGTTAGTGTGCTTGTGTATGGCAAGCGAGAGCATCTGGTACAGACGGCGGATTTAACGCCGCTCGCTCTCGGAGTAATTGAGGTAGAGACAGTCTTGGAGTCGGGACAAATGGCATCGAAACTCGCCCGTATGATCGCGGGCCTGTGTCTGGCCGCTATGGCCACAACTGCAACCGCGCAGCAAACCACCACCGACAATCGCGTCGGCGCCAATGTGGATTGGAGCGTCTTTCAGGGTGACAGCCCAAAAGAATGCTGGGGCGTTTCTGCCCCCAAGGAAAGCGTTAACACCCGCGATGGTCGGGTGGTCGCGGTGCGCCGCAGCGAAATCCAGTTGTTTGTCTTTTATCGCCCCGACAATGGCGGCAAGGGTCAGGTAACCTTTACCGGCGGCTATCCCTTTGCCCCTGGATCAACCGTCAACATGACCATCGGCGAGACCGAATTTGAACTTTTCACCGAGGGCGAATGGGCCTGGCCTGCCACGGCTGCGGATGATGCCAAAATCATCACCGCCATGAAGCGCGGCGCCGGGGCTGTGCTGACGGCACGCTCTGCACGGGGCACCCAGACCAAAGACTCTTTCTCCTTGCTTGGCTTTACCGCAGCCATTGAGGACGCGGAAAAGCGCTGCGGCAGCTGATCTGCGCTCAAATCTGAGAGTTTGAACCCGGTCTTTTGGCCGGGTTTTTATTTGCTCAGACTGTGCCCCTCCCAAAGCCAAACCGTGAAACCGCCCACTCTTGTCCTCGCTGGTTTACCTAAGGTCTGCTTGGCTGCTTGACCCAGATCAATGCAGGTCATCTGGGTTGAAAAATACCCTAGGTTGAATGCAACAGGAGATTCATCTTATGCCCAAGTCTGCTCTGTCCTTGTTCTTGACCCTTGCCACGCTGGGGCTGACGGCCTGCGACAAAACCCATGAAACCTATCCGATTTCGGGGCAGCAATGTGGGCCAGAAGATCCTGTGAAGACGCTGGATGCTGCCGATTGCAACCTCCCGCTTCCCCCCATCTGACCCGGCGCTCACATGGCCTTCTAACGCCCGCTTTATCTTTTGCCACCACAGGACCCCGATCCCGCCCTGTGGCCCAATATGTCTGCGCCAGGACAGATCGAACGATCATTATACGCGCATTTGATCACTCCATCACACGCTATGATCACGCAAAACCACAAGCGTGAGAACTCGGTTCTGTAGTGCACAGCTCCCTGTGGACCCCTGCCGGTTATCCCGCGCAGACGGTGTCTTAACTAGGGGGCACACAAGCAAAAGGACCGCTTTTATGACCACCGCCACCCTGCACACCCTGGAAACCGCACCGGAAGCCGCAAAGCCCCTGCTGGAAGACTCCATCAAGACCTATGGCATGATTCCAAACCTCTACGCTGTCATGGCCGAAAGCCCCTCCCTGCTGGAAGGCTACTTTCAGCTTCACCGTCTCGCCGACGCCTCCGGTTTTACACCGGAAGAACGCACAGTCATCTGGCTGACAATCAATGTCGCCAACCAGTGCCACTACTGCGTCCCGGCCCACACCATGATTGCACAGGGGGAAAAAATCGACGCAGCCATCGTTGAGGCCCTGCGCAACGAGACCCCGCTGCCCAGTGATCGCCTGGAAGCGCTTCGCAGCTTTGCGTTGACTGTTCGGGAAACACATGGCCACCCGGACGAAGCCGCAACAGCCCGCTTTCTCAAAGCCGGGTATGACAACAAGGCGATGATGGATCTCCTGGTGGTCTATGCCCAGAAAATCCTGTCGAATTTTACCAACTCCCTGTTTGACACCCCGCTTGATGCGCCTTTCCAGAGTTTTGCCTGGGAACCTGCTGCAAAATAAACCGCATCAGCTGACAGGCACTCTGCGCGGGCCATGGGCCATCCCCCTGTGGCCCGCGTCACGGATCCTTGACGACAGGACAACCCGGCAATGCAGCCCCGTGCAGAGGTTTTCTTTTGATCTTTGCGCAATCTCCTATATGTAGCCGCATCCAGCCTCCAATAGTCGAGTCGATCAGCCATGACCGCCAATCCGCCAATCACCCCGGATATCCTGACAGTTCCCCGCAAGGAGAGCGCGGCGGGCAAGACCAATCTTGTCGGCATGACCCGCGATAAAATGCGCCAAGCCCTGATTGACTGTGGCGTGCCGGAAAAGCAGGCCAAGATGCGGGTCGGTCAGATCTGGCAATGGATCTATCAGTGGGGCAAACGCGACTTTGCTGAGATGACCAATCTCTCCAAATCGCTGCGCGCGCAGCTGGAAGAGAGTTTTGAGATCGCCATCCCCGAGGTGGTGAGCAAACAGGTTTCCGAGGATGGCACCCGTAAATATCTGGTGCGCATCGCTGGTGGTCACGAGGTTGAGGTGGTCTATATCCCCGAAACCGATCGCGGCACGCTTTGCATCTCCAGCCAGGTGGGCTGCACCCTCACCTGCTCCTTCTGCCACACCGGCACCCAGAAACTGGTGCGCAACCTGACGGCCGCCGAGATCATCGGTCAGGTGATGATGGCCCGCGATGATCTGGATGAATGGCCCGTCCCCGGCACCCGCAACACCGATGAGGCACGTCTGCTGTCCAACATCGTGCTGATGGGCATGGGCGAGCCGCTCTATAATTTCGACAACGTGCGTGACGCGATGAAGATCGCCATGGATCCCGAAGGTATCCAGCTCAGCCGCCGCCGTATCACCCTGTCGACTTCGGGTGTGGTGCCGGAAATCGCCCGCACCGCAGAAGAAATCGGCTGCCTGCTGGCGGTCTCCTTCCACGCCACCACCGATGAGGTGCGCGACAAGCTGGTGCCAATCAACAAACGCTGGAACATCGAAACCCTGCTGGAGGCATTGCGCGCCTATCCTCGCCTGGCAAATTCCGAGCGCATCACCTTTGAATATGTGATGCTGGATCATGTGAATGACAGCAAGGAAGACGCGCATCGTCTGGTCAAGCTGATCGAAGGCATTCCTGCCAAGATCAACCTCATTCCCTTTAATGAGTGGCCCGGATCGGCTTACAAACGCTCGTCTGGCAACCGTATTCACGCCTTCTCCGACATCATCCATGCGGCCGGCTATGCTTCGCCCATTCGCAAACCGCGCGGCGAAGACATCATGGCGGCCTGTGGCCAGCTGAAATCCGCAACAGAACGCGCTCGCAAAAGCCGCAGGCAGATCGAGGCTGAAGCAGGTGTAAAGCCCTGAGCCTTGCCGCAATCCCCTACAGAATGACAGTTAGGCTTCAGGGATCAGATGACCCCCGGGGCCTTTTTATGTGGCGCTTTGGCGACAGGAATTGAGCCGCCACAATCTTTCCTTAAACCGGATATAATCCGGCCACAGGCAACCAACAGTTTCTATTTCATAGACAATCAAAAAGAATCTGTGAGGAACGAGCATGACCCTGGCAACACATACCCCCGAACCCGCCAACAGCAACCTGGAGCCCTATGTTCTGGACCTGATCCGCGAAGAGCGTGAAAAAGCCCTGAGCCCCCGCGAATGGCAGTTCCGTCTGCGCGGCTATGGCTATGCCATCAAGAACGTCGATGGCGCTCAGATCGTGACAAGCCTGCCCAGGGGAATCGAGATTGGCGTTTTGCCAGCAGAATTCGCCTGATCAGGTTTTCCCTGCCAACATAGCCTCTTAAAAGGACCACCATTCCAGCAATCCATTTTCCAATCCCAATTCCCACCCCAGGCATGGCGCCCCACACCCCATGCCCAGACTTTTGATTTCAAGGGCGAAGAGCCAAAGACAGCTCCCACCTGTTTGGGCTTGGCGCCCTTGAAATCGACCTCTTAACGTTCGCGACCCGGCAGGCTGTCGCGGGCCGGCTCAGGCGACCAGTTGTTGATGATCTCGGCGGCCTCTTCGGCGGTTTCAACAAACTTGAACAGCTCGAGATCCTGATCCGAGATCGTACCGGCATCCGCCAGTGCCTCCCAATTGATGATCTTCTCCCAAAACGCACGGCCAAACAGGATAAAGGGCACCCGCTCCATGCGACCCGTTTGAATCAGGGTGAGGCTCTCGAACAGCTCATCCAAGGTGCCAAAGCCCCCCGGAAACACAGTGATCGCCGAAGCCCGCATCAGGAAATGCATCTTGCGGATGGCAAAGTAGTGGAAGTTGAAGCTCAGCTCGGGCGTGACATAGCCATTTGGCGCCTGCTCATGTGGCAACACGATGGAGAGACCAACGGATTTGCCCCCTGCATCCAGCGCGCCACGATTGCCCGCTTCCATCACGCCGGGGCCACCACCAGTGACGATCACATTCTTGCGCCCGCCAGTTTTCATCGAGCTCTCGGTCATCATCCGGGCAAATGTGCGGGCCTCATCGTAGAAATGCGATAGATCCGCCAGCGTCTGGGTCCGGGCGCTCTCCTTGTTGGCGGGGCTGGGAATGCGGGCGCCGCCAAACATGACGACGGTGCTATCAATGCCCTGTTCATCCAGCATCAACTGCGCCTTCAGCAGCTCCAACTGCAGGCGAACCGGACGCAGCTCCTCGCGGCACAGGAAATCCTCATCCGCAAAGGCCAGACGATAGGCCGGCGAGGCCGATTGTGGTGTCTGTTGCACGTGCTCGGCGCGGTTCCGGTCGGAATGGGCGTCCGGGAAGCGGCTGTGGCGATCATCACTCATGGCGTATCAGGCAATCCTATTTGAAAAATCAGACACCCAGCTTAACCCTCATCTGCTGAAAGGCACCAGCCCTGCTGTGCGCAGTTTGAACAGAATTGACGGTCAGTCGCAAAGACTTGTATCGCCCTAAACAATTGCTAAGGTCTGGCCCTCGCAACCGGGAGAGACTGCGCATGGACTGGACCACCGAAATCAAGGCTGCTGCGGCGCGCATTGCAGATCATATTCAGATCACGCCCGTTATGAAGACAGGTGGCTTTGGTCTCGACTATCCAATTGAAATGAAGCTGGAGCAGATGCAGCACACCGGCAGTTTCAAGGCGCGCGGTGCCTTCAACACCCTGCTGAGCCAGGAGGTGCCCAGCGCCGGACTGGTGGCCGCTTCCGGTGGCAACCATGGGGCTGCCGTTGGCTATGCCGCCCATCAACTGGGCCACAAGGCGCGGATCTATGTGCCCGAAATGGCAGGCCCCGCCAAGATTGCCCTGATCAAAAACACCGGTGCCGATCTTCAGGTGGTCCCCGGCGCCTATGCCAATGCCATGGAACAGGCCCAGGCCTATGAGGCCGAGACCAGTGCCGGGCAGGTGCATGCCTATGATGCCCTCAGCACCGTCGCAGGTCAGGGCAGCTGTTTTGCCGAATGGCAAGCCCAGGGGCTTGCGGCTGATACCGTGATCATTGCTGTGGGCGGTGGCGGCTTGATTGCCGGGGCCATGGCCTGGTTTCAGGGCACCAAAAAGATCATCGCGGTGGAGCCCGAAACCTCCTGTGCGCTGCACGCCGCCCTTGCCGCAGGTGCACCGGTGGATGTCGAAGTCTCCGGCGTGGCCGCAAATGCCCTGGGCGCGCGCCGGATCGGGTCCATCTGCTTTGATCTGGCACAGCAGCAACGCCAGGCCGGGCAACTGACCTCGCTCACTGTCAGCGATGAGGCCATTACCGCCGCGCAAACCGCCCTGTGGCGCGAACGCCGCTTGCTGGTGGAACCCGCAGGTGCCACGGCGCTGGCCGCCCTTACATCGGGCGCATATCGCCCTGAACCGGGTGAAAAAGTGGCCGTGTTGCTTTGTGGTGGCAATATCGCCCCGGATCCGCTGGCCTGAGACTTGCGCCAAGATCGCCCCCGCCCTATCGACCTGTCATGAACGCAACAATTGCAGATACAATCTATCAGGCCCTGAGCGAGCAAATCGTAACAGGCGCGCTGCAAGCGGGTGAAAAGCTGCGCCAGGACCATATTGCGCGTGAGTTTGACACCAGCCATGTGCCGGTGCGTGAGGCGCTGTTGCGGCTTGAGGCCCATGGGCTGGCGATTTCCGAACCCCGGCGCGGCACCCGCGTCAGTGCGCTGAACCCCGGCGAAATCCGCGAAGTGATCGAAATGCGGGTGGCATTGGAGATCCTGGCGCTCACCCATGGTTTTGCCCGTATCACGCGGGCAGATCTGATTGCAGCAGAAGCGGCCCGTGTCGCCTGCGATGAGGCGACGGACATGGCCACCTGGGAGCGCTGCAACCGCGCCTTTCACCGGGTCATTCTGGCCCCCTGTCAGATGCCGCGGCTGCTGGCCGCGATTGACGATCTGCATATCGCCTCGGCGCGGCATCTTTTTGCCAATTGGCAGCACCAGTGGCGCCCCCGCACCGATCAGGATCACGCCGCCATTTTGCAGGCGATGCAGCGCCAGGATGCCGCCGCCGCCTGCGAAATCCTGCGCCGCCATCTGCGCCGGGTGGGCTAAAGACGTCAAAACGCCGGGCGCGACGTCATTTTGGCCGCAATCCGGGCATGACCTGCGGGCAGATTGCCGCTAGAAAGCTGCGAATCCTTTACGCACGTCAATCACGCCGGAGTACCCCCATGTCCAACGCACAGCTGGAAACCGCGATCGAGGCCGCCTGGGAGGCCCGTGACACCATCACCCCCGCCACCACAGGCGAGCAGCGCGAGGCCATCGAGGCCACATTGCACGCGCTGGACAGCGGCGCCCTACGGGTTGCCGAAAAACAGGAGAGCGGCGACTGGCATGTCAACCAGTGGGCCAAGAAAGCTGTGCTTCTGGGCTTCCGTATCAAGGACATGGAAATGCAGTCCGGTGGGCCACAGGGCTCCAGCTGGTGGGACAAGGTCGACAGCAAGTTCATGGGTTGGGGCGAAACCGAGTGGAAAGAGGCCGGGTTCCGTGCCGTTCCCAACTGCATCGTGCGCAAAAGCGCCTATATCGCCCCCGGCGTGGTCTTGATGCCCTCTTTTGTGAACCTGGGCGCCTATGTGGACGAAGGCACCATGGTTGACACCTGGGCCACCGTTGGCTCCTGTGCGCAGATCGGCAAGAACGTACACCTGTCCGGCGGCGTCGGCATTGGCGGCGTGCTGGAGCCCATGCAGGCCGGCCCTACCATCATCGAGGATAACTGCTTTATCGGGGCCCGTTCCGAAGTGGTCGAAGGCTGCATCGTGCGCGAAGGCTCGGTGCTGGGCATGGGCGTCTATATCGGCCAATCCACCAAGATCGTCGACCGTGAGACCGGCGAAGTCATGTATGGTGAAGTACCGCCCTACTCCGTCGTGGTCTCCGGCTCGATGCCATCGAAGAACGGCGTCAGCCTGTATTGTGCCGTGATCGTCAAGCGCGTCGATGCAAAGACCCGCTCCAAGACCGGCATCAACGAGCTGCTGCGCGACTGATCTCGCTACTTTTGTTATGACTGCTGCGCGTCTCCTTGACCCCAAGGGGGCGCGCATTTTCTTTTGGCACTAGATCAGTTCCAGCCCCACCAGAACCGCCCGGCTCCCCTGCGCAATTTCAACCAAACCAGAGGTGTCGCCGTGCCAGCCTTCGCCCTGGCCAAGGCAGATTTCCCCCTCTGGCAGGTCCAGCCGCAGTTTGCCAGTGAGGGCAAAAGCCAAGTGCGCCCCGTCGCCAAGCCTATGGGTGCCCGCTTCACAAATCTGCATCTCGGCGCGCACATGGTTTGGGTCATAGATCAGGTTAAAGGCTTCGCAGGGGCCATCCTGCAGCTGCGACGTGAGGTCCAAACCACCGTCAAAATACAGCGGCTTCAGGGGGTGCGCAGTAAACTGAATTTCCGCATTGGTGAGCTGCAACCCCGCCCCTGAAATGATGCAGTGAATACGCGCCAGACCCGGAAAGGCGGAGAAGGCCCCGTCCTGGTCAATCTGGGCCAGACTAGTCCGCCAGATCATCTGTCCCTCAGACCCATTGCTAGCATCCGCCCGCGCCAGCTCTCGTGTTGAGCCACCGCCATTTTTCCACGCTTGAGGCGAGATTTGGGAAATCGAGAACCGCATAGGATATCCTAGATCTGAACAAAACAGACATAGGTTTGCGGTCAATCATCACCAGCTGCAAGCAGGATGTCGCTTCCTTTAAGCCGTCAACGAGGATTCGCTGAGCAGGGCACGGGCCTCAAAAGGCTTCAGCGACAATCGCGCACTGGCCCCATAGGCCTCCGGATCGCCGCCCATGAGTTCGAGCACCTCGGCACGTGTTTCGCCATCAAAGCTCTCCAGCGTTTCCACACCGGGATGATAGCTCTCGCTTTCCAGCCCATTGCCGCAGATGATTTCATGACAGTCAAACAGCAGATGCACATAGGTGACAGGCGCGGCATCCACCCGCCGGGTGATGCTATGGCCATTGACCAGATTGGCTGCCTTGACCAGCACCTCGGAAGTACCAAAGAGCACCTCTGCCCATTGATCCTGCAGCAGAACCCGGTGGCTGGGGGAGAGTTCGAGCGCGCCGTGGTCGCCCAGGGCACCAGCTGCAAAACACACCGGTGCATCCGCTGCCTCGGCCCGGCGCCGCGAGCGGCCGATCCAGCGCAGGGGCTGGGCCCCATTGTCGCGTGTCAGCACCAGATCGCCCGGCTCCAGGTCTTCGATCACAATGGGACCAGTAGGCGTATCAATCAAAGTTCCGGCGACAAAACAGGGGGTCGTGGTGACTTCAACAACGCCAGTGTCAGTGTTCCCCAGATCATCCTCAACAGTGTAGGTGAAGGTTGTCTCTTCATCCACATCCACATCATCCTGGGCCTCAATCGACATGGTGCCATCAGCATTCAGGGTGATCACTTCACCCCCCGCCAGGGTGACACTGGAGCCCGCCACAACTGGCTGACCGTTGATTTCGGTGATTGTCAGGCTGGCGCCGGTCTCATGGATATCATTATCCAGGACATCCAGCGTGGTGGAGCCGCCCTCTTGGACAGTCACATCGTCATCCTGCGCAATGAGAGCAGTCTGGATGGAATCGCCTGCGATCAACAGATTGGAGTCGTAAGCCGCATCGCCGGCGTCAGCGATACCGATCATGATCGTATTCACTTCACCCGGGTTGACGGGGGCCTTCAGGGTCAATGTAACGGTAAACCCATCCATCTCGGTGTTGTAAAGATCGTCGCCCCGGGGGTTGTTCACATAGAGATCTTCGTTCGAACCGGTGTTGAAATTGTCGATGGAAACATCGCCATTGCCGATCGTCAGCTCGGCCTTTTCACCGTTGACCCAAACACCAATGGCATCGTTGAAACCCGAATTGACGTATTCCAGATACTCCTCGGAGGAGAAGGTGAACTGCATGGTGAGGGTGGAGCCATCCGGGATGAACTCCGCCTCAAAAATGGCCGCATCAAAGGTCGAACCACCTGCGATGGCGCTCAGGTCACTGTTGCCAGCGGTCCCCATATTGGTGCTGGTGCTAGCGGAGGTATTTGCATCTCCACTGCTATTGGTGATGCTCTCCGCCCGGCCCGTCGACAGGATGACGCCTGTATCAGAAGGTGTCACACCCGGTGCAGTAGTGTCCCCATCAGAATAGATACCCGACGAAGCCGCCGCCCCGATGTAATCTGCGCTTTGAATGGAAATTCCATTGCCAAACATGGCCTCGGCCATGTCCATGGCCGTTGCAGAGGTATCAATGGGCAGCTCCGAGGCGGTAGGCATATCAAAACCCTCTTAGGTCAGCAGTCCTCCCCTGTTGGACGCGCCCATGGGGGCGGCAGGGGAATCGTTTCCCCTATCTAACCGCCAGGGCCTTACTGTGAGATGAATGCCTGCGGTTGTGCGTCCTGAAGCCCGCCAATCTGAATTCGATTGACCCCAAGGGGCCGTCAGGGCTATGGCGGCGATATGGAAAAAAAGAAGATATCCCGCCAACAGGTCTATACGCTCCTGGTTCAGATCGGTCGCAAAGAAGGCGATGGTTTGCCCAAGGGGGCAACCGGGGCTGCCTTGATGATCTATGCCTCTGGCGTGGACGAGGCAGAGGCCGTGCGCGAAACCGTTGCCATCCTGAAACAGGCCGACACCGCGCCGCTGGATGTCACTGGCTACGGCACGCTTGCTGAGCGTCAGGAAGAAGGCCACGAGATTGGCGAAGAAGAACTCGAACTGATGCAACGTGCACTGGAAGAAAACTCCGTGATCGTCGCTCAGATGACCCCCTTCTTTGAAGGCCAGGAGCCGACCTTTCACTAGCGACATGCAGACCGGTCAGGCCAAAATCAGGCCTCAGCTCGGGTCATGCAGTTAGTTCAAGCGGCCAAACCAGCTATGATACAGCGCTTCATAGCTGCCATCTTCCTGCATTTCCAACAGGCTGCGGTTGACCTGCTCGGTCAGCGCAGAGCCCTCTGGAAAGATAAAACCGTAGTATTCGCGCAGGAAAACTGACCCGATGGTGCGCCCATGCTCGCTGCCGCCATGCTGCACATAATAGTTCAGCACCGGCGCATCAAAAACCACAACGCGAATACTCCCGGCCTCAAAGGCTGCCAGCAATTCATCCAGGTTTTGATAGCCCTGGTAATCAATGTCACGGCGCTGCAAGAAGTTTGCTGCTGTTGAACCCTCGATGGTGCCAGTGCGTTTGCCATAAAGATCATTCACAGACGACACCGATCCAGTGATCGCCTCAACCGTCATCACGGCGGTGATCTTGGCAACAAAGATCGACACGATGAACAGGGAGGACAGCACCAGCAACACGCCAAACACCCGCCCGATGGCGGTGCGGGGCACCCGCTCTTCAAAGCCGCCATTTACAACCAGGTTGAGCGCCCACCAGAAAGAGGGGAACCAGGCTTCTTTGAGGGGGCGGTCAAAATAGGGCTGGGCCCGACGTTCCAGGGCCCACATGAACATGCCGCCCACCATGAGCAGCAGAAAGGCGAGGCCAATGGCCAGGGCCAGATCCCAAGACATCAAGGCATGCATCAGGGAGGGTTCGCTTACATCATCCACATGGACCAGGATCTGCAACCCGCTCTCAAAAACCGGTTGGCTAAAGTCCATCTCGGCTTCGCGGGCTGCGGTGATCGAGATATTGGCCGCGGCCAGGTCCACCTCGGCCTCACGGACACCGGTCAGCATCTCCGCAAAGGTATCCTTGCGATGAATGACAAGGTCCCAGTCCAAACGATTGGCAATCTCACGCAGCAGCTCAATAGAGAACCCCGTTTCCCGCCCGTTTTCAATCATTGAAAAGGGAGGACGGGTCACCGTATTGACGTCAACCACCTGCGCCGTCAGCGCATTTCCCCAAAGCAGGAATAGAAACGGGGTGATGAAACGAAGAATGCGCAAATCAATACCTCAGGACCGGATACATCATTTCTGAATATGTCTTAGGTGGTTCACCACGTTCAGGCAAGCTTGAACCCCTCAGGCCACGCGTCGTTCTGCCAGAACTGCCGCGTCAAATGCTCCCAGAACCGGATATCTGGGCGGTCCGTGTTCTGGCAGGGTGGCGCGATCAACACTCGCCAGTTGACTGGCCTTGAGCCGCATTGCATCGCGTCGCAGGCTTCCCAGGTACAGGCTTTCCAGAACGGCACCTGCCGCCAGCAATGGCGCGTGGTCCGGCAAAACCAACTGCGTGTACCGCGTGGTCATCCCTCGGGCCTGCCCCGGTGTCGCCACCGATGTCCCCAACAGATGGCGGGCAGGGACCAAAACCGCGGGTCGCCCAAACAGGTATTCCACTTCGCTGCCGCTCAGCACCACACGCTGCGAGGCCGAGACCTGAATGGGCTGCTGCAATCCAGAAAACGGCGCCCGCAAAGCCACCGGCCGGAAAATTCCCAAGGCTGGCACCTCTCGGTGCAAGACGTGCAAAACGGGCAGGCTGTCGCCGGCCTCGCTGAGCACCAGATCACCGCGCTTTAGGGTTTCGACCGGGCGATACCCATGGGGTGTTGCCACCTGCGTTTCCGGATCAAGCCCCGGCATCGGCCCAACGGGTTCCAGCGCGTCTGATACTGCCAGATAGGTCAAAGCCGTCGAGGTGAACCGCAGCGGTCCGGGGGAAACCAGGGTTTTGAGATCCTGATAGCGCCAGGGGCGCGGCGGCGGCATCAGGGCGATCTGCACCCTATCACTGTCGGCGCGTTCCAGCGCCAGACGGGCATAGCCGGCAAGGCTGTCCCAGGCATAGGTCAGCCTGACCTGCCCCGTACGTCCTGATCCGCTGGGGTTGAGCACCGCATGAGAGAGGCTGCCGGAGTGTTGCAAGACCAGACTCACTCCGCCCCCTGGCACCGCCTGAAGCTGCAGGTCAATCGGCCAGTCGCCCCCCTGGGTAAACTGCAACAGGGGTTCTGGCCTGCGGCTGTCCGGGATCGACATCTCAATCACCAGAGTCCCACGCAACATCAGAGCATCGCCGCCGCCCTCAGCCCGCTGGGCCTGTCGCAGCCCGGACAGGTCCGAACGCCCCTGCTCCAGATCAGTGATACCCAGCCAGCTCATGGCGTCAGGCAGCCTGCACTGCCGCAAGCAATTTACCCTCATACCCCTTCAATCCGGGCCGGGCAGAATCGCCATAGCCAAGACCGGTTTCCGGGTCGAGCTCGGGAAACAAGGCGTAGATCTCTTGCAGGACGGGCTGCTCAAACAGCTCACTGGTCTGTGGACCCGGCAAAAAGCTCTCGGTGGCCAATCCTTCGGAATAGATCACCTGATGCTGGTCAAACAACAGATGCACATAGGTGACCTCCCCCCCAAACTGGCGGGAGATGGTACCGCCGTTCAGCAGATCCTTTGCCGCCACCAGAACCTCCCCCTCGCCAAAGAGCAGCTCTGCATAGGCGTCACGCAGCAACACTCGGTGTTGCGGCGAAACCATCAGATCACGATGCGAGCCAAAGCTGCCCTCGCGGATCAGAATCGGCGCAAAATCGCCCTCGGCCGCGACACAGCGAGAGCCAATCCAACGCAGCGGCTGCGCCCCATGGTCCCGCGTTGTCACCAGGTCACCAGGCTGCAGGGTCTCAACCGGCACTTCCCCATCGGGGGTGCGGATTAGGGTGCCAGCCACAAAACAGGGGATCGAGCTGGCATTCACAAAGCCGGTATCGCTGTTGGTCCCATTGCTGGCGGTATAGGTGAAATTGAAATCCTCGATATCACCGTCACCATGCAGGGTCAGGGTGCCATCGCCGTTCACCTCAACCTGCTGCCCGGTGGAGAGCGTCACAATGGATCCCGCGCTCACCGGCACTCCGTTGACATGGGTGACCGTCAAAACCCCGCCCGTGTTGTCGACATCATTGGCCAGCACATCAACAACCTTGCTGCCATCCGCCGCGACATGGGCTTCATCCGTTATGGCAACAAATTCAGTCTGCACCGAGTCGCCCGCGATCAACAGGTTACTGTCGTAGCTGCTGTCGCCGACATCCGCGATGCCGATGCGAATGTCATTCACCTCACCGGGATTGACATGCATGGTCAGCGTCATGGTGACGGTGAACCCATCCATCTCGGTGTTGTAGTCGTCACCGGTATTGTCGGCATAAAGGTTCTCATTGATGGAGGCACTGATATTGCCCGGATTGGCAGTCCCGCCGCTGACATCCATCTCGACAACCGAGCCATTGACCCAGACTGCCACCACATCCTGATAGATCGAATCCTGATATTCCGGGAATTCCTCAGAGGAGAACACAAACTCCATGGTCAGGACCGAATTATCCGGAACAAAACTTACTTCCAGATAGGAGGCGTCATAGGTTCTAGCACCCGCCACGGCGTTGAATTCGGAATTGTTGTTTTCGCCGCTGGTATTGCGCGACGTATTGGTCGCCCGGTTCGGATCTCCCCAGGAGTTGGTAAAGCTGTTGGCCCGCCCCGTTGACAGAATAACACCCGTGTCGCCGGGTGTGGCACCCGGTGCCAAAGCATCCCCGTTCGAGTAGATTGCCGAGGATCGGCTATCCCCTGTGTAATCGGCGCTGACAACGGTAACACCATCGCCAAAAATCTCTTCGGCCATCTCCGTGGCACTCGCACCGGTATCATATCCCAGCTCTGCTGCTGTCGCCATTTGCCTCGCCCAATCCTCAATTGGAGAGACACATCACCTGTCGCGCCACAGTGGTTTCCCGCTGTGTTGCCTGGACCTTTCCCGGCCCTTGTTGTTTTAGCAAACCCACTTTGTGGTGTTTTGCGCTCTGGTGACCTGCCTCTGGTCTTATTTATTAACTATTTCTTAACATGGGTTTTGGCGCAGAGTCATCCCGGAAGTTTCCCCACCCGCCAATCGCAGCTTTTGCGCCACAAGGGCCGCACCAGGCAGGGTCAGCTATGCACGACTTTTCTCATCGTGATCTGCCGTGGTTTGCACGGGCTCACAAAGCGCGCTAAATCAAACAAAACCTCATTTTTGGCGCCAGCTTCCTGCCGCCGCATAGGAGCATCCCCATGTCCCCCATCGACCCGGTTCGCCTGACCGCAGATCTGATCCGCTGCCCTTCGGTTACACCCAAAGAAGGCGGTGCCCTGCAGCTTTTGGAGGATCTGCTGTCCCAGGCCGGGTTCGCCTGCACCCGTGTCGATCGCGGTGGTATTGCCAATCTCTTTGCCCGCTGGGGCGACAAGGGCCATGCCCGCACCTTTGGCTTCAATGGCCATACCGATGTGGTGCCACTGGGGGATGAGGCCGCCTGGACCATGCCGCCCTTTGGGGCTGAGGTGAAAGACGGGGTGATGTATGGCCGGGGTGCCACGGATATGAAATCCGGCGTTGCCGCCTTTGCCGCTGCTGCCATTGATTTTGTCAAAGATACCCCCCCAGATGGTGCAGTGATCCTGACCATCACCGGTGACGAAGAAGGCGACGCCATTGATGGCACCACCGCATTGCTCGACCATATGGATACAGCTGGCGAGGCGATGGATGTCTGCCTGGTGGGGGAGCCCACCTGCCCCAATAGCATGGGTGAGATGATCAAGATTGGCCGTCGCGGCTCGATGACCGCCTGGATCACGGTGACCGGCAAACAGGGGCACTCCGCCTATCCGCACCGCGCCAATAACCCGCTGAACGCCATGGCGCGGCTGATGGATCGGCTTGCCAGTCACGAGTTGGATCAGGGAACCGATCATTTTGACGCCTCAACCCTGGCTGTTGTAACCATCGACACCGGCAACCCCGCCACCAACGTGATCCCGGCCCAGAGCAGCGCCACCGTGAATATCCGCTTCAACGACAGTCACACGGGCGCGGACCTCAGCGCCTGGCTGCAAGAGCAGGCCGACAGGGTGACAGCCGAGTTCGGCGTTGAGGTCGAAATGAAAATCAAGATCTCCGGCGAGAGCTTTATCACCCCGCCGGGTGCCCTGTCGGATCTGGTCTCCGCCGCAGTTGAGGCAGAGACCGGCATTGTGCCAGAGCTGTCGACCACAGGCGGCACTTCGGATGCGCGTTTTGTCAAACATCACTGCCCGGTCGTGGAATTTGGTCTGGTTGGCAAAACCATGCACCAGGTGGATGAATGCGTGCCAGTTGAGCAGATCACTCAGCTGAAATCCATCTACGCCCGCATCCTGAAAGACTACTTTGCATGAGCCTGAGCATCAAAGTTACCCAGGATTTTGAAGCCTGCCTTGCCCTGCGCCACAGTGTTTTTGTCCAAGAGCAGGGCGTTCCCATTGAAGAAGAGCGGGATGCGCTGGACGCAACCGCGACGCATCTGTTGGCCAGTGATGGCGACACGCCGGTTGGGACTGCGCGCATATTGTTTCAAGGTGACACCGCCAAGGTCGGTCGAGTCTGCGTGCTGCCAACCGCCCGTGGCACCGGGCTGGGCGCTGATATAATCCGCGCCACTGTCAGTATTGCCCGCGAAACCCCCGGCATTACCCGCGTCAAACTGGGCGCGCAGATCCAGGCGCTTGGCTTTTATGAAAAGCTCGGCTTTCAGGCCCTTGGTCCTACATATGATGACGCCGGCATTGATCACCGCGACATGGTGCTGGAGCTGGCGTGAGACCCGTCCTCATCATCATGGTGAAAGAGCCCCGCCCCGGCCGGGTCAAAACCCGCCTGGGGCGTGACATCGGCAAAATTGCCGCCACCTGGTGGTTTCGCCATCAAAGCGCCCGGCTGATCCGCCGCCTTCGGGATCCGCGCTGGCGGATTGTGCTTGCCGTTTCCCCCGATCTGGCCGTCACCTCGCGGTTCTGGCCCGCCGATATTGCCCGCTACCCGCAGGGACAGGGCGATCTGGGCCAGCGTATGGGAAAAATGCTGCGCAGCTTTGGTCCTGGCCCGACCTGCCTGATTGGGGCTGATATCCCCGGCGTAACCCGCGCCCATATTGCCCGGGCCTTTGCCGCGCTTGGCGATCACGACGCGGCCTTTGGCCCGGCACTGGATGGCGGCTATTGGCTGGTGGGGGTCAAACATCCAAAACGCCTGCCCCGCAGCCTGTTTCAAAACGTCCGCTGGTCCAGTGAACATGCGCTGGCCGATACCCTGCGCAGCCTGCCCGGCTACCGGATTGCCCTGACAGATCGCCTGCGGGATGTGGATACCGCTGCAGATCTGCCCGAAGGGTAACGCTCTGGCGAAGGCGGGGTTGCAGGCCCCAACGCGCTTTTGCTCATGACCTCTCTTCTCAGCCGTGCTAGGCGGGAGATATGACCCGTATTCCCTCCAAGGCCGAGATCCTCGATTGGATCAGCGCCCACCCGACCCAGACATCGAAACGCGACATTGCCAAGGCCTTTGGCATCAAGGGCGCCGACCGCATTGATCTCAAGCGCCTGCTCAGGGAGCTGGAGGCCGAAGGGCATTTGCAAAAGCGCAACAAAACCTACCGCGACCCCGAGCAATTGCCGCCTGTCACCGTCCTGCTGATCAAGGCACCGGATGAAAACGGCGATCTCTATGCACAGCCGCTGGAGTGGCATGGCGAGGGGATCGAGCCCATCGTGCTGGTGGTAACCACCCCCGCGGGCCCTGCCCTGGGACAGGGCGACCGCATTCTGGCCCGCCTCAGCAAGGTCGATGGTTCAGATCATCATTACGAGGCCCGGATCATCCGCCGTATTGGCGTCAATCCCAAACGGGTCATCGGCATCTTCCGCAAAGGCGCCGAGGGCGGCCGCATTGTGCCGATTGAAAAATCCTCTTCCAATGAGTGGATCGTTCTGGAGGACGCCATGCAGAGCGCCAAGGACGGCGAGCTGGTCGAGGCCGAACAGGCCGGTCCCAAGGGCCGCATGGGTCTGCCGCGTGCGCGGGTGATCAACCGCCTGGGCGATCCATCCGCCCCCAAGGCGGTGTCGCTGATCGCCATTCATCAGCACGGCATTCCCGATGATTTCCCCAACGACGTGGTGAGTGAGGCCGATGCCGCCAAACCGATGGGGCTGAAGGGCCGCGAAGATCTGCGCGAGATGCCCTTGATCACCATCGACCCTGCAGATGCGCGCGACCACGATGATGCCTGCTATGCCGAGGCCGATAGTGACCCGAAAAACCCCGGCGGCCATATCATCTGGGTCGCCATTGCTGATGTCGCCGCCTATGTCACAACCGGATCAGAGCTGGATCGCGAGGCCCGCAAACGCGGCAATTCCTCCTATTTCCCGGATCGCGTGGTGCCGATGCTGCCCGACCGTCTGTCTGGTGATCTGTGCTCGTTGCACGAAGGCGTGCCGCGCCCCTGTCTGGCGGTGCGGATGCAGGTTGATGCCGAAGGCAACAAGCTCTCGCACCGCTTTGTGCGCGGGTTGATGCGCTCGCAGGCCTCGCTGCATTACGCCGAGGTGCAAGACGCCATGGATGGTCAGGTGAGCGAGCGCACTGAGCGCTTTCTCGAGCCGGTCATCAAGCCGCTTTATGCCGCCTACGGAGCGCTGAAAAAAGCGCGCGCGCTACGTGAGCCGCTGGATCTCGATCTACCCGAACGCAAAATCATACTGAGCGACAGTGGACAAGTGACCTCGGTGGCCTTTCGTGACCGGTTGGACGCCCATAAGCTGATCGAGGAATTCATGATCCTCGCAAATGTCTCAGCCGCCGAAACCCTGATCAAGAAAAAGTCACCGCTGCTCTTTCGGGTCCACGAAGAACCGGCGCCGGAAAAACTGGAGTCCCTGCGCGAAACCGCCATGGCGGCAGGTTTCCCGCTGGCGAAGGGTCAGGTCTTGCAGACCAAACATCTGAACGCCCTGCTGAATGGTGCCGCAGGCACTGATGATGCCGAGCTGATCAATATTTCAACCCTGCGCTCCATGCAGCAGGCCTATTACACGCCGGAAAACTTTGGTCACTTTGGCCTGGCCCTGCGCAACTACGCGCATTTCACCTCTCCCATTCGCCGCTACGCCGACCTGATCGTACATCGCTCTCTGGTCTCGGCCCATGGCTGGGGCGACGATGGCTTGCAGCCCACAGAGATTGACCGTCTGGAAGAGACCGCCACCCATATCTCCGAGACCGAGCGCCGCTCGATGATCGCAGAACGTGACACCACAGACCGCTATCTGGCCTCCTACCTGTCGGAACGGGTTGGCAATGAATTCGCTGGTAGGATCAGCGGCATCGCGCGTTTTGGCGCCTTTGTGAAAATGGACGAAACCGGCGCAGACGGGCTGGTGCCTGTGCGCACCATCGGGCGCGAGTTCTTCCATTTTGACGCCGAGGCCGGCACTTTGATGGGGGCCGATACCGGATTTACCATCTCCATCGGGCAGCGGGTTACCGTGCGGCTGACGCAGGCTGCACCAGTCACCGGAGGACTGGAGCTGGAGCTTTTGTCGATCGAGGACGAAGGCCTGCCCAAGGGCGGCTTTGGCGGTGGTGGCAAGGGCGGCGGCCGTCGACGCAGCCCGGCAGGTCACACCGCAAAACGCAAAAGCAGCAAATCCAAACACAAGGCGGCTAAGGTCAAACGCAAGGTCGAGCGTAAACGCCGCTAACCCGGGGGCGCTGCTACCGGGTCGCGGGCTTTTTCCGCAACCGATAGGTCAGCGCCTGCTCAATAAGCCAGCCATGCCGCAGGGGGTCGATCTCTGTGGCGTGGTCAAACAGCACCGCTCGGGTTCCATCGACCCGATCCCACATCGGATAGGCCGCCAGATACTCGGGGATCACCCGGCTTTGGCAGTGCACAAACAGGGCAAACCTGGCGGACTTGGGCACCCCTAAACGGAGTGTCGTTCCGGCCTTTGTCTGTGGAGTCAGATAGGCAGGTTGCCCCCAGCGCAGCGTTTCCTCGATCTCTCCAATCTCAGATCGCGCCTCGGCGGTTTCAAAGATCATATCTCGCAGCAGCAGCAAGCCGTCACGGGCCACTGTGTCCGGCAGGCTATAGGCCTGTTCGACCTGTTGACTGGCAAAGGGATATTTCATCATCACAACCTGGATTTTGCATCTGTCTGATCAGCTTAGGTGCTTTTGGCCAGATCGCTAAGGCCATAAAAAAGGAGGCCCAAGAAATCCTGGGCCTCCTTAGTAACATTGCGATGATTGCTGTGATCAGCTTGGGCTCATGCCACGCAGGCGCTCTGAACGACGCCGCAGCATTTCCACCGTTGCCAGCAACATGATCGAAATCGCCACCAGGATCGTCGCCACCGCCAGAATGGTGGGGGAGATCTGCTCACGCAATCCGATGAACATCTGCCAGGGCAGGGTTTTCTGACCGGCAGAGCCCACAAAGAGAACCACCACAACCTCATCAAAAGAGGTGATAAAGGCAAACAGACCACCGGAGATCACGCCGGGCAGGATCAGCGGCATCTGGATACGGAAGAAGGTTGTCACCGGATCCGCCCCCATGTTCGCCGCCGCACGGGTCAGCGAGCGGTCAAAGCCCACCAGCGTCGCCGTTACAGTGATGATCACAAAGGGAATACCCAGGGCCGCATGGGCCAGAACCACACCGATATATGTCCCCTGCAGGCCGATACGGCTGTAGAAGAAATACATACCCGCAGCCGAGATGATCAGCGGCACGATCATAGGCGAGATCAGGATCGCCATAATCGCACGACGGAAGGGCACGTGGGGCTGGCTGAGGCCAATCGCCGCCAGGGTACCGAAGGTCACAGAGACAATCGTTGCCATGGGGGCAATCTTCAGCGAGTTCCACATGGCGCTTTGCCAGGAGTCATTGCTGAAGAAGTCACGATAGTGTTTCAGCGAAAACCCTTCCGGATCCAGCCGCAGCATTTCCGGTGTGAAGGTGAAGAAATCCTGAGAGTTAAAGCTCAGCGGAATGATCACCACGATCGGAGCAATCAGGAAGAAGAAGATCAACCCGCAGATCACTCGGAAAGAGTAGTACCAGGCCCGCTGGCCGGTGGTCGCATATGGAGGAAGTGCACTCATTGTCGGTTACCCCAGCTTCACGTTGTCGATGCCGACAATTTTGTCATAGACCCAGTAGAGCACCAGCACCACTGCGAGGAGGATTGCACCCAGTGCCGCTCCCAGACCCCAGTTTCCCGATGTCGAGATATGATAGGCAATCAGGTTGGAGATGAAGGTCCCCTTGGTACCGCCCACCAGGGCAGGTGTGATGTAGTAGCCAACCGCCAGGATGAAAACGAGGATCGACCCCGCGCCAATACCTGGAACAGACTGCGGGAAATACACCCGCCAGAAAGCTGTCCAATTGGTTGCGCCCAGCGATTTGGCCGCCCGCAGATAGGTAGGCTGGATCGTCTGCATCACCGAATACATCGGCAGGATCATAAAGGGCAGCAGGATATGGGTCATCGCGATGATGGTACCCAGCTCATTGTTGATGAGCACAAGCCGGTTGTCATCGCCGACCAGACCTATCCAGACCAGCACGTCATTGATGACGCCTTGTTGTTGCAGCAGAATTTTCCAGGAGGAGGTCCGCACCAGCAGCGAGGTCCAGAAGGGCAAGAGCACCAGGATCATCAGCATATTGGCGGAACGTGTGGTGATATTGGCCAGCAACCAGGCAACCGGGTAGCCCAGCATGATGCAGCTGAAGGTGATGATCAGCGACATCCGCATGGTCCGGATCAACATGGTGTTGTAGATACGCTCGGTCTCGGGGCGCACTTCGGCGCCAGTCGCACCCAGCTTCATGTCCACCGCGTTGAGGAAGTACCCCATGGTGCGGGTGCCCGAATAGGTCTTGATGGTACGCCAGAGCTCGATATCGGCCCAGCCATCGTTAAGCTCGATCAGGCGTTCCTTGTAGGGGCCTTCGTTTTCAACGTCCCATTTTCTGACCTTGCGCCCTGATTTACGGAACACCGAGGACAGGCCCGGGTTCTCATAGTTCAGGCGCTTGGCCACTTTGGTGTGAACCTTGATCTCAGCCGCAGCTTTGAGATCCACCGCCAGAGCTGCAAAGACAGCTTCATCAGGGATCTCCGATGATGCCGGATCCCAGGTTTCAAGGGCGCGAACCGTGTTAGGCAGCACCTCCTGAACGATGCGGTTGTCTACCGACCGGAACAGCATGTCGCCCACAGGCAGGATAAAAGTCACAAGAATAAACAAGAGCAGTGGTGCGATGAGCATCAATGCCCGGAGCTTTTGCATCCGCAGTGCCTTCGCGAGGCTACGCTTTAGCGGCGTGCCATCAGCGGCCAGCACTGGGCCGTTTTGGGTGGTGTCACTCATGGTGGGGGTCCCCGTCGGGTCGTTTTTTTTGGTGGAGAAAGGGCCCAGAATTTGGATCCGGGCCCTTTCCCGTTGTCACAACGAGGTTAGATTACTTAACCAACCAGGCCTGGAATTTTGCGTCCAGATCGTCGCGGTTGTCTGCCCACCACTCATAGTCGTAGGTGTGAACGTTGCCAGCGTTGGCAGGGTCGGTTGGCATGTGTGGCGCCATTTCGATACCCAGTTCAGCGTGCTTACCAACCAGCGGAGCCGAGGAGGCACGTGCAGGACCGTAGGAGATGTAGGCAGCCTGATCAGCCAGACGCTGAGTGTCGGTTGCGAACTTCAGGAAGTCCATTGCGCGGGCTTTACGGTCCGCAGGCAGACCGGCAGGAATGATCCAACCGTCCAGGTCAAAGGACTGCATGTCCCAGAGCATACCAATTGGCTGGTTCTGCTCGGCAATGGCCGAGAACAGACGACCGTTGAAGGTCGAACCCATCACAACTTCGCCATCGGCCAGCAGCTGGGGTGTTTCTGCACCAGCAGACCACCAGACAACGCTGTCTTTGATGGTGTCGAGCTTGTTCAGCGCCTGTGTCACACCTTCGTCGGTGCCCAGAACGTCATAGATGTCGTCCTTTGCAACGCCGTCGCAGTACAGAGCCCATTCCATGTTGTCGATTGGGCGCTTCTGCAGCGAACGCTTGCCTGGGAATTTCGCCAGGTCAAAGATGTCGCAAACAGTGGTAGGTGCTTCAGCGCCAACCAGGTCGGTGCGGTAGCCAAATGTGGTCGAGTAAACGATCTGTGGGATGAAGCAGTCGGAAACCAGCAGGTCGCCGAAGTCTTCGGAAGCCAGGGTGCCATCGGGGGCAGCGGCCAGATCTTCGTCGTGGTTGATTTCTTCGGCCAGGCCTTCGTCGCACAGGCGCATCGCATCAGAAGCAACAACGTCGACCAGATCCCAGGTCACATTGCCGGCTTCGTTCATGGCGCGCAGCTTGGCAACCGCTTCAGCAGAGCTTTCGTCCCAAACGGCTTTGACGCCGGGGTTGTTGGCAACATAGGGCTGAACATAGGCTTTGTCCTGGCTGGACTGGTAGGAACCGCCCCAGGAAACCAGGGTCATTTCGTTGGCCATGTCCTCGGCGAAGGCCGCGGGCGCAACCAGCGCCGTGGTCATTGCCAATGCTGACAGTTTTGTCATCTTCATGAGAGATCTCTCCTTGTTGAAATTCGTAAGTTTCTTGCCCCCCGGTCATGAGCGCCGGGGGTTTGCGCGACTGAGTTTAAGCGTCCAGAGCGCGGCAATCTTCGGGCAGCCAACCAATTTCGATCTGCTGGCCTGGCTGCAGGCGTACCTGATCGGGGGCGTTCCGGGTCTTGATGATAAACTCATCATTGCCGGCCACCCGCAAACGGGTGCGGAAAATATCGCCCATGTAAATGAATTCAAGTACTTCAGCCTTGAGCGTATGCGCGCCTTCGCTGAGACGATCCTTGTTGTATTCAACACGTTCAGGACGGATCGAAACGCGGGTGCGCTCACCGGGCTTGCTGACGTTGACTGGCTTACAGTCGATCAACTCACCATCGTCCAACTGGACCAGGGCGACACCATTGTTGATCTCTTTCACAGTGCCTTCCAGCGTGTTGTTCTCACCGATGAACTGCGCAACAAAGCTGTTCTGTGGCTCTTCATACAGCTTGTCTGGCGGCGCCAGCTGCTGAATACGGCCATCTTCAAACACCGCAACCCGGTCCGACATGGTCAGGGCTTCGGTCTGGTCATGGGTCACATAGACCACGGTGATGCCCAGACGGTGCGCCAGGTGGGTGATTTCAAACTGCATCTTTTCCCGCAGCTGCTTGTCCAGCGCCCCCAGCGGCTCATCCATCAGAACCAGTTCGGGTTCAAAAACCAGAGCACGGGCCAGGGCGATTCGCTGTTGCTGACCACCGGAAAGCTGCGACGGGCGACGACCACCAAAGGCCCCCATCTCCACCATATCCAAGGCGCGCTTCACCTTGGCTTCACGCTCGGACTTGCCCATCTTGCGGACTTCCAGCGGGAAAGCGAGGTTTTCGGCAATGGTCATATGCGGGAACAGGGCATAGTTCTGAAACACCATGCCGATGCCGCGTTTATGCGGTGGGATATTGTTGATCGAGGTGCCACCAAGGCGAATATCGCCGTGGGTTGCTGTCTCAAATCCAGCCAACATCATCAAGCAGGTGGTTTTACCGGAACCCGAGGGGCCCAACATGGTGAGGAACTCACCTCTGGGCATAATGAGGTTCAAATCTTTTACGACAAGGTTTTCACCATCGTAGCTCTTTTGTACGCGTTCGAACTCTACGAACGCGTCATTGTTAGACGCATCAGCCAAAGCAGGCTCCCCGTTTTATATAATCGGCAGATTGGTTCTGCGCTTCTATTCCGATGTAAGCATACCCTTGGCAGGGGATGCAACCGCATCATCTGATTAGACATATTAAACTAGCTTAGGGAACAGGGATAGACTGTTTAGACTGGTAGCGACCACAGACATCACCTTTGCGACAAGTTTGTGCGGTTTCTGCTGACCTAGGGTCATCGTGCTTGATCAGCAAAACGATAGCCAAACAGAACAAAAAGGACCTCACACCCAGGGGGTGCAAGGTCAGGAGAAGTTCAACCCGTTTTTTGTGCTGCAGCTACCTGCGCCTTCACATTACGCGCTGTGAAGCAGATCTTTTTCCAGCAAGATCGCGTAGCACTCATCCAAAGAGGTCCGGGCGCGGGCAATCAGCACATCAATTTCTTCGGGGGTGATCACCAGGGGCGGCGAGATAATCATCCGATCACCGACGTGACGCATGATCAGATTGTTGGCAAAGCAACGCTCGCGGCAGATAAACCCTACCGTTCCCGCATCAGCAAAGGCAGCCCGCGCCGCCTTATCGGGGGTCATGGCGATCGAGCCCATCATGCCGACGATCTTTGCCTCACCCACCAGCGGGTGATCCGCCAGTGATTCCCATTTCTCTTTCAGATAGGGGCCTGCCACATCCTGAACATGACCAACGACATTCTCTTCCTCGAGGATGCGCAGGTTCTCCAGCGCCACAGCTGAGGCCACGGGATGGCCGGAATAGGTATAGCCGTGGTTGAACTCATCCGAGCCAATAACAGCCGCCACCTCATCGCTGACAATCGAACCACCAATCGGCGCGTAGCCTGAGGACAGGCCCTTGGCGATGGTCATGATATCCGGGCGGATCCCCATGGTTTGCGAGCCAAACCAGTTGCCGGTGCGGCCAAAGCCACAGATGACTTCATCCGCGATCAGCAGGATCTCATACTTGTCGCAGATCCGCTGAATTTCGGGCCAATAGGTGGCAGGCGGCACGATAACACCCCCGGCGCCCTGGACAGGTTCCGCAATAAAGGCAGCAACCCGGTCCTCGCCCAGCTCCAGAATCGCCTCTTCCAGCTCTTGGGCGCGGGCCAGACCAAAATCATCCTCTGGGGTGTCGCCACCCTCGGCCCACCAATGCGGCTGGTTGATATGGTGAATATCGGGGATCGGCAGACCACCCTGCTCGTGCATCGCACTCATGCCACCCAGCGAACCACTGCCCACAGAGGAACCATGGTAGGCATTCTTGCGGCTGATGATGATGGATTTGGTCGGCTTGCCCTTGAGCGCCCAATAGTGCCGCACCATGCGGATATTGGTGTCATTGGCCTCAGAGCCGGAGCCCGCAAAGAACACATGGTTCAGATCACCCGGCGCCAGTTCGGCAATTTTTGCGGCCAGAGCAATGGCCGGCACATGGGTGGTTTGGAAGAAGGTGTTGTAATAGGGCAATTCGCGCATCTGGCGCGCAGCCACATCAGCCAGCTCGTCACGGCCATAGCCGATATTGACGCACCACAGACCCGCCATGGCATCGAGGATCTCGTTGCCCTCGCTATCAGTCAGGGTCACGCCCGTGGCACGGGTTATGACACGGGTGCCTTTTTCAGCCAACTCTCCGTTGGCAGTAAAAGGGTGCATGTGGTGGGCAGCATCCAAAGCCTGCAATTCGGCTGTGGGCATGTGATTGGTGATCGCGTTCATCAGGCAGACTCCATCAATGAGAGATTGCGCCCAGAATATGATCAAATTTCACCTTGTCAATCGAATCAGTTGGCGGCACCTAGCCCCTGACTCACCTGCTCCATGCCCTGCTCGACGTCTTTTTGCATCGCCAGCGCGACTTTTTCTGGCTCCCCGCGACGCATGGCCTCGATGATGTCCTTGTGCCGGTCCGGAAAGCTCTGGGTGCCAAAGCGACCACAGACCACCCGCAGGGATGGGCCAAAGCGCAGCCAAAGCCGGTCCGCAAGATCCGCCATGATGGGCGCATTCGCACAGGCATAGAGCTCGGAATGGAAGCTGTAGTTCTGCACCAGATAGCCCGCGACATCCCCGGCAGATATGGCCCGATCCAAGGCAATATCAATCGCCTCCAACCGAGCAATCTGCACCGCATTCATGCGCAGTGACGCCCGGCGTGCCAGCTCAGACTCTATTGTTTTTCTTACAAAACTTAGCTCATCTATGTCGTCAGAGCTGAGCACAGGCACAGAGACTCGCCGGTTGCCTTGAAACATCAAAGCCCCGTCCGAAATCAACCTGCGAATGGCCTCGCGCACAGGGGTCATACCCGCCCCTAAGGACTCGGTCAGTCCTTGAATGGTCACTGCCTGCCCCGGTGCCAGTTCCCCAAACAATATCTGCGCACGCATCTGTTGATAGACGGTCTCATGAGCAGGTAATTTGGGCCCGTCTTCGGGCGTGGCCTGGCCTGTCTGAGCTGCTGAATTGGTCACCGACACTTGCAATTATCCTCCTAAATTTTGGGCAGCTTGCACGAAGTTCTGCCCAGTGGAAACATAAACAGTATTGCCGAATGAACAAAAACTTGATCAAATCCAGCTCAGCCGGGCCAACACCGGTACCCACAGGGAGATTTTCATGACACTCAAAATGATGACAACGACCGCCATCGTCGCCTTGCTCGGCTCTGTCGCCATGGCTGAAGAAGTACGCGTCTACAACTGGTCCGACTACATTGATGAATCGCTGCTGGAAAAATTCGAAGCAGAAACCGGTATCAAACTGATCTATGACGTTTTTGACAGCAACGAAGTCCTGCAGACCAAAATGCTGGCGGGTGGCTCGGGCTACGACGTCGTTGTGCCAACCGGTTCCTTCATGGCGCGCCAGATTCAGGCTGGCGCTTTCCAGAAGCTGAACAAGGATGCGCTGCCCAATCTGGCAAACATGTGGGACGCCATTGAGGCCCGCACTGGTCTCTATGATCCCGGCAATGATTATTCCATCAACTACATGTGGGGCACCACTGGTCTGGGCTCCAATGTGGCCAAGGTTCAAGAAGCCCTGGGCGCAGATGCCCCTATCAACTCTCTGGACCTGGTCTTCAATCCCGCCAACATGGAAAAGCTCGCCGAATGTGGCGTCTACTTCCTGGATGCCCCGGATGAGATGATCCCGGCGGCGCTGAAATACATCGGCGAAGACCCCAACAGCATGGACCCCGATGTGATCGCCAAGGCCGAACCCGTTCTTGCTGCCGTGCGCCCCTACATCAAAAAATTCCACAGCTCTGAATACATCAACGCGCTGGCAAATGGCGATATCTGCGTCGCCTTTGGCTGGTCCGGCGACATCCTGCAGGCGCGCGACCGTGCAGCAGAAGCCGATAATGGCGTCACCATCGAATACAATGCGCCCAAGGAAGGCGCGCTGATGTGGTTTGACCAGATGACCATTCCTGTGGATGCACCAAACCCCGAGGGTGCACATAAGTTCCTAAACTTCATCATGGATGCCAACAACATGGCCGCGGCGTCGAACTACGTCTATTACGCCAATGGCAACAAGGCGAGCCAGGAGTTCCTGGAAGAAGATGTGATCGGTGATCCGGCCATCTATCCTGACGCTGCAACTGTGGAAAACCTCTATATCAAAGAGGCCTATCCACCCAAGGTTCAGCGCCGCGCCACCCGCATGTGGACCAAGATCAAATCAGGCACCTGATACTCAGGATCCTGAACCGGCGGGGCGCATGAGCGCCCTGCCCTTTGCTTATATGCACAAATTTCCAGAGCCCAGGCGCGCCTTTTCGGCCCTGCGCCTTTGGAACCTGCGGGGGAAGCTGCTTGACCATTCCTGAATTCGAACCCTGGAACGATCCCGAGGCCAAGCCCTTGATCCAGTTTCAGAACGTCACCAAACGATTTGGCGACTTCACGGCGATCGACGATCTGACCATCGGCATTTACGAAAAAGAGTTCTTTGCGCTTTTGGGCCCCTCGGGCTGTGGCAAGACCACCATGATGCGCATGCTTGCCGGATTTGAGACCCCCACCGAAGGGGCAATTTTCCTCGCCGGTCAGGATATGGCGCCGGTGCCCCCGAACAAACGCGCCACCAATATGATGTTCCAGTCCTATGCGCTGTTTCCGCATCTCAGCATCTGGGAGAACATCGCCTTTGGTTTGAAACGCGAAAAGATGCCCAAAGCTGACATTGACGACCGCGTTGACGAAATGCTGCGCCTGACCCGGCTGGAGAAGTTTGCCAGCCGCAAACCGCATCAGATCTCGGGCGGACAGCGGCAGAGGGTGGCCTTGGCGCGCTCGCTGGCGAAACACCCCAAACTCTTGTTGCTGGATGAGCCCCTGGGGGCGCTGGACAAAAAGCTGCGGCAGGAAACCCAGTTTGAACTGATGGATATTCAGGAAAAAACCGGCACCACCTTTGTTATCGTGACCCATGATCAGGAAGAGGCGATGACCGTCGCCAGCCGCGTTGCGGTGATGGACCATGGCAAGATCATTCAGGTCGCCACCCCGGATCGGATCTATGAAACGCCCAATTCCGTCTACGTCGCTGACTTTATCGGCGAAGTGAATATCATCGACGGCACCGCTACACCAAATGGCGAAGACAGCTATTCTGTCGCCTGGAAAGACGGACAAGCGCCGCTGAACGTAAAGTCCCCAACTAGCTTTTCCGACGGTCAGAGCTGCCACCTGGCGATCCGCCCGGAAAAGGTCACCATCAATGCTGAAAAACCCACCGGGGTTGATAATGCGGTTGAAGGTAAGATCCTCGATATCGCCTATCTCGGCAATCTGTCGACCTACCATGTCGAATTGCCCTCTGGCGCGGTGATCAAGGCGCAAAGCGCCAATACCCGCCGCATCTCACGTCGTGCTTTCACTTGGGAAGACACTGTCTGGCTGTCCTGGACCGCCACGGCAGGCGTTCTCTTGGCGACATAATGCGCCGCTTTTCCCTGATCGCCGTTCCCTATATATGGCTTTTGGTGCTGTTTCTGGTGCCCTTTGTCATCGTGCTGAAGATCTCGCTCTCCGACTATGCGATTTCGATCCCGCCCTACATCCCGCAGTTTGACCCCGACAGCGGCATCGGCGCCCTGCTGGCAAAGCTGGATTTTGAAAACTTCGTCTGGCTCACCGAGGACGACCTTTACTGGAAGGCCTATCTCAGCTCGCTGAAGATTGCCGTGATCTCGACCTTTCTGACCCTGCTGGTCGGCTACCCCATGGCCTATGCCATGGCCCGCGCACCGCAGGAATGGCGGGCCAGCCTGATGATGCTGGTGATTCTGCCCTTCTGGACCAGCTTTCTGATCCGGGTTTACGCCTGGATGGGGATTCTGTCGAAAGAGGGTTTCCTGAACCAGTTCCTAATCTGGACCGGGGTGATTTCAGAGCCGCTGACCATTCTGAACACCAACACGGCCGTCTATATCGGCATCGTCTATACCTATCTGCCCTTCATGATCCTGCCAATCTACGCGGCGCTTGAACGGCTGGATGAATCCCTCATCGAGGCCGCCGAAGATCTGGGCTGCTCCCGCCTGACGGCCTTTTGGCTGGTGACGATCCCCCTGTCCAAAACCGGCATCATTGCTGGCTGCTTCCTGGTCTTCATCCCGGTACTGGGTGAATTTGTTATCCCGTCCCTTCTGGGTGGGTCCGACACGCTGATGATTGGCAAGGTCCTGTGGGAAGAGTTCTTCTCCAACCAGGATTGGCCCGTGGCCTCGGCTGTGGCTGTGGTGCTCTTGCTGCTCCTGATCATTCCCATCGTGCTGTTCCAGCGCAATCAGCAAAAACAAGAGGAGGCCGAACAATGAAACGGATGAGTTGGTTCAATACCGTCTCGCTGACGCTTGGCTTTGCCTTCCTCTATGTGCCGATGCTGATCCTGGTGATCTACAGTTTCAATGAAAGCAAACTGGTCACCGTCTGGGCTGGATTCTCGACCAAATGGTATGGCGAGCTGATCCAGAACGAGGCCTTCCTCAATGCCGCTTGGGTGACGATCAAAGTGGCGGTGATGTCATCGACGATTGCCACGGTTCTGGGCACAATGGCCGCCTATGTGCTGGTGCGCGGGGGGCGTTTTATGGGGCGCACTCTGTTCTCCGGCATGATCTACGCGCCTCTGGTGATGCCCGAAGTCATCACCGGCCTGTCGCTGCTGTTGCTGTTCATCGGCATTGGTCTGGATCGTGGCGTGCTGACCATCGTTCTGGCCCATACCACCTTTTCCATGTGCTATGTCTCGGTGGTGGTGTCCTCGCGGCTGGTCACCTTTGACAAATCCCTGGAAGAGGCCGCGCTGGATCTGGGATGCTCCGCCTCTGAAGCCTTCCGGCTGGTTACCCTGCCAATCATTGCACCTGCAGTGATTTCGGGCTGGCTGTTGGCCTTTACCCTATCGCTGGATGATCTGGTCATTGCCTCGTTTACCTCGGGCCCTGCCGCCACAACATTGCCGATCAAGATCTACTCGGCGGTGCGACTGGGGGTTTCGCCTGAAATCAATGCGCTCTCGACCTTGATGATCGCTGTTGTCACCATCGGCGTCATCAGTGCCTCCCTGGTCAACAAACGCCAAGTCGTGCGGCAACAGCGCGAAGAAAAAGCGGCAGAGCGCAGCTGATGCGGAGGATCTTTTCCGACTACGCCTATGGTCCCGGCCCCCGCGACAATTGCTGGTGGGACGAGACCATAGAGGCGCCAATCTGGCCCGAACAACGTGGCGAGATGCAGGTTGATGTGGCGATCATCGGCGGTGGCTTTACCGGGCTGTCTGCGGCGCTGCATCTGGCCGAAAGTGGCGCCAGCGTTGCCGTTCTGGAAGCAGAAACCCCCGGCTGGGGCGCTTCCGGGCGCAATGGCGGTTTCTGCTGCCTGGGGGGCTCCAAGCTCTCGACCAAGGCGATGCTGCGCAAATACGGCGAAGAGGCCACCCGGACCTATGCGGAAGGCGAAGAGGCCGCCGTGCACCTGGTGGCGGAGTTGTTGCAAAAGCACCAAATCGAGGCAGACACTCATTCACGCGGGGAGACCGTTCTGGCCCATAGCCCGCGGGCTTTGAAGCAGATGAAGCAGCAAGTTGACCATATCAGTGCTGCAGGTGAGGAAGTGGCGTTTCACAGCAAGGCGGAACTTGCCTCTGTCGGGATGAACGGGTCGTTTTTTGGTGCAATGACCACTCCCGTCGGCTTTGGTCTGAACCCACGCAAATATCTGTTTGGCCTCGCAGGTGCGGCGGCATCCGCAGGGGCCAAACTGTTCCAACACAGCCCAGCGCTTAAAATTGCCAAGGCGGGCGGGCAACAGATCGTCACCACCCCCAAGGGCAAGGTGCGCAGCGCCAAGGTGGTGATTGCCACCAATGGCTACTCCTCTGATGACCTGCCCGAATGGCTGGCCGCGCGCTATATGCCAACCCAATCCAGCGCCATGGTGACCCGCCCGCTGAGCGACGCAGAGCTACAGGCCCAGGGCTGGTTCAGCGATCAAATGGCCTATGACAGCCGCAATATGCTGCATTACTTTCGCCTGATGCCCGACCGGCGCTTCCTGTTTGGCATGCGGGGCGGGCTGTTTGCCTCCCCCCGTGTAGAAGCCGGTATCCGCCGCAAACTGCGGAGTGATTTTGAACAGCTCTTCCCGGCCTGGCGCGAGGTCGAAAGCACCCATACCTGGTCTGGTATGGTCTGCTTGTCGCGCAATCTTGTGCCCTTTGTTGGGGCGATTCCCAATAATCCCGGGCTGTTTGCCGGGCTGTGTTATCACGGCAATGGCGTCGCCATGGGCAGCTATGCCGGGCGGGTGTTGGCGGATCTGGTCCAGGGTCGCTCCCCCGATCTGCCCTATTCTGAGGTCATGCAGGGCATGTCCCGCTTTCCCTTTGGCCGCGCAAGGCGCATCGTCATGCCGCCGGCCTATGCCCTGTTGGGGCTGATGGACTGACCCATGGCTGCCAGCTCCAGATCAAAGGCCTGTCGGTCCTGCGGATTGCCCCGCGCACAGCGCCACAGGCAATAGGCCACCATACGCCAATGGAACCAGGGCTTTAGGGCCAGGTAGCGCCCAACCACGCGCGGATCGGGATAGGCGGATAAAAATGCCTCCTCCTCGGGCTGTGACAACACGGCGCCCCGATAAAGAAACTGCATGGCTGGCGAAAGAAACAGCGCCAGATCCTCGCTTGGGTCCCCCATCTGCGGGCATTGCCAGTCGATCAGGGTCAGGGTGCCATCATGCGCCAAGAGATTTCCCGGCACCGGATCCCCGTGAATCAGTGACAGCTGCGGCAAAGGGGGCACCTGACCGATCGGACGCATCTCGCCTATCTGCGCGGCCAAATCAGGTTCTGCGGTGCATTGGTCGAGAATCGCCTTCCCCTGCGTCTCGAGGGCGGCACTGCCGTTGACGCCCCTCGGCAGGCCCCTGAATTCAGGTTGGTCGTGCAACCGCCCCAACAGTTGGGCCACATGGCCACTGTCCTGCTGCCAGGGCGCGCCGGTGATATGATCGTAGATCAGCCAGTTGTGGCCCTCAAACTGGCCCGCGCCTTGCAGCGGGGGTACCATTCCCGTACCGGACAGCGCCGCCAGCGCTGCCGCTTCCCGCGCCGGGTCATTGGCAAACAAGGGGTTGTCCCCCTGCCCCAGGTAGAGCTTTACCACCCTGTCGTCACTGCGCCAGACCCGGTTGGAGCGCCCTCCTTGCAACGGCAAGGGCGCAGCGGCCATCAGCCCCTGCGCCTTAAGCGATTGAAAAAACCGCTGATCAAAATCTGGATCCAGGTCTTGCAGGGCCTCATTCTCCGGTCGATGCTGCTCCGATGATGGAGAGCAACATCTCTAGACCCTGCGGCGGCCTTTGGATCAAGCCTCTTCTTGGTCCACCTGGTCCGCTTGTTCCGCGCTCGGGTCGCGCAACGCGGTCACAGAAGTCGCCAGAATCGCAAAGCCGGTCTCGTTGATCAAAACCACATCAGTGCCTGCCAATTGGGTTTCCTGCACGGTGGTATAGACCTCCGCCATTTCTGTCAGGACAACTTCATCATCCACCGAACTTTCGACGAGGAAAGTATAGTCGCCTGCCGGAACAGTATCACCGCTGAAATTGGTTCCGTCCCAATTATAGGGCTCCGCACTGACTGGAAGCGAAATCCGATTGACCTCATCTCCATCTGCATTTCGGACCACCAGAGTGACCTCATCTGCTGCAGCTGCAGGGTTGGGGGACACATTGATTGGGGTGGTGCCGTCAAATTTCGCCGCTGTGGCTGCGCGCACCTCCATGCCCACCCAGCCAGTCAGGGCTGCCATGTTGCCCAGGCCCAGCTGTTCCAGTGCCGAGCCAAGGTTGTCATTGGTCAGAACCTGCTGTTCGACCATCGAGAATTCTGCCAGCTGCGAGGCATATTCGGTATTGTCCATCGGTTCAGTTGGATCCTGGTATTTCGCCTGCGCCGTCAGAAGCTTGATAAAGGTATCAAAATCAGATGTCAGTTTGGTGCCACTGCCGGTAGCAGAACTCTGTCTGGTGGTTGCCGCTGTTGGAGTGGTGGAAGATACTTCGGTTGTCATTGGTTAGACCCTCATGTCCACGCCGGCATTTCCAAGCCGGAGATGTTGTACCTGTGTTTCTGCCAGCTCAGCCGAGGTCAGATCATCCAGGCCATCGGCACCGGATGTGCCGCTGCCGGACTGGCTGTCGCCTTCGCTACTGGTATTGCCGCCCGAGGCGCCGCCACCGCTGAATTCAAAAGAAACGTTTGTGAAACCCATCTTGCGGAACTCGTCCGCCAGCTCATGGATATGGCGACGCATCAAATCGCCAGTTTCCGACCGTTCGGTTTGGATAACCACGGTGATTCCCGTCTCGCTGGTGGAGACCCGCATCTTGACCCGGCCCAATTCCTCTGGGTTCAAAGCCACATCAACGTTGCGATCTCCCTTGGCGACAATGGCTTCGGCCAATTGCACCGCAACCAAACGCGGCGTTTCGGGGCGATGCACCGTTCCCGGCTGCACGACCGCTTCAGTCAGAAGCTGTGACAGGCCCGGCAGATCTGATGGGAGCTCGGAGTTGAACAGTTGTGCCTCTGCACCCTGGCCAGCGGCACCCGAGGCATCCCCGGCAAGAACCTGGGCCGCAAAGGCCTGTTGAACGGCGCTGATCTGCGCGGCGGCGGCTGCCGATTTGTTGGCGGCCGTAGGTGTTGCATTGCCGGACACCACGGCCTGGGTTTCACTTGATTCGCGCGCCCGGCCCTCTGCCCGGCGACCCGGCTCAGAACTTGTCGTGCTGCGGGATTGACCTGCAATTGCCGCCATGACCTCGGCTGCAGAACTCGCTGTTTTGGTGGTTGCCGCTGACTCGGGGCCATCTGCAGCGGTATCTGCCGCTACCTCCTCCGTCGGCGCAGAGGCTGTCAGGGTGGCGTCATCTGCCTTGGATGCCTGTGACATCGGGAAAGCATTGGTGGCGGCAATACGTGTATCACCCGGGCGCGAACCACGATCCTGCTGTTGTGGTGCAGTCGTTGGTGCCACCTGCGGTCTATCCTGCTCCAGTGCGTCAACTTGTACCTGATCTAGGGCTTTCACCTCACCCGCATTCTGGGAGGTTGCTGGTGTCTGTGTTGTTGCTGAGGCTTCTGTCTTGGCGGGAATTGTACCGGCTGCACCTGCCGCGGCCTGCGTAACCGCCGTGGGTTGAACAGACCCGCGCGGGTCGGGCGCAATATCCCCGTCACCACCCGCGGTCATAGAATCCGGGGCTGCTTCTGCAAGGGTCAAAGGTGCTGCGGATTTCTCCTCCGCGGCGTCCCCGGCGACTGCCTGAGGCCCGCCACTGCGTCCAGTCTTACCCGTCGCGTCTGAGGTCTGAGAGTTACCAGCACCCTTTGCCGTCTCCGGCTTAAGATCAGCATCCTGACGCGCTGCTACAGGCGGAACCTCTGTTGTCTGTACTGCGCCCTCTGTTTCGGCAGATGGGGCAGCGTCAGCGCTCGAAGCATTCTGCGAAGCATCTGTCTCACCGGCATCTGTTGGCTCTTCGATCTGGGCACTCATCTCGCCCTGCGTCGCGCCAAATTCAGCACCGGTTTCAGCCGTCGTGGCCCCCTCTTTGGAAGGCACTGCTTTTGCGCCATCCTCTGCAGTTCTGACAACAGAGGATTTAGCAGCCCTGGAACGGCTTTGATCAGTCTCTTTGGGGTTTTCCTTGGTTTCCTGCCGCTCAGCCGCTTTGTCAGGCTGGTTCGACCGCTCTTTTTCAGAGACAGACTTCGCCTGATCTCTTTTGGCACGATCTTGTATGTGCTCAGAGAAGCTTCGATTCGCTTGGCGGCTTTCTGTTGCCTTGGCGCTAGCTGGGTCCGCAGCGCCTGTGCGCATCTGACCAAAGAGTACATTTGTAAGCATTAGGATTCCAGACATTCTATCTCGACGCCCCCAGCTCTAGAGCAAAGCGGTTACGGTAATTTTAACTGCTCCTGAGGCATTCTCTGAAAAATCAAACAAATCTGAATTAAAACTGGAGAAAGGTGCAGGATGCCCAATCTAACAACAGTTCATCAGGCGGCGACAGCGCCGCCCAAGCTTCAGGCAGCCACGCAGGATGATGCAATTCGCGATGCTGCAAAACAGCTAGAAGCTTCTTTTCTAACGGAAATGTTGAAATCTGCGGGGCTTGGAAAAAGCCGCGAAGGTCTAGGTGGCGGTGGCGAGGGTGAAGACCAGTTCAGCAGCTTTCTTGTCCGGGCCCAGGCCGAACAAATTACCGAAGCCGGCGGCATTGGCCTCGCCGAATCGCTTTATCACGCAATGAAGGATTCCTCTAATGACTGATCAGAAAACACAATTGAACCACCAGAACCCCCAAAGCCTCATTGATGAGCTGGATGAGATTCTGGATCAGGAACGCAGCGCATTGGTGCGCGGTGAACTGGACAAAATTGAAGCACTGCTTGCCCGCAAAGAGCCACTCATTGCGCAGCTCAATACAATTGACTCTCTTGAACGCGCGGCCCTGTCCCAGGTTCAGACCAAGGTGTCGCGCAATCAGGAACTTCTCAACAGCGCCATGGAAGGCATCCGTGGCGTCGCCACGCGCATGGCAGAGCTGCGCCGGGTGAAAAAGGGCCTGGATGTCTACGACCGCGCAGGACGCAAGGCACGCTACGGCACAACCATGGGCCAACGTCTGGAGAAGCGGAGCTAAGCCACGCCACCCAAGTCGCGCCAGGGTTTAGTAAAATTCTACAGATTGTAGATTTCAACATTAGCACTCCCTTAGCAACTTTCACCGCAATGTCTCCTTGCATCTCATCACTGAGGTGGCGCGAAAGCCGATAGGCCAACGCACTGTCAGAAAGACGCTAAACGCCCTTCGGGGCAGGGAAAAATTAGAGACCAAAGTGTCTCGATCGCTAAAGGAAAATACTATGACCAGCATTCTGACAAACAGTGGCGCAATGGTTGCTCTCCAGACTCTGTCTGCAGTGAACAGCAGCCTGGACGAGTCTCAGACCCAGATCTCCACTGGTAAACGAGTGAATGGCGCCAAAGACAACTCTGCGGTTTGGGCGATTTCCAAGAACATGGAATCGGACATCTCCGCTTATGAGTCGGTTCAGGACAGCCTCGATTTTGGTGCCGCGACCGTTGGTGTTGCTTCCGCCGGTATGGAGCAGATCGTTGAGACACTGAAGGACATGCGTGATCTTGTGGTTTCGGGTGTATCTCAGAACGTCGACCATGCACAGATCGAAGCAGACCTGGCGAACAAGCGTGACACCATCCAGTCGATCATCGACTCGGCGTCGTTCAACGGTGCAAACCTGCTCGAATCGGGCACAACCACGCAGCTCGATGTTTTGGGTGGCCTGGATTCTTCCGCACCGATCACCGTTACTGCAGTTGATTCCAACACCGATATCATTGGTGCGATGACTGCAACCCTGACTGATGCCAACGCTGACACCGTCATGACCGAAATCGAAACAGCACTGGCCAGCGCTATTGGCCATGCGGCGACATTCGGTGCTGCGGACAACCGTCTGACGGATCAGAAAGAGTTTGTGAGCAAGCTGACCGACTCGATGAAAACTGGTGTATCGGCCATGACCGATACCAACATGGAAGAAGCATCTGCCCGCCTGAAGGCGCTGCAGACGCAGCAGCAGCTGGCTGTCCAGTCGCTGACCATTGCCAACCAGAACCCATCGACACTGCAGCAGCTGTTCCGTTAACAGCCTGATCCGGGGCGCTTTTAGCGCCCCGGAGACCTTATCGTTTCAGAGAATCTGATGGAATAGTACGTTAGGAAAATACGTGAATGCCTTAAGCAAAGCGCGAAGCGCTTATTCAGCGGTGAAATCCCCGATCCGAACAACCAAAGATATGGAATACGAGACCATCGCGCATGTGACCCGCAAGATGATTGTTGCCGCAAGGCGCGGAAAAGGTGGATTTTCAGAACTGGCACAGGCCCTGAATGACAACAACAAGCTGTGGAGAATATTTGCCACGGACTTGGCCTCGGTCGATAATCCACTGCCGCAAGATCTGAAAACCGATCTGAGCGATTTGGCTACCTTCACGCGTCAACACACCAGCAAAGTACTGCAGCGCAAAGCCCATGTGGGACCGCTGGTGGAAATCAACACGGCCATCATGCGTGGCCTTCGCAGCGGAGCAACTTAATTATGAGCGGACTGGTCCTAAAACTTGCGCCCAAAGAGCGTGTCCTGGTCAATGGCGCTGTCATTGAAAACGGTGACCGCCGTAGCAGACTGTCCATTGTGACTCCTGACGCAAATATTCTGCGTCTTCGCGACGCAATCCATCCCGAAGAAGCAAACACCCCGGTGCGCCGTGTGTGCTATGCAATGCAACTGATTTTGACCGGCGACACCGATCCAGAGGAAGAACGCCTTCCGATGCTGCGCCGGATTGAAGAACTGAGCCAGGTTTTCACTGATCCGGACAGCCGCGCATCATTGGCCGAGGCCACGGATGCCTTTCTTCAGGACAACTACTACCGCTGCCTCAAATCGTTGCGCGCCCTGATGCCACGTGAAGATCGTCTGTTAGCTGTGCGTCCGTCATGAGCTTCCAACCCATCATACCCATCTCAGGTATCGGCGGTTGGAACTTTCTGCAGTCTACCTACGATAAACAGTTAGACTCCTTCTCCAAAAGCCCAGTGTTGCAACGCGACACTGAGTATTTTGAAGAAAACATCGGCAATGTTAAAACGGTTGATGATCTGGTCAACGATCGTCGCCTGCTATCTGTTGCACTCGGGGCCTTTGGCCTCGAGGACCAAGTAGACTTTAAAGGCTTGGTAAAAAAAGTTTTGCAAGAGGGCTCCACCGCTGATGATGCCCTTGCAGGCAAGCTGGGTGACGACCGTTGGGTGAGCTTTACTGAAACCTTTGGCTTTGGCCCAGGTGAAACAGTGAAAACCGGCGATGCCGCTGCGATGAAGAACCTGTCGGAGACCTACAAAGTGCAGTCCTTCGAGACCGCTGTCGGTGAGCAAGACAATTCCATGCGCGTCGCCATGTATTCTCAGCGCGAGATACAAGTCTTGGCTGAAGATGGTACCAGTACCGACACAAAATGGTTCAACGTGATGGGGCAGCCCGCCATTCGCGAGATGTTTGAGATAGCGCTTGGCTTGCCCACCAGCATGGGACAGGCGGATTTGGACACTCAGCTGGTCAATTTCAAAGACCGAGCAAAAGCGATGTTTGGCACTGACGACATTTCGGTCTTTGCGGAGCCGGAAAATATGGAGCGTCTGGTTAATGTTTATCTGGCGCGCTCTGAGATCGCAGAATTCAACGCATCAAATTCCGCTGGTGCAACGGCCTTGATGCTGCTGCAATCCTAGCGCAGCGTCCCCGAAACAAAAGGCGCCTGCCGGATATCCCGGCGGGCGCCTTTGTCATTTTCACCGACTGACCTTTGCAATGAGTCGCAAACCTGGGATGAGCAGTACCGCCCTTTAGCGCCCTTTTCCGGCGCGGCGTAGCATCAGTTGCAAGCGGCTGAAGCTGTTGCTCACACCCTGTGGGTCTTCCTTGCCAAAGAATGCATCCAGCTCTGGCCAGATCTTCACCGCCTGATCCAACACCGCATCATTGCCTTCGGAATACAGACCGGCGCGGATCATCACTTCTGACTGCTCATAAGAGCCCAGGAACTTACGCACCTCCAGAATGGCCGCATTCTCTTCCGCAGTTGCTGCCGCTGGCAGGCTCCGCGAGACCGAGCGCGAAACATCAACCGCCGGGAACCGGCCCCGCTCAGCGATCTCCCGGTTCAACACGATATGCCCGTCCAGAACACCACGCAGAATGTCTGCGATGGGCTCATCCATGTCAGAGCCCGCCACCAGGACGCTGAACACCGCGGTGATATCCCCCTGCCCCTCAGAGCCAGGGCCGGCACGCTCACAAAGCCCGGTAATCAGGGGTGTCACAGAGGGGGGGAAACCACGCAACGAGGGTGCCTCGCCAGAGGCCGCAGAGATTTCACGATGGGCTTCGGCAAAACGCGTTACCGAGTCGGCCATGAACAGCACATTTTTGCCCTGATCGCGGAAATGTTCCGCAATGGTCATCGCCGCCCAGGCGCTGCGACGACGCACCAGCGCCGATTGGTCCGAAGTGGCGGCAACAACAACGGCCCGTTTCATGCCTTCCGGCCCCAAAACATCTTCGACAAAGTGATTTACTTCGCGCCCACGTTCGCCAATCAGCGCCATGACCACCACATCGGCCTGCATAAATTGCGCCATTTTTGCGAGCAATGTCGATTTACCAACACCGGAACCCGCAAAAAGACCAATACGCTGGCCCTGAACGATGGGGAGAATCGTATTGAACACCGACAGCCCGGTGTCCAGACGGGCGCCCATATGGCGCCGTCCGGCCGCTTTGGGAGGTGGCGCCATCAAGTCACGGGCCTTTTCTCCGCGCAGCAAAGGGCGCCCGTCCAGGGGCTCGCCAAAGGGATCAATGACCCGTCCGATCCAGTTGTCCCCAGGCGCAAAATCTGGCGCAGGCATAAGTTTCACCCGGTCATTTATCGCCACACGATCTGGTGCGCGATCAGGTAACATGCTGATTTTATTATCACTAATCTTCAGAACTTCGCCGTGCAATTCATCGTTCGGTCCTCGAACGAGTATCAGGCGATCGCCGATTCTGGCTTCGCGTTCCAGGCCGGATATTTCGATCTCTCCGCCGGAAATACCGCTGACGCGTCCGGTAGAAGTTGCCAGTTTCTTACTGGCGATTTGTTCAGTCAAAGCTTTCAGCTCTGGAATCATGGCCTGAGGCCTCCAACTAGTTCCTGAAACAATTTCTAAAGGAATCAGGGTTAAGCCTTGATTGAAATTGATCGAGGGAGAAGCCCCGGTGTTCACCGAACTGAACGTTTTTAAAATCGCATATTCGATGGCCAGCCACGCCGGCAAGCGTCAGGCTTTGGTCTCTGAAAACATCGCAAACGCCGATACCCCTGGCTATCACGCCAAGGATATCAAACCTTTTAAAGAGGTCTATGCCGCCGGGGCACGCCCTGGTGATATGGTGGCCTCTCGCGGGTCGCATCTGAACGGCATTCATGGGTCCAACATGGATTGGGCAGTAACCACTTCAGCTGACGGCACTGATCCCAATGACAACTCCGTCTCGATCGAAACCGAGATCCTCAACGGGGTTGAGGTCAAGCGCCAGCATGACCGGGCGCTCGCCATCTATAAAACATCAATGAATATTCTGCGCACCAGTCTTGGGCGCTAAGGAGGCATGAGCAATGAGTGAATTTTCCAGTTCCCTGAGTGTGACCGCCAGCGGCCTGAAGGCACAGGCCACCCGTCTGCGGCACGTTTCCGAAAACATTTCCAACGCCGATACCCCAGGCTACCGCCGCAAGAGCGTACCTTTTGAGGCCGCACGCGATCTGGAAAATGATGTCGAGCAGGTCAGGACCGGCCGCGTCGTACTGGATCGCAGCGACCTGGAGAACGTCTATGACCCCTCGCATCCGCTGGCGGATGACAGCGGCCATTACCAGGGCTCGAACGTCGATCTGATGATCGAGATTGCCGACGCCCGTGAGGCGCAGCGCAGCTATGACGCCAACCTGAAAATGTTTGAACAAACCCGCGGAATGTCATCCTCGCTGATGGACCTGCTGAGAAAATAACCTAACCCCCGAGGAGATCCAGAATGGATATTCGCTCTATCACTTCCGCCGCTGGTGGCTATGCCGCCGCCCGTCCCGCCACAAAGGTGGACCCGGACTTTCACGGTGCCAGCGCCACCGATCAGCTGCGCTCCAGCTTTGCCAGCTTTGCCAATACCATGCAGGTGGGTGAGCAGACTGCCGTACAGTCGATGACAGGCGACAGCGATCCCCATGCGCTGGTTCAGGCTCTGGCACAGACAGAGCTGGCGGTTGAGACCGCAGTGACCGTGCGCAACAAGGTTGTCGAAGCCTATCAAGAAATCCTGCGGATGCCGGTCTAAGCCAATGATGAGCGAAGGCCAATTCTACGACACGCTGCGACAGGCTCTCTGGGCTGGGGTGACCATGTCATCGCCGATCCTGGCGGTGGCTTTGATCGTCGGCCTAGCCATTGGCCTGTTCCAGGCCCTGACATCCGTACAGGAAATGACCCTGACCTTTGTGCCCAAACTGGCGGCCATTGTCGTCGTGTTCTGGATGTCGATGGGATTCATGACCCAAACACTGGTGGCCTTTTTCAACGGCCATATTATTCCGCTAATCGCAGGAGTTTCGTGATGGAAACCGCAGGCTACGCAACCCTCTCCCGGCAAACCGGTTTGATGCGCGAAATGCGTGTGGTGGCGAATAACATCGCCAACTCTGCCACCACCGGCTACCGCTCCGAGGGGCTGATTTTTTCTGAATTTGTTCAATCCGCTCCGGGTCAGCAATCGCTGTCGATGGCACGGGCAAATATTTTCAACACCTCGATGGAACAGGGGCAGCTGACCCAGACCGGGGGCTCCTTTGATTTTGCCATCGAAGGCGACGCCTACTTTATGATCGAAACCCCTCTGGGGGAACGTCTGACCCGCTCTGGCGCCTTCTCTCCCAATGCCGAGGGCGATCTGGTGACCATGGATGGCCACAGGGTTCTGGATGCGGGCCGCGCGCCGGTTTTTATTCCGGGCACTGCTGAATCCATCCATGTCGGTGCAGATGGCACCATCACTGCCGATGGCAACACCGTGGGCCAAATCGGGTTGTTCCAGCCCGACGAAGAAACCACCCTGATGCGTGAAGACGGGGTGATGTTCCGCGCCGAGGGGGAAGTCGTCGAAGCTGAGACCGCCAAGATGGTGCAGGGGTTTCTGGAAGGATCCAACGTCAATGCGATCACCCAGGTGACCCGCATGATCGAAATCCAGCGCGCCTATGAAATGGGCCAGAGCTTTCTGGAAACAGAAGACAAGCGCATCCGCAACGCCATTGAAAAACTGATTAAGACATAGGAGATCACCGATGCGTGCCCTTAAAATCGCCGCAACTGGTATGAGTGCGCAGCAGCTGCGTGTTGAAACCATCGCGAACAACCTCGCCAATATGAATACCACCGCCTACAATCCACGCCGTGCCGAATTTGCTGATCTGCACTACCAGCAGGTTACCCGCGCCGGTACGGTGAATGCCTCTGATGGCACCATCCTGCCAACCGGTGTTCAGGTGGGTCTGGGTGTCCGTCCTTCGGCCATTTCCGTACATCTGCAACAGGGCCCTCTGGAGCAGACAGGCAGCGATCTGGATGTCGCCATTGAAGGCAAAGGCTACCTCGAAGTCACCCTGCCCTCGGGGCAAAGCGGCTATACCCGCGATGGTGCGCTCAAGCGCTCGGCTGAGGGTCTGATCGTCACCTCCGATGGTCTTGCTGTGGCGCCGGATGTGACCGTCCCTGACGACGCGCTCAGCATCTCGATCAATGCCTCCGGTGAGATCTATGCCTATTTTGAAGAGACCGCGGAGGGTCAGCTGCTGGGCCAGTTCAACCTTGCCAGCTTTACCAACCCCAAGGGTCTGGAGGCGATTGGCGGCAATCTCTTCACCGAGACCGAAGCCTCTGGCGCGCCCAATGTGTCGACCGCAGGCGAAGATGGACTTGGCACATTCCGCCAGGGCTATCTCGAGGGCAGCTCTGTTGATTCGGTGCGCGAAGTCACCGAGTTGATCGAAGCCCAGCGTGGCTATGAAATGAACTCCAAAGTCATCTCTGCCGTCGATCAGATGATGTCTGCCACCACACAGATCCGCTAATGAAACACATTCTCGCCCTTCTCATCGCACTGACAGCCCAGACCGCCTGGGCCGAAATTCTGGTGCCTCTGCGGACCATTCGTGCCAAGGAGATCATCCTCGCCACCGATCTGACCTTCAAACAGGTCAATGTGGCAGGCGCCTTGTCCGATGCAAACGAAGTGGTGGGAATGGAAGCCCGTGTGCCGCTGTATCCCGGTCGCCCCATGCGTCCCGGCGATATCGGCCCACCCGCCATCATCGACCGAAACGACCTTGTTACACTCGCCTTTCGCCGCAACGGGCTAACCATCATGGCAGAGGGACGCGCCCTGGGACGCGGATCTGAGGGCGAATGGATCAAGGTTATGAACTTGGCTTCACGGAGCACCGTGACCGGGCGTGTAAACGCAGATGGGTCAGTAGAGGTAAAATAATGAACAAGAAATCGATTGCCACCAAACTTGCGCTGACCGGCCTGGTCTTACTGGGGGCCTGCGCCCGTATGGATCATCTCGGCAAGCCGCCGACCCTGTCGGAATCGACCGAGTCGCCGGAACATGTTGCCATGCTGTGGCAGGGTCTGCCGACTGAGGTTCAGAATCAGCGCGCCGTAGACGGCGCCTCGCTGTGGAGCGGCTCGCAAAACTCGCTTCTGGGGGATCGTCGCGCGGTGAACAGAGGTGATATCCTCACTGTTGTCATTGAATTTGATGAAGAGGCCGAGATTTCCAACGGCACCAGCCGGTCGCGTTCCAGCGCCGAAAGCATGGGTGTCCCCCAGCTGTTCGGCCTGCCACAGCGCATCGACGGCAAACTCCCCGAAGGGGCCTCGATGGCAAACGCCGTTGATCTGAGCGGCGCCAGCAGCTCCAAAGGCAACGGATCGGTCAAACGGAACGAAAAACTGGAAATGCGCGTCGCCGCAACGGTGGTTGATGTTCTGCCCAATGGGGTGCTTGCCATCAGCGGCAAACAGGAGGTCCGGGTGAACTTCGAACTGCGTGAGCTTCTGGTCTCGGGCTATGTGCGCCCGCAGGATATCAGCCGCCAGAACCAGATCACCTATGACAAGATCGCCTCGGCGCGGATCTCCTATGGTGGCCGTGGTCAGATCACCGATGTGCAACAACCGCGATACGGCCAGCAGGTGCTGGACGCGATCCTACCATTCTGAGGTGAGCCATGATCGCTAAATTACTTCCAGTTATCTTGCTAGTCGTCGGCACTGCCGCCGGGATTGGCGCGGGCCTCATGCTCGCTCCCGCTCCTGAGCCCAAGATGGAACATGCCTCGGGCGACAACATGGGCGATGACATCGATCACGCTGATGATGCTGAGGACCACGCAGAAGATGACACCGGTGAGGATGGGCTTGGCCCCGATCCTGACCGGGAATACATCAAGATCGCCAACCAGTTTGTGATCCCGGTGGTGGAGCGCGAAAACCTCTCCTCGCTGGTGGTAATCGCGCTGAGCCTGGAGGCCAAAGCCGGCATGGGGGACAAGATCCACCTGTACGAGCCCAAGCTGCGCGACGCCTTTTTGCAGGTGCTGTTTGATCACGCCAATATGGGGGGATTTCGCGGCGCCTTCACCCGCTCTGATGTTCTCAACCCGCTGCGCACAGCCCTCCGCGAGGCCGCGCAAAAAGAATTGGGCAAAGGTGTCTATGATGTCCTGATCGTCGAGATCTCGCGCCAGGACGTCTAAACGCGGACTAAAATCCAAATGCTTCAACGGGCCTGCTCTCTCCAGCAGGCCCGTTGAAGCATTTGGGTCATGCACCTCCTCTGCGGCTTCCCACTGTACCCTGAAAATAGGTTTGAGCTGCAAGCGGCGGACAGTTGCCGAATGCGAAGCCTGTGCATGGAAAGGTGCGGGATTAACTGTGCTGATCGGTTGACGGTTAACGAGTTCGGAAATACACCCATCGCGCGAGTGGGTGCTTAAGTATCCGTTTTTATTTGTAGTTAGTACGATCGTGCATTTCTGTATGGTCGTCAAAAGTGATGAACGTAACAAATCATGAAAAAAATCCTTACCTTAACCGCTGTGCTCATGACATGCGCTCAATGTATGCAGGCAGAAGCCAACGATACCGCAGTGATCCCATCAGCGCATGCCTTGGAGCAGCAACTCGCCGGTAGACGAATGGCGAGCGATGACATGCCAAAGGGCTCGTTTCTGAACTTTCTGGACGGTGGCATCTTGAAAGAGGAAAATCGCGGCCGCCCAGACGAATTGGCGAAATGGGAAGTTAAGGGACAAACTGTTTGTTTGGAGAACGAACGTCGGCGCTCCTGTGCTGATGTGGTCAAATTCACCGACACCGAACTGGTTTTACGTGTCCCAAGTGGGAGCGAGGATGGTCAGCTTTGGGAAGGGTATTTTATCAATGAAACTGGCATGCCTTTACGCGACGTGATCGCGTTCGATGGGAAGCTTGCCCGAACTCTGCATGGCCGGACCATTACTGCGGAAGACGCTAAGGGAAAGACGATATGGGGCTTTGATGCCAAGGGCACGGTGACGATAGAAGCTTTTGATGCCTCCGGCTTTCCGTTTCCAGGCGGTTCGGCGTCATACGATTCAAAAGAAGACGATCTATGCATCACTCCCGAAAACAATAAGGTCGTTTGTATGCGTGTGAAAATCTCAGGTAACAACGTGAAAATGATACCGTTGATCGATGGTGTTCTTCAGGAAAAAGAGGCCATGGCAGGCATCATCAATTAAGCTGAGCTAGCCTAGGTTTCAAGTTGCGGTGACATCAGTGTCTTTAGATGACCTGTGTCACCGCAGCTCAAATCCGTTCCAATCCTGGTCTGTGTTTCTGTGGATTAAACATTTGATCAACGGAGGTTTTGCAGCTCGACGATCGACGTTTGTTACCAGAGCTCTTGCTGCAATCAGTATTCAATCACTTTGGCCTCATAACCGCCGTTCTCTACGCGCTGGGGAAAGGTCCGGTTCGGTAGATCCATGCGGTCCCGGCACTCTGACTCAGCAGAGACGCGATGACTGGCCTTAGGGAGGGCTCTGTCTCTCAAAGACCAAGCAGCTGCTCTTCCAGTGATTTTGCCCGTGCCGTTTTGAGACGCAGTTTTTCGGCCTTTTCCATCTCACCCACCGCCGTTTTACGGCCAAAGGTCTTACGCAGACGGTCCATCGCCATCAGCTTGTGAGCGGTGACCTGGGCCAGCTGCATGTTGAGGTTCCGCCGGGTGTTCAAATGCCAGCCCTGCCACAACAGATCAGCGCCCAGCGCCTTCATCGGGATGTCCCCATCCACTTCTGCGCGGGCCTCCTGAACCTGTGCCTCCAGTTTGCTCAATTGACCACGCAGCCGCGCCTCCTGGTCCAGGATCGGCTTTATCTTGGCATGTTCTTTCAGATATTGCGCCTCAGTAACTGCCGCCATCTGTTGCAGCATGGCCATCTTCTGTTTCATTACAGGCCTCCCTTGGCGCGTTCACGCATCTCATCGGCAAAGCGGATCGCGGCCGCCACTGGCGCGTAATACTCTTCCTCGACCTCATCCCCGATGCCGATTGTGGCATAGAGCGCCCGCGCCGTAGGCGGATCACTGTGGATCGGAATGGCGTTTTCATTGGCGATCCGGCGGATGGTCGCGGCGACCTCGTCAACACCTTTGGCCACGCAGACCGGAGCCGTGCCAGCGCCACCTTCCCATTTCAGCGCCACCGCATAGTGGGTCGGGTTAACGATCACAACGCTGGCTTCGGGCACCGCAGCCATCATCTGGCCGGTTGCAATTTCCATCGCTTTCTGGCGCCGTTTGCCCTTCATATGGGGATCACCCTCGGCATCCTTGGTCTCGTCCTGGATTTCCTTGCGCGACATCATATTCTTGCGCCGATGTTCATCGTGCTGGAAAATTGCATCCACCACCCCGATGCACATCGAAATCAGCATCGCAATCACCAGGAACTCCATGCCCAGCTCTGCCAGCATCTTGATCACCGAAGAGGCCCCGGTTGCCGCAGAGGCAATCATCTCGGGCATCCGGTAGTTGAGGTAGACCCCGAGGCAAATCGAATAGATCGTTAGTTTGAAGGCGCTTTTGCCAAATTCAAACAGCCCGGCACGGCCAAACTTGTTCTTGGCGTTGGAGATCACCGAAATCCGCGACATCTTTGGTTCCAGCTTGGTTGGCGCAAAAACCATTGCTCTTTGGCCGACGATCGACAACAGCACCAACACAAAAGGGATCATGAACAGAGGAATCAAGGGCCAGACCATGGCTGCAATCATACCGCCAACGGGGGGCGTGCCATTGCCGGAGAACAGCTGTTTTGCCAATCGATCGGGTTGGTCGATGATCGACATCAGCACAGTGCCAAATTCAGTTACCATTGTATGGCCAGCCGCATAGAAGGCGACAACCAGCCCCATATAGGCCGCCGCGACCGATAGATCAGTGGATTTGGCCACCTCGCCTTTATCGCGCGCTTTCTTGAGCTTGGCTTCTGTTGGCTCAAATGACTTGTCTGAATCGTCGTCGCCGCCGCTCATTGCAGGCCACCTCCGGGATCAGAAAAGAATGTCATCATCTCGCGCAGCCAGGTATCCAGGATCATCGGGCTGCCAACCATCAAAATGAACAGACCACCAAAGGTGATCACCGGAGCACCAATGAAGACAACCATCAACTGAGGCATGGCGCGGTTGATCACGCCCAGCGTCAGATTGTAGATCACCGCCGTGATCAGGAAGGGCGCAGAGAGGGTGAAAGCCATGTAAAAGGCTCTGGAGATCCGGTGCAGCCCCCATTCGGAAAAGCCCGCAGGCTCTGGATAGGCGCCGACCGGAAAGATCTGGTAGGAATAGATCAGAAACTCCGCCACCCGAACATGCAGCCCCATCATCACGGCAAGCGCCAGGCCAGATACCAGCAGAACACCACCGATCGCAGGCAACGAATCCGCACCGATATTGCCCAGAACCTGCGACAAGGAGGTGCTTTGCGCGGCAATTGTCCCGGCAATCTGCAACGCAAAGATAAACAATCGCACCGACACCCCCAAAGCCAGGCCAACAATGGCCTCGCTGGTGGCCAGACCGGCAAAATGCAGCGGGGTTGCGGGTTCTGGAAACAGGGGCAAGGCCGGTGCCACTACAAAGGTGAAGGCAACGGCAATTCCCAGTTTCACATTCATCGGGACATATTGTTCGCCAAAGGCTGGTAATACCGCCGTCATGGCGCCAACCCGCAGAAAAACAATGGCAAAATGCCAGAAACTCGCCCCAAGAAACGCGCGCAACTCCGGAGGAAAGTCCAGCAGTGTCATGCAGCTACCATGCCCACCAATGCAGGACGGGCTTCCAGGCCAATTTCCTCAAAGGAGAGCACCGGATTGGTGATGCCGCGTGATTTCAGAATCGTACGCAGGTAGCGGCGACGCCGGGTCGAGGTCACCACAGCGGCAAAAACGCCCTGTTCCGTCACCGTATTCAGACGTTCGCTCAGACCTTCCGCCAGGCGATTAAACATATCCGGCGGCAGGGCCACGTCCAGATTGCCAGCGCTGACATCCACCTGATAGGTCGCAAAGGTATCCTCCCATTCCGGTGCCAACTGGATAAGCGGGATGGTTCCGTCCTCGCGCTTCATTTCAGCAACCAGCTGGAAGCCCAGACGCTGACGCACCTGCTCGCAGATCACTTCGGGCTGGGTAGAATGAATACGTGCCTCCGCAATAGCCTCCAGAATGAGCGGGATATTTCGGATCGAGACCCGCTCTTCCAGCAACAGACGCAGCACCGAATGCAGGGTATCCAGTGGCACCTTGTCGGGAACCAGATCCTCAAGCAGCTTGCGATTGGCTTCAGCGCGGAAGGGATCAGACAGCTCGCTCATTTCGTTCAGCAGGCGGCGCAGCGATTTGAAGGTCAGCAAGCGGGCAAAGTTCTGCTTGATCACTTCCAAAAGATGGGTCGCCAGAATTTCCGGTGGGGTCACAACCGTGGCCCCGGCCAGAACCGCGTCCTGTTGTTGTGCCGCATTGATCCAACGCGCCGGCGCGCCATAGACAGGCTCGGTCACATCGGATCCGGGTGGCAGGGCATCGTGATTGTCAGGCATCAGCGCCAAAACCATGTCCGGGTGCAAGGTTCCACGCACCTGCTCAACCCCCTGTACCTTGACCACATAGGTGCCGCGCTCCAGATCCGCCTGATCGGTCAGGCGGATTTCGGGCAGGATCAGGCCAAAACTGGTGGCGATATGGGTTCGCATATTGGCGATGCGGGCATCGAGGCCGGTGCCGGCATCCAGAACCATGCTCACCAGATCGGGGGCAAACTCCAGATGCAGATCATCAAGGTCAAGAATATCGCCCAGCGCCTTGGCTGGAGTTGGATTGGCGTTTTCTTCCATTTCCTCTTCAATCTCGGCCTCTTCCTCGGCTTTGACTTTCTGATGGATACGGTAAGCCGCAAATCCCAGAACCGCACCGCCAAGAACAAAGGGCAGGAAAGGCAGGCCAGGCACCAGCGCAAACATAACCATCAGAACTGCAACCGTGGCCAAGGCGGCCGGGTGCTTGCCGAACTGATCCATCAGGGCAATATCAGTTGCCCCGGTGGCACCACCGCGGGCCAGCAATAGCGCTGCAGCAATCGAGATGATCACAGATGGGATTTGCGAGACAAGCCCGTCACCCACGGTCAGAATCGCATAGGTCTCAAAGGCGGTAGAAACCGGCATGCCATGCACCAGCACGCCCATCACCAGCCCCATCACCAGGTTCAGCAGGGTAATCAACAACCCGGCAACCGCGTCACCTTTGACAAATTTCGAGGCACCATCCAGCGAGCCAAAGAAGGTGGTTTCCTTCTGATCATTCTCACGGCGGGCCTTGGCGGTGGCGTGATCAATCGCACCAGCTGCCATATCCGCGTCAATCGCCATCTGTTTACCGGGCATCCCGTCCAGTGCAAATCGGGCGCCAACTTCGGCCATCCGGGCGGCGCCCTTGTTGATGACCATGAAGTTCACAATCAGCAGAACCCCAAAGGTCACCAGCCCCAGAAAGACGCTGCCGCCCATGACAAACTGGGCAAACCCCTGGATCACATTACCCGCCGCATCGGTGCCGGTATGACCCTGCCCAATGATCAGCTTGGTTGAGGAGATATTCAGCGACAGACGCAGCATCAAGGAGGCCAGCAGGATCGTCGGAAAGGACGAGAAATCCAGCGGACGCTCGATAAACAGGGTGATGGTGAAGATCAGGATCGCCAGACCAAAGGAGGCGGCAAGGCCCACATCCAAAACCCAGGCAGGCATCGGCAGGATCATCATCACGATGATCGCCATCAGAGCCAGCGCCAAAAGCACGGTCGGGCTAAAAAGCTGTTGAACGGTTAGTTTAGGCACAAGCATTCTCTCGTTCTGGAGCAATCAGGCTGCTGATTTCAAAATGATCTTTGATGACCTGCCAAAACCCGCCACAAAACATGGGGGTCCCTGCGCAGGTCACAATTTTGGAATGAGTGGATGAAGACACCATGGCGTCTTTTGCAGTGGTCACAAGATCACTGGAGATCACCATAGCCAGCAGCCCAAAGACAGCATGGATCAACCGATGGTGCATAGACCGCGACATGCGCCGGTCCGGAATTCTGATAGCTAACGGCATTCTGCCTGTCCAATCGCGGATTCATCTAAAATCCAAGGTAGTTTCAGACAGTTGACAAAGTGTTAGCACGAACAGCGAAAGGCCGCCCTAACAGGCGGCCCTCGTGCTAATTCTTCAAAACTAATCGGGGGCTAGCGATACGCCATTTAGTCCGCCGCCGGGTCGTTTGCACTGTCGACCCTGTTCAACAGGTCCAGAATATTATCCCGGGTTCCAACACTGCTCTCGACCAGAGCACGCGCATGGGCCAATGGTGTAAGACCCTCGGGATCCTGGCTGGTCTTTGATATCTGGCTGGTCACGGTGGCAACCTGGCCAAAGGGCGCGTCTTCGGCTGGTGTCATGGTCTCGATCGCCTCCATGTCCTGCGAGTGCCAGAAACCGCGCGCTGCGGCGTTCACGTCTTCTTCTTCCAGCATATACTCGCCAGAGCGCGCATATTCACCGTTGCGCCACAGGGCTTCGGCCCGCATTCGATTGGCTTCGGAACCTTCCAGCCCCATCAGTTCCACCAGGGCGTTATGGGGCTTGCCCATCGCCAGCGCGGTTTCGGCCATCATCAAACGGCGATCTTTGTTTTCCGGCTCCAGGGCCAGCTTTTGCAGCAAGGACTGCGCCTGCTCGGCAAAACCCAGATCCAATAGGCGACGCGCCATCAACTCAGCCACAGGAGCGGCTTCGGCGGCGGTGGATTGACCGGCAAACACCAGACCATACTGCAGGAAGGTGACATCATCAGAGCGTTCCGTCAGCAGGGTCATCAGCGGGTCAATCACATCGGCCCGTGCGGCTGGGCCGTCACGCCGGGTAACCTGCGTCAGCTCATCAAAGGCCTGCGCAAACTGTCCAGTCAACGCCAGAGACACTACCCCTGCCTGGCGCAAAGCCCCCCCAAACTTGGTATCGCGGCTCTCCAATTCATATGAGGCGATCAGCTCTGGCACATCCGGCGACAGGGCCTTGCGTTCATCATAGCTAAGCGCAACAAGATCAATCAGGGCCGTTGGCGCGCTTTCGGTACGCTCGGCAACCTCCTCGATCAGCTTCTCTGCAACCTCTTCGGTATCGCCTTCCAGCTCTGCAATTGCGGCTTCGGCAAGGTTGAGTTCCGGCACAAACTCCATTCCGGTCCGGCCGACAGAGCGCAAGACGGCCTCGGCAATATGCAGATCGCCAGATTCGGCGAACATCGAACTCAGCCGGGGACCAAAATTCACCCGCAGATGCACTGGCAAAGTGGCAAAGGCCTGTTGAATTGCATCGGTATTGGCGGTTTTGCGAATGTTCCCATCCGCTAGAACCGACCACAGTGCCGTATGCCCATTACAGCCCTGCTGCCCGGAAAACGGGTGGTTGATTCCAATCTCTTTGCCATCCATCAAATCCGCCATCGCCAAAAGCGTTGCCTGTTGCTCGGCGTCAACCCGCTCTGCCGGAAGCATGCCAAGCATGCCACGTGCCTCAGCGCCAAAGCCAAAATACAGATAGAGCTTGGCAAGCGCACGCACACTGGCGGGGTTGATATCATCAAACTCTCGCACCAGCGCACCGCGCAATGGGCCTAGCTGATCAGCAAAAGAACTGTCGTTGCCCCAGGTGTGAATGGCAAGCTTACGATCCGGCAGGCAATGGTCATCGATATTGGAACCCGTGGGCGCCCGCGCGATCAGCCCTGTTTCGCGGTCAATCGCCGAGGTGACCGAGATATTATCCAGCGCGTTCAAAGGCCGATCTGACCTCCCCAGCAACTCCAGTGGCCGATTGCCATCCACGTCACGCTCTGACTGTGCCACATCCAGCAGCCCCTGGTTGGCGGCCCGGCCAATCTGTTGCAACAGGCGATGCTCAGAAGCATTCACTGTCGCGGCCCGCGCTGTTTCGTCCATATTCAGGAGCAAATTCATCTCGGGCAGTTCATGCGACTCTTCTGCCGGTTCCTGCGCCGCGATCTCCTCCTCTGCTGCCATTTCGGTGCTGGCAGAAGATGGTGTTTGGTTCAGGCCCAGTTCAGCATCCAGCCCAGCGGCCAAAACCGCCGCACCGCGTGACCCTACGGGCTCGGGTTCTTTCAGGCGTGCAGATTCGGCTGCCAGTTCCTGGCTGGTTTTGACAGAGTCCGGGTCAGCTTCAGGCTGTTGCCTGGTGACATGCCCCCCCTGATCAGCACTGATCGCTGATTTCAGGTTCAACGCCAAACGGGCATCTGCAATGGCCCCCTGAGACAGATTAAAGCGGTATCCCGGTGTTGCCCGGGTCATCGCGGGCTCTGAGACCGCAGGTTCTACTGGTGCGCCAAGCGTCAGGGCGCCAAAATTGCCCTGTGTCGGATTGGAGGGGACCGTGGCACCGCGACCATCAGAAATATCGACAACCAGATAGCCGTCGCTTTGCAGGTAAGACTGGATTTCACAATCGCAGCCCAGCTGCATACGCAGGGGTTGTCCGGGGCCGCTTTGGGTCAGGCCCTGCAAGCGGTCGCGGGGGATCAGGTCCCAGACCCGCGAGGTGTCAAATACAGCGGTAGACGAATTAATTTTTAGGCTTGCGGTACGCCCAGATTGACTGAGCGCCCATTGAGCCCCATCAGGCAGGCGCATGACCAGGCGCGAGAAGCCATCGTGCTCGCCCGAGCGGGCGGTGATGATCTCGGCCTGGGCAGAGGAGCCCGCCGCCAACGTTGTGGCGGCTATCGCAAATGCGCGCCAAATCATGCTGCGTCCTGTTTTACCGATCTAAGGGCTTCTTCCAGTTCAGAGAAACCGGGGCGAATATGCGAAGGTGTGTTCTGGCGACCAACTTCGATGCAGATGGCGGCCGCATGGTTGTGAAGGTTCGCAACCAACACTTCGCGGATCAATTTGTAAAAGTGAGAATCTTCCTCGGTGATGGTTTTCACCTTGTCGGCAAAGGGACCAACCAAGCCATAGGCGAGGAAAACGCCAAGGAATGTCCCAACAAGCGCGCCACCAATCATCTTACCCAGAACCTCTGGTGGCTGATCAATCGAGGCCATGGTTTTGATAACACCCAAAACCGCCGCAACAATCCCCAGCGCCGGAAGGCCATCTGCCATGGTCTGCAGAGCGTGGCTGGAGTGCAGAGCGTGGTGATGATTCGCCTCCATGCGCTTTTCCAGAACCTCTTCGACCTGATGCGGATCATCATAGTTCATCGAGGCCGAGCGCATGGTATCACAGATCAGGTTCACCGCTTCGCTATCCGCCAGGATCTTGGGGTATTTGTTGAACACAGAGGAGTTCTCCGGGTCCTCGATGTGCTGTTCCACCTCGACCGGGTTGGCCCGCGCAATTCGGATCAGCGAGAACAAAAGGCACAAAAGATCCCGGTAATCATCGGACTTCCATTTGGCGCCTTTGAAAACTTTCCCAAGGTCTTTGAGCGTATGTTTGATACCGCCCATGTCGTTGCTGATCAGGAAGGCACCAACCGCGGCACCACCAATCATCATCATCTCAAAGGGAAGCGATTTAAGGATAATCCCCATTTTGCCGCCGGCCAGTAGATACCCACCGAATACCATGACAAAAATTACCAGGATGCCTGCTATTCCGACCATAGGGTCACTCCAAATTCCGTTGCTTTATCTAAACTTAGGCGAGTCGGATTAAGAAAGCCTGAGCGCGGATCCCAAGTTATTCCTTGGGAACTCCGCTGTTACGGCCCGCCATGACAACACTGATTGTATAGGCCGCTTCCGGGCTCAGACCGGCCATAATGCCAGCCGCCGCTTCAGGCCGCATACGCGCCAGGAAACCGGCTGCAAAATTGGGGTCCATTTCTTCAAACAGCGCCGCCGATTCTTTTGGCTTCATCTGTTCATAAACCGTGGTCAGACGACCAACATCCGCCTCTGTCGCCCCATCAGCCAAGGCCAATGTTGTGCGCAGCTCTTCCTCTGCCAGCTGCAAGGCCGCCAGTTTGCGATCAATTGCCTCGTCAGCAATTTCCAGAGCCTTCATACGGTCTTCGATTTCTGCTTCACGAACTTCCAGAACAGCTTCGCGCTCCTGGAAAGCCGCCAGCATCGCCTGCAACTCAGCAGAAGAGGGCATGCCGACATTCTGCAATGTGCCGCCGTGGTTGGGATCTTCCTGCTTACCGTTTTGCAGGTTGGAAACTTCCCGCGCAATCGCAGGTCCGGCCTCCATGCCCAGACGCACCAGCGCCGAACCGATCAAGAGTAGAGACAACATGAACAAGGCCCGGCTACGGCTGCGTCCTGGCTGCTTTTGCTTCTTTTCCTTGGGTTTTTTCGCAGTCATCACGCCACCCGATTCTTGTCGCGGTTATGGCGCACAAACATTACACCAGCCGATTTATTTGGATCTTCGGCCTGAACCGGCGCTTCTGGGGCTGCTTCGGTCTCATAGGCGACAGCCAGAGCATCATTTTCTTCCGCCTGCGCGGCAACTGGCCGTTGTGGCTGCGGTGCAGCCTCGGGCATGTCATGCATCGAGGCCATCATCAGCTCCAACCGCTGCGCCACCGATTCGGCCCGCCCGGTCAGCTGGTCCAGCGCCTGGCTGGAGCCCTCGGTGATTTGCCGGGCAGAGGCAAAAGATTTGTTCAAGTCATCTACTTGCGAGGAAAGCACGGCAACGGCACCGCCGACGCCCTTTTCCAGGTCATTGAACCGTTTCAACCGGCGCGAAAGCACCAGGCAATAAAATCCGGCCCCAAGGGCCCCCGCCGCAAGCAGGATATCAGCAATAAGGTCCATCCCGTTCTCCTAGTTCAGTACGAATTCCATAATCAGCAAATCACGCACACGCCCCTGTCCGGTGGCTATGTTGATTCGCCGCAGCATCTGCGCGCGCAGTTTTGGCAGCGCCATCGGATCAGACAGATCCTCAAGCTCCAAAGCGCGAAGATAGCTATTCAGTACATCGACTACACGGGGGAGGACTTTTTCGACCTCGGCCTGGTGGATCAGGTCCACCTCTAATTGTGCGCTGAACCGTAGGTGTTTGATGCCGCTGGCTTTGCGCAGCGTAATCACAATCGGTTCCATCTCGATGAAGGCGAGCTTGGCGATATCTTCCGCCGTCTCACCACTATCTACGCCTTCTGGCGCTTCTACAGCCGCATGAGTCTCTTCGGACTCTGCGGATTGACCAAAGGGAAGTAGCCCTGACGAAACTGCAAAAAATCCGCCACCGCCGCCTGCAACTGCAAGGACGACCCCAATGATGAGGGGCAGTTTGCTTTTTTTACCCGGTGCGTCTTCTTCCGCATTCACTACAGCGTCTGTCATGGCTTTCCCTAAAACGTCGTGCAAAGCCTTCATAACCCCTGAGGAACTAACCGAATGTTAAGGCCCCTCCGTCAAAAAGGGATCACGCCGGACAGAATGCCGGTGCGACGGAGGTTAAATTGCAGCAGATCAAGAATGTCTGGACCGAGTTAGATGCACGCAAGCGGCTGGTTGTGGTTGGCGCCACAGTAGCGGTGATTGCGAGTGTGCTTGCGATGTCCCATGTGGCGAGCAAGCCAACGATGAAATTACTCTATGCTGGGCTCGAAAGTGGCTCTGCTGGGGATGTTGTACGGTCGCTGGAACAGACCGGCACACAATACGAAGTCCGCGGTGGCTCTATATATGTCCCGGCTGAGCGCCGCGATGAGCTGCGCATGACGCTGGCCAGCGAAGGCCTGCCTGCAAATGGCGGTCGTGGCTATGAACTCCTCGATTCGCTGACCGGGTTTGGCACAACATCGCAGATGTTTGATGCCGCCTACTGGCGCGCCAAAGAAGGAGAGCTGGCCCGTACTATCGTTGGCAGCCCCCATATCAGCCAGGCCCGCGTTCATATTGCCAATACTGGCGCCAATCCCTTTCAACGCACCGTGGATCCAACAGCCTCCGTATCCGTCGTGCCTCTGGGATCGCCGATCACCCCACCCCAGGCCAATGCGATTCGCTTCCTGGTTGCTTCTGCCGTCACAGGCCTTGCAGTTGATAATGTTGCGGTGATCGATGCCAATGGTGCTCTGATCGGATCTCCAGAAGCTGCGGCTGCTGCCGGCGCTGGAACAGATGATCGCTCTCAGTCGATTCGCGAACGGGTCATGCGCTTGGTCGAAGCTCGCGTGGGTCATGGCAATGCCGTGGTCGAAGTGAGCGTCGATACCGTCACCGACACCGAATCGATCCGCGAAAAGCTGGTTGATCCTTCTAGCCGGGTTGCCATCAGTACAGATGTCGAAGAACGCGCCGATGTGTCCAGCAATCAATCCGGTGAGGTCACCGTGGCCTCGAATATCCCGGATGGCGATGCGGCCTCGGGTCAGGGATCAAAGAACAACGCCACCGCGACTCGCGAACGGGTGAACTATGAGATTTCCGAGACCGAAAAAGAAATCATTCGCGGCCCCGGTGCAATCAAACGACTGACGGTTGCTGTTTTGATCAATGGCCAGACAATTACCAATGACGCTGGCGAAACCGTGTTTGAACCCCGTCCCGAAGAAGAGCTCGGCGCCCTGCGTGAACTGATCTCGGCTGCGATCGGGTTTGATGAGGGTCGAGGCGATGTCATTACCCTCAAGTCAATGGATCTCCCTACCATTGAACCGGCAGGCACCGAGGTAACCTCGTCCTTTATGGATAATATCTACTTTGATGCCATGGCGCTCATTCAGATGGCAGCACTTGCCATTGTGACGCTTGTGCTTGGTCTCTTTGTGGTTCGGCCAATTCTGGCGGGAACGAACGAAAGCATTCCTGCTCTTGGTGCTCCGGATGCGGATCCGATGAGTGGGCTGCCAGATCTTCCCGCTATGGGCACGGCCCCTGGCATGGGGGACTTCATGATGAACCCGGATCTTGGCTCCAACATCGCCCTAGATGGTGAAATCCAGGATGGCGGTGGCCAGTTCGGCGGCATGGGTGACATGGGCGGAATTGGTGACATGGGCGGCATGGGTGGCCTGCCTGCCCTCGGCGGTGGCGCCGAGAACCCGGTTGACCGTCTGCGTGAAATGATTGGCGAACGCCAAGAAGAAACTGTCCAGATCCTGCGCGGCTGGCTGGAAGAAAATGAGGAGCGGGCCTAATGGGCATTACTCACCTGCTAGAAGATTTTGGAACTGCAGCCATCGTCGCACCGATGTCTTTTCCTGAAGTATCAGAAGAAGAAATCGAAGAAGAACGTGCTGTCTCTTATGAAAAGGGTTACGGGGCCGGCTGGGACGATGCGGTGACCGCCAAGGGGAAAGAAACGGCTCAGCTTTCAGCCACTTTGACGAGTTCGCTGGAGGATCTGAATTTCACCTACAAAGAGGCGCAGTCGCAGCTGATCGAATCGCTGGATCCCATGTTCAAGGTTCTGACCAGTGCAGTGCTGCCCGATACCATGGCGGCGACCTTTGGCCACCATATTGTCGATCAGATGACCGACATGGCCAAGACTCACACGGATCAGCCGATGAGCATCTTTGTCTCGCCAGGGGAAGCGCCCGCCGTGCGCTCCCTATTGCCCGATTCTTTTGCCACTCCGGTTCAGGTTCAGGAAGACGAAAACCTGGCACCGGGTCAGGCCTATCTGCGTACCGGAACTTCGGAACGCGAAATCAACAGCTCAGGGCTGGTTGAATCCATTCAGGACTCGATCGACGCCTTCACCTACCACATCAGAGAGGAAAGTCAGTATGGATGACGCCGAGGATCTCAACATGAAGGCCACCGACGCCAGCAACCCATTTGTTTCCGTTCCCGTCGAAGTGGTTGTCTCGGTTGGCAAAGCCCGCCCACTGGTCCGCGACCTGGTCGGCCTGTGTGAAAACGCAATCCTGGCACTGGATAAGCGTGTAGAAGATCCCGTCGATCTTTATGTGGGTGACCGGTTGGTTGCCCGTGGTCAGCTGGAAGAAATGGAAGGCGATCAGGCCGGTCAACTGGCAGTACGCCTGACCGAGATCGCCGATTTGCAAAACGGTCTGGGATGACACGCACAGCCTTCATTCTCACTCTTGTTGTCTCCTGCGCGGCGCTGATGCTGCCGCAGGCGGCAATGGCACAGGAGCTGAGCCTCTCGCTGGCAGAGGGGCAATCCATTTCTGCCCGCTCAATCCAGCTTATCCTGCTGATTACCGTGCTCAGCCTGGCCCCCGGCCTGCTGATCATGATCACCTGTTTTCCATTTCTGGTGACGGTTCTGTCGATCCTGCGTCAGGGTCTGGGCCTGCAACAGGCACCGCCCAATATGATGATGATCAGCCTGGCGCTGTTCCTCACCTATTTTGTGATGGAGCCGGTGTTCACCGAGGCCTGGCAGGTTGGCATCAGCCCGTTGATCGAAGAACAGATCGACATTGAAACCGGATTGATGCGCGGCCTTGAGCCCTTCCGGGCCTTCATGGCCAATCGTCTGGATCCGGATACCTTCTACGCGATTTCCAATCTGCGGCCCGAAATGGAAGCCATGGATCCCACCCCCGAAGCACCGCTTTCGGTTTTGATCCCCAGCTTCCTGCTGTCTGAAATCTCCCGCGCCTTTCAGATCGGCTTTCTGGTCTTCCTGCCCTTCCTGGTCATCGATCTCGTGGTAGCAGCTGTCCTGATGTCGATGGGTATGATGATGGTACCACCAGCGGTGGTTTCTTTGCCGTTCAAACTGGCTTTCTTTGTGGTTGCCGACGGCTGGAGCCTGATCGCCACCGCCCTGGTGCGCAGCTATTATCCCTAGCCGCTAAAATAAGAGATAAATCCCGCGCTTCACTGCGCTGTTTTCTTCCGAGCCCCGGCCCTGTGCCGGGGCTTTTGCATGCCTGGGGGCAAGAGGCGGACAGCGCACAGTCTTTTCCAATAGAAAGTAGAAACTACTCTTGCATGTTGTTACACAATAACATTACAAAATCAGCTTGAGAAATTCATCTTTTCCCAGATATCCAAGGACCCAAAGACATGCGTGACTCCGCCCCTGATGACGCCCGCCTTCCCGTAACTGTGCTTTCTGGTTTTCTGGGCGCCGGCAAGACCACACTGTTGAACCGCGTGTTGAACAACCGCGATGGGCGCCGCGTAGCGGTCATCGTCAACGATATGTCCGAAGTGAACATCGACGCCGATCTGGTGCGCGAAGGCACCGAGCTGTCGCGCTCCGAGGAAACCCTGGTAGAGATGTCCAACGGCTGCATCTGCTGCACCCTGCGTGATGACCTGTTGAAGGAAGTGCGGCAGCTTTCCGAGGAAGGTCGCTTTGACTACTTGCTCATCGAATCCACCGGGATTTCGGAACCCCTTCCGGTGGCCGCCACCTTTGATTTTCGCGACGAAGACGGTCACAGCCTGTCAGATGTGGCCCGGCTGGATACCATGGTCACGGTTGTGGATGCGGTGAACCTGCTGCAGGATTTCTCCAGCCATGACTTTTTGACCGATCGCGGCGAATCCCTGGGCGAGGGCGACGACCGCAGTCTGGTCAGCCTGCTCACGGAACAGATCGAATTTGCCGATGTGGTTATCCTGAACAAGGTCGCAGACGCCGGCCCCCAGCGCACCGAGAATGCCCGCAAGATCATCCGCGCCCTGAATGGCGACGCCAAGATCATTGAAACCAATCATTCAGAGGTTGACGCCGAAACCATCCTCGACACCGGTCTTTTTGACTTTGACACCGCGCATGAACACCCAATGTGGGCCAAAGAACTTTATGGCTTTGCCAACCACACCCCCGAGGACGAGGAATACGGCATTGAATCCTTCGTCTATCACGCCCGCGCGCCCTTTGATCCCAAGAAGCTGCACGCCGTTCTGAATGGCTCCCTCCCCGGTGTGATCCGCGCCAAAGGTCATTTCTGGATTGCCACCCGTCCCGAATGGGCTGCCGAGTTCAGTCTGGCCGGTGCCCTATCCTCTATCGCCCCCCTGGGACGCTGGTGGGCCTCGGTCCCCGAAGACCGCCTGCCGACCCATCCGCAGGCGCAGGCTGAAATTGCCCGCAACTGGGTGGAGCCCTGGGGTGACCGCCGACAAGAGCTGGTCTTTATCGGCTCCGGGTTGGAGCGCGAGGTGATCTGCGAACGCCTGAACGCCGCGCTGGTCGATGCGGATGAGTTCCTGCCCTGGGCCTGGGCCGATATGGCAGACCCCTTCCCCCAATGGGGCCAGCGCTGATGCCGGACACCCTTCTTCGTAACACGCTGCAGCAGGTGCCAGTAGGTGTCAGCGTTGTAGAGCAGGCCGTGGATCTGTCGGTGATCCATCTCCCCGACTGCGCCGCTGCGATCTGGAACAAGGCACCCCTGCCCGGCTGCGAGGCCTGGCTTGATGCCTTGAACCCAGAGCAGCTGCCGCGGGCCCGCCTGATCCTGCGGCCAGATGCAGTCGCGCGCAGCATAATTCATCTGTTTGAAGGCGCCGAGATTACCCCCTGCCCCGAACAGGATCTGCTGACAGCAGATATCGCTGAATTGGCAGAGCAGTTTTCGCAAATGATGAAGGTAGACTACATCCGGCTGCGGCTGGATGTGGTGCAAACCAATGCCTGCAGAAAGTTCCATGTGGATGCTGTCCGCGCCCGTCTCGTCTGCACCTATCGTGGCACCGGAACCCAATTGGGCATGCAGGACCAAAACGATGAACCGCAGTGTTTGCTAACGGTCCCCACCGGCGCGCCTATTGTGCTGCGCGGCACAAAATGGCCGGAATACCCGCGCTCAGGCCTGTTACACCGTTCTCCGCCAATAGAGGGCACCGGCGAGACCCGGCTGGTTGTTGTCATTGACCCGGTAATAGATCCAGAAATGGAAATCTGACAGCAAATGAAAAACCCCGGACCATAACTCTGGTCCGGGGTTCTTTTTTAGTCTGCCGCTTGTGCATCGACAGCCGGGTCAGCGCACCACAAATTCGGCGTGCAGCGCCCCTGCGGCCTTCAAGCTTTTGAGGATATCGATCATATCGCGCGGCGACACGCCCAGCGCGTTCAGACCTGCAACCACCTCAGACAGCGATGTGGTTTCGCGCACCTCTGCCAGCTGGATGCCCTCCTCTTCGTCGATGGCAGCAGTGGTGCGCGGCACCACAACGGTTTCGCCATCGGTAAAGGGGCTTGGCTGGGACACCAACGGGGCTTCTTCGATACGCAGGGTCAAGTTGCCCTGGGCCACGGCAACCCGCGAGATCCGCACGTCACTGCCCATCACAATGGTGCCAGAGCGCTGGTCCACCACCACACGCGCTTTGCGCTGGGGCTCCACCAGCAGGTTTTCCATGCGTCCCACAGCATGGGCCGTTGATCGGGCATTGGTGCGCTGAATGTCGATCTCCACCGTGCCGGAATCGCGCATCAGGGCAACACCACGGCCAAATTCATCGTTTACAACACGTTCGATCCGCTCAGCGGTGGTGAAATCCGGCTCGCGCAGGGCCAGCCGCATAGTGGTCAGCGACGACAGATCAAAATCGATCTCGCGCTCAACCCGCGCGCCCGCAGGAATGCCCCCCGAGGTCGGCACCCCCTGGGTGACGCTGGCGCCATCGCCTTCGGCCACGGCCCCACCCGCAAGAATGGTGCCCTGGGCAACCGCGTAGATCTGACCATCCGCCGCATTCAGCGGTGTCATCACCAGGGTGCCGCCCAACAGGCTTTTGGAATCACCAATAGCGGAGACCGTGACATCCACGGTTCCGCCAACCCGCGCAAAAGGCGGCAGGGTCGCTGTCACAATAACCGCCGCCACGTTTTTGGGTCGGAACTGTTCGCCAGTCACATTGACCCCGAGACGTTCCAGAATATTGGACATGATTTCTTCGGTGAAGGGTGAGTTGCGCAACCCGTCCCCGGTCCCGTTGAGACCAACCACCAGGCCGTATCCCACCAGATCATTGCCGCGCACCCCGTCAAATTCGACAAGATCCTTGAGGCGGATTGCATTGGCCTGTGCCAGGGTCGGCAGCAGCAGGCAGGCGATCAGAAGGCGAAAGAATTTCATCATCACATATGCTTCACAAGGCTGAGTTGGGCGCTGCGCGCAGTCACCGTATAAAGGATCTCCAGCTGGGTCTCGGTGGTTTTCATCTTGGCGGAAACCTCGTACTGATCGGCCAAAACGATGTCATTAAAGGCCAGGCTGAGAGCTGTTTTCGTGGCCAGGTTTCGGGCGCTTACCCGTTCCAGCTGGGCCTCCATAAACCCAATATCGGCCTGGGCCGTGATCAGCCGTTCCGTGCTATCCGCAAGCTCCCCACCTCCCTTGAAGGTCAGTTCGGTTTTGGTATCCGCAGACAGTCCAAGGGCCGGTTCATCAAGCAAGGCAATGATGGCATAGCTTTGCAAAGAGCTCTTCAGATTGTCATCGTCAGCCCGCAAACTCAGCGACACTTTCTCCCCCGCGCCCACTTCGACCGGCGCGATATTCGTGGTGGATCCGTTGTACATAGCGGTGTCAAACCCTGTCGGATCTGCAAACCAATCCTTTACCGCCTGGATAATGTCATCGGCATCCGTCAGGCCGGAAACCTCCCCGATGAGTTCCGTCATCAGTGTGTCAGCACTGTTCAACGGGGTGGTCCCCGTGGCGGTGCCGGCAAAAAGGCTGCGCCCACCGGCCCAACCGTTAAAGGAACCGATCGCGGCTTCCAGCTTGCGCTCCGCCTCTTTGGCAAACTGCGTTGCATCGTTTTCAGTCAGGGCGGGTGAGACGGAATAGATGTCATCCCGCAACTGCTGTGTTCCTTCCTGCACACGCGCCAGGCTGTCCTGGATGCTAAGCGCGAACAGTTTGGTCTCACCAGTAGCAACCGTCTGGCTTTCGATCCGCTTCAGGTTGTTTTCAATATCCGCCAGATAAGAGAAGTCACCACCCAGCTCCTCGGTCAGATTGGATTTTTTGCCTGTCGAGACCTCTTCCGACAGAGTGGCAAGATCCAGCTTCAGCTCCGCATTGCGATTGCGCAGGAAGCTATGCGTGGTTAGGTCGCCGTAGGAATTATAGATCATTCATCACATCCTCAAAAGAGTTTGCATCATCTCATCAATAGCCGAGAGCATTTTTGCGTTTGCTGCATAGGCGTTCTCGATGAGCATCATATTTTGGAGCTCGGCGTCCGAATCCACACCAAGGGCAAGCTCTGCCTTGGCCAGCTCGGTGTAGCTGGTTGCGGCATAGCTCAGTGAATTGTTGGCGCTATCGCTGTCGCGGGCAAACCGCGACATCAGAGAGGCGCTGAGCGTGTTGAGATCAGATGAAATGGTGCCCAGCTTGGTTGTCGATACGGTCCGGTTTGCGCTGATGGCTTCGGAATAGGCGATCAACTGGCTGGCGTCACCGGGATCGCCCTCAGCCGCAGCATAGAGCCCATCGCGCAGACGCCAGGTTTCGGCCTGCCCGTCCAATGAAACCAGATCATTCAACTGCAGCCGCGCAGACAGACCAACTGTGTCGGCTGGATCAAACGCGCCGCCACCGTCGGTAAAGATCCCGGCATCCGTGACCCCGATAGTGGTATCCAGTGCCGGATCCTGAAACCGCTCGACCAGATCACGGGCCATGGTATCCAGATCAGTCTGCGCTTCGACAGCGACATTGTCGCGAATATCAAAGGCCGCGACCAGCGTGCCGCCCCGCAAAGGTCCGCCATTAGAGGTATCCATTGCCAAGCCATTGATTTCCAAACCGGACAACAGTCCGTTGGCCTGGGTCATCTGTGGCTCAATCGTGCGCTTTGCATCAAAGGTCAGCTCAGCAGCCTTCCCATCCAGCAAGGCAACACCGCCAACCGTATAAAGGGCAACGCGCCCCTGATCACGTTGAACAACATTTACCGGAATTGACTGATTCACTGAATCAATCAGCTTATCCCGCTGGTCTTCCATAGCCGTGGTGCTGCTGCCCGCTGCCTTGGAGACAACAATACGAGCATTGATTTTTTCCAGTTCTTTCAACTGATCGTTCAGTTGATTGACCTGTACATCGATGGAAGATTCAGCAGCTTCGCGCTGCTTGTTCAATCCTTCAGCCGCGTCGGTGATGGATTGAACAATCAAACCCGCCTTCACCGAGAGATCATGCAATCGCTCCGTTGAATCCGGACGCGAGGTTGCCTCAACCAGGGCTGCATCAAAGTTCGAGATCTGAGCCGAGATCGAAGTACTGTCGTCAACTGTGCCAACATAGCCGGACATTCGGGCGTAGAAATCCGAATAGACGCCGACCTTGGCATATTCTGCTTCAGCCTTGCGGGTGGTGGATTGCAATGCCGGATCGACATTGCGTTCCACGTCCCCGATCCTGACACCAGCCGCGTATTGGCTGGTGGACAGGTTCAGCTTTTGAGAGGAGTAGCCAGGCGTCAACGCATTGGCGAGGTTCTCCGAGGTCACTTGGGACAGCCGCGCATTCGCGGTCAGTCCGGTCATCGCGGAGTTAAGTGCACTTGTGATAGACATGTCAGGCGCTCTTTCTAAGCCGGTGTCAAAGTATCAGCGGTGCTTACCGCTTGATGTTGGTGGTTTCCTGAAGCATCTCATCGACGGTCTGGATCACTTTGGCATTGGAAGAATAGGCCCGCTGTGTCTTGATCATATCCGTGAGTTCGGTCGCAACATCGGTGGCGGATTCTTCCTGCGCATAAGACGCGACTTCGCCTGTTGGTCCATCACCCGCATCCCAGAGGAAGTAGGATCCACTGTCTGATGAAGGCAGATAGGTCTGGTTATCCTGAGATTTCAAACCGTTCAGATTGGGAACATCCACCAGTGGCACCTTAAAGATGACGCGGCTGGCACCGGAATCGTAATTGGCGCGGACGTAGCCTTGTGGATCGACCTCAACACCAACCATGGTGCCAACTTCAGAACCGTCTTTGGTCACCGAAGCCGGGGCAAAAGTATCCGAAAGCTGGGTAAACCCATCGCTTTCACCAATCATGCCAAGGTTGATTTCCATCGGACCACCATCAACGTTGACCACAACGCTGCCAGTTGTCCCATCATAGGCACCACCTGTCACGGCGGTAACAGAGGCCAAGGAGCCACCCGCCGTCCGAGAATCATTGAAGGTCATGGTATATTCGCCAATCACCGCGCCACCAGAGGCACTATCGGTAATCTGCATGGTCCATTCGTTCGAGGTGCCGGTTGCGGGTACAGTTGGGGTATAGGTAATCCCCAGCGTCTGCGAGCTGCCCAGGTTGTCATAATACTCAACCGTCATGTTGCGCACAGTACCGGCGCTGCCTGCTTCGGTATCAGTCGCAGGGAGGTTCACCCCTAAACCCACATTTGTTGTCGGCTCACCAGTCAGCTGGTTCATGTTGTACTGAATAGGTTCCAACCCTTCGGCTGTGTCGCGCGGACCGTCAGAAACCGTGCCATCCGGGTTGGCAGGCCAACCCAGCAGAACCAGACCTGAATTTGTCGTCAGATAGCCATCAGCATTGGTACGAAAGGACCCGGTTGTGGTCATCATCATGGTTGGAGAGCCGTTGCCGCCTTCGATCTCGGTCAGCGAGGCCACGGGCAGCATGCCACGGCCACTAACAGCCAGGTCAGTCGAGTTATTGGTTCCAACTAGGGGGCCGCGCTGGTCAATCAGACGCATATTGCTGGCGGACACACCACCAGCAGAATACCTGCCACCAGAGGAGCCAACCACCATGGATTGGAAATCCGTCTCAACTCTCTTGTATCCGCTGGTAGAGGAGTTCGCGATATTGTCCGAAATTGCGGCCAAAGAACTCGCGTTTGCGCTCAATCCGGAAACACCGGCATTCAGGGCGGAAGAAATTGTCATGTTGCGCCTTTCTGCTGCAATAAGTCGTTCTTGGAGCAACAGCTAGCGCATCAGCACTTAACGGGCGGCTAACAGATAAAATGCAATTTATTCTGCGCCGCCCGAGGGTGAATTATATGAGGATCATTCGCGAAGCAGGATGATTTCCACGCGGTTATTCCGGACCGCCATCGGGTTGGTCACTGCCAGTTTACGGTCCGCATGGCCGGTAACTCGATGGATTCGGCTGGATTTCATGCCACCCGATTCGAGCAGGGTGCGGGTGACATTTGCCCGGGCATGAGACATCTCCCACACCGGGTTCTGGGCCAGAACCACCGGATGCGATTGAATGTGCCCTGCAATTGCAATGTCATTGGTCACATTGCCACTGACCCGTGCAACCATACGCACCAGATCCCGGAACAACGGCGTTGGTTCCGCTTCGCCCGCCGCAAAGAGATGAACCCCGTCGGTCTCAAACAGCTCAATGATCAAACCTTCGTCGGTAACGCGGGTAACGATGTGGCGTGACATCTCAACCGAGACCATGCTTTCACCGCCACGGCCCTGAAGCTGCTCTTCGATGGCGCGAAACTTGGTGTCTTCCTCGGCTTTTTCGGCATCACTGACGCCAGTCTCGCCCTGGGCTTTCTGCGCATCCATCGGATTGATGTCAGAGGCACCGGTGCCGGACTGTGGCTGGATATCTTCGGTGAACATACTGTCGCCCTGAAAGGCGCCATTGCCACCACCAGAAATCCGGCTCAGCGGGATCGATGGCGAGAAGTAATCCGCCAGACCCTTACGTTGTTTTTCAGTTGTTGCGTTCAACAGCCACATCAACAAGAAGAACGCCATCATGGCCGTCACAAAGTCCGCATAGGCCACCTTCCAGGCGCCCCCATGGTGGCCACCGCCACTAACGACTTTTTTCTTCTTGATGATAATGGGCGCCATTCCATTTTGTGCGCTCATATCCACCACCACTAATTTTCACCCACTATTGGGATATCAGCTGGGGTGTTAAATGGTCCTTAACAGTTAAATTTGCCGGCAGTTAAGACATATAAATAGGGGGTTTCCCCTGATCTGGGCCCAGAGGCTGCCTGAATTCATCCGCACCATTGCAAATTCTGGCAAAAATAGAATGAACGATCTGCACCCCGATACAGAAAATCCGGGGCGCAGATCACTTGCTTAATCCGCAAGCAGAATCGAGCCAAACGATTCGCGCAGTTTGTTTTTCAGGACTTTACCAGTCCCACCCAGCGGCAGTTCAGTGACAAAGACCACCTTGTCAGGGATCTGCCAGCTGGCCACTTTGCCCTCATAATGCGACAGCAAATCCTCTTCGGTCAGTGCGCTGTCGGATTTGATCGCGATCACCACCGGACGTTCATCCCATTTGGGGTGCTGTGCCGCGATGGCCGCCGCCTGCGCCACCAGTGGGTGCGACATGGCGATATCTTCCAGCTCAACGGTCGAGATCCACTCGCCACCGGATTTGATGATATCCTTGGAGCGATCGCGAATGATCATATAGCCATCGCCATCTATGGTGGCGACATCACCGGTATCAAACCAGCCATCCATGGTCAGCGCACTCTCCTCCTGGCCAAAGTAGGTGTCGATGATCCAGTGACCTCGAATTTGCAGCTCACCCTGGGTTTCCCCATCATGAGGCAACACATGGCCACTTTCGTCGACAATGCGCAGCTCGACGCCATAGGGCGGACGGCCCTGGCCCTCACGGATGGCGCCTTTTTCGGTGTCGGACAGATCCTGGTGCTTTTGCAGCAGATGGTTCAGCGTCCCCAGCGGGCTGGTTTCGGTCATGCCCCAGGCATGGATCAGCTCAACCCCGTATTTATCGCGGAAGGCCGGGATCATCACGGTTGGCAACGCCGAGCCACCAACGACAGTGCGGGTCAGGCTCTCGGCCTTGCTGCCGGTCTTCTCCAAGGCCTGCAACAGGCCCATCCAGATGGTGGGTACGCCCAGTGCCAGTGTCACCTGCTCGCCGTCGATCAGGCGCACCAGGCTTTCTCCATCCAGGTTTGGCCCCGGCAGCACCAGCTTGGCGCCGACACCGGCGGCAATATAGGGCACACCCCAGGCGTTGACGTGGAACATCGGCACCACGGCCATGACAGTATCGCGCGCCGAAATCGCCAGACCATCCGGCTGATTTCCCCCCAGCGAGTGCAACACCGTCGTACGGTGGGTATATTGCACACCCTTGGGGTTGCCGGTGGTACCGGAGGTATAACACAGGCTGGAGGGCATGTTCTCGTCCAACTCCGGCCAGCTGTAGTCATCCGCTTCGGCCGCGATCAGCTCGTCATAAAACAGGATACCGGGCACCGCCTCAGCCGCACCCTCATCCCGAGGCCCCATCAGAACGATGTGTTTGATGGTCTTGAAGTGTTCTTTCAGCTGGCCCACGGCAGCGACAAAAGTGGCATCAATGAACAGCACCTGATCGGCAGCATGATTGATGATGTAGATCAGCTGCTCTGGTTTTAGGCGCGGATTGATCGTGTGGCAGATCATCCCGGCACCGGCGACGCCGAAATAGATCTCCAGGTGGCGGCGGTTGTTCCAGGCGATGGTCCCGCAGCGCTCCCCCTGCGCCACACCCAGACGCTCCAATGCAGCCGCCAGTTTACGGGCATTGGCCTCAATCTCACTCCAGCTGGAATGCACCACCTCCCCAGAGGTCTCGACCGAAGTCACCGTGGTTTCGCCGTGGTAACGGCCCGCATGTTCGATCAACGAGCTGATCGTCAGCGGTTTGTGCATCATTTTGCCAAGCATTTCGCCTGTCTCCTCAAAGTTATTCTGCAGCCAGCGCTGCATGGCCGCGGATCAGATCCGCAGCCTTTTCGGCAATCATAATGGTGGGCGCGTTGGTATTACCCCCGACCAGCCGAGGCATGACAGAGGCATCAACAACGCGCAGCCCCGCCAGGCCCCGCACCTTCAATTCCGGATCGACAACAGCCAAGTCATCCTGCCCCATCTTACAGGTTCCCACCGGATGATAAATCGTATCCGAGCGGGAGCGGATGTGCTGCTCCAACGCTGCGTCATCCGGCTCTTCTTTGATAAAGAGTTCTTTGTGGATATAGCCCGCCAACGGCGCGGTCTGCATCAGCTGCCGTGTCTTGCGCGCGCCCTTCATCAGCACCGCCAGATCTTGCGGGTCTGACAGGAACTGTGGGTCAATGCGTGGCGGCGCCATTGGGTCAGCTGAAGTCAGCCCAACCGAGCCTCGGGATTTTGGCCTGAGCACGCAGACATGGCAGCTAAAGCCATGACCCATATGCAGTTTGCGCGCATGATCATCCACGATGGAAATGACAAAATGCAGCTGAATATCCGCCCGTTCCAGATTGCTCTTGGTTTTGAGGAAAGCCGCGCCTTCGGCAAAGGGGGTGGCAATCATACCCTGCCCCGATTTGCGCCAGTTGTTGATATGTTTCAGCAGCGACAGACTGCCGGGCAGCGAGATGCCAAAGTTGTCGCGATCCTTGCTTTTGTAGGCCAGAGTGAAATCCAGATGGTCCTGAAGGTTCTGCCCGACGCCGGGCAGCTCATGCACCATATCGATGCCATGAGGCTCGATATCCTCAGCCCGACCAACACCGGAGAGCTGCAACAATTGCGGTGAGTTAAACGCCCCGCCGCATAGAATCACCTCGCGCTTTGCCGTGACCTCCTTGTCCTGACCGCCCTGACGATAGGCAACGCCTGTGGCGCGCTTGCCCTCAAACAGGACGCGGCTGGCATGAGCCTTGGTCAGAACCGTCAGATTGGGGCGGTCCATCACCGGGTGCAGATAGGCTGCCGCCGCCGAGCAACGCTCGCCGTTCTTATCCTTGGCGTGAAACTGGGTGACCTGGTATTCACCGATACCTTCGTTGTCGCCGGTGTTGAAATCGGCAACCTCACGGATTTGCAGCGCCTGACCGGCCTCGACAAAGGCGCGGGTAATGGGGCGTGGGGATTTCTGGTTGCTGACCTGTAGCGGACCACTGTCGCCATGGGCGGAATCGCCGCCGCGCTCGTTGTTTTCCGACCGTTTGAAATAGGGCAGCACCGCCTCCCAGTTCCAGCCGTCACAGCCCAGATCGGCCCATTCGTCATAGTCCTTGGCATGGCCGCGCACATAGAGCATGGCATTGATGGCGCTGGAGCCACCCAGCGCTTTGCCGCGCGGCTGATAGCCTTTGCGCCCGTTCAACCCTGGCTGCGGTACGGTTTCAAAGGCCCAGTTGTTGATTTTGGGGCGGCCCGGCAGCATGGCAACAACCGCAGCAGGGGCACGGACCAGAATACCGTCACCTTTGCCGCCTGCCTCAATCAGGCAAACCGTGGTTGAAGAATCTTCGCTCAGACGCGCGGCCAATGTGGACCCCGCAGAGCCCCCGCCAACGATCACATAGTCAAACTGCATTGCTATTCCCTCCCCATACAACCCTTTGGGGATAAGCAGAGCCAAGCCGGCAGGCTCTGTCCAGACTTACTCAGCGTAATTTGGGAGGGTGGCACATTGGACTGCTCCAAAGAAAAGGGCCGCAGCGGCTAAGATCTGCCCGCTGCGGCCCTCTCGCTGTGCTCAGTTAAGCCTTCGCTTCGCTGCTGTCTTCTGATCGCGAGCCTTCAGAGGTTTCATCGCTCTCGCTTACATCATCGAGCTCTTCGGCGTCGATGACATCTTGCACGACCACAGCATCAGAAGCTGTCGCCGCACCGGTGATCAGGGGCAGCATATGCACGCCTGTGGCGCTGGCCACCTCTGGGGTTTCTGGCCGCTGCCAGCTCAGGGTATCAAAGCTGGTGCAATGCTCACAAACCGGCGCCCATTCCGCGTGGATGTGATTGCAGTTGGTGCAGAGCCACTGTGGCCCGCGAGGGGCCGTCAGGGCCCGTGCCAGCCAGGCCTGGGTCACTGCATTGTCTGCGCCCTCGCCCTTCTCGATGGCCGCCATCAGCGTCAGCACCCGCGCATCCGGCGCCCGTTCGACCATATCGGCCAAGGCACGGCGCGCTTCGGGGAAGTCTTCGGCAACGATATGCAGCTCTGCCATGACCAGCCGGGTTTCATCGTCTTGCGGTCTGAGCCGCGCCAGCTGCTCAAAGCGTTTGACCCGCTGTTCGGCCGTTTCCTCGGGCTCCACCTCGGCAAAGACATGGGCAAGATCCGGATGTGGCTGCGCCTCCCAGGCCTTTTTCAGCACCTTGATGGCATTGCGCTTCTTGCCCTGCTCCAGATAGGCGCGCGCCGCCATGGCCGCCGCCGGCACCAGATCAGGGGACAGCCGGTTGGCCTCGATCGCCTGCTCGCGCTGCTCGATACTGGCTGCCTCGTCCGCTACCCCGCGTGAGGCCGAGAGCGCCAATACCGCATCGCGACGCTTGAAAACATCACGCGGCAAGGAGCCGGATTTCAGCTTGGCGGTCAGGGTCTTGCGCGCCCCAGCCCAATCCTCGGCCTGAGCCTGCAACTGCAACAGGGTATCCTGCACTTCTTCGTGTTTGGGACGCAGCGCCAGCGCCTTTTCGGCCAGCTGCAGCGCGGTCTCCTTGTCGCCCTCAGACAGTTTCTGCTTCATGATGCCACGCACCCCGACAAAGCGGGTGCTCTGGTTGCTCAGCAAGCGCTTATAGGCCTCGGCCGCCTTATGGGTATCCCCGGCCATCTCTGCCGCTTGGGCGGTCAACAGATCGGTGAGTTCGGGGTTGTTGAGATAGCGTGCCGCCTTTGACGCCTTGATCAGCGCCAGACGTCCCTCGCCAGAGGCCAGCGCCATCATGCCATCAGACAGCGCCTGATAGCCCTTGCGCTCGCGCCCTTTGTCAAAATAGCGCGACATTGCGGTCTCATCGCCATTTAGGAACTTGAGCGTCGCCACCAGCAGCGTCAGCAGTTTCAGAAAGATCCAGACTGACAGCACCAGAACGCCCAGCGCCAGGACGGATTGCAGCGCCCCAAGGGTATATTCGGTTCCAGCAACGGTGACCTGCACCCCGCCTGCGGTTTCCATCAGGATCCCCGCACCAAAGGCGATCAGCGCCACCAGGGCAACAAAGACCAGAATTTTCAACAATGACCAGAGCATGTCGGCTTCCTTATTTTGCGTTCAGGCTTTGGGCCAGTTGATCGGTGGCAGCAATGGCTGCCAGACGTGTTTGGGCTGAGGCCTGCCAAGCGGCAAAGGCGGCACGGGCTGCCTCGGGCAGGGCCTCGATCTCGGAAAGCGCATCGGCAACAGCACCGGACTGCAACGCTGCCTCGGCGCGAGACAGTACTGCATCAGCACCCTCGCCCTCTTGCGGGGTGACCGAGCGGGCGCCGAGGTGACGATTGACATAGTCCATCAGACCACCGCTGCCCTTGGTTTCCTGCCGCGCCAATGCCAGCGCCTCGCGCGCCAGCGGCGCATAGCTGGCCTGCAGGTTCGACAGCGTGGCAACACCGGCCTCACCGCTTCCCGCCAGATCCGTCGGCACATCAACCTGTAGGCTTTGCAATTCGGCCAGGGGTTCAGCAAAGCTGCCCCCCGCATCCAGGGAGATACGGATTTTTGCCAGCGCCAATTGCGCGGATGCAATGCGCGCTGCCTCCAAGCTAGCCTGTTCTGTCAGGCGGGCCTCAGCCAGCATCTCTTCGACCTCAGAGCGCTGCTCTGCCAGGCTCGCTTGCAGCTTGGCCAATTCGCTTTCAAAGGCGGCAACCGCTTCGGGAGAGGCCGCATCGGTGAGCGGACGCGATTCGATCTGCTCCAACCGGCTCGCCAGGGCCGCAATCTCGGCCGCGCTCGCAGATCCGGCGGCAGGGGCTTCGTTCAAAGAGGTAACTGTGCCTTCCAACGTCTCAATCCGGGCTGTCAGCGGCGCAACATCCGGCAGATCCATCTCGCCAAGCTGTGCTTGCAGGGCGGCCAGCTGCTCTTTCAGAGCTGTTTGTACTTGTGCGTTGGCCGCCACATCAGCCTCATAGGCTGCTTGGTCTACGCCGCCACTGCCCAAAAGGCTGGCAGGCAGAACTGAATTAAGAAATCCGCCCTGGCCAACAACAAAACCAAGCACAGCAGCCACGGCGCCGCCAAGTAGGGCCGAGCCAAATCCGCCGCGCTTTTCGATGATGCGTTCCACTTCGGGCTGGGGGGCGGGTGGCACTGGCGCTTCTTCAACAGTCTCAGTCTCAGAGGGAACCTCAACCTCTTCCTGGTCAAGCACCTCGGCTTCGACCAGCTCCTCAGTGGCAGAGCTCTCGGTCTCAGAGGATGGCACATCCTTTGCCCCAGGGTCCTGCGTGTCAGCCTCTGGCTTGATCACATCATCCGCAGTTGTCTTGTCAGCCACCCTGGCCTCCCCTCGATTCTCAAATCACCTAAACTCACCACAATACCCCAGACCCTACTGCGCCGGATTGCCACCCTCAAGGTGCGCCAAACGAACTGCGGCATCACGGACCATCACAGCCATATTGCGAGCATCTGGCGTCTTACTTACCTGCAAGTCCTTGTAGTGCAAGCCCTTCACCTCAGCCGCCACGGCCTGACTTAGCGCAATCAAAGACAAATTCACTTGATCCAACCCCAGACTGGCAAAATGCCGCGCAGTACGCGGTGAAAAAAGCGGCACAATCACGGAGGTTTGCTCAATAATCTTCTGTTTCATCTCACCGCTGGGCGACAACAGCTGCTGTTCATAGACCACCTGCCCCTCACAAGGCAGGCCCGCCGCAGTCAGGGTTTGGGCAATATCTCCACGGGTATGGCGCCCATGCAGATGTAACAGGGGCGCTGCAGGCTTCACCTTACAAAGATGCGTGACCAGCTCTGTCGCCGAACCACCACAGAGCTGCGCCTGCCATCCCGCCTGTTCTGCAGCTGCGGTGGTGTGCTGCCCGACGCAAAAGGCCGGCAGGGGCACCGGAGCCTCGCCTGCTGCCGCAACCCCATTGGCCGAGGTAAAGATCAGCCCTGTGTAGCCCTGAGAATCAATCTCTGTGTTTAGAGGGGTGATCTGCATGAGCGGCGCATAGATCACCGTGATCTGCGCCTGCAGCTCGAGCGGCAACTGCGCCACAAATTGCTGCGAGGCCTGCCTTGGACGGGTCATCAACAGGGCAACCATTGGCGCTTTGGCAGCGGTTCCGGAGACCGGGGCGTCACTCATGCTTTGGCTCCTGGGATTGTTTGCATCACCCATAGGTGCTAGCTCCACCAGCAATCTGATGCAACGGGTAGACCATGACACAAAGCCTGACACTTTTGGGACTGGAAAGCAGCTGTGACGATACCGCCGCCGCCGTGGTGCGGCAAGAACCCGGCCAGCGCGCCGAGGTGCTGTCCTCCGTGGTCTTTGGCCAGACCGAGCTGCACAGCGCCTTTGGTGGCGTTGTCCCCGAAATTGCTGCCCGCGCCCATGCGGAGAAACTCGACCACTGCGTTGTGGATGCTCTGGCCGCTGCCGGGGTGACCCTACAGGATCTCGATGCCATTGCCGTCACCGCCGGGCCGGGATTGATTGGCGGGGTGATGTCCGGGGTGATGTGCGCCAAGGGCATTGCCGCAGCAACCGGATTGCCGCTGGTCGGGGTAAACCACCTGGCGGGCCATGCGCTGACGCCCCGACTGACCGATGATGTGGCCTATCCCTACCTGATGCTGCTGGTCTCGGGCGGGCATTGCCAATATCTGATCGCCCGCGGCCCCGAGGATTTCACCCGGCTGGGCGGCACTATTGATGACGCCCCGGGCGAGGCCTTTGACAAGACCGCGCGCCTGCTGGGGCTGCCACAGCCCGGTGGTCCCTCGGTCCAGAAAGAGGCCGAGAGCGGCGTTTCCAAACGATTCCGCTTTCCGCGTCCGCTGATTCAGCGCGCCGATTGCAACCTGTCTTTCTCTGGGTTGAAAACCGCCCTGATGCGGATGCGTGATCAGATCGTGGATGAAAAATCCGGCCTGACACGGCAGGACCGCGCCGATCTTTGCGCAGGGTTTCAGGCCGCTGTTGCGGATGTTCTGGCCTCCAAAACCCGCCGTGCCCTGGCGATCTATCTGGCTGAAAATCCCGCCACGCCGACCTTGGCTGTGGCAGGGGGAGTGGCCGCGAATACCGCAATTCGCTCCAAATTAGAGACTGTTTGTGCCGAGCTGAATACTCAATTTGTGGCCCCACCATTGGCGCTGTGTACAGATAATGCCGCGATGATCGCCTATGCCGGCATGGAGCGGTTCAAAGCAGGCGCCCGCGACGGAATGGATCTGACCGCCCGCCCCCGCTGGCCCCTGGATCAAACCAGCCCCGCCATGCTGGGCTCGGGACGCAAAGGAGCCAAGGCATGAGCATCTCCGTGCTCGGCGCCGGCGCTTTTGGCACCGCTCTGGCCATCTCTCTGGCCAAAGAGGCCCCTGTCACCCTATGGGCACGCGACGCCCAGCAGGCGGCAGAGATGCAGCAAACAGGCTGCAACGCAGCCCGGCTGCCTGATGTGCCGCTGTCAGAGAAACTGACGCCGACCAGTGATTTCAGCCAGGCTGCTGAGGCAGAGGTGCTGTTGCTGGCGGTGCCAATGCAGAAATTGCGTTTGGTGCTGCAAGAGCGGCGCGCTGAACTGAACGGAAAGGTGCTGGTGGCCTGCTGCAAGGGGATCGAGCTGAAAACCGGGCTGGGCCCGATCGCGGTAATCTCTGAGGTGCTGCCAGATGCCAGATCAGCCCTGCTGACCGGCCCCAGTTTTGCCGCCGATATCGCCCGTGGCCTGCCCACAGCACTGACCCTGGCCTGCGCCGATGCGGATCTGTGCCGCCAGTTGCAAGAGCAGCTGACCACCACAAACCTGCGGCTCTACCGTACCACCGACACCAGCGGCGCCGAGCTGGGCGGGGCCTTGAAAAACATCATCGCCATTGCCTGTGGCGCGGTGATCGGCGCCGGGCTGGGCGATAGCGCCCGTGCGGCGCTGATGACACGCGGATATGCCGAAATGCAGCGCATGGCGCTGGCCTGTGGCGCGAAACCGGAAACTCTGGCCGGGCTATCGGGCTTTGGCGATCTGACCCTCACCTGCAGCTCGACCCTGTCACGCAACTATCAATTGGGGCTGTCGATTGGGCGCGGTGACGGGTTTGACCCAAACATCACCGTCGAAGGGGCCGCCACTGCACGCGCCACAGCCGCCAAAGCCAAAACCATGGGGCTGGACATGCCCCTGACCGAGACCGTCGTTGGATTACTGAATGGTGACTTGACGATTGCCACTGCCAGCGCTCAACTGCTGGCACGCCCGTTGAAAGAGGAATGAAATGCTGATTGCCCTGATCGCCCGCGACAAACCGGACCATTTGCAAACCCGAGTGGACAACCGCGCGGCGCACCTTGCCTATATCGAAGAAACCGGTGTTGTCGCCGAGGCTGGCCCGCTGCTGGACCAAAACGGCGAAATGGCCGGATCGCTTGTTGTTCTTGATGTGGAAGACATGGCCGCAGGCGAAGCCTGGGCCGCTGCGGACCCCTATAACAAGGCCGGTCTGTTTGAAGCGGTCGAGCTGATCACCTGGAAAAAGGTCATCGGCTGATGCGCTACTGGCTGTTCAAATCCGAGCCTTCAACCTGGGGCTGGCAAGACCAGATCGACAAGGGCGAGAGCGGCGAGGAATGGGACGGCGTGCGCAATTATCAGGCGCGCAACTTCATGCGGGAGATGAAGCTGGGAGATCGCGGCTTTTTCTATCACTCTCAAAAAGAAAAATCGGTGGTGGGTATTGTCGAGGTCTGCGCCGAGGCCCATCCCGACAGCACCACCGAGGACGACCGCTGGGACTGCGTCGATATCAAGGCGGTGCGCGGATTTACCCAGCCGGTGACGCTGGATCAGATCAAGACCGATCCGCAACTGGAAGAGATGATTCTGGTCAAAAACTCCCGCCTCTCGGTGCAGCCTGTCACCCGAGAGGAATGGGTCACGATCTGCGCCTTGGGGCAGACAGAGGCGGATTGATCTGCCAATCTTTTCCCAAACGGATGTGTTCGGGAGGAGATGACCCTTGGAAATTCTGAATGTTCTTGTCGCCGCTGCGGCCGGTTTTGCCCTAGGCGCGGTCTATTACGGGATTTTGGCAGAGCCCTGGATGGTCGCCGCCGGTATCAAGCGTGGCACCGATGGCAAACCCGAAAGCGACCAAACACCGGCGATATTTGCGCTCAGCTTTGTGCTGCAGCTAATCGTCGCCGGCATGATGCGCCATGTTTTTACCTTGTCAGGGATAGGCAGCGCAGGGGCTGGTATGGTTGCCGGTCTGGGTGTTGGGTTGTTTTTCATCACGCCCTGGATTGCGCTGAACAACCTCTATGCCGGGCGCCCGGTGAAACTGACTGTGATTGACGGCGGCTATGCCGCATTGGCCTGCGCCGCAATCGGCCTGGTGCTGTCCCTGTTCTAAGTCACAAGCAGATCTAGCAACCTAGAGCTGTTTTCAAAGCTCCGCCCTCAGGGCTAAAAATAGAAAAGGGAAGATCCAACCGAAATGTTAGGATCTTCCCTTCCACCCCGCGTGCTCCACAGTCCACCACACGCGTATGAAAATTCCGTCCTAGCCGTCCTGGCTGGTCTCTCTGTGGTAGCCTACTTGTGGTTGTTTTGGCAAACCCTATGCGCGGACAATACCATTCAAATGCAAAACACTCGGCAGTTCCGCCGAGTGTTCCTTGCTCGAAAAAATTAGTTTTAACCATATAAATCAGACAATTAAGCCTGAACACATTTTTGTTTTTGGCTTAACCGTAGACGGATTCTTTGCCAAAATGTTTGGTCAGCATGTAGTAGACCACGGCGCGATATTTGTTGCGCTCGGATTTGCCGTAGGTTTCCACAACTTTGCCAATCGCTTCCATCAGTTCAGGACCGTCAGCCAGGCCAAGTTTCTTGATCAGGAAGTTGTCTTTAACAGTTTCCAGCTCGCTCTCCTGGCTGGAGGCCACGGTAGAGGCATCAGCGTTATAGATCGCGGGACCACAACCAATAGTAACCTTGGTCAGCAGGTCCATATCTGCGTCCATGCCGCATTTGTTTTTCAGATCGTCAGCATATTGCGCGATCAGATCGTCTCTCTTACCCATAAACGTTCTCCAGCTACAGTGTTGTCGTCGGCCAAAATTAAGAAATTGCAGAGGCTTAACGAAAGACTAACGCCAGATCGAGAAGAGACAAAGGAAAAGTTTTGCCTGCTTTTCCCCGCTGAAGATATTCTGAAGCTCTTATGATGGGCAACAAGGATCGGACAGAGATCAACCATGACAGCAAGCAACAGAGACATTGCAATCTCATATTTGGACATGGAAGCTGCCGAGAGTGTCGCTTGGGTAAAACAGCGCGTTCAAAAAACGTTGAAAACGAAGAACAACGCTGAGCTGCCGTTTAACACTTTTACTTTGGAAGTAGACCCCCAAAAGCAGACAGTCACCCTCCACCAAGACTTGTTCGACTGTCAGTCAGAAACCTTTTCGGCCGAAGAGTTTTTCGACCTGGTTAGCACCAGTCGATCTAGAGGAAGGACTGAGTAGAGAGAAGTGAGTGAAAACAACACTCAAGCGTTGAAAATGCAAAGAACGCCACCCAAGGCATTCCGTGATCTTTACGCAGTGGGGTCAGTCTGACAGTTTTCTAGTTCGTTCATTTTGTCAGCAAACAAAGGTCGGATGCTATGAAGCGGGTATTCTTGGTCGCTGCGATTTTAGGCTTGCTGGGAGCAGCTTTTCTGCAATGGCAAAAGCATCGGTACAAACTCATGGTTCAAGATGCAGCGCAGCAATGCAATATCTTGGCTGTTTCACACAGCGACATTGACCTGCTTCCTCATGAAATTGACTGTGCGCTTGTTCATCACGACGTCCTGATGACCTTCAGGCTGGGCCCGAACTCCAATTTTTATTGGGACTGTTTGCCCCCAGACCAGCTGATGCTTCAGCGTCTCACAGCCGACAACTGCAAGTTCTATCGAAGACAATAAGACAGTGCCGAGCACCCAATTCTGTCAAACTGGAAGCCTGTCTTCCAATAAAGACGCCACCCAAGGTCTCCCTTGGATGGCGTAGTTTTCAGATCTGGATCAGATCTTAGTAGCGATAGTGCTCGGGCTTGAACGGACCTTCTGGGGTCACACCGATATAGGCGGCCTGCTCAGGGGTCAGGCTCGACAGTTTCACGCCGATGCGCTCCAGGTGCAGTCGGGCCACTTTCTCATCCAGGTGCTTGGGCAGGATGTAGACTTCGTTCTTGTACTCTTCACCGCGGATCCACAGCTCGATCTGAGCCAGAACCTGGTTGGTGAAAGAGGCCGACATCACGAAGGATGGGTGACCGGTGGCGTTGCCGAGGTTCAGCAGACGACCTTCAGAGAGCAGGATCAGACGGCTGCCCGAGGGCATCTCGATCATGTCGACCTGTTCTTTGATGTTGGTCCACTTGTGGTTCTTCAGGCTTGCCACCTGAATTTCATTGTCGAAGTGGCCGATGTTGCCAACGATGGCCATGTCCTTCATCTCGCGCATGTGCTCGATGCGGATCACGTCCTTGTTGCCGGTGGTGGTGATGAAGACATCAGCGCTGGACACAACATCTTCCAGACGCACAACTTCAAAACCGTCCATGGCGGCCTGCAGGGCGCAGATCGGGTCAACTTCGGTGACTTTGACACGGGCGCCAGCACCGGCCAGCGAGGCAGCCGAGCCTTTGCCAACATCGCCGTAACCACAAACAACAGCAACTTTGCCGGCCATCATGGTGTCAGTGGCGCGGCGGATGCCGTCAACCAGCGATTCCTTGCAGCCGTATTTGTTGTCGAACTTCGACTTGGTGACCGAATCGTTCACGTTGATCGCAGGGAAGGGCAGCTGGCCGTTTTTCTGCAGCTCATACAGACGGTGAACACCGGTGGTGGTTTCCTCGGAAACACCCTGAATTGCTTCACGTGTTTTGGTGAACCAGCCGGGGCTTGCCGCCATGCGCTTTTTGATCTGGGCAAAGATGGCTTCTTCTTCTTCCGAAGTTGGCACTTCGATCAGATCGGTCTCGCCGGCCTCAACACGGGCACCCAGCAGAACGTAGAGGGTCGCGTCGCCACCATCGTCGAGGATCAGGTTGGCGCCTTCGGGGAACATGAAGGATTTATCCAGGTAGTCCCAATGCTCGGTCAGGGTCTGGCCCTTGATCGCAAAAACCGGGGTGCCGCCGGCTGCGATTGCGGCAGCAGCGTGGTCTTGGGTTGAGAAGATATTGCAGGAGGCCCAGCGCACATCGGCGCCCAGCTCCACCAGTGTTTCGATCAACACAGCTGTCTGGATGGTCATGTGCAGCGAACCGACGATACGCGAGCCTTTGAGAGGCTTGCTGTCACCATACTCAGCGCGCAGCGACATCAGGCCAGGCATTTCGGTTTCTGCGATATCTAATTCTTTGCGACCAAATTCAGCCAGCGCAATGTCTTTTACAATATAGTCCTCGGCCATAGTCCGCTCCGTTCTGGTTACGAGTTATCTTGGTTGCCGCAGGTACCACTGCAATGGTTTATAAGCAACGAAGATGGGCGCAATGAAGAGGCAGAAGTTTACGATGGCCAAGGATGACACGGTTTTGGTGGCCTATCAGCCTGGTAGTCCCGGCAAAACTGCCGGAGTGGCCACTTCAAAGTAGTGCTGACCCGAGGCGACAATGCAGCTGATTCCCGATGGGTGCGTGACCAGGACCGTAAAGCTGCCCGTTTCCGTCGAAGACCAAACTTCGACCACTGTATCGACCGGCTGAGATTTCTGTAGCCCGCCTGCACTCAGGCTCTCGGAATAGGCCTGTTGCAGCCGTTCAACCACCCCATCGCGGGGGGCACAACTGGCGGCAACGGCGGGCGGGGCAATCGCCGCCATACCAAAGATCAAGGCGGAAGAGAGAAGACGTTTAAACATGACAGACTCCTTTTTTGTTGAGCGTCGTCTCATAAAAAGGGCCATGCCAATTGGGCGTCCTGGGCCCCTGCGGTATAGTAAACATTGGGTCTAAAGGCTGCATTTTCAATCTCACGGCCGTTCAACTTCCCTTGGGCGCCCCCAAGGTAAGGCAGCTCTGATCAGTCACGAGCACCGCAAAATGGCTTTTGTCCAAGCCCCTTACCAGCTAGGCAGAAGCAAGTTGAATTCACTGGATCGCCCGAAATGCCCGCTAAACCCGCCCGCGCCTGGCAACGTATGCTCTCTGGCCGCCGCCTTGATCTGCTGGACCCCACTCCCATGGATATCGAGATCAGCGACATCGCCCACGGGCTGGCCTTTGTGGCGCGCTGGAACGGTCAGACGCGGGGGGATTTTGCCTATTCGGTAGCTGAACATTCGTTGTTGGTAGAAGAGCTGTTTTCGCGCATGTATCCCAAGGCACCGATCAAATGGCAGTTGGCCGCCCTGCTGCATGATGCCCCGGAATATGTCATTGGTGATATGATTTCCCCGGTGAAAGCCGCCGTAGGGCCCGGCTATAGTGAGTTGGATCAGCGTCTGACATCGGCCATTCACATCAAATTTGGTCTGCCCGCGCAGCTGCCAAAAACCATCAAGGCACAGATCAAACGGGCAGATAAGGTCAGCGCCTGGATGGAGGCCGTGCAGATCGCCGGCTTTTCCGAAGCCGAAGCCAACAAACTGTTTGGTCGCCCCAAAACCGAAGTCATAGCGGGGCTGACCATTGCGCTGAGGCCACCGCTACAGGTGCGTCAGGCCTTTGTGGCCCGCCATGCGGATTTGCTGAACCATCTCTGAAATCTTGGGGGTACTTGCCGGTCCGCTCAGGAGGCTTTGTCGCGTTTGCGCTTTGGCTTGGCTTCGACAAAACCGCTCTGCCCGCCCAGGCCTTTGTCTTGCAGAATCTGATTACGCTCATCTTCTGACAGCACCTGCCACGCGGCGGTTTCAGAGATGAAACCATGCTGCGACAGCGTTTCACCAATCACCTGATGATTCAATTCACCAAAGCTCAACCGGTTGGATTTCCCGGCCTTTTCAGGCACCCACTCAGCGCGCAGACCGCCAATCACCACTGGATTGCATTTGCAAAAACTCTCAACATGTTTGGCCAACAGATTGTTGGCCCCGGAACTACGCCGCAGGATCATCGCTACCTTCTGCTCTGCTCCGCCCACCATGGCAAAAAGATGCAGCGCTGAGCCATCTGCGGCAATCACCTTTTTAGCAGCCTTATAGCGGGCAACCTGCACCGTAAGACTGTGTTCCTGGGGGTGGAAGATCTCATAGCCCTCGGCTTCTAGCAGAGTTTCCAGCTGCTCTTCGCCCAGCAGCCCGCCCTTGCCCAGGCCCAGTTTTGAGCGAGATATATAGATTTTTTCTGGCCCTTCGGCCTCCACATGGGTGGCAAAACGATCATGCACCGTGCGGCGGAATTTGCGGGTTCCCACGGTGATTTTGCCCAGGCCAAAACCCTGACCCGGCACCACCAGTTCTTCGACGCGCGTGGGGGTATCGACCACCTGAATGGGCAAATCCGTGCCAAAAAGCGAGAGATACTCCCGATGATAGCCGCGAACATCTTTGCCAACTTTGGGTCGTTTGGGAATAAAAATAATGCCGCGGATATCCTCTTCGACATTCGGCAAAGCCCAAAGACGAGACGAGCTTTCGACCAGGAAATGCCCAAAATGCGCCCAGAGCACCCCGCCCCAGAGCCAACGCCCCTGCAGGGTTTCCCGGACTTTTTTTGGATGTTCCGGTTCGATGGAGATGGGGCGAAATTTGCGCCAGAGCGCCGCTTCGGGGCAATAGCTGCCATCGGCGTATAATACCCCCGCAGGCTGCACCAAGGCGCTTACCTTGGGGGGCACCACACAGGCATCCGCCAGCGTAAGTATCTCTTCGGACCATCCTCCGGTTGGCAGGGGCTGGCTGTCCGGATCAATATTCGACCCACTGGTATTCTGTGACATTCCGATCCCTACCGAGGGCTGCGTTTCGCCAGAATACGCTGCAGCGTCCGGCGGTGCATATTGAGCCGCCTCGCGGTCTCGGAAACATTGCGATCACAGAGCTCATAGATACGCTGGATGTGCTCCCATCTGACCCGATCAGCACTCATCGGGTTTTCGGGGGGGGGCGGCAATTCGTCATCGCCGCTCAGCAGTGCGCTCATGATGTCCGCCGCATCCGCTGGTTTCGACAGATAATCAGTTGCACCAATCTTGACCGCTGCCACGGCGGTGGCAATAGCGCCGTATCCAGTCAGAACCACAACCCGGCTGTCGGGGCGTTTTTCACGCAGCACCTCGACCACATCCAGCCCATTGCCATCTTCTAGGCGCAGATCCACCACAGCAAAGGCCGGGGGGCGGGCAGTTGCAATGGCGCTGCCGCCCGCAACCGAACCGGCGGTTTCCACTTCAAACCCGCGTTTTTCCATTGCCTTGGCCAGTCGCCGCAGAAAGGGTTCATCATCATCGACAAGCAAGAGTGACTTATCTGGTCCAATTTCCTGCAATGCATTATCGGCCATGCCCGGTTCTCCGCCTAGTTCCGCGTATAGTTATACGCACATTCTTGAATTTGATACTAGCGACACGGCTGGGAAGGTCAAACAGCTCATCTTTGCTGCATGTTTTCCAGTCACATGTTTTCGACAAAGCAGCTGACCTTGTCCGCAACCTGTTCAGGGGTTTCATCCCGGCGGAAAAAGTCAACAAAACCAATCTCGGGCAGCACCAGATAGGCAAAGGTGGAATGATCCACCAAATAATAATCTTCGTCACCGGGCTGGCGCTTGAAATAGGTCTTATAGGCACGGCTCGCCGCCTTGACCTGTTCAAGCGATCCGGTCAGGCCGATCATCTTTTCATGCATGTTAAAAGCAAAATCGCCAACCACCTCTGGAGTGTCGCGCTCTGGGTCGATGGAGACAAAGACCGGTGTGGCGCTCATCCCACGCTCAGCCAGCACATCAACGGCTTCGGCATTACGTGAAACATCCAGCGGGCAGACATCGGGGCAGAATGTATAGCCAAAATACAGAATCGACGGCTCGGTAAAGACATCCTTGTCGGTCACCGTCTCGCCCTTGCTGTTGACCAGCTCAAAAGGGCCGCCAATTGTATCGCCACCGCTGGCAATCGAGCTACCACGACACTGGGCGAACTGATCTGCCTCACCACCGCGGGTTAGGAACCAGGTGCCACCAGCCAGGGCGGCGACAAATGCAACAGCGAGAATTGAATAGAGGCGAGCCATGTGATCACACTTTATGTTGGAGGAGGAGAGTTGATCGTTTCCGCCGCCAGACCTATCAAGAAACGCGGGCAATGCAAGCCGACCAGATGGTCACAGGCCTGTGAACCGGCGACAAATCACCCCAAGCTCCAGGAGCTTTAGCATGAGCGACACACAATTTGGTCTGATGCAGGGAGAAGACCGCAGTCATTGGATCCGTCTGCGCACCCTCATTATGTTACGCTGGATCGCCATCTTAGGTCAGCTCATCGCAATCTCCGTGGCGCAGGTGCTCTATAACCTGCAACTTGAGCTCGGCCTGTGCCTGTTGGCCATAGGTGTTTCGGTGATCGGCAATTTGCTGGCGATCTTTTTCTTTCCGGAAAACAAACGTCTGTCGGAGTTTGAAAACTTTCTGATGGTGCTATTCGACCTGCTGCAACTGGGTTTTCTACTGTACCTCACCGGGGGTCTTCATAATCCCTTTGCCTTGCTGGTACTTGCCCCGGTGACCATTTCTGCGGCTATGATGGGATTGCGCTCGACCCTGATCATTGGTGGCACGGCCATCATTTTGGTGACCTTGATGGCTGAATTTCACATGCCGCTGCGCACGGCTCAGGGCTTCATCCTGCGCATCCCCGATGTGTTCATCTTTGGCAACTGGACCGCCATCGTCATCGCCATCCTGTTCATGGGCGCCAATTCCTTTCGCATCAGCACCGAGATGCGGCGCATGTCCGACGCGGTAGCTGCGACCCAGCTGGCCCTGTCGCGAGAACAAAAGCTCACCGATCTGGGCGGCGTGGTGGCTGCCGCCGCACATGAGCTGGGCACCCCGCTTGCCACCATCAAACTGGCCAGTGCCGAATTGATTGACGAATTGGAAGAGCAGCCGGATCTGCGCGAAGACGCCGAACTTATCCGCGAACAGGCCGAACGCTGCCGCCATATCCTGCGCGACATGGGCCGGGCTGGCAAAGATGACCTGCATCTGCGCCAGGCACCGCTCTCGACTGTGATTCATGAGGCAGCTGAGCCGCACCTCAATCGTGGCAAGGAGATCCTGTTTGAGGAGGGGCCGCTGGAAGATGGCAGTTTTCAGCACCCAACTATCCTGCGCAAACCCGAAATCATTCACGGGCTGCGCAACCTGGTGCAAAACGCCGTCGATTTCTCCCGCTCCACCGTGTGGATTGATGCGGTCTGGAACGACGACCGCATTTGTCTGACAATCTGTGATGACGGGCGCGGTTTTCCTTCGCATCTGATTGGCCGCATTGGTGATCCCTTTATGCGGAAAAGACGCAGCGAAAGTGACCGAAAACAACGACCAGAGTATCAGGGAATGGGTTTGGGATTGTTCATCGCCAAAACCTTGTTAGAGCGTACCGGAGCCGAGTTAACCTTTGCCAATGGTTCCAGCAAACCACTGCCGCATCCGCAGGATCGGCGTGGGGCCATCGTCAAGGTAAGCTGGCCACGAGACAAGATTGACGCATTGGTCGGCGAGAACGCCGTGCCGAAGGGTGAAAATAAATGGATAGAAGTTTAACTATTCATTTTTAGGTAATTAATTAAACTACAGTTAACCATTTACGCGCCATCATAGGGAAAACAAGGACTGACTAGAGGCAGGACAATATGCAGAATATCATCTCGATCGAGTGGTTGATGCTGGCCACACTTTGCTGCGCCACGGCGGCTGTCGCCGTTTGGTGGCTTTCGCCAGAGCAGCGCTCCAAAGGGATGGAACAGGATCTCTTGGTTGGTGATGGCCGCACCGATGCGGTGTTTCTCTTTGATGACACCAATCTGATCGGCTGGTCCACGGGTGCGCGCAAATTCATCGGCGAACATGCCGAGCATTTCAGCTGGAACATGCTGCGGGACCAATTGGCCCGCAACTACCCCGGCCTGCCGCAAAGCCCCGGTTTCCTCAAAGACGTTGGTCCACTGGTTCTGTCCGGCACCGCCTCTGCCGAAAGCCGCGAAGCCCATTGCGAGTGGATTGACGGTATCACCCGCGTTCAGCTGCGCCGCAGCACTCTGGAAGAGCAGAACAAGAGCCTGGATCAAGAGCTCACCACCCTGCGCGCAGCAGTTCATCAGGCCCCCTACCCGGTTTGGCTGCAATCGGATGAGGGCGCCGTGACCTGGTCCAACCTCGCCTATGATGACCTCAGCCATAAGATCCGTGGCCGTGACGCTGAATTCTCCGAGCCCCTGTTCGACAATCTGGATGAGCCGAAAAACACTGGCAAGGCTGAGCGTATCTCGATCCCAATGCCGGACACGACCAAACGCCTGTGGTATAATATCTCGACCACCGAAACCGAGGCCGGCTGGCTGTGCCACGCGGTTGATGTCAACGCCGTGGTCGATGCCGAGGTCGCCCAGCGTAACTTTGTACAGACATTGGCAAAAACCTTTGCCCAGCTTTCAATCGGTCTGGCGATCTTTGACCGCAACCGTCAGCTGGTGCTGTTCAATCCCGTGCTGATTGACCTCACCGCCCTGCCCGCCGGCTTTCTCAGCTCGCGGCCCACGATAATGACCTTTTTTGACCGCCTGCGCGATCAACGCATGATGCCCGAGCCAAAAAACTACTCCAGCTGGCGCCACCAGATCGAAGACCTGCTCGAGGCCGCCGCTGAAGGTCGCTATCAGGAAACTTGGTCGCTGCCCTCGGGCTCTGTTTACTCAGTCTCGGGTCGCCCGCACCCCGATGGTGCCATTGCCTTCCTGTTTGAAGATATCACCGCCGAGGTCACCCTGACCCGTCAGTTCCGCTCTGAACTGGAAATGGGCCAGTCGATCATGGATCAGATGGGCGAAGCCATTGCCGTCTTTGCCAATGACGGCACCATGACCTTCTCGAACGAGACCTATCATGAGCTGTGGAAAATGGACCCCGATGCCAGCTTTGCCAAAGTATCCATCATGGATGCCGCCCGCGTCTGGCAGGATACCTGTAGCGCCACACCAGCCTGGGGTGAGATCCGCGACTTTGTTGCCGGCAGTGAGGGGCGCACGCCCTGGTGGGCTCAGGTGCAACTGCGCGATGGCACACCGCTGCTTTGCAAGGTGACCGCAATCCAGAATGGCGCAACTATGGTCAGCTTCCAGACACCAGAACCGGGTCTGCCGCCGATGGATCAACAGAAATTTGCCATCACGGATCAAAGCGGCTCTGCCTGATTATTAGGGCCTTTTGCCAAATCCCAGGACCCGAAGGGGCGCGATCACCCACCAGGTGACTGCGCCCCTTCGCGCTTGCAGGCGGCGCAGCCCGAAGGCATTGTGCGGCCATGACACAATCCACTGATCCAGCCCCCTCTGCCGCTTCTGCCTTACCCGGGCCACCTGCCCCGATTTGCCTCAGGCTAACCTCTCCTGAGGCAACGGCAGAACTGGCGCAACAGCTCGCCCACCAGCTGCATCCCGGCGACTGCCTGTTGCTGGAGGGCCCCATTGGGGCCGGCAAAACCCATTTTGCCCGCAGTCTGATCCAATCACTGATGGTGCAACCCGAAGACGTGCCCTCGCCGACCTTTACCCTGGTGCAGACCTATGATGTCCCCTCGGGGGAGCTGTGGCATGCGGATCTCTATCGGCTTTCCGCCCTTGAAGAGATTGAAGAGCTGGGCCTCATGGAGGCCTTTGACGAGGCCATCTGCCTGATTGAATGGCCCGACCGGCTGGCAGAGCTGACTCCGGCACATGCCCTGTATCTTACGCTCTCGCTGGATCCCGCAGAGGAAGACTGCCGTCACCTACGCTTCAGCTGGAGCGACGCCAAATGGCAAACCCGCATGGATGAGATTGAAAATGACAGATCGTGACGACCAGATTTCAGCATTCTTGCAACGTATCGGCCGCGGCGAGTGGTCTCGTGCCCCTCTGGCCGGGGATGCCTCGGCGCGCAGCTACCAGCGGCTGACCAGCCCGGACGGACGCTGCCTGGTGCTGATGGATTCCCCCCCCGCCAGCGGCGAAACCATCCGCTCCTTTGTGCGTATCGCCAATTACCTGCGTTCTCTGGATCTCAGCGCACCCGCCATCATCGCCGAGGACGAAGATAACGGCTTTCTGCTGACCGAAGACCTGGGCGATCAGCGGTTTTATGAACAGCTCAACCAGGATCCCAGCCAAGAGAAAATGCTCTACTCTTTGGCCACCGATTTTCTGGTCCAACTGCATAAAACCTCTGGATCACAGGTCATGCCCAGTCTTGATCCGCTTGGGCCTCGCGTCATGGCGGAAATGTCCTCGCTGGTGATCGAACGCTATTGCAACGGCATCAAAGGCACGGTGAACTCCGACCTGCAAAGCCGGTTTGAAAACCAGTTTGAGGATATCCTGCGCCAGAATGTCAAAGGCGATATGGTTTTTGTGCACCGTGATTTTCATGTGCAGAACCTGATGTATTTGCCCGATCGCGAAGGGTTGGCCCAGGTTGGGGTGATCGATTTCCAAGACGCCCGTCTTGGTCATCGCGCCTATGATCTGGTGTCGCTGCTGCAGGACGCACGCCGAGATGTGCCTGCCGCCATCGAGGCGCGGATGATCAACCGCTACCTCGCCGCCACCGGGTTGGATGCCTCAAGGTTTCGCAGTGCCTATGCGGTGATCGGCGTGCAGCGCAATCTGCGCATATTGGGCGTCTTTGCCCGGCTGTCGCAGGATTTTGGCAAGCCCTATTACATCGATCTGATCCCACGGGTCTGGGCCCATGTCATCAACGGCTTGGAGCACCCCGCCCTCGCCCCCCTGGCTGATTGGCTGTTGAAAGAACTGCCCGCGCCGACGCCGGAAAATCTGGCAAAGCTGCGCTGATGGAACCTCCTATGGCTCATAATGTAATGCTGTTTGCCGCAGGTTTTGGCACCCGTATGAAGGCGCTGACACAGACCTGTCCAAAACCGATGATCCCGGTTGCCGGCCGCCCCCTGATCGACCACACGCTAGAGCTGGCGCAGGCACTCCGGCCGGACCGGATCGTTGCCAACCTGCATTACCTGCCACAGGTGCTCGAGGCACATCTCACCCCCAGGGACGTGCTGCTCAGTCCTGAACTCCCGCAGGTTCTGGATACCGGCGGCGGGCTGCGCCATGCCCTGCCCCTGTTGGGGACGGCGCCCGTTTTCACCGCCAATACGGATGTGATCTGGAAAGGGGCAAACCCGTTTCAGGTGGCGCTAGACGCCTGGGATCCGGCACAGATGGACGCGCTGCTGGTCTGTATTCCCATCAGCCGTTGCCGGGGCCGCAAAGGCGCTGGAGATTTCAGCCGCGACCATGCGGGGCGCCTTAGACGCGGCGGAGATCTGGTCTATGGCGGCGTACAGATTCTCAAAACCGAGGGGCTGCAAGATATTGAAGAAGAAGTGTTTTCCCTCAATATCCTATGGAACGATATGGCCCAGAAGGACCGGTTGTTTGCGGTGGAATACCCCGGCCATTGGTGCGATGTGGGGCACCCCGAAGGGATCGCCATTGCCGAGGAACTGATTGCCGATGATGTTGTTTGAACCTCAGGACAGCCCCCGCGTCTTTGCCGTGCCAATGGGCGTTGATTTCCCCCGTGCCCTTGCACAGGGCTTGGTCCAGCGTGGCAAATCACTGCCGCCTGAAGATCTGGCGCGGGTCGAAGTGATCCTCAACACCTCGCGGATGATGCGCCGTTGCCGCAGCCTGTTCGAGGAAGGCCCGGCCCTGCTGCTGCCGCGCATGCGTCTGCTCACCGATCTGGCCCGCGAGGCCAGCCTGCAGGGGCTGCCCCCGGCCCTGCCGCCGCTGCGCCGCCGGTTGGAACTGTCGCAGCTCATCGCCAAGCTGCTGGATGCCCAGCCCGATCTTGCGGCACGCTCTTCGCTTTATGATCTCTCCGACAGTCTCGCCAATCTGGTCGATGAAATGCAAAGCGAAGGGGTCAGCACCGAGTTGATCCGCAACCTGGATATTTCGGATATGTCCGGCCATTGGGCGCGGGCACAGCAGTTCATTGGCATTGTGGATCAATTTGTTGATCTGCATAGCGACACCGTTGATGTGCAGGCCCGGCAACGCCAGATGGTCGAGAACCTGATCGCCAAGTGGGAGATGGATCCGCCCCAGCACCCGGTTATCCTGGCCGGCTCCACCGGATCGCGCGGCACCACCCATATGCTGATGGAAGCCATCGCCCGCCTGCCGCAGGGCGCGGTGGTGCTGCCGGGCTATGACTATGAACAGCCAGCCGAGGTCTGGACCCATCTGCGCGATGCGCTGACCTCCGAGGATCACCCGCAATACCGCTTTGCCAAGCTGGTATCGGATCTCGACATGACCCCCAGTGATGTGCAGCGCTGGAGCCCGGATCAACCTGCCTCGCTGCCGCGCAATCGACTGGTCTCGCTGGCGCTGCGCCCGGCGCCTGTTACCCATGCCTGGATGAGTGAAGGGCCAAAGCTCACGGAGCTGGACCAGGCCTGCGCCGATGTCACCCTGGTCGAGGCCCCAAACCCGCGCGGCGAGGCCCTGGCCATTGCTCTGCGTCTGCGCCAGGCCGCCGAGGAGGGCAAGACGGCTGCGCTGATCTCACCTGACCGGATGCTGACCCGCCTGGTATCTGCAGCGCTGGATCGCTGGGGCATCCTGCCGGATGATTCCGCCGGCCTGCCGCTACAACTGACACCTCCGGGGCGTTTCCTGCGCCATGTGGCGGAGCTGTTCTGCCGCCCGCTGACGGCGGATGCGCTGCTTACCCTGCTGAAACACCCGCTGACCCATGATGGCAGCAGTGCCGAGGCCGCACGCGGTGAGCATCTGCGCCATACCCGCGATTATGAGTTGGATCTGCGCCGCAATGGACCGCCCTTTCCCGATGCTGCCAGCTTTGAAGCCTTTGGCACTGAACGCGATCTAACCCCCGGTTGGATCGACTGGCTGGCGCAGAACTTTGCAGACCAACAGGTGGTCGCACCGCTGCCCCTCACCGATTGGGTGGCGCTACTGCGCGCCCGAGCCGAAGCCATTGCCGCCGGCAGTCAGGTACAGGGCGCCGGCGAAAGCGGCACGCTTTGGGACAAAAAAGCCGGCATTGAGGCGCTCAAGATTTTTGCCAACCTCGAGGCCGAAGCTGCCTATGGTGGCGAAATGTCAGCGCGCGATTTTGCCGATCTTCTGTCAGCCATCCTGTCCCAGGGCGAGGTGCGCGACCGCGACACCCCCTATGGCTCCATCATGATCTGGGGCACGCTGGAGGCCCGGGTGCAGGGCGCCGATCTGGTGATCCTCGGCGGGCTGAACGAGGGCAGCTGGCCCGAAGCCGCCAAGCCAGACCCCTGGCTCAATCGGCAATTGCGCCATCAGGCCGGGCTCTTGCTGCCCGAACGCCGTATTGGCCTCTCGGCGCATGATTTTCAGCAGGCGGTGGCCGCACCCGAGGTCTGGCTCACCCGTGCCGCGCGCTCGGATGAGGCTGACACGGTGGCCTCGCGCTGGCTCAACCGTCTGACCAACCTTTTGTCTGGCCTGCCCGATCAGGGCGGTAAATCCGCATTGGATGCCATGCGGGCACGGGGGCAGGAATGGTTGGGCTGGGCCGAAGCTCTGGAACACCCCAATGAAATTCCCAGCGCCCTGCGCCCCTCTCCGCGTCCACCCGTTGCCAGCCGTCCGCGTCGGCTGACCATCACCGAAATTCCACGGCTGATCCGCGATCCCTATGCGATCTATGCCAAACATGTGCTGCGGCTGCGACCGCTGAACCCATTGGTGCAGGAACCGGACGCATTGCTGCGCGGGACTGTGGTGCATGAAATCTTTGAAGTCTTTATCCGCGACAGTCTGGAAGATCCCAGCCGCCTAACGGCAGAATACCTGATTGAAACCGCACGTGCCTTATTGGAACGCGATGTCCCCTGGCCCGTAGCGCGTCTGTTGTGGCTCAGCCGCATTCAGCGTCTGGCCAGCGAATTCATCCTGGCAGAACAATCCCGCCAGACCCGTGGCATGCCGCTGAAACTCGAGGTCATGGGCGAGGCCCGGCTGGAGCCATTGGATTTCACCATTGCCTGCCGCGCTGATCGCATTGATCAGGACGATCGCGGTTTTCTGCATCTGTATGACTACAAGACTGGCGCCCCCCCCTCGGAGGCACAGCAAAAGAAGTTCGAAAAACAATTGCTGATCGAGGCCGCGATGGCCGAAGAGGGGGCGTTCAAGGAGATTGGCCCCGCCGAGGTCGCCCGCGCTGCCTTTATTGGGTTGGGCAGCAATCTGAAGGAAGTGCCCGCGCCGCTGCAGGATCAGCCCCCGGCCAAGATCTGGGAGGAGCTGAAGCAGCTGATCGGCGCCTATTTTGAGCAGGATCAGGGCTATTCCAGCCGCCGCATGGTGCACCGCGACGATATTGCCGGCGATTTTGATCACCTCGCCCGCTTTGGTGAATGGGACCGTAGCGCCACGCCCGAGCCAGAGGATCTGACATGAGCGACATCTCTCCAAAGCACCGCGATGCCGCCTCGGAAGCGCAGTTTCGCGCCGCACGACCCGATGCCTCGACCTGGCTGGCCGCCAATGCCGGGTCAGGCAAGACCAAGGTTTTGACCGACCGTGTGGCACGCCTGCTGCTGAAGGGCGTGCAGCCGCAGCACATCCTCTGCCTCACCTATACCAAGGCCGCCGCTAGCGAGATGCAGAACCGCCTGTTTCAGCGCCTCGGCGAATGGGCCATGCTGCGCGACGATCAACTCACCGCTGCGCTCAGCGAATTGGGCGAGGTCAATACCGCGCCTGAAGACCTGGCCCAGGCGCGCACGCTCTTTGCCCGCGCAATTGAAACGCCGGGTGGGCTGAAAATCCAGACAATCCACTCATTTTGTTCGTCGCTGCTGCGGCGCTTTCCGCTGGAGGCCGGGGTCAGCCCGCAGTTTTCCGAGATGGAAGATCGCGCCGCCTCCCTGTTGCGCGCCGAGATTGTTGAGGACATGGCCAAGGGTGAGATGGCCCATCTGGTAGAGCCGCTGGCACGCCATGTTGGTGGCAGCGATTTTGAAGATCTCACTGCGGCCCTGTGTCAGCGCCGGGCCGAGTTTGAGGTCCCGCTGGACTGGTCCGGGCTGCTATCGCGGTTTGAACTGCCTGACGGGTTTGACTCGGCGGGTTTGGAAGCTTTGGTATTCATCGGCGGCGAGGCGGAGCTGCTGTCGCGCACCCGTGCCATGCTGGAAACCGGCGGCACCACTGACCAACGCGCTGCTGCCAAACTTGCAGGTATCACCACGCCAACCCTGAGCGATCTGGCCACGCTGGAAGGCATCTTCCTGACCGGGGCCGGGGCTGCGGATCCCTTCACTGCCAAGGTCGGCAAGTTCCCGACCAAAAAACTGCGCGAAGCCAACCATAGCCTGATGGATCAGTTGGAGCCCCTGATGCTGCGGGTGGAAGACGCCCGCGCCAAACGGCTGGCGCTGGTGGCGGCACGGAAATCCCACGATCTGCATCAATTTGCCCAGACCTTCCTGCCAGAATATGAGGCGCGCAAACAGCAACGTGGCTGGCTCGACTTTGATGATCTGATCCTCAACGCGCGCCATCTTCTGAATGACCCGGCGGTGGCGGCCTGGGTGCTCTATCGTCTGGATGGCGGCATCGATCATATTCTGGTGGATGAGGCCCAGGACACCAGCCCGGTGCAATGGGACGTGATTGAGAAACTAGCGCAGGAATTCACTGCCGGCGAGGGTGCCCGGTCCGATGTGGAACGCACCATCTTTGTGGTGGGCGACAAAAAGCAGTCGATCTATTCCTTTCAGGGTGCGGATCCTGATGCCTTTGACCGGATGCAGGTGGAGTTTGCCAATCGGCTTTCTGAATCCGGCTCTGGCCTACAGAATGCGGCGCTGGAATTCTCCTTTCGCTCCTCCGCCGCCATCCTCCGGCTGGTGGATCTGGTGTTCAAAGATAGCCCCCGCGCCGGCTTTCACGCCGATGCCCTGCACCGCGCTTTTAAGTCCGACTTGCCTGGACGGGTGGATCTCTGGCCTGCCGTGGATAAGACCGATGATGACGATGACAGCGACTGGACCGATCCGGTGGACCGCCCCGGCAGCCGCCATCATACGGTCATTCTGGCCGAGCGCATCGCCCGCCAAATCAAGGAGATGATCGACACACGAGTCACCATCCCCGAAGACGGCCCCAAACGCGGCACATTTCAACGTCGCCCCGTGCATGCGGGGGATTTTCTTATTCTGGTACAGCGCCGCTCCGAGTTGTTTTCGGAAATCATCCGCGCCTGTAAAAATGCCAATCTGCCCATTGCCGGTGCCGACCGGTTGAAGGTTGGGGCAGAACTGGCGGTGAAAGATATCGCCGCGCTCTTGTCCTTTCTGGCCACACCTGAGGATTCACTGGCCCTGGCCGAGGTTTTGAAATCGCCGCTGTTTGGCTGGTCCGAACAGATGCTGTTTGATCTCGCCCATCGCCGTAGCAGCAAACACCTGTGGCCTGCCCTGCGCGACCGCCGGGAGGATTTCCCCGAGACCATGGCTGTGCTGGATGATCTGCGCGATCTGACCGACTTTCTACGGCCCTTTGATCTCATTGAGCGCATTCTGACCCGCCATAAAGGACGGCAGATGCTGCTGGGCCGACTCGGGCCTGAAGCCGAGGATGGCATCAATGCGCTGCTCAGCCAGGCGTTGGCCTATGAACGTTCGGATATCCCCAGCCTCACCGGGTTTCTGGTCTGGATGCAGACCGATGATCTGGAAATCAAACGGCAGATGGGGGCCTCGGGGGATATGATCCGGGTCATGTCGGTGCATGGCTCGAAAGGGCTGGAAGCGCCAATTGTGATCCTGCCCGATACCGCCAAACGCAATGCGCCCAGTGATGCCGAGATCATGGTGGCGGATGGCACGCCGCTGTGGAAGCTGCCCAAGGATCAGATGCCGGACCTGTTGTTTTCCGCCCGCGAGGCAGCACAGGAAAAGCAACAGAATGAGCGATTGAGGCTCTTGTATGTGGCGCTGACCCGAGCGGAAAAGTGGCTGATTGTGGCCACTGCCGGGACGCTCTCAAAAGAGGGCGACAGCTGGTATCAGCGGGTCGAGGCGGCCCTGATTGAAGGGGGTGCCACAGCCTGCGATCTGCCCGGAGGCGAGGGCCTGCGTCTGAGCCATGGAGATTGGGAGGCGCTGGATCTGGTGGCGCATGAGGTGAAGGAAAAAATCCGCCCCGTTCTGCCAGAGGTCTTTACCCAGCCAGCGCCTGCCTATGTGGCGCCGGAGCCCGCGATTAAGCCCTCTGATCTGGGCGGGGCCAAGGCGCTGCCTGGTGATCAGGGACTGGACGAAGAAGAAGCAAAGGCGCGCGGTAGCCGGTTGCATCTGTTGCTGGAACATCTGCCCCCTCAGCCAAGCGCCGATTGGCCACTGTTAACTGAGCGCCTGTTGCCGGAGGCCACAGATGGTGCTGAACTCTTGGCCGAAGCCAGTGCTGTTTTGAGCAATCCGCAGCTTTCCCATATCTTTGCGCCTGAAGCCCTGGCCGAGGTGCCGGTCACTGCCCAGCTAGGCAGCCAGCGTATCTATGGCATCATCGACCGGTTGATCGTGACCCCGGACAGGGTTCTGGTGGTGGATTTCAAATCTAATGCCGCGGTGCCGGAAAAGGCGCAGAGCTGCCCCAAGGGGTTGTTGCGCCAGATGGGTGCCTATGCTGCTGCGCTGGCGCAGATCTACCCGGATCGCAAGATCGAGACCGCACTTTTGTGGACCCGTAACGCCAGCCTGATGATGTTGCCGCACGATCTTGTGACAGAAGCACTCAAGCCGGTGCTGAAACCTTGACGATTGGTTACGCGCTACCTAGGTTCCAACTCCAGTTGCCATAGAATTCAGGAGACATTCCCATGTCCACCGTAGCCGTCACCGACGAAACATTTGACGCCGAAGTCAAGAACTCCGCAGTCCCCGTTGTGGTGGATTTCTGGGCCGAATGGTGTGGTCCATGCAAACAGATCGGCCCCGCTCTGGAAGAGCTGGCGGCGGAATATGGCGACAAGATCAAGATCGCCAAAGTGGATGTCGACAGCAACCCCAACGCCGCTGCGGCCATGGGCGTACGCGGCATTCCGGCGCTGTTCATCTTCAAGGACGGTCAGGTTGTCTCCAACCGTGCCGGTGCTGCCCCCAAGGCCGCGCTGCAGAGCTGGATCAACGATTCCATCTGATCCATTCGATCACTGCGTTTCAAAAGGCGTCCTCAAATGGGGGCGTCTTTTTTGGTTTGAAAGGCCGGTTTATGACCCCTGAATTTCGTCAAAAAGCGATTGCAGTCTGCGACGATAAGATCGCCAAGAAAGGCCCTGGTGTCGGCCTGTCTTTCTATGCGTTTTTCAAAAATCGCAACGATGAACCGCTGTTGCTGATGCAAGTGGCGCGCTGGTGGATTGAGACCCATCAGCTGGATCATTTTGAGAAGGCGGTAAGAATTCGCAACATGATCCGATCTGGTGAATGATTGCTTAGGGGCAGATGCCATTGGCTCAAAAGGAGGCGCTGCCCCCATAGGCCCTAGTGGGCCTATCCCCCGGGATATTTGTGGCCAAATGAAGAATGGGGGTTTTCTTTTTAGCTGCGCTGCGGAGAGTGACAGGCCAGAGAGACTGGAGGTCGGCATGAGTAAAACACGGGTCTTGGTGGAGTTTGGCATGGGGACGTCGTTGCGGCGGGAAGATTACACCGAGGCGGCAAAACGCGCGCTCAAGGATGCGCTTTGGCACAACTCGGTGAGCATTGCGGAGCTGTTTGATTTTCCCAAAGAGGCCATGATCATTGATGCGGAGATTGGCGTGGCAAAACCAGATCAGGTGGATATCGACACGCTGAAGGCGATATTTCCCTATGGTCAGCCCAGCATTACGGTGACGCAAGGTGGGTTGGACGTGGCAAAACCCAACGCTGAGAGCGTGACGGTGATCGCCAATGCCGCGGTGATTGTCTCGTTTGATATGGAGGCGATGTCATGAGCAACAAGCGTATTATTCTGGAAATGGGTACTGGCAACGATCTTTATGGTCAGGACTACACCAAGGCCGCGCGGCGGGCAGTGCAGGACTCGCTGCATCATTCCTCGATCACCCTATTTGCCAAACTGGGTATTGATCACAGCGAAATGCAGGTGGATGTCACCATTGCGGTGCAGGATCCGGCGCAGGTGGATTGTGATCTTGTAGCGCAGGACCTGCCCCGTGGGCGCGCCACCGTGCGGGCCGTCAAGGGCGGGTTGAATGTAACGGACCCTGAATCTGATGCGGTGCACATCGTTGCCACTGCCGCGATTGAGGCCTGGCTGCCGGATCAGGCAACTGCTTACCGGCTAAGTTCCTAAAAAGACAAAGCCGCCCCAGATTGGAGCGGCTTATCTCGTCTGGTGCATCCTGCACCCGGTCTGTAGATCTTACAGTTTGGTGATATCTGCCCGGGACAGGCCGATGTCTTCCAGCTGTGCCGCAGTGAGCTGAGACAGCGCTTTGCGGGTCTGGCGAGATTCATTCCATTCAACCATATTGGTTTTGAAGTTCATGAGTCCGTCTACCAAACGAAGAACGGAGACTGCGCCCAGCGGCGCATGGAGGTTTGCGGTCGTCATTGCACTAGTCCTTTAAGTTCGTGTGTATTCATGTTGTCTGCTTGTAAGCTCCATGTAGGAGAGCTTGCTGAGTCTCACAATTGCCCATTTATCAGTCCCGATTTGCGCTCTGTGCATAGCGCGTAAGCAATTTATTAACGGCGTTGAAACAAGCCGGGGCAAAAACAGATGGACGGTCAAAGCCCGCTGATCCGGCCGAGTCTTGTACAGCATCGGAGATAGATCCATATAGAAGGCAACAAAACTGGAGGCTTAAATGGCAGATGATCAATTCCCCGGCTGGCACGGAACCACCATCATTGGTGTCAAAAAGGGTGGCGAAGTGGTCATTGCCGGCGATGGGCAGGTCTCCTTGGGGCAGACCGTGATCAAAGGCACCGCCCGCAAGGTGCGCCGTCTGTCACCTGGCGGCTTTGATGTTATTGTCGGTTTTGCTGGCTCTACCGCCGATGCCTTTACCCTGTTGGAACGGCTGGAGGCCAAGCTTGAGGCCACGCCGGGCCAGTTGGCACGGGCCAGTGTTGAGCTCGCCAAAGACTGGCGCACCGACAAATACCTGCAAAAACTCGAAGCCATGTTGATCGTCACCGACGGGGTCGAGCTTTTGGTGATCACTGGCGCCGGGGATGTACTGGAGCCGGAACATAACGTAGCGGCGATTGGCTCGGGCGGGAATTTTGCGCTGGCAGCGGCCCGTGGCATGATGGACAGTGAGCGCAACGCCGAGGCCGTGGCCCGTGATGCCATGGCGATTGCTGCTGATATCTGCGTCTATACAAATGGACGACTGACGGTCGAAAGCATCGCTGCGGATACCGATACGGCAGAAGCCACCCCGGAGAGCTGATGTGAGCCAGATCGACCAGAATGATATTCGCGCGGCCGTTGGCTCTGGCCTGATCAGCGAGGCCCAGGCGGCCTCTTTGCTGGCCCTGTCCCACAGTCGGCGTGGGGCGCGCGAAGATCTCTCGCCTGGAGATGAACCCTTTGAGCTGTTCAAAGGCTTCAACGAGATTTTCATTGTCATCGGCATGCTCATTCTGGCCTCGGGTTGGGCAGCTGTTACCGCCGCCTTTATCGCCGGCTCCTTAGGCGGCTATGTGGAAAAGACCATTTCCTCCTCGGCGCTGGGGGCTGTGGTGCTGTGGGTCTTTGCCGAGTATTTCATTCGCCGCCGCCGGATGATCGCCCCGGCCATCGCGCTCTCGCTGCTTTGGGCTGCCAATGCCGGGACCGGGATGACGGCCTTTTTCTCGGAACCTTTCATGGTGGCGCAAAACGACCTGTCGAGCCTGCCGCTGCCGATGGCGCTGACCACAGCTGCAGTGGCGCTGTTTTGGCTGCGCTTTCGCGTTCCCTTTGCCATGGCGCTGATTGCGCTGGGGGTCTTTGCCCTCACCCTGATGATGGCCGCTGAGCAAGCTGGTCGGCCCGAAGGCATCAGCGATTTCTTCCTGTTTTCTGCCTCTGGTCCCTTTGCCTGGGTGACATTGGTTGTAGGGATTGCCGTCTTTGCCGTGGCGATGATGTTTGATCTCAGCGATCCGCATCGCGTCACCCGGCGCGCAGCGCAGGGGTTCTGGCTGCATGTTGTTGCCGCCCCGGCGCTGGTCAATACCATCGCGCTGAGCCTGCTGGACAGTGGCACCTCTGGCGCGCAGCTGACCCTTGTTGTGGTCCTGCTGGGATTTGCCCTGGTGGCCATTATCATTGACCGCCGATCTTTCCTGATAGCCGCTATCGGCTATAGCGTGACCCTGGCCAGCACCGTCTTTGATGGCGAGGGCGCGGCCATGACCATTCTTTTGCTGGGTTTCTTCCTGGTGATCCTTGGCGCCTTCTGGGCGCGGATCCGGGCGGCCCTGCTCTCTCCTTTGGGCGCTGTGCTGCCGCTGCACCGCCTTCCTCCTTCCCACTGAAACGAGACCTGCCATGACTGACCTGACCCCCCGCGAAATCGTTTCTGAACTGGACCGTTTTATCATCGGACAGAACGACGCAAAACGCGCCGTTGCCGTGGCACTGCGCAACCGCTGGCGCCGCAAGCAGCTGTCGGATGATCTGCGCGACGAAGTCTATCCCAAGAACATCTTGATGATCGGGCCAACCGGCGTTGGTAAAACCGAAATCTCGCGCCGCCTGGCGAAACTCGCCCGCGCGCCTTTCATCAAGGTAGAGGCCACCAAGTTCACCGAAGTGGGCTATGTTGGGCGGGACGTGGAACAGATCATCCGCGATCTGGTGGACAGCGCTATTGTCCAGACCCGCGAATTCATGCGTGAAGACGTCACCGCCAAGGCGCAAAAAGCCGCCGAAGAGCGGGTGATCGACGCGCTCGCCGGGGAGGACGCCCGCGAAATCACCCGCGAAGTTTTTCGCAAAAAACTGAAATCGGGGCAGTTGGATGATGCTATGATCGAATTGGATGTCGCCGATAGCAGCAACCCGATGGGCAATATGTTTGAAATTCCCGGTCAGCCTGGCGCTGGCAATATGGGGATGCTCAACATCGGGGATATGCTGGGCAAGGCCATGGGCGGGCGCACCCAGCGCAAAAAGATGACCGTGGCCGAAAGCTATGATGTGCTGATCAGCGATGAGGCCGATAAGCTGCTGGATGATGAGGTTGTCACACGTGCTGCCGTTGAATCGGTTGAGCAAAGCGGCATCGTTTTTCTGGATGAGATCGACAAGGTCTGCGCCCGTTCGGATGCGCGCGGGGGCGATGTCAGCCGCGAAGGCGTGCAGAGGGATCTGCTGCCCCTGATCGAAGGCACCACGGTCAGCACCAAACATGGGCCAATCAAAACAGACCATATCCTGTTCATTGCCTCCGGCGCCTTTCATGTGGCCAAGCCTTCTGACCTGCTGCCGGAATTGCAGGGCCGCCTGCCGATCCGGGTCAACCTGCGCTCGCTAAACGAGGCTGACTTTATTCGCATTCTGACTGAAACCGACAATGCGCTCACCCTGCAATACACTGCCCTGATGCAGACCGAAGAAGTCGAAGTGACCTTCACCCAAGATGGGATTGCGGCGCTTGCCAAGATTGCAGCTGAGGTGAATCACTCCGTAGAAAACATCGGCGCGCGCCGCCTTTACACGGTGATAGAGCGGGTGTTTGAGGAGCTTTCTTTCACCGCCCCGGACAAAGGCGGGGAAAAGGTCACCGTCAATGCCAGCTTTGTCAGCAAACACCTGGGCGAGCTGGCCGGCAAAAGTGACCTCAGCCGCTACGTTCTGTAGCAGTTGGACCCCTCGGTGTGACCTGGTAGAGAGCTGTTTTCATTTGGCTATAGGCTTGCTAGCCTATGGCCAATTCACCCTGGTCAAATTCACCATAGGTTACTTATGATTTTCTTCCGTATTGCTGCTGGTCTCAGCCTTTGTCTGACCCTGGGCTGTACGGATCGTAGCCTGTCTCCGGTCACGCCCGAGGCCCTGACTGTTGGTACTCCAAAAACCATCTTTGTTGCCACCAACCGGGCCGAACTGCCGGATGGATCCTTTGGGCCGGAACGGAGCGAAGACTACAGCCTGTTGGAACTGACGGTCTCTATCCCGCCAAACCATACGCCGGGGATGCTGGAGTTTGGCTATGCAAACCCAGATCCCGAAACCGAATTCACCCTGGCTGCGCGTCATCAGTTCCAAGAGTTATCAGATTTTGATCGCCGCCTCAAAACCGAGTTAAACCAATACCCTCCTAATGAGCGGGACGTGCTGGTTTTTGTGCATGGCTTTAATAGCACCCAGACCGAGACCGCCTTTCGCGCGGCGCAGTTAGCCCATGATCTGAATACGCCGGGGGCTACAATTGTCTATTCCTGGCCAAGCCTGGGTAGCCCGCTAGGCTATGCCTATGACGGCGACAGCGTCCTGTTTGCCCGCGATGGGTTGGAGCGGCTTTTGCGTCACCTGAAAAAGGCCGGAGCAAGGCGGATCGTTCTGGCAGCGCATTCCATGGGGTCTGTACTGGCAATGGAGGCCCTGCGTCAAATCGAAATCAGATCACCCAATTGGTCGGAGCAAAGCCTTGCTGGGGTAATTCTGCTGTCACCAGATCTGGATCTCGATGTGTTCCGCAGCCAGCTGCAGCAATTCCAAAAGGTGCCGGAACCCTTTGTGGTCTTTGTATCGAGGAAGGACACGATTCTGAACATTTCCAGACGTATCCGCGGCACCCACAGCCGCGAGCGTCTGGGAAGTCTGAGCTCAATCGATGCAGTCTCTGACTTGCCGATAGAAATCATTGACACCACAGCCTTTGCGGAAAATGCAGGGTCCGGCCATTTTGTAACCGCAACCTCACCCACGTTTCTCGCCCTGTTGAACGAAGCACAGGCAACCGAAGATGCCTTTGATACAAGGCCTCAGGTGGTGGCAGAGTTCACCGAAATCCTGCCAACAACCGTTATCGACAAAGATATGGTCGGCGCGGCCCAATTGGTCACCTTTACTGGCGGCGAGCGCTGAACCAGCCAGGATTCAGGCCTAGCGGGTGCGCCGCAGGTAGACGTAATAGGCGCCCTCTCCGCCATGGGTGACATGGGATTGAGTAACCTGCAAAACCGCCTGGGCCAGCGGCGGTAGCGCCAGCCATTGGGGCACGTGGTGGCGCAAAACGCCGCGCGGCACCGGTATCGGGCCGGGCGTGTCGCGGTCCTTGCCTTTGCCTGTGACCACCAGAACCAAGCGCTTCCCCGAGGCCTGAGCCGACAGGATGAACCGGGTGAGCGCCGGATGAGCGCTATCCACCCGCATGCCATGCAGATCAAGCTTGCCTTCGGGTTTCAACTTGCCGCGTTTCATCCGACGAAAGGCCTTTTCATCCATCTGCAATGGGCTTGCCGCCAAGGCCTTGCCAGGTGTGGGCTTCAGACTGTGACGCTGCGGTTTTGGCTTGGCCCGACTGCCCAGTTCAAAGGCCTCCAGAAAACTCTCGGGACGTACCTGAGGCGCCTTTGCCGGTTTGGGTTTTGGCAGCGGCAGGCTGGGCGGAGTGGAATGGCTGCCCGGATGCAGCCGCTCGGCGTGTTCCACCACCTGATGCCACAGATCCACCTCTTCAGAAGTCAGTTTGCGCCTGCTCATCAGTAGTCTTCCGGAACCAGCGCAAAGGCGCGTTGAATTGGCAGCAACACAACCATCCGGCCCGGATCGCGCAGCCGACCTGCGGCCTGACCTGCGCTATCGCCAGTGCCGTAAAAAACATCTGCGCGCTGTGCGCCCTTGATAGCCGATCCGGTATCCTGCGCAATCATCAAGCGCCGCATCTGGGTTTCGCCGTCCTTTTCCATCCAGACAGGCGCGCCAAGCGGCGTAAATTTGGGATCCACCGCCAGGGTGCGCAGGGCTGTCACCGAGCGGTTCATGGCGCCAAACGGGCCTTTGGAAGGGCGGATTTTGCGAATTTCACGGAAGAAGACATATGAGGGGTTGTGCAACAGCAGCTCGCGCCCGGCAGCCGGATTGCGTCGGACCCAGGCCTTGATCACCTGGGCGCTGACCTGATGCGCCTTGTAGATGCCACGGCGCACCAGTTCTGTACCGATGGAGCGATAGGGATGGCCATTGGCGCCACCATAACCCACCCGCAGCATGCCGCCACCGTTCAGGCGAATGCGGCCAGATCCTTGAATTTGCAGAAAGAACAGCTCAACCGGGTCATCAACCCAGGCGATCTCCAACCCGCGCCCCTGCATCACTGGCCCGTTCAGAATATCGCGGCGCGGCAACCAGGGATTGCTGTGTTTTGCCTCAGGCGGCATCCGGTAAACCGGGTAGCGAAAGCGCGAGGTGCGATAGCGGGACCCATCCAGCTCCGGTTCAAAATAACCTGTGAACAGGCCGGGGGTGCCATCTTCGATCAGCACCGGCCGAAAGAACAGCTCGAAAAAACTGCGCGCCCCCACTGCGCCTTCCGTCTGGGAAGCGGACTGCGACTGGGATTGCGCCAAAGCACAAAGGTTCTGCCAGTCCTGATCCTTGAGATCAGGGCAGGTTTCCAGAAAGACCTTGAGAGCCGCGGCGTGATTGTCTTTCTCCCAGCCCTTCAGCTGAGAGAAATCCAACATCTCATAGGTGGTTTCGGCGCCTGCGCCTGTGGCCATCATCGCAGCCCCTGCAAGAACCGCAGCCCGGAAAAGATCCCGGAGCATTGCACTCACCCGTCCGTGGCGACCAACTGCCAGTTTGGATCATCACCACCCATGCTGCGGGCAAAGACCCAGATATCTTTCTGGCGTTTGATCGCTTTGGCATCGCCTTCGACGATTTCACCTTCGCGGTTGCGCACAACCGAGGTCAGCTCTCCGACAAAACGCATGGTCAGTTCGGCAACGCCGGTGGTTTCATCAAAGATCGCATCCACCACAGCGGTTTCACGCACCCCGATGAACTCCGCCTCGATGGTCAAACCCTGATCTTCGCGCTGTGCAACGGCCTCGACAAAGCTGTCAAAAACATCCTCGGCAAGAAAGTTCTGAATATCGTCCAAGGCACCCTGCTCAAATCCCATCAGGATCATTTCATAGGCGCTGCGGGCTCCCTGAACAAATTCACCCACCTGGAACGAAGGCTCGACCCGCTTCATTGCTGCCAGCGCCTTTGCCTGTTCCGACCCTTCTTCGACATAGTCGGTAATGTCGCGGTCCGGTCCGCCCTCGATCACTTCGAGGTCCGGTCCATTGCTGCGCTTTTGTGAAGGGGCAACCTGTGGTTTCTCAAACCCTTCGCGTGTGCCCAGAACGCTTCTGAGACGCAGGATCAAAAACACCGCAATGCCGGCCAAAACCAAAAGACTAATCAAAGGCGACTCCATAAGAACCTCTCGCTGGATATTCCAAGCCCGATTTGAAACCCGGGCGTTCTCTCCTTATGTAGGGGGTCAAGGGTGGCAAGTCTACCGTCCAGCGTATGTTCAGAGGAAACCGCTAAATGTATCTTTTTCTCGCCTTTCTGATGGTGCCTCTCATTGAAATTGGCCTGTTCATCCAGGTCGGCGGCGCGATTGGTCTGTGGCCGACTTTGGCCATCGTGGTGCTGACTGCGGTGCTGGGCACCACCCTCGTGCGCTCGCAGGGGCGACTGGCGATGGGACAGATGCGAAACTCCTTTCAGACCCTGTCTGATCCGGCCGAACCGTTGGCCCATGGGGCGATGATCCTATTTGCCGGCGCGCTCTTGTTGACGCCTGGCTTTTTCACCGATGCCTTTGGATTTGCGCTGCTGATGCCGCCGGTGCGGATCGCGGTCTATCGCTACATCAGCAAGCGGGTCACGGTGGCGCAGTTCCAGATGGGATCGGGCACCATGCATGGATCCGGTATGCCAGGGCAGGGGCAACCGCGCAGCGGGCACCACGCGCAGCATCCGGGACAGGGTGATGTCATTGACGGTGATTTTGAGGAGGTGACGCCAAGGAAGCCCAATCAAAAGCCATCAGGCTGGGTCGAAGGGCCAAAATAAACCGTCACATCCCTGTGGTTGTTCCTAGCCGTTGAGATACCGGAACCAAGCTGTTAAGCACGGTCCAAACTGATTTTTTAGGAGTATCTCAATGGCCGAGAATGGCGCAAACGGGGGCGCACAGCAGCCCCAGGTCCAGATGAATATCCTGGGTCAATACATCCGTGACATGTCCTTTGAAAACGTCATGGCCCAAAAAGGCGCCGGTGGCGAAGTTCAGCCCGACGTCAATGTTTCGGTCAACCTGGATGCCAAGAAACGTTCGGTTGAGAACCAGTATGAGGTCATGACCAAGCTGAACATCGAGTCCAAGAACAAAGAGGGCGGCGACGTTCTGTTTGTGCTGGAGATCGAATATATCGGCGTCTTCAACATCGAAGGTGTGCCAGAAGACCAGCTGCACCCCTTCCTGCTGATCGAATGCCCCCGCATGACCTTCCCCTTCCTGCGTCGCATCGTGTCGGACATCACCCGTGACGGTGGCTTCCCGCCGCTGAACCTGGACAACATCGACTTTGTCGCGATCTACCGGAACGAACTGTCCCGCCGTCAGGCCGAGGCCGCTCCGCAGCAGTAATCTGCGCAGAGATGAAAACAAAAACGCCGTTGACCCATGTCAGCGGCGTTTTTTATTTATCGAAAGCAGGGTCTCTCTAGCCCTGTTTTTGGTTCCAAAGGGCATCTTCACCCATTTTGGCAACAAAGGCCTCATGCGCCTCGGCCTCTTGTGCGGTCAAACGGGACGACAGCGGGGTCGGGCGTGGGGCAGGGCGCCAATCCTCGACAACCTGGCCACCAGAGCTGGCGGTTGTGGAGAGGCCAAAGTCCGGCTGGCGTCCACCAATGAGCTCCAGATAGACATCCGCAAGAATTTCGGAATCGAGCAGAGCGCCGTGCAGGGTTCGGTTGCTGTTGTCGATATGAAACCGGCGGCACAGGGCATCCAGCGTGGCCGGTGAGCCGGGGAAGCGTTTGCGGGCAATCGCCAATGTGTCCAGCGCCTGCTCCATTGGCAGTGTGCGCAGGCCCATCCGGTCCAGCTCGAAGTTGAGGAACTTCATATCAAAGCTGGCGTTGTGGATCACCATCTGTGAATCCCGCACAAAATCCAGGAAGGCCTGGCCAAATTTGGCAAAGACTGGCTTGTCGCGCAGGGTGATCTGACCTTTTTCCGGTTTTTGCGGCGGTTCCAGCAGGTCTGGCCCGATACCATGCACACCAAAGGCCTCCTGCGGCATGCCGCGTTCGGGGTTGATATAGACGTGAAAGGTCTCGCCCGTTGGCATGTGGTTGAGCAGCTCTACGGCGCCGATTTCGACGATGCGATCGCCGGAAAAAGGATCAAAACCTGTGGTCTCAGTATCGAGAACGATTTCACGCATCTTTTGCTGTCTTTCTGATCTGGTCCAGGATTGCCCGCACCTGAGTTTCGGCATGGTCCAGGGTATCAGTTTCGATAATGAAATCCGACCGGGCACATTTTTCGTCGATGGGCATCTGTTTTGCCAGGATCTGTTCGAACTGAGCTTCCGTCATGGTGCCGCGCTCCAATACCCGCGCCCGCTGGGTGGCTGCGTCGACCCGCACACAGGCCACAGCATCCATGGCAGCGTCACCGCCGGTTTCAAACAGCAGCGGAATATCAAAAACCAGAACATCGCTGGTTGCCTGATCCCGAAAGGCCTGCCTGTCCGCCGCCAGTAGCGGATGAACAATTGCCTCTAGCTGGGCAAAGGCTGCGGGATCTTTAGCGAGGATCTGTTTCAAAGCCGCACGGCTGACGGCTTCCTCAACAATGGCGGAGGGAAATGCCGCCCGCATCGGGGCAACAGCTGCGCCACCAGCAGCATAAAGCCGATGCACCGCTGCATCCGCGTCCCAGATGGCACAGCCCATCTGTTCAAACAGACCGGCAGTGGTGCTCTTGCCCATACCGATGGAACCCGTCAGCCCAAGATGAAATGTCATCGCAGAGCCGCCGCGCGCGTGGCGGTATCCACATCAGGACGCTGACCAAACCAACGTTCAAAACCGGGAACCGCCTGATGCAGCAGCATGCCCAAGCCATCAACCACAGTGCAGCCGACGTCTTCGGCGGCCTGCAACAGATCGGTTTTAAGAGGGGAGTAGATCAGATCGGTGACAACCATATTTGGCTTTAACCCATCCAGTGGCACCCGCAGGCGCGGTTTGCCAACCATGCCAAGCGAGGTGGTGTTCACCACCAGGGCTGCATCTTCGATAATATTGCCAGCCAATACCCAGTCCACAACCTGAATACGCTTGCCAAATTCTTTCTGAAGCTGCTCAGCCCGTTCACGGGTACGATTGGTCAGCAGGATTTCCGGCACGCCAGCCTCGATCAGAGAGGCAACAACCGCACGACAGGCCCCGCCGGCGCCCAACACCGCCGCCGGTCCGCTCGCCGGAACCCAATCCGGGGCACCCTGGTGCAGGTTGGTGATAAACCCATAACCATCTGTGTTATCAGCCAGAATGCTGCCATCACTGCGAAAAATGATAGTATTGGCCGCACCCATCAGTTTGGCCCGGTCGGTGACCTTATCCGCGATCTTCATCACCGCTTCTTTGTGCGGGATGGTGACATTGACACCGACAAACCCCGCCTTGGGCAGGGTCCGGATCACCGTCTCCAGATCTTCCGGTTCCACATGCATCGGGACATAGTGTCCGGCTATGCCATGCGCCTTGAGCCAATGTGTTTGCAACTGTGGCGATTTGGAATGTGCCACAGGGCAGCCGATCACGCCGGCCAGAGGGATCTTTTTATCGCTCATTGATCAATTACACCCTGTAGTCCCAGATAGTTGAGCAGTTCCACCAGAGGTAGTCCCAGAACATTAAAGTAACTCCCTTCAATGTTGGAAAACAAGCGCACGCCTTCCTCTTCCAGTTTATAGGCCCCAACGGCATGTTGAATGCTCTGCCAATTGCGCGCCACATAAGAGGAAAGATAGCCATCCGAACAGTCGTGCATCCGCAGCCGCACCTGTCCCACATGACGCCAGATCGGTTCTCCGTCACGATAGATCACCGCGGCAGACAAGAGCATGTGTCGTTTTCCACGCATGGCACTAAGCTGCGCCAGCGCTTCCTCTTCGGTTTTGGGCTTTGACAGCAGCGCCCCTTCAAAATCGAGCACCTGATCACAGCCCAAAACCAGCGGTCCTGGGTTCTTCATGCTCACCTTGCGCGCCTTTGCCTCGGCCAGGGCATCGGCAATATCACGCGGGCCGGCCCCTTCCGCCAAAAGTGCGGCTTTGATCGCTTCTTCATCGACGCGGGCCACCTGGACCTCAAAGGGCACGGCGGCCTGACGCAGAAGCTGGGCACGGATCTCGGAACCGGAAGCCAACAGGATGTGGGCAGACATGTGGAAAACCCCATGGAAAAGATGCGCAAGTTTGTAGGATGGTTTGTATGGTTTTCCGAGGTTTTAGCAAGTGCACAGGAAAACCCAAAATTCCACGAAAGGATCCGCTGATTCCTCCGCCGTGGATTGGGATAACTCGTGAAACCGGGATATCTGTGATCTCCCCGATTCCTCCAAGGGTTATCCCCATAGTAATCTTAGTTAACAGAAGGTTAATTTCCCTTATTTCTAAGTGCGTTAACCAAAGTGTCACCAATGTGGCGACATTGGGGCAGTATATCTATCCACCTTGGGGATAAGGCGGTGAAGGACTGAATAATCCACTGAAATCCATGCCCCTACAAAAACATCATCCTTTAAATCTTTCTTTATTATTATAAGGGTGGCCTAACAAAGCCCGAGAGAGAGACCGATGGACCTGACAGACTGGATGTTCACCCTCTACCCATATGCCAAATCGCTGCACATCATGGCGGTGCTCAGCTGGATGGCGGGTTTGTTCTATCTCCCACGCCTGTTCGTGTATCACGTGGAGCAGGCTGAGAAGGTTCCTGAAAGCCTGTCGATCTTTGTCACCATGGAACAGAAACTGCATCGTTTCATCATGCGCCCGGCAATGATGGCGACCTGGGGGGCAGGCTTGTTCATGGCGGCAACCCCAGGATTGGTCGATTGGGGCTCTGTGTGGCCCTGGAGCAAGGCTCTGGCGGTAATTGGCATGACCTGGTTCCACTATTGGCTTTTGATGCGCCAGCGGGACTTTGCTGCGGGTCAGAACAAACTCAGTGGGCGGCGCTATCGCATGATGAATGAAGTCCCGACGCTGTTGATGGTGGTGATCGTGGTCTCGGTGATCTTCAAGTTCTGATGGGTGCAGGTCACTGGCAGGCTCAAGACGCTCACAGAGCGGCTGTAGCGCCTCTGGAGAGGCTGTTTGACTTATCAGCCCTCAGCCCCTATGTATGGCCCCCAACAGGCCCGTCCGGGCACTTGTGTTCTCCGAACTTGATAATAGCAGCACTCCCCAAATAGCCGGGGCAAAAAGGCCATATATTGATGACCGTCGAATCCCTCAATCTTTCTGATCTCAAGGCGCAAAGCCCCAAGAACCTTCTGTCTATGGCCGAAGAGCTGGAGATCGAAAACGCCTCGACCATGCGCAAGGGCGAGATGATGTTCCAGATCCTGCGTGAACGCGCGGATGAGGGCTGGGAAATCGGCGGCGATGGCGTTTTGGAAGTTTTGCAGGATGGATTCGGTTTCCTGCGCTCGCCCGAGGCCAACTATCTGCCGGGTCCGGATGATATCTATGTTTCGCCGGATATGATCCGCAAACATTCGCTGCGCACTGGTGACACCATCGAGGGCCAGATCAAGGCGCCACTGGAGGCAGAGCGTTACTTTGCCATGACCAGCGTGACCAAGATCAACTTTGAAGATCCTGAAAAGGCGCGTCACAAGATTGCCTTTGACAACCTCACACCGCTCTACCCGGATGAGCGTCTGAAGATGGAAGTCGAAGATCCAACGCTGAAAGACCGTTCTGCCCGTGTGATCGATCTGGTAGCGCCCATCGGCAAGGGTCAGCGTTCGCTGATCGTGGCGCCGCCACGCACCGGTAAGACGATGATTTTGCAGAACATCGCAAACTCGATCGAGAAGAATCACCCAGAATGCTATCTCATCGTTCTGCTAATCGACGAACGCCCCGAAGAAGTCACCGACATGCAGCGCTCGGTAAAGGGGGAGGTTGTCTCCTCCACCTTTGATGAGCCGGCAACGCGCCACGTTGCGGTGTCTGAAATGGTCATTGAAAAAGCCAAGCGTCTGGTCGAACATAAGCGAGATGTTGTTATCCTTCTCGATTCGATCACAAGACTTGGTAGGGCGTTCAACACGGTTGTGCCGTCTTCTGGTAAGGTTCTGACCGGTGGTGTAGATGCCAATGCCCTGCAACGTCCCAAACGTTTCTTTGGCGCCGCCCGGAACATCGAAGAGGGTGGCTCGCTGACCATTATCGCCACCGCACTGATCGATACGGGCAGCCGTATGGATGAGGTTATCTTTGAAGAATTCAAAGGTACTGGTAACTCTGAACTGGTTCTGGACCGCAAGATTGCCGACAAACGGGTCTATCCTGCCATCGACATCCTCAAATCCGGCACCCGGAAAGAGGAGCTTTTGGTGGACAAGGGCGATCTGGCAAAGACCTTTGTATTGCGGCGTATCCTCAACCCGATGGGCACCACCGATGCAGTCGAGTTCTTGCTGGGTAAGCTGAAACAAACCAAATCCAATTCGGATTTCTTTGATTCAATGAACACCTAACAGCTCAAGGCCAGTTAAAGAGGAAGGCCAAGATGGATACGATCTTTGCACTGGCCTCCGCACAGGGGAAGGCTGGGGTCTCAGTCATTCGGATTTCCGGTCCTCTGGCTCTAGACGCTGCCAATCAGATTTGTGACCGCCCTTTGCCTGCGAAAGGGCGGGGGCTGCGCTGTCTGCTGGATCTGGATGGCGATCATCTGGATGAAGCTTTGGTGTTGAGTTTTGCCGCGCCGGCCAGCTTTACCGGTGAAAATATTGTTGAATTTCAGGTACATGGAAGCACATCAGTTGTTTCCGCTGTATTGGATCGACTGACCAAAACCCCTGATCTTCGCCTGGCTGAACCCGGTGAATTCACCCGTCGCGCGATGGAAAATGGCAAGCTGGACCTGGCCCAGGTCGAAGCATTGGCCGATCTGATTGATGCGGAAACCGAAGCGCAGCGTAAACAGGCCCAGGTGGTACTGTCTGGCGGCCTGGGTGAGCTTGCCGAAAGATGGCGGGTCGATCTAATCCGCGCGGCTTCCCTTATCGAGGTCACCATTGATTTTGCCGATGAGGATGTCCCCGTTGATGTCACACCTGAGGTAACAGCCCTGTTGAATGCGGTTGCACAGGATTTGCAGGCAGAGACAGAGGGCGTCAAAATTGCCGAGCGTATCCGGGACGGGTTTGAAGTGGCCATCATAGGCGCACCAAATGTTGGGAAGTCTACGCTTCTGAATATGTTGGCCGGACGCGAGGCGGCGATTACCTCTGAATATGCCGGCACGACACGGGATGTGATTGAGGTCCGAATGGACCTTAGTGGTCTGCCTGTCACACTATTGGATACCGCCGGCATCAGAGAGACCGATGATCATGTCGAGGGCATCGGAATAGAACTGGCCCGTAAGCGGGCGGAACAGGCGGACCTGCGTGTGTTCCTGGTCGAACCCGATGAAGCCATTGATTTGGAAATGAAGCCCGGAGATATTCGCCTTCGACCCAAGGCCGACAGGCGTGGGGAGGATACCACTGGCTCGATCTCTGGGAAAACGGGGCAGGGGGTCGATCACCTTGTTATGCATATCTCAGAAACGCTGAAGGATCGCTCTACTCAGGTTGGCGTTGCAACACGCACCCGACACCGTGAGATGATGTTGGCAGCCCTGCATAGTTTGAACCAAGCGCAGCTTGTTTTGGAACGTGGATCAGAGTTTTATGAAATTGCAGCTGAAGATATACGGTCAGCTGTTCGATCCCTGGAAATGCTGGTGGGTCGTGTTGGCGTCGAGAATCTCCTTGATGAGATCTTCTCCAGTTTCTGTCTTGGAAAATAGGGAGTGTTTCACGTGAAACATTCGGATTTTGATGTTGTGGTTATTGGTGGCGGTCACGCGGGAACCGAGGCGGCCCATGCTGCCGCGCGAATGGGTGCACAAACCGCTCTGATCACTTTGATCCGCAAGGGTATCGGCGTGATGTCCTGTAACCCCGCCATTGGCGGCCTGGGAAAGGGACATTTGGTCCGAGAGATTGATGCCATGGATGGCGTCATGGGGCAGGTGGCTGACCTCGCCGGCATTCAATTCAGGCTTCTAAATCGGCGCAAAGGCCCTGCAGTTCAGGGGCCACGCGCTCAATCTGATCGCGGTATCTATCAACGCGAGATGCTGAAACGTACAGAAGCACAGGAAAACCTTCAGATCATTGAAGGGGAAGCCACAGACCTCCTGATGCAGGGACAGCGGGTAACGGGCGTAGTCCTCGCTGATGGGAGTGAAATTCACAGCAAATCTGTAATTCTGACCACTGGAACCTTCCTGCGCGGTGTGATCCATATCGGGGATGTGTCCAAGCCTGGCGGACGCATGGGGGATCGTCCCTCTGTCAAATTGGCTGAGCGGCTGGACAGCTTTGAGCTGCCAATGGGGCGTTTAAAGACCGGTACTCCTCCGCGACTGGACGGACGCACAATCAAATGGGACATTTTGGAAGGGCAGCCGGGGGACGAGGATCCAACGTTTTTCTCCTTCATGACCAAGGAATTGTCGGCCAAGCAAGTTGTCTGTGGAATCACCCATACCAACGAAACGACCCACGAGATCATTCGCAAAAACCTTTCTCGTTCTGCGATGTACGGGGGGCATATCGATGGTGTTGGTCCAAGATATTGCCCTTCTATCGAAGACAAGATTGTCAGATTTGCGGATAAGACCTCCCACCAGATTTTTTTGGAGCCTGAAGGCGCCACGGACCATACGGTCTACCCAAATGGTATTTCGACCAGCCTGCCAGTGGAGGTGCAGCTAGACTATGTTCGCTCCATCGTAGGCCTTGAAAACGCAGAAATTCTGCAACCCGGATATGCGATCGAGTATGACTATATCGATCCACGAGCGCTCTCCTTGGATCTTTCGTTGAAAGATATCCCAGGTCTTTACCTTGCAGGGCAGATCAACGGAACGACAGGTTACGAAGAAGCAGCAGCTCAGGGGTTGGTTGCTGGGCTAAGTGCAGCAGCAAAGTGTCGCGACCTGGAGCCCGTAAAGTTTGGACGTTCAAACAGCTATATTGGCGTCATGGTTGATGACCTGACCACGCATGGTGTTACCGAACCCTACCGGATGTTTACTTCACGGGCAGAATTCCGACTATCCTTGCGGGCAGATAACGCTGATCAACGGCTTACGCCCTTGGCTATTGCAGTAGGGTGCATTTCTGATGACAGGAAAGCTGCATTTGAAGCAAAGGTAGAGCGTTTGGAAGCAACCAGAGCTGTTCTGGAGCGATCTGTCTTTACGCCAAAACAGATCGCTGAGTCTGGGATTTACGTTAACCAGGATGGAAATAAGAGAACTGGTTTTGAAGTCTTGGCCTTTCCTGATGTCAAATTCGAAAATCTGATTTCTTTGTTGCCTGAGTGTGATGAGACGGATGCTGTTACGAGGCGACAGCTGGAGCGAGATGCGCTCTATGTGCATTACATTGCTCGGCAAGAAAAGGAGATTGCAGCTGTCAAACGGGATGAGGGCCATGTAATTCCTGATGGGTTTGACTATAGCACGATCGAAGGCCTGTCGGCGGAGCTACAGCAAAAGCTGTCTTTGGCACGTCCTGAAACCTTGGCAAAGGCCAGCCGAATCAATGGTATGACTCCCGCAGGGCTGGCTTTGGTGTTGGCACGGTTGCGAAAGAATATGCGGTCACAGGAGAAAGTTGGATGAGCGATAGGGAGCTTTTGGAAGGGCTGAATGTTTCACGTGAAACAATTGAACGTTTGGAAAAGTTCGAAGAGGTATTGCTCAAATGGAATCCGCGAATCAATCTTGTCTCCAAGAATAGCCTCGCAGACCTCTGGCAGCGGCATATCGTTGATTCAGTTCAGGTCTTTACCTGTGTGAAAGATTCAGGCAAGTCCTGGGTGGATATAGGCAGTGGCGGTGGTTTTCCTGGGATTGTTGTGGGCATTATGGCTGCAGAGTATTCGCCAAAGACCAAGGTCACTTTGATCGAAAGTGATCAGCGCAAATCTGCATTCCTTCGAACTGCTGCGCGAGAGTGCGGGGTACCCGTCACTGTGCTAAATCAACGGATTGAACAGGCAGAGCCGCAAGGGGCACAGATCCTTTCCGCCCGCGCGGTTGCAGACCTGGATGCACTTCTTGAGTTTTCAGAGCGACATCTTGCCGAAGATGGCATGGCGGTGTTCCCAAAAGGGGCAAGTTGGAAAAAAGAAGTGGATAAGGCTGCAGAGCGATGGAGATTTGATGTTGAACAGATTACAAGTTTAACTGAGACTGAAGCAGTTATTCTAAAGATCAAGGGGGTCACTCGTGCCTGATTTATCCCGCCCAGATGGGCCACGAATTATCGCGGTTGCTAATCAAAAGGGCGGGGTGGGTAAGACAACGACAGCAATCAACCTTGCTGCGGCCCTGGTTGAGACAGGTCTGCGGGTTCTGGTGGTAGATCTGGACCCGCAGGGGAATGCGTCAACCGGCCTAGGGATCGACAGTGCGGATCGCGATGCCACTACATATGATCTGCTTGTTGATGATGCTCCGCTAGATGAAGTGATTCGAACTACAGAAATCGAAGATCTCTGCGTTATTCCCGCGACTGTAGACCTGAGCTCAGCTGATATTGAGCTTTTCGCCAATGAGAAGCGGAGCTTTCTGTTGCATGACGCGCTGCGGCAGACGGCGATGGATGAATATGATTGGGACTATGTGCTAATCGACTGCCCGCCGTCGCTTAACCTTTTGACCGTGAATGCCATGGTTGCATCGCATTCTGTGCTGATCCCATTACAAAGTGAGTTCTTTGCCCTGGAGGGGGTCTCGCAACTGTTGTTGACCATCCGAGAGGTCCGACAATCTGCCAACCCCGGTCTGCGGATTGAAGGGGTTGTGCTCACCATGTTTGACCGACGTAATAACCTGTCGCAGCAGGTTGAACAGGATGCACGCGATAATCTGGGCGAGCTGGTGTTTGAAACAAAAATCCCGCGCAATGTTCGGGTCAGCGAAGCGCCATCCTATGCTTTGCCTGTGCTTAACTATGATAGCAACTCTTTGGGCGCGCGGGCCTACCGGGCCCTGGCGGAAGAGTTGTTGTCGAATAACCAATCAGTCGCGGCGTGAGAGCGGAGTAGAGAATGTCAGAGAAAAGAAACAAGCCTCGTGGATTGGGTCGTGGCCTGTCAGCATTGATGGCGGATGTGAACCCCGAGCCCGTCAGCACCGAGGGTAAGGCCCCGCGCAATGCAGAGATCCTGGTGCCGATTGAAAAGGTAATTGCCAACCCGGATCAGCCGCGTCGACAATTCCTGCAGGAAGATCTTGATGATCTGACGGCTTCGATCAAGGAAAAGGGTGTTCTGCAGCCTCTGATCGTTCGGCCCCGCGATGGCGATATGTATGAAATCGTTGCGGGCGAACGCCGCTGGCGTGCCGCCCAGGCCGCGCAACTGCATGAGGTTCCTGTGCTTATCCGGGACTATTCGGATGTTGAGATGATGGAAGTGGCCATCATTGAAAACATCCAGCGATCGGATCTGAACGCGATGGAAGAGGCCCATAGCTATAAACAGTTGATGGAGCGCTTTGGCCATACCCAGGAACGTATGGCAGAAGCCCTGGGAAAAAGCCGCAGCCATATCGCCAATCTGGTGCGCCTATTGCATCTGCCAGAGGATGTACGGGCGCTGGTGCATGAGCGCAAACTGTCAGCGGGTCATGCCCGTGCGCTGATCACTTCCGACAATGCCTCTGAATTGGCGGGTAAAATCGTCAAAGGTGGTTTGTCAGTCAGGGCCACAGAAGCATTGGTGAAAAAGGATGCCGCAGGGCTCCAAGCTGGCGCCCCACGCAAACCACGCACGGCGGCCGAAAAGGATGCCGATACCAAGGCGCTTGAGGGGGATCTGTCCGCCATCCTGCGGATGAAAGTGTCGATCGATCATAAGGCTGGCGGTGAAAGTGGATCCGTTACAATCAGCTATGAGACGCTGGATCAGCTGGATGATATTTGCAATATCCTCAGCAAATAATCATGTGCTGGGGCGGGTCCAGATGAAGGTCAGAACCGCTGCCAGAACAACGATCTGAATGAGCACAACATGGGAGGGCGCTCCCAGTACAAGTGACAGTAACAGAACGGCGGCAATCGATATGGTTGCCGCCTTTTTTGCGGCTGGACGGATGGCGCCGCGTTCATTCCAATCCAGGATCATCGGGCCAAATACCCGATGGCCGATCAACCAGGAATGCAGCCGTTCGGATGAGTTGGCAAAGAAGAAGGCCGCGAGCAGAAGAAAGGGAACGGTGGGCAGGAGGGGAAGAACAATTCCGATGACGCCAAAAGCCAGAGAGAGTAATCCTAGCCCGGCATAGAGAAATCTCATCTGTTCAATCCAACTCTAAATGGGTCAATCAACCAATAGCTCACGCAGCACCGCGTTCAGGACTGCACGCCCTTGATCTGTCGCGCGAATTACCTGATCCGATGTAGTCACCATGCCAAGATTAACAAGGTCCTCAACTCGCTCTTGCGGCAGTTCTTGACCAGATAGGGCAGTATAGCGGGGGATGTTCATTCCCTCGGTCAGGCGCATCGACATCATCATGTATTCAATCGCTGTGTCTTCTTGCGGCAGGGCCTGACACAGGCTTTCACCAGAGCCCTCTGACACCGCCTTGAGCCAAGCGCCGGGGGCACGATGGGTCTCAGTGGCGTAGCGTTGACCCTTGTGTGTCACACGTCCATGGGCACCCGGACCAATGCCGAGGTAATCGCCATAGCGCCAGTAGATCTGGTTATGACGGGATTCTTCGCCGGGGCGGGCATGGTTAGAGATTTCATAGGCGGGCATGCCATGGGCAGCGCAGATCTCTTGCGTCGCTTGGTACATATCGGCGGCGGTATCATCCGTGGGTAGGTTGCGCAGCTTGCCACGGGCATAGCGGTCGCCAAAGGCGGTGCCTTCCTCGATGGTCAGCTGGTAGAGCGACAGATGATCAATCGCCATATTGAGGGCCTCGGAGAGTTCAGCCTGCCAGTGTTTCAGGTCCTGACCCTGCCGGGCATAGATCAGATCAAAGCTAACCCGGTCAAAACAATTGCGGGCAATGTCGAATGCAGCGCGGGCCTCGGTGACGGAGTGGATACGTCCCAGGCGGCGCAGATCTTCGTCGTTCAGGGCCTGAATGCCCATTGAGATCCGGTTGACGCCGCCATCTCGGTAGCCGGCAAAACGTCCTGCCTCGACCGAGCCGGGATTTGCTTCAAGTGTGATCTCTATGTCATTGGCAAAAGGCCAGATTTCACGTGCGCCCTCGATCACTGCTGCGACGGTTTCGGGCATCATCAGTGACGGCGTACCACCACCAAAGAAAATCGAGTTCAGAACCCGGTCTTCCAGCCCCTGAGAGACTCTTTTGAGTTCGCTCAGATAGGCTCTAACCCAGGCCTTTTGGTCTATTTTCGCGGTGACATGACTGTTGAAGTCGCAATAGGGGCATTTGGCCTGACAGAAGGGCCAGTGTACATATAGGCCAAAGCCCCCATGACGCCAATCATCCACTGAAGCATCCTTTGACAAAGGCGCTGACCGCGCGGCCACGGTGGCTGATGCGGTTCTTCTCGGCCTTGTCCATCTGGGCGCAGGTCACGTCATAACCTTCGGGCATGAACATGGGATCATAGCCAAAACCGCCTTCGCCACGAATGGGCCAGACCAGATCGCCAGCCATCACGCCTTCAAAAACCTCGTCATGCCCATCCGGCCAGGCCAGCACCAGGGTGCAGCGGAACTGGGCAGAGCGCGGGGCATCGGGGCCTTTTGCGGTGATTTCATCATTGGCACGGGTCATCGCCATCATGAAGTCGCGGCCATTTCCGGTCTCGGCCCAATCGGCGGTATAGACACCGGGGGCACCATCCAGGGCATCAATGGTGATACCGCTGTCGTCAGACAGGGCAGGGAGGCCGGTGGCCTTTGCCGCAGCATGGGCCTTGATGCGGGCATTGCCGACAAATGTATCTTCGGTCTCTTCCGGCTCCGGAAGATTCATTTCTGCCGCGCCGATAACTTTGACACCAAAGGGCGCAAGGATCTCGGTGATCTCCTGCAGCTTTCCTGCGTTGTGAGTGGCGACCAGAATCTGGTCGCCTTCAAACTTGCGGGTCATGCGCAGGCCGCCTTTTGCAGCGCGGTCAGCTCAGCGGTGCCTTTTTCGGCCAGATCCATCAGCTGGTTCATCTGATCGCGCGAGAACATCGAGCCTTCAGCGGACATCTGAACTTCGATCAGCTTGCCAGAGCCGGTCATAATGAAGTTGCCGTCAACGCCAGCCTCGGAATCCTCGGGGTAGTCCAGATCAAGCACGGGCTGGCCGGCATAGATGCCGCAGGAAATCGCGGAGACCGGATCGATCAGCGGATCAATTTTGACGTCACCAGCTTTCATCAGCTTGTTCACCGCCAGACGCAGCGCAACCCAGCCGCCGGTGATTGCCGCACAGCGGGTGCCGCCATCGGCCTGCAACACATCGCAGTCGATGGTGATCTGGCGTTCACCCAGGGCAACGCGATCAACACCGGCCCGCAGGGCACGGCCAATCAGGCGCTGAATTTCAACGGTGCGGCCACCCTGTTTGCCGGCAGCTGCTTCGCGGCGCATCCGGGTATTGGTAGCGCGGGGCAACATGCCGTATTCAGCAGTGACCCAGCCGAGGCCGGACCCCTTGATGAAAGAGGGCACCCGGGGTTCCAGGCTGGCAGTACACAGCACATGGGTTTCGCCCACTTTGATCAGGCAGGAGCCCTCGGCATGTTTGGTGAAACCTGTCTCGATCGAAACGGGGCGCATTTCGTTTAGTTCTCTATTGGAGGGGCGCATGGGTTATCCTTTTTTTGCTGCTCTTCCGATAGCCGCCGGGAGTGCGGGGATGCAAGCATGATTGACCTTTTCCCTTATCGCTCTTTAATACAAATTGGAGCACGGGCTTCCTCAAATTACAAAGCTGAACCGTAAAATCGCAGATGACTGACGCCAAAGAAATTCTCAGTGATATGAACGACCGCTCCCGCGAGGTGTTCCGGACGGTTGTCGAAAGCTATCTGGAAAGCGGTGAACCGGTTGGCAGCCGGACCCTGACGCGATCGCTGAATGAGAAGGTCAGCGCCGCGACGGTGCGCAATGTGATGCAGGATCTGGAGTTTCTGGGCCTGCTGGACAGCCCCCATGTCAGCGCTGGTCGTATTCCGACCCAGCGGGGATTGCGGATGTTTGTTGATGGGTTGCTGGAAGTCGAAGACCTGAAATCCCAGGACCGGGAGAAGATTGACGCCACTCTGGGTAAGAACGCCGGCGATGTTGGTGGCATGTTGGACCGGGTTGGCTCGGCGCTGTCCGGGGTCACTCAGGGTGCGTCGTTGGTTTTGACGCCCAAACAGGAAAGCGAAATCCGCCATATCGAGTTTGTCTCATTGGCGCAGGACCGTGCATTGGTGGTTTTGGTGTTCTCTGACGGCCATGTGGAAAACCGCCTGTTCACACCGCCCCCGGGACAAACCCCAAGTTCGATGCGTGAGGCGGCGAATTTTCTCAATGCGCTGATTGAGGGCCGCACGCTGAGCGGTGTGCGCCGTGACATGCAGAAAGAGATTGATGCGCGCCGCCAGGAGATCGACGTGCTGGCGCAGGACATGATAGAGAGCGGGCTGGCGGCCTGGGAAGAAGACGACAGCGAAAAGGCGCGTCTGATTGTGCGGGGCCGGGCGAATCTTTTGGGCGAAGGTGGTGGCGAGCCAGCCGAGCTCGACCTCATCCGCAGCCTGTTTGATGACCTGGAACGCAAGCAGGATATCGCTGAATTCCTTGAACTGACCGAAGACGGCGAGGGTGTGCGCATTTTTATCGGTTCAGAGAACAAACTTTTCTCACTTTCGGGTTCCTCTTTGGTGGTCTCTCCCTATATGAACTCGGATCGAAAGATCATTGGTGCGGTTGGGGTGATTGGCCCGACTCGCCTGAATTACGGACGGATTGTGCCGATTGTGGATTACACGGCGCAACTGGTTGGGAAATTGCTTTCTGACCGGAGCTAGAGGTTGAAAATATGGCAGAGCCCAGAAACGACGATTTTTTGGACGATATCGCAAATGTCGAGGCGGAAGAGCTGGCGGCGGAAATGGCTGAAATGGACGATGCTGCGATTGAGCTGGATGAGCTGCGGGCAGAGCGGGATGAGTACAAGGACCGCTTTATGCGCGCCCTGGCGGATGCAGAGAATTCCCGCAAACGCGGCGACAAGGCCCGTCGCGAAGCGGAGCAGTATGGCGGATCCAAACTGTCGCGCGATATTCTTCCGGTGTTTGACAACCTAAAGCGTGCGGTTGAATCGGCCTCTGAGGAGCAGAAGGAAGTTTCTGCGGCTCTGATCGAGGGTGTCGAGCTGACCCTGCGTTCCCTGTTGGGTGTCTTTGAAAAACACGGCGTGCGGATTGTGTCACCGCAGGTGGGGGATCGCTTTGACCCTCAGGTACATGAGGCGATGTTTGAGGCGCCGGTTCCAGGTACCAAGGCCGGTGAGATCATTCAGGTCTCGGCTGAGGGCTTTATGCTGCATGACCGTCTGCTGCGTCCGGCGCAGGTTGGGGTTTCTTCGACCCCTGCGTGAAGTTGATCGCAGGTTGAACGGGCCCAATGGGCCCGTTGCCTGCGGCGCGAATATTTTTGGAAAGATGATAGAGCGGCGCCTTTTGGAGCCGCTCTTTTCTATCTGCCGGCGTCTTTCAGGCGGTAGAGCGCCTCGAGGGCTTCACGTGGGGTGAGGTCGTCAGGGTGAATACTCTCTAACAACTGTTCCACGGCAGAGGGGCCAGAGGCGGGTTTTGGCTGTGGTGGCGGGGCGGCCGCAAAAAGGGGCAGATCGTCGATCTGGATTTTTGCCCCGGCGCCTTCGCGGCTGCCTTGCTCCAGCAGGTCCAGTACATCGCGGGCGCGGGCAACAACAGAGGCAGGCAGGCCAGCCAGCTGGGCCACCTGCACCCCGTAAGAGCGATCCGCTGCGCCCTTTTTGACCTCATGCAGAAAGATTACCTCGCCCTCCCATTCCTTGACCGAGACGGTTGCGTTTTCCACGCCGGAGAGCTTGTTCGAGAGCTGGGTCAATTCATGGTAATGGGTGGCAAAGAGGGCGCGGGACTGGTTGATCTCGTGCAGGTGTTCCAGCGTCGCCCAGGCGATGGAAAGACCATCATAGGTGGCGGTGCCGCGACCAATTTCATCCAGGATTACCAGCGCGCGATCATCGGCCTGATTGAGGATCGCGGCGGTTTCGACCATTTCGACCATGAAGGTCGAACGCCCGCGTGCCAAATCATCCGAGGCACCAACCCGGCTGAACAACTGACTGACCAGCCCGATATGCGCGGTTTCAGCGGGCACGTAACTGCCCATCTGCGCCAGCAGGGCAATCAGGGCATTCTGCCGCAGGAAGGTTGATTTACCGGCCATGTTGGGACCGGTCAAAAGCCAGACGGCAGCGCCAGCGCTGGCAGTGAGATCACAATCATTGGCGACAAATCTATCGCCACCCTGTTGTCGCAGCGCGCGTTCCACAACCGGATGCCGCCCGCCGGTGATGGCAAAGGCGCGCGAGGCATCAACGCGGGGGCGCGCCCAGCCTTCACCCCGTGCCAGATCCGCCAGAGCGGTGAGGAGATCCAGCTCTGCCAGGCCACGCGCAGCTCCGTTCAGCCGGGCAGCCTGGTCCATTATAGCTCCAGAAAGCGTGGAATAGAGCCGTTTTTCGATCTCAAGTGCGCGATTTCCGGAGTTTAGAATCCGGGTCTCGATCTCGCTGAGTTCGACGGTGGTGAAACGCACCTGATTTGCGGTGGTTTGACGATGGATGTATTTTTCCGACAGCGGTGGTGACAGCATTTTATCCGCATGGGTTGCTGTGGTCTCGATGAAATAGCCCAGCACATTGTTGTGTTTGACCTTCAGCGAAGTGATGCCGGTATGGGCGGCATAGTCCTGCTGCATGCCAGCAATAACGGAGCGGCCTTCGTCGCGCAGGGTGCGGGCTTCATCCAGCTCCTCATTGTACCCGGAAGCGATAAAGCCACCATCCCGGGCCAGCAGCGGTGGCTCGGCCACCAGGGCAGCATCCAAAAGATCAAGCAGGCTATCAAACCCGGTGAGATCGGCGGTGGCGGCTGTGACCAGCGGGGGGAGGTCCTCATTGGCGTTTCTATCCGCAATGGCACTGGCCTGGGCCAGCCCGTTGCGGATGGCGGCGAGGTCACGCGGGCCGCCGCGATCCAGCGCCAGGCGTGACAGCGCCCGGTCCAGATCCGGGGTTTTACGCAGAGCATCGCGCAGATCCTCGCAGAGCTGATCGCGCTCAAACGCAAAATCAAGCGCTGCAAGCCGGGCATTGATCACATCCAGATTGCGAGAGGGGCTGGACAGACGCTGTTCCAGCAGGCGCGCCCCGCCAGGGGTGACGGTGCGGTCCACCACCGAGAGCAGGGAGCCGGCGCGTGCTCCAGAGAGCGAGCGGGTAAGTTCCAGACTGGCGCGGGTGGAGGCGTCGATCTGCACCACGCGATCCTCTGCTTCCTGTACTGGTTGCTGCAGAAGCGGCAGTTTGCCCTTTTGGGTGATTTCCAAATAGTCGATCAAGGCCCCCATGGCGGAGACCTCGGCCCGGCTGAAGCTGCCAAATCCATCCAGGGCACTGACACCAAACAGGGCACAGATCCGTTTTTCCGCCGCAGTACTGTCAAAACTGGCCTTGCCCAGCGGTGTCAGCGGGATTTTATATTCTTCGGCCAGAGGAGTGGTTGCCTCAAAGGTGGCGCCATCTGCAACGATCAGCTCGGAGGGGGCCAGGCGCGCCAGTTCCGGCGACAGGCGGACCTGGCTGATCGGCATCACATGAAAGGCGCCGGTTGAAATATCAGCCCAGGCTAGGGCGGCCTCATCCCGCAGTTCAGAATAGGAGACGAGGAAATTGTGTCGCCGGGCTTCGAGCAGGGAGTCCTCGGTCAGGGTGCCGGGGGTGACCAGCCGCACCACGTCGCGTTTGACTACTGATTTGCCACCGCGTTTCTTGGCTTCGGCCGGGGTTTCCAGCTGTTCGCCCACGGCAACACGAAACCCCTTGCGGATCAGGGTCAGCAGATAGCCCTCGGCGGCATGAAAGGGCACGCCACACATGGGGATGTCCTGATCATTGTGTTTGCCCCGTTTGGTCAAGGCGATGTCCAGGGCCTCGGCGGCATTGATCGCATCGTCAAAGAACATCTCGTAGAAGTCGCCCATCCGGTAAAACAACAGCGCATCCGGGTACTGAGCCTTGATGTCGAGGTATTGCGCCATCATGGGCGTGACTGTGGCCAAGGGAGATCTCCGCGATTTCGGTATTTTGGTTGCCGGACCATACAAATCACCCGCCTGCGGCGAAAGGTGAAAACGTATAGTCGTTGTGGCAACTGAATGGCTGGGCTATGAAGTTCCAGCCCCCATAGAAACGCCCCACAGAAAAGAACGACAGAAACGATGCGCAAAGCGAAGATTACCGACGAAGAAGCCCTCGCCTTTCACCTGGATCCCACGCCGGGGAAATGGGAGATAAACGCCACCGTCCCGATGACGACGCAGCGCGATCTGTCGCTGGCCTATTCACCCGGTGTTGCAGTGCCCTGCGAGGCGATCGCGGCCAATCCGGAAACCGCCTATGACTATACCAACAAGGGCAACCTTGTGGCGGTGATCTCCAACGGGACTGCGGTTCTGGGTCTGGGCAATCTCGGAGCGCTGGGCTCCAAACCGGTGATGGAGGGAAAATCCGTTCTCTTCAAACGCTTTGCCGATGTGAACTCGATCGATATCGAGCTGGACACCGAAGACCCAGACAAGTTCATCGAGGCAGTCCGTCTGATGGGGCCGACATTCGGCGGTATCAACCTCGAGGACATCAAGGCGCCAGAGTGTTTCATCATTGAGCAAAAGCTCAAGGAAGAGATGGATATCCCGGTCTTCCACGATGACCAGCACGGCACGGCGGTGATCTGTGCCGCCGGGTTGATCAATGCGCTGCATATCTCGGGCAAAAAGATCGAAGACGTGAAGATTGTGCTGAACGGTGCTGGGGCGGCTGGCATTGCCTGCATAGAGCTGCTCAAACGCATGGGCGCGCGGCATGAAAATTGCATCGTCTGTGACACTAAAGGCGTGATCTATCAGGGCCGTACCGAGGGCATGAACCAGTGGAAATCGGCCCATGCCGTGACCACCGAGCTGCGCACTCTGGAAGAGGCCATGGACGGCGCTGATGTTTTCCTTGGTGTTTCGGTCAAAGGCGCGGTGACGCAGGACATGGTTGCCAAGATGGCTGACAATCCGGTGATCTTTGCCATGGCAAACCCGGATCCGGAAATCACCCCGGAAGAGGCCCATGAGGTCCGCGTTGACGCCATCGTTGCCACTGGCCGGTCCGATTACCCCAACCAGGTCAACAACGTGCTGGGCTTCCCCTATCTCTTCCGCGGCGCGCTGGACATTCACGCCCGCGCCATCAATGACGAGATGAAGATCGCCTGTGCCCATGCCCTGGCTGCGCTGGCGCGCGAAGATGTGCCAGACGAGGTGGCGCTGGCCTATGGAAAATCCCTGACTTTTGGCCGTGACTATATCATCCCGACCCCCTTTGATCCGCGTCTGATCTACCGCATTCCCCCTGCCGTGGCCAAGGCCGGCATGGATACCGGTGCGGCCCGTCGCCCCATTATCGATATGGAGGCCTATGAGATTGGCCTCAAGGGTCGGATGGATCCAACCGCGTCGATCCTGCGCGGCTTGAACGCGCGGGCCCGTTCGGCACAAAGCCGGATGATCTTTGCCGAAGGCGACGACCCGCGCGTGTTGCGGGCCGCTGTCAATTATCAGCGCTCTGGTTTCGGCAAGGCGCTGGTTGTTGGTCGCACCGAGGATGTCAAAGCAAAACTCGAAGCTGCCGGTTTGGGAGACGCGGTCCGCGAGCTGGAGATCGTCAATGCCGCCAATACCACGCATCTGTCGAGCTATAAGCAGTTCCTGTACAAACGCTTGCAGCGCAAAGGCTTTGACCGTCACGACATCCACCGGATGGCCGCCCGTGACCGGCATGTCTTTTCGGCTCTGATGCTGGCCCATGGTCACGGCGATGGCCTGGTGACCGGGGCCACCCGCAAATCCGCCCATGTTCTGGACCGCATCAACCACGTCTTTGACGCCGATCAAGATCACGGCGTTGCCGGCATTACCGCGTTGTTGCACAAGGGCCGGATCGTGCTGATGGGCGACACTTTGGTGCATGAATGGCCGGATGAAAATGATCTGGCCAATATCGCCGAGCGCGCTGCCGGTGTGGCGCGCCACATGGGTCTGGACCCTCGGGTCGCCTTTGTCAGCTTCTCTACCTTTGGCTACCCGGTGTCGGAACGCGCCGAAAAGATGCATATCGCGCCCTCGGTGCTGGATGCCCGCGGGGTTGATTTTGAATATGAGGGTGAGATGACTGTCGATGTGGCGCTGAATGCCGCCGCACAAGAAGCCTATCCCTTCCAGCGCCTCTCCGGTCCGGCCAATATCCTGATCGTGCCGGCGCGCCATTCAGCCTCGATCTCGACCAAACTGATGCAGGAGATGGGTGGCGCAACCGTCATTGGCCCGATCCTCTCGGGTGTGCCAGAGCCGATCCAGATCTGCTCGACCACCTCGACGGCCAATGACATCCTGAACATGGCGGTGCTGGCCGCCTGTAATATCGGGTAACCACATGGCGATTTGGAACCTGGGCTCGATCAATGCGGATATGGTCTATGCCCTGCCGCATCTGCCGGTGGCGGGGGAGACCCTCGCGGCCACAGGTTTGGACCAGTTCCTGGGCGGTAAGGGGGCCAATATGTCGGTCGCCGCCGCCCGTGCCGGCTCCACCGTGCATCACATAGGCGCTGTAGGGCCAGAAGGCAGCTGGGCGGTTCAGCGTTTGATGGAATATGGCGTAGATACACGCCATATTGCGACACTGGATCTGCCCACGGGCCATGCCATCATCGCGGTGGACTCCGCCGGGGAAAACCAGATCATCCTGTTTCCCGGTGCCAATCAGGCCATCAGCAGCAATCAGATCGGCCAGGCTCTTTCCGAGGCCGCATCAGGCGATACCCTGGTTCTGCAGAACGAGACCAATCTACAACCCGAAGCGGTAGAAATGGCGCAGAAACTTGGGCTGAAAGTGGCCTATGCCGCCGCCCCCTTCGAGGCCGAGGCAGTGCAGGCGGTTCTGCCCTTCCTGGATCTCCTGTTCCTCAACGCGGTTGAAGCAGAACAGCTACAGCAGGCAATCGGCAAGACGCCGCAGGATCTCGGGGTTGCGGATGTCATCGTCACTCTGGGTTCCAAAGGTGCGCGTCACTTTGACGGCTCCACGGGAAACACCACGGATGTGCCGGCCTTACCGGTCACCCCAGTGGATACCACCGGAGCGGGTGACACTTTCACCGGCTATGTGCTCTCGGGTCTCGATCGTGGCTTGCCCATGGTCCAGGCCATGGCCCAGGCGGCCCGCGCCGGGGCTCTGATGGTCACGCGCCACGGCACGGCGGATGTAATTCCTGACTTGAAAGAGGTGCAAGAGGCCCGCTTCTGACCGCACCTCTTGTCCATTTCATTTGGCTGAAAATATCCCGGGGGTGAATTGCGCATGGCGCAAGAGGGGGCTGGCCCCCTTCTGCCGCCTCAATGATCTTTGGCAAAGGGGGCTGCATCCCCCCAAAGCTGCGCCACCCGGGCATCGCGACCACAGGCCTGACGATACCGTTTGTACGCGGCAGCCTGACGTTTGGGGCCAAAGCGGGTAAAGATAAGTTTGCTGCCCTTGTAATAGTCCTGGTGATAGTCTTCAGCGCGATAAAAGGTACTGGTCTCCAGGATGGGCGTGACAATCTTTTGCCCCAACTCCACTTCAGCCTTCGCCAATGTCGCCTCAGCCAGAGCCTTTTCCCCAGGGTTAGAGACAAAAATGGCAGTGCTATAAACCACTCCCCGGTCACAGAACTGCCCTTCCGCATCGGTAGGATCAACGGATCTGATGAACAGCTCCAACAGTTGTTTGCGGCTGACACGCGCGGGATCAAACAGGATTTCCACAGCTTCCAAATGCCCGGTGCCGCCTTTGCCCACCTCACCATATGTGGGATTTTTGGTGCGGCCTCCGGTGTAGCCAGAGACGGCTTCGATCACGCCGGGTACCGATTCAAAATCGCTTTCCACACACCAGAAACAGCCGCCCGCAACCGTGAGCCGTTCTTGCGTTTGCGCCTCGGCATTCTCGCCGCGCAGCACCAGGGCAAGCAGCATAAAGACCGTAAGGGCGACAGGTTTCAGGGTTTTGAAAATCTGCATGGTGACCTCCGTTTTTGGCACCCTGCCGGGGCTCTGGGTCTGGCTCAACCCTGTGACATCAAATGTCACGCGGAGGTGAGCGCAAGTTACCGCTTGGAAATTGGATCCAATCCTTCTAGCGTGCCGCTAAGGAGGACCCCATGACCGAGAAAATGAGCACCCATCAGGCGACAGAAGATCAGCGCAACGAAGAGATCCTGATCTATCTGAACGGCAAGATTGTCCCCAAGGCACAGGCCACCGTGAGCGTCTATGACAGTGGCTTTATGCTGGGCGACGGCGTCTGGGAGGGGCTGCGGCTGTACAATGGGACCTGGGCCTTCATTGATAAACATCTCGACCGGTTGTTCGAGGCCGCCAAGGCCATTGATCTGGACATTGGATTGGACCGGAAGGGCGTGAAAAATGCCATATTAGAGACACAAAAGGCAAATGAGATGACCTCGGATGCCCATGCGCGGCTGATGGTGACCCGGGGACCAAAAACACGGCCCTTCCAGCACCCGTCGCTGTCACAGCAGGGGCCGACCATGGTCATCATCATGGAACACTCCAAGCCCAATCTGCCGCGCCCCATTCGGCTGGCGACAGTGCCGCATCTTCGGGGGCTCCCGATGACCCAGGATCCAAAGCTCAACTCGCATTCCAAACTGAACTGCATTCTGGCCTGTATCGCTGCCGAAAAGGCTGGCGCAGACGAGGGGCTGATGCTGGATGTGAATGGCTTTGTAAACACCACCAATGCCTGCAACTTTTTCATCGTGCGCAAAGGCGCGGTTTGGACCTCGACCGGGGATTACTGCATGAATGGCATTACCCGGCAAAAGGTCATCGACCTGTGTCGGGCCAATGACATCCCGGTTTTTGAGCGCAACTATTCCCTGGTAGATACCTATGGCGCCGATGAGGCCTTCCTAACAGGCACCTTTGGCGCCCAGACCCCGGTTGGTGATATCGACGGGCGACAAATTGGCAGTGGTGAAATGGGACCACTGACCAAGCGTATTCGCGGGCTTTACAAGGCGATGATCGAAGGGGAGTGCGCCTGATGCGGATTGCCATGTGGTCCGGGCCGCGCAATCTGTCGACGGCCATGATGTATGCCTTTGGCAATCGTGGCGATTGCGCGGTGGTGGATGAGCCCTTTTATGCCGCCTATCTGGCCCTGACGGACCTGCAGCACCCGATGCGGGAAGAGATTCTGGAGAGCCAATCACAAAACGCGGATGAGGTTGCGGCGTCGCTGGTGGGGCCAGTTCCGGCAGCAAAGCCCTATTTCTACCAAAAGCACATGACCCAGCATATGATTGACGCTGTGCCCCGCGATTGGATGCGTGAGGTGACAAACCTGTTCCTGATCCGTCATCCGGCGCGGGTGATTGCATCTTATGCGGCGAAACGGGAGAACCCGACGCTGGATGATATCGGGTTTCGTCAGCAGGCGGAGCTGTTTGATCTCTGCCGCAGCTGGGGGCAGAGACCGGTTGTGGTTGATAGCCATGACATTCGCGAGAATCCCGAGGCCAAGCTGGAACAGCTCTGTGAGGCGATTGACCTGCCTTCCTCGCCGAAGATGCTGAGCTGGCCCAGGGGCGGCCATCCTGAGGATGGGGTCTGGGCCCCTGTCTGGTATGGTGCGGTGTGGAATTCAACCGGTTTTGCCGGACCGGAAGGAGCTCTGCCAGAGGTGCCAGATGCGCTGCGCTCGGTGCTGGAGGCGGCGATGCCCTATTATGAAGAGATGAAGGCGCTCAAGATTTGAGAGGGACGAAGTGGGGGCTTTACCCCCCGCGCCAGTGGCGCTCCCCCCAGAATATTTGGGGAAAGGTGAAAGGCATTAGCCGATCAGTTTGCCCAGGCGCATTGCGGTGGTCATATCGCCCGAGATCTTGAGCTTGCCCGTCATCACGCCGGTCATGGGGTTCAATTTGCCCTTGAGCAGTTTCACCAGGTTGTCCTGACTGAGTGTGATGGTGCAATCAGTGTCGCGGTTGGTTGTGGAGGCGGCGCCTTCTGCCAGGACGATGACACCGGCGCTGCCGCAATCAAATTTCAACGATCCCTCAAAACTCTTGTTCTGAAGGGCCTCTGATATGCCTGTTGCAATTTCTTGTAATGCCACCTGTCTACCCCTTTGGACTGTCAGTAAAAGGGGTAGGTCTGTGACTGGCAGCTGGCAAGCCTGACGAAGCGGCAGGCACCCGGCAAAGGGGAGTAAGACTGCGGGCGGTGCCTTAAGAAATCGCTTCCACAGTGACTTCGCAGGGTGTGGCTGCAAAAAACGTGGCGAGCACCTCGGCAAAGATACCCGGTGCGCTCGGAACGGCGGCAAACAGGGTCATGGAGGAGCAGAGCTTTTTGGCATCTGTTGCGCCGAGGACTGCTGCGGGGTCTTGCCCCTGATGGGTCAGCATCAATTCGGAGACCTCGATCAAGCGGGCGCGCAGCACCTCATGACCCAGATAGGCGCTGGCCTCGGAGAGGTCTTCGATTCCATAGAGCTGCGCCATATGGGATTGGCCAAGTTCCGCCAGCTGGGGAAAGACAAACCACATCCAATGGCCGGCCTTCTTGCCTGCTGTCAGCTCTGCCAGGACCTCTGTCCAGACGGTGTCCTGAGCTTCGACAAACATCTCCAGCTCTTCTGCGAAATCATCTTCAAAGAGGTCATCCTCTTGATCCGTCATCCCAAACTCCGTCTGCGCCGATATTTGGCTGACCCTAGCGGAAGCAGAACTACTGCGCCAGACGCTCTTTGAAACTATCAATGTTTCTGACACGGTCCCGACTGAGGGGGTGGCTGGACAGCCAATCCCTGCTGCCATCATAGGCTTTGATCGCCTCAAAGAAGCGTCGCAGGCCCTCCGTGGAGTAACCGGATTTGCTGATGAGATGCAGCGCATAGGTATCTGCTTCCAATTCGTGCTGGCGGGAAAAGGAGAGGTTCACAACGGCTTGTCCCTCTAGCGCCAGACTGTCGAGGATAGGGCCGACATCGCCGGCAAGCAGTGCAATCAGCAGGTAGACTGACAGGGAATGATAGAGCTGTTTGAGGCTGTGGTTCTTGGCGACATGGCCAATTTCATGTGCCAAGACCCCGGCGATCAAGTCCGGGTCCTCAGCAAAACTTCTGACCAGCTTATCTGTTAGTATGATGGTGCCGCCGGGCAGGGCCAGGGCATTGGGGCCGGCATTGGCAATGTTGCGAAAGGTCAGGCGGATGTCGCGATCCGGTATATCCACATGGGGCAGAAGTTTGTTTAGCAAGGCCTGCTGTACCTCCCGTTGCGCCGCCGGCAGCTGACTGCTTGAGGCCATAAAGCGGTCAAGGGAGGCGAGGGTGGAGGCATCTATCTGGCGCACAACGGCTGCAGGGGTCATCCAGACAGCTAGGGCCACGAGGACCGGAAGCCCCCATTTCCAGACGGCAAAGATGGCCGCAAGTGTTGCAGCAATCACCAGGCCAAGGCGGGGGCTGAAAATCTCAAAATACCGCAGCAGGCGATTGCTCAGGGGTTCCTGCATCAGGATTGAGATCTGTGGATCCTGGGTTTGAAACATCCAGTTATCGGGGAAATGCGTGTTGCGCGGCCCGGTGCCAACAGGATTGTCCAGCTTGACCTGGTCACGTGCCGCCCGGGTCAGGATCTGACCAGAGAGCGGATCAAGGAGAAAGATGTTGTCCTGTGTGACAGAGATCTCGGCCTCCACATAGGCCGAAGAGCCGGGCGCAAAGGCCCGGCCCAGGATCCTTGGATCCTGTATGTGTGTCACAGCGCGATATCCAGATCGATGCCTTCGATATCGGAGTAGGCATCGCCAATGGCGTTGGTATCGCTGATGATTTCGCCCTCAAACTCTTCCAGGGTACCATTTGGCAACAGGGCGGTGTTCTGTGCCACATAGCGATGCAGACGTACCTGCGCCCAAGGCAACATCAGACCAAGCGTACAGATCACCACCAGAGCATTTGACAGGGCCAGCCAGAGCATTGGCCCGACAGAGATGGTGGACCGGAAGCCATGTTGATTGGGACCCAGAGTGGTTGCGGTATAGACAATGTTACGCAGCAGGGTCGTGTAGATCACGCCGCCAAGCACAACCATGACCAGGAGAAAGACATAGCCGACAGTCATGGTGGTGATCATTTTGCTTTGGGCATCCAGGCCAGTATTGCCCTGTAGGTCCACTATGCTGGGAATGACATAGAAGCCATAGCCAACAATACCGACGACACCAAAGACAGCTGCGAGCAGGAATATCTTGTAGAAGGGGCCAATGGGGCTGTCGAAGTGGAACCGCGTTTTACCCAGGCTGTGACCATTGATGGCAAAGCGCTGGATCGCCTGATCCAAGAAGGGAAAGGTCGTATAGAGGCTGAGCGCAACAAGGATCGGAATCCCCATATAGACCCGGTAGGCATCGCCGGTTTCACCATCAAAATTGAACCGCACATTGCCCCAGCTGCTGTTGCGGGCGTTGAATTTGGCGCTGCGCACAATCAAGACCGGCATACAGATAAAGATGGCCAGAATGATGACCACCGCGAGCGGTGGAGAAAAGGCCGCTGCCAGGGCATAGACAAACAGCGCCGCAATCACAATCAGGCGGCCGATCAGGATTTGCTTACCGGTGGCATGATAGTCAAAATTGCGTCCCGCCACCCAGGTATTCTGGTAGAAGTATTTCTTGGTGCGAACCTTGGCCCAGGCCGAATAGATGCCCAGGGTAAGGACCGAGAGCAGTAGGTTGACGATCCAGATGCCGAACCACTCTTTGGCGGCGCCGCGAAATTCGAAACCTTCCTGTGACGACATGATAAACTCCTAAAACAGCAATGTTAAAAGGAGGTATCCTCAAGATTGAATTCAGTAAAATCTGTTCAGCCAGTGGTGGAATATTTAGTGGCTGACAACAAGAAGGGCCACACCCTTAGGTGCGGCCCTTTCAAAAAAGCGATCATATCTCAGAGTGCTACTTCTTCAGGCGGCGCTCACGGGCGGCCAGCAGTTTCAGGCGCAGTGCGTTGAGCTGGATAAAGCCTGCCGCATCGGTCTGGTCATAGGCGCCGGCATCTTCTTCAAAGGTCACATGAGCCTCGGAGTAGAGCGTGTGATCCGACCAGCGGCCAACGCAGGTGGCGGAGCCCTTGTAGAGCTTCAGACGCACGGTGCCGGTGACATGAGTCTGGCTGGCGTCGATGGCGGCCTGCAGCATTTCGCGCTCAGGGGAATACCAGAAGCCGTTGTAGATCAGCTCGGCATATTTTGGCATCAGCTCATCTTTGAGGTGCATGGCGCCACGGTCCATAGTGATGGACTCGATACCGCGGTGCGCTTCCAGCAGCAGGGTGCCGCCGGGGGTCTCATAGATGCCACGCGATTTCATGCCAACAAAGCGGCCTTCAACCAGGTCGAGACGACCGCAGCCGTGCTTGCCGCCGTATTCATTCAGCTTGGTCAGGATGGTCGCGGGCGACATGGCCTCACCATTGATCGAGACAGCGTCGCCTTTTTCAAAGCCGATTTCGATGAATTCGGGTTCGTTGGGCGCGTCCTCAGGGTGAACGGTGCGCTGGTAGACGTAATCGGGTGCCTCGACGGCGGGATCTTCCAGAACCTTACCTTCCGAGGAGGTGTGCAGCAGGTTTGCATCCACCGAGAAAGGCGCTTCGCCGCGCTTGTCTTTGGCGACGGGGATCTGGTTCTGCTCGGCAAACTCCAAGAGACGGGTGCGCGAGGTCAGATCCCACTCACGCCAGGGCGCGATCACCTTGATGTCGGGGTTCAGCGCATAGGCGGCCAGTTCAAAACGCACCTGGTCGTTGCCCTTGCCGGTGGCGCCATGGGCAACCGCATCGGCGCCGGTGGCTTCGGCGATCTCAACCAGACGTTTGGAGATCAGCGGGCGCGCGATCGAGGTACCCAGCAGATACAGACCCTCATAGACCGCATTGGCGCGGAACATCGGGAAGACAAAATCGCGCACAAACTCTTCGCGCACGTCTTCGATGTAGATGTTCTCGGGTTTGATGCCGAGCAACTCAGCCTTATGGCGGGCGGGCTCCAGCTCTTCACCCTGGCCGAGATCGGCGGTGAAGGTGACAACTTCGCAGCCATACTCGGTCTGCAGCCATTTCAGGATGATTGAGGTATCAAGGCCACCGGAATAGGCCAGCACAACTTTCTTGGGCGCGGACATGGAATTTCCTCTCAGTCAGATCGACTGGGCGATAGCGGGTTTCGAACGTGAGGGCAAGGTTTACTGGGGTTTTCCTTTGTGGTGAACTCGCATAGGGAGATTTTGAATTGAGCGTATGTGTTTAAGGATGTTGACCGTGGCAGGTTGGAAGATATTTCTCCATTCGGTGTTTTTGCTGAACCGCAATTTCAACACTGCGCTCAGAGTTTTTTCCCCTCTGATTGCCCTCTCTGTATGTGTCACGCTTCTCTGGACTGGCGGAATGATGGTGGGTGTTGAAGGTGCATCATTGGGTTGGTTAGGGTTTCTGCTGGCTTTGTCCTTGCTGGAGGTGTTCGTTGCCATCTGGGTGGCAGTTGCCTGGCATCGTTATGTCCTGTTGGAAGAAGAGACTGGGCTAATACCCGTCTTCAACGGAAAGAGAATACGCGAGTACTTCGGAGCCAGCATTCTGGTCGGCTTGACCATTTTGGGCGCTGTCTTTTTATTTTTCCTCCCTGGGTTTGCTCTTGCAACAGTTGTGGGTGTTTTGTTTGGTCTGGAAGGCGAAGGATCTGTATTCAATCTTTTATTGGGTGTAATTGGCTTTGTCTTTGCTGGTTGGGTTTTTTCTAGGCTATCACCGCTTTTTCCGGCCGTGGCCTTGGGAGAAAAGGCGACCCTGAAAGGGGCCTGGAAAGCAACGTCGGGCGTCTCGGTTTCTGTATTGGCAATCCTGCCTCTGTTCTACCTGTTCAACTATGGGTTGGTTGCTCTAGTCGGGGCGGCTGTTCTTCCGTTCAACACCCTTGTTGGAGATCTGGTTATCGCTATCGTAAATTGCGCCTGTGCCATGGTGAGTATTAGTATTCTTACGTCCATCTACGGCGTTGTGGTTGAAGGTCGTGAAGTCTGAAGAGCGTCGGTGGACCACCTTTGTATCGCGGGGGGCTTTCACCTTTACTTCGGTGATTTCTCATGACCCGCGCGTGTAACCGGGACTTGTTGCGACGGATTTTCCTTTGTTGCACACTCGCATAGCGTGCGACATAACGTGCGAAATTGAGTTCATTTGTTATGCTGGAGAGAATTTAGATGAAGTCTTGGTCGATTTTTGCCCATTCCTTTGGGATGGTGTTTCGCAACCTGAAACAAGCCATGCAGATTGGGCTGGTGCCTGTGGTGATTGCATTTGCGGGTGTCTTTGCCGCGCTTTCATATCTCGGAGTGTCTGTTTCTGTCCTTCAGGATGAGCAGGCTCTGGGGCTGTTGATCTCCCAGGGCTGGATGGTTTTCGTCGGTCTCTGGGTGTTTGTCATGGTCATGATGTTCTGGATCGTGACCTCCTGGCACCGCTTTGTGCTGCTAGAAGAATACCCACAGGGATGGGTTCCGCCGTTTCGCTTTGACCGCATTCTCTCCTATATCGGCCATGCAATTATGCTCGGGATCTTGTTGCTCATTGCGATGATCCCAGCAGCGATTGTGATGATGGGTTTAAGTTCGGTCTCACCGATGCTTGCAAGCGTTTTTGCAGTTATCCTCATGTTTGCCGCTGTGGTGGGGCTTTATCGTCTGTTGCCGGTGCTTCCTGCTGCAGCCATCGGTAAACCACTGAAGATCAAAGAATCATGGGAGGTAACTGCAGGTGAAACCTGGACCATTGTTGGGCTTCTGTTCATTGGTTTCTTGTTCCAATTTCTGCTGAACATCATGGCAGCACTCTTTGTGCTGGTGCCAATCATAGGGCCGATTTTTGTCTATGCGGTGTTGTTGGTCATGTCTTTGGTCAATGTCAGCATCCTCACCACTCTCTACGGCCACTACATCGAAGGTCGCCCTATCTAACAGAGCCGGATTGGTATTCTTCGGTATGCTTTGGTCCTGCCCCCTTGCCTTGGGGGCGGGGTTGCGCCACTCAAGGGATATGACTGATTTCATGACCCAGGCCCGCGCGGCCGAGGCGGCGATGCGCGATGTATTTCCGCCCACGCCGCTACAGAAAAACGCCCACCTGTCCGAACGGTTCGGCGCGGATATCTACCTCAAGCGCGAGGATCTGAGCCCGGTTCGCTCTTACAAAATTCGCGGTGCGCTTAATGCCATGCGCAAGCAGCAGGATCAGCAGCTGTTTGTCTGCGCCTCGGCGGGAAATCACGCTCAGGGCGTCGCCTTCATGTGCAAACATATGAGCGTCAAAGGTGTGATCTTTATGCCGGTGACCACGCCGCAGCAGAAGATCCAGAAAACCCGCATTTTTGGTGGCGACAATGTCGAAATCCACTTGGTCGGCGACTATTTTGACGACACCCTGTCGGCGGCGCAGGATTGGTGCGCCCGTGAAGGTGGGCATTTCCTGTCGCCCTTTGATGATGCCGATGTGATTGAGGGTCAAAGCTCCATCGCGGTGGAAATCGAGGCGCAATTGGGCCGGGTGCCGGATCATGTGATTCTGCCAGTTGGCGGCGGCGGCATGTCTGCCGGGGTCACCAGTTGGTTTGGCGATCGGGTACATAGTCTTTTTGTGGAACCTGCCGGCGGTGCTTGTCTACGCGCAGCGCTGACGGCTGGACGCCCTGTGCCCCTGGAAAAGGTCGATACCTTTGTCGATGGTGCAGCGGTGGGGCGGTTGGGGCAACGCCCTTTTGAGTTGCTCAGACACGTGCCTTTGCCCGATGTCATCGCGCTGCCAGAGGACCGGGTCTGCACCACGATGATCGAGATGTTGAACGTCGAGGGAATCGTTCTGGAACCTGCCGGGGCCCTGGCGGTCGAGGCGCTGGGCGATCTGCGGAGCTGGATTCGCGGCAAGACCGTTGTCTGCGTTACCTCTGGCGGAAACTTCGATTTTGAGCGCCTGCCAGAGGTCAAAGAGCGGGCACAGCGATATTCTGGCATAAAAAAATATTTTTTACTGCGCCTGCCTCAACGCCCCGGGGCGCTGAAAGAGTTCCTTGGCATGCTGGGGCCTGAGGATGACATCGCAAGATTCGAGTATCTGAAGAAATCTGCCCGAAATTTTGGATCGGTACTGATCGGGATTGAAACCAAGCGGCCAGAAAACTTCACAGAGTTTTTTGCGCGGTTGGACGCGGCGGGCATGTCCTACACAGATATCACCAATGATGAGACATTGGCGCAGTTTCTGATTTGATGCCTGCGGCGACAGAGGGACCGAAGCAAAGGACTTTTGCAGGCATTGTATCGCCCGTGATTTTTCGCAACCTCCCAAATGTCCCCTGGTTGCCTGATGGCTGCGGCTGATCCAGGAAGATTGCAAGAATCGGGAGTGTTAGAAGGTTCACTGCATAATTGGTAAGCTTATGATATGTTTGTAAATGATCAGATCTTCATGCCGTCTGTGTGGTAGTTGTAGACCTACGCGAGAGTGGGGAGTTCGGCGAGAAAAACCTGTTTTGAGGTGTCAAACATAGCCAAAATTGCAGGCAGGTCGACTTGGCTGGCGCTGCCTTCTGCAGACTGGCGTTCGCCTTGCTGGCAGAGTTGTGAAAAGCTGTCAAACCCGAGATTCAACGCACTGCCTTTGAGGAAATGCAGGTCCTGTTCGAGCTGACCACGATCATCGCCACGAAGTTTTTCGATAATTTCTTCGACTTCTTCCAAAAAAAGTTCCACAACTTCGCCGAAGTCATCTGACCCAATCTCGTCTTTCAGCTCTTTAACCCGAGGCCAATCAATCATTGTGTGTTCCTATTTGCCTTCAGTCTGAGAGAGACAGATAGGTTGTAACTAGTAAATTTATGGTGAAAACGTGGCCACAGACAATTTGCAATATTCATATCCTATTAAAGGTCTGCCCTGATAGTGACAGCAGAGACTAGACCGCGACCATTTTGTAAGAGGTACCGAGGGTGCTGCCAGACAGTTCACTGGACAACGAGGAACACGCTATGAGCGGGTCGATCAGCCGTGTGTTGGTTGTTGACGACAGCCGTTTGCAGCGTCGAATTCTGGTGGCCTCTTTGCAGAAGTGGGGTTTTGACGTTGTTGAAGCCGAAAGCGGAGAAGCGGCGATGGAGATCTGCCGCGAGGATCCGCCTGATCTGATTCTCAGCGATTGGATGATGCCGGGAATGAATGGTCTGGAGTTTTGCCATGCTTTTCGGGAACAGTCCAAAGACAATTATGCCTATTTTATTCTCCTGACCTCGAAAAGCGAGAAGAACGAAGTCGCCGAAGGTCTGGATGCGGGCGCAGATGATTTCCTGACCAAACCTGTGAGCTCGGATGAGCTGCGGGCCCGGATCTCTGCCGGCGAACGTATTTTGAAGATGCAGCGGGAGCTGTCAGAAAAGAACCGGATCGTTTCTGATACTCTGGATGAGTTGCAGAACGTCTATGACGCGATCGACAAGGATCTCATTCAAGCCCGCAAGATCCAGGAATCACTGGTGCCCGAACTCTCAAAACAGTTTGGGTCTTCTACCGTTAGCCTGTTGCTAAAACCCTGTGGTCATATCGGTGGCGATCTGGTGGGCATGTTTTGCCCCGGCGTGAACCGGATCGGCTTTTATTCGATAGATGTTTCCGGACATGGTATTACCTCAGCAATGATGACGGCCCGTCTGGGCGGCTATCTGTCCTCGACCTATTTTGATCAGAATGTCGGGATGGAACAACGCTTCAAACGGTTTTACGCGCTGCGCCAACCGGATGAGGTGGCGCGTTTGCTGAACGCACGTCTGATCGCGGATACTGGCATCGAAGAATATTTCACCATGGCCTATTGCATCGTGGATCTGCGCAGCGGTGTGCTGAAGATGGTGCAGGCTGGACATCCACATCCGCTGCTGCTGCGGCGCGATGGCACCACCGAGTTCCTGGGCAAAGGTGGTGTTCCAATCGGGCTGGTGCCGGATATCAGTTATAGCCAGGAAGAGGTTGTTTTGGAGAAGGGCGACCGGTTGTTGCTTTATTCCGATGGCTTTACCGAGGCGCGGCTGGAGAATGGCGAGATGCTTGAGGTCGAAGGCCTGCTGGAGCTGATCGGCAAATGCGACGCGCGACAGAGTGGCAAAGAATTCCTGGATGACCTCTATTGGAACCTTACTCAGATCATGTCGCAAGAATATGGGTTGGAGGATGATGTTTCTGCAACCCTATTTGAATACGAAGGCCCCTGAAGCCTCGGGTTTTTGCGCGTTGAAGCGTTGAAACCAGAGGTGATTGCTGTTCAAGGACAGGGGGGCTCCCGCCAATCGTCAGATTATCAAAGATAATCCGCTCTTGTTGGGCCGGGCAGACCGCAAAGCGGTCTGCGGTCACGCCCGAATTCGAATGTTATCATAGCAAACGGATCGTTGCCCTGGCCTAGAGGTGCGAAAAGAACAGATTTGCAAAATGGCGATCACCCGCATTGCCGAGGCGGCGAAGCGCTTCTTGGGGTGCCATCCAGATCGCCTGATGACCTGTTTCAGCTGGTGGGCCGATTTTGCGCAGAGGGCGTGCCAGGTAGATATGGCATAGTTTTTCCGCCCAGAGATCGTATTCTGGCATGAAGGTATAGCGGCGGAATGCGCCGAGCCTTTTGGGGGCGCCGATGGACCAGCCGGTTTCTTCCAGGACCTCGCGGTGCAGGGCGGGCAGGGGCGATTCCCCGGGATCTATGCCGCCGCCGGGCAGTTGAATATCCGGGTGCGGATCTAGCTGACAGGTCAGCAAAACCCGGCCCTGGCGGGGCAGAATTGCATAGGCGCCGGGGCGCATGCGATACCTTTGATTTTGCCGTGGCACCTCGCCAAATCGCCTGATCATCTGCGCCCCCTTCACTCTATCGTGGAAAACCCTATATAGGCTCGATATGCCAATCACCGGCGCCTAAGGAAACCCCCATGACCGTTGGATCAAAAATGACTCTTGGATCAAAAATCGCATGGGACGATACCGTCCTGCCTTTTCAGCTTGATGCTTCCGATATGCGGGGCCGTGTGGTGCGGCTTGATTCTGCACTTGATGGCATCTTGAAGCAGCACAACTATCCGCCGCAGGTTGAAGCCCTGGTGGCAGAGATGGCGCTGCTGACCGCGATGATCGGGCAGACCATCAAGCTGCGTTGGAAATTGTCGCTGCAGGTTCAGTCCAAAGGTCCGGTGCGGATGATTGCCACCGATTACTATGCCCCCGAGAGCGAGGGCGAACCGGCCCGCATTCGCGCCTATGCCAGCTATGATGCTGATCGGCTGACCGATGCCGCCCCCTTTGATCAGGTGGGTGAGGGGTATTTTGCCGTGATGATCAATCAGGGTGAAGACACCACCCCTTATCAGGGCATCGCTGCGCTGGATGGCGAATCGCTTGCCGCCTGTGCCGGGGCCTATTTTGCCCAATCCGAGCAGCTGCCAACGACTTTTACCCTGACCTATGGAAAATCTTCCAGTCCCGGGGTTGCAGAACATTGGCGCGCCGGTGGTGTGATGATGCAGCATATGCCCAAGGCCTCGCCCTTTGTGGCCTCAGACGCTGAGGGCACAGGTGAGAGCCTGAAGCCAGAGGATCTGGTCGAAGGTGAAGCGGAAGAAAACTGGAATCGCGTCAACACCCTGCTGAGCACTGTTGAGGAGCTGGAACTGATCGGCCCCTCTGTGACCCCAACCGAGTTGTTGCTGCGTTTGTTCCATGAGGAAGAGCCACGGGTCTATGATGCGCAGGCAGTTCATTTTGGCTGCACCTGCTCTGAGGAACGCGTGCGCCAAAGCCTGTCGATCTATTCGGCCAAGGACATCGCCACCATGACCACAGATGAGGGGCGTGTGACGGCGGATTGCCAGTTCTGCAGCGCCCATTACGATCTGGACCCCAAGACGGTTGGCTTTGAAGCGGAAACTGCTGCGGGTGACTGATCTGCGGCAGAACCTGAAAGCCGCGTTGGCGGATCAAGGGGGGGGATCATCTGATTTTGATCTCAACCCCGATCTCGCCGTGCCCGGCGGGCGCACACTGCGCCCTGCCGGTGTTTTGGTGGCGATCTCACTGGTAGAGGATGCGCCTCGGGTCATTCTCACCAAGCGCTCTTCGGCCCTGAAACATCACCCGGGGCAGATCGCCTTTCCCGGCGGCAAGGTGGATGCAGGTGATGCGGATGTCACCGCTGCAGCCCTGCGGGAGGCCTGGGAAGAGATTGGCCTGCCAAGGGAGTTGCCAGAGATCATTGGCCATTTGCCCTGCCATGAGACCGTGACCAGCTTTCAGGTTACCCCTGTGGTGGCGCTGCTGCACGAGCCCTTTGAGATCCGCCCCGAGGCGGGGGAAGTGGCTGAGGTCTTTTCGGTGCCACTGGCGCATCTGTTGGACAGCAAAAACTACATTATCGAATCCCGCAGCTGGCGTGGCACCCGGCGGCATTACTACACGGTGCCCTTTGGTCCCTATTACATCTGGGGCGCAACGGCGCGGATGCTGCGCAATCTGGCCGGGGCAATGCAGCGATGAATCTCGCGGGGGAAGCCTGGTTGCGTGACCCCGCCACGCAGAGCGTCTGCGCCGCGCTGACGGCCCAGGGAGCGCAGGCTTTCTTTGTGGGGGGATGCGTGCGCAATGCACTGATCGGGGTGCCGGTCTCAGACATTGATATTGCCAGCGACGCCACCCCACAGCAGGTGCTGGCCCTGGCCAAATCCGCCGGGATCAAGGCGATTCCAACCGGAATCGAGCATGGCACGGTAACGCTGGTGAAAAACCAGATCCCGCATGAGGTGACCACCTTTCGCAAGGATGTCGCCACCGATGGCCGCCGCGCCGTGGTTGCCTTTTCCAAAGAGATTGCCGAGGACGCGGCACGGCGCGATTTCACCATGAACGCGATCTATGCCCGTCCCGATGGCACGATTGTGGATCCCTTAGGCGGGCTGACCGACCTGACAGCGCGCCGGGTTCGCTTTATTGGCACCGCAGAAAACCGCATTCGCGAAGACTATCTGCGGACGCTGCGCTATTTCCGGTTCCACGCCTGGTATGGCAACACCGAGGCGGGCTTTGATCCCGAGGCCCTTGCGGCAATCGCAGAGAACCTGGAGGGGCTGTCGCAGCTGTCACTGGAGAGGATCACTGGCGAGGTTCTGAAACTGCTGGGCGCTCCTGATCCGGCCCCTGCGATTGCGGTGATGCGGCAGATTGGTGTTTTGGGGCAGATCCTGCCGGGCACCGATGACCGTGCACTGGCCCCTTTGATCCACCTTCAGGGGCAGTATCAAGGCCGCGACATCAGCCTTGATCCGATCTGTCGGCTGGCAGCGCTGGGCGGTGCAGAGCTGCAGCAGCATTTGCGGCTGAGTAAGGCCGCATTGCGTCTTTTGGTGCAATTGCGAGAGGCTTCCACTGGTACGGTTGCCGCCGCTGAACTGAGCTATCGGTTGGGGCGTGGCATCGCACTGCAAGCCACCGTGCTGCGTGCTGCCCGGCTGGAACAGCCCGTTTCACCCGATTTAGGCTCTGATCTGGCGCGCGGAGCCGAGGCCGTTTACCCCCTTAAGGCCGCTGATCTGATGCCCGATCTTTCGGGCGCCGCCCTGGGGGCCGCCCTGAAACAGCTCGAAAGCGCCTGGATCGCATCGGGCTTTACGCTCAGCAAGGCTGAGCTGCTGCAACAGTTGAAATAGCGCCACATCCGCGGCGCAGTGCTGTGCTGTTTTTCAAAACCGGGGTGACAGGCCGCAAAATCTGTGGCTAATTCGGGCTTAGCCAAAACAATCATGCCGGGAGGACTGCGAATGTATTACGGGATCTGGTTTAGCTAAGGCCGTACCGCCCGTTTTGATGGGGGCACGGTTTCGCCCCTTGCATACATTTCTGCATTCCTTATTTGCTCAAGTGACTGGAGCACCCTGACATGTTTCGCTTTTTTGAAAACCTCATTGACCCCTATTGCGACTACCCCGAAACGGATCAGCCGCCAACGCGGCTTTGGCCCTTTCTAAAGGAGTATTCGCAGCCGTTTAAGGCGGTCTTTGTCCTCACTGCCTGTATGTCTGTCATCGTGGCAGCGATCGAAATCGGCCTGATCTACTACATGGGGCGGGTGGTTGACCTGCTGTCGAACCCGCCGGAGCAGGTTTGGCAGAGCTATGGCACGGAGCTGATCCTGGTGGCGCTGTTCATCCTGCTGCTGCGGCCCTTGCTGCAATTGGCGGATGTGCTGCTGCTCAACAATACCATTCTGCCGAACTTTGGTACTTTGATCCGCTGGCGGGCCCATAAACATGTGCTGCGCCAGTCGGTCTCTTGGTTCGAGAATGACTTTGCCGGCCGGATTGCCAACCGGATCATGCAGACACCGCCAGCGGCGGGTGAAGTGGTGTTTCAGGTCTTTGATGCCATCACATTTTCACTGGCCTATCTGGTGGGTGCGGCCATTATGCTGACGGTTGCGGACCCGCGATTGATGCTACCCCTGCTGATCTGGTTTGCGCTTTATGCCCTGCTGGTGCGCTGGACAATCCAGCGGGTGGGGCCGGCCAGTCAGGCCGCATCAGACGCGCGATCAACCGTGACGGGCCGGGTGGTGGACAGCTATTCCAACATCCATTCGGTCAAGATGTTTGCCCATGATGACCGCGAGCTCAACTATGCCAAAGAGGCGATTGAGAAGACGCGGGAGACCTTTCAGAAAGAAATGCGCATCTTTACCGTGATGGATGCGGTACTGGTTTCACTGAACGGGTTGCTGATTGTTGGCGTGGTTGGCTGGGCGCTGCATCTGTGGATGATCGGCTCTGCCTCGGCCGGGGTTGTGGCGGCGGCAACGGCGCTGACTCTGCGGCTCAACGCCATGACCGGCTGGATCATGTGGGCGCTGACCTCGTTCTTCCGCCAGCTTGGTGTGGTGGCCGAGGGGATGGATACCATCGCCCAGCCCGTTGATCTGGTGGATGTTGAACAGGCACAACCGTTGCAGCTGACCAAGGGCGAAGTTGTGCTGAGTGATCTGTCACATCACTATGGCCGCGCAGCCGGAGGCCTGGACCGCCTAAACATCACAATTAGACCGGGGGAAAAGATCGGTCTGGTGGGGCGATCGGGTGCGGGCAAGTCAACCTTGGTCAAGCTGCTGTTGCGATTTTATGATCCGGATGCGGGGCAAATTCTGGTGGATGGTCAGAATATTGCTGCCGTCACCCAGGACAGTCTGCGCAGCAAGATCGGCATGGTGCAGCAGGATAGTGCACTGTTGCATCGCTCGGTGCGGGACAACCTGCTCTATGGTCGCCCCGATGCCAGTGAAGAGCAGATTCTGGCCGCTGCGAAACAGGCGCAGGCGCATGAGTTCATTCTGGATCTTGAGGACCCCCAGGGGCGGCGTGGCTATGACGCCCATGTGGGTGAGCGCGGCGTGAAACTCTCGGGGGGGCAGCGGCAGCGCATCACCCTGGCGCGGGTGATCCTGAAGGATGCCCCGATCCTGTTGCTGGATGAGGCCACGTCGGCGCTGGATTCCGAAGTGGAGGCCGCCATTCAGGAGACCCTCTATGGCATGATGGAGGGCAAGACGGTGATCGCCATTGCACATCGCCTGTCCACCATCGCACGGATGGACCGCATTCTGGTACTGGATCAAGGCCAGATCGCAGAGCAGGGTAGCCATGAGGAGCTGTTGCAGGCTCAAGGGCTTTATGCCCAGTTCTGGGCGCGCCAGTCCGGTGGTTTCTTGAATATCGAGGCAGCAGAATGAACTTAGGCAATCTGATCGACGCGTTTCAGCCCGCCAAGGGCCCGCCGCCGCAGAATCTGGGCGGATTCTTGCGCTGGGTTCTGGCCGGAGCCTGGCCGATGCTTTTCCTGGCAGCGGCAATTTCGGGGTTTGCTGGCGCAATGGAGGCGGGGACTGCCTATTTTCTGGGGCTGGTGATTGATACGGCGCTCTCCAGCGGGCCCGAGGCCTTTTTCACCATGGGCAATCTTTTGGTGATCCTCGGCGCGCTGGGCTTTTTCATGCTGGTGCGTCCGGTGCTCTTTGGTCTGTCGGCAGCCTCCAACGCGATTGTGGTACAGCCCAATGTGAACCCATTGGTGCTGTCGCGGCTCAATCGCTGGACTCTGGGCCAATCGGTTCGGTTTTTTGACGATGACTTTGCGGGGCGCATCGCACAGAAACAGATGCAGACAGCCTCGGCGGTGACCTCGGTTGCGACCGAGATGATCAATGTGGTGGCCTTTGCTCTGGCCTCCTTGCTGGGCTCAGTGGCGCTGCTGGGCGCAATTGATTATCGCATAACCCTGTTGTTTCTGCTCTGGCTGGTCGGTTATTTTGCCCTGATCCGCTACTTCCTGCCACGGGTGCGTCAGCGGTCGGGCAAGCGGGCCGGGGCGCGGGCGATGGTCTCGGGGCAGGTGGTGGACAGCATTACCAATATCAAGACCGTTAAACTGTTCGCCCATGCCTCACATGAGGAACGCAGCGCCCAGGATGCCATGGCGAAATTCCGCGACACCGCGCTGGAGTTTGGCTATCTCGCTGCCAGTTTCCGATTTTGCCTGATGACATTGGCGGGGCTGTTGCCGGTCCTGCTGATTGGCGCGACCCTGCTGTTGTGGCGCAGTGGCATGGCAACGGAGGGCGATATCGTCGCGGCTGGTGCGGTGTCCATCCGGATTGCCCAGATGACGGGCTGGGTCAGTTTCACCCTGATGGCGATCTACTCTAACGTTGGCGAGATTGAGAACGGTATGAAGACCCTGACCCGCCCGGATAGGGTCGAAGACCAGCAAGAAGCAGAGTCTTTGCAGGTCACAGATGGGGCGATCACATTCGACTCTGTCGGCTTTGCTTATGGGCGCAATGTGGGCGGCATTCGCGATGTCTCTTTGACCATCAACCCCGGCGAAAAACTTGGCATCGTTGGTGCTTCGGGGGCGGGGAAATCAACCCTCGTTTCGCTGCTGTTGCGGCTCTATGACGGGGAAGATGGCAGGATCCTGATCGACGGGCAGGACATCGCCGGGGTGACGCAGGATTCTTTGCGCGGTCAGATCGGCATGGTCACCCAGGAAACCGCCATGTTTAATCGCTCGGCGCGTGACAACATCCTTTATGGGCGTCCCGATGCCAGCGAAGAAGAGCTGGTGGCGGCGGCCAAACAGGCTGAGGCGCATGAGTTCATTCTTGACCTCGAAGACGGGCAGAGGCGGCAGGGCTATGACGCCTTCCTAGGGGAGCGCGGTGTGAAACTGTCGGGCGGTCAGCGGCAGCGGATTGCCCTGGCACGGGCAATTCTAAAAGACGCACCCATCCTGATCATGGACGAGGCGACCTCGGCGCTTGATTCCGAAGTGGAGGCCCTGATCCAGACGGCGCTGGAACGGGTGATGCAGGGCAAGACGGTGCTGGCGATTGCCCACCGGTTGTCTACCCTCAGTGAAATGGACCGGATCATCGTGATGGAGCAGGGGCAGATTGCCGAAGTCGGCAGCCATGCAGAACTGTTGGCCTCGGGCGGGCTCTATGCCCAGTTCTGGGCGCGTCAGTCCGGCGGGTTCATCTGCACCGACGCGGAAGACACTGCCGCGGCGGAGTGAATTTGCCAAAAGCACCACCAACAGCACCAAAACCCCGGCTTTCTCTGTGAATGTGGGTTTTTGCCTTTTTTCATGGGGCCACAGTCGCTATCTAGCCCGAATGACAGATGTAGCCAGAACCACAGCAACCATCCTTCGATTGGGCCATCAAGGTGACGGAGTCGCCCATGGCCCGCTTTATGCCCCCCGTTGCCTGCCGGATGAGCAGGTCAGCGGCGTGCAAGAGGGCACGCAATTGACGGATATCCGTATCGAGACCCCGTCAGAGCACCGCATTGCGGCGCCGTGCCGCCACTACAAATCTTGCGGTGGTTGCCAGTTGCAGCATGCCAGCGATGATTTTGTCGCCAGCTGGAAGCTGGGGATCGTGGAAAAGGCGCTGCAGGCGCAGGGGCTGGAGACCAGGTTTCGCCCCATTCATACCTCACCTGCACAGTCGCGCCGCCGCGCGACCCTGGCGGTGCGGCGCACCAAAAAGGGAGCCATGGCCGGGTTTCATGGTCGCGCCTCGGGGGTGATTACGCCGATCCCGGATTGCCAGTTGCTGGACCCGGATCTGATTGTCGCCATTCCCCTGGCCGAGGCCCTGGCGATGGCAGGGGCCAGCCGCAAGACGCCGCTGTCGGTGACGCTGACCACCTCTGAAACCGGGCTGGATGTATTGGTGCGCGACGGAAAACCCCTGGATAGCGCGTTGCGTAGTGCCCTGGCGGAACTGGCGGGGCAGCACGGTGTTGCCCGCCTGACCTGGGAGGATGAGCAGGTAGCGATGGAGCAGCCGCCCTTGCAGGCCTTTGGAGCCGCGCGGGTCTGTACCCCGGCGGGCTCGTTCCTGCAGGCCACCCGCGATGGCGAAGCGGCGCTGCTCGCTGGGGTTCTGGAGATCACCAAGGGCGCCAAGCGGATCGTTGATTTCTTTGCCGGCTGCGGCACCTTTTCACTACCACTCGCCGCCAATGCTGAGGTTCTGGCGCTGGAAAGCGAGCCCGCGATGATCGAGGCGCTGGAAAATGGCTGGCGTCAGGCCCGGGGGCTGAAGAAGATCACAGCTGAGGTGCGGGATCTGTTCCGCAACCCGCTGTTGCCGGAAGATCTGAAACCCTTTGGCGCCTTTTATGAGGCGGCAGTGATTGATCCGCCGCGCGCCGGGGCCGAGACCCAGGTGGCCCAGCTGGCGGAGACCCGGATGCCGGTGATCGCCTATGTCTCCTGCAATCCTGTGACCTTTGCCCGCGATGCAAAGACCCTGGTGTCGGCAGGCTATCGCCTCAACTGGGTGCAGGTTGTTGACCAGTTCCGATGGTCTGCCCATACCGAAGTGGTAGCCAGTTTTACACTGGATGACTGATCCAACCCCCAATGCGACTGCAAAGCCTAACGGAGCCTGACGACAGTGATTGATCGCCTGAACGGACTTTTGGAAGACACCCGGTTTACCCGCTTCATCATGGTGGTGATCATGATCAATGCGGTGACTCTGGGGCTTGAAACCTCTGACATGGCAATGGCGCGGGCTGGCGGGCTGATCCATCTGATCGACAAGATCTGCCTTGGCGTCTTTATTGTCGAAATCGCGCTCAAACTTATCGTGCGGCGGTTCAAATTCTTCCTCAGTGGCTGGAGCCTGTTTGATTTTGTGATCGTTGGCGTTGCTCTGGTGCCAGGCGCGCAGGGGTTCTCTGTGCTCCGGGCGTTGCGCATTCTGCGGGTGCTGCGGGTGATTTCCGTCGCCCCCAGCCTACGTCGGGTGGTCGAGGGTTTTGTTACCGCGCTGCCGGGCATGGGCTCGGTGTTTTTGCTGATGGCGATCATCTTCTATATCGGCTCAGTGATGGCCACCAAACTCTTTGGTGACAGCTTTCCACAGTGGTTTGGCACCCTGGGGCAATCAGGCTATTCGCTGTTCCAGATCATGACATTGGAAAGCTGGTCGATGGGGATCGTGCGGCCGGTGATGGAGGTTTATCCTCACGCCTGGGCCTTCTTTGTGCCCTTTATCATGGTGACGACATTTGCCGTGGTGAACCTGCTGGTGGGTCTGATCGTGAATTCGATGCAGGACGCCCATTCCGCCGAAGAAGGCGAGCGCACCGATGCCTACCGTGATGAGGTGCTGGAACGTTTGAAGGCGATTGAGGCGCAGCTGCATGTGGCCAAGGCCGCTAAGGGCTCCGCTGTTGAGGCGTCAAACAGCAAGTTGTGATTTTGAAATTTTGCCGATTCGGGGTATGGCGCTAAAAAAGGCGAGCAGGCCAAACAGGAAAAAGACATGGATAGACGCGTATTTGGATTAACGGCAGTTGCCAGCCTGGCTGTGGCAGGCTGTGGCAGAGGCCCGCAAGTGAGCCGGTTCAAAACCTATGACGGGCCAGAGGTGACCAGCGTTGTGGTCAACAAGGGGGCGCGCAAGGTTTACCTGTTGAACGATGAGGATATCCTGCGCGAATATAAAATGGACCTCGGCTTTGCGCCGCTTGGCCACAAACGTATTGAAGGCGATGGTAAGACCCCGGAGGGGCTGTATCGCATCAACCGCCGTAATCCCAACAGCGCCTTTCATCTGTCGCTTGGCATCTCTTACCCGAACGCCGAGGACCGTGCCCATGCCAGTGCCTTGGGGAAACGCCCCGGGGGTGAGATTTTCATTCACGGTGAGCCGAACAATGAAAAAGACCGCAAACGCGCCGCGCGGGTGTCGGACTGGACCGCAGGCTGTATCGCTGTAAGCAACGAAGAGATCGAGGAAATCTACGCCATGGTGCGTGATGGCACGCCGATCGCACTGCGGGCGTAGCACCTCGCGGCGCTGAAATCTGTTTCCGCCATGAAAGAAGGGGCCCTGCGGCCCCTTTTTGCTGTGTTGAGTTTTTGCTGCTGGCTTAGTTCGCCATCACCAGTGTCCACCAGATTTTGCCATTGGGCTCCTGGAACCAGGAGAAGCCCATATTGGTGGCCTTTGGATCCAGAATCACTGCGCGGGTGCTGGCCTCTTCCATCCAGGCGGTAAGCGTTTGCAGCTCATTCTCGTAGGTTTCAGAGATATTCTCGCCCTGAACAGATCCGACATATCCGGTGCGTGCAACCCGGTCCAAGGGGGAGGATCCATCGGAGCCAAAGTGCCAGGGCCGGTTCTGTACCGACATGTCACGGGAATGGGTGGCGGCGGCCGCATTTAGCTGGGCGTTCAGTTGAACCTGCGGTGCGGTTGAGGCCTGACGCAGCGCGTTGACAGAATCCAGCATCCGCAGCTGCACCTTGTCGGCATTTCGGATGCGATAGGCGGAACCGCCGCTTCCGTTCTCGGTTGTTGGCGTGCAGGCCGCGGCCAAAGCCAGAGTGGCGGCCATCAGGATCAGAAATACACGCTTCATCTTTTGTCTCGCTCTATCGTTCGTCCAAGCACTTAGCCTATCCTGTGGCAGCTGCGCAAACAGGCCCGGGGAAATCCGCACAGAAAACTCATGGTTTGATTTGCGACTGCGGCTTTCCGGTCATACTATGGCGACCAACCCTGATGAAAACGCGCAGGATATTTTCAGATGACACGATCTCTTTTCAACGGTGGTTCCCGCCGACAGTTTTTGGCCGGTTCAGCGGCCCTGATAGCCTCACCTGCTTTGTCGCAAGTGCTTGAAGAACCACAAGAAGAACAGGCTTTTGATCCGCTACGCCCGCCCCCCGAGCCAGAGCCGCCAGTAAAGCGGAATATCTCTGCTTTCCGGTCAAAACGCTGGCAACCGTATTTCGATCATCTGCGCAAAGGGGCGATTCTTGTCGATATCGACAGCCGCGCTTTGCACTATTGGTCTGAAGATGGGAATAACTACAGACTTTTCCCCTCATCTGTTCCGTTGTCGAATGACCTGACACGCAGGGGGCGTACATCAATTACCCGCAAAGTGGATGGTCCCGGCTGGGCGCCAACGCCGAACATGCGCAAGCGCAATCCGGAATGGCCGGCCTATATCCCACCCGGTCCAGATAACCCATTGGGAACACATGCTTTATACCTGGGGTGGAAGTACTATCGGATCCACGGAACCCATGATACACGCAAGATTGGCCGCAAGTCTTCCAATGGCTGTATCGGGCTCTACAACGAGCATATTGCGGAACTGTTTGAGGTGGCAAAGGTTGGAACGCAAGTGTTGCTAATTTGACGACATACTGCGTTTCGAGGGTTGGAAAATACCAACAAGCAATTGCAATTCCGAGGCTTTACTGGTTAGAAAAAATCACGAGGTAAGTCTTGGGTGCGTAGGCCATTTTTGGGTCTGCGCTAATTCTGGAGGTTAACATGAACAAACTTGTACTCGCAGCCGCTCTGACCGCCGCTGCATCCACCGCTTCTGCTGGCAACCTGGCTGAGCCAATCGTTGAGCCCGTAGTAATCGAAGAAGCTGCAACCAGCTCTTCCAGCGGCATCCTGCTGCCACTGCTGCTGCTCGTCCTGGTTGGCGCGGCTGTTGCAAGCAGCTAATTGCTGTGCGTAAGAATTTAAAAAGGCGGTGATTTTTCACCGCCTTTTTTATTGCCTGCCCGTTGCCCCCAGGGGGCTGTCGGCTGCCTAGGGCAGCACGACTTCGGATAAAACGCTGTCCAGTGATACAAGGATCATCTCGACCCCTTCGGCATCAATTGTCAGGGGTGGTCGGATTTTCAGGATATTATCCTTGGGGCCTTCGCTGCCGATCAGAATACGGTGATCGCGCATACGGTTTTTCACATAGGAACAGATCTGCGTCGCCTCTGAGCCATCCGCAGTGATCAGCTCCAAGCCCAAAAACAGCCCCATACCACGAATATCGCCAACACAGGCGTGTTTGGTCTCTAGCGCTTTCAACCCAGCAATCAGATCTGCGCCCATCGATCGGGCATTTTCCTGCAAGCCCTCGTCGTCAACGATATCCAGCACCTCTTTGCCCATCCGGCACGACAGGGTGGAGCCGCCAAAGGTGGAGAAGAACTCGATGCCGTTGTTGAAGCTCTCGGCAATTTCCCTAGTGGTGACCAGCACGCCCAGGGGATGACCATTGCCGATGGGTTTGCCCATGACCACGATGTCAGGGCTGGCGCCCTGGTGTTCAAAACCAAAGTAATAGTCCCCCAGACGTCCCAGACCGGTCTGCACCTCATCGGCAATACAGATACCCCCAGCGGCACGGATCTTCTCGTAGACAGCAGGCAGATAACCCTTGGGCGGGATGATTTGCCCCCCAACCGACGGGAAAGTTTCAGCGATGAAGCCCGCAATGCCCTGACCGCGCTCTTGCAGGGCTTTGATGGCGGGGTCGACCAGATCGGCAAATTTCTGCGCCCGGTCCGGGTCATCGAGTTTGAAACTGCCGCGATAGTCATCTGCCACTTCAACCAGCTCAACCCAATCAGCCTTGCCCACGCCGCCGGGCTTGTTGAACTTATAGGCCGAGACATCAATCGCCCCGGTGGTATTGCCGTGGTAGCCGTGATCCGGCGTCACCATGCCTTTGGCACCAGTATGGGCGCGGGCCAGTCGCAGGGCCAGCTCATTGGCTTCGGTGCCCGAATTCACAAAGAAGCAGACCTGCAGATGATCGGGCATCTTTGACAGGATCTTATCGGCAAAGGCAGTCTGGGCGGGGTGCAGATAGCGGGTGTTGGAGTTCATCCGCTTGAGCTGATCCGCCGCCACCGCCTGAATACGCGGATGGGCGTGGCCGACATGAGGTACATTGTTATAGGCGTCCAGATAGGGGCGGCCCCATTCATCAAACAGATGATGTTTCCAGCCCCGCACCAGCATCACCGGATCAGAATAGGTGAGGCTGAGGTTGCCGCCAAAATGATCCTGACGTCCCTGACGGATCTCGTCTTTGTTGGTGGGGGTATAGTGGCATTTGTCATCCGGCAGGTTCAACAAGGCTGCCGGATTGGGACAGATGGCGCGCCACATGTACATCTCGTCCGGATCGCCAACGCCGGGCCAGTCGGCCTCGATGCCCTCGGTGGTCAGCGCCAGTTGAAAATGCACATGCGGGGCCCAGCCACCATTCATGCTGTGATCCCCCAGACGGCAGAACTCTGCGCCTTTTGCAATCTTGTCACCGGGGCTCAGGCGGTCGCAGCACTCGGGGTCAAGGTGGCCATAAAGCGTGTAGAACGGATCACCCGCCGGGGTTTCATGGCGCAGGATAATCACCCCGCCATAATCAAGGTGCCCGGTGCGGTTCTCGACCACAAAGACTTCGCCATCCAGCGGCGCGAACATCGGGGTGAAATCTGGGGCAAAGGCATCCACCGCCAGATGCACGGTGCGGCGATTGCTGGCCTTATAAGGGCCCTTGCGGAAGGCGGGTTCGGCATAGATTAGCCGGGGTTCGTGATAGTAGCCGAGCCAGATCTTGCCGTCCTTTTCGAATTCTTCGCCAACGCGGGCGGCCTCTTCCAGCGGCATGTGGAACGGATTCTGTGGCCAGGTGGAGTTTTCCACCGAAAGCGAGCCCATTGGGGCCTCTGACAGATCCTCGCCCATCAAGGGTGCAAAATTACCGCGCTCGGCTTCCAGCCAGGTCATTACCCGGTCAGCCCCTTCCACCACTGGCAGGTCACAGGCAGCCCGCAGCCGCGCCGCGAGCAATCCGGGATGCAGATCGTGGGTTTCAAGAAAGCGCCAGGCAGGGGCCTGTGAAATGGTCACATAGGGGTCATCGGGATTTTCAACGGCCATCAGGGTGGAGTTGACCACGCTGACCGCCAGCCGGGCGCGCAGCAGCGGGTAGACCAGATCCATCTCCTGTGGGGTCAGCGGATAGGCGCTGTGGTAGCCCGCCACCAGTGCCGCCAGCGCGCCTTCGGGGTCGGCATGGTCCAGCACGATATAGGCGGCGGCAATGGCCAGGTCACAGATGCGCGGAGCTGCACACATATCGCCCAGATCAATCAGCCCCGAGACACGACGCGGCTGGGTCAGCTCGCCTGTGACCATGATGTTGTAGTCATTGGCATCATTGTGAATTGCCTGCTTGGGTAATCCGGCCAGAACAGGCTCTAACTTGGTAAATACAGTGTTGATCTCACGGATCAGACTCTGTCTTTTGGGGTCGGTGATAGAGTCGATTTCAGCGCCTATCCATCCGGCGCGCATCAGGTCCCATTTGAAGTCGCGCTCCAACCCTGGGTGTTGAAAATCCGCCAGAGCCTTGCCCGCGCCACCCAGAACCGCGCCGACCTCATGGATCAGTGCCAGACTCTTGGGGCTCACCTTGGCATAGCATTGCCCCGGCAGGCATTCGAGAATCCAGCACAGGCGGTTGGCGCCATTCTCGTCCCTAAGGGAGAGCATGGCTGCGCCGCTGGAGCTAGGGATCACCCGCGGGCAGGGCAGGTCTGGGGTGTTGGAGGCTATATGCTGAAAGGCCTGTACCTGCATCTCAACCAGCCAAGCCTCACAATCGGGACGCATGGCCTTGAGGATGTAGCCGGTGCCATCCGGCCCTGTGGCCATGAAGTTCAGGTCATATTCGCCGTCCAGGCGGCGCAGATCTGCAGTGATGCCCCAATGGGATTTCAGGGCATCAGCCCAGTGCTGTAGGTTCATTACATGTCTCTCCCCGTCTGCCCAAAATCGGCAGTCCAATATTGGATCCTATTTGGACCGGGGAGGGGAGATTAGTCCAGCCAACCTTTGAGATTATTCTCAATCACACCGGCAAGCGCGGCGATATGGTCGTCATCATCGTTGAGGCAGGGGATATAGAGAAAATCTTCACCACCGGCCTCTTCAAAGCTTTCCTTGATCTCTTCGTTGATCTCTTCCAGCGTCTCGATGCAGTCAGCCGAGAAGGCCGGCGCCATCACGGCAATGCTTTTCTTACCCTCGCGGGCCAGGGTGGCGACGTGATCAACCGTGTAGGGTTTCAGCCATTCCTCGGGGCCAAACACCGACTGGAAGGTGGTGGTGATCTCTGTGTCCTGCCAACCCAGCCGCTCGCGCAGCAGTCGCGTGGTTTTCTGGCACTGGCAATGGTAGGGATCGCCCTGCATCAGATAGCGCTTGGGCATGCCGTGGTAGGAGACCACCAGAATATCGGGGCGTTTTGCGGCTTTGCCGTAGGCCTCTTCCACCGATCTGGCCAGAGCCTCGATATAGGCGGGTTGATCAAAATAGGGTTCAATGGTGCGCGCGGCGGGCTGCCAGGTCTCTTCCATCAGGGCGCGGAAGAACTGATCATTGGCGGTGCCCGAGGTGGCGCCGGCATATTGCGGATAAAGCGGCACAAAGAGGATCTTTTGGCAGCCGGCCTCAACCATGGCGCGGACCTTGGATTTGGTTGAAGGATTGCCGTAGCGCATACAGTAATCCACCATGACCTGATCGCCGTAGCGCTCCGCCATGACCGAGGCCATCTTGGCGGTTTGGTCCTTGGTGATGGTCATCAGCGGGCTTTCACCCTTGTCGTGATTCCAGATCGATTTATAGGCCGCGCCTGAGGAAAAAGGCCGCTTGTTCAGGATGATCAGCTGCAGCAAGGGTTGCCACTTCCAGGCAGGGTAGTCGATCACCCGTTTGTCGGACAGGAATTCACCCAGGTAGCGGCGCATCGGCCAGTAGCTATAGTCATCCGGCGTGCCGAGGTTTGCCAGCAGGATGCCGACCTTTTCGCCTTTGATCTTTGGGTGATCGGCTGGCGCGTGGGCGGGGCAGGTGGCGGAGGTGGAAGAATCCAGCATTGAAATGAGTGGTCCTGTATCTGCGGCAGAGCTTTGCGTGTCGGAAACTATGGCGAGGGTCACAATTCGCCACAAGATAGGGTGTTACGGGGCCAAAGGCCAATTGGATCATATTGGCGCAGTGATTTGTTTTTCTTATCGGTGCGCCAACGGGTCTATTTGGGCAGTTTGGTCTCTGGCACCTTCAGCGCCTCAGACAGCCGCATCTTGGCAGAGCCGGGGCGCAGTGGTTGCTGCTGGCTCTCCGAGGGCGACCAGCCGGTCAGACAGACCAGCTCAAATGTGGCGGGCAGTTTGCCGTTCTCCAGGGCAAAATGCTCGCGGTAGATGGCTTCGGTCTGGGTAAAGAGCGCGCGGGGGCTGGGGCGTTTCAGGCGCTGGGCCATGGCATTGCCTTCGCCCATGGCACGCAGCTCATGCATCAGGTGAAGGCTGTCGCGGTACTGCGCGGTCAGTGGCACCACATCCGCAACTGGCAGGGCAAAGCCGGCACGTTGCAGCAGCCCGCCCAGATCCCGGACCTCGCCCATTGGCGCGACACGCGGTGACAGCCCACCGGTGACGCGGGTCTCGGCCTCGGCCAGGGCGCTGCGCAGCTCGTGCAGGGTGCGCCCCCCAAGCGTGATCGCCAGCAGCAACCCGTCCTCGCTGAGCGCACGGCGGCATTGGATCAATTGCCCCACCGGATCATTGGCCCAGTGCAGCCCCATGGCGTGAATCACCAGATCATGCGCGCCGGGGGTGAGGTCCAGAACCTCGTCATCGGGCACAATCTGAGCTTTGGGGAAGGAATTTTGCCAAATCTTAGCAAAAGGTGAAACAATCGCCACCTTCGTAAAGGTCCTGTTAACCAATGTTAAGCGATCTTCCACCTCATCCCGTGCCAGGTCGTGAAGGAACAAGGCCTCAGTCTGGTGGCGGGTGCGATGGATCGCCAATGCTTGGCGGTCGAACAGCTCTGGCTGTGATTTGGGTGCTTGCGTCATGGGGGCTATTTAGATGTTGCGCGCGCAGTTTCAAACCGCTGTTTCGCTTGTTTATCCGCCAAAATGTCTTGGCTGTGATGAATTGGTTGAGCAGGACTTTGGCCTGCGTGGCAGTTGCTGGGGTGAGGCGCATTTTATCAGCGGCACGGTTTGCGAGGGCTGTGGCGTGCCATTGCCGGGCGATGAGGATGGTTATCGTCTGGACTGCGATGAATGTATGTCACTGGCGCGCCCCTGGAGCCAGGGTCGGGCCGCCATGCTCTATAAGGGCAAGGCGCGCAATCTGGTGATGGCCCTGAAACACGGCGATCGCACGGATCTTGCTGCGCCAGCTGCGGGCTGGATCGAACGCGCCGCCGCGCCCCTGCTGCGCGACAATCCCCTGGTCTGCCCGGTGCCATTACATTGGTCGCGTCTGTTAAAGCGCCGATATAACCAGTCGGCCCTATTGGCCGAGCACCTGTCCAGGCAGGCGCGGCTGGACTACTGGCCTGACATGTTGAAGCGGGTCAAGGTGACCCCCAGTCTGGAGGGCAAGACCCGGGCACAGCGGTTTTCTGCGCTCAGCCGGGCGATTGTGGCCCATCCCCGTCATCGCGCCTTGATGCAGGGGCGTGTGGTGCTGCTGGTCGATGACGTGATGACCTCGGGGGCAACCCTTACGGCCTGCGCCGATGCCTGCCGCGAAGCCGGGGCGGCAGATGTGCGGGTTGCGGTGCTGGCGCGGGTCACACGGGCGTGATCAGCCACTGATGCTACTGGCAATGATTGCAATGTGGCCCCATATGGCGCAGAACATCGCAATCAGACAATTGGAGACCCGCATGAAATCGGTCGAAATCTACACCTCGCCACTGTGTGGCTTTTGCCACGCGGCCAAACGCCTGTTGAAACAGAAGGGCGTGGAGTTTTCCGAGGTCAACGTGCTGACCAGCCCTGGGCGCAAGCAGGAAATGATCGAACGGGCCAATGGCGGCCGCACGGTGCCACAGATCTTTATTGGCGAAACCCATGTGGGTGGCTGTGACGAACTTTATGCGCTGGAGCAGGCCGGTAAACTGGACCCGCTGCTCGCCGCCTGAACCATAAGACACAGCCAAAAGGGGAATCCCGATGCGCGCCGCCCTGTTGCAGATCACATCGAGTGATTCCCCGAGCGAAAACCTTGACCGGCTTGAGCGCCTGATCGCTGAGGCGGTTGAGAATGGTGCCGGGTTTGTCCTGACCCCCGAGGTGAGCAACTGCGTCTCGCTGAGCCGCGCGCATCAGCAGCAGGTTCTTTGTCTTGAGGAAGACGACCCTACGCTTGCCGCCCTCTGCCAGAGCGCTGCCGACCACGGTATCTGGCTGTCGCTGGGCTCGTTTGGGGTCAAGACCGATGATGAGGACGGGCGGTTTGCCAATCGCCAGTTCCTGATCTCGCCGCAGGGAGAGATCACCGCGCGCTATGACAAGATCCATATGTTCGATGTGGTGGTCACCCCGGAGGAGACCTTTCGCGAATCTGACGGTTATCGACCAGGCAGCCGGGCTGTCACCGCTGAGACGCCTTTTGGCACCCTGGGGCTGACTATCTGTTACGATCTGCGCTTTCCGCATCTGCACCGGGCGCTGGCCCAGGCGGGTGCCGAGATCCTGATCGCGCCGGCGGCCTTTTCTCCGGTCACTGGTGCGGCCCATTGGCACGCGCTGCTGCAGGCCCGCGCGATTGAAACCGGGTGTTATGTGCTGGCGGCGGCCCAGACCGGCAGCCATAAAACCAGCCGGGGCGCGGTGCGCAAAACCTATGGTCATTCGCTGGTGGTGGCGCCCTGGGGCGAGATCCTGTCGGATGCCGGCACAGAACCGGGGATAAGTTACGTTGATCTTGATAGGGAAAAAGTGGCAGAAGCACGCAGGCGCGTGCCCGCATTGACCCATGATCGAGAGTTTGACGGACCCTGATGGAAGAAACCCACTCCCTGGCGGTCTCGCTGTTTAGCGAGATTTTGATGGCGGATCAGCTGGCGCGCTCACGCCTGGGCAAGGCCCTGCCCAAGGGAATGGAATTGTCGCATTTTTCGGTGCTCAATCACCTGACCCGTACCGGCGTTGAACGCTCTCCGGCGCAATTGGCCAAGGCTTTTCATGTCACCCGCGGCGCCATGACCAATACGTTGAACAAGCTGGAAATGGCGGGTTACATCCATATTCGTCCCGATTGGGATGATGCCCGGCGCAAGATGGTGGCGATCAGCCCGGCTGGGCGGCAGGCTCGGGATGCGGCTTTGGCCAGCATTGTGCCGCTGATCTCCGAAGTGGTGAATGAGCTGGGCGGCGATCGTGTCCGCGCAACATTGCCGATTCTGCGGGAGCTGCGCGCCAAGCTGGAAACCACTGCTTAGACTGCTACCCCACAATCTGGACCCAGATTAAAAAGGGATGCCTGTGTCAGGCATCCCTTTCCGTCCATATGAACTCTCTGTCGATATGTGAGTGGCGGCAGAACCAAAGCAAAACTAATCTTTGGCGCTAGAGTTCAAATGGATGTCCTGATCGGGTGGTCTTAGATCCGCCAGACAGGTCGCTGTTAGAAAACCTTAAAAGGTAAGTCAAAATTACCCTATTCACTTTTTGCCGATTTCCAAAGGCCGCAAAAGATAAAACCCACCTACCTAAAAGGATAGGTGAGCGTTATCATTCAGAGGATCAGGACGGTACACCTGCGGCTCAGCGGTCTTTTATGCTGGCGGTGACATAATTGACTGACAGGTCCCGGTCCGAGATCGACCAGTTCCAGCTGATCGGGTTGAACACAAAGCCCTTGCGATCGACTGGCGTCAGCCCGGCCTTCTGCAGCAGCTCCACCAGCTCATCCGGGGTGATGAATTTATGCCATTCATGGGTGCCGCGTGGCAGCCAGCGCATGATGACCTCAGCGCCAAAAATGGCCATGGCATAGCTTTTGGGATTGCGGTTGATGGTCGAACAGATCTCCAGGCCACCCGGTTTCAGCAGATCCTTGGTGGCGGTCAGATAGCTGAGTGGGTCAGCCACATGTTCGACCACTTCCATATTCAGCACCACGTCAAACTGTTCGCCGGCGGCGGCCATGTCTTCGGCGGTGGTGTGGCGGTAGTTGATGGTGAGGCCGGTCTGTTCGGCGTGCAGCCGCGCCACTGGCAAATTGCCTGCTGCCGCATCTGCGCCGGTCACCTCGGCGCCAAGACGCGCCATGGGTTCACAGAGCAACCCGCCACCGCAGCCAATATCCAGCAGGCGCAGTCCCTTAAAAGGTTCTGGCTGAGTCAGATCGCGGTCAAATTCACCGGCAATCTGGTTGGTAATGTAATCCAACCGACAGGGGTTCAGCATATGTAGCGGCTTGAACTTGCCATTGGGATCCCACCACTCCGCGGCCATGGCCTCGAATTTTGCGATTTCCGCCGGGTCGACTGTGGATTGAGGCGCTTGCATTCCTGTCTCCGTATGTTCTTTTGTAGCCAATGGTTTCATCTAGGTCAGTAATGGACAAATTCTCGGATCAAAAGCGCGCAGTGCATTATCTTTACCCTCCGATTGACACTTTTGATCAGCGGATGCTCGAAGTCGGGCAGGGTCACAAGATTTATGTCGAACAATCGGGGAACCCGCGTGGCATCCCTGTGGTTGTTTGTCATGGTGGCCCCGGTGGTGGCAGCAGCCCGGCGATGCGGCGCTATTTTGACCCTATGGTGTACCGGATTATCCTCTTTGATCAACGCGGTTGCGGGCGGTCACAACCGCATGCCTCCTGCGAGGACAACACCACTTGGCATCTGGTTGCCGATATGGAGGAAATCCGGCGGCAGTTGCAGATCGAGCGCTGGGTGGTCTTTGGCGGCAGCTGGGGCGCGACACTTTCGCTGATCTATGCGCAGACCCACCCCGAGCGGGTAATACAGATCGTTCTGCGCGGCGTATTCCTTATGACCACTGCTGAGCTGGACTGGTTTTATGGCGGCGGCGCTGGGCGGTTCTGGCCGGAGCCCTGGGCAAAATTTGTCGCTCCCATTCCCGAGGCCGAGCGGGGCGATCTGATTGCGGCCTATAACAAACGTCTGTTTTCGGGCGATAGGACAGAAGAGGTCCTGCTTGGGCGCAGCTGGTCTGCCTGGGAGAATGCGCTGGCCTCAATTCATTCCAATGGCACCTCAATTGAGGGGCCCGGTGACTACGCTCGTGCCTTTGCCCGATTGGAGAATCACTATTTCATCAATCGCGGTTTTCTCGACTTTGATGGTCAGATCCTGGCCAACATGGGCCGTATCTCACATATTCTCGGTACGATTGTGCAGGGTCGCTACGATATGATCTGCCCCCCTGTTTCGGCCTGGAAGTTGAATGAGCTGTGGCCAAATGCGGAATTGATCATGGTGCGCAATGCAGGGCATGCTCTGTCAGAGCCGGGAATCAGCGCAGAGCTGGTGCTGGCCATGGACCGCATTGCCGAGGAACTGCTGCCTTGACCCGTATCGACCGTCGCGCCCTTTTTACCTCTGGTGCCGCTGCAGCATTGCTGGCAGCCACGGGCACTTCGCTTGCGGCCTCGCCGCGGGCAGGCGGGGCACTGCGTCTGGCCTTGCCACGGGAAAGCGGCCTGCTGGATCTTGTTGCCCGTGGGGCGGTGCTGGACTGCCTGACCGAGATTGCACCGGATGGGCTGTTGCGGGCGGAACTTGCCTCCGCCTGGGAAAGCCATGAAGGTGCGCGTGTCTGGCGGTTTGAGCTGCGCCAGGATGTGCTGTTCCATGATGGCACTGCGTTGAAGGCGGCTGATGTTGTGGATTCGTTGCAGGGGCGGTCGGTTGCGGGCGTTGATCGGATGACGGTTGCGGTACTGGACCCGCAGCGGGTTGAAATCCATCTATCGCAGCCCAATCCGCATCTGCCCTACTTGCTGGCAGGTCCGGGTTATGTGATTGCCCCCGGCGGGGCGGTTGATCTGCCCTTGGCGCAATTGGTGGGCAGCGGCTGTTACCGGGTTGAGCGCGCCCAAGGTGGGCGCCATTTCCGCGCCACCAAGGTTGCAGGTCACTATAAGGAGGGTCGGGCCGGGTGGGTCGACAGTCTGGAAGTGATTGTTATTCCCGATGCTGCCGTCCGCGCTGAGGCCCTGCGAGATGGCTTTGTCGATGTGGCTGCCCTGCCGCAGCCCGCTGAGCTGTTGAAACGGGGAGGTTTTTTGTATCACCCCTCGGCCGAAGACATGGCCCTGGCCGCGCGGTCGGATGTTGGCCTGCCGCGGGTGGTTGGGCAACAATCCGCGCTGGATGATGGCCGAATTGCCGAACGCTGGTGGCGGTTGTGATCTGAGCCATTTTGGCGTCTTAAAACTGTGCCGCCGGAGATGGTGCTTTTGCCATGAAAGGTTGCGAACCTTGCGTACGTAACACAAGGCTTGCAGATTCGTAGCAAGGGGCGTATATGGCTTTTCAACAGCGGCGTGTTGAGCTCTGGTTCAAGACACCTCCGGATTAGTTCAACGGGCCGCGCGCCCGTTTTTTTGTGTCCTCAGGGATGCCGTATCCAATGCCCAACCCGATTGTGGCCAACCCGATTGTGGGAAGCTAAATGACCAACGACCTGATTGCCAAAGCCGCGATTGACCGCCGCCTGGCCGAAATTCTTGTCCCTGTGATTGAGGATCTCGGCTATGAGCTGGTGCGCATTCGCCTGATGTCCGGGAAAACCACCACGCTGCAGATCATGGCGGATAAGCCTGAGGGCGGTATCGAGGTGGATGACTGTGCTATTGTCTCCAGCGCGGTGAGCGCCACGCTGGATGTCGAGGATCCGATCCTTGATACCTATACGCTGGAGGTCTCCAGCCCTGGTATCGACCGGCCGCTGACCCGGTTGAAAGACTTCGACATGTTCGAGGGCTACGAGGCCAAGCTGGAAACAGATGAGCTGGTTGGTGGCCGCCGCCGTTTCAAGGGTGAGCTGGCTGGCACCGAAGAGGACGAGGTTCTGATCAATATCGAAGATCAGGGCAAGACTGTTACCATTGGTTTGAAATTTGATTGGCTCTCGGATGCCAAGCTGGTTCTGACCGATGATCTGATCACGGAAATGCTGCGCCAGCGCAAAGCTGCCGGCACATTAAACGAAGACGCATTCGACGAGATCGAGGCCGAAGGGTCCGAAGAGGAGAACAAGTAATGGCTATCACCTCTGCAAACCAGCTAGAGCTGTTGCAAACTGCCGAAGCCGTGGCGCGCGAAAAGATGATCGACCCCGGTCTGGTGGTCGATGCGATGGAAGAAAGTCTCGCCCGGGCCGCCAAGAGCCGCTACGGCAGCGAGATGGATATCCGCGTGTCGATCGACCGCAAGACCGGCAAGGCGACCTTTACCCGGGTGCGCTCAGTTGTTGAAGATGAGGCGCTGGAAAACTACCAGGCCGAAATGACCGTCGAGCAGGCCAAACAGTATATGGCGGACCCTGCGGTTGGTGACACCTTTGTTGAAGAGGTTCCCCCGGTGGAAATGGGCCGCATCGCGGCACAATCGGCCAAGCAGGTCATCCTGCAGCGGGTGCGCGAAGCAGAACGTGATCGCCAGTTCGAAGAGTTCCAGGATCGCGCAGGCACCATCATCAATGCGCTGGTCAAACGCGAAGAATACGGCAATGTCATCGTCGATGTGGGCGCTGGCGAAGGCATCCTGCGTCGCAACGAGAAAATTGGCCGCGAGAGCTATCGCCCCAATGACCGCATCCGCTGCTACATCAAAGATGTGCGCCGCGAGCCCCGTGGCCCGCAGATCTTCCTGAGCCGGACCGCGCCAGAATTCATGGCCGAGCTGTTCAAGATGGAAGTACCAGAAATCTATGACGGTATCATCCAGATCAAAGCTGTGGCCCGGGATCCCGGTTCGCGCGCCAAGATCGCCGTGATCTCCAACGATGGCTCGATCGATCCGGTTGGTGCCTGTGTCGGTATGCGCGGTAGCCGTGTTCAGGCCGTTGTGAACGAACTGCAGGGTGAAAAGATCGACATCATTCCATGGAATGATGATCAGCCCACCTTCCTGGTGAACGCGTTGCAGCCCGCCGAGGTCTCCAAGGTTGTTCTGGATGAAGAAGCCGGCAAGATCGAAGTTGTGGTGCCCGAAGAGCAGCTGAGCCTGGCGATTGGCCGTCGTGGTCAGAACGTGCGTCTGGCCTCGCAGCTGACCGGTCTCGACATCGACATCATGACCGAAGAAGAAGAATCGGCGCGTCGCCAGAAGGAATTCGAAGCGCGCACCGGGTTGTTCATGGAAACCCTGGATCTGGACGAGTTCTTCGCCCAGCTGCTGGTCTCTGAGGGCTTTACCAATCTGGAAGAGGTTGCCTATGTTGAGCTCGACGAGCTGACCGTCATCGACGGTGTTGACGAAGGCACCGCCGAAGAATTGCAGGCCCGTGCCCGCGATTACCTTGAAGCCAAGGCAAAGGCAGCAATTGATGCGGCCCGCGCGCTGGGCGCCGAGGACAGCCTGATCCAGTTCGACGGGTTGACCCCACCCATGATCGAGGCTCTGGCCAAGGACGAGATCTTGACGCTGGAAGATTTTGCAACCTGTGCTGATTGGGAACTGGCCGGTGGCTGGACCAACAACAACGGTGAGCGGATCAAGGACGACGGTATCCTGGAGCCCTTTGGCATGAGCCTGGAAGTGGCTCAGGACCTGGTGATGACCGCACGTGTGATGCTGGGCTGGGTTGATCCTGATGATCTGATCAGCTCTGACGACGAAGCAGAAGATCTCGTTGAAGGTGACACGGAGGAAGCCGAGGCGTAAGCCTCGGGTTTCCGAGTAGGAGAGAGTGAGCATGGGTCGCGCAGGCGCCAGAAAAGATCACGACGATGGGCCGGACCGCAAGTGTATTGCGACTGGTGAGACCCAGCCAAAGCAGGGTCTGATTCGCTTTGTGATGGGGCCTGAGGCTCAGGTGGTGCCCGATATCTTTGGCAAATTGCCGGGACGCGGGGTCTATGTGACAGCCAGCCGCGAGGCCTTGGATCTGGCGGTAAAGAAGAAACTCTTTGCCCGTGGCTTCAAAGCGCCGGTGACACTGCCGGACAATCTGCCGGATGAGGTGGAACGTCAGACACTGCGACGGGTGGTGGATCTGCTAAGTCTGGCACGGAAATCGGGCCAGGCCGTTGGCGGCTATGAAAAAGTCAAGGATTGGCTAGGTAAAGAACATGCCACAGTTTTGATTCAGGCAAGTGATGGATCAGGGCGCGGCAAATCGAAATTGAGTACCCCGCATCGGGGAAATTTCATCGGATGTCTCACGGCGGATGAGCTGGGGATGGCATTTGGGCGTCAAACCATGATACATGCGGCGCTCGCCTCTGGTGGACTCAGCAAACGTGTTGTAGACGAGGCGCAACGGTTGCAGGGTTTGCGTGAATTGGTGGGCGGCAGCGGCCGCACAGAAGGATAAAGAGCTTTATGAGCGATAGTGACGGCAAAAAGACCTTGGGTCTGCGTGGCGGCGGTTCCCGGCCTGGGAACGTAAAACAGAGCTTTAGCCACGGGCGGACCAAGAATGTCGTGGTGGAAACCAAGCGCAAACGCGTTGTGGTGCCTAAACCGGGTGGCAACAAGGGCGGCAATGCTGCCCCTGCGACCGATGGATCGCGTCGGCCTGCCGGGATTACCGATGTGGAAATGGCCCGCCGCCTGAAGGCGCTGCAGGCTGCCAAGGCCCGTGAGGCCGAAGATACGGCAAAACGCGCCGCTGAAGAGAAGGCCCGCGAAGAAGAGCGTGCCCGTCGTCGTGCCGAGGCAGAGACCAAGGAACGCGAGCAGCGCGAAGCGGAAGAAAAAGCCCGTCAAAAGGCTGAAGAGGAAGAGCGCAAAAAGCGTGAAGCCGCAGAGGCTGCAAAGCGCGCTGCTGAGCCCGCTGCCAAAGCCGCTGCTCCTGCGGGAGGTGCTGCTGCAACCACGCGCGGCCCGGCCTCCAAACCGGCTCCGGCGCAGACACCCCGTAAATCCGACCGCGAACGCGAAGAGCGTGGCCGCAGTGCCAAGGCCCGTACCGGTGATGACAACCGTCGTTCCGGCAAGCTGACATTGGGTCAGGCCACAGGGGGTGCGGGCAACCGTCACCGGTCCATGGCCTCGATGAAGCGTAAGCAAGAGCGCGCACGTCAAAAGGCGATGGGTGGCACGGTTGAGCGCGAAAAGGTTCTGCGCGAAGTGCAGCTGCCAGAAGCGATCCTTGTGTCCGAGCTGGCAAACCGGATGTCCGAACGTGTTGGTGCGGTTGTGAAGTCGCTGATGCAAATGGGCATGATGGTGACACAGAACCAGACCATCGACGCCGATACTGCGGAACTGATCATCGAAGAGTTCGGCCACAAGGTTGTTCGGGTTTCCGACTCCGACGTCGAAGACGTGATCAACGAAGTGGAAGACAAAGACGAAGACCTGCAGGGTCGCCCACCCGTGATCACCATCATGGGTCACGTTGACCACGGTAAAACTTCGATCCTGGATGCGATCCGCAACGCCCGCGTTGTGGCCGGTGAGGCTGGCGGTATTACCCAGCACATCGGCGCCTATCAAGTCACCACCGAGAGCGGCACCGTGCTGAGCTTCCTCGACACGCCTGGCCACGCGGCCTTTACCTCGATGCGTTCGCGCGGTGCGCAGGTAACGGATATCGTTGTTCTGGTTGTGGCGGCGGATGACGCGGTGATGCCACAGACCATCGAAGCGATTGCGCATGCCAAGGCAGCCGAAGTTCCGATGATTGTTGCGATCAACAAATGTGACAAACCGGCGGCTGACCCGATGAAGGTCCGCACGGATCTGTTGCAGCACGAAGTTATCGTCGAAGCCATGTCTGGTGAGGTTCAGGACGTCGAAGTCTCTGCCCACACCGGTCAGGGCCTGGATCAACTGCTCGAAGCCATCGCGCTGCAGTCCGAAATTTTGGAACTGAAAGCCAACCCCGATCGCGCCGCCCAGGGTGCCGTGATCGAGGCGCAGCTGGACGTGGGCCGTGGCCCCGTTGCCACTGTTCTGGTTCAGAACGGGACACTGCGTCAGGGCGATATCTTTGTTGTGGGTGAGCAGTACGGTAAGGTCCGTGCGCTGATCAACGACAAGGGCGAGCGCGTCAAGGAAGCCGGTCCTTCGGTTCCTGTCGAGGTTCTGGGTCTGAACGGTACACCCGAAGCGGGCGATGTACTGAACGTGACTGAAACCGAAGCTCAGGCGCGTGAAATCGCAGAGTATCGTGCTCAGGCTGCCAAGGACAAACGTGCTGCCGCTGGTGCCGCAACAACCCTGGAACAGCTGATGCAGAAGGCCAAAGACGACGAAACCGTCTCTGAGCTGCCCATTCTGGTCAAAGCCGACGTGCAGGGTTCTGCCGAAGCCATCGTTCAGGCGATGGAGAAAATCGGTAACGACGAAGTCCGTGTGCGGGTGCTGCACTCGGGTGTTGGTGCCATCACCGAGACCGATATCGCCCTGGCTGAAGCCTCCGGTGCACCGGTTATGGGCTTTAACGTGCGTGCCAATACATCGGCCCGTAACACTGCCAACCAAAAAAGCGTCGAGATCCGCTATTATTCGGTGATCTACGATCTGGTCGACGACGTGAAGAAGGCCGCTTCCGGTCTGCTCAGCGCCGAGATCAAAGAGACCTTTATTGGTTACGCGCAGATCAAGGATGTCTTCAAGGTCTCCAACGTTGGCAAGGTTGCCGGCTGTCTGGTTACCGAAGGTGTTGCCCGTCGTTCGGCTGGTGTGCGCCTGCTGCGTGACAACGTGGTGATCCACGAAGGCACCCTGAAGACCCTGAAGCGTTTCAAGGACGAGGTTGCCGAAGTGCAGTCCGGTCAGGAATGTGGCATGGCCTTTGAGAACTACGAAGATATCCGCGCGGATGACGTCATCGAGATCTTCGAGCGTCAGGAAGTTGAGCGGAACCTCGACTAATCTGTCTGAGAACCCAATGTTAAAAGCCCCGGCCTTTGTGCCGGGGCTTTTTTTTGTGCATTCCCAAAGGACGTGCTGGAGGGAATTCGTGTAGCGGTCAAACGACCAGGGCAAAACAACTTTGGTCAGGTGCCGAAAGCCAGGGATGGTCGTGTCCTTGCCGTGATTGACCTTGCTACCCTTTGATCGTCACCCAACCGAAGCCACAAAGATAGCCGCACCTTTGGGTGATGACGCAGCCATCGGTATTGTCTGTTCACGATAGTATAGGTTTGGATAACCGGAGGGCGAAAGAAAGTGGGGCAGCCAATGGCTGCCCCGGTTCTGTGAGTGAGTGGTGGTCTTTAGAATGCAGCGCTAGCGTTGATCCTTGTGGATCTTTTGGCTGCACTGCACGATAGATACTGCCTGTATGAACCTGCCGAGGATCTCTTTTTGGCGTCCTGGGGAGAACATAGAGCCGTTTTGAGATCCTCTGGTTGTCTGTGTAGAAGCCGTTGTGGTGGTCTTGTTAATGTTCTGCCCAATTTCTGACAAAATGGTTAACAAAAGGTTTCCAGTGATTCGCGGTAAGAATCATTTTCGGAAAATTTCCCGCTTTTCACGACGTTTTTGCGATCCTTTTGCCAGTTGCAGCTCAGAGACCAGGGTGCACCCATACCCGGTCAAGAAAAAAGGGCCTCACACAGCGATGCGGAGGCCCTGCATTTGTTGGTTCTGGACCAGGAGTAGCTGCCCTAAAGCCAGTCGCGCAGAATAGGGATCAGCGGGATATCGGCAGCAGGCATGGGATAGCTGCGCAGGTCTTGCGGGCGCACCCATTTCAAGGTCTGACCCTCACGGGCCTGCGGAATGCCCTCCCATTTGCGGCAGGCAAACAGCGGCATCAGCAGGTGAAAGTCATCATAGCTGTGGCTGGCAAAGGTCAGCGGCGCCAGACAGGAAGACCAGGTGTCAATGCCCAGCTCCTCTTGCAGCTCCCGGATCAGGGCTGCTTCTGGCGTCTCGCCAGCCTCGACTTTACCGCCGGGAAACTCCCATAGCCCAGCCATGGATTTGCCCTCGGGGCGTTGTGCCAGCAGCACGCGCCCCTCGACATCAATCAGCGCAACGGCTGACACCAGGACGGTTTTCATGATCGGTAATCCGCATTGATGGCGATGTATTGATGGGTCAGATCACAGGTCCAGACCGTGCAGGCGCCGCTCCCCAGGCCCAGATCCACCTTGATGATGATCTCATCCCGGGTCATCTGCACCGCGCCGTCTTCCTCGCGGTAATTGGGTGAGACCCAGCCTTTTTCCGCAACCAGCACATCGCCAAATGAGATCGACAGCAGATCGCGGTCAGCCGAGGCGCCGGATTTGCCGATGGCCATCACCACCCGGCCCCAGTTGGGATCTTCGCCCGCAATCGCGGTTTTTACGAGTGGGGAGTTGGCGATAGAGAGCCCATGGGTCTTTGCCTCGGCATCTGACACCGCGCCTGTCACTTGGATCTCGACAAACTTGGTGGCACCTTCACCGTCACGCACCACCTGATGCGCCAGATCCAGCATCACCGCTTCCAGCGCCTGGCTGAACTCGGCGCTGTCTGAGACATCAACACCGGAAGCCCCTGTAGCACAGAGCATCAGGCTGTCCGAGGTGGAGGTATCACTGTCGACGGTGATGCAGTTGAAGCTGCGATCGCACAGACGGCTCAGCTCTGCCTGCAGGGCCTCCTGCGGCAGCTGCGCATCGGTAAAGATATAGACCAGCATGGTGGCCATATCCGGCGCAATCATGCCCGAACCCTTGGCGATCCCTGCAATCGACACGGTTTCCCCGCCAATTGTCACCTCGGCTGAGGCCCCCTTGGCAAAGGTATCTGTGGTCATGATCGCCTCGGCGGCGGCTTCCAGCGCGGTCTCGTCCAGGCCTGCGTTCAGATCACTGATCTGTGCGATGATGCGCTCATGCGGCAGGGGTTCGCCAATAACACCGGTCGAGGCGGTGAACACCCGGGCCTCGGGCAGCTTGGTGATCTGGGCAACGGATGTGCAGATTTCCGCAACAGAGGTCTGACCGTAGTGACCGGTAAAGGCGTTGGAATTGCCGGAGTTCACCAGAATGGCGGCGCCAGCAGAACTGTCACCACCCAGTTTTTCCTGACAGTCACGCACCGGGGCCGAGCGGGTCTTGGAGCGTGTGAAGGTTCCGGCAACCGTGGTGCCGGGATCCATCACCGCCAGCATCACATCATTGCGATCCTGATACTTCACTCCCGCGGCACCAGCACAGAGCCGCAGCCCCTTGATCACTGGCAGCTGAGGAAAGGCGGAGGGCGCCAAAGGCGAGCGGGGAAGGCTATCGCCCATGTTTAGTTCCTCACCAGGCTGAGATCCCGCAGAATCGCGGGGTCGAGGTCTTCGATTTCAGCGCGGTCGATGACGGCCGCAGCGGTGAGATCGCTGACGCGGGCCTCAACAGCGGCATTCTGTAATTCCTGACTCAGGGTCTCGCGGACCTCTTCAAAGGCGGGAGCGGCGGTTTTGCGGCGTTCTTTGAGCAGGATCAGGTGCCAGCCAAATTGGGTTTCAACCGGTTCGGAAATCTCGCCAGCCCGCAGGTCGAGCACGGCCTCTTCGAATTCTGGAACCATGCGACCCTTGGTGAACCAGCCCAGATCGCCGCCATTGGGGCCAGATGGTCCGGTGGAGCGCTCTTTGGCCATGATTGAGAAATCGGCACCGGTATCCAGCTCGGATTTGATCTCTAGCGCATCTTCCTGGGTTTCGACCAGAATATGCGCGGCGTTGAACTCGTCACCGCCATCACCATCCGAATATTTGTCCTCATAGGCCTGGCGCAGGGCCTCTTCGTTGCTGGCGCTCTGCATCACGGTCTCGATGACATTGGCGGCTAGCAGGGCGCGTTTTTCGTTTTCGACGGCCAGTTTCACGTAGTGAGGCACACCGCCGTGCAGCTCTTGCTTCAGGGCGGTCTGCTGCACCAGCTGGTCGAGGATGGCATTATAGAGCACATCATCGGGCAGTTGCTTATATTGTTCGGGCAGGCTGTCGCGGGCCATGATCATGTGACCCAGCGTGATCTCTTCGCCGTTGACGGTTGCAATCACGGTATTGGCATGGGGCGCGGCCAATGCAGGCAGGGGCAGGGCCATAAAGAGGGCCATTGCGGTACCTTGCAAAAAAGTGAGACCTTTACGCATTGAATTCTTCCTATTCCCGGGCCGCAAAGGGGCGCGGCGTTGACACTTATTTTCCTGCCCCTTACATCCCAAAGAGGCCCGAGGCAGGACCGTCGTTTCCTCCATTGTTTATGGGTTGCGACCACGACGGGCAAGCCTGCCTGATACAAGGGCCACTAAGAGGATCGTTGGAGAACACATGCTGGGTATCGGAACACTCGCCAAAAAGGTTTTCGGGACACCGAATGACCGTAAAATCAAGGCGACACGGCCACTGGTTGCACAGATCAATGGGCTGGAAGAGACGTTCGAGAAACTCAGCGACGAGGGTCTCAAGGAAAAAACTGCGGAACTGCGCCAGCGGGCGCTGGATGGTGAATCGCTGGACACGCTGCTGCCAGAGGCCTTTGCCAATGTGCGCGAAGGCGCGCGCCGGGCGTTGGGGCTGCGGGCCTTTGACACCCAGCTGATGGGCGGGATTTTCCTGCATCAGGGTAACATTTCCGAGATGAAGACCGGCGAGGGTAAAACCCTTGTGGCGACCTTCCCGGCCTATCTGAATGCGCTGACGGGGCGTGGCGTGCATGTGGTCACGGTGAACGAATACCTGGCCAAGCGTGACTCTGAGTGGATGAGCAAGGTCTTTGGCGCCCTGGGCATGACCACCGGGGTGATCTGGTCCGGCCAGCCCGACGACGAAAAGATGGCCGCCTATACCAGTGATGTCACCTATGCGACCAATAACGAGCTGGGTTTTGATTATCTGCGCGATAACATGAAGCCCAGCCTCGATCAGGTGTTCCAGAAGCAGCACAACTTTGCCATCGTCGATGAGGTTGACTCGATCCTTATTGATGAGGCGCGGACCCCGCTGATCATCTCCGGCCCCGCCGAGGACCGTTCGGAGCTTTATATCTCTGTCGACAAGGTGATTCCGCTGTTGTCGGATGAGCATTATGAGGTCGATGAGAAAACCCGCGGTGTGACCTTCACCGAAGAGGGCAACGACTATCTGGAACAGGTCCTGCGCGAGCAGGGGCTGCTGGAAGCTGAGGCCTCGTTGTACGACCCCGAAAGCACCACTGTGGTGCATCACGTGAACTCGGCTCTGCGGGCGCATAAACTCTTCCTGCGCGACAAGGACTATATCGTCCGCGATGGCGAGGTGGTGCTGATTGACGAATTCACCGGCCGCATGATGGCAGGTCGCCGCCTGTCCGAAGGGCTGCATCAGGCAATCGAGGCCAAGGAAGAGGTGAATATCCAGCCGGAAAACACCACGCTGGCCTCCGTGACCTTCCAGAACTATTTCCGTCTTTATGACAAGCTGTCCGGCATGACCGGCACCGCGCTGACCGAGGCAGAGGAATTTGCCGAAATCTACGGCCTGGGTGTTGTGGAAGTTCCAACCAACCGGCCCATCGCACGGGAGGATCAGGATGACCGTGTTTACCGTACGGCTGCTGAAAAATTCCAGGCCATGGTCGATGAAGCTAAAATCGCCCACGCTAAGGGGCAGCCTGTTCTTTTGGGCACCACCTCGATTGAGAAATCCGAACTGCTGAGCCAGATGCTGGAGCACGAAGGCGTCAAACATAATGTGCTGAACGCGCGTCACCACGAGCAAGAAGCCCAGATCGTTGCAGATGCAGGCCGGCTTGGCGCAGTGACTATCGCCACCAACATGGCCGGTCGCGGTACGGATATTCAGCTGGGCGGCAATATCGACATGATCGTGATGGCGGCACTTGAGGCCAACCCGGATGCAGACCCGGTCGCCTTGCGCGCCGAAGAAGAAGCCAAACACGCCGAAGAAAAGAAAAAGGTTCTTGAAGCTGGTGGTCTCTGTGTGATGGCCTCTGAACGCCATGAAAGCCGCCGCATTGATAACCAGCTGCGCGGTCGTTCCGGCCGTCAGGGCGATCCGGGTCGGACTTGTTTCTACCTCAGCCTCGAAGACGATCTGATGCGGATCTTTGGCTCTGAGCGTCTGGATAAGGTGCTGTCGAGCCTTGGCATGAAGGAAGGCGAAGCGATTATTCACCCCTGGGTGAACAAATCACTGGAACGCGCCCAGGCCAAGGTCGAAGGCCGCAACTTTGACATGCGTAAGAACGTGCTCAAATTTGATGATGTGATGAATGATCAGCGTAAGGTGATCTTTGGTCAGCGCCGTGAAATCATGGCCGCTGAGGATCTGTCTGAAATCGTTGGTGATATGCGTCATGAGGTGATCGACGAGCTGATCGACACCTATATGCCGCCCAAGACCTATGCCGAGCAGTGGGACGTCGAAGGCCTGCATGCGGCGGTTCTGGAAAAGCTGAGCATGGATGCGCCGGTCGCCGATTGGGCTGGCGAAGAGGGTGTCGACGACGAGCAGATGTCGGAACGCCTGGCCGAAGCCGCCAACCAGATGATGGACGAAAAGACCGCGGCCTTTGGTCCCGAAAGCATGCGCAACATCGAAAAGCAGGTGCTGTTGCAGACCATCGACGCCAAATGGCGCGAGCATCTGCTGACGCTTGAACATCTGCGCTCGGTTGTGAGTTTCCGGGGCTACGCGCAGCGTGATCCGCTCAATGAGTACAAGAACGAGAGCTTCCAGCTGTTTGAAACCATGCTTGATTCGCTGCGTGAGGATGTGACCCAGCAACTGAGCCGGGTGCGTCCTATGACGGATGAAGAGCAGCAGCAGATGTTGGCCGAAATGGCCGCACGCCAGGCCGCTATGCAACAGATGGCATTGGGTGGGGCACCAGCAGAGGCGGAGGCCAACCCAGAGGATGCGGCGCCCGGATTTGTTGAAGATGATCCTTCGACCTGGGGCAACCCGTCCCGCAATGACAAATGCCCCTGTGGCTCTGGCAAAAAGTTCAAACATTGCCATGGGCGTCTGGCCTGACCTCAGCCCAAGACCCCATCATAAACAAACCACAAATAGCCCCGGCCTTTGGCCGGGGTTAATTCTTTTTGGCTACCTATTTGCACGAGTTCGCCAAAACAACGGGGCAGGGCGCTGCACCGTATTTGGTCAAATTGCGGATAAATGCCTGAATCATATCAAGGCGCGGCCATAAACCGGCCTCCTTTTGCGAGCCTAATCTAAGGGCCCGAATTAGGTTTTTGATCGGGTGTTGGAGGTTTGAAATGCTGAATAAACGCATACTTCTGATCAGCGCGGCCACTGCCGCCTGTGCCTTGGGAATCGGCTTCTTTATGCAGCCTTCGATCTCTGAGCCTGCAGGAGCGGGTGATGGATTTGGTCAGGCAGGGGGGCAGCTGCCGCAGGACCCAGCACTGACCCAGCCTATCTCGATCGAAAAGATCACTCTGACATCGGCAAATCCAGGTCTTCCTGACGAGAATGAAACCACATCTGCGGCTCGGCTGGTACCGGTTGCAGCCTGTGGCGTGACAGCCAGCGCGAGATCTCTTCCTGGCGCCCAAGTGGCGCTGCAGATCACCGCGCCTTGCCGGGGGAGTGAGCGGATTACCCTGCATCATCACGGTATGATGGTAACAGAAACTCTGGGCCAGGACGGACAGCTTGATCTGGTGATCCCAGCACTGTCCAGCCCTGCGACCTTTATTGTGGAACCTGCCAACCTCACCTTTGCTGCAGAGGCAGAGGCGACCACAGCGGTTGGCGCAGTTGTGCAGGTTGAGGTGCCGGATATGGCGCAGGTGGACCGGGTGGTATTGCAATGGAGCGGCAACAGCGGCTTTGAAATACATGCCCGCGAGTTTGGCGCGCAATATGGCGAAAACGGCCATGTCTGGCATGGGGCTGACCCGGCACAGGAGGCCGCCGGTCAGATGGTCCGGCTGGGGGATGCCAACCAACTGGTTCCACGCCTGGCAGAGATCTATAGCTTTCAAGAAGACCCAGGCGCAGCGACTACCGAAGCCGGGCTCATCGAAATCAGTGTCGAGGCTGAAATCACCGCGATCAATTGTGGCCGCGAAATTGCCGCCCAGAGCCTGCGTGTGGTCGCAGGACGGGTGCAAACACGCGATCTGACTCTCAACATGCCAGATTGCGCGGCCACTGGTGACTTTCTGGTGTTGAATAATCTGGTAGAAAACCTGAAAATCGCCGCCAAGTGATCTGCGGCTAATTCAGGAATTCAGATGATCAATTTTCGTGCGGCGATCAGCGCCGCACTTCTCCTTTTTGTCCCTGTGACTCTTGCGCAGGCGCAGGATGTCACCCTGTCCTCCCCGGATGGGGCGGTGGAGATCACCGGAAATCTGTTGGGATTTGATGGCGAATTCTATCGGGTTGAGACCAAGTTTGGAGAATTGACCCTTGATGGATCTGGGGTCAGTTGCGACGGGCCGGGCTGCCCCAGCCTGTCAGATTTTGTTGCCGAGGTGACCCTGTCGGGATCGGCAAATATGGCAGAGGTTTTGCTGCCGGCCCTGATCGAGGGCTTTGCCCTGCGCAATGGCTATAAAACCCAGCGTGTGGCCCTGGATGATGGCAACTTTGAATATCTTTTGCAGCAGGGCGATGGGCGCTCGGTGGCGCGGTTTTCCTTTCTGGTCAGCTCTACCGATGTGGGTTTTGCCGATCTGATTGCGCAGCAGGCCGATATTGTCATGGCCCTGCGGGAAATCCGCCCCTCGGAACAATCGTTGGCCCGGGCTTCGGGGCTGGGGGATATGACAAGCGCGGCGCGCAGTCGGATTGTGGCGCTGGATGCCATGGTGCCAGTGGTCTCGCCCGAAAACCCGGTCACCCGGATCTCGATCCCGGATCTGGCCGGGGTCTTTTCCGGAGCGATCACCAATTGGCAGGTGCTTGGTGGACCGGACGCGCCGATATCGGTGCATATGCCGTTGGAAAACTCAGGCTTGACCCAGGGCTTTGCCGATCGGGTTCTGGCCGCATCGGGAGTGCAGTTAACCCGGGATCTGCGCCATCATGAGCGCGGCACAACCCTGGTGCGCCGGGTGGCAACGGATCCCTTTGCAATTGGCATTACCAGTTTTTCGAACACCGGCACCACCCGGATGCTGACGCTGACAGGCGCCTGTGGGTTTTTGCTGCGGGCCAATCGGCGCGGGATCAAAACCGAGGATTACCCGCTGACGGCGCCAATGTTTCTGTATCTGCCGCAGCGCCGTCTGGCCAAGGTGGCGCGGGACTTTCTGGCCTATGTGCGCGGTCCCGGCGCACAGATCGTGATCCGCCGAGCCGGCTTTGTCGATCAGGCACCAGAGCGCATTTCGATGAATGCCCAGGGGGATCGGCTGAGCAATGCGATTTTGGCGGCTGGCCCGGAGGTGCAACTGGCTGAGTTGCAGCGTCTGGTGAACAGCTTGACCGGGTTTCGACGTCTCACTACCTCTTTCCGGTTCGAGGCCGGGTCTTCGCGCCCGGATGCGCAATCGCGCAGCAATGTCGCACAATTGGCGCGGGCGTTGGAGACCGGGCTCTATGACGGCAAGGTGCTCAATTTTGTTGGGTTTTCCGATGGTGACGGGGCGGCCTCAAGCAATCGAAGCATTGCCCTGAAGCGGGCTGAGACGGTGCGTGATGCGGTCCTTTCCACGGCTGAAGAGGGCAGTGTGGCGCGGGTGAAGGTGCAGGTAGAAGCCTTTGGCGAGGCACTGCCAATGGCCTGTGATGACAGTGACTGGGGGCGCCAGGTCAACCGCCGTGTTGAGGTCTGGGTGCAATAGCACCCGCCTCAGGGGGGCTCAGATGCGCCGCAAAGTGGGGGCTCCCGCAGCTTTTGGTCTCATCACAGATGAGTCAAAGCGCTTTGGGCGCGGCGCCGCTGGCGCGGCGCGGTTGCGTTCTGATGCAGCTGTGGTGGATCAGAGCAGACCTTCGGTTTTGAAGCTCAGCTCAGTGGCGCTGCCAATGATCAGATGATCATGCAGCAGGATGCCGAGGGGGGTCAGCGCCTGATTGATCCGGGCCGTCATGTCGATATCACTGTCCGAGGGAGAGGGATCGCCCGAGGGGTGATTATGCACCAGAATGAGCGCGCTGGCGTCCAGATCCAGCGCCCGTTTGGCCACCTCACGCGGGTAGACCGGCACATGATCCACAGTGCCGCGGGCCTGTTCCTCATCCGCGATCAGGCAGTTCTTGCGGTCCAGAAACAGTACCCGGAAGTGCTCCGTGCTGCGATGGGCCATGGCGGTGTGGCAATAGTCCAGCAAAGCGTCCCAGCTGGAGATCACCTGACGCTGCATCACCCGGGCGCGGGCCATCCGCTGGGCTGCGGCCTCCAGCACCTTGAGATCGGTGATCAGAGCTTCGCCGACACCTTTAACCTGGGCCAGCCGTTCGGGGCGCGCACTGACGACGCGGGCAAAATCACCAAACTGTTTGAGCAGCTGATGCGCCAGGGGTTTGACATCCTGCCGTGGCAATGAGCGAAACATCACCAGTTCCAGCAATTCGTAGTCCGGCATCGCTGCCGCACCGCCCTCACGAAACCGCCGCCGCAGGCGTGAACGGTGGTCCTTGATGTAAGAGGGCAAACGGCCGCTGTTGAGCGTTGTGGGTACAGGTTCTTCCTGCGCCAGCGCCTCGTTTGGGAACAGCGGCAGGGTGGTGGTGTCTCCCCCGGCCTTGTTGCGTGCCATTTGCTTCCTTCCCCATTCTGCGGCCAAAGGAAGGCTAGGCGGGGGAGGTGGCAGCGCAAAAGAAAAGCGCCCCGTAAGGGACGCTTTTATTGGTGGTGTTTTGGTTGGAGCGGCAGGCCGGAAGCTTGGTGTGCCAAACTCAGGATGCGCTGGGCAGAATCTGCCTGGGCGCCGCCCGTGAGCAAGCGAAACGCTCCCCCGGAGCGTTTCGCTTGCTCACCCCTTCATACCGTCCCAGAAGCCTTTTACTGAGGAAAAGAAGCTGCGGGATTCTGGGTTGGTATTGTCTTCCGACAGGTCCTCAAATTCGCGCAGGATTTCTTTTTGACGGCTTGTCAGGTTGACCGGTGTTTCCACCGCCAGTTCGATGAACATATCGCCAACACCGCCACCACGCAGGGCAGGCATGCCCTTGCTGCGCAAACGCATCTGGCGACCGGACTGGCTGCCCTCGGGGATCTGTACGCGGCCACGGCCACCGTCGATGGTGGGCACCTCAATAGCGCCACCCAGCGCGGCCTTGGCCATGGAAACGGGTACCCGGCAATAAAGATTGTTGCCGTCGCGCTCGAACAGATCATGCGGTGCCACCTCGACAAAGATGTAGAGATCACCCGGAGGACCACCGCGCAGGCCTGCCTCGCCTTCGCCAGCCAGGCGAATACGGGTGCCGGTCTCGACGCCTGCCGGGATATTCACCGACAGGGAGCGGTCCTTCTCGATCCGGCCATGTCCATGGCAGACCTTACAGGGGTTCTTGATGATCTGCCCCAGACCGGAACAGGTCGGGCAGCTGCGTTCCACGGTAAAGAAACCCTGTTGCGCGCGTACCTTTCCCATGCCGGAACAGGTCGGGCAGGTGGTGGGTTCTACGCCGCCCTCTGCACCCGTGCCCTCACAGGCGGTACAGGAGACCGAGGTGGGCACCTTGATGGTCTTGTGCAGGCCCGCGAAGGCCTCTTCGAGGGAGACCCGCAGATTGTAACGCAGATCGGCCCCACGAGAGGCGCGCTGACGTCCGCCACCGGCCTGGCCACGGCCACCCATGAAGTCGCCAAACAGGTCGTCAAAGACATCGGAGAAGGCCGAGGAGAAGTCACCGCCGCCGGGATGCCCGCCGCGCTGGCCACCGCCACCCCCCATGCCGTTTTCAAAGGCAGCATGACCAAAGCGGTCATAGGCGGCCTTTTTCTCAGCGTCTTTCAGAACTTCATAGGCCTCATTGGCCTCTTTGAACTGTGCCTCAGCATCCGGGTTGTCGCTGTTGCGATCGGGATGCAATTCTTTGGCCTTCTTGCGAAAGCCCTTTTTGATTTCATCGGCGCTGGCACCCTTGGCCACTCCGAGAGTCTCGTAATAGTCACGTTTCGACATCGGTTTACCCCTGCTGCCTCAACGACAACGAGCCGGTCCGTGATCGGACCGGCTCGTTGCGGCCAAGAGTTCAGATCTTAGCGCTTGTCGCCGTCCAGATCTTCGAATTCGGCATCAACGATGTCGTCATCGCCTGGGGCCGCATCGGCATCTGCCGCAGTTGGCTCGTCGCCTGCCTCATCCTGAGCCGCCTTGTAGATGGCTTCGCCCAGGCGCATGGAGGCCTCGGTGACGTTCTGGATGCCTGCCTTGATCTTTTCGGCATTGGCGCTGTCGCCTTCCAGATCGTCGCGCAGCGCGGCCAGAGCCAGCTCAATAGCTTCAACAGTGGAAGGATCCACCTTGTCGCCATGCTCTTCAACGTGCTTTTCGGTCGAGTGGATCAGGCTTTCGGCCTGGTTGCGGGCTTCGATCAGCTCGCGACGCTCTTTATCCGCCTCGGCGTTGTCTTCTGCGTCCTTGACCATCTGGTCGATATCGGCGTCGGACAGACCACCAGACGCCTGGATGGTGATGACCTGCTCTTTGCCGGTGCCTTTGTCCTTGGCCGAAACTGAAACGATGCCGTTGGCGTCGATGTCAAAGGTCACTTCGATCTGGGGCAGGCCGCGTGGCGCTGGTGGGATCTCTTCGAGGTTGAATTGGCCTAGCATCTTGTTGTCCGCAGCCATTTCGCGCTCACCCTGGAAAACCCGGATGGTCACGGCCGACTGGTTGTCTTCGGCGGTCGAGAAGACCTGAGACTTTTTGGTCGGGATGGTGGTGTTGCGGTCGATCAGACGGGTGAAGACACCGCCCAGAGTTTCGATGCCCAGCGACAGAGGTGTCACGTCGAGCAGAACAACGTCTTTGACGTCACCCTGCAGAACACCGGCCTGAATGGCGGCACCCATGGCAACCACTTCGTCAGGGTTCACACCCTTGTGGGGCTCTTTGCCAAAGAATTTGGTGACCTCTTCGATCACTTTTGGCATCCGGGTCATACCACCAACCAGAACGACTTCGTCGATGTCGGAAGCGGAGAGGCCGGCGTCTTTCAGAGCGGCAGCGCAGGGCTTCATCGAGGCTTTGATCAGGTCGTTGACCAGGCTTTCCAGCTTGGCACGGGTCATTTTGATAACCATGTGCAGTGGCTGGCCCGAGGAGGGATCCATCGAGATGAAGGGCTGGTTGATTTCGGTCTGGCTGGAAGACGACAGTTCGATCTTGGCTTTTTCAGCGGCTTCTTTCAGACGCTGCAGGGCCATCTTGTCTTTGGTCAGATCAACGCCGTGTTCTTTTTTGAACTCGCCCGCCAGGTAGTTGACGATGCGCATGTCAAAGTCTTCACCGCCGAGGAAGGTATCGCCGTTGGTGGATTTCACCTCAAACAGACCGTCGTCGATTTCCAGGATGGTCACATCAAAAGTACCACCACCAAGGTCATAAACCGCGATGGTCTGGGTTTCTTCCTTGTCGAGACCATAGGCCAGGGCAGCGGCTGTTGGCTCGTTGATGATGCGCAGCACTTCGAGGCCAGCGATTTTGCCGGCATCTTTGGTGGCCTGACGCTGGGCGTCGTTGAAATAGGCAGGAACCGTGATCACTGCCTGAGTGACATCTTCACCCAGGTAAGACTCTGCGGTTTCTTTCATCTTGCCGAGAATAAAGGCGGAGATCTGCGAAGGAGAGTAGGTCTCATCCTTGGCTTTGACCCATGCATCGCCATTGCCGCCGCTGACCAGTTCAAACGGCAGGTTCTTTTTGTCTTTTGCCAGGTCGGCATCGTCGAACCGACGACCGATCAGGCGTTTGACGCCAAAGACGGTGTTGTCTGGGTTGGTGACGGCCTGACGCTTGGCGGCCTGGCCAACCAAACGCTCATCATCGGTGAAGGCAACGATCGAAGGTGTCGTCCGTGCGCCTTCGGCGTTTTCAACAACGCGCGGCTGCGAGCCATCCATGATGGCGATACAGGAGTTGGTTGTTCCGAGGTCAATCCCGATAACTTTGCTCATTTTGATCCCTTTACTTACTAAGGCGATTACCCGCGGCCTGAACCCGTTGTGGCATCCAGGCCCCGATTTTGTTGCAGCGGGGTCTGCACCTCACTGCGTCACGGCGTATATAGGGAGCAGAAATTGACCCTGCAAGCGCCAGAACGCACCGAGAATTGCGATTCAGTGCGCTTTTTTGCATGTGATGTAGTTAAGAATGGAATAATCGGCATGAGCATGTTGCGTTTGCGTGGATTTGAAATCCACAAGGGCTATTTGGATCCGGAGGTTCAGCGCAGTCTGATCGAGACACTGCGCCCGGTTTTGCGCTCGGCGCCACTGTTTTCCCCCACTGTGCCGGGGGGCGGCAAAATGTCGGTCCGCATGACCTCTGCCGGGGCGTTTGGCTGGTATTCGGATGAAATGGGCTATCGCTATTCAGATCACCATCCAAAGGGCTTTGACTGGCCGGCTATCCCCGAAGCCATCCTGGATCTTTGGCGCGATGTCACCGGCTTGCAGCGGCAACCGGATTGCTGCTTGCTGAACTACTATGGGGAGGGTGCCAAAATGGGCCTGCACCAGGACAAGGACGAGGCGGATTTCTCTTTTCCCGTGGTGTCGATTAGTCTGGGCGATGATGGCATGTTCCGCATAGGCGGCAACCGTCGTGGTGGTAAGACGGATACCATCTGGCTCAATTCTGGCGATGTGGTGGTGATGGGGGGCGAGGCGCGGCTTGCCTATCACGGGGTGGATAGGATCAGGTTCCAATCCTCGCGATTGTTGCCCAAGGGCGGGCGCATAAACCTGACGCTGCGGGTGGTGACCTGAGTTGTGATTTAGGTAAGCGCGCTCTTAGCGGCGCGCGTTCCAGCTGATCGAGACATGACGCCGGGTATAGAATTCGCCCATCAACCCGATCATCACCAGGGTCAACGCCACCCAGGCGGCGTATTCCCAGTTGCTGTAATGCGGGTTGTAGTTGATGAAAACAAAACCACGTGCCTGGTCGATGCAGTGAAACAGCGGGTTCCAGTCAAACATCGCCAACAGAAAGCTGGGCAGGGTATTGGCCAGGAACATCTTGCCCGAGGCAATCATATTGGCCCGCTGATAGATGGTGGTCATGATCCCCACCACGCCGGGCGCCCAGGGTTTGAGCACCAGAAACACCAATCCAACAGCGGCGCCAGTGACCCAGGACAGCAAGATCATGCCATAGGCCTGAATGGGCTGTTCGATCTCCAGTGGGGTAAAGGCCACATGGTAGACAAACAGGATCAGAAACAGGGACACCGTCTGGATATAAAGCGAACCAAGCGCTGCCGAGAGAATCGCCACCATGGTGTTCATTGGGGCATGCTGCATCATCGGGCTGGCGGGGCCCTCGGCACCTGCAACGGCGCCAACGGTTTTGGTATGGGTCAAAAACAGAAAAATGCCCGACATCACATAGAGCAGGAAATCGCCCCGGATGGCGGAGCCGCGCATGCCAAGAATAGAGAACATAAAGTAGAAAACGGCAACAAACATCACCGCCTGCATGATATTCATCGCCAGAGCGATAAGCGCATTATTGTGTTTTGAACGCACGCTGCGCACGACAGAGTGAAACACCACCTCAAACAGGGAGACGACGTTGGAGAACCATGTCTTTTTCGTGCGGATCTGAAACATTTTGCCTGCGATCTATGCTGGGGGCCAAAAGAGCGGACCGATAATCCAATGGACTTCTTGATGATCCATCTGCGAGGCAGCATAAGGGGGCGGAGGCAAATTTTCAATTAACCCTTTCTGGGTGGGAGCGTCCCTGTGACCTATGAAGAGCTTATTCCGGTAATCCGCCGTCTGGCGATCGAAGCCGGCGCCAAGATCATGGAAATCTACAATTCCGACGAATTTGAGGTGAAGGTGAAGTCTGACGACAGCCCGGTGACGGCTGCGGATGAGGCTGCGGATGCTCTGATCTCGGCCGGTCTGCGCAGCGCCTTTCCTGATCTGATGCTGGTCACCGAAGAGCAATCTGACTCGCATAAGACACGCGGCGATACCTTCCTGATCGTCGACCCGCTGGATGGCACCAAGGAATTCATCCATCGCCGTGGCGATTTTACGGTGAATATCGCGCTGGTCGAAAAGGGCGCGCCAACCCGGGGGGTGGTCTATGCGCCGGCAAAGAACCGCATGTTCTTTACCCTGGCAGATGGCAGCGCTGTAGAAGAAACCGGCGCCTTTGACCCCGCAGTGATTGGTGAGACCAACCCGATCCGTGTTGCGCAAAGCGACAATGCCGCGCTGATGGTTGTGGCCTCCAAATCGCACCGCGACCAGGCGACCGAGGACTACATCAACAAGTACAACGTCAAAGACAGCAAAAGCGCAGGCTCCTCGCTGAAGTTCTGTCTGGTGGCAACCGGCGAGGCCGATATCTATCCCCGCGTTGGCCGCACCATGGAGTGGGACACTGCCGCAGGGCATGCGGTTCTGTCTGGTGCCGGGGGCAAGGTGGTTCGCTTTGACGACCATTCGCCGCTGCTCTATGGCAAGGAAGACTATGCCAACCCTTTCTTTATTGCCACTGCACCTGATGTTGAGTTGAAGGAAGCCTGATGTCCGTTCTGATCGTCATTCCTGCCCGCTATGCCTCCACCCGCTATCCTGGCAAACCCCTGGTAGAGCTCACCGGGGCCAATGGGGACAAGCTCACACTGATTGAACGATCCTGGCGCGCGGCCTGCGCGGTTCAGGGCGTTGATCGCGTGGTTGTGGCAACCGATGACGATCGTATCCAGGCCGCCGCCCGAGGCTTTGGAGCCGAGGTGGTGATGACCTCGCAGAGCTGCGCCAATGGCACCGAACGCTGTGCCGAGGCCCATGCGGCGCTGGGCGGTGGCTATGAGGTGGTGGTGAACCTACAGGGCGACGCGCCGCTGACGCCGCATTGGTTCGTTGAGGATCTGGTGGCAGGGCTGCGCGCCGCTCCTGAAATGGGGCTGGCGACCCCGGTGCTGCAATGTGATGGCGATACACTCAACAGCCTGCTGAAGGATCGTGCAGAGGGGCGCGTTGGCGGCACCACGGCAGTTTTTGGCCAGGATCACAGTGGGCTTTACTTCTCCAAAGAAGTCATTCCTTTTTGCGCGGAACGCTTTGAGGGGGACGGGCTGACACCGGTCTTTCACCACGTTGGGGTCTATGCCTATCGGCCCGATGCGCTGGCCGACTATCCCAGCTGGCCCGTTGGCCCATTGGAGCAACTCGAGGGGTTGGAGCAGCTGCGCTTCCTGGAAAACAACCGCAAGATCCTCTGTGTTGAGGTGGAGGCGCGTGGCCGGGAGTTCTGGGAGCTGAACAATCCCGAAGATGTGGCGCGTATTGAGGCGATGATGGTTAAGATGGGAAAGAACTAGACAAATTTCCCCTAGCCGTTCCTCCCACTTTTTTATGATCTTGGTGACGGAGTTGCGCTAGGTCATGAAACCAGTGTGATGTTTAATTAGAGTATTCCGTGGAGGGGCATCCCCTTGATGCCTTCAGATAGGTCGCACCCAAGCAGGATAGATGGGTGGCTGACACATTGGCTGGTCAGCTGACTGCCTTTGCGCGAGATAAAATGGCCCTTGACGTAGATGAGTGAGAAATCCGATGCGTAAAAAAGTAACAAAAGCGATTTTCCCGGTTGCGGGTCTTGGCACGCGTTTTCTGCCTGCGACCAAATCGGTGCCCAAGGAAATCATGACCCTGGTGGACCGCCCGCTGGTGCAATATGCCATCGATGAGGCCCGCGCTGCCGGCATCAAGGAATTCATCTTTGTCACCTCGCGGGGCAAGGGCGCCCTGGAGGATTACTTTGACCACTCGCCTGTGCTGGAGCAGGAGCTGCGCAAGAAGGGCAAGGATGCGCTGTTGGAGATCCTTAAGGACACCAATATGGACAGCGGCGCCATCGCCTATATCCGCCAGCATCGCGCCCTGGGCCTGGGCCATGCGGTTTGGTGCGCGCGGCGCCTAATCGCCAATGAACCCTTTGCGGTGATCCTGCCCGATGATGTCATCGCCGCCGAGACCCCCTGCCTGCAGCAGATGGTCGAGACCTATGAGGAGATCGGCGGCAATATGGTCGCTACCATGGAAATCGCCCCCGAGCAGACCGCCTCTTACGGGGTGCTGGACCCGGTGCCCGGCGCCGCAACCTCCGGCGCGGTGGTGGCGGCGCGCGGCATGGTGGAAAAGCCTGACCCGGCCAAGGCGCCCTCAAACCTGGCGGTGATTGGCCGCTATATCCTGTCGCCCTCAGTGCTGCGCAATCTCAACCAGATGAAATCGGGGGCCGGTGGAGAGATCCAGCTCACCGATGCCATCGCCGAGGATATCGCGGCCGAGGTGCCGACCCATGGGTTCCGCTTCAAGGGCGAGCGCTATGACTGCGGCTCCAAGGCGGGGTTCCTGCAGGCGACGGTCTCCTTTGCCCTATCGCGCCCCGAGCTGCGCGACGATCTGATGCAGCATCTGCAAAAGGTCACCCAGATCGAAAATACCGCGGAGTAATGCCCGCCATGGCCCTGCCCCAGGGGCGGGGTCACGACTGATCTATATGACCTTTGAAAGGCATTATCGACGTGAAGACTGTTCTTGTGACCGGCGGTGCCGGATATATCGGATCACATGCCTGTAAGGCGCTGAAAGCGGCGGACTACACCCCTGTGACCTTTGATAATCTGGTAACAGGCTGGAAAGATGCAGTAAAATTTGGTCCTTTTGAACAGGGCGATCTGCAGGATCGCGCCCGGCTGGATGAGGTCTTTGCCAAGCATAGGCCCGTTGCGGTGATGCATTTTGCTGCCCTGAGCCAGGTTGGCGAAGCGATGAGCGAACCGGGGCGTTACTGGGCCAATAACACTGGAGGTTCGCTGAACCTGATTGAGGCGGCGGTGGCTGCGGAATGTCTGGACTTTGTATTCTCCTCCACCTGCGCCACCTATGGCGAGCATGACAATGTGGTGCTTGATGAAAACACGCCACAGCTGCCGCTGAACGCCTATGGCGCCTCCAAACGCGCGGTTGAGGATATTCTGAAGGATTTTGGCGCCGCATATGGGCTGCGCTCGGTGATCTTTCGCTATTTCAACGTGGCCGGGGCGGACCCCGAGGCTGAGGTGGGGGAATTCCACCGCCCCGAAACCCATCTGGTGCCGTTGGTGCTGGATGCCATCGACGGCAAACGCGACGCGCTAACGATTTTTGGAACCGATTACGACACCCCGGATGGGACTTGTATCCGCGACTATGTGCATGTCTGTGATCTGGTCGATGCCCATGTGCTGGGGTTGAACTGGCTGGAACAGGGCAAGGGCAGTCAGGTGTTCAACCTGGGCACCGGATCCGGTTTTTCCGTACGAGAGGTCATGGACCGAGGCGCCGCTGTCACGGGTCGGCCCGTGCCCTGCAACACTGGTCCGCGCCGGGCTGGGGATTGCACCAAACTGGTTTCGGGATCGACCCGCGCCATCACTGATCTTGGCTGGTCGCCAAAGCGCTCTGATCTCGACACCATGATCGCTGATGCCTGGAAATGGCATCAGACAGGCCACTACGAGGCGTGAGGTGACGCGCGAGGCCCATACAGCAGCCTGGGGATTGCAGGGTTGGGGCGCAAAGTACCAGATGCGCATACGTCGGCGGCGCCTGTTGTGGCGCTGCTTGCGATCTCGCCACCAGCTAAAGGTCCTGGCTGATCGCAGTGACAGGATTGGGGCCGATGATATTCTCGTGGTGGCCGTCCTGCGCAATGAGAGGGCGCGGTTACCGTATTTTCTGCAATATTATCGGGATCTGGGCGTCTCGCATTTTTTGATTGTGGACAATGACAGTAACGATGGCACGGCCGCTTTGCTGGAAGAGCAGGAGGATGTTTCGGTTTGGCAAACCAAGGCCAGCTATCGTGAAAGCCGTTTTGGCGTCGATTGGGCCGGTTGGCTGTTGATGCGCTATGGTCATGGGCATTGGTGCCTGACCGTAGATGCCGATGAGATCCTGACTTTCCCCCATGCTGATCAGCGTAACCTTAAAGACCTTACGGGGTGGCTGGATCAGCGTGGCGCAAAGGCTTTTGCTGCGGTCATGCTGGATATGTATCCCAAAGGGTCCATTGGCGCCGTGCCCTATGAGGAAGGCACGGATCCATTCGAGTTGCTCAGCTGGTTTGATGGCGAAGGCTATACCTGGGAGTATCAACAGCGATATCGCAATGTTTCGATCCGAGGTGGTGTACGTAAAAGACTGTTTTTTAGAGATAACCCAGAACAGTCACCACATCTTCACAAGATTCCGCTGGTGCGGTGGAATCGCCGATATGCCTATGTAAGCTCCACCCATATTGCTTTGCCGCAGGTGTTGAACCAGGCGTTTGATCACCGGCTTGGGCTGCCAACGGGGGTTTTGTTGCATAGTAAGTTTCTGGCGGAGGTGATCGACAAGTCCGCTGAGGAAAAACAGCGGCAGCAACATTTCACCCATGTCGAGCGTTACACGCAATACTATGACAATCTGATAGCAGCTCCGGATCTTTGGGGCGCAGAATCGGTTCGCTACAAGGGCTGGCAGCAGCTTGAGGCTCTTGGTCTGATGACACAGGGTGACTGGACGTGAGCGTCTCTGTAGCTTGAAACGGGTGATCCAGATCAGGCCATATCGGAACTGGAATATCTGGATCGGAGCTGGGATTGGCTGCGGAAACAATCTGTTTACCTCGTGACTCGCAGTCTTTATTGTCCTGAAAACAGAAACAATATCTCGTGTCGTCTCTTACCATTGAAACGCCATATTAAGCGCTGAAAAGCTATACTAAGCGGGTGCGGTAACAGGTAATGGATATCGTAGGGACAAATTTTTGAAGATCTGGCAGTCATATCGCATGCGGCTACGGCGAAAACGGCACTTGATCCGTGCCGTGCGAAAGTCGAGAGAGCTGCGCACCCTACAGGACAATACCAATCGCATTCGCCCCAGTGATGTTCTGCTGGTGTCAACCATGCGGAATGAGCAGATCCGACTGCCCTATTTTCTCGAATACTACCGCAAACTGGGGGTCAATCACTTCCTCTTTGTCGACAATGGCTCGGTGGATGACACCACCCGGTATTTGAGCGGAATGGCCGATGTCTCGCTGTGGCAGACCCATGCCAGTTATCGGCGCTCCCATTTTGGCATTGACTGGATGAACTACCTCAAGCGCAAATATGCGCATGGGCATTGGGTGTTGGTGGTCGATCCGGATGAGTTCTTTATCTACCCGTTCTGTGATACCCGCCCAATTCAGGCACTAACGGATTGGTTGGATAACTCTGCCATCCGCAGCTTCTCGGCGATGTTGGTTGATACCTATCCCAAGGGTCGTTTGAATGATGCACCCTACCAGGCCGGGCAAAACCCGCTGGAGATCGCCAACTGGTTCGACAGCGGCAATTATTCGATTAGCAAGAACCACCTGTATGGTAATCTCTGGATCCAGGGTGGGCCACGCGCGCGGGTGTTTTTTGCGGATGAGCCCAAAAAGGCCCCAGCCCTAAACAAGATCCCATTGGTGAAATGGGATCGCCGCTATGCCTTTGTCAGCTCGACCCATTCCCTGCTGCCACGCGGGTTGAACCAGGTCTACGAGACCGATGGCGGTGAAAAGGCCAGTGGCGCGCTGCTGCATACCAAATTTCTCGATACCCTGGGTGCCAAAGCCGCAGAGGAGCTGGCGCGTAGCGAGCACTATGCCAATTCACGCGAGTATAAGGCCTATGCCGAAGGTCTGGAACAACAGCCCGAGCTTTGGTGCAAATGGAGCGAGAAATATATCAACTGGCGCCAGCTGGAGATCCTCGGTCTAATGTCCAAGGGTAACTGGGCATGAGCACCGTTGGGATCATCATGCTGGTGCATACGGCGCTGGACCGTGCCGCCGAGGTGGCGCGTCACTGGACTGCGAGCGGCTGTCCTGTGGTGCTGCATGTGGACAAGAATGTTGATGGCGCCACTTTTCGCAATTTCCGCCAAAGCCTGGCGCAGGACCCGCTCATCAAGTTCAGCAAAAGGCATCGCTGCGAATGGGGTACCTGGGGCATCGTTGCCGCCTCGCAATCGGCCTCGATGCTGATGCTGAAAGAATTTCAGGAGGTGCGTCACGTCTACCTGTCCTCTGGGTCCTGCCTGCCGCTACGCCCGGTTGACGAGCTGGTGGATTATCTGGCGGCCCGCCCGCGCACTGATTTCATCGAAAGCGCCACCACGGCGGATGTACCCTGGATCGTTGGGGGCTTGGATTTTGAACGTTTCACCCTGCGTTTTCCCTTCTCCTGGAAAAGGCACCGCTATCTGTTTGACCGCTACGTTGATCTGCAACGCCGTCTGGGCATGCGTCGGCGTATCCCGGCTGGGTTGGTCCCGCATATGGGCAGCCAATGGTGGTGTCTGACTCGGCAAACCCTGTCAGCCATTCTGGAAGACCCCGAACGCCCGACCTATGATAGCTATTTCCAAAAGGTCTGGATTCCGGATGAGAGCTATTACCAGACGTTGGCGCGGCAATATTCCACCAATATTGAAAGCCGTTCGCTGACGCTGTCCAAGTTCGATTTTCAGGGCAAACCGCATATCTTTTATGATGACCATCTACAGCTGCTGCGCCGCTCGGATTGTTTTGTCGCCCGCAAGATCTGGCCACGCGCGGACCGGCTGTATCAGGCCTTTTTGACCGATAGCGCCGGGGCGATGAAAAAGACCGAACCCAACCCCGGCAAAATTGACCGTATTTTTGCCAAGGCGGTGGAGCGGCGCACCCGTGGTCGCCCGGGGCTCTATATGCAGAGCCGTTTTCCGGGGCGCTGGTCTGTCAACAGTGTCACCTCCAACCCCTATTCGGTGTTTCACGGCTTTACCGAGCTGTTTGAAGACTTTGAGAGCTGGCTCACACGGATCACCGGGGCCCGGGTGCATGGGCATCTTTTTGCGCCAGAGCGGGCCGAGCTGTCCGGCGGTGGCGCGATGATCAATGGCGCATTGAGCGATAGCGCCAAGATGCGCGATTATAACGTGCAGAGCTTTTTGACCAATCTGATCTGGAATACCCGTGGTGAGCGGCAGTGTTTTCAGTTTGGGCCAGGTGATAACCAGAAAATCTGCAAGGTTCTGGCTCGCGATCCCAATGCGCAGATCTCGGTGATCAGCGGTGCCTGGGCGGTGCCACTGTTCCGCTCCAACCAGAATTTCACCGAGCTGCGCCGCGCGGCCGCCCGGCTGCAACAGGTTGAAGCCAAATACCTGAACCAGCTGCGCGATCAGGAAACCAAAGCGCGGGTGCGGATCTGGACCATGGCCGAATTCATCGAGGCGCCGATGGAGCCTTTGCAAACCATTCTGGATGAGCTGGGCCCACAGATGCCCCGCCATTTGAGCGAGGCGCCGACGATGGTGAACCTCGACGGCTTTGGGCAGTTCCTGCAAAATCTTAAGAACCAGGGCATGCATCCCTATCTGATGGGGGATTTCCCGGTAGAGCAGGGGCCGGTAAACATGCCAAAACCTCCCAGAAAACCCTATCTGGTGCGAAAATAAATTATGACCTCTTCTTTTGATTACTTCATCGTCTTCGCCGAAATGCGGACGGGCTCCAATTTTCTGGAAACCAATCTCAATGCCTTTGACGGGCTGACCTGCCATGGCGAGGCTTTTAATCCGCATTTCATTGGCTATCCTAATTCGGATAATATCCTGGGGATCACCCAGAGCATGCGCGAGGATAACCCAGCCAGCCTGATCTCGCGGATCAAATCCGAACCGGGTGCACTTGGCGGGTTTCGCTATTTCCATGACCATGACCCGCGGGTTATGGATCTGGCGCTGGAAGATCCGCGCTGCGCCAATGTGGTGCTCACCAGAAATCCGCTGGACAGCTATGTGTCCTGGAAAATTGCCAAGGCGACGGGGCAGTGGAAACTGACCAATGTAAAGCGCCGCAAAGAAGCCTTGGCGCAGTTTGACAGTGCTGAATTCTCGCAGCACGTGGAGGCATTGCAGGACTTTCAGATCACCCTGTTAAACCGGCTGCAGAAATCCGGCCAAACTGCCTTTTATGTGGCCTATGAGGATCTCCAGAACCTGGAAGTGATGAATGGGTTGGCGCGGTGGCTGGGGGTCGAGTCCCAGCTCGAGGCGTTGGATGACAGTTTGAAACGGCAAAACCCGGCGCCGGTTGTATCGAAGGTGGAAAACCCTGGGGTGATGGAAGAGGCCCTGTCCGGGATGGACCGCTTCAATCTGAGCCGCACGCCCAATTTTGAACCTCGCAGGGGGCCGTCGGTGCCGGGCTATGTTGCTGGGGTGGTGACACCATTGCTCTACCTGCCCATCAAAGGGGGGCCAGAGGCGCAGGTGACGGCCTGGATGGCTGGGCTCGACAATGTTTCACCTGATGGACTCATCCAAAAGATGAACCAGAAACAGCTGCGTCAGTGGAAGCGGGGCAATCCAGGGTTTCGCAGCTTTACGGTGCTACGGCATCCGGCTGCGCGGGTGCATTCGGTCTTTTGCCGCAGAATCCTGCAAAAGGGGAATGGCAACTATGGTGCCATTCGCGAGACATTGCGACGGCAGTTCAAACTACCACTCCCCAAAGATGGCCCGGATGAGAGCTACAGCCTGGCAGATCACCGGGAAGCGTTTTCTCAATTCCTGACCTTTTTGCGCGCCAATCTGGCCGGGCAAACTTCGGTGCGGGTGGATGCGGAATGGGCCAGCCAGTCGCAGGCTCTGTCGGGGTTTGCGGAATTGGGTTCACCGGATTTGGTGCTGCGCGAGGAGGAGCTGGCGGAGGATCTGCCTGCCCTGGCACGACGGCTGGGGCGTACTGCCCCCGGTCAGCCAGAGGCGGCCTCCGGGGATCAGCCCTACCGTTTGGAAGAGATTTGGGATGCTGAGCTGGAGAAGCAGGTGTCATCTCTTTACCAGCGTGACTATGTGATGTTTGGCTTTGCTCCCTGGCGAGCCTAGGGCAATCTGCATGGTCCAAAAGCCGAGAGGCCGTGCATGCCAAATTACGGACCCGCGCCGAGGGCAAGGGTGGGGGCTCCCGCCCCCGTTTGGTGTTTGCGCTGCAAAACACCAAAAACGGCCTTGGGCCGAGCGCCGCCCTACGTGCGGCGCTGAACCGTAGGACCGCAAGCGTCATGTGACATGACGGTGCCCCTGATTGGTGTTTCAAAAATGTTGGATGGTTGCCTGAACGGGTTGTCTGGCGAGGCCTTGGTTTTTGGGGGCGCATGAGAACTCCATAGGAGTTTTCATGCCAGGCCCAACGGGAAGGGATCTTTGACAAAAGATTCCCTGACGGGCGGGAGCATTTGGGTCTGGTGGCAAGTGCTCGCGTGGGCTTGGGCCTGCAGAGGTGGCATTCTTGTCCTGCCACCCCGCGAGAGGCTTTAGGCGGCTTGGACCGGCTGCGCTTCGGTCAGGATGGTGAACAGCGTTGCCGGGTCATGGTTGGCACGCAGTTTGGTGCAGAAACTTTGTTCTCGCAATGTCCGCGACACCAGAGCCAGTGCCTTCAGGTGTTCTACACCAGCGTCTTCAGGCGCAAAAAGCGAAAAGGCTATGTCCACCGGCTGGCGGTCAACGGAATCAAAATCGAGGGGTTTCTCCAGGATCAGAAAGACCCCGCGCACCATATCGAGCCCGTCGAGCCGGGCATGGGGCAGGGCAACACCATGCCCAACCCCTGTAGGACCAAGGCTCTCCCGGTCCAGGAGAGCCTCAACAGTTGACTGGGCGGAAAGCCCATAGGAGGTCTGCGCCACCTCGGCAATTTCCTGAAACAGGCGCTTCTTGCTGGATACGGCTCCGATAACCCGGACCGCGCCCGGCTTAAGGATGCTTGAAATCTGCATTGGTCACCTGCTCCGTTCAGATGCCGTGGCGCGGCCTTATCTCAGCCTATACCTGTTGTGGGTCGATCCAACCAATGTTGCCATCTTCCCGGCGGTATACCACGTTCACCCCGTTTTTGCTTTCATTGCGGAACACCAGCACCGGGGCGCCTGCAAGCTCCATCTGCATCACTGCCTCACCAACAGAGAGGGATTGAATCCTGGTCTCCATCTCGGCAACGATGATCGGCTGCAGCGTTTCAGGCTCGGCTTCGGTTTCCGCGTCATCAGAGGCGAGGATATAGGAGCTGGCGCCGAGAATTTCAACCGGTTCGCTGCGATCGCGGTGGTGATCTTTCAATCGACGCTTGTACCGGCGCAGCTGTTTTTCCAGTTTTTCGTTGCAGGCCTCAAAAGCAGAATAGATTTCAGTGGCATGCGCCTTGGCCTGGGCGGTCAGCCCGGTTGAAAGGTGGACAGTGGCTTCGCAAACATATTCATGGGCCGACTTGGAAAAGACGACATTTGCATCCGTCGGGCGTTCTGCATATTTCGAGACGACAGTCCCCAGCTCGGTCTGAACATGGGTCTGCAGGGCTTCGCCAATGTCGATCTGTTTACCGGTGATTTTGTAACGCATGTGATCTCCTTCACAAATTTCCACCCAAAACACCCTCCGGGCCGGGCCCGCAGAGCTGTCGTCAGTTTTGGGTCAGGGGATTAGGCTGAAGACAGGGCTGCAACCCTTCGGGTCTTGTTGCCAAGACCACGCGTCGGACTGCTTCGTACTGCACTTTTGCCATGTCTCAATTCGATGACAATCTGGAGGGAGAGTCAATGGAGTTACGGCAAATTGATGATTAGAAATCGCTTGGCTTGGCAAAAAATGGCTGTAGGAAAACCTGCCTATGTAAGGCAGGTTTTGAATTCAAATTCATAGGCCCAGGGGGTGTTCCGGGGTTAAGAGATGCGGAAGTTATCGCCCAGATAGACACGACGCACGTTCTCGTTTTCAACAACCTCAGCGGGGCTGCCGGACATCAGGACCTGACCGTCGTGCAGGATATAGGCGCGGTCCACAATCTCGAGGGTCTCGCGGACGTTGTGATCGGTGATCAACACGCCAATCCCGCGCTTTTTCAGATCGGCCACCAGATGGCGAATATCGCCAACCGAAATTGGGTCAACACCGGCAAAGGGTTCATCCAGCAACAGATATTTTGGATCAGCAGCCAGGCAACGGGCAATCTCAACCCGGCGGCGCTCACCGCCCGATAGCGCCAGGGCAGGCGCACGGCGCAGATGTTCGATAGAGAAATCCGACAACAGCTCTTCCAGCCTCTCGCGGCGGCGATGACCGTGTTTCACCGCGATATCCAGAACCGCCATGATGTTGTCTTCGACAGAAAGGCCGCGGAAAATCGACATTTCCTGCGGCAGATAGCCGATGCCAAGTCGGGCACGCCGATACATCGGCAGGTTGGTGACAGTCTGGCCATCAATGGTGACAGTGCCGGCCTCTGGAAAGATCAGCCCGGCAATGGCGTAAAAACTGGTGGTCTTGCCGGACCCATTTGGTCCAAGCAGCGCCACCACTTCGCCGCGATCCAGCGAGATCGAGACATCGCGGATCACAACCTTTTTGCGATAGCTTTTGCGCAGCTTTTCGATACGCAGCCCCGAAGAGCCTTCAGTCAGTTTGAGATCGGGTGTTGGGGACATCAGTTATTATCGCTTGAACTGGAGCTTGGGTTCAGGATGGTTTTGACCCGCCCGGCCATGCTGGCTGTCCCGGTGGTGAGGTTGACCACCATCCGCTGCGACGCCAGGGTGCCTGCGCTCTGATTAAGCAGCACATTACCGGTCATGACGATGGTGCCTTCGTCGATGGTATATTCTGCCCGCTGGGCTTCGGCTGCATCCGGGCCGCTGACCAGGATGACGCTTCCAGTGGCCTCCAGCCTTTCGATTGCGCGCTTGCCTTCCGCATCGGTCCGGTAGATCACCAGGACCTTGTCTGCCGAGAGTCGCATCACGCCCTGAACAATCAAGACGCTGCCAGTGAATTCAGCCGAGCCATCTGCCTGATTGACCGACAGCGCGTCGGAAGTGACTTCAACCGGTTGCGAAGGATCGGCTTTGACAGCGCCAAAGGCAACATTCTGTGCGGTTGCAGGCAGGGTAAACCACAGTGTGGAGATCAGGAAAATGAATAGGGCACGCAAATGAGTCACAATCTATCTTTCCAATTTTTGAGGAGAGTACACCAGCTTGACGCTCTGGGTGAAGAGGAGATGCAAGGGCCCCCCCCCAGTTTCTGAAGTGATCTCCATATGTCCGGCGGTCAGGTCGCCCAAATCGCCCGTGGCGCGAATGGCTCCGGGGCTTTCGGCGTGCACCGCACTCAGCTGTGTTTTCAACACCTCTGTTTCAACCACCATACCATCGGTGGTGATGATTTCGACATTGCCAACAAACCGCGCCAAATCCTGATCCGGGTGCACCGTGCCGCGATCCGAAGTCAGGGTGATTTGTCCCCCGGTAATCATACGGAACTCCGCCCTGAGCGTACTTGCAATCACCGGCTGATCGTCACTGGCCCGGGCCACCTCTGCGGTGACCCAGATCTCATCCCCCTGTACAGTTGAGCCGGAGAAAAACGGTGCCGTCATCTGTTGGCCGCGCAGGCGTTCTTCTATTTCGCGGTCCGCAAAGGGAATTACCACCTCGGAGTCAGACCCGGGCGAGATGAGAAACAGGGTCGACAACAGGGCAAGGGCTGCCAGAGGCAGAAACACCTTGAGGTAACTCACCATGCGGGAATACTGATCCATATGCGGGCTGCCCTGCTCTTACCCGAGACCGGCGCGCAGGCAGTCATGAATGTGCAACAGCCCTTCGGCGCGGTGGCCCTTGGCCGGATCCACCACAAAAAGGCAGGTGATCTTGCGCTGGTTCATGATGGCCACCGCCTCTGCCGCGAGTGCATCGGGGGCAATGGTTGTGGGGTTTTTGGTCATGACCGCGGCGGCTTCCTTTTCCAGCAGCCCGTCCATATGGCGCCGCAGATCGCCGTCGGTGATGATCCCCATCAGATTGCCCGCTGTATCCGTCACGCCAGAGACACCAAATCCCTTTTGGCTGATCTCGATCAGGGCTTCAGACATTGGCGTGGCTGCCGCCACAACCGGTAGGGCCTCATCTCCGTGCATCAGGTCGCTGACCTTGCTGAGCTGGGCGCCGAGTTTGCCACCAGGATGGAAGTCACGAAAATTCTCAGGACGGAAATCGCGGTGTTTCATGATGGCGATGGCGAGGGCATCGCCCATGGCCAGTGTCAGGGTGGTGGAGTTGGAGGGGACAATCCCATAGCCGCAGGCCTCGCCCGTGGCGGGGATTTGCAGCTGCACATCGGCCTCAGTCATCAGGGTGCTGTTGGGCTTGCTGGAGAGGCCAATCAGCGGGATCTCAAAGCGGCGGGTAAAGGCCAGCAGATTTGCCAGTTCCGGCGCTTCACCGGAATTGGAGATCGCCACTACCACATCGCCCTTGGAGAGCATGCCGAGGTCGCCATGGCTGGCCTCGGCGGGGTGGACAAAATAGGCCGGCGTGCCGGTGCTGGCCAGGGTGGCGGCAATCTTGCGACCGATATGACCGGATTTGCCGATACCGCTGATGATGATACGCCCGGTGGCGGCCAGAACCAGATTGGCGGCCTCGACAAAGCGTTCATCAAAGCTCTCGGCCAGGGCATCCAGCGCGCGGGCCTCATCTGTGGCCACCTGACGGGCGGTGGCGAGGAGTTTTTCAGAATCAGTCATGAGTGTGCAAAAATATCCGTTTCGGGCCATCCAGCGAGATCCAGTTTGGCACGCATCGGCAAAAAGTCAAAACAGGCCTGGGCCATTTCCATGCGGGCTTCTCGCTCAAGCCGCTTGTTCAGAGCTTCGCGCAGGCGATGCAGGTACAAAACATCCGAGGCCGCATAGTCCAGCTGCGCATCCGTGAGCACCTTGGCCCCCCAGTCGCTCATCTGTTGCTGTTTGGAGATATCGACGCCGATCAATTCCTGGGTCAGGTTTTTCAACCCATGGCGATCCGTATAGGTGCGCACCAATCGGCTGGCGATCTTGGTGCAGTAGACCGGGGCAGTCAGGGCGCCAAAGGCATTATACATGGCGGCAATGTCAAAGCGGCCAAAGTGGAACAGCTTGAGCGTATTGGGATCTTCCAGCATGGCGCAGAGATTGGGGGCTTCGGTCTGCCCCTTGGCCACCTGCACGATATGGGCATTGCCATCGCCATCGGACAATTGAATGACGCAAAGCCGATCGCGGTGCGGGTTCAATCCCATGGTCTCGCAGTCAATTGCCACCACCGGGCCGAGTTTTAGATCATCGGGCAGGTCGTTTTGATACAGATGGTTGGCCAATGCAGAAATCCTTTGCCGGTCGCGGACCCGTGGCGGGTCTCATCCTGGTGACAGTCTGGGTCGTGGTCTGGGTCTGGCGCCATGCGCCGGTGATCTCGAAATAAGGGCAATGCCGACTGAACTCAACTCCTTGGCTGTCGTGAACCTATGGTGCAGATGGCATTTCTGCGCAAGAAACGGGTCCATAGTGGTTCAGCGCAGGTTCGAAGGAGTTTTGCGGGTTTTAGAGGCGCAGTATTTTACGCTTGAGTGCAAATCTAGACCTATGCACTGAAGGGGAGGTTAAAGCCGCCTCGGGTCCGCATCAAAGCCGCCTCGCCCAGCACTGCGTCCTGATTGTGATCGCCGATAGCTACAGGTTTTACGAGTTGTAACGCTGTCATACCCCCCACCGCTGTTGGGGTCAAAAGTGTTCTGAAACTGCGAGGGATAAGTGGTGCCCAGGAGAGGACTCGAACCTCCACATCGTTGCCAATACTAGCACCTGAAGCTAGCGCGTCTACCAATTCCGCCACCTGGGCAGGTGTCGTGTGGGGCGTATAGGCCGCGGCGCCGGGGGCGTCAAACGGAATTTTGACATTTTTGCAAAAACTATGCTGCCTGCCGATTTTACCCATCTGCGCAGAGGCCGGAGGTCGGGTAATCAGCTGCCGCTCTCCGCAGAGGACGAGGACGCAAGGAAGTTCATTCGCTTGGCAACAAAATGCAGGAACTGTGTCCAGGCCGCATTGGTTTCGTCGTCCCATTCCGGCCCAAAGATGGTGGCGAGGCTGCTGGTGAAGCTTTCAATGAAACCTTCAAAGTGGCGGTCTGAGATTTGCATGTTCCGGTGTTTCCGGCCCAGCTCTCTAAGGATGCCGTCCAGTCGCTCGTTGCTTTCCAGGGCTTCGGCAATATGGGTCAGCGAAGCCAGCAGCTTTGCTTCGAGCCGCTCGGTATCTGTTGGAAAGATGGCGCGTACTTCCGGCCGTAGTTCAAAGAAATTTTTATAGAAAACAGGAATGAAAGCCTCGAGGTCCATTCGCTCGCTTTCAAAACTGCGGAGCACCAGGGCTTTGTAGGTGGTGGTGTCCATTGGATTTGATCCTTGCCTGTCAGGTTTGGGTGTCGAAGCTGCCTATTTGAACGCATTTTTTGGGATTTTGCAGAGATTCATTGTTAGTTTTGAATGTGTCGTAAGGCAAATGAAACCTAAGGGCATTTTTCTTAACTTCAAATGCAGATTCTGCACCCATTGTGGCCGATGATCGACGTTTGCGCCTTGTTTGAAAGGCCTAGGGGCGGTAGATCGGAGCCATAGCTATTTGCAGGAGCCAAGAGATGTCCAAGCTGGTCACTATTTATGGCGGGTCTGGTTTTGTCGGCCGCTACATCGCGCGCCGGATGGCAAAAGACGGCTGGCGGGTACGGGTCGCAGTGCGCAGACCCAATGAAGCCATGCATGTCAAACCCTACGGCGCGCCGGGCCAGGTTGAGCCGGTCCTTTGTAATATTCGTGATGATGCCTCGGTGGCTGCGGCGATGCAGGGCGCGGATGCGGTGGTCAACTGCGTTGGGGTGCTCAATGCCCATGGCAAAAACACCTTTGAGGCCGTCCAGGTTGATGGCGCCGCGCGGGTGGCACGGATTGCCCATAAGCAGGATATTGGCCAGATGGTGCATATCTCGGCGCTGGGAGCTGATGCCGAAGGCAGCAGTGACTATGCCCGCACCAAGGCGCTGGGCGAAGAGGCCGTACGCGGCTACTTCCCAAAGGCTGTGATCCTGCGCCCCTCGGTGATTTTTGGCACCGAAGATGAGTTCTTCAATCGGTTTGCCGGCATGGCGAGCCTGTCGCCACTGCTGCCGATTGCCAAGGGCAAGACCCTGTTCCAGCCGGTCTATGTCGATGATGTGGCCCGCGCAGCGGTGAAAGCGGCCAAGGGCGATGTCGCGCCAGGCCTCTATGAGCTTGGTGGCCCTGAAGTGAAGAGCTTTGCTGCGTTGATGCGTCAGATGTGCGATGTGATCATGCGCCGCCGTGTGGTGCTGTCGCTTCCTGGCTTTGCTGTTTGGCCGCTGGCCTTTGGGTTTGACATGCTGCAGGCCATGAGCCTGCAACTGATCGAAAACAAAGTGCTGAGCCGTGACCAGCTCAAAAGCCTCGGCACTGACAATGTGGTGTCTGAGGGCGCCAAGGGCTTTGCCGATCTGGGTATCACGCCAGAGCGGATGGGGCCGATCCTGCCCAGCTACCTGTGGAAGTTCCGCCCCTCGGGTCAGTATGATGAGATGACCGCCTCGGCGCGCAACCTCAAGGGCGACGCCTGATTTTAGATCTGGCAGGGATGCAATTAAGAAAGGGCGCGGAGAAATCCGGCGCCCTTTTGTTTTGTGGCCGCTTTCGAGCGATTTTCTGGGGCTAGGCGCCGTAGGCATAGCCCAGCAGCACCAGGCCCAGAATCACCCGGTAGATCACATAGGGGGTAAAGCTGACCGTGCGCAGCAGGCGCATCATCAGGCTGAGCGCCGCCAGCGCCGAAAGCATCGCCAGAACAGCGGCAATCCCGGCATCACGGATCAGCACCATATTGGCCTCCAGTGCCACTTCGGTGCCCAGCAGGACGCCAGAGGCAATGATGGTGGGGATGGACATCAGCATGGCGATGCGGGCGCCGTCTTCGCGCTTGTACCCCAGCTGACGGGCGCCAGTGATGGTGATGCCAGAGCGCGAGGTGCCAGGGATCAGGGCGATCATTTGCCAGAGGCCCATGATCAAAGCGTCCCGAATGCCCCAATCTCCAGAGGTTTTCTTCTCGCCGCCTTTTTGGTCAGCAATATAGAGCACGATACCAAAGATCAGCATGGTCCAGCCAATCACCGCAGGTGAGCGCAGCGCATCGCTGAGCCCGGAGAAATGCAGAAAGGCGCCAAACAGTACCGTGGGGATGGTGGCAATGATCAACCCCAACGCCAGGCGGGAGCCCTCGGTGTCGTTGCGGCCGCAGGCAAGGCAGGTGAGCCCGGCCAAGCCCATGCGCACGTCGCGCCAGAAAAAGATCACCACGGCTGCCAGGGTGCCCAGGTGAACTGCAACATCAATGACCTGTCCCTGATCCGAATATCCCGTCAATCCGGGCAGGAGAATCAGATGGCCAGACGAGGAGACCGGGAGAAACTCGGTGATTCCCTGGATCAGCGCGACAAGTACAAGCTGCAAAAACGGCATAAAACGAGGTCCTGAAATGGGGTGGCCCTGATGAGTCGGAAGAGGGCTAAAGTGGCCCGCCCCTGTATAAATCTTAGTGTCGGATAAGGAAGGAGGCTTTTTAAGTCCGAAGTGGACCTAAAATTTCTGTACATTCCTGTGATAACCAGTATCAGAGGGAGACACTGGCTAAATTAGGTCAGTATTATTGACTTATAATCACAGTGCTCCAATCCGGGCCTGTCGCAGCCAGCCACAATAGGGAGTTCGCCCATGGCCAAGCAACCGATGCTCAAATTCGTGAAGATTGATCGCGATATGCCGCAAAAGCGTGCCGCTGATACCCGTCGCGAAGACTTTGACGAGATCTATTCGGAGTTTGCTGCGGCCAAGGCAGAAGAGCAGTCCAGCCGGTGCAGCCAATGTGGTGTGCCCTATTGCCAGTCGCACTGCCCGCTGCACAACAATATCCCGGACTGGCTGCGCCTCACTGCCACTGGCCGGTTGGAAGAGGCCTATCAGACCTCTCAGGCCACCAATACCTTCCCCGAGATCTGCGGCCGCATCTGCCCGCAGGACCGCTTGTGTGAAGGCAACTGCGTGATTGAACAGTCCGGCCACGGCACCGTGACCATTGGTGCGGTGGAAAAATACATCACCGATACCGCCTGGGACAAAGGCTGGGTCAAGGCCAATGCCCCAATGCAGGAACGCACCGAAAGCGTTGGCATCATCGGGGCTGGCCCCGGCGGTCTGGCGGCAGCGGATATGCTGCGCAAGGCGGGCATTCAGGTGACAGTTTATGACCGCTATGATCGCGCGGGCGGGTTGCTCACCTATGGCATTCCCGGTTTCAAGCTGGAAAAAGACGTGGTGATGCGTCGCAATCAACTGCTGGCAGATGGCGGCGTCACCTTTGTGATGAACTGCAACATCGGCACAGACATTACCTTTGACGAGATCCGCGCCAAACATGACGCGGTGATCATCGCCACTGGTGTGTACAAATCCCGCGATCTGGAAATGCCCGGCTCGGGTTCCACTGGCATCGTCAAAGCGATTGATTTCCTGACTGCCGCCAACCGCGCCTCGAACTTTGGCGATACCGTGGAAGAGTTTGAAAACGGCACACTGAATGCCGAGGGCAAGAAGGTTGTGGTCATTGGCGGTGGCGACACCGCGATGGATTGTCTGCGGACCTCTATCCGTCAGGGCGCGACATCTGTGAAATGTCTCTACCGTCGTGACCGCGCCAATATGCCCGGCTCGCAACGCGAAACCCAGAACGCCGAAGAAGAGGGCGTGCAGTTTGAATGGCTCACAGCGCCCAAAGGCTTCACCGATGAGAGCGGCAAGGTTGCCGGCGTCATGGTGCAAAAGATGCGTTTGGGTCAGCCCGATGCCACAGGCCGTCAGGCGCCTGAAGTGATTGAGGGCGCGGATTACGTTGAAGAGGCCGATCTGGTGATCAAGGCGCTGGGCTTTGAACCAGAAGAGCTGCCAACCCTCTGGGGTCAGGCCGACCTGCCCGTGACCCGCTGGGGCACCGTCAAGGCGGAGTTCCGCACCGGCGCCACCGATCTGGACGGTGTCTATGCCATTGGGGATATCGTCCGCGGTGCTTCGCTGGTGGTTTGGGCCATCAAGGACGGTCGCGACTGCGCCGAGGCTCTGGTCGAGCGTTTCAACAGTGCTGCTGCATCGGTCGCAGCGGAGTAACCAGGTAAAGCCACCGCAAGGGAGCCAGGACGATGAGTGAACTGCACGGACATTGCATGTGTGGCGCCGTCACAGTCTCGATGACACCGGCGCGTCACTCCCTGGGGGCCTGTCACTGTGACATGTGCCGCCGTTGGACCAGCTCGATGCTGATGACAATTCCGGCCTCTCCTGGCTATGCCGCGCTTGGTCCGGTTAAGACCTATGTGTCTTCTGACTGGGCCGAACGCGCCTTTTGCGCGGAGTGTGGATCAGCTCTTTGGTATCGCATTACGGCGCCCGGAAAAATGCACGGCCAGACCCAGATGGCAGCTGGCCTTTTTGACAATGCAGGCGAGAGCACTCTCGGCCTGGAACTCTATATCGATAAGAAACCCGAGGGCTACGCCTTTGCAGGACCGCAACGGAAGATGACCGAAGCGGATGTAATGGCAGCGTTTCGCCCTGCCGCAGCAGAAGAGGATAGCTAGAGGCCCTGCGCCCATTGCTGACTGAATATGAGAATCGGTATCCGCAAATCACTCCGTCAGGCTATGTTTCGCCTGAAGTCACGCAGCCTCTGCGAGGAGGCTGGGGCTGATATTCGCGCGCTTGCAGGGCGCGAAGACGGTGGGGAAGGCGGTGGGATTGTGGTATTCACCAGCTACAACGCCAATGCGGCAAAACGGGGTCTGCTCGAGTTCGCAGCCAGCGCTTCAAACCAGGGTGCGCGGCACTGTATCTTTGTCACGGACCGGCGTCAGGGCTGGTTTCAGGGGCAGGATTTCTCATCAGCGGTTCTGCGGGCGGTTTCTGACTATGTGTCCCGCCACCGGCTGACACGTTTGATGACAGTGGGTGTCTCCATGGGCGGCTATGGTGCGGTGTCTTATGCGGCAGAGCTGGGTGCCGACAGTGCCCTGGCCTTTGCCCCACAGTATTGCCCACGTCCGGGGACGTTTCCTGCAGATCAGCGTTGGGCAGAGGCCCGGGCGCGGATCCCCGAGTTTTCCCGTCCCTCGCTGAACGAGTCCATGGGATCACAGATACAGTATACGCTGTTGCATGGCCGCTGGAATGCAGAGGACAGCCAGCACTGGCAGGCCTTTGCACAGGGCTCCAAAATTGACCATTTCCTGGCCGACCGTAGCAGCCATGATGTTATCGACCCTCTGCGAGAGGCGGGTGTTTTGTACCCGGTTGTCGATGCTGCATGGGTGAAGGATCGGACCAGAATGCGCAACCTGATGCGCAAAATCAGTGCCCTGCCGCGCGCGGTGGGAGAATGCGCTGAAAACCTCAACAACAATCGGGCTCTAAATGCCCAGCTTACCACAAGCTATGCCACTAATTGATCGGAGAACCTCATGACCAAATTTGATGCTGACTGGGTCCGCGCCGAGGAAACGAAGCGTAAGTGGATGGCCGAAAATGGTCTCTATACCGAGGCAGAAGAGCATTCTTCCTGTGGTGTTGGCCTGGTGGTTGCCGTTGATGGCAAAGCCAGCCGCAGCGTGGTTGCGGCCGGCATTGATGCGCTGAAAGCGATCTGGCACCGTGGTGCCGTTGATGCGGATGGCAAGACCGGCGATGGCGCCGGCATTCACGTGCAGATCCCGGTTCCGTTCTTTTACGATCAGATCAAACGCACCGGTCACGAGCCCCGCGTTGACCAGCTTATGGCGGTTGGTCAGGTCTTTCTGCCGCGCACTGACTTTGGCGCCCAGGAAACCTGCCGGACCATCGTCGAGACCGAAGTGCTGCGCATGGGCTACTACATCTATGGCTGGCGCCATGTGCCCGTCGATGTGACCTGCCTGGGTGAAAAGGCAAATGCCACCCGCCCCGAGATCGAGCAGATCCTGATTTCGAACTCCAAAGGCGTGGATGAGGAAACATTCGAGCGGGAGCTCTATGTGATCCGTCGCCGTATTGAAAAAGCCGCCGCCGCCGCGGGCATTGGTGAGCTCTATCTGGCGTCGCTGTCCTGCCGCTCGATCATCTACAAAGGCATGATGCTGGCCGAACAGGTTGCGGTCTTCTACCCCGATCTGATGGACGAGCGGTTTGAGAGCGCCTTTGCGATCTATCACCAGCGCTATTCCACCAATACCTTCCCGCAGTGGTGGTTGGCGCAGCCTTTCCGCATGTTGGCCCATAACGGGGAAATCAACACCCTGCGCGGCAACGTCAATTGGATGAAGAGCCATGAAATCCGCATGGCTTCTGCTACCTTTGGCGACCATGCCGAAGACATCAAACCCATCATCGCGGGCGGCGCGTCCGATTCAGCGGCGCTGGACGGTGTGTTTGAGGTTCTGGTGCGCGCGGGTCGTTCGGCACCGATGGCGAAAACCATGCTGGTGCCCGAAAGCTGGTCCAAACAGGCGGTTGAACTGCCACAGGCCTGGCGTGACATGTATTCCTACTGCAACTCGGTGATGGAACCCTGGGATGGCCCTGCCGCCCTGGCGATGACCGATGGCCGCTGGGTCTGTGCGGGCCTGGACCGCAACGGGCTGCGCCCGATGCGCTATGTGGTCACCGGCGATGGTCTGGTGATTGCCGGCTCCGAGGCGGGCATGGTGCCGATCAATGAGGCCACCGTGGTCGAAAAAGGCGCGCTTGGCCCCGGCCAGATGCTGGCTGTCGACATGAAAAAGGGCAAGCTGTTCCACGACACCGAGATCAAGAATAAGCTCTCCGCGGCGCTGCCCTTTGGCGATTGGGTCGGCAAGATCAACGATGTGGATGCCACCCTGGCCACCGTGACCGAGGCGCCAATCTTTACCGGTGATGAGCTGCGCCGCCGTCAGGTGGCAGCGGGCTATACCATTGAAGAGCTGGAACAGATCCTGTCGCCAATGGCAGAAGACGGCAAAGAGACCCTGGCCTCGATGGGGGATGACACGCCTTCGGCTGTGCTGTCGAAACAGTACCGTCCACTGTCGCATTTCTTCCGTCAGAACTTTAGCCAGGTGACCAACCCGCCTATCGACAGCCTGCGGGAATTCCGGGTGATGTCGCTGAAGACCCGCTTTGGCAACCTGAAGAACGTGCTGGATGAGGACAGCAGCCAGACCGAGATCGTGGTGTTGGAAAGCCCCTTTGTCGGCAATGCCCAGTGGGACAAGCTGGTCGATCAGTTCAACGCGCCGCTGGCGGAAATCGACTGTTCCTTTGACCCTTCTGAGGGCTCGCTGAGCCTGGCGCTGGAGCGTATCCGTGCGGAGGCCGAAGAGGCTGTGCGCTCAGGTGCTGGTCATCTGGTGCTGACCGATCAGTATTCCGATGCCGCCCGTGTGGCGATGCCGATGATTCTGGCGACCTCGGCTGTGCATTCGCATCTGACCCGCAAAGGGCTGCGTACCTTCTGCTCGCTCAACGTGCGGGCGGCGGAATGCGTTGATCCGCATTACTTTGCCGTGCTCATCGGCTGTGGTGCCACCGTGGTGAACGCCTATCTGGCCGAGGATTCCCTGGCCGACCGTATCGAGCGTGGGCTGCTGGACGGCACCTTGACCGAAAACGTTGCTCGCTACCGTGAAGCCATCGATCAGGGTCTTTTGAAGATCATGGCAAAGATGGGGATCTCGGTGATCTCCTCTTATCGTGGTGGCCTGAATTTTGAGGCCGTTGGTCTCAGCCGCGCCATGTGCGCCGAGTTCTTCCCTGGCATGACCAGCCGGATTTCCGGCATCGGTGTCAGCGGCATCCAGGTCAAGGCCGAGGAAATCCACGCCAAGGGCTGGAAAGGTCCGGAAAACATCCTGCCGATCGGCGGCTTCTACAAGGCGCGCAAATCCGGTGAGACACATGCCTGGGAAGCGACCTCGATGCATATGCTGCAGATGGCCTGCAACCGCGCCTCCTTCGAGATGTGGAAGCAGTACTCTGCCAAGATGCAGTCCAACCCGCCGATCCACCTGCGTGACCTTCTGGACATCAAACCCATGGGCAAGGCGGTTCCGATCGAAGAGGTGGAAAGCATCACCTCGATCCGCAAACGTTTTGTCACCCCAGGCATGTCGCTGGGCGCGCTGAGCCCGGAGGCGCACAAGACCCTGAACGTGGCGATGAACCGCATCGGTGCCAAATCCGACTCCGGTGAAGGCGGCGAAGATCCGGCGCATTTTGTACCAGAGCCAAATGGCGACAACCCATCTGCCAAGATCAAGCAGGTGGCCTCGGGTCGCTTTGGTGTGACGGCTGAATATCTGAACCAGTGCGAAGAGCTGGAAATCAAAGTGGCCCAGGGCGCCAAGCCCGGCGAAGGCGGCCAGCTGCCGGGCATGAAGGTCACCGACCTGATCGCGCGTCTGCGTCATTCCACCAAAGGCGTGACCCTGATTTCGCCGCCGCCGCACCACGATATCTACTCGATCGAGGATCTGGCGCAGCTGATCTATGACCTGAAACAGATCAACCCGCGCTGCAAGGTGACGGTGAAACTGGTGGCCTCCTCGGGTGTGGGCACCATTGCCGCTGGCGTGGCCAAGGCCAAGGCCGATGTCATTCTGGTGTCGGGCCATAACGGTGGCACTGGGGCCTCGCCTGCGACCTCGATCAAATATGCCGGTCTGCCCTGGGAAATGGGCCTCACCGAGGCGCATCAGGTTCTGGCGATGAACAACCTGCGCGAACGTGTCACTCTGCGGACCGATGGCGGTCTGCGTACCGGACGTGACATTGTCATGGCCGCAATGCTGGGCGCTGAGGAATACGGCATCGGCACCGCAGCGCTGATTGCCATGGGCTGCATCATGGTGCGTCAGTGCCAGTCCAACACCTGCCCTGTTGGGGTCTGTACTCAGGACGAAGCGCTGCGCGGTAAATTCACCGGTTCTGCGGATAAGGTTGTCAATCTGATCACTTTCTATGCGCAGGAAGTGCGGGAAATCCTCGCCGCCATTGGCGCACGCAGCCTGGATGAGGTGATTGGCCGTGCGGATCTGCTGGCGCAGGTCTCCCGTGGGTCGGCGCATCTGGATGATCTCGACCTCAACCCACTGCTGATCACCGTCGATGGCGCCGCAGATATCGTCTATAACCGCGACAAGGATCGCAATGCGGTGCCGGATACACTGGACAGCGAAATCGTCCGCGATGCGGCCCGCTTCCTGCAGGATGGTGAAAAGATGCAGCTGTCTTATGCGGTGCAGAACACGCATCGTTCCGTGGGCACCCGCACCTCGAGCCATATCGTGCGCAACTTTGGCATGCGCAATGCCTTTCAGCCCGATCACCTGACGGTGAAACTGCAGGGCTCTGCGGGGCAGTCACTGGGGGCCTTTGCAGCACCTGGTCTGAAGCTGGAAGTCTCTGGCGATGCTAATGACTATGTCGGCAAAGGCCTGTCGGGTGGCACCATTGTGGTACGTCCACCGATGTCTTCGCCGCTGACCGCCAGCGAGAACACCATTGTGGGCAATACCGTTTTGTATGGTGCCACCGATGGCTATCTCTTTGCAGCTGGCCGGGCCGGCGAACGCTTTGGCGTGCGTAACTCGGGGGCAAAGGTCGTGATCGAGGGCTGTGGTGCCTGTGGTTGCGAATATATGACCGGCGGCGTTGCGGTGATCCTGGGGTCTATCGGCGCCAACTTTGGGGCCGGGATGACTGGCGGTATGGCCTATCTTTATGATCCAGAGGGTCAGGCTGAGACCATGATGAACATGGAAGGTCTGGTGACCTGTGCGGTGACCGTGGCACATTGGGAAGACCAGCTGAAAACTCTGATTGCGCAGCACCTGGAAGAGACCGGCAGCCGCAAAGCCGCCGAGATCCTGCAGAACTGGGATCTGGAGAAGGGCAGCTTCTTGCAGGTCTGCCCAACCGAGATGCTCGACAAGCTGGCGCATCCTCTGAGCCTGGAGCAATCGGCGGTTCCTGCTGAGTAAGCTCAGAAGGAGCTCCTGCTGTTAAATTGTCCCGCAAGCTGGTCGCTTGCGGGGCTTTTTTGTTTTGGGCTGCGCGTCTTTCCACCTAAGGACAGATTTTCCAGCTGCAATTCTGGTTGGTTCCGGGGGCTTGGCTATCTTATAGAGGGGTATGGCAAAGGCAGCGAAACAAACCAGAAAAACAAAATCAGGCCGATCCTGGATCACAGCTCCGCTGATGCGCCCCTGGCGCTGGCTAAGGCGTTGGATCCTGCGCGGTATTTTGGCATTTACTCTGGTGGCGACGCTGCTGGTGCTGCTGTTTTCCGTGGTGAACCCACCCACCACCCATACGATCTGGAGCGAAAAACGCCGTCTTGGGGATGTGGATCAGGAATGGGTGCCGATGGAAGATATTGCCCCGGTTCTGGCGCGTTCGGTTGTGGCGGCGGAGGATGCGCGGTTCTGTCAGCACTGGGGCATAGATGTGCGGGCTATTCGGGCTGCTCTGGCGGAGGGTGGGCGGCGTGGCGGCTCTACCCTGTCGCAGCAGGTGGTGAAGAACGTCTTTCTGTGGCAGGGGCGCAGTTGGGGACGCAAAGCGCTGGAAACACTGCTGACGCCATTGGTGGAAGCGGTCTGGAGCAAGCGGCGCATTCTGGAAGTCTATCTGAATGTGGCGGAGATGGATGAGGGTATTTTTGGCGCGGAAGCTGCGTCGCGGCATTACTTTGGGGTGGGACCGGATGCGCTGAACGCCCGTCAGGCGGCCCTGATTGCAGCAGTACTGCCCAACCCAAAGCAGCGCTCGGCAGCGCGCCCCAGCGCCAAAGTCAAACGCCGTGCCGCCAGTATTCGCGATGGGGCGGCCACCATCCGCGCAGATGGGCGCGCGGGCTGTTTCGAGGATTGAAGTTTTGCCGCACACAGGGCATTGCTGGAACAGACCCTCGCTAGCTCATCCGGAGTTCCAAAAGACCACATGGCACGTCTCTATCATGTCCCGCTTTCGCCGTTTTGTCGGAAAATTCGCCTCTCGCTGGCGGAAAAGAAGATCGAAGTAGAACTGGTGGAAGAGCGCTATTGGGAAGCCGATCCGGACTTTTTGCGGCGCAACCCGGCGGGCAAGGTGCCGGTCATTCGGCTGGATGGCAAAATGATGTCCGAGAGTGCTGCTATCTGCGAATATCTGGAAGAGACCCGACCAACGCCTTCGCTTATGCCCAGCGATCCGGATGGCCGCTACGAGGTGCGCCGCATTGTCAGCTGGTTTGACGATAAATTCCATTCCGAAGTGACCTCGAAACTGCTCTATGAGCGGGTCAACAAGAAGGTCACCGGCGAGGGATACCCGGACAGTAAGAACGTCAAAGCCGGGGCCAAGGCCATCAAATACCACCTCGACTATATGACCTGGCTGTTGGATCATCGTCGTTGGTTGGCGGGGGATCAGATGAGTCTGGCGGATTTTGCAGCTGCGGCGCATCTGTCGTCGCTGGACTATATCTCGGATGTGGATTGGAATCGTTCGGCTGTGGTCAAGGACTGGTATGCCAAGATCAAATCACGCCCGGCCTTTCGCTCTATCCTGGCGGATCAGATCTCAGGGTTCCGCCCGCCCGCCCATTACGCAGATCTCGATTTCTGAGCGACTGGCGTTTTGCGCTCACCACTGTCACTATGAGGGGGCTGTCTGCCCCCTTTTGCCTTTTTGAAAAAGGCAATTCACCCCCGAGGATATTTCTGGCCAAATGAAAAACGCAGCTGAACTGAAGGCGCGGCTGGTGGCGCGGGCCCTCGAAGAGGGGTTTGTGGCTTGTAGGATCTGTCACCCCTGGGATGTGCCGCAGGTGCCGGAGCGGCTGCAGCAATTTCTCGACAAGGGGTATCATGGGCAGATGGGCTGGATGGCAGAGCGCAGCCATTGGCGTGGCGATCCGAGTGTTTTGTGGCCCGAGGCGCGGTCCGTCATCATGCTGGCGGAGAGTTACACGCCGGAAGAAGATCCGATGGAGATTGTCGGCTGTGTCGACCGGGGTGCCGTGTCTGTTTACGCGCGCAACAAGGACTATCATGATCTGGTCAAGAAGCGCCTGAAACGTTTGGCGCGCTGGTTGATTGAAGAGGCCAGGGCGCAGGATGAGGCCGCTGAGGTAAAGGTGTTTGTTGATACCGCACCGGTGCCGGAAAAACCCCTGGGGCAAGCGGCGGGGCTTGGTTGGCAGGGGAAACATACCAATCTGGTAAGCCGAGATTGGGGCAATTGGGCCTTTTTAGGCTCTGTTTTTACCACGCTTGATCTGCCGGTGGACGAGGCTGAGCCGGATCGCTGTGGATCGTGTTCATCCTGTTTGACGGCCTGCCCGACCGAGGCCTTTACCGCGCCCTATCAGATGGATGCACGGCGCTGTATTTCCTATCTGACGATCGAACACAAAGGCCCGATTGACGAAGAACTGCGCGGCAGGTTGGGCAACCGTATCTATGGCTGTGATGACTGCTTGTCGGCCTGCCCCTGGAACAAATTTGCCGTTGCGGCCAGCGATCTGCGCTATGCGGCGCGGGCTGAATTACAGGCGCCCAGACTGGCGGAATTGGCAGTGTTGGATGACACCGGGTTCAGGGCTTTTTTCTCAGGCTCACCAATCAAGCGGGTGGGGCGGGATCGCTTTGTGCGCAACGTGCTCTATGCGATTGGCAATTCCGGGCAGCCTGAGCTGCGCAGCGTGGCGCAGGGATTGCTCGAAGATCCTGACCCGACGGTAGCCGATGCGGCGCAATGGGCGGTTCAGCGGCTTTCATGACGCAAACAGGATGGACCTGTCTCAAATAGGCGTTAGACCGGTTCTGCGAACGGGTTGGAGACTATTGAAATGGCACTGCTTTTGGGTGTGGATACGGGCGGAACCTATACGGATGCGGTTTTGATCCGTGACGAGGAAGAGGTGATCGCCAGCGCCAAATCGCTGACGACGCGGGCGGATCTGGCTATCGGGGTTGGGGGGGCCATTCGGGCGGTTTTGGCGCAGTCTGGCTGTGCCGCAGGCGAGGTCTCGATGGCGGCGCTGTCGACGACGCTGGCAACCAATGCGTTGGTTGAAGGCCAGGGCGGGCGCGTTGCGTTGATCTATGTGGGATTTAGCGAGGCCGACCTGGATCGCCACGGGCTGAAGGATGCGTTGAAGGGCGACCCTGCGCTGGTTCTTGCAGGGGGGCATAATCACGCAGGCTCCGAGGCCACTGCCCTGGACGTTACGGCGTTACGGGCCTTTTTAGAGACACATTCCGCAGGCGTTTCCGGCTTTGCCGTGGCCTCTGTCTTTGCCACCCGCAACCCGGCACATGAGCTGGAGGTTGCCCGTATCATCGGCGAGATGACCCAGGCGCCGGTCACCTGTTCACATCAGTTGTCGGCCAAGCTGAACGGGCCCAAGCGGGCGGTGACCGCGGTGCTGAATGCGCGGCTTATCGGCATGATTGACCGGTTGATTGGCCGGGCGCAGGATGTGCTGGTGGAGCTGGGGGTGACAGCGCCAATGATGGTGGTGCGGGGCGATGGCGCGCTGATGTCCGCAGAACAGGCACGTGAACGCCCGATTGAGACCATCCTGAGTGGGCCGGCCGCCTCGATCGTCGGGGCGCGCTGGATGACCGGTGCAGAGAATGCTCTGGTAAGTGACATCGGCGGCACCACTACGGATGTGGCCCTGATCCGCGACGGCAAGCCGGCTATTGATCCGGCAGGCGCGCGGGTTGGCGAATTTCGCACCATGGTCGAGGCGGTGGCGATGCGTACCACGGGCCTGGGCGGGGACAGTCAGGTGCATATGCAGGCCAGCGGATTGCAGGGGGGCGTGACACTTGGACCGCGCCGGGTTGTACCGATCTCTTTGATGGCCACGGAGGCGCCTGAGTTGGTACATGCGACGCTGGATCAGCAGCTGCTGGCGCCGGTGGTGGGGGAATATGACGGCAGGTTTGTACGCGCCGTGCTGGGCCTGCCTGCTGCCGGTCTGGGCGAGCGCGAACATGCGCTGCTGGGGCGCATTGGCACCGAGGTCCACCCGCTGGGTAGCATTTTGCGCACCCGAATGGAGCAGGGCGCGCTGAGCCGGTTGGTGGATCGCGGGCTGGTGCAGGTCTCGGGTGTGACCCCATCGGACGCCAGCCATGTGCTGGGCCGGGTGGAGGCCTGGGATGCGGAGGCCGCGACAAAGGCGCTGACGCTGTTTGCCCGGCGTCGGGTCGGTAGCGGAGAGACCTTGGCCCCGGATGCTCATAGCTTGGCACAGATGATTGTTGATCAGCTGACGGAACAGACCTCTTTGACGTTGTTAGAGGCTGCTTTTGCCGAGGAGGCTGAAGAGTTCCCTGTGCCGCCCGCTGATCTGGCGCGGCATGTGCTGACGCATCGGGGGTTGGCCTCGCATCGTGGGATTTTGTCGATAGATGTTGCGGTGAATATCGATGTGGTGGGGCTAGGGGCCTCGGCCCCCTGTTATTACCCAGCAGTTGGCGAGCGGCTGAAATGCCGGATGCTGCTGCCGGAACATGCCGGGGTTGCCAATGCAATTGGCGCCGTTGTTGGTCGCATCACCATGCGTCGCAGCGGGAGCGTGACATCGCCGGCCGAGGGCAAGTTCCGGGTACACCTGGACAGCGCGCCGCAGGACTTTTCCGCCTCGCAAGAGGCTTTGCAGGTGCTCGAGCAGGCCCTGCGGGATCAGGCAAGTGCCGAGGCCGAAGCGGCAGGGGCACAGGATATCCATATTCATGTCACCCGCGATATCCGCATGGCCGAGGTTGAGGCGCGTGAGGTTTTTGTCGAGGCCATGCTGACGGTCGAGGCCAGTGGCCGCCCGCGTGTGGCCCAGGACTAACACCGTGCACAGAAAAAGACCCGCCCCAGATGGAGGCGGGTCTTATTGAAATAGCGGCTCTAACCTGGGTTATTCGGCTGCTGATGCGCGTTTGGGCAGAACCCAATCTGGTCGGGCAAAGTGGCAGGTGTAGCCATCGGGGCGGTGTTCCAGATAATCCTGATGCTCAGGCTCGGCCTCCCAGAAATCACTCACGGCTTCGACTTCGGTGACGACTTTGCCGGGCCAAAGGCCGCAGGCCTCCACATCGGCAATCGTGTCCAGGGCCGTGGCCTTTTGGGCATCATCCACATAGTAGATTGCCGACCGATAGCTCATCCCCAGGTCATTGCCCTGGCGGTTTTGCGTGGTGGGGTCGTGAATCTGAAAGAAGAACTCCAGCAATTCGCGGTAGGAGGTCAGTTTGGGGTCAAAGATGATCTCGATGCCTTCGGCATGGGTGCCGTGGTTTTTATAGGTGGCACTGGCCACATCACCTCCAGTATAGCCGACGCGGGTTTCCAGCACGCCTTTGCGCTTGCGGATCAGATCCTGCATGCCCCAAAAACAACCCCCGGCGAGAACGGCGCGTTCAGTTACACTCATGCTCTTTCCTCCACTTGATTGATGTACTCTGCATAGCCCTCGGCCTCCATCTCTGCCAAGGGAACAAAGCGTAGCGAGGCCGAGTTGATGCAGTAGCGCAGACCGCCACGATCCACTGGCCCATCCGGGAAGACATGGCCGAGATGGCTGTCACCATGGGTCGAGCGGACCTCAGTGCGGATCATACCCAGGGTGCGGTCTTCCAACTCGCTCACATAGGCGGGTTCAATTGGTTTGGTAAAGCTGGGCCAGCCACAGCCAGATTCATATTTGTCGCCTGAGGCAAACAAGGGTTCCCCCGAGACGATATCAACATAGATGCCAACCTCTTTGTTGGCGAGCAGCTTGCCGGTGCCGGGGCGTTCAGTGCCGGCGTTCTGGGTGACGTAGAATTCTTCTTCTGAAAGGGCGGCGATGGCTGCCGGGTCTTTGCTGTATCTGGTCATGACATTCTCCGTCTAATGCGGCCATTTCCCTGTGACCGCTCTGTTCGCTGTTGGGACAAAGATGGGGTGTCGCGGGCAAAATGCAAAGAAGGTTTCGCTCTGCTCGCGTTTCCGTGTGGAGCGGTAGCTCTGGTGGCCAAAGCCATGTGCTCTATTTGGGGGCAGCTTGCCGCGATAGCTGCACCGCCAGAATGCCCAGGGTCACCACCGCGACGCCTATCATATCCAGCAGGCCCAGCTTCTCTCCCAGAATGACACTGGCAACGGCGACGCCAAAAACCGGGTTGAGGAAGTGAAAGGTTGCAGCGCGAATGGCGCCGATCCGGTTGAGCAGCAAGACCCAGATAAAGGTCGCCATCAGACCGGGAACAAGCGTTGTATAGGCAAAGGCCAGGCCCAACCGCAGGGTTGGATTGACAAAGATCTCTTCGGTCAGGGGGGCGGCGACAAACAGGATGGCAGAGCCAACCAGCATTTGCAGCCCCACCACCATCATGAAGTTCCCACCCGAGGTGGCCCCACGCAGCGCCAGCGTAGCAACGGCAAGGGCCAGAACGCCAATGACGCAGAGCAGGACGCCAAAAAAATCAACTCCGGCACTGATGCGGGTTCCCATGATCAGGGCGACTCCAGCCACCCCTGCCAACAGGCCCAGAACGCCAAGAGGTTTGAGCTTATCGCCGTAGATTGCCCAGGTTGCCATCGCCACCAGCAGCGGCATGGTGGAGGCAATAATTGCTGCCAGCGAGGCTTCGATCCACTGCATGGCGACAAAGTTAAGCCCGAGATAAAGCGCATTCTGACAGAGGCCAAAGATCATCGTCGCCCGCCACTGACCACGGGTCAGGCGCCAGGTCTGGCCCAGAGCCAGCGCGATCCCGACACCAATCAAGCCAGAGATCAGAAACCGCACCGCCAGGGAGAACAGGGGCGAAGCATCCATCACGATGATCCGTGCCGAGGTGAAAGCCGAAGACCACATGAAGGCAAAGATAAGCCCCATGGCAATTGCGCGTAGATCCATGCTGGTGTCTCCTGGGGGGCTGGTGGTTGTCTCAGGTCTTTAGCAAGGCAAGTATCCCGTGGGAATGCAGATTCGTGAGGGTGTCACGCGATTGGCATCCGGTCACAGGCGAGGAGGGAGAGAGGCAACAAAAAAGGGCCGCCAAAGGCGACCCTGATCTCGATAGCTGTAATCCGGAATTTCCAGGATTATGCTTCGCCGTTGACGCTGTCTTTCAGGGCCTTGGCAATGGTCATTTTCACGACCTTGTCAGCTTCCTTCATGAACTTCTCGCCAGTGGCAGGATTACGCACTTCGCGCTCGGGGCGCTCACGGCAATAGATTTTGCCAACGCCGGGCAGAGTCACGGCACCACCGCCGGACACTTCGCGTGTGATCAGCGCGCAAACAGCTTCCAGAGCGGCGCCTGCTGTCTTTTTGTCTTCGCCCATTTCCTCAGCCAGAGCTGCAACAAGCTGGGTTTTTGTCATTGGTTTGGACATTCTCAGATCTCCTTAAAACTGCCCGAACTATGGGGCCTCATCGCGTGACATTATCGTTATGTTGTGTAGGAACACAACGCGTAGTGTTACAAAACACCATAGAAACCAGCGGTTTTTTGCAGAAAACAGTGGAAAACTCACCCTAGAGGAAGGCGGTTTCGTCGAAAGAGCGCAGTTTTCGGCTGTGCAGCCGCTCCAGAGGCATCGATCTGAGCTGTTCCATTGCTCTTATGCCAATCTGCAAATGACGTGCAACCTGTGTTTGGTAAAAGTCCGACGCCATGCCAGGCAGCTTCAGCTCGCCATGCAGGGGTTTGTCGGACACACAGAGGAGGGTGCCGTAGGGGACGCGGAAGCGATAGCCATTGGCGGCGATAGTGGCGCTCTCCATATCCAGCGCGATGGCGCGCGATTGGCTGAGCCGCTGCACCGGGCCGGACTGGTCGCGCAGCTCCCAGTTGCGGTTGTCGATGGTGGCGACGGTGCCTGTGCGCATAATCCGCTTGAGGTCATAGCCCTCGTATTCGGTCACCTCAGCCACGGCCTGTTCCAGCGCGATCTGGATTTCGGCCAGCGCAGGGATCGGCGTCCAGACGGGGAGGTCATCATCCAGCACATGGTCTTCACGCAGATAGGCATGGGCGAGAACAAAATCCCCCAGCGCCTGGGTATTGCGTAGGCCCGCGCAATGGCCGACCATCATCCAGGCATGGGGGCGCAGCACTGCGATGTGATCGGTGGCGGTTTTGGCATTTGACGGACCAACGCCGATATTGACCAGGGTGATGCCTTTGCCATCGGCGCGCTTCAGATGGTAGGTCGGCATCTGCGGCAGTTTGGCAATCGCGGGGATCTCGGCCTCTGGGTCGGTGATCTGGTGATTGCCGGTGCTGACAAAGCTGGTGTAGCCGGAATTGGGATCGGCCAACTGTGCACGGGCATAGGCCTCAAACTCGGCCACGTAGAACTGATAGTTGGTGAACAAGACGTGGTTTTGAAAATGCTCGGCACTGGTCGCTGTGTAATGCGACAGTCGCGCCAGTGAGTAGTCAACACGCTGGGCGGTGAACAGCGACAGCGGGCCGATGCCATCCTCGGCTTGATAGGTGCCATTGACGATATCATCATTGGTGGTGGCCAGATCCGGCACGTCAAAGACATCGCGCAGGGTGAACCCGGCTGCGCCCTCTTGCGGCACGGTCAGATCTGGGCGCGAGGCGACGGCAAAATGCACCGGGATCGGTGTGTCCGAGGCGCCAATGGTGACGGGCTGGCCGTGGTTCTTGATTAATAGCGCGATCTGCTGGGTCAGGTAGTGGCGAAACAGATCCGGCCGCGTCACCGTGGTGGCGTAGGTGCCCGGCGCTGAGACATGACCAAAGCTGAGGCGGCTGTCCACCTGGGCAAAGCTTGAGGTGGTAAAGCGGATCTCTGGGTAAAAGGCGCGAATACGCTGATCCCCTTGGGTGCCTGCGGCCATGCTGCGCATGAACTCTTCACAGAGGAAGGTTGTGGCCTGTTCATAGAGCTGCTCCAGCCGGGCCACGGCGGCAGCGGCATCGGTAAAGCTCTCGGGGGCGGGGATGCCGGGGTGTTTGATATGGGTCGCTGGGGCTGTTGGGGTCATGTAAGGGGCTCGATCACCGGAATCATTTCAAATGTACGCACGTCAACCAGACCCAGGTCTGATATCCTGAGTTCTGGGATCACCACCAGGGCCAGCAAGGAGTGCTGCATATAGGCATTGTTCAATGAGCAGCCACAGGCCTCCATCGCTTCGCCCAGTTTCTGTGCCTTGGCGGCCACCTCGGTCGCCGGACTGTCGGACATCAGCCCGGCAATAGGCAACTCCACCAGTGCCAGTTCTTCGCCATCGCGGAAGATGGTGACACCGCCGCCCACTTCGGCCAGCCGATTGGCCGCCAGGGCCATCTGATCGCGATCCGTGCCGACCACAATCATATGGTGGCTGTCATGGGCCACGGTCGAGGCCATGGCCATCTTTCCCTGATAGCCAAAACCGGAGACAAAGGCATTGGTCACCCCGCCGGTGCCGCGGTGTCGTTCCACCAAGGCAATCTGACAGGTCTCGCCTGCGCCCTCGACCAATCCGTCACGCACCGGCAGTTCCGCCTTCAGCGCCTTGGTCGGGGCCTGGTTTTCCACCATGCCGATGACATTGGCGGTGACCGCATTGGCGCCTTCAGGGGCCTTCAGTTCAAAATCTGCGGCGCTGAGCTCATGGCCCAGATGGACGGTGCCACGGGCGCTTTCGGGCCAGTCAAGATGTGGGCAATCGACCATAATAGAGCCTGATTCAGCGACGATTTGCCCACGCGCCACGACCAGCTCAATCGGCAGCTCTGTGAGGTCTGAAGTCAGGATCACATCGGCACGGCGTCCCGGTGTGATAGAGCCAATGTCGCGCTCCAGGCCAAAATGGGTGGCGGTGTTGATCGTCGCCATCTGCAGCGCGATCAGCGGATCACAGCCGCAGGCAATGGCATGGCGCACCACCCGGTTCATATGACCGTCATTGACCAGGGTGCCGGAATGGCAATCATCGGTGCAGAGGATGAAGTTGCGCGGGTCCAGGCCTTTCTCGGTAATGGCGGTGATCTGCGCCTCAACATCGTACCAGGCAGAGCCCAGCCGCACCATGGCGCGCATGCCCTGACGCATCCGGGCAATGGCATCGGCTTCGCAGGTGCCCTCGTGGTCATCTGCCGGGCCACCGGCCACATAGGCGGCAAAATCGGGGCCGAGGTCTGGAGAGGCATAGTGCCCGCCGACGGTTTTACCAGCGCGCTGGGTAGCGGCGATTTCGGCCAGCATTTTGGGATCGGCATTGGCGACACCGGGGAAGTTCATCATCTCGCCCAACCCGATGATGCCAGGCCACTGCATCGCTTCGGCCACATCTTCGGCGGTGATCTCGAAACCGGTGGTTTCCAGCCCCGGCGCCGAGGGCGCACAAGAGGGCATCTGGGTGAAGATATTGACCGGCTGCAAAAGCGCCTCGTCATGCATCAGACGCACGCCCTCCAGCCCCAGCACATTGGCGATCTCATGGGGGTCAGTGAACATCGAGGTGGTGCCATGGGGGATAACCGCACGGGCAAATTCCGCCGGGGTCAGCATGCCGCTCTCGATATGCATATGCGCATCGCAGAGGCCGGGGATCATGTAGCGGCCCTTGGCCTCGATCACCTCTGTATCGGGGCCAGTGCAATAGCTGGCATCCGGGCCAACATAGGCGATGCGGCCAGATTTGATGGCGATGTCGTGACCGTCCAGCACCTCGCGGGTGTGGACATTGACCCATTTGCCCTGACGAATAACCGTATCGGCAGGCGCACGCCCTGCTGCAACATGGATCAAGTCTGAGGCGATATCGGGCCAGCTGGGGAATGCTTTATCTGTCATGTGCCAATTGTTCTGATTGCGGAGCCAAGTGCAAGCCCTGCGATTCTTTGCTTGGGTTTGAAACACCTATAGGCAAGACAAGAGGATGATTTGTGACACTCTGTTGACCTGATCAAAGGGAGGCGCTGTCAGAGAGGGCTAACAGGTGAACCTGAGCTCATCTGGCCAAGCCTTGCCACCGCAGTGCTCCTTTGCCATCTCAGTGCGCAGCCAGCTGGCAAAGGCCTGGGCGCCGGGGGAATGCTCCGCTTGAGGGGACAACAACAGGTAGTAGGCTTCGGGCACCGGGGCGCGGTGTTCAAAGGGGGCAATCAATCGCCCCTGCCGGATCAGGTCACCGGCCATGATGTCATGCGCCATACCCACCCCTGCGCCCGCAGCCACGGCAGGCAGGCAGGCCATATAAGTGGTGGTATAGGTCACCGGCGGGTTGGGCCAGGGCAGGCCCTGATCCTCGGCCCAGGCCGGGAAGTTGGCCATCAGATTGGCGCAGTCGAACAGGCGGTGCTGGTGCAGGCCCTTCAGCGTGACCTCATAGTCGGGAGCGCAGACCGGGTAGTAGTGTTCACGGTGCAACAGTTCGCCGCGCACCGTATCGGCCAGCCCCAGAGAAAAGCGGATCTCCACATCGGCGCCCTCGGCCATGTCGCGGGGCTCCCAGATCTCGGTGGAGATATTCAGGAGCACATCCGGGTGGGCATCGTAGAAGCGCCCCAACCGGGGTGACAGCCATTGGACTGCAAAGGAGATATTGCTTTGCACCTGCACCACATTCTTTGCCGGGCCGGATATGGCGCGGGTGCCATTGGTGAGGGTGCGAAAGGCCTCGCGCACCACAGGCAGATAGGTTGAGCCCGTCGGCGTCAGCTCCAACGCGCGGGGACGGCGGTGAAACAGGGTTTTGCCCAGATGCGACTCCAGCGCCTTGATCTGCTGACTGACGGCGCTTTGGGTCATGTTCAGATCATTGGCCGCGCCGGTAAACGACAGATGCCGCGCTGCCGCCTCAAAGGTGCGCAGCCAGCCCAGAGGAGGGAGAGCGTTTTTCATACCCATAAGTGTGTCATAAGCTGAACTAATGGCAAGAGGGCAAATTAATCGTTGGTCAAAGAGGCCTTTGCGGCTCAGGTTCTGGAAGGCAGGATCATTGCTGCAAGACAGAGCTGAGGAGCCCCAAGATGAGCGTCACCGAATTGCGCCCCAATATGGACCACTGGCAGGACCGCGTTGATATGGCCGCCAGCTTTCGCTGGGTGGAGCGGCTCAATATGCATGAGGGCGTGGCCAATCATTTCAGCCTGGCGGTGAATGAAGAGGGCACCCAGTTTCTGATGAATGCCAATCAGATGCATTTTGCCCGCATTACCGCGTCGAACCTGCTGTTGCTGGATGCCAATGATCCCGAAACCATGACCAAGCCCGGTGCCCCGGATCCCACCGCCTGGGGGCTACATGGCTCGATCCATCGCCTGTGCCCGCAGGCGCGCTGCGTGATGCATGTGCATTCGATCCATGCCACGGTGCTGGCCTCCTTGGCGGATAGCAATCTGCCGCCGATTGACCAGAACACCGCAACCTTTTTCAACCGCTATGTGATTGACGATGGCTATGGCGGACTGGCGTTTGAGGATGAGGGCGCGCGCTGTGCGGCGATGCTGACGGACCCAAAGCAGAAGGTCATGATCATGGGCAATCATGGCGTGCTGGTGATCGGCTCTGACCCGGCAGATACACTGAACCGGCTCTACTATTTTGAGCGCGCCGCCGAGACCTATATTCGTGCCTTGCAGACTGGTCTGCCGCTGAGGGTGCTGTCGGATGAGATCGCCGAGAAGACCGCGCAGGAACTGGAGGATTACCCCTCCCAGGCCGAGGCGCATCTGCGCGAGATCAAACTGATCCTGGATAGCGAAGGCTCCACCTACGCCAGCTAGGCCCAAAACGACACTAATTAGAGCCTAACACAGAGAGTTTCCCCCTCGTGCCAACCCCATTGCGCGCGGTCCAAGAAGCTATGCCAGATGAACTCCAGCGTGAGGAGAAACAGACGATGTCAGAGACCAAAGAACCGCCCGAGCAGATGCAGGATATGGGTCGGGACTGGAATTATCACCCGGATCTGCCCTTGCAGAACCCGTCGATCTTTCAATGGCCCCCCAACCCAGCCTTTCTGATCCGCTGGCTGATGCGCAATTGGCTCACCCTCAGCGAGCGGGTTCTGATGCTGGCACTGGCGCTGGTGCTGTGGTGGGTCTTTTACCCCTCAGTAGAGACCGCGCGGAGCTTTGCAATTGGCTGGATCCTGCAGATCTGGCTGGTGAATTTTGTGATGATTTTTACCGTCGCGGGGGGCTTGCACTGGTATTTCTATATGCGCCGGGGGCAGGGCAAAAAGCTCAAGTTCGAGCGCCGCGAACAGGGGCGCAACAACAAGCTGTGGGATTTCAGCGATCAGGTGAAGGACAATATGTTCTGGTCACTGGGGTCGGGGGTTTTGCAGCTCACCGGCTTTCAGGTCGTGACCATGTGGCTGATGGCCAATGGCTACACACCCATGATCAGTTTTGCCGAAAGCCCGATCTGGTTCCTAGCGCTTTTGGTGATTATTCCCATGTGGTCGGCCTTTCATTTCTACTGGGTACATCGGCTGTTGCATCAACCGTTTCTGTACAAACGGGTGCATTCCCTGCATCACCGCAACGTCAATATTGGCCCCTGGTCCGGCTTTGCCATGCACCCCATTGAGCATTTCATCTACCTGACCACGCTGTGTCTCCACTGGGTGGTGGCGAGCCATCCGATCCACCTGTATTTTCACATCGTGTTTCAGGGGCCGGGGGCTGCGATGACCCACACCGGATACGAGGATCTGCTGATCAAGGACAAACGTTGGCTGGCGCTGGGCACCTTCTATCACCAGCTGCATCATCGTTACTACGAGTGCAACTATGGCAATCAGGAGATGCCCTGGGATCGCTGGTTCGGCACCTTTCACGACGGCAGTGATGAGGCCACCGCTGAAACCCGCGCCCGCAAGAAGCGGATGTTTGGGTAGATTACGCTAAGCGTCTGCCCGGGCGGGAGCGGAACGCGCCCGCCGTGGGGCGGGCAGGCGCGTGTCTGCCGCTGGCGCTGCAGACTTCTTACCACTTCCTGCATTGCAAATATGCGATGATACAAAAGGAGCCAAACTTGAATGCTGCAGTCAACATCTTTGCCAAAGCAATTAAGAGTTCCGGGTTTTCCATTTCATGCCCTCATCAAAGGACTGTTGGACAATCGTCCAATCACTCCTCCACGCAATCGCGTGCATTGATGGCTTTTTGAAAAGAAAACCTAGGAAAGTGAAAAGCCTTCACTCCCATCATCAGCAAACAGATGAGAGATAGGTATCTCTCGCTTTCTATTCAAGGAGTGGAGAACAAAGGGAATTGGCTAGAAGTCGGATCGCATCTGGCGCGGAGTTGCCCCAAACTCCTCGCGGTAGGCGCGAGTCATGGCGCTGGGGTCTTCGTAACCTGCGCGCAGGGCAATCTCTGCCACGCTTAGATCAGTCTCTAATACAAACTTTCGGGCCTGCATAAGGCGTAGCCGACGATAGATTGCCTGCGGTGTGGCACCCAGTTGCGCCTTCATTCGCTTTTCAAGCTCCTTGCGGCTGCGCCCAACCTGACGGGCAATGTCCAGAATGGTCAGCGGTGTTTCAATGTTGGACTGCATTAGCCCCAAGGCGCGGGCAACCGAGCCACTGCGGGCAAGCCCTGCCCCCCAGGACGGGCTTTGTACCTCGGTGGCTTCGGGGCTCATGAACAGGGTGGCCACTTCGAGCCGTAGTGCCTGACCATGGGTCTGTCCGATCAGGTCCATCATCAGATCAAACGCGGCCAGCGCGCCAGAGCAGGTGATGCGGTTTCCGTCTCGGACATGACGCAGCCGCAGCACCTCCACCTGCGGGAAGTCTTCGGCGAAACTGACCAGCTCCTCCCAGTGGATGGTGGCCCGCAGCCCGTCCAGCAGCCCCGCTGCGGCCAACAGCCAGGCCCCGGCATCAAAGCCGGCCATCACTTTGTAGCGTTTGGCAGCAGCGCGCAGGGCGTTCTTGGCGGTGCTCGTCGCCAGGGGGCGGTAGCGATAGGATGGCATGGCGATCAGCATATCCCCCTGACAGCGCGCCAGACGGTCATGTGGGTTTACCTCCATTCCAGCGGAAGAGGTGGCAGGCCGCCCATCTAAGGTGAGAAACCGCCAGGCATAGATTTGCCGCCCCGCCAGGGTATTTGCGGCCCGCAAAGGCTCTACCGTATTGGCGAGACAGTGGCCGGAAAAATCGTCAAACAGCAGCAGATCAACCTGCTGCACCGCAGCGTTATCTTTTACCCAATTCTGCATGATACGGCCCATCTTTGCACGAAGTGACCTTAGTCCGGCGATAGAGTGATCGGCAAGTCAAAGAGAAGGACAGGCGCGATGCATTTTGGCATGACAGAAGAACAGGCAATGATCGTCGAGACGACCCGTGCCTTTGTGGAAAATGAGCTCTACCCCCATGAGCTGGAAATTGAACGCACCGGTCACCTGGACATGGATGTGATCAAGGACATCCAGGCCAAGGCGATGGAAGCCGGACTTTATGCCGCCAATATGCCCGAAGAGGTGGGGGGTGCCGGGCTCGATACGCTCAGCTGGCTGATGTATGAAAAGGAGCTGGGCCGCGCCAACTATGCGCTGCACTGGACCGGAGTTGCGCGTCCGTCGAATATCCTGCTGGCGGGCACCGAAGAGCAGAAAGAGAAATATCTCTTTCCCTGCATGAAGGGCGAGAAATGGGACTGTCTGGCGATGACAGAGCCGGACGCGGGATCGGATCTGCGCGGCATGAAGGCCACCGCCCGTCGGGATGGCGATGACTGGATCCTGAACGGTACCAAACATTTCATCAGCCATGCCGATATCGCCGATTTTGCCATCTGCTTTATGGCGACCGGCGTCGAGGACACCCCACGCGGGCCGAAGAAAAAGATCACCGCCTTCTTTGTGGACAAGGGCACGCCGGGCTTTGCTGTGCGCGATGGTTACCGCAATGTCTCGCACCGGGGTTACACCAATCAGGTGCTGGAGTTTGACGATTGCCGCCTGCCGTCTTCGGCCATTCTGGGCGAGGTCGATAAAGGCTTTGATGTCGCCAATACCTGGCTTGGGGCGACCCGTTTGCAGGTGGCGGCCACCTGTCTGGGTCGGGCAGAACGGGCCCTGCAGCACTCGGTTGAATATGCCGCTGAGCGCAAACAATTTGGCCAGCAGATCGGCAAATTCCAGGGTGTGTCTTTCAAGCTGGCCGATATGGCGCTGGAGCTGAAAGCTGCCAATCTGCTGACCTTTGAGGCCGGTTGGAAGTTCGATCAGGGCACCGTCACCGAATCCGATATGTCGATGGCCAAGCTGAAAGCCACCGAGATGCTGGCCATGGTTGCCGATGAAGCAATCCAGATCCATGGCGGCATGGGGCTGATGGATGAGCTGCCGCTGGAACGTATTTGGCGTGATGCGCGGGTTGAGCGCATTTGGGAGGGGACGAGCGAGATCCAACGCCATATCATCAGCCGTGAAATGTTACGCGCCCACGGAGCCTGATGAGCCATGACCACGATACCCTCTCAAAAACCAAAGATCACCATCACCTATTGTATCGGCTGCAACTGGATGCTGCGCGCTGCCTGGATGGCGCAGGAACTGTTGTCGACCTTTCAGGATCAATTGGGCGCGGTGAGTCTGGTTCCGGGGGAGGTCGGGGGCATCTTTGAGATCAGGCTCGATCAAGAGCTGATCTGGGAGCGCAAGCGTGATGGTGGATTTCCGGATGTGAAAGAGCTGAAAACCCGCGTGCGTGACCGGATCAACCCGCAACAGGACCTGGGCCATCTGGACCGGGCTACAAGTGGTGAATAGATAGAAATGAAGTCTCTAAACAGGCTATTTAGGCCCAAAACCATTGCCGTTGTTGGCGGTGGTGCCTGGTGTCGGCTGGTGATTGAACAGTGCCAGAAAATGGGGTTCGATGGCGAGATATGGCCGGTTCATCCCAAAGCGGAAGAGCTGGCAGGATTGCAGGCCTACAAGGATGTTGCCAGCCTGCCGGATGCACCTGATGCCACCTTTATCGGCGTCAATCGCTTTGCCACAATTGAGGTGGTCAGAGCCCTATCGGAACGCGGCGCAGGCGGTGCTGTCTGTTTTGCTTCGGGCTTTCTTGAGGCCCAGGCCGAGGATTCTGAGGGCGCCGATCTTCAGGCGCAGCTGTTGGAGGCAGCGGGTGAGATGCCCTTCCTCGGCCCCAATTGCTATGGCTTTATCAATTATCTGGACGGGGCATTACTCTGGCCGGATCAGCATGGCGGCAAACGGGTGGAAAAGGGTGTCGCCCTGGTCACCCAAAGCTCCAATATTGCCATCAATCTGACCATGCAGACACGGGGGCTTCCCATTGCCTATGTGGTGGCAGCGGGCAATCAGGCGCAGTCCGGCATTGCCGCCATTGGCGAGGCCCTGCTGGACGATGATCGCGTCACCGCGCTGGGCCTGCATATCGAGGGTTTTGGCGATCTGAGAGCCTTTGAGGCCCTGTCGGCAAAGGCACGTGCCCTGGGCAAGCCGATTATCGCCCTGAAGGTGGGCAAATCGGCGGAGGCTCAGGCGGCAACCATTTCCCATACCGCATCGCTTGCAGGCGGCGACGCGGGAGCTTCGGCTTTGCTGTCGCGGCTTGGCATTGCGCGGATGGATGATCTGCCTTCGTTTTTGGAGGTGCTGAAACTGTTGCATGTGACCGGGCCGCTGCCCAGCAATCGTATTGCCTCGATCAGCTGTTCCGGCGGCGAGGCCAGCCTGGCAGCGGATACGGGCCATGACCTGCCTGTGGTATTTCCACCGCTGAACGACAGCCAGCGGGAGAATCTGCGCGCGGCGCTGGGGCCGATGGTGGCGCTGGCAAATCCGCTGGATTATCACACCTATATCTGGCGCGACACAGAGGCGATGACGCGGGCCTGGTCTGCGATGATGGATCCCTCTCTGGCGATGACCCTTCTGATTGTCGATTTTCCCCGTGCGGATCGTTGCTCTGCCGAGGATTGGGACTGTGCCATTGCCGCCGCCATTGGCGCGCGCCAGGCTACCGGGGCAAATGTTGCCCTGGTAGCGAGTCTGCCGGAACTGCTGCCCGAAATGGTTTCTGAGCAATTGATGGCCTCGGGGGTGGTGCCCTTTTGTGGGCTGCGGGAGGCCCTGGTGGCCTGCGCCGCTGCTGCCGAACCACGCGCAGAAATGGGTGAACCTTTGTTGCTGCCCACAGCTGTGGTGGAGCCCAGCCTGGTCTCGGAAGCAGAAGCCAAGTTCCGGCTGGGGCATTATGGGCTGCGCCTGCCCAAATCCATTCGGGCAAAATCCCCCGGCATGGCGCGGGCTGCGGCGGCTGATATCGGCTATCCGGTGGTGCTGAAAGGCGAAGGCATCGCCCATAAGACCGAAGCCGGTGCGGTGGTGCTTGGGCTGAGGTCGGGTGGCGACGTCAGCGAAGCGGCAGATGCGATGCCAACCGAGCGGTTTTTGGTCGAGGAAATGGTCAATGATGCTGTTGCAGAGCTGCTGATCGGGGTGGTGAAAGACCCGGCGCATGGCTTTGTTCTGACGCTGGCCGCTGGCGGTACCCTGACCGAGATCCTGCAAGACAGCACCTCGCTGTTGCTGCCCGCCAGTGATGCAGCAATTGATGCCGCTTTGGATGGGTTGAAAATCTCAAAACTGCTGGCAGGCTATCGCGGCAAACCAGCCGCCGACCGCGCTGCAATCCTGCGGGCCATCAAGTCAGTGCAGTCCTATGTGCTGGCTGAAGCAGAGGGTCTGGAAGAAATTGAAATCAACCCGCTCTTGTGTACACCGACCGATGCGGTGGCGGCGGATGCGCTGATGCGAAGAAAGGATTTTATGAAATGATGGGTGTGGATTTGACTGAGGGGCCGGTAAAAACCCGGCGCGAAGGCGCCATTCTGGAGGTCACGCTGGATCGGCCCAAAGCCAATGCCATCGATCTGGCGACCAGCCGGATCATGGGCGAGGTGTTTCGCGATTTCCGCGATGATCCGGAACTGCGGGTGGCAATTCTGACGGGGGGCGGCGAGAAATTCTTTTGCCCCGGGTGGGATCTGAAGGCCGCCGCCGACGGGGATGAGGTTGATGGCGATTATGGAGTGGGCGGTTTTGGCGGCCTGCAGGAAATGCGCGACATGAACAAACCGGTGATCGCGGCGGTGAATGGTATCGCCTGTGGTGGCGGGCTGGAACTGGCGATCTCGGCGGATATGATCCTGGCGGCGGAGCATGCGACATTTGCCCTGCCGGAAATCCGCTCTGGTACAGTGGCGGATGCGGCCTCGATCAAGCTACCAAAGCGGATCCCCTATCACATCGCCATGGAGCTTTTGCTCACCGGGCGTTGGTTTGATGCTGAGGAAGCAAACCGCTGGGGGCTGGTGAACGAGATCCTGCCCGCCGATCAGTTGATGGACCGTGCCTGGGAACTGGCGCGGCTGCTCGCCTCGGGGCCGCCGCTGGTCTACGCGGCGATCAAAGAGGTGGTGCGCGACGCCGAGGGCGCCAAGTTCCAGGATGCGATGAACCACATCACGCAGCGCCAACTGCGTTCGGTGGATGTGCTATATTCCAGCGAGGATCAGCTGGAAGGGGCCCGCGCCTTTGCCGAGAAACGCGATCCGGTCTGGAAAGGGTGCTGAAAAGGGCCAAGGGTGCTCTCCCGCCCCTGCCGCAGCAGTCAAAGACTGCTGCTTTAGGGTTGGGCCCGGCAGCGCGCTGCTTGCCGCTTTCTTGCAGGTCGTGGGAGTAGGGCGCGGGGTCAGGCCTTTTTGAACAGGGCGATAAAGGCCTTGTCACCGCGGTGCTCATCCCTGGCGGCTTCGCCGTAGATCGGGACCTCAAGCAGGGTGAAATCCGAGATCCATCCACCATCAATCAGGCGGGTAAAGGCGTTCGCAAACCCGGATTTGTGGTAGAACTTGGCATTTATGGACAGGGCATATTGCGCGCCTTGGGCGCCGACGCGCAATAGCGCGGGCAGAGCCTCGGGGCCGATATGACCATGGGTGAAAGTGCCGGAGGAGACCACGCCGCGATAACTGCCTGGGGCACCGGGATACCCTGTAAAAGATCGGCCTCGATCAGGTCGCGGTAGATGTCCTTTTGTGCGGCCTGGGCCAACATTTCGGGGCTGATATCGGTGGCCTCCAGCGGTGAGATGCCCAGATCAGACAGGGCCTGCCCGCAAAGGTCCGTTCCGGCCCCAGCATCCAGCACCGGCCCATGGCCACCCGCCGCGACAAAGGCCTGCGCGGTTTGAAAGGGCAGGTGGTAGCTGAGTCATCATAACTTGCGGCCCATTGCGCATAGAGCCGCCGGGATTGTTCTGGCGAGGCAAGATCATAGGCGGCGGCGAGATCTGGTTGTTCATCTGTCATGGGGTCATCAAAGAGTGGTGAAGGATTCGAATCAAGCCTTGCGCGGCTTGGCAGTTCCGCTCAAGTAGAGGTCATGCAGAAAACACTTCTTTGTCTTGGATATGGCTATACTGCGCGCAGCCTGGCGCCGCAGCTTTTGGCGCGTGGCTGGCGGGTGATCGGCACGGCGCGTGAGCCGGTGGAGGTGCCGGGTGTGGAGATGATTACCTGGCCTGACGAGGAAATCTCTCTGACCGGAGTTACCCATGTGCTGAGCTCGATCGGCCCGGGCGCCTTGGGTGATCCGATACTGGCAGCTCTGCACGATGAGATTGCCGCTGTTGCGACTGATCTCGCGTGGTTTGGCTATCTGTCGACCACGGCCGTTTATGGCGATAGGGGCGGCGATTGGGTGGATGAGGCCACGCCAGTCGCGCCAACCAGTGAACGCGGAAACTGGCGTGCCTTGGCAGAGCGTCAATGGCAAGAGATCCCGGATCTGCCGCTGCATATCTTTCGTCTGGCTGGGATCTACGGTCCCGGGCGCGGCCCCTTTGCCAAGCTGATGGCGGGCAAGGCGCGGCGCATCGTCAAACCGGGGCAGGTGTTTTCGCGCATCCATGTGGAGGATATCACCCAGGCGCTGCTGGCCTCGATGGACCAGCCCAACCCGGGCGGGATCTACAACCTCTGCGATGATGACCCGGCGCCGCCGCAGGATGTCCTGGGCTACGCGGCAGAGCTGCTGGGCCTGCCCATACCTGCCGAAGTGCCCTTTGATGAGGCGGGCATGACCCCAATGGCGCGCAGTTTTTATGGTGAGAACAAACGTGTGCACAACAACCGCATCAAGTCCGAACTGGGGGTGGAGCTGCTCTATCCCAGCTATCGCGAGGGGTTGCGGGCCGTGCTGGCGGCAGAAGATATGGAGGCGTTTGTGCCGCCGGCTGAGCCGCCAGCGTTGTAGAGCATGGGCATTTTGCATCTGATCTTTGTATTGTTGAACTTCAGGACACTGCGTCGCCTTTACGGACGTGTAAATGATGCGTCTCCCGGTGTTCTGGACCAGCTGTGGCAGCAGCAGTCATTCACGCGTCGCATTGATGTTGCTCTTGGTCCCGCGGTGTTTACAAAACTGGCAATGTTGATGAACTTGGCGGTTGTGAACCCGGATCGGTTGCCGGTTCATCTTTTGGGTGATGAGCAAATTGCCAGACTTGTGCGTGCGCTGAACGATCGAGGGTCAGCCAGTGTTTATCGAGTCTTCTGCAAAGTCACTGGCTATAACTAGGTTTGAATACCTCGCCCGCACACTTGCGGCCCTGCCTGCCCGTCAAACCGAAGGTTTGACTCTGACACAACAGACAGACGCATTTTCGCCTCCCCAGGCAGTCTCAGACCTATTGTTTGCGCAGATTAAGCCCGCTTTTCCCCGATCTGCGCCACGCCCAGAACTTCCAGCACCTTGGCTTCGATCTGCGGTGCGTTCATGGCGGCGGTCTCGTACATGTCCTTGGGGCTGGCCTGATCGATGAAGGTATCGGGCAGCACCATGGAGCGGTATTTGAAGCCCGCGTCAAAGACGCCCTCATCCGACAAAAGCTGCGCCACATGGCTGCCAAAGCCGCCCACGGCGCCTTCTTCTATGGTGATCAGGGCTTCGTGACCTGCCACCAGATCCAGGATCATCTCGCGGTCCAGCGGTTTGGCAAAGCGGGCGTCGGCGATTGTTGGCGTGATGCCCTTGGCAGAGAGCGCCTCGGCAGCCTTTTTGACCTCGCCCAGACGGGTGCCAAAGGAGAGCAGCGCGACGCGCTTGCCCTCCTGGATCATCCGGCCCTTGCCGATTTCCAGCAGTTGCGGTTCCTCGGGCATTTCGACCCCTTCGCCCTCGCCACGCGGATAGCGAAAGGCGATGGGCCCTGCATCAAAGGCGGCGGCGGTATGGACCATATGCACCAGCTCGGCCTCGTCCGCGGCGGCCATGACCACCATGCCGGGCAGGTTGGCCATAAAGCCAATGTCGAAAGATCCCGCATGGGTGGCCCCATCGGCACCGACCAGACCGGCGCGGTCGATGGCAAAGCGCACAGGCAGGCGCTGGATGGCGACGTCATGCACCACCTGGTCATAGCCACGCTGCAGGAAAGTCGAATACATCGCGCAGAATGGCTTCATTCCGCCCGCCGCCAGGGCAGCGGCAAAGGTGACGCCGTGTTGTTCAGCAATGCCCACATCAAAACAGCGCGAGGGGTAGCGTTCGGCCATCAGCGCCAGGCCAGTGCCATCGGGCATGGCGGCGGTTACGGCGCAGATCTTGTCGTCCTTGGCGGCGAGTTTCACCAGCTCATCACCAAAGACTCCCGTATAGGAGGGCGCGTTTGAAGGCGTTTTGTGCTGTTTGCCGGTGACCACATCAAATTTGGCGGTGGCATGGCCCTTGTCGCGGGCGGCCTCGGCGGGGGCGTAGCCCTTGCCCTTTTTGGTCAGTACATGGATCAGCACCGGGCCCTTGGCGCGGGCCTTGACTGTGCGCAGCACTGGCAGCAGCTGGTCCATGTCGTGACCATCAATCGGCCCGACATAGGAGAAGCCAAAGGATTCAAACATGGTGCCGCCCACAGCCATGCCTTTCAGCATGTCCTTGGCGCGTTTGGCGCCTTCTCGGAAGGGTTCCGGCAATAGCGAGGCCGCGCCCTTGGCCACGGCCTTCAGCTCCTGGAAAGGCTCTTCGGCATAGAGCCGTGACAGGTAGGACGACAGGGCGCCAACGGGGGGAGCAATGCTCATCTCGTTGTCGTTGAGGATCACGATCATACGCTTGTTCAGATGGCCGGCGTTGTTCATCGCCTCAAAGGCCATGCCGGCCGACATCGAGCCATCGCCAATCACCGCGATTGCCTCACCCAGGCCTTCGGGCACAACGCCGCCCAGGTCGCGGGCAACCGAGAACCCCAGTGCTGCGGAGATCGAGGTGGAGCTATGGGCCGCACCAAAGGGATCGTAAGGCGACTCACTGCGCTTGGTGAACCCCGACAGCCCGCCCTTGGTGCGCAGGGTGCGGATACGGTCGCGGCGCTCGGTCAGGATCTTGTGGGGGTAACTCTGATGCGACACATCCCAGATCAGTTTATCCCGAGGGGTGTCAAAAATCGCATGCAGGGCCACGGTCAGCTCAACCACGCCCAGACCGGCGCCCAGATGACCACCGGTGGTGGACACCGCCGAGATGGTCTCCTGCCGCAGCTCATGGGCCAGTTGTACCAATTGGCTGTCACTCAGCCCCTTCATATCCGCAGGGCGCGCGATCTGGTCCAAAAGCGGGGTAGAGGGCCGGTCAGACATGGTATTTCCTTGTGGCGGGCGGGGCAAAATTGGCCCCGGTGTCAGCTGTCTCGCGCAATAACGAAGCGGGCGGCCTGCTTCAAGGTTTCTCCCGCATCCCCGTAGGGGGCGAGGGCGGCACAGGCCTCGTCGATCAGATCCCGCGCGCGTTGTTTTGCGGGCTCCAACCCCAAGAGCGAGACAAAGGTTGCCTTGCCGGCATCGGCATCCTTGCGCAGGGCTTTGCCGACCTTTTCCGCGTCTCCTTCAACATCCAAGATGTCGTCGGCAATCTGAAAAGCAAGACCAAGGGCAGTTGCATATTGCCACAGGGCGCGGGAATCGTCACCGGCAATCACCGGTCCAACGGTGGCCGACCAGTTGATCAGGCAGCCAGTTTTCCGGTCTTGCAGGCGGGTGATTTGCTCCAGTGTCAGCGGGGTGCTGGCGGTTTCGGCATCAATATCCAGCATCTGCCCCTGCACCATGCCAGAGTGTCCAGCCGCGCGGGCCAAGAGCCGGATGAGCTCCAGCGCATTGGGGCCAAATTTACTGTCGGCCAAAAGGTCAAAAGCCAGGGTTTGCAGCGCATCGCCGGTCAGAACGGCGGTGGCTTCATCCCATTTCTTGTGGATAGTCGGCAGGCCGCGGCGCAGATCATCATCATCCATGCAGGGCAGGTCATCATGCACCAGGGAATAGGCGTGAATGCACTCGATGGCGACGGCTGCATCCAGGGCGGCCTCGGCATCAACACCGTGCAGGCGGGCGCTTTCCAATACCAAAAAACCGCGCAGCATCTTGCCGCCAAGAACGGCATGCAGCATCGGTTTGCCGAGGGTGGCGCCCACAGGAATGATAGCATTCAAGCGGGCAGAGATCTCTTGTTGCGCCTGTTTCAGCGCCTCGGTGAACGGGACAGCCATGCTGTTAGCCAGCGTCCAGAGCCTGGGTTGCAATCGGTGTGCCGCTGGCATCCAGCGTCAGAGAGGCCACCTTTTCTTCGGCGCGTTTCAGTTCATCTTCGCAGCGCTGTTTTAACTGTGCCCCACGTTCATAGAGCGCGATCGAGGCATCCAGTGCCACATCGCCACGTTCCAATTGGCCAACAACGGTTTCCAGCTCGCGCATGGCCTGTTCAAAGCTCATCTCGTTCACGGGTGTTTCGGTGGTCATGTCGCTGCCTTTATCAATTCTTCCACATGCCCACGGGTGGCCTGCGCTAGCGCGTTCAGATCATATCCGCCTTCCAAAGTCGAGACGATACGACCCTGGCACAGCTCCTCTGCCAGAGCGCACAGCTCAGCCGTGAGCCAAGCAAAATCCTCGGTGCTCCAGTTCAGGCTGGCGAGCGGGTCATCGCGGTGCGCATCAAAGCCTGCCGAGATGATGATCAGCTCCGGTTTGAAGGCGCGGATGCGGGGAAAGGCCTGCCCCGTGTAGGCGGCGCGCATCTCTGCCCCTCCCGATTCGGGGGGCAGTGGCATATTGAGGATCTGACCATGCACACCGTCCTCGTCCACACGGCCAGAGCCTGGCCAAAGCGGCATCTGTTGGCTGGTCACAAACAGTGCGCGGGGCTCATCCCACAAGAGGTCCTGGCTGCCATTGCCGTGATGCACGTCAAAATCCACCACCGCGACCCGATTCAGCCCGTGATGCTCCAGCGCATGTTTGGCAGCCAGCGCGGCATTGCCAAAGAAGCAAAAGCCCATGGCGGTCTCGGTCTCAGCATGATGTCCCGGCGGGCGAATGGCGGCAAAGGCGTTCTGCACCTCTCCGCCCAGGACCATATCCACCGCACGCACCGCAGCGCCCGCTGCGCGAAAGGCTGCATCCAGGGTTCCCGGTGACATAAAGGTATCCCCGTCGATCTGCACATAGCCCTCGCTGGGATGGGCAGAGCGTAGGGCGCGCAGGTGATCCACGGGATGAATGCGCAGGATATCATCCTCGGCCACCATCGGCGCGGAAACCCGCTTCAGATCCAAGGGCTCCAGCGCATGCAGGATATGTTCCAGTCGCGCCACCTGTTCGGGATGTCCCTCAGGTGTTTCATGGCGCAGGCAGTCAGCATGGGTAATCAGGGCGGTGGTCATTCAGCGTGTCCCAGGAGTGTGACAAGAAAAGGATGTCTTCAAGTTGATATACCTAAGGTTCAAGGGGCAGAGGCCACAAGATGCAACTCTGAATTATTCCGCCATGCAAAATACGCGCAGAGAGATTAGCCCATTTCTTCCTGGCAGGCGATGGCAGCCTCTAGCCCGGCGTAAGATCCCTCCAGGTCGATTGCCATGACCTCACCCTGTTCATTGTACAGGGTCATGGTGTATTTCTGCGCCAGATCGAACAGGAAGTCCGGGTTGGAAAAGGCGATATCGGCGCCTGGAACATCGTTCAGATAGATACCGGTTGCCTCCCCCTGATACTCCTCACTGTCCAGATCAAAAGCGATCGGGTAGGTCACGCCTTCCTCTATACCCTCCCAGGCTTCATTAAAGGCTGTCACATAGCCGTTGCCTTGGTTGCGATCAAAGCCAATGCGAACCACGGAGCCATCGCTATAGGCCGCCTGGATCAGGCAGCCATCCCCCAGCGATGAATCGATCATTACATCCCAACCACCGGCTTCCCCCCAGTAGTCTAGTTCCTGTGCCTGGACCGTAAGTGGCAGAAGGCAAGCGACGGCGGCCAGTTTGAACAATTTCATTGATCTCTCCCATGCTGCGTCTCCCCTTTGTCGGAAGCTCAAGGGAAACTAACACGATTCCAAAACAAAATGGTCAAACAAATCTATCGCCGATAGGGGCAGCAAGAGGTTGAAGCATTGGCAAAGGAGGCAGATGGTCAGTCGGGCGCCAGCATATAGCCTGCGCCCCGCACGGTTTGCAGGTACTGGGGTTGCTTGGGGTTTGGCTCGATCTTGCGACGCAGCCGGGTGATCTGAACATCTACAGCGCGCTCCTGCGCTTGGCCGCGATCTCGGCCCAGATCCTCAACCAGTTTGGCCCGGCTCACGGCCTCGCCCGGGCAGGCTGAAAAGATCTTCATCAGCTGGCTTTCGGTGCCGGTCAGCCGGACCAGATCATTACCCTGCCACATCTCCCCGCGCTCTATGTCATAGCGAATTTCGCCCAGGTGCAGCACCTTCGGGGCACTATCCTGCGCCGAAGTATCCGGCACCCGCCGCAGGATCGCATTGACCCGCAACAGCAGTTCCTTGGGTTCAAAGGGTTTGGGCAGGTAGTCGTCTGCCCCTGCTTCAAAACCGGTAATGCGGTCCTCGGTTTCGCCCTTGGCAGTGAGCAGCAGGATCGGCGTCGACATGGTTTCGCGCAGCGATTTGGTCAGCGAGATGCCATCCTCGCCCGGCATCATTACATCCATAATGATCAGATCAAAATCCAGCCCCGCCAACACCCGGCGAGCATGGGCGGCGTCACGCGCCGCAGAGACCAAAAACCCGGCCCGCATCAGGAATTTCTTCAGCAAGCCGCGAATGCGCTCATCGTCGTCTACGATCAACAGATGTGAGTCAAATGTGCTCATGATCCGGTTTCCCGCAAATTGATATAGGCCCGGCGCATATCGGCATCCATCATGGCTTCCAGTACCTTCTTAAATCCCTGCACGGCTTCGGGCCCGGCATCCTTGTAGGCCGCACGCATGCGGGCGCGCTGGGCATCGGAGAGTTTTGCCTCCAGCTGTCTGCCCGCGTCGGTGAGGTGCAGATGGCGCTCGCGTTTGTCAGTGACGCCCACCCGGCTTTCGACCAGCCCGTCGCTGATCAGGGTGCGCAAAACCCGGTTGAGCGATTGTTTGGTGACGCCCAGAATGGTCAGCATGTTGTTCACTGTGGTGCCGGGGGCGCGATTGATAAAGTGAATGGCCCGGTGATGGGCACGGCCATAGGACATCTGCGCCAGAATGCGGTCGGGGTCAGCGGTAAAGCCGCGATAGGCAAAGAACATTGCCTCGATCCCCTGCCGTAGCTGCTCATCAGTCAAAAACAACAGGCTTTCGCCGCCAAATGCCTGACTCGATCGCCCCATTGACCGCCCGCGTGAGTCACCCTCTGTCATGGTGCTCTCCCTTCTACTCGCCTTAAGTGCCTAACGGGCAGTTTATGTCAGCTATATTGACATTCCAAGAGTGAAGATGTATCGAATCGCAGCTTTGGCGCAACAATATGTCCACATCGGCCATTTGTTGCGCAACTTGTGAAAATACTAACTGCTTTGAGGAGGCTGTGGCATGGCTGGATATGATGATCGTGACGGCTTGATCTGGATGGATGGAGAACTGGTGAACTGGCGCGATGCCAAGGTGCACGTCCTGACCCATGCGATGCACTATGCTTCTTCTGTCTTTGAGGGCGAACGCGCTTATAACGGCAAGATCTTCAAAAGCCGCGAACATTCCGAGCGCCTGATTGCAAGCGCCGAGGCGCTGGATATGCCGATGCCCTACTCGGTGGATGAGATCGAGGCCGCAAAGGAAGAAACCCTAAAGGCCTCAGGTCTGCAGGATGCCTATGTCCGTGCCCTGGTCTGGCGTGGCTCCGGCGAGGACATGGGGGTTGCCTCGGCTCAGAACCCGGTGCGCATGGCCGTGGCGGTCTGGGGATGGGGGGCCTATTATGGGGACGCCAAGATGGAAGGCGCCAAGCTGGATATCGCTGAGTACAAACGTCCCAGCCCGGAAACTATTCCGGTGCATGCCAAGGCCGCAGGTCTCTATATGATCTGCACAATCTCCAAACACAAGGCCGAGGCCAAGGGCTGCTCAGATGCCTTGTTCATGGATTATCGGGGATATGTCGCCGAGGCGACCGGCGCCAACATCTTCTTTGTGAAAGATGGCGAAGTCCACACGCCGCTGGCAGATTGCTTCCTCAATGGTATTACCCGGCAAACTGTAATCGGCATGCTCAAGGAAAAAGGCATCACCGTGCACGAGCGCCGTATCCTGCCCGAGGAAATGGAAGGGTTTGAGCAGTGCTGGTTGACCGGCACCGCTGCTGAGGTCACCCCGGTTGGTGAAATCGGCCCCTACACATTTGAGGTTGGAGAGATGACACGAGATATTGCTGCCGCCTATGAGGCCTTGGTGCGTAGCTAACTGCATCTGCTGTTGTTAAAATGAAAAAGCGCGGAAGTCACCTTCCGCGCTTTTGCTGTATGCGCACCTGACGGTGCGGTTGTCGCCCTTAGCAATTTCATTTGGCCAAAAATATCCCGGAGCGCGAGGCAGAGCCTCGCAATATGTCCCGATCAAGGATGGTTTTCCCGTTTCGGAGGTTCCTGCCGTTAACCGGAGCACAGAGGGCTTCAACCGCCTTTGGGGTCGGTAAGAGACTTCGCCTTACCACGTACCAACCCCAGGCGGCTTTCGCGCCAGATCACCAGGACATTGCCAGCAATCACTAGGCAGGCACCGGCCAGCATGACAGCGGTCGGCCATTCTTCAAACCAGACATAGCCAAGAACAATTGCAAAAAGCATCGAGACATAGTCATAGGGCGCCAGCATTGAGGCCGGGGCGAAGCGATAAGAGGAGGTGACAAGGATCTGTGCGACGCCACCAACCAGCCCTGCTCCAATCAGTAAAAGCAAAGTCGTGAAATCAGGTATGACCCAGCCAAAGGGCAGGGTCAGCAGGGACAGCAGTGAGGCGGTGACAGAAAAGTAAAATACGATGGCGGCTGTGTGCTCTGTCATCACCATGCGGCGAATGTGAATCTGCACAAAGCCGCGTGCCACCGTGGCTCCCAAAATCAGCAGGACGCCGACAAAGGCGGCGCTGGACATATCCATACCACCAGAGAGCCGCGGGTAGATCATGATCAGAACCCCGAGAAGTCCAATGCCTACGGCACTGATACGGATCAGGCGAATGCGCTCACCCAGGAACACCGCGGCCAGGATCAGGGTAAAAATCGGCGTGGCATAGCCAATGGCCGTGACCTCTGGCAGGGGCAACATGCCCAGCCCCATAAATGTCATCGCCATCGCCGAGGTGCCAACCAAGCCGCGCAAAATGTGACCCATGGGCCGTTGCGTCTTTAAATCGTTTTTCAAATCGCCCCGCATCGACAGCCAGACAACAATGACGGGAATAGCAAAAAACGAGCGAAAGAACACCGCCTCGCCAGCTGGGATCACCTCCGACACCGCCTTGATCAGTGCGGAAAGACCGGTAAAGAGACCAATGGCCACGACCTTTAGGGCGATAGCGAGCATAGGTCGATGCGATGTTAAGGATGTGGCCATGGGCCGGACCCTGCGCCCCTGCGACAAAAAGATCAATGGGTTGATTTCCCTATCAGCCCCGGCGCAGATTGCGGCAAACCTTGAGGAGCCTGCAGATGTACGATGCCAACCACCTGATTTCCCGACTGCATAGCGCCTCAAAGGGGCATGAGACCCGCAACTTTGCCACCTTCCCTGCCCGTGCCAGCGTTACCTTTGGAGAGTTGTTCGCCGGGGCAGAACGCAACGCCGCAGCCTTGGTGGCCCTGGGGGTTCAACCCGGGGACCGGGTGGCGGTGCAGGTGGAAAAAACCATCGAGGCAATCCAGCTCTATTTGGGAACTGTCATGGCAGGGGGCGTCTTCCTGCCGCTCAACACCGCCTATACGGTGCCGGAAGTGGCTTATTTCCTGGGCGACGCCACACCGCGTGTGGTGGTTTGCGATCCCGCGCGCCTGGAGGACATACAGGCCATTTCCGGGGCGGCACGGGTTGTGACTCTGGATGCCAAGGGGCTGGGGACGCTGACGGATTCGGTCGTGGGACGCGGCGGGTTTACTCCGGTGCCGCGGGGGCCGGACGATCTGGCGGCAATCCTTTATACCTCAGGCACCACCGGGCGCTCAAAGGGGGCGATGCTGAGCCATGGCAATCTGGCGTCCAATTCGCTGACCCTGCGGGACTATTGGCAGTTCACCAGCGCGGACGTGCTGATCCACGCCTTGCCGATCTTTCATACCCACGGGTTGTTTGTCGCGACCAATGTGGCGCTTTTTGCCGGGGTGCGGGTGGTGTTTCTGTCGGGTTTCAACGCGGATCAAATCCTCGAGGCCATGCCGCAGGCTACCGCTCTGATGGGGGTACCAACCTTTTATACCCGTCTGTTGCAGGATCCGCGACTGACGCCAGAGCGAGCAGCGAATATGCGGCTGTTCATCTCGGGCTCTGCCCCCTTGCTGGTGGACACCCATGAACAATGGCAGGCGCGCACCGGGCACCGCATTCTGGAACGCTACGGGATGACCGAAACCAATATGAGCACCTCAAACCCCTATGAGGGCGAGCGCCGTGCTGGCACTGTCGGCTTTCCGCTGCCCGGAGTCGAGGCGCGAATCGTGGATCAGGGTCACGAGGTCGCGCGTGGTGAGACCGGGGTTCTGGAAGTGCGCGGCGCAAATGTGTTCCGGGGTTATTGGCAGATGCCGGAAAAGACCGCCGAGGAGTTGCAGGCTGATGGCTGGTTCATCACCGGCGATCTCGCCCGGCAGGACGCGGAGGGCTACATCACCATTGTCGGGCGGCAAAAGGATCTGGTGATCACCGGCGGCTTTAACGTCTATCCCAAAGAGGTTGAAAGCCTGATTGACGATCTGCCCGGCGTGTTGGAAAGCGCGGTGATTGGCGTGCCGCATCCCGATTTTGGTGAGGCCGTGGTGGCCATCGTGGTGGCCTCCGAGCCTCAGAACATCAGCGCCGACAAAATTGCCGAGGCCCTGTCGGATCAACTGGCGAAGTTCAAACAGCCAAAGAGGATCGAGCTGGTCGCGGAACTGCCGCGCAACACCATGGGCAAGGTACAGAAAAAGGCACTGCGCGAGGAATATGCAGATCTGTTTGCCTAAGAGGCACTTCTGAGGCGGGCGAAACCTCTGGCCTCCCAGTCAGGCCAGCAGCCAGAGCAAGGCCGTGAGCGTGACAAAGGCGCAGCTGGTTCCGGTGAGCATGGCCAGGCTGGCGGCGCCCTCCAGCCCCTGGCGCTGGGCCAGGACCGTGTAGATGCCAAACATTGGCATGGCCGCTGATAGGATCACAGCACTGTGCAGTTCCGGTGTCAGGGTGATCAGCCCCAGCCCCAGCAGGATCGAAGCCGCCAGAGCCACCAGTGCCGGGTGCAGCAGTAGTTTTGAGGCGCTGATCTGCGCCGCAAGCGAGCGATTGCCATGCAGCGGCAATCCCACCAGAGAACCACCGATGACCAAAAGCGAGACTGCCCCGGCGGAGAGTGCGAGCATGTCAATAAATCGCATAAAGGGACCGGGCAGCGGCAGACCGATGAGCGAGACCACCAGCCCCAGTGCCAGACCAATCAACATGGGCATTTTTGCCAGATCCAGCAGGATGCGTCGCAGCCGTGCCCAGATCGGTTGATCTGCGCTATTGGCAGCGAGCTCGACCAGGATCAGGCAGACAGGGACCAGCAACAGATTCTCCACCAGCAGGTTCAGAGCCAGGATGATGCCGGCCTGATCGGGAAAGGCGAGCAGCATGATCGGATAGCCGACAAAGGCATTGTTGGGACAGGTAGAGCCCATCACCCCCAGCGCGCGGCGCTTGGGATCGGTGCCGCGCAGGCTAAACAGCCCATAGGAGATTGCGACCGTTGCCAACCCGCCAAGCGCATAGATCAGAACATATCCGGGCTGAAATACCTGCACCGGGCTGCGCGCTGCCACGGCAGAGAAAATCAGTGCAGGCAGGGCAATGTTGAGCACATAGCGCCCAAGGACGCGCATATCACCTGCGCTGAACCAACCCTTCCAAACCACCAGATAACCCAGCACCAGGGCTGCATAGATGGGGAAGGTAATGGCGAGGATTTCGATCATTTCAGCAGGTCAGCCCAGTGATCGGGTAGCTCGGTATCCATTTCCTTGGCCAGTTGCCGCAGGTAGGCCAACATCAGCCGGGCGCGTTTGCGGGCGATCTTGTGGCCCTTATCTGTGGCCATGTCACCGGGCAGCTTCAACAGCTTCAGGTGCCAGTGATCAATCGACCAGGTCTGATCATCCAGGGGGCGGTTGGCGGCAAAAGGGTCATCCGCATCACACAGCGGACGGTCAATGGTGCCTGCCACCATGAATGTCCGGGCAATACCCACGGCCCCCAGTGCGTCCAGCCGGTCGGCATCGCGCAGGATCAGCGCCTCGAGGCTGTTTGCAGGCAGCCCGGCCGAAAAACTATGGGCCTCAATCACGTGCTGGGCGGCGGTGATTTCATCTGCTGAATAGCCCAGATCCGCCAATATAGGCTCTGCTTTTTCTGCCGAGAGCTTTGAGGCGGTCTCGCGCTCAGGGTGGTCTTTGGGCAGGTTGACCAGATCGTGCAGATAGGCGCCCGCGATCAGCACCCGCAGGCTGGCACGGTTTGGATCATCCTTGTTTTCATCGAGGGCTATTCGATGAGCATTGGCCCAGACCCGGTCCAGATGGGCGATGTCATGGGCTGGATCCTGCGCCATTTGCACTTCGGCAATGCGGCGCAGTTTCGCCTGCAAATCTTTCAAGGTCATGCGCCGATGGTGCCCTGGTTGGTGCCGATCTGGCCGCGATGCAAGAGCAGATGATCCAGGATCACGCAGGCCATCATCGCCTCGGCCACCGGCACCGCGCGGATGCCAACACAGGGGTCATGGCGGCCCTTAGTGATGACTTCGGCGGCGGTGCCGTCTTTGCGGATCGATTGGCGCGGGGTCAGGATCGAGGAAGTCGGCTTGACGGCAAAGCGCACCACCACATCCTGGCCTGTGGAGATCCCCCCGAGGATGCCGCCGGCATGGTTGGAGGAATAGACCGGTTGGCCATCGTTGCCCATGAAGATCTCATCGGCGTTTTCAGACCCTTTGAGGCGGGCGGCATTCATGCCTTCGCCGATTTCCACGGCCTTGACGGCGTTGATCGACATCATCGCGGCAGCCAGATCGGTGTCGAGCTTGTTATAAACAGGTGCGCCAATACCGGCGGGAACACCGCGGGCGACCACTTCAACCACGGCGCCAACAGAATCATGGGCTTTGCGCAGGGCCTGGAGGTAGTCTTCCCAATCCTGCACTGCACCGGCATCGGGGATCCAGAAATCATTCTGGCCGATGGCCTCCCAGTCAAAGCGGGCGCGGTCGATTTCCATCTCCCCCATCTGTGTCATGTAGCCGGTGATCTCCAACCCCGGAACCAGCGCCTTGATGGCTTCGCGCGCCACCCCGCCTGCGGCGACACGGGCGGCGGTTTCACGCGCCGAAGAGCGGCCACCACCGCGATAGTCGCGGTTGCCGTATTTCTGGAAATAGGTGATGTCGGCATGGCCGGGACGGAAGGTCTGGGCGATATCGCCATAATCCTTGGAGCGCTGGTCGGTGTTTTCGATCATCAGCTGGATCGGCGTGCCGGTCGATTTGCCCTCAAAGACACCGGACAGGATCTTGACCGCATCGGGCTCGTTGCGCTGGGTGGTGTTTTTATTCTGGCCCGGGCGGCGCCGATCCAGCCACTGCTGCAACATCGCAGGATCCAGCGGAACATTGGGTGGGCAGCCGTCCACGGTTGCACCGAGCGCGGGTCCGTGGCTTTCACCCCAGGTGGTGACGCGGAAAAGATGGCCAAAGCTGTTCATCGACATGGGGCGGGTCTCCTTTGCGAGATGTGCTTAGCGAGGCTGAGGCCATGGCTCAAGGCCTATTGCACTGCAATACCTGCTTGCTGGCCGGGAATGGGGCGCTGCCCCCGCCGCCCCAGGGGCGGCTCCCCCGGGATATTTTGGCCAAATGAAAAGGTGGGTTCCTGCTGGCCAGTTTGGCGGAGCCGTCTAGCCAGAGGTGACTTTGGCTTGCCTTTGGACGGTCCGGGGCCTAGGAGAGGGGCACCTCGGGGTGCCAGGGAGGGCCTGGCTGAGAACAAACCCGTAGAACCTGAACCGGCTTGAACCGGCGGAGGGAAGGTTTCGGAGATGCTCCACCCTTGCCCGATGCCGCAAAGGAGGATGCCATGAAGTATTCCGTTTTTGCAGCAGCAGTCCTGAGCGCCTCGGCGGCCTATGCCGAGAAGCCCGAGCTGACTGTCTATACCTATGACAGCTTTGTGTCTGACTGGGGCCCTGGCCCAGCGGTGGAAAAAGCATTTGAAGCCCAGTGTGGCTGTGATCTGAAGCTGGTTGGGGCTGGCGATGGGGCTGCACTGCTGGCGCGGGTCAAACTGGAAGGCGCGCGTTCGGAGGCGGATGTCGTGTTGGGCTTGGATACCAATCTGACAGCGGCGGCGGCCGCAACCGGTCTGTTTGCCGAACATGGTGTGACCGCCGACTATAGCCTGCCCGTGACCTGGAAGGATGCCACTTTTGCCCCCTATGATTGGGGCTATTTTGCCTTTGTGCACAATGTGGATGCTGCTGTGCCGGCGGATTTCAAGGCGCTGGGCGCCAGTGACATGAAGATTGTCATTCAGGATCCGCGCTCCTCTACTCCTGGTTTGGGGCTGCTGATGTGGGTCAAGGCCGCCTATGGCGATGAAGCCCCGGCGATCTGGGCTGGGCTGGCGGATAATGTGGTCACCGTGACCAAGGGCTGGTCTGAGGCCTACGGTCTGTTTCTGGAAGGGGAGGCCGATATGGTACTCTCTTATACCACTTCGCCGGCCTATCACCTGATTGCGGAAGAAGATGGCTCCAAAGCGGCGGCGGCCTTCGACGAAGGTCACTACATGCAGGTGGAGGTTGCCGGCATTCTGGCAGGCAGCGATCAGCCGGAACTGGCGCAGGACTTCATGCAGTTCATGGTCTCTGACGCGTTCCAGTCGATTATTCCAACCACCAATTGGATGTATCCATCCGTCACTCCTGCGGGTGGTCTGCCCGAGGGGTTTGAGACCATGATCACCCCTGCCAAGTCATTGCTGTTGTCAGCGGACGAAGCAGCGGCTGTGCGGGATGGTGCATTGGACGAATGGCTCGACGCGCTCAGCCAATAAGCGCGCTTCCCGGCGCTGGCGCGGCCCTGATTGTGGCCGCGCTGATACTCGGGACGCTGGCCGCGGTGGCGCTGCGGGCCGAGGCCGGTCGTGGCTTTGGAGGTAGTGACTGGGCGGCGCTGCGCTTTACCCTCACACAGGCGGTACTTTCTGCTGTTTTGAGCGTTGGACTGGCAATCGGTCTGGCGCGGGCCCTGGCGCGGCGACGGTTTTGGGCGCGCACCGCGCTAATCGCGTTCCTGGGGGCGCCGTTTATCCTGCCGGTGATTGTGGCGATTCTGGGCTTGCTGACGGTGTTTGGCCGGGCGGGCTGGATCAGTCAGATCTTGATGGGTCTTGGGCTGGAGCCCTTGCAGATCTATGGGCTGCACGGCGTGGTGCTGGCGCATGTGTTTTTCAATCTGCCACTGGCAACCCGGTTGATTCTGCAGGGCTGGCAGGAAATCCCGACAGAACGTTTCCGTCTGGCGGCGCAGTTGAAGGCAGGCCCCGGTGCCATGTGGCAACTGCTGGAAGCGCCCATGTTGCGGCGCGTGGTGCCCGGCGCTCTGGCGGTGGTCTTTGCCATTTGTTTGTCCAGCTTTGCGGTGGCGCTGACGCTGGGGGGCGGGCCACGTGCCACCACGATTGAGCTGGCCATCTATCAGGCCTTTCGGTTTGATTTTGATCTGGGGCGGGCAGCACTGTTGTCGGCGGTGCAGTTGGGGCTGACCGGGATTGCCGGTTTTGTGGCACTTCGGGTCTCTGACGGTGATGGTGTTGGCGCTGGGTTGGACCGGGCGCTGCGGCGCTGGGACGGCGAGGCCCCGCTGGCGCGCTGTTTGGATGTCGCTTGGATTACGCTTGCGGCCCTGTTTTTGATTCTGCCTCTGTCGGCGGTTGTTGTGTCGGGAATTTCCGGCCTGTTTCTGTTAAAAGCATCTGTCTGGATGGCGGCGCTGACCTCGGTTCTGGTTGCTGGCCTCAGCACCCTGTTGCTGCTGCTTCTGGCGCTGCCCATGGCCGCAGCCGTGGCTATGGGGCGGAGCGCATTGATCGAGGTCGCAGGTATTCTGGGATTAGCGGCCTCGCCCCTGGTGATCGGTACCGGGTTGTTCATCGTGATCTACCCCTTTGTTGATCCGTTTTCATTGGCGTTGCCGGTGACGGCGCTGGTCAATGCGGTGATGGCGCTGCCCTTTGCCCTGCGCATTCTGGTGCCGCGTGCCCGTGAGGTGATGATGCGCTATGGGCGCTTGTCGCTCTCGCTGAATATGGCGGGGATGCCGTTTTTGTGGCGGGTGTTCCTGCCGCGGATGCGGGCGCAAATCGGCTTTGCCGCAGGGCTGGGGGCGGCTCTGTCGATGGGAGATCTTGGCGTCATTACCCTGTTTGCCGACCCGGAAGTGGCGACTTTGCCCTTACAGGTCTACCGCCTGATGGGAGCCTACCAGATGGAGGCGGCAGCGGGGGCGGCGCTGTTGCTGTTGATCCTGTCGATGGGCGCATTTTGGATTCTGGATCGCGGAGGTCGTTGGCATGCTGAGGCTTGAGAGCTGTGAAATAGAGAACGGCGGCTTCGTTTTGCGGGCTGATCTGGAGATTCCTGCCGGGGCCAAGCTTGCCATTATTGGCCCTTCGGGGGCGGGGAAATCCACCCTGATTGAGGCGATTGCCGGGTTTTTGCCGCTGCGCCAGGGGCGCATTTTTTGGCAGGGGGAGGATCTGACGGGTCTGGCACCGGGGCAGCGTCCGGTGGCGATGCTGTTTCAGGATGGCAACCTGTTCCCCCATCTTACCGTGGCGCAGAACGCGGGACTGGGGCTGCGCGCCAATCTGCGTCTGTCGCAGGACGAGCAGGCACAGGTTCAGCAAGCACTGCTCCGAGTCGGGTTGGGGGATCTGGCGGCGCGTAAACCGGCGGAACTGTCGGGGGGGCAGCAAAGCCGGGTCGCCCTGGCGCGGGTCCTGTTGCAGCGGCGCGATATCCTGCTGCTGGATGAGCCCTTTGCGGCGCTTGGGCCGGCCCTGAAAGATGAGATGCTGGATCTGGTGGCGGAAATCGCTGCCGAGACGGGCGCGACGGTGCTGATGGTCAGCCATGATCCACAGGACGCGCGCCGCCTTGCAGATCAGGTGGTTCTGGTCGCCGAGGGCAAGGCGCATCCGCCTGTGGCGACGGCGGAACTGCTGGACAATCCGCCGCCGGTGCTAAAGGCCTATCTGGGTTAGGGCGGCGGGCGATCAGGCCCACCGCGATTTGCGCGTTTAAGCGACAGCTGCCAGTTTTTGACGCGATTTGGCGATCATCAGTGCTGCCTGGGCGGCCTCGCGGCCCTTGTCGACAAAATGTGCCTGGTAGATGGCATTGTGATGATCGGTTTCCTGGTACTGATGCGGTGTCAGGGAAACAGAGAGCACAGGAACGCCGGTATCCAGGCCGACGCGCATCAGCCCATCCACCACGGACTGGGCGACAAAATCATGGCGGTAGATGCCGCCATCTACCACAAAGGCAGCGCAGGCGATGGCGGTATATGCGCCGGTCTTTGCCAGATCCTGTGCCATCAACGGCATCTCAAAGGCACCGGGCACGTCAAAGACATCTACCTGTTCGGCGGGGATAAGCTGGGTAAAACCAAGCAGCGCCTGGTCAACGATATCGGCATGCCATTGGGCCTTGATAAAGGCATAGCGGGTGTGTGTCATTGGTATCTCCTATAGGTTTGACACGTCACCCAAGGCGATAACGAACGGCATGACTGCACCGGCCTCAGCCGAAAGCAATCCTGTCGCACGTTCTCTTCCATCCGGACTATGACCGTCGGCTCTGGAATCACACCAGATCTGCTAGACATCATCTGATGTGCGTTCACAGCCCGAAAAGTGGGAACCGGTTTTCGGTTCAAGCTGTGAAGCCAAAAAGATGACCGCTCGCGGGCTTACGGGGATGAGCCCGCATACCGCCGGTGGGGAATTTCACCCCGCCCTGAGAACAGCGCGACCCTGCCAAGAAGTGATGCTGAGCGCAAGATCCCAAGTATAGGGTGACGCCGCGCTATAAGAATTTGTTGTGGCAATGGGGCGTGGCTTGGGCTTTCCATTTGGGGCAGAGCCACTAGGCTGCCGCCAACTGATCAAGGAGAGCGCGATGAAACTGCATTATGCCCCAACTTCCCCTTTTGTGCGCAAGGTGATGGTCCTGCTGCATGAGACCGAAACGCTGGACAGCGTGGAGCTACACAATGTCGCAACCACGCCCTATGACCCCAGCGCTGATGTGCAGGCCAGCAACCCCCTGGCCAAGATCCCGGCGCTGGAACGCGGCGATGGTTCGGCCTTGTATGATAGCCGGGTGATCTGCGCCTACCTCAATGAACGCGCTGGAGCCGGGCTCTATGCCGGGGGCTGGGACAGCAAAGTGCTGGAGGCCACTGCCGATGGCATCATGGAGGCAGCGGTTCTCATGACCTATGAAATGCGTCTGCGCCCCGAAGAGAAACAGTCCCCGGAGTGGATCAAGGCGCAACTGGGTAAGGTTCTGGGGGCCTGTTCGGCGCTGAATGCGCGCTGGATGAGTCACCTGCAAGGTCCCCTGGACATGGGCCAGATCGCCGTGGGCTGCGCGCTGGCCTATGTGGATTTCAGGCATCCAGATGCGGGTTGGCGGACCGGTAACGAGGCTCTGGCGGATTGGTTCAAGACTTTCGAATCGCGCCCCGCGATGCAGGCGACTCGGCCGCCTGAGGGTTAAGTTTTCCTTTAGAAATCTGGGGTGAGCCGCGCTGGGCTGTGGTTTTCAGAGCGCCCATTCAAAGAAACTTGAAACTGGAGTGCCATGTGCGCCTTTGACCGCTGGACGAAAGCGCCTCACCCGGCTATGACCCGCCATGAGTCACCGCGTTTATCGTGGTGCATGCGCATGTTTGCCCTAAACGGGCGCTGGAAATGGAGAAAACCTCGTGTCCCACGCAGAAGACCACGAAGGAACCCGGAGAGATTTCCTCTACTACGCCACTGCCGGCGCCGGGGCAGTGACCGCGGGAGCCGCCATATGGCCCCTGGTCAATCAGATGAACCCCTCGGCTGACGTCAAAGCTTTGTCCTCGATTCTCGTGGATATCAGCGGTGTAGAAGTTGGAACGCAGATTAGTGTGATGTTCTTGGGGAAACCCGTGTTCATCCGCCGTCGTACTCAGGCAGAGATCGACGAAGCCCGTGCAGTTGATGTTGCAGGCCTGATCGATACCACTTCGGAAAACCCCAACAAGCCTGGCACCGATGCCGCGGATGCGAACCGCGCCATGGATGAGAATGGCGAATGGCTGGTGATGATGGGTGTCTGTACCCACCTCGGCTGTGTTCCGCTTGGCGATGGTGCCGGCGAATTCAACGGTTGGTTCTGCCCCTGTCACGGGTCGCACTACGACACCGCTGGCCGGATCCGTAAAGGCCCCGCGCCTGAGAACCTGCATGTGCCTGTCGCGTCCTTCACCGACGCCAACACCATCAAACTGGGATAAGGAGGTACGCAATGTCTGGCATTCCGCACGATCATTACGAACCAAAGACTGGCGCAGAGAAATGGCTGCATAGCCGCCTGCCCATCGTCGGTCTGGTATATGACACCATCATGATCCCCACCCCCAAGAACCTGAACTGGTGGTGGATCTGGGGCATCGTTCTGGCTTTCTGCCTGGTGCTGCAAATTGTCACCGGCATCGTCCTGGTGATGCACTACACCCCGCATGTTGACCTGGCCTTTGCCTCTGTTGAACACATCATGCGCGACGTGAATGGCGGCTATATGCTGCGCTACATTCACGCAAACGGCGCTTCGCTGTTCTTTGTGGCCGTTTACATCCACATTTTCCGTGGTCTCTTCTACGGCTCCTACAAGGCCCCACGTGAGATCACCTGGATCATCGGCATGATCATCTACCTCTTGATGATGGCAACCGGTTTCATGGGCTACGTTCTGCCCTGGGGTCAGATGTCCTTCTGGGGTGCGACCGTGATCACCGGCCTGTTTGGCGCCATTCCCTTTGTTGGTGAAGCGCTGCAGACCTTCCTCTTGGGCGGACCTGCGGTGGATAACGCCACGCTGAACCGTTTCTTCTCGCTGCACTATCTGCTGCCATTTGTCATCGCGGCGCTGGTTGTGGTCCATATCTGGGCTTTCCACACCACAGGCAACAACAACCCAACCGGTGTTGATGTGCGCAAGGGCTCTAAAGAAGAAGCCGAAAAAGACACCCTGCCGTTCTGGCCCTACTTCGTGATCAAGGATTTCCTCGGCCTGGCCGTGGTTCTGGTGATCTTCTGGGCGATCGTTGGCTTTATGCCAAACTATCTGGGTCACCCCGATAACTATCTCGAAGCCAATCCGCTGGTGACCCCTGCGCATATCGTTCCTGAATGGTACTTCCTGCCCTTCTACGCGATCCTGCGGGCCTTCACCTCCGAGGTCTGGGTTGTGCAGATTGCCTCCTTCGTGACCGGTGGCATCATCGACGCCAAGTTCTTTGGTGTTCTGGCGATGTTTGGCGCGATTGCCGTCATGGCGCTGGTGCCCTGGCTCGACACCTCGCGGGTGCGTTCCGGTCGCTACCGTCCGATGTTCAAGTGGTGGTTCTACCTCCTGGTCTTTGACTTCTTTGCCCTGATGTGGCTGGGCGCGATGCCGGCGGAAGAGCCCTATGCATCGTTCTCGCTGATCGCATCGGCCTATTGGTTTGGCTACTTCCTGGTCATCCTGCCCATTCTGGGTGTCATCGAGAAGCCCCTGGCAGAGCCTGCTACAATCGAAGAAGATTTCGACGCTCACTACGGCGAGAAATCCGACGCAGCCACGCCTGCCGAGTAAGAGAGAAGGACAGCTACCAATGTTGAAGACACTCGCAATCGGTGCCGCCTTCGCTCTGGCCCTTATCCCTGCTGCATCCAATGCAGCAGGCGGTAGCGGCCACGTCGAGGACTTCCAGTTCTCGTTTGAGGGACCATTCGGCGCCTATGATCAAAACCAGCTGCAGCGCGGCCTGCAGATCTACACCGAAGTCTGCGCGGCCTGTCACGGGCTGAAGTTTGTACCTCTGCGCACCCTGGCTGACGAGGGTGGCCCTGCGCTGCCCGCCGATCAGGTTCGGGCCTATGCGGCTGAGAACTTCACCGTCTATGACGCCGACCTGGACGAGGATGTTCCTGCCAAGCCGGTGGATCACTTCCCTGCCAACACGGCTGCTGGCGCACCCGACCTGAGCCTGATGGCAAAGGCGCGTGCCGGTTTCCACGGCCCCTATGGCTCTGGTATGAACCAGCTGTTCAAGGGCATCGGTGGCGCGGAATACATCGCCTCTTTGCTGGACGGTTATACCGGTGAGGAAAAGGAAGAAGCAGGCACCCTGTTTTATGAAAACACCGCCTTCCCAGGTGGTTGGATTTCGATGGCGCCCCCGCTGTCGGATGAGCAGGTTGAATTTGCCGATGGCCATGACAACAGCGTCAAGGCGATGTCGCAGGATGTTGCGGCCTTCCTGATGTGGACCGCTGAGCCCAAGATGATGGACCGCAAGAAAGTTGGTTTTGTCGGAGTTCTGATCCTGACTGTTTTGTCGGTTCTGCTTTATCTGACCAACAAACAGCTCTGGGCCCCGCATAAGGGTCGCAAATCCGCCTGATAGGCTGATTTAGCAGATAGAAAATGGCCCCTGCGAGGAGACTTGCGGGGGCCATTTTTCGGAGGAGTTCGGACAGTGGGGCGCTGCCCCTCTGCGCGCCAGGCGCGCATTCACCCCGGGATATTTTTGGCCAAATGAAGAGAGCTGGCTGTCAGGCGGTGAGTTGACTGCCGTCCTGGCCGAGGATCATCGCGGTGACGATCTGGCCTTCCTGTTGTGGCGTGGCAAAACGCACTTCGGTGAACTGTTCGGTTCGGCCCATATGCGGGTTTTCCATCAGCACCTGATGGGTCTTGCCGATCTGTACTGCCAGATGGGACTGCACCCGGGCTTCACCCGCTGCGCGCAGACGGGCGGCGCGGGCTTTGATCACATTGCCATTGACCTGTTTGGGGATTTTAGCCGCCGGGGTGCCGGTCCGTTTGGAATAGGGGAAGACATGAAGCCAGGTGAGCTGGCACTCGTTCACCAGTTTCAGCGAGTTTTCAAAATGCGCCTCGGTTTCAGTGGGGAAGCCGGCGATGATATCGGCGCCAAAGGTCATTTCGGGGCGCAGTTTGAGCGCCTCTTCGCAGAAGCGGATGGCATCATCGCGCAGGTGGCGCCGGGCCATGCGTTTGAGGATCATATCGTCGCCATGTTGCAACGACAGATGCAGATGCGGCATCAGGCGGGGTTCGGTGGCGATGGCCTGCATCAGGTTCTCATCCACCTCGATCGAATCGATTGAGGAAATTCGCAGGCGCGGCAGGTCCGGCACCAATTTGAGGATCCGCATCACCAGATCGCCAAGTTTGGGCGTGGCTGGCAGATCGGCGCCCCAGGAAGTGAGATCAACGCCCGTGAGCACCACCTCGTTGTAGCCCTTGTCGACCAGCCGCTTGATCTGATCGACCACCACGCCGGCCGGCACAGAGCGGGAATTGCCGCGGCCATAGGGGATGATGCAAAAGGTGCAGCGGTGATCGCAGCCGTTTTGTACCTGTACATAGGCGCGGCTACGGGTGCCAAAACCGTCGATCAGATGGCCGGCGGTCTCGGTCACTGACATGATGTCGTCGACCTGCACCTTTTCGGTCTCACCGATGAAATTGGCCGCCATGCCGTTCCAGGTTTCTGGCTGCATCTTTTCGGTATTGCCAATGACGGTATCAACCTCTGCCATCTGGGCAAAGGTTTCCGGTTCGGTCTGGGCGGCGCAGCCGGTGACCACAATGCGGGCCTGCGGATTATCGCGGCGCAACCGGCGGATTTCCTGACGGGATTTGCGCACCGCCTCCGCGGTGACCGCACAGGTGTTCACCACCACCAGATCCTCCAGACCAGCAGCCTGCGAGAGCTCTTTCATCGCCTCGGTCTCATAGGCGTTGAGACGGCAACCGAGGGTGGTGAATTTGGGCGCGGACATGGCTCAGAGACTTTCGAGAAAGGCGGCGGTAAACGTGCCGGAGAAGACATGCATTGTGGGGCCAGTCATCCAGACGCCATCCTCACGCCAGTCGATCCACAGGGTGCCGCCATCCAGATCGATCTGCACCTGACGCCCTGTGAGCCCCCGGCGGGCGGCAGCGACGGCTGTGGCGCAGGAGGAGGAGCCAGAGGCCAAGGTGATGCCAACACCGCGCTCCCAGACTCGCATGCGGATGTGATCGGGGCCAACCAGATGGGCCACTTGTACATTGGTACGCTCGGGATAGAGCGGGTGATGCTCATAGCGGGGGCCAAATTCGTCCAGCGGGATTTGTTCGGCGTCTTCGACAAAGAAGGTGCAATGGGGATTACCCATGCCGGTGGCTGTAGGAGCGTCTTTGATCGGCAGTTCCAGCGTGTCCATGTCTTCTGCCAGGGGGATTTCATCCCAGTGGAGCTGCGGCTGACCCAAATTGACCGAGGTGAGGCCATCCCCGGCGTCACGGGCAAAGAGGTCACCACGATCAGTGGTGAGATGCAGCTCCGTCTTGCCGCCTTCCTCCATCAGATGGCGGGCAATGCAACGGGTGGCATTGCCACAGGCCGCCGAGGTGGAGCCATCGGCATTGTAAAAGGTCAGATGCGCATCCCCAGCGCCCTGTTCAATCAAGGCAAGCTGATCAAAGCCCACGCCAAACTGACGATGGGCGATTCCCTTGGCCAGGGCCGGGGTGATCTCCAGTTTTTGCCTACGCGCATCGACAACAACAAAGTCATTGCCAAGCCCATGCATCTTCATGAAGGGGAAATGGGGTTCTGAAAGCTTGCTCATATTGGCCATATAGACCTGCGGTGAAAATGAATCCAGCCTGTGACGCATAAAGTTCAAAAAAGGGCTTGACCCTTTCCCGTCCTAACCGTAGACAGCCGCCAATCGAGACGGCAAGGACGATACGGACGAGCCAATCGATAGCAAATTAAGTGCTTGATCTTCTTGGGAAAATCACTTAGACCGCGCAAATAAAGTGGGCCGTTAGCTCAGCTGGTAGAGCAACTGACTTTTAATCAGTAGGTCGATGGTTCGAACCCATCACGGCTCACCACTTTATCAAAGCCTTAGGCGGAAACGCCTGAGGCTTTCTCTTTTTCAGCACCGGATTTTGTAGGGTTTGGGCTTTGTTGAGCGAATCTCCATTGGGCATAGCCACGCAGATTCACTGTGTTGCCCGCAAGCGCGGGCGTAAAATCTCCATTGGGTTTTTGGCACTTTGCTTGGGAAGGTAATGGCTCCCGATGAGGCCTAGGTCCTATCAAGTGGCAGGCTGAACTGTGACTTTCGAGTGGTGCCGCTGATCAGGTCAAAACTCTGTCCCAGCCTGGTTTCAGCCATCAAGACCACCTGGGCCGCGGCGCGGGCATCCTCGCCGGCGTCGTGGTGGTGAAAGGATAGCCCCAGTTCCTGCTTCAGATTGGCCAATCCATGACCGCCATTGCCCTTGAACTCCGGCCAGGCCTTGCGGGCAATTTTGACGCTGTCGCTCCAGCTCAGATCGGCATTGGGCATGCGGTAGGCGCGGCAGGCGGCGGTGAGGGCCCTGCTGTCAAAGCTGCTGTGCTGGACCAGATGGTGCAGTTGCAACAGGGGTTTCAACAGCGCCCAGGCTTCGGGAAAGCTTGGAGCGTCGGCAACGGTTTCTGCGTCGATGCCGTGCAGTTCGGTATTGAAGGAGGCAAAGCTCTGTTCGGGGTTCACATAGGTGGTGAAGGTTTGGATATGGTTGTCGCTTTGTACGCAGGCAATGCCGATCTGACAGATGCTGGCACTGTCGCGGCTGGCGGTTTCAACATCCAATGCGATAAAGCGAAACGGGCCGTTGGGCAGGGTTGAGACCATGGAGTGTTCAGTCATGGATGCCGGCCTCATCAACGCCCAGGCGATTGGCAAGCAGCGCCAGCAAAGTTTCGCAATACTGGCGCAGCGGCGCGCTGTCCTTGCTGCCGCGTGATTGTGCCCAAAGCCCCTGGACAGAGATCAGGGTGAACCGGGCCAGCGCATCAATTTGGGCCTCATCCAGGCGTTGGTGCTTTTGATTCTCATGCGACAGCGCCTGATACAGGCCTTTGTGCAGGCGTTTGCCATGGGCCTTGAGCCGTTCCAGCGTTTCACCCTCTTGTGGCGTGATCTGGGCCAGGGTGTTGAGCACCAGACAGCCCGCATAGGGGGCGGTTGAGGTCTCTGCGCGGCCCAACAGGTTTTCCAGGTAGGTCCGGATTTCAGCCAGCCCGGCGCCCTCCTGTTCGACCGGGCCAAAAGCCGGGGTTACGACCTTTTCCTGATATCGGTCGAGGCAGGCGTGAAACAAGGCCTCCTTGCTGGGGAAATCACTATAGAGACTGCTGCGGCTTACCCCTGTTTCACGCACCAGGTCTCCCATGGAAACCACGTGAAACCCCTTTTTCCAAAAGGTGTTAAGAGCGCTATCAACAAGCTCAGTGCGGGAGGAAGACTTGGGGCGGGGCATTTTGGTCCTTGTTTTGGAATGATCGTTCCACTATCGTTTTCTCAACCGGATCTCAAGATCGAGAGGATGAGACATGACTACGCGCTTTCGGGACAAAAAGAAATTCGCCACCGTGCATGGCAAACAGATGGCCTATATTGAGGAGGGCGAAGGCGACCCCATAGTGTTTTTGCATGGCAATCCGACCTCCTCCTATCTGTGGCGTAACATCATGCCCTATCTGGCAGGACGGGGCCGCCTGATTGCGCCGGATCTGATTGGCATGGGGGATTCGGAGAAGCTCAGCGAGAGTGGCCCGGATCGCTACACCTATGTTGAGCACCGCAAATATCTCTTTGCCCTGCTGGAACAGCTGGGGGTCACCAGCAATGTAACACTGGTCCTTCATGATTGGGGATCTGGTTTGGGCTTTCACTGGGCGCATATGAATCCCGATGCGGTGCGTGGCATCGCCTTTATGGAGGGAATCGTGGCGCCGGTACCGGGCTGGGAGAGCTTCCCCGAGGCACCACGGGCCATGTTCCAGGGTCTTCGGTCCGAGGCCGGTGAGGAGATGGTGCTGCAAAAGAACCTCTTTGTGGAGGCAATCCTGCCGGGCTCTATCCTGCGGGATCTGAGCGAGGAAGAGATGGCCGAGTATCGTCGCCCCTTTGCCAATGCAGGCGAAGACCGCCGCCCCACCCTGACCTGGCCACGGCAAATCCCGATTGGCGGCGATCCGGCTGATGTGGTCGAAATTGTCAGCGCCTATTCTGCCTGGCTGCGCGAAACTCCGGTGCCCAAGCTGTTTGTCAACGCAGAGCCCGGCGCGCTGATCGTCGGGCCTGTGCGGGACTATGTGCGCAGCTTTCCCAATCTCGATGAGGTCACAGTCAAAGGCGCGCATTTCATTCAGGAGGATTCCCCGGATGACATCGGCCAAGCGATCCAAGACTGGCACGCCAAGATTTAGGGGAGTTTTGGCCCGACTCATGTCAAAACCGCATGAGTCGGGCTGCTAAACTCATTGGAATTCATGGCTGTTCTGCCCGATAACGGAGGTCACAACAGCAAAGGGATTGCCAATGGACCGCGCTCAGATCGTGCATCAGAACTTCCTGGATCGGGTTGCCAGCGGGGCGTTGCCGCAGGGGATGCCACCGCAGGCGGGGCTGTCGCCAGAGCAGGCGGTGGGCATCTACCGGGCCCAGGTGCTGAGCCGGGCGTTGGATATCACCAGCCGGGCCATGCAGAAGGCCGGGCAGGGGTTCTATACCATTGGGTCATCCGGGCATGAGGGCATGGCGGCGGTGGCCCGGGCCCTGCGCCCCGATGATATGGCCTTTTTGCATTACCGCGATGCGGCTTTTCAGATTTCGCGCGCCGATCAGGTGCCGGGCCAACGCATCGCCTGGGATATGCTCTTGTCCTTTGCCTGCTCCAGCGAAGATCCAACCTCCGGTGGGCGGCATAAGGTGCTGGGCTCCAGGGCACTGATGATCCCGCCGCAGACCTCGACCATCGCCAGCCACCTGCCCAAGGCAGTGGGTGCCGCCTATTCCATCGGTGCCGCCAGGCGCCATGCGCCCGAGCATCAGGTGATGCGAGACGACAGCATCGTGATGTGCTCCTTTGGCGACGCCTCGGCCAATCATTCCACCGCGCAGGGGGCCATCAACACCGCGGGTTGGACCTCGGTGCAGTCGACACCGCTGCCGCTGCTCTTTGTCTGCGAAGACAATGGCATCGGCATCTCAACCAAAACCCCGCAGGGCTGGATTGAGACCTCGATGCGGGCGCGCCCCGGTATCAAGTATTTCAAAGCCGATGGGCTGGATATCTTTGCCGCCCATGCGGTGGCGCAAGAGGCGGCAGACTATGTGCGCCTTCGCAAGAAACCCGCCTTCCTGCATCTGCGTACCGTGCGCCTTTACGGCCATGCCGGAGCGGATGTGCCCACCACCTATCTGCCAAAATCCGAGGTTGAAGCGGACGAGGCCAATGATCCGCTGCTGCATTCGGTGCGCTTGTTGGAACAGGCCGGGGCGTTGTCACGCGATGACGCGCTGAAGATCTATAACGAGACCTGCGCCCGCGTTGAACGTATCCGCGCCGAGGTGGTGACACGCCCGCATCTGAAATCCGGTGCGGATGTTGCCGCCAGCCTAGTCCCCCCAGTGCGCGCCTGTGCTGCCAGCAATGGTCCCAGCGAGGCGGCGCGGGCCGAGGTCTTTGGCAGTGATATGCGCGCCATGACGGACCCACAGCCGATGTCGCGCCTGGTCAACTGGGCGCTGACCGACCTGATGCTGGAGCATGGCGAGATCGTCATGATGGGCGAGGATGTGGGCCGCAAAGGCGGGGTCTACGGCGTCACCCAAAAGCTGCATCAGCGCTTTGGTCCCGACCGGATGATCGACACCCTGCTGGATGAGCAATCGATCCTGGGGTTGGCCATCGGCATGGGCCATAACGGATTTGTGCCGATGCCGGAAATCCAGTTCCTCGCCTATCTGCACAATGCCGAGGATCAGCTGCGTGGTGAGGCGGCAACCCTGCCGTTCTTCTCCAACGGGCAATTCAGCAACCCAATGGTGCTGCGCATCGCAGGGCTGGGCTATCAAAAGGGCTTTGGCGGTCATTTCCACAATGACAACTCGTTAGCGGTGCTGCGCGATATTCCCGGGATCATTATCGCCTGTCCCTCGGATGGGGCAGAGGCCGCGATGATGATGCGCGAAGCGGTCCGCCTGGCACGCGAAGAGCAACGTGTGGTGGTCTTTGTCGAACCCATCGCGCTCTATCCGATGCGGGATCTGCATGCGGCCAAGGATGGCGGTTGGATGCGTCACTATCCCACCCCGGACCAGAGCATCGCTTTGGGAGAGGTTGGTCAGCACGGGACCGGCACGGATCTGGCCATCGTCACCTATGGCAATGGGCGGTATCTGTCGTCTCAGGCGCAGGCAGATCTGGAGGCAAAAGGCATCAAGACCCGCATCATTGACCTGCGCTGGTTGGCACCACTGCCGGCCGAGGCGTTGATTGCCGCCACCAAGGGCTGCAAACATGTGCTCATCGTGGATGAATGCCGCACCACCGGCAGCCAGTCTGAGGGGCTGATGGCGCTCTTTGCAGAGGCCAGTGATATCCCCACAGCACGCATTGCAGCCGGGGACTGCTTTATTGCAACCGGCCCAGCCTATGCGGCAACCCTGCCCTCCAAGGAGAGCATCCTGGCCGCAGCCCTTGACCTGGTAGGAGAGCGCGCATGACCCGCACCGCCGTTTTGATCTGTCCCGGTCGGGGCACCTATAACAAGCCTGAGCTGGGCTATCTGCACCGCCACCACGCTGACAAGGCCAGCCTGTTTGCGGGTTTTGATGCAGCGCGGGTGGCCCAGGGACAGGAAGAAGTCACCGCCCTGGATGGGGCTACCCGATTCTCGGTCGCAAAATACTCGCGCGGTGATATTGCCTCTCCGCTGATCTATGCCAGCGCTCTGGCGGATGCGCAGTCGCTGGCAGATGACATCGAGGTGGTCGCGGTTACCGGCAATTCCATGGGCTGGTACATCGCGCTGGCTGCAGCCGGGGCGCTGTCGCCGCAACATGGGTTTGATCTGGTCAATACCATGGGCAGCCTGATGCAGCAGCATCTGATTGGTGGGCAGCTGGTCTATCCCTTTACCGGAGATGACTGGCGGCCGGATCCGGCGCGTAAAGCCGCCCTGCTGGCGCTGGTAGATCAGATCAATGCCCGCGCAGGCCATGTGCTGGCCCTGTCGATTGATCTTGGCGGCATGTTGGTTCTGGCCGGGGATGAGCCAGGGCTGGCTGCCTTTGAGGAGGCCGTGCCGCAGATCGACGGGCGGTTCCCGATGCGGCTGGCCAACCACGCGGGGTTCCATACCGCCCTGCAGGCACCGGTGGCTGCTGAGGGGCGCAAGCACCTGAATGGCGCAATGCCGAGACAGCCTGCAGTGCCGCTGGTGGATGGGCGCGGCGCTATCTGGCAGCCGGGATCAACCGATCTGATGGCGCTCTGGGACTACACCCTCGGCCATCAGGTGGTGGAGCCCTATGACTTCACCCGTGCGGTGCAGGTGGCGGCGCAGGAGTTTGCCCCGGATCTGTTCATCGTCACCGGACCGGGCACCACGCTGGGCGGCGCCGTGGCGCAATCCCTGGTGCATCAGGACTGGCGGGGCATGGCAGACAAGGCGGCATTTAAGGCGCGCCAATCCGAGGCACCACTGCTGATCTCCATGGGCGATGCGGCACAGCGTGATCTGGCCACCAGGGCTCCTTCATAGACCAAAGGGCTAAATAGCACCGGCCATCCCCTTCATTTGGCCAAAAATATCCTGGGGGTGAGCGTCCCTGGACGCGAGGGGGCAAGGCCCCCTATTGCCTGGCCTTCCTCCTGGACGCGGTTTACTTTGAAACAGGCTCCGGTGCGGGTGGCGGTCCCTTTGGGGTCTCCAGCGGCTTCTTTTCAAGGGCAACAGTCAAGGGGCTGACAGCAAAGGCCTCTACCGGCTGGCTGACATTATGCAGGCTGAGCGCCCCCAGAGGTGTCGCACTCTTGCAGCTGCCGGGCAGCGAGTTCCGGCTGACCACGATCTGATGGCCCAGGGTCTTGCCATAGTCGCCCAGACGGGCGGCGATATTGGCGGCCTGGCCAATGACGGTGAAATCCAACCGTTCGCGTGAGCCGACATTGCCATAAGTGACGGTGCCATAGGCAATGCCACTGGCGCATTCGAGCTGGGGCAGATCGTGGTCAGCAGCGACCTCAGCCAGGGCCGGAACAATGCTGCGGGCGGATTTCAGTGCCTGTGCACGGGCTTGATTGGCATCTTCCCCCGCTCCATCCCCAACGGGGAACACCGCCAAAACCGCATCCCCGATGAACTTCAACACCTCGCCGCCGTTATCATGCACGATGGTCGAGGCGGTATCGAAAAACGCGTTCAGCAGCTTGATATAGTCGCGCCGTCCCAGCTGCTCTTCCAGCAGGGTAGAGCCACGCAGGTCGCAGAACATGATGGCAGCGTCGATCTCATCGCCTTCGCCGCGACGGATCTTGCCGCCCAATACCCGTTCACCGGTGCGCTTGCCCACATAGGTTTCCAACAGCGACTGAGCATTCTCGCGCTGCATGAAGACCTCATAATAGCGAGCCACAACGGCAGAGCATTCAAAGATCAGCCCCAGATTGGCGGTGGAAAACCCGTCCGGGTGGTCCGAGGCCACGGTGAGCACATTGATCCGCCCATCCGAGAAGGGCAGCGGCATGGCGACATAGTCGGTTGAACCAGCAGCGCGCAGATCGCTGAGGATCGGGAAGGCATCAGCGCTGTCTTCACTGTCGATGCGGTGGCGCACACCGCCCAGTCCCTTGGAAACATGGCGCAGCGGACTGGCATTATAGGCAGGGTGTTCGTAGATTTCATAGCTGGGCGCGTAGGTGGTTACCTCATTTGTGGCCTTTTGCCAGATGAAGTTCTTGCCTGCGATTTGCGGATGCAGGGACCAGGCCAGGACCGAGAGCCGTGAAAGATAGACGCCCTGTTCCAGCAGCTTTTCCGAAAAAGCCTTGGTGAACTCTGCCGGGGTCGGCAGAAAGGCGGCCTCGCGAAGGAGCCAGTCAATCAGAGGGCCGGAGATATTGCCATATTCGGGCGGTGCAATCTGATTGGTGCCAAGGTCAATTTCAGTGCAGGGGTCAGCGACAAACCCCACATGGTCTTCGATCTGAGAGGCCTCGGGCAGGGTATTTTCATAGATCCAGACCGCATTGTCGACCCGGCCCTCTGCCAGTTTGAGATCGTGATACTGGGCGGTGCCCTTGAAGGGGCAGAAGGTCTGCATCCCAACTTTGTTGGACAAATCTACCACCAGATCTTCGCGCGGAATGTAAATGGTTGGTTGCAGGCGGGTTTCATACATCACCCGCGCGCGGGTGGTTTTGGCTAGGAGACAGCCGCCGCGTCGCACCTGAACCTCACCGCGCAGGGGTTCAACCAGAATACCATAGCCACGATTTTGCGGACCACCGCTGTGTGGGCCGGCACTGTTGGGGGGGACGGAAACATGTGCGTTCATCGGGGCTATCCTCTTGTCCCCCGCTGTTCGAGGGGCGTGCTGGGACCTAAGGATCGCAAGAGACTCCCCAGGGCACCTCCCCTTGGGAGGCAGCCCTATATGTGGGGTTGCAGGGGCAAATATCCAGTGGCTGGAAGGATCATCTGTGCACAGGGAATGTGTTTTGCTGCCGGATTCGCCCCTTCTCGCACAGAAGTGACCAGATTCTGTGGGGTCTGACAGGCGGACCGCCTGTCAGATCATGCGGATGACGTCCTTGCTGATCGCTAGCACATAGCCCCGTTTGGCGATGTTTTTGACCAATAGCTCGCTTACCATCTGGTTGCCCAGCGTGTCGCGCAGCCGTTTGATGCGGGTGGCACCGGCGGCCTCTTCACAATCGCTGCTGTGTTTACCGGAAATCACCGCTTCGATTTCAGCGCCAGACAGCACATCATCATCCATCCGCGCCTCGGCTAGAGCTGAGAGTGTCTCCATCGCGGCGGGGGTGAGTTTGAAGCCCATGTTGTTGAGATAGACGGTGTGTTCTTCGCGGCTGATCAACAGCTCGGTCACCTGAATGCCGGCACGTTCAATCTGCGCCATTCGGCGATTGAGCAGCAAGAGCATGGCCAGAACCACCAGGGCAACAATCATCATCGCGGTGGCAAAGATCAGCAGCACAAAGATCACCACCCGGTAACTGGCCAGGGTATCGGCAAAGGCAGTGCCGGATTGGGCCAGGATTTCCAGCAGTTTGATTTCAGCCTGGGTGGTCAGGTCGTTTTCAACAAAGAGCTGCTCGACCCGCGCGTTAAAGGCATTGGCATCTGGCAGCGCCAGCAAGAGCACCGTCCCGGCGATGGCCAACAGGGCGGCGATCAGGGCGATGCCAATAGCGATGATACGGCTGCCAGCGGTGCGGGCCTCAGAAACGGAGATAGTAGGGTCCGGCATTGGCCTTCCTTTGTTGCAGGCCTTCGGGACCAAAGACGGACATCACATTGAGCAGGGTCCAGCCGGAAGAGGCGATTCGGGACTGAATTTCCCCCTGCGCGGCGGCCTTGTTGCAGGCGCCCCGGATCTGGATCACCCCGTAATGCAATTTCAGCGGGTTGTTCTGCTTGGCCTTGTAATCAGCATAGCAATCGGCGGCCTGTGCAGGCGCCGTGGCGGCCAGCAGGGCGGCGCATATCAGCGGTATGGCAAGGATGTGTTTCATAACTTCACCCTGCGCTGAAACCCGGGTGAAATTCAATAACAACAGCCATTTGGGCCGATGGTTATTCGATATCAATGCGCTGTTATTGCCTGTCTGAGCGCTGTTGGCGGATTGTGAGGGCACAGATTTTGAGCCCGCCTATATCACTGAACAAGCGCGGGTCTGCTGCCTCTCCAGGCGGCGTCACCAGACAGAACATGAAGAGGAAACGATCCGATGACCCAGAGCACCCAACCCAAACAGCACCGTAAATTCATTGCTATCATTCTGGCCGCAGCACTGGCCATCACAGGTGCCTCCTCTGGGCCCGCACAAGCCGGGGAGGACTTTGGCAAGGTGGTGGCAGGACTGGCCGTTCTGGGGATCCTTGGCGCGGCGCTGCATAACCATAACACCCGGGATCGCCGCCACTCGCGGGAGGTGGTGACCCGGCCACATCGTCCAACCCCAGGCCCGCAGCCGCGTCCGCTGCCGCCGCGCTTTGGTCGCTATGATCTGCCCGCACAATGCGTGAAGTACTTCCCCAACTTCCGAAATGGTCGAAATCTGGTGGCGCGTGGCTGCTTGAAACGCAATTACAACCACACACGCTCGCTGCCGCAGGCCTGCAAAGTCACATTTTGGAATGGCCATAAAAACCGCACGGCTTACAAGCCACGCTGCCTGAACAATCATGGCTATCGCATGGTCAATCGCTAAGGGGCTCTGCTCAATACGTGACCCAAGCGCAACATATCGAGCAGACTTGAGGGGGCCCTGGCCCCCTTCTTTTTGTGCCTGACACAGGTCGAATTGTATCTGGGCGCTTGCAAGTTCGGCAGGATTTGGGTCTGACAGAGCCATGGAACAGCCAGATAACAGCCTAGAGATCGCCGCCCATGCCAAGGGCTATTTGAGGATTGCCGGAGTCGATGAGGTGGGGCGCGGCCCCCTGGCCGGACCAGTGACGGCGGCAGCCGTTGTACTGGACATGGCAGACCTGCCTGAGGGGCTGAATGACTCCAAAAAGCTGAGCCCCAAGAAACGCGCTGCCCTGGCCACAGAGATTTGGGATCGGGCCGAGGTTTCCTTGGCAGAGGCAAGCGTCGAAGAGATTGATTCCATTAATATACTCCGTGCCTCACATCTGGCGATGGAGCGCGCGGTGGCGGCGCTGAACCCACCCCCGGACTACCTGCTGATCGACGGCAACCTGATCCCCCGGGACCTCACGATCAAAGCCGAAGCGGTGGTCAAAGGAGACGGCAAATCAGTCTCGATTGCAGCGGCCTCGATCGTGGCAAAAGAGGCGCGCGATAATCTCATGGTGGATTTGGCGCAACAGTTTCCAGGATATGGATGGGAGAAGAACGCCGGATATCCCTCAAAGCAACACCGTGAGGCGCTTGTCGAATTGGGGGTGACACCACATCATCGGCGCTCATTTAAGCCGGTACACAAGATATTGTATCAAGAGTGAACCGCAGGGCTCTGATCTAAAAAACAAATTGACCTCGAATCCCGGATGACTCATCCTGTGGATAACCAAAATGAGCGCAAAAATGCGCCGAATGGTTTTGAGGCAGAGCAAATGACTAAAACAATGACGAAGGGCGCCGAGGCGCTCCCTCTAAACACGATTCTTGACGGCGATTGTATCGACGTGATGGCCGGGTTACCGGACAACTCGGTCGATCTGATCTTTGCGGATCCCCCCTATAACCTGCAGTTGAAGAACCAGCTTCACCGCCCCGACAACAGTAAGGTCGATGCGGTGGATGATCATTGGGATCAGTTCTCCAGCTTTGCGGCTTATGATGATTTTACCAGCCGATGGCTGCATCAGGCCCGCCGGATTCTAAAGCCAAACGGCTCAATCTGGGTGATCGGCTCCTACCACAACATCTTCCGCGTCGGCACCGCGATGCAGGATGAGGGCTTCTGGATCCTCAACGATGTGGTCTGGCGCAAGTCGAACCCGATGCCGAACTTCCGCGGTAAACGCTATACCAACGCCCATGAGACAATGATCTGGGCGTCAAAATCTGAGGGTGGCAAATACACCTTCAACTACGAGGCGCTGAAGGCGCTGAACGAGGGCATTCAGATGCGCTCGGACTGGGTGCTACCGATCTGTACCGGCCATGAGCGGCTGAAGAACGAGGATGGCGAAAAAGCCCATCCGACCCAGAAACCTGAATCGCTGCTGCATCGTATCTTGGTTGGTTCGACCAACCCCGGTGATGTGGTTCTCGACCCCTTCTTTGGTACCGGCACCACCGGCGCAGTAGCCAAGATGCTGGGTCGTGAATTCATCGGCATCGAACAGGAGGAAAGCTATCGCAAGGTGGCAACTGCGCGGATCAAATCTGTGCGCAAGTTCGACCGCGAAGCCCTTCAGGTGTCGACCAGCAAACGGGCCGAGCCCCGAGTGCCGTTTGGCCAGCTGGTGGAGCGCGGCATGCTGCGCCCCGGTGATGAGCTTTACTCGATGAACCAGAGGCACAAAGCCAAAGTGCGCGCCGATGGCACGCTGATTGGCGACAATGTCAAAGGCTCCATTCATCAGGTTGGCGCCCATCTGGAAAACGCCCCTTCCTGCAATGGCTGGACCTACTGGTGTTTCAAACGTGATGGTCAAACTGTGCCCATCGACGTGCTGCGCCAGCAAATCCGGGCTGAAATGCAGAACTAGGCGCTGCTGTTCTCAAAACCACCAAAGTTAACTGACGGTCCCCGTGCCTGTGTCACTGACGTGACGCAGCTCGAAACACGGAGACCGCACCTTGCCCCGCCAATATGGCGGGGTTTTTTCGTATTTTGGCAGGCTTGGGGGATGTATGCTGCAGAGAGACTGCCTATCTAGGGCGCAGCAATAGGGACTGCTTGATGACTGACACCGCTTTGATTTCGTCCAAGCCCAAACTCGACAGATATTTCCCGGACCCGGCAGAGGCTCAGGCTGCTGAATCGCAATATGTTCTGGATGCGCTGGAAATTCACAAACGTCAGGGGCTGGAATTGGCAGTCAAGGCGCGCTGGATTGCCATGTCAATCTTTGCGGTCTTTTTGTTGATCGTGCACCCTCAGTTTGAGGTCGCATATTACATCGGCATCATGGCCCTCATCTGCCTGAATGGCTGGTTCATTCAGCGCGTTGGGCGGGTTGGCCGGTCCCGCATGGAGCTACTGCTGATATTCATCGATTTGTTTTTGATGACGCTGGGCATGGTTGGCCCCAATCCCTTGAGCCTCGATGCCATGCCAATGGCGATGCAGTATCGGTTCGACAACTTCATTTACTTCTTTGTGATTCTGGCGGCCGGCACCATGGCCTATTCCTGGCGCACAGTGATTGCTATCGGTGTCTGGACGCTGGGGATGTGGATGGTGGGGCTTGGGCTCTCCATGTGGTTCTCAACCCCGATGGTGGGGGTCTCCGAGGCTGCAGCGGCTGCTTTTGGAGCTGATTCCGATCTATTCAAGTTCCTGGATCCCAATGACTTCATGCTGTCGCTCAGGGTGCAGGAGGTCATCGTCTTCTTGATCGTGGCGATCACCCTGGGGGTCTCGGTGCGCCGGACCAATACACTGCTGCTGAACAATGCCGGGCTGGAGCGGGAACGCGCCAACCTGTCTCGGTATTTCTCGCCCAATGTTGTTGACCAGCTATCGCAGAACGATGAACCGCTGAAACAGGTGAAGATCCAGAATGTTGCGGTTCTGTTTATCGATATCATCGGCTTTACCCGACTCGCGGCGGGTCATGACCCGCACCATGTCATTACCCTGCTGCGCGGTTTTCATGGCCGGATGGAGCGCGAGGTCTTTCGTCATAACGGCACGCTCGACAAATATCTTGGCGACGGGCTGATGGCGACTTTTGGCACCCCTTCGGCCGGAGAGCGTGACGCCAGCAATGCGCTGGAATGTGCCCTGGCGATGCAGGACTCCCTGGCGATCTGGAATCGGGAGCGCCGTCGCTTGGGAGAGCCGGAAATCCTGGCCGGGATCGGCATTCATTACGGTGAGACCCTGTTGGGAGACATCGGTGCCAACCGCTTGGAATACGCGGTGATTGGCACAGCGGTGAATGTAGCCGCGCGGTTGGAAGAGATGACCCGGCGGCTCAAGACACCCATTGTGATGAGCGATGATCTGCGCCTGCAAGCTGAGCTGGAGCAACCCGGCTCTGATTTGGGCAAAGGGTTTGAGAGCCACCCGGAGCAAGAAGTGCGCGGGTTGGATGACCCGATGGCGGTCTGGGCAAAGCGGTGATTCGCTTACAGCTTTAGCGGTTGTTTTATATGATGGTGTTCCTGAAGCGGTGTTGGACAGATTTTTACTGTTTGATTTCAGCTTCTTAAAAGCACATCTCTGGGTTGCGAATTTTACGTTAGAATTTTGGAAAGTCTGTACTGACAGGATGCCCCTGTTGCCGTGCAGCAAAGGAGTTTTCCGCCTCAGTGTACTCCTGAACTGCGCCTCCTTGAGGCCCTCGCCAAGGGTCTTCTAAAGAACACTGACCCTTGGGCCGGTCAGTGTTCTTTTTCACTTCAGGGCAACCGACATTAAGCTCTAGGAGCGGGGCATCGGGGTCTTGACCTTGTTGTAGCTGCTCCAGTCGGTGATCTCCGGGTAATACATCTGCCGCCAGCGGCGCACCTTTGGGTTCATCACCCGGCGCCACAGCGGTGGGAACATTGCCGCCACCGTCATCACCGGATAGCCATAGGGCAGCTGTGGCGCATCCGAGGTGGTATAGTTCTGCAGCAATGGAAATCGCCTATCCGGGCGGTAGTGATGGTCCGAATGCCGCTGCAGATTGATCAGCAACCAGTTTGAGGCCTTATGGGCGGCATTCCAGGAGTGATGCGGGCGCACATGCTCGTATTTGCCCTCCCCCAGGTGCTTACGGGTCAACCCGTAGTGTTCCACATAGTTGACCAGTTCCAGCTGCCAGATGGCAACGCCCGCCTGCACCAGGAACAGCACAAATCCGGTGAAGCCCCCCAGTAAAATAGCCAGCAGAATCATACCGCCCTGCAACCCCCAGTAGCGAAAGAAGGGATTCTTCGCATGGGTCCAGGGTAGGTTTTTCTTCGCGAGCCTCTCTCGTTCGGCGCGGAAAGCAGACAGCCAGCATTGCCGCAATACACGGGGATAAAAGCGGTGAAATCCCTCGTTGTAGCGGGCGGTAACTGGATCGCGCGGGGTGCCAACGTAGCGATGATGCACCAGCAGGTGTTCTGAGCGGAAATGCGAATAGAGCACCATGGCCAGCAAGATGTCAGCCAGATTGCGCTCTAGTCGGTTGCGCTGGTGCATCAGCTCGTGACTGTAGTTGATACCGATGGTGCCGGTGACCACACCGGTGCCAAAAAACACCCCGAATTTTTCCAGCCCCGAAAGGTGGCTGGCATCGCTGACATACCAGATCAGGCCAAACAGGCTGAGAAACTGGAGTGGCACCCAGGCTGTTGTCAACCAGCGATACCAGTCGAGATCTTCTTCAGGAGTTGCCGGGTCGGCGTTTTTGAGGTTGAGGCCGAGAAGGCCATCCAGCACCGCAAACAGATACCAGGTCACCAGCGGCGGCAGCAGGATGGTCCAACCGCCGAATATGGCGGCGCTCCAGATCAGTGGCAGCAACAGAAAGGAGAGCCAGAAGGGCAGGGCAGATTGCCAACGCGGCAGAATATCAGCGGCGATCATCGGTCGGTCTCCAAAATCAGTGGCCCGCATCAGGGCCAATGGGATAGGGGGAGACTAGGCCTGTTCTTCCTGAAACCCAAGGGGCTGCGTGGCGATCAAAGGTGGCTGCTCTCAGCGCTCAGCCCCTAGGGTTTCAGTCTTGGCCCGGGTTGAAATCTGAGCCCGCCCAGAGATCAAATGCCTTGCGCATCACGGTTGGCAGATCCTGTGGTCGAAACGCATGCCGTGACAGCAGTTCCTGTCCCGGGGTGAGGTTATATCCGGCGGGTAGCTCTGCCAGTTTTACCTGCAAGATCAGGTGAAAATGGGTGAAGGTATGACGGACCTCCCCACCTAGGTCTTGCCAGTCGGCCTCAAAGGGCGCGCGCGGCACTGGGGCCTCGTTCCACTCCGATCCGGGCCAGCCCAGCATGCCGCCCAACAGGCCTTTATCGGGGCGGCGCTCCAGCAGCCAGGCGCCGTCAGCACTGCGGGCCAGATAGGTCAGACCAAGCCGGGTGGGTTTGGGCTGTTTTGGGGTCTTCTTTGGCAGCTCTGGTGCGGTTCCCGCGACGCGGGCCAGACAGGGGGCGCGCCAGGGGCAGATGCCGCAGGCGGGGTTCTTGGGGGTGCAGATGGTTGCGCCCAGATCCATCACCGCCTGGGCATAATCCCCGGGGCGCAGTTCTGGTGTCAGGAGCCCGGCGTGATCTTTCAGCAGGGGTTTCACCGCCGGCAGCGGATCATGGATGTCATGCAGCCGCGACATGACCCGCTCCACATTGCCGTCGAGCACCGTCTCGCGCCGGTCAAAGGCGATGGAAGCCACAGCGGCCGCCGTATAGGGGCCAATGCCGGGCAGCTTCAGCAGGGCGTCGTAACTGTCGGGAAAGTCACCCTCCAGATCCTGTGCGACTACACGGGCGCATTTCAGCAGATTGCGGGCGCGGGCGTAATAGCCCAACCCGGCCCATTCGGCCATCACCTGGGCATCCTCGGCAGCGGCCAGATCCAACACGCTTGGCCAGCGCTGGGTGAAGCGTTGGAAATAGTCCGTCACGGCGGCAACCGTGGTCTGTTGCAGCATGACCTCGCTGAGCCAGACCCGATAGGGGTCGGGGCGCTGTCCGCGGGCGCGATCCGCCGGAGAGACTCGCCAGGGCATGGTGCGGGCATTGCGGTCGTACCAGCTGAGCAGCTGCTGGTTCAGTGCCGTCTCATCCGCTGCGGTTTTTGAACCGGGGTTCGAGGATCTGTCCAAATCACGCATTCTTTACCCCTTGGTGTCGTTGTTTTGATGACCACGCTACGTGCCCCCTTTACAATAGGGGGAGCAGTCAAGCAAAACCAGATTATGGCATTCAGGCGCAGCACCACACGCGGGTTCTCCCGCACTTCCCGGCTCCTGTCGGATCAGATCCGCAAGGCGGGCGAAAGCCGTGGCTTTGCGGTGTCGCGGCTGCTCACCCATTGGGAAGAGATCGCCGGCTCTGACATTGCGGCGATCGCACGTCCGGTCAAGGTTGGCTATGGCCGCAGTTCCTTTGGTGCCACGCTGACGGTGCTGACCAATGGCGCCAATGCGCCAATGCTGGAGATGCAAAAGGAACGGCTGCGGGAAAAGGTGAACGCCGTCTACGGCTACAATGCCATTTCCAAGGTTTGGATCACCCAGACTGCTCCCACCGGGTTTTCCGATGGCCAGGTAGAATTCAAACACGCCCCCAAGGTGCAAAAGCTCGCCCCGGTTGATCCGCAGGATCAGGCAGAGGCGGCTCAGGCTGCCGAAGGGGTCGAAAACGAAGATCTGCGCGCCGCGCTTGAACGGCTGGGGCGCAATGTGCTGACAAAGAAGAAAACGCAAAGAAAGAGGTATAAATGACCCGTCTTATGTCTGGTGTTTTTGCTGCGGTGGCGCTTGCTGCCGGGGCCTATGCGGTCAGTGGCTACAACAGCCAAACCCGCCTGCCCGATCTGTCCCTGGTTGGGGCCGCCTCTGCGCAGGAGGCCGAGGTGGACACCTCGACCATCGCGGAGATGGTGATCGGAGCCGAAGACGCGCCTGTCACCCTGATCGAATACGCCTCCTATACCTGTGTGCACTGCGCCAATTTCCACAAAGGCGTCTATCCGCAGCTCAAGGAAAACTACATCGACACTGGCAAGGTCAAACTGATCTACCGCGAGGTCTATTTTGATCGCTACGGTCTCTGGGCCTCGATGATTGCGCGCTGCGGCGGGTCCGAGAAGTTCTTTGGCATCAGCGATCTGATCTACAAAGGCCAGTCTGACTGGACCCGTGCTGGTGGCGCATCCGAGGTCATTGACGCGCTGCGCAAAATTGGCGGTATTGCCGGTTTGGATAAAGACACGGTTGAGGCCTGCCTGCAGGATGGCACCAAGGCGCAGACCCTGGTCTCCTGGTATCAGGAAAACGCGACAGCGGATGGCGTTGAATCAACCCCCTCCTTTGTCCTGAATGGAACCAAGGTCGCCAATCAGTCCTATGAGCAATTCAAGGCCCTGATCGACGCTGAGCTGGACGGCTAAATCGCCCCAGCCAGAGTGACTATGCCAAAGCCCGGGGGAAACCTCGGGCTTTGTTTTTTGGCGATCCATGCAACCGCGCTGGGCAGTTGGTTAGGGCGCCGGGGCACGTGCCTTGAGCAGGTCGGTTAGCGCCTGATCTTCGGGGATCTGCAAACGCACGGGCAGGGTGATCACCTTGTGACGGAAACTCGCAGGCAGGCGCACGGCGTCCTTTTCGGTGGTGACCAGCTGCGCGCCCCGCATCTTGGAATCCGCCTCCAGCCGGGTCATTAGCGCGGTGGAGAGCGGCTGGTGATCGTCCAGAGCCTCGGCGTGCAGGATCCTGGCCCCCAGGCCGCGCAGGGTATCAAAGAATTTTTGCGGATGGCCTATGCCGGCAAAGGCCAGCACTGGCGTGTCTTTCCAGGGCATTCCCGTTTGCAGCGGTTCCAGCGCGGCCTGAACATGCGGCAGGCCCTGCAGGTCGCGGCCCCATTGTTTGGCAAAGCCGTCCTGTGCCGCCTTACCCCCAATGGACAGCACCAGATCCGCACGGCGCAGACCTGGCGCCACGGGTTCACGCAGGGGGCCGGCCGGCAGGCAGCTGCCATTGCCAAACCCACGGGCGGCATCCACCACCACAAGCGACAGATCCTTGGTCACGCTGGGGTTTTGAAACCCGTCATCCAGCACAATGACGGTGGCGCCTGCCGCTTCGGCGGCCTTGGTGCCAGCGGCGCGGTCACGGGAGACCCAGACCCCGCCAAAGGCGGCCAGCAACAGCGGCTCGTCACCACAATCCTGAGCGCGGTGTTTGCCGGGGTTCACGGCCACTGGTCCCTGCAATGTGCCACCATAACCGCGCGTGACAACATGGGGGTCATGGCCCATGGCGCGTAGTGTTTCGAGCAACCAGATCACGGTTGGGGTTTTGCCGGTGCCCCCGGCATTGAGGTTGCCAACACAAATCACCGGCACCTTGGCCTGATACCCGGCGGCGCGCAGCCGTCTGGCGGTGGCAGCGGCATAGATCCAGCCCAAAGGTGCAAGCACCAGGCGGCGCAGATCAAAGCGCTGCGGCGGTTTGTTCCAAAACTCAGGAGGTCGCATCTTGGTCCTCGCGCAGGTCCAGAATGTCCTGAACTCTGTCTATCAGTTGATCGGTCATTTCCGCGCCTTCGGTGACAGCTGTCCAGCCGGCCAATGCCCGCTTTGCCGCCATGTCCGGCGCCGACAGATGGATCACCATCTCGGCCAGCTCCTGCGCGGAATTCACCTGTTTTGTTGCCTTGAGCGCGGCGAGTTGACTATAGATTGCCCGGTGATGGCCACTACCCGGTCCGTGCAGCACAACAGATCCCAGCGCCAGCGCGTCCAGCGGGTTTTGTCCCGGCATATCCTGCATCAGGCTCGAGGCCAGCAGGGTAATGGGGGCCAACCGGTACCACAGCCCAAGGTTGGCGCTGTCGGTGATCAGAATCTGGGTGTAGTCACTCAGCTCGTCCCCGGCGTCCCAATCGGCGCATTGCAAGCCGCTGGCCTGCACCAGATTACGGGCGCGGGCACGGCATTCGGGATTGTCCAGCGCGATAACCAGGAGCATCCGGTGCAATAGTCTGAGCGCGGTGCGATGGGCCTCCAGCAGGGTGGGCAGTTCTTCCAGCTGAGCCCGAGCCGCCAGCCAGGCGGGGCGACTGCCGAGGCTTTGCTGCAGGTCGGCAAGATCATCGTGATTGCAGCCGGGGGGCACAGTGGAAAGCCGCAGGCGGCTGGTTAGCAGCACATGTTCAGCAGAGAACGGTCCGCGCAGGAGCTGGCTGCGGACGAGTTTTGACGGGGTGTAAATTGCATCAAAGCCACTAAAGATCCGATGGCGTTGGTCCGGCAGCCAGCGCAGTTTGCGGGTTGGCATTTCGCTGTCCAGGATATCCACCAGCAAAGCAGAGACCCCCTGTTCCCGCATCTGGCGCAACATCCCCCGGCGCAGCTGCCCGCCGGCCCAGAGGCACAGATCCGGCCGCCACTGGTTGAGAAAGGCCCTGGACTCGCTGGTTTGATCGCCGGGCAGGGGGCCCAGAATGTAATCGCAGCCATCGACCTCAGGAACCTCGCCCATGTCGGTCTCCCAGGTGGCCAGCACCACCAGATCTGGCCGCATCGCCTTGAGCCGATGACCAATGTCACAAAGCGCCATGAAGCGCTCGATACTGGTGGCATGCACCCAGAGCACTTCGCCCGCAGGACGGGCCGGGGAAGAGAGTGTATGTGGCTCAGCCATAGTTGCCGGTCCACTACCCTGCAATGCCCGGACCTATTGGGTCCAGGGCCTGAAACAGCTCCAGGTGGGTTTGGGGCGTTGCCGCCACAACCCCATCCAACAGCGGCACCCGGTTGTTGAACAGCAAGGGTTTGTTGAGCCGATCACTGATCAGCCCGCCGGCCTCGCGCAGCAGCAGATCACCAGCGGCAATATCCCATTCCCAGCTGCGCCGCAGCGTCAGCATGGCGCTATATCCGCCATCCGCGACACGGGCCAGCCGATAGGCCAGCGAGGGGCGATAACTGCGGTGAAAGACAGGTGGCGTGCCACCCAGCCAGTGCTGTGTATCCAGGTTGGGCTTGGCCGTCAGTATCTTTGCGGCGCTCAGTGCCCCGGGGGATGTCACCGAAATCGGGGTCCCGTTACAAAAGGCGCCGCCTCCTTTGGAGGCCGAATAGAGCAAGTCGCGTTGTGGCAGGTAGATCACTGCAGCGGTGACCACGCCTCGTTCCGCCACGGCCAGCGAATGCGCCCAGGTGGCTGACCCTTCGGCAAAGCTGCGGGTGCCATCAATAGGGTCAATGATAAACACCCGGTCTTTGCCGAGCCGGGCCTCATTGTCTTCGCTTTCTTCCGACAGCCAGCCATAATCTGGCCGCGCCCTTGGCAGCATGGCCTCCAGCATGGCATTGACCGCCAGATCGGCCTCGGTCACCGGGCCCTGGCCATCGGGCTTGTCCCAGCGCTGCGCGGTGGGGCCAGAGTATTTAAGTGCGATATCGCCTGCCGCCTTGGCCGCCTGGATCAGGAGAGTGAGGTCTTCAGCTGCCGGCAAGGGTCATTCCTTCGACCAGAAGCGAGGGTACAACTCGTGACAGGTAGCTGCGGGCGTCATTGGCCGGGACCAGGTTTTTCAACATGTCGCGCAGATTGCCCGCAATGGTGCATTCATTCACCGGATAGGCGATCTCACCGTTTTCCACCCAATAGCCCGAGGCCCCGCGGGAATAATCCCCGGTATTGGGGTTGATGGTCGAGCCGATAAGGGAGGTGACCAACAGGCCGGTGCCCATATTTGCGATCAGCTCTTCGCGGCTATGGCTGCCAGGGGTCAGGGCAATGTTCCAGTTCGAGGGCATGGGGACCGATCCCACGCCACGTACTGCATTACCGGTGCTTTGCAGTCCCAGTTTGCGGGCCGAGGCCAGATCCAGGGTCCAACCTGTGAGGGTGCCGTTTTCAATAATGGCGCGCCGCTGGGTGGGCAGGCCTTCCCCGTCAAAAGGGCGGGAGCCGGATATGCGGGCGCGGTGCGGGTCTTCGATGACCGACAGGGCCTCGGGCAGGATCTGCTCCCCCACCATGCCCTGCAACCAGGACGACCCACGGGCGATGGCTGCGCCATTGGAAGCCGACAACAGGTGACCGATCAGCGAAGAAGAGATCCGCTCGTCAAACAAGACCGGGTAGCTGCCGGTTTGTGGGCGGCGGGCATTGAGCCGCGCCACGGCGCGTTCGCCTGCGATGCGGCCAATTTCCGCGGCGCTGCGCAGATCGCTTTGAAAGGTGCGGGAATCGCCATCATAGTCGCGTTCCATCCCGGCGCCGGTTCCGGCAATGCCGGTACAAGACAGCGAACGGCCGGTGCGCTGGTAGCCACCGGCAAAACCGTTGGAGGTGGCCAGATAGACCGAATGATGACCATAGCTGGCCCCGGCAGCCTGCACCTGGCTGATCCCATCAATGGCGGCACAGGCGGCCTCGGCGGCAAGCGCGTCTTGTTGCAGGGCCTCTGGTGCGGGTTCGGCACTTGGGTCACACAGCTGCAGCGCCTCGATTTCCCAGTTCTGCGCCAGCTGATCGGCGCTGGCCAGGCCAGCATAGGGATCTTCGGGGGCCTCGCGGGCCATGGCCACAGCGCGCTCCGCCATGGCCAACAGGGTTTCGGGGCGACTGTCCGAAGAAGAGACCTGCGCCTGACGCTGGCCAATAAAGACCCGCAGCCCCAGATCGGTGCCTTCGGAACGTTCGGCATGTTCCAGTTTGCCTTCGCGCACCTCGATGCTGAGAGAGCTGCCTTCGGTGGCCATGGCATCTACGGCATCGGCACCGGCGGATTTGGCGGCGTCAATCAGGGCGTGGCAAAGCGCTTGCGGGGACTGGGTCATGGGCACCTACTGAATTTGGATTGCAACAAGAGCTAGCCAGACCCGCGCGCTGCCGCAAGGGTGTGGCACAAAAAAGGGCCGCGCATGGCGGCCCTGATTGCGTATTTTTGAGAGGCAGCGCCTATTTGATGCGCTGGCCATTGGCGTGGATCTGGCCATCTTCGGTGACCTTGATTTCCGAGGTCAGGGTGTCCTCGCCCTCACCGGGGACACCAAACATGCCCATCATCATCCGCGCGCCCATGGCGTCGCTGTCGCTGACCAGGCCCATCTTGATCAGATTGTCGATCAGACCATTGGCGCCAACCAGTTCGATATTGGCGGTGCCATCGGGGGCGGGCATGCCGTCAAAGGTCACCAGGTCTTCGTTGTTGAAGGTGAAATCGCCGGTTCCGGTCAGCTTGGCCCCTGCGGCGGTGACCAGCAGTTGCTTGATGCTGAGAGCATTGAACTCACCAGGTTTCTGCGTGCCGCGTTCCATGGCTTTCATGGCTTCCGGGTCAAACATATCAAACAGCAGTTTGCCCTTGCCGGCGAGGTCCAGAACGATCGTTGCTGGGTCATGTGGCAGGGCACCGGTGGGATCCACCATCCCCCAGAGCATCTCAGGAACGGCAAAATCACGCAGGGTGATGCCAAGACCAAAGTCCTGCTCTTCGTCGGACTGGCTGACAGGCATCATCAGCTTAAAGCCGGTTTCCGCCATCGAGAGTGCCAGTGGGAAAGGAATTTCCGACCCGGACACATTGACCGAGATATCCTGTTGGCCGACATCATAGGACAACCCGTCCTTGCTCATGGTGACGCCAAAGTTGCCACCAGCGGAGGAGCTTTGCATGTCAAAACTGTCAGAGCCAGTCACAGAGATGGCGCTGTTGCCAGCGGTGTAGTTGACCATGGCATCCACGCTCATGCCGGCTTTGATCAAATCCGAAATCTGCGGGGCATCCAGACCGGCCGGAATGCTGCTCACACCGGTGGCAGTGATGTTCTGAATGCTGCCTTTGATGGTGCCGGCATCCGACGAATCAGGGTCCTGAAAGGCGATGTCATAGCTGACTTCTGCCATCGAGGACTTCTGCGTGTAGTTGCGCTGATCGGCAATCTGCATGACCGTATTGGCGGTGAAATCGCTGATCATCACCGAAGCCTTCAGTGCCCCCTCCGGCATTTCCTCACCGTCGCCCATGACCTTGCCCAGTGTCAGGCTGGCCTGGCCAGTGGCGTAGTCATAGGTCATGGCAGAGGTATCACCAGAGACAACCATTGGGCTGCCATCATGGGAATAGAGGATCTCTGCCGAGAACTTCTCACCGTCGCCTTCGCCGGCAAAGGTCATCGGGAAATCCTTGGGCAGCATCACGTTGACGGTACCATCGCCATTCTCGATGAACTGGATTTCGGGCATGGTCAGCCCGCCGGTGCCATCCTGATCTGGCAGGGGCATTGTCATCGAAATATCGCTGACGGTGAGCACATTGCCGGATTGGCTTTCGGTGCCGGTCACGGTGTAACCAGTGCCGGTCATATAGGCTTTCCAGTCCGACCAGACATCCTGAGCGCTGACGTCAGCAAATGCGCCTTGGGCGGAGATAATAAGTACCGCAGCAGCGCCCGTGCCGCGCGCGAGGGAAACTGTCATAGGATAACCTTTCTGCATATGGTCAAATACAATGGCTTATATGGTCAACCGCAAAGGGTGTAGCGTCAAGGGGCCAAGCACTGGACCGTTCCCCCTAAGCAGTTTAACACATTTGGAATTAGAGGATTTGGAGATTTAGCTGATGGATATCAAGGGCAAAACAGTTGTCATTACCGGTGCCAGCCGTGGCATCGGCGCGGATGCGGCACGGGTTTTTGCCGCCGCAGGTGCCAATCTGGCCTTGCTGGCAAGGAGCTCTGACAGTCTGGCGGCCCTCTGCGAAGAGCTCGGCGGAAACACGCTGGCCTTTGCCTGTGATGTCTCGGAACCCGCAGCGGTGGCCGCTGCCCTGCAACAAACGCAGCTGGCTTTTGGCAGTCTGGATGTTCTGATCAACAATGCCGGGGTCATTGACCCGATTGCCCGGATCGAAGACGCCGATGCGGCCTCCTGGGGTCAGCTGATGGATATCAACATCAAGGGGGTGTTCAACGGCATCCACGCGGCCCTGCCTCTGATGAAATCTGGCGCAGGCGGCACGATCATCAATATCGGATCCGGCGCGGCCTATAATGCGCTCGAAGGCTGGAGCGCCTATTGCACGTCAAAGGCGGCTGTCTTGATGCTGACCAAGGCGCTGCATCTGGAAGAGGCGGACAATGGCATTCGTGTTCTCAGCCTGTCGCCGGGCACCGTGGCCACCGAAATGCAACGCAAGATCAAGTCCAGCGGCATCAATCCGGTCAGTCAGATTGATTGGAAGGACCATGTGCCCGCAGAATGGCCAGCCAAAACCCTGTTGTGGATGTGCAGCCCGGATGCCGATGAATTCCTGGGCGACGAGGTCTCTCTGCGTCTTGACCTGATCCGCCGCCGGGTGGGCCTGGTATGATCACGCTCGATATTGCTGACACAGGCCTTTGGACCGTCACCATCAATCGGCCCGAAAAGGCGAACTCGCTCACTGCGGATATGCTGGAAGAGCTGGTCGAGATCGCAACCCGTGCGCAAGAGGCGCGGGGGCTGATCCTCACGGGTACAGGCAAGGTGTTTAGTGCCGGTGCTGATCTGGATGAAGCCCGCGCGGGTCTGGCGACCTCCACCGTTTGGGAGCGGTTGTCGACAGCCCTGGCAGCGGTACCCTGTCTCAAGATTGCGGCACTGAACGGCACATTGGCGGGGGGCGCAAATGGTATGGCACTGGCCTGCGATATCCGCCTGGCGGTGCCGGGGGCCAAGTTCTTTTACCCGGTGATGAAGCTCGGCTATCTGCCGCAGCCCTCGGATGCGGGGCGGATGCGGGCGCTGATCGGCCCTGCGCGCACCAAAATGATCCTGGCGGGCGGCCAAAAGATTGAAGCCGCAGAGGCCTGTGCCTGGGGATTGGTGGACCGATTGGTTGAACCGGAAGAGTTGCTGCCACAGGCGCAGGGACTGCTGGCAGATTCCCTGGCAGCCAAGCCTGAGATCGCCAAGGGCATCCTGGAGATGTGCCAAGGCTGAGGCTCAGAGATTGAAGCCTCGTCTTTCGTCTTCATCTGTCATAGATGCGCCGGTAAAGGCGAACCAGACAGCAGTCAGGAAAGAGAGACGGATGGATCAGCAAAAGGTATGGGACGCGGTGGTGATTGGTGGCGGGCCTGCGGGGCTGATGGCCGCTGGTGAGCTGGCCGCTGCAGGCCATAGCGTGTTGCTGGTTGAGGCCAAGCCCTCATTGGGGCGCAAGTTCCTGATGGCGGGGAAATCCGGCCTGAACCTGACCAAGGATGAGCCTCTGGCGCAGTTGCTCACGCATTATGGTGATGCGTCAGACACCCTGACGCCAATGATCTCTGCCTTTGATGCCCCTGCCATTCAGAACTGGGCGCAGGGCCTGGGACAGGCGCTGTTCACCGGCTCTACCGGGCGGGTCTTTCCGGAGAAGATGAAGGCCTCGCCGCTGTTGCGCGCCTGGCTGGCCCAGCTACAAACCCTGGGTGTGACCCAGCGGACCCGCTGGCGCTGGACGGGCTGGCAGGGGGAAGATCTGCGTTTTGACACCCCCGAAGGGGCGCAGCAGATCAAGACCCGCAGCACCGTGTTGGCGCTGGGCGGCGCAAGCTGGTCCCGGCTCGGCTCGGATGGGGCCTGGAGCGATATTCTAGGGGCGCCGGGTGTCTCGCTGGCGCCCTTCAAACCTGCAAATGCGGGTCTGATGGTTGCATGGTCCTCCCATATGCAGGTGCAGTTCGGCCAGCCGGTGAAGGGCGTGCAATGGCAGGCGGGGGAGGTTTCTTCCCGTGGGGAAGCGGTGATTTCGGCGCGAGGTCTGGAAGGTGGTGGCATTTACACCATCAGTGCGGCTGTCCGCGATGGGGCGGAACTGCATGTCGATCTGTTGCCGGACCTTACCGAGGCGGAGGTCACACACCGTCTGGCGCGCCCTCGTGGCAAGGCCAGCCTGGCCAATCACCTGCGCCGTGCTTTGAAGCTGGGGGCGGGGCGGACCGCCCTGTTGCAGGAGTTTGGCCGTCCGCTGCCGCAGGACCCACCCGCTTTGGCGGCACTGATCAAGGCGCTGCCGGTGACACATGCGGGCCTGCGCCCCATGGATGAGGCGATCTCAACCGCTGGCGGCATCAGCTGGGCAGAACTGAACGCGGATCTGATGTTGGCAAAACGCCCCGGCACCTTCTGCGCCGGGGAAATGCTGGATTGGGAAGCCCCCACTGGCGGCTATCTCCTGACGGGGTGTTTCGCCACTGGGCGATGGGCCGGACAAGGGGCCGCGCGCTACCTCGCGACCCAGTGATTGGCCCTGACCGACAGGTCTATTTCTTCATGAGCGCGGCCACGCGCTGATGCGCCGGACGGGAGCGCATTGCCTTGCCGTAGTCCAGCATGGCCTGATTTTCGACTGGGAATTTGGCGCCGTAAGCCCAGTTCAGGCAATGGGTCAGCACGATATCTGCGAGGGTGAATTCCTCTCCCATGACAAAGGGGCCTTTGATCTGGGTCTCGATTCTGTCGAGGTTGCGGTTGAATTCCCATTTCAGGCTGGGCTTCACTTCGGGAACCCGCTGGTCCTTTGGCAGGGCAAAGCTGTGTCGCGCCGCCGTCCACAAGATGGCATCCAGCTCATCCAGAAAGCGCTGGGTCATGGCGTCTTGCTGTGCCCGCGCCAGCGTGCCGGCCGGCGCTGTGAGGCCGCCGTGTTTATCCGCAAGATAGGTGATGATGGCAGTCGAATCAGTAAGCACCGCCTCGCCTTCCATCAAGGCCGGCACCTTGCCCGAGGCATTCACCGCCAGGATATCCGGGCTTTGTGGTGGCGCCGGATTCAGCTCATAGGGCTGGCCCAGTTCTTCCAGAGCCCAAAGCACCCGGAAACTGCGCGACAGAGGTGTGCCGATGACTTTATACATGATGATCACTCCCGTTTTTCCTTGTCGCCAAGATGAAGCCTGGGCGCCATAGGTCAAGACCGGAAGAGAGATAGAACCGCAGCGTAGATCTTAGCGGGCACGGCCCAGCATCGACAGTCGGATCAAAGCGCGCTCCATCAGCGCCAGGGCAGGGGCGGTTTGCCCGGCCGAGCGCAGCTGCAGATCGGTATCTGTTAGAAGTGTCAGCGCCCGTTGCAAACGATCCGCCCCCCAGCTCTGCGCCTGACGCAGCACCCTGTCGCGGCGCTTGCCATAAAGTGGCGGACGCAATCTACCAATGCCCTGTGCCGGACCACCTGGATCGGCGGCAACATTGTACAGTGTGCGAAAATGCCGGGTGGCACCAATACAGAGCGTCACCGCATTGGTGCCCTGCGACTGTAACCTGCTGATCAAGGGACCAATTTCGGGCGTGCGCCCCTCGGCCACCACGTTGAGCACATCATCCAGAGCCGCCTCGGTGGATTGCGGTGCCACTGCCTGAATATCCTCAAGCGAGAGGGCAGCACTGTCGGCATGTTTATAGATCGACAGCTTTTCGATCATCCGGGAAAAGTCCCCGGGGCCGATGTCATTGGCAATATCCGTCAGCGCCGACATGCTGTCACTTGGTACATCGCGGATCTGCGCGGCGCCCAGAATGCGTTCGATCTCAGACCGCGAAGGCGGGTCGTCATAGATGCCGGTGGCATAGGCGTTGGAATGCCCCTCAAAGCCTTTGCGCAGTTTTGATGTGGCCTTGAGCTGCCCGGCGGTGACAATGATCTGCGCATCGCCCGGCTGCCATTCCTCAAGGGCGGCAAGAATTGCCGGGGCGGCGGTGTCATTTGCCTCTTCCACAAAGACAGCACGGGCACCGGGGAAAAACCCCACCGCCTTGACCGCGTCCAACAACTGGGCCGGATCCTTGCGCAGATCAGAGCCGGGCATCCGCGTGAGGCGCATTTCTTCATCCGCGCCGGGCCCCAGCAGGGCTGCCAGCATCTGCTGCCGCTTCAGCGCCACCCGCATGGCATCGGCGCCATAGATCAACAGCCCGGTCTTAGAGGCATCCGGGCGCTGGCAATAGGCATCAGTATCGCGTGGCGAAAGCTTCATTCGGCAGCTGTTGTCACAGTTAGATCCGCTGTGCTCAGCAGGCGGGCAGAGATCTGATCCGCCAGGATGCGCATCAAGCGTTCATAGGCATCGCGTTCGCCTGCCAGGGTTTCAACAGTGGATCCGGTGGCGGAATAACCGGTGAAATTGGTCTCGCTGCCACTGGCCAGCACCACACCATCCGATTGTCGGACCAGGCTATAGCCCGCAGCGCCAATGATCGAATAACGGGTGATCGAGTTATCCGCAGTGATGGCCTGACCCTCTTGGCGGGTCGACAGGGTCAAATTCAACTTGTAGGGGCCATCGCTACTGCGTCCCAGACGCTGTTCCAGATCCCGCACGAGGAAATAGGCATTTCTGTCGCCGGTCGAATTGGGCAGATCCGGGAAGGCGATGACCACCTCGCCATAAAGTGCATCGCCAGTGCCGCCTGGCGCGTTCACTGGCGTAAAGCCGCAGGCGCTGACCACCATAGAGGTGGCCAGCATAAGGATCAGCAAAGGCTGTTTAAGCAACGACATTGACGATACGACCCGGCACCACGATGACCTTTTTCGGGGCGCTGCCATTCAGCGCCTTTTGCACAGCTTCGTGGCTCAGCGCGATTTTTTCAACCTCTGCTTTGTCGAGATCGGCAGCCACGGTGATTTCGCCGCGACGTTTGCCATTGATCTGAATCGGCAGGGTGACGCTGTCCTCGACCAGCATCGCTTCATCGGCCACGGGCCAGGGCGCGGTGGTGATCAGGCCGGTGCCGCCCTGATGGGCCCAGATGTCTTCGGCAAGATGCGGCACCATCGGCGACATCAGCTGTGCCAGGGTCATGATCGCCTGCTTTTGCGCTGCCTGTCCGGCCTTGGATTTCGCCAGGGTGTTGGTGAAGCCATAAAGCCGCGCGATGGAGGCGTTAAAGCCAAAGCTTTCAACGCCGAGGGTCACATCGCGGATACATTTATGCATCTCGCGCAGCAGATCCTCGTCGCCCTGACCGGTGGCGCCGGGCTCCATCTCACCGATCTTGTCACACAAGTTCCAGACCCGGTTGAGGTGCTTATAGGCGGCCTCAGCCCCGGAGGCGGTCCATTCCACGTCCCGTTCGGGGGGCGAATCAGACAGCACAAACCAGCGCGCCGTATCCGCGCCATAGGAGGAGATGATCGAGAGCGGGTTGACCACATTGTTTTTGGACTTCGACATCTTGGCCGAAGGAATCACCGCGACCTCGGCACCACCTTCCTTGAGGAAGGCCTTACCGTCGCGCAGCTCGATCTCTTCTGGGTAGTGATAGACCGGACGACCGTTGTCATCTTCGCTTTTGTAGATCGCATGGGTCACCATGCCCTGGGTGAACAGCGCGTCAAAGGGTTCTTCGCAGCCATCCGGCAGATGGCCGCAGATCTTCATCGCCCGTGAAAAGAAGCGGGCATAGAGCAGGTGCAGAATCGCATGTTCCACGCCGCCAATATACTGGTCCACATTCATCCAGTATTCGGCCTCGGGCAGAATCGTCGGTGTTTTGGCCTGTGGCGCGGTAAAGCGGCTGAAATACCACGACGAATCCACAAAGGTATCCATGGTGTCGGTTTCGCGCAGGGCAGGTTTGCCACAGCTCGGGCAGGCGCAGTTGCGCCAGCTGGGATGGCGGTCCAGCGGATTACCCGGCACCGAGAAATCAATCGCCTTGCCGTCTTCATCATAGGGCAGGGCGATGGGCAGGTTCTCTTTCTTTTCCGGCACCACGCCGCAGTCTTCGCAGTGCACAACCGGAATCGGACAACCCCAATACCGCTGGCGGGACAGGCCCCAGTCGCGCAGACGGAACTTGGTGACGCCCTCGCCCCAACCTGCCTTTTCCGCAAAATCGACGGTGGTGTTGATCGCTTCTTCGCCTGTGGCCTCGGTAAGACCGGCAAAATGGTCGACCCAGCGGACCTTTTCCGATTTGGCAGGAACCAGGGCCTCATTCGCCACAGGAGCCGCGTCATCCAGCGCATAAAAGGCGTTCAGTACCGGCAGGTCATACTTGCGGCAGAAATCCAGGTCACGCTGGTCATGCGCCGGGCAGGCAAAAATGGCGCCAGTGCCGTAATCCATCAGGATAAAGTTGGCGATCCAGACGGGCAGCTCCCAGTCCGGGTTCAGCGGGTGTTTCACCCGAATGCCAGTGTCATAGCCCAGCTTTTCAGCCGTCTCGATGGCCTCTTCGGTGGTGCCACCTTTGCGGCATTCCGCAACAAATTCAGCCACTTCAGGAGAGTGGGCTTCGAGTTCTTTGGCAATGGGGTGGTCGGGCGAGATGCCCACAAAAGAGGCGCCATTCAGCGTGTCGGGGCGGGTGGTATAGACCTCAATCGCCGCGCCGCCATCGGTGCGTTCAAAGCCAAACTGAAGCCCGCGGGATTTGCCGATCCAGTTTTCCTGCATCAAGCGCACCTTGGCGGGCCAGTCGTGCAGCCCGTCCAGCGCCGACAGCAGCTCTTCGGAATAGTCGGAGATCTTGAAGAACCACTGCGTCAGCTCACGCCGTTCCACCAGCGCGCCAGAACGCCAGCCGCGGCCGCCTTCGACCTGTTCGTTGGCCAGAACGGTCATGTCAACCGGATCCCAGTTCACCACGGCGTTTTTGCGATAGACCAGCCCCTTGTCGAGGAAGTCCAGGAACAGCGCCTGCTGCTGGCCGTAGTAGTCTTCATCGCAGGTGGCAAATTCACGCGACCAGTCGAGCGAGAGGCCAAGCGGCTTCATCTGCTCTTTCATTGCGTCGATATTGGCGTAGGTCCAGTCCTTGGGGTGACCACCGCTGGCCATGGCGGCGTTCTCCGCAGGCATGCCAAAGGCATCCCAGCCCATGGGGTGCAGCACGTTATGGCCGGTGGACATCTTGTAGCGTGCTACCACGTCGCCCATGGTGTAGTTGCGCACATGGCCCATGTGCAGCTTGCCCGATGGGTAGGGGAACATCTCCAGCACGTAGTACTTCTCTTTGCCAGGCGTGCGCTTGGCTTCAAAAATGCCGGCCTCATCCCAGGCCTTTTGCCATTTTTCTTCGATTTTGGTGGCAGCGTAGCGCGACATCACGACTGGTCCTTTAAGAATGAAAACGCCGGGTGGTGACCCGGCGCATGTAATACTGATGTTTTGTTCTCTGTTCCAGAGCTTCGTGGCTGGGCGTCAGAGGTTCTTGTCAGCGATGCGCAACTGGCGGGCACGCGATAGGATGGCATCCTCAACGGCGCGGGTGGTTGAGGCGCTGACGGGGCGTCCGCCCTTTGTCTGCAGCGAGACATTCAACGAACGCGCATCCAATGCCGGATCCTTGATATGGACCGTAGCGCGATAGGAACGGCCACTTCCGGGTGGGTTGCCGTAGCCAGTGACGATGACGCCGGTAAAAGGATCAACAGACTGCACCGGCAGGAACTCCAGAACATCCAAGGACGCATTCCACAGGTAACGGTTCACCTGTACTTTCTGGTCAGGGGTGCCGCCAAACAGATCCCAGATGGAAGAGCGGTTGCTGCTTGCGCTGTCGACGTCATTGTTGAACTCCTGGGGCGCTGTCCCGCGAGGGGCCCCATTGTCAGAGCGCCCGCCACAGGCCGCTAAACCAAAGCACAAAACCCCAACAAGGGTCGTTCTAATTATCTTATGCTGTGTCATCGTCGCTCCTGGCGCCAGTATCTTGCGGAACTCCTATCGTATCGGTGGGTTGCGGAGCAAGGGCTTTAGCTCTCGCTGGCAGCTTCCTGCGAATCGTGTGGTTGGACAGTTATATATGGGCCACAACCAATTGCGGGAAAAACGGGGGTGGCAGTTCTGCTTGGACTTTGGCTGCAAAGAAGCGCGCCTGTTAATGAAATGGCGTGATTCAGACCGTGAAGCACCGGGCGGGACTAAAGACTGTGGCAAAGCTGCACCATCCCCGAGTGCAATGCTGGCTGACGGATGGGGCGCTCTTGCCAAAACGGGGGTGAAAAAGCGAAACCCCTTGTCATACCCACACCGGATTCCCCGGTTTGGGCATCAGAATTGAAAACCGAGGGAAAAATCGATGAAAAAGGTTCTCTTCGCGACTACCGCGCTGATCGCCACTGCCGGCATGGCAGCTGCTGACGTCCGTCTGTCCGGTTACGGCCGTTTTGGTCTGGACTATAACTCCGCTAACGAGCGTACTGCTGGTGTTTCCGAAACCAACATCACCAGCCGTCTGCGTCTGCAGGTCGACATGTCCACCGAAACCGATGGCGGCATCGGCTTCAACGCACGCGTTCGTATGCAGTCCGAAAGCCGTGACGGCAATCCTGCTGGTTCCGCTGGTACCGCAGGTGATTCCGACGGCCCAGCCCTGAACGGCGCAGATGAGCTGGCTGACGACAACGGCTTCAACGGTGCACGTTTTGGCGTGACCTATGGCGGCCTGGCTGTCAACGTTGGCAACATCATCGGTGCTGTTGAAAACGCACCTGGCCTGTTCACCACCGGAACACGTTCTGCTGGCACAGGCATCGACGGCATGGGTTTCCACTCAGTTGTGATCAAATCCCGCACCGGTACTGCCTTTAACTGGGATGCGTATTCCTCCGACGGCATGGGCGCAAACGGTATCGAAGCTCTGTACTCCATGGGCGGCTTCACTGGTCACATCTCCTACAGCCAGCAGAACGGCGGTACCGTTCTGGGTAAAGCTGGTGGCGAAGACCGCACCGGTATCATGCTGACATACTCCTTCTCCGACTACTATGTGACAGCTGCTGCTCAGTCCTCTTCGGTTGCAGCAAACGACGTCACATTCGTCGCAGCTGGCGGTGACTTCGGCGCATTTGGCGCACGTCTGGCCTATGGTTCGACTGACGCGGCTGACTCGGTTACTCTCGAAGGTAACATGGACATCGGCGCGGCTTCCAACATCCTGGTTTGGGTTAACTCCACCGACGTTTCCGGTGTTGTTACCGCAGCTGACACAGCTGACGGCACCTCCTTCGGCATCAACTACCAGTACGACCTGGGTGGCGGCGCTACCTTCGTTGCTGGTTATGTTGACGAAGCAGACGATGACAACCAGTTCCAGGCTGGTGTATACTTCAGCTTCTAAGCTGAACTACGCTTAGCGTGAATTGGGGGCGGGCTCTTAACAGAGCTCGCCCTTTTCGTTTGGCTCTTAACATTTGCTGCCAAACAGTGTTGTTTTGGCGTCAAAACCGGAGGACGCTAAATGTCGCTGCAAGAAATCAAAACTCGTATCACAGCGGCAGAGGCTGCTGCTGGCCGTCCCGAAGGATCGGTGACCCTGATCGCGGTGTCCAAAGTTCAGCCAAACGCGCGGGTGGCGACGGTTCTGGGCGAAGGACAGCGCTGTTTTGGTGAAAACCGCGTGCAGGAGGCCATGGGGAAATGGCCCGATTTTGCCGAGGCTTACACGGGGCTGGATCTGCATCTGATTGGCCCTTTGCAAACCAACAAGGCGCGTCAGGCGATGGAGCTGTTCAGCTCTATCCACACATTGGACCGTCCCAAGTTGGCCAAAGCCCTGGTGCGACTGGCGCAGGAGCTGGGCAAGTGTCCGGATCTTTTTATTCAGGTCAATACCGGGGCCGAGCCGCAAAAGGCCGGTATTCTGCCTGCCGAGGCCGACGGGTTTGTTGCTGAGTGCCGCGCCTTGGATCTGCCAATCAAGGGGCTGATGTGTATCCCGCCGGTTTCAGAGGTGGCCACCGATCATTTTACACAACTGTCAGAGATGGCCGCACGCAATGGGTTGCAGGGTCTCTCCATGGGGATGAGTGGTGACTTTGAAACTGCAATCGCCCATGGTGCTACCCATGTCCGGGTTGGTTCCGCCATTTTTGGGGCCAGGGCCTATAGGCAAGTGAGCTAGACCTTAACAATTGCGAGATGCGTAACGATGAAGAAAGCCATTCTGATACTGACTCTCCTGATGGGCGCAACGGGCGTTCAGGCCGGGGAGCTTTCGTTGAAATTTTCCTCTTGGGGCAATATTCCAAGCTGCACCACCGGAAGCCCGAACAAGGTGGGAAACCCTGCTTTTGTGCTCAGGGGCCTGCCTGAGGGGACCACTTCGGTGCAATTCCGCCTCAAGGATCTGGATGTGCCCAGTTACAACCATGGCGGCAGCAAGCGGATCGCAATGTCTGGCGATGGGACCGTTCCTGAAGGCAGCTTCACTTACAAGAGCCCCTGCCCTCCGAGTGGGGTGCATACCTATGAATGGACCGTGACAGCGCGCAAGGGCGGCAAGGTTCTGGCGCGGGCCACGGCGCAGCGCCGCTATCCTGAATAACTATACCAGATTGGGGACAATCACCCGGCTGCCCGGCACCACGCGGGCGGTCAGCCAATGCAGATCGCTGCGGTCAAAGGCGATGCAGCCTTCGGTCGGGTATCCCGGGCGGCGCCATTGATGGATAAAGATGGCAGAACCCTTGCCGGGGGTAGCATTGGGCCAGTTCCAATCCAGTATCAGCACCAGATCATAAAGCGGGTCGGCACGGCGCAGGTGCTCGTGGCTATAGCCATAGGGCGCTGTAACCCGGCTGTTGTAATGGGTATCGCGTCCATCGTCAGACCATAGGTCACGCGGGCCTATTTGCTGTGCCCAGGCATTGGGGCGCGCCATGCGGTCCGGACGGTAAAGCATTCCGACAATGTGATGCACCCCGGTGGGGGTGGCCCCGTCGCCTTCGCGCTTATCAGTGGAGATCCCACCCTTGCCGATGCTGCAGGGCAGTAAGCGGCCGGCAAAGCGCAGACCCTGCCGGGTCAGTACCAGATCAGCGGCAGAAAAGGGCAGGTTGCTCACAACATATGCCCGGATTTGGCCGCCTTGGTGGCCAGGTACTGCGCGTTGAAAGCGTTTTCTCCAACCTTCAACTCGACACGTTCCGCAACCTTGATCCCGGTTTTCTCCATCATCGCAATCTTGTTGGGGTTATTGGTCAGCAACCGCACCTGCGAGAACCCCAGCGCTTTCAGGATGGCAGAGCCAAGCCGGAAATCCCGTTCATCATCCTCAAAACCGAGGCGGTGATTGGCCTCAACTGTGTCAAACCCCTGATCCTGAAGGGAATAGGCGCGCATCTTATTGGCGAGACCAATACCGCGACCCTCTTGATTGAGGTAGAGCAAGACACCACTGCCCTGCGTCCCCATCTGCGCGAGAGCAGCATTGAGCTGCGGGCCGCAGTCACATTTGAGCGAACCCAGCACATCGCCGGTGAAGCAGGCCGAATGCAGTCGCGCCAGCACCGGCTTGCTGCGATCAGGACGGCCAATCTCGATAGCATAGTGTTCTTCGGCGCCATCTTCGGGGCGGAAGATATGAAGCCGCCCGGCTTCGGCAGCCTGTATCGGCAGACGGGCAGCGGCAACCGCATGTAGCGGCGAGCTTTGGCTCATCAGCGGTTCTGCTGCGGCCTGTGGCAGCAAAGTCAGCCCGTGATCGGTGGCAAATTGCGCGCCTGTGCCTTTCAGTGGCACCAAAAGGGCCGCAGGTAGCAGTCGGGCGGATTTGACCAGAGCAATGGCAAGACGGTGCAGCGCGGCGCTGCCTTCGCGGGCACTGATCAGCGGGCCCTTCATGGGGGCATTCAGATCATCCGCAGGATCAGCAATCGCTTGAATCCAGTCCAGGGTTGCCACCTCTGGCAGACGGATGCGGGCGGTATCCCCATCATAGGCGCGGGCCTTGAGTGTTTCGGCCCGCCGCGCGGTCAGGGCCAGAGTGACCTCCCCCAGCGCCTGCATGTCCTTCAGCCGTTCCTGGGACAGGCTTTCAGCCGCGATGGCGAGGGCAGCCTGACCCTCCTCAATGAGGACAACGGGCAGCCCCATGCGCAGATCCACGCGCGCGCGGGCCAGCAGTTCGATCATGGAGGGCATCAGGCTCATGCAGCAGATCCAGCGGTTGGTACACAATAACGGGCCTTTCCTAGGCCCAATTTCGACAGAAGTGAAACAAATCCTTTGCTGTGGACACGACGGCGTGAGTGTTTTGCAGCATATCTTGTCCTTTGCATGATGGAAGCGCATCTGTCAGTCATGGAAACAGGAGAGTAGAGGCAGGAGAGTAGAGACATGGCGCAATTGAAAAAAATTCTACTGGTGGACGACGACGAGGACCTGCGCGAGGCCCTGAGCGAACAGCTGATCATGACCGAAGACTTTGATGTCTTTGAGGCCGAGAATGGCCAGGGCGCCATGGAGCGTGTCAAAGAAGCGCTGTATGATCTGGTGATCCTGGACGTTGGTCTGCCCGATACCGATGGACGTGAGCTGTGCCGCCTGATGCGCAAACAGGGCGTCAAGGCGCCGATTCTGATGCTGACAGGCCATGACAGCGATTCCGATACCATCCTGGGCCTGGATGCCGGCGCCAACGACTATGTCTCGAAACCCTTTAAATTTCCGGTGCTTCTGGCGCGGATCCGCGCCCAGCTGCGCCAGCATGAGCAATCCGAAGACGCGGTCTTTGTCCTTGGGCCCTATACGTTCAAACCTGCGATGAAGATGCTGATGACCGAGGATGACCGCAAGATCCGCCTCACCGAGAAAGAGACCAATATCCTGAAGTTCCTCTATCGCTCCACCGATGGTGTGGTGGCGCGCGATGTGCTGCTGCATGAGGTCTGGGGCTATAACGCCGGGGTCACAACCCACACTCTGGAAACCCATATCTACCGTCTGCGCCAGAAGATCGAGCCCGATCCCTCAAATGCGCGTATCCTGGTGACGGAGTCCGGCGGATATCGTCTGATCAGCTAAGGTGTTTTTATTGACATAGGTCAAAGACACATTCTTAGCGCATCTTTAACCATGTTCGTATCCCGCGCATGTCCGGGTCATGACATGCACCTCCCTGTTGGACTAGGCCGGGCATCGCGCCCGGCCCTTTTTTCGCCCTAGCGTTGCAACAGGCGCAGGCGGCTTTCAAATTCACCGCGATCGACGTAGCAGCCATGCAGGTGCCGGAACCCGGTCTGCGGGTCAAAAGCATCACGGCCATGAAGAACCCGGCGGTTGTCAAACACCACCATCTCGCCGCCTTTGAGTTTCAGCGTGACCAGATAATCGGCGCTGCGGGTCATGATCATGAACTGACGATAGGCGCGGTAGTAACGGGTCATCAGATCGGGTGCGAGGTCGAGGATATCGGCCAGATGCGCATTAAAGCAGATCTCGATGATCTGCCCGTCTTCATCCAGATTGATGACCTTCTTCCGGTTTCTGATATCGGTAACCTGATCGTGGAACCGGAACGGGATCGAGACCGTGGACAGCAGGGCAAAGGCCTCTGGGTCTGTCTTGCGCAGATCTTCTGCAATGGCGTAGCCGTCGCAGAACAGCGAGCCGCCGCCCGTGGCCTCATTTGCCAGACAATGCAGGAATTGAAAGCCGGGAGGCAGTTCCTGGTTGGTCAGATCGGTGTGCAGGGGCAGGGCTATGGGGGTATAGGCCAGATTGTTCGGATTTGGCTTGGACTGGACTTCGAAGGTCAGGCCAAAGTTGGTTTCCCGCAGGAAACCGATGCGGCGGGCGACATCCATGCCGGCCTCGGTGCTGTCGGCCAACCCTTCCACAATGGAGAGCCCGTATTTCTGGGTCTGGATCAACCAATCCTGCAGGGCCTGATCCGAGGTCTGGACCTCATCGGCCCTGGCGCGGGGAATACCCTGAGCGCCGAGATCTTTGCGCCAGTGGTGGAAGCCGGTGCGCGCCGGATCGGCGGCATATTGGCCAGGGCGCCGCGCGCTCAACCAGGACAGATCAAAGGTGGAGATGGTCTCGTCCCCCTGCCACCAGATGCTGAGGCTCTGGCCATCAGTCTCGATTTTGCTGGGGGTCACATCCAGGGGAATGGCGGTCAGATCGGTGATCCGTTCCTGGGTCTGCGGGTGGAAACCGGCGGGATCATTGTCGCGCAGCCAGATGTAGGGGAAATCGGCACTGCTGCCATCGGCAAAGGTGAGGTGAACAAGGGCATCGTCGGAACGAAGGGTGGCATTGGCCATGGATAGGCCTCCATAAAAAAGCATGCGCGCGGGCATGTTGGACAGGTCATATGAGGGGAATGGCTGAACAGTCAGCTCAGGTAGCACCACCCGGGGGCGGCCACCAGTCATAGGCTTTTTTATAGGGGTGCCCTGGGCGTTGCCCGAGGACGGAGGAGCGTGGCACGGCGCAGGGCCTCTGTGTGAAGAGCAGTTTGGGCAGCTTTGGAAAAACAAATGAAAAATGGCAAGCAAATTTCACCAAAATCCGACCTCATGCTCAGAAAAAGATGCATCTTTGATTTTCCAGTCTAGAGGTTCCCCTTCTGTTCATGCATGTTCAGGGGCAACTCATCTAGGAAGAGAGACGCAGCATGGCCTTTACCCTTGCCACTTGGAACATCAACTCTGTCCGCCTGCGCGAAGGGCTGGTGCAGAAACTCATGCGCGAGGAAGGCCCGGATGTGCTGTGCCTGCAGGAGTGCAAAAGCCCGGTGGATCTGATCCCGACCGAGGGTTTTGCCGAGTTGGGCTATCCCCACATGGTGGCACGCGGCCAGAAGGGCTATAACGGCGTCGCCATTCTGTCGCGCCTGCCCATCGAGGAGGCCGGGGCTGAGGATTTTGCCAATCTTGGTCACGCCCGTCATATCGCTGGGCGCTTGGAGAACGGTGTAACCGTGCATAATTTCTATGTGCCTGCAGGCGGGGATAAGCCCGACCGCGCGGTGAATGAGAAATTTGGTCAGAAGCTGGATTACCTCAGTGAGATGCGGGATTGGTTCAAGGCTGAGCGGCCCGAGAAGTCCATTCTGGTAGGGGATCTGAATATCGCGCCCCGCGAGGATGATGTCTGGGATCACAAGAAGATGCTGAAAATTGTCAGCCACACGCCAGTGGAGGTGGATCTGTTGGCAGAGGTGCAGGAGGCTGGCAGTTGGGCGGATGTAACCCGGGCGGATATCCCCGAAGGGTTGCTGTATAGCTGGTGGAGCTATCGCGCCAAAGATTGGGATGCAGCGGACAAGGGGCGACGGTTAGACCATGTCTGGGCCACCGAAGACATCAAGCAGGCGGCGCATTCCAGCCGGGTTCTGCGCGCCGCGCGTGGTTGGGAAAAGCCCAGCGACCATGCGCCAGTCTTTGCGACTTTTGATCTGTAAGCGTTAAAGGGCAGGGGCGGCTCCCGCCCGTCGTTTGGGCATCACAGATGCCCGCCTCCCGTTGGGCCGAGCGCCGCGCTGACGCGCGGCGCGGTTGCGCCTCTTTGCGGTCTGGTCTGATGGGCCTCAGGCGGTGAGAAATGCGGAGAGAGGAGGGCTGTGGCGAACTCCTCTCTTGGTTTCTGTGCTTCAGGGCTCCATATAGGGGCCAAGCTTCAAACGGAGAAGATTGAGACAATGGACATTATTGGCGGAGCGGGCACAGCAGCCCCCGCAGGTGATTTGATCAAGGACGTCGGTGAGGCGACCTTTATGCAGGATGTGGTCGAGGCCTCGATGCAGGCACCGGTGATTGTTGATTTCTGGGCGCCGTGGTGTGGCCCATGTAAGACGCTTGGCCCTGCTTTGGAAGCGGTCGTGACCAAAGCCAAGGGCGCGGTCACCATGGCCAAGGTCAATGTGGATGAGAACCAGCGTCTGGTGCAGGCGTTGTCACAGCAGGGCTTGCCTCTGCAATCCATCCCAACTGTTGTTGCCTTTGTTGAGGGGCGCCCGCTCGATATGTTCCAGGGGAATGTCCCGCCGAGTGAGATCGAAGCCTTTGTGAACAAGGCGATCGAGGCTGGCGGTGGCAGCGCGGATGGCGGCCTGGCCGAGGCGCTGGAAGTGGCGGAACAGATGCTGACAGAGGGCGAGGTTGCCGACGCGGCGCAGACCTTTGCGGCAATCATTGGCGAAGATGACAAGAGCGCCGCGGCCTATGGCGGCCTGGCGCGGGCGCATATTGCGCTGGGAGATCTGGACCAGGCCGAGGCGGCTCTGAATGGTGCTCCGGCAGAGATCGCCGATGCTGCTGAGATTGAGGCGGCGCGGGCGCAGATCGAACTGGCGCGACAGGCGGAAAATGCCGGCCCGGTTGCGGAACTGGCTTCCAAGGTCGAGGCCAACCCAGAGGATCTGGAGGCGCGGTTTGAACTGGCGCAGGCGCTGCATGCCGCCGGAGATGCCGAGGCTGCTGTCACAGAGTTGCTGGAGCTGTTCCGTCGCGATCGGGAATGGAATGAGGGCGCTGCCAAGGCACAGCTTTTCACCATCTTTGATGCGCTTCAGCCAAATGACCCGGTGGTTTTGAATGGGCGACGCAAGCTGAGCTCATTAATTTTTGCCTAATCGCGTCTCTGCCCTACAGTAATAGCCATGATGCATATCGCGGATCTGCCGGACACTATTGCTGTCTTCCCATTGCCTCGGGCGATTTTATTGCCCCGGGCGCGCCTGCCGCTGCATATTTTTGAACCCCGCTACCTGCAGATGTTTGAGGATGCGCTGAAAACTCCGGAACGTCTGATTGGCATGATCCAACCCTGTGCTCGACCAGGGGATGCCGAGGCGCTGCACGCCATAGGCTGCGCCGGCCGGGTGACACAGTTTTCCGAGACTGAGGACGGTCGCTATATGGTCACCCTGTCCGGCCTGTCCCGGTTTCGCGTTCTGGGAGAGGTCACCGGCTTTAGCCCCTATCGCCGCTGTGACGTGAGCTGGAGCGGTTTTGATCGTGATCTTGGCAGTTCTGGTGAGCTGGACCCGGAGTTTGATCGCACTGGTTTCCTGTCCCTGTTGGAGCGGTTCTTTGTGGCGCAGGGCCTGTCTACGGATTGGGGCTCGTTGAGCGAGGCTGAAGATGAGCTGCTTATCAACTCTCTGTCGATGTTGTTGGAGTTTGAGCCCGAGGACAAACAGGCCTTGCTAGAGTCGCCCTGTCTTGCCACAAGGCGGAAAACGCTGGTGACATTGATCGAGTTTGCCCTTCGGGGCGGCGCACATGAGGATATCTTGCAATGAGTGATACAAAACCGGTGACCTTTGATCGCCGCATGCTGGAGGCCCTGGTCTGTCCAAAAACCCAAGGCACGCTTGAGTATGACGCCGAGGCACAGGAGCTGCGGTCCAAGGCCGCAAACCTGGCCTTTCCTATCCGTAACGGTATTCCGGTCATGTTGGTGGATGAAGCCCGCGTAATTGACTAGGCCGATGGGGTAAGGCGGACATCTAGGCTTTGGATTGTGGCCAAAACTCCTGATAGTTTGACTTGACAAGGGAGGGGCTCCCGCCCCCGCAGCTGCCCCGTTGGGGCAACTTGGCGGCGTTGGGCCCGGCGCTGAGCTGACGCACAGCGGGCGCGCTATTTGATATGTGGTGGATTTGGCAGTGCCTGGAAAATGGCGCTATGTGGCAAGAGGGCTGGCCGCGTGGGTCGGTATTCGCGACAGCTGCGAAACCAGCGGTGCCGCGCCTTGCCGGTGGGCAAGGCGCTTGGCCCAACTGGATCGCAACACCAGAGGTGTTGACGGAATGGGCGGGAGCGCCCCCTTGCGGATGGCGAGAGGTCAAATGGCTTCGCCTTTGAGCAGACGCGGCAAATCGCCGGTCAGCCCGGCGGCCTCGCGCATGAAACCACGCCTGAGGCCCGGCAGGCTGTTCACCAGTCCCATCCCTAGATCACGGCCAAACCGCAGCAGCGGGTTGTCGTTGGAAAACAATTTGTTGACCATGTCTGTGCTGGCCACAAGCGTGGCCGTATCAAAGCGGCGCCACTGTTGATAACGCTCCAGAACCAGCGAAGAACCTGCGTCTTCACCGCGGCGTTTGGCCTCGGTCAGCACCTCAGCCAGGGCGCCAACATCGCGCAACCCGGCGTTCAGCCCCTGTCCGGCGATGGGGTGCATGCCATGGGCCGCATCCCCAATCAGCGCCATCCGGGTACCAATGAAACTATTGGCGATGGTCAGGTTCAGCGGATAGGTAAAGCGCTTGCCTGCCAGAGAGATCTCACCAAGAAAGTCACCAAAGCGCGGTTTCAGGGCAGTGATGTAATCGGCATCCTCCAGACCGTGGATTGCCTGAGCCATCTCGGTCTTTTCGCTCCAGACAATCGAGGAACGATTGCCGGGCAGCGGCAGGATCGCCAGCGGGCCGGGCTCCATGAAGAACTGGTGGGCAATGCCGTGGTGTGGTTTTTCGTGATCAATGGCGCAGACCAGCGCGGTCTGGCCATAGTCCCAGCCGCTGCGCGTGATCCCGGCGCGGGCTGCGGTGCCGCTCTTGCGCCCGTCTGCGCCGACCAGAATACCGCCCCGCAGAGTCTCGCCACTCTCTAGCGTCAGAGTGACGCCGGTCTGATCCGCCTCCTGGGCGACAACGCGGGCCTCATTGATCTGGGTGATGCTTGGTTCATCTTCCATCGCCTGCAGCAAGGCGCGACGCAGATAGCGATCCTCCAGCATATAGCCCATCGGGCCTTCTTCGATTTCGCGGTGGTCAAAATGCAGGAAAAACGGCGATGCCCCTTCCCCGGCATGACCATCGCTGGCCTTGATTTCCAGCATGGGCTGCGCCTGCTCTGCCACCAAGGGCCAGATGCCGATCTGATGCAGCAACCGCTGCGAGGCCAAGGCCAAGGCATAGCCGCGCCCATCAAAATCCTCTTCCTTAAATCCGCCCCTTGGCAGGGCGTCGATCACAGTGACGCTATGACCCGTCTGAGCCAGTGCCAAAGCCAGAGCAGGGCCATTCAGACCACCACCTACGATCAGAATATCGGATGTGTTTTTCATACCTCGCAATATGCGCTGATTGGTGGAATTGTCCATGCCACCGGAGGGCAATTCGGCAGATCTAAGCCGCTGGCCCGCGCTGACTTTGGTCTTCGGGATTGTACGAGGTTCAGCAGGAGGCTACCGTCCTGGAAAATCCATGGGAGAGATGGCAATGCAGGACTGGTTGAAGATGAGTGCCGCAGATTTGGGGCGGGGAATTGCGGCACGGGAGATTGACCCGGTTGCTTTGACCGAATGCTATCTGGCGGCTATCGACGCACATCCGCACCGGGATCGTATCTACAGCGAAGTCACCCACGAACGCGCCTTGGCGGAAGCCACTGCGGCCGCGGAACGCGCCCGAATGGGGCTGCGGCGCTCGCCCCTCGATGGGGTGCCGATCAGCTGGAAAGACCTGTTTGATTCCGCAGGGGCCAAGACCGAGGCGGGGTCTGATTTGTTGAAAGATCGGGTGCCGGATCAGGACGCATTGGTATTGGAGGTAGCAACCTCCATGGGCAGTGTCTGTCTTGGCAAAACCCATATGAGCGAGCTGGCCTTTTCCGGGCTGGGCCTCAACCCGGTGAAGGCAACGCCCCCCTGCGTGAACGATGAAGGGGCGGTGCCGGGCGGCTCATCCTCCGGTGCAGCCGCCTCGGTCGCTTTTGATATGGCGGCGGGCGCTATTGGCTCTGATACAGGGGGATCGGTGCGTATTCCCTCTGCCTGGAACGATCTGGTTGGGCTAAAAACCACTGCCGGGCGGATCAGCCTCGAAGGGGTGGTGCCTCTCTGTCTCAAGTTCGATACTGTCGGCCCGCTGGTACGCTCGGTTGAGGACGCTGGTCTTTTCCTGGGATTGCTGGAGGGGACCGAGGGGCCGGATCTGCGCGGTGCGGGCGACCTCAAGGGGCGGCGTTTTGCCGATCTGCAGACCATGGCGCAGGAGGAACTCGACCCGGTTGTCGCCCAAAGCTACGCTGATGCCCTGCAAAAGCTACAAGAGGCAGGCGCTGAGATCGTGCCGTTGGAGGTGCCTGAGTTGGCTGAGGCCATGGGGTTTAGCGCAATTCTGTTCACCACTGAGGCCTATGGATTGTGGAAAGACGTGATTGAGGCCAGCCCTGAGGTGATGTTTGACAAGATACTGGAACGGTTCCGCTCCGGCGCGGGTTTCTCAGGTCCGGACTATGTCGCAGCCTGGGCCAAGCTGGAGCAAGCCCGCATGGCCTGGGATCAGGCAGTGGCTGGTTTTGATGGTGTCTTGACCCCCAGCTGCCCGATCCTGCCGCCCAATCTGGCGCGGCTGGAACAGGAAGAGGATTACTATGTGCAGGCCAATCTGCTGACACTGCGCAACACCCGTATTGGCAACCTGATGGGCACATGCGGGCTGAGCCTGCCAACGGGCACCCCCAGCTGCGGTTTGCAAATCCTTGGTCAGCCCGATTGCGAAGAGGCTCTGCTGCGGGTTGGCATGGGGGTTGAGGCGGCTTTGGCTGTCTAAAGTCGCGCCGGTGAGACGCAAAGTCTGGCGGGAATGCCACAAATTTGGCCAAGGCCGCATCCTGCGGCTGGACGCATGGGCTCTTGCTCTGTAATTTGATTGCAAACGGGGCGTGAATGATCCCGAACTTGAGGCACAGCTATGAATTTCCCTGAGCGGTTTGCGAACCTGCCAGCCTATGCGTTTCCGCGCCTGCGGGCGCTTTTGGACCATCACACGCCCGGCGGCGATGTGGTGCATATGACCATTGGCGAGCCAAAACACCAATTCCCCCAGTGGGTGACGGATGTCATCGTTGAGAATGCGGCGGGCTTTAACAGCTATCCGCCCAATGATGGTTCTGATGATCTGCGCGGCGCGATGGCAGGTTGGATTTCCAACCGCTACGGTGTCACTATGGATCCGGCAACGCAGATCATGGCGCTGAATGGCACCCGTGAGGGATTGTATAACGCCGCCATGGCGCTCTGCCCTGAAACCAAGAATGGCGCAAAACCAGCGATCCTGATCCCGAACCCCTTCTATCAGGTCTATATGGTGGCCAGCCTGTCTGTTGCGGCAGAGCCCGTGTTCCTGCCGGCAACCGCAGCCTCCGGTCATCTACCCGATTATGAAAACCTGCCCGAAGAGCTGCTGGAACGCACGGCCATTGCCTATATCTGCTCGCCTGCCAATCCGCAGGGGGCCGTAGCCGATCGCGCCTATTGGCAGCGGCTGATCGCCTTGGCCGAGAAGCATGATTTCTGCATCTTTGCCGATGAATGCTACAGCGAGATCTATCGCGACGAGGCCCCCATTGGTGCCCTCACCGTGGCGCAGGAGATGGGGGCGGATCCGGAACGGCTGGTGCTGTTCAATTCGCTCTCCAAACGGTCAAACCTGCCGGGGCTGCGCTCTGGGGTGATTGCCTCTGGCCCGGAAAATATCAAACGGATCAAACAGCTGCGCGCCTATTCCGGCGCGCCCTTGCCGGGGCCTTTGCAGGCCGCCGCGGCAGCGGTCTGGGCGGATGAAACCCATGTGGTGGAAAACCGGGCGCTTTATGTTGAGAAATACAAAATCGCGGATGAAGTTTTCGCTGGGCTCGACGGCTATGTATCACCCGAGGCGGGCTTTTTCCTCTGGCTTCCGGTGCCAGATGGCGAGGAAGCGGCGCTGAAGCTGTGGAGGCAGACCGGTGTGCGGGTTTTGCCTGGTGCCTATCTGGCGCAGGGCAGCGGCGAGGGGAACCCTGGTGCTGGCTATATCCGGGTGGCACTGGTGGCCGCGCCCGAGGTGACGCGAGAAGCGCTGACCAAACTGCGACGCTGTCTTTACGACGCTTGAATGACTGCGATGGCCCCGGGGCTCTTGGGGACATGGCCAATACTTAAGAACGACCGGTAATTAGATCCTGTGATACAATCAGGACAGATCGGCAACAATGAACCGAGGTAGGCATGGCATTTCAAACCCGCAGCAGGGACCCCCTGCTTGACAGTTCGATGCAGGCGGCGATCGAAAAGCGTGGCAAGGAACTGATTGGGATTTTCCTGATTGGCCTCGGCGTTTTTGTGGCTGCGATGGTTGGCTCCTATACGCCGGATGACCCCAATTGGATGGTCTCTACCGATGCGCCGGTGCAGAATTGGCTTGGCCGCCCTGGGGCCTCGATCGCGGCACCCTTGTTCATGATTGTGGGCTGGGCGGCCTGGAGCCTTGCGCTGACGCCATTGGCCTGGGGCCTGCGGTTCCTACTGCACAGTGGTGAAGACCGCGTGCTTGGTCGGATGATTTTTGCGCCTGTTCTATTGGCTGTGGCCTCTATCTATGCGGCGACCCTGGTACCGGGTGTCGAATGGAAAGCGACCCATAGCTTCGGCTTGGGTGGATTGTTCGGTGATACCGTCATGGGAGCTTTGCTGACGCTCTTGCCAGTCAGTTCGCATTTTGCCGTCAAATTGATGTCGTTGTTGATGGCCTTTGGCATGCTGGCGCTTGGGGCTTTTGTGGCTGGGTTCAGCCGTGGTGAAATGTCCCGTGCTGGGCGCTATCTGACCCTGGGCTTTGTGATCATCTATGGCGGCATTGCCAGTCTGCTGGGGCGGGGTGCCACCAGCGGCTTTAAAGCCGCTATGGCGCTGCGTGAACAGCGTCGCGCGGCCAAATTACAGGCCGAAGAGGACGCCTGGATTGCAGAAGACGATGGCGCGCAGATGTTTGAAAGCTATCCGCAGAGCGGCACTGGTGCAGAGGCCGCTGAAGATGACTTTGTTGAGGACAGGCCTGAAAAGGTTGGGCTGTTTGCTCGCGTGCCAGGCTTGATGCGTCGCTCTGACCCCGAAGAGATCCCAGATCAAATGCCGGAACCAGAGCTGGTGGAAACGGCGCAATCTGGTGAATCCTTGCTGTCAGGCGATGCGCGGATATCAGAAAAGATTGCCAGCGCTGTGCGCATTCGTCGTGCAGCGAGCCAAGCGCCGGACCATGACCCGGATCTCCCCCTGACCAAGGGACGTGGCAAGCGGGCGGAACCTTTGTTGTTTAATCCAAACGCAGCCCAAGCCAATTTGCCACCTGAGCCACCGCTGACTGCAACACAGAGCATTCCTGCCGCGCCTGCAGTGGCTGCATTTGCGCCTTCTGCTCCAGAGTTACATCAGGTTCCGGACCTTGAGGCCGCTTCGATGGAAGCAGAGCCCGCCCAGCAGAGATCTGCCCCTGAACCCACAGCTATGGATGTGTCCTCAGAGCTTGCGCCAGATCGGGTTGCCTCAGAAGATCTGCCTGCAGGTCGCGTGATCAACCGCGAATTTGGTGCAGCGCCAAAGACGGTTTCTGCTCAAAAAGCTGCGGATCCGGTTGAATATGAACTGCCCGTCGCCACGCCGCGTAAGGCCGTTGTGGAGCAACCCCAGCGTAAGCCAGTGCAGCCCTCGACGCGGGCCAAGGCCGAAGCCCAGCCTGCGCTGGCCTTTGAGGATAATGCCGCCGATTTTGAACTGCCGCCGCTCTCGCTGCTTGGCCACCCCAATGGGGTCGAACGCCACCACCTGAGTGACGAAGCTTTGGAAGAAAATGCGCGCATGCTGGAAGTGGTGCTGGATGACTATGGCGTGAAGGGCGAGATCGTCTCGGTGCGTCCTGGGCCTGTTGTCACCATGTATGAACTGGAACCAGCTCCTGGTCTCAAGGCCAGCCGTGTGATTGGCCTGTCTGATGATATTGCGCGCTCGATGTCGGCCTTGTCAGCGCGGGTCTCCACCGTGCCGGGTCGGACGGTCATTGGCATTGAACTGCCTAATGAAAAGCGCGAGATGGTGAACTTCCGTGAAATCCTGTCGTCGCGCGACTATGGAGATGGCATTCAGAGCCTGCCTTTGGCGCTGGGCAAGGATATCGGTGGGTCCTCCATGGTGGCCGATCTGGCTAAGATGCCGCATTTGCTGATTGCTGGGACCACGGGCTCGGGTAAATCGGTTGCGATCAATACCATGATCCTGTCGCTGCTTTACAAACTGTCACCAGAGGAATGCCGCTTGATCATGATCGACCCCAAGATGTTGGAGCTTTCCGTCTATGACGGTATCCCGCATCTGTTGTCGCCTGTTGTGACCGACCCCAAAAAGGCAGTCGTGGCGCTGAAATGGGTCGTCGGCGAAATGGAAGATCGCTACCGCAAGATGTCCAAGATGGGTGTGCGCAACATCGCCGGCTACAATGGTCGGGTGAAGGAAGCCCTGGCCAAGGGCGAGATGTTCAGCCGCACGGTGCAGACCGGATTTGATGATGACACTGGCGAGCCAGTGTTCGAGACGGATGAATTCGCCCCCGAGGCGCTGCCCTATATCGTGGTGATCGTCGATGAGATGGCTGATCTGATGATGGTAGCGGGCAAGGAGATCGAGGCCTGTATTCAGCGTCTTGCGCAGATGGCGCGGGCCTCTGGTATTCACCTGATCATGGCCACACAGCGGCCCTCGGTGGATGTGATCACCGGTACCATCAAGGCCAACTTCCCTACCCGGATTTCGTTCCAGGTGACGTCGAAAATCGACAGCCGGACTATTCTTGGCGAAATGGGGGCAGAACAGCTCCTGGGGATGGGCGATATGCTCTATATGGCGGGCGGCGCCAAGATCACCCGCTGCCATGGGCCATTTGTGTCGGATGAAGAGGTTGAAGAGGTGGTGAACCACCTGAAGCAGTTTGGTCCGCCTGCCTATATGAACGGGGTTGTTGATGGTCCGGATGATGACAAGGCCGACAATATCGACGCGGTTCTGGGCCTGAACACCGGTGGCAATACCAATGGCGAAGACGCGCTATACGACTCGGCGGTGCAGATCGTGATCAAGGATCGCAAGTGCTCTACCTCCTATATTCAGCGCAAACTGGCCATCGGCTATAACAAGGCCGCGCGACTGGTTGAGCAGATGGAGGACGAAGGTCTCGTCTCACCTGCAAATCACGTGGGCAAACGCGAAATCCTGGTGCCAGAGCAATAAATCGCGCATGACACTGCGAGGCTGGGTCAGAACTGATCCGGCCTCTTTTCATTTGTCCGGCAAGGCTTATCTAGATCTCATGAAACATATTCTGTCTGCTATCGCGCTGAGCTGTTGCGCCCTTGTGTTTTCCTCTGCTGCCTGGGCCGGGGATAAGCTGAGCCTGAAAGAGATCTCGGGCTATCTGAACGGAATGAAGACGGCGACGGCGACCTTCACCCAGATCAATGATGACGGTACGCTGACCACAGGTAAGCTTTACCTGCATCGTCCGGGCCGGATGCGGTTTGAATATGAGGGCACAGGCGGCGGCACCGTGGTGGCCGGGGCCGGGGCCGTGCGCATTCATGACCCCAAATCAAATCAACCGCCCGAAACCTTCCCGCTGCGGCGCACGCCGCTGTCGATCATCCTGGCCAAGCGGGTCAATCTGGATCAGGCGAATATGGTGGTCGGCCACGGATTTGACGGTACCTCGACCGTGGTGCGCGCGCAGGACCCCGAAAACCCGGATTACGGCAGTCTGGAGCTAATGTTCACGGATGAGCCAGTGGAGCTGCGCAAATGGGTGGTGCACGACGGTGGCGGTGGCAAAACCACAGTGATCCTTGGCGCGCTGGAAACCGGCATGCGCCTGCCGTCGACGCTGTTTAGTTCGGGTGGCGGTGGCAGTTCGCCCTAGCGGCAAGGTCTGCTTTGCGGATATTTTGTTGAAAAACTCTTCCTTGATTGCGGCCTGAACTGCTGATTCAATTCCCGTATTGTTGGAGGGATTTGGCGATGTTGGGACCGAGACAAGAAGCGCAGGCGGGGTTGTTCTACGAGTTCTCGCTGGAGGATCACGTTCCACAAGACCACTTTCTGCGATCCATCGACCGGTTCATCGACCTGAGCAGCATCCGTGCCCACCTTGCAGATTTTTACAGTCACACGGGCCGCCGGTCGGTCGACCCCGAGCTGTTGATCCGGATGCTTCTGGTCGGATACTGTTTCGGCATCCGGTCTGAGCAGCTGCTCTGCGATGAGGTGCATCTGAACCTCGCGTATCGCTGGTTCTGCCGCCTCGATCTGAGTGACCGGGTGCCGGATCATTCGACGTTCTCCAAAAACTGCCTCGGCCGTTTCCGCGAAAGTGAGCTGCTGCGCCATCGGTTTGAGACGACCGTTGCGTGCTGCATCGCGGAAGGTCTGGTCAGTGGCCAGCGCATGGCCATCGGCGCCAGCCTGATCGAAGCGGATGCCAACAAGCAGAACTTCACGCCGAAAGAAGACTGGGATGCGGCAAGCATCGACCCAGCGGATGCATCCCGCGCAGTTCGCGAGTATCTCGACACGCTGGACGAGGCCGCGTTCGGTGCCGGCAGCGAGGTGCAGCCCAAGTTCACCTCGCATTGCGACCCGGCCAGTCAGTGGACAGCCGCCCGCAAAGTCCCTGCATTCTTCAGTTATTCCGACAACTACCTGATCGCGGACACGGCCTATGGCACCGGGCCGATGCTGGGTTGGCTGGTTGAACGCAAGATTGCCCCGCACATTCCCGTCTTCGACAAATCTGGCCGCAGCGATGGCACCTGGACCCGGGCGGATTTCGAATGGGACGCAGAGAACGACCAATACATCTGCCCCGAGGGCCAAGAGCTGAAGCAGTTCCGGCGGAACTATTCGGACCCGAACCGGGGGCCGACCGGACAGGGCAGAACCAAATACCGTGCCCTGCAACTGACTTGCCAGGCATGCCCGTCCAAGGCAAAATGCTGCCCGAACGCAGATGTCAGATCGATCACCCGCGAAGAACACGAAGACGCTCGCCAGGTCGCCCGATACATCGCAAAGACCAAGCAATACGACATATCCATGAAGCTCCGGAAGAAGGTCGAGATGCTCTTCGCGCACCTCAAGCGCATCCTCGGCCTCTGAAGGCTCCGACTACGTGGCCCATGCGGTGCAAATGACGAATTCCTCCTCGCCGCAACCGCCCAAAACCTCCGCAAACTGGCCAAGATCTTTCCTGCGCTGCAGCAAACGCGCAAGGCCTGACAGGAAAGGCGTTCGCGCGTCGCCAAAGCGTTCTCTTTCTGCGATCGCGAACGGGTGTTTTCCCACAGAATTCGGATTTTTCAGCCGTTCGCTGCAGGCGCACGATCCTTGGCTTCTCCAATGCAGAAACTGGGAGGGTGGGCGGATTGCAGACTTTCTCTGCGGAATGCGCCAATGTCCGATAAGGGTGGATAAGTTGACAGGATTCCCATGATCATCTTTAAGTTCCAAACATGATCGAGTAAAGAAAGCTGAAATTAGTGAATGAGGCACCGATGAACAGTGAATATTCCGCACAAGGATGTGTCCTTTCCCGCTCGCTTCTAACCATCCAAGACATTGCGCCGATTGGCTCTGCTATTCTGAGTGTGATCAAAGAGCATTTGCCAGAGGCGACCTCCATCCAAGATCCTAAATGGGTTCAGTTTGCCAGCGAGAACCCTGAAATTGTGAGTGCAGTATATGACAAGCTGCAAGGCCATCCTGCGCTGTTAGCGCTTGGCCAAACCCCAAACATCACCAACGTTATAAAGTCTTTGATTGACGCGCCTGTGATCTATCATAAAATCCCACTTCGCATAGATGTTCCATTTGAAAACAAAGAGTTAGCTTTCTGGCATCAAGATGATTTCTATGTGCAAGGAAACCAAAGTGAAGTCACAGTATGGATTCCACTACAGGATACTTTTGCCCACACTGGAGCGTTGTCAGTCATGAAGGGTAGCCACGTGAACGGCGCTATTCCGCATTCTTACAAGGTCGGAAAAAAGTCTCTACCTGTGGGGGTGTTCGATGCCCCCATAAACATCGTCGAAATGAACAAGAGCGATGTTCTGTTCTTTAGCTCATACCTCATTCATTCTTCTAATCTGAACATTTCTGAGCAAATACGCTATTCGATCCAACTGCGCTATTCTGCGGCTTCCGCGGGTGTACAATCGAGTCTAATGAAGGGTTTCACCCATGTCTAATTCTGATGTCAAACACAGTCGCGAACCGCTTAACCAATCCAAAGGCGATCTCGATCAGTTTTCCGCTATGGAAACTTTGTTCCAATCCGAAACGGACAGTCTGGTGAACCGTTTGGATGCCTTCCCCAAATACGCTTCGCGCCAATCAATCGCCAAATTTCTGACAAAGTATGAGATTTTTCAGAAAATTCTGCATGTGAACGGATCAATTGTTGAAGGGGGCGTTTTGCACGGTGGCGGAACTTTGGGTTGGGCAAAACTGTCGTCCATTCTTGAACCCACAAATCATACTCGCAAAATTATCGGCTTTGACACGTTTGATGGATTTCCATCGGTGGACGAGAAAGATCTCGTTGGAAATGATGGAACATTAACAAAAGTTGGTGAACTCAAGGGATCCGCGCGCGGCAGTGTTGACGAAGCCGTCCGAGTTTATGACCTGAATCGCCCATTAAGTCACATACCCAAGGTAGAATTGGTACAAGGTGACATCGCCCAAACAGCACCGGTCTATCTAGAGGAAAATCCACATTTGGTGGTCAGTCTTTTGTACCTTGATGTGGATTTGTATGAGCCGACCAAGGTTCTTTTGGAAACTTTTTTACCGCGTATGCCCAAAGGGGCCATTGTCGTTTTTGACGAACTGAATGCAAAAATGTTCCCAGGTGAGACCGTTGCTGTGGACGAAGTCTTGGGGTTACGAGACATCAACATCCAGAGGTTTCCGTTTGATTCATATGTTTCTTATGCGGTCTTGGAATGATGACGCGAACGAATTGCACTGCAGTAGGTGTCTTGGAAGACCAATAATTATTTTATGCTGCCTAGCATTTTGTCCCCTGAATCAACGGCGTACATCTATGTACCTGCCAGCAAAGAACAGCGGCTTGCTCCGGTTTTCGGTTTAAACTGCAGCCACAGTCACAATGCATACTAAACTCGAAACTGCTCTCGCTGCAGCATGAACGAATGTCAGCTATTGGCGGATCTTTCCGGTCCCTGTAGGCCGCACCTGCAAAATACTGCGGCTGCGCTCTGGGTCTGAAGTGAGCGAATTCTGTTGAAAAACTCTTGTTGATTTGAGGAGCTATGGCTGATTCAATTTACCTGTAAATGCAGGGGATTGACGATGTTAGGACCGAAGCAAGAAGCCCAGGGCGCACTGTTTTACGAGTTCTCGATATCCGATCCTGTGCCACAAGATCTTCTGCTACGGTCAATTGACCGGTTCGTCGATTTGGACGACATCCGTCAGTATCCCGCAGATTTTGCAGCCAATCAGGCCTCCCATCCACTGCCCGGCAATGCGTTGTAAATGCATGACTGGGGATCGATCCTGAACTGCTGATCCGAATGTTGCTGGTGGACTATTGTTTGGGCATTCGGTCGGAACGCCGCCTTTGTGAGGAAGTGCATCTGAACCTCGCATATCGTTGGTTCTGTCGTCTCGATCTTTCTGACCCCATACCCAATCATTCGACATTTTCCAAAAATCGGCACCGGCGCTTTCGGGAGGGCAAACTGCTGCGCCACCTGTTTGAGAAGGCCGTCGCACGTTGCATTGCAGATGGTTTGGTGACCGGACAACGCCTTGCGGAAGATGCCAGCTTGATCGAGGCCGACGCGACCAATCAGAACTCCACGCCAAAGGAAGATTGGGATCGCAGTACCATTGATCCAAACGATGCGCCGCGTGCTGTGAGGGAGGATTTAGATGTCTTGGAGGACGCGGCTTTTGGTGCTGCGTCCACCGTGGAACCCAAATTTACGTCCCATTCCGATCCATCCAGCCAGTGGACAGCGGCTCGTAAAGGACCAGCGTTCTTTGGCTATACCACCAATTACCTGATTGATACTGATCACAGCGTGATCGTCGATGTGGAAGGCACAAGATCCATCCGACAAGCAGAAGTTGGGTCCGTGCGCGCCATGTTGGATCGGATCAAGGAACAGCATAATATTGACCCAGAACGGCTTATTGCAGACAGCGCTTATGGATCAGGGCCAATGCTGGGATGGCTCGTTGACCGCGAGGAACACGAGGATGCTCGACAGGTCGCCCGCGACATTGCAAAGACCAAGCAATATGCCATGTCAATGCGTCTGCGAAAGAAGGTCGAAATGTTGTTTGCGCACCTCAAACGTATCCGTGGTCTCGGACGGCTGAGATTACGTGGTCCATGCGGCGCAAATGACGAATTCCTCCTCGCCGCAACCGCCCAGAACCCCCGCAAATTGGCCAAGATCTTTTCTGCACCGCAACAAATGCGCAAAGCCTGATAAGAAAGGTGCTCGCACTCTGTTTGAACCGCTACTTTCTGTGGTCGCAACACGTTGTTTTTCCACAGAATCGACGGAGAGCTGCCGTTAGCTGCGCTGCGGAGAACGACAGCTGTGTTGAGGTTTTCTGATCAGCGGGCGCGGCGGCAGGTGGCGAGCTGGGCCTGATACATCTGCGCGCGAGCTTCGACCTTGCTGGCGACGCGCAAGAGCCAGGTTTTGGCTTTGTAGGTGCCGCGGGCATAGCCGGTGTGGCCATCGTGATAGGCCAGATACTGGTTGCGCGCGTCATACAATTGGATGCCATTCTTCTCGAGGCTTTTGTTCATATACCAGCCCATGAAATCGGTGGCGTCCTCGATCCGGTCGCGTTTGGCGCGGCGGCGTCCGGTGTCGCGTTTGTAGTCCTCCCAGGTGCCATCCAGGGCCTGACCATAGCCATAGGCGCTGGATTGCCGCCCCATAGGAATCACCCCCAGCAGGTATTTATGCGGGGTGCGGGCATTGCCGCGGAATTTGCTTTCCTGATGGATGGTGGCCATCTGCACATGGATGGGCACGCCCCAACGGCGCTCAGTCGCGCGAAAGGCGTTCAGGTATTTGGGCCGCTCCTTGATGATACTACACGCATTGTCCAGATTGCGGGGCGGGGTATTGGGACCACCACCACCGCAGGATGCGACGACCAGAAGAAGGGCGAGTGCGACGATGATTCTGCTCATTGCCTCTGCCTCATTTGATTTATTTTTTTGCCATCCTAGCGAATTTTGACAAAAGAGAAAATCACAAATCGAGCAAAAGCGAGAGCACCAGGGGCAGGGCAGCAATCGCCATCAGGGTGGAGACCACCACAAGCCCGGCAACAGCCTCTGCTTCGGCGCCAAATTTTTCGGCCAGCAGATAGGAGGTGACGGCAACCGGGGTAGCCAGTTGCAGAACTAACACGCCAAAGGCGATCTCATCCAGGCCAAAGGCAAGCCCCAGCCCCCAGCCAATGGCAACGCTGGCGCAGAGTTTGGCCAGGGAGAGCAAAATCGCCAGACCGGTTTTCCCCGGAGTGAGCCGGGCGATGGCCACGCCCAGGGTGATCAACATCATTGGAATGGCCATCTGGCCAATGAGGTCCAGCGCATTTGTCAGAAACTTGGGCGTCTGCCAGTCCTGCCACAGGAACAGCGCGCCCAGTAGCGTGGTCCAGACCATCGGTTCCCGCAGAGCCTTGGCGCCGCCGCCTTTGCCTGCCACCAAAGACAGGCCCAGGGTGAAGGACAGTATGGCTGAGACCGCCAGCATGGCCACCGCATAGCCCAGTCCCGCCTCGCCAAAAGCAAAGAGCGCCAGAGGGATGCCGAGATTGCCGGTATTGCCAAAAATGAAAGGCGCCAGATAGGTTTGCCGGTTCAGGCGCCCGGTCTTGATCAGCAGGGTTCCCACCAGTGCAAGCAGCAAATGCCCCAGAATGGCGGCGATGACAAAAACCCCGAGGGCAGATTTATCCAGCTCGGTTTTCATCAGCGCGGTGAAGATCAGGGCGGGCACCGCGAGGGTCATGGCCAGGCGGGTGACAAACTGAATTCGGTATTCAAATCCGAGTTTCACCCAGGTAAAGCCAACCCCTGCAAGCAGGAAAACAGGGGCCGTTATTTCGAGCACTGTCAAAGCCAGGTTCACAGACTGTTTCCTCTAAATTTTGCTTCAAGAGTTGGACATCTGCCAGCGTTTTGCGCTAGTAACAAGTCACGGAGACAGTCTGCCAATGCTAAGAACACGCGCCAAATATAATCTGGGACAGGTTGTCCGGCACCGGAAACACCCGTTTCGCGGCGTGGTTTTTGATGTGGATCCAGAGTTCGAGAACACGGAAGAGTGGTATGAATCCATTCCCGAGGACAGTCGCCCGGTGAAAGATCAGCCGTTCTATCACCTGCTGGCAGAGAATGATCAGACCTACTATGTGGCCTATGTCTCGGAACAGAATCTGGTTGCGGATTATTCCGGTGAACCGATCAGCCACCCGGACCTGCCGGAGATGTTTGATCAGTTTGATGGCGCCGCCTATGCGCTGCAGTATCAGCTCAACTGAGCCGCAGCACCGCTTTATCACCCCTTTTTGAAATCACCTGAAATTGCTGCTCCCTTGGCAGATCTTGCCAGGGTGGGGCTCCCGCCCCCTGTTTCAGAACTGGCTGCGCCAGCCTGACAGGCGTTGGGCCGGGCGCCGTTCCTTCGGCCCGGCGCGGTTGTGCCCTGCAGTGAGATTGGGGCTGAACTGAAGGGGTCAATAGCCGAGGGCGCACCCGTCTTTGCGTGGATCGCTGGCCCCTTCGAGCACCCCATTTGAATGGATCTTGATGGCCTGAGCGCCGCCAATCGCCGTGGCCGGGATCTGGACCCTGTGCCCAAGGTCGCTCAGCTCCTGGCGGACCTGATCACTGTAGCCGCGTTCGACGTTGAGAATGCCGCCATCCGAAAAACTGCGCGGGCTATCGATGGAGGCCTGGGGCTCCATGTCAAAATCCTGCAGGTTGGACACAAATCGGGCATGTCCATTGGGCTGATAGGCACCACCCATCACCCCAAAGGGCATCATGACACGCCCCTCCTGGCGCAGCATCCCAGGAATGATGGTATGCATCGGGCGTTTGCCAGCTGCGAGCTCGTTCGGGTGCCCCTGTTGCAGAGTAAAGCCGGCGCCGCGGTTTTGCAGCAGAATGCCGAATTTGTCAGAGGCGAGGCCGGAGCCAAAGCCGTGAAAGATCGAGTAGATCAGCGAGACGGCCATCTGATCCTTGTCCACCACGGTGATATAGATGGTGTCTTTGTGAATGGCTTCGGTGAGCGGTGCGGCGGCAGCCATGGCGCGTTTGGGATCGATCAGCGCTGCAAGACGGCTGGCTGTTTCTGGTGCCAGCATATGGTCGAGGTGCTGCATATGTGCGGGATCAGCCAGGAATCGGTTGCGCGCATCATAGGCCAGTTTGGCGGCCTCAGCCTCGATATGGGCGCGCTGAGAGCCGAGGGGATCCATTGATGAGAGGTCAAAATGCGATAGGATATTGAGCATCAACAGCGCGGTAGCCCCTTGGCCATTGGGCGGATGCTCAACCAGATCCAGCCCTTTGTAGGGGGCGGAAACTGGGGTGACCCTGTCACAGGTAGCAGCAGCAAAATCGTCGATCCGGTGCGTGCCACCTGCGGCTTGCAGGGTGGCAACCATGTCCTCGGCGATCTCCCCGGTGTAAAAGGCATCGCGGCCCTCCCGGGCAATACGGCGCAGCACTTCGGCCTGGCCGGGGGCCCGAAAGATCTGGCCAACAGAGGGGGGCTTGCCGTCAAAGAGGTAGGCGTCACGCGCCGAGCCCTGCAGGGTATCCGCGTCCTTGGTCCAGTCAAAGGCCACACGTGGGGCAACCGGAACGCCATTTTCGGCATAGTGAATGGCCGGGGCCAGCAGAGCGTCCAGACCCAGTTTCCCTTCGGTTTCCGACAGGTGGCAGAAGGTCTCAATCGCGGTGGGAATGGTGACCGCATCAGCGCTGCCCAGTGGAATGTTGGTGAGTTGTTGGTCGCGCAACGCCTGGGCTGACGCGCCTGCTGGTGCCCGCCCTGATCCATTCACGGCCTGGATCTCATCGCTGCCGCCGCGTGAAAAGAGTACAAAACAATCGCCGCCAATCCCGGTCATCTGCGGCTCGCAGATGCCCAGCAAGACAGCGCCGGCAATGGCCGCATCCATGGCATTACCGCCACGTTTCAGCATATCAATGGCGGCACCAGCTGCCAGCGGATGAGAGGTGGCACAAAGACCGTTCTGAGCAAAGACGGCAGAGCGTCCGGGGGATTGAAAGTCGCGCATAGACCACTCCTGTTGGGTTGCCCGGCAGGGTAGTGCAGCTGGTTGAAATGACAATAGAGTTTTCGCCACTGTTTGAGGGGCTCGATGGGCAGAGGCCAAGCACAGCGGAGATGGTCTAAGGGGGAATGTCCCTGGCGTCGCACGATCGGTGGGGGCTTGGATGTCCGACGCCAGGAGAAGCTATGTCAGCTACGCGTTAACTACTGCCTGAGCCCTGCGGCGAGAGTGGGTCGAGAATGCGGCGCTTTTGCGGCGCACCTCCGGATTGAGTTACCCGATAGGCTTGGCAGGCATCTCAAAGAACAGCGACAAGAGGTTACGATCAAGCTGTCTTTCGTAGTGCAGACGACTGGTCAGCTCACGGATAAGGTGCCAACCAAAGCCTCCCTCTGGCAGGGTTTCCAAGGGGCCGCTGATATCTGCAGGCAGACCAGCAGGGAGTTCGTCGTCGGGCAACGGGGGGCCGGTGTCGACAATGCGGATTTTTAGAATTTTTGGTGACAGATCACATTGGATACTAATCTCGCCGCCCAGGGTGTCTGCATAGGCGTGCTCAACAATATTGTTCACTGCTTCCGTCAGGGCGATTTGCACATCTCCAGCCCGCTCTGCGGGCAGATCAATTCCGCGCAACCATTCCATCACTGCCGAGATACAGGATCTGGCGGTTTGTTCGGTTGCTCTGAATGAATATGCAAAAGTTTCAGCCATTCACTTCTCACTCCCCGCCTTTACGCGGTGCGTTGGACAGAACTCAGGTCTTGTTTGCGCCAACGGCGTCATTCAGAGAGTCGTAGAGGGTGAAAATTGTATCCATACGCGTCAGGCGGAATACTTTTTCGACCATCGGTGTGGGGCCAGCCAGATCCAGACGGCGATCTCGCCCCAGTTGCTTCATGGCTGCCACTATAGCGCCCAGCCCGCTGGAATCGATGAACTGTACCAATGACAGATCAAGGATAACGCGATCAGGACCGCTTTCGGTCTCAGAACGCATGTCTTCTTTGAATTGTATGGCCATGGCTGCATCGATGCGATCCGCATTTACAGTCACAATCTGTGCACCATCGGCCTCTGTACTTGTCAGGCTCATAATGATCCCCCGGGAGTTTGTCTCAACGTATTTATACCAGTCTAGACCTCAATCCTTAGCATTCGGTATGTTTATTGGCGACGATTGGAGGAAGATCTGATGAAAAATGTTGTGATTGCCGGCGCGGCGCGGACCCCCATGGGTGGATTTCAAGGGGTGTTTGAGGCACTGCCCGCCTCCGAACTGGGCGGTGTTGCCATCAAAGCGGCGCTGGAGGGCGCTGGCGCCAAAACGGTTGATGAGGTGCTGATGGGCTGTGTTTTGCCAGCAGGGCAAGGCCAGGCGCCCGCACGTCAGGCCGGTTTTGCCGCTGGTCTTGGTGAAGACGTCCCGGCAACCACGCTCAACAAGATGTGTGGCTCAGGTATGAAGGCGGCAATGATTGCCTATGATCAAATCGCCCTGGGGCAAACTGACACGGTTGTTGCCGGCGGCATGGAGAGCATGACAAATGCGCCCTATCTGCTGCCCAATCAGCGCAGTGGCGCTCGAATCGGACATGGTCAGGTCATTGACCATATGTTCCTTGATGGCTTGGAAGACGCCTACGACAAAGGTCGCCTGATGGGCACCTTCGCCGAGGATTGCGCCGAACACTATCAGTTCACCCGCGAGGCACAGGATGAATACGCGTTGAAATCCCTCTCCAATGCGCTGGCTGCGGAGGAAAATGGTGCTTTTGACGGCGAAATTGCCAGCGTCACGGTAAAGACGCGCAAAGGCGCAACCACCAATGTCGCGGATGAGCAGCCCGGCAATGCCCGTCCCGAAAAGATACCGACCCTGAAACCAGCTTTCCGCAAAGACGGAACCGTGACGGCGGCCAATGCCTCATCGATCTCGGACGGGGCCGCCGCCTTGGTTCTGGCCTCCGAAGAGGCTGCTGTGGCGCAGGGGCTGACAATGCGTGCCCGTGTTCTTGGTCATGCCAGCCATGCCCAGGCGCCAGGCTGGTTCACCACCGCGCCGGTTCCCGCTGCGAAAAAACTTCTCGATCAAATTGGCTGGAACGTCGAAGAGGTCGATCTTTGGGAAGTGAACGAAGCCTTTGCCGTGGTTCCTATGGCCTTCATGCATGAGATGGGAATCAGCCGCGACAAGGTCAATGTAAACGGCGGCGCCTGTGCGCTGGGCCATCCCATTGGCGCTTCCGGCGCCCGGATCATGGTGACATTGCTCAATGCTCTGGAAAAGCGCGGGCTGAAACGCGGCGTTGCCGCGATCTGCATCGGTGGCGGCGAAGGGACTGCGATTGCCATCGAATTGGTCTGATTTTCATTTGGCCAAAAATATCCTCGGGGGTGAATTGACCCCCAGGGGCAAGAGGGGGCAGAAAGCCCCCTCTACTGGTTTCAAAGGACAGTGACATGGCTGTGGATTACGACGCCCTATCCAAAACAATTGCAGCCCTGACAGAGGGTGAGGATGATGCGGTTGCCCTGATGGCCACCGTGGCTTGCGAGTTACACCATAGTGACGACCGCTTTGATTGGACTGGGTTTTACCGCGTTGTTGATACCGAGTTGCTAAAAATCGGCCCCTATCAGGGGGGGCATGGCTGTCTGCAGATCCCGTTTTCACGTGGTGTTTGCGGTGCTGCGGCGCGCACAGGAGAGGCGCAGTTGGTTGCAGATGTCGAAGCCTTCCCCGGGCATATTGCCTGTGCCTCTTCCACCCGCTCTGAACTGGTGATTCCAGTGCGGAATGCGGGAGGACAGGTTATTGCGGTCTTGGATATCGACAGCGACCAACCTGATGCCTTTACCCTGGAAGACCAGCGTCAACTGACTGCAATTTTGCAGCAGGTGTTTGGTAGGCTCTAGGTATTATATCAAAAAGGGAGGGGCTTTGCCCCTCGGCCTATGGCCTCACCCCAGAATATTTTTGGAAAGATGATAAGCAAAGCGCCTGCTGTGAGGGGGGGCGTGATGTCTTTTGCTGAGCTTTGTGATGAAAAAATGCTTGAAAATTTCACCAAGTTGACGCATCGTGAAAAAGAGGAAGAAAATTTCACGTAAGTTTTGCAAATGGAGATGTCCGGCGTGATCAGCCAAGCCCCACAATCTGCAACTTTGGGTGCAGATATTCGCGCACTGCGCAAGGCGCGTGGGCTGACCCTGACCGATATTGCCGGGATGTTGGATAAATCGGTGGGCTGGCTGAGCCAGGTGGAGAGGGACCTGTCGGAGCCAACTATTTCAGACCTGCGGCAATTGGCCAATTGTCTGGGCGTGCCGATGTCGATGCTCTTTGCCCATTCCGGAGCCCCTGCGCATGAACATGGTTACATCGTGCGGGCTGGATCGCGCCGTCCCATGGGCTCGGGCGAGGAAGGCCTGATTGAAGAGTTGCTCTCGCCGGATCTGACGGATGATTTTGAGATGGTGCATTCCACCTTTCAGCCGCGCTCCAAGATGCAGAAACCAGCGGATCGTCCGACTCAGGAAGTCGGCTATATGATCTCTGGTCGACTTGATCTGTTGATCGATGGCAAGGCCTTTAGCGTTGGGCCGGGTGACAGTTTCCGCATCAAGCATCAGCCCTATCAATGGGCCAATCCCTATGATGAACCTGCCGTCGCGGTCTGGGTCATCGCGCCGCCGGTTTACTAATGCGCAAGGGTGTTTTCATATCTCTCTTTGCTGTCGGCTTCATGCTCTTCTGGTCCTTTGGTATGGTCACTGGCTTAGCCTCTGCAGGGTGCCGCAAGGGGCTAACGCAGCCAGACAGGACGGATAGAGCCTGCCGGGTCAGTAGATTTGGTCTGCTGGGCCTCCGCAAGATTGGGCAGGCACATAAGCCAGGCGATGCTGAATTGTATATTGGCTATGCAGTGGAGCGTTTTCGGAATGGAAACCTCGAACAGGCCAATCGTGATTTCGAAACGGCCTATGAATGGGGACACAAGAGCCGCCATACTAGGAAGCTAAATTCCGGTTACGAAATTCCCGAAGCCCTGTTTTCTGCCATCGTGCGTGTACATCACAATCAGGTGCCAGCAGAGGCACGGGCAGTTTGGTACGGGATCTTAGAGAAAGAAGCGCCTGATCTTGTGTCGGCCTTGAACGCGGAGTTGATGGCAACGCGGTCAGGGGGAGAGGGATGACCTTTGAAGCCTGGACCATATTCGTGTTGTTCTGGGTGGCCTTTGTGACCACACCAGGGCCCAATGCGGTGAATTGCATCAGCAATGGCATGGTGCTGAGCTTTCCCAAGGCAATGCTTGGGGTGCTGGCGATCCTGACACAGGCCACGCTGTTTCTGGTGCTTTCGGCGCTGGGCGTCACCGCACTGATTGCGGCCTCTCCAACCGGGTTCTTTGTGGCCAAGCAGATCGGTGCAGGATTTCTGATCTTTCTAGGGATACGCAACTGGCGCAACGCGGCCAAGCCTGCCCCGGCGGCAGAGCGTCCTGCCCGCCATGTCTATTTGCATGCCTTGGCCGTGGCGGTGATCAATCCCAAAAGCGTGGCGGGCTATCTCGCAGCTTTTTCCCAATTCGTGCAGCCGGAGGTGCCGATCTGGCAGCAGATGGGAGTGATCATGCCCACCGCATTGGTGCTGACCGCGCTGAGCTATACGGGCTTTACCCTTTTGGGGCTGGTGATGGGGCGCGCGGCGTTGAAAGCGGTGTTCAACATCTGGATCCGCCGGGTTCTGGCCCTGTGTTTCATCATCTATGGTGTGCTGCTTGGCGCCAGCAGCACACCGCAAGTGGAGGCAATGCGATGACTGCTCATGTAACCAGAGGCGCCTGCCTGTGCGGCGATATCCGTTTTGAAACGGAGGCTGAACCGCAGGGGGCATCTATGTGTCACTGTGGTCAGTGCCGCAAGCAATCCGGCGGGATCTGGTCGTCGGCCTATGTGCAGGACAGCGCCTTGACCATCACTGGCCCGGTGAGCTGGTACGAGGCCAGTGACACAGCCAAGCGCGGCTTCTGCGCCCGTTGCGGCTCCTACCTGTTCTGGAAGGCCCATGACGAAGACACCACAAGTTTTGCCCTTGGCGCTGTAGAGGCGCCCACGGGGCTGAGCATCGAGAAACATATTTTTGTGCGCGACAAAGGCGATTTCTACGAGATCGCCGATGGCGTTTTGCAAAAAGACTAAGACTAGGGAGCAAACATGTCTGATTTTCCAACCAAGGCCCGTGTGGTCATCATCGGCGGCGGCGTGATTGGCGCCTCTAGCCTCTATCATCTGGCCAAGAAGGGCTGGACCGATTGTGTGCTTCTGGAGAAGAACGAGCTGACCGCCGGGTCCACCTGGCATGCGGCGGGCAATGTGCCGACCTTCTCCACCTCCTGGTCGATCATGAATATGCAGCGCTATTCGACCGAGCTTTATGCCCGTCTGGGTGAAGAGGTCGACTACCCAATGAACTATCACCAGACGGGTTCGATCCGTCTGGCGCATAGCAAGGAGCGGATGCAGGAGTTTGAACGCGCCTGTTCTATGGGTCGGTATCAGGGCATCGAGATGGAGATCTGGACGCCGGAGCAGGCCAAGGAGCATTATCCTTTCCTGGAAACCCATGATCTGGAAGGGGTGCTCTGGGACCCCTCGGATGGGGATATCGACCCGGCACAGGTGACCCAGGCCCTGGCAAAGGGTGCCCGCGACATGGGGGCCAAGATCATCCGCTTTTGCCCCGCAACAGGTGTGACCCAGAAAGAAGACAAGACCTGGATCGTCCACACCGAGAAGGGCGACATCGAATGTGACTATGTGGTCAACTCTGCAGGTTATTATGCCCAGCGGGTGGGTGAGATGTTCAAACCCTATGGCGGCCGCACCGTGCCGATGATGGTGATGTCGCACCAGTATCTGCTGACCGAGCAGATCGATGAGGTTGAAGCTCATGTCAAAGAGACGGGTAAGAAACTGCCGCTGATCCGTGATGTGGATGTCTCTTACTATCTGCGCCAGGAAAAGAACGGCTACAACCTTGGCCCATACGAGCCGAACTGCCGTGGCCACTGGATGACCGAGGACGACCAGATGCCGGAGGATTTCTCCTTCCAGCTCTGGCAGGATGATCTGGACCGGATCGAGGATATCGTCACCGATGCGATGGAGCGGGTGCCGCTGATGGCGACATCTGGTGTCTCCAGCGTCATCAATGGTCCGATTCCCTATGCCCCCGATGGCCTGCCGCTGATTGGCCCGATGCCCGGCGTCGACAATGCCTTTGAGGCCTGCGTCTTTACCTTTGGCATTGCCCAGGGTGGTGGCGCTGGCAAGGTGCTGGCGGAGTGGATTGTGGATGGGCAGACCGAATGGGACATGTGGTCCGTCGATCCGCGTCGCTACACCGACTATACCGATCAGGACTACTGCGACCAGAAAGGCATGGAAGTCTACGGCAATGAATATGCCATGCATTTCCCCCATCATGAATGGCCCGCCGCGCGCGACAAGAAGGTCAGCCAGGTGCATGCTCAGATCAAGGAAATGGGCGGTCAGATGGGCGCCTACAACGGTTGGGAACGGGCCAACTGGTTCGCCAAGGATGGCGATGATACCTCTGAGGAAGCCACCCATACCTGGGGTCGTTCCGGTCCATGGCAGAGCCGCATTCAGGAAGAATGCGAAGCGGTGCGTGACGGCGTAGGTGTGCTCGATCTACCCGGTTTCTCACGCTACAACCTGACAGGTGAAGGCGCTGCCGAGTTTCTGCGCGGGATGGTGACAGGTGGTCTGCCCAAGGTGGGCCGGATGAACCTGGTCTATTTCTCCGACACACGTGGCCGCATCCTGACCGAGATGTCCTGTGTGCGTCACGGCGAAGACCATTTCACTATGATCACCGCGGGTTCGGCCCAGTGGCATGATTTTGAGGTGTTGAAAAAGTCGCTGCCCGCAGGGCTTTCGCTGACCGACCACACCACCGAATTTGCCACCATGATCGTCACTGGCCCCAAATCGCGGGAGCTGTTTGCCGGCATCTCTGATGCGGATCTGTCCCTTGGTTGGCTCACGCATCAAAGCGCTACAGTGGCGGGCAAACCTGCCTTCCTGGCGCGGGTATCCTATGCGGGTGAATTGGGTTGGGAGGTGCACTGTGCCAACGAAGACCAGCCGGAAATCTATGCGGCATTGATTTCTGGCGGCGCCAAACCCTTTGGCATGTATGCGCTGAACTCCCTACGTATCGAGAAAGGCTATCGCACCTGGAAAGGCGACCTTTCGACCGATTTCACCATGCTCGAAGGCGGTCTTGGCCGGTTCATCAAACTCGACAAGCCACAGGATTTCCCCGGTAAGGCGGCGATCCAGAATGAGATGCAGCAGGGGCCCAAAAAGACCTTTGTCACCATGATCGTCGACGCTGGTGATGCAGACGCGCCCTATATGTCCTGCATCTGGAAAGAGGGTGAGATTGTCGGCGAGACCACATCGGGTGACTACGGCTACCGGGTCAATGCCTCGATCGCGCTGGGCACTCTGCGCAGCGATCTGGCGGTGCCGGGAACCGAGGTCGAAATTGAGATCTACGGCAAAAAATGTCGCGCTGTGGTACAAGAGGACAAACCCCTGTGGGATCCCGCCAACGCGCGCCTGCGCGCCTGATCACTGCAACAGAAAAGGGCCGCCCCCGTGACCCAAGAGGACAAACCATGACTGATAGAATGCAGGCTGTTTACCTTACAGGCCACGGCGGCCCCGAGATGCTGGAGTTTCGCAACGACATTCCTGTTCCGGTCCCGGGGCCGGGGCAGGTCTTGATCCGGGTCGCGGCGGCCGGGGTCAACAATACCGATATCAATACCCGCATCGGCTGGTATGCCCCTGAGGTAACGGGTGCGACCGATGATGTGACCGAGGACGTCGAGGCCGGCGGCCATGCCGGCGCGCTGAGTTTTCCACGCATTCAAGGCGGTGATCTCTGCGGCGTGGTTGAAGCGCTGGGGCCAGGCGCCAGCCGTTTTCAGATCGGCAATCGCGTCACCTGCCCGGTGAACCTGCCGCGTGCGCGTCCCGGCGCACCCATGGGATACATCGCTATTGGGTCTGAGATCGACGGGGCTTTTGCGCAGTTTTGCCTGATGGATGAGGATGATCTCTATGATGTCAGTGCCTCGCCGCTGAGCGATGTCCAGATAGCCGCCATTCCCTGCGCCTTTGGCACAGCCGAGGGTCTATTGGCGCGCGCTGGCGTGACGGCAGGGCATGAGGTTCTGATCACCGGTGCCTCTGGTGGCGTTGGCCTAGCGGCAGTCGAACTGGCCAGCCTGCGCGGGGCCAATGTAACTGCGCTCTGTAGTGCCTCCAAGGCGGAGGCCGTGCGGGGGCAGGGGGCCATGACAACATGGGGGCGCGATGCCAAGCTGCCCACAGATCACTTTGATGTGGTGATTGATATTGTCGGCGGCGCTGGCTGGGGAGATCTGATACTGGCGCTGCGACCCGGCGGCCACTATGCGGTGGCCGGCGCCATTGCTGGCCCCATGGTAGAGGCCGACCTGCGCAATATCTATCTGCGTGATATCACCATCCATGGCTGCACCTATCAATCGCCCGAGAATTTTGGCCGCCTCGTTGCCTTGATCAATGCCGGGCGGATCAAACCCTTGGTGTCCAATACCTACCCACTCCAGGACATTGCCACAGCTCAGGAGGACTTTCAGTCCAAAGCGCTGCCCGGCAAGCTGGTCCTGATCCCATAGTGAGAAGAAGATCATGCAGATAACCCTGTTGGACGGCTCGATTGGCCAGGAAATTGTCAAACGCTCTGGTGATCGGCCGACGCCGCTGTGGTCGACCTCGGTGATGATCGACAAACCCGACGTGGTCAGCGCGGTTCATGGCGACTATTTTGCTGTTGGGGCCACCGTTGCCACCAGTAATACCTATGCGGTGCACCGTGACCGTCTGGTGCGCGCCGGGATGGAAAACCGCTTTGAAGAGCTGCTTGAAATCGCCATGAGCCAGGCCGAAAAGGCCCGTGACGCCCATGGTTCAGGCCGTATCGCCGCTGCGCTGGGACCCATCGGGGCCAGCTACCGCCCGGATCTTGATATTCCGCTAGAAACGGCCAAAGCTCTGTTCTCGGAACTGATCCGGCTGATGGAACCCAAGGCTGATCTGTTTTTGCTGGAAACAGTCTCCTCCGTTGATCACGCCCGCGGCGCTTTGCTGGGCTGTGCAGACACGAACAAACCTGTCTGGTTGGCGGTCTCAGTGAATGACGAAGACGGCACCCGTTTGCGCTCTGGTGAGCCGCTGCAGGATCTGGCGCCGGTGATTGCGGAATTTGCCCCCGCAGCGGTGCTGATCAATTGTTCCCGCCCAGAGGCAATCGGCGTAGGGCTGGAGATCATCAAGGGCTTTGGCCGCCCTTTTGGCGCCTATGCCAATGGCTTTACCGGCATCTCCGAGGGTTTTTTGCAAGAGGCCCCCACTGTGGATGCCCTGGAAGAGCGGCGGGATCTGGGGCCGGCTGAATACGCAGAGTTTGTGATGGGCTGGGTCGCCATGGGTGCCACAATTGTTGGCGGCTGTTGCGAAGTGGGTCCGGCGCATATTGCCGAAGTGGCGCGCAGGTTGCGCGCAGCAGGGCATGAAATCATCTGATCAGAGACCGGGCAGAACGAGGAGGCGTGACATGGCGAAGGAAAATGCAACGGGTCTGGAGATTTCCCCGACGCGGGTCTGGACGGTGGATATTCTGGTCGCCGAAGGCTTTGTTCTGACGGAAATGTCCGCTGTGGCCGATACGCTGCGCATTGCCAATCGGGTGCTGGCTCAGCCGCCCTTTCGCATTTGTATTCGCTCGGCGCAGGGCGGGCAGCTGTCCTGTCGGGCGGGTCTGTTGGTCAATACCAAACCCTATGCTGATCGCCCGAATGCGGATTTTGCCTTTGTGCTGGGCAATACAGACCCGGATCACCCCGAGCTGTCTCTGGGGCGGGTGACGAAAAGCTACACCAACCGGGGCGCGCGGGTCTATCTGCTGGCCGAAGCCGCCGCCCGCTACCTCAAGGATCAGGGGACCGCAGGGGCAACCCATTGGGAAAACGCCGCTCTGCTGCGCGAACGTCTCGGCCTGTTCGAGGCGAGCCACGCCCTGGCCAGCGAGGATGGTCCGGTGATCACCTGTGCAGGCATGGGGGCCACTACTGATATCGTACTGGCGCTGATTGGGCGCCTCACCTCGGCCGCGGCGCAGATGAGCGTGGCCAATATCATGCTGCATGAACAGGTGCGGGACTATTCCTCGCTGCAGCCCTTTTCGGGCGCCAAGCCAACGATCACCGGTGACCGGGATCTGGATCATGCGATCCGCCTGATGCAGGCCAATATCGAAGAGCCGATGCCCATTGGCAAGATCGTCGCGGACCTGGGCATTTCAACGCGCTCTCTGGAGCGCAAGTTCAAGACCTTTCTTGCTACAACGCCCAATGGGTTCTACCGCGAAATGCGGCTCAACAAGGCCAACAACCTGTTGCTCAATACCACCATGAGCGTGCGCGAGATTGGCCTGGCCTGTGGTTTCCAGAACGGATTTTCCACGCTCTATAAATCGATCTTTGGAATCACTCCCTTTACGCTGCGCAAACGCCGCCGTCTGGGCGAGGACATGCCGACAGATTTTTTGAAAGCCGGTGAATAGCCAAAGACCTCTGACGTTTTTGACACATTTTGTGACGCCTGGACATGATAATCAGGGCAAAATTCTGGTTCTTTTGGAGTGCTGACATGAGCGAACTTCCTACTCAGGCCCGTGTGGTCATCATCGGTGGCGGCGTTATTGGCTGCTCGGTTGCCTATCATCTGACCAAGCTGGGCTGGAAGGATGTGGTGCTGTTGGAGCGCAAGCAGCTCACCTCGGGCACCACCTGGCATGCCGCTGGTCTGATCGCCCAGCTGCGGGCCACCGCCAATATGACCAAACTGGCAAAATACAGCCAGGAACTCTATGGCGCGCTGGAAGCGGAAACCGGTGTTGCCACCGGGTTCAAGCGCTGCGGTTCGATCACCGTGGCCCTGACGGAGGAGCGCAAAGAAGAGATCTTTCGTCAGGCCAGCATGGCGCGGGCCTTTGGGGTGGATGTCGAAGAGATCTCTCCCGAAGAGGTTAAAGCGCGCTATGAGCATCTGAACATCGGCGATGTCACCGGTGGCGTCTGGCTGCCCAAGGACGGGCAGGGCGATCCCGCCAATATCGCATTGGCCCTGGCCAAGGGCGCGCGTCAACGTGGTGCGCTGGTCAAAGAACGCATCAAGGTCACGGGTCTGTCTAAAGAAGGTCGCCGGGTGACGGGGGTTGATTGGGTCAGCGATGACGGCAGCGCGCAGGGCCATATCAAGGCTGACATGGTGGTGAACTGCGCCGGCATGTGGGGCCACGAGGTTGGCCGCATGGCGGGCGTCAACGTGCCGCTGCACGCCTGCGAGCATTTCTACATTGTCACCGAAGCGATTGAGGGCCTGACCCAGATGCCGGTGCTGCGGGTGCCGGATGAATGCGCCTACTACAAGGAAGACGCAGGGAAAATGTTGTTGGGGGCCTTTGAACCCAATGCCAAGCCCTGGGCGATGAAGGGCATTCCGGACACGTTTGAGTTTGACCAGCTGCCGGAAGATTTTGATCATTTTGAGCCCATTCTGGAAAACGCCTGCAACCGGATGCCGATGCTGGCCGAGGCGGGTATCCATACCTTCTTTAACGGGCCAGAGAGCTTTACCCCCGATGATGCTTATCATCTGGGTCTGGCGCCCGAGATGGATAATTTTTGGGTGGCCGCCGGGTTTAACTCCATCGGCATCCAGTCGGCCGGTGGCGCGGGCATGGCGCTGGCACAGTGGATGGACGAGGGGCAGAAACCCTTTGATCTCGGCGATGTGGACATCTCCCGCATGCATCCCTTCCAGGGCAACAAACACTATCTGTTCGAGCGCTCCAAAGAAACGCTGGGGCTGCTTTATGCCGATCACTTCCCCTATCGCCAAAAGGCCACCGCGCGCGGTGTGCGTCGCACGCCCTTTCACCACCACCTGAAAGAACAGGGCGCGGTCATGGGCGAGTTGGGCGGCTGGGAACGCGCCAACTGGTTTGCCAATGAAGGCCAGAAGGCGGAGTATGAGTACACTTGGAAGCGTCAGAACTGGTTTGAAAACTCGGCGGCCGAACATCGCGCTGTGCGTGAAAATGTCGGCATGTACGACATGTCGTCCTTTGGTAAAATCCGCGTCGAAGGCCCCGACGCCGAGGCCTTCCTGAACCACGTCTGTGGTGCAAACCTGAGCGTGCCCGCGGGCAAGATTGTCTATACCCAGTTCCTCAACCCGCGTGGCGGCATCGAGGCGGATGTCACCGTCACCCGGATGAGCGAGACCGCCTATTTGGTGGTGACACCTGCGATCACCCGTCTGGCGGACCAGACCTGGATGATGCGTCATGTTGGTGATCGCCGCGTGGTAATCACCGATGTGACCGCTGGCGAGGGTGTGCTGGCGGTGATGGGCCCCAATGCGCGCAAACTGCTGGAAAAGGTTTCGCCCAATGATTTCTCCAATGATGTGAACCCCTTTGGCACCGCCCAGGAGATCGAGCTGGGCATGGGGCTGGCACGGGTGCACCGGGTGACCTACGTGGGTGAGCTCGGTTGGGAGATCTATATGGGCTCGGATATGGCCGGTCATGCCTTTGAGACCCTGCATGAAGCCGGTCAGGACATGGGGCTCAAGCTCTGTGGCATGCATATGATGGACAGCTGCCGGATCGAGAAAGGCTTCCGCCACTTTGGCCATGATATCACCTGCGAGGACCATGTGATCGATGCCGGGCTTGGCTTTGCAGTCAAGACCGACAAGCCGGACTTCATTGGCCGTGACGCGGTGCTGGAGCGCAAAGAGAGCGGCCCCAAGATGCGGATGATGCAGTTCAAGCTCACCGATCCCGAGCCGCTGCTTTATCACAACGAGCCTCTGATCCGCGATGGTGAGATCGTTGGCTATATCAGCTCGGGCAACTATGGTCATACGCTGGGGGCTGCCATCGGCATGGGCTATGTGCCCTGCGAGGGCGAAAAAGCGGCGGATGTGCTGGCCTCTTGCTATGAGATCGAGGTCATGGGCACACGGGTGCGCGCCGAGGCTTCATTGAAGCCGATGTATGATCCAAAATCGGAGCGGGTGAAGGTCTGATCGCTCAAGGCAAAGCAAAAGCGGAAAGGGGCGGGGACTGTGAGAGGTCTCTGCCCCTTTTCATTTTCCGTAGCAGTTTGATGAAGCTGTCGCAGATGAGCTAGCGCTTGCGTCTGCTGGGCTGTTTGACTGCCCCAAACAGATGCCACAGGACACCTGAACATGAACAACCCCGAATATATCTTTGAAGCCAGTTCCAAACCCTCTTTGCCCTGGCATGAGGTGCCTCTGATCCGAGCCACCGACGAGAGCGTCAAGGGCTATGGCCAATTGGTGGACAGCCCTGAGGGCTTTGAGATCGAGATCGCCCGCTGGCCGCAACAGGGCTGGCGCCCGATTGATCAGGGCACCGGCGATGAGGGCGGTTGGGTCGAGGGCACGTTTAAATGCGACTGGCGTGGGGATGTGCTCTATGGCGAAAACGAAGCGGTAAAAGGCAACTATGTCTTGGGCTGGTCAGCCGACCCGCAACAGGCCCAGACCGAGAGGCAGACAGCACCGCGCGATCAGGTGCTGCTCTGGCACATGAACTATCACCCAGATGGCGGTCAGCTGTTCTTCCCGCTCGACAATAAACCCTTCATCGTGCCGCTGGCCTTGCCTGGTGACAACCTCAGCCCGGAAAAGGTGGTGGCCTTTTGGTGTGACGGCTCCAAGGGGCTCTATATTCACCCCAATATCTGGCACGAAGGCATCTTCCCGGTGGAAGACAACCAGCGTTTCCTCGACCGTCAGGGGGCCGTACATGCGCGGGTCAGTGCTGACATCGGTCAGGAGTTTGGTGTCTACCTGTCCTGCCCTCTGGATGCGGCCAAGATCAAAGACCTATAGGGGAGGGTGCCCCCTGTTACCGCTCTTGTGGTGGGGTCTCTTTGATACGGGCCACATGCGCCGCAATATCTTCGGCCGTGAACTTTGAAGAGTGGCGTTTGCGGCTGGCGGGGTGGTTGACCAGCCCCAGCTTTAACGCGGGGCGATAGGCCTGCTGCGGTCTGATGGGGCGCGGCGCAAAGCCTCCGCCACAGGTGGGGCAGACATTGGACAGCTTTTCTACGCAGTCCGCGCAATAGGTGCATTCATAGCTGCAGATCCGCGCCTCCGAGGACTGCGGCGGCAAATCAACATCACAAAGTTCGCAGTTGGGGCGCAGCTCAAGCATGTGCAAATTCCAGAGTGGAGGCCTATCTGGCACTCAGAGTGTCAGAGCTGGGCCGCCCTGTCATGTGGTTTGATGGCATTCCCACTGGTTCATGAACTCTCGCGCTTGACGCCGGGTTAGTATTGTTTGCCCCCTGGGGGCTGCGGCTAGACTGCGGCTCAAAGCGAGTGGCGAGAAAGAGGTGATGCGGATGTGGACGAATTGGTCGGGGTGCCAGACCTCGGACGCTGCCGTTGTGGCGCCTACCTCACTGGATCAGCTGAAGGCGCAGCTCTCGGGTGCTCACGGGGTGTTGCGCCCGGTAGGCGCGGGGCATTCCTTTGCCCCCCTGGCCGTGGAGGGCGACCAGATCCTGCAACTGGACCGGTTTGAAAAACCGACCGTCATTGGGCTTGAGTCAGGCCGGGCGCGGGTCAATGCCAATGCCCGCTTGCATGAGCTGTCAGCGGCGCTGGGCAGTAAGGGGCAGGCGTTTCGCAATCTTGGGGATATCAATGTGCAGTCGCTGGCAGGTGCCATGTCCACGGCTACCCATGGCACCGGGCTGACCCTGCCCTGTATTGCGGCCGAAATGACCGGCGCGCAGTTGCTGTCCGCCAGCGGAGAGCTGATTGAGGTCTCGGCTGAGGATCTGCCGGGTGTTCAGGTCAGCCTGGGTCTTTTGGGGATCCTGCTGGAGATTGAGCTGAACACCGTGCCTGCCTTTAATCTGCGCCGCCGGGTTGGGGTCCGCTCATTGGAGACACTGCTGGAACAGATGCATGACAATTGGGCGGCGCATCGCTGTTACGAGTTTTTCCTGCTGCCCCATAGCGGCAAGGGGGTGCAGATCAGCCATGATGTGACAGAGGCAGCACCCGGCAAACCGCCGCTGGATCTGGATGCGCTGGGCCTACAGGTGATGAGGCTGGCCAGCGCTCTGCGTCATTTGCATCCCAAGATACAGCGCGGGGTTCTCGCCTTGATGCTGAAACTACAGGGCGAGGAAGATTTTACCGGCGAAAGCTGGCGGGTGCTCAGCTCTACCCGCGCCATGCTGTTCAACGAGATGGAATACCACCTGCCGCCTGACACCGCCGAAGGGGTGCTGCGCGAGATCACGGCACTGACCGAAACGCGCCATCCGGATGTCTGGTTCCCGATCGAGGTGCGCCAGACCGCTGGCGATACCGCCTGGCTCTCGCCCTTTCAGCACGGGCCCCGGGTTTCGGTGGCGGTGCATATGCATGGTGGTCAGGACTACACCGGATTTTTCCGTGATTGCGAGGCGATCTTTCGCACCGCAGGCGGACGCCCGCATTGGGGCAAGATGCACAGCCTGAAACGGCGGGATCTGGAGGAGCTTTATCCGGACTTGGGAAAGTTTGATGCGCTGCGGGCCCGGCTGGATCCCAAGGATCGGTTTTTGTCACCTGCCATGGCCAAGGTATTCCGCCCATGAGTGGCCTGGGTGGTTTGCCGGATTTTGCGCTTTGGGATCGGGCCTTGCAGCAACGGGGACAAAACCTGCCCTGTCTGGTGGTTGACCGCCAGCGCTTTGTCGCAAATCTGGCGCTGGCCCGCAGCAGGGCACAGCTTGGCACCGGCCTGCGGGTGGTGGCAAAATCCCTGGCCTCATTGCCGCTGCTGGATCTGGCGATAGAGCAGCTCGGCGCCCTGGGCGTGATGACCTTTTCAGCGGCAATGGTGCAGGATCTGTTGCAGCACCGCCCTGAGCTGGAGCAGCTGATGGGTAAACCTCTGCCCGTCGGGGCGGCGGCGCAGGTCCTGGCGGGCCAGGAGAAGGCTCCCGAACAGGTGATCTGGCTGATTGATACCGCACGCCGGGCGCAGCAATATGCAGAGCTGGCCATAGCGCGCGGGGTCCAGCTGCGGGTCGCGATAGAGCTGGATGTGGGGCTGCACCGGGGCGGTGTTGAACTGGCAGAGCTGGCGGCACTTGTGGCGGAGATCCAGCGGATGCCCGGTCTGAACATTGAGGGGGTGATGGGCTATGAACCACATCTCGCCAAGTTACCTACCCTCCTGCGAAAAAGCGCTAAGGCTGCAGTTGAGCGGGCTCTGCACGCGGCGGCGGACCTGATGAAACAGCTCGGCGTTTGCGGGTCAGGTGGGGAAGCGCCGCTGGTCAATACCGGCGGCAGCCTGAGCTTTGACAGCTATGGGCCTGCCCAGGGTGTCAGCGAGGTCTCTCTAGGTTCAGTGCTGGTGAAGCCTCAGGATTTTTTAATCCCGGCGACGCGTGCGTTTCTGCCTGCGATGTTTATCGCCACGCCGATTCTGAAGTATCGCGCCAATAACCCACTGCCGGGGCTTGAGGCCCTAAGTCCCCTGCTGAGCTGGCGCCGCCGTGCCAATCTGGCCATCTACGGCGGCTATTGGAAAGCCAAACCGGTCCACCCCCTAGGCTATGGCAATTCAGGTGTCTTTGGGCGCTCCTCCAACCAGGAGGTCTGGTCTGGTCCGCAGTTGGAGCCCTCTCCGGTGGATCACTTCGCTTTTCTGCACCCCAGTCAAAGCGAAGCGGTGATCCCTGAGTTCGGCGCGCTCCTCGTGCTGTCAGAGGGGCAGATCACCGAGACCTGGCCTGCATTGAGTCACCTTCACTAGGTGTTTGATCCCAGGTTTGATGGTGCGATCCTTTCTCAAGCCTGGAAGGAAGCATTAGGGGGCAAGTTCGTCACGAAAGCGCCTCGCACTGTCACCCGGCAGGCGATTGCGGAGCAATCTGCCGATAGGGCACGTGCGCCGTCAGAGCTGCAATACAGCGATCGCAAGCTTCGCTCGCGCAGCTGAGCAAGCAGTTGGGCATCAATCCCAAGACTGTCACAAAGTGGCGTAAGCGTGCGACGGTCGAAGACTTGAAGACCAGACCAAAGGAGCCGCGTTCAACTGTTCTCAGCAAAGCTGAGGAGGCAATGATCGTCGCCTTCCCAAGGCACAGGCTGTTGCCGCTGGATGATTTTCTCTATGCTCTTCAGCCATCCATTCCACATTTGACCCGGTCTGCCCTGCATCGATGCCTTCAGCAGCACGGCATTTCTCGCTTGCTGGACGTCGAGGGTGACAAGCCTAAACGTCAGAAGTTCAAGCGTTATCCCAGCCATGGCTTTGTTGCACAAATCGGCCTGAAGTCGTGTTTCTCCCTTCCCCGGGCGGACTTAGCCTATGACCGAGCGGGGACCTTCTCCCTCAGCTTTGATGCCGGTCCTATCGATGAGCAGATGTAACGGCCCTGGTGAGCCCCGATAGGGAATGGCGACCGGCAACATCTTCTGCCGCCGACACAGGGTGCCAAAGTCTGGCACAGACCAGTCAAGCCCGATCAGTTCCAGCAGGCTTTCGACACAGCCAGACCGAACAGAACTTTCATGGTCAGACAGGCTTGGATTGCCGCATCGCTATAGGCTTGCTGAGGCCCAGGATGACCTGACGGCTACGCCTTTCACGCCATTTCCGGGTCACCCCAACCTCTCACACATGCAAGCCTGTGCTGTCGGTCAGTGATAAGAGTTGCAGACCGACAAAACCGGCGTTTGTTGTGTTCACATCGAGCATCTAGTCCTAGTTGGAAGTTTTCAGTCAGAAACCAAGATAAGTATTTGCGATCATTTAGAAAGAGAAAGTGTTTCTGACTTTTGACTGCTTGGAGACATTCCAAATTTTCGGGAGTATTCACGGCTAAACTGTGTCGGGCTTTCATAGCCTACGTGGTAAGCTGTTGCAGCCACGGACTTGGTTCCAGAAATGAGAAGTTGCCGTGCTTCCAGCAGACGCAAGTCCTTTTGATACTGTAGAGGCGTAGTGGACGTTACCGATTTGAAATGCTCATGAAAGGCCGAAAGACTCATGCCAGATGCAGCCGCAAGGTCGGCAACCAAGATATTGCTTTTGTAGTTATTGCGCAGTGTGGTGATGGTTTTGGATATACGACTTGCCGGGCTGTCTTGCTTGAGCAATTGACGCAGCATTGTACCATGACTTGCCCGCAGAAGTCGAAAGTGGATTTCCTTTAGCACCAGCGGCGCCAGTGCCTCAGTCTCAACCGGATCTAAGGATAGGCGAAACAACCTGCCCACGGCATCAATGAGTGCCGTGTCGGAAGCGGCGGCGTTTAGCGAATGCATATTGCCACTTCCAGCCTCCTCAAGCCCCTGAAATTCGGCAGACATGCTGCGTAGCAAATCCAAGTCTAGCCGCAAGGCCAGGGCTGTATAGGGGGCATGAGGGCTGGCCTGAATGACCGCAGCATCAACCGGGACTGCGTGACTCACGATCAAGGTATCCCCGGCGCCATATCGGATCACACGCCTACGGGCATAGGCCTCTTTTGCCCCCTGCAACACTAGGCACATGATCGGCTCATAAAAGGCGGCCGCACAATCAGTCTTCTCGAGATTGCCGATTGCATAGAGCCCTTGAATATCGGTTTCGCAGCCCGTTCCCAGGGCGTCTTGGGACACCACATGCTGAAAAACTTCCCGAGCCAGATCGTCGAGTACCATGTAAGAGCCTCCCTGTTCCTGAAAAATGATAGGCCATGATCGCGGTGCGGTGAACGACAAAGCCCTAAGATCTGGAGAATTAGGCAGACCATTTGGAGGATCAGGCAATGGAACCGGACTGGGTAATGTTAAATTGAAGGCAGGCAAAACAGGAGTTGTCTTCATGTCTCGGACCATTTTGATCACAGGCGCATCTTCCGGCATTGGCAAGGAAACTGCGAAACTCTTTGCCTCGCGCGGGTGGAATGTGGTTGCCACGACGCGCGCTCCCGCCAAAGAAGAAGAACTCGTAGAAATCGAGAATGTTCTTGTCACCCGCCTTGATGTGACCGATCCTGAGACGATCAACGCGGCCCTGTCCGCTGCAATTGCAAAGTTTGGCAAGATCGACGTTTTGCTCAACAATGCGGGCTACGGGGCGTATGGCCCCTTGGAAGCCTTTCCAATGGATCGGATCCGCCGCCAGTTCGACACAAACGTGATTGGCCTACTGGAAACCACTAAGGCAGTATTGCCGCACATGCGGAGCCAGGGTTCGGGCACAATCGTCAATATCTCGTCTATTGGCGGCCAGATGACCTTTCCCTTGGGGGCGCTATATCATGGAACAAAATTTGCGGTCGAAGGTATTTCAGAGGCACTCCACTATGAACTGGAAGCCGCGGGTATCAAGATCAAAATCGTAGAACCAGGCATGATTGCAACCGACTTTGGTGGGCGTTCGTTTGATTTTGTCAATGATGAAGCAATGACAGAGTACCAACCCGTTGTTCAGGCCCTATTCGGAGCATGGGGCAGCACAGAAATGGCAGCCCGCGCCTCGCAGCCCATCGTTGTTGCCGAAGTCATCTATCAGGCGGTCACCGATGGCACTGCCACACTGCGTTACCGCGCTGGTGCAGATGCGGTTGAATTGCTCGATAACCGCAAGGCCTTGGATGACGCTTCATTCATCGGCGGCCTGAAGGCGCAGCTTGGTCTGTAGCCGGGACCGGAAAACGGGCTGGTGTGATTAGGTGGCTGCATTGGCTGGGCCAGCTCTTGCAACTGACCTGGTCGGGGCGCCTGCCCAACAAGCTCTGAAAGAGCCAAATGCGAATAAAATATAGCCTCGAAAAATAGCCAACAGGGAGACCTACAAGCCATGGCAATATCACTCAAACTAAACGGTGAGACACATACTGTTGACGCCGAACCGGGCACCCCGCTTTTGTGGGTTATCCGGGATGAATTGAAACTGACCGGAACCAAATTCGGATGTGGTGTGGCCTCTTGCGGGGCCTGCACGGTGCATTTGGATGGCGCGCCTGTCCGCTCTTGCCAGACCTTCATTGAAGACGTTGAAGATGCAGAAGTCACCACCATTGAAAAGATGGAAGAGGACAAGATCGGTGCGGCTGTCCAAAAGGCTTGGTTGGAACTGGATGTGGTTCAATGCGGCTACTGTCAGTCTGGCCAGATCATGAATGCAGTAGGGCTACTACGTGAAAACGCGACCCCCACGGCGCAGGAGGTAGATGACTATATGCATGGCAATGCCTGCCGTTGTGCCACCTACCAACGCATTCGCGCCGGTGTTCTGCGTGCCGCTGATATTCTGGAGGCTTGAAACTGATGACTATCAATACGTCCCGCCGCAACTTTTTGAAAACCGCAGCCGCAGCCACCGCTGTGCTCTACGTTGGAGCAACTTCAAAGGGCGTCAGCGCAGCATCCGGTTCAGCAGATGCCATGCTGAATCCATTTGTAAAAATCGATAGCAATGGATCCGTCATTGCTATCGTAAAGCACTTTGAGAAAGGTCAAGGCCCGGCCACTGGTCTGACCTCCCTCATCGCCGAAGAACTCGGTGTGACGATGGATCAAATTGGCTATGAATTCGCCCCCTCCAACCCAAAAGTCTACAACAACACGCTGTTTGGGCAGTTCCAGGGCACCGGCGGTTCAACGGCCATGGCCAACTCCTGGATGCAGTATCGCACGGCTGGTGCCAATGCCCGTGAAATGCTGATCAAAGCCGCGGCAAAGGAATGGGGCGTGGAGGCTTCGGCCCTGGATATTCAGGCAGGGGTGATCTCTGGCGCTGGTCACTCTGCACCTCTGGGGGCCTTTGTTGCGGCTGCCGCGGGCATTGCCCCCACTGAAAACCCGCGCCTGCGCGCGCCTGCAGAGTGGAAGATCATCGGCAACCCAACCACCAGGCGCAAAGACAGCCCCATAAAGGTAAACGGCACAGCCAAATTTGCCATGGATGTGCATTTGGACAACCAAATGGTTGTGATGATCAAACGCACACCACAACGTGGTGGTCTGGTGGCAAGCTTTGACGACAGCGCTGCCAGGCAGATCAAAGGTTTCATCATGGCGCAGGCGCTGCCGACGAAACACGGCGTCGCTGTCTATGCAGAAAACACCTGGGCGGCAATGCAGGCGCGCGCAGCACTGGAGGTCGAATGGGATCTCGCTGCCGCGGAAACGCGGTCCTCACAGGAGATCAAGGATGAGATTCTGGCAGCCCTGGACGCAGCGCCGACATATAACGTCAACAAGGCGGATCCAGCAGCCGTAAAATCCATGGTCGATGGTGCGGCCACGACGATTGAAAAGGCGTTCTACTTCCCGCTTCTGGCCCATGCCCCGATGGAACCGCTGAATTGCACGATTGAGCAGACCGCCGAGGGCGACATCGTACTGCATGACGGCGCACAGATGCCGACTGGACCGCATATGGCCTATCAGCAGATCTTTGGCCTCCCAGCGGAGAAGATTCATATCAGAACTATGCTGGCAGGCGGTTCCTTTGGGCGCCGTGCAACGCCGGATGCGGACTACCAGGTTGAAGCCGGGCTGGCCTTTGTCAAAACAGACCGGTCCCGCCCGGTGAAACTTGTTTGGGACCGCGAGGATGACATCCGTGGTGGTTATTACCGACCAGCCGCGGGTCACAAAGTCCGTGTTGGTTTGGATGACGCGGGCAACATTGTCGGCTGGGAACATCAGGTGGCTGGGCAGTCGATCATGAAAGGCACGCCTTTTGAGGCCTTTGCCGTGCATGACGGCGTTGACCACTCCACGGTCGAAGGCATCGCTGACAGCCCCTATGCTGTTCCAGGCATGGCGCTTGGGCTGACGGACACAGAAAAAGCGACGTCGGTGCTATGGTGGCGATCGGTTGGCCACACCCATACAGCCTATGTGATGGAAGTCATGATGGATATGGCCGCTAGGGCCGTTGGGCAAGATCCCGTTGCGTTCAGACTGAAGTATCTTGCAGGTGAGGCGGACCAAGCTCGCAAGGCAGCGGTTTTGAAACTGGCAGCGGACAAAGGAAACTGGGGCACACCAGCTGCAGGGAATGTGCAGGGCATTGCTGTGCACAAGTCCTTTGGGTCTTATGTAGCGGAAGTGGTGGAAATTTCTGGAAACTTGGCGGATGGTATCCAGATCGAAAAAGTCACCGCCGCCGTCGATTGTGGCATCGCAGTAAATCCCGATGTGGTCAAAGCCCAAATCGAAGGAGGCATTGGCTACGGCATTGGGCATGCGATGCGCGACCAAATCACCCTGGATGGCGGAGCGGTAGAACAGTCCAACTTTCCGGATTATGAGCCGCTAAGGATCTCTGACATCAAGGCGATCGAAACGCATATTGTGGCATCTTCCGAAGCACCTAGCGGTATCGGAGAACCTGGCACCCCGCCTTCAGCTCCCGCCTTGGCCAACGCCATCGCGCAGCTGGATCTGCTTGTTGCGGAATTGCCTATGAGCGCAAATGGAGTTTCATTCGCATAGTATTTTCGCAGCACAGCAACAAACTGTGCTGCGCCCTTTTCTAGTTTTCGGATCACTTTTCTCATCTGTGGGCAAACGTCGAAAACCGTTGTGACAAGGTCATTGGAGCTGCCATTCCGAATACATCTGCAAAACCGGACTTTTGAACCAGATCGATTCAATTCAAACCCGATCCACCAGATGCCGGGACTGAACAGCTAAGGCAATTGGGACTTGAAAGGCCAGTTCATTTCCATCGCAATGGTTCGACTTGTCAGTCGCTATTTTCATGAAAGCAGTGGACGGTTTGAATGGCAGCTGACCGAAACCTGCAGCGCAGCAAGCGGGGTCGTCCACGCAGGTCGGCTTCGGGCCGTTGTTCGCGGCCTATTGCTTGAAGGAGATGAGGTTTGATCCACCATTGACGGAGGCTACAGTGCCTTCTTTGCGAATTGTCGTCGCCGCTTCATCGAACGCAGCCTGATCGTCATCGAATAGATCGTCCCAGACAATGGGTGTTCCGTCCCCAGTGACAACTTCCAGAGACCAACCATCGCCGCCTTCGAGTTTGTTGAAACTCCATTGGGTTACTATAATAAACCCGGTTACGGCTGCGAAAAGGCCACGAGGCGCTTTGGCCTATGTGCAAACAAAAACCACCATCAAGATGAGGGGCAAAATATGAGCCTAGATGAAGACCTGTTTCTAAAGGGACTTGAGCAACGAAAGGCGACCCTTGGCGCTGAGTATGTGGAGAAAAACCTGGCCGCGGCCGATGAATTCACCCGCCCGTTTCAGGAAGCCATGACCGCCTGGTGCTGGGGCTTTGGCTGGGGGGATGATGTGATTGATGCAAAAACCCGGTCGATGATGAACCTCTCCATGATCGGCGCGCTGGGCAAAATGTCCGAATGGGAAATTCACTGCCGTGGGGCGATCAGCAACGGGGTCACCAAAGAAGAGATCCGGGCCATCATCCACGTCGTTGGTATATATTGTGGGGTGCCGCAAGCGCTGGAATGTTTCCGGGTCGCCCGTAAAGTACTCGAGGAGACCTGATCCAAGATAGAGGCGGCGGGCCTGGCCCTCATTCGCGACAGCGCTCTTGGTATTCTTGTCACAGAAGCCTTAGGGTAAGCTGATCAGAGTGGGGGCCTGGGAGTATACAACATGCAAAAGGGTGACAGGGAATGAGACAGAATACAGCAGCCGCGCAAAAGAAAACCCGCGAGGTCTGTGAACTGGCACCTATTATGCCGGTTCTTGTGGTCCGGGATGCGGTCAATGCGGAACCCCTGGCCAAGGCTCTGATTGCTGGTGGCCTAGCTGCGCTGGAAGTCACCCTGCGCACGCCCGCCGCCCTGGATGTTATTGCTGCGATGTCCGCAGTTCCAGGCGGGGTCGTTGGCGCAGGCACCCTGATTACCCCACAGGATGTACGCGATGCCAAGGCGGCTGGCGCCATGTTTGGTGTCTCGCCGGGGGCCACGGATGCGCTGATTGAGGCCTGTCTCGACGAAGATCTGCCGCTGCTGCCCGGCGCCGCGACCGCGAGTGAAGCCATGCGGCTGCTCGAGCGGGGCTATACAACACAGAAGTTTTTCCCAGCCGAGACCTCTGGCGGTGCAGCGGCACTGAAGGCCATTGGCGCGCCGTTGCCGCAAATTCGGTTTTGCCCTACAGGTGGTGTCAGCCTGTCGAATGCAAAAGATTACCTTGGGCTCTCCAATGTTCTCTGTGCAGGAGGGAGTTGGGTGGCCCCGGAAACACTCGTCTCTGCCCAGGCCTGGAGTGAAATTGAGACCCTCGCCCGCGAGGCAAAACAACATCTATCCACCTAGATGGATAGTCTTGCGCTGCTACCAGGGCAGAACACCACTAAAAAGAACAGTGTAACGCGTTGTTTAGCTACCAACCCCATGCCGTTGTGCCGCCACGCCGAGGGCGGGGCATTTGTTCCCGTTGTCCAAAGGCGTGAACTTGGTGCCGCTGGGGGGGCCAAACTCCAAATCAACATCCTTAAGGCATTGCATTCAAAGCGTGATCCTTGTGCCTCTTAGGAGGCGGTGTTCGATCAAAACTAAGTCCTAGCTTTTCAGGTGGCTTGCCCCTAGAGGGTTTCGGACCGTCTAAAGGTAAGCAGCGTGGACGCTGAAATTGGATTTTATCTGTCCAAGCCGTTAGCCAGTCATGGACTTGGATCGGGCTTCGAATGTGCGGTTTGCGCGCAAATTGGAAAAATCAACCTTTTGTCAGGCATTTTTTGGCATCTCTCTGGGTGCCCCTTTCCTATGTGCTATGGCCAGGATCGTTGAAAATGGAAGGTACAGGGGCCGCCTCAGACAAGGACCCGATGATGTTTAAGATACAAAAGCTACCACTTTCGGCAAAACTCCCGATGATCATGGTGGCGCTGACAGCGACCTTTCTTGTTACGGTTGCTTTTCTGATCTATTCGATGGCCGAAAAGAGCATTCGAAAGAACATCTACACGGCACATGAAATTGAGGCCAATGCGGGCGCTCAGGCGCTGGATTTCCTGATCTCTTCCGCCCATTCCAACCTCGCGAGCCAGGCGGCCCAGCCAACTGTTTTCCGGGCGGTCAGCAACTTCACCCGTGTGATCGGCATGATCGAAGAACCCGATCCGATTGCCTATCTCAAGCGGGTCTATGGAAGCGAAAACCCCAATCCGGTTGATCAACGCGCACAGCTCGTCGATCCCGGTGATGGATCCTATTACAGCCAGTCCCATGCCAGCTATCACCCGACATTCCAGCGCACGGTCGATCTGAACGGCTACGAAGATCTCTACCTTTTTGATATGGAAGGGCTGTTGATCTACTCGGTCAAAAAGCTGGATGACTATGCCAATAGTTTTGCCACCGGAGATCTGGCCGAAACCGGACTGGGCCAGTTGTTCGCAGAGGCTCTGGTGGCGGAACCGGGCCATGTGGTGCACTCGGATTTCACCCTATATGGGCTAGACGGCGATGCGCCCTCTGCTTTTCTGGCAACCCCGGTGCTCAACAAACGGCAAAAAACCGTTGGCGTGATTGCCGTTCGTCTGGGCAGTGCTGGGGTGGTACAGGCCCTGACAAAAAACCTGCAAGATCTTGAGAGCCAGAATATCTATCTGGTCAGCCCTGATGGATTGGCCCGCAGCCCCTCGGCGCTGGGGGATAGCTTTGGCGTATTGGATACCCTGCCGGATGTGCCGCAAATACAGGCCGCCCGTAACGCAGAAACCGCGCGCTTTGACGGGGTTCCGGCCATGGCAGGGGGCAGTGCAACCGCCCTGGTTATGCCGCTAGATCTGCCGGGCTTTTCCTGGTCACTGGTTCTGGAAACCAATGAGATCGCGGCCTTTGCAGAGCTGAACCAAATTCGCCTGCTTGCTATGGCGGTGATTGGTGGCTCTGTGTTGATTGCGATTGTGGTTTCCCTGTTTGCCGCACGCCGGGTCACAATCCCCATTCTGGCGCTGCGCGAAGCCACCAATGCCCTGGCCGATGATGATTATGACATCGACATCACTGGCAAATCCCGCAGCGATGAGCTGGGCGATTTGGCCCGCAGCCTGGACAGTTTCCGGGATAAGCTGAAGCAGGCCGACGAGGCCGCCGTCCGCGAGGTGCAGGCAGCTCAGCAAACCACCGCTGTGGTGGAGGAGACCAGTCGGGCCCTGTCGCAGCTTCAGGCTGGCAACCTCGCCTGTGACATCCAGAACCCCTTTGCGGAGAGCTATGAAACGCTGCGCGAAAACTTCAATCAGAGTCTGGTCAATCTGCGCGGGTCAATGGGTGAGGTCGTCAGTGCTTCTGAGCATGTCGGCAAGTTCTCTCAGGAGCAAAGTGCAGCGGCCGATGAAATGGCGCATCGCACCGAAAGTCAGGCCGCTACCTTGGAACAGACCGCCTCGGCGCTGCGGGATTTGACTGCCAATATTGGAACCACTGCAGAGCAGGCGGCGCAGATGGACAAGGCCATGAGCCGAACACGCACCGAGGCCGAAGGCAGTACCAAGGTTGTGACGGCAGCGGTGTCTGCCATGGACCAGATCCAGGAAACCTCCAATGAGATTTCTAAGATTATCAACATGATCGATGACATTGCCTTTCAAACCAACCTGCTGGCTCTGAATGCCGGGGTCGAGGCCGCGCGGGCGGGCCATTCTGGGGCAGGGTTCGCCGTGGTGGCCTCTGAGGTGCGGGCACTGGCGCTACGGACCTCTACAGCGGCCGGACAGATCCAGGAGCTGACCTCCGCCAGCGAGGCCCATATCGCAAATGGTGTTGATATGGTGGGTCAAGCTGGCGATGCCTTGTCGGGCATCATTGGCAACGTGGGCGAGGTTTCTGGCCTGGTGAGCGAGATCGCCGAAGGGGTGCGCAAGCAGTCCAAGGGCCTGGGGGAGATCAATGGCTCGATGGAGGTCCTGGATGGGGTCACCCAGCAGAACGCCGCGATGGCAGAAGAGGCCTCTGCCTCCAGCCAGTTGTTGCAGCAGGAAGCCACCAGCCTGTCCGGGATTGTCAGCCGCTTTGACCTGGGGCAGGACGCGGTTTCTGGTGATGGCGCGGAAGGATCCTCTGCAGTTGCGGAAGCCCCCAGCGACTGGGGAGATGCTGCGGATTGGGATCAACCACAATCAGCCTAGAGGCAGGACGCCGGGCAAAGCGATTTTATCTAGATCTTTCCTTTGCCCAGGTTTGTCAGACCGAAGCCTCTGCAGACCGCTTGACGCAGAAAATTTATTAAACTAATCGGGGGGCAGGTTGTAGACACCTGCCTCCCGCTGACATTTGTCTTGGTTAAGGTCTACGAGTTCAAATCTCTATCTACCTCTTTCCGCATATCGCGCGGATGGTAATGCGGGTCCCATCTCAAAAGCGCGAATAGGCTTGAGGAATATGGGATATGTCTGACACTCCTACCAATACATTCACCAATGGGCCCCTTGGCACCATTTACCTGAAGACCGCGTTACCGATCATATTTGTGATGGGGATGAATGGGGTTTTGTCGGTGGCTGATGCGCTGTTTCTGGGACACTACGTGGGCCCCAAGGCGCTGGCCGCTGTCACGCTGATGTTTCCGATCTACATGCTGATCGTGGCTCTTTCGACATTGGTCTCCAACGGCATGTCGAGTCTTCTGGCGCGATACCTCGGCGCTGGAGATATGCGGCGTGCCCGTGGTGTTTTCTCAGGTGCGCACGGAATGGCCCTCGTTTTGAGTGGCTGTCTGATCCTGCTCTTCCTGTTCTTGGGGCGGCCTGCAACCCTGCTGGCTGCAGGAGGGTCCGACGAACTCGCACAGATGGGGCTGATCTATCTGCAGGTCACAGTGTTCTGCTCTCCGCTGCTATTTGTCCTGTCGGTCAACTCTGATGTGCTGCGCAATGAAGGCCGCGTCGGCTTCATGGCGGCGATGAGTTTGCTGGTCTCGGTTGCAAATATCGGGTTCAACTATGTGCTGATTGCCCTGCTCGACATGGGCGTGGCGGGCTCTGCCTATGGCACCGCTGCGGCACAGGCTCTTGCGTTTGGCATCATTTTTGCCTTTCGGTTTTGTGGCAACACCGCGCTCCGCCCCTCAACCCTGTTGCAGAATTCCCTGTGGCGATACTGGGGGCAGATCCTGGTGTTGGGGGCACCGCAAAGTCTGAACTTCATTGGCCTGGCACTTGGGTCTGCCGCGATTATCACGGCGCTGCAATGGGTTGGTCATCCGGGCTACGCAGACACGGTGTCCGCATATGGGATTATCACACGTGTCATCACCTTTGCCTTCCTGCCGCTTCTGGGTCTGTCGTTTGCCATGCAGTCGATCACCGGCAACAACTATGGTGCAGAGCTTTGGCAGAGGTCTGACAAGAGCCTGCGGATCGCACTTTGGGTTGCCTTTGTCTATTGTGCAGTGGTGCAGGTCATTGTGATGAGTTTCCCCAGCCAGATCGCAGGTGCATTTGTTGAGGATCTGCGCGTCATAGCAGAGGTGGCGCGTATCTTGCCTATCATGACCTGTGTCTTCTTCCTCATGGGGCCATTGATGATGATCGCGAGCTATTTCCAGGCCATCGGGGCAGCGGCGAAGGCGGCAGTCTTGGGGCTGACCAAGGCCTATGCCTTTGCAATACCGCTGACCTTTCTGCTGCCTCTGTGGTTCGGTGAGATGGGGGTCTGGTTTGCGGGGCCAGTGGCGGAAATACTGTTGCTCCTCTTGACGACTTTGGTGCTTGGGCAAGTGGCCAAGGACAAACGGCTAAAGTGGGGTGTCTTTCACATTGAAGGAGGATCTGCCCCATGAAGATCCCCCTTTCACCATTCCTTCAGACAAGGGAACAGGCCTAACCCCCTAAGATCAACGCGGTGAAATCTGCTTGGTGTGAAGGGTGGGTTTGGGCTGAGATCGGAGATTTGGCTCGTCCAGTGGTCCGGTTTCAGCCCAGATCTTCGTCTCCTCAGCAGGCAGGGGAGCTCATGGTTTCGGGCTGCCGAGTGACCGCTGAGGTTGGAAAACTGGCGCGACTTTGTGCGGCAACAAACTCTATTTCAAACGCGACCCTTAATCGTGGGGAACCCGAAACCACGATTGGATTCCCAAATGTCTGAAATCCTGACAAAGTCACGGGCCCGGAACATTTTCTACGGAGGATCGCTGTTCTTCGTCGCGATCTTTGGGGTCCTGTCCTTTCACAGCCATCGCTATGTGGTGAATACATCGACTGCCGGAATGCCCCTGACCGAAGCGGTTGTCCTGGGCAAGCATGTCTGGGAGCGACACAGCTGCATCAACTGCCACACGCTGCACGGCGAAGGCGCCTATTTTGCCCCTGAACTGGGCAATGTCATGTCCCGCTGGGGCACCTTGGATGACCCTGAAACCGCCTATGAAATCCTGGACGGCTGGATGAAATCTCAGCCCAGCGGTGTCGAGGGGCGCCGCCAGATGCCCTATTTCGAGCTCACCGAGGAAGAAATGCGCGGCCTCGCAGAGTTTCTGCGCTGGGCCGACCAGACCGACACACAGGGCTGGCCGCCCAATGACGCGGGTTAAGGAGACAGGTTATGAAGTATCAATCTCAAAAAGTGGCCTATGCCTATTTCCTGGTGGCGATGGCGCTCTTTGCCATTCAAGTTTTGGGAGGGCTGATCGCCGGCTGGATTTATGTATCGCCTAATTTCCTGTCAGAGCTGCTGCCGTTCAACATCGTCCGCATGTTGCACACCAATGCGCTCGTCGTCTGGCTGTTGCTGGGCTTCTTTGGCGCGGCCTTCTACCTGATCCCCGAGGAAAGCGAGCGAGAGATCTATTCGGTCCCGCTGGCCTATCTGCAATTGCTGATCCTGGTGGTTGGCACCCTGGGGGCTGTACTCACCTATCTGTTCAATCCATTTCCAGGCAACTGGCTGTTGGGCATGCAGGGGCGTGAGTTCATCGAACAGCCCATGTGGGTGAAACTGGGCATTCTGGTTGCGGCGCTTATGTTCCTGTTCAATATCTCGATGACCGTTTTGGCCGGGCGTAAAACCGCCATCTCCAATGTGCTGTTGACCGGTCTGTGGCTGCTGTCACTGCTCTGGCTCTTTGCTTTGGTCAATCCTGACAACCTCAGCCTCGACAAAATGTACTGGTGGTTCGTGATCCATCTCTGGGTGGAAGCCACCTGGGAACTGGTGATGGCCTCAATCCTGGCCTTCCTGCTGCTGAAACTCACCGGGGTGGACCGCGAGATCGTTGAGAAGTGGCTCTATGTGATCGTCGCCACCGCGTTGTTCTCGGGCATCCTCGGCACCGGGCACCACTTCTACTGGATTGGCCTGCCGGGCTATTGGCAGTGGATTGGGTCGATCTTCTCGACACTGGAAGTCATTCCCTTCTTCCTGATGATGAGCTTTGCCTTTGTCATGGTCTGGAAGGGCCGTCGCAATCATCCCAACAAGGCCGCGCTGTTGTGGTCGCTGGGCGCGTCGACTGTGGCTTTCTTTGGCGCTGGCGTCTGGGGCTTTTTGCACACGCTGCACGGGGTCAACTTTTATAGCCATGGCACCCAGATCACCGCAGCCCATGGTCACCTGGCCTTTTACGGCGCCTATGTTGCCACCAACCTGGCGGTCATGAGCTATGCCATCCCGCATCTGCGGGGCCGTGATCCCTACAATCAGGTGCTCAACATGGCCTCATTCTGGCTGATGACCGGCGGCATGGCCTTCATGACCTTTGTGCTGACCTTTGCGGGCACCATTCAGACCCATATGCAGCGGGTTCTGGGCGAGGGTTTCATGGAGGTCCAAGAGGGGCTCAGCCTGTTCTACATGATGCGCTTTGGCTCTGGCCTGGCCGTGGTGATCGGCGCGCTATTGTTCATCTACGCGATGATGGTTCCCCGCCGCGAGCTCTTCGTGCGTGACGCCAAAACCGCCCAAGTTGGAGAATGAACATGAACGCCCAAGTCAGCGATTTCGAGGTGCCATTCTACCAGCCAGTTGGCAATGAATGTGCGCTATTTGAAACTGCTCAAAACAATGGTTTGCCCCTTCTTCTGAAGGGGCCAACCGGCTGCGGGAAAACCCGCTTTGTCGAACATATGGCGGCCCGCACAGGGCGTAAGCTCTACACCGTGGCCTGCCATGACGATCTGTCGGCGGCGGATCTCATTGGCCGCTACCTGCTGCGGGGCGGCGAAACCGAATGGGTGGATGGCCCCTTGACCCGCGCGGTGCGCGAAGGCGCGATCTGTTACTTGGATGAGGTGGTCGAGGCCCGCAAGGATGTCACCGTCGTTCTGCATCCTCTGACCGATAATCGCCGCACGCTGATGTTGGATCGCACCGGCGAAGAACTGGTCGCCCCCAAGGGCTTCATGTTGGTTGCCAGCTATAATCCAGGTTATCAAAACGTGCTCAAACGGATGAAACCCTCCACCCGGCAGCGGTTTTTGTCGGCCTCGTTTGATTTCCCTGAGGCCAGCATCGAAATCGAGGTTGTCACCCAGGAAAGCGGGTTGGGCCGGGAGCGCGTCGCCCCCCTGATCCGATTGGCCGGGCATATCCGGGCGCTGTCCGGTATGGATCTGGAGGAAGGCGTGTCAACGCGTCTTCTGATCTATGCTGCCCAGCTGATCGCAGGCGGCATGCCAATTGATCAAGCCCTGCAGGCGGCCATCGTCGAGCCCTTGACCGATGAGGCAGATGTTCAGACCGCGCTACGTGATCTGATCGCTGTCGTTTACGGGTAACGCGCCATGGCTGCTTTGCACCCCCTTGATCTGATGGATCCCGAAGAAGCTGTGGGCAACATCTGGCATGACTACGCAACCAAGATTGGGGCGCAGCCAAGCTTTCCTGAGGCCGCGGTTGCCCTACCCGAGGTGCGTGGCAGTCTGGTGCTGTTGTTTCGCGCCCTTGGGGGGGCTGCCTCTGTTGAGCTGGCCGAGGCGCCGCAGATACGGTCACATCATCGTCAGGGGGTGCAGCGCAAACTGGGCAACCGGGGGGAGCTGATGTTCCTGCCGAGTTATGATGGCGAGCGTCTGTGCCTGCCGCTCAGCTTTGACGTCTTTCCGGAAAAGACGCTGAACCAAGCCGCCTATTTCTGGCTGGTCGCCCTTGCGGCAATGCAGCCCGCACTGCCACCGGCTGAGGGCTGCGGTTGTATCAAGGATCGCGCCCAGATCGAGGCCATGGCGCAGGCCTCTGATCTTGCCTTTCAACGCTGCCCCGGCCTGCGCGGTGCCTATCAGCGCATGTGCAGTTTTATCTTGGCAACCCGCCCCAAGCTGATGTTGCCCCGCGAGGAGGCGCGGCTCGAGCAGGCGATTCTGGACCAGCTCAACAGCCCAGACGCCAGCCCCGTTGCCCTGCCGGAACAGCGACAGGCCCCCAAGAGCTATCTGCCTTTTACCCCGGTGCCGATCTGGCTCACGCTGAGCGTGCCGCAGTCCGGCACAAAAGCGGAGGAAGAGGAGGAGGCAGACAACCTGCCGCCAGCCCCAGCTGCCGCGACCACCAATCGCAAAATGGCCGCGCGTGAAGATCGCGATGAGGCAAATCGCAAAGACAGCCTGATCATCCACCGCTTTGAATCCATCCTGTCCTGGGTGGAGAGCATGAACCTCAACCGCTCCATTGATAACGACGAAGACGAAAACGCCCAAAAGGCTGCGGATGATCAGGACAAGATCATTCTGTCGCGCCACAAGGATAAAAAAACAGCCACCCGGCTGCGGCTGCATCTGGATCTGGCCCCGGCGGATGCCGAGCACGAACGACTTGCCGGTGTGTTCACCTACCCAGAGTGGGACCATCGCAAGCGCAGCTATTTGCAGGATCACACCAGGGTTCTGGACACCGAGGCCGACACCGACGCGCCCCAGACCCTGATCCCTGATCCGAGACAATTGCGCGCCGTGCGCCGCCAGTTCGAAGCCCTGCATCCGCGTCGGGTGATGCGGCCACGTCAGATCGAAGGCAGCGAGCTGGACTTGGACGCCTTGATCACCGCACGGGTGGATTTGCAGGCGGATGGCACCTCCAGCGACCGCATTTACCAAAGCCTGCGCCAGATTGATCGTGACCTCTCCGTCTGCTTCCTGCTCGACACCTCGCGATCCACAGAAGCTTCGGTTGGGGACAGCACCGTGTTGGATATAGCCCGCGAAAGCCTGGTTGCTCTTGCCGGTGGCATTGATGCCAGTAGTGATCGGTTGGGCATTTGGGGCTTTTCCTCATTGCGCCGCGACCGGGTGTTTTTGAAGAAATGCAAAGGTTTCGACGCGCCAATGTCGTCAGAGGTGACACAGCGAATTTGTGGCCTCACCCCCTGTCACTATACCCGACTGGGGGCCGCCATTCGCCATGCCACCGCACAGCTGGAGCAGGAAAGCGCGGCGCGAAAACTTCTGCTGGTGCTTACTGATGGCAAACCCAATGATCTGGACCACTACGAGGGCATCCATGGCATTGAGGACAGCCATATGGCGGTGCGCGAGGCCCGACGCATGGGCCACACGGTGCATGGCATTGTCATCGACCAGGACGGCCAGGACTGGTTTGCCCGTATCTTTGGCCGGGCGGGCTTTACCCTGCTGCCGGACCCGACGCGCTTGACCCGTGCATTGCCACAAATCTACCGATCCCTGACCCAGGAGACCTGACATGAAACGCATTTTTTTCGCGATGCCCTTGGTATTTCTGCCTGCCACTGTTTGGGCAACCAGTTTTGACCGCCCCATCCCGCAGTCCCAAAGTGCCACTGCCGAGTTCTGGTTCTTTCTTGCATCCCTGACCTTGATCGCGGCGCTGGGCGCAGTTGGATGGCTGGTGAGCAAACGATGAAACAGCCCTGGGGCAAGGCGCGGCTGACGTTGGTTCTGTACCCGTTTGGCGCAGGGGCAGCGGCGGTCAATGTATTTTTTGCCTCTCTGATCACTTCGTGGATTGGCTGGTCGGTGCTGTCCCCCGTGCAGTCGCTCGGCCTTGGCCTAGTGCTGGGGGCGCCGCTAACCTTTGCCTTTGCGCGTCACATCCACAAACTGATGCAGAGCTAACAAACCCCGATGCCCTGTTTGGCGCACCGGTGAGACGCGGCGACCAAGCGACTCTCACAGCTAGTTGCTCCGGTAAACAAAGGACATCCTGCGCGGGGCCCCTTTGGGTGGCGGTGGGAACGGCGCTGCACTTTGGACCTGTCTCCTGGCGGCACGGGCGAGCTCTTTTGTGCCCGTGTTGCTGGTGATGTCGACCCTGGCCAGCGAGCCATCAGGATTGATCTCAAACACCACACGGACGGTGCCTGGAATCGAAACTTGGGCAGAGGGGGCCCGATTGAGATGAAGCAAAACCCGGCCAGCATAGTTGGTGGTTTTAGAATTTCCGGTCGCACGAGAACCCAGCAGGCCAAAGCCTTCCGCTTGTGAGCCACCGCTTTGCCCGGCAAAAGGATTGCCTTGGCCGTTTTGATAGGCACTCAAAGGGGATTGAAACGGAGGTGGAGACAGAAGGGAGCTCAGCGCAGTTGTATCCTCTCTCTGCCCTGTGGCCGCGACCTCGGATCGGCGGGGCGGTGGCTTTGGACGCAGCGAGGTGGCAACGGCCAGATCGGAAACAGCTGTTTCTGCTGCGGCGTTTTCGGGGGTAGGCTCCTCTGTTATGGGGGCGTCCAGAGCCTCCAGTGTTTCGGGCGGTAACAGCGCGTCCGGCAACGGAACGGTAGGAACCTCAGAGGGCACAGGGGAGGGGGCAACAGCTACGCTGGGCGTGACGGGAGCTGACGAGGTGACTGGCGGTGTCGAGTTTGGGGTGACGGGTGGCTGCACTGTGGTCTCGGGGACGGTCGGCTCTACCGGTTCCTGTTTGGCAAGGCTTTCCTGTTCGCCGCCCGAGGCGGCTCCAGAGGGCTCTACTGCCTGGGGTTCAACGATCTGGCCCGGCGCAGCCTCGCTTGATCCGGCGGCTCTTGGCGTCACCTCTTGTGCGGTGCCTGTGTCCGGTGAATAGGTGTCCTGAGGGGTCTCAGCAGCCACAAGCGCCTCGCTGGTCGGCGTTTCTGCACTCTCTGGCTCCGGCACAGTGGCGTTGTCCAATTCCGGCGCAGGAGTCGTTTCTTGCGGGGCCGCATCAGACAAAGGTTCAGCAAGATCTTCAAAGGCATTGTCGAGAGTGACTACATTCTCGGAGCCCTCGCCAGCAGACTGCTTTGGCTGATCAAAGCCGATCACGTTCAATCCGACCATATGCAGCAACAGCGACAGCACAATGGCGGCAACCGCGATACCTGTAGAGGCTTTGATCATTCCAGCGACCGCACAGTGACGAGGAAGACACCTGGAGCGCCCAGCCGGCGCAGCGCTCCGGTAATCTCTATGAGCCGGGACCCTGGGACCGCGCGGTCAGGAACAATGCGCACTGGCTTTGCCCCATGGGCGGCCATGTATGTTTCGGGATCGGTCAATCTGCCCTGAAAACGCAAAGTGCCGTCTTTGTGAAGCACCAGCGCATCTGGCGGCTCGCGCCCTTCGAGACCAGAGGTTTCCACCAGTTCCAAACTGCTGTCGAGCGGCGGCGCAATTGTGCCCGCGATCAGGAAAAAGATCAGCATCAGGAAGACTACGTTGATCAGTGTGATCGTCGAGTCGCGTTTCCTGCGCGTGCGGGGGCGTCTGATCATAGTGTCACTCCAGCACCAATACGGTCAGCCCTTCGCGGCCCCGCAGATGCACCAGGAAATCCACCACCCTCTGCGCTGTGGTGTCAGCATCCAGACTAACAAGCACCTGCCCGGTCTCGAGCTGTGAGGTCAGTTCCTCCAGGGAGACCGATGCGCCATTCAAGGTTAAACGCGCAGCTCCCAGCTGCACAAAGGCCTTTTGATCGGATTGGGTTTGAGGCGCGGAGGCCCCGGCAGTCGCCTGACCCAGCTCGATTTCACCAAAGGTCGAAAAGGTCGAGGTCAACATGAAGAACAGCAACAACAAAAAGATCACATCGATGAGCGGGGTCATCGACAAGGCCCGTCGGACAAAGGGGGTGCGGTTACGCATCGAGCGGCGTGGAGACAGTTGCCGCGGGGAGCTGGATACCTCCGTGCACCTGGACGCCCGTTTGACCGGGCACCAAAACGGTTTGCAGGGCCTTGTCGGCAAAGACCCTTTCACGGGCCGTTCGGCTTTCAAACCAGGCAAGCAGCATAGAGGTTGGCATGGCCACAGCCAGCCCCACAGCGGTGGTTAACAGGGCCACCCAAATACCTCCTGCCAGCAGTGAGGGATCAACCGAAGAACCGGCATCCTGCAGGTTCTGGAAGGCCTCGATCATGCCAAGAACTGTCCCAAACAGGCCCAGCAACGGAGCAAGTTGCGCAACCGTGTCAAGAAACCGAAAGCCACGCTCCAGCCCGGCGAGTGCCAGCCCTGCTTCGGCATCAAGCCTGCCATCGAGATCGGACTGACCCTGCGCCTGCATTGCGGAACGCAACAAGGGGGCAAGGTAGCTATGGCTCTCGGAGATACGCAGCTGTGCCGCCTCTCGATCTCCGGCGTCCCAAAATTCCAGGGCTTCGCTGAGCACCCGGTGGCGGCCAACGCCGGAGACTGCAAACTGCCAGAGCTTGTAAAGCGTGACACCCAGCGTCAGCACTGAAACCGCAATGAGGATCATAACCACCGGGCCGCCAAGGGCGAGGATCTCACCTAGTACATCAAGAGATTTCATCCCAGCAACTCCACTGCCTGCCGACTGCTAAGCGATAGGTATTTATCGCAGATTTCGCTTTCAACCCCCTCAATAAGACAGGAGTTGGCGCCGTTGATCAGCACCTTTCCCACCGTGCCGCAGGCCATATTCGGCAGCTCAAACTGGCGCACCCGAGGCCGGTCTGCAGGCAGGTCGCGAAAATCAAAGAGCGACAGGCTCACCACGCTCCCTGAGCTGTCAAAAACCACGGTCTCAAAAATGCTTTGGTCGATTGTTTGGCCCGTCTCGTTGCGCACCAGAAAGGTCAATCGGCAAGCCGTGCCCGCATCCTGAACCTCGTTCAACTCCAAAAACAGGGAGGAGGGGTCCTTCTCGGTGGATTGGGCCAATATCAGGCTAGGAACGAGACTTAAGAAGAGCACCAAAGAAGCGATATGGCGAAGAAACATCGATTGGCTCCTGTTTGTAGAATGCTGACCCGAACAATCTGCAGGTTCGGATGATGTTTGGCGGCAGCACATCATTCTTCCTAAAGAAGGGCGGGGGCAAGGATCAAGCCTCTTAGGCTCTGTTGTACAAATTGGCTGATAGGAGTTTCCCTCCCCCCTGGCCGGACCTATCCCATTGCTTCTGTGATGGGTATTCCGAGGGCTCTTTCGCAGTTCCTGAGGGCGATACGGATCTAGGCCTCGGCGACCTGACGTTCCAAGTCCTGCGCCATGAGATGTGACCGCTGATCTGAAGCCCGCATGGGCCAAGGCAGATATAAAAATTCACGACACTCTTTTTATACAAAGTATTTGGCTAATAGGCACAACTGGCTTTGTTGCACAAATCGTTTGTAGGGATTCATGCTGTGAATCCAGCATGATAGATGGGAGGTGTGAGTGGCAGGCCCTCAATAATGTACAAGACAAAAACTGGTCGTCTTACAATGCTAGTCTGAAGCAGCGTGGATCTCTGTCGGGAAATGTCGACCAGCGCGTCACAGACCGCCTCTGGCTGCAAGATCATTCGCGCCTTTGGCAATTGATCGAGCGGCAACCTATCGATTCATTCCTGGAAGCCCGGCAGCGGTTTGCGCTGCCAGACCGTTGAAGCGCAGTTTGACTGATGAATTGCAGTCAGACTTCCAGGTGCGGATACAAAAGCCTGCAATCATCGAGTGCAGGGATTTTGTCGAGGATCATTTGAGGGGCCCTGTTTTCAGGGCCGGTTCCGGCGGCTGGTAGGGCAGCGAGGAGTGGTGCAGAACGATTCGCAGCGTACCGGTTTCGTCCTTTTTGTAACCAAAGCTCTTGTCGACCGTGGTGACCGACCCGTCCGAGTTGGTCAGTTTGACCCAGCCCATCCACATCGCCACGTCGCCCTGAAGGAAG
>NZ_OMPQ01000001.1 GCF_900313025.1 Pseudophaeobacter sp. EL27
GGGGAGCAGCACAAGACTCCCGGCCCCGATCCAAAGACGGGGGGCCCCCCCTGGAGTAACGCGTCCGCAGCTAGTGCAGCAGGCGTTCCAGATAGCGGCCGTAGTCGTTTTTGGCAAAGAGCTTGGCGCGCGCCTCAAGCTGGTCGCGGTCAATCCAGCCCTGCTCAAAGGCGATCTCCTCGAGGCAGCCGGTTTGCAGCCCCTGGCGGTCCTGCAGGGTGCGGACAAAATTGCCGGCCTCCAGCAGCGAGCCATGGGTGCCGGTATCCAGCCAGGCATAGCCCCGGCCCATGGTTTCCACCCGCAGGGCCTCTTCGTCCAGATAGCTCTGCAATAGATCGGTGATCTCCAGCTCACCGCGGGGAGAGGGCTGCACTGCCCGGGCCCGCTCTGGCGCGGAGCCATCGAGGAAATACAGCCCGGTCACCGCGTAGTTTGACGGTGGGATCTGCGGCTTTTCGATGATCTCGCGGGCGCGGCCACCTGCATCAAAGGCCACCACCCCGTAGCGCTCGGGGTCCGCCACGTGATAGCCAAAGACGGTGCCACCCGCTGGCTGCTGATCCGCCGCGGCCAGCAGCTTGGGCAGACCATGGCCAAAGAAGATATTATCCCCCAAGACCAGCGCCGAGGGGGCGCCATCCAGGAAATCTTCGGCCAGGATAAAGGCCTGGGCCAGCCCATCGGGGGAGGGTTGCACCACATAAGTGAGGTTAACGCCCCATTGGCTGCCATCGCCGAGGGTGCGTTTGAACTGCTCCTGATCCTGCGGCGTGGTGATCAGGCAGATTTCGCGGATGCCAGCCAGCAGCAGGACCGAAAGCGGATAGTAGATCATCGGCTTGTCATAGATCGGCAAGAGCTGTTTCGACACTCCCATGGTAATGGGGTAAAGCCGGGTGCCGGACCCGCCTGCCAGAATAATGCCTTTTCTCGCACTCATGACGCCTCTCCTAAATCTTTCAAAATATCCGCTAAACCGACCCGCCAATCAGGCTGATCAATACCAAAAACAGTCTCTAACGTAGTGCAATCTAATCTTGAGTTTAGTGGTCGCACGGCCGGTGTCGGATAGGCAGATGTTGGGATCTCCGCCACCTGGCAGGTCAGGCCGGCCTGGGCAAAGATCTCAGCTGCGAATCCAGCCCAGCTCACCTCGGGGCTGGCCTGCAAGTGGTAGGTGCCGGATTTTCCCGGCTCCGTGCGCAACTGACGTGCCATCTCCAGACAGGCGGTCGCGATATCGCGCGCAGGTGTCGGTGCGCCGATCTGATCTGCCACAATGGTCAGACTTTCCCGCTCTGCGCCCAGACGCAGCATGGTTTTGACAAAGTTGTTGCCATGGGCCGAGACCACCCAGGAGGTGCGCAGAATGGCATGGGGACCGCCTGCCGCGCGCACCGCCTCTTCCCCCGCCAGCTTGCTGCGCCCATAGGCATTGACCGGTGCTACCATATCTTCGGGCTGCCAGGCCTTCTTGCCGCTGCCGTCAAAGACGTAATCGGTGGAGACATGCACAAAGGGGGTGCCAAGATCGGCGCAGACCTGAGCCATCGCCGCCGGAGCCGCGCCGTTGATCTGGGTCGCCAGCGCCTCTTCCTCCTCGGCACGGTCCACGGCCGTATAGGCAGCGGCATTGATCACCGCAGCGGGTGTCTTGGCGCGGATGATCTCCGCGCAGGCTGCCGGGTCCGACAGATCCGCCTGATCGCGCCCCAGACAGATGACAGCCTCATGGCGCGCCAGTTCCCGCGCCAGCTGGCCGGTTTTTCCAAAGACAAGGATCATTTGCCCCTCCCCCTTCGCCAGAGATAAATCGCCCCGCCCCAGATGCACAGCTCCAGCAAGAAGGTCCAATGCAGCAGGAAGGACAGCACCCAGTGAGACTGGCTGGCGGGGACCTCCACCAGCGCATATAGCTTATCATCAAAGGGCGCCCGCCAGAGAATACCGCCGCTGATACTATCCAGGATAATGTGGAGAAGAAGCGCAGCAAAGAACACCACCGCTGCAGGCAGCAGGACTCGGGCCCAGATTGCCACAACAGGCAGTGTTAGAGCCGCAATAGCGGCCCAAAAAGCCGGCATATGCACCCAATAGCGATGATGATGAACGCTGCCCTGATCTACAAAGTGAAACCATAGCATATCAAGATCGGGCAGCACTGCGCCAATCAGAGCGGCCGGCAGCAGCCAGCGCCTCTCTGGCAGCAAACGCGCCAGCACATAGCCGGAAGGGAGATGCGCCGTTAACATGCGCCCGGGCTCTCCAGATTGCGCTCTGCGGCGCCAAACCGGTTCACAGGCCTCTTCACTGGCCTGTCCCCAACCGCTGCCCCACGCCATCGCGGTTTTGCAGCGCCCGCCACCAGCTCTCATTGTCGAGATACCATTGCACGGTCTTCTCCAGCCCCTCTTCCACCGTGACGCTGGGCCGCCAGCCCAGTTCTTCGCGAATGCGAGAGGGGTCAATGGCATAGCGGGCATCATGGCCAGGGCGATCCGTCACAAAGGTAATCTGGTCCCTGTAGGACAGACCATCAGTGCGCGGACGTTTTGTGTCCAGGATCGTACAAAGCGTCTCAACCAGCTCGAGGTTCGACCGCTCATTCTCGCCGCCAATGTTATAGGTCCGCCCCAGGGCGCCTTTTTGCACCACCGTCAGCAGGGCATCGGCGTGGTCTTCCACATAGAGCCAGTCGCGTACATTGGAGCCATCGCCATAGATCGGCAGCGCCTTGCCCGCCAGCGCGTTCAGAATGACCACCGGGATGAGCTTTTCTGGAAAGTGGAAAGGCCCGTAGTTGTTGGAGCAATTGGTCAGCAAGACCGGCAGCCCATAGGTCTCGGCCCAGGCCCGCACCAGATGATCGCTCGCGGCCTTGCTGGCGGAATAGGGTGAGCGCGGGTCATAGGCGGTACTTTCGGTGAACAGCACATCCGGGTCCGCAGGCAGGCTGCCATAGACTTCATCCGTCGAGATATGATGAAAGCGGAAACCCTCGGGGCGACCTGCCTCAATCCAGTATTTGCGCGCCGCCTCCAGCATATTGAAACTGCCGGTGATATTGGTCTCGATAAAATCGCCGGGCCCGTCAATGGAGCGGTCCACATGGCTCTCGGCTGCCAGATGCATCACCGCATCAGGGGCATGGGCGGCAAAGATCCGGTCCAGCGCGGGCCGGTCGCGAATGTCTGCCTGCTCAAAGACATAGTTGGGGCTCTCCGCCACCTCCGCCACATTCTCCAGGCAGGCGGCATAGGTCAGCGCATCCAGATTGACCACCTCGTGACCATCCGCAATGGCGCGCCGCACCACCGCCGAGCCAATAAAGCCGGCGCCGCCCGTCACCAAAAGTTTCATGAGGGATCTCCTGCCCAGGTAAAGGGACTGTCAAAATCCGCCAGAGCGGGAGCCGCCGCGTCCTTGTCTGACAAGAGCGGTGTGCCGTCAAATCCCCAGTCCACCCCGCAGCTGTCCCAGGCCACGGCGCCATCACAATCGGGCGCATAGTAATCGCTGCACTTATACAGGATCTCACTTTCCGGTGCCCGGGTGATGAACCCATGCAGGAACCCGACAGGCACCAAAAGCTGCTTGCCGTTTTCCGCTGTCAGCTCGATGCCGAACCATTTGCCATAGCTGGGAGAACCCTTGCGAATGTCCACCGCCACATCAAACAGCGCCCCGCGGCCACAGCGCACCAGTTTTGCCTGGGCATGGGGCGGCGATTGAAAATGCAATCCCCGCAGGGTGCCCAGCTGCATCGACAGAGAATGATTGTCCTGCACAAAATCCAGATCAATCCCCTGCTCTGCCAGCCGCTGGCGGCTCCAACACTCACTAAAAAACCCGCGTGCATCACCAAAGCGCTGCGGCACCAGGATCTTCAACCCCGGCAATCCCGTTTCTTCAACCTGCATCTTTTATCACACCACCTCTTACAGCAGCCTTTCCCAGGCGCCCATGCCCGCAAGAAGCAAATACATCGACACGACAGGAAAGGTCATCCACTTCTGGTCCACAAAAAAACCGACCTCGCCATGACGCAACCATGACCCAAACATGGCAAGGCAGGATCCACAAAGCCGCTGCCACCTTGCACCCCAGCCCATTCCCCGGCAAGCATGAGCGCAGAGATTGTCCAAGGTTGAGCCCATTATGAAATTCCTTTTTGTCCATCAGAACATGCCCGGCCAATATCGCGAGCTGCTCAGCTGGCTGGTCAAACAGGGTGGACATGAGATCGCCTTCCTCACCCAGCGCAAGGGGCTGCAGCTGCAGGGGGTTACAACCGTGACCTATCAGGCGCATCACCAGCCCGGCAAAGAGGCCTATGGGCTGTCTAAGGATTGGGAAGCAGCCGCAGGGGTCGGGCTGGGGGCCGCCCAGGCCGCACGCCGTTTGGACCAGGAGCATGGCTTTAAACCCGATATCATCATTGGTCATACCGGCTGGGGTGAACTCTTGTTCATGAAAGAGATCTGGCCGGACGTGCCGGTGATCGGATTCTTTGAATATTTCTACCGAACCTCGGGCGGGCTGGTCGGGTTTGATCCGGATAATCCGCCCAATGATCAGGCGGGCTTTTTTGCCCAGGCCCGCAACACCGTGCCCTATGCCAGCATCGAGGTGGTGGATCAGGGCCATACCCCGACACTCTGGCAACGTGATCGCTTCCCCCAGTCCTTCCACTCCCGCATGTATACCTGCCACGATGGTATTCGCTGCGACCGACTGCTGCCCGACCCGCAAGCCTCGGTCGGCTTGGGGCGTCTGGAACAGCCGCTGACGCGTGAGGACGAGGTCATCACCTATGTGGCCCGCAATATGGAGCGCGCCCGTGGCTTCCATATCATGATGCGCGCCCTGCCCCGGATCCTGGCCGAACGCCCCCAGGCGCGGGTCTTGATGATTGGCGGCAATGAGACCTCCTATGGCACCGAGAGCAGCCACCCGCAGGGCTTACGCGGTGAAATGGAGGCTGAGCTGGGTGACAGCCTTGACTGGAGCCGGGTGCATTTCCTCGGCAAGGTGCCCTACGATGATCTCTGCCGCATCATCCGCATCAGCCGCTGCCACATCTATCTCACCATGCCCTTTGTGCTCAGCTGGTCCCTGCTCGAGGCCATGTCGATGCAGGCCACGGTGGTGGCGGCAGATGTCGCCCCGGTGCGCGAGGCGGTCAGCCATGGGCAGACTGGCATGCTGGTCGATTTCTTTGACCCGGGCGCGCTTGCGGATCAGGTGGTGGATGTTGTGGCCAACCCCGGATCCTATGCCCATCTGGGCCCCGCTGCCCGCGCCCATGTGCTGCAGAATTACGACTTCCTCAGCCATTGCCTGCCGGAACATATCGCCCAAATCAACGCCCTGGTGCCCGCGGCCAAGCGCATCACGCTCTAATCAAATGTTTCGCGCGCGAAACATTTGATGGCCTCCGGCGGGGATATTTAAGGCCAAATGAAGAGCAGGACCCACCACAGATCTGGTTTCATTTGGCCAAAAATATCCTGGGGGGTGAAATCCGGTCCGCCAAGGGCGGCAAAGCCTCCACTCGAGGCTTTGAGGATTGAACGGGGCAAAGCCCCATCTTGGCGCGAGGGGGCAAAGCCCCCTGTTACCCCCCTTAGCCTTCGCTGCGTTTTTTGACCCAGCCGAGGAAAGCGGCATCTGCCTGGCGCAGGCGTGGCCGCCCCGAGCGCCCCCACATGGCGCGCCACTCGGCCTCCAGCGCGTAGACATCCGCCCCCGGCATCAACGCGCGCGCCCGCTCCAGGGTCGCGGGTTTCAACACCGGCGCATCTGCTACTCCAGGCTCTAACACGGCATGTTTCTGGGAAAAGCGTATCAGATCTCCGGGCAGCTCTTCCATGGCATAATCCGGCAGCGGCTGGGCCTGGATCATGTCGCGGATCATCTTGCGAAACACCCGGCGCGGACTGGCGGAGCCGGATTTCTTCAGCAGGGTCTCCACCGAGATGGTCCAGGCATTTTGGCGGCCGCAATGTTTGCGCGTCAGCTCATAGATGCGCCGTTCCAGCGGTTTGCGCAGGCGGAAATAATCGCGGCTCAGCGTCAGCACCGATTTCGACAGGACTGCGCGAAACAGCCAATCCGACAGCGTCACCGCCACATTGACCATGCGTCCGCCGCGTGCTTTGCGCACGATCTCCCATTTCTCGATCAGACCAAAGCCCGAGGTCACCTCTTCGCCGCCGGTGACAATATTGGTGGTGATGCGGGTGCCCGCCAGCCGCTCAAAGCTCTCGCGCAACCGCCGGTAGGCATCGCCCGAGGTCTCGCGATTGGTGGCGATCAACAGATCATGCGCCTTCAGATGCAGGGTGCGCGACAGGGCCCGCCCGGCATTCTGCGCCGCCATCAGCTGGCTGATGCAGAAGATCAGGATATCCTTGTCATGGATCGTCGCCAGGCCTTTGACGCTGGGCACCACGGTGATCTGCGCCCCGTTGTGCTCATAGTTCAGGATCCGCCGATCCGGACGCGTCGCCAGAGAAAACAGCGGATGTTCCATCGAGGCCAGATCGTTTTTGGGAATCGCATCAAAGATATCGCAGAGGAAAAATCCCCCCGCGGCCTCAGCTGGATATGCTCCGCCTGCCCCTGCCATGACTGCCCCGCCCATTTCGCCTGCTGCCCCCCAGGTATCGCGTCTGATCTGCCAGACTCCCGGGGTGACTCGTTTTCGTGGTTTTGATTACGCCTACCCTAGAGTTATCCACAAGCTTTCTCAACGGGGTTCCGGAATCGCTGCTTCGGGGGTTTGGAGTCATTTCAACGGGGTTTCAGAGTCACTACAGATGAAAAATCACCGCCAATCGCCAGTAAAAAAAGGCCTTTCAGCCATCGTCCCTGTGCCTATAACTATAATATAACTCATAAATAACAGGGTAGAAAAATTTTCACCCCCAAAAAGCCTGGGCTTTCCCCTCGTGCACAGGCTTGATTTGCTTAGAAAAAGAAAAAGACCTGCGCATATTCTTCCCATGTGCCACCTTTTCTGCTATCAGACCATAAAGGCGATACATCGCACACTTGGGGCAGGAAGAGGCAAAGCAATCCGCCCCCAAGCGAGTAACCAGCGGGCAGAGGCAGCACAGCAGCATGGCACGAGATATCCACAAGGCAGGCGCAGGGCTCCCTCCCTATTTCAACATTGATCCCGATGCAGCCCTGGCAGAGCTTGAGGCGCCAACCAGCACCTCCGGCTTTGCCGAGATTGCCGAGGGCTGTACCCGGGGGCGGGCAGATCTCTCCAGCCGCGGCATGAACGAGCAGGGCCGCAAGGAGCTGCGGCTGTTTTCCACCTGGGAAATCACCCGCTATCTGATCCCCGTTGCCCAGGCCCATTTCCGCCGGGTGCTCAAGGCCAATCCGGACCTGCCCCAGGGGCGCTCAGAGACCGAGGGCGGCGCCAAATGGTTCACTCTGGATGAGGTGCTGGTGCTCAGGGCGCATTTTGGCGCCCAGGGCTCCAAGGCCAAGGATTATACGCCCTACCGCCCCAAGGGCCTGCCGGCCAAACTGGTCTCGGTGGCCAATTTCAAAGGCGGCGTTGGCAAGACCTCAACGGCGGCACATCTGGCGATGTCGGCGGCGCTGGATGGCTACAAGGTGCTGGTGATTGATCTGGACAGCCAGGGGTCGATGACCTCGATCTTTGGCGGCAAGGTGGAGGATGAATGGCAAACCGCCTTTCCGCTGCTGGCGCGCCACTACGGTGAGCACCTGCGGGTTGAAAACCAGCGCCGCCTGGATCGCGGTGAAGCGCCACAGCCGCTGGATGACACGCTTTCAGCCGCCATGGAGATGACCTCCGCAGATGTGATCCAAAGCACCCATTGGCCCAATATCGATCTCATCGGGGCACAGCTGAACCTCTATTGGGCCGAGTTCCAGATCCCGGTCTGGCGCATGGCGGCGCGCTCCTGGAAACTCTGGGATGCGCTCACCGACCGGCTCGAGGCAGACGGGGTGCTGGATGACTATGATCTGGTCTTCATCGACACCCCCCCGGCGCTTGGCTATCTGACCATCAACGGGCTGGCAGCCTCGGATATCCTGCTGGTGCCCGTTGGCGCCTCTTTTCTGGAGTTCGACAGTACGGGGCGGTTTTTTGACATGCTGCATTCCACCTTTGCCTCCATTGAGGAGGGCGAGAACCTGGCGGCCCGGGCTCTGGGGCGGCCAGAGATGGGATTTGAATGGGATGCGGTGCGCGCAGTGATCACCCGCTATGATGCTGCCCAGCAAGGCGAGCTGGCGGGGGTGATGCAGGCCTATATGGGGCCGGTGCTCTCGCCGCATAAGCAGGATTTCACCGCCCTGATCGGTCAGGCCGGCGAACAGGTCTCTGGCATCTACGAGGCGGATTACCGCGATTTCAATCGCGAAACCTACGCGCGTGGGCGCGAAACATTTGACGCCACCTATGCCGCCTTCAAGCGGCTGCTGCTGGGGGTCTGGCGGCGCGGCGAGCTGGAGCGCGCGGCCGAAATGCAAGAGCAGCGCACGCCGGCCTAAGGCTCTAACAAGGTGAAGCGTCCAGGGTTGGCGCGATGAGGAGATCAGCAGATGGCAAAACGCAAACGGCTTTCCCCGGCACAAAACACCTATCTCGCGGGCGCGCCTGAGGCTAAATCCGCCCTCGCCGGGCCGCTGCCAACCCCGGCTGCCAGCGCCGCCCCCATTGCCCAGGTGGCGGGTGAGGCCTCGGCCTCGGCGGCGCTGCAGGAGGTCAGCCAGGTGCTGCAGCAGGCGCGCGCGCGCGGGCTGATGGTGGAAGAGATTGCTCTGGAGCGGATCGACGAGACCCATCTGGTGCGCGATCGTATTGATCAGGACGCCGATGAGATGGAGGCACTGATCTCCTCTTTGCGGGCCCGTGGCCAGCAGACTCCGATCGAGGTGGTACCGCTGGAGGGGCGCATTGACGGAAAATCCTGGGGGCTGATCTCGGGCTGGCGGCGGCTTTCGGCACTGCGCAGACTCTACGCTGAGACTTCAGACTCTGATTTTGCCACCATCAAAGCCCTGGTGATCCGGCCTGATAGTGCCGAGGCAGCCTATGTGGCGATGGTGGAAGAGAATGAAATCCGGGTCAATCTCTCCCATTATGAACGCGCCCGCATTGCCGTGCGCGCCCTCAAGGAAGGGGTCTTCCCCAGTCTGAAAAAGGCGCTGCAGGGGCTGTTTGCCAATGCGCCGCGGGCCAAGCGCTCCAAGATCGGCAGCTTTGTCACCCTGGTTGAGGCGCTGGATGCGGTGCTTTACTTCCCCACTGCCATCAGCGAAAAACTGGGTCTCGCCCTGGTGCGCCAGATCGGCGAGGACCCGGAGTTTGCCACCCGGCTCAAAGCGGCGCTGCAGGCCGCGGAGCGCGGCACAGCGGCTGAGGAGCTGGCGGTATTGAACGCCGCCCTTGCCGCGGATCAAGAACAAGACACGAGCCTAACCTCACCGTTAGAGCCACAGGTGGCGGCGGGAGGAGCGGTGAATAGCCCGCCCAGAGTTCGCCAGACCACAGCAGAGGTGGGGACCCAGGAACGGGTCACAACCCAGCTTGCACCGGGCCTGCGCCTTGGCTTTCAGCCGGGGGCACAACGCATCGAGCTGAGCGGCACGGCGGTGGATGCCGCGTTGCTGGAAGATCTAAAAGCCTGGCTGGCGCAGCGCTAGGCCGCGCCCTGCCCGCTTTGGGGATCGAAAGAGGCACGCAAATGCGTGCCTCTTTCGTGTCTATTTGGCCTGTTTGGACCTGTTCCAATTTCGGATCTTTTGGCCTAAATGTTTCGCGCGCGAAACATTTGGTGGCTTTCCTGGGCATCCCTGGCGGGCGCTTCCAGCTGTCGCAGATCCAGATCCGGGGTTTGACATGGCGGCGCAAGTGTGAGTTTTGAGGCGCAAAGAGACCGGGGCTGGCGGGACTGGCATTGGCATGGATCAGCGCCGGCAGGGTTGCAAAGAAATCCTGCACCACATCGCGGCGGGTATGGCGGTCCTGGGGGGCATTGCTGCCAAAGCGGCGCACCAGCATATTCTCGGGTCCCACCAGCTTGAAAAAGGGCTCCAGCTGTTTGCGCGCCGGGTAAAAGAAGGTCAGCGGACTGGGCAGGGCGGCGAGCCGGTCGCCATTGCCGCGAATGCGCTGTTGCAGGGTCGAACAATAGAGTTCCGCCGGATCGCGTAGATAGGCCAGCACGGTGATCCGCGAGAAACTGCGCTGCAGCCTGGTGATCAGCTGGCTCGGGTCACTGAGACCTGAGAAATGCTCGCTTGAGATCAGGGTGAGCGGCGGGCGCCGGACCTGGACCTCTGCCTCAAAGCGCTGCCAGCAGTCCGCGCTCCAGGCCCGCGCCACCCGCAGATTGCCGGCCGCAAAGCGCCGGATCAGGTTTTGCTGCGCCGCCACAGACAGCAGCCCGGCACGGCTGCGTTGCAGCGCCGCCGCCTCGGTCTGGGCGATCTGCGCCAGGGTCATGGTGATCCGGTGCTGGCCTTTGGGTGGCGCGCGGTGCAGATTGCGCAGCCGCAGATATTCCAACGCATCGGGCGGCAGAGAGATCTTCTGCAGCGCCGGGCTCTGTGGCAGCACCAGCCGGGGCGGGTTCTGACAGCCCAGCATCTGCAGAAACTGGCTGAGCAATGTTTTGGCGCTGAGGGATTTTTCATAGAGCCGCACCTGCAGCGCCGGGGCGCCAAAGGTGTCGCTCCAGCGGCGCAGCAGCCGTTCATTGTCGAGAAAAAACAGCCCGTGTTCGCAGATATAGGTCTCCAGAGTGCGCGCCTCGCGGGTTTTGAGATCCTTGACCAGCTGGTTGTAGAAACTCTCAAGATAGCTGGCGGGGTTGCGCATGTAAAAGAGCACCCGCACCCGGTAGCGGCGCGACAGCCCCTGCAGACGAGAGAGGTCTTGCAGCCATTCAAAATTCTCGGAACTCAGCAGCACATCCCTGGCCGGGCTGGCGTCGATTTCGCGCAGCAGCTCGGGCCAGTCGCCCAGGGCCTCCAGCGGCTGATTGCGCTGCTCAGGGTCGCGCAGCTGTAGCGCCAGCGGGTGATGGCCGCTGAAATAGCGCCCGGATTTTGGATAGAGCAGCCCGGCGCGCGCCAGCAGATCACCATTGGCGGCCAATGCGTTTTGCAGCGTGGTGGTGGCGGTCTTATGGGACCCGATATGGAAATGCAGCGTTTTTTTGCCCATGTTTGGCAGCCTGTGGGAAAATCCGAGAAAATCAACCCCCGCCTGTGTTTGGGTAAATTTATGCACCTTGAGGGTATCAAGCTTCCTGCCGAGACCAACACAGGGGGAAACGGGGGCAGCGAGAGGCGGCTTGCCTCCCAGGGGAGGTCGCGCAAGGCTTGCACTCTGGCTGCCCAGACCGTACCCCGGTAAAGAGAGGCCAGCTCGCCTGTGTCAGGGCCTCGCGATCTCTGGGATCTGTGAGGCTTGGGGCAGGTGAAACTGGGGGCAGGTAGAAAAGGAATGCCGATGAAACGAGCGCTTATTACCGGTGTGACCGGCCAGGACGGATCTTATCTGGCGGAGTTTCTGCTGGAGAAGGGCTATGAGGTACATGGTATCAAACGCCGGGCCTCGTCGTTCAACACCCAGCGGGTGGATCACATCTATGAGGATCCGCATGTGGATCATGCGCGCTTCAAGCTGCATTACGGCGATCTTACCGATTCCTCCAACCTGACCCGGATCCTGCAGGATGTGCAGCCCGATGAGGTCTATAACCTTGGCGCCCAGTCCCATGTGGCGGTCTCGTTTGAGAGCCCGGAATACACCGCGGATGTGGATGCCATGGGCACATTGCGCCTGCTCGAGGCGATCCGCTTTCTGGGGCTGGAGAAAAAGACCCGTTTCTATCAGGCCTCGACATCCGAGCTTTACGGTCTGGTCCAGGAAACCCCACAGACCGAGACCACGCCCTTTCATCCGCGTTCGCCCTATGCGGTGGCCAAGATGTATGCCTATTGGATCACCGTGAACTACCGCGAGGCCTATGGCATGTATGCCTGCAACGGCATCCTGTTCAACCACGAGAGCCCACGCCGCGGTGAGACCTTTGTCACCCGCAAGATCACCCGCGGCTTGGCCAATATCGCCCAGGGGCTGGAGCCCTGTCTCTATATGGGCAATATCGATGCGCTGCGCGACTGGGGCCATGCCAAGGACTATGTGCGGATGCAGTGGATGATGCTGCAGCAGGAGGTGCCGGAGGATTTTGTCATCGCCACCGGGGTGCAATATTCGGTACGCCAATTCATTGAATGGTCCGCAGCCGAGCTGGGGATCACCCTGGAATTCAGCGGCTCTGGCATTGATGAGATCGCCACCGTGGCGGCGATCAGCGGCGACAAGGCCCCGGCGCTGAGCGTTGGCGATGTGGTGCTGCGCATTGATCCGCGCTATTTCCGCCCGGCCGAGGTGGAGACCCTGCTGGGTGATCCTGCCAAGGCCAAGGCCAAACTTGGCTGGGTGCCGGAGATCACCGTGCAGGACATGTGCGCCGAAATGGCGGCCTCGGATCTGAAGGCAGCGCAGCGCGCCAGGGTGCTGAAGGATCACGGCTATGACGAACCCGTCGCCCGCGAGGATTGAGATCATGAGCGCAGGACAGGAGAGCCCCGCTTTGGGCGGCAAACCGAGGATGCTATTGACCGGCGGCGGCGGTCTGGTGGGGCGCAATATCCAGGCCCATCCCGGCGCTGCCAACTGGCATATTCTGGCCCCGCGCAGCGCTGAGCTGGATCTGACGGATGCGGGGGCCGTTGACGCCTATCTTGCCCGGCACCAGCCGGATCTGGTGGTGCATGCGGCGGGGCGCGTCGGCGGTATCCAGGCCAATATGGCCAATCCGGTGGCCTTTCTGGACGAAAACACCGCCATCGGGCGCAATATCATCATGGGGGCGCATCGGGCCGGGCTCCGTCAGTTTCTCAACCTGGCCTCGACCTGCATCTACCCCCGCGCCGCCGAGAACCCCCTGCGCGAAGAGATGGTGCTGACCGGCACGCTGGAGCCCACCAATGAGGGCTATGCCATTGCCAAGATCCTGGCGCTGCGCCTGTGCGAGTATATCCGCCGCGAGGATGAGGGCGCCCAGTACAAGACGCTGATCCCCTGCAATCTCTACGGGGCCTATGACAAATTCGACCCGAAACACTCGCATCTGCTGCCGGCCATCATCCACAAGGTGCATCAGGCGCAAAAGAACGGCGAGACCAGCGTCGAAATCTGGGGCGATGGCACGGCGCGGCGTGAGTTCATGTATGCCGCCGATCTGGCCGATGCGGTGCTGCGCGCCGCTGCCGATATGGCAAGCCTGCCGGATAGCCTGAACATCGGCCTGGGCCAGGACCATACAATCAATGACTACTACGCCACCGTGGCCGAGGTGATTGGCTGGGACGGCACGTTCACCCATGATCTGAGCAAGCCGGTGGGCATGAAGCAGAAACTCTGCGATACCGCGCGCCAGCAGGACTGGGGCTGGCAGGCCCCGACCTCGCTGCGGGACGGCATCGCGCAGACCTATCGCCACTATTTGGAAAGCGGATACGCATGAGCCCCATTTACCCTCTCGCCACCTCCTCCTGGGATCAGGCGGAACAGGATGCGCTGCAGCGCGTCATCGACAGCGACATGTATTCCATGGGCCCCGAGGTGCGGGCCTTTGAAGAAGAATTTGCTGCGCATTTTGGCAGCAAACATGCGGTGATGGTCAACTCCGGCTCCTCGGCCAACCTGCTGATGCTGGCGGCATTGCGCTATACCAAGAATGATGATCTGCGGCTGATGCCCGGCGATGAGATCATCGTGCCCGCGGTCAGCTGGTCCACCACCTATTACCCGCTGCAGCAATATGGCCTGCGACTGAAATTTGTCGATATCGACCGGGCCACGCTGAACTATGATCTCACCGCGCTGGAGGCGGCGATCAGCGACAAGACCCGCGCCCTGATGGTGGTGAACCTGCTCGGCAACCCCAATGATTTTGAGGTGCTGCAGGGGCTTTGTGCGCCGCGCGGCATCGTGATGATCGAGGACAACTGCGAATCCATGGGGGCGACATTTGGCGGCAAACAGGCCGGCACCTTTGGCGTCATGGGCTCCTATTCCTCGTTCTTCTCGCATCACATCTCCACCATGGAAGGCGGCATGGTGACCTGCGATGACGAGGAGCTTTATCATGTGATGCTGTCTCTGCGCGCTCATGGCTGGACCCGCAACCTGCCCAAGTTCAACCATGTGACCGGCGAGAAATCTGAGGACCCCTTTGAGGAAAGCTTCCGCTTTGTGCTGCCGGGCTACAACCTGCGCCCGCTGGAGATGTCCGGTGCGCTGGGGCGCGAACAGCTGAAGAAACTGCCGGATCTCATCAAGGGCCGGCGTGCCAATGGGGCGCTGGTGCAGGAGCAGCTGGGCAATCATGCCAAATTTGCCATCCAGCAGGAGATCGGCTGTTCCAGCTGGTTTGGGTTCTCATTGGTGATCCGCGAGGGCTCCGGGGTCAACCGCGCCGATCTGGTGAAACAACTGCTGGCCAAGGGCTTTGAATGCCGTCCCATCGTGGCGGGCAATTTTGCCAAGAACGCGGTGATGCAGTATTTCGATTATGAAATCCACGGCAGCCTGACCAATGCCGATTACATCGATGCCAATGGGCTGTTTGTGGGCAACCACCACTATCCCATCCCCGAGGCCGTCGCGGCCCTGGCTGAGATCTAAAACCAGCTGGCCTGCGCCCTAGCGCAGCAGCCATTCCTCCAGCTGGTCAGAGATGCCCCGCATCCGCCGCCAGCGGCGGGCGCAGGGCTGGCCCCGGCGCAGACGCCATTGCCATCCGATCCCAGCCGAAAGGCCGCCCTGGAGCTCAGCGCTGATGGTGGGCTGCTGTTTGCGCTGGACGCGTTGGGGCAGGGGGTGCGCAGCCTGTTGCGGGTGGCGGCGGATGGCGGGCTCAGCCTGGCCGATCAGCTGAATGACACCCTGGCGACCCGGTTTGGCGGCGCCTGCGTGCTGGAGCTGGTGCAGGTCGGCGATCATGTGCTGGTGCTGGCGGCCGGCACTGACGATGGGCTGAGCCTGTTGCGGCTGCTGCCGTCGGGGCAACTCCTGCATGTGACCAGCCTGGCCCAGGCCGAGGGCCTGGGGCTGGAGAATGTCACCGCGCTGGAAACGGCGGTGCTTGGGGATCAGCTGGAGATCTATGTCAGTTCCGGCACTGCGGGCGGGATCTCCCGGTTTAGTCTCGATCTGTCAAACCTGGGTCTGGTGCACCGTGTCACCCAGGGCGGGCTTTGGGGCGGCAGTGGCGATGATCTGCTACAGGGGGAGATTGGCCCAGAGGGCGAGACGGGTGCGGTGACCCTGAATGGCGGGGCGGGCGATGATATTCTGGTGGCCAGCCATGCCGGCAGCCGGTTGACCGGCGGGACGAGCGCCGATCTCTTTGTTGTCGGGCCAGCCCGCGGAACGGTGACTCTGACAGATTTTCGCCCCGGCACCGATCATCTGGACCTGTCGCTGATCCCCGATCTTTACAGCCCGGCGCAGCTGCAGGTGCACAGCCTCGCTGGCGGCATGCGCCTGCAGTTTGGCGACTGCGAGATTGTGGTGCAGCGCGCCGGGGGCGGGGCGCTGAGCCTCAGCGATATCTGGCCCGATGGGCGCTTCACCACGCCGGACCGGATCGCGCCGACAGAGACCCCGGAGCAGAAGATCCAATATGGCGGCGGCGGCGCCGATCAGCTGGGCAACGACAAGCTCAAAGGCAATGCCGGGGTGGATCTGCTCTATGGTGGTGCGGGCAATGATGACCTGCGCGGCGGCACTGGCAATGACCGGATCTGGGGCGAGGCCGGGGCCAATCTGCTGGTCGGTCAGGCCGGAGCGGACAGCCTGTTTGGCGGCGGTGCCAATGACACCCTGAAGGGCGGCGCCGACGCCGATTGGGCCTGGGGCTATGACGGCGATGACAGCTTTCGGGGCGGGCGCGGGCGTGACCATCTGTTTGGCGGCAATGGCAATGACAGCCTCTCCGGCGATATCGGCGGCGACTGGCTCAGCGGCGGCGCCGGCGCTGACAGTTTTATCTTTGGCCGCAAACACGGCCAGGACGTGATCACCGATTTCACCCCCGGCGAAGACCGCATTGATCTGCGCGGCATGAATGTCGCGGGAGATGATTTCTCGGACCTGGAGATCAGCCAGCAATCGGGCGGTGTTCTGGTGGTCACCGGCAATGGCCAGATCCTGTTGCAGGGGCTCGAGCTGGATGCGGTCACCGCGGATGATTTCCTGTTCTGAATTGGGGTGTGATGGGTTATTAAACATAATATTGCTTATTGGGTGAAGGGTTCCCTAGAGGTGCGCGCCTCTAGTTTGACCGGGGTTGCAGCTGGTGCCTGCCCCGGTGCCCATCCCATAGGTCCCCCTGCCCGCCGCTGTCTGGGCGCGGTGGTTTGCGCCCCCCTGCTCTTTGTTTGCCTGTGCGGGGGCGGGCGCAAGGTCGTTAAAATTGTCCGCACTCTCTACAGGATGCTTATGGTATTTTTACTCTTCCATGGCTTGCCTAGAGCATCGGATCAGAGGTCCCATTTGGGAGAGAAAATCCAGCAAGGAGCGGCAGTCGGTTTGTCAGACTGTGGGCGTACCGCCCGGGATGTGCCCGGGATGTGAATGTCTCGGGCTCGCGACACTGGGTTGATAGAAGCATAGGGAAGCGTGGATTGGCCATGACAGCAGAGAACACGGCACAGAAACCAGCGATATCCAAACGCAGAAGGCTGCCCTTCTCCAGTATTGGGGCCAAGCTTACCTTGATCCTGTTGGCGCTGGGGGCGGCCACGGCGGTGGGCGGTGTTCTGGTCTCTATTGTGTTTGGCCAGGTGGGCAGCCAGATGCAGGAGCTGTCGGGGCAAAAGTTGCCGCATCTTGAGATGAGCCAGAAGCTGGGGGAATCCGCCAGCAAAAGCAAAAACGCCATGACCCGGATCCTGCTCTCGACCAATGAGGCCGAGCTGGCGGGTGCCGAAGAGACCGTGGTGCAGGCCGCTGAGGCCCTGAACGCCAGTATCGCCAGATTGCCGGGCGAGGAGCAAGAGGGCTTTAAGACTGAGGCGGCAGATGCGGCAGAGACCTTGAAAAGCCTGGTGGCAGCGCGGCGCAGCGCCTTTCGCAACCAGGCCTGGATCGAAACCCAGACCGCTGAACTGCAGGGCTATAGCGAGGCTTTGCAGGGCAAGCTGCTGGTGGTGGCTGAGGAGGCCTATGCCAACCTGATGGCGGGGGGCGATGCAACCATTACCCAGGTGGATGAGGTGCTGGTCGATCTGGTGGAAAAACAATTTGGCGGCTTGCAGACCCTGCTCGAGGCCCGGGGCGATATCAACATGCTGTCGGGCGCGGCCTTGGCGCTGGGACATGTGCGCGATGTGAAGACCCGCAAGGAGCTGGAGCGCATGGCCGAGGAGGCCTTGTCGCGGCTGGAGCCGGTGCTGGGGCAGCTGGAAGAGATTGGCCTGGACGCCTTTGGCGCCAAACGGGTGCGCGCGGGTATTGAAGTCTTCAAGGGCACCCTGAACGCGACCCGCAAGGAGCAGAAGGAAAACCGCAAGATCGTGATGAAGGCCCGCCAGAGCAGTTCGGCGCCGCTGTCGCGGGCGCTGGACAAGATGGTCTTTACCCTGTCGATCGCAGCCAGCCAGGCCAGCGACAACAACAAGCAGGCGATTCAGGGCCTGTTGGACAATCAGGTGGGGGTTCTGCAGGAGCTCTTGCTGGTGACCGGGGCGATCAGCACCTTCCAGCTGGCGGCTTTGGATGTTGCAGCGGCGGCGGATGTTGCGGCGGCACAGGCCACCATTGCGCCAATACAGCAGGCGGCTGAGGCGCTGACGGCATTTTTGGATTTCAATGAGGGCAGTCTTGCGACCGAGTTGAATGGGATGATTGCCCTGGCCGATCCGGCTGCGGGGATGGCCGCCTTTAAGGTGGGCTCGCTGAAAGCGGATGAAGCCGCCACAGAGGCCTCTGATCACACCGCCGAGGTGGTGTTGAGCATTTCCCATCACGCCGCCGATCTGGGTGCGACCAGCCAGGCAGAAATTGCCGAGATGGCCAATGGGATCACCAGCCAGATGGCACTGGCGCAGCAGCGCATGCAGATGTTGCTGCTGGGCTTTGCCGGAATTCTGGTTCTGGCACTGATCCTGACCCGGGTGTTGATCACCCGCCCTCTGGCCAAGATCAGCGAGACCACCGAACATCTGGCCGAAGGCGATCTGAGCCCGGTGAGCGGCTTTGACCGCGCCAGCGATGAGATCTACCAGATTGCCCGCTCCCTGTCGGTGTTCCGCGATGGCCTGGTGGAAAAGGCAGAGAATGAAAAAGCCGCCCAGGCCGAGCGCGAGAAGCGTCAGGCGGATCAGACGGCGGCCGTCACGGCCATTGGCGAGGGCCTGGCGCAGCTGTCACGCGGCAATCTGACCACCCGCATCAATGAGGACATGAGCCCCGGCTACGCCAAGCTGCGCGATGATTTCAACGCGGCGCTGGAGGGTCTGGAACATTCGGTCAGCAGCCTTGGTCTCAGCGGCAAATCCATCGCCGGGGGCACCTCGGAGATCTCCGCCGCCTCGCGCGATCTGTCGGAACGTTCCGAACGCACGGCTCAGACCCTGGCCAGCACCGCCGCCGCGGTGAACCAGCTCTCGGTGTCGATTTCTCAGACCGCCACGGCCTCGGGGGAGGCCTCGGCCTCGGTGGAGGTGGCGCGCCAGAATGCCGATGAAAGCCTGGATGTGGTGCAACAGACCAGCCAGGCGATGGAGAGCATCAAGAGCAGCTCGGAAAAGATCGCCAAGATCATTGGCATGATCGAGAATATCGCCAAACAGACCAACCTGCTGGCGCTGAATGCCGGCGTCGAGGCGGCGCGGGCTGGTGATGTTGGCAAGGGTTTTGCCGTGGTGGCCTCGGAGGTGCGCACCCTGGCGCATCGCTCCAAGGAGGCGGCCACCGAGATCTCCAACCTGGTGGCCGAAAGCGGTGAAAACGTGGACATAGGCGTTGATCTGGTGGCGCGCAGCGGCGAGGTGATCAGTGAGATCTCCAGCTCTGTGACCAGTGCAGCCGCCCTGATGCAGGAGATTTCCCAGGCCTCCTCGGAACAGTCGGGCAGCCTGAAAGAGATCAATGCCTCGATGGGCAATCTGGACGATGCCACCGCCAAGAACGCCGCCCTCTTCGAGGAGGTCACCTCCTCCAGTGTGGGGCTGTCGCAGGAGGCCCAGGCTATGGATGAGGCCCTTGGCGGCTTCCGGACCGGCAGCGAGAGCGGCGCCCAGGAGGCGGGTCTTGGGGAGGCCAGTGTGGATGGCTCAGGTTTTGATGACACCGGGTTTGACGATATGGGACAGGACAGCTGGGATCAGGATCTGCGCCAGACCGGGTGACGGCCAGAGAGGGAAGGCCAGAGAGAGGGCCAGAGAGGACCTGGGTCAGATACCGTAGTGGCGCAGGCCGCGGAAGAGGAACATCAAGATCAGCATCAGGAAGAACAGGCCAAAGAAATCGCCGATCAGATAGGCGATATAGGCCTCTGGGGTAGCGCCCAGGGCATAGTTGGTCAGCAGCGAGGTGATCACGGAGATCACCAGCCCGATTGCCATGATGCAGGACCAGCAGGGGCTGCGGCCCTCTGCCGGGCTGAGATCACGGTTCAGCAGGCGCAGGACAAAGAAACAGGCGGCAGGCACCAGAACCGCAACGGCAATGGCGGTCAGGCGACTGGGCACAAAGGCACCCCAGCCCGCCACATAGACAAAGGCAATAACAACCCCCGGCAGCATTGCCACAACAGAGCGCCAGCCCAGCAGCCAAGCGGCCAGAACCCGCACCCCATGGGGCAGAAACAACAGGCTGGCGCGGCCAGAAAATTCCGGGAAGAAAATGGCCTGCACTGGCATCAAGACTTCGAAGGTGGCAAAAAAGGCTGCCAGATAGGCAAGCGACACCATGCCCGTTTCTTTTGCCAGCCTGCTCACTGCCACTGTCGGTCCTGTTGCCACTGCTGCCCCTCGTGTATTTCTACCCAGGGTTATCTCGCCGGTGTCTTAACAATATAATAACCACGAACAGAGTTTTTGCACTGTTCCAGGTAGCCCTTGCCCTGCAGGGATTTGAGCGCCCGGAAAAAAGTGGGCCGGGACACATTGGCCAGCAGGGCATGTTCTTGCAGTATCGTTGTCTTGACCGCGCCCGCACTGACTGCGTGATCGCTGGCTGCATAATAAATATCGCGCTCAACAGCCGACAGATCCTGCAATCCCATGGACTGTTCCATGTTCAAGAGCAGTTTTCTCAGTTCCGTTAGTTTGGAAATTTCTGTCATGGGTTTTCTAACCTCAAATAGTCCGTAAATTCTTGCTGACTGTGGTGAAAAAGTAAACAGTGTACCGCTGGTTGAGTGTCATATTGACACTTGAATGTGATTGCTTAAACTCTTTGCCAGTCCGGCAGCTGTGAAAACCGTGAGTGGTGGCGAGTCGACAAGCTCTTTTTAGCACCTAATTTTTTGCGGACGCGGGATCCTAGGGTTCCGCGTCTGCCTTTTCTGGCCCCGGCCTCCCCTGCCTGCCGGCGGATCAGATGATCCTCTTAGGGTTGTGATGCCTGTTGTCTGGCCTGTTGTCCTGCCAGCTGGCCAGACAACAGGCCAGACTGCTGCCCGAACAATCACCTGAACAATCGCCCAGGCCTGGCCCCTGGAACCTGCCCTGCACCAGAGGCGGCCGCGGCAGCCGGGTAAAAAACTGGACCACATGGCGATCTGCGTGCATCCTGAACGGGGGGCTGCCTGCCGTTTTAGCTTGGGGCCTATCTTATACCTCTGTTTTTAAATGTTATTATCAGTAATCAGTTGGGGGAATGGCCGTGCCGCTAGACATGGAATCCGTAAAGGAGCTGAAGCAGAAGATTAAACTGGCCCGCAATAAGGAGCTGAGTTTTGCGCTGGCTCTGGGCAAAAAACCGGAAGACTGCGCCTTGATCATGCACAAGGAGCGGGGCGGTGATAAGCTGTTGCTGCAGGTCAAAAAAACCGAGGGCGTGCAGCCGCAAAAATCCTGCTATGGCACCCTGACCGTGGATGGCCAGCTGGTCAAACTCGCCTGTCGCACCGATCCGCCGGCCGGGCTGGTGAAAAACTTCCGAATCTTCTTTCGCAGCAATGGCATTCAGATGAAGCTGGCGGTGCTGGCACCGGGGGAGACGGAGTTCAAACTGGATCCGGAAGATGCCGCAGAGGCCGCCCCCGCAGCCCCTGCCGCTGCGACCGCGGCGCAGCAGAGCGAGACGCCCGCCGCCTCCGAAGCCGGGCTGAGCGAGGCTGAGACAGAGGCGTTGCAGGCGCGGATCGATGCGGTGCAGGGCGCGCTTGGCTCGCTTGACGGGGCCATCCTGGATAAAATTGCTCAGGGGCACAGGCAGGCGCAGATGCTGCTGGTCGAGGGCAAGGGCGCAAAGGTGGCAAAACTGCTGGATCAGTTGGAAGCCGCGCTGAAACAGATTGCCAAATCCGCCGCCAGACAGGCCGCAGCGCAGACCGCGGCTGAGGCAGAGGCCGGGGTTGAAACGGGCGCTGAAACTGAGGCCGAAACCGCGCCAGCCGCCGGGGCGGATCCGCTGGCGGCGCGTTGGCAGGAGAGTTTTGCCAAGCTGGACCCGCATGTGCGCCGGGCTCTGGCGGCGGGTCATGGGGATATCGCCCGCATTCAGGCGATCTGGTCCTATGCCCAGGAAAAGGCGGCGGCGGCGGGGTTTGCAGCGGCGCTCAAGGCCATTGGTCAGCTTGCAGGCCCATTGGCCCAGGCGGCAGAGGCGGCGAAACAGGCCGCCACCACCGAGAACGCCGCGGCAGAAGACAGCAGCCAGTTGAAGGCGGCCTGGGATGAGGTTGTGACGCGCTATGCGCCGGTGGTGGCGGCTCTGGTGGCGGCGCAGGATCCGCGGGCACCAAAAATCCAGGCCGCCTGGGATATGGCAGTGCAGGCCGGGCAAAGCGGGAATTTTGACAAGGCCAATATGATTGCGGGGCGGCTGCGCCCGGTACTGGATGCGGCGCCGCAAGCCGCCGCCGCTCCTCAGGCTCCGAGTGCGCCCGGCAAGACCGGGCCTGACGCGGGCGCTGAAACCGCGCGCGCGCCCAAGAAAACCGCCGCCGAAGAGGGGGCACCGCTGGCAGAAAACAGCGATGATCCGGCCAAAAAACAGGCGCTGCAGAATATCGACAAGACACGCGGGGTCCTGCTCCGGGTGGAGGGGTTGATCGCCGCCTTTGGCAGCCCCCATCCCGGCGATTGGGATGCCTCGGTGCAACAGATCGAAGGGCTGCTCTCGACGCCCGAAGAAGCAGCCGAGGCGCCACAGATCGACAAGGCCGCCAAACAGGCCGCGACCCTGCTGGTCGCGCTGGAACCCAAGGTGAAACAGCTCACCCGTGACAAGCAGACCTGGGAGCAGCAGCAGCCGCTGTTTGCCGCCCGTCTGGTGCCGATCAAGGCCCATGCGCTCAAGGATGTCGATCCGGTCAAAGGCAAGCTGAAGGCGCTGGAGGATGAGATCACCGCCGCCGAAGCCGATGCGGCCCGCTTTGAGTTCCAGAAGGCGGCCAGCGGCATTGTCTCCTTCCTCAGCCGCGGCGATGCGCTGGAGGCCCTGGCAGATGATTTTGCCCATTACCGGGCGATCCAGCAGGTGCGGGCGGTCCGGGTCCTGCCCATGCGGGGCAAAACCTCGACCAGGGCGCCGGTTCAGGCGGTCATTGATGATCTTCTGGCGGCCTATGATGACGGGGTGACCGAGGCCGGTAAGGAAGATTTTGAGGCCGCCGTCCGGCTGATGAACAGGGTGCCGGAGCTGGATCAGAAGGTCGAGTTGATGCTGGACCGGGCCAAGAAGCTGGATGGGGATCCGGCGGCAAGCTATTGGGTGACAAAGCAGGGGTTGTTGCAGGCGCTGCAGACCTATCTCACCTATTTCAACTCCTACCCGGCCAATGTGAAGGCCTTGCTGAGCACTGGCATTGCCCGCTGTCAGGCGGCGCTGGCGGCCAATCAGCCGGGGGTGCAGCCGGATCTGCTCAAGGCGGCTGAGGCGCTGGAGCTGGCCGAGCGCGAGGCCGGGGATCTGCGCAAACGCGGCGATAAGGCCAAAGCCTACGTTGCGCTGCGGGCGCTTTTTGACGCCCAGCTGGGGGATTTCAAGGCCCATGCCGGCAAGGCGGGCATTGACGATGTGATCACCCGGATGGAGGCAAATTCCGCGGCCGCCACAACGGCGGCAGGTCAGCGTAAATTTGACGCTGCCACCCGTATTCTGGCGGCGCATCAGGGCGAATGGCCCGGCTATAAGACCCGCGCTGATGACTACCTGGCCTATAAGACCAAACGCGATGCGCTGGAGGCGCGGCTGGTTGAGCTGCGCAAGAAGCCGCAGGCCAGTGCCGCTACGGATGAGCTGGCCTCCTGTGATGTCTATCTGCGTCAGGCCGCGACCCAGGGGGCGGCGCGTGATTACAAAAGCGCGCTGGACAGTATCACCGCAGGCGATGCGGCAGCCGATGTGGCGCAGAACCTGATCGAGATGCGCGCCGAACTGGCGGCGCTGAAAAAGGAGGATGTGCTGGCGGCGGTTGATAAGGATGTGGTGGCCGCCTTTAAGAACTACGACGAACTGGTCAGCTATGTCGCGGGCAAGGATGATGGCGCCTTTGCTACCCTGCGGGCGACGGCGGCAGCCGAGGCCCAGAAGGGCCGTGATGCCTCCCTTGGGGCAAGCCCCGATCTGGACCTGGTCCGGAGCCATCTTGGCACCGCCATCACCCAGCTCGAAGCGATCCTGGAACGGGTGGCCTGCAAGGCCAGCTTTACCAGCCAGCGCGCCGCTATTCGGCCTGCAGTAGAGACTGAACTAAAGGATGGCAGCGCCGCCAATGACAGCTGTCTGGACAGTGAACTCCTGGCGATCAACGCGCTGCTCAGCGCGGCAGATGCGGCCGCCAAGGCACCGGGGCTGGATTTTGGCACCGGGCTGGCAAAGCTCACCGAGGCGCAGCCCCTGGTGCTGGCCGCGCGCAAGAAACTGGCGCGCTATGTCGAGGCCACGCCGCTCAAGGCCCAGTTGGCGGCCTCCAAACGACGTCTCATCCGCAGCCGCGACCGGGCGCTGACCTTTACCAATCCGATCGATGCCCAGGAGAGCCTGCAGATCGAAGTGGCTCAGATCGACGGGTTTCGCACCAAGTTTGATACCGCTTGGGCGGCGTGAAAATATGACGCGGCCCTCCCCCGGCTGAAGGC
>NZ_OMPQ01000005.1 GCF_900313025.1 Pseudophaeobacter sp. EL27
TTGATATACAGCCGTTGATCCATCGAAACGAACCAAACCGCCCACATATCTCTTCAGTTATCATCAATGTCAAAGAGCAACACCAAAAGGCCAAAAACAAGACCACTACGCCAATTCCTTAGCGCAACCGCCTCACATCATACCATCAGATGCCCCAGTCTCTCCTGAGCGTCTCAACCGTCTTTCCGATCCGTCAGCACTGTCTTTCCAGTCCGTCAGCACTGTCTTTCCAGTCCGTCAGCACTGTCTTTCCAGTCCGTCAGCACTGTCTTTCCAGTCCGTCAGCACTGTCTTTCCAGTCCGTCAGCACTGTCTTTCCAGTCCGTCAGCACCGTCTTTCCAGTGTGTCAGCAGCGCCTCCGCCGCCCACCGTGCCGCGTCTCCGCTGCCGGTAGAGGGGGTTCTAAGTATAACTCAAAACACCCGCAAGCCCTAAATTACAAAAATCAAAACTTTCTACAAAACAATTCACATAATCAAACAAATTCAACACCTTAACACAAATCAAAGCCAAACAAACCAACCATTCAAAACCACAATACCAACCCAAAGCACCGCCCCAACCCGACTCGCAACACTTACTCACAACATTACCCACAGACTCAAACCGAATAGGTGCGCTGGGAGTCGGTTCGAGTCACAGATGCGAGTCGCAAACCTCATGTCTTAGGCCGCCTGATCACCCCAAAAGGAAAAAGGCCCGACCAGGGGTCGAGCCTTTGACTTAAGAACTGCCAGCGTCGCGCCCGCCCCTCAGGGCTTGGCAGCGGTCACGATGAACTCCACCAGGAATTCAGGCAGCGCCAGCTTGGCCTCGCCACAGGCGCGCGCGGGCGCATGGCCTTCGGGCACCCAGGCATCCCAGACCGCGTTCATCTCTTCAAAGTCGGCCATATCGGCCAGCCAGATGGTGGTCTGCAGGATTCGGGTCTTGTCCGAACCGACTTCTGCGAGCAGAGCGTCGATCTTGTCGAGGCAGTCCTGGGTCTGCTGTGCGACACTTGCCCCTCTGGTGCCAACCTGACCGGCCAAATAAATGGTATCGCCATGCATGACGATCTGGCTCATACGGGCGCCGGTGTGGAGGCGGGTGATTTCACTCATAGTAGTCTTCCTGTTTGATTGAGAAATCCCGCCGCCAGAACTGGAGCGGGAGCATTTCTGTGAGGTGGGAACAAAGCCCCCTGCCTATTGTGTTACTGCGACAGCAGCCAGGTGCCACTGGCAGATTTGCAGAACTTGCGAGACAGTTCGGACTGCGACGAACCGCCATTCGGGTAGGCCCGATGCTGGAGCGAGATGCAGCCTCCCCGCTTGGAGGTGACCTTGACCACACCGTGAGAGCTGGTTTCCGGATTGTTCCATTTCACTGAGCTGCCAACCTTTACGCCAGCATGCTCATATAGAGCCGCCTCTGCTGCCCGCATGGCATTAAAATCAGCAGGAGCCAGCGGCGATTGCGCCAGGATTTGGCTCAGAGGTTTGGCAGAAACCGGCATAGCAGCACATGCCGCAAACACAGCCAGAACAAGCGCGGGAAGAAAAGCAGCGGATTTGAACATGATATCTCAACCTAAATGGATCTTTGCAGAATACCCCAGTCGAATGAGAGGCAGACCTAAAGCAACATGGCGCAAGCCTTCCGCCCTGTCCATCCGACAAGGAGAAAATGCCCCCGAGATGCGTCAGGAGAACTTGCGAAACAGACGTGTGGTGTCAAAAAGCTCATCCAGGCGATCATAGCGATCCTTGGTCTTGTCCCAGCTCTCCTCCTGGGTGGCGGCAATCATCGCCTCCAAGAGCATCATGGTGGAAATATTGGAATCCCAGGCCGAGGGGATCTCAACCCAGCAGTTAAAGGCGTGCTCTGCCACCGCAGCTACCGGGCTGGCCCATTGATCGGTGATCAGCACCACTTTGACACCGCGCTCAGCCGCCAGTTCGGCCAGGCGTTGCAGGTTGGTTTCATAGCGACGCACATCGAACATCAACAGGGTGTCACCTGCCTCCATATCCAGCACGTAATGCGGCCAGGTGGCGGAAGACGAGGTCATATGAGTGACCCGCTGTCGGATTGCCTGGAAATGGGTAAAGGCATAATCCGCCAGGGCGCGGGTAATGCGACCACCAACCACATAGAGACGCCCGTCGGTATTGGCGAGTTGGCGCACCGCCGCATCAAACTGCTCTGAATCGACATTGGAGAAGGTCTGACCAAGGTTATCCGTCACCGCCTGGGAAAACCGGTTGAGCAAATGCCCCTCCGGCGCCTCGGACGCCCAGTTCTCCCGCCGCTGGGTTGGCCCCGAGACCTTGGCTTCCAGCTCTTTCAGCAAGGCCTGATGGAACTGCGGATAGCCCTTGAACCCCAGCTTCTGCACCATCCGCGCCACGGTGGGCGTAGAGACATCGGCATTGGAGGCCACAATAGTGATCGAAGCCAGCCCGGCCGCCGGATAATTCTCCAGCAGGGAATTGGCAAACTTACGCTCCGACTGGGTCAGGCTGGCATATTGATCCCGGATCAGCTCTCGCACGGTGAGCGGCGGTTTGGTCAAGGTGACATCCTTCCTCGGGTGATCAAAAAACAGGCGACGGGAGGTAAGCTATAGCCGAAACGGCCCCATCATTACCAGCTTCGGAGAAATCTCTTCTGAAACTATATTGACAGAATTATCCCTTCATGAAAAGATTTTTCCAAACTTGGGAGGAATGAATGGTTTTGAGCGATTCCAATGCTCACTGCGAGGCTTATGAAGTGTTCAACGGCGCAGGCCGTGGGGGGGCTTTGATCCTGTGCGAGCATGCCAGTCACCATATCCCGCATCGCTATGGCGATCTGGGATTGGCAGAGGCGGATCGCCAGAGCCATGCAGCCTGGGATCCCGGCGCAAAGGCGGTGGCGCTTGCCCTTTCTGAAGCGCTGGATTCCCCGCTCATTGCCTCTCGCATTTCCCGGCTTGTCTATGATTGCAATCGCCCGCCAGAGGTGGCGTCAGCAATGCCGGTGAAATCCGAACTGATTGACGTGCCCGGCAATCGCGGCCTGAACGCCGAACAACGTGAAGAGCGCGTTCACACGTCCTATCAGCCCTTTATCAAGGCTGTCAGCCGGATGATCGAGGCCCGCAAGGCCGAGGGGCTGGAAACCGCCTTGATCACCATTCACAGCTTTACCCCCGTCTATTACGGCACCCCCCGCGCGGTAGAGATCGGCATTCTGCATGACGACGACACCCGGCTTGCGGATGCCATGCTGGAACAGGCCCCTGCCCTGTCGCCGCGCCGGGTGGAACGCAATGAACCCTATGGGCCCGCAGATGGTGTCACCCATTCGTTGCAACTGCATGGTCTCAACAACGGGCTAGCCAATGTGATGATCGAGGTCCGCAACGATCTGCTGCGCAATCCACAAGAGGAAGCACAGATAGCGGATGAGCTTTTGACCCTGTTGCGCCCAGCGCTGGCAGCAGTGCAGCCAAAGGGAGGCCCAAGTGCCTAAAATAATTCTGCGCTATATTCGCGCCGTGGAGGCGATGAACCGGGTGATTGGCCGCTTTGCCATGTATCTCATCTTTGCCCTGATTGCGGTTCTCCTGTGGTCTTCGGTCTCAAAGACCTTTTTCAACCCTTCGCTTTGGACGCTGGAGATGGCCCAGTTCATCATGGTGGCCTATTACATCCTCGGCGGCCCCTATTCGATGCAGATGGGATCCAACGTGCGGATGGATCTGTTTTACGGCGGCTGGACCACCCGAACCAAAGCTTTCGTTGACGCCTTCACCGTGCTGTTCCTGATGGTCTACCTTGGCATTCTGCTCTACGGCGCGGTCAGTTCCATGGCCTATAGCCTCGGCTATTTTGGCCTCGAGCCTTTCTCCTTCTTTGGCGACATCATCGCCACCTTCTTTACCGAAGGCCCAAGTGCGGCCTGGGGCAAGCTTGGCTATATCGAGCGCAGCTCCACCGCCTGGCGCCCCTATCTGTGGCCGGTGAAATCCATTCTCTGCTTTGGCGTCTTCCTGATGCTGTTGCAGTGCCTAGCTGAATTGTTCCGCGATATCGGACGTCTTCGCGGAGTTGAAATCTGATGCCTTATGAATTGATCGCCATTGTCATGTTTGCCGGCATGATGCTGATGCTGATGACCGGCCAGCGGGTCTTTGGTGCCATTGGCTTTGTCGGCGCAGTCGCTGGCATGTTGCTCTGGGGCACTGGCGGGGTCGAGATTCCCTTTGCCGCCTCGATGAAGCTGATGAAATGGTATCCACTGCTGACCCTGCCGATGTTCATCTTCATGGGCTATGTGCTGTCTGAATCCAAAATTGCCGACGACCTCTACCGCATGTTCCATGTCTGGATGGGGCCTGTGCAGGGTGGCCTGGCCATTGGCACCATTGGTTTGATGGTGCTGGTCTCGGCCATGAACGGTCTGTCCGTTGCGGGTATGGCCATCGGCGCCACCATCGCTCTGCCCGAGCTGTTGCGCCGCGGCTATGACAAGATTCTGGTGACCGGCACCATTCAGGCGGGTTCCTCCCTAGGCATTCTGGTGCCACCCTCGGTGGTGCTGGTGCTCTATGCGATGATCGCGCGCCAGCCTGTTGGCCAGTTGTGGTTGGCCGGCGTGGTGCCCGGCCTGCTGATGGCCACCATGTTCATCATCTACATCTATATCCGCGCCAAGATGCAGCCGCATCTGGGCCCAGCCATGACCCATGAAGAACTGGCAGAATATGATGAGATCAGCAGCCATCCGCTGCGCCTCAACTACATCGTCCTGGCTGGGATCGTGCTGGTGCCGCTGCTGGTCAAGCTGGATGTGATTGCGCCAAAATCTGCCATTGGCTTTGCCCTTGGTGCAGCCGCGCTGGCCTTTGTGACCCGCGCCATGCCGATGTTCTACCGCGATGTCTTTCTGAAGGAGAAACACCGACTGTTGTTTTCCGGTGTGCTGCCGCTGGCGATCTTTGCCACCATGATGGTGCCCTTTGTGAATGGCTGGACCTCGCTGGTCGAAAGCTCCGCCATTGGCGCCATGACCGCCTTTGTTGCCGCGATCCTGAAGGGACGCATGAACAAGGCGATCTTTGAAACCACGGTGCGCTCGACCCTTGGCATCTCCTGCATGTTCATGTGGATCATCCTCGCCGCGCTTGGCTTTGGCGCCATCTTTGATGGCTTGGGTGCGGTGAAGGCGATTGAGGATCTCTTTACTGCGCAGCTGGGATTGTCTCCCTGGATGATCCTGATCCTGATGCAGCTCAGCTTTATTGTGATGGGCACCTTTCTGGATGACACCGCCATGCTGGTCATCGTGGCGCCGCTCTATGTGCCGCTGGTGGGCGCGCTTGGCTTTGATCTGATCTGGTACGGGGTGCTCTATACCATCACCACCCAGATCGCCTATATGACGCCGCCCTTCGGCTACAACCTCTTCCTGATGCGCGCCATGGCGCCGCCCGAGATCGGGCTCAAGGATATCTATATCTCCATCATCCCCTTTGCCGCCGTCATGGTGGTGGCCCTGGCCCTGATCATGGCTTTCCCACAGATCGCCCTGTGGCTGCCGGAACTGGTCTATGGCCGCTGATGGACCCCCAAATAACCCAAGAAGAGCCCCGCTCGGGGGCCTGATTTCAAGACTGAAATTCAACAAGGAGTGAGAGTAATGACAACAAGACGTAAGTTCCTGCAAACCGCCGGTGTGGGGGCAATGGCCGCCCCATTGGCGACCCCAGCCCTGGCAAGCTCCACCATCAAATGGCGGATGCAGACCTATGCCGGTACCGCCCTGGCGGAACACGTGGTGAAACCCGCCATCGACATGTTCAACCAGATCGCCGGTGACCGCATGCAGATCGAGCTGTTCTACGCCGATCAGCTGGTCCCCACAGGTGAGCTGTTCCGCGCCATGCAGCGCGGCACCATCGACGCCGTACAGTCGGATGATGACTCGATGGCCTCGCCAACTGAAGTCACCGTCTTTGGCGGCTATTTCCCCTTCGGCTCGCGCTACTCGCTCGACGTGCCTGTGCTGTTCAACCAGTACGGCCTGAACGAGATCTGGGACGAAGAGTATTCCAAGGTTGGCGTCAAACACATCTCGGCCGGTGCCTGGGATCCCTGCCACTTTGCCACCAAAGACCCTATCCGCAGCCTCGCGGATCTGAAGGGCAAGCGCATCTTCACCTTCCCAACTGCGGGTCGTTTCCTCAGCCAGTTCGGCGTTGTGCCTGTCACCCTGCCTTGGGAAGACATCGAAGTCGCCCTGCAGACCGGCGAGCTGGACGGCGTTGCCTGGTCCGGCATCACTGAAGACTACACCGTTGGCTGGGCCGATGTGACCAACTACTTCCTGACCAACAACATCTCTGGCGCCTGGGCTGGGAGCTTCTTTGCCAACCAGGGCCGCTGGAACGAGCTGCCCGAAGATCTGCAGACCCTGTTCCGAGTCTGCTGTGACCAGTCGCACTACTATCGTCAGTGGTGGTACTGGGGTGGCGAAGCCTCCCTGCGGGTCAATGGCCCCAAGATGGAGCTCACCACAATTCCCGACGAAGAATGGGCCACCGTCGAAGGCGCTGCGGTTCAGTTCTGGGATGAAATCGCTGCCGAAAGCCCCACCAAGGCCAAGGTTGTCGAGATCTTCAAGAAGTATAATGCTGACATGCAAAAAGCCGGTCGCCCCTACCGCTACGGCTAAACCAATCTGCTCCGGCGCGGCCTGCGCCGGGGCACCCTATCTGTACAGGAAAATGCCCCATGACTGGTGTACTGACTTTTGACGATCTGAAAGCCCAAGTTGCCGCTGGCGACGTTGATACCGTGCTGGTCTGCCTTGTGGACATGCAGGGTCGCCTGATGGGCAAGCGCTTTCACGCCGGGCATTTTGTTGCTGGCGCCTATGAGGAAACCCATTGCTGCAACTACCTGCTGGCCACTGACCTCGAGATGGCAACGCCCGATGGCTTTGCCTCGACCAGCTGGGAATCGGGCTATGGCGACTATGTGATGAAGCCGGACCTGACCACCCTGCGCGCCCTGCCCTGGCTCGAAGGCACGGTGATGGTGCTCTGTGATGTGCTGGATCATCACCACCACGAAGAGGTCCCCCACAGCCCCCGCGCCATTCTGAAGAAACAGATCCGCCGTCTGGACACGCTTGGCTTTGACGCCATGACCGCGACCGAGCTGGAGTTTTTCCTGTTTGAGAAAAGCTTTGACGAAATCCGCAAAGCGGAATTCCGCGATTTGCAGCCCATTTCGGGCTATAACGAAGACTACCACATCCTGCAGACCACCAAGGAAGAGCATGTGATGCGCCCGCTGCGCAATCACCTGTGGAACGCGGGCATCCCGGTGGAATGTACCAAGGGGGAAGCCGAGACGGGCCAGGAAGAGCTGAACATCAAATACGGCCGCGCCCAGGATACCGCCGACTTCCACACCATTGCCAAACATGCCACCAAAGAGATCGCCTGGCAGCAGGGCCACGCGGTGACCTTCCTGCCCAAATGGCACCACGACAAGGTTGGCTCCTCCTCTCACGTACATCAGTCGCTGTGGAAAGACGGCAAGCCTGCCTTCTATGACGCTGAGGATGCGCTTGGCATGTCACCGCTGATGAAAAACTACATGGCCGGCCTGCTGAAATATGCGCCCGATTACACCTATTTCATGGCGCCCTATATCAACAGCTACAAGCGCTTCATGAAGGGCACCTTTGCCCCGACCCGCATCATCTGGTCGGTGGACAACCGCACCGCCGGCTACCGTCTCTGTGGTGCTGGCAGCAAATCAATCCGGGTGGAATGCCGTATTCCGGGGTCGGATATGAACCCCTACCTGGCGATGGCCGCCATGCTGGCCGCCGGGATTGCCGGTATTGAGGAAGGGCTGGAGCTGCAGCCCCCTGCCAGCGGTGATGTCTATCAGGGCGACAGTGGCATGATCCCTGAAACCCTGCGCCAGGCGCGTCTGAGCCTGAAAGGCTCTGACATGTTGCGCGCCGCCATGGGAGACGATGTGGTGGATCACTATACCCGCGCAGCCGAGGTTGAGATCGAAGATTTTGACCGCGTGGTCACCGACTATGAAATCGCCCGAGGGTTTGAGCGCGCCTGACGGCACGCGGCCTCCGGCGGGAATATTTTTGGAAAGATGAAAGGGAGCCTCCCTTTCAAACGAGATGAGGAAGACCATGGGCCAGACCCTGAAATGTATCTCTCCGATAGACGGATCCGTCTATGCGAGCCGTGAGACACTCAGCCGTGAAGAGGGCTTTGCCACTGCCAATGCCGCTCGGGCCGCGCAAAAGGCTTGGGCCGCGCGCCCGCTGCAAGAACGCATTGACCTGGTGATGGCAGGTGTCGCCGCTGTTGGCGCCATGAACGACGAGATTGTGCCGGAGCTGGCCCATATGATGGGGCGCCCTGTGCGCTATGGTGGTGAGTTCGGTGGCTTCAACGAGCGCAGCTCCTACATGGCCGATATCGCCGAAACGGCATTGGCCGATATCACAGTGGGCGAAGACGAGAACTTCAAACGCTATATCAAGCGGGTTCCCCATGGCGTCGTCTTTATCGTCGCCCCCTGGAACTATCCCTACATGACCGCGGTGAACACGCTGGCCCCTGCGCTGATTGCAGGCAATACCGTAGTGCTGAAACATGCCACGCAGACGCTCCTGGTGGGTGAGCGCATGGCGGCGGCCTTTCATTCTGTCGGCGTCCCTGCGGATGTTTTCCAGAATGTCTTCTTGGATCATGACACCACCTCGGCCCTGATTGCCGATCGCGCCTTTGACTTTGTCAATTTCACCGGCTCCGTTGGTGGCGGCCAGGCAATGGAACACGCCGCTGCGGGCACCTTTACCGGTGTCGGCACCGAGCTTGGCGGCAAGGATCCTGGCTATGTGATGGAAGATGCCGATCTGGATGCCGCCGTTGATACCCTGATCGATGGCGCCATGTTCAATGCCGGTCAGTGCTGCTGCGGTATTGAGCGTATCTATGTGCATGAAAGCCTCTTTGACACATTTGTCGCCAAGGCCGTGGAGATCGTCAAAACCTACAAACTGGGCAACCCACTGGATAAGGCAACAACCATGGGTCCTATGGCCAATGTGCGTTTTGCAGGTGAGGTCCGCGCCCAGATCGCCGAAGCGGTGGCAGATGGCGCCGTGGCCCATATCGACACCATGGCCGAAGATGATGGCGGCGCCTACCTCACGCCGCAGATCCTGACCAATGTCACCCACGATATGCGCGTGATGCGGGATGAGAGCTTTGGCCCGGTTGTCGGCATCATGAAGGTCTCCTCGGATGAAGAAGCCATCAAGCTGATGAACGACAGCGAGTTTGGCCTCACCGCCTCGCTCTGGACCGGTGATCTGGATCGCGCCGCCCGCATCGGCGATGAGATCGAGACCGGCACCATCTTCATGAACCGCGCAGACTATCTGGATCCGGGCCTGTGCTGGACCGGCTGCAAGAACACCGGTCGCGGTGGTGGTCTGTCGGTGATCGGCTATCAAAACCTCACCCGCCCCAAGAGCTACCACCTGAAAAAGCAGACAAGCTAACATATCATCTTTCTAGAAATATTCCGGGGGAGCTTGCCAGAGGCAAGCGGGGGCAGCGCCCCCTCCCCGGTCTCAACACAGGAACACGCAGATGTCTCTCGTTGGAAACTGGTCCTACCCGACCGCAATCAAATTCGGCGCTGGCCGGATCAAAGAACTGGGCGATGCCTGCGCCGCTGCCGGTATCAAGAAACCGCTGCTGGTCACCGACAAGGGCCTGGCAGATCTGCCGGTCACCAAGGGCACCCTCGACATCATGGAGGCCGCAGGCCTGGGTCGAGGCATGTTCTTTGAGGTCGATCCCAACCCGAATGAAAAGAATCTCGAAGCCGGTGTCGCAGCCTATAAGGCCGGCGGCCATGACGGTGTGATCGCCTTTGGCGGCGGCTCGGGACTGGATCTGGGCAAGATGGTTGCCTTTATGTGCGGCCAGACCCGCCCGATCTGGGACTTTGAAGACATCGGCGATTGGTGGACCCGCGCCGATGCAGAGGCCATCGCGCCCATCATCGCCGTGCCCACCACTGCGGGCACCGGCTCGGAAGTGGGGCGGGCCAGCGTGATCACCGATAGCGTCAGCCATGTGAAAAAAATCATCTTCCACCCCAAGGTGCTGCCAGCCGTGGTGATCTGCGATCCCGAACTGACCGTGGGCATGCCGAAATTCATCACCGCCGGCACCGGTCTGGATGCCTTTGCCCATTGCGTCGAGGCTTTCTCCAGCCCCCACTACCACCCAATGTCGCAGGGTATTGCCCTGGAAGGCATGCGTCTGGTCAAGGACTACCTGCCGCGCGCCTATGCCGATGGCACGGATATCGAAGCCCGCGCCCAGATGATGTCAGCGGCGGCCATGGGCGCCACCGGTTTTCAGAAAGGCCTCGGCGCCATTCATGCCATGAGCCATCCTATTGGGGCCCATTTCAACACCCACCATGGCACCACCAATGCTGTCTGCATGCCTGCGGTGCTGGAGTTCAATGCGCCCGAGATTGCGGATCGCTTCAATATGGCGGCGGCCTATCTAGGGATTGAGGGCGGCTTTGACGGCTTCCGTTCTTACGTGCAGGAGTTGAATGACAGCATGGGCATCCCGCGCAAGCTCTCTGAGCTGGGCGTCACCGAAGCCTCGATCCCGGATCTGGTCAAAGGCGCGATCATTGACCCCTCTTGCGGTGGCAACCCGATCGAGCTGACCGAAGCCAACCTCACCGAGCTGTTCAAAGCCGCTTTGTGAGCACGCAAGTCGTCAAAAATTGAGATGCACATAGGGCCTCCAGCAGACTGCTGGGGGCCCTCTTCTTAGAAATGACTTTGTGCAAAGTTGCCTACAGTGATTGACCCAGGCTGATGCTGGGGCTGAGTGTTTCGCAAATGGGCGCTAGTTCAGTATCGCTGTCGCGCGCTTCCAACAAGATCTCAGCCGCCCGCTCCCCAATTGGGCGGCGGCAGGCATCTGTTGTGGCCAATTGCAAGGGCAGGCCCTCAAGGATCTGGAGATTGTTGAAGCCCGCCAGTGCCACATCCTGTGGCACCCTAAGCCTCGCCGCCAGGCAATGCATGTAGCCGCCCACACTCATCACATCGCTGGAATAGTAGATGCAATCCAGATCGGGATGCCTGTCCAACATCTGCGCCGTCAGCTGCCGCCCCGTGGCGATAGAACTGTCCCCGGAATACTGCTCCAGATCCACCAGTTCCAGGCCCTGCTCCGCAAGCCCCTCGGTGAAACCATCAAATCGTTTCCGGGCGCGAAAGTCCTGCGGCATCTTGGTGCCGATAAAGCCGATGCGCCGATAGCCTTGTGCCAGGATCTGCGCTGCCATGTCCCGCCCCGCCTGCAGGTGTGAAATGCCAACACAGTGCCGCAATGGCGTACCATCGACATCCATCACCTCAACCACCGGGCAATCAGCCTGCAACAGCATGCGCCGGGTGGCATCATTGTGCTCCAGCCCGGCCACGATAAGACCAGAAGGTCGCCAGCTCAGCATCTCACGGATGACCTCCTCTTCCTCGTCCAGCTCATAGCCCGAGACCCCGACAACGGGCTTTAACGGGCTTTGCTTCAGAACAGACGAAATCCCCGACAGCACCTCGGGAAAGACAAAACTATTGAGCGAGGGCACCACCACCGCCACCAGGTTCACCGATTGCGACGACAGTGATCCGGCAATTCGATTGGGCACATAGCCATGGACGCGGGCGATCTCTTCGACTTTGGCACGGGTTGATTTTGAAACATCCCGCGCGCCTCGCAGCGCACGACTGGCGGTCATTTCGCTGACACCGGCAAGCCGGGCCACATCCTTCAGGAGCATTTTCTTGGTCATGAGCGCATCGTCTTGTACTTCGTGCCCCGCCGCAAGGGCAGCTGGGCCAGACACACGGAATTGAGGGTTGCTTTCTGTAACCGTTATCGATACCGATATCGACAACGTTATCGCTAACGTTAGTTTCTTCCCTTCAAAACCCTGTCACAACTCGGAGCTTTCGCATGACCCTCAAAATCGCAATCAATGGATTTGGCCGCATTGGCCGTGGTGTGTTGCGCGCGCTTTTGGAAAGCGGTGCCCGTGACATCGAAGTGGTGGCCATCAATGATCTCGCCCCGGCGGCAAGCCTGGCACATCTGCTGAAATACGATTCCGTGCATGGCCGCCTGAAAACGCCCGTCGACTATGGCCCCGACCATCTGACCGTGAACGGGACCACCATTCGCCTGACCGCAATGCGCGACCCCAAAGACCTGCCCTGGGCGGATGTGGATATCGCCTTTGAATGTACCGGGCATTTCACCAACCGCGCCGCCGCCTCGGCCCATCTGGCCAATGGGTCCAAACGCGTCCTGCTTTCTGCCCCTGGCAAAGAAATGGACCGCACCGTGGTTTACGGCGTTAACCACACCGACCTGACAGCAGCGGATCTGATTGTCTCCAATGCCTCCTGCACCACAAATTGCCTGGCCCCGCTGGCGCAGGTGCTGGACCAGAGCTTTGGCATTCAGACCGGGTATATGACCACGATCCACGCCTATACCGGCGATCAACCCACCCATGACAGCCCGCATAGCGACCTCTACCGTGGTCGCGCCGCCGCCCTGTCGATGGTGCCAACCTCCACCGGCGCAGCCCGCGCCATCGCCGAAGTGTTGCCGCAGCTCAAGGGCCGCCTTGAGGGTTCCGCCATCCGGGTGCCAACGCCCAATGTCTCTGTGGTGGATCTGAGCTTCATGCCCGCGCGCCCGGCAACGGTCGAGGCCATCAATGCCGCCGTAAAAGCCGCAGCCGAAGGGCCGCTAAAGGGCGTGCTTTCCTTTGAACAGGACCCGATGGTCTCGGTGGATTTCAACCACGACCCGCATTCCTCCTGTTTTGCGGCGGCCCAGACCTCAGTCACTGCGGGTGGCCTGATCCGGGTGGTCAGCTGGTATGATAATGAATGGGGGTTTTCCAACCGGATGCTGGACACCGGGCGGCACATGGGCAGCCTGATTGCCGCCACGCAGCCAGAGCCCTTGGCCGAGGCGGTGTAACCCTGCAAGGCAGCCGCTCCTGACCCGGCTTTTGCTTGCTAAGAGCTGCCTGAAAATGGCATCCTTCACTTGAGCAAACTGCACGGGCCGCGCGCGGCTCCAGCCAAAGGGGAAAGCGTCTGAAATCCGTTCGTCTCAGATTGCTCTTGCTGGCCCTGCTGCCGCTGGCAGTGCTCATGCCTCTGTTGCTGACATTGGCAATGGCACGGTGGAATGCGGATTATGACGCCGTTCTTATCGCCAAGGTCGAAAGTGATCTGCGCATTGCCGAGCAATATCTGGGCCATCTGCAAACCGGCAGCGCCGAAAGCCTGCGCAGCATTGCCAATTCAACCGCCTTTCAACAGGCGCTCTCCAAAGGCCCCGCCGAGGTCCAGTCTCATCTCGAGGTCCTGCGCGAAGACCTGCAACTGGATTTTCTGGAGTATCTCACCCCGGCCGATCTGGCCTCACCTCGGGGACAATGGCCGGTCATTCAGGCCGCTACCCAGGGCCAGCGGGCTTCGCAGATCGACATATTTAGCGCTGAAGCCCTCACCGATGCGGCACCACATCTGGTCGATCAGGCCCGCATCCCCCTGATCGAGACCGAGGCCGCAGCCCCAACCACGCGCGACGTCGAAGATCGTGGCATGGTGCTGCACACAGCTGCGCCCGTTGTCGCTTTCGGTCATCACGGCGTGCTGCGCGGGGGGCGCCTGCTCAACCGCAATCTCGATTTTATCGATACTTTGAATGCGCTGGTTTACCTTGGCGGCCCGGCGGATCAGAACCGCCAGGGCACTGCCACCCTGTTTCTGGAAGATACCCGTATCTCCACCAATGTGCGCCTCTTTGAGGAGGTGCGCGCCCTTGGCACCCGCGTCTCGGCGGTGGTGCGTAACAAGGTACTGGGCGAGGGGCTGACCTGGCTGGATCGCGCCTTTGTGGTCAATGACTGGTATATCTCAGGCTATCTGCCTCTGACCGACAGCTACGGCAAACGGGTTGGCATGCTCTATGTGGGTTTCCTTGAGGCCCCCTATTCCGCCGCCAAGCGAGAGGCCTATTGGACCATTGTCGCGGTCTTCCTGGCTGTCCTTGCGCTTTCGGCCCCCTTGTTCTTATGGCTTGCCAAGGGGATCTTCTCCCCTTTGGAACGGATGAGCCTGACCATGAAGCGGGTCGAGCGTGGTGATCTGGCGGCCCGCAATGGCACCACCCGACGACAGGACGAAATTGGTCAGGTGGCCGGGCACCTGGACAGCCTGCTCGACCAGATCCAGGAGCGCGACCAGCGCCTGCGGGATTGGGCCGGAGAGCTGAACCAGAGGGTGGATCGGCGCACAGTTGAATTGAGGGCGGCCAATCAAAAGCTGGAAGAGACTTTCAAACAGCTGGTGATGAGCGAAAAGCTGGCCTCGATCGGGGAAATCACCGCGGGCGTCGCCCATGAGATCAACAATCCGGTGGCGGTGATCCAGGGCAATGTTGATGTGATGCGGATGACCCTGGGCCCTGCCGCACAGGAGGTCGGAACCGAGCTGGACCTCATTGACAATCAAGTCATGCGCATTGGCGCCATCGTCGGCAAGCTGCTCCAATTTGCCCGTCCCTCCGAGTTTGGCACTTTTGAGGAAAGCCTCTATCTCGCACCTCTAGTCAGCGACTGTCTGGTCTTGGTGGATCACGTGATCTCCCAACAGGAAATCAGGGTGGAAAAACGCTTCGATCTCGGCCCCGACCCCGTTCCACCTGTCCGCATCGACCCCGGAGAACTGCAGCAAGTGGTGATCAATCTCATCCTCAATGCTGCTCAGGCCATGGAGGGTGCAGGCCATTTACGTCTCTCACTGGAAGCTGCAAACCGCGATGGGCGCGATGGGGCTCTGCTGACGGTGGCCGACAGCGGCTGCGGCATTGCTGAGGATCAGCTCTCGGCGGTGTTCAACCCGTTTTACACCACCAAACTGGGCGAAGGCACCGGTCTGGGGCTCTCGATCAGCCAGACCCTGATACAGCGCGCTGGCGGTATCATCTGCGTGCGTAACCGCAAAGGTGGCGGCGCCGCCTTCTCCATCTGGTTGCCCGCTGCAGACGATGGGTCTCAGCAGAATGCGGCCCCAACTGCCGCCCAATAAGCAGCGCCTCATCACTCCGTCTATTTATGTATTTGCAAACATTCGGTTCTGGGTGCCCCGCGCCGTGCACAGCACGGCGCGCCCGGCCCAAGGCCATTGGCTCTGTTCTGGCGCAGCCAGAACAGAGCCTGGGCGCGGGAGAGCTACCTGTTGCAAAAAGATGCGCTGCGCAGTGGCTCGATCACACGTCCCAGCTAGAACATTTCCGATCAACGGTTTTACGCGAGACCCCCAGGCGCCGGGCCGCCTCTGCCCGGTTGCCGTCACAGGCATCCAGGACATGCATGATATGGCGCTGTGTCACCAGATCGAGGGATTCAACCGCCGCGACGCCAGCAATGCCGCCCTTGCCAGCAAACTCCTCTGGAAACTCCCCCAGGATCACCGACCGCTCAATCAAATTGCGCAATTCCCGCACATTCCCCGGCCAGTCATAGCGTGAGAATTTCAGCAGAGTTTCCTCGTTCAACTCCAGTGCGGCCATGCCCAGACTGCTGGCAAATTGCTCCATAAACAGCGCGGCCAGCTCGACAATATCCTCCACCCGATCTTTCAAGGGCGGCATCTTGATTTCAACCACATTGATCCGGTGGTAGAGATCGGCGCGAAACCGACCCTCTGCCACCGCCTGTTGCAGATCCGCATTGGTGGCAAACAGAAAGCGCAGATTGAGCGGGATGTCCCGCTCTGCCCCCACCGGCCGCACCCGCTGATCCTCCAGCACCCGCAGCAGCGCCGCCTGGACCTGATCCGGCATCTGCGCCACCTCGTCCAAAAACAGAGTGCCGCCATCCGCATGCAGGAACAATCCGTCCTTGCGTCGGTTTTGATCGTCAATCAGACCAAACAGCTCATGCGCGATGCGATCCGGCGCGATGGCTGCACAGTTCACCGCCACAAAAGGTTTTTCCGCCCGCTCCGACAGTGAATGCAGCGTGCGGGCCGCAATTTCTTTGCCGGTGCCGCTGGCGCCAGTAAACAGAACTGGCGTTGGCAGCGGTGCGAGGCGATGCAGCATATCGCGCGCCTGACTGATCGCCGTGGACTTGCCCAACAAGCGCCCGCGCGCGGCGTTGCCTTCGGCAGAAAGCTCATGCTTCAGCAGGTAGTTTTCGCGGCGCAGATACTTGCGATCCAGCGCCCTCGCCACCGAATTGAGGATCTGATTGGCCCGAAAGGGTTTCAGCACAAAATCCGCCACCCCGGCTCGCAGCGCCAGGATGGCCGTTTCCAGATCGGCATAGGCAGTGACCAGAATGGTATCGGCAAAGAGACCCACCCGCCGCTGTTCCTGCACCCATTCCAGGCCCGTCTTTCCCGGCATCACATTGTCCAGAATGATCAGATCAAAATGCGCCTGATCCAGAATGGTCGAGGCCGCCGCAGCCGAGGCCGCCTGCTCCACCCGCTTGCAGCGCGGTTCCAGAATTTTGGTGAGAAAATTGCGCATCCCCGGCTCGTCATCAATCACCAGGATCGAGGCCCCGGCCAGGTTTTCGCCATATTCGTCGCTCGTGCTGTCAGCCGGACGCATTGCCGTCACCATCCCGTCTCTCATCCCCATGCCTCCCCGAGCCTTACGCCTTTAGCTGCAAAAATCAAACCTTACGGCCTCCCTCATCTACTCTGCTGGAGAGACCGTTCCCTTGTCCTTGTCGCTTTGTGCCTGCTGCTCCTGCATCTCCTCCAGCCAGATCGAATGGTGCTGCTTGGCCCAGGCCTCATCCACCTCACCTGACCCCATGGCATCATAAGCGCCCTCCATGCCAACCGAACCGATATAGATATGGGCGATGATGATCGCCATCAGCACAAAGGCCAGAATGGCATGCCAGGCCTGAGCCAGCTGCATTTCCTCCTGCGGCGCCAGCGCAACGGGCAGCTGGCCAAGGCCCAGGAGTTCAGACAGACCTGTCGCGTTCAATAATCCAAAGGTCTTGGCAAAGAGCGGCAGCTCATAAGGGAACAACAGGGACAACCCAGACAGCGAGATCGAGGCGCCAAAGAGCACCACCGACCAGAAGATCAGCTTTTGCCCGGCGTTGAATTTCTTGGCCGGCGGATGGGCTGAGCCGATGATGCCGCCAAACTGGCGCAGCCAGGTCAGGTCAGTACGGTTGGGAATATTATGCACGACCCACATCACAAAGATCATCACCAAACCAACAATAAAGCCCCAGGCCACCACATTGTGCAGCCATTTGCTCAGGTCCAGCAGCCCCGCGTTAAGTCCCTTGCCCAAGTAAGGCGCAATAATCAGCCGCCCAAACAGAGACAGGATTCCAGTAATACCGAGGATGATAAAGGATCCCGCCAGCAGCCAATGACCAAGGCGTTCGACACTCTTGAACCGGGTCACCGTGCGACCAGTCTTTTCACCGTCAATCTTGATCCTGCCGCGCAGCACAAAGAACACCACCAGCGCCCCGATGGTGCCGAGCAGCAACCAACCGCCATAGTGGCGCAGGGGGCCTGCGCGAAATTCGAGCCAACGCATGCCGCCATCCTGCACCAACACCTTGCCCACATCGCCACCGCTGGACACTGAAACCTGAGCAGAATCATAGCGCAGCTGCCGCCAAAGCTCAGGGTCCGAGACCCCGCCCAGGGTGCCAAGCTGTTCGCTCATCCCGGCTGCGGCATCCGGATTGCCAATGTTGTCCTGACGAAAACGCTCATCCAGTTTTTGCTGCTGTTGCCGCGCCAGAATATCATCCAGGGTCTGCGCACCCCCTGTTGCACTGCGGTCCACCGTCACCCCGGCCTCAGCCTCCTGTGCCAATGCCAGACCAGGCAGCAGGGAAAAACACAGCATCAGCTGAAGGGAAAAGAGAAATGCCAGGCGCAGCATGGGCCAGACTCCTTTGCAGGTCATGGATAGAAAGTAGCAGATCGCAGGCGGCCCACATTGCGCAGGCCGCCCCCGTCTCATTTGAACATCAGAGGCGTTTAGCCGCCCTTTTGCTCATAGGCTGTGCCCCAGCCCCAGGCACCGGAGCCAAAGCCGCGGGCCACAATGCGTTCCCGGTAGATTTCGGAAACCATATCGCCGTCACCAGCCAGCAGCGCCTTGGTGGAACACATCTCAGCACAGATCGGCAGCTTGCCTTCGGCGATCCGGTTACGGCCATATTTGGAGAACTCCGCATTGGAGTGGTTCTCCTCGGGGCCACCGGCGCAGAAGGTGCATTTGTCCATCTTGCCACGGCTGCCAAAGGCACCCGCCTGCGGATATTGCGGCGCGCCAAAGGGACACGCGTAGAAGCAATAGCCACAACCAATACACAGATCTTTGGAGTGCAGCACCACGCCATCGGCTGTCTGGTAGAAACAATCCACCGGACAGACCGCCATGCAGGGCGCATCAGAACAATGCATACAGGCCACAGAGAGCGAGCGCTCTCCGGGTTGGCCGTCATTCAGCGTGACGACCCTACGGCGGTTTATGCCCCAGGGCACTTCGTGCTCGTTTTTACAGGCGGTGACGCAGGCGTTGCATTCAATGCAGCGTTCGGCGTCGCAGAGGAACTTTGCTCTTGCCATGTCTCTCTCTCCTTATGCTGCAGTGATTTTGCAAAGAGTGCATTTGCTCTCTTGCATTTGGGTGACGCTGTCATAGCCATAGGTGAAGGCCACATTGGCGCTTTCGCCCAAGACATAAGGATCTGCACCTTCGGGATATTTGTCCCGCAGATCCTTACCCTGGAAGTGACCACCAAAATGGAAGGGCATGAAGGCAACGCCTGCCCCGACACGTTCGGTGACCATGGCCATAACTTTGACCTTGCCGCCCTCGGGGCCTTCGACCCAGCACTGTTCGCCGTCCCGCACGCCCAGGTTATTGGCGTCGCGCGTGTTGATTTCGACAAACATGTCCTGCTGCAATTCTGCCAGCCAGGGGTTCGAGCGCGTCTCTTCGCCGCCACCCTCATATTCCACCAGTCGCCCGGAGGTGAGGATGATCGGATAATCCTTGGAGACGTCGTTTTTCTGGATCGAGGCATAGAGGGTCGGCAGACGGTAAGCTTGACGGTCCTCATATGTTGGGTAGTCCTCAACCAGATCGCGGCGGTTGGTATAGAGCGGCTCGCGGTGAATAGGCACCGGATCCGGGAAGGTCCAGACCATAGCGCGGGCTTTGGCATTGCCGAAGGGCGCACATTCATGCTTGATCGCCACCCGCTGAATACCGCCAGAGAGGTCGGTTTTCCAGTTGGTCTTGGGACCGGCCACGGCCTCGATCGAGGCGCGCTCTTCGTCGGTCAGATCACCGTCCCAGCCCAGATCCATCAGCATCTGCATGGTGAACTCGGGGTATCCATCCTGGATTTCCGAATTCTTGCTGTAGACGCCTTCGGCCAGCAGGTTGTCGCCATCCCGCTCAACGCCAAAACGGGCGCGGAAGGTGAGACCACCCTGAGAAACCGGTTTCGACATATCATAGAGGTTTGGCGTGCCGGGGTGGTTCATCTCAGCCGTGCCCCAGCAGGGCCATGGCAGACCGTAGTAATCGCCATCGGCGGGACCACCTACAGCCCGCAGCGTGGTGCGGTCAAAGGTATGTTGGTTGGCCATATGCAGTTTCAGCCGCTCGGGGCTTTGACCCGTGTAGCCAATGGTCCAGAGCCCCTTGTTGAACTCCCGCGTGATGCTTTCAACAACCGGTGTTTCAGCGTCTTCCATCTCAATATTGCGGAACAGACGATCGCCCCAGCCAAACTTGTTGGCGAACTTGGCCATGATGACCTCATCCGGCAGGCTCTCAAACAGCGGCTCGACAATGCGATCGCGCCACTGGAAAGACCGGTTTGAAGCAGTGACAGAGCCACGGGTTTCAAACTGGGTACAGGCCGGCAGCAGATAGACGCCATCGGTGCGATCCTGAAGCACGGCAGAGACCGTTGGATAGGGGTCGATCACGACCAGCATATCCAGCTTTTCCATTGCCGTTTTCATTTCCGTCATCCGGGTCTGCGAATTGGGCGCGTGCCCCCACAGAACCATGGCCCGCACATTGTTGGGCTGATCGATATTGTCCTTGTCCTCAAGGATGCCATCAATCCAGCGACTGACCGGAATACCTTTCAGGTTCTGCAAGCTCTTTTCCTTGCCGTCAGCCCCTGTCAGCATATCAAACTGGGCTGAGAGCCACTCGGGGTCTTCCTCCCAGACGCGCGCCCAATGAGCCCAGGCGCCTTTGGACAACCCATAGTAGCCCGGCAGCGTATGCGAGAGCACGCCCAGATCGGTGGCCCCCTGCACGTTGTCATGGCCCCGGAAGATATTGGTGCCGCCACCAGAGGCGCCCATGTTGCCCAACGCCAGCTGCAGGATGCAATAGGCACGGGTGTTGTTGTTGCCAGTGGTGTGCTGGGTGCCGCCCATGCACCAGATCACGGTGCCGGGACGGTTGTTGGCCAGGGTACGCGCAACGCGCTCGAGCTGCTCGCCTGGTGCACCGGTGACGCGCTCAACCTCTTCTGGGTTCCAGGCTTTCACCTCGTCGCGGATCTGATCCATCCCCCAGACACGGGTGCGGATGAACTCTTTGTCTTCCCAACCGTTCTCGAAGATATGCCACAGGATACCCCAGACCAGCGCCACATCGGTGCCGGGACGGAAGCGGACATATTCATCCGCATGGGCCGCGGTGCGGGTAAAGCGTGGATCACAGACGATGACCGGTGCGTTGTTCTGCTCCTTGGCCTTCAAAAGGTGCAACAACGAGACGGGATGCGCCTCAGCCGGGTTGCCACCAATGATGAAGATGGATTTGGAATTATGAATGTCGTTATAGGAGTTGGTCATGGCGCCGTAGCCCCATGTATTGGCGACGCCCGCAACGGTGGTCGAGTGACAGATCCGCGCCTGATGGTCGACGTTATTGGTGCCCCAATAGGCCGCGAATTTGCGGAACAGATAGGCCTGTTCGTTGTTATACTTGGCCGAGCCCAGCCAATAGACGCTGTCCGGGCCGCTCTCTTCGCGGATATCCATCATGCCGCCACCAACCTCGTCGATGGCCTGTTCCCAGGAGATGCGCTTCCACTCGCCGCCCTCTTTCTTCATCGGGTATTTCAGGCGGCGCTCGCCATGGGCATGTTCGCGCACCGATGCGCCCTTGGCGCAATGGGCCCCGAGATTGAAAGGGCTGTCCCAACCGGGCTCTTGCCCGACCCAGACACCACTATCCACTTCGGCCACAACGGTGCAGCCAACAGAACAATGGGTACAGACGGATTTGATGGTTTCAACCGCGCCTGCCGCGGCTGTTGCAGCCGTTGCCTGAGTGACAGTTCCACCCGTGGCACTGATGGCAGCCAGGCCGCCAATGGCCAGGCCAGAGCCGCGCAGAAATGAGCGGCGGTCAACGGAAGTTTCCGCGACATTATTGAGGATCGAGCTCCGCTGGGGGCGTCTCGCAACCCCGTTGGTCTTTTTCCTAAGCATATAAGCCTCCCTTGCTAGCCCTTTCACCAGTGAAAGGACGCGCTTGGTTCAAGGAAACCACGGGGCGGTCGGGCGTCTCGCTACCAGTTGCCTGTGGTCGATGAATCGTCTTGTCTGCAACCGGCGCTGGTTAGAACCGGGTGCTGTCGTAATAGGCGCGGGTATGCGCGGTATCCTGCATCTTGTCGGATGCCAGATTGGGCTCGGAAGCCTCGGCCTCGGTGCCGCTGCTGGCAACCGCCACCGCAGCCAGTGGCGCACCTGTCGCCGCCATTTTCAGAAAGTCGCGGCGGCTGCTGGCCCCCTCATCTTTCTTGCTCATGTGAACTCCTCCTCCTGACGCCTGGGGTCAGGTACCTGTTTCACGGGGTTACAGCGCCAAAGGTTACCCCAGCGCCCTTTTGCGGATTACTCCGCGCTCATCCGAAAGGCTTCGGCTTCGATCTCCATGAACTGCCGCCCGACGGCGCCGAGCGCGGCATAGAGAACCGAAGATTTGGCACCTTCGAGATCCGAAAAGAAATGACCGGCCCAGGGGCCGATATGTTTGGCAAAGAATTGCTTTTGTCTGGCCAGATCTGCCGCCGTGCCAAAGCGTCCGGCAATCATCGCGCCCATCATCTCCATCAGGGAGGCAATGTTGTCCTCGGGCTCATAGGCATTGGGCGCACGGGTTATCCCACCAGCCGCCATGTCCTGACGCAGCTGCGCCAGTGGTTTTTCATTCAGGAAACCGGTCAAATAATAGCTGGCATAGGGCAGCAACTCGCCCCGCCCCAAACCAATGAACAGCTTGTTGAATTCGCGCTCTGCAGAGGCGGGTTTGCTGTGGCGTGCCAGTTTGGCCAGCGCATTGATTGCGTCTCCCAAGCCACTGTCATCGCCTGCCAGTCCAGAGGTCTGCCCCAGCAGCATCTCATCCGGTGGCCCCGCCAGCATCACGCCAAGGTAGTTATAGAGGTCTGCGCGCATCTGGTCCTCTGTCCCAATCGCGACCGGTGGTACCGGGGCCTCTGGCAGGGTCTCAAGTTCTGTCATCATTTCAGGCTCCTTGCGGGTCATCTCGCTGAGGCTCATGTCGTCGCTCCTTCAAAGGAAAAGCGCATGCGCCGGGGCGCGGCTGTGATCTGTGTTTCGGTGGGTTGGGTTACATCCTCGGCCGGATTGACCGGATCAGTCCGGGGCTCGACAGAAGCCCCCACTGGTGCGGAGGCCATGGCCGGGAGTTCTGGTTCTTCCAGAGCGGCAACTTCCCCGTCAGAAGGGTGTTCCGGGTCTGCTTCCGGTGCCGCTTCGGCAGCAGCCCGTTCCGCCTCGGCCTCCTGCGCCAGGGCCTCGACATGTTTTGTCATGCCCTTGCCGACCTGATAGGCGGTTTGCATCCCCTCAATGACGCAGGCGGCATCAGTGAAATCCTCGCCGTAATCCACCAGCCCATCCACACAGGCCAGCACCGGATTGGCGCGCCACAGATGCCGCAGCGCCCGTGTCTTGATCCGGGCGGGGATCTGATCCGTCAGAAAGACCTTGAAATCATCCCCTTCCTTCAGGCTCTCAGGGTCAGGCAGCTCCAGCGCCGCCAGGATTTCTTCGTCGCTTTGCTCTGCCAATTCCGCATCACGCGCGGCAGACCGCGCTGCAACCGCTGCCTGCTCTTCAGCCTCGGCCTCTGCCGCAACCGCCGCCTGTCGACGGGACCAGAAATCCCCCCGGCTCATTGTACCCGCCCCCGCTTGGACAGAGCAGGCGAGCGATATACATCAGTGAGCTGAGAAATACGGGGGTCGCCAATACCGTCTTCGCTGGCGCCAACATCCTTTTTGTCGCGCCGCCGTTTCTTGAACTCTTCCTCGTGGAAATGCGCCAGCGTGAACTCCCGCAACCAGGCCACCAGCCCCGAAGGCATCGCCACCTTCTCCACCAGTTCTTCGCCGCTGTCGGCATAGTCCTGCGCCTCAAATGGCGAAGCGGTGACTAGCGTGACCTCCAGTGGGAAACCCCCTTCACTGGTCTCGCGCATGATCACATAGAGGCTCGGTGGATTGGTGGTCAGCGCCTGCATGTAGGCCTCGGCCTCGGCGCGGTGCAGCTCCAGCGGCAGGGTAGCGGCATGGTATTCGCTGACGCCGCCCTCGCTGCGCAGCAACTGCCATTCCGCCGCCGCAGCAGCAGGCAGCAGCCCTGAGACGGTCCAGCTCCACTTGGCCCAGCGGGTCACCCCCGGTGCGCGGCGCAGAACCACCCCAACCGGCATCACATCCGTTTTCTCTGTGCTTTGACTCACCCTGTCACGATGCCTTTTGTCATTTCCCACTGTCACAGCTGCAGCCCGATCGAATACCGCCAGACCATCATTTGTTGCAGCAAGACTGCGCCGACAGGGCGGCGCCTCGAAAGGCTGAAGTTGCGGGAAGAAGATAAAACAGCCCATGCGGGACAAATTGGGGTGCTGCAATTCCAGCTGCCCAAGGCTGCGGTCGAATTGTCTATTTTGACAAAAAAACTCAGGAAACCCGCGCACCACCAAATGGCGAATCACTTGCCCAGAATGAGAGGGTTTGGAGCCGCCTCTGACACTCAAAACCGGTTTACCTCAGCCAAGAATCAAAGCTAGTCTGACCTCCCAGCCAGCGGTCAGTCCGACAGGATCTTGCCGAAATACACGCGAGGAAAACAATGGCCAAGCAATTGATTTTATGTGATTGTTCAGGGACACAAAGCCTAGACCCTGAGGCCCTCTCGGCGGCAACGGGCCTCAGGTGCAGCCCAGTCCATTCAGCCCTGTGCACCACCCAGGCCGAGGTCACTGCTGCTGCAATTTCAAGTGGCGAATCGGTGATTTGCTGTACCCAGGAAAAAAGATTTTTTGCAGATCTCGCGGCGGAATTGGAGCAGCCAGAGCCCCCGGTGCTCGACCTGCGGGATCGGGCGGGTTGGTCCTCAGATACCGGTGATCTGATACCCAAAATGTCCGCCCTGGTAGCCGAGGCCGCTTTGGAGATTCCAGCTGGGAAATCCCTGGATGTAACCTGTGAAGGGCTGTGCCTGATCCTCGGCGCACCTGATATCGCCCTGGCAGCCGCCGAACGGCTTCAGGATGTGCTGGGGGTCACAGTTTTGCTGGAGACAGGTGCCGAAGATCCCGCGAGCCTCTTGTCGGGCCGTGAATTCGACGTGATCCGGGGTAAGTTGCGGCGGGCCAAGGGCGCGTTGGGGCAGTTTCAGGTGCATTTTGATGCCCTGCAACAGTTGGATGCAACCGGACGCCAGTGGAGCTGGACTCCGGCCCGCGACGGCGCACAATCGGACTGCGATCTCATTCTGGATCTGCGCGGCGGCACGCCGCTGTTTCCTGCCCCGGAAAAGCGCGAGGGCTACCTGCGCGCCGATCCCAAGAACCCGCAAGCCGTTGCCGATACCCTTCTGACGGCCTCGCAGATGGTGGGAACCTTTGAAAAACCGCTCTACCTGAACCACGAGCCGCTGCTCTGTGCCCATTCGCGTGCTTCCCAATCGGGCTGCAACAAATGTCTGGACCATTGCCCGACATCGGCCATCAGCTCTGCCGGGGATCATGTCAGTATTGACCCCATGATCTGCGCCGGCTGTGGCGCCTGTGCGGCGCTCTGCCCCTCTGGTGCCATCACCTATGACGCGCCCGCAACGGATGCGCAGTTTCGCCGTATTCAGACCCTGGCCAAGGCCTATCTGACAGCCGGAGGCCAAAGTCCCCGCCTGTTGGTCGTCAGCCCACATGGCAGCGAGATGATCAGCCTTGCGGCTCGTTTTGGCCGCGGGTTGCCCGCCGATGCGGTGCCGCTGGAAGTCTCCGCGCTCAATGCCTTTGGTCATGCCGAAATCCTGGCGGCCCTCGCTGCGGGGTTTGCAGATGTTTCAATCCTGCTGAGCCCGGGTGTCGACCGTGATGTACAGGAAGCCGAGCTCGCACTGGCGCTGGCAATTGGCGGCCCGGGGAAGGCGCGCCTGCTGGATATCACCGACCCCGAGGCGCTGAGCGATGCGCTCTATCAATCGGATGCGCCCGCCCCGCTGGCGACGCCAATCCGTCCGATGGGGTCACGTCGTCAGATCACCCGACAGGCGGCCATGGCGCTGCAGCCAGAGGCGCAGCACCTGTCCCTGCCCGATCAGGCCCCCTATGGCGCTGTGTTGGTCGATCAGGACAGCTGCACGCTGTGTCTGTCCTGTGTCTCGCTCTGCCCCTCTGGCGCCCTGGGTGACAATCCTGATCTGCCCCAGCTGAGGTTCCAGGAAGAGGCCTGCCTGCAATGTGGCATCTGCGCCAATACCTGCCCCGAAGATGCGATCTCTTTTGAGCCAAGGCTCAACCTGGACCCCGCCGCTCTGTCGCAGGTGGTTCTGCACGAGGAAGATCCCTTTGCCTGCGTTGAATGCGGTGCTTTGTTTGGGGTGAAATCCACCATTGAGAAGATCACCGAGAAACTGGCCGGAAAACACGCGATGTTTGCCCGTCCTGAAATGGCCCGGATGATCCAGATGTGCGACGATTGCCGGGTTCAGGCCCAGTTCCACCAAAAGGACAGCCCGCTTGCCGGGGCAGAACGGCCAAGGGTGCGCACAACAGAGGATTATCTGAGCAAACGCCGGGACCACTAAACGTTTAGAACCTTGCTTTCTTGCCCTTAGGCGCAGTTGGCGGATGCACCAAAGCTGCAAGTCAGATAGATAATAGCAAATGAATGAGGCAAGAGCGCGCCAGACCCGCGCTCTGCCCTCAAAGCCAGACAGTCAAAGCCCCCTTCCGGGCGACCATCAAAGGAGCAACTCCCGCGTGTCCATTACCCGAGAATCCGTCCTCGCGGCCCTAAAAAGCATTTCCGATCCTGTCAGCGGCCAGGACATTGTCGCTGCAGGGCTCACACGGGGCCTTACCGTTGACGGTGGCAGCGTGTTGTTTGTTCTGGAGATCGACCCCAACAAATCTGACCTCTACACCCCTATCCGGGATCAGGCGGAGGCCCTTGTCAAAGACCTCGAAGGCGCGGAAAAAGTCTCGGTGATGCTCACCGGGCATTCCGCCAAGGCGCCGCCCCCCGATTTGAAACCTTCAAAACCCGCACCAGCCCAGGGGCCACAGAAAATTCCTGGCGTTGATCGCATTCTTGCTGTTGCCTCGGGCAAGGGCGGCGTCGGCAAATCAACCGTCTCTGCCAACCTCGCCTGCGCGCTGGCGGCCCAGGGACGGCGTGTCGGGTTGTTGGATGCCGATGTCTATGGCCCCTCGCAGCCGCGGATGCTGGGCGTTTCTGGCCGCCCTGCCAGCCCGGATGGCAAAACCATCCTGCCGCTGCGCAACCATGGCGTCACCATGATGTCGATTGGGCTGATGACCAATGATGATCAGGCGGTGGTCTGGCGTGGCCCGATGCTGATGGGGGCGCTGCAGCAGATGCTGATGCAGGTGCAATGGGGCGCTTTGGACGTGCTGATCGTGGATCTGCCACCGGGCACCGGCGATGTGCAGATGACCCTGGCGCAAAAGGCCCAGGTGGATGGTGCGGTTATTGTCTCGACCCCGCAGGATGTGGCGCTGATTGATGCCCGCAAAGGCATCGATATGTTCAACAAGCTCAACGTGCCAATCCTCGGCATGATCGAGAACATGTCGACCCATATCTGCTCCAACTGCGGCCATGAGGAGCATGTCTTTGGCCATGGCGGTGTTGCGGCTGAGGCAGCCAAGCTCAACGTGCCTTTGCTGGCCGAGATCCCGCTGCATCTGGATGTGCGGCTGGCGGCAGACAGCGGCGCGCCCATCGTGGCTGCCAAACCTGACAGTGCCCAGGCACAGGCCTTTTTCGATGTCGCCAAGACCCTGGTGGACCGAGGCGCCGCATGAGTGAGCTCTCCTTCCCGCCTCTGATGTCTGGCCTTGCCGTGACCGGGCAGGAAGACCCGTTCGAGGCTGCCTGTCAGCGGGCGGTCTTGGGCTGTGACGCTGGATTGGTGACCTACAATTTGGGTGCGGATCAGTTGCGTGCCGCCCTGGTCTTTGCACCAGAGGTCCCCCTGCACAAGGCCATGGCAATGTTGCCCACCTGCGGGATCGGATTGCAAAATGCCCTGGGGGCGCTGGCGCCACCGGAAGTCGCGGTGCATCTGGAATGGGGCGGTGGCTTGCGCATCAACGGCGGGCGTTGCGGCCGGTTGCGCATCGCGGCCAGCTCCACAGACCCCGAGGTCACACCGGACTGGCTGGTGGTCGGGCTGGAGCTGCCCCTTTGGCCCGCCAGTGAAGACAGCGGCGAGACCCCAGACCAAACCGCGCTTTATGCCGAAGGCTGCGCTGAGGTGAAGGCGCCAGCTCTGCTTGAGAGCTGGGCGCGCCACGCGCTGCACTGGATTTCGCGCTGGGAACAAGACGGGCTGGAACCCCTGCATGCCGAATGGCGCGGTCTTGCCCATGGGATCGGCGAAGAGGGACAATGGCAGGACGCCACAGGTACCTTCCTCGGTGTCGACGAAGATTTTGGCATGCTTTTGCGTGACGCAGAGCGCACCCGGCTCATCCCTTTGACCACATTATTGGAGACCTCATGATGTATCTCGCCCGCGCCATCCATTTCGACGAGAGCGATCAGAATGTCTTTGCCAATCCGGCCCGCACCGGGGAATGGTGTATTTCCGGCGGCTTTGAATTTTCCAACTGGGTTGAAGGCGACCTCACCGGAAAGCAACGTCAGGCTTTTGCAAATGGTTGGTTGGGGTTAGAGACATCCGGTCGAGTGACCTTTGTTGCAGTTACACAGATTGAGCAGGGGGAGTTGGATCAATTGCTTGAGCTTCTGGCGCAGCATTTTGTATCCTTCTACGGCGCTCCGGATCTTGCCAGTGCACGCCCTGTTGCCCTTGAGGAACTGCAGCAAATGCAGGACCTCTGCGGCGAAAACCCACCCAACACCCTGCTCACTGTAGCCAGAGAACTCAATGGCGCCGGTGTCAGAGAAAACTATCGCAGCATTGAGCCGCAGTCGGCTGGACTGGAGCAATTCGCCCTTCACGTCAGCCCCGAAGACTAACCTTATCTGGCAAGCGAACTCTCCCGCCCGTCGGTAGATCCCTACGGGCTCCCCTCCCGTTGGGCCCAGCGCCGCTAACGCGGCGCAGGGCCACTTTCTGGAAGAGACAGGTCAAGGGCCGCAAAGCGGCCCTGCCGTCAGGCAGGGTTTACCCTTGAGGTGTCTTTGGCCCAATAAAATATCATGGTCCTTGCGGGGCAAACCTGCCCCTTCAAGGGCCTCTCAGCAGATCTTCCTTCTTGCGCCGCGCAGCGGCGCCACCCCCAACACCGCCAAGGTCTTATTGGCAAAGCCAATTGCACCTGCGGGGGCGGGAGCCTCCCCTTTGCATGAACTTGCGTTATCGGAAGCAGCCAGCGCACCGGCTTCACTCAGGCATATTTCTCCAAAAACGCCTCAGCCGTGAGGCTGCGAAAATCCGGCAGGCAGGCGCGCAGGCGGGCGTGGTCCCAATCCCACCAGGCCAGCTCTATCATCTGCTCTGCCACCAGTGCCTTATAGCGGCGGCGGATTAGTTGAGCGGTATTGCCGCCAACAATTGTATAGGGCGCCACATCCTTGGTCACCACCGTACCCGAGGCCACAACAGCCCCATGGCCAATGGTCACCTCCGGCTTGATCAGCGCTCCGTGACCAATCCAGGTGTCATGGCCAATGTGCGCCCGGCGACTGGCCCGATGGGCAAACCACTCCGCATCATCCGGGACATCATCCCAGTACAGAGCCGAGCGATAGTGGAAATGATGTAGTGAGGCCTTCTCCATCGGGTGGTCCGTCGCCCCAATGCGCGTTGCACTGGCGATATTGGAGAACTTCCCCACCTGAGCATTGGCAATGTCGCTGTTGCGGTCACAGTAAGAGTAGTCGCCAAAATGGCTATTGGCCACGCGGCTGCCTGCACCAATCTCCACATAGGCACCAAAACTACTGTCGCTGATCTGACAATCGGGGTGAAAAAACGGGGTCTCTGGGGATAGTTTGGCCAAGGGGTTTCTTTCCAATGTCTACCCCAGCCATTCATCTGGAATGACTGGGGGCGTAGTTCAATTTAAGGCTTGAGATTTCAGGGCAGCAGGAAGGCCTTGCCATCCGCGCGGGCTTTGCGCTTGGACGTGCCAGTTTCCCCCTTGATCAGGCGGCGGCGCAGCCAGCCGGAGAGCCAATCCATCATCATCACCATCAGGATGATCAACACGATGTAATAGGCCACCTCTTCCCAGTCCTTCTGGGTGATGATCGCTTGGGTCAGCAGCAGGCCAATGCCGCCACCGGTGATGGCCCCGATGATGGTGGCCGACCGGGTGTTGGATTCCAGGAAGTACAAGAGCTGGCTCAGCAGCACCGGCGTGATCTGCGGGATCACCCCAAAGCGGTAGCGCTGTGCCGGTTTTGCCCCGGTTGAAGAAATACCCTCGATCTGCTTCTCATCGACGTTTTCCAAGGCCTCCGAGAAGATCTTGCCGAAGGTGCCGGTATCCGTGACCAGAATGGCCAGGGCTCCGGTCAAGGGGCCTGGGCCAAAGGCCCGTGCCAGAACCACTGTCCAGATCAGCGAGTCCACGCCGCGCAGGAAGTCAAAGAAGCGGCGCACGATAAACCGCAGCGGCCCAAAGGGAGAGAAGTTGCGCGCCGCAATGAAGGCCAGTGGCAGGGCAAAGATACCCGCACCGATGGTGCCGAGGAAAGCCATCAACAGCGTCTCGGCAATGGCCCAGGCGACATCCTGATGACGCCACATCTTGTTGTTCCAAAAATCATGGAAGATTGCCCCGGCCTCACCCGTTGCGGCGCGTGTCATCACCTCGCCAAAGCCCATGCCGTGATAGGGGCTGTCGAGGGTAAAGAAGAACAGCTCCCAGCCGGTGAAATACCGGAACACTTCCGCACGGTTGCGGGTCACGGTCAGGCGTCCGGCCTCGGTTTTGATCGCCAGACGGTTTTTGGAGATGCTGATCCAGTCTGGCACCTCACCTGCGGGCAATTCCGCCTGCACGCCCTTGGCCCGCGTTGGTGTCGCGCGCACCATGCCATAGCCGGGGATGTCATATTCGATGCTCTCAGCGCCAAAGCGCACCAGATGACCGTTCTCTAGATCAATCACGGTATCGCTTGCAGCGGTGTCACCCAGAGTGACCCAGGCGGGGCTTTCCCCTTCTGGGTAGGTGCCTTTGCGTTCACCCTCAATGGCGACCGAAACAGAGGCATCGCGGTTGTCACGGGTCACATGGGTCTTGTAGCTATAGGTGTCACTCACCAGGGTCTGCGCGTTCTGCCAGCTGACCCGCTGCCAGAGACCCGGCATATCAAAGGCAAAGAACACGTAGGTCATATAGGCCAGGATCAGGGCTGGCAGGGCAAAGCCCATCAGCTTCTTCTTGAAGAACAGGCGGTCCATGTCCTGCTTCAGGCTGGCGGGAGTCAATTCGGCCTCTAGAATGGTCATGCTTTGGCTCCATTGATCAAACGGTCACGCATGCCGCTCGAGATCTGATCGACCACGACGATGGTGACAAATAGCAAAAGGAAGATGGCGGCGGCCTCGTCATAGCGCCCCTGCCCCCAGGACATGGCGTTTTTCAGCTCGTAGCCGATGCCGCCAGCACCCACAAAGCCGAGGATGGCGGAGGCGCGGATGTTGATTTCAAAACGCAACAGGGCATAGCTCACATAGTTGGGGCCCACCTGCGGGATGACACCCAGCCACATGCGCTGGCCCCAGCTGCCGCCCACGGATTCGAGCCCTTCAACGGGTTTCAGCGAGGCATTTTCATTCACTTCGGAAAACAGCTTGCCCAGCGCGCCAGCCGTGTGGATGGCGATGGCGATCATGGCCGGCACCGGTCCACCGCCCAGCAGAAAGATCAGCACCAGGGCAATGACAATCTCTGGAATGGCCCGGCAGATATCCATGATACGGCGAAACAGCGGGATTAGACGCGGCCAGGGCGCCATGCCGCGGGTCGACAAGAGCGACAGCAGGGTGCCAAAAACCAGCCCCACCAGGGTCGAGGCCGCTGCAATGTTCAACGTCTCAACCAGAGCGGGAAAGAAATTGACCAGATGGCCAGGCAGCTCAGTGAGTTTCTCGCTGGCTTCCGCCAGAACCTCACTCGGGTAGTCAAAGACATGGGTGATGCCATCGTAGAACGAGCCCGCATTGCGGCCATCGGCGGTTCGGAACCCCGCCATCATCAATGCGACAAACACCACCAAAATTATGCCACCATAAAGACGCTTGCGTCGGGTCATCTCGCCATATTGGGCGCGAATATCCGCCGTTGTTAGGGGCGCTGCGGTCAGATCTGCCATCTTTGCCGTCCTGAATTGGGAATGTGCGATCCCAGCCCTTTAGGGGGTGGGTTTTCACTGGGAAACGGGGTCCGGACACTGCTGCCCGGACCCCGCAGAAAGAGCCGCGTGAGAGTCTTAGTTGGACTTCAGCTGACGGGCTTCGATGATTGCCTGATAGGCATCATGGCCGATTGGCATAACGCCTTTGGCCTCACCGGAGAGCACACCATAGGCACATTCCGGGTCCATTGCAGGCAGCGAGGCCATCAGAGCGGTGAACTTGACTTTGACGTCTTCTGGCAGGTCTTTGCGCAGAACGATGGGGCCTTCTGGGATCGGCTTGGACTGCCAGATCTGCACCAGGTCATTCATGTCAACCAGGCCAGCATCTACAGCACGACGCAGGGCGCCGGAGTTGTAGCCATCTTCCCAGTTGCCCAGACCGTCGGCCCAGGTCACGCCGCCATCAAAGTCGCCGTTGTTGACGCCAACGATGGTCTGCTCGTGACCGCCGGAGAATTTGACTTCGCCAAAGTAGTCACCCGAGGTCATGGTGGAGCCGGTGATTTCAGGGATCTCGATCGACGGGATCAAAAAGCCAGAGGTCGAGTTAGGATCGCCAAAGCCAAAGACCTTACCCTGCATGTCTTCCAGCGAGGTGATGCCGCTGTCGGCGCGGGCAAAGCCGACCGAGTAGTAGCCGTAGCCGCCGTCAACGTTGACTTTAACCAGGATCGGCTCAACTGCCTCCGGGTCGGACAGGTAGGTTTTTGCGTAGCCGGAAGCCCCCAGCCATGCCATGTCGAGCGTGCCGCCCAGCAGACCCTGGATAACGCCGTTGTAATCGGCAGGGGCGAACAGCTTGGTTTCAACACCCAGCAGCTCCTCGGTTTTTTCGCGCAGGCATTCGTTGTTGTTCAGACGGTCCTGAGCGTTTTCGCCGCCCAAGAGACCAATGCGGAACTGGGTGATTTCTTCGGCCATGACGGGTGTGGTCAGGGCAGTCGAGGCCAGTGCGGCCAGCAGCAGTTTTTTCATCTTTTTTCTCCGGTTAAGTTTTCCCGCTCCCCCATCGGGCACGGGTGATGAAATTGGATTGTTTGGGTGTTCAGGCTTCTGCCATCTCGGCCCGGATGGTGGCATCCAGGGTTTCGATCTCGGTCGAGGTTGCCGCTTCCGAGAAGCTTGCATCGGCGCCGTAGATCTCGCGGGCAACGCCAGTTGTCAGCTGTTCGGGCAGCCCATCAAAGACGATGCGCCCATCGCGCATGCCGACAACCCGGTCGCAATAGCGGCGCGCGGTATCCAGCGTGTGCAGGTTGGCAATCACGGTGCGCCCGTCTTCTTCATAGATGCGGCGCAGGGCCTCCATAACGGTCTGGGCATTCATCGGATCCAGCGAGGCAATCGGCTCATCCGCCAGAATGATCTTTGGGTCCTGCATCAGGGCGCGGGCAATGGCGACACGCTGTTGCTGACCACCCGACAGGGCCTCGGCCCGTTTGGCGGCATGTTCGGCGATGCCAAGACGATCGAGAATATCAATGGCCTTGTGGATGTCTTCCATCGGGAACAGGTTGAACATGGTGGCAAAGGTGGAGCGCCGGTTGAGCGTCCCGTGCAGCACATTGGAGACCACATCCATACGCGGCACCAGATTGAACTGCTGAAAGATCATCGCGCATTCAGACTGCCAGGCGCGTTTGTCTCCGCCCCGCAGACCGGCAATGTCGCGGCCTTCAAATACGATACGGCCTTCGCTGGCATCGGACAGACGGTTGATCATCCGCAGCAGGGTGGATTTGCCGGCACCAGAACGTCCGATCACCCCGATCATGCAGGGTTTGTCGATGTCCAATGTCGCAGCATCCACCGCGATCTTGTCACCAAAGCGTTTAGTCAATTTGTCGATACGCAGCACAGTCGGTCCCTCTCGTTTCGGGCACTGACTAAGGCGGGCAATCAAACGATTTGTGTCAGGGGAATGAAGCTTTTGTAAATCTCATTGATTTGACTCGGCAATCTGCCCCTGTGCAGAGCGCCAGCAAGCAGGTATATGGCGGCTGAACACTCCTCTTTTGTCCTTCCAAAAGGAATCTGCGCAATGTCCTTTGACCGTAAGATCAAGATTGCCCCTTCCATCCTCTCCGCTGATTTTGCCAATTTTGGCCAGGAAATTCAGGCCATTGAGGCCCAGGGGGCTGACTGGGTGCATGTGGATGTGATGGATGGCCACTTTGTGCCCAACCTCACCTTTGGCCCGATGGCGGTCAAAGCTTTCCGCCCGCATGTCAAAACCCTGATGGACGTGCATCTGATGATCTCGCCGGTGGATGCCTATATCGACGCCTACGCCGATGCCGGGGCAGATGTGCTGACCGCGCATATCGAGGCAGGCCCGCATATCCACCGCACCCTGCAGGCGATCCGCGCGGCCGGCATGAAGGCTGGCGTCGCGCTCAACCCAGGCACCCCGGCCGAAGCGGTTGCGCATCTGTTGGACCTCACCGACCTGATCTGTGTGATGACAGTAAACCCCGGATTTGGTGGACAAAAATTCATCGACATGACCGCCAAAGTCCGCCAGCTGCGCCAGATGATCGGGGACCGCCCCGTTCATATTGAGATCGACGGTGGTGTGGATCCCAAGACGGCACCGCTGGTTGTCGAAGCTGGTGCTGACGTTCTGGTCGCAGGGTCTGCAGTGTTCAAGGGCGGTTCTGTTGCCAACCCCGATGTCTACGGCGAAAACATGCGCCTCATTCGGGCCGCAGCCGAAGGCCATTGGGCGTAATCCACGCGGCCGCAAGCGCCTCCTCCAGCTGATCTATTCACTATACGCAAAATCAGAGCGGCCCTACGGGGTCGCTTTTTTGTGCCAGATACCCGTCTCACCAATCCACCACTAACGCAGCCGCCGCGAGACTGCGGAATGAACAGTTGTGGCAAATGCAAATCGGTTTTCAGGAAAATTAACCGAATCAAGCCAGTTTGACCCTGTCGTTTTGGGTTTGGCAGTGTTTTGCCCTCTGGTGCGCAACTGCTGAAAGAAGGTTGTTTCGCTGGCAACGCCCTAGAGAATAGAAGGTTCGTATAGGTGAATAAAGACTCTCTCCTGTTCAAATTGGCTGTGCCAATCCCACTTTGCCTGTGCCTAGGCCTACTAATCGCAGGGGTGTTCCTCCCCTCCTCTATGCGAAACAATGCCATTTCAGCCGCCACCGAAGGCGCAAGTCAGACCGCTGCACAAATCAAGGCCATTCGAGGCTATTACACCAAGCATGTTATTGCGGACGTCAAAGCCTCCGGTGATCTGTCTCCCGGCAGTGAACACCAGAATAACCCAAACGTGGTTCCGCTGCCTGCAACACTTGTGCACGACATCAGCGCGCTTGTTTCAGGAGAGCAGATTAGCTTCTCGCTTTATAGCCCCTACCCCTTTGATAATCGCGCTGACCGCCCTCAGGATAGCTTCATGGAGCAGGCCTGGGAGGCCTTATCAAACGACCCAGAAACCAATTTCCAGCAAACCGAAGTTGTCGATGGGAGCACCTTCCTGCGTGTAGCCGTTGCGGATCAGATGAGTTCGGAAGTCTGTGTAGCCTGTCACAACACGGTAGCGGGCTCCCCCAAGACCGATTGGCAATTGGGAGACCTGCGCGGCGTGATCGAGGTGCGGCGAAATCTCGATCCCGTTTTGGCCAGTACCCAGGCCCTGTCGCGCAATATCCTCATCGCCCTCGCTGTAGTGGGTACCATACTGCTTGTGGTCTGCATTTCGGTTGCCCGCTCGGTCATCCGCCCAATTGAACGCATCTGCTCTGACATTGCCGCCGTCTCGGCTGGCAATCTGGAGACAGAGGTGACATCGGCAGATCGCAAAGATGAAATCGGCAAGATTGGCCAGGCTCTGGTTGAGTTGCAAACCGATCTGCAAAAGGCCCGCGTCGGCGAGGAACGCCGTGCCGCGTTGCAACAAGAACAACATGACGTGGTTCAACACCTCAGCTCCGGACTTGTCCGACTGTCTCGTGGTGATTTCTCTCAACCCATCGAGGCCGAGTTCTCCGGCGCCCATGAAAAACTCCGCCAGAACTTCAACCAGACCATTGATACCCTTTCTGGCACGGTTGCCCAGGTTATTGAGGCCTCGGAATCAATCGGCAGCGGCGCCACCGAAATCAGCCAGGCCTCTGATGACCTGTCGCACCGCACCGAGAGCCAGGCTGCAACGCTGGAGCAGACGGCAGCGGCGCTGGACCAGATGACGGCTTCGGTCAAAGCCGCCGCCGAAGGCGCCCGCAGTGTCGAAGCCACCATGGACGAAGCCAAGCATGAGGCCAAAAGCAGCGGTGAAGTGGTTGCCAATGCGGTCGCGGCCATGACCGAGATTTCAGATTCCTCCAGCCATATTGGTCAGATCATCACGGTGATTGATGACATTGCCTTCCAGACCAACCTGCTGGCGCTGAATGCCGGGGTTGAGGCCGCACGTGCGGGTGAAGCAGGGCGTGGCTTTGCGGTGGTCGCCGCCGAGGTGCGTGGCCTTGCAGGGCGCTCCTCTGAGGCCGCTATGGAAATTAAAGCGCTGATCAGCGCCAGCGCAGAGCAGGTCGGGCGCGGCGTCGATTTGGTTGGCAAAGCTGGTGAAGCACTCAACACCATTGCAGGTCGAGTGAACCAGATTTCCGAGCTGGTTTCTGGTATTACCGAAGGCGCCGTTGAGCAATCCACCGGCCTGGCCGAGATCAATATTGGCGTCACTCAGCTTGATCAGGTCACCCAGCAGAATGCCGCCATGGTTGAACAATCCACCGCAGCCGGTCATCTGCTCAAGGGCGATGCGCTCAAACTCACCCAGGTTGTCGCAGGCTTTCAAACCCTTGGCAGCCATGGCGCCGCCAAACCGCAAAGTGCCTCGCCCCCCTCTTCGGAACCCGCCGTCACCCAAGATTATCTGGCCTGGGACGATGAACCGGTCCAGCAACAGGTCAATGCCCCTTTCGATAGCGGCGAAGAAAAATGGCAGGACTTCTAAGGTCCACAGCGATTGGCGGCGAGGACAATAGTCTTCGCCGCAATCCATTTCACGGGATCAAAATTGGTAACATCCCAAAGGCACCGACCCGGCTACTTCGACCTGTCGCCCCGTCAATCGGCCCCGTCAATCCGGCCAGTCGCAATGAAACCCTCACCTAAGCTGCTGGGAAAATTGCTCCAACAGTTTGTGTTTCAGGATTTTTCCGGTCGGAGCGGCCGGCAGGGCCTTGGTCAGAACGATCTGCGCCGGGCATTTATACCCCACCAGTTGTTCGCGAACGAACCGCAGCAGATCCGCCACTTCGGGGCGATCCCCTTTGGCAAACTGCACAAAGGCCAGAACCTCTTCGTCGCCTTTGCCACGTCGCCCCACCACGGCTGATTGCACCACCTGCGGGTGGGCATTCAACGCCGCCTCGACCTCAGGCGGGAAGACATTGAAACCCCCATGAATGATCAGCTCTTTTGAGCGCCCCTCGATATGCAGGAACCCCTGCCCGTCCAACCGGCCCAGATCACCACTGCTCAACCAGCCTTCCGCATCCAGAACCTTGGCGGTCTCTTCCGGGTTGCGGTAATAGCCCAGCATCACATTGTCGCCGCGCAACTGCACCTCGCCGATGCCATCGCCACCGCCCGCCACACTCTCATCAATCCGCAGCTCCACCCCGGGCAATGGCGGCCCGACCGAGATATCAGGATCGCCGGGTGTACTGGTCTTGGTGGCACAGACGCCAGCCGTGGCCTCGGTCATGCCATAGCCGTTTTGCAAGGCCACGCCATAAAACCCCTCGGCCCGGCGTTTCCAGTCCGGGTCCAGTGGTGCCGCCCCAGAGGAGACATATTGCAACACCGGGCTATCAAGCCGGTCCAGCCCCTGTTCCTTGGCAAATTGCATCACCAGGGCATGCATCTGGGGCACCGCCGCCAGACGCGTCACCCCTCGGCGCAGCGCATCATAGAGCTTTGCCGCCGAAAACCGCGCCTCCAGCCAGACCTCTGCCCCGGCATAAAGCGCCGCTGTCATCACCGAGGCCAGACCAAAGACATGGGTCATCGGCAGAACCCCATAGATCACATCCCCCGGCACCATATCGCGCAGCTCAGCCGAGGTTTTGCCACCAAAAAGCAGGTTCTTATGAGTCAGCATCACCCCCTTGGGGTCTCCGGTGGTGCCGGTGGTATAGAGCAGCACCGCGACACCTGCGGGTGCGTCACCAGAACTGGGATAGGGGCAGGTCATATGCATCACCCCAAAGCTGCCAGAAATTTCCTTGGCTCCCAGTCGCGTCGCATGGGCCTGTGCTGTGCCCTCAACCTGGGTGGAAATCAACACCATGGCCGGGCTTGCATGGTCCAGGATCCGATCCACTTCACTGATGCTCATCCGGGCATTCACCGGCACCGCCACCGCACCACATTGCGAGGCTGCCATGAGCGAGGCCACCACCGCGCAGCAGTTTTCGGCCAGCACCATCACCCGGTCACCGGGTCGCACTCCTGCGCCTGTCATCACCTGCGACAGCTCATCCGTGGCCTTGGACAATTCGCCATAGGTCCAGCGGGTTCCCAGACTGTCACTGAAACCGGGCGCCTCGGGGTGCGCGCTGGCCTGTACTGCCAATAGATCATGCCATAGCTTCATCACCGCACCTCCCAGCTGGTTGTTGTTGCCCGACACATGTTACGAGCAAAGGACTATTTGGCCCCAAAATCCGGCGGGCGTTTTTGCAGAAAGGCCGCGATCCCCTCGCCTGCCTCCGGCGCACCCGCCGCCTGGGCCATTGCGTTGCGCTCGCGGTCGAGCTGCGCCGTCTCGCTGACCTCATAGGCCTCGGCCATCATATGGCGGATCTCTCGCTGCGCCTCGGGTGGGCCCTTGGCCAGATGATCGGCCAGGGACTGCGCCGCTGCCAAGACCTGATCGCCTGGCACCACCACGTTCACCGCCCCCAGGGCCTCCATGCGCTCCGCTGTGACAGGTCGCGCCAAGAGGCAAATCTCCATCGCCAAGGGGCGCGGCAGGATGCGCGCCAGAGAGGAGGTCAACCCACCATCCGGCACCAGCCCCGCCTTGACATAGGCCGCGGTGAATTTGACACCCGCCTCGGCCACGATGAGATCCGCCGCCAGCGCCAGCGACAGGCCTGCCCCGGCAGCTCCGCCTTCAACTGCAGCGATCACCGGCACCGGAGCGCCCCGCAGCCCGCGGATCACCCCGTGCAATTCATCAACCTTGCCCCGGCGCTCTGCCTCCGTCAGGCCACGCCGCTCGATCAGCACATTCAAATCACCACCAGCGCAGAAAAAACCACCCTCAGATGTCAGCAGAATAGCGCGAATACGGGGCTCCTGTGCCAGCGTTACCGCATCATTTATGGCCTGATACAGGTCTGGGGACAGGGCCCCACGCCGCGCCGCATTCATGTTCACCACAACGGCGCGATCACCCTGATCTTCCAGCCGAGCCAATACCGTCATTTTCTGATCCTTTTGAACACACCCGTTGCGGTGGCCAGAAGCCGCCCCTCGTCGTCGTGCAATTCCCCGAACACATGGGCAATGGAGGCGCCGCCGCCGGTCACCTTTGCGGTTGCGGCAATACCCCCGCCCCGCGCCGCTGCAACATAGGACAGCGTCAGTGAGACCGTGACCAGGGCAGCATGGTTTTCACGGTCAAAAAACTGCGAAGCGGTATTGCCGCAAACCACATCCAGCACCGTTGCCACGATACCCCCATGCAGGATGCCATGGCGGTTCAGATGCGGCGGCTGCAAATCCAGCTGCACCACACAGGAGCCATCGCGCCGATCTATGGTGGTCTTATAGCCCACCAATTGCTGCACCCCCGGATCTTCGATCTGGAAGGTCAGGTCCGTGTCTGACGGGCCAGTGTCACACTGGCCCGTTTTAGGCTGGTCTGCCTCAGGCGGCACTTTGGTCAATAAAACGCTCCAGCTGAGTATCGGTGTCACCAAACCGGTGATCCGCCATCACGATCCGCTTGGCGATATGAGCCAGCTCATACTCTTCGGTCATGGCAATGCCACCGTGCAGCTGAATGCTTTCCTCTGCGACCAGACGGCCAGCGCGGCCAACCAGGTTACGCGCCGCTGCGATCTGCAGGGCCTGCTCTGCGGCAGAGGTATCCAGGTGACCCGCCGCATTGATCACGGCAGAGCGCGCCTGTTCCAGCTCGATCAACAGGGTGGCCATCCGGTGTTGCAATGCCTGAAAGCTGCCAATTGGCCGCCCAAACTGTTGCCGCGTCAGCAGGTATTCCCGCGTCAGCTCGGTGGCGGCCTCCATCGCCCCCAGCGTTTCAGCGGCCAAAGCCACCTCTGCCCGGTTACAGGCCCGTTTCAGCGCCGGGTAGGCCGCGCCAGCCGCTCCAAGACGTGCCTCCGCCGTAAGGCGCAGGCCTTCCAGATCGACCTCAGCCGCACGCCCGCCGGCCAACAAGGCATAGCCACGCAGTGACAGGCCAGCACTGTCGCGCGGCACCAGGAACAGGGAGATCCCCGCTTCGTCGCCAGCCGCACCAGACTCGCGCGCCGTGACAATCAGGTAATCCGCCGCTTCCGCATTGATGACAACCGCCTTGCGACCGGACAGAACGATCTCGTCGCCCGCAACCGTTGCAGTGGTTTCCACCTGCGCCAGATCATAACGGCTGTTGGGCTCTCCATGGGCCAGGGCCAGGTGGATTTCGCCACCGATGACCTGCTCCACCAGTTCTTTTTGGGTCTCGTTGCCCAGGGCAGCAATCAGGCCGCCGCCCAGGATGGCGGTATCCAGCAACGGCTCCACTGCCCCCGCACGGCCCAGTTCTTCAAAAACGGTGGTGAGGTCAAAGCCCGCACCGGCAAAACCGCCATCCTCTTCGCTGAACAGGGCTCCAATCACGCCCAGCTCGGCCAGTTTGCCCCAGATCGCGGCATCAAAACCCAGGGTGTTGTCCGCATTGCCCAATCGTGTGCTGGCGCGCAGGCCTTCCTGGTTGTCCCGCAGGAACCGACGCAGGCTGTCCTGCAGCATTTGACGTTCTTCTGTCAGATCGAAGTTCATGCCCCGCCTCCCAGTTTGACTTTGGCAATGATGTTCTTCTGGACCTCGTTGGAGCCCCCAAAGATCGAGAGTTTGCGATTGTTGAAATACTGCGGAGCAGTGGCGGCGCTGCCTTCCGGCCCCATTTCGGGCTCATTGCCACCTTCCAGCGCCTCTGAAACAAAGGGCATCGCATAGGCCCCCGCCGCGCGACGTGCCAGATCATTGATCTCCTGGCGGATTTCCGTGCCCTTCACTTTCAGCATCGAGCTTTCAACACCCGGCGCCTGGCCCGAGGCCGCCCGCGAAATGATCCGCAGGTTGGTGGTAGACATAGCCATCAGATCGATCTCGGCCCGTGCCACACGGGCAGCAAAATGCGGGTTCTCGCTCAGCGGTTTGCCCCGGTGCATCTGGCTGCTGGCCATGCGTTTCACGGCGTCCAGACCGGCGCGGCTAAAGCCAACACCGGCGATGTTGGTGCGCTCATGGGTCAGCAGGTATTTGGCATAGGTCCAGCCTTTGTTTTCTTCACCCACCAGGTTTTCCACCGGCACTTTGACATCCGTAAACCAGACCTCGTTCACCTCATGGGTACCGTCCAGCAGGATAATCGGGCGGACTTCGATACCCGGCGTGTCCATGTCGATCAGCAGAAAGGAAATGCCCGACTGCTGCTTGGCATCCGGGTCGGTGCGCACCAGGCAGAAGATCCAGTTTGCGTGCTGGCCCAGGGTGGTCCAGGTTTTCTGCCCGTTGACCACATAGTGATCCCCCTCCCGCACTGCGCGGGTTTTCAGGCTGGCCAGATCCGATCCGGCACCGGGTTCGGAATAGCCCTGACACCACCAGTCTTCACCGGACAGAATGCGGGGCAGGTAGTGGTCCTGCTGCGCCTTGGAGCCGAACTTTTGCAACACGGGTGCCAGCATCGCCAGGCCAAAAGGCACGATGCGGGGCGCATGGGCGCGGCAGCATTCTTCTTCAAAGATATGGCGCTGTACCGCGTTCCATTCGCAGCCGCCAAATTCCTGAGGCCAGTTTGGCGCCAACCAACCCTGCTCATTCAAAATGGCATGCCATTTTTCATGGCCTTCTTTGCCAAGCTCGCGACCAACGCGGATGGTGTCGGACATTTCCTTTGGTAGTTTTTGTGCTAGAAACTCTTGCACTTCGGCGCGAAACGCCTGCTCTTCAACAGAGTAATTCAGATCCATTTGGTGCTTCCTCCCCGAAAGCCGCCCCCCGGCCAAAGGCCGGGGCGCGCCCATACGGGCCTCGATGGGCCGTTTGGGCGCTCCTTTGTTGGTTTAAATGCTTTAGATCAGTAGATCTCAAACAGGCCTGCAGCGCCCATACCGCCACCGATACACATGGTGACAACACCCAGCTTGGCGCCGCGACGTTTGCCTTCCCGCAGGATATGGCCAGTCATCCGGGCACCGGTCATGCCAAAGGGGTGACCAATCGCAATAGAGCCGCCGTTGACGTTGCATTTCTCGTCATCAATGCCCAACCGGTCGCGACTATAAAGCGCCTGGCTGGCGAAGGCTTCATTCAGCTCCCAGATGTCGATGTCATCCACGGTCAGACCATGGCGTTCCAACAGACGTGGCACTGCAAAAACCGGACCAATGCCCATCTCGTCCGGCTCGCAACCCGCAACGCAGAACCCTTTGAAGGCGCCCATGGCCTCAATGCCGCGCTGCTCGGCCTCTTTGCTGTCCATCAGCACAACGGCCGCCGCACCATCAGACAACTGGCTGGCATTGCCTGCGGTGACAAAATTGCCGTCGCCACGGACAGGCGCTAGACCGGACAGACCTTCGAGCGTAGTTGTTGGACGGTTGCATTCATCCCGGTCGACAACGGCCTCAACCTTGCTGATCTCGCCGGTCTCTTTATCCTTTACCGCCATGGTGGTGGTCATCGGCACAATCTCGTCATCAAAGATTCCGTTCGCCTGAGCCGCCGCAATACGCTGCTGGCTGCGCAGCCCGTAAGCATCCTGGTCTTCGCGGCTGATGCCATAGCGATCCGCAACAATGTCGGCGGTCTCGATCATGGTCATGTAGATTGCCGGCTTATTGGCCAAAATCCAGGGATCCGCCGCCGGGCGCATCTTGGACTGCACCATCGAGATACTCTCGACGCCGCCAGCAACCATGGGGCCGGAGCCGCCTTCGGTGATCGCTTGTGCGGCCAGAGCGATGCTCTGCAAACCAGAGGAGCAGAACCGGTTCACGGTCATGCCGGAGGCTGTCACCGGCAGGCCGGCGCGAATAGCGATCTGACGTCCGATGTTGCCACCGGTTTCCCCCTCGGGCAGACCACAGCCGATGATGCAATCTTCGATCTCGCTGCCAGACAGGCCTGCACGGGCGACAGCGGCTTCAACCGCATGACCGCCCATCGAGGCACCATGGGTCATGTTGAAAGATCCCCGGAAGGATTTGGCCAGCCCGGTGCGGGCGGCAGAGACAATAACGGCCTGTTTCATTAGCTGTTTTCCTTGTTGAGATCATCAAAGCTGCGGCCTTCGGCCACCAGTTCTTCCAGCAGCGGCGCGGGTTGCCAGAAATAGTCGTCTTCTTCGGCACCTGCCTTGATCGTGGCCAGAACCTTATCCAGCCCTTCGATATCCGCCCATTTCAGTGGCCCGCCGCGATAACGCGGGAAGCCATAGCCAAAGAGCAGCGTCATATCGACATCCAACGGGCGGCGCGCGATGCCTTCGCCGACAACCTTGGCGGCCTCGTTGACCATGGCAGCCATATAGCGGGTGACAATTTCCTCATCCGTGAAGGCACGTGGGGTAATCCCCTTTTCAGCGCGTTCCGCCGCGATCAGATCCGACACTTCCGGGTTTGGCGTGCCACCACGCTTGCCGGCCTCGTAGATGTAATAACCCTTGCCGGTCTTCTGACCAAAGTTGCCGGCCTCACACATCTTGTCGACATAGGAGCTGTCGCGTTCGCGTGGGTCCATGCCCTCGGCGCGCTTGCGCTTGCGCATGGCCCAGCCGATGTCGAGCCCGGCCAGATCCGCCACCGCAAAGGGCCCCATGGCAAAGCCAAAATCAGTCAGCGCCTTGTCAATCTGATAGGGCGAGGCCCCATCCAGGATCATGTGATCCGCCGCCTTGCGATAGGTCGCCAGAATGCGGTTGCCGATAAAGCCATCGCAGACGCCGGCGCGCACCGAGATCTTCTTCAGCCGTTTGCCCAGTTCAAATCCGGTTGCCACCACGTCCAGCGCGGTTTTGTCGGCAACGACGATCTCCAGCAGTTTCATCACATGAGCAGGCGAGAAGAAATGCAGCCCGATCACATCTTCGGGACGCGAAGTGCAGGCGGCAATTTCATTCACATCCAGATAGGAGGTGTTCGAAGCCAGGATCGCACCCTTTTTACAAACAGCATCCAGTTTGCCAAAGACCACCTTTTTGACGCTCATCTCTTCAAAGACGGCTTCAATGACCAGATCAACATCGCTCAGCGCCGCATAATCTGTCGCCAGAGTCAGCGCCTCTTCAGTCAATTGGGTGAACTGCGCCTCAGAAATCTTGCCACGCTTCAGCGCGCCTTGCAGATTGCCCGCAATGCGACCCTTGGCAGCCTCGGCAGCCTCCTCGGTCATCTCCAACATTACAACCGGCAGCCCTGACAACAGCGCTGCGGTGGCAATGCCCGCGCCCATGGTGCCACCACCAATAACGCCAATCGAGGCCAGCTCGCGTGGTGCAACCCCTTTGAGTTCCGGCAGTTTGCTGACTGCGCGCTCCGAGAAGAAGGCATGGATCATGCCTTGGCGCTGATCTGAATTCATCAACTCCATGAACAGTTCACGCTCGCGCTTCAGCCCCTCTTCCAGGCTGCTCGATTCAGCAGCAGCCTGAACCGCACGCACACAGGTCGCAGGCGACAACTGGCCCCGGCCCTTTTTCAGTGTGGCCTCGTAAACAGCATCAAAATTAATTGCTTCAGGGGCAGGCAATTCACCTACCGCACGACGAGGTGCGTCGTGATCCAGCAATTCCTGCGCATAGGCCAGACCTATTTCACGAGGCTCACCCTCAGAAATCTTATCGATGATACCGGCTTCCAGCGCCTCTTTGGCACCAACCTGGCGCCCGGAGGTGATCATCTCCAGCGCCTTTTCCGTGCCAGCAACGCGCGGCAGACGTTGGGTGCCACCAGCACCAGGCAAGATGCCCAGATGTACTTCGGGCAGACCCATTCTCGCTGAGGGCACTGCAATACGATAATGCGAAGACAGCGCCACTTCCAAGCCGCCCCCCAAAGCGGTGCCATGCAAAGCTGAGACCACGATCAATGGAGAGGCTTCAATACGGTTGCAGAGATCGGGCAAAAAGATGCCGCGTAGTGGCTTGCCAAATTCAGTGATATCGGCGCCCGCAAAATAGGTGCGACCCTCTCCGTAGATCAAAACCGCCTTGGCGCCCTCTTGTTCGGCCCGCTCGATCCCGGCCAGCAGGCCTTCGCGAATATCAAAGCCCAGCGCATTTACCGGCGGGTTCTGTGCTTTCAGAACCGCAACATCTCCAATGCGCTCATATCCAATGGCATCAGTCATTCCAATTTCCTCTTTCCCGGCGGCCCGCCAAACAGGTGCTCGGCCCGGCCTCAGTGTTTCTTCGATCTCAGCACAAGCCATACCGCAGCGCCAAGCCCCTGGTCGATAGGCTGCCCCAGAACCCTGCGTCACAGCCATCGCCCCCCCCTGCGGTTTGAAGCGCATCTAGCCCGAGCTTAAAATTCCATCATGCAGAACGCAGTTCCACAGAATTGGAGGCACACTAGGCAAGAGCAACGCAGTGATCAAGCAAGAATCTTGCGCAACACAGGGGAAATGCCGCGCTGCGGAAAGTGACGCTGGGGTAAAAACAGGTTGTGACAAAACCCTGCCGATGAACCGAAAAAGGACAGCAACCCAAGGCCGCTGTCCTTCTTTACCCTATGACGCCGCATTCCCCGCATCTGCCCTAGGGCAGTTTTGAACTAGGAAAGCAGACCTTAAACCGTAGTCTTGATGATACCGCTGGCGGTCCAACTGTCGAATATCTCCAGCACTTTTTCACAAAAGGCAGCATCATTGATGTGGCAATCTTGCTCGGTCAACTCGGCATTTTGAGGACAGGCGCGGCGCATCGACTCACAAAAGGCAGTCAGCCCTTCGGCATCATGCAGATCCCCGCCGGGACGATCCCATTCATTGCACCCCTGATTGGGCAAAATCACCGCCACCGGAGCCCGGGCCTGCGACAGTTTCTCGCAAATGGCCTGCGCAACGGTGCGACGTTCTTCAGGCTCCAGCACTGCTGACGACAGCAGCCGGTTATGCGCATGGGTTGGCCGCCCTTGCAGCTGTACAGGCACCCCTTGCCAGCCGACAAAATCCACCAGATCATAACAGCCCGGCGCCACCAGCTGCGGTGTCCCGGCCCGTCCCGCATTGGTCAAGCGATCCGCCCCCGCCGACAACCCGCCGAACAAGTGGTTTGATACCTCTTGCGGTGCAAAATCCATCACCACAGCAAAGGCACCCTCACCCGCAAGACTCTCAAAAGCACGTCCCCCCATGCCGGTGGCATGAAACACCGCAACCTCAAATCCACGCGCCTCCAACGCGGGTTTCAGCGTCACCATATAGCGCAGCACTGTCTTGCCAAACGAAGTCATGCCAATCAGTGGCCGCTCCCGGCGCGGCGCCTCAACAGCACGCGCAGCCCCCAAGACCGCCCCCGCAGCCTGACTCAGCGCAGCCTTGCAGATGGAATTCAACCCATATAGCCCACCGGACCAAAGGATCATCTGCACATCCGCAGGGATCCGTTCCGGCGGCATCAGCGGCGAAAATGCCACTGTAGAGACCACATATTTTGGCACCCCAACGGGCAGCGCCTGACAGAGATCTAGGGCCAGATCGGTACCCATGGTGCCGCCCAAAACGATCACCCCATGGATCTGGCCTGCGCGATACAGCTCCAGCGCCTTGGCCGCAGCTCCCGCGCCCATAATCTGCATCGCAGTATTCTCATCCCCCGAGGCAATCGCCGCTTCAATCGAACTGCCACCGGCTTCAGCCACCTGATGTTTGCTGACATCCGTCGGCCGGCTGGGATCGCCCAGCACACTGACATCCATCGACAAGACCCGACCACCCTGACCATGAATGACCTCCGCCAGATAGTGCAGCTCATCATCCTTGGTATCATAGGTCCCCGCGACCAGAATCGTTTTTACAGCCGTCATGTCACCCTCCCGACGCCATAGGCGCCCCTCTATCATCTTTCTTCAAATATTCCCGCCGGAGGCCACTGGTTTTGCCCCGCAAAACCAGTTTCACAACTGGATCCAGGCCGTTTTTAGGTCGACATATTTATCCAGCGCATGCAGGGATTTATCATGCCCATTGCCAGATTGCCCAACCCCACCCAAAGGCACGGTGTTATCCGCTCCGCCATAGGTGTTCACATGCACAACACCGGCACGGATCCCCGCAACCATGCGATGCGCGCGCGACAAGTCTGAGGTCCATACCCCGGCAGCCAGACCAAAATCGGTTGCATTGGCCAGGCTCAGGGCCTCGGCCTCCCCCTCAAATTTGGTCACTGACAGGACCGGCCCAAAAACCTCGCGCTGGAACAGCGCATGGTCGCGCGCCACATAGGTGACAATGGTCGGCGACATGTAGCTGCCGCCGGTGTCTTGCAGAATACGGCAGCCTCCGGTGATCACCTGTCCACCCTCGGACCGGGCCATATCCATAAAGGACAGATTGCGCCGCAACTGATCCTCAGAGTTCACCGCTCCAATCTGGCTGTCCAGATCCAAAGGATCGCCAACCCGCAAAGCCTCGGCCTCGGCCTTCAACAGCGCCACAAATTCATCATGCACCGAGGCCTCCACCAAGAGACGCGAGCCCGCCACACAGACCTGGCCGGAATTGCGGAAAATCCCCATGGCCGAGACCTTGGCGGCCTTGGCCAGGTCCTTTGTGTCTGCAAAGACGATGTTGGGCGATTTGCCCCCCAGTTCCAAATAGCAGCGCTTGAGGTTGGAACGCGCCGAGGCCTCCAGCAATTTGCGCCCGGTGCCGCCTGATCCAGTAAAGGTCAACACATCGACCCCCATGGACATCGCCAGGGCTGCCCCGGTTTCAACGCCAGAGCCGGTCACCACATTGAAGACCCCATCGGGCAGTCCGCATTCAACGCAGATCTCTGCCAGCCGTAGCAACGTCAAAGAGGCCGTTTCCGCCGGTTTCAACACTACGGAATTGCCCATGGCCAGGGCCGGCGCCAGCTTCCAGGCGCCGATCATCAGTGGAAAGTTCCAGGGCACGATGGCGCCAACCACTCCAACCGGCGCGCGGTGCACCAACCCCAGGACATCTGCCTGGGTTGGCGCCACCTCGCCTGCCACCTTGTCCAGCGCCTCGGCATAATAGCGAAAGGTCCCGGCAGCCGATCCCGGCTCGGCCTTCAGCGCCATGTTGAATTCGGTGCCGTTATCGCGCACGCCCAGAACCGCCAGCTCCACTGCCTCTGCATCGATCCGGTCTGCAATACGGTGCAGCACCTTTTTACGTGCGGCGGGGGACTGACCCGCCCAGCGGCCATCCTCGAATGCCCGCCGCGCCGAGGCGACAGCGCGCTCGACATCTGTTGCAGAGGCGCCCTCCAGCGTGGTTAAAATAGCCCCTTCAATCGGCGAAGTAACTTCGAGTGGCGTCCCCGAACCTCCTTGCCACGATCCTTCAAGAAAGAGTTTTTGCGGCGGAACATCAGCTTTCCGAAGCTGGTTGATGCGGTTTTGGTCTGCCATTCGGCCTCCTTCAGCTCTTTGCGGTCGCGCCAGACGCGCAGGATATGACTCGCAAGAACCAAGATGATGATAGTGAAAAGAATGAACGATATCGGTCGGTTGATGAAGTCCAGCGGCTCCTTCACCCGGGCCATGCCCGAGCGCAGCTTGACCTCCATTATGCCGCCCAGAACCATGCCCAGAATGATCGGCACCGCCGGCAGGGACAGGCGTTTGAGGATAAAACCAAAGAGCCCAAAGCCCGCCGCAATCAAGCAGTCAGTGGCTGAGTTGCGCAGGGAGTAGACCCCAACAAAGCTGAGCGTCAGGATACAGACCCCCAGGAAGCGATTGGGGATTTTCACCACTTGAACCAGTGCGCGGGTGGCAAAGAGCAAAAATCCCAGCACCAGCACATTGAGGATCAACAGTGCCAGATAGAGCGCCACAACAAAATCCATATCATTCTGGAACAGACCCGGCCCCGGAACCACGTTGTGCACGTAGAACACGCTCAGCATCATGGCCGTCAGCGCTTCGCCCGGAATGCCCAGCGCCAAAAGCGGCACCATCGCGGCGGCGGGCACCGCGTTATTGGCGGTCTCGGCAGCGATCAACCCCTCGGAGGAGCCTTTGCCAAAGTCCTGTGGCCGTTTTGAGGTCTTCTGTGCGTAGGTATAGGACATGAACTGGGCGGTGAACTCGCCAACGCCGGGGATCATCCCCATCAAGACACCAAAGCTGGCTGAGACGGCCGTGACCCGCGGATGGCGTGTCAGCTCTCGCAGGCCTTGGAACATGCCGCCGCGCAGCTTGGTGATACGGACCTTTTCGTCCTCATCCATCAGCAGTGCAAAGGCCTGGCTCAGCGCAAAAAGGCCCAGCACCACCACGATCAGGTTCACCCCGCCGCCGAGGAAGTCCTGATCAAAGGTGTAGCGCTGGGTGTATTTCACCGGCTCCATGCCGATGGTGTTGAGAAAAATCCCAAGACAGGCCAGCGCGCCGGCGATCAAGGCCTGACCGCGATGGGCGACCACCACCAGGATCAACCCCAGGAGGGCGGCGAGGAAGATCTCGCGGCTGCCAAACATCGGCGCCACCTTGGCCAGAACCGGGGCAAAGAGGATCAGACAAACGACCGAGAAAACACCACCAAAAAAGCTGGCAGAATAGGCCAGGCTCAGGGCGCGGCGCGGCTCTCCGCGGGCAGTCATCGGATAGCCATCATAGGTGGTCAGCGCATTGACGGCTGTGCCCGGCGTGTTGATCAGGATGGCCGGGATGGCGCCGCCATACATCGAGGAGCCGTAAATCCCCAACAGCACCGTCAGGCCAACGATGGGATCCATCGAGAAGGTTGCAGGCAGCAGAATGGCAATGGCTACCGCCGGGCCAACGCCGGGGATCGCGCCAATCAGGACACCACCGACCGAGCCTGCCAGCAGCGCCAGCGCCACGTCCCAGCGCATCAGGATGTCGATTGCAGAGAGGATAAGATCCATCAGAAACCCCGAGACCTAGAAGTAGAGAATGAAGAAGTTGCGCAAGGTCCCCGGCAGGTACTCATAGAGCAATGCACCGGGAATTCTGACGGCCAGGATACCTTTGAACAGCACCACGACCATCAGCGCAAAGCTGAGGCTGATGCCCATCATGAACCGACCGCGATAGCCCATACGGCGCGCCAGCAGCGGTACAAAGACCAGGGTCACAGGCAAATAGCCAATCAGAGGCACCAAAAACACATAGCCCATGAACCAAAGCGCATATTCAGCGCTGCGCCCCCATTGCCGGGTTTCCCAAAGGTCGTACCGCGAGGCCCTTCGCCAGGGCAGCTGATAGAAGTGCAATCCCCCAAGCAGCACCATGCCGCCGAGGCTGACGGCAGGCCAGAACCGGGGCTGGGCAAAGAGCTTGGCCTTTTTGACCCAGGTGGTTTGCTCGCCTATCAGCACCAGAAGCAGCACCGAGAGAGTCAGAAATACGAGGGCAAAAACCAGCTGTCCGCGCCGGGGGCCAACAAAGTGGCGTTCTCGTTCAGTGGTCATGAGGGGGATCTTTTTCGCGCTAAAACGGGAACCGGGGCCACAACGGGCCCCGGCAGGAGGAGAGGAGCGTTACTCCAGGATCGAGCTGATCTTTGCCATGGTGGCAATATCGGTTGCCACGCGGGCAGCACTGTCAGGTGCACTCTGCCAGTAGACCAGCGCGCCGGTTTCTGCAGCCACGGCCTGGGCCCGTTCGCTCATCATGGTTTTCTGTGCCACCGCGATGATCTTTTCGCGCACATCCTGTGGCGTGTCTTTGGCGACAAACAAACCGTTCCACAGGGCGATGTTCAGACCTGCGTCCAGCTCACCAATGGCAGGTGCGTCGGGGACCAGCGGGATACGCTCATCGGTGATCGAAACCAGAACCTTGACCTGATCGAGGCAGGGCAGGATCAGCTGCAGCGTGGTGTTGATCACATCCGCATCGCCCGAGGCCAGGGTGTTGCAATCCAGCGCATCAAAGGCCGCATCCGACCCCCACTCAAAACCAGCATTCTTGGCAAAGGCCTTGGTCACCTGGGTGGGCGTCAACACATCGCCAAAATGGCCCAGGGCCACGTCGTTTTCCTTTGCATGGGCGGCCAGCTCTTCCATGCTGGAGTAAGGCGCATCCGCCGAAGTGGCGATAACAAAGGGATAGGTGAGGAAGATCCCCAGCGGGTCAAACTTTTCCGGGGTCAGCGGCGGGATGTCGATCTGGTGGCCCATGACCGGCACGCCGATCACAAAGGAGCCCACGGTGTAGCCATCTGCTGGCGCATTGGCCACCTCGATCGCGCCCGGGAAGGGGCCGCCACCGCCGCCGGGCTTGTTCACTACGGCGGCAGCAACGCCATATTCTGCCTGAAAATCATCCGCGATCATCCGCGTCAGGACATCCTCCAGATCACCGGGAGGCCAGGGTACGATAAAGCTCACAGGCTTTTCCGGATATTCCGCCTGCGCTGCCACAGCGCTGAGGCCAAGTGCGGCCGCGGCAGCGGCGCCTTTCACGAGATGGGTCAGTTTCATTTCAGTCTCCCGGTTGGTGCTGAGGTTTCAGCGTCATCGGTTCATTATTTGAACCATTGGTTTGAATTTAGATTGACAGGCCACCCGCTTATCTGTCAACAAAATATCAACGCAGGTGTTTGTTTTTCCAAACTCACGCCTCTGGTTCGGCCAAAACGGAGTTTGAAACGGCACATGGGAACTGTCAGCAAAGCCCTTAAACTGTTAAGTTTTTTCTCTCCTGAGCGCACCGAGATTGGGCTCAGTGACCTCACGCGCCTGTCAAGCATGAACAAGGCAACGGTCTATCGCCTCATGGGCGAGCTGCAAGAATCAGGCTTTGTTGAACAGGGGGAAAACGACCGCGCCTACCGGTTGGGGCCGCAGGTTTTGCACCTGGCTGCCCTGCGCGAAGCCTCTACCCCGATTCTGTCGGTGTCACGCCGCGTTCTGCGCGAACTCAGCGACGAAACCGGGGAGACCACCCATGTCTCGCTTGGCCATGAGACCCAGGTACAAACCCTCAGCCACGCCTATTCCCCCAGTCATGCCACCAAGGTCACCATGGAGGACGCCCAGACCGTGACCTATCACGCCACCAGTTCCGGTCTTGCCATTCTGGCCTATGCCGATCCGGATTTTGTTGAACAGATCCTGTCACAGCCCCTGAAGGCCCATACCAGCATGACGCTGGTGAATCCTGAAGAGATCCGCGCCAAGCTAACGAGTATCCGAGAGACTGGCCTCTCTGACACCCTGGGCAGCTTTGAACTGGAAGTGCATTCCCATGCGGTGCCGATCTTTGGCGCCGACCATAAGGCCATCGGGGCCCTGGCCGTTGCGGCGCCCGCCTCACGCATGTCCCCGCCGCAGCAAGAGACCATCCGCGCAGCCCTGCGCCGTGCCGGTGCCGCCCTGACCCATCGCATCGGCGGCAGCCCACCCGCTGACTATCCTCAAAGCGCTGCCCCGTGACCTCTTTCTTTTCCTTCTCAGACAGCACGGCCCTCTCCGGGCCTCACCAGGAGTTTCCACGATGAAAGATTCCAATTTCCTCAAAGAGCACAACGCCAAATCCCTTTGGCACCCCATGGCGCATCCCGCCGACAGCCAAGCCAACCCGCCGGCCATCATCACCGGCGCGCAGGGCGTGCGGATCAGCGATATTGACGGCCATGAGGTGATTGATGCCGTTGGCGGGCTGTGGAACGTCAACCTCGGGTTTTCCTGCCAGCCGGTCAAGGATGCCATTGCCGCCCAATTGGATGTGCTGCCCTATTACTCCACCTTTCGCGGCACCAGCAACGATCAGGTCATCCAGCTGGCCGAGGTGCTGCGCGATTTCTTTGCCCCAGACGGGCTGACCCGGGCCTTCTTTACCTCTGGTGGGTCGGATTCGGTGGAAACCGCGCTGCGCCTGGCGCGACAGTATCACAAGATCCGCGGCGAGGCTGGCCGGACCAAGTTCCTCAGCCTGAAAAAAGGCTATCACGGCACTCACATGGGCGGCGCTTCGGTGAATGGCAATGCCAATTTCCGCACCCAGTATGAGCCGCTCCTGCCCGGTTGCCACCACATTCCGGCCCCCTATACCTATCGCAATCCCTTCAATGAGAGCGATCCGGAAAAACTGGCGCAGCTCTGCCTGCAGGCCTTGGAAGATGAGATCGCCTTTCAGGGCGCGGGCACGATTGCCGCCTTCATCATGGAGCCGATCCTTGGCGCTGGAGGTGTCATCCCGCCACATGAGAGCTTCATGCCGGGGGTGCGCGAGATCTGTACCAAAAATGGCATCTTGCTGATCGCAGATGAGGTGATCACCGCCTTTGGCCGCACCGGGTCTTGGTCCGGCTCGCGGCACTGGGGGGTGCAGCCAGATTTCATGTGTACCGCCAAGGCGATCACCAATGGCTATTTCCCCTTTGGCGCCGTGATGATCGCCGATGCGGTGGCAGAGGTGTTCGAGCAGGATGAAACAGGCCGTGCAGCCATTGGTCACGGCTATACCTATTCCGGCCACCCGGTTGGTGCAGCCGCCGCGCTTGCCTGTCTGCAGGAAACCCTACGTCTGGATGTGCCGACAAACGCCGCAGCCCGAGGACAAGAACTGCATCAGGGGCTGCTGGCTCTGCAAGAGAAACACGCGCTGATTGGTGATGTCCGGGGCGGGCATGGGTTGATGTGCGCGATGGAGTTGGTCTCTGATCGCACCAGCAAGACCTCGATCGACAAACAAACCACGGCCACTGTGCAAGAGGTCACCTACCAGAATGGCGCCATGGTGCGCATCTCAGGGCCCAATATCATCCTCTCGCCCCCGCTGGTTCTCACCTCGGAAGATGTCCAGAGCATCCTCTCCGCGTTGGAAGCCGGCTTTGCGGCCGTGCGCTAACAGCGCCCCAAACGCCACCGCAGCCGACCTATGGTCGGCTGCCACCAGATACCATGGCGGGCCCGAAGCATATGCTTCGGGCCCGCTGCTTTTCAAAGCGCCGCTCACGCGGCGCGGCTGTGCTATACGGTGAACTTGGCTGCTATCGCCCAAGCCAGTTTTTCGCCAAGCCCAGTGTCGCCAAATCCAAAACCCAATCAGACGAAATGAACGTAGAAATCCCGCATCCCATCCCCCTCAAGGTCGCGAGTTTTTCGTACCTCTTTGCGCTTCATAAAGACATGGTTGGCGACCAAGTCCACGCCCACGGCCTCTGACAAAACGGTATCGCGTTCCAAATCGGTGACCGCGCCTTTAAGGTCAATCGCCGTCCCCTCCCGCGCATCTGTACGGTCAAACCCGTCGCCTGTCTCCATGGCAGGCAACTCATAGCCCTTCTCCACACCCAGCAAGGACGCCTGCAGAACTGCCGCCACAGCGGTATAGGGATTAGCGGAAGCATCCGCCATCCGGTGCTCCAACCGGGCTTTCGCCCCGCCCTCCGAGCTGATCCGCGTGGTCACATTGCGATGATCCCCGCCCCAGTTCTGCCAATAGCCCGACAAAGATCCCGGCTGCAGGCGCATATAGCTGTTCGCGGTGGGCGCAATCAGCCCGGCGAGGCCCTTGTGATGCTGCAACACACCAGCCAGACAGCCGCGCGCCAGATCATTCATATGTTCAGGCCCCCCGCGCGGCCCCGAAGAGAGCGCATTGCCCCCGGCCTCATCCACAAAAGAAAAGTTGATATGCATGCCAGATCCACCGGCCTCGGCCACGGGTTTGGGCATGAAGGTCAGAACAATCCCATATTCCAAGGCAATTTCACGCGCCATCAGGCGGAACAATACAATGTCATCCACTGCCTGCACCGCATCATCAAAGGTCAGCGTGTATTCAAACTGCGGCGAGTCGAACTCCGCCGTGATCATATCCAGCGAGAACCCCATCTCATCTGCCATGGCCCAGATCCGGTCGTTAAACCGCAAAGGATCAGCAAAAGGCCCGGTGCCATAGACCACGCCTCCCGGCGCATCATAGGGCATCAACCGTCCCCGATCATCCGCCTGCAACGCATAGGCCTCCAGCTCAATCCCCACCTTTGGACTCAGCCCCTTTACTTGCCAGCCTGCAACTGCGCGCCTCAGCGCCCCGCGCGGGCACAGAGACAGTGGTTCGCCCTCAACATCATAAAGATCACCCAAAACCACCTTGGTCGAAGCATGCCAGCTGTCGCGAATATCGTCATGCTGCCAACGCAGCTCCATATCCGGCATGCCCTGTTTGACCAGGGATCCCGGCGCATCCAGCAAATCGCGATCATAATGTGTGCCAAAAACGGACCGGCAAAACCGCGTATCGCCATCGCCAATTTTGGAGTTCGGCAGGTATTTCCCCCGCATGATGCTGAGGTGGTCGCAAAACATCGCACGCAAGCGGGTCTTCATGGTGGGAATCCTTCCGGGTTGGTAACGTCGATTTGTCACGGCTGCCTTTGATCTGGCACAGCTTCTGATGATTAGTAGTTAACATATTTAGCGATTCTGAGGGACTGATTTCTAGCCTCCTCCTGAACAACCGGGGACTCAGCGGCGGGTGACACGCACTGGCAGCTCCTTGATGCCGCCCACAAAGTTCGAACGCAGGAACTTTTGCGGGCCTGCTGCCTCAATATGGCTGATCCGTTTTGCCAGTTCCTGAAACAGTACCGTGACCTCCAGCCGCGCCAGCCACATGCCCAGGCAGACGTGGGGGCCGAACTGGCCAAAGGACAGATGGCGATTGGGGCTGCGCATCAGGTTCACCCGGAAAGGCTCATCAAAATAGCTGTCATCGCGATTGGCTGAGATGAACCAGTAAAGAACCTTGTCGCCCTCCCGGATCAGCTTGTCATGCATCTCAAAATCCCGCGTCGCGGTGCGGCGGAAATAGAGCGCAGGCGTCGCCCAGCGGATAATCTCATCCGCCGCCGTCTCCCAGACCGCCCCGCCCGCCTGCATCTGTTGCAAAAGCTCGGGTTGATGACACAGGGCCTGAATGCCCGCAGCAATGGAATAGCGCGTGGTGTCATTGCCCGCCGCCACCAAAAGGCAAAAGAAATTGCGAAACTCGGTCTCGGTAATCGTGGATCCATCCTTGGCGGGCTCCAAAATCATATTGAGCACCCCGGAGGTATCTCCAGCCTTTGCCTTATCCGCCATCAACTCCTTGGCATAAACATAGAGCTCCGCCCCGGCCGGCGAGTTAAACGGCATCATCCGGTACTCATCGGTTTGCAGCTTATCCATGACATGGGCGGTGAAATCCGGATCGGTATTGGCGATCAGCGCATCGCCTTTCTCCACCAGCCAGGGCAGATCCACCTCCGGCAACCCGACCACACGGCCCAGCATTCGCATCGGCAATTGCCGGGCGATCTCTTTGGTGGCATCAAAACTGCCCTTCTCCAGTATTGGGTCAAGGATCTCGGCGCAGATATCGCGGATTTCCTGCTCATACTGCGCCATCGAGGTCTTGGAGAAGGCCTTCATCAGCTTCATCCGCACCTTGGAATGCTCCGGTGGATCAGTCTCCTGAAAGGTGCGGCGCGCCAGATATTCTTCATAGCTCTGGTCTTCCATGCGGATCCCACGCGCCGAAGAGAACACCTCGGTGTTCTTGTTCATCTGGGTGATGTCATCGTAGCGGGTTACCGACCAAAAATTTTCACCCCCTGCGTATTCGGTCCAATGCAGCGGATCCTCACGGCGCAGACGTGCAAAGGTGTTATGGGGCGCGCCCATAGCAAAGGTATCATGGCTGCTCAGATCGGCATGGCCGTCGTCCTGTGGTGTCCAGATGGTCATATTGGGCTTCCCGAATGCTTGCTTTGTGTATATTATGTGGCGCTATAAATATGTAAACATAAAACTCACGAGCCAATCCATGCACTTAGCAATTCTGGTCACTAATACAGACAAGAGCCCCTTTGCCGCTCAGCACCCACAGGATGGAGAAAAATTCACTCGACTCATCCAAATGGCGCGACCAGACTGGAAGACAACGGCCTTCCAAATCCACGAAGGCCAGTTCCCACCAGACATAACAACTTTTGATGGCGCGATGATCACCGGCAGCCCGGCCTCAACCCGCAGCGGTCTCCCCTGGATTGCGCCGCTGCTCACCCTCATTCAGGACATGGACAAAAGGCATTTCCCGCTGTTTGGCGCCTGTTTTGGGCATCAGGCAATCGCCCTGGCTCTGGACGGGACCGTGGGCGAAAACCCTAATGGCTGGGTCCACGGGCTGGTGCGAAATGAATTGCAAACCTCCCCCCCCTGGGCAAAACCACTACCTCAGCACTTCAACCTTTACGGCTCACACAGCGAATATGTCTCGCAGCTTCCCGCAGGCGCCACGCCCTGCTCCAACAGTACCGGGTTGAACGCCGGCTTTACGGTCGACAGCCATATCTGGACCAGCCAGCACCATCCCGAGATGAGCCCTGATTTCATCACCGCCCTCACCAAAGAAATGCGCAGCGCCCTTGGCCCCGACCGATATAAACAGGCCACTTCCAGCCTGGCCGCCCCGGCAGATCAAGCGGCATTTGCGGAAAGCCTCGCCCGCTTCTTTGAACAGGCGCAATAGGCAGCCCCCGCATCCGGAGCACACAGCCCCCATTTTCATTTGGCCAAAAATATCCCCGCCGGAGGCAAACAAGCTCTCAGCCCAGTGCCGCCAGAAGATCCATCGCGGTGACCTGATCAAACTGCACATGTTGGGTCATGCGCCGCGCAGCCCCGATCTGGTCGTGGGAATAAATCAGCTCGGCAATCTCGCGATGCTCTTTGGCCGATTGCGCGATTGAACCCGGATAGTGATAACGGGCCCGGTAATAGGCCATCAATTTGCGCGCATTGGTCTTGATCATCTCCACCAGAAACGGGTTGCCTGCGCCCATGGCCACACCTGCGTGAAACCCTAGGTTCAACTGGTAATAGCCATTGGGATCACCATCCCCCTTTTCAGCTGCATGGGCCTCACAGGCCCGCACAATCTGCTCCAGCTCCGCCGCCTGCGCCGGGCTCATCCGACGCGCGGCCAGACCCGCCGCCTGCCCTTCCAGATTGGCATGCACCTCCAGAATAGCCAGAAACTCTTCCAGACTGGGCTTGAACAGTACCGCCCCCTTGCGCGGCAGCCGCCGGATCAGGCCCGCAGTTTCCAGCTGAATAAAGACCTCCCGGATGGGTGTCCGTGACACCCCATGACGCGCGGCCAGTCCAGCCTCATCCAGAACGTCACCTGGGTTCAATTGCCCGGCATCAATATCCACAAGGATCGCATTCAATAGCCCTTCGCTCTGCCCTGCCAATGCCGCCGCCCTTTGTTGCCGCCCGTTCTCCCCAGATCATAGGTTGCAGGGCGGAACAAGGCAACAAAACCCCGCCCCGACAGCGCATTGGCCCTACTCTTCCAGCAGGGCCCCCAGCCGCTCAAAAGCCGTCAGGAAATCCTCCTTGAAGCCCTGCACCACGCCGCCTGCCGACATTGCCTGGTTCATCAGGCCAACCCCCTGGCCAACCCAATAGGTGGCCAGGTCCTGCGCGCCCTCATGGCCTTTTTGCGACATCTGATCAATCCGGTGCAGCGCCGGCTCTGACACCAGGGTCTGCAGCGGCATTGGCAGTGGTTTGGGTGCGCCCTTGACCTCCCAGGCCTCGGTCCAGGCGCTGACCAACTGGCGCGAAGGCTTGCCCGTGCGCGAGCGTGAGCGGACGGTATCGCGGCTGCTGGCCGCCAGCATCTTTTCCTTCACCACCGGGTTGGTCTCAGCTTCGGCGGTGGTCAGCCAGACAGAGCCACACCAGGCGCCTGCCGCCCCCATGGCCATGGCCGCCGCCATCTGAGCGCCGGTCGCAATGCCCCCCGCCGCCAGAACCGGCACCCCGGATCCGGCAATGGCCTGCACCACCTCCGGCACCAGCACCATGGTTGAAATCTCGCCGGTATGGCCACCGGCCTCACCACCAGCGGCAATGATCACATCCACACCCGCTGCAACCTGAGCGCGGGCATGTTCCGCCGTGCCCACCAGCGCCCCCACAGCCACGTCCTGCGCCTTGCCGCGTTCCAGCATCTCCTGCGGCGGCAGGCCCAGCGCATTGGCGATCAGAGCAATTGGATGGGAGAAGGCCACATCCAGACTGCGCCGCGCGCCTTCGGCGCTGATGTTTTCGCGAAACACCAGCTGCTCGGCCCGCACCGGATCGAGGTTTCCGGGTTCAACCCCGTATTTCTGCATCACGTCATCGGCAAAATCCTTATGCCCCTCGGGCACCATGGCCAGGATCGCCGCATCCGGAATATCCTCCCCTTTGGCCTCAAACTTATTGGGCACGATAAGGTCGACGCCGTAGGGCTTGCCATTCACATGGGCATCAATCCAGGTCAGCTCTTCTTCCAGCTCCTCTGGCGACATCATGGCGGCGCCAAAAATCCCCATTCCGCCAGCATTGGTGACCGCTGCCACCACATCGCGGCAATGAGAAAAGGCAAAAAGCGGAAACTCGATGCCAAGCCGTTTACAAAGTTCCGAGTTCATTCCGTGTTCTCCTGTGTCGCCATTGCCTGCTCAATCTGCACCAAGAGATCGCCCGCCTTCACTTGGCAAGGTGCCGTGACAGCCACCTCGCTCACGGTTCCTGCCACCTCGGCCAGAATCTCATGCTGCATTTTCATCGCCTCCAACACCGCCAGACGGGTGCCCACCTCAACCGGGTCTCCTACGCGCACGCAGAGCTCCAGCAGGTTGCCGTGCATCGGGGCGGGTGTTTCACCACCACCAGCGGCCGCGCCAGCGCCAGCCCCAGACCGCTGTCGGGTCACCTTCAACATCCGCGTACCGGTAGCGAGAAACAGATCCTCCCCAACCATCAGGTGGTTGCGCAGATCCATACGCAGCCCATCCAACCGCAGACAATCCCCCTGCTGTTGCAGATGATGTTCCGCTTCGCCGACCTGTACCCGGATGCCATCGCGGCTCTCGTGCAGCAACACGGTTGCTCTCTCGCCTGCGGCCTCCAGCACCAACCGCGCCTGCAAAGCCCCTTGACTGGACCAGCCCAGCAGCTCTGCCGGGGTCTCTGCCCGCTTGGCCAATGCCGCCTGATCTACGCGGTAGATCAATGCCGCCGCCAGCGCCAAATCAGCGCTGGAGATTTCAGGTGGAACCAGAGGGTCAAAGTGATCGCCAATAAAGCTGGTCGTCGCCGCGCCTTTGGCAAACTCGGCATGGCCCAGGACATCCATCAGGAAGTCGCGATTGCAGGCCGGCCCAAAGATTACGGTGTCACCCAGCGCCGCGATCAGGCGCTCCAAGGCCTCTGCACGGGTCGCCCCATGGGCGATGACCTTGGCCAGCATCGGATCATAAAAGGCTGAGACCTCCTGCCCCGAAACAATGCCCGCATCCACCCGGATGCCCGCACCGGTGGCGGGCTGCCATTGGTGGATCTGCCCGGATTGGGGCAAGAACCCCTGGCCGGGGTCCTCGGCATAGAGCCGCACCTCGATGGCATGACCCTTCAGGGTTACATCTTCCTGTGCCACGCCCAGCGCCTGACCGCGCGCTGCGCGAATCTGCAGCGCCACCAAATCAAGCCCGGTGACCATTTCAGTGACGGGATGCTCCACCTGCAGGCGGGTGTTCATTTCCAGAAAGTAGAAAGCACCGTTTTTGTCCAACAGGAACTCCACCGTTCCGGCGCCCAGATAGCTGATGGCGCGGGCGGCTTCCACGGCGGCAGCCCCCATCTCAGCGCGCAGCTCTGGCGTCATCACCGGACAGGGGGCTTCCTCCACCACCTTTTGATGGCGACGCTGCACCGAACAGTCGCGCTCACCCAGATGGATGGTGTGACCTGAGGCATCGGCAAAGACCTGGATTTCTACGTGACGCGGGCGCATCACCGCCTTTTCCAGGATCATCTCTTCCGAGCCAAAGGCCGAGAGCGCCTCGCTTTTCGCCAGCTCCAGCGCAGTGACAAAATCCTCCGCCTCTGTGACCAATCGCATGCCACGGCCACCGCCGCCCGCTGCGGCCTTGATCATCACCGGATAGCCTATCTTTGCAGCCTCGGCCTGCAACACCACAGGGGATTGATCCGCCCCTTCATAGCCGGGGACGCAGGGCACCCCTGCTTTGATCATCCGGCGTTTCGCGGCTGCCTTGTTCCCCATCAGGGCAATGGCCTCGGCGCTGGGGCCAATGAAGGTAAGCCCTGCCTCGGCGCAGGCCGCGGCAAATTTGGCATTCTCCGACAGGAAACCATAGCCGGGATGCACCGCCTGCGCCCCTGTTTCCTTGGCCGCTGCCAAGACCTTGGCGGCATCGAGATAACTATCCCCCACTGGGCCTGCGCCAATGCAGACGGCCTGGTCGGCAAAGGCGACATGCGGGCTTTGCGCGTCGGCCTCGGTATAGACCGCGATGCATTTGATCCCCATCGCACGCGCCGTGCGCATGATGCGCAGGGCGATCTCGCCGCGATTGGCCACCAGAATTGAATTGAATTCTGTCATTGTCTGATCCTCTCCCATCAGGCCCGCCCCACGCCAAAGGCATTGGGGTTGAGATCGCGGCGACGTGCTTCCATGCAGGTGGCGAGGCAAAAGCCAATCACCGCCCGACTGTCACGCGGGTCGATCATCCCCATGTCGAGCATCCGCCCCGAGGTGAAAAACGCGTCCGATTGGTTGTCAAAATGCGCCGCGATCCCGGCACTCTGCTTGGCCAGACGTGCTTCATCTACCTCAACACCCTTACGCTCCGCCGTGCGCCGCGCCACCTGCTCCATGGTCAGGGCCGCCTGTTCGCCGCCCATCACACCCGTCATGGCATTGGGCCAGGTGAACAGGAAGTCGGCGCCAAAGGCATGGCCGCACATGCCGTAGTTGCCCGCGCCAAAACTGGCCCCGGTATAGAGCGAGATCTTGGGCACCCGTAGATTGGTCACCGCCTGGATCATCTTGGAGCCATGTTTGATCATGCCCGCGCGCTCATAGGCGGTCCCAACCATGTACCCAGTGGTATTGCCCAGAAAGATCACCGGCGTGCCCGCCTGATCCATCGCCTGCAGGAAATGTGTCGCCTTGGTGGCGCCATCGGGATCAATCGGGCCGTTGTTGCCCAGGATGCCCACCGGCTGACCCATGATATGCGCCTGCAGACAGACCAATGCCGGGCCGTAGTCTGGCTTGAAGTCGCGCAGGCGCGAGCCATCCACCAGCCGCGCCGCCAGCTCTCGCATGTCATAGGGCTTGCGGTAGTCAGCCGGAATCGCCCCGGCGAGTTCCTCGCCCGCGTATTTGGGCGGATCATACTCAACAGGTCCCTCAGTGCCCCGCTGCCAACCCAGACCTGCCATCACATCACGGGCGATCTCCAGCCCATGGGCGTCATCCTCGGCCAGATACTCCACCAGGCCGGTGACCTCGGCGTGCATCTCGGCACCGCCCAGATCCGCATCGCGAGCGATCTCGCCTGTGGCGGCCTGCACCAGTGCCGCCCCGGCCAGCATTGCCATACCGTTGCCTTTGACCCCGATCACATAGTCCGACAGGCCGGGCTGATAGGCGCCCCCCGCGGTCGAGGCCCCGTGCAACACCGTGATCACCGGATTACCCGCCGCCGAAAGCCGCGCCAGACCGGCAAACATGCCGCCACCATGAGCCCAGAGCTCAACCGTGTAGCGCGTGAGATCGGCCCCGGCACTCTCCACCAGATGCACAAAGGGCAGTTTCTGTTTCAGAGCGATGTCTATCGCCCCCAGGGCCTTATCCACTGATTTGCCGGTCATTGCGCCGGCATTGATTCCCGCATCATCGACAAAGACCATACAGCGCACACCCGATACATAGCCGATCCCCAGAATGATCGAGGCCCCCGGGATCGAGGTCTCCGGGTCGGTGTCATCCACCAGATAGGAGGCCATATTGTAGAGCTCAAGGAAAGGCATGCCGGGGTCGAGCAATGCGGCCAGACGTTCGCGTGGCGACAGCTGGCCACGTTTGTCAAAAACCGGGCGGCGTTGCTCCGATTTGGCTGCGGCACGAGCTTCCAAGGTGCGCATCCGCTCGACCTGGGCCAACATATCAGCCCGGTTCTGGGCAAAGCTGTCACTAGCGGTGTTGATCCTGCTTTGAAAGGCTTTCATCGACCTGTCCTCATTCCGGTATTCTTACGCATAGACGGCTGGGCTGGCCGTCCGAACTGTTGTTTTTTGTGATGAAACATCATGCTGTGCCTCGCAGTTTCGCCCAAAGATCGGCATCCACAGGGATAGGCGCCGCCAAAAGCAACTGGCCATAGCCCTTGGCCTGGGGATCATTGCGCAGCGACGAGGTGCCGCCGCCGCCCAAAGTGCCATGCAGCAGAATGTTCATCGACTCAGATCCCGGCAGATAGAAGCGCTGGATCTCGCCGTCGCAGAAATGGCCAAAGACCTTTTGCAGGTGCTCAGGCGTCAGGCCTGCCCAGATCCAGGGCATCAGCGCAGGGTCCCGCGCCATCACGCCGATATTGGCTATATCACCCTTGTCGCCGCTGCGGGCCCAGGCAAGATCCACCAGAGGAACCTCGACCGTCTTCTCCGCCTTTGGAGTGATGGGCAGATCGGGACGCGGTGCGTCAACCACCGCTACCCCCTGGAAAGCGGGGCATTGCAGCTCTCCTGCCTCGTCCAGCAGCCTGACCGCGACCTGGTCCTTTGGCGTCAGATAGGAAAACAGCGCCAGAACCGGAGAAGGCTTGGGCCGCGCCCCGGCAAATCCGCTAAGCCCCGGAGGTGTCGCCAACCCGAGGCCCACCGCCTCTTTCAGGAACAGGCCCACAGCCCGCGCATCCGCGTGGCGCACCGCAATCTTGGCCGCCACTTCCCGCGATGGTCCAGAATTGCGCATTGCGCCAAACTGGCTTTCGGTGCCGATCAACTCGACACTGACATCTGCGTAGTCCGGAGCCTGCATCCGCTTGAGGGAGGTCCGACAGCGCTGTAACACTGTCTCGGCAAAATGCTGCGCTTTCTCTTCGGCATCGAGACCGTAAAAGGTAAAGACGTGACCGGACCGGAAACCATCTGCCCAGGTCAGGCAGGTCTTGTAGCTGTTTGGCACCCCTAAACCACGCGCGCCTGCCACCAAAACCCGATCCGGGCCGACTTCTTCTAGCGTGACCTGAGAAAAATCGCAGGCGACATCCGGCAGCAGATAGGCCTGCGGGTCACCGATCTCATAGAGCATCTGCTCGCCCACGCTGCCGCGCGAGACCAAACCGCCCGAGCCCTGCGGCTTACTGACCTCAAAACTGCCGTCGTTGCGCAGATCGGCAATCGGATAACCGATCTCTGCCAGATTCTCAGCCACCAAGCGCCAGTCAGTGAAATTGCCTCCGGTGGCCTGAGGTCCGCATTCCAGAATATGACCCGCCAGACTGGCGCCCGCCATGGCATCCAGATCATTTGGCACCCAGCCAAAGTGATGGATCGCCGCCCCCAGCGTCACCGCGCTGTCGACACAGCGCCCCGTGATCACGATATCGGCGCCACGGTCCAGAGCTGCGGCAATGGGAAACCCTCCGAGATAGGCATTGATACTGGCAATCTTGTTCACCGGCGGCAGCGCACTGCCTGAAAACATCTCCTGCGGCGCGGCTTCAGCGATTTCCTCTGCTCGGTCCAACAGATCATCGCCCGTGACCACCGCCACTTTGAGCGACAGCCCCTGTTTCTTGATCTCTTCGCGTAGGGCTTCGGCGCAGGCCAGGGGGTTCATCCCCCCGGCGTTCGAGACAATCCGAACACCCTGCACTGCGATCTCGCGCAGGTTCGGCGCCATGGCAGAGGTGACAAAATCCGTCGCATAACCCGCCTTTGGATCCTTGACCCGTGCCCGCGCCAGGATCGCCATGGTGATCTCGGCCAGGTAGTCATAGACAATGAAATCCAACCCGCCCGCCGCCAAGAGCTGCGGCGTCGCCGCGCTGGCGTCTCCCCAAAATCCACTGGCCCCGCCGATACGCAGCTGCTGTGACATGTGCTTCCCCCTTCAGCTCCTCGCACCACCACTTCGTACAGGTGTTGACTCGGCGCAATTGATGAACAGACCAATCGTTCTGTTTTAATCTGAGCCTAGCCAGCCACCACCTGCAACCAAAATCATCCCGCCTGGCGTTACGACGTTAAGTCACGCGGCACCTGTCGATATGTTACAGAATTGCGCCGCGACATCTTAACTCGTTACGTTTCACTTGCCACGAATCGACAATCAGCATAATACCGACCCAACGGTCGGCTTATTTCGCCACCAGATCAGGAGACGCGAACACCATGGATGCATTCATCTGCGATGCCACCCGAACCCCAATTGGCCGCTACGGCGGTGCTCTGAGCCAAGTGCGGACCGACGACCTCGCTGCCGAACCTCTTGCTGCATTGGTTGCCCGCAACCCGCAGGTGGACTGGTCCAGCATTGATGATGTGATCTTTGGCGACGCCAACCAGGCCGGCGAAAGCAACCGCAACGTCGCCCGTATGGCCGCGCTGCTGGCAGGCCTGCCGGTGGATGTGCCCGGCACCACCATCAACCGCCTCTGCGCCTCTGGCATGGACGCCGTGGGCATGGCCTCGCGCGGGATCCGCGCTGGTGACTACGACATGGCCATCGCCGGTGGTGTCGAGAGCATGAGCCGCGCACCTTTTGTGATGCCAAAGGCGACATCAGCTTTCACCCGCGCCAATGCAGTTTACGACACCACTATTGGCTGGCGCTTTGTAAACAAGAAGATGCACCAGATGTATGGCACCGACTCGATGCCACAGACCGCCGACAATGTTGCCGCAGACTATGGCATCAGCCGCGCGGACCAGGACGCCTTTGCCGCCCGCAGCCAGGCCCGCTGGGCCGCCGCCCATGAGGCCGGCATCTTTGGCGATGAAATTACTCCGGTCTCGGTCCCCCAGCGCAAGGGTGACCCGGTTGTGGTCGACACCGACGAGCACCCCCGTCCCGGCACAGGCGCCGCCAAACTGGGTAAGCTCAAAGGCGTCAACGGCCCCGACCTGACTGTCACCGCCGGCAATGCCTCTGGCGTCAACGACGGCGCTGCTGCTATCTTGATGGCCAATGAGGCCGCCGCGGCCAAGAATGGGTTGAAGCCCATGGCCCGCATCGTCGGCATGGCCGCCGCCGGGGTCGAGCCCCGCGTCATGGGCATCGGCCCGGTGCCTGCCACCCGCAAGGTGCTGGCCCGGACCGGTCTGACGATCGAGCAGATGGATGTGATCGAGCTCAATGAAGCCTTTGCCAGCCAGGGTCTGGCGACGCTTCGCGAGCTGGGTGTCGCCGATGATGCGCCCCACGTGAATCCTAACGGTGGCGCCATCGCCATCGGTCACCCCCTTGGCATGTCCGGCGCCCGCCTGGTGCTGACTGCCGCCTATCAACTGCAACGCACCGGTGGGCGCTATGCGCTGTGCACCATGTGTGTCGGCGTCGGTCAGGGCACCGCCCTGATCCTCGAACGCGTTTAAGCCAGCAACCCTATAAGGGAGGAGCAAGTCATGTATGCACAGATGGTACAATCCGAAGCGAGCACCGATGATCCGGAAAAGCTGGCCGCCTTTCAGGCCCGCATTGATGCCGGAGAAAAGATCGAACCCAAGGACTGGATGCCTGCGGGCTACCGCAAGACACTGATCCGCCAGATCGGTCAGCACGCCCACTCAGAAATCGTTGGCCAGCTGCCGGAGGGCAACTGGATCACCCGTGCCCCCACTCTGGAACGCAAGGCGATCCTGCTGGCCAAGGTCCAGGATGAGGCCGGTCACGGGCTCTATCTCTACTGCGCCGCCGAAACGCTGGGTGTCAGCCGGGATGAGCTGACCGAAATGCTGCTGGACGGGCGGATGAAATACTCCTCCATCTTCAACTACCCCACCCTGAACTGGGCCGATATGGGCGCAGTGGGCTGGCTGGTTGATGGCGCGGCAATCATGAACCAGGTGCCACTGCAGCGGACCTCCTTTGGACCATACTCGCGCGCCATGATCCGGGTCTGCAAGGAAGAGAGCTTCCATGCGCGTCAGGGGTTTGACGCCATTCGCAAGATGGCGACAGGCACACCTGCGCAGAAGAAGATGGCCCAGGACGCAGTGAACCGCCTCTGGTTCCCGGCGCTGATGATGTTTGGGCCCTCGGACGCAGATTCCGTGCATTCGACCCAATCCATGGCCTGGAAAATCAAGATGAACACCAATGACGAGCTGCGTCAGAAATTCGTCGACCAGACCGTGCCGCAGATTGAATTCCTCGGGCTCGACCTGCCGGACGAAGGCATCACATGGAACGAAGAGCGCGGTCATTACGACTATTCCGACCCCGACTGGTCCGAGTTCTTTGACGTGATCAAGGGCAATGGCCCGTGCAACACCGACCGCCTCGCGGCCCGTAACAAGGCCTGGAAAGACGGGGAATGGGTCCGCGACGGATTGCTGGCCCATGCCCGCAAGAAAGCCGCCCGCAAACATGCCGCCGAATAAGCAGCCAAGTAACCTAACGATTATGCGCCCTGCCAGATCTCGCAGGGCCGCCACAGCCAGGAGAACTGAGCTATGAAAAACGAATGGCCCCTCTGGGAAATCTTCATCCGCGGTCAACATGGTATGAGCCACCGTCACGTCGGCTCGCTGCATGCACCTGATGCCGAAATGGCGATCAAGAACGCCCGCGACGTCTACACTCGCCGCAATGAGGGCGTATCGATCTGGGTGGTTGAGGCCAACCATATCGCCGCCTCTTCGCCCAGCGACAAAGGCCCGCTGTATGAGCCTTCTGAGTCCAAGGTCTACCGTCACCCGACCTTCTTTGACATTCCTGACGAAGTGGGAGCGATGTAATGGCGGCCCCGCTCACACAAGATGAGGCCCTGTTTCAGTTCCTGCTGCGCATGGGCGACAACACCCTGATCCTGGGTCACCGGGTCAGCGAGTGGTGTGGCCACGCGCCGGTTCTGGAAGAGGACATTGCCCTGGCCAATACGGCGCTGGATCTGATTGGTCAGACCCAGATGTGGCTGGGCCTGGCGGGTGACGTTCAGGGCGAAGAGAAATCGGCTGATGATCTGGCCTTTCTGCGCGATGTCTGGGATTTTCGCAACGTGCTGCTGGTCGAGGTTCCAAACGAAGACTTTGGCCGCACCCTGATGCGCCAGTTCCTGTTTGATGCCTGGCATTCGATCCAGCTGGGGCATCTGATGAAGTCCTCGGATGAGCGCATCGCGGCCATCGCGGCCAAGACCAGCAAAGAGGTCGCCTATCACCTGGAGCGCTCTGCCGATACGGTTGTGGGCCTGGGCGACGGCACCGCGCAAAGCCATGACTACATGCAGGCGGCGCTGGACTATCTGTGGCCCTACGTAGGTGAGATGTTCGCCTCTGATGAGGTCGACGCCGCCATGGTCAAAGCGGGCATTGCGCCTGACCCGGCATCGCTGCGCACCGATTATGACGCGCTGATCGGGCGCGTGCTGGCTGAGGCCACACTGGCCATTCCGGACAGCGGCTTTGCCCATAAGGGTGGGCGCAACGGCAAGATGCATACCGAGCACCTGGGCCATCTGTTGACCCATATGCAGTGGCTGCAGCGCGCCTATCCCGGCGCCAGCTGGTAAAACAGTACTGGCAATAAAAGAAATGAGGGCAACGCCTGACCCTGGGTGGGTGCGAAAGCGCCCTCCCGTGGGGAGGGTCGGGCGCTGCCCGGCCTCACGGCCGGGAAAAACACCGCAACGAGGAACGCACATGAGCCAATTACATGAACAGCCAAGTGTAGACCAAATCTGGGAATGGCTCGACGCCGTGCCAGATCCGGAGATTCCGGTGATCAGCCTGGTGGACCTGGGCATCATTCGTGGCGTGGACTGGCAAGAGGATACGCTCGTGGTCGCCGTCACTCCGACCTATTCCGGCTGCCCGGCAACAGCGATCATCAACCTCGATATTGAGACAGCCCTGCGCGATCACGGTCTGGAAAAGATCCAGCTGAAAACGCAGATCTCCCCCCCCTGGACCACCGACTGGATGAGTGAGAAGGGTCGCGCCAAACTGGAAGAGTTTGGCATTGCCCCACCGCAGGCGGCAGGTGGACCGGAACGCTGCCCCAACTGCAAAAGCACAAATGTCACCCGTGTGAGCCAGTTTGGCTCCACCCCCTGTAAGGCTCACTGGCGCTGCCAGGACTGTCTTGAACCCTTTGATTATTTCAAGTGCATCTGAGGAGAGCTCCATGGCGCGCTTCCACCAACTCGAAGTTACCGATGTCCGCAAAACCATCCGCGATGCGGTTGTGGTTTCCCTAAAGCCCGTCAATGGCGCGGCAGCGGAATTTGATTTCACCCAGGGCCAGTACCTGACCTTCCGGCGCGACTTTGACGGCGAAGAGCTGCGCCGCAGCTATTCGATCTGTGCCGGCAAGGGCGATGGTCTTTTGCAAGTCGGCATCAAACGGGTCGATGGCGGCGCCTTCTCGACCTGGGCCAATACCGAATTGCAGGCCGGCGAGATGCTAGAGGCAATGCCGCCCATGGGTAGCTTTTTCACCCCATTGGATGCCAGCGCCGCCAAGAGCTACCTGGGCTTTGCCGGTGGCTCCGGTGTTACCCCGGTTTTGTCGATCCTGAAGACAACTCTGGAAGCCGAGCCAGACTCCACCTTCACGCTGATCTATGCCAACAAGGGTGTGAACACGATCATGTTCCGCGAGGAGCTGGAAGATCTGAAGAACATCTACATGGGCCGCTTCAACGTGATCCATATCCTGGAATCCGATGCCCAGGAAATCGACCTCTTCACCGGGCTGGTGACTGAGGAGAAATGCGCCCAGCTGTTTGAGCACTGGATCGACATCAAATCCGTCGACACGGCCTTTATCTGCGGGCCTGAGCCCATGATGCTGGGCATTGCCTCTGCCCTACGCACAGCAGGTCTGGACGACAGCCAAATCAAGTTCGAGCTCTTTGCCAGCGCCCAACCCGGCCGCGCCAAGCGCAAAGAGGGGAGTGCAGATGCTGCCAGTGCCGGCAATCAGGCCACCGCAGCGATCACCCTGGATGGCTCAACCCAGACGGTGCAGATGGGCAAGGATATGACCATTCTGGACGCCGCTTTGGAAAACGCCATGGATGCCCCCTACGCCTGTAAGGCCGGGGTGTGCTCGACCTGCCGCTGCAAGGTGATCGAGGGCGAAGTGGATATGGTCGCCAACCATGCACTGGAAGATTACGAGGTCGAAAAGGGCTATGTGCTCTCCTGCCAGGCCTTCCCGGTCACCGACAGGGTTGTTGTCGATTACGATCAGTAACGCGTTTAAGAGGAAGGACATATCATGCCCGAAGACATGAGCATCGAGAGCTATCTCGCCCAGGGTGGCATGTTGAGCAACCCTGCCAATGTACCGCCACGCTACCGGGCTGCCTTGCTGAAGCTGATGGCCACCTTTGTGGATAGCGAACTGGCCGGTGCCGCCGGTTTTGCCGAAATCATCAACGAAGGCCCCGGCATCAAGGCCCGCATTGCAGCCGCCAAGATCGTGCTGGAGAAAAGCGATAACGCCGACCGCGTGCTGCGCATCATGGGCGAATTTGGCGCCGATACCGAGCGCTACGCAGATCACCACCCTTGGACTGCGCGGCTTGAACGCGGTGCGGATATTGGCCAACAGCGCTCGGATCATGACATGCGTCTGGCGGTCTTCAACTACCCGCTGGAAGGCTGGGCTGATGCCGTGGTGATGAACCTGCTGATGGGCCGAGCCGTTGCCGTGCAGCTGGCAGAGTTCTCGCTGATTTCCTATCAGCCTCTGGCCGAAGTGTTTCGTGCCCTGGCCCCGATTGAGGCCCGCCATGCTGAACTGGCCGAAGAAGGCCTGGAGCGGTTGATCGAAGAAACGGGCAAGGGCGATCTGCAATCATCGGTGAACTATTGGTGGCCACGGGTTGCTGCGAGCTTTGGCAGTGAAGGGTCAGACAAGTTCGAAGGGCTGAAAGCGCTGGGTCTACGTCGCACGCCCAACGGTGAGTTGAAAACCCGCTGGCAGGCGGAAGTGGGGGTAAAGCTGGCCAAATTGGGTTTGACACAGCCCGTCTAGCACCCAGTTCAACTGCGCCCGGCTCGCGGCTCATAGCCAAATGCTCCCGCCAAGAGCCTGGTGCATCAAAGATGCCCCGCTCCTGTTGGGCCCAGCGCGCGCCTTTGGGCGCGCGCTGTTGCGTTTGTTGTCAGCCATCCGCCTGAGCCATTCAAAACACGGCCTTCCCCATAAACTTACACACTCGATCAGCCTGCACCGTCAAAAAAGGTCTGGCCCTATGACCTTTTTCCACCTAGATTTTCCGCAACTAGTGAAGGGGAACACAATGGCCGCAGGCAAAAACATTCGCACCTATTTTCAAGGTCGCTGGCATGATGGCGATGTTGCTCTGCTGAAGGGGGCGGATCACGCCATGTGGCTTGGATCCTCGGTGTTTGATGGCGCCCGGTTCTTTGACGGCATGACCCCGGACCTGGACCTGCATTGTGCCCGCACCAATGCCTCAGCTGAGGCGCTGCTGATGCGCCCCACGGTCACAACTGCCGATATGGTTGAAATTGCCCTGGAGGGTCTAAAAGGGGTTTCTTCCGGTGCAGCGGTCTACATTCGGCCAATGTATTGGGCGACGGATGGAGATGCGACAACCATTGCCCCCGATCCGGAGAGCACTGAATTTGCGCTCTGCCTGGAGGAAATCCCCATGGCATCAGCTGAAGCCAGCGCAACCCTGACCCGAACAGGCTTTCGCCGCCCGGTCTTGGAAAGCGCGGTTGTCAATGCAAAAGCCGGGTGCCTTTATCCCAATAATGCGCGGATGCTACGCGAAGCCCGCAGCAAAGGCTTCAGCAATGCCCTGGCACTGGATGCCATGGGTAATGTCGCTGAAACGGCAACCGCAAACATCTTTATGACCCGCGATGGAGAGGTCTTTACCCCGATCCCGAATGGCACTTTTCTGGCCGGGATTACCCGGGCGCGCCATATTGCCAACCTGCGGGCGGACGGGGTTACAGTTCACGAAACCGTTTTGAGTTTGCAGGATTTTGAGGCCGCCGACGAGGTGTTTATGTCAGGCAATATGAGCAAAGTGACCCCCGTCACAGCCTTTGACAACTGCAGCTACCAGGTTGGCCCTGTGGCAAAGCGTGTTAGAGAACTTTATTGGGACTGGGCCTCCAGCCAGAAGTAACACCCCCTCCTGCCAACTCTTAATCTGCCCAAACCCTCCCGCCCATCGCCAAGGCCTCTTTGAGGCATATGGCTCCCGTTGGGGGGAGCGCCGTGCAAAGCGCGGCGCGGCAGCTCCCTTTCGCCAAAGTGCCGCAAACCAGCTGCACCAGTTTTTCTCCTCTCCCCTGAGATAGGGGCAGGACCCATTGGTTTCCTCCACGGGCCGTGAAGGAAGCACAGTTTTCCTGCGACCCTAAAGCTCTTCGGGTTTTGCTGGCAGGCGGCCTGGGGCGCTTGCAATCATAGAGTTGAAAGCTGGGCCATTGTCGCAGTGGCAGCATCCTGGGCTGACCAAGGCTGGGCCTGTTGTCGTACTGATGGAGACGTGGCAGGTGAAGCCGCGTTGAAAACGAAGCCGTTAGGACGTGCGGGTGCCCGACCCTGTAGAGCACAATGCCATGTTGGAGGCAGCACCCGTACCTATGCTCAAATCCCGTGCTGCACCGCGCCTTGAGCAGGCCAATCTGTCGCTCGTTGATGACACTGACGGGCATTGCAGCAATGGTCCCCTCACCTACAAATCCGCAGCCGATGATCCCACCCGTTCTAGATCCTCAAAACATGTTGGACCTTGGGGAGGGCTGATACTATCGCAGCATCAATCCGGAAACCGCGATGCCACTTGCGGCCTCACCAAGGTGGGGGACGTAAAAATGCTTCGGGCCTTGTGTCAAGTCGCGACCGCCATGGTGCATCGCGGGTGCCCCCATTGGCTATGGACATAGGCTACGCGAGTGGCCAAGCCTCAAGGAAGCAGGCGCTCAATGGTCGCGCTTGCGCGGCGCATCAGCATTGTTCGTCATCACATGTGGCGAGACTCATGCGATCCCACCGAGTGTCAGAGGTCTAGAAACAGCAAGAGAACGCTTGGGCGCAAGCTCTTGAAGGTTGCATAATTGCGACCCTTCGAGCTCCCCACCGGGACCTGGTTCCAAAGATGCCGAAGTCAAGACTGTTGCCGAACTTCGGTTCGAGCATGCCTATGGGATAGGTACTTCGGGTTATCACACTGGATCAGCATCATGATGGTAGCCATCGCGCTGACCACGGACAACTTGCCCAAGCATGAACTCATCGTCAGAAGCGGCCCCATGGCCAAAGCCCTGACCCTAGGAACACAGATCATCCAAGGAGCCATCCAAAAGAAATCGTCCAAGAATAAGCACCGAGACCTTACAACAAAACCCGCGCCGCGTAAGCGGCGCCAGGCCCAACTGTGAGTGGGATCGTAGATCACACGGAACAGGCGGGAGCTTCTCCCTGTCAACGCGATGCTCAGATCGAAGTCGGATGACCCGTTCCCAACTATGCCTCTTCAATTGTTACGCAGCCTATTGTTGCGCGGGCACTATTGCGCCATGATCTTTGGTGGAGCAACCAGAGGACAAAAATGCGCAAATTCCTTGTTGTACTGGACGACAGCCGAGAATGTCTGAATGCAATGCGTTTTGCCGCGATGCGCGCGGCAAAAACCGGAGGGGGTGTCGCCATCCTTTCTGTCATCCCACCGGATGATTTCAATCATTGGATTGGCGTCGGCGAAGTCATGCGGGAAGAAGCTCGCGAACGTATCCATGCTCACTTTGAAGTCTTTGCAAAATGGATGCGTGATCGCCAAGGCGTTGACCCGGAACTGGTGATACGCGAGGGTGATGCGGTGCCGGAGATCATGGCCCAGATCGAAGCCGATACCGAAATTGGTGTTCTGGTCTTGGGCGCCGGAGATGACCGGAAAGGCCCGGGCCCACTGGTCAGCCAGTTGAGCAAATCGTCGGGAAACCTGCCTGTCCCAATCACAATTGTGCCGGGAGATCTCTCAAAGGACCGCCTGGACGCCATCACCTGACGCGCCCTGCACAGCCCAGCTGTTTTTGGCGAGGGAGCACCAATTTCACCGGATTTGAAACGGTGCAGGCTCAGCTCTCAGCCTTAGTATCGTGACAGCAAGGGGGATTGCGCATAGGGCCACTGCAGTTTAGAATAATTCTAAACCTTGACTTGATGCCCCTGCGGGCGCATATCCCATGAGACGCTTTTTGGAGGCCCGAGATGTTCATTCAGACCGAATCCACGCCTAACCCGGCGACGCTTAAGTTTCTGCCAGGGCAGACCGTTCTGGACGCGGGTACCGCTGATTTCCCCAGCGCCGAAGCCGCTGGCAGCTCTCCACTGGCCAGCCGCATTTTTGCGGTCTCTGGGGTTGCAGGTGTTTTCTTTGGCAACGATTTTGTCACTGTCACCAAAGTAGACAGCGTTGACTGGGACCATATTAAGCCTGCCATTCTTGGCGCCATCATGGAGCATTACCAGTCCGGTCAACCTATCGTAGATGCCGGTGGGGAACAGAACTCTGGCCACGCCGAACACAGCGGTGAAAACAGCGAGATTGTTGATCAGATCAAAGACTTGCTGGACAGCCGCGTACGCCCTGCGGTGGCACAGGATGGTGGCGACATCACCTTCCACGGTTTTGACCGCGGCGTTGTCTATCTGCATATGCAGGGCGCCTGCGCCGGTTGCCCGTCTTCGACCCTGACCCTGAAGATGGGCATCGAAAACCTGCTGCGTCACTATATCCCCGAGGTGACCGAGGTGCGCCCGGTTGCCGTCTGAGGCAGCCACGCCACCTTTTTCCGCACGCTGCTACTGCGGCGCTTCCCGCCTACGCTTAAGCCAGGCACCGCTCACCGCCGCCTATTGCCATTGCCGGGATTGCAGACGCTGGACAGGGGCGCCCCTGGGCGCCTTTGCCGCCTTTACCCCCGCCGCCTTGACCGCAGATCCGCCGCTAGGCACGGGGGTATCCCTGGCTCCCGGGGTGCGTCGCTGGAACTGCCCGACCTGCGGATCGCCGCTTGCCGCCCGCTTCGACTACCTGCCCGATCAGGTCTATATCCCCCTCGGTATCATCGATCAGGCCGAACAAATCGCGCCGCAAAGCCATAGCCACGCTGCGGCGGCACTGCCCTGGCTGCATCTGAGCGATGACTTGCCACGGGAGGCCAGCTCTGCCAGAGAGCGGCTGAACGCGTCACGCAAGGATTTCGATAATGGTTCAGAGGGCTGATACCCCCCTTGTTCTGGGCTTTGACACCTCGGCGCCCCATTGTACGGCTGCATTGCTGCTGGGCGATAGGGTTCTGGCACAGCGGTTCGAGGAGGGCTCGCGCGGGCAGGCAGAGCGGCTGATGCCCATGCTGGAAGAAATTCTGACAGAGGCAGGCAAAACCTGGGCCGAGCTTACTGCCATCGGCGTTGGCATTGGTCCGGGAAATTTTACCGGCATTCGTATTGCAGTCTCCGCCGCGCGCGGGCTGGCACTGGGGTTGAAAATCCCCGCCGTGGGAATCAATGGTTTTGAGGCCCGCGAGAAACAAGGGGTTGTGGCTGCGGTCCCGGCCCCTCGCGCACAGGTCTATGCCTGCCTCAATGGGGAAGCGCCGCGTCTGATGCCCGAAGCTGAGGCCTCTGACGCTGCCCGCAGCGCCGGGCTGGTGTTTGCGCCTGAGGCCTCCCCGGCGGATTTGGCACAGCGCATCGCAGAACTGGCGGGGCAACGTTACCTGGACAGTGTCGCACCGCCGGCGCCGCTTTACCTGCGCGCGGCGGATGCTGCCCCCGCACGGGATTTGCCGCCACAGCTGATTGATGAGTAGCCCCCCAACCCCACAGGAGATGGCACGGATCCATGCCGCTGCCTTTCTGCAGTCCCGACCCTGGTCTACAGAAGAATTCACCTCTCTGTTGGAGAGCCCGCTGAGCTATGCCTGCGGTGACAGGCGCTGCTTTGCCCTGGTGCGGGTCATCGCAGATGAGGCCGAATTGCTGACCATTGCCACCGACCCTGAGTTTCAATGCCAAGGACTGGCGCGTAGGCTCATGCAGGATTGGCAAACCCTGGGTCAATCCCGGGGCGCCAAGACCTGCTTTTTGGAAGTTGCGGAAGACAATTGCGCGGCCATCGCGCTGTATCTCGCGGAGGGATTCGCGACCTGCGGGCGCCGCAGCGGCTACTACGCGCGCAGAAACGCTGCGGCTGTGGACGCAATTGTCATGCAAAAAGAGTTACCTTGAGCAACCTGCGCGGATTTCGCACCAATTGGTCAAAAAGCGGTTGACCCTCAGCCCGACCAAAGGGCTAAATTGCCGCACCTATTCATAACAATCCCTGTGGGGCCAAGGTGATCACCTCGAACGGATCATCCCTGACCACTGCATGGAAAAACAAAACCGGGAGTATCCTAATGACGCTGATGAAATCCCTGATGGGCGCCGCAGCTACGCTGGCCCTTTCTGCTGGTGCAGCCCTGGCCGAGCCTGCGCTGATCTTTGACCTTGGCGGAAAATTCGACAAGAGCTTCAATGAAGCCGCCTTTGGTGGCGCGCAGCGTTGGGCCGAAGAAACCGGCGGCACATTCCGCGAAATCGAACTGCAGTCCGAAGCCCAGCGTGAGCAGGCCCTGCGCCGCTTTGCCGAAGCCGGCGCCAACCCAATCGTCACCATGGGCTTTGGTATGGCTGATCCGCTCAGCTCGGTTGCCCCCGATTACCCCGACACCAAGTTTGTGGTGATCGATGTCACCTGGCTTGATGCGCCAAACATTCGTCAGGTTGGCTTTGCCGAGCACGAAGGCTCTTACCTTGTTGGCATGATGGCGGCAATGGCCTCCAAATCTGACACCGTGGGCTTTGTTGGTGGCATGGATGTGCCGCTGATCCGTCATTTTGGCTGCGGCTATGCACAAGGCGTCAAGGCGGTGAACCCGGATGCCACCGTTATTGCCAATATGACCGGCACCACGCCTTCGGCCTGGAATGACCCGGTAAAAGGCTCCGAGCTGACCAAGGCGCAGATCAGCCAGGGTGCTGATGTGGTCTATGCCGCCGCTGGCGGCACCGGTGTTGGCGTGCTGCAGACCGCTGCAGACGAAGGCATCCTGTCGATCGGTGTGGACAGCAACCAGAACCACCTGCACCCAGGCAAGGTCCTGACCTCCATGATGAAGCGCGTCGATGTTGCCGTCTATGAAGCCATGACCGCAGGCGAATCCATTGAGGCCGGCGTCTTCTCGATGGGCCTCGCGGAAGAAGGAGTTGGCTATGCCCTCGACGACAACAATGCCGCACTGGTCAGTGATGAAATGAAGGCCGCTGTTGACGAAGCACGCCAGAAAATCATCGACGGCGAGATCGAAGTTGTCTCCTACTACGCGGACAACAGCTGCCCTGCATTGAAGTTCTAATCTAGAAAGCCCCAGGCCATGACAACGTGTATTGATACCCTGTTCTCGGCCTGGGGCGACCCATCGCCCGAGAGCCGCGCAGCCAAAACAGATGCAGCCATCGGGCCCGACTTTTACTATTCCGATCCCAACGCGCCAGACCCGATCCGGGGTCGTGCTGCCTATCTGGACTATATCGCCCAGTTTGGCGCGATGATGCCCGGTGCCAGGGCTGAGGTGGTCGCGGTCAGCGAACACCACGGGCATCTGCGCGCCACTGTTGATTTTACAAAGGACGGTCAACGTATGATGCGCGGGCAGTATTTTGCGGATATGTCAGAGGGCAGGCTACAGCGTGTGATCGGATTTTCAGGCATGGGAGAGCCCGATTGACCGCCCCCGCCATTGAACTCAAAGGCATTTCAAAATCCTTTGGTCCCGTTCAAGCAAACAAAGACATCTCGATCAGCGTCGCCCCCGGAACCATCCATGGTATCATTGGTGAAAATGGCGCTGGAAAATCCACCCTGATGAGCATCCTCTACGGCTTTTACAAAGCCGATAAGGGTGAGATCTGGATCAACGGCAAACAGACGGAGATCCCCGACAGCCAGGCCGCCATCGCGGCCGGAATCGGCATGGTGTTTCAGCATTTCAAACTGGTGGAGAATTTCACCGTGCTGGAAAACATCATCCTCGGTGCTGAGGACGGCGGCCTTCTAAAGCCCTCGCTGTCCAAGGCCCGCAAGACCCTGAAGCAGCTTGCCGCCGAATATGAGCTGAACGTCGACCCGGACAAGCGCATTGATGAGATCGGCGTTGGCATGCAGCAGCGGGTTGAGATCCTCAAGGCGCTCTATCGTCAGGCCGATATCCTGATCCTGGATGAGCCGACGGGCGTGCTGACCCCGGCGGAGGCGGATCAGCTGTTCCGCATTCTGGACCGGCTGCGTGCCGAGGGCAAAACCATCATCCTGATCACCCATAAACTGCGCGAGATCATGGAGGCCACCGACACGGTCTCGGTGATGCGGCGCGGCCAGATGACCGCCACGGTCAAAACCACCGAGACCAGCCCTGAACATCTGGCGGAGCTGATGGTGGGGCGCAAGGTCTTGCTACAGGTGGATAAAGTACCTGCCAAGCCAGGTAAGCCAGTGCTGGAAATCGAAAAACTGCGCGTCGTGGATGAGGCCGGTGTTGAACGGGTCAAAAGCATCGACCTCACGGTCCGCGCCGGAGAGATCCTCGGTATTGCCGGCGTTGCGGGCAACGGCCAGTCAGAGCTCCTGGAGGTGTTGGGCGGCATGCGCAGCGGCGAGGGTGTCATCCGGTTGAATGGTCATGACCTGCCTCTGCACGGTGCCGGCTCCGATGCGCGCGCCCGGCGTGCAGCCCATGTGGCCCATGTGCCCGAGGACCGCCAGCGCGAAGGTCTGATCATGGATTTCCACGCCTGGGAAAACACCGCCTTTGGCTATCACCACGCGCCCGAATACCAACGCGGGCTGTTGATGGACAACGCAGCCATCCGCGCCGATACCGAGGCCAAGATGGCAAAATTCGATGTCCGGCCACCAGATCCCTGGCTGGCGGCCAAAAACTTCTCTGGTGGCAATCAGCAGAAAATCGTGGTGGCCCGCGAGATCGAACGCAACCCGGAGCTTTTGTTGATCGGCCAACCCACCCGAGGTGTTGATATTGGCGCGATCGAATTCATCCACAAACAAATTGTTGATCTGCGTGATCAGGGCAAAGCCATCCTGCTGGTCTCGGTCGAGCTGGAAGAGATCCTGTCGCTGGCAGACCGCGTAGCTGTGATGTTTGACGGCATGATCATGGGCGAACGCAGCGTGGATCAAACAGATGAAAAAGAGCTGGGCCTATTGATGGCCGGCATCGCGGGGGAGGCCGCGTAGATGGAAAAAATGCCAAAATGGGCCGATGTTGTCCTGATCCCTCTGATCAGCCTGGCACTGGCCGCGGGCCTCTCAGCGCTGGTGATCCTTGCCATTGGCGAAGACCCGGTTGCCGCCGTGAAACTCATGGTGGATGGCGCGCTCGGCTCCAGCTATGGCTGGGGCTATACGCTCTATTACGCCACCAACTTCATGTTCACCGGCCTCGCGGTGGCGGTTGCCGCCCATGCGGGTTTGTTCAACATCGGTGGTGAAGGTCAGGCCATGCTGGGCGGCCTGGGGGTCGCGGTGATCTGCCTGTTCATTCCCTGGCCACATTGGACCCTGGCCCTGCTCTTTGCCACACTTGGTGCCGGTCTGTTTGGCGCTGCCTGGGCGGCCATTCCGGCCTATCTGCAAGCAAAACGTGGCAGCCATATTGTCATCACCACCATCATGTTCAACTTCATTGCCGCGGCGGTGCTGAACTATGTGCTGGTCAATGTGCTCAAACCTGCCAGTTCGATGGATCCGGCCTCTGCCCGGTTCAGCGACACGGTTCATCTGCCTTCGCTACATGAATTGCTGGCGCCGCTGGGGATCGCCTTTTCCAAATCCGCCCCCGCCAATGTCAGCCTGCTGGTGGCGATTTTTGCCTGTCTGGCGGTCTGGTTGCTGATCTGGCGGACCTCGTTGGGGTTTGAGATCCGCAGCTTTGGCAAATCAGAAGCCGGAGCCCGCTATGCCGGGATCTCGCCGGTGAAGATCACCATCATTGCCATGATGATTTCCGGCGCTCTGGCCGGGATCATGGCGATCAATAACGTGATGGGCGAGGCCGAGCGCCTGGTGCTGAACGCCACCGAAGGCGCGGGCTTTATTGGCATCGCTGTGGCCCTGATGGGCCGCAACCATCCCTTTGGCGTCTTTCTGGCCGCAATCCTGTTTGGTTTTCTCTACCAGGGTGGCGCTGAACTGGCGCTTTGGACCAAGATCCCGCGTGAGCTCATCGTGGTGATTCAGGCGCTGGTGATCCTCTTTACTGGCGCACTGGACAATATGGTGCGGATCCCGCTTGAGAAGATCTTCCTCGCCTTCCGCCGGGAGGCAAACTGATGGATTTTCTCACTCTGATCCAGATTTTGGATAGCTCCGTACGTCTGGCAACGCCGCTGCTACTAGCCTGCCTGGCTGGTCTCTATTCGGAACGCGCCGGGATTTTTGACATCGGTCTTGAAGGCAAGATGCTGATGGCTGCCTTTTTCTCAGCAGCAATTGCCGCCAGCACCGGCAATGTCTGGCTGGGACTTCTGGCGGGCATCGTCTCTTCACTGGTTCTTGCAGCGCTGCACGGCGTGGCCTCAATCACCTTTCGGGGCAACCAGCTGATCTCTGGCGTGGCCATCAACTTCCTTGCTGCCGGGCTGACCGTGCTGATCGCGCAGGATTGGTTCAAACAGGGCGGTCGCACGCCTTCATTGCTCAGCGGCGGGCGCTTTGAAGGACTGGAATGGCCCTTTGCCATTGGCTCGCAGGATGCCGAGGCTGCAGGCGTGCCGGTGTCGCAGCTGATGAAGGATGCAAACCCGGTACAACAGGTCTATTCAGAGCTGATTTCGGGCCATTCCATCCTGGTTTACCTCGCTTTTCTGGCGGTTCCCGCTACCTGGTGGCTGCTCTATCGCACCCGGTTTGGTCTGCGTCTGCGCGCCGTGGGTGAAAACCCGGCAGCGGTGGACACGGCGGGGGTTTCTGTGGTCGGGCTGCGCTTTGCCGCCGTTGCCATCTGCGGGCTGCTCTGTGGCATCGCCGGCGCCTATCTGGCCACTGCCCTGCAAGCCGGTTTTGTCAAAGACATGACCGCCGGGCGGGGCTTTATCGCACTTGCAGCGCTGATCTTTGCCAAATGGCGGCCCTGGCAAGCCATGGGAGCCTGCCTGCTTTTTGGCCTGCTGCAAGCGGTTGCTTTGCGGTTCCAGAATATTGAGCTAGGCCCCATCGTGGTGCCGGTGCAGGTCATGGATGCCCTGCCCTATATCCTGACCGTGGTGATCCTCGCCGGTTTTGTCGGCAAGGCAATCCCGCCACGCGCCGGCGGCGAGCCCTATGTAAAAGAGCGCTAAGCCAAAAATGACTTCGCCCAAAGGCCCGTGTCCTCAAGACGCGGGCCTTTGGCGTGTTTCGGTGCTCTATTACTGGGAAATAGGTCCAGTTTCTAAATTCAAATCAGTCCTGCCTGCTGCAGAGCGGCATAGTGAGTTGATTTTCTTGTTACGCTACGCTCTAACGGAATTATGCAAGTCTATCTCCCCATCGCCGAAGTATCGGTCAACGCCTTCCTCTTGTTAGGCCTCGGAGGAATTGTCGGTATCCTGTCCGGCATGTTCGGGGTTGGCGGCGGCTTCCTGATGACGCCCTTGTTGTTCTTTATCGGTATTCCGCCTGTTGTGGCCGTTGCGACCGAAGCCAACCAGATTGTCGCCTCCTCCTTTTCCGGTGTCCTGGCGCATTTCCGAAGGCGCACAGTCGACATCAAGATGGGCATGGTGCTGCAAGTCGGCGGGTTGATCGGGGCTGCGCTTGGCGTGGTGGTGTTCAACTATCTCAAAAGCCTCGGTCAGGTCGATTTGCTGGTAACCCTTTGTTACGTTGTTTTTCTGGGTGTCGTTGGCACCTTGATGTTCATCGAGAGCCTCAATGCCATCTTCAAATCCAAGCGCACTGGTGGCGCCCCTGCGCCGCGGCGTCAGCGTGGCTGGGTCCATGCGCTGCCTTTCAAGATGCGCTTTCGCACCTCGGGGCTCTATATTTCGGTGATCCCGCCCATCATGGTTGGCATCGCCGTAGGCATTCTCGCTGCGATCATGGGGGTCGGAGGCGGCTTTATCATGGTGCCGGCAATGATCTATATCCTCGGCATGCCGACAAAGGTGGTTGTTGGCACCTCGCTGTTTCAGATCATTTTGGTCACTGCCTTTACCACCATGCTGCATGCCACCACCAACTATACCGTGGACATCGTGCTTGCGGTTCTGCTGCTGGTTGGCGGCGTCATCGGCGCCCAGATCGGTACCCGGATTGGTGTCTACCTCAAGGCCGAGCAGCTACGCATTCTGCTCGCACTGATGGTCATGCTGGTCTGTGTCAAACTGGGGCTTGATCTGCTACTGATGCCAAATGAGCTTTACTCCCTTGGCGCAGCAGGAGGGCATTGATCATGTCTATCCCACTCCTACGCGCAGCCGCATTGGTCCTGTGTCTGCTTGCTGGCCTGCCCTCTGCCGGCCTTGCCGTCGAAGAAGAGGTGGTCCTGGGTCTCAGCCAGGACCGCGTTGCCATTACCGCAGATTTTGATGGCTCAGAGATCCTGATTTTTGGCGCCGTGAAACGCGAGGCCCCGATACCGCAGGGCCCGCCCCTTGAGGTCATCGTCGCAGTCTCTGGACCAAACTCCCCGGTAACCGTCCGACGCAAGGCAAAACGGATGGGCATCTGGGTCAATACCGACAGCGTACTGGTGGATTCCGCGCCCAGTTTTTATGCCATCGCCACCAGCGCCCCCTTTCAGGAGGTGATCTCGGATACCGAGGACCTGCGCTATCGCATCTCCATTGCCCGCGCCATCCGTTCGGTTGGGGCCGCGATGAACATCACAAACGCCCAAGACTTTGCTGATGCGGTTGTGCGCATCCGCGAGAATGAGGGGCTCTATTCGCTGCGCGAGAACACCGTCGCCGTAGACCAGCAGACTCTGTTCCGCAGCGCCATCGATATGCCTGCCGATCTGACCGAAGGGCATTACACCGCCCGGATCTTTCTCACCCGTGCCGGCAAGGTTGTCTCCAGTTTTGAGACCGATATCGATGTTCGCAAGGTTGGCCTCGAGAGGTTTCTCTACAGCCTGTCGCGCGAACAGCCCTTTCTTTACGGGCTGATGTCCCTGGCCATTGCCATCGCCGCCGGCTGGAGTGCCTCTGCCGCTTTCCGCCTGCTCCGCAACAACTAGCAGCCTCTGACCTGGCCTTCTCCTGTTTGAACTGGGGTCAAGGGCCGCTTAGCGGCCGCGCGCAGGCGCGGTTCACCCTTGAGGCCTGAGCAAACCAAATAGACTGGAACAGGTTCTGATCGGGCAGATCGCCAGATCAGAACCTCTCAGCAGATCTTCCTGTTGCGCCGCGCGTCAGCGCGGCGCCCGGCCCAACGGGATTTGCGGCGCGCCAGCGCAGCACATCCGGGCGGGAGCCCCTCCCTTGGCAAGGCCGGGAAGACCCTTCAGCCGCGGCCGATATAGGGCATCTTGGTGGCCATAACCGTCATGAACTGCACATTGGCCTCCGGCGGCAGTTCCGCCATATGCAGCACCGATCTCGCGGCATCTTCCACCGCAAAACTCGGCATCTGTGCCGCCTCAGGCGCGGCCTCAGCCTGACGTGCTTTGAGATCCGCAACCATCGGCGTTTCGGCATTGCCGATATCAATCTGCCCACAGGCGATATCAAAGGCCCGCCCATCCAGCGACAGGCTGCGGGTGAGGCCGGAAATGGCTGCCTTGGTCGCGGAATAAGGCGCGGATCCCGGTCGCGGCACATGTGCCGCAATCGATCCATTGTTGATGATACGCCCACCCTGCGGCGATTGACGGCGCATCTGACGAAAGCTCGCCCGTGCAGCCAGAAACATGCCATTGAGGTTCACATTGACCGAAGCGTACCAGTCCTCAAGGGAGATTTCGTCGATGGTGCCGCTGGGGGTAAAAATCCCGGCATTATTGAAGAGGACATCCAACCGCCCCCTGGCCATAACAAATTGATTGACCGCGTGATCCACTGCCGTGGCATCGGTGACATCTGCAGGTAGTATGGTTGCATTGTCATGGCCCATGGCCACCTCTTCCAGGGCCTCATAGCGGCGCGCCAACAGCCCAACCTGCCAGCCCTTTGACAGACACAGCTCAGCCACTGCCCTGCCAATACCAGAGCTTGCTCCGGTGATCAGGATCGTTTTTGCGCGTTGCGTACTGCTCATAACAGCGGCGCCTCCTCTTGCATTTCCAGGGTCAGTGCTGCCGCTGGAGCAGCTTTCAGATCATCCACCTGCAGGGGACCCGTTGGCTTGGCCAAGCGGTTGCGCACCACCCAGATCAGCCGCTCCTGGGCGCGGGTGATGGCCACATAGGCCAGACGTTTCCACAAGGGCTGCCCCGCCTCTACCCGCCCCATACGGGCAGCGGCATAGATATCCGGCGCAAAGACCTGGGTGGTATCCCATTGGCTCCCCTGCGCCTTGTGGATCGTCACCGCCGCCCCGTGCAGGAAGGTGGCCCCCATCCGGGCGGCATAGGGAATGAAGGGCTCTTCCTCGTCCGGTTTTTCAATCTTCACGATCGAGGCCGCCGAGACCTGCGGATCTTCGGCCCCCATCACATGCAGACGCGAAAACCCCGGCTTACGTCCCGGCCCCAGATAGACCACCTGGGCGCCCTTGATCAGCCCGCGCGCCTCCAGGTCCAGACGTTTCTTGCGATGCTTCATCGGCAGCTCGATCCCGTCGCAGATCAAAGGCTCGCCCTCAGCCAATGCATCTTCCGGCGCGCCATGCACCTGACGAAAGGCATTGATCAGCCGGATTCGGGTGGCATTGCGCCAGACCAGAACCGGGCTGCGCGCCATCAGGTCGACCTCAACCCGCTGCCCCCAAACCACACGTTCATCCCGCCGCGCGGTCTCTTCGATCATCCGTTCAAACTCTTCAAATCCAAGTGCCGGATCCGCCAGAGCATGGGCCAGATCCAGGATCGGGTTATCCGCATCCTGGCGGTGAACCCGGTGCAGCACCAGTTGACGCGGCTCTGGCAGGGTCTCAAACACCATCGAGCCCGACTGGTTGACCGGCGCCAGCTGCGCCGGATCGCCAAAAAGAATCAGATTGGGAAAGATCTCTTTCAGATCCTCGAACTGGCGGTCATCCAGCATCGAGGCTTCATCAACAAAGCCGATATCCAGTGGATCTTCGCGCCGCTTCCAACCGGTGATAAAGTCGGAGCCCCGCAGCCCGGCCACGGCAAGCGCCCCGGGGATAGATTTGTTTTTTTCATAGAAGGCCGCAGCCCGCGCCAGAGCCTCTTCGGTCAGGCCTTCAATCTCGGGCTGTTCGCCATTGCCCGTCAGCCACTCGGCGATACGTTCATATTCCGGGTCATAAACCGGCGTGTAAAGAATGCGGTGAATGGTGGTGGCCGGAACACCGCGCAGCCGCAGGACACTGGCTGCCTTATTGGTTGGCGCCAGGATCGCTAGACTCCGCCGCCCGGTCTTCTTGCGACTTTCATAATCGCCCGAAACCACCTCGACCCCGGCCTTTTCCAGCGTCTTGTACAGTTCTGCCAACAAAAGCGTCTTACCAGAACCCGCCTTGCCGATCACTGCCATCACGCCGGATTCCCCCATCGGGGGTTGCAGCAGACCATCATCCATATCGACCCCGGCCTGGCGCAGCAAAGCGGAGACACTGTCAAAGGCCACGGCCTGATCATCGGAGAATTTTACGGTCACATCTGTCATGGCGCGACCCTATCCCGATGGGGCCGGCGACACCAGCGCAACCGGCCCCCAAGGCGTAAACTTCACTTGCACAAATTGCCCCCTCGGTCAGCCGGTCATGCGCATCGGCGCATCCCGGGTGATGCCACCAAAGGAGCGATCAAACCACTCTTGTGACATTTCCGGCGTTATTCCCGCCCGTTGCGCCACTCGGAGATAGGCCTGCACGTCATATTCCCAGAGGCCCAGACTGATCCGATCCCGACCTTCTCCAGCAGAGCTGATAATCTCGGGACTAAAGCCAAGACTGCGATAGATCCGCACCATGCGCCGATCAAACACCCCGGCAAAATGAGGAACAGAAAGGTTTCGCATGATCTCCAGCCCCGCAAGCGTCAAAGCACCGGCTACATTGCCCGAGGCATCACGCGACAGACAGAAGCGGGTACATTCCCAAATCAATGGGCTGGAAATCGGATTGCCGCCGGTCAGGTTATCAAAGATGTCATTCACCATTACCGGCCCGGTTGTTGGCAAAAACCGCATCGAGCCGCCATGGCTGCCGTCGGGCATTTCCCAGATCACATAGAGCGGATTCAACGCGTCATACTGATCGCGCTCCTCGCCCCTGTGATCCACCTGCACATCCCAGCCCAGCCGGGTTTGGAACTGATCAGCCCGATCCACAAACATCGAATGGGCAAGATCAGCATGGGTATTCAAGTCGCGTGCATAGACATAACGTAGCATTTCAGTTGTCCCCTTTTGCTAGAAATACAGGGGAAGCCTACGCCCTCGAAGCGAGTCCCCCCAAGGTTCAAGGAACCGCTAAAGGGGAATAGTGAACGCCGCTAAGTGCAAGTATTTGAAATTAGACGTTAGATAATTACCATGCCACAGCTCACTGCACGTGCAATGGCATGGGTGGTGTTCAGCGCACCGAGCTTATACCGGGCACTTTCGATATAGACCCGCAGGGTGTGCTCAGAAATCGACAGGGTTTGGGCCACCTGTGCCCGGCTATATCCGATACCCAAGAGGGTCAGCGCATCCAACTCGCGCGGGGATAAGGGCTGCGCCTGTTCTGGTGCGCGGTCCGGTTCAAACTCCAGCGCCTTGCGGTTGAAGTAATGCCCGATCAGGATCAAATCCCGGCTGTTATGTTCGGTGAATTTGTCCCAGGCTGCATCGTCGCAGTGATGGCTTACCGAGAACAAGGCGAACTGACCATTTGGACCACGAATGGGAATCGAATACCCCTGATTGCCAACCCCATGCTCCATCGCGGCGTCAAAGAATTCGCGCGCGGGTTTGGTTGACCAGTCAAGGCGGCGCCAATCCACCGGGTGAAAACGCTGATAGCAGCCCGAAACAACCGGATCGATCCGCGTGTAATTCTTTTCTTGATACAGCTGGGTCCAGGCATCGGAATAGGTGCCAAAATAGTAATGATCGCCTGCACTATCCACCCAATGGTACATCGCATGGTCGATGGCAAACACCCTGCAGATAGAGTCAATGATACTCTGCAGCCCCTCGAGGGTCTGTGTGGCATCCAATGCCGTCAGTATCTTGTCCAGCTCCGCCTTGGTCGCCATAATTCCATATCTCACCCCACCCCCCGCGCCAAAAGCACGATGTGGAGCCCCCTCCCAATTTCAGCACCTTTCTCTTCACTTATGCGACGCAGGTCAACGAAATCGTTGGCACTAAACCGCATTTCGTGCGCAAAACGCTCGAGATCAAATTAAAGTTGCATATCAAATTCAGCATTTAACTAGCAGCAGGTAGAACGGCGAAATTGCCTCCCCAAAGCTCCGCGCAGATTAGAATCAGCTACTGGAAAAAACCGGGCACCGCTTTCCCCGCAAAGAGGACCGCGATGCCCGGCTGATGTCTTGATCGGGCTAATTCGCCCGAGGCTTTTGGCTTACTTGCCCGCTTCGAGCACATCTTCCAGGGTGCGCAGCCCGGTTTTAGGGGCCTGAACCAGAACCGACATATTGCCTGGCTTGTGCTCGTTGCGCAGCATTTTCATATGCGCATCAGGCAGATCCGCCCAGGAGAAGACCTCGGACATGCAGGGGTCAAGGCGCCGCTCAACCATCAGCTTGTTCGCAGCAGCAGCCTGCTTCAGGTGGGCAAAATGCGAGCCCTGCAGACGCTTCTGGTGCATCCACATGTAGCGCACGTCGAAGGTCAGGTTGAAACCGGAAGTACCAGCGCAGATCACAACCATGCCGCCCTTTTTGCAAACGAAGGTCGAAACCGGGAAGGTCGCCTCGCCAGGGTGTTCAAACACCATGTCGACATTGTTGCCCTTGCCGGTGATTTCCCAGATGGCGGCGCCGAATTTGCGCGCCTCTTTGAACCATGCGGCATATTCCGGCGTGTTCACTGTGGGCATCTGTCCCCAGCAATTGAAATCTTTGCGGTTCAGCACGCCCTTGGCGCCCAGCCCCATGACAAAGTCACGCTTGCTCTCGTCCGAGATCACCCCAATGGCATTGGCACCGGCGGTGTTGATCAGCTGGATCGCATAGGAGCCCAGACCACCCGAAGCGCCCCAAACCAGAACATTCTGGCCAGGTTTCAGGTCGTGAGGCTCATGGCCGAACAGCATCCGGTAAGCGGTCGCCAGTGTCAGCGTGTAGCAGGCGCTTTCTTCCCAAGACAGGTGCTTGGGGCGTGGCATCAGCTGCTGAGCCTGGACATTGGTGAACTGGGCAAAAGACCCATCAGGAGTCTCATAGCCCCAGATCCGCTGGCTGGGAGAATACATCGGATCGCCACCGTTGCACTCCTCATCGTCGCCATCATCCTGGTTGCAGTGAATGACAACCTCATCACCGACTTTCCAACGCTTGACCTTGTCACCTACGGCCCAAACGATGCCCGAGGCATCGGAACCAGCAATGTGATAAGGGGCCTTGTGACCATCAAACGGCGAGATTGGTTTACCCAGGGAGGCCCAAACGCCGTTGTAGTTGACGCCAGCCGCCATCACCAGAACCAGCACATCGTGGCTGTCCAGCTCAGGAACCTCAACCACCTCCTGCAGCATCGCGCTGTCAGGTTCACCGTGGCGTTCCTTGCGGATGGTCCAAGCGTACATGTTTTTGGGAACATAGCCCATTGGGGGCATTTCACCGACCTCGTAAAGGTCCTTTTCGGGAGCTTCGTAAGACAGCGGTCCAGTTTGTGTGTCCAAAGCCATGGTGGCCTCCTCTTTCAAAGGTCGTTGCTGCGATGCAGAATCGCGGCTGCTCCCTGATGGATAAAAACAGCCGGGTAACATTGCAACCCCTCATGAGGTCATTTTGTAATTTTATGACTTCGCAGGCGCAGAAATTTCCGATGCAGTCGCAGCATCATCTGTAGCTCCAAGACCCAGAGGCCCCTCCGAAAGCAAATGCGCTACTGAGTTGGCATAGTAGCCTAGCAGCTCCAGCTTGGCCTGCACTGGCACCAGCAGCTCCTCCTTCTGCGTCACCAGCCCGCGCATCACCAAAATGCGCCGCGCCTCTTCTGCTGCGGTCGCCAGACTGGCGCTGTGATGATGAACGACAATTGATGGCATCTGTTTGCGCATTGCCGCCATATGCTGGTCTAGCGCTTCCACCCGCATGGCGCCGTGACGCAGCAGCAGCCAAGCCGCCAGTGGAACCGGCAGCACCGGCACAGCCACCCCAATCCGTGACATCAACTCAGTCGCAAGCGCGGTTGTCAGAGCGAGGGTCGGACCACCCGCTGGCTCGCGTGACGCTGTATCCCGTAGATCCAAACCGCCGTTTTCCTGCTGTCCCTTTGCAAACTCACGCAGGCTTAACGGAGCGCCAAAATTCACCGCAGCATAGCCAAAACGGTGATACCTGCCTGCCATCCACAACCAGAGCTGACGCAGGATGCGCGCCATGATGACACCGATTCGGGCCTTAAACCGGCGCTCACCCGCGCGGGCCGCAGATGTCAGGATGGTATCTTCCAAAACCCAGTCATAGTTCAGGGCCACCGGAACAAAGACCACATCGCGCCCCTGCGGGTCCGCGGCATCAACGCTGCCCGCCTCTACGATGTACTTCAACAGCCCCAGCTTTGGCTCCGCCAGAGCCCCATCCAGGCTCAGGCCTCCTTCGGGAAACATTGCCTGCGTGGCCCCGCCCTGGGTGGCCAAGCGCATGTAGGCCGACAACACCCGCCGGTAGAGGTCATTTCGGGATTTTCGCCTAATAAAATAGGCGCCCATAGCCTTGATCAACCGCGACAGTGGCCAGACCCGCGCCCACTCCCCCACCGCATAGGACAGTGCCGAACGGCGCGCCGCCAGATAGGTCACCAGGACATAATCCATATTGGAGCGGTGGTTCATCACAAAGACCAGCGTTGCATTGGGGTCCAACTGACGCAGCGCCGCCTCGTCCTGGTAGCCAAGACGCACACGATAGATGGCGTTTGAGAGCCAGCGGGCGGCACGTATGGCAAAGCCAAAATAGGCAAAAGCAGAAAAGCTCGGCACGATCTCGCGGGCATAGCGACGGGCTTGCTCAAAGGCGACGTTTTCAGGGATGCCCTCCGCGGCCGCGTGGCGCGCAATCGCCCGTGCGACCTCAGGATCATAGATCAGACGTTGGATCATATCGTAGCGGCGTGTCAGCTTGAACGGCTCAATCGGTCGCTCCAGACGCGTGTTCAACCGGGCCACGGCCCGCTCGAACCGACGGCGAAAGAACCAGCGCACCGATGGGAACAGAAAATGCGAAGCAAAGGTGACCGCTGCAAACAGCAGGATCAGCACCAGTAGCCAAAGAGGAAGCTCAACACTACGCGTCATTGGCAAAACCTACAGGAATAGATTGCGCAGGAAAAGCATACTACTCCGGAAGGCACTGCTTTCAAATCTTTGAAATTCCTTGCTCAATCATCACCTCTTCGTGATAGGCTATCATTAGCTCCGCGCCCATTGGGAGCCCCTGGGAGCCCGCTTCTAGACAAATATGAAGGGAAATGATTGTCATGAACCGTAGAACCATCTTCAAATCTGCTTTGGCTGCAATTGTGGCCTCCACCATCGCTCTGCCAGCTGCTGCGTTGGACCGACGGGTCACCATCGTGAACGACACCAATTACACGATCATGGAATTTTATGGCTCCAACAAGGGCACTGATTCCTGGGAAGAGGATATTCTTGGGCGTGATGTTCTGCGGCCTGGCCAACGCGTTCGCATCGATTTTGATGATGGGACTGGCTACTGCAAGTTCGATTTCAAAGCGATTTTTGACGATGATGACGTGCTGGTGGCACGCGATATCAATATCTGCAAAATCGGCACCTATACCTACAACTAACAGGCCACGCAGCCGAGTCGCCCTCCCGGCGGCCCAGGGTGCAAAGCTGCCCAGCTAAGCTTCAAAAGCACGTCTTTGCTTGGCAAAGGCGTGTTTTTTGCTTTTCTCGCACGAATTGCCGCAACGCAGCGAATTGACATCGGTCGAAAATTGCAGTCTAGATCTCGCTGACGAAATATAATTACCGACTAGACAACGCGAGGCTCTCCATGTCGCAGATGCAGAATGACCGCAAAACTGATCGTCCTTGGCTGATCCGGACCTATGCCGGCCACTCCACTGCCGAGGCCTCCAACGCGCTGTACCGCTCTAACCTCGCCAAGGGGCAAACCGGTCTGTCGGTGGCTTTCGATCTGCCCACCCAGACCGGCTATGACAGCGATCATGTGCTGGCGCGCGGCGAAGTCGGCAAGGTTGGTGTTCCCATCGGTCATCTGGGCGATATGCGCAGCCTGTTCGACCAGATCCCGCTGGAGCAGATGAACACCTCGATGACCATCAATGCCACGGCGCCCTGGCTGCTGTCGCTCTATATTGCTGCCGCCGAGGAGCAAGGCGCCGATGTCAGCAAGTTGCAGGGCACGGTACAAAACGATCTGATCAAGGAATATCTGAGCCGCGGCACCTATATCTGCCCACCCAAGCCAAGCCTCAAGATGATCGCGGATGTGGCCGAGTATTGCTACACCAATGTTCCGAAATGGAACCCGATGAATGTCTGCTCCTACCACCTGCAAGAGGCCGGAGCGACGCCGGAACAAGAACTGGCCTTTGCCCTTGCCACCGCGCAGGCGGTTCTGGATGAGCTGAAGCCGCGTATTGCTCCCGAAGATTTTCCGGCGCTGGTTGGGCGGATTTCCTTCTTTGTGAATGCTGGCATCCGTTTTGTCACAGAAATGTGCAAGATGCGCGCCTTTGTCGACCTCTGGGATGAGATCTGCCGCGACCGTTACGGGGTTGAAGAGTCCAAATTCCGCCGATTCCGCTATGGGGTGCAGGTGAACTCGCTGGGATTGACCGAGCAGCAGCCGGAAAACAATGTCTACCGCATCCTAATCGAGATGCTGGCAGTGACCCTGTCCAAGAAGGCCCGTGCGCGTGCGGTGCAGCTGCCTGCCTGGAACGAAGCTCTTGGTCTGCCCCGTCCCTGGGATCAGCAATGGTCGATGAGGATGCAACAGATCCTGGCCTATGAAACCGATCTTCTGGAGTATGAAGACCTGTTTGAGGGCAACCCGGCCGTCGACAAGAAAGTCGAGGCCCTGAAAGAAGGCGCCCGTGCCGAACTGGCCAACCTGCAATCCATGGGCGGCGCTGTCGCCTCGATCGAGTACATGAAATCCCGCCTGGTGGATTCCAACGCCGAGCGCCTGAACCGCATTGAGCGCAACGAGACCGTTGTGGTGGGTGTGAATCGCTGGACCGAGGGTGAACCTTCGCCGCTGCAGACCGAGGATGGCGGCATCATGGTGGTTGATCCAGCTGTAGAGCAGGAACAGATCTCTCGCCTCAACGCTTGGCGCGCCACGCGCGACAATGACGCCGTTGCAGCGGCTCTGGCCGGTCTGCGCGCCGCCGCTCGCGAAGGCAGCAATATCATGGAGCCCTCGATCAAGGCCGCCAAGGCAGGCGTCACCACCGGAGAATGGGCAGAAGAGATGCGCAAAGTGCACGGCACTTACCGCGGCCCCACCGGCGTGTCCGGTTCTCCGTCGAACAAAACCGAAGGCCTGGATGATCTGCGTGAGGCGGTCAATGCAGTCTCAGACCAACTCGGCCGCCGGTTGAAGTTTGTGGTCGGCAAGCCCGGTCTTGATGGCCATTCAAATGGCGCCGAACAAATCGCTTTCCGCGCCCGTGATTGCGGCATGGATATCACCTATGATGGTATCCGCATGACGCCGGAGGAACTGGTCTCACAGGCGCAGGATGATGGTGCACATGTTGTTGGCCTCTCCATCCTCTCCGGGAGCCACCTGCCCCTGGTCGAGGAATTGATGCAACGTATGCAGGAGTCCGATCTTGGGCATATCCCCGTTGTGGTTGGCGGCATCATTCCGGATGAGGATGCGGAAAAATTGAATAAAATGGGAGTCGCTCGCGTTTACACGCCAAAAGATTTTGAATTAAACACAATCATGGCGGACATTATCAAACTATCGCAGCCCTCCTAGATTGCTCTAACACGCTTATTTACCAAAATACCCCAGCCAAGTTAAGAATTTGGCTGGATTTTTTTGTTTGTTTTGGCATTAAGACATATAACGCAACAATTCGTGTGCGATATCTCAACTCGGAGTGTCAAAATGAGCTTTAACCTTTCGGAAATGTCCCGCAAAGAGCTTTTGGAATTAAAAACCGGCATAGATGAAGCCCTGAAAGAAGCGGAACAGCGCGAGCGGAAAGAAGCCATCAAAGCGGCTGAAGAAGCTGCGGCCAAGTTTGGATTTTCCCTGGATGAAATTGCCGGCCAGGCAAAGGCCAGCGGCAAGAAGCAAAAAGCTGCCGCAAAGTATCGCAACCCCCACAACCCAGAGGAAACCTGGAGTGGCCGTGGTCGCAAACCACATTGGGTGCATTCCGCCATCACCTCTGGTATGGATATCTCTGACCTGGAAATCTGATCCAGTAACAGGAGACATCAATGACCATTCATATCGGCGCTCAAAAGGGCGATATTGCAGAAACTGTTCTGATGCCTGGCGACCCCTATCGGGCCAAATGGGCGGCAGAGAATTTCTTGCAAGACGCACAACTGGTAAACGAAGTGCGCGGAATGCTTGGTTATACCGGTAGCTGGAATGGCCATCGGGTTACAATTCAGGGCAGCGGCATGGGAATGCCCTCCCTATCTATCTACGCAAATGAATTGATCCGTGATTTTGGCGCAAAGACACTGATCCGTATCGGCTCATGTGGCGGTATGCAGCCGCAGGTCAAATTGCGTGATGTTATTCTGGCAATGACGGCCACCACCCTTGGCTCGCCATCCCAGAGCATCTTCAAGGAACTGAATTTTGCCCCCTCGGCAGATTGGTCTCTTTTGCAGGCGGCCGCCCAGGCGGCACAATCGCGCGATATCGGCACTCATGTGGGGGGCATCTATTCCTCCGACACCTTTTATGACGAACGTGCCGATCTGAGCGAGCAGATGGTGCGGCATGGCATTCTTGGCGTCGAGATGGAGGGCGCCGAACTCTATACTCTGGCGGCACGCTACCAGTGCCGCGCCCTGGCTGTCCTTACGGTCTCTGACCACCTGGGCACCGGCGAGGCCCTGCCCTCAGATCAGCGCGAGCGCAGCTTTGGCGATATGGTCGAAATTGCTCTGGAAGCTGCCTTCGCCTGACACATTGTCGGCAGCTGGGCGCGCACGCCCCGCTCTAAACTAATCTAGACAAAACACCAAAGGCGGCCCAAGCGGTCGCCTATTGCTTTTCTGACATCTCATATGGCGCTTCGCCGCGTTCTGCGATGACGCAGCGCGTCGCCCTGGCGGCGCGCTGCCGGGCCCAAGGGGGGCCGCCGCATCTCTGATGCGGCACAGGCCCTGCGCGGGAGCTCCCCCCTTTCTGGGTCAGCCTCTATCGGCCGTGACTTTGGTCGTAACCATTGAGACCTGGACTTTGCCAGCCCTTCAACGCCTCCTCCTCCGGGGCAAAAACCTCCACCAGCAGCGGATAACAAGCCGCAGTATCGCTGGAGTGTTCAGACCCGCAATCCCCACCCGGGCAGGCGCTCAAGGCCCCCAGCAGCGGGATTTCGGCAAAGAACTCAAGAAAATCACCGGGGTGCACCGGGCTTTGCTTCATAAAATACTGCCCGGTATCGCGGGTAAAGCCGGTACACATAAAGACGTTGAGCACATCATGCACATGGGGCTCCGCCTCTGCCAGGCTGATGCCCATATGGTCGGCCAGGGCACGGGTCAGGTTGGAATGGCAACAGTGGTGGTACTGGCTACCCGCCAACAGATTACCCGTGTAGGGATCGCAGCGGGTGCCGATAACGTCATGCACCGAGCCACCAAATTCATCCATCCCGTACCAACCCAGACTGTCCTCAATGATCGTCGCCATGGGGCGCATCGCAGGGAAGCTGGTCCACATCCGCTCGCCGGTCGTAATGTGGGTGCCATGCAGGGCGCGGGTCTTGCCGGAATAAAACCGCTCGGACAGGTCATCCCGGTTCCACAGGTTCAGATCCCCCACCTGCGGCCCCTCGACCGAGGTGATCCGAAAGAAATGCCCCGCGGGCACCTCAAAACAGGCAGCATCGCGGGCAGGCACCAAAACTTCACCCGTTTTGACCGCCGCCCCTCGGGCTGCCTGGTACAGTGCAAGATCCGGCACCGGCAGCGTTTCATTGGGATAGCAGATCACCGGTTTTACAGCGCGGCGCGCCGCCGCATCCGCTGGTGCCTGAGGGGATGAGTGAGCCATGAATGAACCTTTCCTTGTTTGGTTCATCTAGGCCCTTTTCCCAAAGCCAGCGCAAGCCTGTTCAGGCTGGACGCGCTCACGACCCCGTCAGGATATCCAAGGACTCACAGCGGACCCGCAGCGAACAAGTGCCTACAGGCGTCCCCGCAAACAATCGCGGGGCTCCGTTGCGCCGGATTTCACCGCATCACAACTGGTGCAGCGCCATTGGTTCTGGCTGCGCTCCTGGCGCCAGCGGCAGTCACGAGTGAGGGTGGTCGTTTTGCGACGGTAGATGAAATAGGCAAAAACACCGGTAAGCAGAAGCAAGAGAAGAATAGGCATGCCAGTCCTGTAGAGCTTGTGATGTGTCAGCTCAAACAAAAACCTCCGAACCGAGGGAGCTCGGAGGTTTTTGTAAAACGCGGGGCCCTATCAGGCGGCGTCGTAATAGGGCACAAAACCCTCAGTCCGGCCGCTGTCCTTGCTCTGGGTCAGTGCCTCTGGGGTGAAATAGGCCCAGGCCTGTTCCAGATCCTGCAAAGCCGCCTCTGCTTTGGCGGCGGCAGCGGTATTGGGCAGATATTCTACGGTCTTCATCGTCTGGTATCCTGATCGGTTTGAAACCTCTCCCTTGGTCAGAACATAGGCGCGTCAGAGCCAGACAACATCGGACAAAAATGCAGTCTCGCCATGCGTTTAGTGCAGTGCTTGCCCCCCCTGCGAACAAAATACCCCCGGGCAGTTTCCTGCCCGGGGGTCCAAAATCATACTGTCTGACGCCAGAAGGCCGCGACAGATCAGACGGCGCGATCAACCATCATATGTTTGATATGCGCGATCGCCTCGGCTGGGTTCAGACCCTTTGGGCAGGTCTTGGTGCAGTTCATGATGGTGTGGCAGCGATAGAGCTTGAAGGGGTCTTCCAGCTGGTCCAGACGCTCAGGCGTGGCCTCATCGCGGCTGTCGATGATCCAGCGATAGGCGTGCAGCAAGGCTGCTGGCCCAAGGTATTTATCGCCGTTCCACCAGTAGCTCGGACAAGAGGTCGAGCAGCTGGCGCACATCACACATTCATAAAGACCATCAAGCTTCTTGCGGTCCTCGATCGACTGGCGCCATTCCTTGGCGGGCGCGTTGGTCTTGGTCTCCAACCAGGGCATGATCGAGGCATGCTGGGCGTAGAAATGGGTGAGATCCGGGATCAGATCCTTGACCACTGGCATATGCGGCAGCGGGTAGATTTTGACGTCACCCTTGACCTCATCCAGCCCGTAGATACAGGCCAGCGTGTTGATGCCGTCAACGTTCATGGCGCAGGAGCCACAGATGCCTTCGCGGCAGGACCGGCGGAAGGTCAGCGTTGGATCGATCTCATTTTTGATCTTGATCAGCGCATCCAGGATCATCGGACCACATTTGTCCATATCGAGGAAATAGGTATCCACCTGCGGGTTCTTGCCGTCGTCCGGGTTCCAGCGATAGATCTTGAACTTGCGCACGTTTGTCGCGCCGTCGGGCTTGGGCCACGTCTTTCCCGTGGTGATCTTGGAATTTTTCGGAAGTGCGAATTCGACCATAGATCGTTCTCCTTGCTTAGCTGCCTGTCACGCCAGGGACCAGGGCCCCGGACTGACAGGAGATCGGATGGAACGGCTGGACCCAAAGGCCCCTCCGAAACTTAAATGGTGCCGCAGCTGCGGCAGATGTTTGGCGCGGGGCAAGGAAAGGAGCAATCATAGGCTCTCTCCCTGCGGCAATGGCTGTTGCTGGGCAATGGTTTTTAGATAGGCGGCGTCCTCTGGAAACACCGCCTCCAGCTCAGTCAGCAAGTCCTGATCGCGGGCGGCCAGGTGAAGCAGCGCCTGATATTCAGCATCGCCGCGCATCTGCTGCCAACGCTTGTCGGTTTCCAGCTCAGCCGCCGAACTCGCCTGTTTCTGGAAGGAGGAGCCACCGCCATAAGATTGCACCTCACCAAGGCTGTTGTCATGCTGTCCCAGTCCCAGCTGTTGCAACAACTGTGCCCGGTAATCCGCACTGCCTGTCCAGCGGTCATAGCAGATGGCCACCAGCCCCAATTCCTGGGCCTGACGCACCAGCCCCAACAGCCGGATATAGCTGTCCATGGTGCGCAAAACGATACCGTTGCGCCGTACCAGCGTGTAGCCGGGATTGCCCTGGATCTTCTTCAAAAGCGAGGCGGTCCAGTTCAGAAAACTCCGATAGATCAGAACATTATGCGAAAACAATGCCTCATTAAAGGCACCAGAAGGCTGTCGCGACAGGTTAAACTCGGCCGGGCTGGTATCCTCATAAGAGACCAGAAACAGCGCACCGTCCCCGGCATCCCGCGTCACTGAGGGCAGGTCACGTTTGGCCTGTTTTTGCGAAGCATGGGCCCCGTTGACCTCGATCCCGCGCGAGTTCTGCAGGGGATCAGTGCCCGGTTTGCAATTGTTCAAGAACACCGACCGGCTGACGGGTGCATTGCGCTGCAGCCAAGACAGGATGGCGTGATTGCCAGATCGACGCATCCCAAAGGCTCGCAGGCTAACCGCTGGTGTCAGCCCAAGCCTCTGCCATTCACTTGGCATCGAAACATCCAGCGCAGCGGCCATCAGACAGTCCCCTCCGAAGGGAAAAAGCTATCAGCAAATATACTTTGGACCAATCCAGTCATTCTAATCGTCTCCTTGCAAAGAAGAGCGAATTGTGGAGCCGTCTTTCAGAAAGAGCAGTGCCCGTTCTTGTTCGGCTGCAGTCAGTTGCTGCCAGATCGCAGCATCACCCGGCATCAAAGCATATTGGCTCGGAAGGGGATAGCGGCCGTTTCGATCTCGCTGCACAGGTACGGAGGGCGACTGTGTCGGCCTAGTCGAACGTCCGGCGGACAGGCCACCACCAACCGAAATCAGACATTCCTGATATCGGCGTTCATAGACCCCTTTGGAAATTCCAACGCCGATCGCCACCCCAATCGGGTGACCTCCAGAAGAACCAGCTTGGCGTATCCGTTGCTTGGCGGCATCATAGTCTTCGCGGCACTCTTGCGCTGTAGTCGGAGTCCGACCCTGCTCTGGTGGCGCAGAACATCCTGCGACGCCCGCCACCAGACAGAGAACCCCAAAGAGCCGCCTCTTGGCCATCTTAGAAGGTCCGCGCTTTGGGTGCGATCTTGGCCAGGCTGATACCGCCTTCGTCTTCGGTGGTCAGGCGATCCAGAATGACCGGACGATAGGTCAAATCGACCTTTGTATCCTCAACCCGGCTAACGGTATGCACGCGCCAGTTTTCGTCATCGCGCGTGCTGTAATCCTCATGCGCATGGGCACCACGGCTTTCGCGGCGCGCCTCAGCACCGTGGATGGTGGCCAGGGCGTTTGGCATCAGGTTGGCCAGTTCCAGCGTTTCCATCAGATCCGAGTTCCAGACCAGCGAGCGATCGGTGACTTTGAGGTCATCCATCTTGCCCGCGATTGCGGTCATCTTCTCGACACCTTCTTTCAGCGACTTATCGGTGCGGAACACCGCCGCATCAGACTGCATGGTCCGCTGCATTTCCAGACGCAGATCCGCCGTGGCAATGCCGCCACTAGCGTTGCGCAAGCCATCAAAGCGATCAAAGGCCTTATCAACCGACGCCTGGTTCAGGGTTGGGTTGGGCGCTTCGGCGTCGACGATCTTACCCGCACGGATCGCCGCAGCACGACCAAAGACCACAAGGTCAATCAGCGAGTTGGAGCCAAGACGGTTGGCGCCATGCACCGAAGCACAGCCCGCTTCGCCCACGGCCATCAGGCCAGGCACAGTACCGGTTGGGTCTTCGGCGGTTGGGTTCAGCACTTCGCCCCAATAGTTGGTTGGAATGCCGCCCATGTTGTAGTGCACCGTTGGCAGAACCGGGATTGGCTCTTTGGTGACATCAACACCGGCAAAGATCTTGGCACTTTCGGAAATCCCCGGCAGACGCTCAGCCAGAGCCTCAGGCGGCAGGTGGCTGAGGTTCAGGTGGATATGGTCGCCATCGGCGCCAACACCACGGCCTTCGCGGATCTCCATGGTCATCGAGCGTGACACGTAATCGCGCGGGGCGAGGTCTTTGTACTGGGGCGCATAGCGCTCCATGAACCGCTCGCCCTCAGAATTGGTCAGATAGCCGCCTTCGCCGCGCGCACCCTCGGTGATCAGACAGCCGGAGCCGTAGATGCCGGTGGGATGGAACTGGACAAATTCCATATCCTGCAGCGCCAGACCGGCGCGGGCCACCATGCCACCACCGTCACCGGTGCAGGTATGGGCCGAAGTGGCCGAGAAGAAGGCACGGCCATAGCCGCCCGTGGCCAGAACAACCATCTTGGCGTTGAAGACATGCATGGTACCGTCATCAAGCTTCCAGCAGACAACACCCTGGCATTCGCCCTCATCCGACATGATCAGGTCGATGGCAAAATACTCGATGTAGAACTCGGCATTGTTCTTCAGCGACTGACCATAGAGCGTGTGCAGAATAGCGTGGCCTGTCCGGTCGGCAGCAGCACAGGTCCGCTGCACGGCGGGGCCTTCGCCAAACTCGGTGGTGTGGCCCCCAAAGGGACGCTGGTAGATTTTGCCCTCTTCGGTGCGGCTGAAGGGCACACCGTAGTGCTCCAGCTCATAAACCGCCTTGGGGGCTTCGCGGGCGAGGTATTCCATCGCATCCGTATCACCCAGCCAGTCTGAGCCCTTGACGGTGTCATACATATGCCACTGCCAATTGTCCGGCCCCATATTGCTGAGCGAAGCGGCAATGCCACCCTGCGCCGCAACCGTATGAGAGCGGGTTGGGAAAACCTTGGTTACACAGGCCGTGCGCAGGCCCTGTTCGGCCATGCCCAGCGTTGCGCGCAGACCGGCACCGCCGGCACCCACGACCACGACGTCATAGTCATGCGTCTCGTATTCGTATGCAGCCATATTTCTTGTCCCTTACAGCGCGATCTTGGCCAGGGCAAAAACCCCGGTGGCGATTGTGGCGTAGCTGAGGCCGATCACAAACATGATCAGCGCTTTACGCATGGAGCCACGCGCATAGTCTTCGATCATCATTTGCGCGCCCTTGTTGAAATGCATCACGCCAACAAACAGCGTGAGCCCGGTCAAGATTGCCGGGAAGGGGCGTGCAAAAGTGGCCAAGACCTCTTCCTGCGTGCCGCCAATGGCAGATCCAACGATATAGATGAAAGCCGGAACCAGAAAGGCCAGCGACACAGCGCTCACCTGCATGTACCAGTGATGATGGGTGCCGGTGCCAGAGGCCCCTTTACCTACAGCGCGTTTACGAGCGGTCAGATAACGCATGTTGTGCTCCTTAAACCACGATCACGGTAATAACGGTGAGGACGACCGAACCGATCATCATGCCCCAGCCCAGTTTCTCGGCTGTTTCGATGTCCAGCCCGTGACCGGCATCAAAATACAGGTGACGCAGCCCGGCGAGGAAGTGATACCAGATGCCAAGCGTCGAGAGCACCAGCACGATATCGCCAAACCAGGAGGTCATCACCCCGTTGGCTGTGGCAAAATAGGCAGGCGAGGTCGCCGCCGCGAGGAGCCACCAGACGATCAACATCACCGAGATGATCAGCGCGTTGCCTGTGATCCGGGTGAGGATCGAGGATAGCGCGGTCATCTGCGGGCGATAGATCGACAAATGCGGCGAAAGCGGGCGATTGCCCCGATTTACATCGGCCATGTTGGCTCCTTTCCAGTTAGCTGACGACGTTTTAGCGGATTTTTACGTCCTGTCACGCAAACAGCGGGTAAATTTCTGCGGTTATTTGACCTGTTTTGCAAAAAAACACATTTCGTGATCACAGGTAACCACCCAGTGATCACAAAATTGTCTTACTAAAATTGTTTTGCAGAATCAGCCCTCCCTAGTGCGATTTCCTGTGGCTCCTCCTCTGGGTCGCCAATTGCACGCTGCATGAAGGCGCGATCAATCGGCTGATGAACAGGTGGGCCAAAGGCGGTTTTGCGGGCCACCTCGCGGACCAGTTTGCGGCGGATCTTTTCCGGATAGTCGCGAAAACTGCGGGCGGTTTCGACAAAGGCGCCTTCGCCCTCGATCACATGCTCATAGAAATAGGCGGTGAGTTCAGGCTCGCTTTGCTCAATTGCGATGGCATTCACAGTGACATCAGCCTGCCGCATCATGCGCTTCAGCGTGGCAGGTTCCACCCCCTCGTTTGACGGCCCGTCGCCTGAAAGATCAATCACCCGCCGCTTACAGTCTGGCCCCTCGGTGATCTGGGTCAACCCCAGTAAAAGCGCCTCGCCCAGCGCGGTGGAATAATTACGCCAGGGGCGTGGAGCGGCCTCAACCGCCCGTGCCAGGGCCTCGACCTCCTCAAAGGTGCGGGTTGGGGTCCAGGGGATAGAAATCTCCTGCCGCGCCTGCCCCGACCACTGGATCAGGGTCACCTGAGCCTGCGCCCGCACCAGCGCCTCGGAGACCACACCATCACGCAGCCCAGCCGCCAGACCATCCATCTGGATCCGGTATTCGGTGGCATCCACCGAGCCCGAGACATCCACCGCCAAAACCAGCGCCAGATCGCAGGCCAGCCCCGGCAGGGGCAGCAGCGAGATCAGTCCAGCAAAGAGTTGGCCCGGGATCCTCATGAGAGAACCCTAAGATGGAAATTCCCGCGCCGTCACCCCCTTTTGACGACCAACACAAAGCTGTGAGCCTCAGCACCTGCCCTGTCAGCAAAAAGCCCCACGCAAATGCGCAGGGCTTCGCAATCCGATCAACACATCACGGCGCGGGTTACTTTGGCATCAAAGCCCAGTAGTCCAGATCCAGCAGCACATCGGGCAGGTATTTGCCATCCTCGCCCTTCAACGCAAAGGGATCGCCGCCCTTGGTGGCAACCAGACGCAGGCGGATGGCGCCAACGCCGGGGGCGTCGGTATCGGCCTTGTCGAGCACCTCGGACCAGGCGCGGATGGTGGTGCCCGACAGACAGGGATTGGCATGGGCGCCGCCGTTGAGACCGACAATCATCTGCGCATTGGCCAAGCCGTTAAAGGACAGGGCCCGCGCCATGGAGATAACATGGCCGCCATAAATCAGGCGGGTGCCATCGGGGCGGGCGGTATTGTCAAAATGCACCTTGGCGGTGTTCTGCCACAGGCGGGTGGCCAGCATATGCTCGGCCTCTTCAATGGTGACGCCATCAACGTGGTTGATGGTCTCGCCGACCTCATAATCGCCCCAGCGATGGGCCTCACCCGCCAAGGCAAAATCGTAGTCAGAGAAATCCAGCCCTGCAGGCACCACCAGCTGATCAGCGGGGATGACCTTTGCCAAGTCCGGCAGCACAGTTTCCGGTGCAGGGGCGTCCAGATCCCCTTTGCGCACCATGACCCAGCGGACATATTCCATCACGGTCTCGTCGCGCTGGTTCAGACCCTTGGTGCGCACATAGACCACACCGGATTTGCCATTGGAGTTCTGCTTGACGCCAATCACTTCGCTCACCGAGCGCAGCGTGTCGCCTTCATAGACTGGCAAGAGCCAGCGCCCCTCGGCATAGCCAAGATTGGCCACCGCGTTCAGCGAAACGTCAGGGACGGTCTTGCCAAAGACGATGTGAAAGGCCGCCAGATCATCCAGCGGTGATTTGGGCAGACCAGAGCGGCGGGCAAATTCATCGGAAGAATAAAGCGCATGACGCGCCGGATAGAGCGCATGATACATGGCACGCTCGCCGCCCGAAACGGTGCGGGGCACCGCATGGGTGATCACATCCCCCAGGGCATAGTCTTCGAAAAATCGGCCTGCATTTGTCTTTGCCGCGCTGGTCTTACTCATCAATGTGCTCCCAGTTTTGTCTCGGGTGTGTAGGTGCCATCCACCTCTTTCACCACCGATTGACCGCAGCGCATGATGCCTTTGACGGGATCAAAGGTCTGGGTGGGGCTACCGTATAGCTCCCAACCCTTGTTCAGCGCATCAGTCACCTTGTGGCAGAATGCGGATGTGTCGTCTTCGCTCAGGAAACGGTAAAGTTTCATGGCTCAACCCCCAGGAAAGGGTGAGGGGCCAAGCAGCCCGTGGATGTAACCAATCACGCCCATCAAGATAACAGAGGCCACCAGGAACATGGCGTCCTTGGCAATGCTGCCCTTGGGGTTCGGGGTCCAGTTGGATTCGGATTTGTTGATCACCAGTTTTTGGGTGATCGACCAGGCCCAGAGACCGCCAAAGAGCACAAAGGACGCCGGATCCCAATTGACCAGCAGGTGGGCAATCGCCCAGAGACCAAAGCCAGTCAGCATCGGGTGACGCATCTTGTAAAAGATCGCCCCCTTGGCAGGGCCGGGGCTCATGAAATAGATCGCAATCAGCACCAGCAGGTTATTGATATGCTGGAAAAAGGGCGGATAGAGCCCCAGTTCATAGCTTTCGGCCGAGCGATAGCCCAGAACCATCAGTACAATACTGGCAACGATAGCAATGGCGACGAGCCCCTTGCCCTTGTCGCCCATTGGTTCACGGATGCCGGGGGCGACGCGCTTGAACAGATGCGCGCCCCACCACAGCAGGATGCCTAGGACCAGAAGTGTCATGTCAGTCTCCCATAGATGTTAACTTGGTTAACACCTAGGCCGAAATCGCAGCGATTGCATCCGCTTTTGCGAGAATTTCCCGTGCGGTCACCACATGAAGATTTTCGACAATCTTCCCGTCCACTACTGCAACGCCCTGACCGGAGGCCTCAACCTCTTCAAAGGCAGCAATCTGGCGGCGGGCCAGATCAATCTCATCTGCGCTGGGGGCAAAGGCCTCATTGGCAACCGCGACCTGCGCTGGGTGGATCAGGGTCTTGCCATCAAAGCCCATGTCGCGGCCCTGAGTGCTTTCAACCATCAGACCCTCGTCATCCTTGAAGGCATTATAGACGCCATCCACGATGATCAGCCCTTCGGCCTTGGCCGCCAGCAGGCACAGACCCAGCCCCGCCATCATCGGCAGACGATCGGCGCGGAAGCGGGTTTGCAGCTCCTTGGCCAGGTCATTGGTGCCCATGACCATGCCCTGCAGTTTGGGATGCGCGGCGATTTCAGCAGCATTCAACATGCCCCGTGGGGTCTCCATCATCGCCCAAAGCGGCTTGTCGCCGGTGATCTCTGCCAGGGCATCCAGATCCCCAGCGCTGGAAACCTTGGGCAGCAGCACCGCGTCACAATCCATCGCGGCAGCGGCCTTGGCGTCTTCCTTACCCCAGGGCGTATCAAAGCCGTTGATCCGCACAATCCTGACACGCGCACCATAACCGCCCTCAGCCAGGGCCGCCGCCAACGTGTCGCGCGCGTTTTCCTTTTCCTCAACCGAGACCGCATCCTCGAGATCAAAGATCACCGCATCCACGGGCAGGGTTTTGGCCTTTTCCAAGGCGCGGGGCTTGGAGCCAGGGATGTAGAGTACCGAACGATAAGGGCGGGTGCGCGGATCCATCAGGAAGTCTCCAGGTTATTTTGTTGCGCAAACGGGTATAGATTCGGGCGAAAACTTTCAAGGGCATTCATGCCGCATCGCAGAATCGACCTGACGACACCTCCAAACCACCCCAGCTAACCCACCTTTGAAAAACGATATTTCCCCCGTAGTTTTTCTTCTCTCCTATTGGCTCGGCAGATTAACTATTTTTCAAACCCTCCTTGGCACAATTTTTATATCGCAGCGGCCAACTGGCCTGGGATCACCGCAGCCCCAAACGCCCTATTTATAAGGGTCAGGGCCAAGCACCGTTCCGCTCCTGCGAGGGCAAAAGCCCGTTAAGGAAAGACCGGGCCAAAGGCTCGCATAACCATTACGTCAACCAAAACCGGCCCCGATCTGACGGGTTCGAAAGGGAGGTCTCGCGACCGCTCTCTCTCAGGTCAGCCGTTCCGCATAGGGTAAAACCCAAGGAGAAGACGATGTTTAGAACTGTACTTGGCCTGTCTGCACTGGGCTTTACCGCGAGCCTTATGGCCGCCACCCCCGCACTGGCCCAGGGCCGCAACTGCGCACCGCGCGAAGTGGTCGTTGAGCGCCTCGCCTCGAAATATGGCGAAAGCCGTCAGGCCATTGGCATTGGCCAGCAGGGCATGGTCATGGAGACTTTTGCCTCAGCTGAAAGCGGCAGCTGGACCATCACAGTGACCATGCCCACCGGCATGACCTGCCTCATGGCTTCCGGCCAGTCCTTCGAGGCCCTGGCCGAAGCCGTGCCGACTGTAGATAATGACGCCTGATCGCCTAGGCGCCTCACACCGGCAGATCACTAGAGAAGTCTGGCGCGCATAGGGCGCGCCTGCCCTTCCCAGTCTATCTTCGCAGAGGTCACTTACAGGGTCTGCCTGACAAAACCCCTGCCAAATAGCCCCCTGATGTGCCGCTCAAGCTCTGGTTCCAGCCCGCCAGCTGACCTCAACTGACCTGCTCTGCACCACACTGCCTCCGGCAATTACGGTGCCAGAATCGACGCCCTCCCCTTGCTTTCACTAAGGCCCTGCGATGGGGTGAACCCCTGTGACAGCGCTGCAAATGCGACCGCCCCGATCACAAATGCGAAAAACATATCAACAAGTGTAACAAGAGTTGATTGCCGCATAGGCCTTATTTGCAAGCCTTTTTGCACACCCCGCTCCTCAAAGCCCGGTCACTGCCCCCGTTATGCCGCAGCGCAGAACACTTGCGCGGGCGCGCCTGAGGGCGTAGGCATCCCCCCAATTTCAACCGGACCGGAGAGAAATCCCCATGGCCAGACCCAAGATCGCGCTTATTGGCGCAGGCAACATCGGCGGCACGCTCGCCCATCTCGCAGCAATCAAAGAACTGGGCGACGTCGTTCTGTTTGACATCGCTGACGGCCTTCCCCAGGGCAAGGCGCTCGACATCGCCCAATCCGGCCCTGTTGAGAAAATCGACGCAGCCATGTCCGGCTCGAGCGATTATTCCGCCATTGCTGGCGCAGATGTCTGCATCGTGACCGCAGGTGTTGCCCGCAAGCCAGGCATGAGCCGTGATGACCTGCTGGGCATCAACCTGAAAGTGATGAAATCCGTTGGCGAAGGCATTGCAGCCCACGCGCCAGACGCCTTTGTCATCTGCATCACCAACCCGCTGGACGCAATGGTCTGGGCGCTGCAGAAATTCTCTGGCCTGCCCACCAACAAGGTCTGCGGCATGGCTGGCGTGCTGGACTCTGCCCGTTTCCGCCACTTCCTGGCCGAAGAATTCAACGTCTCCATGCGCGACGTAACCGCCTTTGTTCTGGGCGGCCACGGCGACACCATGGTGCCATCCGTGCGTTACTCCACCGTTGGCGGCATCCCCCTGCCCGACCTGATCGACATGGGTTGGACCACCCAGGAGAAACTGGACGCCATGGTTCAGCGTACCCGTGATGGTGGCGCCGAAATCGTTGGCCTGCTGAAAACCGGTTCCGCCTTCTATGCGCCGGCCGCCTCGGCGATCGAAATGGCCGAAGCCTACCTGAAAGACCAGAAGCGCGTTCTGCCCTGCGCCGCCTACTGTGATGGCGACCTTGGCGTCAACGACATGTATGTCGGCGTGCCCACCGTGATCGGCGCCGGCGGTGTTGAGCGTGTGGTGAACATCAAGCTCAACAAAGACGAGCAGGAAATGTTCGACACTTCCGTTGCAGCGGTTCAGGGTCTGGTTGACGCCTGCAAAGGTATCGACGGCTCGCTGAACTGATATCTGCCGCGATTTGATCGCAGCCAAAACCATCATGCACGCTCCCATCGGGGCGTGCATTTTCTTTTGTACGCCCCCGTCCAACCCCGCAATCAGCGGCGGGGGCGACGTGGCCACCCTCTCCAGGGTCGGTGCCTTGCCAAGAGTGTCGTTTTTGACCTGACGTTGAGTAACGAATCAATTGAATTGGCCATTTGCAAATTTGTGATCACACCCCCGAAAGCCGTGATCACAAAAACCGAAAATCTTCATCATTTCTCTGTGAGACGTCAGAAAAGCCTTTAAACATTTGGCATATGACGGCGTTATGACAGAGATTATTGAAGCCAGACGGGACAGTTTCTCATGAACATCCACGAATATCAGGCCAAGGCCCTCCTTCGCAGCTACGGAGCGCCAGTTTCCGACGGTCGCATCGTACTGAAGGCCGACGAAGCCAAAACCGCAGCAGGTGAGCTTGACGGCCCACTTTGGGTGGTAAAAGCGCAGATCCATGCCGGCGGTCGCGGCAAGGGCTCCTTCAAAGAAGCCGATGCCGGTGAAAAAGGCGGTGTCCGCCTGACCAAATCGGTTGAAGAGGCCTCGGAAGAAGCCAAAAAGATGCTGGGCCGCACCCTGGTCACACATCAGACCGGCCCAGTGGGCAAACAGGTCAACCGCATCTATATCGAAGCGGGCTCGGGCATTCAGACCGAACTCTACCTGGCGCTGCTGGTGGATCGCCAGACCTCGCGCATCTCCTTTGTCTGCTCGACTGAAGGCGGCATGGACATCGAAGAGGTTGCCGCTGCAACCCCTGAGAAAATCCTCTCCTTCTCGGTTGATCCGGCCACCGGCTATCAGGCTTTCCACGGCCGTCGCATCGCCTTCTCGCTCGGCCTTGAGGGCGTGCAGATCAAGCAGTGCGTCAAACTGATGGGCCAGCTGTACCAAGCCTTCACCGACAAAGACATGGAGATGCTGGAAATCAACCCGCTGATCGTGTCGGACACCGGTGATCTGAAAGTGCTCGACGCCAAGGTCAGCTTTGACGGCAACGCCATGTACCGCCACCCCGATGTGGCTGAGCTGCGCGACACCACCGAAGAAGACTCCAAAGAGCTGGAAGCCTCCAAGTATGACCTGAACTATATCGCGCTTGACGGTGAGATCGGTTGCATGGTGAACGGCGCGGGTCTGGCGATGGCCACCATGGACATCATCAAACTCTACGGTGCTGAGCCCGCAAACTTCCTCGACGTTGGCGGCGGCGCCACCAAAGAGAAAGTCACCGAGGCTTTCAAGATCATCACCTCTGATCCACAGGTCAAAGGCATCCTAGTCAACATCTTCGGCGGCATCATGCGCTGCGATGTGATTGCCGAGGGTGTCGTTGCCGCGGTCAAGGAAGTTGGCCTGCAGGTTCCGCTGGTGGTGCGTCTTGAGGGCACCAATGTGGAAGCCGGCAAAGAGATCATCAACACCTCTGGTCTTGACGTGATCGCCGCCGACAACCTGTCCGATGGCGCCGAGAAAATCGTCAAAGCGGTTAAGGGTTGAGAACCGGACGTGGCACTGGATCAGCGACAAATAAATCGACCTTGTCCCGCCTGTGAGAGTGAGGCCGCGACCTTGGTTCCGACCTACTCTCCGGAGCCTTGGAACATCGTGTGCTGTAATTCATGCCAGTTTGTCTATCTTGGAAATCCGCCTGCCTATGAAGCGTTGGAAGAGGATTTTGCCTGGGAAAAAACCTATGAGGCCAAGAAAACGGTTTCAAAGGGATCCACCCCTTTCTCTCCCATGGCCCGCAAACTGCGGGGTCACCTGGGGATGTATCGGGACAAGACCCAACAATTTCGCAAATGGTTCAATGACGGTGCCGTGCTCGACATCGGTTGTGGCTGGGGCCAACGCATCCAGCCGCCGATGACACCACACGGGATCGAGCTGTCAGTGGCGATGCATCGCCATGCCGACGGTTGGATGCGTCAGCACGGAGGTTACTGCCTGCACGGGCCAGGCGCCGAAGCGATCTGGGACTTCCCCGAAGAGCATTTTGACGGTGTTGTCATGTTCTCCTATCTCGAACATGAAACAGCCGTTCTTCCGGTGCTCAAGGGGGCGCATCGCACGCTCAAACCAACCGGTGCAGTTTTCATCCGGGTGCCGAACTATGCTTCTCTTAATCGCCGTGTGATCGGGCCAAAATGGTGCGGTTTCCGCTATCCCGATCACGTCAACTACTTCACGCTGCAAAGCCTTAGTGATGTCGCCGCGCGCGCAGGGTTCACCACCCATCTGGTGAACAAGTTCTCGCTGCCGGTGGACGACAATATCACGGTGCTTTTGCGCAAAACCAACTCTTAAGCAAGGACCAGACTCATGGCAGTCCTCATCGACGAAAATACCAAGGTTATCTGTCAAGGCTTTACCGGCTCGCAGGGCACCTTTCACTCTGAACAGGCCATTGCCTATGGCACCAAAATGGTTGGCGGTGTGACCCCGGGCAAGGGCGGCGTAGACCACCTTGGCCTGCCGGTCTTCAACTCCGTGCACGAAGCCAAACACGTGACCGAAGCCAATGCTTCCGTCATCTACGTGCCGCCCCCCTTTGCCGCCGACTCGATCCTCGAAGCCATTGATGCTGAGATGGAACTGATCGTCTGCATCACCGAGGGCATCCCGGTGCTGGACATGATGCGTGTTCAGCGCGCGCTGGAAGGCTCGAAATCGCGCCTGATCGGCCCTAACTGCCCCGGCGTGATCACCCCGGATGCCTGCAAGATCGGCATTATGCCCGGCCATATTCACAAACGCGGGAGCGTGGGTGTTGTATCGCGCTCCGGCACCCTAACCTATGAAGCTGTGAAACAGACTTCTGACATTGGTTTGGGCCAGTCTTCGGCCGTGGGCATTGGTGGCGACCCCATCAAAGGCACCGAGCATATCGACGTGCTGGACCTGTTCCTGGACGATGATGAAACAGAATCCATCATCATGATCGGTGAAATCGGCGGCTCTGCCGAAGAAGAAGCCGCCGAGTTCCTCGCCGAGCAGCGCAAAAAGGGCCGTTGGAAGCCTGTTGCTGGCTTTATCGCAGGTCGTACAGCCCCTCCCGGCCGCCGCATGGGCCACGCTGGCGCGATTGTTGCCGGTGGCAAAGGTGGTGCCGAGGATAAGATCGAAGCGATGAAAGCCGCTGGCATCGTTGTCGCCGAAAGCCCTGCGGGCCTGGGCGAAGCCGTGCTGAAAGCGATCAAAGGCTAAAGAATACCAGCCGGGGCGAAGAAATCGCCCCGGCCTACCCACTCGAAAACGGCAGGCAGACATGACGCAGGCACCCAAATTTCTGGGCTTTCGAAACGAACAACAGGTAACTGCAGGCCTGTCGACCGGCCGTGCCGCGCGCACGCCTTCTGCAGAAATCTCCGTAAGCATTGCGAAACACATCTGCCCTATACCCTTCGGTCAAAGCAATTTGCCCGACCAAAGCTACCTTTTTTCGAAACCCAGTCTCTGATCCTCTGCAGTGAGAACACCCATGACAGACACCTCCTCCAACGACCTGTTCCACGCCTCCTCTTTTATGCAGGGGCACAACGCCGAATACCTTGAACAGCTCTATGCCCAATACGCCAAAGACCCAAATGCGGTAGACGCAGCCTGGGCTGAGTTCTTCCGCCAGATGGGCGATGCAGAACCGGATGTGCAGGCAGAGGCCGCTGGCCCCTCCTGGGCACGGGGCGATTGGCCGCCTGCCCCCAATGACGATCTGACCGCTGCGCTGACAGGCGAATGGCCTGCGCCGGTGGAAACCAAGGCCGCTGGCAAAAAGATCGCTGAGAAAGCCCAGGCCGTCGGTGTCGAAGTCTCGCAAGAGCAGATCCAGCGCGCCGTGCTCGATTCCATTCGTGCCCTGATGCTGATCCGCGCCTACCGTATTCGGGGTCACCTGGCTGCTGATCTTGATCCACTGGCCATGCGCGGTGATACCCCTCACCCCGAGCTGGACCCTCAAAGCTATGGCTTTACCGAAGCCGACATGGATCGCCCGATCTTCATCGACAATGTTCTGGGCCTGCAGGTCGCTTCGATGCGCCAGATCGTCGACATCGTCAAACGTACCTATTGCGGCACCTTTGCGCTGCAGTACATGCATATCTCCGACCCGGCGCAATCGGCCTGGCTGAAAGAGCGCATCGAGGGCTATGACAAGGAAATCAAATTCACCCGTGAAGGCCGTAAGGCGATCCTCAACAAGATGGTTGAGGCCGAGGGTTTTGAGAAATTCCTGCATGTAAAATACATGGGCACCAAGCGCTTTGGTCTGGATGGTGGCGAAAGCCTGATCCCGGCGATGGAGCAGATCATCAAACGTGGTGGCAACCTGGGCGTCGAAGAGATCGTCATCGGCATGCCGCACCGGGGCCGCCTGTCGGTTCTGGCCAATGTGATGCAGAAACCCTACCGCGCCATCTTTAACGAGTTCCAGGGTGGCAGCTACAAACCGGAAGACGTCGATGGCTCAGGCGATGTGAAATACCACCTCGGAGCCTCATCTGACCGGGTGTTTGACGACAATAATGTACACCTCAGCCTGACCGCCAACCCTTCGCATCTTGAGGCGGTAAACCCGGTTGTTCTGGGCAAGGTCCGCGCCAAGCAGGATCAGAAAAACGACACCGATCGCACCAAGGTTCTGTCGATCCTGTTGCACGGTGATGCGGCCTTTGCCGGCCAGGGTGTTGTGGCTGAGTGTTTTGCGCTCTCGGGCCTCAAGGGCCACAAAACCGGCGGCACCATGCATATCGTGGTGAACAACCAGATTGGTTTCACCACCGCACCGCACTTCTCGCGCTCCTCCCCCTATCCCACCGACAACGCGCTGGTGGTTGAGGCGCCGATCTTCCACGTCAATGGTGACGACCCAGAGGCTGTGGTGCATGCCGCCAAGGTGGCCACCGAGTTCCGCCAGAAATTCCACAAGGACGTTGTCCTCGACATCTTCTGCTACCGTCGCTTTGGTCACAACGAGGGCGATGAGCCCATGTTCACCAACCCGTTGATGTACAAGAAGATCAAGGGCCATAAGACCACGCTCAGCCTGTACACCGAACGTCTGGTCAAGGACGGGCTGATCCCCGAGGGCGAAATCGAGGACATGAAGGCCTCGTTCCAGGCGCATCTGAACGAAGAGTTCGAGATCGGCAAAGATTACAAACCCAACAAGGCCGACTGGCTGGACGGGCGCTGGTCGCATCTGGACAAGAAAGACGCCGACTATCAGCGTGGCGCCACCGCAATCGCACCGGAAACCATGGCAGAAATCGGCAAGAGCCTGGCTTCAGTGCCCGAGGGCTTCCCGATGCATAAGACCGTCGGCCGCTTCCTGGCGACCCGTGGCAAGATGTTTGAAAGCGGCGAGGGCTTTGACTGGGCAACCGGCGAAGCGTTGGCCTTTGGCTCCCTGCTGACCGAAGGTTATCCGGTCCGTCTGGCCGGCCAGGATGCCACCCGTGGCACCTTCTCGCAGCGCCACTCCGGCATCATCAACCAGGAAACCGAAGAGCGCTATTACCCGCTCAACAATATCCGCCCGGGTCAGTCCCACTATGATGTGATCGATTCAGCCCTGTCGGAATATGCGGTTCTCGGTTTTGAATATGGCTATTCGCTGGCGGAACCCAATGCGCTGACGCTCTGGGAAGCGCAGTTTGGCGATTTTGCCAATGGCGCCCAGATCATGTTCGACCAGTTCATCTCTTCAGGCGAAAGCAAATGGCTGCGAATGTCCGGTCTGGTCTGTCTGATGCCCCACGGGTTTGAAGGTCAGGGACCTGAGCACTCCTCAGCGCGACTGGAGCGGTTCCTGCAGATGTGTGGTCAGGACAACTGGATCGTGGCCAATTGCACCACACCGGCCAACTACTTCCACATCCTGCGCCGTCAGCTGCACCGCTCCTTCCGCAAACCGCTGATGCTGGTGACGCCTAAGTCGCTGCTGCGCCACAAACTGGCCGTCAGCAAGGCCGAAGAATTCACCACCGGTTCCAGTTTCCACCGGGTTTTGTGGGATGATGCCCAGCACGGCAACTCCGACACCAAACTGGTGGCAGATGACAAGATCAAACGTGTCGTCATGTGCTCGGGCAAGGTTTACTATGACCTGCTGGAAGAGCGCGACGCCCGCGGTATCGATGATGTCTATCTGATGCGGATTGAGCAGTTCTATCCCTTCCCGGCGATCTCGCTGGTTAAGGAGCTGGAGCGGTTCAAAGGCGCTGAAATGGTCTGGTGCCAGGAAGAGCCCAAAAACCAGGGGGCCTGGACCTTCATTGAGCCCAATATCGAATGGGTGCTGAGCCGCATCAAGGCCAAGCACACCCGGCCAGTATACATTGGCCGTGCCACCTCGGCCTCGCCCGCAACGGGCCTCGCCAGCCAACATAAAGCCCAACAAGCTGCGCTCGTGAACGACGCGCTGACCATCTGAATCTGAGGAAGACAGACATGACCACCGAAGTTCGCGTGCCCACCCTGGGCGAATCCGTTACCGAAGCCACCGTTGCCACCTGGTTCAAGAAACCCGGCGACACCGTCGCACAGGACGAAATGCTCTGTGAGCTGGAAACCGACAAGGTCACCGTAGAGGTGCCCGCGCCTGCCGCTGGCGTTCTAGCCGATATCGTCGCCAAAGAAGGCGATACCGTTGGCGTTGACGCGCTGCTGGCCAATATCTCAGCCGCTGGCGCCGCAGCCACCCCGGCACCGGCCGCTGCTGCAGCCGCCGCAGCCCCAGCTCCCGCAGCAAGCGGTGGCAGCACCGATGTCATGGTTCCCACCCTGGGCGAATCCGTGACCGAAGCCACTGTTTCGGTCTGGTTCAAAAAGGTCGGCGATGCTGTTGCGCAGGACGAAATGCTCTGCGAGCTGGAAACCGACAAGGTCTCCGTCGAGGTTCCATCCCCCGCCGCTGGTGTTCTGGCTGAAATCACCGCCGCCGAAGGCAGCACGGTTGAAGCCAGCGCCAAACTCGGCGTGATCTCCGGTTCTGCTGCTGCGGGAGCGGCGGCGCCAGCCGCAGCGCCTGCGGCTGTTGCTGCTCCGGCCGCCGCAGGCAAGGACATCGCCAATGCGCCATCGGCGGAAAAAGCCATGGCTGAGGCCGGACTCTCTGCCGCCAATGTTGCAGGCACCGGTCGCGATGGCCGGATCATGAAAGACGATGTTGCACGCGCCATGGCCGCCGCCGCTGCGGCCCCTGCGCCCACTGCCGCCCCAGCCGCTGCACCGGCCGCAACACCGGCTCCAGCTGCCCCTGCCGCACCTGCAGATGCCTCTCGCGAAGAGCGGGTGAAAATGACCCGCCTGCGCCAGACTATCGCCAAGCGTCTGAAGGAAAGCCAGAACACTGCCGCCATGCTGACCACCTATAACGAGGTGGACATGGGCGAGGTCATGGCCCTGCGCAGCCAGTACAAGGACCAGTTCGAGAAAAAGCACGGCGTCCGTCTCGGCTTTATGTCCTTCTTCACCAAGGCCTGCTGCCACGCGCTGAAAGAAGTGCCCGAAGTCAACGCCGAGATCGACGGTACCGATGTTGTCTACAAGAACTACGTCAACATGGGCGTGGCCGCCGGCACCCCCACAGGTCTGGTGGTTCCGGTCATCCGTGATGCCGATACGATGTCCTTTGCCGAAATCGAGAAAGCCATCTCTGCCAAAGGCAAGCTGGCCCGCGACGGCAAGCTCTCGATGGCCGATATGCAGGGCGGCACCTTCACGCTCTCCAACGGCGGTGTCTACGGCTCGCTGATGTCCTCGCCGATCCTGAACCCACCACAGTCCGGTATCCTCGGCATGCACAAGATCCAGGACCGCCCCATGGCGATCAATGGTGAAGTGGTTATCCGCCCGATGATGTATCTGGCGCTGAGCTATGACCACCGCATCGTCGACGGCAAAGGTGCCGTGACCTTCCTGGTCCGCGTCAAAGAAGCGCTGGAAGATCCCCGCCGTCTGCTGATGGATCTGTAAACCTTTGCGGGGGGTTCCTAGCCAGCCCTACAAAATCAGCGCGCCCAAAATTGGTGAAAAACCCAGCTATTGGGCGCGCTGGTGCGGGATAAAGTGCCCCGATTGCGGGCGCATCCAGTCAACGTTGGCTATGATGCGAACCAACCCGTGGAGAGGTGTGAACAAGACCGATTTTCACCTTTGCGGAACCTGCGGCACTCACCTCTTCCTGACCGGGAAATCCCGCCATTGGCGTTTCTTTCTAGTCGTTTTGCCCACTTTCTTTGCTGTGATGGTGTTCACTTCAATCGCTTTTAACTGGCTGGGCTGGAACCAAGCTGAGGGCCCGAACAAAGGCGAACCAACATTTAGTGCTGGGCTTTTGATGTGGATTGGCATTTTTAGCATCGTAAATGCCGTCAATGGACGCCGGGAGGACATCAAAAGTGTCAAACTTGAAAGCAGTTCAATCCAATGCCCCTCCCGCTCTGGGGTCTTGTCTGCGTCGTGCAGATGACAGAGCCGACCAGTGGCCGGAACGACCTGACATTGCCCTACAATGCGGATTGTAAATGATGCTTATGACCACTGAACTCACCGTCCTCACCCTCGCCGCCCTGCTGCAGATCCTGCAGTTCTGCGCCTATTCCTTCACTGCCAATCAGCAGGTCAGCCGCCGCGTGGCGCTAGGCCCGCGCGATGAACCCGTGACGCTGACCGGCACCGCTGGCCGCTTCAAACGGGCGATGGAAAACCACTTTGAGGGCCTTGCCCTCTTCACCATTGCCTGCCTGGTCGTAACGCTTGGTGAGCAATCCACCACAACCACCCAGGCCTGCGCCTGGATCTATCTCGGTGCGCGCATCGCCTATGTGCCAGCCTATGCCCTGGGGCTCTCCCCCTGGCGCTCGGTGATCTGGTTCATCAGCCTGCTGGCCACCACATCCATGTTGATCGCCGCCCTGATTTAGGCTTTCATCTTTCCCAGAAATATTCCGGGGGAGGCCCGCAAGGGCCGGGGGCAGCGCCCCCACCCCAACCAACCACAAAGGACCCTCACTAATGGCAAGCTACGACGTCATCATCATCGGCGCAGGCCCCGGCGGCTATGTCAGTGCAATTCGCTGCGCCCAGCTGGGCCTCAAAACCGCCATCGTAGAGGGCCGCGACACCCTCGGCGGCACCTGCCTCAACATCGGCTGCATCCCCTCCAAGGCACTGCTGCACGCCACCCATATGCTGCACGAGGCAGAGCATAATTTTGCCGGCATGGGCCTCAAGGGCAAATCCCCCTCGGTGGACTGGAACCAGATGAAATCTTACAAAGAAGACGTCGTTGGCCAGAACACCGGTGGCGTTGAGTTCCTGATGAAAAAGAACAAGATCGACTGGCTGAAAGGCTGGGCTTCGATTCCCGCCGCGGGCCAGGTCAAGGTCGGCGATGAGACCCATGAGGCCAAGAACATCGTTGTGGCAACCGGCTCTGTGCCCTCCACCCTGCCCGGTGTTGAAGTCGATGAAAAAGTTGTCGTCACCTCCACTGGCGCGCTGGATCTGCCCAAAGTGCCCAAGAAAATGGTCGTCATCGGCGCGGGCGTCATCGGGCTCGAGCTGGGGTCGGTCTATGCCCGCCTTGGCGCCGAGGTCACCGTGGTTGAATACATGGATGCGGTCTGCCCCGGCATGGACAAGGACGTGCAGCGTGGCTTCAAACGTATTCTGGAAAAACAGGGCCTGAAATTCATCATGGGCGCTGCGGTTCGGGGGGTTGAGGCCACCAAGACCAAGGCCAAAGTGAAATACTCGCTGAAGAAAAAGCCCGACGCCGAAGAAGTGATCGACGCCGATGTGGTGCTGGTGGCAACAGGGCGCAAACCCTATGCGGATGGCCTGGGCCTGGATGCATTGGGGGTCAAACTGACCGAACGTGGCCAGATCGCCACAGACGCCCAGTGGCGCACCAATATCCCCGGCATCTATGCCATTGGCGATGTCATTGAAGGCCCGATGCTGGCGCATAAGGCCGAGGATGAGGGCATGGCCGTGGCTGATGTCATCGCGGGCAAACATGGTCACGTGAACTACGGCGTCATCCCTGGCGTGGTCTACACCACGCCTGAAGTGGCCACCGTCGGCGCCACCGAGGATGCGCTCAAGGCTGAGGGCCGCAAGGTCAAGGTTGGCAAGTTCATGTTTATGGGCAACGCCCGTGCCAAGGCTGTACACCAGGCTGAAGGTGGCTTTGTCAAAATCATCACCGACAAGGAAACTGACCGGGTTCTCGGCGCTGCCATCATTGGCCCAGCGGCTGGTGACATGATCCACGAGCTCTGCGTGGCGATGGAATTTGGCGCCTCCGCCGAGGATATCGCCCTGACCTGCCATGCCCATCCGACCTATTCGGAAGCAGTCCGCGAGGCCGCCCTCGCCTGCGGCACCGGCGCCATCCATAGCTAAGACCGCCCTCTTGTGAAGGTATCGCGCCCCGGCAATTGTCCGGGGCGTTTTTTTCTGGGGCAGCAGACAGATAGAGGCCAGTCAATTGCGGCGCAGTCAAATTGGGTTGGCTCATTCCTTCTTTAGGGCTTACTCATTGCCTCCGGCTTCGCGATCAGGACATTCAAAGCTTCTATGTAAAGTTCTGCCTTCTGGCCAAAATTCCTGGGAACCTTTGCTCTTGGGCGGGAAGTCCTGAACTGGCAGAAAAACTCAGGGGTTGCTCTATCTCCACATAAATGTCAAATGTTCACTATATGTTCTTTTCATTTGAGGCGCTAGATGTCCCTAAACTATGTAATGATCGGTTCTAACGACGTATCACGGGCCAGGGCCTATTTTGATGCCGTCTTACCCCTGATTGGTGGAACAGTGGTGATGGAGTTCATGCCTGATGGGTTTTGCTATGGCCTGCGTGGTGGTGGTCGGATTTGGGTAACGCGACCGTTCAACCAAGAAGAGGCCACTGTGGGGAATGGCAATATGGTTGGTTTGCTGTGCGAAAGCGAGGCCGAAGTGCAGGCGGCGCATGCCGCCGCACTCGCCGCTGGAGGTTCCAATGAAGGGGAACCTGGACCACGTCCGCAATATGGACCGGATTTCTTTGGAGCCTATGTCCGTGATCTAGATGGCAACAAGATGAGCTTCGTGTACTTTGGCGATGCGAAGTAACTGCCATTAGCCAAGACACAGAACGGTTTCAGCTAGCCTCACGCGTCGGGTTGCGCGTCCTCTTCTCTGCGCATTGTGCAGCTTGCATCCCTGCGCCAAACGGCCGATTCTAGCGGCAACACAGCAATCGAGGATCCCTCATAAATGCCCACCACCCTGCAAGTAATCTACCCCGCCCGTGAAGACGCCATTTTTGACTATGACTATTATCTCGAGACCCATCTGCCCCTGCTGCAGGAACATTGGGGAGAGGTGATCGAAGGCGTCGAAGTGACCAAGGGTCTGGCCAGCGGTCCCGATGTCCCACCCGCCTATCTGGCGATTGCCACCATCACCTTCCCGGATATGGAGGCGCTGGACAAAGCCATGTCCGAAACCGGTGGTGTCATCGTCGATGATGTGCCGAACTTCACCAATATTCGGCCCCAGATCCTGATTGGGGACCTGATCCACGGGTGATCCCTTCTATCCGAGCAATGAGCAAAAGCGCCGGGGAAATGCCCATTTCCCCGCTGCATGGTGGTCTTGTCACAGGCCGAGAAACAGCAGGCCCACTGCCAGATAGCAAAGGCTAAAGGCGGCAAACAGAATGTTTTGCCGCCAAAACCGCCAGCCAAGAGGGTCTTTCAGGCGCAGCCAGTCAACAAAACCTTCGCGGAACCGAGGCGACAACCACAAGAGCAGCCCCCAGATCACCAGGTAGCTGCCTATCCAGATCAGCGCGGCGCCCGGGTCAGAGCCCATCTCAATCGGCTCCACGGGGCGCTACCACATGGTCTGGGCCGCGCGCCCAGCCCAGGCCTGATCATACTCCGCGCCACCTTCTTCGCCTTCGGTCTGTTCCGCCAGGATCTCGCCCATGCTGGGCAGGTCCAGGCTTTCGTCCAGCCCCTTCCAGGTCCCGGCCCGCAGCATGGCACGGGCGCATTGGCTGTAGATCTCATCAATGGCGATGACGATCACCGTGGCGGGCAGCTTGCCCTTTTTCTCAAACCGGGCGCGCAGATCCGCATCCGCGGTCACCTGTGCGGTGCCGTTGAGACGCACAACATTGTTCGACCCAGGCACCAGAAACATCAGGGAGACTCGCCCGTCTCGAATGATATTGCGCAGGGAATCCAACCTGTTGTTGCCACGCCAATCCGGCATCGCCAGGGTGCCCGGGTCCAGCTCCAGCACCACAGGACCATCGTCACCCCGCGGGCTGTCATCGGTTCCCTCTGGCCCCACGGTGGTCAACATGCACAGCTTGGAGGCCATGATCCACTTGCGATACAGCGGCGTCATCCGGCGCGCCACCTTGCGCAGCGAGGGCGCGCCCGGCGTACCATAGAGCGCTTCTAGATCGCTGATCGTCTTAAGATACTGCATCCGGATCAAACCCCGCTTCTCGCATCAGCTCATTTGATTTTGCTTCGACCCGTGTTTCCAGGGTCTCCATGAACACCTTGCGATCCAGCCCCGCATCAATCTGGTCGAGAAATTCCACCACCGCCACACCAGGCTTGCGCATGATACCGGTGCGCGGCCAGAGCACCCCGACATTGGTCGCCACCGGAACGCAGGGCTGCGCCAGCTGTTCGTAAAGAACCCCGGTGCCCACCTTATAGTCGGCCTTGACGCCCGGTGCGACGCGGGTTCCTTGGGAATAGATGATCAACTGACCCGCCTCCTGGTGGCCCTCCTTGACGTCCTTGACCATTTTTTCAATCGCCGCGCCACGCTTGCCACGGTCCACTGCCACGCAGTCCAGCAACTTGGCATATTGCCCGATCACCGGGGTGCGCAGGATCTCTTTTTTCATGATGAACTTGGCGGTGGGCAGCGCTGTAAAGATCATCATGATGTCCAGAAAAGACTGGTGTTTGGCCGCGATCAGCACTTCACCAGTGGGCGGCGTACCGCGCACTTCACAGCGGATGCCAACCATAAAACGGGCCGTCCAGAACACCCAACGCGAATAGCTTTTGCAGCAGGCCCGCGCGCCGCGTTTGCTAAAGATGGCCCAGGGCGCAAAGACCAGGCCAAAGATCGGCATCATGAAATAGATCTGAAACACAAACAGGAATGACCGCAGCCATTGAATTGCAAAGCTCACGTCAAATCTCCCAGACGTTTATTGGCGGCGCGGGTTGTGGCGGCAAAAGCGACCAGAGCGCCAAGTGGTGGGATCAGGAGCGGCAGTAGCCAGGCCCAACCCTGAAAGCCCAGCCCAGTCAAAAACCCACCCTCATTTGAGGCCGCCGGCATCAGCCAGACCCCAATCATGCCCAACCCGACACCTGCAGCAGCCCCGCCCAGAGCGCGCAGAGTAAAGCGGCGCACAAAGGCATGGGCGATATAGCTATCCAGTGCCCCGACCAGACGCAGCACTTCGATCACTTGGGCATTGGCCGCAAGCGCCGCATTGGCAGCCAGCGTGATCATCGCCGCCGTAGCCCCGGCAATCAGCAGGATCGACACCGCGCCAAGGCGCCGCAGGGCGCGGGCCGCATCAACCAATGGCGCACGCCAGCGCGTATGGTCATCCAGCACCGCCCCTGGCACCTCCGCCTGCAGCCGCAGACGCAGCCCGGTGCCGTCATAGCCGGGGTCGCCTTCGATCACCTCAATCAGCTGCGGCACTGGCAGGCTGTCGATGGGCAAAGAGGATCCGAACCAGGGCGACAGCAACTCGACCTGTTCTTCGGTGGTGAAGGCACGCGCCGAGGCCACGCCAGGGGTTTGGCGCAAAATGGTCAGGGCAGCTTCGGTCTGAGCTACCCGCTGTTCGGCGGGGGCATTGATCCGCAGGGTGGCGGCGCGGGCCAGCTCATCCGCCCAGCGATTGGCCAGGCGTCCCGAGGCCAGCGAAAGCGCCAGGGCAAAAACCGCCAAAAAGGCCATCGCGCCTGAGACAAACAGGGTTAGCTGGGCAGTAAAACCACTGGGTGGCACCACCCGGTCCGCCTGGGCATCGCCCATGATGAGTTTGCGCAACCGTCCTTCGCTCATAGGTCTGCCCCCGCTTGGATCAGCTGTTTGGCCGAGATCCGCAGCACCCGCGCCTGTACTTGTTTCTTGGCGGCGCGGATCAGGGCCATGTCATGGGTCGCTACCAGGATGGTCTTGCCCATCCGGTTCAGTTCGACCAGCAGCTGCAACAGGCGCTGCGACATTTCCCAATCAACGTTCCCTGTCGGCTCATCCGCAACAATCACCTCCGGCGACAAGATGACCGACCGCGCCAGTGCCGCCCTTTGTCGCTCCCCCCCGGAGAGTTCCGGCGGCAGCGCATCGGCGCGCTGCGACAGGCCCACCCAGTTCAACAGCTCCCGCAGGTTGGCTTCTTCCTGGGACAGGTCCTTGCCCGCAACGATCAGCGGCAGTGCGATGTTTTCGATCACCGGCAGGTGGTCCAGAAACCGGCAGTCCTGATGCACTACGCCAACCCGACGGCGCAGATGTGCCATCTGATCCCGGTCCAGCCCCTGTACATCCATGTTAAAGGCCCGCACCCGACCCGAGGTCGGCGTCAGCGCGCCATAGCAGAGTTTCAACAGGGTGGTTTTGCCCGCGCCCGAAGGCCCGGTCAGGAAATGAAAAGACCCCGGAGCCAGTTTAACCGAGACATCGCTCAGCAGCTCCCCGCCCCCGTAGTTATAGCCAACGTTTTCCAGCTCTATCACGACTGTCCCCTGTATGCGCTCAGCAGTTTTGCCCCAGCAGCCCGTCAGTTTCAATGGGCCATGGTTCAAAGCCCCCGATGCAGGCCCGCATCAGAGCCGCCAAAGCACAATTCACCCTTTCACCAAAGCGCTGAACTGCCTATTGTCATTTAAAAATACTGCCGACAGCTCCCCGGAGACCGCCGGGGTCAAGGAGAGTTTTATGCGTCTGACCTGCCCGAATTGTGGTGCCCAGTACGAAGTGCCGGATGACGTCATTCCCGAAGAAGGCCGCGATGTGCAGTGCTCCAACTGCGGCGACACCTGGTTTCAGCAAGCGGCAGGCCATGTCCCGGCCCCTGATGCTGAGGCGGGTGAACCAGCTGCGGTAGCAGCTGATGCCGCCCAAGAGCAGCCCCCCACCACGCCCTCCGTTTCCCCAGCTGACCACGAAGGCAGCGAGCCAGAGCCCGTTGCTGCCGATCAAGCCGTTGATCAGGGCGCCGAGGTCGAATTTGCAACAGACCCCGATCAGGAGGCCGCAGCCTTTTTTGAAGGTGCGACGCCCGAGGCCGCTGAGGCGCACGTACCAGATCCAGAAGCTGATGGTTTTGTGACGCAGGAGCAGCCCGTTACCACGCCCACCGCCGAGCCAGACACGACGCCATCTCCGCGTGGGCTGGACCCAGCTCTCAGCGATATCCTGCGCGAGGAAGCCGAGCGGGAAGCGGGCCTGCGGGCAGCGGACCAAGGCCAATCGCAATCCTTGGAAACCCAGCCCAACCTGGGGCTGGATGACCTACCCGAGAACGAAGAGGCGCGGCGGTCTCGGCAGACCAAAGACCGCATGGCCCGTATTCGCGGCGAGGACCCACGCCTTCTTGCGGCCGAGGCCAGCGGCTTAAAACGTGGGGTCTTGCCGGATATCGAAGAAATAAACTCGACATTACGGGCCGCAGATAGCCCGCCACCACCTACCCCCGAAGCCATGGCACCGCCCCCTCGGAAGTCCGGCTTCACCCGTGGGTTTGCCCTAGCACTCCTGGTGGTGCTGGCGCTGTTGATGGTCTACAGCAATGCGCCACAGATCGCGGAAATCCTGCCCCAGGCCGACCCCTACCTGAGCAGCTATGTAACCTGGGTGGATCAAATGCGGCTCTGGTTGGATACCCAGGTGACAGCGCTGCAAAACACGCCGATCTAGGCAATACCACTGGCTTAGCGCCGCAGAAAACTGCGTTCTCGCCACTCTCATTGCGCAGGGTTTTGTCCTGCCGGTGCCTCTAGGCGCCCCGCATAACGCTCTCTCAGAGCGTTATGCGCCAGCCCCAACAAGGGCGCGGGATTTTCAAATCCCAAGGCCTGGGCGGGAGCCCCACCTTTTGTAAAAACACAGATGCCTTCTGGGGGCGGCCTGGGATCACCACATTGCATCATGTCGCCAACTGAGGTGCCCCCACAGCGCCCCGTGCGGGTTTAAAATTGATCCAACAGGCGTTCAAAATAGCGCCGTTCGTCCTCTTCTCGCCCCTGTTCTCCGACCCGGCGACGCAGTTCTTCCAACAGATCCCAGGCGCGGCGATGCGCCCGGCCATTGCCAAACTCCGAATTCCGCTCATCGCCCAGCCCGCCAGCATTGCGGTCGCGTCCCAGCGGATCCGCCCGCGAAGAAGAGGCGCTGTCCCCCTGCCCGGGCTGCTGTCCGGGCTGTTGGTTCTGCGCCATGGCCTCGCCCAGGGCGCGCATGCCTTCGCGCAGGGCCTCCATGGCCTCGGACTGGCGGTCAATTGCTTCGGCCATATCGCCCTGGCGCAGCGCCTCTTCGGCGCCATCCATTGCCTCACCAGCGCGGTCCAGCGCTTGCCCAGTGGCCTCGCCCTCTGCGCCCAGCCCTTGTGGCAGCCCCTCTTGCTGGCGCCGCAGTGCCTCGCGCAGGGCCCGCTGCTGATCCGCCAGACTGCCTGCACCAGGGGTGCCGCCATCGCCGCCGCCCTGGGCGGTACCACCGGGGGCCTGGCCGCTGTCATCACCCTGCCCCTCGCTGCCGTTCTGACCGGATTGACCCGCGCCACCAGTGCCGCCCTGGTGCTGTTGCCCCCGGCCCTGACCTCCGCTGCGCCCTTCATTGTTCTGACTTTCACCGGCCTGCGCATTGGGATTGAACTGCTCCTGCAAATCACGAAAGGCCTGGTCTGAAAGCCCCTGCTGCTCTTGCAGGGTTTCGCCCAGATCCTCCATGGCCTGCTGGCCATCTGACCCGTTTTGCCCCTGTTGGCTCTGGGTCATCCGCATGTTTTCCATCATCCGTTGGAACTCTTCCAGCGCCTGCTCGGCCTCGGCCATGCGGCCCTGTTCCATCAACTCCTGAATGCGATCCATCATCGCCTGCAGATCCTGCTGGTTCAGCGTCATGGCCTCTTGCTGCCCTTCAGAGCCTTCGCCGGATTGGCCGTCACGCTGCGCCTGGCGCTGCAATTGGCGCATGTAGTCCTGCGTGGCCTCGCGCAGCTTTTGCATCAGGCGGGCAATTTCCTCATCGCTGGCGCCGTCGCGCATCGCCTGACTCAGCCGTTCCTTAGCGCGCTGCATCCGCTCCAAGGCATCACCAATATCGCCCTCTTCCAGGCTCTGCGCCAGGGCCCAAAGTGCAGCGGCGCTTTCGGTCCGCTGATCCTCACTGATCGGCATCTCGCTGTCGCTGCTCTGACGCAGCGCCGCCTCAAGCCTGCGCAAAATGCCCCGCATCTGCAGATAGCTCCCGGCTTCGCGAAACAGATCCTCAGGGCGGTGTGACAGGCTCCGCAGCAATTGGGTGATGCGCAGGCTGTTGCCGCGCGTCCAGATCAGATCCCGGCGCTGTTCAGCCACCGCCGCCGCCAGAGGATCAAAGAACCGTGGCGCCACCAAAGGCGCGCCCAGCCCCGCAGAGGTCGAGGATTGCCCGGCAGCGTCCCGCACAGAAAAGCTGAAAACCACCGGCAGGTTCGCCCAGGGATGGGCGGCAAAATCCTCGATCAACACAGCCTCAAAAGCCTGCCGAGATCCGCTTACCGGCATCGGTAGGTCCAGCACGACATCCTCCCGCGTCTCAGGGTCAAGGCGCAGGCCGTGACGGCGGGACAGGGCAAGGTAATCCAGCGAGATACGCACAGATCCGCCTTCAATCCCGTAGTCATCCTGGGCCAGGAAAGGCAGCGACAAAGCCCCATCCTCGGTCAGTTCTGGCAGACCAAGGATAGAGATATGGGGCGGCTGATCCGGCAGCACAGCCACCTCCCAACTGCGACCACCGCGCCCCTCGATCTTGAGGTCGCCAGAATGATGAACGGCAATGTCATGCTCCAGCGCCGGGCCTTCCCCGGCAGGCCCGACTTGTTCTGACAGGCTCTGTGCCAGGGTCAAAGCGCCAACTTCGCCATAAAACCGCAGGGTGATGCGGCTGCCTTCGGCCAGCTCCAACACTTCCCCCTGCTGATCATTGAGATACAAAACCGGCAGTCCGGTATAATGCGGAGGCTCGATCCACCCCTCCCAGGAGGGGCCTGCCAGCGCCGCCCCAGCGCCGCCAGGTGCCATGGCTGACAGGGTGCTGACCCGCCAGAAGGAACCAAAGATCACCGCCATAAGCAGCGCAACCAAAGCCACATACCGCAGCGCGAAGGGATCCGCCGAAGCAATACGCAGATTGGGCGCAGGCGCCCTGGCCTCTGCGGCTGCCCGGGCCATACGCGCCTGATGCGCCTGCCACAGCGCCGTTGCGCCGGCATCGCCCAGCCCAATTGCCTGCGCATCCAGCAAAGCCGTGACCGGACGGCCCGGCAGGCTGGCATCCAGTCTTGCACGTGCCTCTGCCCGGCGTGGAAAGCGAAATCTCCAGAGCCCAAAGATCAGGCTGGCCACCAGTGCCAGCAGCACAACGGCGGCAAGGCTCCAGAGCACCGGGTTGGGCAGTAGGTCATGCAGCCCCAGCATCAAAGCGGCAGCTGTAGCCGCCAAAACAGAAAACAGCGGCCAAAACCCCCGCAGGGCGCGTTCACAAAACAGCCCCGCCTGCGTCAGCCGGAGCGGCCATCGCAGGGGATAAAGTCGGGGATCACTCTTGCCGCGTCGCACCATCGCTGCTCTGCCTCCTTTAGGCGTTGCATGTGGCCGGGACCTCGGCAAAATCTGCCGGGTCGCTCAGAGCCACTCCGGGATGGTATCGCGGTTTATCATTTCGTCAAAGTCCGGTCGTGGGCGAATAACCGCAAATTGATCCCCATGCACCAGAACTTCGGGAATAAGGGGGCGCGAGTTATATTCGCTGGCCATCACAGCCCCATAAGCGCCCGCAGAGCGAAAGGCGATAAGATCGCCGGCCGAAAGTGGCGGCATGTCGCGTTGTTTGGCAAAAGTATCCCCGGTTTCGCAGACCGGCCCCACGATATCATAGGGGCGATTCTCAATCCCCGGCGCAGGTTCATTCACCGCCACAATATCGTGGTGTGCCTCATACATGGCCGGGCGGATCAAGTCGTTCATCGCGCCATCCACGATGAGGAACTCGCGGTCCTCGCCGGATTTCACATAGATCACCTTGCTCACCATCAGCCCGGCATTACCTGCAATCAGACGACCCGGTTCGATCTCGATCTCGCAGCCCAGATGGCCCAGGGTGTCTTTGATCAGCTGGCCATATTCCACCGGCAGGGGCGGCGCCTCATTGGAGCGGGTATAGGGAATGCCCAAGCCCCCGCCTAGATCAAGGCGGCGGATATCATGGCCATCGGCGCGCAGGCTCTCGGTCAGTTCTGCAATTTTTTCATAGGCCTTGCGGAAAGGTTCCAGATCAGTCAGCTGCGAGCCGATGTGGCAGTCGATGCCAATGACCTTGAGCCCCGGCAGCGAGGCTGCATGGGCATAGACCTCGCGGGCACGCGAAATCGGAATGCCAAACTTATTCTCGGATTTGCCAGTGGCAATCTTGGCGTGGGTCTTGGCATCGACATCCGGGTTCACCCGAATGGTGATCGGTGCCACCAGCCCCAGCTCCTGTGCCACCGCGTTGATCACCGCCATCTCAGGTTCGGATTCGACGTTGAACTGGCGAATACCGCCAGACAGGGCGCAGCGGATTTCTTCCATGGTTTTGCCAACGCCGGAGAAAACGATCTTGTCTCCCGGAACACCCGCCGCCTTGGCCCGCATATATTCGCCCTGGCTGACCACATCCATTCCCGCGCCCGCCTGGGCCAGGGTCTTGAGGATGGCCTGATTGCTGGCCGCTTTCATCGCGTAGCAAACCAAGTGATCCATGCCCTCCAGCGCCTCGTCAAACAGACGAAAGTGTCGCAGCAGTGTCGCGGTGGAATAGACATAAAACGGAGTGCCCACGGCAGCCGCGATCTCGGCAACCGGCACGTCTTCGGCGTAGAGCGCGCCGTCGCGGTAGAGAAAGTGATCCATGCTTTTGCGATTAGACCAAAACCGGCAGGGCTGGCAAATGATTCCCTGCCATCGGTTGCGCTTTGATCAGCAACAGTCCGGGCACAGGTGCCGCTGGTTAAAAGTTGTGAGAAACCCCAACACGGGCATAGCCCGAGACACGCACGCCGGATGAAGGCGCGCGATCTGCTTTTTCAGCCTTGGGAGGTTCGGCATAGGACTGCGGCAGATCACAGGCGGACAGGCCAAAGAGACCCAGAACCAAAAGAAAACGGATCATAGTATAAAAGCTCCTGCCCATCTTGCGTTGTGAAGTGTCGTTTTGACGTCTTTGGCTGCTCAGGCCACCAAATCGCGTCGCTTAGAAACCAAGCGAGAGATTGAAAGGGCCCTTTTGCAGCCCAACGGATCCCCCGGCGTGAACGCCATTGTTGGAAACCCCAATCCCTGCGTTCAACGCGGGGCGCACGGGTTCACCATCAACGCCACAAGCGCTGAGGCCCGCAGTCAAAACGGCGATCCCAATCAGTTTGAGCATCCAATTGTTCATTGTGGCATCTCCAAAAACCGGCCCGGTTCTTACTGAGCTTAGATGGGCAACACGGGCAACATTTCAAGGCTGCCCATGGCTTGTTTTTCCTCTCTGCAGGCCGGTTCAGGCCTCCAGAATAGCCGTCCAGCGCGCCACCTGAGCACGCACCTGCGCGGGGGCAGTGCCACCGTAGGACATGCGGGAGTTTACCGAGTTTTCAACGCCAAGAACAGTAAAGACATCCTGAGTGATCTCAGCGTGTACACCCTGCATATCCTCCAGGGTCAGATCCGGCAGGTCGCAGCCGCGCCCCTCGGCCAGGGCCACCAAGGATCCGGTGACGTGATGCGCATCACGGAATGGCAGACCCAGCACCCGCACCAGCCAATCGGCCAGGTCGGTCGCGGTGGAGAAGCCAGAGCCCGCAGCCTCGGCCAGCTCGGCGCGGTTGGCGCTCATATCCTTGACCATGCCCTCCATCGCCGCCAGCGCCAGCATCCAGTTGTCAGCGGCGTCAAAGACCTGTTCCTTGTCTTCCTGCATATCCTTGGAATAGGCCAGTGGCAGGCCCTTCATCACCATCATCAGCGCGGTGTTGGCCCCAAAGATCCGGCCCACTTTGGCGCGGATCAGCTCAGCCGCGTCGGGGTTTTTCTTTTGCGGCATAATCGACGAGCCAGTGGAGAAGCGGTCTGACAGGGTCACAAAGCGGAACTGCGCCGAGGACCAGATTACCAGCTCTTCTGCAAAACGGCTGAGGTGCACCGCGCAGATCGAGGCCGTCGACAGGAACTCCAGCGCAAAGTCACGGTCCGAGACCGCATCCAGCGAATTTGCCGCCGGGCGGTCAAAGCCCAGCGCCGTTGCGGTCATCTCGCGGTCGATCGGAAAAGAGGTGCCCGCCAGCGCGGCCGCGCCCAGAGGGCTCTCGTTCATCCGGGCACGGGCATCGCGTACCCGGCTCAGGTCGCGGCCAAACATCTCGACGTAGGCCATCATGTGATGGCCCCAGGTCACTGGCTGCGCCACCTGCAGATGGGTAAAGCCCGGCATCACCCAATCCGCGCCTGCCTCGGCCTGGGTCAGCAGCGCCCGGATCAGCGCCAAAAGGCCCGATTCTGCCGCATCCAGCTGGTCCCGCACCCAAAGTTTGAAATCTGTCGCCACCTGGTCATTGCGTGACCGGCCAGTGTGCAGACGGCCTGCGGGTTCACCAATCACCTCTTTCAGACGGGCCTCCACATTCATGTGGATGTCTTCGAGTGCGGTGGAGAACTGGAATGTTCCGTTCTCGATCTCTGACAAGACCGTGAGCAGCCCTTCCCGAATTGCCTCCGCGTCGTTATCGCTTATAACGCCTGTTGCGGCCAACATCGCTGCATGGGCCCTGGAGCCAGCAATGTCCTGGGCAGCCATCCGTTTGTCAAAACCGATCGAGGCGTTGATCGCCTCCATGATCGCGTCTGGGCCAGCGGCAAAACGGCCGCCCCACATCTGGTTCGAGGCTTGATCTGTCATGGTGGAATCCCGGAGATAATATGCGTCTGTTACGTCATCTTTCCCTTTATATCGCCCTGGGCCTGGGTGCAAATGCGGCATTGGCTGCCGATGTTGCCGAATTGGAAGCCCTGCGCGCCGAAAGCCTGAAACGTCTGGTGGTCCACAAGGAAGCCCGCGAGGTCTCGCAGGCTGAGTTCCACCTCGAGGACGACGGCGGCATGGCCAGCCTGCAGGACTACAAGGGCAAGGTGGTTCTGCTGAACTTCTGGGCCACCTGGTGCGCGCCCTGCCGCAAAGAAATGCCGCAGATCGCCGAACTGCAGGAAGAGTTCGGCGGCGAAGACTTTGAGGTCCTGACCATCGCCGCCGGGCGCAACTCTCCAGCGGGCATTCTCAAGTTCTTTGAGGAAAACGGCATCACCAACCTGCCGCGCCATCAGGATCCCAAACAGGCCCTGGCCCGTGAAATGGCTGTGATTGGCCTGCCTATCACGGTGCTTCTGGATCGCGACGGCAAAGAGGTCGCCCGTCTGCTGGGGGATGCCGAATGGAATTCTGAGAGCGCCAAGGCCATTGTTGCGGCGATGATTGACAGCACGCCCGGCAGTTAATCGCATTCTACCAGATGGTTAGCCTTGCAGGACTTTCCGCAACTTTTGGTGCAGGATCACTTGCAAGGCTGGCTCCAAATAATCGTATTTGTCTGCGACGCCAGCACCACAACCCGTTTTGCCACCAGGTGCGCGCTAAACTGACTGGACAGCTTTGACTTTTGACGCTTTTCCATCACCACGATTATATCCGCCCAGCCCAGATGTTCTGAAGACAAGAGTTCATCCGCGTCCTTGCTCAGCCCCGCAAAATCGGTTTCAAATCCCGGCCAGCTCGCCACCATATCCGCAGCTGTTGGGCTGCGCATGCGCGCCTTGCCGCAAATGAATAAGACACGTCTCACAGATTCACCCATTCGGCCCCTCTAACAGGTTTCGCATCAGAAAAAACATCCTAAAGAGTTTGGCCTTCCCCGACGCCACCTTTGACAGCAGTGCCTTTGCACCGCCATTCTGATCGGCAACAGGCATGATCTGGGAGGGAGCAATGCCGCTGGAACTTTTGTTGATCTTGGTTGTGGGAGGCATCAGCGCGATTGCGCTGCTCTTGCACCTGAGTGGGCGGTCACAGCCTAAAGTGATGACAGAGCCCGAAGCCCGCGAGGCCTGGTTCCGACAGTTCCCAGAAAACCCGGTTGTAGATCTGACCCTGGCCAAAGACGGCCATGCCGCCCTTATCCAAACTGCTGATGGCAGCGCACCACTGGGGCTGGTCTGGTCCTTTGGGGCCGATACAGTGGCCCGGTTTCTGGAGGGTGCCAAATTGAGCCCCTGCCAGCAGGGGCTGCAGCTGCGCCTTGCGGATTTTTCAGCTCCCACGGTGCAGCTGCATCTCGGTCAAGCCGAAGCCGCCCTTTGGCAAGAGCTGATTGAGGGCCCGTCATCCCCACAGCCCCGAAAGCAAGAGGTATAAGCCATGGACACGGTCTCTTTTCCGGATGTGACGCAATTGGCGGTGCCGATTTTTATCGCCGCGATCCTAGGCGAATTTCTGTGGATCGCGCTCAAAGGCCGTGGTGGGCGCTATGAGACCCGCGATGCGGTGACCTCGCTGATCATGGGGGCCGGCAGTGTCGCCTCTGGCATTTTGTTGGGCTTTATCGCGTGGGGATTCTTTATGGTGCTGTGGGAGATCACGCCACTGGATCTGGGCACCTCGGTCTGGGTGATCATCCTCTGCTTTGTGCTGGACGATCTGCGCTATTACTGGGTGCATCGTTTTGGCCACCGCATTCGCTGGGTCTGGGCCAGCCATGTCAATCACCACTCCAGTCAGCACTACAATCTGACCACCGCGCTGCGGCAAACCTGGACCGGTACCTTTACCTTTATGATGGTGGTACGCGCGCCATTGGTCTTGTTCGGCTTTCACCCGGCCTTGGTGCTCTTTGTGGGCGGTATCAACCTCGTCTACCAGTTCTGGATCCATACCGAGGCCATCGGCAAGATGCCGCGCTGGTTTGAAGCGGTGATGAATACCCCCAGCCACCACCGCGCCCATCATGGTCGCAATCCGCGCTATCTGGACTGCAACTACGCCGGGGTTTTCATCATCTGGGACAAGATGTTTGGGACCTTTGTGCCCGAACAGGAGCATGATCCCGTTGACTATGGGCTAGTCTACAACATCGCCACCTTCAACCCTCTGCGGGTGGCCTTTCACGAATGGGTGGCGATCTACCGGGATATGACCCTGCCAGGATTGTCGCTGAAACAGCGCCTGCTCTATGCGCTGGCGCCGCCCGGCTATAGCCATGATGGCAGCCGTGACACCTCTGAGACCATCAAGGCCAAGCACTTGGCGCGCCAGCCGCAGGACAGCGGCACACCCGGATTTTGACCTGGGGCAGATCTGGCGCGTTTTTGGCGCCATGGCTGCAAAACGGAATTCGCTAAAGTTTTAGATTTAAGCCTCAATTCACCCTTTTGAACGACAGTCCCTGGTGACGCATAGTTTTCCCAGAAAACGACAGCAGCAGGAGGCAGGGCGTGGTCAATAAGCGAAAACTGAGACGGGCAAATATGGCCGAGGGCTCTGAAGATCCGATTTCCGCCGCTGTGGTCTCACGGGATCGCTCAACCTTGGATATGGTGGCCGAGGCCGTCAAACATGACCAGACCATGCTGGCCTATCAGCCGGTCATGCAGGCGATGCCGCCCCATGATGTTGCCTTTTATGAAGGCTATATCCGGGTTTTGGACGCCACTGGCCGGGTTATTCCAGCGCGTGACTTCATGCATGTGGTGCATGACAAGGAAATTGGCCGCGAGCTGGATTGTCTTGCCCTGCAGCACGGTCTTCGCGCCCTGATGAAATCACCGCAAATTCGTCTCTCGGTCAACATGTCCGCTCGCTCCATCGGCTACAGCCGTTGGTCCAGAGTTCTCAATAGTTTCCTGAAGAAAGACTCCACCATAGGCGAGCGTCTGGTTCTGGAGATCACCGAGGCCTCGGCCATGGCGGCTCCGGAATTGGTGATCGACTTTATGGACCGGATGCAGGAACACGGCATTGCCTTTGCGCTCGACAGTTTTGGCGCGGGCACCACAGCCATCGGCCATTTCCGTGAGTTCTTTTTTGACGCGGTCAAAATCGACGGGCAGTTCATTCGTGGGATTTGTTCCAATCACGACAATCAAGCCGTCGTGCGCGCCCTGGTTGGAGTTGCCAAACAGTTCGACATGCTGGTCGTCGCAGAATCTGTTGAAACCCAGGCCGAAGCCGAGTTTCTGGTTTCAATTGGGATCGATTGCCTGCAGGGCTTCCTTTACGGAGCACCCTCGGTTTCCCCGCCCTGGCTGGAACAGATGAAGCAACGCAATCGCGCCTGACACAGCGTTTGCCTCAGACTGCCAGACCAGCCCCTGCCCCTAAGGCACTGCAGAGCTGTTGAAAAATCGCTGCGTTGCGGCAAAGTCAGCACCACCTCAGCTCGCGCCTGGGGTGGTTCTTTTTGTTTTTAACATATGCCAGTTGACTCAGACCCAAACCCTGAGACACCCTGTCAATTGCTGCAACTGCAGCAAGACGCTATATCTGTCCCGGAGAGGGAGGTGGAGATTTGTCATTTTGCGGTGAATTTATGACCCGCGACCTGCGTTTCTTCACGAGAGAATTTGATGGCAGAGGACCCAAATAAATGACCAATGTTGTAATTGCATCCGCCGCGCGCACCGCCGTCGGCAGTTTTGGCGGAGCCTTCGCCAATACGCCCGCCCATGATCTGGGCCGTGCGGTACTGGAAGCCGTGGTAGAGCGCGCTGGCGTCGACAAATCCGAAGTCTCCGAAACCATTCTGGGACAGGTTCTGACCGCGGCTCAGGGCCAGAACCCTGCGCGCCAGGCCCATATCAATGCCGGCCTGCCACAGGAAAGCTCTGCCTGGAGCATCAACCAGGTCTGTGGTTCCGGTCTGCGCGCCGTGGCCCTTGGCGCTCAGCACATCCAGCTGGGTGATGCCTCGATCGTCTGCGCCGGCGGTCAGGAAAACATGACCCTCTCTCCCCATGCTGCCGCTCTGCGCGCCGGTCACAAGATGGGCGACATGAAATATATCGACACCATGATCCGCGATGGTCTGTGGGATGCCTTCAATGGCTACCACATGGGTCAGACCGCCGAGAATGTTGCCGATAAATGGCAGATCTCGCGCGAGATGCAGGATGAATTTGCCGTCGCCAGCCAGAACAAGGCGGAAGCGGCGCAAAAGGCCGGCAAATTTGCCGATGAGATCGCCGCCTTCACCATCAAGACCCGCAAGGGTGACATCGTGGTGGATCAGGACGAATACATCCGTCACGGCGCCACTATGGCCGCGATGCAGAAACTGCGCCCTGCCTTTGCCAAAGAAGGCTCCGTCACAGCGGCCAATGCCTCCGGCCTCAACGATGGCGCTGCTGCCACTCTGCTGATGAGCGCCGATGACGCCGAAAAGCGCGGTATCGAGCCGCTGGCCCGGATTGCCTCTTATGCCACAGCTGGTCTGGACCCGTCGATCATGGGCGTCGGCCCGATCTATGCCTCGCGCAAAGCCCTGGACAAGGCGGGCTGGTCCGTCAGCGATCTGGATCTGGTTGAGGCCAACGAGGCCTTTGCCGCACAGGCCTGTGCTGTCAACAAGGACATGGGTTGGGATCCCTCAATCGTCAACGTCAACGGTGGCGCCATCGCCATCGGCCACCCCATCGGCGCCTCGGGCTGCCGGGTGCTGAACACGCTGCTGTTTGAAATGCAGCGGCGCGGCGCTAAAAAGGGCCTCGCCACGCTCTGCATCGGTGGCGGCATGGGTGTCGCCATGTGCCTGGAGCGCCCATAAGGCGTTGCCAATTTGACATAGAACGGGGCGCCAATTTGGCGCCCTTTTTTGTTAACTTATGAGACTTCGCTGCAGGTGCGACAATTTACGCGGCATCGCGGCAAAAATCCATTGCGCAATATTGTTGCGTATAGCATTATCAATGGGTAGCAAGATTACCGAGAGAATCTCGAACTGGAGGAAGACTGAATGGCACGTACTGCACTCGTCACCGGCGGCTCACGCGGCATTGGCGCAGCAATCTCAAAGGCTCTGATGGATCAGGGCTGCACCGTGGCCGCGACCTACGCGGGCAATGACGAAGCGGCGGCAAAGTTCACTGAGGAAACCGGCATCAAGACATACAAATGGAATGTCGGCTCTTACGAAGAGAGCCAGGCAGGCATTGCCCAGGTAGAGGCCGATCTGGGCCCAATCGACATCGTCGTGGCCAATGCCGGCATCACCCGTGATGCGCCCTTCCACAAGATGACGCCGCAACAGTGGCAAGAGGTCATCGACACCAACCTCACTGGTGTGTTCAACACCGTTCACCCGATCTGGCCTGGCATGCGCGAGCGCAAATTTGGCCGCGTCATCGTGATCTCTTCGATCAATGGTCAAAAAGGCCAGTTTGCCCAGGCGAACTATGCCGCAACCAAGGCCGGCGATCTGGGGATCGTGAAATCTCTGGCCCAGGAAGGTGCCCGCGCCGGCATCACCGCCAATGCGATCTGCCCCGGCTACATTGCCACTGAAATGGTCATGGCGGTGCCAGAAAAGGTACGCGACTCGATCATCAGTCAGATCCCAACAGGTCGTCTGGGTGAGCCCGAAGAAATCGCCCGCTGCGTGGCCTTTCTGGCCTCCGATGATTCGGGCTTTATCAATGGCTCCACCATTTCGGCCAACGGTGGTCAGTTCTTCGTCTGATTTAACGCCCCTGTAGCACAAGCAAGGGCCGGTCTGTTCAGACCGGCCCTTTTCTAATCCCGTAAGAACATGTGCACTATGCCCAGCGGGAAAACCCAATATCTGCGGTCTTGGTGACCCCAGATTTACGCGACCGGAACAGCCAGGACAGGGCTGAAAACAGCGCCTGGCTGCGCTCCGCATGGGCACGTTCCATCGCCTGCTTGACGTTGCTATTTGCTGAATATTCCATCGCTCAGACCTCCGTTCGGATCAAGATTGTCTATCTGAAGCCAATATGAGGCTTTAAAACAAAAGCTACAAACGAGACTTTTCAAGCCTTCAGTTAAGTATTACTTGTGTGATATGTCAGATCGCCTCCCTCCCCTCACCGCCCTGCGGGCCTTTGATGCCGCCGCCCGGCACATGTCCTTTGCCCAGGCCGCGGCAGAGTTAAACGTGACACCCGCCGCCCTGTCATTTCAGATCAAATCGCTGGAAGAGCATCTGGGCGCGCCGCTGTTTCGCCGTCTCAACCGCGCAGTAGAGCTGACCGAGGCCGGACGCACCCTGGCTCCCGGTGCAACGGAGGGCTTTCAGGCGCTCTCGGCGGCCTGGATGGCCACCAAACGGCTGCAGGACAACAGCAGCCTTACCGTGACCGCAGGCCCTGCGCTGACGGCCAAATGGCTGGCGCCGCGGCTTTATGAATTTGCCCGCGCCCATCCCGAGATCGACCTGCGATTTTCGGCCACCCTGCGCAATATGGACCTGACGCGCGATGACGTCGACGTGGCGATCCGCTTTGGCTATGGTGAGGACGACGGGCTTTACTCGGTGCCGGTGCGCAAGGAATGGCTGACCCCGGTAATGACGCCCCAATTGGCCGAGCAATTCACAACGCCGGAAAGCCTGATGCAGGCGCCGCTGATCTTTGATGATTCGATCGATTTTTTGCAGCCCCCCTGTGACTGGCCCACTTGGTTTCGCGCTGCCGGGATAGATTACACCCCGCAGCATGGCACCCATTTTTCCAATGCCGACCACGCCATCAGCGCGGCAGCTGCGGGAATGGGTGTGGCCCTGGGGCGGCGCCCGATGATTATCGGCGATGTGCAGGAGGGGCGCCTGGTGATGCCTTTCAAGCTGGCGATCGAAACCAAGGCCCGGTTTCGCTTCCTCTGCCTGCCGGGGGCAGAAAAACGCCCCCAGATCAAAGCTTTTCGCGATTGGTTTCTGGCGGAGATCGAAAAAACCGCGCATATATCCGACGGTTTCACAGTTATTCCGGTTGAGGAGATCGCCGCTTTATGACCCGTTCCAAGGCCACCGCAGTTGGATTTGTTGCCGTGCTGCTCTGGGCGCTTTTGGCGCTCTTGACCGTTGGCTCTGCGCCAACCCCGCCACTGCTGCTGAATGCCATCTGTTTCACTATTGGCGGCACATTGGGATTGATCTGGACCATGCGCACAGGTGGTCTGGGCCAGTTGCGCAAAATCCCCTGGAAGGTCTATGCTTTTGGCTCTGTTGGGCTATTTGGCTATCACGCACTGTATTTTTCCGCCCTGCGCCTGGCCCCTGCAGCCGAAGCCGGGCTGATTGCCTATCTCTGGCCGCTGCTGATCGTGCTGTTTTCCGGTTTGCTCCCCGGTGAGCGCCTGCGGCCCGGACATCTGATCGGGGCGATTTTAGGCTTTGCTGGTGCTGCCGCTATCATCACCGGCGGATCCGGCGGCTTTCAGGCAGAATTCCTGCCCGGCTATATCCTTGCCTTCCTCTGCGCGCTGACCTGGTCGGGCTATTCGGTGCTGTCGCGTCTGATGGGGTCAGCCCCTACCAGTTCGGTTGCAGTGTTTTGCGTCGTTACCGCCATTGCCTCCTGGGGACTGCATTTTGCCCTGGAAGAGACCATTTGGCCGCAGGGCACCATTGGTTGGGCCTCGACCCTGCTGTTGGGGCTGGGGCCAGTTGGACTGGCCTTCTATGTCTGGGACATTGGCGTCAAACAGGGTGATATTCAGATGCTTGGCACCAGTTCCTATGCGGCACCCTTGCTGTCGACCCTTGTGCTGGTTCTGGCCGGAGTAGCAGACCCAAGCTGGGCGCTGGCATTGGCTGCCGCACTGATCACCGCAGGGGCTGCAATCGCTGCCAAAAGCGGCTGAACAAGCGGCATGACACGACCGTCACGCCAAAATAAAAGGGCCGCCATTTCTGGCAGCCCTGAAAACTCTGTCGCTCATATCGTTCAGGGGCGAATTCCCCGGGCTCGATAGGCGGTTATGCTGTCTCGGTTTCGCTCGACAGGCGCTCAATCTCTTCTTTGAGTTTCAGCTTTTGCTTCTTCATCCCGGCGATCTCCAACCCGTCGGTACTGGGGGATCGTTGGGCGTGTTCGACTTCCATGCTCAGGTGGTCATGCTTCTTTTTCAGTTCGGTAAGATGCGAGCTGAGGCTCATGGCGTTCCTCCTTATTAAGCGAGACGTTCAACCCCAAATCAGCGGGGTTGATTTGAGTGGACCACAAGTTTTGCCCGCTGTCACGCTGCAGACGCATAGTTTTTGTCATGAAATTGTCATATCGGCCAAAGCTCGCCAATAGCGTTATTTTTAAGGATCAAATCGCCCGAAACGCCAGATAAAACCATCCGCAGAGCTTGCAATACGGCCCTCAGATACCTACTTTGTCGTCGGCCAGGCCAGGGCGGCGCCTTCACGCAAAATTGCCCGCACCTCGGCCCGGTAACTCTCGACATCCGCCAGATGGCGCTCCCCTTCATGCAGGATCAGGGGCGCATGCAGACGAAAATCGGCACGCCCCCCCTTGCGGGCCCGCAGCAGAACCAGCTCTGCCGGGCGCCCCTGTCGCGGCGCCAGCGGCATAACTTCAACCGAGCCAAGACGCCCCTGACAGGCGGTCAGGATTTCGGGTAGCCGATCCGCCCGCTGGATCATATGCAGATAGCCCTTATGAGTCAGGCGCCGCGCGGCCACGTCAATCCAGAGCTCCAGTGGCGTATCACCGCCCAGGGCAATCTGGCGGCCAGTGTCCTCGGCTGGGCTATGGGCCCCGGCGCGATAATAGGGCGGATTGGCCAGGACCTGGTCAAACTGGCGCTGGCGCAGATCATTGGGCAGCGCCGCAAGATCCGCCTCGATCACCTCAACAGACTGCTGATTCTGCACAGCATTGCGTCTGGCAAGATCGGCATAGTCCGATTGCAACTCCACCCCGGTGAGCGTCAGGCCCGGCACCCGCTCGCCAAGGCACAGCAACGCCTGGCCGCCGCCACAGCCCAGCTCCAACACGCGCTCCCCTGCCCGTGCCGGCAGCGCAGCGGCCAGAAGCACGGGATCCACCCCGGCCCTATAGCCCTCACGTGGTTGCCACAGCTGCACCCGTCCGCCGAGGAAATCATTCAGCGACAGGGCCGCCTCGGGAAAGCCGCGCGCCGCGTTTCCCTCCCCGTCGCCCGCCTGCGTCATGTGTCGTTGCCAAGCGGGATTTCATTGTCCAGCATCGCGCGTTTGGCCAGGATATAGTCATCTTCGCGCACCATCAGCCGACGCGGAAAAATCCCGATGCCACCTTCGAGGATGCTCATATTTACGTCCATCTGAAAGCAGTCTATATCCTCACCCTCAAGAAGGGCGGATGCAAAGGCCAGGACGGTAGGATCGGTGCTGCGCAAAAGTTCTTTCATGGGGATGGATCTAAGGGCAAGGCCACGGTCTTGTCGAGCCTGAAAGCCGGGGAAGCAATGAACCAAGTCACGACGCAAAAACCACATGAATTGCTCGCCGCCACTTTGAGCGGGGAAATGGAAGCGGTGAACACGCTGATCCAGACCCGTATGGCGTCAGAACATGCGCCGCGCATTCCCGAGGTGACAGCGCATCTGGTTGGCGCCGGCGGCAAGCGCCTGCGGCCCATGCTGACCCTCGCCGCAGCCCGGCTGTGTGGCTATGAGGGCGAACATCACGTCAAACTGGCGGCAACGGTGGAGTTCATCCATACCGCGACGCTGCTGCATGACGATGTGGTGGATGAAAGCGGCCAGCGGCGCGGGCGCCCTACCGCCAACCTGCTTTGGGACAACAAAAGCTCGGTTCTGGTGGGCGATTACCTGTTCTCCCGCAGCTTCCAGCTGATGGTAGAAACCGGATCGCTGCGGGTGCTGGACATTCTAGCCAATGCCTCTGCCACCATCGCCGAGGGCGAGGTTCTGCAAATGACCGCCGCCTCCAATCTGGCCACGGATGAGGCGGTCTATCTGCAGGTGGTTCGCGGCAAGACGGCAGCGCTGTTTTCCGCCGCCACCGAAGTGGGTGGCGTCATTGCCGAGGCCCCGGCGGATCAGGTCAAGGCGCTGTATGACTATGGCGATGCGCTTGGCATTGCCTTCCAGATTGCCGATGACCTGTTGGACTATCAGGGCGATGCCGCCACCACCGGCAAAAACGTCGGCGATGATTTCCGCGAGCGTAAGCTGACGCTGCCGGTGATCAAGGCCGTGGCTCAGGCCACCGACGAAGAGCGCGCCTTTTGGACCCGCACCATTGAAAAGGGTCGCCAGGAAGAGGGCGATCTGGAGCAGGCTCTGGGCCTGATGGCGAAATACAACACATTGGAAGCCACCCGCCAGGATGCGCTGCTCTGGGCCGAAAAGGCGACCGATGCGCTGGTTGAACTGCCAGATCACCCGATCCGCCAGATGCTACATGATCTGGCCGAATATGTGGTCTCGCGCCTGCATTAGGCTCTGCCCCATACGTAGATCAATAAATCCTACGCCCGCAGCTATGCGGGCGTTTTCATTTGTGTTTAGCTTTCCGCCAAGCCCTTTACCCAGTTGAACGGAAATTGATTTACCTGCCCATGCTGCACCTTGTTTTTCATGCCTGCATCATTGCCGTTCTCACGGCTCTGACCCAACTGGGCGGCATCGCCTGGGCCCTGTCACGGCTGTTTCGCTATCCTCTCCCGATTTTTGCGCTGCTCTATACCGGGCTGAGCCTCGCGGCGATTTGGCTGGCACCGCTGAGCGGTAGAACCGCGCTCTCCTGCTTTGAACGCGGCCCCCTGCAGGTGCAGTCCTGGTTCTACTGCGCCACCAACCGCACCTATGTCACGCCTGAGCTCAAGACCGTGCTGGAAGACGCAGCAGAGCGGGTGAGAGAGGACTACCCCGGCACCCAGACGCTGGTTTTGGATGCCAATTTCCCCTTCCTCACCGGCTTCCCGCTGCTGCCGCATATGTCCCATGACGATGGCGAGAAGGTCGATCTTGCTTTCTATTATGCGGATGCAGAAGGGTTGTTTTTCCCGAACCAAGTGCGCAGCCCGATTGGCTACTTCGCCTTTGAAGACGGGCCAACGAACTGCCCGGACACCTTGCTGTCCCTACGGTGGGATCTGGACGGGTTGCAATCTCTATGGAAAACCTTTGAGTTGGAGTCGCAGCGCAATCGATTGCTCGTCGAGATCCTGGCGCGTGACCCGCGCGTGGCCAAGATTTTTATCGAGCCGCATCTCAAGCAATCCTTGGGGCTGAGCAGTGACAAGATCCGGTTTCAGGGCTGTCGCGCCGCCCGCCACGACGACCACATCCACCTTCAGCTCTAACGCAGGGTGACCGCCCGGATCCACCAATCGGGATGCTCAGCGCCGATCTCATAGGCCGCCATATGGGCCGCCTTTAGGGTTGGGTAGAGCGCAAAGCAGGTGGCGCCAGACCCGGACATCCGCGCCAGTAACGCCCCCTTGCTGGCCCCCAGATCGCTCAGCACCCGGTCGATTTCAGGTGCTGCGACACGCGCCGGCTCTTCCAAATCGTTGCGTTGATCTGCCAACCAGAAATAGCAGTCGCTGACACTTTTGAAAGGCGGAATTTCATCCGGCATCGGCGCATTGTCACGGCTTTGCAGACCGGAAAACACCGCACCCGTCGGCACATGGCAACCGGGGTTGACCAGGAGCGCTGGCAGCTCCGGCAATTCGATCGGGGTGAGCAATTCGCCAATGCCCTGCATACGCGCAGCGCGGGCCACCATACAGACCGGCAGGTCAGCGCCCAGCGACAGGGGCAGATCCGTGGGCACAGTCAGCCCCTCTGCCGTCAGAGCATTCAGCACAGCCGCCGCATCAGAAGACCCGCCGCCAATGCCCGCGCCGTGAGGCAGCTGTTTGTTCAGTTCAATCGCGCCAGACCAGCCCACACCCTGGGCGGCCTGCCAAATCAGGTTGCGCGCATCCTGTGGCACACCTGCGGCAAAGGGGCCGCTGAGGTCGATCCGCATCTCGGGGCCGGCTGTCAGCTGTAAGCCATCGCCAAGATCGGCAAAGGCAACCAGTGAATCCAGCAGATGGTAGCCATCCGCGCGCTGGCCGGTGACATGCAGGGTCAGGTTGATTTTGGCAGGCGCAAAGACCTCAATCGCCATTGGCCACCTGCAAAGGCGCCGAGCCTTCCTGCTCGAGCACTGCATCGAGGCCCAGCTCCAGCTTACTGCGGATGCGATCCGGATCCGCCTCGCCGTCGCCTTCACCGGATTTGATAAAGGACAGCGCCCGTTTCCACTGGAACTCAGCCTCACGCAACCGGCCCACAGCCCAATAGACATCGCCCAGGTGATCATTGACCACCGGGTCGATTGGCATCAATTCCACCGCGCGCTCCATAGGACCCACGGCATCGGCGTAACGGCCCAGCCGGTAGAAAACCCAGCCCAGACTGTCGATGATATAGCCAGAATTTGGCTGTGCCGCGACCGCGCGTTCAATCATCCCCAGGGCCTCGTCCAGTTTCTCCGGCGTATCCTCTTTTTCGATCAGAGAATAGCCAAGATAGTTCAGCACCTGCGGGCTGTTGGGACGCAATTCCAGCGAGGCCCGGAAATCGGCCTCAGCCTTGGGCCAGTCTTTAAGCCGTTCGTGAGAGATGCCACGGGCGTAATGCAGGAACCAGCGACTGCCCGAATCCTCTGCCATATGGGACAGCGCAGAATCATAGGCGGAAATGGCCCCCGCGTAGTCCTCCTGCTGGCGCAACAGATCGCCCAGGCTGATCGAGATCTGAGGCAGGGTTGGGAAATCCCCTACCAATTGCTCCAGTACTTCGGCAGCGGCGTCCGGTTTCGCAGCCCGGCGCAGCGCCTCGGCGCGACCCATTTCGGCGGCGTAATATTCTGGGTGGTCGCTAGACACCTGTTTGTAGGTGGCAATCGACAACTCATACCGTCCCAGCTGATCCAACAGCTCGGCGCTGAGCAGCACCGCGTCCACATGTTGCGGGCTGAGCGCGGAAGCTACGCGGGCATACATCAGGACAAAATCATTGGCAGCCTCACCGTTCATCACCGCCGCCAGCGTAAAGAAGACCTCGGCAATCCCATCACGGGCAGTGCTGGCAATGGAAAAGCCCAGCGCCTCCTCCGCCTCCAGACGGCTGCGGATGTCATCAAGGGCGGGATCACTGCCTGAGCCAAAGCTGTCATTCAGCGTGGCCAGGGCCATATCAAATTCGCCCAGCTGCGATTGGATTTCGATCCGGGCCAGCGCCGAGCGGCGCGACAACCGGGTGAGCTGCCCGTCATTTTCCGCAAACAGCGCCTCGGCGCCGCCGTAGTTCCCCGCCGAGGCCAGCGCCAGCGCCTTGTGATAGGCAGCAAAGGGGCGCAGCGCCTCCTCTTCACCGATGCGATCAAAAACCACGATTGCCTTGTCGACAGATCCAATGCCCATCTGCGCCCAGGCCTCTAGCAGGCCATCGACCAGCGGGTGAATCTGGCGGGTTTCCATATCACGATCCAGGATGGCCTGAAAATCCTCAGACAGCGCAAAGCCACCGGCCATCACGATATTGGCCGCCTGACTGCGCGCATCGCTCTGCCAGAGCCGTTCGGCCACCGGGATTGCCTTTTTCATCTGTCCCTGCGCCAGTTGGGCAAAGACCACATTTTCCATCAGCAGCGGGTTGGAAGGGTCACGCACCAAGGCGCGGGTATAATACTCCGCAGCAGTGGAAAAATCGCTCTCAAAAGTGGCAGCCCGCCCCGCCAGATAGGACCCGGCCAGGCCATCAGCCGAGGCGCTCTGGGCGGTTGCAAAAGTTCCTGATGCTGAAAAGGCAACCAAGGCCAGCGCCGTAAGGCTGCGGGAATGTAAAATCGGCACCTGGAGTTCTCCTCTGCGTGTGCGGCTCGCTCAAACCGAATCGTAGTGCGGGACCAGGTGACACGCAATGGGGCGACCCGAAGGCCGCCCCAATTTTACGTGATTTCCATAGGCGCTCAGCAACATAGGCATGCTATTGCCTGTTTTGTTGCTGATTTTGCAGCCTTTGGGCTTACATGTTCGGATAGTTCGGACCATCGCCGCCCTGGGGGGTGGTCCAGGTGATATTTTGGCTTGGGTCTTTGATATCGCAAGTCTTGCAGTGCACGCAGTTCTGGAAGTTGACCACAAATTCCGGCTTACCGTCTTTTTCAACCACCTCGTAGACGCCTGCTGGGCAGTAGCGCTGCGCCGGTTCATTGAATTTCGGCAGGTTGGTCGAAATCGGCAAGTTCGGATCCGCAAGGCGCAGGTGGCAGGGCTGGCTTTCCTCGTGGTTGGTCGCGGCAAAAGACACATTGGTCAGGCGATCAAAGGACAGCACCCCGTCTGGCTTGGGGTAATCGATCTCTTTGTGCTTGCTGGCGTCCTCGGTCGACTCGGCATCGTTTTTACCGTGCTTGAGGGTGCCAAAGAGCGACAGGCCAAAGAGCGTGTTGGTCCACATATCCAGACCACCCAGGGCCAGCGAAGGCAGCAGGCCCCACTTGGACCACATCGGTTTTACGTTGCGCACCTTCTTGAGGTCTTTGCCGATGTCGCCATCGCGCACGGCAGTTTCATACTCGGACAGTTCATCGCCGGAACGTTCCGTCTGGATTGCCGCATAGGCGGCCTCGGCTGCGGATTTGCCCGACAGCATGGCGTTGTGGTTGCCCTTGATGCGCGGCACGTTGACCATACCGGCAGAGCAGCCCAGCAGCGCCACACCGGGGGCGACCAGCTTGGGCATCGACTGATAGCCACCTTCGGTGATGGCGCGGGCGCCGTAAGCGACGCGTTTGCCGCCTTTCAGCAGCTCGGCCACCATCGGGTGGTGCTTGAAGCGCTGGAATTCCATGTAGGGGTAGAGATGAGGGTTCTTGTAGTTCAGGTGAACCACAAAACCGACGTAAACCTGATTGTTTTCCAAGTGATAGATAAAGGAACCACCCCCAGCATTGGAGTTCAGCGGCCAGCCCATGGTGTGGGTGACAGTGCCCTCTTTGTGCTTGGCAGGATCGATCTCCCAGATCTCTTTCATGCCAACGCCGTATTTCTGCACGTCCTTGCCGGCCTGCAGATCATATTTGGCAATGACCTCTTTCGACAGCGAGCCACGCACACCTTCCGACAGGAAGACGTATTTGCCGTGCAGCTCCATGCCTGGCTCGGTGTTGGGACCATATGAGCCGTCTTCTTCGAGACCAAAGACACCGGCAACCACGCCTTTGACTTCGCCTTTGTCGCCGTAAACCAGCTCTGAGCAGGACATGCCGGGGAAGATTTCAACACCCAGTTCCTCGGCCTGTTCCGCCATCCAGCGGCAGACATTGCCCATCGAGACAATGTAGTTGCCGTGGTTGTTCATCAACGGCGGCATGGGGAGGTTGGGAACGCGGATTTCGCCCGCTTCGCCCAGCATGTAGAAGTTGTCTTCCTTGACTTCGGTGTTCAGTGGCGCGCCTTTTTCCTTCCAGTCGGGGATCAGCGCATCCAGACCACAGGGGTCCAGAACCGCGCCGGACAGGATATGGGCGCCCACTTCGGAGCCTTTTTCCAGAACCACGACCTCAAGGTCGGCATCCAGCTGTTTCAGACGGATCGCGGCAGACAGACCGGCGGGGCCAGCCCCAACGATCACTACGTCATATTCCATCGTTTCGCGTTCGATCTCGGCCATAGAGCTGCTCCTTGGCTATTGTATTCGCTACCGGTCCCATTGCTGGGGGCGAGCTGGGAGTAATTTTCTTTCGCGGTTGCTTAGCGTTTGGCAACATACAAGGTCAATCCAAACTCTGCGTTAGTTCCATCAGAACTGCGCTTTGCCGCAGGGCAAGGGTCATTTTCGCCGCTCAAGCCCCCTTTTCCGGCGCAGCAGCTGGTTCGGGACTGTCTCCCATCAGGTATCGCGGCCCCTTTCCCTTTTGGGCGGCCTGATCCTGCGGGTTATAAAGCGCGCATTTTGGCAAAGACAGGCAGCCACAGCCAATACAGCCATCCAGATTGTCCCGCATTTTCTCTAGAGTTTCGATTCGCGCATTCAGATGCTCCCTGAAACCGGTCGAAATCCGCGTCCAATCCTCGGGCGTAGGCGTACGACCGCCGGGCAGGGTTTTGAGGAAGCCGCGAATCTCCGGCAGGGAAAATCCAAACTTCTGCGCGATCATGATGAAGCTGAGGCGGCGGATATCAGCGCGGTGGAAACGGCGTTGGCCGCCTGCATTGCGCCAGGGCTCCAACAACCCCTGCGCCTCATAGTAGCGAATTGCCGAAACCGCGAGGCCCGAGCGCTCTGATAGGTAGCCAATCGCCACCCCTGCTGATTTGGCCATTTTGACGGCTCCCCAAAAAAGTTCAGATTTATCTTGAGCTAAAGTTAGGTTTAGAAATTATCTTAAGGCGACTCATACTCAAACGCCAAACAAAAAGGAGACGGCAAATGAGCGCTATTTTGGAACATGCCAACATTACAGTCACCGATCCCAAAGCCACCGCAGCCTGGATGGCGGAAGTCTTTGGCTGGCACACCCGCTGGTCCGGGGCTTCGATCTACGACGGGTTCAGCCTGCATGTGGGCGGTACCGACAGCTATCTGGCGCTCTACAAGCCGCCAACCACGCCACGTGATCCTGGCAATAGCTATACAACCCGTGGCGGGCTAAACCATCTGGCCGTCGTCGTCACGGACATCAAAGCAACCGAGGCCGCAGTCCTGGCCGCCGGGTTCACCCCCACCAGCCATGCCGATTACGAACCTGGGCAGCGGTTTTACTTCAACGACAGCGACGGGATCGAATATGAGGTGGTGCAATATGATGATTGATATTCTCTGGCAGGCCGACCTGCCCAACCTCCCCGACCACGGCATTTTTCCGCGCAAGCCGACAACAAAACCCGCAAAAACCGCCGATTGAGTGAATTTGCCTGTGGAGAGCTTGCTCCGCCCCCTTGAAATTTGTGCCCAGATTGGGTCAGGTAAATGCCAACACAAAAGACGAGCCCCGCTACAGCGTTTGTGGCGGGGCTCTGCCTTTGGCAAGATCGACGCATACCAACATAAGAGCTACCCTGTTAGCCAAACGACCTGGACCCTAGATATGGAAAAGATCCCAATGACTTCTGCGGGTCACACCGCACTCGAAGCTGAGCTCAAGAACCTGAAATCGGTGGAGCGCCCAACGATTATCAAAGCCATCGCCGAAGCCCGTGAGCTGGGCGATCTGTCGGAAAACGCCGAATACCATTCAGCCCGCGAAAAACAGTCCTTCATCGAGGGCCGTATCAAAGAGCTGGAAGGAATTTTGAGCCTCGCGGATGTGATCGATCCGGCCAAACTCTCTGGCTCGGTCAAATTTGGCGCCAAGGTCACATTGGTTGACGAAGACACCGATGAGGAAAAAACCTGGCAGATCGTTGGCGAACATGAGGCCAATGTCGAGGCTGGTTTGCTGAACATCAAATCTCCCATTGCCCGTGCCCTGATTGGCAAGGAAGAAGGCGACAGCGTCGAGGTCCGCACCCCCGGTGGCGTGCGCGGTTACGAGATCCTGACCATCCTTTTCGGCTAGGGGCACAACAGGGCAGGAGCACCCCGGCAGGGTTCCTCTTGCCTCTGCCCCCGAAACCGTTAGCCTTGTATAAACGCACTAGAATTTAGTTCCAGCTTCGGATTGCGAGCCTGCCTATGACTGCCCAGGATGCCTCCAAACGCCCGTCCCCGCTTGCCGGGCAGGGCATCAAATCAGCGCAGTCTCACCCTGGCCAAGCGACGTCAGGCCAAGTGAGTTCCAGCCCGTCGGATGCCGGAATGGGCAGTGCCGAAATGGTGGCGATCCTGCTCTCGGCGCTTTGGCTATTGGTGGTGCTGACACTATTCCTATTGGCCCCGGCGGACCAGGGCATTGCCCACTGGACGCCAACCGTACTGACGGTACTGGCCATTGTGATGCCTCTGGTGATGATTTGGGTGGGCACCTCGGCGCTGCGCTCGGCCCGGGTGATGCGCAGTGAAAGCCAACGCCTGCAGGCAGCGATCGACAGCCTGCGCCATAGCTACCTCACCCATGTGCAACAGACCCAGGCCGCAGGTGAGCCAACGGTGAGTCAGAAACTGGAAGAAATCGCCGAGGCTGCCCGCAAGACCGAAACCGCCCTGGCCACCTTCCAGAGCAGCCGCCACGCTCCGGCCCGCCCCGCCATCCCGGCAGAAGCCACCAAACTGGCAACCGAAGATCAGGGCAGTCTGGCGCTTGGCACCTCTGCCGAGGATATGGCCGCACCTCTGCCCGCAGAGCAGTTCATCCGGGCGCTGAACTTCCCCGAGACCGCAGAAGACGAAGATGGGTTCACTGCCCTGCGTGCTGCGCTCAAGGACCGTAAGGCAGCCCAGGTGGTGCAGGCGGCACAGGATGTGCTGACCCTGCTGAGCCAGGACGGCATCTATATGGATGATCTGCGCCCTGACATGGCTCGTCCCGAGATCTGGCGGCAATTTGCCCAGGGCACCCGTGGCCGTGCTGTGGCCGCATTAGGCGGAGTGCGTGATCGCACCTCGCTGGCGCTGACCTCGGCGCGGATGAAGCAGGATCCAATTTTCCGCGATGCGGCGCATCATTTCTTGCGCCGGTTTGACAAGATGTTTGCCGAGTTCGAAACCGAGGCCAGTGACGGAGAGATCACTGCCCTGGGAGATACCCGTACCGCGCGCGCCTTCATGCTGTTGGGGCGGGTTGCGGGAACTTTCGACTAGCTCTCCCGCCAATCTACAAAGGGGGCTTTGCCCCCTCGCGCCACAGGCGCTCACCCCCAGGATATTTTGGGCCAAATGAAATCTAACCCTCTCTTCATTTGGCTCTAAATATCCCGGAGCGCGAGGCAGAGCCTCGCATCAGGCTCCTCTACAACCGGAAACTGTCGTAGGGGATGAAGCGCACTGGATGGCCAGGAATGATCTCCAATGCACCGTCGCCCAGCTCCACAAGGCCTTCGGCCCAGCTGAGACCAGAAATACGCGCGGACCCTTCTGATTTGAACACCTCAACCTGACCGTCGCGGATCCGCGCACGCAGATATTCGCGTCGACCCGTTTTTTTGCGCTTCGCAAAAGCGGCTGGCAGGTCAAACCCCAGGGGTTCTTGCCAGTTGGCGCCTGCCATCTGCCCCATGGCCGGGCGGGCGAAGATCAGCGTACAAACCAAGGCCGCCACCGGGTTTCCTGGCAGGCCAAAAATCGGCACGCCGTTCCAGAGCGCCAGGGCCAGCGGGCGCCCTGGTTTCAGCGCAATGCGCCATTCCTGCAGGGCACCGCTTTCGCGCAGCAGTGCCGAAACATGGTCTTCGTCCCCTGCCGAAGCGCCTCCACTGGTGAGGATCACATCCACCTCGAATGCCGCCTTGTCCAGCCGGGCGCGCAGGGTCGCGCGATCATCAGCGACCCGGCCAAGGTCCACCGGGACAAACCCCATCTGCCGCAGCAGGGCCAGCAGCATGGGCCGGTTCGCATCATAGATCTGTCCGGGGGCTGCCATTTCACCAACCTCGCAGAGCTCATCCCCCGTAGAAAGAACCCCAACCCGCAGCGGCAGATAGACTTCGAACGCGTCAATACCGGCGGCAGCTGCCAGGGCCAGATCCGCCGGGGTGATGACCCGGCCAGCGGTCAAGATTGCTTCGCCCGTGTTAAAATCTTCACCTGCCTTACGGGTATTGGCGCCCTGCTTGAGTGGGCCGCGAAAGGCGATTTCGCCCTTGCCCAGGGTTACGTCCTCTTCGAGGATCACTGTTTCCACCCCGGCTGGCAGAGCTGCGCCCGTGAGGATGCGGATGGCCTGCCCTGCAGGCACTGTGCCCTCATAGGCCAGTCCGGCGGCGGCGCGGCCCTTTACCAAAGGCATGACATGTGCGCCCTCTGCTATGGATCCGGCAAACCCATAGCCATCAACCGCCGTGTTGGGCAGGGCCGGATTGGAGCGTTTGGCAATGACATCCTTTGCCAGCACCCGACCCAGAGCAGCAGAGAGCGAGAGGGTCTCACTGCTGACAACTCTCTTCAACCGCTCACGCAGCAGGGCCAGGGCCTCATCAACCGGGGTCCAGTCGACGCCGGCCGGCAGGGAGAAACAATCGTTGCGCAGCGGTGGTGGGGTCAAGGGCATTTGGGTCTCACCTTCACAAAAGACGGGCTAGAGCATCAGCTCTGCGGCGATAAAATCCGCTATGGCCGTTGTGTCATCCAGATCAAAGACGGGGCGGTCCAGGTCCAGCGGTACATCGCTGGCCAGAGCCCGGATATTGGGGTCTTGCGGGGCGATCAAGGGCTGGCCTGCGACGGCCCGGTGGGCTTCGATCTTGGGGTGGGGTTCCCGCTTGTAGCCCTCAACCAGCACCAGATCGACGGGAGAAAGCCGTGCCAGCAGTTCTGACAGCGGAGGCTCCACTGCGCCGCGCAGCTCCTGCATGATGGCGATACGGTGGGTCGAGGCCAGCACCACCTCGGAGGCGCCCGCCATACGGTGGCGGTGGCTGTCGGTGCCCTGTTGATCCACATCCGTGCTGTGATGGGCATGTTTGATGGTTGAGACCGTCAAGCCGCGTTCGGTGAACTCTGCCACCAGACGTTCCATCAGCCCGGTTTTACCGCAGTTCTTCCAGCCCGTGACACCGTAGAGATTCATCTGAGCAGCTCCTCCGCCCGTTGCAGATCCTCGGGCGTGTTGACGTTGAAAAAGGGATCAAAGGGGGTGGCCTCGAACAGGGCTTCGCGGCCCTGATGCTGATCAGTCCAGATCACCACCTTGCGCAAACCATCCTGGAGCGCGCGGCGCAGATCATCCCGCAGCGCCACGGGCCAGAGGCCAAAGGTGGGGTGGCGGTTGACCTTGCTGCGGCCGCCGGATTTCAGTTCTTCGCCAGTACGTGGTGTGGTGGCCAGCACCAGCGGATATTTCTGCCCGTCGGAGGCTGCAACCAGCTGCGCCACCAGATTCGTCGGGAAGAACGGCGTATCGGCGGCGGCGGTAACGATGCTGTCAGCGCCCTGTTCAGCCGCCCAGTCGAGCCCGGCCAGCACCCCGGCAAGAGGACCGGCAAAACCTTCGATACTGTCGGCCACCACCGGCAGGCCCAGATCGGCAAAGCGCGCCGCATCGCCGTTGGCGTTGAGCGCCAGGCCGGAAACCTGCGGTGCCAGCCTGTCCCGCACCCGCTCCAGCAGGCTGTGGCCACCGATCTGAAGCAGCCCCTTGTCGCCGCCGCCCATGCGGGTGGCGAGGCCACCTGCGAGGATTACACCGAGAGGTTTGGTCATTTATTGATCTCCTATGACGTCGTATGGACGCGTCAACAGAAAAGAGAGTGCAAAAAAGCTCGACAAAAACAGGAACCCTTCCAATCCCAGGAAGACAAAAACCATGCCAAAATAGGCTACGTAGATGCCAAGAAATACCAAACGGCATCGCCGCACATTGCGTTGCAGCAAAGAACTGCCACCATTGATGCCCCGAAAGATCACGCGGCCCGAGACGGATCCGTCAAGAAAGGAGACCCCAAGCTGTTGGGCAATCGGTCTCCAACACAGAAACATAGCCAAGAAAGAAAGTACTACCAGCGAAAGTGAACCAAAATAGAAAGAGGCGAGGTTGCTCATTGCGCAGCCGTCCAGCGCCCGAGTCGGCGGGTTCGCTTTGCCAAAAAGAAAGACGTCCTCACTCTGCTCACCCCTCCCCCTTCCGGCGATGCTTCTTCTCTTCCTGCGGCACTGTTTTTGGGTCGACGTCCCGCTCCAACCGCTCGTCGCCGGACAAGCAGGTAAACCGCTGCCCCTTCATGCGCCCAATCAGGGTGAGGCCAACCTGTTGGGCGATCTCGACCCCCCAGGCGGTGAAACCCGAGCGCGAGGCCAGGACGGGTATGCCCATCATTGCGGTTTTGATCACCATCTCAGAGGTCATCCGCCCCGTGGTATACAAGATCTTGTCCGAGGCTGAGACGCCCTCTGACAACATCCAGCCGGCGATCTTGTCCACCGCGTTGTGGCGGCCCACGTCCTCCATATAGACCAGCGGGCGATCCTTATGACAGAGCACCGTGCCATGTATCGCCCCGGCCTCAAGGTAGAGCGAGGGTGTACGGTTGATCTTATGTGCCAGCGCATAGAGCCAGGAAGTCTTGACCGGGGTGGCAGGCAGCTGCACATCCTCCAGCCCCTCCATCATATCGCCAAAGACGGTGCCCACTGCACAGCCTGAGGTGCGGGTCTTTTTCTGCAGCTTTTCCTCATGGCTGGTTTCAACGGCTGTGCGCACGACAACGGTTTCCAGCTCTTCGTCAAAATCCACCCGCGTGACCACATCATCGGGCAGCAGCATGCCCTGATTGCGCAGGAAGCCAAGCGCCAGATATTCGGGGTAGTCGCCAATGGTCATGGCGGTGACAATTTCCTGCCGGTTCAGATAGATGGTCAGCGGGCGTTCTTCGACCACCGACAGATCCACAAGTATGCCGTGCTCGTCCCGGCCCTGCACCGGGCGGGTCAGCCCTGCGCGGCCTGGATCAGGCGCAATCAGATACTCCGCCAGAATTTCTGTGAGGTCAGATTTTTTTACCAATTGCAAAACCTCTGTAAGCTGCCTAGCTGTTTGGCAGTCAATCTAGGACGCGCGCATGGCAATCACCACCACGAAATCCCTCTTTCTGAGAGGCTTGATCGACAGTCTGCCTTTTCTGCTTGTGGCCAGTCCTTTTGGCCTGCTTTTTGGCGTTCTTGCAGCCGAAGCGGGACTAAATGTCCTTGAAGCCCTGGCTTTCTCCCTGGCGGTATTTGCTGGCGCTGCCCAGTTCACCGCCCTGCAACTACTGCAGGAGAACACGCCGCTGTTGATCGTGCTCACCTCGGCGCTGGCGGTGAACCTGAGGATGGGAATGTATTCGGCCTCGCTGACGCCCTATCTTGGGGATGCGCCCATGTGGCAGCGCGCCTGTGCCGCCTATATGACCGTGGATCAATCCTATGCGCTATCGATCGTAAAGTTCGAAGACGAGCCCGAGATGACCACATCCCAGCGCATGGCCTATTTCTTTGGCACCACCTCGGTGATTGCCCCCAGTTGGATGATTGCAACGGTGATCGGTGCCTGGGTTGGCGCTCAGATCCCGGCAAGCTGGGGGTTGGATTTTGTGCTGCCGCTGGCCTTTCTGGCGATGATCGGACCGATGCTGCGCACACCTGCCCACATGGTCGCCTGTTTTGTTGCCATTGTTGCCTCGCTGCCGGCCACGCTGATGCCGCATAACCTCGGCCTGATCGTCGCCGGGCTGGCGGGAATGATGGCGGGCGCACAGACTGAACTCTGGCTGGAGCGAGCTGCCGCGCGCAGCAATGCCGAGCAGGAGACCGCGCCATGAACACGTTTGACCAAACCAGCCTCTGGATCGTGATCATTGGCATGGCCTTGGGCAGTTTTGCCCTGCGTTTTGCCTTTATTGGGTTCATGGGCGGGCGGAAAATGCCGGACTGGCTGATGCGGCACCTGCGCTACACGGCGGTGGCCATCCTGCCGGCATTGGTCACGCCCCTGGTGGTCTGGCCCTCGCCAACAGGCGGAGAGACCAGCCTGCCCCATCTGGCCGTGGCGGCGCTGACCTTTGCGGTTGGGTATCTCACCCGCAATGTGCTCTGGGCACTGCTGAGCGGCGTTTGCGGGTTTTTATTGCTGTTCTTGCTCGGCTGAGAGGAAACAAGAAGGGCCGAGCCGGTTTCCCAGGCTCAGCCGCTGTAGACCTTTATTCCTCAGCCGACGTGGTCTCGTAGTTCAGGACCACATTGCCTTCTGCCAGGGCTTTTTGCAGATCGGCGTCGTCATCTTCATAGTACTTGGTAGTGACCACACCAGGCAAAGCGCCAAACTGTTCCGACAGTTTTACCGGGTAAAACGTGGTCTTCAGCCCCTCAAGCCCTGGGATCTGGCTCAGGATGGAGGAGGTTGAATTGGCGCAGTAGGCGCCAGGGACCCGACCATTGGTAATCGCCAGCTCATAGGCCAGCTGCGCCTGTGCAGGGGTCACCTCGAGACGCTGCATCACCACATGGTGGGTGCTGCGGGCATGGGCACCGCGATAGGCTAGCACCACTCCAGGCGTGATGCCAAACAACACGTCATTCCGCTCTGGCACCACATCGGCATAAAACGACCCCGCAGGGTCAAAAATGATCCGCTCGGAGGCATTGATCATCAGCGAGGTATGCCCACCAGATCCGGTCCGGTTGTTGACCATGGTATAAAGCGTCAGCGCCGGTGCGCCGCTATGCACATATCGGGCTGCCGCAAGGGTCTTCGCATCAGCATTGGGCTTTTTCTGGGCTTCGCAGCCCGCAAGCGTAACACAGCACGCAAAAAGAGCCGTACGCATAGCGATACGGCCCGGCGCGGTGCGCCCAAACAGCTTACCAAAAGTCATGTGCAAGGATCAGGTTGCAAAAACAGCAAGGAACAGCGCCAGGATCACCAGGAAGATGGCGGAGCGCGTGGTGAAGGTGATGAAGCCTGCGTAGGTGTCTTCTTGAACTTTGGAGTCCATGGTGCCGTGTTTATGTTCAGCCATAACGGATCTTTCTATTCGCGTAGGTGTTTTGTGCTGAATACTGGATTTCAAATTGCCTGTCACCACGTCATTGCCGCGCAGGGGGGCAAAAACCCACAGCTGCGGCCTATCGGTCGCGTCTTTGCCGGGACTTCAGCAGTTTGGATAGCCATAGCCCCAGCGCCAGGGCAATCCCGAGCAGGGTTCCCCTCCGAATCGCACTGCATAGAACATCGCCTGTGACAGACGCCAAAAGGCCTGCTGCAGCACCTCTGTGCTGACGCCGTAGACCTGGGCCAGTTCCGCACCCTGCTCTTGGGCCATTTGCTGCACACAGAGGCGCAGCGCTTGATCCGCTGCCAGCCGGGCGTCATAGCTGGCCATGGCACTGCGGGCGCCGGTGATATCGTGATAGGCCCTGTCATGCGTGACACAGCAGGGTTCAAAGGGCGGCGCCTGGCTGTAGCGCGCGGCAAACCCCGGCCAATAGCCTGCCACCTGCCGCCAGCTTTCCGAAAGCCCGCCGCTGCAGCCATCCGAGGTAAACTCACTTGGGGTTTCAGCCAGATCAGCGATCCGCTCCAGCAACACAGCATGGGTCCTCAGCTCCAGCGCGCGGGCCCATTGCGACAGGCGTCCCATCTGCGCCTCTTCTGCCTTGCCCCCATGGGGCGCTGCCAAGAGCAGGCCCAGGAAAAGCAAACACCGCCCCCCGGTCCCGATCAGGGCCCAAGCGACGGTGCAGAGTTTTGGCATCAGATCAGGCACATCTGGCCCTTTGTGTAGGATAGCCCCGCGGTGGTTCAGGTCCCCAGATCGCTGGCGAGGCGAAAGCCGATGCGATTGGCGGGGACTTCTTCACGCGGCTTGGGAAGGGCGCGGAGCATCACATTCATCTGGCTGACATGCTGCACCAGCTGGGTTTTGCTGCCACCACCATCGGTGCCGTAGAAGGTCACGATATCCGGGTCGTAGTAGCCCATGCCTTCGATCCGCAGCACACCTGCATCGCCACCCACAAAGCCCATCGCGACCTCATGCTCACCATCCAGCTGCTTTTCAAAGTTCTGGATATAGAGGATCAGCCGCTCATAGGCCCAGCGCGCCTGGCTTTTGGCGTCATCGGTTTTCTGCAAAGGCTCCGGCACCTCGGTGAGGCCGTTTGTTGCCTCCGGATCCGCATGCACCTCATGCACGCAGGGCATTGCCGCCGCCTCGACTGCCTCGGCGCTGGTTGAAATCTTATTGTCCATGGCCACTCACTCCCCCTGCCATTTTTAGGCCGGAGAGCTGCCCCGGCGCTTATTCCTTGCTCTGGTACAGCCAGGCCCCGTCCTCGCGTTTGACACGGCTGACGCGATCTGTGCGGTACAGATGATTGACATGGGCCACGGCCTCGACCAGTGCAAGCCCATATTCACCCTCACCGATCTTACGCTTGAACAGCGGCGCAAAACAATCCGCCGCCGTCTTGGGCGTTTCCAGATGGTTCATCAGCCGATCCAGCGCCCCGTGATGGTTGTCGATCAGCTGCCGCATGCGCAGCGGCAACCGGGTAAAGGGCAGCTTATGTCCGCCCAAGGCCAGGTGATCCGCCCGCGCCAAGGGGGCCAGACGCTCACAGGCTTCCAGCCATTCGCCCAAGGGATCGGCCATGGGTTCGGTGGCATAGACCCCGATATTGGGACTGATCGAGGCGAGAATCTGATCGCCGGTGATCACGAGATTGTCATCGCGGCTCCAGAAGGTGGCATGCTCTGGCGCGTGACCATTGCCCATATGCACGTCCCAATCGCGCCCGCCCATGCGAAAGACATCGCCCTGCTGCACCCGGGTAAAGCCCAGCGGCATCGGATAGACCATATCGGAGAAGTTGAACGGCCGGTCCGCCACCCGTTTGTCATAGATCTCTGCATCCATGCCCGCAGAGCGGTAATAGGCCAGGGTCTCGGCGGGCCAGACCTCTTGCACATCCAGCGTCAGCATCCGGGCAAAAAGCCAGGCGGTGCGGCTGGTGACCAGCTCGGCGCCATGTTCCGACTGGAGCCAGCCCGCCAGACCGATGTGATCGGGGTGATGATGGGTGCCAACAACGCGCGATACCGGCTTGCCCTTCAGGGGACCCGCCATCAGGCTCTCCCAGATTTCGCGGCTTTTACGGGTGTTGAACCCGGTGTCGATCACTGTCCAGCTATCGCCCTCGTCCAGGGCATAGATATTGACGTGATCCAGCTTCATCGGCAGCGGTTGCCGCATCCAGAGAACCCCCTCGGCGACCTCGATCGCTTCGCCCAGCGCGGGTGGTTCGGTCCAGGGGGTGCGGGGGCCGACTTCGGGGACACTTGCCATGATCAGCCTGCCAATTCTTCAAGAGTGAGCGCCATGGTGCTTGCGGCACCTTCCTGCACATGGGTCAGCAGACCTGCATGTTCCGGCAACAGGCGTTTGATGTAGAACCGCGCCAGTTTTTCCCGCGGGCCACCCTTGTCGGCGATGGCCGCCGAGAGGTGGTAATGCCCGCCCAGAACCCGGGCAAAGGCGCGCAAATAGGGCACGGCCCCGGCAAATCGATCCTGCAGATCCTCCTGCTCCACCAGCCATTCGGTGGTTTCACGCAAGCTCTCGCAGGCCTGCCAGACGGCCTCTCCCATATTGGGATGGGTGGCCCGGGCGCCCTCGGCCTGAGCTTCGATTTCATCAATGATGCGATGGGCCATATCGCCGCCATCCATCATTTTGCGGGCCACCAGATCCATCGCCTGGATGCCATTGGTGCCCTCATAGATCGAGGTCACCCGCACATCGCGCAGGAACTGCGCTGCGCCGCTTTCCTCGATAAAGCCCATACCGCCATGCACCTGAATGCCCAGATCCGCCACCCGGATGCCGGTATCGGTGCCAAATGCCTTGGAGATCGGGGTGAGAAAGGCAGCCCGCGCCTTCCAGTCTGCCTCATCTGTGGCATTGCCCATATCGATGGCATGGGCGCAGGCCAGCATGATGGCGCGCGAGGCATAGGTATCGGCCTTCATCTCCATCAGCATCCGGCGCACATCGGCGTGATCCGCGATTGAGCCCGAGGGCGTCTTGCCCTGTTTGCGCTCCAGCGCGTAGGCCATGGCCTGCTGATAGGCCCCTTCGCCAGCGCCAACGCCCTGCCCCCCCACGCCCAGCCGCGCATTGTTCATCATGGTGAACATCGCCGCCATGCCGCCATGCTCGGGGCCAACCAGCCAGCCTGTTGCACCGTCAAACTGCATCACACAGGTCGGGCTGCCGTGCAGGCCCATCTTATGCTCCAGGCTGACCACGCCCAGTGTATTGGCCGCTCCCAGGCTGCCATCGGCGTTGGGCAGGTATTTGGGCACCAGGAACAGCGAGATGCCTTTGGTGCCCGGCACTCCGTCCGGCAACCGTGCCAGTACCAGATGGCAGATGTTGCCGCCAAAATCATTGTCGCCCCAGGAGATAAAGATCTTCTGGCCGGTGACCGCAAAACTACCATCACCATTGGGTTCCGCCTTGGAGCTGAGCGCCCCCACATCAGAGCCCGCCTGCGGTTCGGTCAGGTTCATGGTGCCAGTCCATTCACCTGAGATCAGCTTGGGCAGATACATCTCTTTCAGTGCATCACTGGCATGATGTTCCAGCGCCTCGATCTGGCCCTGGCTCATCAACGGCGCCAGCTGCAGCGACAGGCAGGCGCCCGACATCATCTCGTTCACCGCCGCCGTCAGGGTCATCGGCAGCCCCATGCCGCCATGTTCAGGCGCAGCGCTCATGCCAATCCAACCGCCCTCGGCGATGGCCTTGAACCCTTCACCAAAACCGGGCGAAGTCCGCACCACGCCGTTCTCCAGCTTTGCCGGCTGCAGATCACCACCGCGTTGCAGCGGCGCCATGACCTCGTCACACAGTTTGCCCGCCTCGGTCAGGATGGCCGTGACCAGATCACTGCTCGCCTCGCTGAACCGGTCAGTCTGGGCGATCTGGTCAAAGCCGATAACGGTGCTGAGCAGGAATTCATATTCGGATACGGGGGCACGGAAGGTCATGGGCGTCCTCTTGGCGGCCTTGGGGATAATCGCGGGCGCAGGCTTGGCATTGCCAGACGTGCCCGGTATGTCTGTTGCGCTATCTATCAGGTAGCTGACCGATTACCTAACCTCCGCCCCCTTGCAATCAACCAAAACGCCGCGTCACCGAAATGTCTCAAGATACCGCCCAAAATGCAACGCAAGTGCTGGATGCTTCGCCCGACGGGATTGCCCGTGCGGCGCAGCTGCTGCGCCAGGGCGATCTGGTCTCTTTCCCAACCGAGACCGTCTATGGGCTGGGTGCCGATGCGCGCCGTGGCGATGCAGTTGCGGCGATCTATGCCGCCAAGGGACGCCCCAGTTTCAATCCGCTGATTGCGCATGTCGCCTCGGTTGAGGCCGCAAAACGCTACGTCATCTGGAACGCCTGGGCCGAGTGCCTTGCTCGCGCCTTCTGGCCTGGTCCGCTGACGCTGGTGCTGCCGCTGAAACCGGGCCACGGCATCTCTGAACTGGTGACAGCAGGGCTCAATACTCTGGCCCTGCGGGTTCCGGCGCATCCCACGGCGCAGAACCTGCTGGCGGAACTGGGCGGCCCGGTGGCGGCCCCCTCGGCCAACCCTTCGGGCCGGATCAGCCCCACCACGGCGGATCACGTCATGGCAGGGCTTGCTGGGCGTATCGCCGCTGTGGTTGCGGATGGCCCCTGCACAGTAGGAGTGGAATCCACCATTGTCGGCCTGGCAGGAGAGGCCCCCCAGCTGCTGCGCCCTGGCGGCTTGGCGGCTGAGCAGATCGAGGCGGTTCTGGGCCAGCCTCTGAGGGGTCGCGACCTCCACGATCCCCTGACAGCGCCCGGCCAGCTCCTGTCCCATTACGCGCCACAGGAGCGGGTGCGGCTCAATGCAACAGAAGCACGCGCGGGCGAATGCTACCTGGGATTTGGCCCGCACCGTGGCGCCCGCGCCGATGATCTCACCCTGTCCGACACAGGCGATCTGGGAGAGGCCGCTGCCAATCTCTTTGGCCACCTCCACCGACTGGACGCCCTGGGACTGCCCATCGCCGTGGCCCCAATCCCCGAAACCGGCCTGGGTGTTGCCATAAATGACCGGCTGCGCCGTGCCGCGGCGCCGCGCGACGCCGCCCCCTGCAATCAGGAATAAAGACTTACGCGCCTTCAGGCCGTGCCCGCGCTGGCCGAGAGCGACAGGGGATCAATCCCCAAAGAGCCAAGCGCCGCGCCCCATTTCTCACTATCTGCGGTGTCAAAGATCAGCGCATCCGTGCTCTCGGCGGTGAGCCAGCCATTGGCAATGATCTCTGCCTCCAGCTGCCCCGGTCCCCATCCCGCATAGCCAAGCATGATCAGCAGCTTTTCGGGACCGCTTCCCTGAGCAATATCCTCCAGAATATCCAGAGTGGCAGTCATGCCATAGCCAGGCGGCACCACCAGGGCATTGATGCTGGATTCATAGTCCTTTGAGTGCAGCACAAAGCCACGCTGGGTCTCCACCGGCCCGCCAAAGCGGATCGCCTCTGCGCCTCGGCCCTCTTCAGCCACCGGGATCTCCAACTGGTCGAGCAGATTGCTCAGTTGCACTTCGGGGGCGACCTTGTTGATAATCAGCCCCATGGCGCCCTCGTCGCTATGCGAGCAAAGGAAAACAACCGAGTGTTCAAACCGAGGATCGCCAATGCCCGGCATCGCGATCAGTAATGTCCCGGTGAGATCCATATCCTGCCCTTTCCCTTGGCACCTACTGCATTTTTCCAGCATGCCGCTGTGCTCTCCAAGGTGCAAGGGCCTGTGAAGGATCCGGTCACAACAGCGCAGTTCAGCATTTAACCAGATCGTGACTTGGCAATTGCCCCGCAACAGACCATTTATATTCTCATGAGCGAATATAGCCCCCGTCCCGATCCGACACTCGCCCCAGCAAAACCAGCTCGCGGCCTGCGCAACCTGCTGGCTGCCGCTGTTGCGAGCCTCGCCGCAGGTTTCGCCCCAATGGCAGTCAGCGCCCAAAGCGCCCTGCCAGCGACGACGGATGAATTGGTTCAGGTCGAGATCCTAGACGGCGGCATTGCCCCGGACGGGACCTATACCGGGGCGCTGCGCCTGACCCTTCAGGGGGGGTGGAAGACCTATTGGCGCGCCCCTGGCGAGGCCGGCATTCCGCCCCGTTTCACCTGGCGTGGCTCGCGCAATGTGGGTGAAATGTCGATGACCTGGCCCGCACCAGAGGTCTTCTCGACCTCTGGCTATCAGACCATCGGCTATCATGACCAGCTGGTGCTGCCGATCCGCATCACCCCCGAAAAACCGGGCCGCCCGGTGCGCCTGAAAGGGCGGATGGAGCTGGGCATCTGCAAGGATGTCTGCGTGCCCTCCGAGCTCTCCTTTGACCACCAGCTTGATTCTGATGCCGGGCGCAATCCGACCATTGTCGCCGCGCTGGCCAGCCGCCCCTATTCCGCCCGCGAGGCCGGGGTCTCGGCCAGCACCTGCCGCCTGAGGCCAACCAGATACGGCATCGAAGTCGAAGCCCGCATCACCATGCCCAGCGCCGGCGGCACCGAAGTTGCTGTAATCGAATCCGGCTCTCCCCATGTGTATGCCGGGGCAACCACCACCTCGCGCAGCGGGCGCACCCTGGTGGCCAAGTCCGAGCTGCTGCCCGCCCGCGCAGGCGCCCTGCCTGCGGTGGACCGCTCGCAATTGCGGATCACCGTGTTGGGGCAAAAACATGCGGTGGATATATCCGGCTGCACCGCCGGATAAGCACGAGGTCGCGCGCAAATGTCTTTGATCCAACCCGCCCGCCCCGTTCTGGGAGCGATTGCCGTTGTCTACCATCAGGGGCAGGTGATTCTGATCCAACGCAAAACCGAGCCCAATCTGGGCTGGTGGGGGTTTCCCGGCGGCCATGTTGAGCTGGGTGAGACTGCCATGCAGGCTGCTACCCGCGAACTGTTTGAGGAAACCAGTGTCATTGCCCGCCCGCTGAACTACCTGACCAATATCGACGTCCTGCTGCGGAATGAGGCAGGCGAGATACAAAAACAATATCTGCTCACGGCAGTGCTCTGTGCCTATGAGAGCGGCACCCCAGTGCCTGATGATGATGCGCAGCAGGCCTGCTGGCTGCCGGTTGATGAGCTCGAAAACCGGGGGTTGGAGCTGATCGATCAGGTCGCCGAGGTGGCCCGTCTGGCACAGCGCAAGATGACCTAGGCCAAGCTCACGCTGGGAACCCTAGGCCGCCCGGCCTCGCCGCAGAGCAAAGACCGTGGCCGAGATCAGATAGGCCAGCAGTGACAACACTGCGATACCGCCCAGCGCCAGCAATAGCCCGGCCCGCACCGGGTCCAGCCCGGCCAGCGCCGGCACTGTACTGCGCAAAATAGGGTGCAACGCACCGGTGGCCATCGCCCAACCGAGACTGACACCCAACCAGCCCAGTTGCAGCACCCCGGTGCCCAGAACCAACCAACGCAAGGGATTACCCCCGCCGCGCAGCGCCCGGCGCAGGGCGGTCACGGGTCGCGCCGCATCTTGTTGGATCGCTACCAAGGCGGGCACCACCAAAAGCACCAGAAACATGCCAAAACCCAGGCCATAGACCAGCGTAATCACCGTTGGTTTCAGGAACTGCGCCTGTTGCGAGCTTTCATACATCAAAGGTGCCAGCCCCAGCACTGTGGTCAGGGTGGTCAGCATCACCGGCCGCAACCGATCCGCCGCCCCGTCAATGATTGATGGCACCAGTCCACGGGTCTCGGCATATTCGTCGATTGTGGTCACCAGAACGATGGAATCATTGATGATGATCCCCGTCATCCCCAACAGACCGATCACCGTGAACATGCTCAGCGGCACCTCCCACAGATAATGCCCCCAGATGGTCCCCACCAGACCGAAGGGAATGATCGCCATGACCACAATGGGCCGGGTCCAGCTGCCAAAGATCCAGGCCAGCACCAGATAAATTCCCGCCAGACAGAGGATCAGCCCGGTGCGCGCATCGTTGAGAAACTTGTCTTCCTGCTCGCTAAGGCCACTCAGGCGCCATTCCACCTGTCGACGGCTGGCAATATCCGGCAGGATTTCTTCCTCCAGCGCCTTGCCGATGTCGGCGGCGCGGGTTGGATCATCCTCTGAGATATCGCCGGTGACGCTGATCAGGCGAATGCCGTTTTCCCGCCGCACGGTGGAAAACCCGGTACGCTGACTGACCGAGACGATATCGGACAGCGGCACATAGATACCGCCAGGGCTGCGCATCAGGGTGCGCTCCAGAAAATCCGCCGACAGCTCATTGCGGGGCAGTTCCACCCGGATTTCGGCGCTGCGCGGCCCATCGGGATAGGTCGCCGCCTCAATACCATTCAGCCGCGCGCGCAGCGCCCGCCCCAGGGTGTCGATGGTAAAGTTCAGCGACTGCCCCTGTGGGGTCAGCTCCAGCACCACCTCTTCTTTGTCATAGGCGAGGTTGTCCTCCACTGCGGACACCTCGGGGTAGCGCAGCAGGGCGTTCTTCAGATCCTCGGAGGCGCCTTTGAGCACCTGAACATCGGCACCGTAGAATTGCACATCCAGCGCATCACCACCGGGGCCAGAGCGCCAGCTGCGAAAGCTGACGGATTCGACCAGCGGGTGGTTCTGCACCTCTTCCTGCAGCTCCGCCACAAAGGCAAAGCTGGAATAGTCAGGCCGCAGATCCGCGTCGATCAGCTCGATCGAGATGCCGCCCAACAGATCCTTATCCTTGGCATCCACCCCGGACATGCCGCGCCCAGCATTGCCGCCGACCTCAGCGATGACAAAATCCACCGGATTGATGTCTTCGTAGCGCTCTGCAAAAGAGGCGCCGGTGGCGGCGGTTGCGCGCTGCATCTCCGCCATCATCATCAGGGTGTCGGCGCGGGTGGCGCCTTCGGCCATGGCAAAGTTACCGGTGACAGAGCCACGTTCCGGCGCGTTGAAGAACCGCCATTTCACATCGCCGCCAATGAACAGTGCCATCTGGCTGGCCAGAATGGTCAAGGCCCCCGCCAGCACCACATAGCGCGCCTGTACCACCAGCGACATCAGCGGACGGAACAGATGGTCCCGGCACCAGCGAAATCCGCGGTTGACGATGCGATTGGGCCAGTCATACCAGTGATCCTTTTGCGCATGGGTCAGCGCATGGGCCATGTGATGCGGCAGGATCAAAAAGCACTCCATCAGCGAGGCCGCCAGCACCGCAATCACCGTGAAGGGAATATCGCGGATCAAATCGCCAAAGCGCCCGCCGATCGCCGTCAGCCCAAAGAAGGCAATGATGGTGGTCAGCGTGGCGGCAAAAACCGGCATCGCCATGCGACGGGCAGCATTTTCCGCCGCCTGCATCGGGGTCTCGCCTAGGCGGCGCACCCGGAAATCGGCGTGCTCGCCCACCACGATGGCGTCATCCACCACGATGCCAAGGGTAATGATCAGACCAAAAAGGCTGATCATATTGATGGTAATCCCGGCGGCATACATCAGCGCCACGGCGGCAAACATCGCCGCCGGAATGCCCGCCGCCACCCAAAAGGCGATGCGGGTATTGAGGAACAAAAACAGCAGGGCCAGCACCAGCCCTAGCCCCATCAACCCATTGTCGATCAGGATATCCAACCGGTCAGAGATCCGCTCGGCGCGGGTGCGTATGAGCTCGGCTTTGACGCCCTGCGGCAGGGTGACTTGCAACGCATCGACCACCTCCTGCACCTGGGCCTGAATGGCAATGGCATTGCCCAGATCCGAGCGGTCTACCCGGATCGACATGGCCGGGTTTTCCCCGACAAAGTAGGAGCGGTTGCGATCCACGCCTTCGCGCGTGACCTGCGCCAGATCGCCAATGGTCAGCACCGAGCCATCGGCTTCGGTGCGCAGCACGATGCCTTCGATCTCTTCCGGGCTGCGCTTTTCGCGCCCCGTGCGCACCCGCGTATTGGCACCCGTCACATCCCCGGCCGGATCTGCATCGACCTCGGCCGCGATGGCGCTGGCGATATCGCTCATGGTGATGTCATGGGTGATCAGGCTGTAAGAGGGCACCTCGACCAGGGTTTGTGGTGCAGCAAAGCCGCGAATGGTGGTGCGGGTGACGCCAACCTCAAAGAGGCGCACCACCAGCTCATCGGCAAAAAGGCCCAGCTGTTCCGGTGCCAATGGCCCCGAAATCACCACATCCGTCACCCGATCACGCCAGGCGCCCCGCCGCACCGTGGGATCATCAGCCTCTTCTGGCAGGGTTGTGATGGCGTCCACCGCCGATTGCACATCATCTGCGGCCAGCGCCATATCCCAGCCGGGTTCAAAATCCAGCACGATCGAGGCGCTGCCTTCACGCGACGAGGCCGCACTTTCCTCGACCCCGTCCACTGCCAAAAGCGAGGGCTCCAGCACCTGCACAATGGCCCCGTCGACATCCTCAGGGCCGGCCCCATCCCAGGTGACACTGACGGTTACGGACTCAACAATGACATCGGGAAAGAACTGCGCCCGCATCTTTGGGATTGCCGCTGTACCCAGCAGCAAAAGCACCAGCAACAACAGGTTGGCGGCGGTGCGGTGGCGGGTGAAATAGCTTAGCAGGCCACCAGCCGGGCGAGAGAGATCACGCATGGATTATCCCCCCATCCGGGCTTCGATCCTATTGACCAGCTTGGCCGGAACCTGCGCCTTGGCCAGGGCCGCCAGCATCCGCTCCTTGGCGGCTTCTGGCAGACGGGCGCTGTCTTCGATGGCGGCCACCAGTTTGGCGCGACGCTCTTCCGAAAGCTCAATCATTTCAGGCAAGGGGGCCACAGCGGCTTCTGCGCCTTGATGCAGGGGACGCACCCGGATGCCAGCCCCCAACAGCGGTGTGCGCCCGGTGACCACCTGCCGCCCCTCCAGCCCTGCGCCCCGGATCAGCACGTCATCGCCCTGTCGGCGCATCAGCTCGACCGGCAAGGACTCCAGCCGATCCTCCGCGCCCAGCACCAGAACGGTCCCGTCAGAGCCCAGCGCCGAAGAGGGCACTCGCGCCACAGCTGCGAGCGGCGGCTCACTGACTTTTACGGTGACAAAATCTCCGGGTTTGAAGCCCGGCGTCAGATCCAGACTCGCATAGAGCAGACGTCCGGTCTGCCCATCGCCCACTGCGCCGCTGGCGCGCGACAGCTGACCAGTTGCCTCAAGCCCGGCACCTGCCGCATCCAGTGTCACCCGGACCGGTGCCGCCGTGAGCCGCCCGTCAGCGCCCAGCAGGCGGGCATATTGCAGGGTGGAGACACGAAACACTGCCTCCAACTGGTCTGCATCAACCAGTTCTGCCAGTTTTTCATTCACCGAGACCAGCCGCCCTTCAACCAGCGTCACCGCCTGTAGGGTGCCATCAAACCCGGCGCGCAGAGTGGTATCCGCCAGATCGCGGGTGGCGGTCTCCAGGGCAATCTGGCTGCGTGCCACGCGGGTAGCAGCCTGATCGACACGGGCCTCGGCCTGGCTGACCGCCTGACGGCGTGAAATCACCGATTGGCGGGCCTGCACCGCTGTCAGCTCTGCGGCCTCAACCGCAGCCGTGGTACCAACGCCGCGTTCCTGCAGATCAAGCTGGCGTTGATGCGCCCGGGCGCGCAACTGCGCCTGATCCTGGGTCGCCTCGAGTTCATCATTGGCCAGGATGAGATCCCGGCCCGCGTCACGCTCTTCAGCGCGGGAATCCAGCATATCCGCCTCGGCCTGATCCAAAGCTGCCTGCGCATCTGATGGATCGATCTGCATCAGGATCTCGCCTGCGCGCACCTGGCCGCCTTCTTCAAAACGCTCAGACAGCTGGGTGATCCGCCCGCCCTGGGCGCTGCGCAATTCCAGCGTACGGCGGCTCTCAACCCGGCCAAAGGCGATAAGTTCGGGGGTGATCTCCTTCAGCTTGGCACTCACAAGGTTCACCGCAAAAATGCGTTCGCGCACCGGAGGTTTGCGAGGTTCGGCGTTCATCCGCGTCTGCACAGCCCCAATGACCATCTGCCCCGCATAGAGCATCAGCGCAGCCGTTACCGCGGCCAGAAACAAACCCGTCAAACTATGCCGCAAAAAGCGCATGCTCTGTTCCTTTTGGTGGCCGGGGACCTCCCCGTGCTACCTTATCAATTTAGCTCTTGCGCCAAAGATGGCACCGCACAGGGAGCGCTCCCCGGGCAGTAATCCCTTGGCAGATATCACTGAACATAGTGTTCGTCTTGAGGTTTTACACGTAGAGCAGCGTCACTTCCGTCGCTGGGTTTCGGTCAAACGTGGCATTATTTCCACAAAATTACAGGGGCGGTGCCGATAATCCAGTTGAAAGGCCAGAATTTCATCCCAACCATCCTTGCAGGCACCGGGGCTGCCAGGCAGGGCAAACAGATAGGTTCCACCAGCGACACCACCTGTGGCGCGCGACTGCACCGCAGAGGTGCCGATCTTTTTCATCGACACAACGGTAAAGACGGTGCCAAAGGCCTCGATCTCTTTTTCATAGACATCGCGGTGGGCCTCTACCGTCACATCGCGCCCCGTGAGCCCGGTGCCGCCGGTGGAAATCACGGCGTCTACCTCCGGGTCTGCGACCCAGGCGCGCAGCTGATCGGCGATCTCAGCCCGCTCATCTGGTATGATCTTGCGATCCGCCAGTACATGGCCCGCCGCCTGCAGCCGGTCCACCAGCACCTGCCCCGAGCGATCCTCCTCCAGGCTGCGGCTGTCAGAAACGGTAAGAATGGCGATGCGAACCGGGATGAACTCCATGGTTTCGTCGATACGTGACATAGCAGACCTCATGTCTTTTGCAAAAGCGCGAGCCTGAGAGCCAGCCCCGCAAATATTCCCGCCGAAATCCGGCCCAGCCAGATGCCCGCGCGCGAGCCCGGCGCCAAAAACCGCCCGGCAGCACTGCCAAAGACCCCAACCAGCCCGTTGATGACAAAGCCGCCCAGCGCCAGGACCAGCCCAAAGATCAGGAACTGCCCCAGCACCGGTCCGGCCTCGGGCACCACAAATTGCGGCACAAAGGCCAGCACAAACAGGATCACCTTGGGGTTGGTGAGATTGACCCAGAACCCGGCGCGAAAGCTATGCGCTGCGGGGGGCTGGGGCTTATCCGCTGTCGGCAATGGCGCTCTCAGCGCACTCCAGGCGAGATAAAGCAGATAGGCAACGCCAAGCCAGCGGATCACATCAAACAGCGCGGGCTGGCTGTTCACCACCGCCCCCAGACCCAGCCCGGCCAGCGCCACATGCACCATGCCCCCGGTGGAGATCCCGGCACTGGCGGCCAGCGCCGATCTGCGCCCCGCCCGCAGCCCCTGACCAAGGCAGAACATCATATCCGCCCCCGGTGTGAGATTCAGCGCCAGCGCCGCGGGCACAAAGGCCAGGAGGCTAAGTGGGTCAATCACAGCCCCACCTCAAAAAAACTGGGCACCGGCCCCAGGTTTGCCGTCACGGTATTGCCAACCTGACCGCGAAACCCCCAGCTGTCGTGAATATGGCCAAAGAGCGCCAGCTGCGGCTGCAATCGTTCAACCGCCCGCAGGATCGACTGCGATCCGACGCAGAGCCCGGTCGAGGTCTCATCCCCCTGCCCCTTGGGGGGGGAATGGCAAATCAGCAAATCAGCGCGACTGCAGCGCGACAAAAGCGCCTCGGCCTCCTGTTCTGACAGATCATAGGACCAATCGCCAAAAGGCGTTTCAGGCACCCCTCCGCCCATGCCAAAGATCTGCAGCCCTTCAATCTCCAGCGCCTCACCATGCAGCACATGCGTCTCCGGCAGGGCTGCGGTTCGCAGCTCCTCGGCGCTTTCGGCATTACCGGGTACGGTGATCAGCGGTTTTGCGATCCCCGTCAATAGCGACATGGCGCGGTCCAGACCCTTGCGTCCATTGCAAAAATCCCCGGCGCCAATCACCAGATCCGCCTGGGCACTGGCCGCAACCAGCTCTGCCGCGTGGGGGGCGCTGAGATGCAGATCAGAAAAAGCCATGATTTTCATCTGTGAAAGACCCCTAGTTTGCTGCGCCCAGCCGTGCCTTCAACTCCAGCAGATCCGCCCAGGCGGCGCGCTTTTGCTCGGGCAGGCGCAGCAGATAGGCCGGGTGGAACATCGGCAACACGGGCTTGCCCCAGGCCTCTGCCCAGGTGCCGCGCAGCCTTGTGATGCCGCGCTTGCCCAGCACCGCCTGACAGCTAATATTGCCCATCAGCACCAGGATCTCCGGCTGGGCCAGTTCCACGTGACGCTCCAGAAAGGGCAGCATCATGTCGATCTCTTCCGGGCTGGGATCGCGGTTTTGCTGCGGCCGCCAGGGCAGCACATTGGTAATATAGACGTTTTTGTCCCGTCCCAGATCAATGGCCTCGAGCATGCGGTCCAGCAATTGCCCCGCCGCGCCCACAAAGGGTTTGCCCTGCTGATCTTCTTCGCGCCCCGGTGCCTCGCCGATCACCATCACCCGTGCGCCCGGCTGGCCATCGCCAAAGACCAGATTGCGGGCGCCCATTTTCAGCTCGCAATGGCGGTATTCTGCCAGGGCGGCCCGCAATGACGGCAGCGCTGTGGCAGCAGCAGCGGCCTTGCGGGCCTCGGCCACCGGATCAACGGGCTTGGGTTTGGGAGGAATGGGCGGCGGCGTGCCCGGCTTCTGACCAGCGGCCTGCCCCGGCTGTTGCGCCTGACCTGCCTTTGGCGCAGGCGCGGCCAGCTCGTAGCGGTTGACCGGCTCTTCACACAGGGCCTCGGTGGCGCCAAGTTCCACCTGCCACTCCAACAGCGCTTTTGCGCTCCAATAATCAATTGCCGATTCCATGGCCTAAGCTACCGCGCCGCGCGGGTAAGCGAAACACCTCTAATTCAGGCCCTTTTGACGCCCCTTGCACGCCTTGCCCGCCGGGGCCAAGCTGCCTATAAGATGCGCCAAACAGAGCGGAGCCGCCCCATGTCTTTCGACCATCGTCACCTGCTTGGCATCGAGACCCTCAAACCGCATGAGATCACCGCGATTCTGGATCTCGCCGACAGCTATGTGGAGCTGAACCGCCGCCCCGAGAAACACTCGGATGCCTTGGCGGGGCTCACCCAGATTAACATGTTTTTTGAAAACTCCACCCGGACCCAGGCGAGTTTCGAGATTGCCGGCAAGCGCCTTGGGGCCGATGTGATGAATATGGCCATGCAGGCCTCATCGATCAAAAAGGGCGAGACCCTGATTGATACCGCCATGACCCTGAACGCCATGCACCCCGACCTGCTGGTGGTGCGCCACCCCCATTCCGGCGCGGTGGATCTGCTGGCACAAAAGGTCAACTGCGCGGTGCTGAACGCCGGCGACGGCAAACACGAGCACCCGACCCAAGCGCTGCTGGATGCCCTGACCATCCGCCGGGCCAAGGGGCGGCTGCACCGGCTGAATATCGCCATCTGCGGCGATGTCGCCCACTCCCGCGTGGCGCGCTCCAACCTGATCCTGCTGGGCAAGATGGAAAACCGCATCCGCCTGATCGGCCCGCCCACCTTGGTGCCCGGTCAGTTCGCAGAATTTGGCGCCGAGATCTATGATGACATGCGCGAAGGGCTGAAAGACGTCGATGTGGTGATGATGCTACGCCTGCAAAAAGAACGTATGGACGGCGGCTTTATCCCCTCTGAGCGCGAGTATTTCCACCGCTACGGGCTGGATGCCGACAAGCTCTCTTATGCCAAGGAAGACGCCATTGTCATGCACCCCGGTCCGATGAATCGCGGGGTTGAGATCGACGGCACCCTGGCGGATGATATCAACCGCTCGGTCATTCAGGAACAGGTGGAAATGGGCGTTGCCGTGCGCATGGCGGCGATGGATCTTTTGGCGCAGAACCTCCGCCAGAGCCGCAGCGCGCAGGCCAGCTGATCGCATGACGGATGTCCTCGAAATCCCAGCCGGAGAGCGCGGCGTGATCCGGATCTTTGATCTGGACATGGCCCCCGAGCAGGCGCGTTTCCTGCGCGAACCCGGTGCCTTGGCGCAGGTGCTTGGGATAGGCGAGATCGACCTGGATCACGTAGAGATCTTTCCCGTCTCGGATCTCGAAGAGCTGGGGCTGGCGGGCTATCTGACCCAGGGTTGCGGCATTGCGGAAGCAGAAATTGCCCCGGATCGCGCCCCCCTGTCAGCGCTGGAAGGCCATGTGCTGTTGCTGCGCTCACGCGCCTTTGGGGGGCAAGCCGCGCGGCTGACGCCGGCCAGCCAGATCACGCATATTGCCAACTATGGCGAAAAGCCGATCAACTGGAGCGCCCCTCTGCAGGCCACTCCTGAAAGCAGCAAGCTCTATACCGGGCCCAAGCTCTCTCCGCGCGCGGCCCGCCACGCGGCCCGTCGCATCGGCGCTGCGCTTTTTGCCGTGGTGATGAGCCTCATTGCCCTCCTCCTATATGTACTGGTGTTCTGAGATGGATGTGATCGAGTTCAACCCCAACCGCAGCGCCTATATCACCGCCCATGCCTGGATGGCCGCGATTGCCATGGTGGCCGGGATGGTTATCCTTTGGGCCCTGGGCAACCCGCATGTCTGGACCGGTGCCATCGGCGGGCTGGGCGCCATTGTTTTACGCGGCTGGTACATGATGAGCGAAGAACTGGCTGTGGTCTGGCGTATTGAGTACGGTGTGCTGACCGGCCCAGCTGAGCGCCGGGTGCCGCTGAACCAGATCGAGGCGGTCAAGACCATGGGGTCCTACGTGCAGGTGATCACCAAGGGTGGAGACAAGCATCTGATCAAGTACCAATCCTCACCCAACACCACTGTTGCTGCCCTCAATCACGCCATCGAAAGGCCTGTTGCATGACCCTTTTGTTCACCAATGCCCGCCTGATTGACCCCGAAGCCGGCACCGATAGCCCAGGTGCCCTGCTGGTTCAGGACGGTATGATTGCCGAGACCCTGCCCGCGGGTACGGAGCCCGCGCAACTGTTTCGTGCGCGAAACATTGATGCAGAGACGGTCGAGGTCGTGGACTGCGATGGCAATTGTCTGGCACCCGGCATTGTCGATATCGGCGTCAAGGTCTGCGAGCCGGGCGAGCGCCACAAGGAGAGCTACAAGACTGCGGGTCTCGCCGCTGCCGCTGGTGGTGTGACCACCATCGTCACCCGCCCCGATACCACGCCGAGCATCGACAGTCCGGAAACCCTGGAGTTTGTCACCCGCCGCGCCCAGGCGGATGCACCCGTGCATGTGCTGCCCATGGCCGCTCTGACCAAGGGGCGCGAAGGGCGCGAGATGACCGAGATCGGTTTTCTGATGGATGCCGGCGCGGTGGCCTTTTCTGATTGCGACCATGTGGTCAGCAATACCAAGGTGTTCTCCCGCGCCCTGACCTATGCGCGCAGCTGTGGTGCGCTGGTGATTGCCCATCCACAAGAGCCGCTGCTAAGCGCTGGCGCTGCGGCCACCTCTGGTAAGTTTGCGGCGCTTCGGGGCCTGCCTGCGGTCTCACCCATGGCGGAACGGATGGGGCTGGACCGTGACATTGCGCTGCTGGAGATGACCGGGGCCAGATATCACGCCGATCAGATCACCACCGCCCGTGCCCTGCCCGCGCTGGAGCGGGCCAAGGCCAATGGGCTGGACATCACTGCCGGCACCTCGATCCATCATTTGACCCTGAACGAGCTGGACGTGGCCGACTACCGTACCTTCTTTAAGGTGAAACCACCGCTGCGCTCTGAAGAAGACCGTCTGGCGGTAGCCGAAGCAGTGCGTTCTGGGCTGATCGACACGATCTCTTCGATGCACACGCCGCAGGATGAAGAAAGCAAACGTCTGCCCTTTGAGGAAGCCGCGGCGGGCGCCGTGGCGCTGGAAACCCTGCTGCCAGCCGCGATGCGGCTTTACCATGGTGAGCTCATGGATCTGCCGACACTGTTTCGTGCCATGGCGCTCAACCCGGCAAAACGGCTGGGGTTGGAGAGCGGTCGGCTCAGCACCGGAGCCCCAGCGGATCTGATCCTGTTTGACCCAGACATGCCCTTTGTGATGGATCGTTTCCAACTGAAGTCGAAATCGCAAAATACCCCCTATGACGGGCAGCGCATGCAGGGCAGAGTGCTGGCAACCTATGTCACCGGTACGCCGGTATACCGGAGAGACTGATGCCCCTGATTGAAAGCGCCGCTGCCATCCTGCTTTTGTGGGCCGTGATTGGCTACCTGCTGGGATCGATCCCCTTTGGCCTGCTGCTGACCCGCGCTCTGGGGCTGGGCAACCTGCGCGAAATTGGCTCGGGCAATATCGGCACCACCAATGTGCTGCGCACCGGCAGCAAGGCCGCCGCGGCGGCGACATTGATCTTGGATGGCGGCAAGGGCGCGGCGGCGGTGCTATTGGCGCGTTCTCTGGCCGGCGAAGACGCCGCGCAACTGGCCGGGCTGATGGCCTTCCTTGGCCATTGTTTCCCGGTCTGGCTGAAGTTCAAGGGCGGCAAGGGGGTTGCAACCTTCCTTGGGCTGATGCTGGCGCTGGCCTGGCCGGTTGGGATTGCCTGCTGTCTGACCTGGGTGGCCACCGCCGCCGTCAGCCGGATCTCTTCGCTGAGCGCCCTGGTTGCCGCGCTGGCCGCGCCGCTCTGGGCCTATCTTCTGGGCTATCCCGCAGTGATCCTGTTGCCAATCCTCTTGGCGGCGATTGTGTTCTGGCGCCACAGTGCCAATATCAGCCGCCTGCTGGCAGGTACTGAGCCCCGTATTGGCCAAAAATGACTACAAGGGGCTGCGCCTGCCCCTTACCCACTGATCCGGGCTGCATCATTAGGGAATGAGTCGCTCCAAGCCCCGGCCATTGGCCCAGGTTCCGTGCAGCTCTCCGCTGGGCATGCGCACATAGACCACCGGATAGGTGTCGCCCCAATCCACCCAGATCACATCGCCACTGCGGGTCCCCTTGCCCGCGTAGCTTTGACTGCCGACCTGCCAGTTGACCGCGATCACCCCCTTGTTGTCACGGATCTGCACCTTGCCGCTGTAGCTGCTGCCATCCGGATTCCGCCCCTCTGCCCGGTAGTGCCCCGCAACGCTTTGGGCCGCGACAGGGCCGGCTGCCATGAGGGTCGAGGCGATCAATCCAGAGATCAACACCCGCCGGGATAAAAAACTATTCATCGGGAATTCCTCCTATGCAATGGATCTACTGTGCCCCGACTTGCCGGATATGTCAGCAAAATATGGACCTCTTGATATTGTGATGGCCTAAGTCTGCGCATCCACGCACAGTCCTTCTGGACATTTGCGCAATCAAAAACAGTTTGATTGAACGTGATCACCCCCCTCTCCACATGGGTTCCATGACAGCCAGACAGGCCATCATACAAATCGCAAATATGCCGGTCAGCCCGCTAATGCAGCCACTGACCGGACAGGAAAAGGAACGATCCGATGAACGCATTTAAATCCCTGCTGAGCGGCGTGGCACTTTCGGTTGCAATGGCAACTTCGGCATTGGCCGCAGGCGTTGAGCTCAACGCATCCTCCACCGGTCTTGCAATGCAGGGCTACGACCCCGTCGCATATTTCACCGACGGCGCCCCCGCCAAGGGCAGCTATAAAATCACAACTGTTTTTAATGACGCGACCTACCGCTTTGCCTCCGAAGAGCACAAAGCGCAGTTTGAGGCCAACCCAGAAGCATATCTGCCCGCCTACGGCGGCTACTGCGCCTTTGGCACCGCCATGGGCTTTAAATTCGACGGTGACCCAACATACTGGAAAATCGTTGACAACACACTGTACCTGAACCTGTCCAAGGACATCCAGGAACGCTGGGAAGGTAACATCCCGGGCTTCGTTCAGGACGCCAACGGCCACTGGGAAAACATCGCAGATGTAGAGCCCGCAGCCCTGCAGCAGTAAGCCAGACACAGGCTTTTCCTGTACTGGTATGAACATGAAACCGGCGGAGCCAACAGGCTTCGCCGGTTTTCGTTTTGATTGATCTAGCGTCTGGCCAGTTCCTCGATGGCCTCAGCCGTACGCTTGGTATTGTGATAGACCCCCAAAAACAGATACATCATCCCGCCCATGAGAATGGCGTAGATCGAGCCGATGACAAACACGGCCAGAGCCGGCAGCAAACCACCATTTGGTGCAGGCGCCAAAAAGGCCCCGGCGGTACCCGCCAACACCCCAATGCAGAGCAGGATCACAAAGACACCCACCAGCTTATCAAAAAGACCTATGAACAGATCGCGCATTTCAAACTCCCTGATTGTAAATGCCAACAACTGTGCAGGTTCTGACAGGGTCTAATCAAGGAAAACTCTTGACGCGACTCACAATTCATGAATTTCTGTCATTACAGAAAAGTCAGGACTTTCGAAATGAACCTCACTCCCGCCATGCAGAACTTCATCCTCCACTGGGGCGAGATGGGCTCCAAATGGGGGGTCAACCGCTCGGTGGCGCAGATCCACGCGCTGCTGCATATCTCCACTGATGCGATGACGGCGGATGAGATCTGCGAGACACTCAATCTGGCCCGGTCCAATGTTTCCAACGGGTTGAAAGAGCTGCAATCCCAAGGGCTGGTCAAGGCCTCAAGACAGCTCGGCGATCGACGTGATCACTTCACCTCGATCCGCGACATGTTCGACCTAGTGGATGCGGTGATCAAAGCCCGTCGCGAACGCGAGTTCGCCCCGACCCTGCGTGCCTTGGATGAGGTGATGAAAGAGGCAGAAGGCGATGACACCCCCAAACGCACCAGGGACCGCATGGACGAGACCCTGCGGGTTATGCAGATGTTTGATGATTGGTATGTTGATTTCTCGCGCCTGCCCCGCTCGGTACATCTGGCGGTTCTGAAACTGGGCGCCAAGCTGGTGCGGTTTTTGCCCGGCGGCAAGTCATCGGGATAAAACAGAACAGACGACCATCTTAGGCAAAAAAAATTTGCGAGGTAATTTCTCAAATGACAGAAATAACTGAATATAATGTGTCACCCTTTTATCCCCCCGTCTCGACAAGGCGACACCTGATTGATCCAACCGCCTTTGGACTGGCCATGGTCGGTGGCCCCATCATCACAGGAATCGCAGGAGCGCCTCTTTTGCTCATCCCTTCCTTTGCGACCCTGTTCGGAGGGCCGATCTACCTATTGGCCGGGGTCCCCGTGATGCTTTTTCATCTAAGGCGTCACCGCCCAAAACCTGCTGGCTGGGCCCTGCTCGCATTGGCAACCTTTCTGGCTCTCTTCACCTCAGTCACTCTCATCGCTTGGGCGAAAAATGGGAACTTAAATGGCATCAGCGCAATCCTGATCTTTGGCAGCGTCTTTGCGCCGATCTGGGGCTCCGTGAGCGGTGCGATCTATCACCGCCTGGAACGCGACTTTTTCAAACAAACACTCTGACTGCGAAAGGAAACCACATGTTACTTGAAATCTCACTCTACCTGGGCCTCGGCCTGCTCATGCTTCTCTCAATGGCCCTGATGATCCTCAAAATTGGGAGCCTGCTGGGAGACTGCCCCCGCACCGGACGCGCTGCTAAGGCAGCAGCCGTTACCATCGCCACAGGCTACGCCATGGTGGGATTGGGCGGTGTGGTCCTGATCGGTGCGGCAATCCCTCTGCTTGAAGACGGTCTTCTTGCCCTGCTCCCGGCACTCGGCCTGGTGGCGATCTGCCTAGGCCTAGGGCTTTCCCATGCTGTGGCGACCCTGCGCGCCGTTGTGCGCGAGGCGGTGCAAGGGGCTCAACCCCTTCTGCCCACTGAAAAGAGCAAATCAGCGCGCCCCGCCTAAAGCCACTCTGGAAAGGAGCAAGACATGTGCCCGCCCCGCGTCAAAGAAGAGGCACCCCGAAATGTGAACTGGCAGGATCTGCTGCCAGTCACCCGCCGCCAGCGCTGGGGTGAGCTGACCCTACCGCTGCCCTGGCTGGCGCTCTCCTGGGGGCTTTATGCCTCACCCTTTTGGCCTGCCGGGGCACTCGCCAGCTTCATGTTCTTCCTCTGCGCGCTGCGGCTGAACCATGAGGCAATCCATGGCAATCTCGGCCTGCCCCGGCGCCTGGACTTCGCCCTGTTGCACCTGCTCAGCGCACTGATGATGGGCTGCAACTGCTCCATCGCCTGGAGCCATATGCAGCACCATCGTCACGCCATGGGCCCCGGCGATATTGAGGGGCATTGCGGTGATATGAGTGCAGCAGAGGTCTTGCTGTACGGTCCCCGGTTTCCTTTCGATCTGATCCATCATTGCTGGCGCGGTGGCGGGCACAAATGGCGGCGGCGCATGTTCTACGATGGGCTGGGCCTCACGCTCACCCTCGGCCTAGTCTTTCTTAGTGGTTGGACCTTCTTGCTGCTGCATCTGGCCGCCATGGTGCTGGCGCAATGCCTCACCGCCTTCTTTGCCGTCTGGATCACCCATCAGGGCACCGCAGATACCGGTCTTGCTGGGCGCAGCCAGCGCGGTCTGTTTGCCCGGCTGGCCTATCTGATGTTTTATCACCGCGAACATCATCTCTTCCCCAGGGTTCCGGTCAGCCGCCTGCCGGAATTGGCCGCACGCCTAGATGCGCAGGTTCCCGGCTATTGCGAGGCGCGCCAACCGGTGCTGCCCTGGTTGGACCCCGCGCGCTAAGCCGCCAAAAGACCTATCCAACCGCAAAGCGCCGCAAGGAAAACAGCGCGCCTCAGCAGCTGGTACATTCCGGATTTTGGGACATGGGAAAGGCCTCACCGAATAGAAGGTCGAAGCCCTTGGTCAGAACGTCGGTTTGGTCAGCATCAGCCAAACAATGGCCAACACCGCCCCAAAAGCGGGAAACCCAAAGGCGAACCACCAACGATAAAACCTATGGTATTTTGCGGGGAGGGTTTTTTCAGCATCCCGAGCGGCGATGGCGAGATTGCGCATCTGAATTTGCATCCAGACAACAGGCAGCCAAAACGCCCCAACAAATACATAGAGAGCGAGAGACAGGGCGACCCAGCCCTCAAAGAGCGGCCAGCCGACTTCGCGGGCCAGAAAATAGCCCGTGATCGGCTGGATGATCGCAGCAGAGGCCGTAAAAACTGTATCCGCGAGCACAACAATGCCAGCAACATGCGCGATGAGTTTGGGGTCCTTGCTGAGATTGGACATAACCATGAAAAAGGCTATGCCCGCCCCGGTTCCCAATAAAACGGTCGCGCCAAGAATATGCAAAAATAGCAGGGCTTCGTAGGTCATCTGTCTTCCATCATCAGCCATACCAAGGCGGCAAGTGTCATCCCCGGCAAAACCTTGACCATCGGCCCAAGGGGATCTGCCCAGAGATCGGGGGCGGCAATAAGGCTGCCTATCAGATAGGCGCTCGACAGTCCGAGCATTCCGAGCGCAGCAGGCTTGGTCCAGCGTCTCCACAAAATTCCGATGCCCAAAATCATATCTGCCACAGCGCCGCCAAACACGGTCGGGGCAATCACCCATGAGGGCGCCGCGCGCTCCGCCAGAACCGACATGGCGCGCGCCGGATCGATGAGGGTTATCAGGCCGGATAGGAGCCAGAATATGGCCAGTGTCCCGATAGCCAGGGGAAGCGCGAGGTAAGCTCGGGAAAAAAGCCGCTCTTGGCGCGTCGCTGGCAAGAGCGCCAATGTATCATCCAGCGATCGACAAGGACACCCTCCGGCGTTCTTCCACGTGTCCGGGTCACCGCGAACGCCATCCGCAAGTCTTGTAATGGCTGTCGTTCGTAGCGCTGAACGCCACCCGAGGTATCCTAATAGATCGGCAATTTTCCCCATGGCAGTCACAAGGGAGCCTGGAAGGGTCGGGCAGGCAACCGGATCCGCCCACCCCTGCCATCTGCGCACCTTTGCCAGCAGATCCGGAAAACTATGGGCGTCCTGTTCGGTAATATCTGCAATGGTACCGGAGTGTATTCGCCCCTGTGCAGATGCGACAACCGCATCGGCAACATCCCCAACATAAACCGTCTGGATCTGCGCCTTCGGGAAAACACGTGGCTGGATCAACGGCAGCGCCGAGGCCGCGCGAAGAAGGGCGGTTCCCCCATAGGCCTCTGGCGACAACACCAGTGTAGGGCGCAGGATGACCCAGTTCTTAGCGCGCGAAGAAAGGATCCTCTCCCCGCGCGCTTTTGTCCGAAAGAAGGCGGTTGATGCCGTCTCGGAAACACCGGCTGCGGAAATCTGAACGATCCGAACCGGCAACCTTGCAGCCGCCTCAACCAGGCGCGCCACAGCTGTCACATGGATTGCTTCGAGATCGTCCTTTGCGCCATCCTGAAGCGCGCCCGAGGCGTTCACAACGACATCTACACCATCGAGCATCGCCAACCATTCATCGGTTGTGATGCTTGGAATGTCGCGGATAACCCATTCGACAGGCAAGCCCACCGCGTTGGCCGAACGCATCGATCGCCCGAGGCCAGAGACCTCAAAACCTGCCTTGGCAAGAGCCCGCATGCAGGCGAGCCCAATCAAGCCATATCCTCCAAGAACAATCGCTTTGGGCACTCTCATTCCTTTTCCGTGCATCAATTGCACATGACCTGGGTTCCTGAAGAAATCTGGCACTGCTTTGTTAGAATTGGCCAGAAACGGGAAAACCGAAAGACAAACTTTAAAGTTTCCAACTGTGTGGCTTCGGGACTTAACGCCCAGAACCAGCCTATATGTGCATCCACAAATTAACGATAAAAATCAAACGCCTGCCGAGAGGACCCACGGCAGGCGTTGCTTTTGTATCTGAAAACCCAGGGTGCGCCACTCAACCGCGCCCCCTTTTGCCTGTCAGATTTGATCTTCAGTAGCTGTAGTCGCCGTAGATCCGGGTCAAATCGCCATTCCAGTCACCATGATAGCGCTCCAGCAATTCATCAGCGGGCACCTTGCCACTGTCGAGGCTGTCTTTCAGCGCATTGAGGAAATGAGTCTCATCCGGCACCAGACCACCGGCTCCGGGACGGGCACGGTTTTTCAGGCCCGCATCGGAAATTGCCACCACTTCGCGGGCCAGATCGTGCATCTTGATGCCATTCACCTCTGCCTGCAGCCCCTCGCGGGAGGCGGCAACACGCAGGCCTTCGCGGGTCTCGGCATCCCAGCCTTTGACCAGATCCCAGGCCGCATCCAGCGCGGTTTGATCGTAAGTCAGCCCAACCCAGAAGGCCGGCAGCGCACAAAGGCGCCGCCAGGGGCCGCCATCCGCGCCGCGCATCTCCATGTATTTCTTGATCCGCGCTTCCGGGAAGGCGGTGGTCAGGTGATCCGCCCAATCCGACATGGTTGGGGTTTCGCCGGGCAGTGCTGGCAGTTTTCCCTGCAGGAAATCGCGGAAGGACATGCCCAGCGCGTTGATATATTCGCCGTCGCGATAGACAAAATACATCGGCACATCGAGCGCATATTGCACGTAAGCCTCAAAGCCAAAGCCCTCGTCAAAGACAAAGGGCAGCATGCCGGTGCGGCTGTCATCCAGATGCCGCCAGATCTTGCTGCGCCAGCTTTTGTGGCCGTTGGGTTTGCCTTCAAAGAAGGGCGAATTGGCAAAGAGCGCTGTCGCCACCGGCTGCAGCGCCAGGGCGACGCGCAGTTTCTGCACCATGTCGGCCTCGGAGCCAAAGTCGATATTGACCTGAACGGTGGTGGTGCGGCGCATCATGTCCCGCCCCATGGTGCCAACCTTGGCCATATAGTCGTTCATCAGGCGGTAACGCCCCTTGGGCATCAGAGGCATCTCGTCATGGGACCAGATCGGGGCGGCGCCCAGACCGATAAAGCCCACGCCAATCTTGTCAGAGATATCCTTGACCTCGCGCAGGTGATTGTTCACCTCATCGCAGGTCTCGTGAATGGTCTCCAGCGGAGCACCAGACAGCTCCAGCGCGCCGCCCGGTTCCAGGCTGACATTGGCGCCGTCCTTTTCCAGACCAATCAGATTGCCGCCCTCAGTGACCGGCGACCAACCATAGGTATCGCGCAGCCCTTCAAGAACCGCCACAATCGAGCGCTCGCCCTCAAAGGGCAACGGCTTGAGCGTATCTTTGCAATAGCCGAATTTTTCGTGCTCGGTGCCGATGCGCCAGGCATCACGTGGCTTGCAGCCGCTGGCCAGATATTCGGCCAAATCTTCATGGCGCTCAATGGGTCCGCCGCCGGACTGGGGAATGGACATGCCGGGCACTCCGTCCTGTAGGGTTATCGTGGGTAGAGTTATCTTGGGAAATTAGTGGTGAGCGGAATCGCCACCAGTGTCAATGCAGCCTGTGCAGCGGCGGGCGGCTAGAGCTGCGTTCCCAGATCACGACCTGGTGAGGGCCGGCACGGCGCAGCTCGCTCAGCATCCGCTCGGTCTTCAGTCCCGGCAGGGCGGCAAAGACATCAAACAATGCCTCATGGCCCGCAGCAGTGACCGGAATTTCCAAAGGCGGCTGCCCCTCTTGTTCCAGCACCCAATGGGGCGGTTTGGCGGTGTGATCCAGCCGCAGACGTTGCAGCTCGGAGGCGGCAACCGCGCCGCCTGTGAGGGGGCCGAAATAGGCGATCTGACCCTCATCCACCTGCACCACCCCGGGACCTCCGGCACCAAGGCGAAAGCGCAGCCTCTGGGCGCCAATCACTGCAATCACCAGCCCGACAACAATCAGCGCCCAGCCGGTGACTTCGGTCACTCCAAAAGAGGTAAAGGCCCAGTTCAGCCCCACCAGCAGCATCAGCGCGGCAACAATCAGCTCGCGCCAGCGCCACAGCGCCACACGGGCCTCGGGACGAATGAAACTCATGGTGTCTCTCCCAATCAGGTCTCTCCCAATGTGATACCTGGATCAAAATTTACAATCCGGTAGCCGCCAATAGGTGCAAATCCAATCGCCTCATAGGCGCGCGCGGCGGCTGGATTGGCGGCAAACAGGATTGCCTCCGTCACGCCCGCCTCTTGTGCCTCGGCCAGATGCAGGGCTACGGCGCGCCGTGCATATCCCTGCCCCCGCATATCGGGCGGCGTATAAACCCCGCCAACCTGAACGATTGCAGGCAAAGCCGCGTTAAAGTTGGTCATTGCCAGGACTGTGCCATCCAGCTCCAACACCCGCAAACGATCCGCCGCGAGCAGCTCTTGCAGGCTCGCCAGCGCCCTGTCGCGATTCTCCACTGTGTCACGCGCACCGAGGATCTCCACCTCAGAGGCCAGGCGCCACTGCGCCAGAAGCGGCAGATCCTGTGCGTCTGCCGGGCGCAGCTGGCCTAGACCTGCAGAAAGGGTGAGGTCGCCAAGGCGGAGATGATAATGCGGTTCCACCTCATCCATCACCGCGTTGTGGCAGGGGAGGTCAAGCGCGGCAACCAGATGGTCGGCCTGATCCACCGCCCCATTGAGCCCCAACAGTTTGCGGCCATAAAGAGCTTTGCGGATCGCCGGATACTGCGCAGGTGTCAAAGCCGGAGCTTCAAAGACCACATAACCTGCCGCAGCATAGCCAATCACCCCGGTGATCTCGCCCGCCGTTTCGCTGAGCCAGAGCACCATGCTCTTGGGGTAATCATTGCCCTGATCTCTCCCAAGGCCAAAATCGCGCAGGTTGCCGGACAGAAACATTGATGTTGCCACCCGTGGCGCCAGAAAAGCCTCGATAGCGGGCAGATCGGCCGTGGTTGCGCGGTGCATCGTCACCAGTCTCCCATTGCCTGCTGCCACAGGGTCATAGCAGCGACAGCAGCGGTATCGGCGCGCAGGATACGGGGGCCAAGGCTGACCACATGGGCCTGCTCCATCGCGTGCAGGCGTTTGCGTTCCCTGTCGGAAAACCCGCCCTCGGGGCCGATGACAATGGCCCAGGGTGCTGCACTGTGGGATTGTGCAGCTAGTTGCAGCGCATTACCCACCTCGGCCTCGTCGCAGAACATCAGCTGACGCTCGGCGGGCCAGTGGTCCAGGAGCTGCGACAGTTTTTGCAAATCACCGACCTCGGGCACATAGGTGCCGCCGCATTGCTCGGCCGCCTCGACAGCATGGGCCTGCAGACGATCCTGCCGGATGCGTTCGGAATTGGTGTAATCCGTGCCCACGGGCAGAATGCGGGCGGCGCCCATCTCGGCGGCTTTCTCAACAATGAAGTCGGTGCGGGCCTTCTTGATCGGCGCAAAGATCAGCCACAGATCCGGCGGCATCTGCAAGGGCTTGCTCTGTTCAATACAGGTCAGGGTGCCGCCGCGCTTGCCTGCCTCGGTGATCTCGGCCTGCCACTCGCCGTCGCGCCCGTTGAACAGCGCCACCGCTCCGCCCAGGCGCTGCCGCATCACCCCAAAGAGGTAATGCGCCTGCGCCTTCTCCAGAGGAATGGATTGCCCTGCACCCAAAGGGTGCTCTACATACAGTCTGATTTTTGCACTCATGAGGCCCTACATATGCAAGGTGACGCGCCAAAACCAGATGGTCAGGTCGCAGATGCGGTCAAAGACAACTGGGTTGACCGATATGCACCAGAATGGAGCCGCCCCTACCTGCGGCTCAGCCGCGCCGATCGCCCCATTGGTACCTGGCTGTTGCTGATCCCCTGCTGGTGGGGGCTGGCACTGGCAATCCTCTGGGATGGCACCCCACGCTGGGAAGATGCCTGGATCGCAATTGCCTGCGCCATGGGCGCCTGGTTGATGCGCGGCGCGGGCTGTACCTGGAACGACATCACTGATCGCAATTTTGACGGCGCGGTTGAGCGCACCCGCTCGCGGCCGATCCCTTCGGGCCAGGTCACGGTGAAGGGCGCGGTGATCTGGATGGTGCTGCAGGCGCTGATTTCCTTTGGCATCCTGCTGACATTCAATCGCATGGCAATCTCAATGGGGATCCTGGCGCTGTTTCCGGTGGCGATCTATCCCTTTGCCAAGCGGTTCACCTGGTGGCCGCAGGTGTTTCTGGGCCTCGCCTTCAACTGGGGGGCGCTCTGGGCCTGGACCGCCCATAGCGACGCGCTGCACTGGCCTGCTGTGGCGCTCTATTTTGCCGGCATCAGCTGGACACTGTTTTACGACACCATCTATGCCCATCAGGATACCGAGGACGACGCCCTGATTGGGGTGAAATCCACCGCACGGTTGTTTGGCAGCAATACCCCAACCTGGCTGCGGCGCTTTATTGTCGGCACTGTCAGCCTGATGGCTTTTGCCATTATTCTGGCGCTGGATCTCGAGGACAACTACTGGGCCTTGGGTCTGGCGCTGCTCGGCCCCTGGGCCATGGGCTGGCATATGACCTGGCAATTGCGGATCTTTGACGCCGAAAACAATCAACGCCTGTTGCAGCTGTTTCGGCTCAACCGGGATACCGGCTTGATTCCGCTTATTTTCTTCGTTCTGGCCGCCTTCCTTTGATTGAAACACCGGGCGCGGATCTATACACAAGACGCAGTTTTTCCAAGGAATAGCCCCTTTATGCGCCTGTCTTCGCTTTTGATCCCGACCCTGACCTTTGCAGCGGCTGCCGGTATCAGTCTGATTGCGGCCAGTTTTGCAGTGACAGCAGTGGAGCAAAACAGCGAAACCGCGCTGCGCCGTGCCCTGGACGAAGGCGGCATGGGCTGGGCCGAAGTGACCTCTGACGGGCTGCGGGTGACCATGCAGGGCACCGCCCCGGATGAGGCCACCCGCTTTGCCGCGCTTTCCCTGGCTGGTGGCGTGGTTGATGCGACCCGGGTGATTGACGAAATGTCAGTGCCGCCGTCAAAAGGCATCGCGCCGCCTCGGTTTTCGGCAGAGATCCTGCGCAATCACAGCGGCATCTCCATCATCGGCCTGATCCCGGCCACTTCCTCGCGGGCGGATCTGGTGAACCAGCTGAACGGTCTGGATGCGGCAGGACAGGTCGCGGATCTGTTGGAAACCGCGCGATATCCGGAGCCAAAGGGCTGGTCGGTGGCGCTGCGCTATGCCATCGCCGCGCTGGACCTGTTGCCACGCGCCAAGATTTCGGTGGATGCACAAACCATCAAGATCACCACCATGGCGGATTCTGCCGCTGCCAAAAACCAGTTGCAGGCCCAGCTGACCCGCATGGCACCGCCGGAACTGCATCTGGTGCTCGACATCACCGCCGCCCGCCCGGTGATCAGCCCCTTTACGCTCAGGTTCCTGATTGGGGAAAGCGGTGCGCGCTTTGATGCTTGCTCTGCCGAAAGCTCCGAGAGCCGCGCCGCAATCCTCAGCGCTGCCCGCGCCGCCGGTCTGGAGGGGGAAGTGGACTGTGTCATTGGCATGGGGGTGCCCTCCCCCAACTGGTCCCGCGCCAGCGCGCTGAGCATTGCCAGCCTGGCGGCCCTGGGACAGGGCACTGTCACCATCGCCAATGCCGATATCACCCTGGTTGCCGCCGAGGGCACAGCGCCCGATCTGTTTGACAAGGTGGTGGGAGAGCTGGAAAACGCCCTGCCTGAGGTCTTTGCCCTGCATGCAGTGCTGCCAATGCCCGCCAGCGACAGCGCCGCTGGCCCGCCCGAATTCACCGCCACACTCAGCCCTGAGGGGCAGGTTCAACTGCGCGGACGGATCAACGATGCGATGTCACGCGATATCGCCAGCAGCTACGCAAAGGCCCGGTTTGGTGCCGATCAGGTGCATACTGCAACCCGCGTGGTGCCGGATCTGCCCGCCGACTGGCCGGTACGGGTTCTGGCCGGGCTGGAGGCCCTGTCCCATCTCAAACGTGGATCGGTTACCGTCACCCCGGACAACCTGCAACTACGCGGCATGAGCCACCAGGAAGACACCCTGGCCGAGGTTTCCGGCTTTCTTGCGGCCAAACTGGGTGAAGCAGAAAGCTACGAGCTGGCCCTGACCTATGAAGAACCCCCAGCCCCCAAGGATCAGCCGCTGAGCACTGAGCTTTGCGCCGCCCAGCTGGCAGGGGCCCAGGCCAGCTCTGGCAAGATCAGCTTTGAACCCGGCTCTGCCACTGTGGCAGGGGGCAGCAGCGTGGTGCTGGATCACATCGCCCTGATCCTAGAGAGATGCGGGCCAATCCGGCTGGAAATTCAGGGCCATACCGACAGTCAGGGCCGCGAGGGCATGAACCAGACGCTCAGCCAGTCGCGGGCGCAGTCGATCCTCAATGAGCTGCGCGCCCGCCGCATTCGCACCACGGCCTTTATCGCCACCGGCTATGGCGAAAGCCAACCCATCGCGTCTAATGATAGCGAGGATGGCCGCGAGGCCAATCGGCGGATTGAGTTCCGTCTGATCCTCCCCGAAACCACATCTGAGGGCGAGACCACCCTCGAAGAGGCCGCCGAGGCTGCGCAGAATGCTGCCGCAGGCTCAGAGGCCGCAACCAGCACCGAACAGGAGACTTCAGGACAATGAACAGAGCAGAGTTCATCCTCACCACCGCCATCATCCTGTTTGCCGCCTTTGCCATGGGATGGTTTGCCAATTGGCTGGTGCATCGCTTTACCCGAGTACGCCAAAGCGATGTGGCCGATCTGGACCGGATGAGCCAGGAACTGCATGAGGCCGAAGAAACCCGGGATCAGGCAATTACCTATCTGCAGCAGCGTGAGGCCGAGTTGAGCAATCAGTTGACCCAGACCGAAGCAGAGCTCAGCGCCGCCATGGATGGGCTGCGTGATGCCCGCCGCGAAGCAGAAGAGCTCCGCAGCTACCTGCAGCAGGACTGATCCTGCAGATCAGCTTTGTCATCTCTGGACCGACCGACATGAGTTTTGGAAGGGGGGGGCTCCCGCGCCCTCAGGATGGCACAACCACCCTGAAAGGCCTTGGGCCCGGCACCGCGCTGCGCGCGCTGCTGTAGCGCCTCACATTCATCCCTCCCCCTTGGGCAAGCTTGGGAGAGCAAAGGTTTTGCACCGAGGCAATAAACCTGTCGGGATGCTCAATCCGGTCAAATCGCAGGTGTCTTGGTGACCAGTTGAAATACTGGCGCCCCGCAGCGCCTTCTACAGTCAGGACACCGTGGAAATACCAGCCGGAACTGTCCTTGGAGCCAGAAACTCTGGTGTAAAACGAAAACCCACGCAGATCCCAAAGCGTTTCCACTTTCCGCGAGGGCCCATGTTGCGCGATGCAATAGGGCGCACCTGCAGCAACTGCTCTGGCCTGAAATAGAACAGCAGGGACAGACAGCAAAGACCAGATAGCCAAGAGACTCGACAGTCCCACTCCCACAGCTGCCAGTCTTGCGGCTCTTGCCGACAACCACTTCGGTGTCATGCAGAGCAGGCTCGCCACAACGGCCAGCGTCAGACCACCACCATGCAGCGCCGATAACAGCCCCGCCCCAGGAGGGGCGAAGGCTACGCCTAGCAGGGTCAGACAAACCCCAACCCCACAGAGCGCTACTGCCAAAACCCGGATCCAGACTGGCGAAACTGTGGTTTTCAACCCTGCACCAAGGCAGACAAACACCATTGGCGAAGCCGGCGCAAACCAAACAGCCAAGGCCAGAACGCCGATCACCGTAGAACTTGTCGAAACCAGACTTGTGTCCAAAGGCTGGATGAAACCTGCAAGGATCAGTGCCGCAAAAGCTGCAAGCAGGTGTTTTGTCTTACCAAAGACTATCGTTTCCCAGTCTGATTGGCTGGGCAGAAAACCCAACTTGAAAGAACTGTTTGCCTTTAAAAGCCTTGGCGAAGCCAAGCAAACCGGCAAGCCTTGCCATAGGATGCTTTCGGCTAAATGCTACTGATTTGCAGGGGGCCAGACCATTGCACCCCTATTCCCCGCCAGAGGTCAAGAACACTGCGCCCGGCGCAACGCCCCAGGCTCAGCGCAGAGCGCTGAGCCTGGCCCAACTGAGCAGGCACATTCTTTGAATGTTGCCGAAACAGGCGGGAGCCCCACCTTGCTGTTGGAAAGGAACGGTTCATAGGCCCTGGTCTGGCGCTGTTGCACGGTACTACCAGCGCTCTAAAGCGGTCTCGTCATCTGCCTTGGCAGAAACCCAGTCGGCCTGACCATCGGACAGGATTTCTTTCTTCCAGAAAGGCGCGCGGGATTTCAGATAATCCATCAGGTATTCAGCCGCCTCAAAGGCGTGCTTGCGATGGCGCGACGCCGTTGCCACCATCATGATCCGCTCACCCGGCGCCAGGCGACCATAGCGGTGAATGACCAGAACATCCGCCAGCGCCCAGCGTGTCTTGGCCTCCGCGGCGATCGCCTCCAGCGCCTTTTGGGTCATCGCCGGGTAGTGTTCGATCTCCATGGCAACCAGACCACCACCATCCGCGTCGCGCACCACGCCGGTAAAGGTCACAATTGCTCCGGCGCCCTCAACCCCAGCCGCAAAAGCATCGCTCTCGGCACCAAGATCAAAGCCCTCTTCCTGCACCCGTACCTGCATCGCCTCAGCCCCCGGTCATCGGCGGAAAGAAGGCCACTTCGCGCACCCCCGCAAGCCCGGCATCAAAATCTGATAGCTCCTGATCCAGCGCCACCCGCAGGGCGGAAAGATCCGCAAAGGCCGCCGCATAGCGCTCTTCCCGCGCCGCCAGTTCGCTCACCAGATCCGCAACCGTAGCGGCGCTGGTATCAACCTGTTCCCGCGGCACCCCAATGCGTTCACGCACCCAAGCAAAATAGACAACATCCATCAGTTGCTCTCCTTCAGATGTGGCAGCGCCTTGCGCATGTAATCCGCCCCGGTGATCAGGGTCAGAGCCGCAGCAATCCATAACAACCACAGCCCGACCCGTCCGGTCCAGACCATGCCCTCCAGCTTCCAGCGCAGTCCATTCAGGTCTTCCACCTGCCCCGACAGAATATCAGCGACCAGCGCCTGGTCCATCCCAAGAGAGGACATCACCAGATAGTGTTCAAAGACACCCTGGGAGAACAGCGTGGCAATCGCCACCATCTGAGCCGTGGTCTTCCACTTGGCCAGTTGTGTCACCTTCAATGTGCCCGCCGTATCGCCCAGGAACTCCCGCAGCCCCGAGACAAAAACCTCGCGAAACAGGATCACCGTGGTGGGAAGCACCAGCCAGGGGGTCCAATGCTCATCCGCATAGCCCACCAGAATCATCAAAGCGACAACCACCATAGCCTTATCGGCAATGGGATCCAGCATCGCCCCCATTTTAGTCTCCTGCCCCCAGGCCCGCGCCAGGTAGCCATCAAACCAATCGGTGATGGCCGCCCCGACAAAGAGGATCAGCGCAAACCAATCCGCCAGGGGACGGGCAAAATAGAGAAACATAACGGCGAGACCCGGTGCGGCCAGCAGGCGCACCACGGTCAGGATATTGGGCAGGGTCCATTTCATGCGTCGGACCCTACAATGCGTCTTTCAAACATAAAAGCCGCATAAGTCACTTTCCCCAAGGGAAAGCACGCGGAGGTGATTTCCCCACTACCTGACTGGGCCATGTTCCCCCCAACTTTACTCGTTCTTCGAGCCAATGAAGTCAGCGCAGCTCAACCCATGGCAAAGAATAAAGCCAACGGGAGGTCCGAGTTCTGACGGGCAATTGGTCTAGTGAAGATCCATCTGCCGCTCAAACTGCCTGCACGTCCAAAGGCAGCCCCTAATGATCCCTACCCTTTTTCGTGGAAAAAATCATAGATCGTCTCGGCCAGGGCACTGGAGATACCATCAACGGCTTTCAAATCCAGCAGATCAGCGCGGCTCACCGCCTTGGCACTGCCAAAATGTTTCAGCAAGGCGCGTTTACGGCCTGCGCCAACACCCGGAACATCATCCAGGGGGGTTGCACCAACGGCCTTGGCGCGCTTGGCCCGGTGAGTGCCAATAGCAAAGCGGTGCGCCTCATCCCGCATACGCTGGACAAAGTACAACACCGGATCGTTGCGCTGCAGCGCAAAGGCCTTTTCACCGAGCCGGTGGAATTCCTCCTTACCGTGGTCGCGGTCCACCCCTTTGGCGACGCCCACCATGGGAATATCCTCCACCCCGTGCTCCGCCATGATTTCCGCCACCGCCGAGACTTGCCCGGCGCCCCCGTCAATCAACAGCAAATCCGGCCAATGTCCCTTGTCGCGATCAGGGTCTTCTTTTTTGAGACGCGAGAAGCGCCGGTTCAGCACCTCTTTCATCATGCCAAAGTCATCGCCGGGAACCAGATCATCGCCCTTGATGTTGAACTTGCGATAGGCGTTTTTCATAAACCCTTCGGGACCCGCCACGATCATGCCGCCCACCGCATTGGTGCCCTGGATATGCGAGTTGTCGTAGACTTCGATCCGTTGTGGCGGACCTTTGAGGCCAAAGGCCTCGGCCAGACCTTTGAGCAGCTTATTCTGTGTCGCGCTTTCCGCCATCCGCCGTGCCAGGCTCTCGCGGGCATTGCGCACGGCCCCGGCTACCAGTTCGGTCTTTTCACCGCGCAGGGGAACCAGAATTTCCACCTTGCGCTCGGCCTTGCCGCTTAGCGCCTCTTCCATAAGATCAGTGTTTTCAATTGCATCCGACAGGATCAATTGCCGTGGTGGCTCTTTGTTGTCGTAGAACTGACCCAGGAAGGCCTCCATCACCTCCGCCGGGTTCATATCCGCATCCACACGGGGGTAGAAATCCTGATTGCCCCAGTTCTGATTGGCGCGAATAAAGAAGACCTGCACGCAGGCCTGGCCGCCCTCCATATGCAGGCCAATGATGTCGGCCTCGGCCACACCACGCGGGTTGATGCCCTGTACGGACTGCACCTGGGTCAATGCCTTGATGCGATCCCGCAGGGCGGCCGCGCGTTCAAACTCCATCGCCTCCGAGGCCTTCATCATCTCGGCTGCCAGCTCCTCCTGGATCTTGGTGGAGCGGCCAGCCAGAAAACGTTCGGCATCGCGTACAGAGAGATTGTATTCCTCTTCCGAGATCTCACCGGTGCAGGGCGCCGAACAGCGCTTGATCTGATACTGCAGGCAGGGGCGGGTACGGCTTTCAAACATGGCGTTGGAACAGTCGCGCAGCAAAAACGCCTTTTGCAGCTGATTGAGGGTCCGGTTCACCGCCCCAGCCCCGGCAAAGGGGCCAAAATAGCTGCCCTTTTGCTTGCGCGCGCCACGATGTTTCTTGAGCTGGGCAAAGGTATGATCCTTGGCCACCAGAATACTGGGGAAGCTCTTGTCATCGCGCAGCAGCACATTGTATTTGGGCTTCAGCTGCTTGATCAGGTTCTGCTCCAGCAGCAGCGCCTCGGTTTCGGTCCGGGTGGTGAGAAACATCATCCGCGTGGTCAGCGCGATCATCCTCTCGATCCGCGGCGAATTGCCGGGGCGCGTATAGTTTGACACCCGCGCCCGCAGGTTGCGCGCCTTGCCAACATAGAGCACCCTGCTTTCGCTATCGAGCATCCTGTAGACCCCCGGCGAGGCATCCAGGGTTTTGACATAGTCCTGAATCACCCCATAGCCCCGACGCGGCGCCTCCAAACTGGAGGCCCTGTCATCGGGCTGTTCTGGCGCCTGTTCCGGGGCCTGATCTGCGGGCTGTTCTGAGCTCTGTTCTGGCGTCTGATCTGTCATGCACCAGTGATATGATTCCCAGCGCTCGGCTGCAATGACTCTGCGGCGGGTTCAAGCCCTGAACAAATCCACCACCCCTGTGGATAAGCCTGAAGATATCTTTGGGCTATCCCTGCTTTTCCCTTATTTCACACGGTAATTTCACTATTGCTTAATTTTTAGGCACTTTTATAAGATGTTGAAACAAAACAAAACATTTCCAAACACCTGTCAAGTTTTTGAAAACAAAGACTCTTTTGTAACGGATCTGTGACGGAAGCACCAAAGGTGCACAACTTTCCCTGAGGTAATGCCTTCCGGGTTCAGCTGTGGCCCAAATTATCAGGCTCAGCCCGGCCCAGGTGCTCGCCGCTATCGACGCAGATCAACTGCCCTGTCACCGCACGCGCAGTCAACAAATAGCCGAGTGCAGCGGTGATATCCGCAGGGTCTACGCCCCGTTGCAAAAGGGTTGTGGCGCGCTGCCTGGCAAATTCTTCATCGCTTTGGTGAGCATTGGCCAGCGTCGGTCCCGGCCCAATCGCATTGACGCGGATCTTTGGTGCCAGCGCCTGCGCAGAGGTCTGTGTCAGGGTCCAAAGCGCCGATTTTGCCAGGGTATAGCTCATGAAGTCCGGCGTGAGGTTGCGCACCCGCTGATCAATCATATTGATCACCAGCCCCCAGGCCTGCGGCTCCCCTGCCCCGTCGACTGAGGCCGCAACAGATTGCGCCGCCATCGCCTGAGTCAGCAGGAAAGGGGCCCGCAGATTGCTGTCAAAGGCACGATTCCAGCTTGTTGTGGTGGCGCTCTCCAGCTCATCCGGTTCAAAAATCGAGGCATTGTTCACCAGGCAGGTGATAGTCCCGCCCAATTCCGAAACCGCACGTGGCAACAGCGCCTGGGTGGCCGCTGGTGACAGCAGATCCGCCTGCAGGGTGATCGCCTGGCGCCCCATGGCGCGGATCTCATCGGCAACCTCACCTGCCTCGTCGGCAGATTGGTCGTAATGCACCGCGACGTCATAGCCCTCCGCCGCCAGTTTGAGCGCCATGGCGCGGCCAAGCCGCTTGCCCGCTCCGGTTACCAATGCTCGCATTGCCAGATCCCTTTAGGCCGCCACAGGGCAGCTATCGCGGTTAAAAGAGCACCAGGAGATATCCGATGTAAAGCCCCGCCAACGCTATGCCCCAGAGCCGGTTGATATCCTTTTTCAGGAACACAAAGGGGAAGATCAGCAGCGAGGCCGCCAACATCACCCAGAGGTCAAAACGCAGGAATTCAGGATCAACTGTAATCGGCCCGATAAAGGTGGCGACACCAATAATGGCCAGAAGGTTGAACATGTTGGAACCAATGACATTGCCCAGCGCCACATCCGCCTGTTTGCGCAGGGTCGCCATGACTGTGGTGGCCAGCTCGGGCAAAGAGGTGCCAATAGCAACCAATGTCAGGCCAATGATCGGCTCGCTGATGTCATACATCCGGGCAATGATGGTGGCATTATCCACCAGTAGATCCGCCCCCAAGGGCAGGCCAATCAGGCCAAGCCCCAGATAGATGCCAATTTTCCAGACCGGCATGCTGGGGTCAGCTTCTTCCAGCCCGTCCAGCACCTCGTCTTCTTCTTCGCCGCCACAGCAGTTTTTGCGATGGGCCCGCGCATCACGAAAGGCGTCCGCCAAAAACAGCGCCAGGGCCGTCAGCAGGATCAGCCCGGACCAGATCGCCAGGGTGCCACACATTGCCAGACCAATGAACAGCACTGTGGCCATCAACATCAGCACGTAGCTTTTGCGGCTATCGCATTGGCTGGTGTGCAGGGTGGCGATAATCGCCGGGATGCCCAGCACCATAAGGATATTGGCGGTATTGGAGCCCACCACATTGCCCAGGGCAATGCCATCGGCATTATCCGCCACCGCATTGATCGCGATCAGCAGCTCTGGCGCCGAGGTGCCAAAGGCCACGATGGTCAGGCTGACGATCAGCGCAGGCACACCAAGGCGCAGCGACAGGTTCACAGCGCCACGCACCAGGGCGTCACCGGCCAAAAGCAGGATCACCAGACCCAAACCACACAGCAGCCACGGCATCATTTGCGCGGTCCTTTTAACTTGCAGCCGCAGGGGCCTTTGCCAATCTTGAACCGCCCACAGGACGGACAGCGCGCGGATTGCAGGCGTTTCTTCCCGGGAAAGGTAACCTTCCCGAACATGGCCAGCACCGCGATGACCACCAGAAATAGGGTGACGATCTTAAAAATCACTTCAGAGCCCAAAACGCGCATAGGCTGCGCGCTCCTCGATGCCCGCCGCGACATCCCGGGCCAGCTCAACACCAAACCGGCTGAGGAAGGGTTTTTTGACGCCGTAGCGCCGCAGCTTTACCTTGTCTCCAAAGCGCTCCATCAAGGCGGGCTTGATATGGCCGATGCCATCAATCAGCCCCAGCTCAATCGCCCGTTTGGCCAGCCAGATTTCGCCGGTGAACAGCTTGTGACTGCCATCGAGTTTTTCACCGCGCCGCTCGGTCACGTGGTCGATAAAATTCTCATGAATATCACCCAGAAGGCCCTTCAGCCGCGTGACATCCTCGGGATCTTCGGCCTGAAACGGGTCGAGCATGGATTTGCTCTCCCCTGCGGTATAGACCCGGCGCTCGACCCCGTGCCGGTTCAGCAGCTCCTGGGCACCAAAGCCCGCCGAGATCACCCCGATAGAGCCCACAATGGAGCTGGCATCGGCCCAGATCTCATCCGCGGAAACGGCCAGCCAATAGCCACCCGAGGCGGCGACATCCTCAACAAAGGCGAGAACAGGAATATCTTTTTCCTTTGCCAGCCGTCGGATACGCGCCCCAATCAGCGAGCTTTGTACCGGCGAGCCGCCCGGAGAGTTGATCTCCAGCGCAACCGCATCGGGTTTGCCCTTGCTAAAGGCAGCCTCAAGTACCGGGGCCAGCGAGGCATCATTCAGGGCACCACGCCCGGACATGCCAATGGCACCCGAGAGGCGCACAACAGAAACGAGGGGCGGTTTTTTCACAAAGGGTAAGCGCAGCATCATGGCGCCGATGTAGATGGCCGGGAGGGGTGAAACAAGGGAAGGGCCGTTACAAATTCCGTTGAGGCCAAAAACCAAAGGTCAACGTGTAAATATGCAACGCTCCCGGCGCGGGCCGGGAGGTTTTGCGCGAATAGCGGTCTTTGTGGTGGTTTTAACTGCCAAAATTCAGCTGGCTTGTGCTCAGGAGCGAATGCGCCAGCCGGTTTTGAAGATCCACCAGATCACCCCAAGACAGAGGGCCGTGAAGAGGCCAATTGCCATGAGGCTGGTCCCCACCGGAACATCCGAAGTGCCAAAGAAGGACCAGCGGAAGCCCGAAATCAGATAGACCACCGGGTTGAACAGGGTGATTTTCTGCCAGATCGGCGGCAGCATCGAGATCGAATAAAACGAGCCCCCCAGGAACACCAATGGCGTCACGATCAATAGTGGAACCAGTTGCAATTGCTCAAAATTCTTGGCCCAGATGCCGATGATAAACCCCATCAGCGCAAAGCTGAGGCAGGTCAACACCAGGAACAGAACCATGGCAACAGGATGGGCAATGGTGATATCCACAAACAGGGTTGAGGTCGCCAGAATGACAAAGCCGATAAACAGGGCCTTGGTCGCCGCCGCCCCGACATATCCCAGCACGATCTCCAGAAAATTCACTGGTGCCGACAAAAGCTCGTAAATGGTGCCGATGAATTTGGGGAAATAGATCCCAAAAGAGGCATTGGAGATGCTTTGGGTCATCACGCTGAGCATGATCAGACCGGGGACAATAAAGGCGCCATAGGCAATGCCGTCCACCTGATCGATGCGACTGCCAATGGCCGCGCCAAAGACCACAAAATACAGCGAGGTCGACAGGACAGGCGACAGGAAGCTCTGAAAAAGAGTACGGAAAAATCGTGCCATTTCAAAACGGTATATTGACCAAATAGCAGTCCAGTTCATGAGGTCTCTCCTGAAACAAGGCCAACAAAGATATCTTCAAGGCTGGACTGACGTGTCGAGACATCCGCCAGCACCAACCCAGCAGTCGCCACATCGTTCAACAGCGCGGTGATGCCGGTGCGCTCGGCCTTGGTGTCATAGGTATAGATCAAGGTCTCGCCCGTCTCACTCAGCTCCAGATCATGGGAGGCAAGGCTGGCGGGTATCTCCGTGATGGGTGCCGAGAGATGCACGCAGAGCTGCTTTTGCCCCAGCTGCGCCATCAGCTTGTCCTTGTCCTGGACCAAAAGGATCTGCCCATCGGCAATCACCCCGACCCGGTCGGCAATGGCTTCGGCTTCTTCGATGTAATGGGTCGTCAGAATGATGGTGACACCGCGGTCTTTCAGCTCCTGCACCACATCCCACATATCCTTGCGCAGCTCGACGTCAACGCCGGCAGTAGGCTCATCCAAGAACAGCACCCGCGGCTCATGCGCCAGCGCCTTGGCGATCAGCACCCGGCGCTTCATACCGCCAGAGAGCTCTTTGACCTGAGCGTTGCGTTTGTCCCAGAGCGACAGTTTCTTCAGGATATCTTCGATCAGCGGCTCGTTCTTGGGTTTGCCAAACAGCCCGCGCGAAAACCGGACCGAGTTGATCACCTTTTCAAAGGGTTCGAGGTTGATTTCTTGTGGTACCAGCCCAATCAAAGAGCGCGCGGCGCGGAAATCATCGAGGATGCAATGGCCACCAACCTTAACCGATCCAGAGGTGGGCGTGGTGATACCACAGACCGTCGAGATCAACGTGGTCTTGCCAGCGCCATTGGGCCCCAGTAGAGCAAGGATTTCACCTTCATCAATATCCAGCGACACACCTTTGAGCGCTTCAAAGCCACCCTCATAAGATTTGCGCAGATCGGAAATGGACAGGATCGCCGCCATGAGACCTCCGTTGATAGATCAATATGGCCGAGCCTAGCGAGGGCACAGACATATCGCCAGTGGTAGGGTGCGCAGACACATGTGCGCCTGCGCAGGGTCTTTCGGAATGTAGGCCTGTTACAGACCGCCGTCTGTTACTCGGATCACAGATCAGTTGCCGGTGATCTTCTTGAACCAGCCTTTTTTCTCGCCGGCCTCACCTTCGGCCTCTTCGCCTTCGGCATCCGGCTCTTCCGGGGCCAGGTGAGTTTGCAGATTGACAAAAAACTGATCGGCCATCTTTTTGGCGAAGCCATCAATGATCCGACTGCCCAGCTGGGCCAGCTTGCCGCCGACTTTGGCCTCAACCTCATAGGACAGCAATGTGCCTGTCTCAGAGGTCGCAAGGCTGACCACCGCGCCGCCCTTGGCAAACCCCGCAGCGCCGCCCTTGCCTTCGCCGGTGATGGTGAGCTTTTCGTTCTCGATCAGATCAGACAGGGTGACCTGCCCCTTGAAGGTGGCCTTCACCGGGCCGACCTTTTGCGTCACCGAAGCCTCAAAGCCCTCCTCGACGCTGCCACTAACCTCCTGCGCGCCCGGCACGCAGGCCTTCAGAACCTCGGGGTTCGAGAGGGCGGCATAGACCTCGGCCGGGGGGGCGGCAATCTCTTTGCTGTCACTCATCTTCATGGCGGGGCCTCCTTTGGGCTGGCAGCGAGACAAAGCAAGATCGCTGGGATCCACCTCTGCCTCGCTGCCACGTGGTTTGAACTCTTTCCCTAGACCTAGCCGACCCAGAGCCCCCCTGCCAAGATGCAAGCCGACAGCTGCCCTGATCACCGGGGATTTAACGCAGCGTTGGAAGGCCCAAATGATCAACCACGGCTGCGATCACACCCTCATCTCGCAGTATGCGGTTATGGCCAAGCCCATCTGTTACCTCCAGCCGCGCCACCTCCCAATCTCTCGCCAGTTCTTCGACCTCCATCAGTGGAATGATGCGATCGGCATTGTCGTGCAGGATCAGGGCCGGCAGCGACAGCCGGCGGATGAGCGTGCTTGCCTTGAGCGCCGAGAAGGGCAGGCCATAGCGAGCCTCCACCCGTTTTTGCGCCCGGTTTGCCACCTCTGGTGAAAACCCGAGTTGTGCGGCAAGGCGCCGAATGAAGCTTTCCAGATCCGGCGTCGGCGCCAAAAGCGCCAGTCGATCCGCCTGCATTCCCTTGGTTAGAGCCGCAATTGCTGCCGCTGCCCCATTGGAATGGGCAACCACACCCGCCAGAGGTCCAAGCCGGGCAGCGACCTCCCGGGTGACCTCCAGCATTTCCGGCAGCGAGCTGCGATTGCCTGCAGCCCCGCCATGTGCCGGGGCGTCAAAGGCAACAACCCGGTATCCGGCGGCCACCAGAGGCGCCGCAAAGCCGCCCATCTGTCCGGCGCGCCCGCCAAAGCCATGCACCAGCAACACAGTTGGCAGCGGCGCCTCGTCCCGCACGCCTGACAGCGGCTGCGTGCCGAGCCACTCATAAAGTGGCACCTGCTCACCGCTGGCCAGCCTCAACGGGGTGGCTGTCGCCTGCAACAGCCAGTCGCGCTCATGCCGGGGTAATTTCTGCCGCCCCGGACGGGTAAAGAAATAGGCAAACAAACGCGCCGCCAAACCGGGGCTAATTCTGCTGAGGCCAGATGTGATGAGCTGAAACCATTTGGGGGTTTTGCTGCGGGCGGATTGGGATTTGGTATGGGCTGCCGGGCCCACCACAGAGCTGACAGACTGGCGGGCGGGTGAAGTCGTGACCATCTTGCGGCCTCCTGAATTGTCGGTGCCATTCTACTTTGGCTTGGCGATGCATTCCCCTTGTGGGGTCGAATCAAAACTAAGTTCTTTTTTGGAACCTATTATCAGTTCCAATTGAGAACTCTGTCAATCCGTGTTAGGAATCAGCTCATGAAATGGCATGATCTCAATGGTGACACCTGCCCGCTCGCCCGCGCTATGGGCGTGGTCGGGGATCGATGGACATTGCTCATCCTGCGGGAATGTTTCCTTGGGGTGCGCCGATTTGACGGGTTCCAGAAGCGTCTGGGCGTGACCCGGCACCTGCTGGCGGAACGGCTGAAACGGCTGGAGGCCATGGGGGTGCTGGAACGGCGCCCCTATCAGGAACGCCCCCTGCGCCACGAATACCGGCTGACCGCCGCGGGGAAAGACTTTGCCCCGGTGCTATTGGCGATGCAGGACTGGGCGCAGCACAATCTGCCCAGCGAGGCCGCTGCCCCCTTTGCCTTTGTCACCCGCGACAGCGGCGCAGAGGTGGATCCGGTTCTGACCGACAGGCACACAGGACAGGAGTTGAATCACCGGACTGTTCTGATGGTCCCGGCAACTGCCGCAGCCTCCAAGGTGATAGAGACGAACCGCGCGGCATCGCGCAGCAGCACCGACAGCAGTTGACCTAAGGGTCGTGCCACGGAGCTTGAGTAAAAAAGGGGGCGCATCGCTGCCCCCCTTTCTGGTTTTGGGACTGTCGGGATCACCGCCTAACGGTTGCCCTTTGGGATTTCCTCGTTTGTGGTCCAGTCAAAGGTGCCCTCATCCCGTTCCCGCACGGCCTGCTTCCAGCCCATCTCTTCTGAGCGCGCCTTGAAATTCAGCCCCTCCGGCGAGTGCCGGGTGATACCGTCAAAGATTGTCGCCAAACGCTGTGTTTGCATCAGTCCGGTTTGCTCAATCGCCTGATTAATCACCATTTTCTGCATCGCCAGTTGATTGATCGGCACCGTTGACATCCGCGCCGCCATGGCCTCGACCGTGTCGTCCAGATCCGCCATGGGCACCGCCTGCATTACCAGCCCCATATCTGCGGCCTCGCGCCCCGAGATCTTATCGCCGGTGAACAACATCCGTTTGGCGCGCTCTGCCCCGAGACGGTAGACCCACATGGCCGTGGTTGGGCAGCCCCAGACCCGCGTCGGCATGTATCCAATCTGCGCTTCCTCAGCCATGATGGTCATATCGGCGCAAAGCGCGATGTCAGATCCACCCGCCACGGCAGCCCCATGCACCTTGCACAACACGGGCTTGACCGCCCGCCACAGCGACATGAAGTGCTGGGTGTTTTCCCACATAAAACGGTAGTCTTTGATCGGGTCCCAGGGCATCTCCTGTGTTGCAGCCCCTGACCCATTGCCCTCGGCATAAAAGGTCAGATCATAGCCGGCACAAAAAGCATCGCCCGCGCCCGAAAGCACCATGACATGCACACCCGGATCGGCATCCGCCTGCGTCACGGCGGCGGCCAGATCCCTGGGCAATTGATCGTTGATGGCATTCATGACCTCTGGCCGGTTGAGCGTAATCCGCGCAATCCGGCCAGTTTTCTCATAGGCAACTGTCGACATGTCTCTCTCCCTGATTTGTATTCAGGAAATCATGCCCCTTGCCATGCGGCCAGTCCCAATGGGCCGGGGTCTCCCCGACCTACGTGGCGTCAGATGGGTTTAGTAAGGCAGGCCCACATAGTTTTCCGCCATTGAGGCCTGCGCCGCCTCGGAGGAGAACAGGTAGTCCAGGTCTGCGCATTGCAGCCGCAGATCCGCTTCACTCATATCCGGGAAGCGATGCAATAAGTTGGTCATCCACCAGCTGAAACGCTCGGCCTTCCAGACCCGTGCCAGGGCTTTTTCCGAATAGCCCTCCAGACCGGTGCTGTCGCCCCGTTTGTAGTGGTCCAGGAAGCCGTGATAAAGATAGTAGATATCGGACGCCGCCGAGTTCAGCCCCTTGGCCCCGGTGGGCGGCACGATATGGGCGGCATCGCCGGCCAGGAACAGCTGACCATAGCGCATAGGCTCGGCCACAAAACTGCGCAGGGGCGCAATGGATTTCTCGATCGAGGCGCCGGTTTGCAACCCTTCGGCCACTTCCTTGGGCAGACGCGCCTTCAGCTCGGACCAGAAGGCCTCATCCGTCCAATTCTCTGCCTTGTCAGTCAGCGGCACCTGAATGTAGTAGCGGCTCAGCACCTGACTGCGCATGGAACAGAGCGCAAACCCGCGTTCATGGCGGGCATAGACCAGCTCGGGAGAGGCGGGCTTGGTCTCAGAGAGGACACCCAGCCAGCCAAAGGGATAGACCTTTTCATATTCGCGCAGCACATCGGCTGGGATCGATTTGCGGCTGACCCCGTGAAAACCATCGGCACCGATGATAAAGTCACAGTCGATACGGTGCTCAACCCCGTATTTTTCATAGGTAACAAAGGGGGTTTGCGATTTCAGGTCATGCGGCTGCACATTGTCAGCCTGATGAATGACCACGCCCCCCATGGCGTCACGTGCGGCGTAGAGATCGCGTGTCACCTCGGTCTGACCATAGACCATAACCGTTGCCCCATCGGCAGATGCCGCCAGATCGATGCGATCCATGCGGCCCTGATGGGCCAGATAGACACCATGATGCTCTTCGCCCTCGGTCTCCATACGCGCGGCGCAACCCGCTTCGCGCATCAGCTCCACAAAGCCGCGCTCCAGCACCCCGGCGCGAATACGCCCCAGAACATAGTCCCGCGTCTGGCGTTCCAACACGATGGTATCGATGCCCTGACGATGCAAAAGCTGCGACAAAAGAAGCCCCGAAGGACCACCGCCAATAATGGCAACTTGAGTGGTTGCTTGCGACATGAACACGCCTCCCGAATACGCTGGGCCTGATAGCTGCCCCTGATCTAGAGGCTAATATGCATGGCAGAGTTCACTTTGCGAATGGACTGACTGCGCAACGTCTTGTACAATTCACACATGAACCCCGCCTCGCATATCAGCAGCTACAACCTGTTTGGTGAAACCGCAGAACTGGCGGATGTGCTGCATGTTGAGACAATTCGCTCCCGCTCGGCCCTGCATGATTGGCGACTGAAGGCCCATCGCCACGCCCGGTTGCACCAGTTGCTGTTCCTGACAAATGGCAGTGGCCTGGCAGAGATCGACGGCAAATCGCAGCCCATTCCAACCGGCAGCCTGGTCAATATTCCGCGCGGCGTGGTGCATGGTTATGACTTTGCGCCGGAAACCCGCGGCTGGGTGGTGACGCTGACCTCTGATCTGCTGGATCACTGCATACAGGCCAGCGAAGGGGTGCGCGCACCGCTGGAACAGGCCGCAATCCTGCCGCTCCCTCCCGAGCTGGGTGCGCTGGCGGCGCACCTGTTTGATGAATACCACCGACAGGATTTTGCCCGCGCGCAGGTCTTGCGATCCCTTGCCGGCGCCCTGATCGCCCTGACCGCCCGCGCCATATTTGAAGCTGACAGCGCCAATCACCAAAGGGCGGGAAATCCACTGTTCACCCGTTTTGAGGAAATGATCGAACGGGATTTTCGCAAACGTCGCCCGCTGACTGATTATGCCCGGGAACTGGCGATTTCCCCGACCCACCTCAACCGGATCGCCCATCAATCCGCCGGCCAGGCCGCCTCGCAATTGATCAACGAACGCATGTTGCGAGAGGCGCGCCGGATGCTGATCTACACCAATCTGACCGCCGCAGAGATTGCCTATGATCTGGGGTTTTCCGATCCGGCACATTTTAGCCGGGTCTTTAGCAAAGGCACCGGCACCCCGCCAAAGCTGTTTCGCAAAAAGGTCAGCGAGGCCTAGACCAGCGCCTGAACCTCGCCAGATGGCGTGGTCATCCCGGCAAAGACGAGCTGCAGATATTGCTCTGCGATCTCCTCCTGCGGCACCGGGTTATCCACCCGATTCCAATGGGGGATCCAGTTCAGCGCCCCAAAGACCGCCGCCGATACCAGGCGCGGATCACAGGGCCGCAGGCTGCCCTCGGCAACGCCCTGCTTGATCAGGCTGCGCAGTTGGAAATCCACCTCAGCCTTGCTGTCCCGCAGCGCTTTGCGCCGTTCCGGCGACAGACTGTGTTCGCGCACCATGGCAATTGTGGCCCCCAGATCGGTGGAGACCCAGGCGCAATAGCCCCGGATCAGCAGTGTGATGCGGGCGATCACCGGCAGGCCGGGGTCTTGGCTCTGCGCCATGGTCTCCCCCAGAACCTCCAGCCCCTGCTGGTGGCAGCCAAAGAGAATGTCCTCTTTGCTTTGCACATAATAGTAGATGGTCCGCTTGGTGATATTGAGCGCCGCTGCGATATCCTCCAGCGAGGTCTGCTCGTAGCCGTGATCATTGAACAATCGTGCCCCGGCCTGCAAAACCGCTTGCCGTTTCGCCTCCCGCTGCGCATCGCGACTCGCGCCTGGTGTGGTCCAGCTCTTATTGCCCATTGTGCCGATCTGCCTTCAACAAATTCACCAATTCCCGCCGCCATCCTCGGCCTGCCCGACCTGATGCAGCCCATATGACGCCCGGTAATTACACCCATCAGTTACATGAAACTTGACCTCTTGCCCAGCCCCGGCAAAAAGTAACCAAGAAGTGTAAATCCGCCGACACGCAGCACCTGCGTCCAAAACTGCAGCAAGGAGAGAGACCAATGTCATCAGAGGTACTGGTTGCCGGAGTGGGCATGACCAAATTTGCCAAGCCCGGTCAAAACGCCCCCTATACCGAAATGGGCGCCGCCGCGCTGCGCGATGCGCTTGCCGATGCCGACTTGCCCTATGATGCGGTTCAGCAGGCCTATGCGGGCTATGTCTACGGCGATAGCACCTGCGGGCAGGCGGTGCTCTACAAGGTCGGCATGACCGGTATTCCGGTGATGAATGTGAACAACAACTGCTCCACCGGCTCAACCGCGCTGTTCATGGCGCGCCAGGCGGTGCAGTCCGGTGCCGTGGACGTGGCGCTGGCCCTTGGGTTCGAACATATGCAGCCCGGTGCGCTGACCTCGCATTGGACCGACCGCCCCAGCCCCTTTGATGCCTTTGACGCTGAGACCGACGACCTGGTGGGCCATCCCGAAATCCCGCTGGCGCTGCGCTACTTTGGTGGGGCCGGCAAATCCCACATGGAAAAACACGGCTCCTCCCTCACCGATCTGGCCCGTATCCGCGCCAAGGCCAGCCGCCATGCGGTGAACAACCCGCTGGCCCTGTTCCGCCAGGAGCTGACGCCTGAGGACGTACTGCAAAGCCCGATGATCTGGGAGGGCGTAATGACCCGGCTGATGGCCTGCCCGCCCACCTGTGGTGCCGCAGCAGCCATTATTGTCAGCGAGGACTACGCCAAAAAACACGGGCTGAACCAAGCAGTGCGCATCAGCGGTCAGGCCATGACCACAGATTATGCCTCCACATTTGAAGCCCATGACATGATGCAACTGGTGGGCTACGACATGACCGCCGCTGCTGTCAAACAGGTGCAGGAGCAGACCGGCATCTCCATCGATGACGTTGATGTGGTCGAGCTGCACGACTGTTTTGCCCATAATGAGATGATCACCTACGAGGGTCTGGGTCTCTGCCCCGAGGGGGGTGCCAGCAGGTTTATCACTGATGGCGACAATACCTATGGCGGCAAGTTTGTGACCAACCCCTCGGGCGGGCTGTTGTCCAAGGGCCATCCTCTGGGAGCCACGGGTCTGGCCCAGTGCTACGAGCTGACACGGCAATTGCGTGGCACGGCGGGGCCAACCCAGGTTGAGGGCGCACGCACTGCACTGCAGCACAACCTCGGTCTGGGTGGCGCCTGCGTTGTCACGCTGTACCAAGCCGCCTGAGGGGACTAGCGCATGATTGACAGATCCTTCATTGGCCGCAGCTTTCCATCGCTGACAACAGGGGTGGAGGCCGGCCGACTGCGGGCCTTTGCCCGTGCCACCGGCCAGCGCAACCCGATCTATTGGGACAGCGCCGCAGCTCAGGCTGCAGGCTACCGCGACATTCCCGCACCGCTGACCTTTGTCTTCACACTCGATCTGGAACGCGATGACCCCTTTTATTTCATCAATGAGATGAAAATCGAACTGGCCCATGTGCTGCACGGCGAGCAGAGTTTTACCTATGGGGTTCCAATCTGCGCCGGGGATGAGGTCACCCTGATCAGCAAGGTCGTGGATATCTACGACAAGAAGGGCGGCGCGATGGAGTTTGTCATCCTGGAAACCAGCGCGCAGAACCAGTTGGGCGAAGACCTGGGCTCCATGACCCGCACAATCGTTGTGAGGAACCCAAAATGAGCAGCGTTGAAAACACAGTGACTTTTGCCTCGGTTCAGGTAGGGGATGAGCTGCCTGCCATCCGCCAGCGCGCCATCAGCCGCACCACCCTGGCGCTCTTTGCCGGGGCCTCGGGCGATCACAACCCGATCCATATCGACATCGATTTTGCCAAAGCAGCGGGCATGCCGGATGTCTTTGCCCATGGCATGTTGAACATGGCCTATCTGGGCCATCTGCTGACCGCCTGGGTACCGCAGAGCGCCGTGCGCGAATTCTCCACTCGTTTTGTGGCCATCACCCAGATCCATGCGGTGGTGACCTGCACGGGCCGTGTGGTGGAGAAACGCGGGGGCAATCTGGTGGCACTGGAAATTGAGGCCGCCGATCAGAACGGCGAGGTAAAGCTGGCGGGCGAGGCGCTGGTCGAGCTGCCCTAGCACATAACGAGGGCAGCGCCCGATCCTGGGTGGGTGCAAAGCGCCCTCCCATGGGGAGGGTCGGGCGCTGCCCAGCGTTCCGCCGGACCGAACATTGCAATCGTCTTTGACATAGGACTTACACAAAATGACAAAACTCGCAGGCAAGACAGCCTATATCACCGGCGCCGGACGTGGCATTGGCCGCTCCATCGCGCTGAAACTGGCAGGCGACGGCGCCAATGTTGTGCTCAATGATCTCGACGTGGAGCCCGCACAGGCGGTTGTGAATGAGATCGAAGCCATGGGCGGCAAGGCCCTGGCCATTCCCGGCTCGGTTACCGCACCCGGCTTTGCCAATGATTTCATCCAGGCCGGGATCAACAAATTTGGTGGCATCGACATCATCGTCAACAATGCCGGCTACACCTGGGACAGCTTCATCGGAAAGATGAGTGACCAGCAGTTCGACGCGATGATCGACGTGCACCTGAAAGCCCCCTTCCAGATCCTGCGCGCTGCCGCTCCTTTCATTGCCGAACAAGCCGCCATCGAGGCCGCTGAGGGACGCGAAGTCTTCCGTAAGGTGGTGAATATCTCGTCTATTGCAGGCACTGGTGGTAATGCGGGTCAGGCCAACTATTCCTCGGCCAAGGCGGGGATTGTCGGCATGACCAAAACCATGGCCAAGGAATGGGGCCGCTACAAGGTCAACGTCAACGCCGTTGCCTTTGGCATGATCGCCACCCGCCTGACCGAGGCCACGGATGAGAAAAAATCCATCGAGGTCGAAGGCAACACCGTGGGTATCGGCATCCCTAAGAAGGTGGTCAAAGGCTTTGAGATGATGATCCCGATTGGACGCGCCGGCACGCCCGAAGAGGCCGCAGGCGGCGTCTACCTGTTCTGCATTCCCGAAAGCAACTACGTTTCCGGCCAGACGCTGATCGTTGGCGGCGGGCTGACGGCGTAATCCCAAGGGCAGTGCCCGACTGCGGGTGGGGGTAAAGCCCCCGCCCCTTTGCCGGAGGCAAACCTCCGGTTTGACGGGGGCGGTCGGGCACTGCCCGGCGTTCCACCGGGCCTAATAGGAGAACACAATGCTTAAAGGCACCCGTATCATCGAAGTAGAGGGCCTTGGCCCCGGCCCCTTTGCCGCCATGTGGCTGGCCGACATGGGCGCCGATGTGATCTGTGTCCACCGCAAGGGTGGCGGCGTCACACCGGGCATGCCGGAACGCTCGGTTCTGGATCGCGGTAAGCGCTCGATCGAGCTGGACCTGAAAGATCCCGAAGACATCAAGGCCTTCCTCGCGCTGGTCGCCACCGCCGACGGGTTGATCGAGGGCTTTCGCCCCGGCGTGATGGAACGGCTTGGCATCGGCCCCGAGGCGTGCCATGCGGTCAATCCCGATCTGGTCTTTGGCCGCATGACCGGCTGGGGCCAGGACAGCGCCCTGTCGGAAACCGCGGGCCATGATCTGAACTACATCTCGCTCTCCGGCGCGCTGTGGTATGCCTCCAATCCCGGCGATGCGCCGCTGTCCCCGGCCACCCTGGTCGGCGATATCGGCGGTGGTGCCATGTATCTGGTCGCTGGCATGCTGGCCGGGCTCTTGCGCGCTAAGACCAGCGGGGAGGGCACGGTGGTGGACGCGGCGATCTATGACGGATCGGCCCATATGATGAACCTCTTGATGAGCATCCGTCAGGCGGGTGGCTTTGGCGAGACCCGCGGGCAGAACCTGCTGGATGGTCCGCATTGGAGCCGGTCCTACGCCTGTGCTGATGGCGGCTATATGACCGTGCAATGCCTGGAGCCAAAATTCTATGCCCAGTTCCTGCAGTTAATGGCGCTGAGCGAGGATGCCGATTTCAAACGCCAGTTCGACAAGAGCCTCTGGCCCATACTGACCGGGCGTCTGGCCGGGATCTTTGCCAGTCACCCGCGCGCCCATTGGGCGGCGCTGTTTGACGGATCGGACGCCTGCGTCGCCCCGGTGCTGAGCCCCGATGAAGCCCTGACACATCCGATGAACGCGCGCGGCACCTGGGTTGAACATGACGGCACCCTGCAGGCGCGCCCTGCCCCCCGCTTTGATCACGCCTCCGCCTGGCAGCCTCAGCCCAGCCCGGAACGTGGGCAACACAGCAGCGAAATTCTGGCCGAACTTGGCCTCCATAAGGATTAACCCCAATGACTGCCCATATCTCCCCCTGGATGGATGACGAACTGACCATGCTGCAGGAGTCCCTGCGTGAGTTTTATGCCAAGGAAATGGTCCCCCATGAAGAACGTTGGCAAAAGCAGGGCCATATCGATCGGGAGTTCTGGAACAAGGCCGGCGAAATGGGCATCCTCTGCGCCAGCGTTCCCGAAGAATACGGCGGCATGGGCGGGGATTTTCGCCATGAGGCGGTGATTGCCACCGAGCAGTTCCGCGCCGCCGGCTTTTCCGGTTTTGGCAATTCCGTACATAGCCAGATCTGCGCCGGCTACATCCTCGACTATGGTTCAGAGGAGCAAAAACAGCGTTGGCTGCCCAAGATGGCCAGTGGTGAGATGGTCTGCGCCATAGCCATGACCGAACCAGGCACTGGCTCGGACTTGCAAAACATCAAGACCACTGCGCGGCTGGAGGGCAATGAATATGTGCTGAGTGGCTCCAAGACCTTCATCACCAATGGCCAGCAGGCCGATCTGATCATTGTGGTGGCCAAGACCGATACCAGCCTTGGCGCAAAAGGCATTTCCCTGATGATGGTGGAAACCGCCGAGGCAGAGGGCTTTGCCCGGGGCCGCAATCTGGAGAAACTGGGGTTGAAAAGCCAGGACACCTCCGAGCTGTTTTTTGACAATCTGCGCCTGCCGCCTGAGAACCTGCTGGGTGGCGTCGAGGGTCAGGGGTTTTATCAGCTGATGAAATCCCTACCGCAGGAACGGTTGGTGGTGGCCCTGGGCGGGGCGGCCGCAATGGAGAAGGCGCTGGAAGAAACCGTGGCCTATACCTCCGAGCGCCGCGCCTTTGGCAAGCCACTATTGGAGATGCAGAACACCCGCTTCAAGCTGGCCGAGGTGAAAACCATTGCCCATATTGCACGGGTGTTTCTGGACGACTGTGTGGCCAAACATCTGCGCGGCGAGCTGGATGCCACCACCGCCTCGATGGCAAAATGGTGGGTGACACAGATGCAATGCGACTGCATTGATGAATGCCTGCAGCTCTTTGGTGGCTATGGCTATATGTCGGAATACCCGATCTCGACCATGTATGCCGATGCAAGGGTGCAAAAGATTTACGGCGGCTCCAACGAGATCATGAAAGAGCTGATTGCCCGCAGCCTGACCGCCTGACCCTGACGAATTGCACATAGAAAAGCCCGCGCTACAGTGACCTGTTGCACGGGCTCTTTAGGGTCAGACGGGCCAGATCAGCCTTTGTTTTTCGCCTCAGTGGCGGCCTTCATCCGGGCCAGAAGCGCCGATTTATCCTGCGCTTTGCCATAGGGGTTTTTGCGACTGCCCTTGGCATTATGTTCGGCGTGGCGCGGTGTGTTGCCACCCTTGTTGGGATTGCCGGATTTTCCGTAGTCCATGGGGTTGGCCTCAAATCTGGGAATGCGAGTAAACGCTGTAGCGGCGCTGATGCACCAAAGTCCGGGTCTTTGCAAGGCTGACCGCAGTGTGGGGCGCTGCCCCCGCAGCCCCTTTGGGGCCGCTCCCCCGGAATATTTGAGGAAAGGTGAAAGTCCAGGGCAACCTCAGGGGCGGTAGGTCAGGACCTCATTTGGGTAGGATTGGTCCTGGACCTGAAAATGGGTGCGGCCGGTGATTTCAAACCCCATGCGCTGGTAGAAGCCAATCGCTGAGGTGTTTTCTGAATTGGTGGTCAGCCAGGGGTGTGAGGCGCCAAGGTCGGCACAGCGCTGGAGCCCCGCCTGCAACAGGGCCTGCCCCAATCCGCGCACCTGGTGGCGCGGTTGCACATAGAGAGTAGCGATCTCAACTGCACAGCCCGGCCCTGCTGGGGGCATTACCCCGTTGGAAATACGGATAAACCCATCGATGCCCTCAGCGTTTTGCGAGACAATGATGCTCTCACTGTCTCGTGCCAGATGCGCAGCCATGCGCTGCGGCGTGAGTTCGGCAATGACATAATCGGCAAAGAAGCCGTTGATGCCACGACGCAGATAGGTGCCCAGCCAGACCTCGATCGACAGGGCGGCCAGGCTCGACGCGTCCTCAGGACACGCCGGGCGCAGGGTGATGTCTGCAGCCTGTTCAACCACCGCGGACAGTGTCGATCATCAGCTGGACGTTGTCGGGGTCCGCATCCGGGGTAATGCCATGACCCAGATTGAAGATATGCGGGCCGTTCTTAAAGGCCTGAACGATAGCGCGGGTTTCTTTGACCAGTTCTTCTCCGCCAGTGACCATATGGCGCGAGGCCAGGTTGCCCTGTACGCAGCCATCGACCTGCAGGTTCTGCGCCGCCCAGAGCGGATCAACCGAATTGTCCAGTGCCAGACAGTCGATGCCGGTTTCCTTGGCAAAGCCGAGGTATTTATCACCAGCTTCGCGCGGGAAGCCAATGACTGGGATACCAGGGTGGCGCTCTTTCAGCGCAGCAGTGATCTGACGGCAGGGCTCCAGCGCATATTTGCGGAAATCCTCGCCTTTGAGCGAGCCCGCCCAGCTGTCAAAGATCTTCACCACTTCGGCGCCGCCCTCGATCTGTTTGGACAGATAATCAATGGTGGCCTCGGTGATACGGGCCAGAAGGGCCTCGAACAGGGGGCGGTTTTCCTGCTTCAGCGCATGAGCAGGCCCCTGATCCGGGGTGCCGCGACCCGCAATCATATAGGTGGCCACGGTCCAGGGGGCACCGGCAAAACCAATCAGCGTGGTCTCGGAGGGCAATTCGCGGGACAGGATTTTGACGGTCTCGTAGATCGGATTGAGGGTCTCGTGGATATCCGCGACCGGCCCCAGCTTGGCAAAATCAGCCTCGGTTGTGATGGTCGACAGGCGCGGCCCCTCGCCGGTGACAAACCACAGATCCGCGCCCAGCGCCTGGGGGATCAGCAGGATATCGGCAAAGAGGATCGCCGCATCAAAGCCATAGCGCCGGATCGGCTGCAGGGTGACCTCCGCCGCCAGTTCAGGATTGTAGCAGAGCTTCAGGAAATCCCCGGCCTGGGCGCGGGTGGCGCGATACTCGGGCAGGTAGCGGCCCGCCTGGCGCATCATCCAGATTGGCGGCACATCCTGCGTTTCCCCTGCCAATGCGCGCAGAATTTTCTTTTGTTCAGCCATGTCACCCTCGATTTTATCTGCTCGTTTACGTCGCCCATGAGGTCGGCCCAAAGCGGCAAATTGTCAAGGGTGGCCTGACCAGTGCTTGCAACGGCAAATCGCCGCTACTAAAGGTCATATCATGACACAGAACCTGCCCTCCCCCGCTTCTCCGCTGAAAATCGGCACCCGTGGATCGCCGCTGGCGCTGGCCCAGGCCTATGAGACCCGCCGCCGACTGGCGGAGGCATTTGATCTGCCGCATGAGGCATTCGAGATCGTGGTGATCAAAACCAGTGGTGACAATCAGGCACTGATTGCGGCGGACAAGCCGCTGAAGGAGCTGGGGGGCAAGGGGCTGTTCACCAAGGAGATCGAAGAGGATCTGTTGTCAGGGGCGATCGATATTGCGGTGCATTCCATGAAGGATATGCCCGTGGCCCAGCCGCACGGCCTGCTGCTGGAATGTTACCTGCCGCGCGAAGATGTGCGCGATGCCTTTGTCTCGCCCAAGTTTTCCCGCCTGCAGGATCTGGAAGCCGGGGCTGTGGTTGGCACCTCGTCACTGCGCCGCCGGGCACAATTGATGAACCGTCGCCCCGACCTGAATGTGGTCGAGTTTCGCGGCAATGTGCAGACCCGGCTGAAAAAGCTGAACGCGGGCGTGGCGGAATGCACCTTCCTGGCGATGGCTGGTCTGAACCGGCTGGCAATGGAAGATGTGCCCGCCACCGCGATTGAGACCGATGACATGCTGCCAGCGGTGGCTCAGGGCGCCATCGGGATTGAGCGGCGTGGCGATGACAGCAATACCGCCGCGATGCTCGAAGCGATCCATGACGTAACCACGGGCCAGCGCTTGGCGGCAGAGCGGGCCTTTCTGGCCGCGCTGGATGGCTCTTGTGAGACACCTATCGCGGGGCTGGCCGAACTGGATGGTGGCACATTGCGACTGCGCGGTGAGGTGCTGCGCCCTGATGGCTCCGAGGCCATCGCTGGGGACCAGACCTGTGCCATCGAAGACGGGGCAGCGCTGGGGCGCGATATTGCAGCAAGACTGCTGACCTCGGCTGGTTCCGGTTTTTTTGACTGGCGCCAGTAATACTATGCCGTGATGGCTGCCAATGGGTGTAGCCATCACGCGGGTTTTGCGACTTTGTCTTTATATCTGCCCTGACCAGCGCAGCCAGGTTTCGGGGCTGTCGTGGAAGACATTCAGGTCCACATTACCCGCAATCCCGGGCACCACACCGGTGCCAGTATACTGCCAAAGCCGCCAATGGGCGCCCGGGTAGACCTGACGTGGATGTCCGGCAACCGAGCGCAGCCAGAACTCAGTCCCGCGCAGCCGCCCAATGCCCGTCTCGCGGAAGAAATCAACCGTGGTGTAGATCACCGGACGCTGGCCGTAATGCGCCTCTAACAGAGCTAGAAACTTACGCGCCTCGGCCCGCACCACCCGGCCATCCGGGCGTTTGGTGCAGGTGCGCGAGCGCGGGTTCCATTCCATATCCAGGACCGGGGGCAATGCCTTTGGATCGCGTGGCACATGTTTGATGAACCAGCGGGCTTGCTCTGCTGCTGGGCGGCAGAAATAGAAATAGTGATAGGCGCCACGCGGCACCCCTGCACGCGGAGCCCCGCGCCAGTTTGCGATGAAACGCGGGTCGGCCACATCGCCGCCCTCGGTCGCCTTGATATAGGCAAAGGAGACACCCGATGCCCTGACCTGCGGCCAGGCGATCTCGCCCTGATAGCGGGACACATCAATACCGTGGATTGCATAGCTGTTGGGACCACGGCCACGCCATTCATGCGGGTCACTATCGCCAAAGCGCGGATATGTGGTGAGCTGCGCCAGCTGGGCCTCGGAGGGGCGTTGCGTCGGGGTGGCGCTCACCTCTGGGGAGGGCGGTGGTTTGGCGCCGCAACTCACCAGAGCCATGATTGCCAGAACACCTAAAACACTGCTGCGCATCGCAAAAACCTTAAACCAAAGACAAAAGAACCGGCTGCAAAGGCGCCGGTTCTTTCAATTTGTATCGAAGATGTCTGTTTTCCTAGTGCAAAGCTGCAACCACCGTGAAATGGGCGCAATTTCGCGCCCTTATGGCCCGCTGCCTCAGACCCATTTTGCCATGGGCGGCAGGCTCATCAGCACGGCATTGGCATCATGGCCGGTCTCGAGGCCGAACTTGGTGCCACGGTCATAGACCAGATTATATTCTGCATAGAGGCCACGATGCACCAGCTGCGCGTCTTTGTCGGCGTCTGAGAAATCCTGAACCCGGCGTTTGTCCACCAGCGGCAGATAGGCCGGCAAGAAAGCGCGGCCAATATCCTGTGTCAGGGCAAAATCCCTGGCCCAGTCGCCTGTGTTGTGGTCATCCATAAAGATGCCGCCAACGCCACGCGCCCGGTTGCGGTGGGGGATATAGAAATACTCATCCGCCCAGTCTTTGAGCCGGGGATAGAGATCAGCGCCATGGGGGTCGAGATGCGCCTTTTGGGTGGCATGAAAATGCGCTGTGTCCTCGTCATACTCGAGGCAGGGGTTGAGATCAGAGCCACCGCCAAACCACCAGGCATGCGGTGTCCAGAACATCCGGGTGTTCATATGCACGGCTGGCGCATGGGGGTTGCGCATATGCGCCACCAGCGAGATCCCCGAGGCCCAGAACCGCGGATCTTCCTTCATCCCCGGCAGGCCCTTGCGGGCGGCCATAGCGTTCTGCGCCCGCTCGCCCAGAGTGCCGTAGACCTCGGAAATGTTGACGCCGACCTTTTCAAACACCCGGCCACCGCGCATCACGCTCATCAATCCGCCGCCCGCATCTGATCCATCATCTGCTGCCCGCGTGGTCTTGGTGACCTCAAACCGTCCAGGGGCCAGATCCGCAAAGGGGCCGCTGTCATGACGGTCTTCCAGCGCCTCAAAGGCAGCGACGATCTCGTCGCGCAGGGTGCGGAACCAGGCAGCGGCCTGGGCTTTTTCTTCGATCATATCGGCGGTCATAAATGGGGTCTTTCGTTTTGATCAGCAGGGGCGCGCTAGTGGACGGGTGCTGCGACCGGATCCAGCAGGGTGCGGCCACCATCCAGGGTCATGATCTGCCCGGTCATGAAGCCCGAAGCATCCGAGGCCAGATACTGCGCCGCTTCGGTCAGCTCTGTCGGGGAGGCAATCCGGCCTAGAGGGGTGTGCTCTTCGATATCCTGACGGTAGCTGCGATTATCCTTCAGCGTCGACCGCATCGAGGCACTCATCACCGAGCCAAAGGCGATGGAATTCACCCGAATCCGGTGCGGCGACAAGGAGACAGACAGCGAGCGGGTCAGCTGATCCAGCGCCGCAGAGGCAACCGAATAGGCCATCAGTTCAGGGTGGGTCCGTCGCGCAGCAATGGAAGAGAGATTGACGATGGCCCCCAGTGGAGCACCCTCATCTTCGCCTTCGCCCTGTTTGATCATCCTGCGGGCTACCTGCTGCGACAGCCGCAACGTGGGCAGCAGGTTTTCCATCAAGAGCAGCTCTAGCGAATCGTCATTGGGGTCCAGCGGGTCACTTTGCACCACCTGGCGGGCGCCATTGACCAGAATATCGATGTCATCAAAGGCATCGATTGTCGCCGAAAGCAGATTAGCAATGGTCAGACGTTCGCGCAGATCCCCGGCGAAGTAGCGGATATTGCTCTCCTCGGCCTGCTCGCCCAGCTCACGCACCAGCGCCGCCTCATTGGTATCGGCAAACATCACATTGGCTCCGGCCGCCACAAACTGACGGCCAATGGCTAGGCCAATGCCCGACGAAGCACCGGTGACGATGGCGGTCTTGCCAGAGATGGAAAAGGACATGCGAGGCATACTCCTGAGGTTTGATTTGGCTGCGAGCCTACCCCCCGCTTCCGCTTTTGGAAACGACGAAATGAGAGGTATAGCGCGGGAAGATATCAGCCCTTGGCGCGGCGTGGACGCTGGGCATGCAAGACCTTGAAACGGTTGTCCCCCGCGACCTCATCCACCACTGCAAAACGCTCCCCGAGCAGGGTCTCATAGGGCAGGTGCCGGTTGGCCACCATCCACAGATGCCCCGAAGCCACCAGCATATTGGCCGCTGCCGAGATAAAGGCCTGACCCAGCTCAGGTTCCGATTTGCGTGCGCTGTGGAAAGGCGGGTTCATCACCACTGTGTTGATCTGTTCCGGCGCCTGCCACTTGCGCGCATCGGCCCAGTGGAACGCGGCCCGCGCATCCGCAACATTCTGCCGGGCACAGCCCAGCGCCACGTGATCGGCCTCGACCAGATGCAGGTGCTCGACGCCCGCGTGTTTCAGGAGCTGCGCGGAGAGATAGCCCCAGCCAGCACCAAGATCGGCAACCCGGCGGCCCAGTTTCTGAGGCAAGCACCCCGCCAACAGCGCCGAGGCCGGGTCGATCCCATCGGCAGAAAACACCCCCGGTGCAGTCACAAAGCCGTCGACCTTATCGCCCGGCTCCGGGATCCAATCTGTCAGCGCATTGTTTCCACCCTGGAACCAGAAAATCTTACCATGCGCCTTTGACACCGGTGACGAAGTCTCGGTGTGTTTACGCAGGTTCTTGAGCACCGAATCGATCCCGTCGGTCTTGGCCCCATCCACCAGCACCGGGCCTGTGGTCACGGTCTCGGCCTGGGCCACCAGCAAACGGGCCTCGGCCTTGGCGCGCGGCAGGAAAACCACGGCAGCCGCAAAGCGCTCGGGCTCTGGCAGATCCGCCAACCCAGGCAGGCAGGCAAAGCCGGCAGCCTCAAAGGATTCATAATCCGGGCGCAGCGGTTGCAGGATCAGAACGCGCTCTTTTGGCAGGGCAGACAGATCCAGACCGGCGCGCGGCGCAAAGACGGCAATGCGGCCTTCTTCGGGCATGGCACAGCCACCCGCATCAAGGGCCAGGGACAGGCGCAGGGACATAGCACATCCTTTTAGATGTTGATATTATTCTTCTTTTTCCATCGTGCATTGCAGCGGGTGCTGATGCCGATTGGCAAAATCCATCACCTGAGCCACCTTGGTCTCGGCGACTTCATGGGTAAAGACCCCAACCACAGCCAGACCTTTTTTGTGCACGGTGAGCATGATCTCGAACGATTGCGCATGGGTCATCGAGAAGAACCGCTCAAGCACCATCACGACAAATTCCATTGGCGTGTAGTCGTCATTGAGCAACAGCACCTTATAGCGCGGCGGGCGCTGCGTCTTAGGGCGCGTTTTTGTCAAAAGACCCAGATCGGTCTCGTCATCGTCCGAGAATTTGGACATCATCACAGGCAGCAGCGGCATCGGCTCAATGTTCCAGTCATGCATGGAAATCTATATCCCGCTTATATAGCGTAATGACTGCTCAGGAAAAGGGGCAGGACAAGGGATTGAAACAGTACCGTGACAGGCAATTTAACAACCATTGGCTTTGATGCTGACGACACGCTTTGGCATAACGAGCGGTTCTTTCGGGTGACCCAGGATCGTTTTGCCGAGCTTTTACAGGATCACACCCCCGATGATCTGGACCGCCCAGCCCTGGATCGGCGCATGTTGGCGGCGGAAAAACGCAATCTCGGGCGCTATGGCTACGGAGTCAAAGGCTTTACCCTGTCGATGATCGAAACCGCCATCGAAGTCACTGATCAACAGGTTCCTGCATCTGTCATCCAAGAGCTGATCGAGGCGGGCCAGATGATGCTCAGCTATCCGATTGAGCTGCTGCCCCATGCCCAGGACGCAGTAACGCAACTGGCGGGCAGCCACCGGGTGGTGCTGATCACCAAGGGGGATCTGCTGGATCAGGAACGAAAACTGGCGCAATCCGGTCTGGGGGAGATGTTTGACGCGGTCGAGATCGTCTCTGATAAGACCCCAGAGGTGTACCGTGAGATTTTTACCCGCCACGGGGAAGGCATTGAACGCGCCATGATGGTTGGCAATTCCATGCGTTCGGATGTGGTGCCGCCGATCACGGCAGGCGGCTGGGGAACCTATGTGCCCCATGGTGAGATCTGGGAGTTGGAACATGCCGAACCGCCAGAAGACAGCCCCCGCTACAATGCCATCAAGGATCTGAGCCAGCTGCCAGAGCTCGTTGCGCGGGTTGAGGAAAAACTGGTCAGGCGATAACCCAACACCCTAAAGACAGATCATAAAAGACCGCGCAAAAATATCATCAGGAGCAGACAGCCCATGCCACATGCAGAGATAAAATACTCCAGCGACCTGCAACTCGATAGCGCCGCAATTCTGGCAGAGATTGAGGCGATCATCCTGCAACACGATTCCGGTGCAGGCGCCTGCAAGGGGCGCGCCTACCCCACCAATGAGTATCATCACAGCCATGTCACCGTCAGCGTCAACCTGCTGGTGAAACCGCACCGTGATGCGGCATTCTCAGCCGCTCTGCTCAGCGCACTGGAGCAGGCGGTGAGTGCCAAGCTGCCGCGCCCCTGCGAGTTCTCATTTGGATTGCACTACTCCACGCCCCATTACGTGACTCGCAGACTCGAACCCTAGCAGCCCCAGGCAAAGAGAGGGAGGGCGGGGCCACCCCGGCCTCTTCTGCGCTGTGGATAAGAATCGCGGCGGCGTTGGCAAACAAACTTTTCACCTGTTGCCCAGAGGTCGCACAGAGGGCAATTCGCCTGCTGCTGCCCCAGGATTTGGCAGGGAAAAAGCCAGTGATTTTATTTACACTTCTTTAAGGTAACCCCGATTTAGGCGAGACTCGCCGCTGTGCCACTAAATCTGGGGGAAGCCCTTTCTCACCCCAGCTTACCCTCTGATCGCCAAGGTTTCTTCCAGCCACCTTCTATGCTACGATTTTTTCATAGCAGGCAAAAACGTCAGCCGGAAAACCGGCGGCAAGAGGCAAAAATGGCAGATATCGTGCAGATCAGGTGTATTCACCTGGTTCGCGGGCAGCGGGCATTCGCCCGGTCTGTACTGTGGATCATGGGTGTTCTTCTCTCTCTGGGATTGTGGCTGATTCCCCCGACTCAGGCGCAGGCGGCGGCCTATGCGGCGGTGGTGGTTGACGCCCGCACCGGCGAGGTGCTGCATTCGCGCAATGCGGATGCGCGGCTACATCCCGCCTCCCTGACCAAGATGATGACGCTCTACATCGCCTTTGAGGCGGTGCGAAACGGTGAAATCTCCCTCGACCAGAAGGTGCGCATCAGCAAAAATGCCGCCTCCGAGCCGCCCTCCAAGCTGGGTTTGAAGTCCGGCCAACGCATTGCCTTTCGCTATCTGATCCGCGCCGCCGCGGTGAAATCCGCCAATGATGCCGCCACCGCCATTGGTGAGGCCATTTCAGGGTCCGAGGCCGCCTTTGCCCGGCGTATGACCCGCACCGCCAAGGCGCTTGGCATGTCGCGCACCACCTTCAAGAACGCCCATGGGCTCACCGAGGCGGGGCATCTGTCCACCGCCCGTGACATGACCACCATGGGGCGTCACATCCTGTATGACTACCCAGAGTATTATCACCTGTTCAAACGCCCTTCGATTGATGCGGGGGTCAAAACCGTCCCCAATACCAATCGTCGCCTGCTGGCCAGCTACCGCGGCGCTGACGGGATCAAGACCGGCTATACCCGCGCCGCAGGGTCCAACCTTGTTGCCTCGGCCAAACGCGGCAATGAGCGCATCATCGCCACCGTTTTTGGCGGCAAATCCTCCACCTCACGCAATGCCAAGATTGTCGAGCTGCTGGATCTCGGCTTTCGCCGTGCGCCTTCGCGGGCCAGAGTACAGGCGCCCGGACGTCCGGCCTATGTTGGCAATCGTGGGCTGGGCGACACCACCCGAGTGGCCGGTGCCACCAGTGGCGGCGCAGGCAAGACGGTCCGCGTCAACGGGTTGGTGAAAACCAGCCTTCGCCCCCTGGCCCGTCCCACCCCAATTGTGGACCCGGATGTTATCGCCGAAGCCGTGCAGATCGCCACCGCGACCTTGCCAGACGACAACCCGGCACCAAGCACCGAGACGATCACAACCGCAGAACTGGGCGCCGAACTGAGCACGGAGCCGCCAGCGGATACTGGGACAAGCGCAGACACCGGGATCGACCCGAATATTCTGCAGGCCAGCATCACCGCCGCCATTGCCGAGGCCGAGGTGCTGCCGGCCTCTACCGGCGCAACGCCAGCCTCGCAGGCCGTCACAGCCGCTGCAGTGCAAACCGTGCCCTTTACCGGATTGCGGCCAATGGCCCGTCCCGTCAGGCTGGCCAATGCAACCGCCCCTGCCGAGCAGGTCCCGGTGGTGGTGACACGGCTTTCCACCTCGGGCGGGCGTTATTGGGGCATCAATGTCGGACGCTACACCAATGCCTATCAGGCGGAGAAAGTCCTGCTGCGCACCGCGCTTTCGGAGATGGAAACCCTCAACGGCACCCTACGTAAAGTGGCAAAATCCCGTCTGGGTTATGACGCCAATTTCCTAGGGATGACCAAGGAGCAGGCGGAGCTTGCCTGCCGTCGGTTGAACGCCCGCAACATCGCCTGCGACACGCTTGGCCCCTAGGCCTTGTGACATCAGATTAACCCCTGGCCGCACTTACCTCGTGACAGGCCGCAGCAAAAGGCCCCTTCCCGAAGGGGCCTTTTTTAGTATCTTCCAATGTCCGTTAGGAGCCCAAACTCACCTTGACGACCAGAAACATAAACGCTCTTTTCGCCGTATGGATGTATCAGCGATTTTTTAACAGGTCTATCAAGGCAAACTCAATGGAGCTGTTTGGCTCCTGGATACGCCAGAGAATAGACGTCAGTTCGAGCAAGCTAGTGATATCGACCCGAACAGCGCCCTATTTTCGAGTAAGTATTTCGATACCTCGGCTTCTGCATTGGTTGAAATAGTCTGGAGTATTCACGATCACTACCCTGAATTGACAAGCATCACCTTCGTCGGTGTCGTACTTAGCCCGTTTATCGCTGGTGAGCTGGAAGGTGAATATTTGGTTGAGGAAAGGAATGGTGGATTCATCTGCTTTCCCGCAAAGAGCGACTAAGTCCGCACAACGGCCCTTGACATATCTCAGCGGTTTTGCGGCCAATTCCTCCGTCTCAAATCGGCGTTCAGGGCTTGGGGTGGTCGTCCCATTCCTCGCTCAGGATACGGCGCGAATCCCCTTCGGGGTCGTCATACTGGTTTGAGCGCACCGTATAGACAAAGGCCGCCAAAGCGCCGCCGCCCAGCAACAGCGAAATGGGGATGAGATAGGCAAGAACGCTCATGGGCTAAGGCACTTTTGTCGGGCGCGGCGCGGGTTATTTCAGGCGCAGCGCATTGAGGGATACGGTGATCGAAGAGCTAGACATTGCCAGCGCCGCAATCAAGGGGGTTGCAAAGCCTGCAATGGCCAGCGGCACCGCGATCACGTTGTAGAGCGTGGCAATGCGGAAATTCTCGCGGATGCGTTTGGTGGCCTTTTCAGCGACCACACAGGCCTCGGCGATGGGTTCCAGATCCTGGCCCAGAAGTACGATATCCGAAGCCACACGGGCCGCATCCAAGGCAGAGGCCGGCGAGATCGAGACATGCGCCGCCGTCAGGGCTGCGGTGTCATTCAACCCATCCCCCACCATCAGAACCTTGCGGCCCTGATCCGACAGGCTCTGGATCCTTTCGGCCTTATCCTGGGGTAGCGCCTCGGCCAGCCACTTCTGGATGCCCAGACGCTGCGCCAAGTCCTCGACCGCGCCAGTGGTGTCTCCCGAGATCAGCAGGACCTCTTTGCCGGCAGCATGCAGCTGGGCCACAGCCTCAGCCGCGCCGGGGCGCAGTGCGTCGTGGAACAGGAAGCCGCGCGGCGCAGCACCCTCACCGGTATCCAGCCAAGCTGCCGTTTGACTGCCCTGGTCAGCACCCAACCAGGCGGCGCGGCCCAAACGAACGGTGCGGCCCATGTAGTGGCCGTGGGTGCCAAACCCGGGGCGCTCCTGCAGATCGGTGACCTCAGCCGGGGCAATGCCGGCGGCGCGGGCTGCGGCAGTCAGGGCACGTGACAGCGGATGCGAAGACCCCTCCGCCAGGGCCAGGGCGATTTCCAGCTCGGCACGGGAGAAGGCATCAAGGTTGTCCAGCTGCGGCGTTCCTGCGGTCAGGGTGCCGGTCTTGTCAAAGACCACGGTATCCACCCCGGCCAGACGCTCCAACGCGGTGGAGTGTTTGATCAGCATGCCCTTTTTGAACAAGCGCCCCGAGGCTGCTGTGGTCACCGCAGGCACTGCTAGGCCCAGCGCACAGGGGCAGGTGATGATCAAAACAGCCGCCGCAATATTCAACGCCATGCGCAGATCAAAAGTGTAGAGATACCAGCCGACAAAAGCCAAAGCTGAGAGAATATGAACGCCCGGCGCGTAGAGCTTGGCCGCGCTATCCGCCAGCGAGGTATAGCGCGAGCGACCGGATTCGGCGATCGCCACCAGATCCGCCATGCGGTGTAGCGAGGTATCCTCCCCCACCGCTTCTGCGCGCACCACCAGCGGGCCAGTCAGATTGACTTCTCCGGCTGAGACCTGAGTCCCTGGCGCGGCAAAGACCGGCAGGGTCTCGCCGGTGAGCAGGGAACGATCCAGCTCTGACTCGCCCGTGGCAATGACGCCATCAACCGGCATCCGCCCACCAGGGCGCACCAGAATCAGATCGCCGTAGGCCAAATCGGCCACCGCCACCTCGACCTCCACGTCGCCCTCTATGCGGATGGCGCGTGGCACTTCGAGTGCGGCAAGTTCTTCGGCCGCCGAACGCGCTACAGCGCGGGTGCGGTAATCAAGATAGCGCCCGGCCAGCAAAAAGAAGGTCAGCGTCAGGGCCGCATCAAAATAGGCATGCTCCCCCGACAGGCTGGTTTCCCAAAGGGATGTGACCAGCGCCAGCACCAGTGCCAGAACAATTGGCACATCCATATTGAGCCGTCCCACCCGCAGGGCGCTCCAAGCATTGGTAAAGAAGGGTTTGCCCGCAAAGATCACCGCCGGAAAGGCAATCGCCGCCGAAATCCAGTGGAACATATCACGGGTGGCGTCTGAGGCCCCGGACCAGACCGAGATCGACAAGAGCATCACATTCATTGAGGCAAAGCCGGCAACCGCCAGCCGCATCAATAAATCCCGCCCTGCCTTGTCGCTTTGAGTGGCGGCCAGGGTGGCCAGATCCAGCTCATGCGCCTCAAATCCCAGATCTTCGAGCAGCGGGATCAGATCATCGGCCCGCAGCTCTGGGTCGGCCTCGATCAGAGCACGTTTCAGGGTCAGGTTGACCCGTGCCGAATGAATGCCCGGATGGGCGTTCAGCCCGCGTTCAACCGTGGAAATGCAGGCCTGACAGTGGATTGTCGGCAAGGACAGCGCCAGACGCGCCTCAGTTGGGGCGGTCTCAACCGCCTCGTTCGGGGCGGCAACACAGCCGGGGCACACAGCCATTGCAGGGCGCATCTGGGCAGTCATATCGCTCTAGCCTCTTACGTGCAGGATCACCCGCTGGGAGAACTCTGTGCCATTCTTGGCCCGCGCCACCATGCGGATATTCCAGTTGCCTGGTCCCAGGTCAGCAGGCGCCACATAGGCGCTGCCGTTAAAGGTGAACTCGGGAATCTGGTCATCCTTCACGTGGGTTGCCCGCCCCAGAGTGGCACTCAACTTGGCCACTTCCACCGGGTTGCCATCGGCATCGGAGATCTCAAGCGTGACCTGATCCTCCTGCGCCGAGGCGTAGACCGACCAGCCAAGCGATTCCTGCGCATCGCGGCGCAGATCAAATTCCTGGCTGGCCACATAGGAGTTCTTCACCTCAAGCCCCGGAAAGGTTTTGACCGCATTATAGGCCAGCGCCAGATTGACGCTTATAATGACCCCGAAAGCGCCGCAAAAGATCATCAATACGTGGCGACCTGTAAGTTCACGCGTCCCCTTAGCCATGATCAGTTCCCTTTTCCGTTAAAGGTGGTGTCTTTGTAGGCCCGTTCCCCATTGGAGAGGTCTTCGACCCAGATTCTGACGGGTGTAGATTCCGCGTCCGAAGCCGCAGCCCCCTTAGGCGTCACGATATAGACCCGCTGAAGATAGGCGGTATCCGCTGGCACATCAACGGCGGCATAGGGCGTGCCTTCGAGCTGCACCCGCATGGCAGGATCCCCTTTGAGGGACAGTTTGAAGGGGCGGGCCTCACCATGTTTGTTGCGCAGGCGCACATCGTAGGTGTTACGTACCGAACCATCCGACAGGGTGACATAGGTCGGGTTGCGCACCGGAGCCACCGTCAGGTCGATATCGGAGCGAATGAACAGGGCAAAGACCAGGCCGAGGCCAACAAAGCTCCACATCGAAGTATACATGATGGTGCGCGGCCGCAGGATGTGCTTCCAGATGTTTTTTGGTGGTTGACCTGCACGCTCATGGGCCTCGTCCGACAGGGCCATATAGTCGATCAAACCGCGTGGCTTGCCGATCTTGGTCATCATGTCGTCGCAGGCATCAATACAAAGCGCACAGGTGATGCATTCCAGCTGCTGGCCATCCCGGATATCAATCCCAACCGGGCAGACATTGACGCAGGCCATGCAGTCGATGCAGTCGCCCTTTGGCGGATCAGAGATCTCGGCCTGGCCTTTTTTCTTGCTCAGTTTGCCGCGCGGCTCACCACGCCAATCGCGGTAGCCAACCACCAGCGTGTCTTCGTCCATCATTGCCGCCTGGATACGGGGCCAGGGGCATGCATAGATACAGATTTGCTCGCGGGCGATGCCGCCAAAAAAGAAGGTCGTCGCTGTCAGAACCAGCATGGTGGTATAGGCAATGGGATGCGCCTGACCGGTGACCAGATCCACCATCAGGGTGGGGGCATCGGCAAAATAGAACACCCAAGCGCCGCCGGTGGCCAGACCAATCAACATCCAAGACGCCCATTTGGTCAGGCGCAGGCGTGCCTTGCGAAAATCCATTTTCTTTTGCCGGTGCAGACGCAGCCGGGCATTTCGATCGCCCTCAATCCATCGCTCTACCAGAATGAACAGGTCGGTCCAGACCGTCTGAGGGCAGGCATAGCCACACCAGACCCGTCCCAATGCCGAGGTAAAGAGGAAAAGCCCCAGGCCCGCCATGATCAACAGCCCGGCCACAAAGTAGAACTCATGCGGCCAGATTTCGATCCAGAAGAAATAAAAGCGCCGATTCGCCAGATCCAGCAGAACCGCCTGATCCGGCAGCGATGGGCCGCGATCCCAACGAATCCAGGGAGTCAGGTAGTAAATCCCCAAAGTGATCGCCAAAATGTACCATTTCAGGTTGCGAAATAGACCCGATACGCGCCGTGGAAATACGGGTTCCCTGGCGGCGTATAGGCTGGGGGCGGGATCGGAATCACTCACGGACTCACTCCACTGAATATGTGTCTCTCTAGCCTGTTTCTTTCAAATGTTAAGGTCACGCTCTTTGACGTGGATCAAAAAGCGCATCGGACAAGCATCTTTATATATCAGCTTCTGGATCTTTGGTTTTTCTGTTCCGCCGCAGCCAGGAAATAAACTGGCGCGCCTGCCCCCGCTGCACGCCAGGGCGGGTGACAATATGATAGCCCCGCCCCTCACCTCCGGAGAACAGCTCTACCAGACGCCCGGCTTTCAGATCCTCGTCGACAAAGTCCTGCACGCTGACTGCGACGCCCTGCCCTTCGCGCACCGCCTGCATCAACAAATTGCCCGGCAATTTGATACTGGCACCGCGAATGACCTCGGCCACGCCGCGCGAGCGCAGCCAATGTGCGGCCTCGGTGGTGCCCAGCTCTTCGAGCCAGGGCAGATCCAACAGATCCTCCGGCGCCTCAATCAGCCGATCCTGCAGCAGGCTGGGTTTGGCCACCACCACCATGGGCGAGCATAACAGGATTTCGGACTCGAGCCCCGCCCAGTTGCCATCCCCATAGCGCAGCGCAATATCGACGCCCCCTGGCTGCAAAGAGACAACTTCGCCGCGCGGATCAATCACCAGATCGACATCCGGGTACTGCATGCGAAACTCGGCCAGGCGCGGCATCAGCCAGTTTGCGGCGAACATCGGCGTGCAGCTGATATGCAATGGCCGCGCTGCCCCCTGTGCACTGAGATCCTGAACCGCAGATTGAATGGCGCCAAACCCCAATAGCAGCGCCTGCGCCAGATGCTGCCCCTCTTCGGTCATCTCCAAGGCGCGACCGCTGCGGTCCAACAGTGGCGTGCCCAGATACTCCTCAAGGCTGCGCAACTGCTGACTGATGGCAGCATGGCTGACATTTAGTGCCGCCCCCGCCTTGGCCAGGTTTCCATGTTCTGCATAGGCAGAAAAGGCCCGCAGGGCGGCAAGCGGCGGCAGGGAGAGCCAATCCATATGTAATCCTGACTTACATAAGTGAAATTTTCCTGAGTCGCATCTTGCGCGGTTTGCAGCGACAGTCAAAGGCAGAAACACCAACACAGGAGATTTCAAGATGCTGATCAATATCTACGCCCGCTCCATGATGACCGCGACTCGTCACCCCTGTGTGATGGTCCGCGACATGCCGGCAGCGACACAACCGGCTCCGGTTTTAGCAGCTGCCGAGCCTGTCTCGAAAAAAGACTCAAGGGGATTTGCCGCTCTGGTGCAGCAGATCAAACGGCTGGCTTCAGGGCTGCGGCCCACAGCGCGGCGGCTCAACCAGCCCATGCGCTGCATTGATCTGCAAAAGCTGTAACTGGGTGGAAAAGACCCTAAACTAAAGGGACCCGCCCTCAGGGAATGGGAATTAAGCAGAGAGTTATGGGCGTCGGTTTTCCAGGAAACGCGCGAACAGATCGAAATCCCGACGCCCAATTCCCACCACCTAGCACGTCAGGTTTCGGGAATTCTGTGCTGCGCCGCCATTCGCCTTTGAAAGCAAATGAACCGGCCAGCTAATCTCTGTCTTGGGTTGATTTAGACCGTCTTTGGGGCGAGGTTCTTTGACTCTGATCAAACTCGGCGATTTATTTTGGCTCAAGGCAAGAAAAAGTGGCCTTTCCCGACCCCCTATCACCTATTGAGGCAAACGCCATTCGACCCAACCTCTGAACAAGAAAGGGCCGCCCCATGGGACGGCCCTTTGTCTTTTGCATCCTAAAGGAGGGGCTTATTCGCCGCCGCCCAACTGGTGCACATAGGAGGACACCGCGCGGATCTGCGCCTCGGTGAGGCGGGTGTTCCAGGCAGGCATCACGCCGTAACGCGAATTGGCAACGGTATCGCTCAGGGCAGCATAGTCGCCACCATAGAGCCAGAGCGCATCCGCAAGGTTTGGCGCACCCTGGCTGCGATCGCCAGTGCCGTCTTCCATGTGGCAAGAGGAGCAGTTGTCTTCAAAGACCACGGCACCAGCTTCCACTTTGGAGGCATCCTGCGCCTCGCCGGACAGAGACATGACAAAGTTCACAACCTGGTCGATCTCTTCTTTCTCCAGCAGCTCATCACGACCAAAGGCAGGCATCTCGGAGTAGCGCGCATCGTCGCTGTCCTCGTTGCGGATACCATGGGTAACGGTCTCGTGGATTTCCTCGACGGAACCACCCCAGAGCCAGTCATCATCCAGCAGGTTGGGATAGCCCTTGGCGCCAGCCGCACCAGAGCCGTGGCACTGCGCACACCAGGTCTTGAAGACGGCAGAACCCGAAGACACCGCGTAGGAGCCCAGTTCTGCATCGCCTGCAATGGCTGTCAACTCCGCAGCTTCCAGCTTGGCGTTCATCGGTGCGTTGGCCTCATCCACGGCTGCAATCTCAGCCGCCACATCACCGCGTGTCGACCATCCGAGGATCCCTGCAGTCGCAGAGTTCACCATCGGCCAAGCCGGGTAAAGGATGGTGTAACCAATCGCCCAAATGATGGTGGCATAGAGAGTCCAGAGCCACCAACGTGGCATCGGGTTGTCGAACTCTTCGATCCCATCCCAGCTGTGGCCGGTGGTGTTCGGATCGTCGTCGAATTTTTTGACGGGTTTGCTCATGTCCTCGCCTCCTTGTCTGCGGCGGCTGTCGCCTCGCCCTCAACAGGGGCGGGGGCGTCTACGTGGCGAAAGGGAATGCTGGCCGTGTCTTCATAGACCTTGGTGCTGCCGGGCCGAAAGGCCCAGGCAACGATACCCATGAAAAACACGAACAGAAACAACAGCATCCAGCTATCTGCAAATTCGCGCAGGAGTGTATAGATTTCCATACCTACCCCTCCTTAGCGGTTTGCGTCGGGTGTGAAGGTCGAGAAATCAACCAGCGTACCCAACATTTGCAGATAAGCGATCAGCGCGTCGGCCTCGGAAACACCGGGTTGGCCATCAAAGTTACGCACGCTGACCTTGTCGCCATAGCGTTCCAGCAAGCCATCATAGTCGCTGTCCGGATCCGCCTGGACCTTAAAGTCGGCCTGTGCACTGGCCAGCATCTCTTCGGTATATGGCGTGCCGAGCATCGCATTTGCCGCCAACAGATCGCCAATGTATTTGCCGTCGATCATCTTGCGCTCGAGGAAGCCATATTTTGGCATTACTGATTCCGGCACCACCGCCTGCGGATCCCGCAGGTGATCCACGTGCCACTCATCCGAATAACGTCCCCCCACCCGGGCCAGATCCGGCCCGGTGCGCTTGGAGCCCCACTGGAAGGGGTGGTCGTACATCGACTCCGCCGCCAGCGAGTAGTGACCGTAGCGTTCGACCTCATCCCGCATGGGACGGATCATCTGGCTGTGGCAGGTGTAGCAGCCTTCACGGATGTAGACTTCGCGGCCCGCCATTTCGAGAGGGGTGTAAGGGCGCATGCCCTCAACCTTCTCGATGGTATTTTCCAGCCAGAACAAGGGAGCGATCTGAACCAGACCACCGATGGTCACAACCAGGAAGCTGCAGATCAGCAAGAGGGTCGCGTTGGTCTCGAGGATTTTATGTTTGTCGAGAATTGCCATTTTTACGATCCTCCTTATTCAGCAGGGACAGCGACAGTAAGGCTGGCCTCTTTGGCCGGAGCTTTACGGACAGTCATCCACAGGTTGTAGCACATGATGATGGCACCGGAGAGGAACATCACCCCACCCAGACCGCGCACAATGTTCATCGGCAGTTTCGCGGCCACTGTGTCGGCGAAGGAGTTCACCAGGAAACCATTGGCATCAACTTCACGCCACATCAGGCCTTCCATGATCCCGGTCACCCACATCGAGGCGGCATAGAGAATGATGCCGATGGTGGCGAGCCAGAAGTGCCAGGAGACCAGGCTGAGGCTATAGAGACGCTCACGTTTCCACAGAACTGGTACCAGGAAGTACAGAGCACCAAAGGTGATCATGCCGTTCCAACCCAGCGCACCAGAGTGCACGTGACCAATGGTCCAGTCAGTGTAATGCGACAGCGAGTTCACCGCGCGGATCGACATCATCGGACCTTCAAAGGTCGACATGCCGTAGAAACCGATCGAGATAACCATCATACGGATAACCGGGTCGGTCCGCAGCTTGTCCCATGCGCCAGAGAGCGTCATCAGACCGTTGATCATGCCACCCCAGGACGGCATCCACAGCACGATCGAGAACACCATGCCGAGGGTCGAAGCCCAGTCCGGCAGAGCGGTGTAATGCAGGTGGTGAGGACCAGCCCAGATATAAAGGAAGATCAGCGCCCAGAAGTGGATGATCGACAGTTTGTAGCTAAACACAGGGCGTTCAGCCTGCTTTGGCACAAAGTAATACATCATGCCGAGGAAGCCCGCGGTCAGGAAGAAGCCCACAGCATTGTGGCCGTACCACCATTGAACCATGGCGTCCTGTACACCGGACCAGACGATGACCGATTTGGACCCCCAGATGGAGACCGGGATGGTCGCGTTGTTTACCAGGTGCAGCATTGCAACGGTGACGATAAAGGCCAGGTAGAACCAGTTGGCCACGTAGATATGTGGCTCTTTACGCTTGATCACGGTGCCGAGGAAGACCGCCAGATAGGCCACCCAGACAATGGTCAACCACAGGTCAACATGCCATTCGGGCTCTGCGTATTCTTTCGACTGGGTGCCGCCAAGCAGGTAGCCGGTTGCCGCCAGAACGATAAAGAGTTGGTAGCCCCAGAACACAAACCAAGCCAGATTTCCGCCCCAAAGACGTGCTGCAGAGGTGCGCTGCACCACATAGAACGAGGTGGCGATCAGCGCGTTACCACCAAAGGCAAAAATCACCGCCGACGTGTGCAGGGGGCGCAGGCGGCCAAAGTTGGCAAAGCCCTGGGCCCATTCAAAGTTCAGCACCGGAAAGGCCAGCTGGAAAGCAATGAACGTACCCGCGAGAAAACCCACGACACCCCAAAAGGCGGTGGCGATCACACCGGCACGTACAACGCTGTCAAAATATTCATTTTGCTGGCTGCCAGCAGCCTGCTTTGCCCCGCCAGTGTGGCGCAGCGTGTATAGAAACAGGCCACCAGCAACGAGCATGACGATTATCGCATGCACCTGGTAAGCCAGATCCCGCGCGTAATTGGTCCCGATCATCGCAAAAAGCGTGACCAAACCAAGCGCTATCAGCTTGATATAATTAGACATTTTGTGTCCCTTCACCATGTCCCCCGCGATTCTTTGCGTCGCGTGGAACCCATATATTCCATGCTCTAGATGCAAAACATGTGCCAAAGGTGCATTGATCTGCATCAAGACAAATACCATTCAACTGTGACAGACCACACAGGGTACAGCCACACTAACAGTCCTTCTTGTTAGAGCTCTGAATTTTTACCACATGAGGTGAAACATGACTTACAAAACCATACTCACGGTTCTGACCTCACAGGACACGGCCGAGACCCCCTTGTCACAGGCAGCATCGATGGCTGAGGCCTTTGGTGGCCACGCCGAAGTACTGTGCCTGGGCGTTGATCGCACCCAGACCGGTTACTACTATGCCGGTGCTAACGCCATGGTTCTGCAAGAAACTATGGCGCGCGCCAAAGAGGACGCCGGTGCATTGCAATCCTATGCGGATGACTATCTGAAAAAGGCCGGGGTTCAGTTTTCATCCGATGCGGGTATTGCTCAGGTTGCTGATATGGGGCGTCATGTCGCCCGTTTGGCGCGGTTTTCTGATCTGGTGGTTCTTGGTCAGCCCTATGGCAACGGCAAAGGTGTTGAGGCCGAACCCGTGGTCGAATCAGCGCTTTTTGAAGGGCGCACTCCGGTTGTGGTTGTCCCAGAAGGTGCAGAGCCCATTGGCCAGCCTAAAACCATATTGATTGCCTGGAACGAGAGCATCGAGGCGATGACCTCCATTCGTAAGGCGATGCCTTTCCTCACGGGCGCTGACTTGGTGCGCATCGTTGTGATCGACCCGCCCCAGCACGGTCCTGAACGCTCCGACCCCGGTGGTATGCTGGCACAGATGCTGGCGCGTCACGGTGTCAAATGTGAGATCGACGTGCTCAGCAAAACCATGCCGCGGGTGTCCGACATTCTGATCCGCCACGCCACCGATACGGATGCTGGTATGATCGTCATGGGGGCCTATGGCCATTCCCGTTTCCGCGAGGCGATCCTGGGCGGGGCCACCCGCAACATGCTTGAAAAGGCAACTGTGCCGATCTTCCTGGCCCATTGATCCAGCCCCGGGGCTGATCCTGCTTAGTCCTGACTTTTAACCACCCGGCTGCTGGCAGCCGGGTGGTTTTCTTTGGGCTCCCCGAAGAGCCCCCAGTTAGCTGCGGAGATAGTGCATGCCTTGGAACCCGGCACGCATTTGCCGTGTTTCCTGCGCGACAGAGGCCGGGTCATTGCTGGTTAGCCCCGCAACGATCAGTTTGGCCAGCGCTCCGGCCTCCGCTGGCGTAACGCCCCGGCGCACCAGTTCAGGCGTGCCAATGCGCAGCCCGTTCATGTCGCCCACCACCGGATCAATCGGCAGGCCAATGCCACAGGCCAGAAATCCTGCCCGGCGCAGGGTCTTGGAAGCCGCCTGACCGCCACCAAAGCGCGCGGCCTCGATTGCGAACTGATGCGAGCTGGTAGCCTGATTGCCATCAGGTTTGAACACCGGCAGGCCCAGCGCCTCCAGCTCTGCTGCCAGCGCCTGTGCCAGATCAATCATCGCCTGCGCATAGGCCGGACCATGGTCAACCCAGTCCAGCAGGCTCAGCGCCAGAGAGGCCGATTTGGCCGCGTCAAAATTGGCCGTCATGCCGGGAAAGGCAATGGCATCCAGGCGTTCTGCGATCTCAGAATCATTGGTGACAATCAAACCGCCCGCCGGGCCGCCCAGGCTTTTGTAGGTGCTCATGGTCATCATATGCGCCCCTTCATCCAAGGGGTTGGCCCAGGCTCGCCCCGCGATGATGCCGCATTGGTGTGCCGCATCAAACAGCACCTTGGCGCCGACCTCATCCGCAATGGCGCGGATCTCGCGCACCGGATGGGCAAAGAGATTGAGGCTGCCGCCAATGGTAATCAGCTTGGGGCGCTCGCGTAGCGCCAGGGCCCGCAGCGCCTCCAGATCGACGGTATAGCCATCGGCATTGACCGGCGCCGGATGAGACACCAGCCCATAGAGCCCGGCACAGCCATCGCCGTGATGGGTCACATGGCCACCAATTGCTGCCGGCGGGGCAATGATGCAATCACCCGGTTTGGTCAGCGCCATAAACCCGTAGAGATTGGCCAGCGCGCCAGAGGCCACCCGGATCTCGGCATATTTGGCACCAAAGACCTGCGCTGCCAGCTCGGCTGCCATGACCTCGATCTCTTCAATGGCCTCCAGACCCATTTCATATTTGTCGCCGGGATAACCCAGCGAAGGCCGACTGCCCAAGCTGCGCGCCAGCACGGCCTCGGCGGTGGGGTTCATCACATTGGTTGCCGGATTGAGGTTGAAACATTCATGGTCGTGGATCTCGATATTTTGCTCGATCAGTGCCTCGATCCGGTCAGCAGCGGCCTGACTGTTCATGTCAGCAGTCGCGGCAGCAATGGCCTGCACACGGGCTTCGCAAAGGTCGGGAACCCAGGGGCGGTTGGCAAGATTGGTCATTGTAGAACTCCTATGGGGCATGGCCTCGGGTGTTTGCTTTGACCCAGTTGAGCCTAGGCGCGGGCTTGCGCGCAAATCAGTTTTCTGAAAATCTAGGGTTAGAAAAAGTGAGTCTTAGAGATGGCCGTTTCGCCCCCCCGCCCCAAATCCTTTGCGCTGACAGCTCTGCGCGCCTTTGAGGCCTCGGCCCGGTTGGGTGGGTTTTCGGCCGCAGCTCAGGAGCTGGGCGTCACGCCGGGGGCGATCTCTGCCCAGATCAAATCGCTGGAGGCCGAGCTTGGCGCGCCGCTGTTTCAGCGTACCGCCAAAGGCGTGGTGCTGACCGCGCTGGGAGCACAATCCCTGCCCGCGTTTGGTCAGGCCTTTGATCAATTGGGACAAGCCGTGCAGCAGATGCGCGATGCCGCCGCACCGCGTGTGGTGCATATCGCCACCCTGCCGGCAATCGCCCAGTTTTGGCTTTCGCCCCGCCTGCCTCAGCTGCGCGCCGAGATGCCTGGCACCGAGATCTCCATCACCGCCCTGGAGCAGCCGCCGAACCTCAAACGGACCTCCTATGATCTATGCCTGTTCTATGCCGAGAGCGAAGGCACCGTTCTGGCTGAAGATGTCATCTTTCCCGTCTGTAGCCCCGCCTTGGCTCAGCGGCTGACGACGCCGTTGGATCTGCTAAACCTGCCCTGTCTCTATGACACCAGTTGGGAAGAAGATTGGGAACACTGGCTGGCGCAGGCCGCCCTGCCACATCACATCGCCCCGCGTGGCCCGGTCTATTCGCTCTATGCGCTCGCAGTGGAAGAAGCATTAAACGGGGCGGGGGTGTTGATTGGCCATGAGGCCCTGTTGGCGCCCTATCTGGCAGGCGGTCAACTGGTCGCGCCCTTTGGGCAAAAAGCTATATTACCTAAGGCCTTGCGACTGTGGAGCATGGCTGGACGCCGTGCAGATTCCGCCAGTCAGGAGGTCGCCAGATGGCTGGAACAAGCGCGGCAATCCCCGCCACGTCAGGTCTAGAACTGCCCCCGGGGATGAGACGGGTATTAGCTCATATAGCCGCCATCACTGTCGTCGCCGGCTTCCTCGAACAGACGGCCCATATCCGGTACGCATACCCGGCGTTTGCCCTCCAGCGCGATCACCCCGTCTTTCTTAAGAGCCGACATCTGGCGGCTGACGGTTTCAAGAGTAAGGCCAAGGTAGTCCGCCATGGCTTCGCGGGTGAGCGGAAGATCAAAGGTCATTGTATCGACCGCCCCGCGCGGCGTCAGCGAGGCATCGCGACGGGCAATGATGGTCAACAGGCTGGCAATTTTTTCCCGCGCGGTTTTACGACCCAGAACCAGCATCCACTCGCGTGCGGCGTCCAGCTCATCCAGGGTCATCTCCAGCAAGCGATGGGCAATATGCGGGGTGCTTGCCATCAGATCCTCAAAGGGCTTTTTGCGGAAACAGCACATCACCACATCTGTGGTTGCAACCACATTATAGGCAGCCCCATCGCGGCCGGGGCGCCCGACAAAATCGCTTGGCAGCAACAGACCAACCATCTGGGTGCGGCCGTCTTCCATCGTCTGGGTCAGCGTCGCAATGCCAGAAACCACTGAGCCGACAAAATTCATCACATCACCAGACCAGATGATCGGCTGCCCTGCCTCATAGCTGCGATAATACTTGATGCCGTCCAGCGCCTCCAGCTCGTCGGTCTCGCAACGGGCGCAAACGGCCCGATGGCGGATAGGACAGTCAGCGCAGCTGATATGGGTAATGGTTGGGGCGTTCATGGGCAGTCCCGTTTGATCCAGGTCAAAGTTCGTTCGTGCGATTACTGACTAGGATAATGATATGTGTCAGAAATCACAATTGGCGAAGCTCGGATTATACGATGCCAAAGTGCCGCGCTATACCAGTTATCCAACGGCGCAACATTTTGACGCGCGAATTGGTGCTGCACATTACCAATCCTGGTCAGGTCAAATACCCCCAGGCAGCCGGATTTCCCTTTATCTGCACGTTCCTTTTTGCCGAAACCTCTGTTGGTTCTGCATGTGTCGCACCCAGGGCACCAGATCTGATGCCCCGATCGAAGCCTATGTCGAAACGCTGAAACAGGAGGTTTCGCGCCTCAAATCTCACCTGCCAAAAGACGTCAGCCTGTCACGCCTTCACTGGGGCGGCGGTACGCCGACCATTTTATCCCCGGAGATGATTCGCGATCTTGCCGCGGCAGTGGTTGCGGTGGCGCCTCTTGCGCCAGATGCTGAATTCTCGGTCGAAATCGACCCAAATGAATTTGACCAGGCCCGCTGCGATGCGCTGATTGATGCCGGGCTCACCCGCGCCTCGATCGGGGTGCAGGGGTTTGACGACACAACTCAGCAGGCCATTGGCCGCAGCCTGTCATTTGACAGAGTGGTGCAGGTCCTTGCAATGCTGCGCCAAGGTGGTGTGCAGGATCTGAGCACCGATCTGCTGTTTGGCCTGCCGTATCAAAGCCTGGAGCAGATCCGGCAAAGCACTGAGCAATTGCTGTCGCTCTCGCCCGACCGGGTCGCCCTTTACGGCTACAAACATCTGCCCGCGCAGATCCGCCGCCAGGCAATGATCCCCTCCGAAACGCTTCCCAGGCCAGAGGATCGCCTGGACCTGTTCAAAGCCGCCCGCGCCCTCTGCCTAGAGGAGGGCTATGAGGAAATCGGCATCGACAGTTTTGCCCGCCCGGGCGACAGCCTGGTCCAAGCCCGCGACACACAGAGTCTCAAGCGGAGCTTTCAGGGCTATAGCGACGATCCGGCAGAGGTGCTGATTGGGCTGGGGGCCTCTGCAATCTCACGTTTCCCGCAGGGCTATGTGCAAAATGCGCCCAGCACCGCCCGTTACATGGCCGCAATTGAGGCCGGGAGTTTTGCCACTGCCCGTGGCCACGCCTTTGCGGGCGAAGACCACCTGAGAGGGCGTATCATCAAGGCCCTGCTCTGTGGGTTCTCAATCCCAGGCGATCGGATCCTGCAGCACTGCCCGGGTCAGGAAGCCCGGTTTGAGAGCCTGGTCGCCGAGGCCTGCGCAGCCTTTCCCGATATTCTGGTCAAAACCCAAAATGGTGCTCTGGTTTCAGAAGAGGCCCGCGCCATCACACGGGTCATCGCCCGCCATTTTGACGCCTATGAAGCCGCGGGCTCTGACAGCCTGCCACCCACAGCGGCAGAAACCCGGGTCTCCTAGATCTGAGGATTTCCAGCCCCCTGCCCATGAAAAGCTGCAGCGCCGCGACAGCGGCGCCACCCCCAAGGGTGTGCTTTTGCCTCTGGCAAAGGCTAAGCGCGCGGGAGCCTCCCCCCTTACCTATTTATCGAGCTGCGGCCAGCAGCTGCCGGGTGTAGTCCATTTGTGGATTTTCAAACAGTGCCTCAGCCTCCCCGGTCTCGACGATATCGCCCTGTTTCATCACCACCACCTGATGCGACATCGCTCGCACCACATTGAGATCATGGCTGATGAACAGATAGGCCAGCCCATAGCGCTTTTGCAGATCCCGCAGCAGCTCGACGATCTGTACCTGTACCGTCATATCCAATGCCGAGGTCGGCTCGTCCAGAACCACCAGTTTGGGGCGCAATACCATAGCACGTGCAATGGCGATACGCTGACGCTGCCCGCCGGAAAACTCATGCGGGTAGCGATCCATGGTGGCCGGATCCAATCCGACCTCCACCATCACATCCGCCACCAGCTCGCGCGGGGCACGGTGTTGATCGACCTTGTGAATGGCCAGCCCCTCGGCAATGATCTGCGCGCAGGTCATGCGCGGGCTCAGCGAGCCAAAGGGATCCTGGAATACGATTTGCATATCTTTGCGCAGACTGCGTAGCTCCCGCGTGGACCATTGCCGCAGGTCATCTCCACAAAAGCGCACCTCACCCTCGGAGGCAATCAACCGCATGATCGCCAGTGCCATGGTAGTCTTGCCAGAGCCGCTCTCGCCGACAATGCCCAGAGTCTCCCCTGCCCGCACAGAGAGTGAGGTTGGATTGACCGCTTTCACATGACCGATAGTGCGTTTGAGCAGCCCTTTCTGAATTGGAAACCAGACTTTCAAATCTTTGGTGCGGATCATCTCAGCCGCATTTTCAGCCACCGGTTCGGGAATGCCCGAAGGCTCTGCGGCCAGCAATTTTTGCGTATAGGCATGTTGTGGATTGTCAAAAACCTCCGCCGCAGGGCCTTCCTCGACAATCTCGCCTCCCTTCATCACACAGACCCGATCGGCGATGCGGCGCACCACGTTCAGATCATGAGTGATAAACAGTAGCCCCATGCCCTCAGATTTCTTCAGTTCTGCCAGCAGTTCCAGAATCTGCGCCTGGATGGTTACATCCAGCGCCGTTGTCGGCTCATCGGCGATCAGCACCTCGGGCTTGTTGGCCAGGGCCATGGCAATCATCACTCGCTGGCGCTGACCGCCAGAGAGCTCATGCGGATAGGCGCTGAGACGGTTTTCCGCATCCCGAATACCAACCTTATTCATCAGCTCCAGAATACGGGTCCGCGCTGCCTGCCCCTGCAATCCCTGATGCAGCGCCAGCGATTCCGCCAGTTGCTTTTCAATGGTGTGCAGCGGATTGAGCGAGGTCATCGGCTCCTGAAAGATAAAGCTGATGTCATTGCCGCGCACCTGCATCAGGTGCTTTTCATCGGCGCCAACCATCTCAACCCCGTCATAGGTGACAGAGCCCTCAACGATGGCGCTGTCGCCCAACAGCGAGACGGTTGAGAGCGCCGAGACGGATTTTCCCGACCCGGATTCGCCGACCAGGGCCACGGTTTCACCGCGCCCCACCGAAAAGGACACGCCTTTGACCGCCCTGTTGACTTTACCGTCCTGCTGGAAGGAGACACACAGGTTCTTGACCTGAAGGATGGGAGCTTCTGTCATGTCAGTTCTTGCCTGCAGCAAACGGTAGGGCGGTGCTCGACCGCGGGCGGAAACGAAGTGCCCGCCCATGGGGGCGGTCGGGCACTGCCCGGCTTGCAGCCGGGCGGATCGGCGGTTTGGGAAGCCACCTCATGAAAAGGTCTTTCTTGGGTCAAAGGCATCACGGATGCCTTCAAAGATGAAGATCAGCAGCGACAGCATCAGGGCAAAGGTGAAAAAGGCGGTGAAGGCCAGCCAGGGGGCTTCGAGGTTTTGTTTTGCCTGCAGTGTCAGCTCCCCCAATGAGGGCGCTGAGGAGGGCAGACCAAAGCCGAGGAAATCCAGCCCCGCCAGCGAGCTGATGGTGCCGGTAATGATAAAGGGCAGCATGGTCAGCGTCGCCACCATGGCATTGGGCAGCATGTGGCGCAGCATTATGGTCATATTGCCCACCCCCAGCGCTTTGGCGGCGCGGACATATTCCAGATTGCGCGCCCGCAGGAATTCGGCCCGCACCACGCCCACCAATGAGGTCCAGCTGAACAGGATCATCAGCCCTACCAAAAGCCAGAAACTGCGGCCCAGAATGGCAAACATGATGATAATCACATAGAGCGTTGGCGTTGAGCTCCAGATTTCGATCACCCGCTGGAACACCAGATCCAGCCAGCCGCCAAAATAGCCCTGCACTGCCCCCGCCAAAACCCCGATCAACGTGGCCGCCGCCGTCACCATCAGGGTAAAAAGTATCGACAGGCGGAACCCATGAATGACCCGCGCCAAGACATCGCGTTTGGTATCATCCGTGCCCAGCAGATTCTGCCCATTGGGCGCCAGCGGGGCTGCACCTGGGCGATCTACCGAGGTGTTGTAGGAATAGGGGATGGGCGGCCAGAGCGTCCAGCCTTTGTAAAAACCGTCCGCCGCGTAGCTATCCGCCGCGATTTGATCAATGATCTCTTCTGGTTCATCAAAGCAGTCTTCAATCCCGCCAGACCGGATCAGGCATTCCACTTCAGGGTCGCGGTAGTTCGCTTCCGTTTTGAAATCACCCCCAAAAGTGGTCTCGGGGTAAAAGTTGAACACCGGCGTAAAGATCTCGCCGCGATAGCTCACCAGGATAGGTTTGTCATTGGCCAGGAACTCGGCAAAGAGCGACAGGCCAAAGAGCACCGCAAAAATCCACATCGACCAATAGGCGCGCCTGTTGCGGCGAAAGGTGTTCCAGCGGCGTTGATTTAGAGGGGACAATGCCATCGCTCAGCCCTCCCGTTTATCAAAATCGATGCGCGGATCCACCAACACATACATGAGATCCGACAGGATACCGACAACCAGTGACATCAGGCCAAAGATAAACAGGGTGCCAAAAATCACCGGGTAATCCCGCGCCACGGCGGCCTCAAACCCCAGACGCCCCAGACCATCCAGCGAGAAAATCGTCTCGATGATCAGGCTGCCGGAAAAGAAGATGCTGATGAACACTGCCGGGAAACCGGCAATCACGATCAGCATGGCATTGCGAAACACATGACCATAAAGCACCCGGTTCTCAGACAGGCCCTTGGCTCGGGCGGTGATGACATATTGTTTTTTGATCTCATCCAGGAACGAGTTCTTGGTCAGCAGGGTCAATGTCGCAAAGGCGCCAATGGTCGAGGCAATCACCGGCAGGGCGATGTGCCAGGCATAATCTGCAATCTTGCCCATCAGGCTGAGATTCTCCCAATTGTCCGAGGTCAAGCCACGCAGCGGGAAGATCTGCCAGTAGGAACCCCCAGCAAACAGCACCAAAAGCATGATGGCAAACAGGAACGAAGGGATCGCATAGGCAGCAATGATGATACCACTGGTCCAGGTGTCAAAGCGCGAGCCATCGCGCAGCGCCTTGCGAATGCCCATGGGGATCGAGATCATATAGGCAATCAAGGTGGACCACAGCCCCAGCGAGATCGATACTGGCATCTTCTCCAGCACCAGTTCGGTCACGTCGATCTTGCGAAAGTAGCTCTCGCCAAAATCAAACTGCATGTAGTTCCACAGCATCAGGCCAAAGCGTTCCAGCGGTGGCTTATCCAGGCCGAACTGCTCTTTCAGCTCTTCAATGAGTTCTGGCGGCAACCCCTGACGGCCGGCATAGCTGTCATTGGCCTCAATCACGGCATTGCCACCGGCATCACCACCGCCGCCGGCAAAGCCCTCAAACACGTCACCACCGCCCTGGAGCTGGGCAATCACCTGCTCCACCGGGCCGCCAGGGACAAATTGCACCAGAGTAAAGTTCACCACCATGATGCCAAACAGGGTTGGGATCACCAGCAGTAAACGTCGAAGGATGTAGGCTGCCATATCGCGCCCTTACCGCAAGGCGCCCGAGGCTTTCAACGCAGCCTCGCGATCGGCATCGACCCACCACAGATCCAGCAACCCGGTGGAATAGGGGGGCAGGTTTTCTGGGTAGGCATATTGCTTCCAATAGGCGATCCAGCTGACATCCAGATACCAGGTTGGCACCATAAAGCGTTTCGCCCGCAGCACCCGGTCCAGTGCGCGCGTATTGGAATAGAGAACATCCTGGGTTTTGGCATCGACGATATTGTCGATCAGCGCATCCACTGCAGGATCAGCTAGTCCAGCTGGGTTGAACACGGAATACTCATGCGCCTCGGCGCCAAACTGCTGGTACAGCCCCGTCGATGGTTCCAGGGATTTTCGATAGGCAAAGGAGACCATATCAAAATCCTTTTCCCGGCGACGACTGGTGTATTGCGCATAATCCACCCGGTTCAATACCGCATCAATCCCCATGGCCTGCAGGTTTGAGACATAGGGGCTGACGATACGCTCCAACGTTGGGCTATCGAGCAGGAACTCGATCTTCAGCAATTCCCCCGCCGCGTTCTGGCGCATCCCATCGCTGTTCACTTCCCAGCCCGCTTCATCCAACAGTTTCATGGCACGGCGCAGGTTGCTACGATCATTGGGGCGTTTGGGTTTGGAAGCATGCGCCATCACCGGTTCCGAGGTCAAAAGCCCCGGATCAATCTGGTCGCCCAGTGCGGTCAGCACCTCCAGCTCGCGCCCCTGAGGCAGGCCCTTGGCCTCCAGATCACTATCCTGCCAAAACGAGCTGCGATGGCGGAACAGCCCATATTGCAGGCTCTCATTGGTCCATTCAAAGTTGAAGGCCAGCTGCACCGCTTCGCGCACACGAATGTCCTGAAACTGCGGCCGCAACAGGTTCATCACAAAGCCACTGGCCGCAGGCACATTGCCGTTCGGGATTTCATCCTTGATCACATCGCCATTGGCAACGGCATCAAAGTCATAGGCCGTGGCCCAGCTCTTGGAATTGTTTTCAGGCCGCACGGTATAGACCCCGGCCTTGAAGCCCTCCATCGCCGCAATGGCATCGCCAAAATACTCCACCCGGATACTGTCATAGTTGTGGCGACCGATATTGACGTTCAAATCCTTGCCCCAATAGTCAGGATTGCGGCGATAGGTGATGCGCTGGTTGATCTCGGCCTTGTCCAGAAGATAGGGGCCGGAACCAATACCCGGATCCAGACGCGGCTCATCCAGGCGACGGTTTTCCGGGTCGGCCTCGAACCAGGCCTTGGAGAAGACCGGCGTGCCAGCCACCTGTGTAATCATCGCGCGTCGTGGGAAATCCGGCGAGAAATAGAACTTCACCTGATATGGACCCAGCGCTTCCGCCTTGGGGATGCGTTTGCGCACGGCCTCAGCATAGGATTGCAGCCCCTGATCCAGCAGGATGTTATGGGAGAACACCACATCATCAGCCGTCACCGGGCTGCCATCGGAAAACCGCGCCTCAGGGCGCAGATTGAAGATCACCCAGTCCTGCGTCAGGGGAAATTCCAAGCTTTCGGCAATCAACCCGTAATAGGAGCCCGGCTCATCATAGGACTCAATCATCAGGCTCTCAAAATGCTCTGACGCCAATGCCCCGCCCCGCCCTTTGCGGGTATAGGGGTTCATACTGTCAAAGGTGCCCACCGCCGAAATTGACAGCTCACCGCCCTTGGGGGCCTCAGGGTTCACATAGTCAAAATGGGCAAAACCTTCGGGGTATTTCAGCGCACCAAATTCAGCAAAACCATGGCTTTTGACAATCGCACCTGCCTCGACCCTCAGCGGCAGGGCCAGCAGCAGAACAAGCACAAAACCGAGCGCCAGAAGGTAGGCTGCACGAAGCACCCCGCCGGGATCAGGTTGCACAGCCCGGACCCGCGCCTGAGCACCCCGTCGTTGCTGGTTTTTACCCGCCTGATTACCTGCCATATGGGATGTCATCTGCCACAACCTCCTTTGTCCGGCCTTCAACTGGTCCGGTTTTCCTACCTCTCAAGCTAATGGCCGCAGGAGGTAACATTCAAGTTGAGATTGCGCGATCTCGGACTTCATCGGATCGAAAGAGCGTGATCAAGCCGAATTCCCGGCTAGAATTCTCCACCGGGCAGCCCAACGGAAAAAGGCCGCGACACAAGCCGCGACCTTTTTGAATACTTTTGAGCCGACCCTTAGGTCAGGTCAAGATCAATCGTCGAGACTGTCCAGATAGGCGATGAGGTTCACCCGGTCTTTTTCCTTGCGCAAACCGGCAAAGGACATCGAGGTGCCCGAAGCATAGGCCGAAGGCTTGGTCAGGAAGGCATCAAGCTCTTCCGCAGTCCAGGTGGTGCCCAGAGCGGTCAGGGCGCCGGAGTAGCCAAAGCCCGCTTCTGCGGCAGTGGCGCGGCCTACAACACCGTAGAGCGAAGGACCGGTGGAGTTCACACCCGCCTCCAGCTTGTGGCAGGCGGCACATTTCTTGAAGACTTTGGCGCCTTTGCCGGCGTCAGCCGAGGCCATCAGCTCTTCAAAGCTGACCTCAACCACATCTTCAGAAGCGGCGCTCGCATCTGCTACTTCAATTACATAAGATTGCTCACCGTGCGCATCTGACGAATAGAGCACATCCGCGGCCCAGTGGCCCAGAAGAAGCACCAGGAACGATCCGCAAACGCCTGCGGTCGCTTTGGTTAGGGTCATCGTGTCAAACATGAATCGCGTGTCCGTTTTAGCTGTCTGGGGGTTGTCTAAGGCTTCCACTCGTCAGTGGCAAGGTATAGACAACGCGACGAAATGCCCGTTTGCTGAAGTTTTGCAGGAAAGTCGCACTGATGACCGGAAAAATTGCCATCCAGGGAGAGCTCGGCTCTTATAGTCATGAGGCTTGCCGCAATGCGCGTCACTCTATGGAGGTGCTTCCCTGCAGCACCTTTGAGGATGTGATCGAGGCCGTGCGCTCTGGTGCGGCCGACCAGGCAATGCTGCCGGTTGAGAACTCCACCTATGGGCGGGTTGCCGATAGTCACCGCCTGCTGCCACACAGCGGGCTGCATATCATCGACGAGGCCTTTGTGCGGGTACATATCAACCTTCTGGCTGTCCCCGGCGCCAAGCTGGAAGACATACGGGAGGCCAAATCACATTTGGTTCTGCTGCCACAATGCGGTGAATTTCTGCGCAAAAACAACATCGTGGGACGCGTCAGCCCCGATAACGCCCGCGCTGCACGCGATGTGGCGGCGGCGGGTGACATCCACACAGCTGCTCTGGCCAGCGAATTGGCCGGTGAGATCTACGGGTTGGATGTGCTGGAGAAAAAGATCGAGGATCGCGGCGACAACACCACCCGCTTTCTGATCATGTCCCGCGAACCCGATACCACCCGGCGTGGTGCCCATGGCATGATCACCAGCTTTGTCTTTCAAGTCCGCAACATTCCAGCGGCGCTGTACAAGGGCATGGGCGGCTTTGCCACCAATGGTATCAACATGACCAAACTCGAGAGCTACATGGTCGATGGCTCCTTCACCGCAACCCAGTTTTACGCGGATATCGAAGGCCACCCAGATGATGCAAACGTGCAACTGGCAATGGATGAGCTGGCCTATTTCACCACCAATGTGGAGATTCTCGGCGTCTACCCCGCCAACAATGGGCGCTACTAATCGCCATTTGGCCTGCCGGGGCCTGGCTGACGTATCGGAAATCTAGACTCTCAAATCCATCCTACTTATCGCTGGGGTGTACCATCACCCGAGTCCATCATGACCGCAGCACCGCCTGTCACAACCTATCCCAGCACCCACCCGGCTCATCGTCGTGCGGATATGCTGGTGCATGCCGTTGGATTGGTCCTGATTCTGGTGGCTGGCGCAGCCCTGTCTTTCAAGGCCAGCGCGGACCTCGACGGGACGCTGATTGCAGCGCTGGGTGTCTATGTCCTGTCTGTATTGGCCTCCAATATCGCGTCGAGCTGCTACCACTTTGGTCCCTGGCATGACCGTCGCCTTTTGCTGCGCCGTATTGACCATGCGGCGATCTATCCCAGCATTACCGGCACCTTCACGCCCTTCTTTGTTCAGGCAGGCACCACCTGGACCTGGACACTTTTGTATCTTTGCTGGGGGCTGACGGCCCTGGCGATCTGGCACAAGATCACCCATAAAGATGTCAAGACACGCTGGTCGACGGCCTCTTACCTCGGGCTGGGCACGCTTGGGCTATTTGCCCTGCCAGATCTGACCATGGTCCCGGTCGAGAGCCTCTGGTGCATCCTGTCTGGCGTCGCCAGCTTTGTGATTGGCACCGGATTCTACGCCCGCAAATCCCTGCCGTTTCGCTATGCCATCTGGCACATTTGGGTGAATATTGGCGGCATCCTGATGTTTGCCGGCATCTGGATCGCCCTGTTCTGACCAGCAAAGCCCTCAGCTCTGCGCCTAGCGAACATAGGATCCAATGCAAAATGCCGGACCTAAAAGCCATCAACACATCTGTTTGGCAGAGACGACTGTGAGAGGGAGAAGGTGAGAGGTTGGACATCGACCCAAGCGGGGCTCGTTGTGGCTGCTTCCTTCCGGATCTGACCAGGTTGGCGAGGCGCCTGCCCGCGCCAACCTCTCGAATCCCGATATAGGCAGAGTTTGTCACAATGACAAGAGCGCGCTGTCAGTCCCCGCAGGAAACAAGCCCTCTCATGCCCCCTGTAGACCTGTTCCGGGAAGGGACCAGATGGGGGCTCAGGCGGGTTGCTTTGATTTCATGGTTTTCTGGCCAAATTCAGTCCCACTACAGGCTGAGCCGCAGTTTGAGAAACCCACTGGGCGTCACACCCTGATCCTCAACCTGCCCCGCTGGCAGCTCGTCCAGGTAGTTGCGCGCGACCGGCCCGGTGTAGACCGAGACCCGCGTGCCCGGCAGCGGCCTCAGCCGCCATGGATAAGGGGCACTCGCTAGCTCATCCGTGGGCAGGCGCCCTGACACATAATCACAGATCGCATCGCGGATCTTAACCCCCGGCAGGCGCAGTTGTTCTGCCTCCTGCACCATCTTGAAGTTGCCACCGCCACTGACCCGATAACTGTTTGTCGCAACAGAGAATTGCTGCGTGCTGGAAACCGGAACTCCGTTCCAACACAGGTTCCGGACCCTGTGCGCATCCGGGTTGATCAGCAGACCGGAAGAGGAAAACCGTGGCGGCTGCGTGACGTCAATTTCGTAGTCCAGACCAAAAATCACGTCAAAGTTATGCCCGGCGCGGTCCAGGTTAACCAACTCAGCGCTGCGACTCTCTGGGGTGATTTGATTGAACATCCCCGCAGACATTTCCAGCCACTCCAAGAGCTGGTCGCCATTGACCTTTACGCCCCAGATCACATTGGGAAAAACCTGCAGATCCGCGACATTGCGCATGCATAAATCACCCGCAGCAATATCAGTGTAATTCTCAGGCCCCGAGCGGCCGCCAAATTTCCCTGGCGACACCGCGGATAACAGCGGCAGCTCACCCGCCTGTGTTCCCGCCAGCATCGGGCGCACGGCCGCCATCTGAGCGCAGGCCGTCAGGGCCAAGCCGTGATCCTGTCCAAAGAAAATAAAATAGGAATGCAACGCCTTGGAGCAATGCCCAACAGGTTCCTTCATTCGCGCCTGCGTCTGCGCATCCGCCTTTGCCAGGATCTCAACAAGAGCCGGATCTTCAGCCACCAGGGGGGAGAGCTTTCCCCAGGCATCACGGCGGGCAATTGGCACGACACTGGCCTGCCAGGTCTCAACCTGCCAACCTTCAGCCCCGTAGCGTAGATGCATATCAATCTGCCCCAGATGAGAACCATGCGCCCCGGGCATGACCACTGGTTTTGCGAAGGCATGTTCAGGGTCCGGCAAAACCAGATGGGTATGACCGCCAATCACCGCATCAATGCCGGTGGTGGCCACGATGGGGCGCAGAGCATTTTCCATGTTGGGGACCGCGAATTCGCCGCCAACGCCCGTGTGGGCCAGAGCAATAACCAGATCACACCCTGCAGCCCGCAACTCTGCGGCACTGGCCGCTGCAGCCTGCACCATATCCTGTATCTCGACCTCGCCTTCTAGCAAATGGGCATCCCAAACCATGGTTTGCGGAGGCAAGACCGACAGGATGCCGATGCGCAGATTAGGCGCTTGAGGCAAGGCATCGAGACACCGCTCCACAATCGCGGACTTTACAAAAGGCAGTGCATGGTCAGGGGCAACGGCCTGCATGTTCGAGCAGACAACCGCGCAGGGCGCATCTTTCAGCACCGTTTCCAACACCGGTAAACCAAAGTTGAAATCATGATTACCCAGCCCCAGAGCATCATAGCCCAGCGCCGAAAAGGCTGACATCAAAGGATGAACGGCAGTGGCGCTAGTGGGATCAAGCCCTTGGTCGGCCCGCAACGCGGCCTCCCCAATCGGAGAGCCCTGTAGCGCGTCGCCATTGTCAAGCAACAGGGTCGCCCCGCCCCGAGCCTGGGCCTCTTGGCGCGCCCCGGAGATAAGACTGGCCAGCCGTGAAAGACCGACCCCTGGATCTTCCCGATCCGCGTAGTAATCTCGGCTGAGCAAATTGCAGTGCAGGTCGGTTGTCGCAAGTATGCGCAACACCCCGGTGACCTCTGATGTGGAGGCTCCCAACTCTGTCATTGTGCTGATGTCACAGCTGTCACTAAGTGGTCCGATCTCTTGCTTCACCAGCTCCCTTTCTGAGAACCGCCCCTCCTATGAAACAGCGTTTCACGGATTTGCAAAGCCTCCAAATACATCATCTTTAAGAAAAATTAACCAAGTTGCTCAGGAGCTAGCCCAGAGGCAACCAAAGTCAAGGCAGCACACTCACTGCCTGTAAAACCCAAATTATCAGAGATGGTCTGGTATTTCGTGCCCTAAGGGGTCATCACTTTGCCTAAATGCGCCAAAATGCAGGGCCGCGCTAATTTCCGGTCTTACTTCTGGCGCCACAGGCAATGCGGGGAACGGTGGATGAAACGTGCTGAACAGGTAACCTTTGGTGGTGGTGGCGGTTTGGACCGCAAGGCGCAACTGCGAGAGGATCCCGCGACCCTCGCTGCGGCCTGGAGCGCCGCAGACACGCTGGTTTTGATGACCTGGCGTGGCAAGGTCCTCAGCCAGCGTTCTGATCCTGATCGTGGCCCGGATGGGCTGGCCTGGGTCGCCGCCAATCACCCATTGGCAATCGAACATCGCAAGGCGGCGCTTTATCTCGGCCAGGCACCGGATGGGACAGAGCGGTTTGCCTGTGATCTTGGCGCCTGGCAGCCGGATGCATTGGATGAAATGGCTCTCGCCAGCTTTGCCGATCTGAGCGAACAACAGCACCCGGATCTGCCTGCGGGCTGTGTCTTTGCCGAACTGCGTCGCATCATGGCACGGCTCACCCCATTGGAGGCAGAGCTGGCGGCAACTGCCAAGGCCTTGCTCTCCTGGCACCAATCCCACCAATTCTGTGCGCGCTGCGGTGAAAAAAGCCTGGTCAGCCAGGCCGGTTGGCAACGCAAATGCCCCAGCTGCAAGGCGCTACATTTCCCCCGCACTGACCCGGTTGTCATCATGCTGATCACCCATGGCGATGATGTTTTGATGGGGCGCTCACCCGGCTGGCCAGAGGGCATGTATTCGCTCCTCGCGGGGTTTGTGGAACCCGGGGAAACGCTCGAGGCCGCGGTTCGGCGAGAAGTCTTTGAAGAAACCGGCGTTTCCGTGGCCGAAGTGGGGTATCTCTCCAGTCAGCCCTGGCCTTTTCCGATGTCGCTGATGTTTGGCTGCAGCGGTCTAGCCACCAGCCGCGACATCACCATCGACCCCAAGGAGATCGAAGATGCAATCTGGGTAAGTCGTCAGGATATGATGACTGTCTTTGCAGGAGAGCACCCAGTCATCAAACCGGCGAGAAAGGGCGCAATTGCACATTTTCTTCTGGAAAACTGGCTTGCAGACACTTTGGATTAAGGAGATTATTCTAACAACAAACCCAATAAGAAACTCTGAGGGCTGACCACGGGTCAGGCGGCATATCATGGAATTAGCGAGTAAAGAGGACGTAGATGCGCCTCTGGCCGAAGTCTTTGCAGCGATTTCCGACTTTGCCAGCTTTGAACGGTCGGCAATCCGGCGCGGCGTCGAAGTCCAACGCCTGAGCGACGACCCAACCCCACAGGTTGGCATGGCCTGGGATGTGCGGGCGGATTTTCGCGGCAAACCCCGAGAACTGCGCCTGGAGCTCTCCAACTATGAGCCCACAACGCTGATTGCCCTGAACAGCGATAGCAACAGCCTCAGCGGCAAGGGACAGATTGAGCTTCTGGCGCTCTCACCACGGCGCACCCGGTTGTCGGTAAAAGTCAAGCTAGAGGCCAAAACCCTGTCTGGACGTCTGTTGCTGCAATCGCTGAAACTCGCACGCTCCAAAGTCAACAAGCGCTTCAAACATCGGGTGGCAGAGTTTGCCAGCCTAACCGAAGACCGGCTGAACCGAAGCGCCTAAACCATCGCCAGACTCTGGCACTGGCTGCAAACCAGCCCTGAACGCGGCCCTGTGTATACAGGGCGTTGCCCACTGTTGTTTCGCATTTTCACTGCCTGTCAGGGCGATCGCCCTGCACGCATTTCCGCGCTGAAATTCGCGGTTCCGGCCATGTCTGCCACTTCTTGATTGACGACTCATCCCTGTCAGCGATAGCGGTTTAGGGGATGGTTCTTGCGGCGCATAAATCTTGTGTCCAGGATGAAAAGGGAACGCGGTGCGGCCAGGCTAATTCAGCCCTGCCAACTCCGCGACTGCCCCCGCAACTGTAAGCGGCGAGCGCTTCGGGTTAACCACTGGCTCAGGGATGTGATCCTGACCGGGAAGGACCGAAACCGCATCGACCCGCAAGTCAGGAGACCTGCCATCACCAATGAAACTCGAAACTGGACGGGGAGTCCGGGCGGGTGCATGAGGTGATCGGTGGCACAGTTTCCAGCCCCCTCTGCATGCCAATGCCCTAATCCCCGGCCATCGCGCGGAGGGCGCATGATGACACAAACGGACCAGACAACGATCAAAGACACCCACCACTTTTCCCAAAGCATCTGTATGCATCAGGGCAAGGCCTGTCCGGCCCTGGCCCGGATGCTCACGGCGCTGGCGGGGGCGGTGGATAAGGCACGACCAGTGACAACGGAAGAATTTGAACTCTGCGGTGAAAGCCTGCTGGATGGCTGCGCACGGCATTGCCCGGCCCGCTTCATCGCCAGCCATAACCGCATTCGGGTGTTTTGCGACGTTACCGAAACAATCGATACCAAGGCCCTGGACCAGCTTGCGGATACCCTGTTCCAAGCAGACAGTCGGGCCTTTTCTGTCGCAAAACCGGGTCCACGCCCCTGCGCTATGGGGGAAGCTATTCCCAAGCTCCCGCGTCAACAGGCCCGTGCGCAGAGGATGCCCCTTTCCCCCTAGACTGCCTTGCCCTATGCCACTGGTGTTGCTGTCATAGCCCAGCTCATCTGGGCCTCTGTCTCAACGGCGCAGGCGCGCACAGCGCGCAGGCGGCGCAGGGCTCTGCCAGGGTTTTCTCCGGCTTCGATCATCAGACGCAGAACCACCATGCCGGAACGCCCACAGCCGCCCTTGCAATGTACCAAGACCCGGCCACCGCCACGCAGGGCCCGCAGCGCCAGCGCGCTGACCTCGGGCCATTGCCGTAGCATGTCTTTGGTGGGGGCAGAAAAATCCGGCAGTGGCAGATGGATCCAGCGACATCCCATGGCCTGGATATCCTGTCCCAAAGGCGCTGCACCCGCGTCGACATGTTCGACCTCGGTTGTCATCGAGATCACCAGCCCTGGCTGCCAATCATGCAGGTGATCCATATCCCCCCTGTAGTCACCACCACCGCCTGGCAACGGACAAAGTGCCAGAATGCCATCCTCCACGCTCAGGGCGTGCAGTGTGAGCGACTTTACAGCCGGGTCATTGAGGTGATCATCCATGACAGCTTCCCAGTTGGCTTGCTGCGGCAGAGAGCGCAGAGTCACGGTCAGGTCCGGCGGGTTTTTCCAAAGGCATTTTCATATCAAACAATCCGGCATCGCAGGCTCTCCGGAGACACAGGCCCCCTCGAAGCATAGGCCCCCTGAAGGCACAGGCCCTCAGAAAGCACAGGCCCGAGGCCCTGCCCAAAACTCTTAAAAACCGGCACCAGATCGGGCACCGCCCCCAAAGTCTGACCTGCGACGCCCCAGTTGGTCAACAGCGGTGGACGAAGCCCGCCAGCCCGCGTAGCTTGCACGGACGCGATCCCGCCTTCCGAATCCGGCAAGAGACCTATGAACGACAGCACAAGCGACAGCAGCCAGCCTCAGTATCAAGTCCTGGCGCGGAAGTACCGCCCCGAGACATTTGCCGATTTGGTAGGTCAGGACGCCATGGTGAGAACGCTGAAAAATGCGTTTGAAACCAACCGCATCGCCCAGGCCTTTATCATGACCGGCATTCGTGGCACCGGCAAAACAACCACGGCGCGGATCATTGCCAAGGGGATGAACTGCATAGGCCCCGACGGCAACGGTCAACCCACCACCGAACCCTGCGGAGTTTGCGAGCACTGCACCGCCATCATGGAAGGTCGCCATGTTGATGTGATGGAGATGGATGCTGCCAGCCGCACCGGTGTGGGCGATATTCGCGAAATCATCGATTCGGTTCAGTACCGTGCGGCCTCGGCCCGTTACAAGATCTACATCATCGATGAGGTGCATATGCTCTCCACCAGCGCCTTTAACGCGCTGCTGAAAACCCTGGAAGAGCCGCCCGCCCACGTCAAATTCATCTTTGCCACCACCGAGATCCGCAAGGTGCCGGTGACGGTGCTGTCGCGCTGCCAGCGCTATGATCTGCGCCGGATTGAACCCGAGGTGATGATTGCGCTGATGCGCAAGATCGCCAGTGCCGAGGGCGCCGAGATCAATGAGGATGCCCTTGCGCTGATCACCCGCGCTGCCGAAGGCTCGGTACGCGATGCCACCTCGCTGCTGGATCAGGCCATCTCGCACGGTGCTGGCGAAACCACTGCAGATCAGGTGCGCGCCATGCTGGGTCTGGCGGATCGCGGGCGGGTGCTGGATCTGATGGATATGATCCTGCGCGGCGATGCTGCCGGAGCTCTGACCGAGCTGGGCGCCCAATATGCCGAGGGTGCCGACCCCCTGGCGGTGCTGCGCGATTTGGCGGAAATCACTCATTGGGTTTCGGTGGTGAAGATCACACCTGATGCTGCCGAAGATCCCACCGTCAGCCCCGATGAGCGCGCCCGTGGCCAGCAAATGGCCGAAGCCCTGGCGATGCGGGTGCTGACCCGAATGTGGCAGATGCTACTCAAAGCTCTGGAAGAGGTCGCCGCCGCGCCCAACGCCATGATGGCGGCCGAAATGGCAGTGATCCGGCTGACCCATGTCGCGGACCTGCCCAGCCCTGAAGAGCTGATCCGCAAATTGCAGGACACCCCTCCACCCCCACCAAATGGCGGCCCTGGGGGGGGCATGGTGACCTCTGGCTATGGCACCACCTCTGCCTCTCTACAGAACATGGCATCGCCTGCGGCGGGCGGCGGCGCTCCTGACGGAGCGCCCATGGCATCTGGTGGCGCGCCTCACGGCGCGCCGGTTGCGCAGGGTGGGAATGGCACCGCAACAGCGCTGGCCCCCGAAACCGTTCAGGCTCTGGCCCGTTACCCGAGTTTTGAACATGTGGTTGATCTGATCCGCCTCAGACGTGACGGGCTGCTGCTGGAATATGTAAAGACCTATCTGCGCCTAGTATCCTATCAGCCAGGCCGCATCACCATCCAGCCAACTGCCGATGCCCCGAAGGACTTGGCGGCCCGGCTGGGCCAGCAGCTGCAAAACTGGACCCAGGCCCGCTGGATCATCTCGCTGGAGAATGAGGGCGGCGGGGACACCATCACTGAGTTGGAAAACGCTGCCGAAAACGCCCTGCGCGCCAAGGCCAGCGAACATCCACTCGTGCAGGCGGTGATGGAGAGTTTTCCCAAGGCCAAGATCACCCGTATCCGCACCGCACAGGAATTGGCCGCAGAAGTTGAGGCCGAGGCCCTGCCAGAGGTGGAAGATGAATGGGATCCCTTCGAGGAAGATTAATCTGCTCAATTCACGGCATTGGCAAAGTGAGTACCGCGCCATGACACCATAAACCACGGCCCAGCCCTAATTCCAAAACGGAGCTGGGTCGCATTGTTTTTGCCAATCAGGTGTTCAATATCTCGGCTGTAGTCACCACGCTGGCATACCCCATAGCCAGTGGCGCCATAAAGGCCGCATGCACCTGCGGGCCGCTTAGCTCAACTTCGCCAAACACCATCGCCCGCGCGGCACAGGCGTCTTCGGCAACGGTCACCTCAAAGCCAAAATCGCGCGCAGCCCGGGTAGTGGCATCGATGCACATTTGGCTCATGGCGCCACAGATGGTAAGCGCCTCCACCCCTGCCCCTTGCAACAGCTCCAACAGGCCCGTGTCGAGAAAACTATTGGGGCGCGCCTTGGTCAGAACTGGCTCACTTTCACTAGGAGCAACCGCGCTATGAATCTCGGCGCCTCTGCTGCCGGGGCGAAAAAACGGCGCTTCAACCGAGGCGTTCTCATGACGGATATGTACCACCATTTGGCTAGCCTGCCGCGCCGCCGCAAGCAGAGAGGCCGCGTTTACAGCCGCCTCATTCATCTGGTGCAACTCCCAATCACCGCCCGGAAAGTAGTCGTTCTGAATGTCCACCAGCAACAATGCAGTCTTGCTCATTATGAGCCTCCTTTTGATTTCACTGATACCAAAATGCCGAGCCTTGACGATAAGGGCTATTGGCCTGTACGACATTATTTATGCAGAAGCAGCCAACCCTCACTCTTGCGCTTGTCGACTATCCTGGCGTGCAGAAATCTGCACTTTGGGGGCTGGCGGATCTGTTTTCCCTGATCCCTCGTCTGGAGCCAGAGCTCTCAGAACCACAAATCGATCTGGTCACTGCCCCAGAACTGCCCTCCGCCCCATATACCGCCTTTGTTTTCCCGCCCTCGCTGGAGCAGACGCGCGGCACCGAAAAAGATCCACTTGCCCTTTGGGCCAAGGCGCAGCACAGCGCCGGGGCGCTGGCCTGTTCCGTTTGTGCAGGCGCCTTTTGGCTGGCAGCGGCGGGCCTGTTGCAAGGACGCCCTGCCACCACCCACTGGGCCCTGGAGCAGGAGTTTCAGAGGCGGTTTCCACAGGTCGATCTCAAGGCCGAAGAGATCCTGATTGATGACCACGATGTCATCACCGCAGGTGGACTGATGGCCTGGCTGGATCTGGGCCTGCATTTGACTGGGCTTTGGTACGGGCCCAGCATGGTATCAAAACTTTCACGACACCTGTTGGTCGACCCGGCAGGCCGCGCCCAACGGCACTATTCCAGCTTTCGTCCCAACCGCGCCCATGGTGATGCCGCAATTCTGAGAGCGCAGCGCCATATGGACCTGCACGTCGCCTCACCGCTGGTCAGCGCCGATCTTGCACAGGTCGCCGGGATGAGTCTGCGCAGCTTTACGCGTCACTTTGATCGCGCAACCGGCTATACCCCGGCGGCTTACCTGCAAAGCCTACGTATCGAAAAAGCCCGCAATCGGCTGGAGCAAAGCAACGCCTCGGTCGCCGAGATTGCATGGGCCACTGGTTATACCGATCTGCCTGCTTTCTCCCGCGCCTTCAAATCCATCACCGGCCTCACCCCGGCGGCCTATCGCGACCGGTTTCGCATCTCTGCTCAGCGCTACAAAGCCTAGGGATGGTGCTGCCTCTTGTGCGCAGAGGGCAGGCTTCGTATTTAGGGGCCAACAGAGTTTTTAGGAGAAGACAGATGCTCAAAGGCCTCGGTGGTCTTGGCGACATGGCCAAGATGATGAAATCGGCACAGGAACTGCAGACAAAAATGGCAGAAATGCAGGAAGAGCTGCACAATGTCATGGTGGTGGGCGAAGCCGGTGCCGGCCTGGTCAAGGCCACAGCGTCGGCCAAGGGTGAACTGAAAGAGCTCGACATTGATCCGTCGATCTTTTCCGGTGACGACAAGGAAGTTGTCGAGGATCTGATCCTGGCCGCGATCAAGGATGCCCAGTCCAAAGCCGCCGTGAAGGCGCAGGAAGAAATGGCCAACCTCACCGAGAGCATGGGCCTGCCCAAGGATATCAAGCTGCCGTTCTAAAGGCGACAAACCGGTGATGGCCCGTCAAAGTCAGCACCTGGGACGAACCCATTCTCACGCAAAGGACCAGATCAGCCCCCTTCCGAAGCTATCGGTTGGGGGCTGGCGTTTTTTCTGCCGCCGGGCGGCATTCGAATTTCAAAGCAAAACACCCAAAGGATGGGCCCAACGTGGTGTTTGTCCTCTTGCAGCGAAGGTCGGCTTAGAGCCCTACCTCCCAACTTGCTGCGATGAAGCGAATGTCAACTTCCAAGGCGGCGGCCTAGACGCCCTCACGCGTGGTTGCGAAGACTTGCAGCAAAAGATGCGAGTATGATCCTCGACACAAGCTCGTTGTTCGGCATAGTTTTTTCTGAGCAATGAAGCGAGATCGCGACTTCTGGTAAAGGCGGCAAGCCGATCTGCCCATCAACAATCTTCAAAGATGCTGGGATACAGGACGCTTCCATGACGCCCAAGGTTGAGCCGTCGAGAAGTGCGCGTTCGATCAACCCGATGCTGCGAGTAGAGTAGGCGACTCGCCATGTTCTCTCTGTCTGTTTGAGCGCGTCCATTGCAACCACTCGGCTTGCGCACTCGTGCGGCCACAGGGCCAGGGACAGACTGGTCTCAGGATCGTCTGTATAGCCGGGTGCGGCCACCCAGTGGAGCGGTTCGTAGCAGATGATCTGCCCGGACACGGAGCCAGCCGTGTGAACCCCAATCGCGATATCAAGGTCGCCACCATCAAGTGCCCTAAGCAAATCCGGCGTGTTCTCACAAACAACCTCGATCCGAAGCCGTGGATGCTGCGCGCTGATGATCGACAATATTTTGGGCAGCACGAGAGTTGCGTAGTCGTCTGGCGCACCGATGCGAACGCGACCCTCAGCCTCGGGATGCCGAAACTGGGAAAGCGCAGCATCCACGGCTTCGGATCGAGGTTGTTTGTGAGAACACGCCGGATTTGCTTAGGGCACTTGATGGTGG
>NZ_OMPQ01000002.1 GCF_900313025.1 Pseudophaeobacter sp. EL27
CTCTATCATCGCGCTACCGCTTCGCTACTTGAGCGCCGCAGTATTACTAAGAGCGTTGATATACAGACGTTGATCCATCGAAACGAACCAAACCGCCCACATATCTCTTCAGTTATCATCAATGTCAAAGAGCAACACCAAAAGGCCAAAAACAAGACCACTACGCCAATTCCTTAGCGCAACCGCCTCACATCATGCCATCAGATGCCCCAGTCTCTCCTGAGCGTCCAACCGTCTTTCCGATCCGTCAGCACTGTCTTTCCAGTCCGTCAGCACTGTCTTTCCAGTCCGTCAGCACCGTCTTTCCAGTGTGTCAGCAGCGCCTCCGCCGCCCACCGTGCCGCGTCTCCGCTGCCGGTAGAGGGGGTTCTAAGTATAACCCCGGGAACCCGCAAGCCCTAAATTACAAAAATCACATCTTTTTTGGATAAGGAAGGAAAAAGTAAAGAGTTCAAGTAGTTAGATGCGGGTTACCCAGCGGGAAATACTGGACACCCACCGAACAGCCCCGCAACTGTTACGCCCCTTTTGTTCAGGCTGCAGCGCACCCCTCTACATATAGTCACTTCTCCACCACCACCCACAAGACAGTTCCCGACTCGGTTCGAATTCCGCAGCCACTAAAGTGATTTTGCCAGCCGAGTCGCCCAGGGCAGATAGGCCTTACTCAACTGATTTTGGGTCAACCATGGCTTTCTCAGGAAACCCTCTTGGCGTTAGCCCCCGTCCCAACCATAGTGCGAGGCATGAAAATCTGTGCACTTACCATGGTCTACAAGGACCACTGGGCGTTGGACCAATGGTACCGCCACTACAGCCGACAGCTTGGCGCTGAGAACCTCTATGTCGTGTCCCATGGCACCGACCCGCGCATTCAAGACATCTGCCCGGGTGCCTCGATCCTGACCATTCCAAGGGATCGCCTGCAAGGGTTTGATCATTGGCGCGGGCGGATGCTGAATGGGTTTCAGCAGGGGCTATTGGAGATCTATGACTGGGTCATTCGCAGTGATGCGGATGAGTTGATCTGCCTGGACCCCGCGCGTTGGGCTTCTTTTGCTGATATGCTGCAAGCTCAGGACGCCCCTGCGCTTTTTGCTCTTGGGTTCAACCTGTTTGATTTCTCTGAAACCGCCACCCAAGAGCCTGTCTTTACCAAGGCCCGCGACGTGGTTTTCACCGGACATTACAGCAAGGCCTGGGCTGTTCGCAGATCGATTGGGCTGCGTCGTCATGGCCTTCAACTGCGTCCTGCACGGCTGGCAGAGTTTCCTTTTGTCATGCCGCGTGGCGTTTACCTCGCACATCTGAAGTTTGCCGATGCCACTGCGTTGGCGACCATGAGTGAGATCCGCCAGGAGGTCGGCAATACCAAGGGACCAGGACTTCCGGGCAAGGCCTGGCAAAAGGCGCAACAGGAAGCCATCGATAAGATAGCCGAGGCGCAGGCCCTGCCCAGTCTCCCCTGGCTGGAGGCTGAGGAAACCGCTTGGGGCAGCCTGCAAAGCCCGGTGCGGGACGTGGGGAAGTCCGTCCTGCGCTGCCAGAGCCTGCGGTTCCAATTCCGCACCACCCTGCCTGATTGGTTTGGCCAATAGCCCCCAGGCGCCCGGCTACAGGTCTACTTCGATAACACCCTGCTTTGTAGCGGCGCGAGACTGGCACAAAATCACGGCCTCTTTGCGCTGCGCCTTTGACAAGACAAAGTCGCGGTGCTCGACCTCACCAGAAACAAGGCCGCATTTACAGACGCCGCAGATGCCGTCAGAGCATTTCACATCAATGTGGTGACCATTTTCCAGCAGCACATCGGTCGCAGTTTTATCTGCGGGCACCTCTAGCACCTTACCGGAACGGGCCAGTTTGAGGGTGAAGGCATGGTTTTCATATTCCGGCAGCTCCGGCACCGAGAAGTATTCCAGATGACGCGCCTCCTCCGGGAAGCCCTGGCGGGTCGCCGCTTGCATTACCCCCTCCATGTAGCGATCCGGGCCGCAGGTATAGACATGCTGCCCCGCCGCGTAGCCTGCAAGCAGTTGATCCAGATCTGCACGTGTCCCTTCAGCTGAGACATGGATATGAACCCTGTCGGACCAGGGCATTTTGGCCAGATCCTCCAAATAGCCTGCCCCTGCCCGGTTCGAGATCGAGTAGTGTAGCTCAAACTCCTGGCCCAGCGCATGCAGGCGATGCGCCATGGCAATCATCGGCGTGACGCCAATACCACCGCCCATGAGGTAGGATTTCACCGCGCCCTCATTGAGCGGGAAGTGGTTGATCGGACGCGAGATGAAGATTTTGCGGCCCTCGGCAAAGATCCGGTGCAACAGCTGGGAACCGCCACGGCCTGCGTCTTCGCGCAGCACCCCAATCTGGTATTTGGAGCGATCCACCGGATCGCCAGACATCGAGTACTGACGCAGGTATTCCGGCGCCACCACGATATCGAGATGCGCCCCGGCACTCCATTCCGGCAGCGCACTGCCGTCCAGGCTCTGGAATTCATATTTGGTCACATCCGGGCTCATGGCCTGGACACGCGACACCCGCACGCCCAGCACCGGGCTGTCAACATCATTGCTGTAGCGGTGATCCCATGCCCCGGTCTCACCTTTGGCACGCCGGGCCTTGTATTCCTCTGCGGTGATCATCTGCTGATAGGCCTCAATCCCGGCCTCTCGGTCCATCGGAAAAGGATATGGCCAAGGATGAGGGGCCAGATGCGCCGGATAAACCGCCAGGGTCTGATCCTCATGCTTCAGATCCAAATCCTTTTGCAGGGCGCGCGCATTGACCGGATGGCGCGTCGGGCGATAGCCGCCGTCCTCTTCCATCTCCAGATCCCACCACCATTTCTTGGCCGGGTTCATCTCACCATTGCCCAGCGCATCGTCAAGCTTGGCCAGCACAGGTGCTGCCTTTGGCAGGTTCATCGCCGCCCAGCGGAAGGGACGTTCCGCAAAGATGCCTTCCAGATTCCAGGGGCAGGTCTTCATGCAACGTCCACACATGGCGCCGCCCGGCGTTGTGATCCGGTAGGTGGTGCATTTCTGACTGTCCGATTTCCAGATCTCATAGCCGTTGAACATCAGCTTTGGCCCGGCGGTGATCGCCCCCGAGGGGCATTCGCGGGCGCATTTGTTGCAGGCCTCACAGAATTTTTGCAAGCCAAAGTCAATTGGCTTGTCATGATCCATCGGCATATCCGTGGTCACCACACCGGATTTCAGCCTTGGGCCAAGGAAGGGGTTGAGGATCACCTCACCAATGCGGCTGACTTCGCCCAGTCCAGCCATCAACAACAGCGGCGGCTGCAAGACCTCCCCATCCATCACCGTATGGGCCTTGGCCTTGTAGCCGAGGTTGCGGATCTGGCGGGCGATGACGCCCCCCAGCAAGGAAAACCGCAGATAGGCCCGCATCGACTGCGCCACCGCAATCCAGTCATCACCCGAGGTGCCCTCGGTGGTGTCAAAGCCCTGATCGACAATCATGCTGATCGCCTGATCATGATCGGGGTGGATTTCAGCCCCCGTGGCATCATGGCTATACCAGGTCCAGTCCGGGCAGCGGCTGATACCAACCGCATCGATGCCCAGCCAATAGCTGGCGGCTTTGACATTGGCCGCATTACGGGCTGCATCACTGGGGCGCGGGCCATCGGCGGGCGTGCCGTCCTGCAACAAGACAAAGGCCCCCAGCATCCGGCGTTGCGCCATCGAGGGGGCAGCCTTGCGCACATAAAAGCCGCCGGTCGCCGCCTTTTGATTGCCCTTGCCCATGTCGCCGAACTGGCTGCGGGCGAACATGTCGGTGCGCTTGGGCACCCGCGCCACATTGGGCTCATCAATATAGGTGGTGGGATCCTCCACCCGCTTCAGCGTTTCAAAGGGATGCGGCCCATCCTTGAAATCGCGCGCCTTATAGGGATCACTGTTGAGGGCCGAGCGTTCAGAGCCAAGGCCCAGCCACCACTTCGGCCCCTTGACCTGCATCATCGGCTGCTGATCCAGCGGCAGCAGCGGGCGGTCCACCGCCAGATCAAAATCGGTGGTCACCACCGCCAGACCAAAGCGCCCCCCCAGATAGGGGCTGACCAGATACCCATCTTGCAATGTGACCAGACCAGCTGCCACAGCCAGCTGGTTGAGGTCCACATCCGACGAGGTGGAAGTATGGGCCTTGGCATCCCAGCCCAGCAGCCGGATGTAATTGGCCAGCACCACGGCAGTTTCGCTGGCCCGCAGGCAGGCGCGGTGCTGCTCTGCCCCCTGGATCCACTCCGCGCCCTCCTCGTCCGGGCGCGGATCGCGCGGCATATCATAAAGGAAGACAATGGCGTGTTTGTGATCGCCGATGGTGGTGGGCGGCGCCTGCATCGCCTCCTTGAGATCGGCCATGATATGGTCAATCCCCGCTGCCAGGGTCTTTGTCTGGCGGGTTTTCAGATCCTGCGACAGACGATCAATGCCCGGATTACGATAGGGCTGCGCCAGCCGCGCCGAGGCGGGAACCGGGCCAATACCAACCATCGACGCATCAGAGAAATAGCCAAAGGCCTTGATATGATCGGCGCGCTCCTGCGGGTCACTCGGGCAGCTGGCCTGTGCCTTATTCACCAACCCGTCACGGATCGCATCCATCATCGCCTGGTATTCCCCCATGGCATTGACGATCGAGGCAGGCGCGGTTGGTCGGCGAAACTCCAGCGGCTGCGACCTCGGCACCGCGCCCAGATCCGGCATTGGCCCGCGCACCAGTCGCTCCATCGGAAAGGGGCCCAGATGGATCGGGCGCTGCCGGGTTGAAAAGACTTTGGTCATGATGGCCGGGCCTTTGAGCTGGGATCTGTGCAAGTGCCTTGACTATTCCACGAGGGCAGTCTCAGTCTGTCACCCGAATGAGTGACACATTTCCCCCCAGACCTCTCCCCCGAGACGATGTTGCCGCGCTTGCAGCCGCCACTGTCAGGCCGGATTTTGCTAGCCACTTGCTCAGCTATATCCGCGAGGCCGCTGAGATTGCCAATTTTGGCACCTTCTATGTCGCAGATATGTCCCGCCCCGCGCCGGTCCTGTCGATCTGGGCCGGAGAGATGAGCGGCTATTGGTTCAACCGCAATGCCAGCACAATCCTGAAAGATGACCGCCTGATGCAGAGCATTCTGCAACGGATCCGCGCCTCCGAGGGCAACGGGCTGGTGATCGAGCGCTGGCGCCCCACCCCAGATGATCCGATCGGCCCGATCTATGCCCGCGATCAGGTGATTGAGCGGGTCACTGTCTCATCCTTAAGCGACCGGGTTGGCTTTCAGTCCTTCTTTCTACGGGGGGAGAAATCTGGCTGGATTTCCGATCAGGAGATGCAGCGCCTGCAACAGGTTCTGCCGCTGGCGCATGAACTCATCGGATTGCGACACCGGATTGCCGGGGCCGCCGCCATTGGACAGGCTGCCAGTGCGCGGGCCTCGACCCTGCGGGAACAGGATGCCGGCCCCTTTGGGGCGCTGACCCCGCGCGAGGCTGAGGTCTGTGACCTTGGCGTGCAAGGCATGAGCGTTGCAGGTACGGCGCTGGAGCTGGGCGTATCAGAGAACACCATCCGCACCCTGCGCCGCCGCGCCTATGGCAAGCTGGGGGTTCATTCCTCTACCCAGATTGCCACGCTGATCCTCAACGCTATGGGCTAAGACAGACTAGCCTTGCCGTCCGCTGAACTGCGCCAGCTTAACACCACCCGCCTCTAGACTGCTGCGCACCGATTTTGCCAGCTCCACCGCCTCAGCCGTATCGCCATGCAGGCAGATGGTGTCGATCGAGGTTGGGATACGTTTGCCGCTCTCGGTAATGATTGCGCCTTCCTGTACCATCTGCAGGATGCGCGGCCCGGCCAGCGCGGCGTCATGGATCACCGCCCCCGGCAAGGAGCGATCCACCAGAGTGCCATCATCGTTATAGGCGCGATCAGCAAAGATCTCGCCGCACCAATTGCAGCCCAGCTCGCGCACCACATCTTCCATCGCGGTTGCCGCCAGAACCATGATGATGATATCCGGATCGACCTCCAGCGCCGCCTCATAACAGGCACGCGCCATATCGTGATCAACGCAGGCCATGTTGGAGAGCGCCCCGTGCAGTTTCAGATGCCGGACTTCAGTGCCCAGCGCCCTTGCCATGCCCTGAGCCGCGCCCAGTTGGTAACGGACCATATTGCCGAGACCCGCTGCAGACATATGCATCTTGCGACGGCCAAAGCCCTGCAAATCGGGAAAGCCGGGATGGGCGCCGATGCCAACCCCATTGTCCCGCGCCAGCGTCATGGTCGCCGCCATCACATCCGGATCACCCGCATGAAAGCCACAGGCGATATTGGCGGAGGTCACGATATCCAACAGCGCGGTGTCATCCCCCATGTTCCAGGGGCCAAAGCTTTCGCCCATATCCGCGTTGAGATCGACAGTTTTTGCCGTATCCGTGGTGCTCATGTGATATCTCCAGTGTCAAACGGGTCCGCCTGGGCCGAGATCACCCCGCCGACCAGTTGATAAGAAAGCAGATCCTGCATCAGTGCCGGATCGCGCAATAGGGGCTTGCAAGTCGAGGGCAGCGCTTTCATCAGGGCATCCTGTTTGGCCTGTATCGCCAGCCCCTCGTCTAATGAAACCCAATTGAATTGCAGATCCACCCCAGCCTGCGCCTGCGCTACCTTGCTCAGATCACAGGGCAGGACCGTACCAATCCGGGGATAGCCGCCGGTGGTCTGGGCCTCGCGCAGCAGCACGAAGGGTTTGCCATCGCCGGTCATCTGCACATCGCCCGGCAGAATGATCTCGGACAGGATATTGAGCTGCCCCGCCGCTGCGAACCCTGCGCCGTCAGAGACCATCTCGACCCCCATCCGGTTGGCACGGCCCCCGCGTTTAAAAGCAGTATCGGCAAAGCGCGCACGGACCTCAGCGTCAAAGAGATCCGACTGGAACCCCTCGACAATCCGCAAAGCGCCGCCCTGAAAACGATCCTCAGCCTGCAGCCCAAGCCCGACCTCACGCCCTGGGTCCGCGCCACAGGGCAGTAGATCGCCAACCGCCACCGGATTGCCGAGGCCAGACATCAAATGCACTGCACGGGCACCGAGCTGAACCGCGCTGTCGATGCCGCCGCCCAGGTGCAGATAGCCGTAGACGCCTTTGCGCGCAGCTCCAATTTCGAGTTTTTGCCCGGCCAGCATCTGGTGCGAGGCATTCCAGGCCAGGTTTTCGCCATCAAGGCTCGCCTGCATTGGCGCGCCTGTGAGGGCAATACGCATCGGGGATGTGGCCTCAAACAGGCCGCCGATGCCAGCCATTTCCAGCGCTGCCAGATGCATATCCTGCCGCAACAGGGCCGCACCTTCGGCCAGGGCCAAAAGATCCGCCGCCCCGCCACGAGACACCCCCTGCTGCAATTGCCCGGGGCGCCCCTGATCCTGGATCGAGGCAAGAGGACCAATGCGAAGAACCTTGAGTGCGTTCATGCCGGGATCTCCTCGCGGCTGGCACCACCAAAATGGCTGTCCTCCAGACAAAAGCGATCATAATCGGATCTACTGACCGGCGTAAAAATCATCTCATCCCCCGGCCGCAGGGCGATAGGATCCTCTGCCCCCAGCTGAAAGCCGCGAAACCCTGTCTGCCCGACGTGACGCCAGCCGGTGGGCGCGGTGGTGGCAAAGAGCACAAACTGGCTGATCGCCAGCACCAGCGCCCCAGTCGGCACCTGCGGTGTCAGCTCTGTCTGGCGCGGTAGGTTCCATTCCGCGCCCAGCGGCCCCAGATAGGGCTGCCCCGGCGCAAATCCAATGGTCAAGACCCGCACCCGCGCGCTGCCCAGGCTTTCAACGGCCTGCGCCTCACTCATGCCAGCAGCATCGGCAGCCTCGGCCAATTGTGGCGCCAGCCCGGTGCCAAAGACCGTCGGCACCCGCCACAACCGCCGCCCCGGGGGCAGCGCCGCCTGTTGCCAATCCTGTGTCTCTAGCAAGGCCAAGAGCAAATCTTTGAGCGCCGCATGGCACAGCGCAGCGCTGTCAAAACGCAGAAAGACAGAGGCCAGCGAGGTCGAGACCTCCTGAACCCCCGGCCATGCGCAGGCCTTCACCGCCTCGCTAAAGGCCAGAGTGGCGCGATTGGACGGTTCGCTCAAGGCATCCGCAAATGTCACCAGCATACCGTCCAATCCGGCGGTGCGAATGATTGGAAAACTCAACGCGCTTTGTGTCACCCAGAGGCCCCCTGCAAAGTATCGCGCCACCGTCACGGCAGGCCAGCCCAGTGTCAATATTCCTTTTGACTTCATCGCGCCACCAATGGGTCACAATAGATTTAGCCAAGGGCCCACAGATTGCTGAAGTCAGGGGGGAGGAATCGCAAGCGGCCCGGAGATCCAGGCCGCTGCAATTTATAAGTTTTTCAGTTTGAGATGTCGGAGGGCGCGTTAAAAATCGTCCCAACCCGCCGGAGCACTATGCGCCGAGGCCACGCCCCCAGTCCCGGTGCCGGCCTGTGCCATGACCGGGGCAGCAAGGGTCTCGTGCTGGAGCGGCATGGGCACCACGTTTGAGCCACCTGCTCCGCCATTGTTCGACTTGACCTTGAAGGCGCCCAATTGCTGGGTCAATTGCCCGGCATCATTGGAGAGCGTATGGCTAACGGCGGTGGTTTCTTCGACCATGGCAGCGTTTTGCTGGGTCACCTGATCAAGCTGCACCACACCGGTGTTGATTTCGGAGAGGGCCGAGGACTGCTCAGCTGCACCACGCGCGATATCGCCGATATGGACAGAAATTGTACCGACACTTTTGATGATCCGTTCCAGCTCCTCTCCGGTTCGGCCCACCAGATCAACACCGCTGGTCACATGATGCTGGCTCTGAGCAATCAGATCCTTGATCTCGCCAGCCGCATCGGCAGAGCGCTGCGCCAATCCGCGAACCTCAGAAGCCACAACAGCAAAACCACGACCGGCCTCCCCGGCTCTTGCGGCCTCGACTCCGGCGTTCAGCGCCAGAAGGTTGGTCTGAAAGGCAATGTCGTCGATCACGGTGATGATCTTGGCAATTTCATCCGAAGAGCCTTCGATCTTTGACATGGCGTCAATGGCCTCTCCAACCACAACACCGCTTTTGGTGGCGACAGCCTGCGCCTCGCCCACGATCACTTCGACCTTTTTTGCCCCGGTCGCTGAGGATTGAACGGTAGTGGTCAACTCCTCTAGCGCGGCGGCGGTTTGTTCCAGAGTGGCGGCCTGGCTTTCAGTTCGCGCCGACAGGTCACTGGAAGACTGGCTGATATCACCGGCAGTCCGTCCAACTCCGACAGAAACCGTTTTGGCATTTGTGACCGTGGCTTCCAGCTGTTCAACGGAATCGTTGAAGGCCCTTCCGAGGTTGCCAATGTCAGCGATATCCGACACCACAACCCGGTGGACAAGGTTCCCATGCCGTAGCGCGTCCAGCCCTTCGGCAATCGCGCCCAGCCCACGGCGCCGCGCAGTCACATCGCTGGCGACCTTTACTACGCGCTCCACAGTTCCGTCAGCCCCGGCGCAGGAGGCATAGGTCGCCTGAATCCAGATTGTAGATCCATCCTTGGCTAAACGGGGAAACTGGTCAGTGATATCTTCACCCTTGGCCAACCTCTGCCAAAAATCCTTATATTCAGGGCTTTGCGCAATATCCTGCGCGACAAACATCGAATGATGCTGGCCGACGACTTCCTCCAATTCATAGCCAACAGCCTGCAGGAAGTTCTTGTTTGCCGTCAAAATCACGCCCTGTGGGTCGAACTGAATGGTCGCCTGCGTGCGGTCAATCACCCCTGCAATGACCTTGCTCGTCTCAACTTCGGAACTCTCTTTTTGAGACTTTTTCTTGAAAAACAATGTCATACTCCACGTGCAATCTGTTCAATACTCGCAAAGTAGATACCTCTGGAATTCCTTTTTTTTTCTTAATCACAACGGGTGACCCCTACGTAAAGCCAGATAAGTGATCATTTTTTTGATAACAAAATAGGCACATGCCTGCCAAAATCTCTGCAACACGGCCAAAGCCTGGGCACAACTACGAGCTCATCTACATATAAATGTTTCTCTTTTTGAGAGCGAGCGCCTTGGATCGCACAGATTCGTCCAGGCGCAGGCGCTTTGCGGAGGGCTGTTCCAAATGTTCGCCGAGCGACAAAAGCACCTGCGAATTTCTTAGCTCTGTTTCAACGATGGCAGATCCGTCTTTGGGTCCGTCAGCAACGCTTGCAGTTCCGAATATCCACCTACAAGCCTCTGGTCGACAAAGACCATGGGGAAAGTTGCCCAGCCCGACCACATCTTGAGAGCCAGTCGTTTGTGCCACTGCGAGGTATAGCTGCCGTATTCAAGATAGGTGAAAGGAATACCTGCCGCCTGCAGCGCCTTGCGCGCTTTTGAAACGAAGGGATTGTACTTCATCCCAATCACCACAACCCCATTGCCAGTGACCGCCGTGATGGCCTCTTGTACTATGTCTCTGTGGTAAGTGCTGATCGCGGCATCAATAGCAGGATGAATGGCGTCTGGGCTGAGCAGCTGGCGCATGGCAAAATCTCTCGGGTCGTTTCACTGGTGGCTTCGTTTCATCAAATTGTCCGTCGCGGCCTGAGAAACAAGTCAGCTCCCGCTACGTTAAGGCAAGAAATCAGAAAACCACCCGATAGATCATTCCCATTCCATCTGCATGTAGACGTTCTGCGCGTTCTTCCTGGCGATCTGTTCAAAAACCGCGAGATGGCTGAACTGGGTCTGATCAATGTCGGTCCCCTCCTCAATGGATCCGCCCGCCTCGATCACCCTGCCAATCTCGCGGCGCAGATGGGCGAGGTAATCACGGGTTTCCGCCCGGGCCTGCTCCATATCCGTTGCCCTGCCATGACCCGGCACAATATGGCGCGCACCAAAACCTGCCATGACATCAAAAACCTCCAGCCAGCTGGCGCTATCCCCCGCTGGCCCGATCCCCAACATACGATCCACATAGACGATATCGCCAGTGAACATCACCTCTTGCTCTGGCAGCCAGACAAAGCTGTCCCCCAGGGTATGGGCCGAGCCACGGTGCATGATCTCAAAGCGCATCTGACCGATGTCCAGCTGGTAGTCATGTTCAAAGGTGAGATCGGCAAAGGAGGGCTCTGTACCTAACAGAGAGTCCCCCAGCATATGGGTCAGCGCCGACAACTGCTGCGTAGCCCGCGCCCTATGATCCGCCACCGCCGCTTCTGAGGCGATAACGGTTGCGCCCTGCGCTTGCCAATAGCCATTGCCAAGCCAACGGTGATCCTGTCCGCCGGTGTTGATCACATATCTTACTGGCTGATCCGTCAGCCTGCGCACCAGCTGATGCAGGGCCTCGGCGCCCTTCCAGGATCCGCCCGGATCGACAAGAACCGCGCCCGCCTCGGTTTCGACCAATCCAAAGGTTGCGTTATTGGCATGGTTGCCCGGGTTGCGCTGCTCTTTGGGGCCAACAATTGCCCAGATCCCCGGCGTCACGGATTGCACACCAAGCCCCTGCCCAGAGGCAAGACCAGGGAAAACAAACGCCGCAGCAGTAATAAGGATCCAGATCATGCCCAGCCCTCCCGTTTCAGCTGTGACGCCATCCGGCAATCCCCCGCTATTCTGCTGGCCGTCCTGCAAGGCAGGTCGGCTTGCTGCCGAGCCGATCAAAGCTTTGACGTCAGATGCCGCCTTCAGGATCATACTGGGCAGATTCATACCGAGACCTCTGTTACTGCAACGCATAGGCGCAATTGCCAGAGATCTTAGCCATCACATTCAAAAAATAAAATGCGACATTCTACCCAGCGGCCCTGCAGCCATCCTAGATGACAGCATCTCGGCCAAGTCATGTTCTCGAAGGCAGGGTCTTACATAAGGCGGGGAGGCAGTGGCGGACCGAGGAGGATTCGAACCCCCGACCCCCTGATTCGTAGTCAGGTACTCTATCCAGCTGAGCTATCGGTCCACTGCGTCAGGATTTAAGGCCCCTGCTCTAGAGAAGCAAGCCAAACTGCGGCTAACTCCCAAACCTTCCCAAACCAGCCCTGAGGGCGATTTGAAATAGTGGCGGACCGAGGAGGATTCGAACCCCCGACCCCCTGATTCGTAGTCAGGTACTCTATCCAGCTGAGCTATCGGTCCACTGCGGCGGGGTTTAGTGCTAGGGGGTGAGGCGCGCAACCCCAAAAACAAATAAGTTCCGGTCTTTTTCATTTCCGGCTTTTGGCAACACGCCCTCTGGCTTGCCGATCACAGGGTGCCATCACCCTTGGGCAGGTGAATTTCAAAGCTGCTGCCTTCGGGACCAGTCCGGCTGAGCATCACCGAGCCGCCGTGTCCCTTGGTCAGCTCTGCCGCAATGGCCAGCCCCAGACCACTGCCTCCCTTGCGGACGCTGCCCTGGAACGGGGTGAACAGGTTTTCTTGTGCACGCTTGGGCAGTCCCGGCCCGGTATCAGAAACGGTGATCCACCAGGCGTCTTCCTCGTCGCGGGCCGCGATTGTCACACAACCGGGCTTGCCTGTGGCCACAATCGCCTGACGCGCATTGCGCACCAGATTCATCACTACCCGAAACAGCTGTTCGGAATCACCGCGCAGCATCATCCCCTTGGGCACTGCATTGATCAGATCAACTGCAACATCTCCCGGCGCCAAAAGCTCGCTTTCCACAATGTCCTCAACCAGCTCGCAAAACGCCACATGAGAGAAGGTCGGTGCGGGCTCTTCGGCCCGGCCAAAGGCCAGGGTGCCTTCGCAGAGCGAAACCGCGCGGGTGATGGAGTTCACCAGTTTTGGTGCCAGCCGCCGCACCAGAGGGTCTTCGCTCATCTCGATGCGGTCAGTGAACAGCTGCGCCGAGGTCAGGATATTGCGCAGATCATGGCTGATCTTGGCCACCGCCCCGCCCAATTGCGCCAGCCGTTCCCTCTGCCGCAGCGCCTGGGTCAATTCGGTCTGCAGCTGCTGCAAAGCCTCTTCTGCTTCGCGCAGCTCGGTGACGCCAGCATTGGGCTGGATGATACCACGGGCATCCTCTGGCGCGGCAGCGTAGCGTTGCATGTAGCCAACCACGCCCTCGATCGGGCGCACCAGAAACACCCGCACCGCAGCAAACAGCAGCAGGGCGGTAAAGATCGAGATTACCGCAGAAAGCAGCAGAACCCGCACCCCATAGTCGATCATCGCCGCCCTAAGCGTCGCGGTCTCGATGGTGATTTCAATCAGCAGCCCCGCATCCCGCACCGGCGCGCCAATCACCCGGATGATCCTGTTCTCGGGGCTGGCCAATTGGCGAAAGGCATCACCGATGAGCGTCATGGCATTGGCCATGCGCAGATCATATGTGCCCGCTATCGGCTGCGGAATGGGTGAGGACAACATCAGCTGGCGAATCTCATCGCGGCGCAGGACCACGTTATAGACCCCGGCATTTTCCAACAGCTCCGCCTCCAGATCGGTCTCAAGCATGTCGTCTGCCAGCAAGGCCAGAGAGGCAATCTGCGCCCGCTCCAGACGTTCGGACAGATAGTCGAGACGAAAACGAGAAACAGAGGGCACAAAGATCAGAACTTCGGCCAGCATCACAAAGACGACGGTCAGGACCAGAAACCTGCCTGAAAGAGAATTCAGCATAGAGCCCTTTCCAGTTTAAGGGATCCAGCGTTGCACAAACCGCACCGCACGTTTGACCATTTGGCTCTCAAAGAGCCGTGGTGAGAAATAAGCACCGGCAACACGTTTGTTGATCTCCCCAATCGACGGGTAAGGTGCCACCATCGCGGCGACCTGACTCATCTTCAGCCTATTCGCCAAAGCCAGCGACCACAATGAAATCAATTCACCGGCCTGATGGCCGACAATCGTCGCCCCAACCGGCCGCCCCTTGACCACCATCACCTTGATAAAGCCTTTGGTTTTCAGCTCCGCCAGAGCGCGGTCATTGTGGTGAAAATCGAACCGGGCCAGCTCCAGCCTATCGCCATATTGCGCCCGCGCCTCGGCCTCGCTCAAACCGACCTGCGCCAGTTCCGGATCCGTATAGGTGGCGCGCGGGATGTGCAGCTCCTGGGCTTTGGAGGGAAGGCCAAACAGCGAAGAGCGAATGATCACCCCGGCATGATAGCCAGCGACATGAGTGAACTGCAGCCCACCCGCCACATCACCAATGGCATAGACCCTTTTGTTGCTGGTGCGCAGTGAGGCATCTACCTTGATGCCTGTGCGGCTCGGCTCGATTCCGCCAGCCTCAAGGTTCAGCCGATCCACATTGCTTTTGCGCCCCACCGCCATCAACAGGTGCGAGCCCGCAAAGCTGCGCCCATCTTTGGTCTTCACCTCAATAGCGCCAGCTTCACCGGTTATCTCAGCCGCCAGCGCACCCTCGATGATCTCGACGCCCTCTGCGCGCAGCGCCTCCAGCACCACGGCGGCGGCTTCGGGATCATCGCGCCCCAGCGCCTTGGCGCCCTCGATCACCGTGACCTTACAACCCAGCCGGATATGCGCCTGCGCCATTTCCATGCCGATGGGGCCGCCGCCGATGATCAGCAGATGCTCGGGGCGTTCACGTAGATCAAACAGGGTCTCATTGGTTTCATAGGGCACGCTCTCCAGCCCTGGCACCGGTGGCACCAGCGGCGAGGACCCGGTGGCGATCACCACTCGGCGCGCGCGGATCACATGATCGCCCGCCTTCACTTCCGTCGGGGAAATGAATTCGCCAAATTCGCGAATGACCTGCACGCCAAAGCCTTCAAACCGTTCCTGGCTGTCCATTGGCGCGATGGTTTCGATTGTGTTGTGCACATGGGCTTTGGCGGCAGCGTAATCCACCTGTGGAACCTGATCCGCGACACCAAAGGCGGCGGAATGGGCCTGGGTCTGTGCCACCTTTGCGCTGGCCAGCAGCGCCTTGGAGGGCACGCAGCCAAAGTTCAGGCAGTCGCCGCCCATCTTATGGCCCTCCAGCAGCACCACCGAGGCGCCCATCTGGCTGGCGCCTGCCGCGACCGAAAGCCCGCCAGAGCCAGCCCCAATCACCAAAAGATCACATTTGATCTGGGTTTCTGTCTTTGCGCTCATGGCTCAGCTCGCTTTCTTGGGACGTAGGGATTTGACGATGATCGGCATCGCCGCCAGAACACAAAGCCCCAGCAAGGGGCCAATCACATGCGGCTCCCAGAGCAAGGACAGATCCGGATCTTCACCGCGGTCAAACACCTCGCCAACGCCAACCCCGATCCAGGTGAAAACAATTGCGCCGGGAATGATGCCCAGGGCCGTGGTCCACAGGAAGTTGCCAAAGCGAACACCCACCAGCGCGGGCAGCAGGTTGGCAACAAAGAAGGGCACCGCAGGCACCAGACGCAGCAGCAGTAGTACCTCGATCTCATTTTGACGCAGCGCCCGCTTCAGCATCTGCACCCGGCCCTCTGCCGCCTCCAGCTTGGAGGTCAGCATCTCCCCCAACCCCAGCCGAGCGGCCAGAAAGATGCCAGAGGCCCCGATGGTTGCGGCCAGCACATTGAGCACGGTTCCCGTTGTCAGTCCAAAGAGGAACCCCCCCGTCACCGAGGCCACCGCAGCACCGGGCAGTGAGAACACCACAATCAGGATGTAGATCCCCACAAAAAGCGCCACCAACCCCAGGAAGTTTTGATCGCGAAACGCCATCAGACCCTCGCGGTTGTCGCGCAGCGTATCAAAGCTGAGATGGTCTTTGAGCGTTGCGGCCCCGATCAGCGCGATCACGACCACGATAATCAGGGGGAGGTGACGGGCTAGCCCGCGTTTTGGCGTCTCGGTCATCTTATTCTTCTCTCTTGGCCTCGGCTTATGGAGCTGCGCTCTGCTTTCAGGTGCTACGCGCAATCTATGAGACCCGCGAGGTTTTACCGGGGCTGATCACGCGGCCTTGATCTGATAGGCGTCTTTTCGTGAGGATTCGCAGCCTTGCCTAGGGGTTTTGCAACATTCCGTTGCAGAGGGCGGGCTTTTGTGACGCTTTTTGACAGAAATCTTGCCCTCAGCTGCCAAAAGGCGGGGCTCAGCGTTTGACTTGCCGGAGAATCCCTTCTAAAGACCGGGCTTCGAGATAGACCCCACGGGTAGCGATTCCGCTTTGCCCTGTAGAAATTGGAGACCGGAGCGATGAAACGCACCTATCAGCCTTCGAACCTGGTTCGTAAACGTCGCCACGGTTTTCGTGCGCGCATGGCCACCAAGGCAGGCCGCAAGATCCTTAACGCACGCCGCGCACGTGGCCGCAAGGAGCTGAGCGCATAAGCGCGACGCCCCAAGGATTGACAGATATGACACCGCCGAAGGCCCCTCAGGACAGCTCAGCTGCCGCCGGGAACCAGCCTTCGGCGGTTTCTGTTTGCGCAGACACGCCCCAGCCCCGCGTAAAATCGGCCCCCCTGGTGGTTTTGTCCAAACGCAGCGAATTTCTCGCTGCCGCCCGTGCCCGCCGCCAGGGAACCAAAAGCATGATGGTCCAGGGCCGCCAACGTAAAGAAGGCGAAGCCGAAGGATTTCGCGTCGGCTTTACCTGTTCCAAAAAGGTCGGCAATGCCGTGGCCCGCAACCGTGCCAAGCGCCGTTTGCGCGAAGCCGCGCGTCATGTGCTGCCCGGTCTTGGCCGGGACGGCTGGGACTACGTGCTGATCGGCCGCGCCCTGGTCACCGCCAACCGTGACTTTGAAGATCTCAAGCGCGATCTGGCCTATGCAGTCAAAAAGATCCACGGATGACCTACACGCATCACAGTACGCCCCCTATCTTGGTCCCATGACACCGCTTGCTCATATCCTGGCGCTACCGGTCCGCGCCTATCGGCTGATCTTTTCGCCCTGGGTGGGGTTCAACTGCCGTTATCAGCCAACCTGTTCCGCCTATTCGCTGGAAGCACTGGAAAAACACGGCGCCATCAAGGGGGCTTACCTGACCCTGCGCCGCATCGGCCGCTGCCACCCGCTGGGCGGCGATGGCTATGATCCGGTCCCCGGCAGCGACCCTGAACACGAAAAATCTCTGCAAAAAGACTAGTATCGCTCCGATGCTCAAAGGCCAGAGTTGTCCTTTTTTCTTGGCAAATGCCGCGCCAGGGGCTAGGGGGCCGACATGTTTGATGATGACCAGACCGAAATCCACCCGCTCTTTGCCGGAGCGCCCTCGACCACCGAGTTCAAAAAGCTACGCAAACGTATCGTGCGTCAGGCGCGCGAAGCGATCGAGCAATATGGCATGGTGGAGCGCCCTGCCGATGGCAGCACGCCAAAATGGCTGGTCTGCCTGTCGGGGGGCAAGGACAGCTATACACTGCTGGCCGTGCTGCATGAGCTGAAGTGGCGCGGGCTGTTGCCGGTGGATCTGCTGGCCTGCAATCTAGACCAGGGTCAACCCGGGTTTCCGGCCACCGTGCTGCCCGCCTTTCTGGAAAAAATGGGTGTGCCGCACCGGATCGAGTATCAGGACACCTATAGTATCGTTGTCGACAAGGTGCCTGCCGGGCGGACATTCTGCGCGCTTTGCTCACGGCTGCGCCGCGGCAACCTGTACCGGGTTGCCCGTGAAGAAGGTTGTTCGGCAGTGATTCTCGGTCATCACCGCGATGACATCCTGGAAACCTTCTTTATGAACCTTTTCCATGGTGGTCGCCTCGCCACCATGCCACCCAAGCTGGTCAATGAAGAAGGCGATCTTTTTGTTTATCGCCCCCTCGCCCATGTGGCCGAGGTGGACTGTGAAAAATTCGCTAAAGCAATGGATTACCCCATCATTCCCTGCGACCTATGTGGCAGTCAGGATGGGCTGCAACGCCAGCAGGTCAAACAGATTCTCGACCAATGGGAAGCCAACAGTCCCGGTCGCCGCCAAGTGATGTTCCGCGCTCTGACCAATGCGCGCCCTTCGCATCTGTTGGACCCCAAACTGTTCGACTTTGCCGGGCTGGAGCGCAAAATCAGCGCGGAAAGTGCAGATTCAGACGAGATTCCGCTGCTGCGTTAACTCCGGAGTCAGAAACAGACCTCTATTCTGCCGGAGCACTCCTGCTTTAGGCGAAAGGTCTGAACATGACAAAAGCGAATTCCGGTCTTTTTAACCGAATTCGGACGAGATTGGCCCCGGCGCTGTTGTCGCCTCCCATTCTTGCGTTCTTGCCCGCCCTCACCCTCGCGACCTTTTGGCTCGGTGGTGAAGCTGCGCTGCTTTGGGTGGCGCTGGGCATACCCCTGATCTTTGCAGCCTTTGGCGGCTTTTCTGCCCATGGCCGCAACCCAATTCCACGCGACAGCGTCACCGGGTTGATGCTGCGCGAGGGTTTTGAACAGGCCATGAAGCGCATTGTGGAGGACTGCACAAAGACCGAGCTGCGCTCGGCGCTCTACTATATCGAAATTGATGAATTCAAAGAACTCGTCACCCGCGAAGGTCAGGACGCAGGCGACCGCATCATTCAGAGCTGCGGCGAGCGGATTGCCAGCACCCTGCGCAATGGCGATACCGTGGCGCGAATCGGCGACAGCAAATTTGCCGTCTGTCTGACCCCGGTGCTTCAGCTGGATCTCGAAACCTGTGTTCAAATGGCCGGCCGCATCCAGGCCGCGGTGGAGGAGCCGATCTCGCTTGACGGCACCACAGTCTATGCCTCTTGCTCGGTAGGGTTTTGCCTGAACACCCGCGCCCCAAGCACAGAATACACCGATTGGTCGGCTGCCGCCTGTGCCGCGCTGAATGAGGCACAACAAAACGGGCCCTCGGGTATCCGGGTCTTTTCCGCCGATATGCATCAGCGCAGCAAAGCCCGTGGCAACCTGCGCGAAGAAGCGGCCGAGGCGCTGGAAGCCGGACAAATTCTGCCCTGGTTTCAGCCGCAGATCTGCACCGATACCGGCCGTGTTTCAGGGTTTGAGGCCCTGGCCCGCTGGATGCACCCGGTACGCGGCCTGATTCCCCCCGGCAAGTTCCTGCCCGTACTGGAGGAAGCCGGCCTGATGGAACGGCTCAGCCAGGTCATGCTCTATCACTCGCTGACTGCGCTCAATGCCTGGGACGCTGCCGGATTGAAGGTGCCTGCTGTTGGGGTGAACTTTGCCACCCAAGAGCTGCGCAATCCAAATCTCGCAGAGAATATCAAATGGGAATTGGAGCGATTCGACCTGCCCCCTGCACGTCTTTCGGTTGAAATCCTGGAAACTGTGATGACCGACCGTCCCGATGATGTGGTGACCCGCAATATCGCCGCGCTCAGCGATCTGGGCTGTCATATCGAACTGGATGATTTTGGCACCGGCCATGCCTCGATCTCGGCAGTGCGCCGTTTCAATATCTCCCGCATCAAGATCGACCGCTCCTTTGTGCTGCGCGCCGATCGTGACCCGGACCAGCAGAAACTGATTGCCGCCATTTTGACCATGGCCGAGCGTCTCGATCTTGAGACATTGGCAGAGGGTGTCGAAACCGTTGGTGAACACGCGCTGCTGTCACAGCTTGGCTGTGGTCATGTGCAGGGCTTTGGCATTGGCCGCCCCATGCCATTTGACCAGACTCTGGACTGGATCACTGCTCATGAGGCCAAGCTGCAGGATGCTCCGGAAATTGGTCGGCACACCCGCTGATCGCAGCCCGGCACCTGGCTCAACACTGTCTTATCAGCCGCTGAACACTGGTTTTCTGTGCTCGGGGCGCTTTGCCGCCCCGGATTCCGGCGATTCCGCTTGACCTTTGGGGGTCTTCTCTGTTGAACCACACCCTGTCATTCCCTACACGAGGTGGCAGTCCCAAATGGACGACCAGAACAAGAATCTCATTGTCGCAATCGCACTCAGCAGCCTCGTGCTTCTTGGGTGGATGTATTTTTTCCCACCCCCAGAGGTAACCCCGGCTCCCGAAGCCGTGGCAACTGAGACGGCACCCGCAGACGGTACCGCCAGTAGCCCCAGTGCCGTTGCAGCCGAAGCTGTGACCAGCCAGACCAGCGAAGAGGCCAGTGCCTCTGACGCGCCTCGCCTCAGCATCGAATCTGATCGCATCACCGGCAGCATCTCGCTGCAGGGTGGTCGCATCGACGATCTGGCGCTCAAGGACTACCGCATCACCAATGATGCGCCGGAAATTGTCCAGTTCCTCTCTCCCGTTGGTCAACAGGGTGCTTACTACGCGCTCTATGGCTGGGCACCAGGCAGTGGTCTGGGCGCTGAGGACGTGCCAGGGGCCAATACCCTGTGGACCGCGCCTGCCGGCGCTGAGCTGACACCAGACAGCCCTGTCACCCTGACCTGGGACAATGGCAAGGGTCTGACCTTCAACCGCACCATTGCGGTGGACGAAGACTACATGTTCGCGATCACCCAGTCGGTCACTAATGCGTCCGGTGCCAGCGTTTCGCTCGCCCCCTATGGCACGCTGGCGCGCCATGGTGAGCCTGCGGACATGAAGAACTTCTTCATCCTGCACGAGGGCGTTGTTGGCATGGCCGACGGCGAGCTGGCCGAGCTGGATTACTCCGATGTTGCCGATTTTGACGTGGATCCCCGCGATGGATCGCGTTCTGAGGTCAAACAGGTGGCAGACAATGGCTGGATCGGGTTTACCGACCACTATTGGATGTCGACGCTGATCCCGGCACCGGGACAGGCCTTCCGGTCCTCGGTCAAATATGACGAACGCCGCGACATCTATCAGACAGACGTTGTGCTGCCGACCATGACCCTGGCCGCTGGTGAAACCTCTGAGGTCACCACCCAGCTGTTCTCCGGCGCCAAGGAATGGGCAACCATCCGCGCCTATGAGAAGGGCGGCATTGCTGGCTTCCTCGACAGCATCGACTGGGGCTGGTTCTTCTTCCTGACCAAACCGATCTTTGCCGTGCTGCATTGGCTCAATGCGCTGATTGGCAACATGGGGTGGGCCATCATCGCCCTGACGGTTCTGATCAAGATCATCGTCTTCCCGCTGGCTTATAAATCCTATGCCTCGATGGCTAAGATGAAAGAGCTGCAGCCGGAGATGGAGAAGCTGAAAGAACGCGCCGGTGACGATCGTCAGAAGCAGCAAAAAGAGATCATGGAGCTCTATAAGCGGGAGAAAGTGAACCCTGCTGCGGGCTGCTTGCCGATCCTGATCCAGATCCCGATCTTCTTCTCGCTCTACAAGGTGATCTTTGTGACGCTGGAACTGCGTCATGCGCCCTTCTTTGGTCCTTTCCAGGATCTGAGCGCGCCGGATCCGACCTCGATCATGAACTTCTTTGGTTTGCTGCCCTTTGAGGGACCTGCCCCCGAAAGCATCATGGCTCTGGTCTTTATCGGTATCCTGCCGCTGCTCCTGGGTATCTCCATGTGGCTGCAGCAAAAGCTGAACCCGGCGCCAACGGATCCGACTCAGCAGATGATCTTTGCCTGGATGCCTTGGGTCTTCATGTTCATGCTGGGTGGTTTTGCCTCTGGTCTGGTTGTCTACTGGATCGCCAACAACACCATCACCTTCACCCAGCAGTATCTGATCATGCGCAGCCACGGCTACAAACCTGACGTCTTTGGCAACATCAAAGCCAGCGTCAAACGCAAGCCGAAGACGGATCAGAAATGACCAAAACCGTTACAAATATCTGGCGCCACCCGCTCAAATCTCACGGGCGGGAAGCACTAGAGAGCGTAACCATGATCGCCGGGCAGACAATGCCCGGCGATCGTGTCTGGGCGGTTGCTCATGACTCGTCAAAGGCAGACGGCAGCCAATGGGTCCCTTGCCAGAATTTCACCCGTGGTTCCAAGGCACCGCAACTGATGGCCATCAACGCCAAGCTGGACGACGCCAGTGGCGCGTTGACACTCAGCCATCCGGATCAACCCGATCTGACGTTTGACCCCAATGCTCCGGCGGACCTGCACCGGTTTCTGGATTGGGAAAAGCCGCTGACGCCCGCCAATCGCGCAGCTTCTGCCCGCATCATCCGGGTCCCCGGTCGCGGCATGACGGATACGGATTTTCCTTCGGTTTCACTGTGCAACTGGGCCTCGCATCGCGCGGTCGAAGCTGCCATGGGACAAGACCTGTCGCCGCTGCGCTGGCGCGGCAATATCTGGTTTGATCTGGGCGAAGCCTGGGTTGAAAACGATTTGGTCGGAAAAAAAATCCAAATCGGTGAAGCGGTTTTTCTGGTGCGCGAACCCGTGGTGCGCTGCCTTGCCACCACCGCAAACCCCGAAACCGGCGTCCGCGACGCCGACACCCTGAAGACGCTCAAGGAAAATTGGGGCCATCAGGATTTCTCAGTCTATGCCGAGGTCGTCACAGGTGGTGACATCCGTTTGGGCGATAGCGTAAAGGTACTCTGATGCAGATGCAGTTTTCCCTGGCCGAAGAGCCAGACCAGTTCACTTCTGAAAAGGGCCGCAAGCTGTTTGCGGGCGAATCCCTGTTTGTCAAAGGCGTTGTCGCCATGTCGGGCCTGCCCGATGCGGACCGTATGGAGGTCTGCTTTGCAGGCCGCTCCAACGTTGGGAAATCCAGCCTGATCAACGCCCTGACCGGAACCAAGGGTCTGGCGCGAGCCTCCAACACGCCGGGGCGCACCCAGGAAATCAATTATTTCACCCAGGGCCCCGAGCTCTATCTCGTTGACCTTCCCGGCTATGGCTATGCCAACGCACCGCTGGCCGTGGTGGAAAAGTGGCAAAAGCTGCTAAAGCGCTATCTTAGCGGTCGCCAGACCCTTCGCCGGGCCTTTGTGCTGATTGACAGCCGTCATGGCGTCAAAGATGTCGATGAGGAAATCATGAGCCTGCTGGACAGCTCTGCCGTGACCTTTCAGGTGGTCATGACCAAGGGCGATAAGGTGAAGCTCAAAGACCGCGAGAAGGTGATCGAGCAGGTGAAGACAGCTCTGGGGCGTCACCCTGCGGCCTATCCCGAGATCGTGCTGACCTCATCGGAAAAAGGCGATGGCATCGCCACCCTGCGTTCGATCATCACCGGTCTCGAATAATAAATGCGCCGCCTGCTGTCATATCTCATGATGCTGGCCATCCTGGCCGCCGGGTTGATCCCGGCGGGCTGGATGCCTGCGCATGGCAGCGACGGAAAAGTATTGTTGGTCATCTGTACCACCGACGGCACCGAGGAACGCTGGGTCGATCTGGGCGGTGAAACGCCTGCGCCAACAGAACAGATGGATGATCGCAGCTGTCCCTTCACCGCGCTGGCCACCACGGCTCTGCTGCCTGATGGTGGCTTTGTTCTGGCGGACAACGCCCCCCTCACCGCCCGCTGGATGCATGAGGGCTTTACCCATCACACCGCCGGCTTTCACTGGCGCTATGATGCCCGCGGGCCTCCCGCTCTCTCCTGAACTTCAAAACCACAATTTTTGAGATCCGCCTGCCCCAGATCGGGGTCCGGGCACTGTTCTGATATGGAGAGACCCCAATGGCCACCAGCCAACCGCAAGACGCGGGCCAATTGCGCTCGTTTTCTGAGAAATTCTACTTCGCCGCCTGGCGCTGGCACTTCTATGCCGCGCTTTATGTCATCCCGTTTTTCCTGACCCTTGCCGTCACCGGGTTGATGATGATGTTCATCACCCAGTTTGACGGGCGCGACGGCGAAACCATCCGGATCATCCAGGGTGAGGTCGCGCTAAGCCTTGCCGATCAGTCTGCAGCCGCCCTGGAGGCACAACCCGGCACCGTGGCCGAATGGATCGGTCCCAAAGCGCCAGACTTGGCAACCGTGTTCCGCATCAAGACGGATGCTGGCCAGCGCCTTGTTGCGCTCAACCAATACACCGGCGAGGTGGTGGAGATCTGGGATCGTCGTGCCGGTTGGTACGATTTTGCCGACAATATCCATTCCGACCTGCTGATTGGCACGGCCGGGGATCGCATGATTGAAATCGCGGCGGGCCTTGGCCTGCTACTGGTGCTGACCGGGCTCTATATCTGGTGGCCCCGTGGCAACGCCCTGTCGGCCTTTGTGCCTGACCTCCGCGCCAAGGGCCGCGCCTGGTGGAAGAGCCTACATGCGGTAACCGGGTTTTGGATCTCCGCGCTGCTGGTTGTCTTTCTGATTTCCGGCCTGTCCTGGACCGGCATCTGGGGCGGCAAAATGGTACAGGCCTGGAGCACCTTCCCGGCAGAGAAATGGGACAATGTTCCCCTGTCGGATTCAATCCATGCGGATATGAACCACGGCTCCACCAATGATGTACCCTGGGCGCTGGAACAAACACCGATGCCCGCGTCGGGCTCTGAAGCGGGTCTCACGGGCATTCCCGACGGCACTGCGGTGAATGTCGACAGCATCGTCGTGCTGGGCCGTATGCTGGGGATGGAAGGCCGGTTTCGGGTGGCCTATCCAGGCGGCGAAGGTGGTGTCTGGACCATCAACCGCGACAGCATGAGCAGCGATTCAGATGATCCTTTTGTCGACCGCACCATCCACATCGACCAATACACCGGCAAGATCCTGGCGGATGTGAAATACGAAGATTACTCCTGGGCCGGCAAGGCCATGGCCGTTGGCATTCCCTTCCACATGGGGCTGATGGGCACCTGGAATTTCATTCTCAACGTAGTCTTTTGCCTCTCGGTGATCTTTGTCTCCCTCTCCGGTGTGGTCATGTGGGTCAAACGCCGCCCCTCCCAGGCCGGCCGTCTCGCCGCCCCTCCGGTGCCCGCAGATTTGCCGTTCTGGAAAGGCGCTGTGCTGATCGGTCTCTTTACCTCGATGGCCTTCCCATTGGTGGGTGCCACCCTCCTGGCGGTTTTGGCCTTTGATATCCTGATCCTGAGCAACATCCCGGCGATGAAACGCGCCCTCAGCTAAACCGCCCAGAGGCTTGTGAACAGGCCTCTGCCATATCTCCGATAACTGGCAGGCGCCGGGTTGGCAGGGCCTTTGCGTCCCTGATTTCCCTGCTGACCACAAAGACCTCGCAGAGCTTAGACTCCTCTGCGGGGTCGATTACTAAAACCAATGCTAGAACAGGAACATTTATCCCGCGAATGTAGCTGCTCACGACTAAGGCCGTGGGTTCCAAACATAAGGCGAGATCAACGGGGATTTCCCACCGGTTTGGGCAATATCGGAAATCAGCATCCCCAAACGGGACGATCGGCGCACCTCGGTTTCATGGCGCTGAAGGACAAAATAGTCCTGTCGGCTCTTGAACTCCAGAACGATGATAGTCCCATCCAAAGCCACGAGGTCAGCAGGTTCACCGTCCTCCCCAAGGTAGGGCACAGTTTCATCGAACCCGTTGGCGATCCCCCCCTCAAAGAGTCGCAGATCACTTACCACTTTTTGAATGTTGTCCACTTCCTGTCTGGAAATGGAGCCAGCATCCACATCATGTAGCCAGTTAACTTCATAACCAAAAATCCCAGCGGGGTCCTTTTGAACAAAACGACCCTTTCCCTCATCCATGAGGCTAAGGCGCACAAGGCTGCCCCCCCCCCGTGGCTCGGCAAGACTGATAGTCTGACAACCAATACCTCGTCATCCTTCAAATCAGCGTTCCAGAGGGCTTTCTCTCGCATGGAGTAGAGATGCTTGTCCGAACCAGTTTGAATAGTAATACTTTTCTCGTGGGGGCTCCCCTTCGATCTCAGCCGGGACCAGGGTTTCCTTATAGCTGTCGGGCATTTGCGGTGTGCAAGCCACCAGAAATACGGCTGCAAATGACCAGTTCAATAATCTAAACGCCAATGGCTTTTCCTCAAAAAAATCGAACCTCATACGTGTTGAGCACCGTTCACTTCGATCTCAGCCCCAGAGATGTAGGAACTTTCCTTTGAACACAGGAAGTAGATCGCAGCGGCAACCTCTTCGGGCTGGCCCAGGCGCTGCATTGGCAGTTTCTCGACAATCTTGTCAGTTCCGGGTGACAGAATGGCCGTCTCGACCTCGCCGGGGGCAATGGCATTGACCCGCACCCCCAGAGGGCCAAAATCATGCGCCATCTCGCGGGTCAACGCGGCCAGCGCCGCCTTGGAGGTGGCATAGGCCGCCCCGGCAAAGGGGTGCACCCGACTGCCGGCAATAGAGGTCACATTCACCACCGAGCCCTTGGCCGCTGCCAGTTCATCCTTCAGCCCCCGCGCCAGAACCACCGAGGAAAAGAAATTAACGTGGAACACCTTGCCCCAGGTCATCAGATCGGTGTCCAGGGTGCTCAGCCGTTCGCCATCGGGGCCCTTGGGGGAAATGCCAGCATTATTGACCAGCGCATCGAGCTGGCCACCCAGACGTTCCTGAATGACCCCCACGGCGTTGATGGTGTCGGAGGGATCAGTCAGATCCAACTGCACGTGATTCTCAGCACCGCCCCCCCAGGGGCATTCCTCGGGAAAGGGTTGGCGTGAACAGGTGATCACCCGCCAGCCTTCGGCGTTGAAGCGGCGCACAGTGGCGTGGCCAATACCGCGGCTGGCGCCGGTCAGAAGCAAAGTCTTTTGGCGCATGGCGTGATTTCCGTCTAATTCATCGATGCGGCGACCCTACCAGCCTAATCCGGGGCCGCAATCTCTATGTCGCACTTGATGTCACACTTGGCAGCGGTGCCAGAACCGCGTAACACCAGACGCCAAGAGGACCCTGAGCCATGAAGAAACAAGATATGAACCGCGACTGGATTGCCACTGCCGAAACTCTCTCAAGCGCCCTGCCCTATTTGCAGCGCTATGACGGAGCCATTGTTGTTATCAAGCTGGGTGGCCATGCCATGGGCAGCGATGAAGCGATGGAAACCTTTGCCCGCGACATCGTGCTGATGCGCCAGGTCGGGGTCAATCCGGTGATCGTGCATGGTGGTGGTCCGATGATCAATGCTATGCTGGACAAGCTGCAGATCCAGTCGGAGTTTGTCGACGGCAAGCGCGTCACCGATCAGGCCACCATGGAAGTGGTGGAGATGGTGCTCTCGGGGGTTGTCAACAAACGCATCGTCCAGGCGATCAATGCCCAGGGGGGCCGTGCCGTTGGCCTCTCTGGCAAAGATGCCAATCTGATCACCTGCGATCAGGCCAATGCCAAGCTTGGCTTTGTTGGTGCACCTTCAAAGATGGACCCGCAGGTGCTGCATGACCTGTTTGAAAAACACATCATTCCGGTGATTGCCCCAATTGGGGCCGGTCACAATGGCGAGACCTTCAACATCAACGGCGACACTGCCTCCGGCGCCATCGCCACCGCGCTGAATGCTGACCGGCTGCTGCTGCTCACTGATGTGTCTGGCGTCAAAGATGCCACCGGCGAGGTTGTGACCGAGCTGAAGGCCGCCGATGTCGAGCGGATGACCGCTGAGGGCGTGATTGCCGGCGGCATGATCCCCAAGACCGAAACCGCGCTTGAGGCCGTACGTTCAGGTGTGCGCGCCTGTACCATTGTCGATGGGCGGGTAAAGAACGCGGTTCTTCTGGAACTGTTTACCGATCACGGCGCGGGCTCGATGATCCGCGCCTAAACGCGGTCCTTCCCCCAAGCGGCGCATCTGGACGGAGAGCGCCGTTTCTGCGCGTGTCTTGCGGTTCAGTCTGATATCCTCTCCTACAGACAGGAGGGGAGGATATGATGACCGCAGACAGATCTGGCAGCCCAGAGACCCCCCCAAGCTATGACAAGACCTTGCAAGCGGTGCTGGAGCAGGGGTTGAACATCTATGGCGCGCTCCATCCCGGCAAGCGCCCGGTGAAGAACCTCTCCCATGGCACCCTGGTTCTCTTGGGCACGGGGGCACGGTTCTGGCAAGTCTTCACGCAGTCTCCTGAGCATCTGGACGACCAGCCCAATCCGGTGGACCTTTGGTCGGCCCGGGTGATTGGCGCCCTGGGCAGTGCGCTGGGGGCGACGGCCTATTTCCCTTTTTGTGGCCCACCCTATACGCCCTTTGTGAACTGGGCGCTGGCCTCGGGGCGTGCCTTCACATCCCCGTCACAAATGATGGTGCATGATGAGGTCGGCATGTTGATATCCTACCGGGGAGCGCTCCACTTCGATCAAAGCTTTGACATACCCCCCCCTCCTTTGGCACACTCTCCCTGCGCGACATGCACAACCCAGCCATGTTTGAATACATGCCCGGTACATGCACTGGCTGATGGCGGCCCCTATGATCTAACCGCCTGTCACCAACATCTAGACACCCCGGCCGGAGTAGCCTGCATGACGCAGGGATGCCTCGCCCGGTGCGCATGCCCTCTGAGCCAGGGGGCTGGACGACGCATAGAACAAACCGCACATCACATGAGGTATTTTCACCCATCATGACCCGTACCCTGATTTTGACCCGCCACGCCAAATCCGCCTGGGACAGCAACTCGCCCAGTGACCACGCCCGCCCCCTGAACAAGCGGGGCCGCCGATCTGCAAAAGCCCTGGGAGACTGGCTACGGCAAAACCGCCATGTTCCGGATCAAATCCTGTCTTCCTCATCACAACGCACCCGCGAGACCCAGGCCTTGATGGGTTTCGAGGCCCCAAGCTCCTTTAGCGAGCGGCTGTATCATGCCAGCGCGGAAATCATCTTTCAGGCCCTGCGTGAAGCCGAACAAAACCGGGTGCTGGTTGTTTCCCATAACCCGGGCATCGCCGCCTTTGCCCATGCCATCGTTTCAAGCCCACCGGATCACGTGCGGTTTGACGACTACCCAACCGGTGCGACCCTGGTGGTGCGGTTCGACATCGACAGTTGGACCCAGCTGAGCTGGAGTTCCGGCAAGGTCATGGACTTTGTTGTTCCCCGTGAACTGCTCGGTGAAGAACTGCCCGCCTGACCCAGAGGCCTGCAGCGCAGGCTGGGCGGCTCGGTTTAGTGTCTCCGCAATGAAAACGGCCCCTCGGAAATCCGAAGGGCCGTTTCTCGTCAGTCAGTCAGGCTTGGATCAGTGACCCAGGATCTGGCTCAGGAACAGCTGTGTCCGTTCGCTTTGTGGGTTGTTGAAGAACTCTTCCGGTTCGTTCTGCTCCACAATCTGCCCCGCATCCATAAAGATCACCCGGTTCGCCACCTGACGGGCAAAGCCCATTTCGTGGGTCACGCAGAGCATGGTCATGCCCTCTTCCGCCAGTTCGATCATGGTGTCGAGCACCTCTTTGATCATCTCGGGGTCGAGCGCCGAAGTCGGCTCATCAAACAACATGATCCGCGGCATCATGCACAGCGAGCGGGCAATCGCCACACGCTGCTGCTGACCGCCCGAAAGCTGGCCGGGGTATTTGTTGGCCTGATCCGGGATTTTCACCTTTTCCAGGAAATGCATCGCCCGCTCTTCGGCCTCTTTCTTGGGTGTCTTGCGAACCCAGATCGGTGCCAGCGTGCAGTTTTCCAGAATGGTCAGATGAGGGAAGAGGTTGAAGTGCTGGAAGCACATGCCGACCTCGGACCGGATCTTGTCGATGTTTTTCAGATCGTTGGACAGCAGTGTACCGTCAACCTCGATGCTCCCCTGCTGGTGTTCTTCCAGCGCGTTGATGCAACGGATCAGGGTCGATTTACCGGAGCCCGAAGGGCCACAGATAACAATCCGCTCGCCTTGGTTGACCGTCAGGTTGATGTCGCGCAGCACGTGGAAAGACCCGTACCACTTGTTCATCTGGTTGATGGTGATTGCGATTTCGTCAGAGACTTGCATTTGAGAAGTGTCAGCCATTGTCCGGCCTCCTTATCGGTGACCAGTGGCGAGACGACGCTCGAGCCACTGAGAGTATTGAGAAATGCCGTAGCAAACGACGAAGAACAAAGCGGCTGCGAAGCCCAGGAGCTCCCAGTAGACGCCGTTCCACTCGGTCGAGGCAAGAATAGGACCACGGATCATCCCAACCATGTCGAACATCGAAATGACCGACACCAGCGTTGTATCCTTGAACAGGCCAACGGCCACGTTCACGATACCCGGGATAGAGATCTTCAGTGCCTGCGGCAGAATGATCAGACGCATCGCCTGTGGGTAATCCAGGCCTAGGCTATCCGCCGCCTCATACTGTCCCTTTGGCAGGGCCGCGAGACCACCCCGGATCACCTCGGCGATATAGGCCGCAGAGAAGAGGGTGATCATGATGACCACGCGCAGGAACAGATCCACCGTCGCATCCGGCGGGAAGAAGTAGGACAGCATCACCGAAGCTACAAAGAGCAGCGTGATCAGCGGCACGCCGCGCACGAACTCGATGAAGACCACACAGATCCACTTGATCAGCGGCATTGAGGACTGACGCCCCAAGGCCAGAGCAATACCCAGCGGCACCGAGAGCGACACACAGGTCACACCCAGCATCATGTTGAGCATGAAGCCCCCCAGATCGCGCGAGGGAACAGGTGACAGCATTGCGCTTTCAGAGGCACCTTCGGGGATCAGCATGCCGCCGACCTTCCAGATCACCAGCGCCGCAACTATGGCGCCAAAGAAGCCCGCAGCAAAGCTGCCTTTGCCCAGCTTTTGGAACACCACGGCTGCCACAGCAAAACCAACCAGCGCCACGATTGGCACCATGATGGTTCCGCCCCAGATCAGCCAGAAGGCCAGGAAGGGGTAGACAACAGTGAAGGCCAGCAGCTTGCGTGGCAGGTCAAAGAAAAGCACAGGTGCCAAAGCGACCAGCAAGAGCACCAGCGCCAAATTTGGCCGCCAGTATTGGTCACCTGGGTATTTGAAACCATACAGCAGCTGGTTCCAGCGCTCGGAAAGAACAGAGAAGCAGGCGCCTGATTTGCCTTGCAGAATTTCACGGCACTCGGCCAGCGAAGAGGTCGTCCAGATCCCGTTCCACATCCAAGGCACAGTGTTGCTGAGCAGAGAATAGAGCAGTGCCAGGGCAAAAAGCGTCAGGATAGAGTTGGGGACGCTAGAGAACAGGTTCTCGCGCACCCACTTGTAGGCACCTGTATCACGCGCCGGGGGCGGCGATTCAGGGATGACGCCATCGGCGACAAAGGCAATCGGATTGTTTTGTTTATCGCTCATGGCTCAGCGCTCCTTCAGCTTAACGGAGGAGTTGTAAACGTTCATCACCATCGAAATCAGCAGCGAGGCGGTGAGATAGAACAGCATCAAGAGCAAGACGCATTCAATTGCGCGGCCCGTCTGGTTCAGGGTAACCCCGCCCAGTGTTGCGGTGATATCCGCATAGCCCACGGCAATCGCCAGCGAGGAGTTTTTGGTGATGTTGAGGAAGTTGGAGATCAGCGGCGGGATAATCACCCGCAGAGCCTGCGGCAGAACCACAAGATTCATGATCCGGCCAGGGCGCATACCCAGAGCTGCAGCAGCCTCGGTCTGCCCCTTGGAGATCGCCTGAATGCCTGCGCGCACGTTTTCCGCGATAAAGGCACCGGTGTAGATCGACAGAGCAAACCACAGCGCGATCAGCGGGCCACCAATCTTGATGCCGCCTTTGAAGTTAAAGCCTTTCAGCTCTGGCACTTCCCAGGTCAGCCCCATGATCAGCATCAGAACAACAACCGGAATGATCCAGACAGCCAGGCCGATGTACAGGGTATTGGGGCGAATGCCGGTCTCTTCCTGCTTTTGGGTCGCATTGGCGTTGACCTTGCGCATCACAAAGAAGGAACCAACCAGAACAGCCAAAACCAGCAGCCAGTTCAGGGCAGCAGAGGCAAACAACCCGTTCGCAAACAGTGGCATCGGCGTGTAGACACCACGGTTGGTAAAGGCAAAGAGGTCAAACACCATGCTGGCTGAGGGGTCTGCGCCACGGAATTCGCGGGGACCCGGCATAACGGCCGTCATGATGGTGAAAATGATGATGATCCAGATCAGAACCGGGATGTTGCGAAAGATCTCAACATAGACGGCCATCAGCTTTGACACCAACCAGTTGTTCGACAAGCGCAAAACCCCGGCAATGACGCCAAAGATCGTCGCCGTGATACAGGCCAAGAAGGCAACCAGCAGGGTGTTCAGGATCCCCACAACTGCGGCCCGGGCATGGCTGGACTGGCTGTCATATTCGACCAGACGCTGGGCGATGTCGTAGCCAGAGCGATCGCCCAGGAAATTGTAGGAAATGTTCAGGCCAGCGGCACGCAGGTTCTGAATGAGGTTATTGCCCAGGTACCAAATGGCCAAGGCCAGGACCAGCGCGGCTATCGCCTGGAAGGTCAATGATCGATAGCGGGTATCGTTGACCAGCATAGAGAGCCGGAACTGCTCCTGCGGTGGGTCAGTGAGAGTTGACATGAAAAGGGATCCCCGTAGCTCATAGATCTACCATCCGGCGGGGTTGGTTCCCTGCTCGCGTCAGATCTAAAGCGTATTTTGGTTGGATAGTATCAGAAGGAAAAAGGGCGCAGGATGTCCTGCGCCCTTTCCTCAGTAGATCTTAGCGGAAAGGAGGCGAGTACAGCAGGCCGCCTTTGGTCCACTGTGCGTTCAGACCACGAGCCAGACCGATTGGTGTTGCTTCACCGATGTTGTCAGCAAAGACTTCACCGTAGTTACCGCCAGCGGCGATCGCGTTCTTGCCCCAGTCAGCCGAAAGACCAAGCATCTCACCCAGGGTACCTTCGGAGCCCAGGAGACGGTTGATTTCAGGGTTGGTGGTACCAGCAGCCATCTCGCCGATGTTGGCAGAGGTGACGCCCAGCTCTTCAGCCGAGATCAGCGCGTTCAGAGTCCAGCGCACAACGTCGCCCCAGGCGTGGTCGCCGTGACGAACCAGCGGGCCGAGTGGCTCTTTGGAGATGATTTCGGGCAGCAGGGTGTGCGCGTCAGGCGATTCAAATGTGGCGCGGGTCGCGGCCAGACCGGAAGCATCGGTGGTGTAAACGTCACAGGCACCGGCCAGGTACTGCTGCTGTGCTTCGGCGTTGGTTTCAATTGGAACAGGCTCGTAAGAGATGTTGTTCGAACGGAAGAAGTCAGCCAGGTTCAGCTCGGTGGTGGTGCCGGTCTGGATGCAGACAGTGGCGCCGTCGAGTTCTTTGGCCGAGGAAACGCCCAGCTCTTTGGGAACCATGAAGCCCTGACCGTCGTAGTAGTTTACGCCGGTAAATTCGAACTTCAGGTCAACATCGCGCGAGAAGGTCCAGGTGGTGTTACGGGCCAGCATGTCGATTTCGCCAGACGCCAGCGCAGTAAAGCGGGTCTTGCCAGTTGTTGGCACGAATTCAACAGCGTTGGAATCGCCCAGTACGGCGGCTGCAACAGCGCGACATACGGCAACGTCAAAGCCTTCCCATTCGCCGCTTGCATTTGGAGCAGCAAAGCCAACCAGACCGGTGGTCACGCCGCAGTTCAGTTTGCCGCGGGCTTTGACGTCGTCCAGAGTGCCAGCAGCAGCTGCACCAGCCGACAGACCAGCAATGGTCAGCGCGCCCAAAATTACGGTATTTTTCATGTTTACCTCTTCCTGATGTTCCACCTATTGCGGTGGTTTTTTTTGCCCAGCACGAGTGATGCCGGAAATGGTGTGAACTGGAGTGAAACCCCAATTCGTACAGGGAGTTTGGGCGCATTCATCAACAAACGTCAAGTGTGTGATCATGAAATTCGATGTCCGAATAGCGAACTCTCTACTATTCGATACAAAATTTCTTAACGGGAAGCTCACCCGCAATTTGCTGTCTTCTCAGCAAATATCGTAGAAACTTTTGGCGTGCAAAAAAGCCACCCGCTTCAGGTCTGCGGTCTCTTGGGCCTCATCATCGACTCCCCACTGCTCCTCCTGCCAGGTCTCGTCCAGGCGCGAAATCTGCCAGATTTCATCCGGTCTGCGCCAATTTTGAGCAGTTGCAAAGCCCAAGACCAGCGATCCGGACATCGAAACCAGGTCATGAAAGGCCGCGAGTTGGAAGTTGCTCAGGTCATGAACAGCCTGCCGCAAAGTCTCCAGGGCCATCGGGTCCTGTGCCGAATGTTGCAGCCCCTGACGGGTCTCCAAACCCGCGCCTAAAACTTCTTTGGCCCAGCTCAAAGCAGGGTCCCATTGCTCCGCCTGACGCTTTACCAGCTCCTGTGGGCTGTCGGCGCGGTAGCACAACAGGTCCGAATCGCCGTAATCCGCCAGCATGTCTGCGACTTCGGCGTGCTGATTCGCGACCTTGTCGATGGCTGCATTGGCAGACCGGGTATAGGGCATGGTCTCAGGATTGATGCCTTCAACCTGGGCATCCCATTCTGCTGCAATTGCCTCGGCCATGGCACGACTGGGCAGGGTCAGCGCGGCCTTTGCCGGGGTTTTCACGCCGCGCCCATCCAGATGCACCGTAAATCCGCCATCGACCTCAACCGCAGAGGCTTCTTTCCAGAACCGCTTTTGCTTCCAATCACTCATGTCTCATGTCTTCCAGATCCGTTGCAACAAGGGGGCCAGCTGGTCAAAGCGGCTGATGATATGGTCCGCCCCCAGGTCAGCCGCCGGGTGATAGCCCCAGTCAACCGCGATGGTGCGCACCCCCGCAGCTCGCCCCATATCAATGTCAAAGCTGGTATCGCCAATCATAACGGCATTGGCGGGCTCTACTCCGGTCTCTGCCAGGGCCGTCAGCACCATCGAGGGGTGCGGCTTGGAGGGATGATGATCCGCCACCTGTCGCGTCATAAAACACGCCAGCCCATGGGCCGCGATCAGCGCATCCAGGCCGCGTTGCGATTTGCCCGTTGCCACCCCAAGCAGGTATTCCGGCACTGCATGCAATTCTGCCAGCACCTCAGCCGCGCCGGGAAACAGCGGCGAATGCCCTGCCCCCTGGGCCAGACGTTTGTCCATATAGGCCTGCTTATAGCCCGCGACCAGGTGCGCCCTTACCTCCGCCGGCTGGGTCGGCGCCAGTTGATCCATCGCCAAAGGCAGCGAAAGCCCCACAATCGAGAGGATCTCGGCATGCGCCGGAACTCTCAGCCCCTGCCCTTCGAAACTCGAGGCCATGGCAGAGGCGATGGCATTCTGGCTATCCGCCAGGGTGCCATCCACATCAAACAGGATCAGCCGCAGATCTGCGCTCACATCAGCCCCTCAAAAGGGTCATCCGCCGCCAGATCCTCGGTCCAGCCAAAGGTGTCCCAGCTGTCCTTCATGTGATCCGGCAGCTCCGCCGTCATCACGATGTCTTTTTTGGTTGTCGGGTGTTCAAACACCAGGCGCCGTGCGTGCAGGTGCAGTTTTTTGCTGATCACACCACCCAATTGTGCGCCCCAGCCATCGCCGAGGTTCTCTTGGCCGGAGCCACCGTATTTACCGTCGCCAATGATGGGATGGCCGATTTCGGACATATGGGCCCGCAACTGGTGAGTACGCCCGGTGACAGGCTCCATCGCCACCCAGGAGGCACGACCCGCCACCCGATAGAGGGTCGCGTAATAGGTATGCGCCCGCTTAGCGCCCGGGGTGCGGTCGATCTCATTGGGGTGTACGGCGATCATCTTTTCGCCTTCCCCACTGGATCCATGACCGCCGGCCTTCACCAGCCCGGCTTTGATCTCACCCAGATAGGGGGTGGGAACGCCCGCGACCAATGCCCAGTAGATCTTGCGGGTGTTGCGATGGCGGAAGGCGGCGGTCAGCGATTTTGCCGCCAGCCGCGTGCGAGCTAGTACCAGTACGCCGGAGGTGTCCTTGTCGAGGCGATGCACCAGACGGGGCTTTTCCTCAGCGTCAAAGCGCAGCGCATCGGCCAGACCATCCACATGTTTGGTGGTGCCGCTGCCGCCCTGTACCGCCAGACCCGCAGGTTTGTTCAGCACGATCACATCGTCATCCTTGTAGATGACACAGCCGCGGATCATCTTGGCATCCGCCTCGGAAATCCGCGCAGCCCGAGGTTCGGCCCGTTTCAGATCGGTCTCCGCCAAAGGCGGCACCCGCACTACCTGACCGGCAGCAACGCGTGTATTGGCCTTCACCCGACCACCATCCAGGCGCAGCTCGCCCTTGCGGCACATCTTTTCAATGCGACCCTGGTTCACATGCGGGAACAGCCGACGCAGCCAGCGGTCGATCCGCTGGTCATCATCCGCTTCGGCTACGGTAATCATCTGTACGCCGCTCATGCGAACACTCCTCTTGCGAGCCATAGGCCCAAAAACAATCCACCAACCGACAGGCCGACAGATAGAAAAACATAGACCGCAGCCTGCCCAAAAGCACCGCGCTCGATCATATTGGCGCTCTCCAATGAGAAGGCCGAAAAGGTGGTAAAGCCACCCAAGATACCAGTCATCACCAGCGGGCTGAGATGATTCAGCCCCTTTTGCGCCGCTGCCACCACAAAGACCCCCATCAGAAAGGAGCCGACCACGTTGACGGTGATGATCGCCAGCGGGAAATCCTGGTGACCAAACAGGCGCAGAACCCCGACGCCCGTCAGGTAGCGAAGCGCTGCTCCGCACGCGCCACCAAGGGCGACCAGAGATACCGTTGAAATCATCAAGGGTCTGTGGCGCGGGTGAGCAAAGATGTCAAGTTTTCCCGTTGCAAGCCATGCAGTGCCGCCCTAGCTCTTATGCAAAGCGAACAACAGGAGCGCCCTCCATGTCGATGTCCTTCAAATCTCTGGCGGCGATTTCCGCTCTACTGTTTTCAGTCCAGACCTCCTATGCCAATGATGTCGAAGATCAGTTGCAGGCTGCCTTTGATGCCGGAGACCTATCGGGTCTACATGGCGTCCTGGTGCGCCGGGACGGGCAGACCCTGGCAGAGGGTTATTTCAAAGGCCAGGATCAACGTTGGGGCGATCCGCTCGGGGAGCGCCAGTTTGGCCCTGAAGAACTGCATGATCTGCGCTCCGTCTCCAAGAGCATCGTCAGTCTTCTTTATGGTATTGCCCTGGACAGGGGCCTGGTGCCCCCGCCCGAGGCCGGATTGCTGGCGCAGTTTCCTGAATATGCCGACTTGGCTGACCCTCAGCGGAACTTGATCACAATCGAACATGTTCTGACCATGCAGATGGGTTTGGACTGGAACGAGCGGCTGCCCTATTCAGACCCTAAAAACTCAGAGATCGCTATGGAGCTGGCCGAAGACAAGCTGCGCTTTATTCTGTCCCGCCCAATCGTCGACGCCCCCGGCACCAAATGGACCTATTCCGGTGGCTCCACTGCATTGCTTGGGGCGCTGATCAGCCGTGGTTCGGGTCTAACACTGGATCAATTTGCCAAAGAGGCCCTGTTTCACCCCCTTGGCATCACCAAGTGCGACTGGGTGATCGGACTGGATGGCAAAACCCACGCGGCAGCATCAGGGCTGCGCCTGACAGCCCCGGATTTGGCGCGGATCGGCAGCATGCTTGCAGACAAAGGCCAGTACCGGGGTCAGCAGATCGTTTCCAAAAACTGGATCAAGCGCAGTTTCACCGCCCATGCCACTGTTGGTGGGCTACGCTATGGCTATCAATGGTGGCTGGCGCCTATGGGAACACCGCCAGTCTGGGCCGCGGGTTTTGGCAATGGCGGTCAGCGTTTGACCGTTGGCCAAAAAACCGGAACCGTGGTGGTCATTCAGGCCGGCAACTACAACAAGCGAGATGACTGGAAGCTCCCGGTCAAAATCATGGAAGAGTTCCTGATCCCCGGCCTGCCCCCGAAATAGCCCGCCTGAACAGCTAGCTATTACGCTGCAACCGGAGCTTGGCAAAATACTCGGAGCGGCGTTTCAACTCGCGCTCAAAGCCACGTTCTACAGGCTGATACAGCACCGGGCGGCGCACCCCGTCCGGGAAGTAGTTCTGCCCCGAAAACCCATCCTCGGCATCGTGGTCATAGGCGTAACCATCGCCATATCCCTGCTCTGCCATCAGTTTGGTAGGCGCATTCATGATATGTTTGGGTGGAGGTGCAGACCCGGTTTCCTTGGCCAGACGGCGGGCCGCCTTGATTCCCACATAGACCGCGTTGGATTTTGGTGCCAAGGCCAGATAGACCGCAGCATTGGCCAGGGCCAGCTCGCCTTCGGGGCTGCCAAGGCGTTCGTAGGTGTTCCAGGCGTTGAGGCAGACGGTATTGGCCTGCGGATCCGCCAGGCCGATGTCTTCGGTCGACATCATGGTCAGCCGCCGGGCCAGGAACCTTGGGTCCTCGCCGCCCTCCAGCATCCGCCCCAGCCAGTAGAGTGCGGCGTCCGGGTCTGACCCCCGGATGGATTTATGCAGGGCGGAGATCAGGTTATAATGTTCATCGCCGGATTTGTCATATTTTGCTGCCCGCCGCATCAGCCGGGTTGCCAGCGCCTCGCGCCCCAAAGGAGCCGCCACCCGCCAGGCCGCGACCTGTTCGATCAGATTGAGCAGCGTGCGCCCATCGCCATCAGCCATTTCGTGCAGCGCATCCCGCGCCTCACCGCTGAGCGGCAGGGCCCGGCCCAACTCCCGTTCGGCCCGCTGGGTCAACAGCTCAAGATCCACCAGCGACAGCCGCTCCAGCACCAGAACCTGCGAACGTGACAACACAGCGGCGTTCAGCTCAAACGAGGGGTTCTCCGTGGTGGCGCCAACCAACAAGATGGTGCCGTCTTCCATATAGGGCAGAAATCCATCCTGCTGCGCCTTGTTGAAGCGGTGGATCTCATCGACAAACAGCAGGGTCCCCTGGCCGTTCTGACGCCGGATCTTGGCGGCCTCAAACACTTTGCGCAGGTCGGGGATTCCGGTGAAAATCGCAGAGATCTGAACAAAATGCAGATCGGTTTCCCGCGCCAGAAGCCGCGCAATCGTCGTCTTGCCGACACCCGGTGGCCCCCAGAAAATCAACGAAGACAGCGACCCTGAAGACAGCATGACACCCAGCGGCGCATCTTCTCCCAGAACCTGCGCCTGACCAATTACCTCTGACAGCGATTGAGGGCGAAGACGATCCGCCAGAGGGCGGTTTGCATCTGCAGCCTTCGCAGGGTTCACCTCAGCCTCACTATCGAACAGATCAGCCATGGATTAGCGCCGCATATGCAGGCTGACCCGCTGACCGCGCCGGTTCAGATCAAAACGCAGGCGGCGCCCGGCGGCCTCCAGCAAGGCAGGCACATCTTCCGATGCACTCACTGCCTCGCCATTGATGGCCAGCAGAATATCCCCCGCCCGGACACCAGCACGCGCCGCATAGGGGCCCGGATCCAAAACAGCCACACCAGTTGCAGAAAGAGACAACTGCAGGCGAACAATAACCACAGGGTTGATCAAACCCACCGTCAGCCCCGGCAGTACACTCTTGTCATTCATCACCACAGAGCGCGCCGGGGGATCATTCGGCGCCGTGAACATCTCGACCACCAGGGTCTCGCGCTCTTCACCGCGCAGCCGGGTAACCTGCGAGGTGCCATCCAGCCCGGCGACCGACATGCGAAACACCATCTCAGACGGAGAGTTCACAACCTCGCCGTCGACCTCGGTGATCACATCTCCCACCTCAAATCCGGCCTTGGCAAAGGGGCTTTGGGGATGCAGCTCGGAAATCACCATGCCTTCGGGCAGTTCCATCCCCAGGGATCCCGCCAGATCCGCATCCACAGGCTGACCTGCCATACCCGCCCAGGGGCGCTGAAAACCCTCGGATCCCGCCCGCGCCTGTTTGACAAACTCACGCACCAGATTGGCCGGAATTGCAAAACCAATGCCATTTGATCCGCCAGAGCGGCTGAGGATGCGGGTATTGATACCAATCAGATCGCCGTTTACATCGATCAGCGCCCCGCCAGAGTTGCCCGGATTGATCGGCGCATCGGTCTGAATGTAATAGCCAAAGCCCTCACCCGAGGCGGTGCCGGAGCGCGCGAGGCCCGAGACAATACCGCTGCTGACGGTCTGGCCTACGCCAAAGGGATTACCGATGGCTAGCGCCAGCTCCCCCACCTCGACCTGATCGCTGTTGCGCAGGTTCAGATAGGGCAGGCCCGAGACTTCCTCAAGCTGCAAAATCGCCAGATCGCTGGCCTGATCGGCCAGCACCACGCGGGCCTCATATTCGCGCTTATCCGTTGTCACCACCCGGATCTCGGTGGCCATGGCCACCACGTGATAGTTAGAGACCACAATGCCATCCTCTGATAGGATAACGCCTGACCCCAGCGAGCTCTCGACCCGAGGCCGGGGATTGGAGAAGTTGCGGAAGAAATCGTCAAAAAAGGGATCATTCATGAAGGGAGAGCGCTGCTGCGCCTGCCGCACGATCTTGGCATAGATGTTCACCACCGCTGGCGCGGCCTGTTTGACCAAGGGCGCAAAGCCCAGCGAGATTTCAGCCTGCGACTGTGGCACGCGGGTTTCGGCTGTGGCCTGCTGCGCCGGAGCCAAGGAAAGGCCCAGCATCAAGGCAAAAGTCAGGGAAGCGGAAAGAGCTGCACGGATCATGATATCTCCCGGGAAAGTGTCCCTCTAGGATATGCTTCTGCCGCCGCCCAATTGCAAGCATTGCCCAAGAGACCAGCTCTGAGCCACCCCAGGTCAGTTACCCGAAAGGGGTGGCATCAAGTTTTGGGCGAGTTAGCCGACCAGCTGAGAGGGCAAGGCCCGGCGCGCTTTGACAGCCTCCGCCAGCTTATGCAGTTCCGTCACCGTGTCCTCCCAGCCGATGCAGCCATCGGTGATAGACTGGCCGTAGGTCAGATCGCCTTTGCCCAGATCCTGACGTCCTGCCACCAGGTGGCTCTCTACCATCACACCAGTGATACGCTGCTCGCCGGCCCGTAGCTGATCGCCCACATCCGCCAGTACCAGGGGTTGCTTTGCCGGATCTTTGTCGCTGTTTGCGTGACTGGCGTCGATCATCACATGGCCGCGAATGCCGTCCTGCTCTGCCTTCTGGCAGGCCGCATCGACGGACACAGCATCAAAATTAGTACCGCCGCCCCCGCGCAGGATCAGGTGACAGTCCGGGTTGCCGCTGGTTGCCGCAATCGCCGCGCGGCCGTTTTTGGCCAGGGCCATGAAGTGATGCGGATGCGCCGCAGAGCGCACCGCATCAATGGCGATCTGCACATTGCCCCGCGTGCCGTTCTTGAAGCCCACCGGACAGCTGAGGCCCGAGGCCATCTCGCGGTGTATCTGGCTCTCCGTGGTGCGCGCGCCAATGGCGGCCCAGGCCATCAGATCCGACAGATACTGTGGCACTGCTGTATCGAGGAACTCTGTCCCCACTGGCAGGCCCATCTGGTTGATATCGAGCAAGAGCCTGCGCGCCATCACCAGCCCCTCGTTGATGCGGAAAGAGCCATCGTGTCTAGGGTCATTGACCAGCCCCTTCCAGCCGCTGATGGTGCGGGGCTTCTCGAAATAGACCCGCATCACCACTTCCAGCTCCCCCGCCAATTCATCGCGCAGCGTCTTCAGCCGTTCAGCGTATTCAAGCGCGGCCTTGGTGTCGTGGATCGAGCAGGGGCCGACCACTACGATCAGGCGGTCATCCCCGCCACGCAGCACCTTCTGAATATCGGCACGGCTGTCCAGCACGGTTTTGCTGGCCAGATCATTGCTGGGCAGTTTCGCCGCCAGTTCATCCGGCGAGATCAATTCCTGCATATCGGTGATGCGGAGGTTTTCGATTTGGTTGGTCATGGTCCTAAGGTTCCTTGCGGGAGGCCCTGGAGCGTGGCGGCGGATACAAAAAACCGCCATCTGCTGAGGGCGGTTGGTGTGGTATCTGCTTTGCGCGCTTATGTCATCTGCACGCCAAGACCCCTCCGTCCGCCTGTCGGCCCGGATAAAAATAAAACCAGATTGCAGCATAGGTTTGGGTCATGTCGGCGACGCTAGCGAAGATTCGGCGGGGTGTCATTAGGAAAGTTGGAAGTGGTATTTTCAAAACCGTACTAGCCAAGCTTGGAGAACACTTCGACGAAAGTACAACGTCTGCTTTGAGCACAATGTGTCGGATGCTGCATTCTGCGCGAATGTCGGTTATCCAGAAAACGGTTCAAACAGCCTTTGTTGTCCGCCAGGAGTTGAAACGCTGTTACACCATTTCGGATCAGAGCAAAGGGTCTACCCAGAAATGACGTTTGATATGCTGCCCAATAAGATCGTGCGGAAGCCGTCGAGACTGGCAACGGCTGTGTGGCCAGACTGTGGGAAAGCATTTGAGCTCAACGAGTTTTATCGGCTGTATGAGTCTTCCGGAGGAGAAGTCGGCGAGGCCTATATAGTCTTTTGGACTACCAAAGAAATCGAAGAGTATGAGTCGATCAGGGCCGAAATGTACCCCGCTACTTGGAGGATATTTGCTAGCGACGGTGGTGGCTCATATTTCGGCTTTTGCGACGAAGCTGACAAACCACACTTTTTTTCCTGCGACCCCGTCGACCCAATGGGCAGTGTAACTTGGTTGGGGCTATGGCCGGAATTCATTCGGCGTGTGAGCATGGCAAATTACGTATGACTTCATCAGTACTCTGCAAAGCAGTCTTTGATTTCAGCACGTTGAACGGCAGGAAAGTCCGCATAGCTCCCCTTCAAGGGTTTTCACAATCAGCTGTTTCACCAATTGCCAAAGCGGAGCTTTGACAGCGCCCGAACCGCCCCCACGGGGCGGGCGCTTTGCGTCCCACCCCTCGGTTCGGACGCGGTGGTTTTGTGAAACGGCACAAAGGCACCAAAGCAACCACGCGGTTGAATACTCGCCTCTGATATCATTTCAGAAGAAAAGCCCCCGCTCCAGCGGAGCGAGGGCCATACCATCTGAGAATGTCAGATGGTCTTATTCTGCGTCGTCTGCTTCGATTTCTGCAGCAACGCGGGCCTTGTCGGCGGCGCCTTTTGCAGCAACGTCACGGTCGACGAATTCGATGATCGCCATAGGCGCCATGTCACCATAGCGGAAGCCCGCTTTCAGGATACGAACATAGCCGCCCTGACGGTCTTTGTAGCGGGGGCCCAGGATATCAAACAGTTTGGAGACATACTGGTCTTCTTTGAGGCGCGCATTGGCCTGACGACGGGCGTGCAGGTCGCCGCGTTTTGCCAGGGTGATCATCTTTTCGATGATCGGGCGCAATTCTTTTGCCTTGGGCAGAGTTGTTTTGATCTGCTCGTGCTCGATCAGCGAGCCAGCCATGTTTGCAAACAGGGCCTTACGGTGCTCATGAGTACGGTTCAGGCGGCGGTAACCACGTGCGTGACGCATTGTTGAATTCCTTCTTTCGCGTTTTTGCTTTGTCTGTCAGCCGATGCGTGTCAGCTGATCTCCTTGGGGCAGATGCCCGGATCTTCCCCGCACTCGCGGGCATTGATTAAGGGCAGACCGGGGCCTGCCCTTATAACCGGTGTGGTCAGAGGTTCTTAGAACGTGTCTTCGAACTTCTTGGCCAGATCTTCGATGTTGTCCGGTGGCCAGTCCTCGACGTCCATGCCGAGGTGCAGCCCCATGCCGGAAAGCACTTCTTTGATCTCGTTCAGCGACTTGCGGCCAAAGTTTGGCGTGCGCAGCATTTCTGCTTCGGTCTTCTGGATCAGATCGCCGATGTAAACGATGTTGTCGTTCTTCAGGCAGTTTGCCGAACGCACCGACAGTTCCAGCTCGTCCACTTTCTTCAACAGAAGCGGGTTGAACTCGAGACCATCGTCTTCGTCCTGACGGTTCGCCGACTCGGGCTCCTCGAAGTTGACGAAGATCGACAGCTGATCCTGCAGGATGCGTGCGGCATAGGCCAGCGCATCGTCAGGGGTGATCGAACCATCGGTTTCGATCTTCAGTGTCAGCTTGTCATAATCCAGCACCTGGCCCTCACGGGTGGGCTGAACGTCATAGGAGACCTTTTTCACAGGCGAGTAGATCGCATCAATCGGGATCAGACCGATTGGCGCATCTTCTGGCTTGTTTTTGTCAGCAGAGACATAGCCCTTGCCGGTGTTCACAGTGAGTTCCATGAACAGGTCAGCGCCGTCATCCAGGTGGCAGATAACGTGCTCGCGGTTCAGAACCTCGATGCCTGCGGACTCAGAGATGTCACCAGCAGTCACAACAGCTGGGCCTTTGGCATTGATCGACAGGCGCTTGGGGCCTTCGACTTCCATGCGCAGGGAAACACCCTTGAGGTTCAGGATGATGTCGGTCACGTCTTCACGCACACCAGCAACGCTGGAGAATTCGTGCAGAACGTTGTCGATTTGTACGGATGTGATCGCGGCACCCTGCAGCGAGCTCATCAGAACGCGGCGCAGTGCGTTGCCCAGCGTCAGGCCAAAGCCACGCTCAAGCGGTTCAGCAATAATAGTTGCCTGACGTGCGGGATCGTTGCCCGGCTTTGCTTCAAGCTGTGTTGGCTTGATCAGCTCGGCCCAATTTTTATGGATCATGCAGTCCCTCCATTCCTGTCTGTACCTCATGTCCGAAGGTGCAGACGCCCGAGGTTTAAAATGACGGACTGGGGCCCAGCAAACAAGCAGGGCCCCAGCGTAATGCTCGACGTCTTAGACGCGACGACGCTTAGGTGGACGGCAGCCGTTGTGTGCCATCGGTGTTACGTCGCGGATCGAGGTGATGTTGAAACCGATTGCGGCCAGAGCGCGCAGGGCAGATTCACGACCGCCACCGGGGCCCTGAACTTCAACTTCAAGAGTTTTAACACCGTGATCCTGGGCTTTTTTGCCTGCATCTTCTGCCGCCATCTGAGCCGCATAGGGAGTCGACTTACGCGAGCCCTTGAAGCCCATGGAACCAGCAGAGGACCATGCAATTGCGTTGCCCTGAACGTCAGAGATCAGGATTTTGGTGTTGTTGAACGAGGAATTCACATGCGCCACACCAGTGGCGATATTCTTACGTTCTTTTTTCTTCGTACGAGTCTTATCGCGTGCCATTGATCAAACCCTCCCTTACTTCTTCTTACCAGCAATGGCCTTTGCAGGACCTTTGCGAGTGCGAGCGTTGGTGTGGGTACGCTGACCGCGAACGGGCAGGTTACGACGATGGCGCAGGCCGCGGTAGCAACCCAGATCCATCAGACGCTTGACGTTCATCTGAACTTCACGACGCAGGTCACCTTCAACGGTGAAGTTTGCATCAATGAATTCACGGATGGACAGGATTTCGGCATCAGACAGCTCATTGACGCGACGAGTCACATCAATGCCCACGGCTTCGCAGATGGTCGCGGCCGAGGTGTTTCCGATTCCGGTGATATATGTGAGGGCGATAGGCACCCGCTTAGCAGCGGGGATGTTTACGCCGGCAATACGTGCCACGTGTCACTTTCCTTTTCGTTGCGGTTCCGTAGTCCCAGAACCTTTTTTCACAACGCTTGACCTTGGCATTCAGCCGTTCAGCCCAGCATTTTGAGGTGGTCATGCGCGCAAAAGAATCCGCCCACATGGAATCATCCCGCGAAGGGATGGGCTTGCGTATGAGGATTTCAACAGAGCGTCAACCCGTCATTAGGTTAACGGGCCGTTTTTCCGCAAAGCATGGGCTTTTCAGGCAATTGACCTCACAGACCGCAGGCATAGAAACGCGTTGGTTCATCTTCCCCGGTAAAGATTGTCACCTCTCCCGGCGCGTATGGGTCCAGCAAAATCGAAAAAAGCTGCGGCATGATATAGGGCCCAGGCTCCTCGCAATAGCCAACGTGCGTTGTGACTTTTGCTTCGCTCCAGTCAAAGCTCAAGACGGGTTCAAAACTGCAATGATATTCGATGGAGGAATAGCCGGTCTCATCCAGGATCAATCCCCCTTCGCTGGCAAACTCCAACACTCCATCCGGATTCCCCGCCACTATGGCACAGCCTTCCGGATCGTTGAGATAGACGTCTTCGCCAACTGCCATCTGAGCAGAACCGGCGAGTATCAAACTGGCAATTAGGACGCGCATTCAGGGCTCCTCGAATTTGGATCTCGGTCACGATACCCGCAACTGCGTGTTTTGCTCAGTGTTTTCAACAGACCGCCACAGAACGTTGCCTCTCTGCACCAAGACTTCGGACCCAGAAACAAAAATGGGAAGGCACCCGGCCCTCCCACTTTCAAATTTATCTGGCTGCAGCTTGCAGGTCTTAGCCGAGCACCTTGGCGATATCATCGCGCACCGCTTCCATCGAACTCAGACCATCAATCGAGGTCAGATCCCCTTTGGCATAGTAATAGCCAAGCAGCGGAGAGGTCTTTTTGTAATACTCCATCAGACGGGTTTTGAGGCTGTCCTCATTATCGTCCGCACGGCGTTTTACGTCGGTGCTGCCACAGTTGGTGCATTTGCCGTCAGCGGCCCAGGGTTTGGTCTCATCGTGATAGACTTCACCGCAACCGCCGCAGGTCGAACGACCCGTGATACGGGCAACAAGCGCGGCGTCATCCACCGCCATCTCGATCACCGCGTCCAGGGACAGACCCATTTCCGCCAGCAATTCACCCAGGGCATCAGCCTGCCCCAGCGTGCGGGGAAAGCCGTCAAAGATGAATCCCCCTTCGGCGCCCTCAGCGATTTTCTCACGGATCAGGCCAATAACGATCTCATCTGTTACCAGCTCACCACGGGCAATCACGTCCGCGACCTTTTTGCCCATCTCGGAGCCATTGGCCTGCGCTTCGCGCAGCATGTCACCGGTGGAGAGCTGAACCATACCGCGGCTGTCCGTCAGGTGGCGCGCCTGCGTGCCCTTACCGGCGCCGGGTGGTCCCAGGAGGATAATATTGGTCATCGGCGAGACGGCCCCCGTTTTGCACGTTTCTTGTTGCGTCCCCGCAGCTGGCTCTTCTCGATGAGCCCCTCATACTGGTGCGCCAAGAGGTGGCTCTGGGCCTGCTGGATGGTGTCCATTGTCACAGAGACCACAATCAGGACCGAAGTGCCGCCGAAGTAGACCGGGAAGGCAAACTGGCCGCGCAGCACTTCGGGCAGCAGACAGACCAGCGCCAGATACATCGAACCCAGAACCAGAACCCGGTTCACCACATATTCGATATATTCAGCGGTCTTTTTGCCGGGGCGAATGCCGGGCACAAAGCCGTTCTGGTTCTTCAGGTTATTCGCAACATCCTCGGGCTTAAACGCCACGTTGAATGTATAGAAATAGGCAAAGAACACGATCATCGAGACAAAGAACAACAGGTACAGCGGCTGACCGGGGCCAAAGTTGGCCAGCATCCAGGACATCACCGGACCGTTGGTTGCACCGGAAGAGAAGGCAGAGATCGTTGTTGGCAGCAGCAAAAGCGAGCTGGCAAAGATCGCCGGGATAACGCCTGCTGGGTTCACTTTGACCGGCAGATGCGAGGAGCCACCATCATAGACCTTCATGCCGACCTGACGGCGCGGGTACTGGATGTGGATCTTGCGCAGGGCGCGTTCCATAAAGACCACAAACATGATCACAGCAATCACCATCAGGATCACACCGATGATCACGGCAGGGCTGATTGCACCGGAGCGACCGGAGGCAAAGAACTGCGCGATAGAGGCCGGAACTTCGGCAATGATGCCTACAAAGATGATCAGCGAGATACCGTTGCCCAGACCACGCTGGGTGATCTGTTCGCCCAGCCACATCAGGAACATGGTACCACCCACCAGGGTGATCATGCAGGCCATGCGGAAATACATGCCCGGATCGGTCGCCAGATCACCGGCCTCAAGCGAGACCGCCAGACCATAGGCCTGGGCTGTTGCCAGCGCCACGGTGCCGTAACGGGTGTATTGGTTGATTTTCTTCTGCCCCTGAGCACCCTCTTTTTTGAGTTGCTCAAGTGCCGGAACCATCGAGGTCAGCAACTGGACAATGATCGAGGCCGAGATATAGGGCATGATCCCGAGGGCAAAGATGCCCATACGGCCAAGGGCGCCACCGGTGAACATCGACACCATGCCGCCAATGCCCTGCCCCGCCGCTTCCATAAAGTTGCGAAGGGCGTTGGCGTCGATGCCGGGAACCGGAATAAAGGTGCCGAGGCGATAAACGATCAAAAGGCCAAGCGTAAACAAGATGCGATTGCGCAGATCCGTGGCTTTGCCAAGTGCGGACCAGCTGGTGTTCGCTGCCATTTGTTCTGCTGCTGATACCATGAAATGGGTCTCTTTTTGCGAAAACGCCGCCCGGAGCCCTTTTCCGGCTCGGACGGCGTATAGGAAAACTGATGACCTATGTAAGCGGCATTTGCGCCGCTCACAAGGTGTTACTCAGCTGCGGCTGCTGTTGCCACGGTCAATGCGCCACCGGCCTTTGCAACTGCTTCAACAGCAGCGGCGGATGCGCCGGTTACCGAGATGGTGGCTTTGGCGGTGAATTCACCTTTGGCCAGAACGCGGACACCGTCTTTTTTGCGGCGCAGCAGACCGGAAGCCACCAGAGTGTCTTCGGTGATCGAGGCTGCGTCCAGCTTGCCAAGGTCGATGAATTTCTGGATCAGGCCCAGGTTCACAACCGCGAAAGCTTTGCGGTTTGGCTTGTTGAAGCCACGCTTAGGCAGACGCTGGTACAATGGCATCTGACCGCCTTCGTAGCCATTGATCGAAACACCCGAACGGGATTTCTGACCTTTGATACCACGGCCACCCATTTTACCCTTGCCGGAGCCGGGACCACGGGCAACGCGCATGCGTTTTTTGGAGGCGCCTGGATTGTCGCTGAGTTCGTGAAGTTTCATTTCGCTTCTCCTTAGCCGGATGTGATCCCAGAAGCGTAAACAGGATCAACCACGGCATGTCTTAGATATATGATTCCATGACCCCAAGAGGCCACCGCAGGCATATAGCCCCCCAGCCCCAATGGATCAAGCCCCAAGCGTATTGACTAACGTCAACTTGACGCTACAGCACCGCGACGCTCCAAACCTGCTGCAAATGGCCCGAAACGCCAAACGCCCCTGCACTGCTGCAGAGGCGCTGGAACAAGCCAAAACCGAGGGAGGAGGGCTCAGGCTGGTTAGTGACAGTGATTGACGTGTTTGCGCGCTATATCGGCAATATCGCAGCGCCGTACGCCAATATCCGCCAATTCGCGATTGGTGAGGCGAGACAGCTGCGCATAGGTGCGCTTGTACTCGCGGCTCATTTCCCAGTTTGCACTGGCTTGCGCCACAAGTGCGCGCAGACGCGCGATGGGGCCAAATTCGGTGGTGGTGTTTTGAACAAATGCCAATTGGGTATTCCTTATCTCCGGCCGAGACCCATTTCCCAGCCCTTTAAAACCTGCTTTAGGTGTCCCTGAAATAAAGGAATAAATTCGTTACAAACAACCACCGTAAAGGGACGATCCGCTATGCATTCAGCGCATAGGGCGGTATGTTATGCTGGCAAAACATCCTCGTACGCCGCGCGTTTGCTTTGAACAATCAGGGAGACCCTTAGCCCTGAAAGAACCCCAAGCACATCGCAAAAAACGCCCCCGGTTTCCCGGAGGCGCCTTTAGTTGGTCAGTCGAAAGAGGCTTAGTCGCGCTCTTCGATGATCTCCACCATGTGAGAGACCTTGCGCACCATGCCACGAACCGAAGGGGTGTCTTCGAGTTCACGGGTTTTGTGCATCTTGTTCAGACCCAGACCGATCAGCGTTGCGCGCTGGTCGGCGGGACGGCGGATCGGGGAACCGATCTGCTTAACAACGATTGTTTTAGCCATCTGTCCGTCTCCTTACGCTTCTGCTGCTTCAGCAGCAGGTGCTTCGTCCCGCTTGGGCAGGATGTCGGCAACCTTTTTACCACGACGCTGAGCAACCGAACGGGGGCTCTGCTCTTTGGTCAGGCCGTCGATGGTGGCGCGGATCATGTTGTATGGGTTCTGCGAGCCGATCGATTTGGACACAACGTCTTTGACGCCGAGCATTTCGAAAACTGCACGCATAGGACCACCAGCAATAATACCGGTACCTTCAGGAGCCGTCCGCATGACAACCTTGCCGGCGCCGTGGCGACCGTTGATGTCGTGATGCAGGGTACGACCCTCTTTCAGAGGTACACGGACCATCTGACGCTTGGCCTGTTCAGTGGCCTTGCGGATCGCCTCAGGTACTTCTTTGGCTTTACCTTTGCCAAAGCCAACACGGCCCTTTTGGTCACCAACAACAACCAGTGCTGCAAAACCAAAGCGCTTACCGCCTTTTACAGTTTTGGATACACGGTTGATCGCAACCAAACGATCCGCAAATTCAGGTGTCTCATCGCGGTCGCGACGGTTGCCCCGGCGGTTTTCACGTTCTGCCATAAAGCATTCCTTTGTGTGTGGCGACTGGCGCCAATTGTTCCAATCCTGGTGAGGCACGCCCTAAGACGTGCCCCCCGGATCATCGGGGCGGCGCTATCGCCGCCCGCAGGTCTTTAGATCTTGAGGCCGCCTTCACGCGCAGCGTCGGCCAGAGCCTTCACCTTGCCGTGGAACAGGAAGCCGCCACGATCGAAATACGCCTCAGAGACGCCAGCAGCCTTGGCACGTTCGGCGATAACCGAACCCACTTTGGTTGCTGCTTCGATGTTGTTCTTGCCTACAAAGCCAAGATCTTTTTCCAGGGTCGATGCGGACGCCAGTGTCTTGCCTGCCAGATCGTCGATCAGCTGAACCGAGAGGTTCTTGTTCGAACGGTGGACGGAAAGACGCAGACGGCCAGCGTTGACCTTGCGAAGTTTGTTCCGGACGCGCAGGCGACGCTTCAGAAACAGGGTACGTTTGCTGTTTGCCATTGTGCTGGTCCTTACTTCTTCTTGCCTTCTTTGCGGAAGACGAACTCACCTTTGTAGCGGATGCCTTTGCCCTTGTAGGGCTCGGGACGGCGCCAATCACGGATCTTCGCCGCGACTTCGCCCACCTGCTGCTGGTCGTTCCCTTCCACAACGATTTCTGTCTGCTTCGGCGCGGTAACGGTGATACCTTCCGGAGCGACAAACTCGACATCGTGGCTGTAACCGAGGTTCAGCTTCAGGGTATTCCCCTGCATCTGAGCCCGGTAACCCACACCCTGGATCTCCAGCTCTTTCTTAAAGCCGGTGGTCACGCCGGTTACCAAGTTGGCAACCATGGTGCGGGACATGCCCCACTGCTGACGGGCGCGCTTGGACATGCCGCGAGGCGTGATCGAAACAGCGTTGTCTTCAACAGTGATTGTGACATCGTCGGTTGCAGTGAAGCTGCGGGTCCCTTTGGGACCTTTGACTTCGATGCTCTGGCCGGACACAGCAGCGGTAACACCGCTGGGCAGTTCGACCGATTTTTTACCAATACGGGACATCGATTAGGCCTCCTTAGAAGACGGTGCAGAGCACTTCGCCGCCAACATTGGCTGCGCGTGCGTTTGCGTCCGACATCACACCCTTGGGGGTGGAGACAATCGACACACCCAGGCCCTGACGGACCGACGGGATGTCATTGACGCCCATGTAAACGCGACGGCCAGGTTTGGAAACCCGCTTCACTTCGCGAATGACAGGATCGCCATCGTAGTACTTGAGGCTGATTTCCAGCGCCGGATGGCCGCGTTCATCAGTGGATTTCTCGTAGCCGCGGATGTAACCCTCGTCTGCCAGCACGTCCAGAACCCAAGCCCGCAGCTTTGACGCCGGGGAGCTTACGGTGGATTTGCCACGCATTTGCGAGTTACGGATACGGGTGAGCATATCGCCGATAGGATCGTTCATATCTGTCTCTCCCTTACCAGCTCGATTTCACCATACCGGGGATCTGGCCATTCGAGCCCAGTTCCCGCAGCGCGATCCGGCTGACCTTCAGCTTACGGTAGTAAGCGTGAGGACGACCAGTCAGCTGGCAACGATTGTGAAGACGAGTTGCCGAAGAATTCCGCGGCAGTTTGGCCAATGTCAGGCGCGCTTTGAAACGCTCTTCCATCGACTTGGATTCGTCATTCGCGATTTCTTTCAGCTCGGCGCGTTTTGCGGCATATTTTGCCACCAGACGCTCGCGCTTTTTCTCGCGTTCGATCATGCTTTTCTTAGCCATGTCTCTACTATCCTTCCCGCGCTCAGCTATTGAAGGGCATGTTGAAAGCTTTCAACAGTGCCTTCGCTTCGGCGTCGGTTTTCGCGGTTGTGGCAATCACGATATCCATGCCCCAGTTTTCGTCGATTTTATCAAAATCGATTTCTGGGAACACGAGATGCTCTTTCAGACCCATGGCATAGTTGCCACGGCCATCAAAAGAAGTGCCCGATACGCCGCGGAAGTCACGGATACGGGGCATCGCGATGGTGATCAGACGGTCGAGAAATTCGAACATCCGGTCGCCGCGCAGAGTCACCTTTGCGCCCATTGGCATGCCTTCGCGAACGCGGAAGCCAGCAATGGAGTTCTTTGCAATGGTGGTCAGAGCTTTCTGGCCAGCGATTGTCGACAGATCAGCCTGAGCGGATTTGGCTTTTTTGCTGTCACGAACAGCAGCCCGGCCGCAGCCAATGTTCAGAACGATTTTTTCCAGCTTTGGCAGCTGCATGTCGTTCTTGTAGCCAAACTCTTCTTTCAGGGTACCACAGATGGTGTCCTTGTAGAGAGTCTTCAGACGTGGAGTGTAGGTTGCGTTATCAAGCATCAGACAGTCTCCCCAGTCGTTTTGGCGAAGCGCACTTTCTTGCCGTCTTCCTCACGGAAGCCAACACGGGTTGCTTTGCCATTGGAGTCGAGCAGAGCCAGGTTCGACAGATCGACTGGCAGTGCTTTGGGCAGACGGCCGCCCTGTTCGTTCTGCGACTGACGGGTGTGGCGGATTGCCATGTTCAGCCCATCAACGATGGCTTTGCCAGCTTTGGGGTCAACGGAGGCAATGGTGCCTTCTTTGCCCTTGTCCTTGCCGGACAGCATGACAACCTTGTCGCCTTTGCGGAGTTTAGCAGCCATTGTTACAGCACCTCCGGAGCAAGCGAGATGATTTTCATGAAGTTCTTGGCGCGCAGCTCACGAACAACTGGTCCAAAGATACGTGTACCTACGGGCTCGTTGTTGGTGTTCAGGATGACGGCGGCGTTACGATCAAAACGGATCGCGGTACCATCGGCACGACGGACTTCTTTGGCGGTGCGAACGACGACGGCCTTACGGACATCACCTTTCTTAACGCGACCGCGGGGGATGGCTTCCTTAACCGAGACAACAATGATGTCGCCTACGGATGCGTATTTACGCTTGGAACCACCCAGAACCTTGATGCACTGAACTCGGCGAGCGCCGGAGTTGTCAGCAACATCCAGGTTTGTTTGCATCTGGATCATGTGGTTTCTCCCGACCTATGGGGCAGCGATGCGTGCTGTAGTCCCCCAGGGTTTCGACAAACTGGTCAGCTTGCCGCTTATGGGACCTTACGGTCTCTTAAGCGGTCAGAACTTCCCAGCGTTTCGTTTTCGATTTCGGCGCGCATTCGATGATGCGGACTTGGTCGCCGACCTTGAAAGCGTTCTGTTCATCGTGCGCCCGATATTTCTTGGACTTACGAATGGTCTTTTTCAGAACAGGGTGCGTGAAGCGGCGTTCAACCGAAACTGTTACGGTCTGGGCGTTGGCGTCGCTGGTCACGGTGCCTGTGAGAATACGTTTGGGCATCTGTCAGGCTCCTTATTCTGCAGCTGCGGCTGCAGCTTTTTCGTTCAGGATGGTTTTCACACGGGCAGCATTGCGGCGTGCCGCTTTGATGCCTGCAGTGTTTTCCAGCTGACCGGTAGCTTGTTGAAAACGGAGATTGAAGCTCTCTTTTTTCATGTTGGCAAGCACATCGCGGAGTTCATCCACGGTCTTGTCACGCAGATCATTGGCGTTCATCGCCTTTGTTCCTTGTCCAAAGCACCAGAAGGCCCCGTGAGGGTCACCTTGTTATCTGGTGGGTTATGTAAAACCCGCACTTGAAAAGTGCAGAAAAGAATCACAGGGGACAAATCCAAGGCGGATTTAGCCCAAGCGATGTGCTCCTATAGGGGAGATAGGGGGTGGGGGCAAGGGAAAGGTTTGGCGGGCCCGCAACTTGCCGCTCGCCGCACCTTCAAACTCCGAAAACGGTTAGTCGCAGTCATACCAAACAGTAACGGAAGCGACCTGCACTCCATTAGCCAGAGTAGACGTACTCGCCTCAGGCGCCCGCTGTATCTTTGTTTCAGGGTGGTTGATACGCGCACAATACCCGGCAACACGCCGATCAACAGTAGACTGGCGAACCTGCCCAGGAAAATAAATAACTTCCAGACTTGACGACACTGGAAAAGTCAAATGCAGGCCCTTTCTGTCCGAAGGGTTTGGGAACACCTTAGCCATCAGAATCTGGCGGCGATCGTGGGCTGCTTGTGGATCGGGATTGCAGGCGGAAACAAGCGCAAGAGCCGCAGCGAGCGCGATTAGCTTATACTTCATCGTAGAATTCCATTTTCGTTTTCAAACAAAGTACTTACTTACTGGAGTTCCTAGCCACGCAACCCCTAATTGACAACCTTTTACGGGCGCTCGCCCTTTCAACCCTTCAATCAAACCAAAACAACCAAGCAGCGCAAAGGACTGGAACGAAACAGAACGTATAGTTGATTGATCACTCCTCTTTACGCGCCCTCTCAGCACGGCGCCCCTGCCTTTTGTTGCTGTAAAAATTCAGTCCCGCCAAAACGCAAGCGACCACAAACACGCCTGTAAATATCGGCTCTGAAATGCTTCGGTTCAGGCCCAACTCAAGCTCCAGAACAGCCAAAATCGCAAAGACAGGGAGGCACACGACGAGTGCGCTCAATTGAACAATTAGACTCCACTTAAGGAGCCACACCACAAGTCTGAAGTAGTTCGTGATAGCGTAAGAAAGGAGCACCAAGACCCCGAGGCACCCCAAGAGAAGGGGCACGAGAAGAAGATGTTCCATACCCGGCAGCTCCTCTAGGTGAAGGGGCATTCACAATCAGACCAGACGCTGACAACCTACTCCCAGCGATAATTGAAACTGACGGAAATACGCTCATCCTCGGCCATGTTCATCGGCACTTCGTGGCGCAGCCAGCTCTCCCAGAGCAGAACATCCCCCACAGCAGGCTTCATGTAGATAAAGGGCTGCAGCTCGCGGCGCGCGCCCTTAGTACGGGTGGGGGCGGCCATCATCCGGCCAGAACGCGGATCTTCCAGTTTCAGCGCCGAGGCGCCTTCGGGCATCGCCACATAGGTGGTGCCAGAGATGACTGAGTGGGGATGCAGATGCGAAGAATGCATGCCGCCTTCGGGCAGGATATTGATCCAGAGGTCTTCCAGAACCAGCTTGCGGCCATCGAGATCAAACTCCAGATCCTTGGCAAAATTGGCCACATGTTCGTCCAGCGATTTCACCAGATCGGCAAAGACCGGAAAGCGCCAGGGCAGATCCGTCAGGGAGGCATAGGAGGTATAGCCAGGATAGCCGTTCTCCTCGCACCAATCCTGTCCGGCTTCGTCATCTTCGGCGATGACAATGCAAGAGGTTTCCATTTCCTGCGCATCAATAACCGGTCCGCATTCGGACAGGGCAGCGCGGTACAAGCGGGTCACAAAGAGGGATTCTATCTGGGCCATGACAGGCGGTTTAGCCCAAGCCCAACAAAAGCGCGAGAGGCTTGATTGTCGCCATTCCCTCTTTGCCCCCATCACTCTAGGGTCGGGTTAGAAAACCGGGAGCAGATCAATGAAATGGATTTTCCGACTGGCAACCCATGGCCTGGCCTTAGCGATTGGTGTCGGCTTAGGCATCTACATCCTGCCGATCCTGACCGCACCCGAAGGCCCCTCTCCGGCCAGCCTGCAAAACGCCGCCAGCGAGGCGCAGTTCACAGGCGCATTCTCACGCGAACTAAAAGGCAGTGATTTCCTGCATTGGGGCGAGGGCAGTATCAGCCTGTCATCCGACCGGATCACCCATATTGGCGAATTAGCCCCGGGCCCCGACTACAAACTGTATCTCACCCCCAAATTCATCGAGGACGAAGCACAGTTTCTTGCAGTCAAATCCGAAGCCCTTCGTGTCGGCGACGTCCAGATGTTCAATGGGTTTATTCTGGACGTCCCCAAAGACGTTGATATCACGCGCTACACCAGCGTCGTCATCTGGTGCGAAGCCTTTGGTGAATTCATCACCGCCGCGCAGTACCGCTAACCCCCAACCACAGAGATAGCACAGCCCGAGTGGGCATTGGGCTGACCGATGTGATGTGGGTTTTGCACCAGATACCAGACCACCCTGCCCACAGCATCGTGGGTACGCGAATAGGAACAACCATTGGCAGCAGTCCAATGGGCAGCATTGCCACTGACCGAGACATTCTGTTGTGGCAGTTGCCCATCGACCCGTTGGCGCTGAACCACCGGATTTTTGTAGTTCGTCGCCGGTCCATACATCGACGATAAATCATTGCCGTCATAGACGGCCTCACCACAGGCGGTCACTGTCAACAGGGACAGGACAGTTACAGGCAGCAGTACCCTCATCACTCTTTTCTCCATAGAAACAAAAATTGTTGCCAATCTGGAGACAATGCGTGCAGATCCAGTAAACAATCTGTGGTTTAGTAAAATTGTAACCAATTATCCACCAAACAAAGCAGTTCCAACTGGGAGGTTTATTCAGGGAGCCTGGACGAAGATAACCCCATTCCCACTCGGATGATCAAAGATCACAATGACGACCTCCCTGTTGTCGGATCGGAAGTAGAAGCCCTCTCGATCGCCGAACAAAATTTCCTGGGCATCGCTTTCGATTTTTAGAAAGCACTTTTTCCCGTCAAGAATTGTCGCGCCGACCCCCGGCCCCAAGTGGTCTTCGTCGCGTCGAGCAAATTCAGCAAGTGATGGAGCACGGGACCAGCTACCATTAACGGTTCCCTTCAGAAGTTCTTGTGTCATGATTTCCTCACTGCCTTCAGGCAATGAAAACAGCCCTACAGCAGGGCCCATGAACTTGATGCAGGTTTCACTAAGTGTCGGGACAAGCCCGTCAGGTAGGTAGGATTTGAGAACAAATTTGAGATGGCTTTCTGAGGAACAACTGGCGAGCAGCACGACGCATGAGAAAATGACCGCGCGCATCATAAAAAGCCCTCATAAAATACAACCATGCTATTAACGCGAGCGAACAGCGCAAAACAAGATGTCGTTAAAGCATAGAGAGGCTGCGGCGGCATCCTAAGGCCAGCTCAACCCCACTCTGGTGTTCTTCGAACTTAGCGACCGACAGCGCAACATAGCAATCCCCGCATCTGCTCAACGACAGGGTTCGGTTTCCAGATTGTTGATGTGGTCGCCTTGGTGCCAGATGATGTTTTCCGGTTCCTGATCTTCACTTCCTGCTGGCAATGGTTCCAGCGCCACAGTATTTCGATCAGGTATCTTTGAAGATGCTGTCGGCCGAGGCGGTGAAATACACCGATCAATGCGCGCTGCACTTGAGAGTTCACAGCTTCCACGGTGTTGATATGCGCTCCCTTGGAAGACCACGAATATTGTCGTTTGCCATGGTTGGCAGTGTAGTGAGCTGCGAAACTTTGACCGATCTTCCTGTAAGCCAAATTGCTGTCGGACCTGAGGGCCGATGAGGGATCAATCCAGTTTTTCATGATTGGCGTCAGGGTTGCAGCTCGCGCATTCGGGATCAGCGCCGCCTTTGCCTGCCCATTGCGATCCGCTGCAACCAGCACCATTGGTTTACCTGTGCCCCGGCCTCGTTTGTTCTGCACACCCTTCTTGAACTTGGGGGCACCACCGACATATGCCTCGTCCACCTCGACAACGCCGTTCAACCTTGCGGAAACAGCCTCGCGGTCATCCATCAATTCCCGGATCGCATGGCCCATTTTCCACGCTGTCTTTTGGTTCACTCCCAAGATCCGCGCCATAACGACAAAGGAAATTCCTTTGCTGGACTTCAGAACCAGAAAGAATGCTGCAATCCAGACGCGGAGATCCAGTTTTGTAGCATGCAAAGGAGACTTGTTGTGACAGTGAATTGAAGGCGACATTCCCGCTCCGAGCACTGATAGAGACCAGGGCGCGCAGACCGGCGTCGAATTGGTGTTGAGCTAAGGCTCCCACAATGTGGGCAATGGCGACCAGACGGCCAGATCATCGCTTCGAGGAAGATGCGAGACAGGAGCCCTGCCTGATAGTGCACCCTTCGCCAGCCGCACGCCTATTTCGTAGCAAGAGGACCTGCCCCAAAAAGAAAACCCCCGCCGATTGCTCAGCGGGGGCTTCAAACTGTTTGCGAGAACCGGGCTTACCAGTCTTCGCGAACCACTACGCGGGTTTTCACCGGCAGCTTCATCGCAGCAAGGCGCAGGGCCTCACGGGCGATGTCGTCGTTGACGCCGTCGATTTCGAACATCACGCGGCCAGGTTTGACCTTGCATGCCCAATAATCCACGGAACCTTTACCCTTACCCATACGAACTTCGACGGGCTTGGAGGTCACTGGGGTATCTGGGAAGATACGGATCCAGACACGACCCTGACGTTTCATGTGACGGGTCATGGCACGACGGGCAGCTTCGATCTGACGCGCGGTTACGCGCTCAGGTGTGGTTGCCTTGAGGCCGTAGGTGCCAAAGTTCAGATCAGAGCCGCCTTTGGCTTCGCCCTTGATCCGGCCTTTGTGCATCTTGCGGAATTTTGTACGCTTTGGTTGAAGCATCTATTCTCTCCTTAGCGACGACCGCCACCAGCACCACGAGGTGCAGGGCCGTCCTGGAGTTCCTGTGCTTTACGGTCACGTGCCTGAGGATCGTGTTCCATGATCTCGCCTTTGAAGATCCAGGTTTTGATCCCGATGATACCGTAAGGTGTCATGGCCTCATTGTGAGCGTAATCGATGTCGGCGCGCAGAGTGTGCAGAGGCACACGACCTTCGCGGTACCATTCGGTACGGGCGATTTCAGCACCACCCAGACGGCCAGCAACGTTCACCCGGATACCCAGGGCGCCCATGCGCATGGCAGACTGTACGGCACGCTTCATCGCGCGACGGAAGGAAACACGACGTTCCAGCTGCTGAGCAATGGACTCACCAACCAGCTGCGCGTCCAGCTCGGGCTTGCGAACTTCAACGATGTTGAGGTGCAGTTCCGACTCGGTGATCGCAGCAAGCTTCTTGCGAAGCACTTCGATGTCAGCGCCTTTTTTGCCGATGATCACGCCAGGACGTGCAGTGTGGATTGTCACACGGCATTTCTTGTGAGGGCGTTCAATGATCACACGGGCGATGCCAGCCTGCTTGCACTCTTCCTTGATGAAATCGCGCAGCTTGATGTCTTCCAGCAGCAGATCACCAAAATCTTTGGTGTCGGCGTACCAGCGGCTGTCCCAGGTGCGGTTGATCTGCAGGCGCATGCCAACCGGATTGACTTTATGTCCCATTAGGCTTGCTCCTCAACTTGACGCACCTTGATGGTGATCTCAGCGAACGGTTTCAAGATCTTGCCGAAACGACCACGCGCCCGTGGACGACCACGCTTGAGGGTCATGTTCTTGCCAACCCAAGCTTCCGCAACGATCAGCTCGTCAACGTCCAGATTGTGGTTGTTTTCAGCATTGGCAATCGCGGACTGAAGGCATTTCTTCACGTCCTGCGCGACACGCTTGTTCGAGAAAGTCAGGTCGACCAGAGCCTTGTCGACTTTCTTGCCGCGGATCATTTGCGCAACCAGGTTCAGCTTTTGCGGGGAGGTACGCAGCATGCGAGTTTTCGCCATTGCTTCGTTGTCTGCCACGCGGCGGGGATTTTGTACCTTACCCATGACTTACTTCCGCTTCGCTTTTTTGTCAGCGGCGTGGCCATAATAGGTACGAGTTGGCGAATATTCACCAAACTTCTGACCAATCATGTCTTCCGAGACGTTTACGGGAATATGTTTGTGACCGTTGTACACACCAAAAGTCAGACCCACGAACTGGGGCAGAATGGTGGAACGACGAGACCAAATCTTGATGACATCATTGCGGCCCGACTCGCGCGCAGCTTCGGCTTTTTTAAGCACGTAGCTGTCGACAAAGGGACCTTTCCATACAGAGCGAGACATAAATTAACGCCCCTTCTTCTTGGCGTGACGCGAGCGGACGATCAGCTTTTGCGACGCTTTGTTTTTGTTACGGGTGCGCTTACCTTTGGTCGGCTTACCCCATGGGGTTACCGGGTGACGACCACCAGAGGTACGACCTTCACCACCACCGTGTGGGTGGTCGATCGGGTTCATGACAACACCACGTACCGAAGGGCGGATGCCCTTGTGACGCATGCGGCCCGCTTTACCAAAGTTCTGGTTCGAGTTGTCTGGGTTCGACACAGCACCAACGGTTGCCAGGCATTCCTGACGCACCAGACGCAGCTCGCCCGAGGACAGGCGGATCTGAGCGTAGCCACCGTCACGACCAACGAACTGAGCGTAAGTACCGGCTGCACGGGCGATCTGGCCGCCTTTGCCGGGCTTCATTTCGATGTTGTGAATGATGGTACCGATCGGCATGCCAGAGAAAGGCATTGTGTTGCCAGGCTTGATGTCTGCCTTTGCCGAAGCAATGACTTTATCACCAACACCAAGACGCTGAGGCGCCAGGATATAGGCCTGCTCACCATCTTCGTATTTGATCAGCGCGATAAACGCGGTCCGGTTCGGGTCATACTCGATCCGTTCAACGGTTGCCGCAATATCGAATTTGTTACGTTTGAAATCGACGATACGATAGAGGCGTTTTGCCCCGCCACCTTTGCGGCGCATCGTAATCCGTCCGGTGTTGTTCCGGCCGCCCTTTTTGGTCAAACCCTCTGTAAGAGATTTAACCGGACGCCCTTTCCAAAGCTCCGAACGGTCGATCAGAACCAGCCCACGCTGGCCCGGCGTCGTCGGCTTATACGACTTAAGTGCCATGCTTTCTGTCTTCCGTTTAGCGTGCGGACCCTTAGGTTGTTGTCTTTGGACCCGCTATGTGTAAGCCCCCCGTCCGCCTGCCCTCATGGGACAATGACTACTAAGGTGGCCAGTCTTTAGGGCCCCGAAGGTCCCCAGCTCATCTGTATCCCACAAAGAGTAGGGCCCCAGAACGAATCTGAGGCCAGTAGGATTGGGCGGATGTAGCAGGGTTGGAAGGAGGTGGCAATACAGTCCTGTTCGAATTCACTGCAAGTGGATGTTCCGATATGAAGTGTCCTGCTGAAAACCTGGCGATTAGAATTTTGCTTCCGCGTCTAGCGCGCCTGTTGTCCCGCATGATTGGTTACTCCAAACTGGCAGAAACTCTTACAAACCGATTAGAGCCATTCCATGCAACACGATCCCATTGATCTGTCGACTATTCCCAAAACCAGAGCCTTCTTGGAGGAATGGTTTGATTGCGGCAACCTCGTGTCCCAATTACCTGATGCACCTCCACCGCTAAAGCAGGCTTGGACGGAGTTCGGTTTGCTGTTTCTGGCACATGAAGGGACCCCGCCCTGGCATCACGGCCCATTGGCGACCCAGAACCGCCTTTTGCCTCCCCAAAATGTTATTTCAAAAAACGGGGCATCGATATTCGCGGTAGAAAACCAACAAGTTTGGGAATGGGCATATGATACTGCAACACCCGTGTTGGACCCAACGGTCCTTCAGAGAGTTCCATCAGTAGACAGTAAAAACGACTGGATAGACCTTCTGACCTCGCTTTCGAGTTTCTTAGCTGACTTCATTTTGGACGAGGCCATCTTCTTTGCCAACGTTGGCCTCCTTCACTTGACGGAGCCTCAGCTTGAAGAGATCTACGAAAGCTGTGTCGTGCCCATAGCAACCCACCCCTTAGGAAGGGGGCTTGGAAACTCGGAAATCCAACAACGGCTTAGAGTCAGCCTTGATGGGCAGTACATGCTATGGGATCTCGGCTCGGCGGAGGAGAGCTTTATTGCGAGCGCCTCCAGAGCGCGCGAGCTGATTGGCCCTCTTCTGATAAAAGCCAGGAACGCACCAGGGATCTAAGCATCAGAAACCTTATCTCAGAGGTTTCTAAAGGCAAAACAACCCAACCGGCCTTAGGCCGGGCAGCGCCCGACCCTCCCCACGGGAGGGCGCTTCGCACCCACCCAGGGTCAGGCGCCACCCTCTCGTTAGCCCCCCAACAAAAAAAGCCCTCGCTTTCGCGAGGGCCTCTCTATCAGTGCAAAAGAGCCTAATCTCAGAGTCCGGTGGACACGTCGATTGTGTTGCCCTCTTCGAGCGTCACATAGGCTTTTTTCACGTCCTTGCGACGGCCGATCTGGCCGCGGAACCGCTTTTGCTTACCCTTGGTGATGGTGGTGTTGACCGCCTTCACTTTTACACCAAAGAGGCTTTCAACAGCTTCTTTGATCTGGGGTTTGTTGCTGTCGATCGCAACTTCAAAAACAACCGCACCGTTTTCGGATGCCATGGTGGTTTTCTCGGTGATGATCGGCTTGCGGATCACGTCGTAGTGTTCTGCTTTAGCGTTCATTTCAAACGAGCCTCCAGTGCTTCGAGACCAGCCTTGGTGATAACCAGGGTGTCACGCTTCAGGATGTCGTAAACGTTCGCACCCATTGTTGGCAGGATATCCAGACCTTCAATGTTGCGCGAGGCTTTCAGGAAGCCTTCGTTTACTTCGGCACCGTCGATGACCAGCGCGCGTTTCCAGCCCAGGTTTGCAACCTGTTTGGCCAGAGCACCGGTTTTGCCTTCGGCAGCAGCGTCAGAGATCACCACCAGTTCGCCGGCTTTTGCCTTCGCGGAGAGTGCGTGACGCAGACCCAGCTTGCGGAACTTTTTGGTCAGCTCGTGGCCGTGCGAACGCACAACGGGGCCTTTGTAGATACCACCACCGCGGAAGATCGGAGCAGAACGTGCGCCGTGGCGTGCGCCGCCGGTGCCTTTCTGACGATAGATCTTCTTGGTCGAGTATTTGACTTCCGAACGGGTCTTTACCTTGTGGGTACCGGCCTGTGCGTTGTTACGCTGCCAGCGGACCACACGGTGCAGAATGTCCGCACGTGGCTCCAGACCAAAGAGGTCAGCGTTCAGCTCGATGTCGCCAGCTTTGCTGCCGTCGAGATTCATCACATCAAGTTTCATGCTTCACCACCTTCCGCAGGGGCTTCGCTCGCAGCGGCTTTGATACCGGCTGGGAAGGGAAGACCTTCAGGAGCTTTCTTCTTCACGGCATCCTTGACGGTGACCCAGCCAGATTTTGGACCAGGTACGGCGCCTTTGATGAAGACCAGACCACGGTCGGCGTCAGTTTTGACGACTTCCAGGTTCTGAGTGGTTACGCGGGCGGCGCCCATGTGACCAGCCATCTTCTTGCCTTTGAAAACCTTACCGGGATCCTGACACTGGCCGGTGGAACCGTGCGAACGGTGCGAAATCGAAACACCGTGTGTCGCGCGCAGACCACCAAAGTTCCAGCGCTTCATCGCACCGGCAAAACCTTTACCGATCGATGTGCCGGTCACGTCAACTTTCTGACCTTCCAGGAAGTGCTCGGCCGAGATTTCGGCGCCAACTTCGATGAGCGCATCAGCAGGCACGCGGAATTCCACGAGCTTACGCTTGGGCTCTACCTTGGAGGCCGCGAAGTGACCACGCATCGCCTTGGAGACGCGCTTAACCTTTGCGGAACCCGCACCGAGCTGAACAGCTGTGTAGCCGTCCTTGTCATCGGTACGCTGAGACACGACCTGCAGCCCGTCCAGGTGAAGAACGGTCACAGGGATCTGCTGACCATCTTCCATGAACAAACGTGTCATGCCGACTTTTTTTGCAATAATACCAGAGCGCATTATTTATACCCTCCGTTCTTAAGATTGCAGCTTGATCTCGACGTCCACACCAGCGGCCAGGTCGAGCTTCATCAGCGCGTCCACGGTCTGGGGGGTCGGATCAACGATGTCGAGCATACGCTTGTGCGTACGGATCTCGAACTGGTCACGAGATTTCTTGTCAACGTGGGGACCACGCAGAACGGTGAATTTCTCGATCTTGTTTGGCAGTGGGATCGGGCCGCGAACAGTCGCGCCGGTCCGCTTGGCAGTGTTGACGATCTCTTGTGTGCTGGCGTCCAGTACACGATAGTCAAATGCCTTGAGCCGAATACGGATATTTTGGCTTTGCATTAGTCAGCCTTTATCTAGGCGTGAAGGTTGAGAGGAGGGGCAGCGACCACCGCTTACCCTCGTCGAACCCAAAAGGCGGGAATCACCCCGCCTTCATTCGCACGAAGCGAACTAGCGCCCTATACGCTTGATACGCGGACCTGGCAAGACGTTTCGCGCGCGAAACATATATGATCCACAGGATAAGTTTAAAACCCTCCGGGGCTCTGCCCCCGCGCTCCAGAAAGGAGCGCTCCCCCGGGATATTTTAGGCCAAATGAAAAGGCTGCCCTTCCGCTACAGAAATGAAGAGACTGAAAGACTAGTCACTCCTTGGTATGCCGCCTTTGACAACCCGCCCCCTCTTCCATCATCTTTCTTCAAATATTCCGGAGCGCGAGGCAGAGCCTCGCAAATCCCTACCCCGCACAGAAAAAGGGCCTCCCGAGGGAGGCCCTTTCTATCTTTTCACCTATGTGGTTCTCGGTGATTTTCCCCACTGGGGAAGATCCCCTGTCACCACTGTTTCAAAATCACTCGGTGATTTTGGAAACTACGCCAGCGCCAACGGTGCGGCCGCCTTCGCGGATCGCAAAGCGCAGACCAGCTTCCATCGCGATCGGCGCGATCAGCTCAACGTCGAACTTCAGGTTGTCGCCTGGCATAACCATCTCGGTGCCCTCGGGCAGAGTGACAGTACCGGTGACGTCTGTGGTCCGGAAGTAGAACTGTGGACGGTAGTTGGCGAAGAAAGGCGTGTGACGGCCACCTTCATCCTTGGTCAGGATATAGGCTTCTGCTTCGAACTTGGTGTGTGGGTTCACCGACTTAGGCGCACACAGAACCTGACCACGCTCAACAGCTTCACGGTCGATACCGCGCAGCAGGGCGCCGATGTTGTCGCCCGCTTCACCGCGATCCAGCAGCTTGCGGAACATTTCAACACCAGTACAGGTGGTGGTCTGAGTGTCTTTGATACCAACGATCTCGATGCTGTCGCCAACATTGATCACGCCACGCTCAACACGGCCGGTCACAACGGTACCACGACCTGAGATCGAGAACACGTCTTCAACAGGCATCAGGAAGGGCTGGTCAACGGCACGTGCAGGAGTAGGGATATACTCGTCAACGGCTTTCATCAGCTCTTTGATTTTCTCTTCGCCGATTTCAGGGTTGTTGCCTTCCATCGCCGCCAGAGCGGAACCTGCGATGATTGGAATATCGTCGCCAGGGTACTCATAAGAGGACAGCAGCTCACGGATTTCCATTTCAACCAGCTCAAGCAGCTCTTCGTCGTCTACCTGGTCAACTTTGTTCATGAAGACAACCATGTAGGGGATGCCAACCTGGCGGCCCAGCAGGATGTGCTCACGGGTCTGAGGCATAGGGCCGTCAGCTGCGTTCACAACCAGGATGGCGCCATCCATCTGTGCCGCACCGGTGATCATGTTTTTCACATAGTCAGCGTGGCCGGGGCAGTCGACGTGCGCGTAGTGGCGGGTCTCGGTTTCATACTCAACGTGAGCAGTCGAGATGGTGATGCCGCGGGCTTTTTCTTCTGGTGCGCCGTCGATCTGGTCGTAGGCTTTGAAGTCACCAAAGTATTTGGTGATCGCTGCGGTCAGAGTGGTTTTACCGTGGTCAACGTGGCCGATGGTGCCGATGTTGACGTGCGGCTTATTACGTTCAAACTTTTCCTTAGCCATGATGGCCTCCTTTGTGATTGAGGAAGGCTCGCGTCAATTGCGAACCTTCCAATGTCTTGTCGCTTACGCGAATTTTGCCTGGATTTCGTCCGAGATGTTCTGCGGTACGGGATCGTAATGCGAGAACTGCATGGTGAACTGGGCGCGGCCCGAGCTCATCGAACGCAGGGTGTTGATGTAACCAAACATGTTGGCCAGCGGCACGTTTGCGTCGATCGCAATCGCGTTGCCACGTGGCTCTTGGCCGGACACCTGACCACGGCGGGAGGTCAGATCACCAATGATACCACCGGTATATTCTTCCGGCGTGATCACTTCCACTTTCATGATTGGCTCAAGCAGCTTAGCGCCAGCTTTGCGCATGCCTTCGCGCATACACATACGCGCTGCGATTTCAAAGGCCAGAACGCTGGAGTCCACATCGTGGAACTTACCGTCGATCAGAGCAACCTTGAAGTCGATCACTGGGAAGCCAGCAAGCGGGCCAGAATCCATCACCGAGTTGATGCCTTTTTCGACACCTGGGATGTATTCTTTTGGAACCGCGCCACCAACGATGCGGGATTCGAAGGAGTAACCTTCGCCTGCTTCGGTTGGGGAGATGATCATCTTCACTTCGCCGAACTGACCAGAACCACCCGACTGTTTCTTGTGGGTGTAGGTATGTTCAACTTCGTGACCGATGGTCTCACGGTAGGCAACCTGAGGCGCACCAATGTTGGCTTCAACCTTGAATTCCCGCTTGAGACGGTCAACCAGGATGTCCAGGTGAAGTTCGCCCATGCCCTTCATGATGGTCTGACCGGACTCGATGTCGGTCTCCACACGGAAGGATGGATCTTCAGCTGCCAGACGACCCAGACCCTGAGACATTTTCTCTTGGTCCGCTTTGGTCTTGGGCTCAACCGCGATCTCGATAACCGGATCGGGGAAGGTCATGGTTTCCAGAACAACCGGTTCACTGGTGGCGCAGAGCGTATCACCTGTGGTGGTGTCTTTCAGACCCGCCAGCGCGATAATGTCGCCCGCGAATGCTTCCGTGATCTCTTCACGGTCATTCGAGTGCATCATCATCATCCGGCCAACACGCTCTTTACGACCTTTGGTCGAGTTCAGCAGTGTGTCGCCCTTGTTCAGGACACCGGAGTAGATACGGGTGAAGGTCAGCGAACCAACAAAGGGGTCGTTCATGATTTTGAACGCCAGGCCAGAGAAGGCCATGTCGTCATCCGCACGGCGTGCGATATCACGAACTTCGTCTTCATCACCGGGTTTGAAGCCCATGTAGTCGACAACGTCCAGCGGGCTGGGCAGATAGTCGATTACAGCGTTGAGCAGCGGCTGAACACCTTTGTTTTTGAAGGCAGAACCACCAAGAACAGGAACAAAGGCCATCTCGAGAGTACCTTTGCGCAGCAGTTTGCGCAGGGTTTCTACGTCGGGCTCTTCGCCTTCCAGGTAGGCTTCCATGGCGTCGTCGTCCATTTCGACGGCAGCCTCGACCATTTTGGAACGCCATTCGTCGGCCAGCTCTTTCAAGCTGTCACGGATGGGCGCTTTGATCCAGGAGGCACCAAGGTCTTCACCCTGCCACAGCCATTCTTCCATGGTGACCAGATCAACCTGACCTTCCAGCTCGGTTTCGGCACCGATTGGGAAGGCAACAGGAACAGCATTTGCACCTGTACGGTCTTCGATCATGTGAACGCAGTTGAAGAAGTCCGCGCCGATTTTGTCCATCTTGTTGACAAAAACCATACGTGGAACCTTGTAGCGGTCAGCCTGACGCCACACGGTTTCGGTCTGGGGTTCAACACCAGCGTTGGCGTCCAGAACACAGACAGCACCATCGAGAACCGCCAGCGAACGTTCAACTTCAATGGTGAAGTCAACGTGGCCGGGGGTGTCGATGATGTTCAGACGGTGCTTGGGCGTGTCAGCCGTGGCGCCATCTTCGGTGCGTTCCCAGAAAGTGGTGGTCGCAGCCGAAGTAATGGTGATGCCGCGTTCCTGCTCCTGCTCCATCCAGTCCATGGTGGCTGCACCGTCGTGCACCTCACCAATGTTGTGGGATTTGCCGGTGTAGTACAGGATGCGTTCCGAGCAGGTGGTCTTACCCGCATCGATGTGCGCCATGATACCGAAGTTACGGTAATGTTCGAGCGTATATTCGCGTGCCATTGGTCTAATGTCCTTTGGAAATTACCAACGATAGTGGCTGAAGGCTTTGTTGGCTTCGGCCATCTTGTGGGTGTCTTCGCGTTTCTTGACAGCAGTACCGCGCGACTGAACAGCATCCATCAGCTCGCCTGCAAGGCGCTCTTCCATGGTGTTCTCATTGCGCTTGCGCGCTGCAGTGATCAACCAGCGGATGGCCAGGGCTTCGCGACGCTCAGGACGAACTTCGACGGGAACCTGGTAAGTCGCACCACCCACACGGCGGGAGCGAACTTCGACCGAAGGTTTGATGTTATCAAGAGCTTCGTGGAACACTTCCACCGGAGCACGCTTGATTTTGCCTTCAACGCGATCAAAGGCGTTGTAGACGATACGTTCTGCAACCGACTTCTTACCGTCGATCATCAGATTGTTCATGAATTTGGTCAGAACGCGGTCACCAAACTTAGCGTCTGGCAGTACTTCGCGTTTTTCAGCGGCGTGACGACGTGACATATCAGCCTCTCCTTCTTACTTAGGACGCTTGGCGCCGTACTTCGAACGACGTTGTTTACGGTCTTTGACGCCCTGGGTATCCAGAACACCGCGCAGGATGTGGTAACGGACACCGGGAAGATCTTTTACACGGCCGCCACGGATCAGAACCACAGAGTGCTCCTGAAGGTTATGGCTTTCACCTGGGATGTAGGAGATCACTTCGAAACCGTTGGTCAGGCGAACCTTGGCAACTTTCCGCATAGCGGAGTTCGGTTTCTTAGGTGTGGTGGTGTAAACACGAGTACATACGCCGCGTTTCTGCGGGCACTGCTCCAGGTGCATCGACTTGGAGCGTTTGATTTTAGGCTGGCGCGGCTTGCGGATCAGCTGTTGGATCGTTGGCATTCCGGTTCTTTCCCCGTTTCGCAACTTTGGTCATGCATGCTTCGAAAAGCATACGGCTAGGTCTTCATACACATGTGCAACCGCAAGCGTAAAAACCGCATTCGCTTCCATTCCGAGGTAAGCGACGCGGCGGTTTTACAGAGGGTTCAGGTGAAAAAAGTTCCCAAACCTTGGTCCACAACAGTATAGATATCGGCTTTAGGGGAGACCCCGAGCTGCCGGATAGGCGCGCGTATATGGGGAGTCGCAGGGCTTGTCAACTGCAACGCATCAAGTCCACCAAGGCAGAGCAGCTTGCGTGCCCGTCTTTGCCATGCATAGTTGTGCAGACATCCATCCCCTACAGCTTTTCAGGACGTAGCACATGCAGGTTATTGGTCTTTGCCGGTTTTCCTACCCCGCCATCGGCGGCTTTCAGGTGGAACACAGCTCGATAGAAGAGCGCATCGCCTTTCTCTTTGCTGAAGAGCGCTTGGAAGAACGGTTTCAGCTGATGGAGGCCATCGCCCTGCCCTGTCTGCGCGAACAAACCGATCAGGATTTTGAGCTGATCGTGGTTATCGGTGACAGCCTGCCAGCCCATCATGTCTCGCGGCTGCGCGATCTCTGCGCCGACATTCCCCAGATCACTATCCATGCCGAACCTCCACGCAAACAACGCGAGGTGATGAAGGCAATTCTGAATACGGCGCGGCGCGATCCAACGACCCCTTGCCTGCAGTTTCGCCATGATGACGATGATGCCATCTCGGTAGATTTCATCGAGCGGCTGCGTCAGACCCTTGACGACTGCTCTGGCCTGGTGGCGAAAAGCAAAACTCTGGCCGTGGATTTCAACCGCGGCTATGTCGCAGAGTTAGGGGCTGATGGTATCGCCGCGACTGAAATTCATCGCCCCTATTACGTCGCCTCGTTGGGGATGTTTGTGCAGGGCAACTGCCCGCTGACGATCATGAACTTTGCCCACGAAAAGATCCTGCGCTTTATGCCGACCGTTACCATTAGCGATGCACCGATGTTTGTGCGGAGCCACAATGGCTACAATGACTCGCGGCAGAAAAAGGTGAAACCCGTCCCGGTCACCCCAATCGATGCCGCGCTCGCTGCCGATTTTGAGGCGCGGTTTGCCCTGCGGCAAGACGAAGTGCGCCGGATCTTTGCGCGCAAGACCTAGCGCCGTACCTGCTGGCGCTCGCGGTACAGGGTGAAGACACCAGCTGCCACTACCAGGGCTCCGCCCATCAGCGTGAGGCTGTCTGGCCAATCGCCAAAGACCAGCCAGCCCAGGACGAGCGCCCAGAGCAAGCCGGTGTAGCGAAAAGGCGAAACCACAGCGACATCGCCAACCCGCATGGTCATGACCGAACACAGATAGCCAAACAATATGAAACAGGCCGCCCCTGCCAGCATACCAAATTGGCCCGGTGAGACGGGGGCCCAATCCTGAAACAGCGCGTAAGCGAGACCAAAAACGAGAACCGAAAGGGAGGCCATCAGGGTCACAGTCATGGAGGGAACATGCGCTGACATTCGACGTGTTGAAAGATCCCGCAGAGTGACGCAGGCAACCGCTCCCAGCGCGTAAAATGAGGCCACGTCAAACCCGTCCGGCCCTGGTCGCACAATCAGCAACATGCCACAAAACCCAACCAGGATCGCCAACATACGGCGCCAGCCCACCACCTCTTGAAACAGCAGTGCCGCCCCCAGTGTCACGGTGAGTGGAAGCATCTGCAAGACCGCCGTGATATTGGCAATCGGCATCCGCATCAACGCGGTGAGAAACAGAAAGGTCGCGCCGGCCTCCGACACACAGCGCAGGGCCACCAGCCCCCAATCGCGCCGCTCAAGACGAAAGCGCAGGCTACCTTGGTAGCGGGCAAGCCCATAGATCAACAGTCCGGCCATGGCGCCGCGCAGCACCAGGATCTGGGATAGGGGCAAGGCTTCGCCCACAGCCTTGACCAAGGTATCGTTGAAGGTAAAGGCAGCCATTGCCCCCATCATCAAAAACGCGCCACGTTGATTTTCTGTCATCAGTTCTAAAGCGCCTTCAACGCATCTAAGCTCTGGCCAAAATGGGCCTTCAGACCTGCGTCAATCTCAGCGGGTTCCATCTGCCGGGTGAGCCCGGTCTGTGCCGGTTCCGATTTGTTGTCGCCATGGATTGTGCGGATATAGGCCGGCACCTGCATATCCGAGTAGAGATTAAAATGGCGCGCCAGTTTGCGGTGGTTGAACTTATAGGGGTTCGCCCCGCTCCCCACCGGTGTCACCAGCGCGGTGCCCGCAGACAATGGCGCCTGTTCAATGGCGTCAAACACCTCTGCCCCTTCTGGCGTGGCCCGCAGATAGAAGCCACGGTTATGGGCAATCACAAAAGAGCTATCAGCAGGTTGCAGCGGCAAAAGCCCTGTGGCCAAGCGGCGGGTACGGCGGACAAAATCGAGATCCACCGCGTCGTCATCATCCAGCCGGAAAAGGATACGGTGGCTGGCATCATTTGACGGCACCGAGTCATAGCCCTGCTTCAGCAGGCGATAATGGTTGCGGGTGCCAACAGGGCGCAGGTGCATATTGTCGTAGGGCGCCAGAAGATCTCCCAAACGGTTTAGATAGATCTCGGGCATGGCCTTGGCGGTCAGCACAACCAGGTCAAAGTTGTCATCCGTTTGCTGAGCCAATGACGGCAGGCAGAGCTTTTCAAAGATACTGAACCGCAGCTCCATCCGGTCCGCATCAAACAGATGCCGGGCTGTTTGTTTCAGACTGGAAAACCGTTCAGAGTAATAGGTTGGCGTCAGCACCGAAAAGCGCACCAGCCCCACCATGTTCATGCTCTGCGTCATTCGTTCCCCTGCCCCTTGGCCCATCTAGGCAAAATTGCCATTGGGCACCGCCGTTGAGGTTAGATAGCCTATGGGTGCAGTTGGCACAAAAAGAAACCCCCGCAGCGGACCGCGGAGGTTTCAATCTTTTCAATCAGAGCCCTTGGGCGGCTGAAATCAATCGCGGCTTTCTGGTGTATCCACCAGATTGTCGAAGGTCTCAGCTGCCAGATCGCTTTCGACCACAGGCGCTGCCAGTGCGGCGGCGGCTTCGGCTTCTTCACGACGGGCTTCAAGAACCACATTGTCGCGACCCTGTGCGATCGTACGAACGCGCTGGGTTGCACCACCGGTCCCGGCTGGGATCAGGCGACCAACAATGACGTTCTCTTTCAGGCCAACCAGTTTGTCCTTCTTCCCCTGAACCGAAGCTTCGGTCAGAACCCGGGTGGTCTCCTGGAAGGAGGCCGCCGAGATGAAGGAACGTGTCTGCAACGATGCCTTGGTGATCCCGAGCAGGATCGGCGCGCCCTTGGCAGGACGTTTGTTGCGCGACATCGCCTTCTCATTGGCTGCGATGAACTCTGCCTTGTCGACATGTTCGCCCTTGAGCAGCGTGGTTTCACCCGAGTCCGAGATCTCCCACTTCTGCAGCATCTGGCGCACGATGACTTCGATGTGCTTATCGTTGATCTTCACACCCTGCAGGCGATAAACGTCCTGCACTTCGTCAATCATGTAGTTCGCCAGGGCTTCGACACCCATGATGCCCAGAATGTCATGCGGCGCTGGGTTACCGTCCATGATGTAGTCACCCTTCTGGACAAAGTCACCTTCCGCAACAGGAATGTGCTTGCCCTTGGGCACCATGTATTCGACGGCATCCTGTGACTCATCCGCAGGATCAATGGCGATGCGACGCTTGTTCTTGTAGTCGCGGCCAAAGCGCACGTAACCATCTTGCTCGGCGATGATCGCGTGATCCTTGGGACGACGGGCCTCAAACAATTCCGCAACCCGTGGCAGACCACCGGTAATGTCCTTGGTCTTGGCGCCTTCACGCGGAATACGCGCAACAACGTCACCAGCCTGAACCGCTTCGTTGTCCTCAACAGAGAGAACCGCATCCACGGACATCGGGTAGGTCACAGGGTTGCCATTGTCGAGACGCATGGGCTCGCCATTGGCATCCACCAGAATGATCTCAGGCTTGAGTTCGCTGCCTTTGGGGGCGGCGCGCCAGTCAATCACGATCTTCTGGGTCATACCTGTTGCTTCATCGGTTTCATCGCGCACCGCGATACCCGAAACCAGGTCGACATATTTTGTCGTACCGGATTTTTCGGCGATGATTGGCAGAGTATAGGGATCCCATTCAAACAGCTTGTCGCCACGGGCAATTTGCTGGCCCGCCTTGACGAAGAGTTTGGAACCATAGCTCAGCTTGTGGCTGGCGCGTTCTTCACCGTGCTCATCCTGGATGATCATCTTCATGTTACGACCAACAATCAGAACATCTCCATCGGAGTTTTTCAGAGTGTTTTCGTTTTCAAAGACGATCTTGCCTTCATGGCTGGCTTCCTGGAAGGACTGCTGACCACCCTGAGCAACGCCGCCGATGTGGAATGTCCGCATCGTCAGCTGTGTACCAGGTTCACCAATCGACTGCGCGGCGATAATACCAACAGCTTCACCGGTGTTGACCATGGTGCCGCGTGCAAGGTCACGACCATAGCACATGGCGCAGACGCCTTCTTCGGCCTCACAGGTCAGAGGCGAACGAATACGCATGGTCTGAACACCGGCTTCTTCGATGGTGTCGGACAGGCGTTCGTCGATCAGCTGACCGGCAACAGCCAGGATCTCGTCGGTACCGGGACGTTTTACGTCTTCGGCAGTGACACGACCCAGGATGCGCTCACCAAGGCTGGCAACCACTTCACCATCGTTGACCGCAGCAGAGGCCGTGATCGAGTTTTCGGTGCCACAGTCACGATCGCGAACGATGCAATCCTGTGCCACGTCAACCAGACGACGGGTCAGATAACCCGAGTTCGCTGTTTTCAGAGCCGTATCCGACAGACCTTTACGGGCACCGTGGGTGGAGTTGAAGTACTCCAGAACCGACAGGCCTTCCTTAAAGTTCGAGATGATCGGTGTCTCGATGATGTCGCCGTTCGGCTTGGCCATCAGGCCCCGCATACCGCCCAGCTGTTTCATCTGCGTAACCGAACCACGGGCACCAGAGTGCGCCATCATGTAGACCGAGTTTGGTTCCGCTTCAGAGCCATTGTCATGACGCTTGGAAGTCGAAATCGTGGTCATCATGGCGTCGGTGACGCGGTCGTTACACTTGGACCAGGCATCAACAACTTTGTTGTACTTTTCGCCCTGAGTGATCAGGCCGTCCATGTACTGCTGTTCAAAGTCTTTCACCAGGTCACGGGTCTCATTGACAATGGGCCATTTGGTTTCAGGAACAACCATGTCGTCCTTGCCAAACGAGATACCCGCTTTAAAGGCTTCGCGGAAACCCATGGTCATGATCTGATCACAGAAGATAACCGACTCTTTCTGACCGCAGTAACGATAGACCGTATCGATGACCTGCTGAACTTCCTTCTTCCGCAGAAGACGGTTCACCAGCTCAAACGGAGCCTTGGCGTTCTTTGGCAGCAATGCGCCCAGCATGACGCGACCCGGCGTGGTTTCAAAGCGCTGAAGCACCTCGTTGCCTTCGTCGTCGATCTGGGTAATCCGCGCAGTCACACGGGAGTGCAGGTGAACTTCACCGGCGTCCAGCGCGTGCTGTACTTCTTCGATGGTGCCAAAGACCTTGCCTTCACCGATCATGCCTTCGCGGTCCAGGGTCACATAGTAGAGACCCAAGATCATATCCTGCGAAGGAACGATGATTGGTGCGCCGTTTGCAGGCGACAGAACGTTGTTGGTCGACATCATCAGAACACGCGCTTCCAGCTGGGCCTCAAGGCTCAGTGGAACGTGAACAGCCATCTGGTCACCGTCAAAGTCAGCGTTAAAGGCCGAGCAGACCAGCGGGTGCAGCTGGATAGCCTTGCCTTCGATCAGCGTGGGTTCAAACGCTTGGATACCAAGACGGTGCAGCGTTGGCGCACGGTTCAGCATGACAGGGTGTTCGCGGATGACCTCATCCAGGATATCCCAGACTTCGGGACGCTCTTTTTCCACCAGCTTCTTCGCCTGCTTCACGGTGGAGGACAGACCTTTGGCCTCCAGACGCGAGTAGATGAAGGGCTTGAAGAGTTCCAAGGCCATCTTTTTCGGCAAGCCACATTGATGCAGCTTGAGTTCCGGGCCGGTCACAATGACCGAACGACCGGAGAAGTCGACGCGCTTACCCAAAAGGTTCTGACGGAAGCGGCCCTGCTTACCCTTCAGCATGTCGCTGAGCGATTTCAGCGGACGCTTGTTGGCACCAGTGATGACGCGACCACGACGGCCGTTGTCGAACAGCGCATCGACAGATTCCTGCAGCATCCGCTTTTCGTTGCGGACGATGATGTCAGGCGCGCGCAGCTCAATCAGACGCTTCAGACGGTTGTTCCGGTTGATCACCCGACGATAGAGATCGTTGAGATCGGACGTCGCAAAACGGCCACCATCCAGCGGCACCAGCGGGCGCAGTTCTGGTGGGATGACCGGGATCACGGTCATGATCATCCACTCTGGGCGGTTGCCGGATTCCAGGAAGGATTCGACAACTTTCAGACGTTTGATGATCTTCTTGGGCTTCAGCTCACCGGTGGCCTCAGCCAGCTCGGCGCGCAGGTGCTCTGCCTCAGAGTCCAGATCAATGGCCGCCAGCATTTCGCGGATCGCTTCTGCGCCGATATTGGCGGTGAAAGCATCCATGCCATAGGCATCCTGAGCGTCCATATACTCTTCTTCGCTCATCATCTGGCCATAGGTCAGATCGGTCAGACCTGGCTCGATAACAACGTAGTTTTCAAAGTACAGAACCCGCTCCAGATCGCGCAGTGTCATGTCCAGCATGAGACCGATCCGGCTGGGGAGCGATTTCAGGAACCAGATATGCGCCACTGGGGAGGCCAGTTCGATATGGCCCATGCGCTCACGGCGCACCTTCTGCAGGGTAACTTCAACACCACATTTCTCGCAGACAACGCCGCGATACTTCATGCGCTTATATTTACCGCAAAGGCATTCGTAGTCTTTGATCGGGCCAAAGATACGGGCACAGAACAGACCATCGCGCTCGGGCTTGAAGGTCCGGTAGTTGATGGTTTCTGGCTTTTTGATTTCGCCATAGGACCAAGACAGGATCCGTTCCGGTGACGCCAAGGATACTTTGATTTCATCAAAGACCTTTGTGGGCGTCAACGGGTTGAACGGGTTGTTGGTGATTTCCTGGTTCATTTGTGTTTCCTCAAATTTGTGCGGAAGGGTGGAGGGAAGTAAGGGCGGGCGCCCTTACTCCTCTTCCTCCGCATCCAGGAGTTCCATGTTCAGGCCGAGGCCACGGACTTCTTTGACCAGAACGTTGAAGCTTTCGGGTACGCCCGCTTCAAAGTTGTCCTCGCCCTTGACGATCGATTCATAGACCTTGGTCCGACCGGCAACGTCATCCGATTTAACGGTGAGCATTTCCTGCAGGGTGTAGGCGGCGCCATAGGCTTCGAGAGCCCAGACTTCCATTTCCCCGAAACGCTGACCACCAAACTGCGCCTTACCACCCAATGGCTGCTGGGTAACCAGCGAGTATGGGCCAGTGGAACGGGCGTGGATTTTGTCGTCAACCAGGTGATGCAGTTTCAGCAGGTACTTGATACCGACGGTCACAGGGCGGGCAAACTGCTCACCGGTACGACCATCATACAGAACCGACTGACCAGAGGAGTCGAACCCGGCGCGCACCAGCGCGTCGTTTACGTCAGCCTCTTTGGCACCGTCAAAGACAGGTGTCGCAATTGGCACACCGCGGGTCACATTGCCTGCCGCCTCAAGAAGATCGTCTTCGGACATGTCCGCCAGACCTTCTTCATAGACGTTTTCGCCATAGGCATGTTTCATCGCGTCCCGAACAGGGGTCAGATCGCCGGAGCGACGGAATTCCTGCAGCGCATCATCCACCTGGATGCCCAGACCGCGTGCGGCCCAGCCCATATGCGTTTCAAGAATCTGACCAACGTTCATCCGCGAGGGAACACCGAGCGGGTTCAGACAGAAATCGACAGGGGTACCATCCTGAAGGAACGGCATGTCCTCCATGGGAACCACTTTCGAGATCACACCTTTGTTGCCGTGACGACCAGCCATTTTATCACCTGGCTGAAGCTTACGCTTCACGGCGATAAAGACTTTGACCATCTTCATCACACCGGGCGGCAGATCGTCACCACGGCGGACTTTTTCAACCTTGTCTTCAAAACGGGCGTCCAGAGCACGTTTCTGTGCCTCGTACTGCTCGTTCAGGGCCTCAACAACCTTGGCGTCCTGCTCTTCTTCCAGAGCGATCATCCACCACTGGCCACGGCTCAGTTGCGACAGGGCATCTTCGTCAACGGCGGCACCGGTACGGATACCTTTGGGGCCTTTGACAGCCACTTTACCCAGCAGCATGCTGCGCAGACGGGCGTAGATGTTGCGGTCCAGGATCGCGAGCTCATCGTCGCGGTCACGGGCCAGACGTTCGACTTCTTCACGCTCGATCTGCAGCGCACGCTCGTCTTTTTCCACACCATGACGGTTGAAGACGCGGACTTCGACGATTGTGCCGTAGTCACCAGGCTTCACCCGCAGGGAGGTGTCACGCACGTCCGAGGCTTTCTCACCAAAGATGGCGCGCAGCAGTTTCTCTTCTGGCGTCATTGGGCTTTCGCCCTTTGGTGTGATCTTGCCGACCAGAATATCGCCCGGTTCAACATCAGCGCCGATGTACACGATGCCAGCCTCGTCGAGGTTGCGCAGTGCTTCTTCACCAACGTTGGGGATGTCACGGGTGATTTCTTCTGGGCCCAGCTTGGTATCACGGGCGGCGACTTCAAATTCTTCGATGTGGATCGAAGTAAAGACGTCGTCACGGGCGATACGCTCGGAGATCAGAATGGAGTCTTCGTAGTTGTAGCCATTCCAGGGCATGAAGGCTACGACGACGTTTTTACCCAGAGCCAGTTCACCAATATCGGTGGAGGGGCCATCGGCAATCACTTCGCCCTTGCGGACTTCCTGGCCTACTTTCACCAGCGGACGCTGGTTGATGCAGGTGTTCTGGTTCGAACGCTGGAATTTGCGCATGCGGTAGATGTCTACGCCTGCGTCACCCAGTTCGAGATCGGATGTGGCGCGAATAACGATACGCTGAGCATCAACCTGATCGATGATACCGCCGCGTTTCGCCATGATCGCCGCACCAGAATCGCGGGCCACAACTTCTTCGATGCCGGTGCCGACCAATGGGGCCTCGGCGCGCAAAAGTGGAACCGCCTGACGTTGCATGTTCGAACCCATCAGGGCCCGGTTCGCATCGTCATTTTCAAGGAACGGGATAAGCGACGCCGCAACCGAGACCAGCTGCTTCGGCGAAACGTCGATCAGATCAACGCTTTCGCTAGGCGCCAGGGTGTAGTCACCGGATTGACGGGTCGAGACAAGATCGTTCTTGAACTTGCCGTTCTCATCCAGCGAGGCGTTGGCCTGAGCCACAGTGTGGCGCATTTCTTCGGTCGCCGACATGTAGTGAACTTCGTCAGTCACTTTGCCTTCGTTCACAACACGATAAGGCGTCTCGATGAAGCCATACTTGTTGACGCGGGCAAAGGTCGCCAGCGAGTTGATCAGACCAATGTTCGGGCCTTCCGGCGTTTCAATGGGACACATCCGGCCATAGTGGGTCGGGTGAACATCTCGCACTTCAAAACCGGCACGCTCACGGGTCAGACCGCCAGGCCCAAGCGCCGAGAGACGGCGTTTGTGGGTGACTTCCGACAGCGGGTTGGTTTGGTCCATGAACTGCGACAGCTGCGAAGAGCCGAAGAATTCACGCACCGCAGCCGCGGCGGGTTTGGCGTTGATCAGATCCTGTGGCATCACAGTGTCGATCTCGACAGAAGACATCCGCTCTTTGATCGCGCGCTCCATGCGCAGCAGACCAACGCGGTACTGGTTTTCCATCAATTCGCCAACGGACCGTACACGACGGTTGCCCAGGTGGTCGATGTCATCGATGCCGCCACGGCCATCACGCAGATCAACCAGGGCCTTGATGCAGGAGACGATGTCTTCCTTGCGCAGGGTCCGCTGGGTGTCTTCGGCGTCCAGTGCCAGACGCATGTTCATTTTCACCCGACCAACGGCCGAGAGATCATAGCGTTCACTATCAAAGAACAATGTGTCAAACAGCGCAGAAGCAGCTTCGACGGTGGGTGGCTCGCCTGGGCGCATCACACGGTAGATATCCATAAGCGCGGTATCGCGACCCATGTTTTTATCCGCCGCCATGGTGTTGCGCATGTAGGGGCCAACATTGACGTTGTCGATGTCCAGAACAGGAATATCGGTGATCCCGGCATCCATCAGCTCTTTGACGGTACCGCCAATGATCTCGCCACCCTTGTCGTGTTCCAGGGTCAGCTCATCGCCGGCCTCAACGTAGATCGCACCGTTTTCTTCGTTGATGATATCCTTGGCGACGAACTTGCCAAGAATGTTATCAAACGGGACCAGAAGATTGCTGATCGCGCCCTCGTCGATCATCTTCTTCACGGCACGGGGGGTTACCTTTTTGCCAGCTTCGGCAAAGATCTCACCGGAGGCCGCATCGACCAGATCAAAGGTCGGGCGGGTGCCACGCACACGATCGGGGAAGAAGGGGGTCACCCAACCACGGCTCTTATCGAGCGAGTAGTTCACCGTGTCGTAGTAGGAATCCATGATGGTTTCCTGGTCCAGCCCCAGCGCATAAAGCAGGGTAGTCACAGGCAGTTTGCGGCGACGGTCGATCCGGGCAAAAACGATGTCTTTGGCGTCGAATTCGAAGTCCAGCCAGGAGCCGCGATACGGGATAATGCGGCAGGCAAACAGCAGCTTACCAGAGGAATGCGTCTTACCCTTGTCGTGATCAAAGAACACGCCAGGCGAGCGGTGCATCTGGGAGACGATAACACGCTCGGTGCCATTGACGACAAAGGTGCCATTGGGGGTCATCAGAGGCATATCGCCCATGAAGACGTCTTGCTCTTTGATGTCCTTGACCGACTTGGCGCCGGTATCTTCGTCGATATCAAACACGATCAGACGCAGAGTAACCTTCAGCGGCGCTGAATAGGTCATGTCGCGCTGCATGCACTCTTCGACGTCGTATTTGGGCTTCTCGAACGCGTATTTCACGAACTCCAGAACGGAGGTTTCGTTGAAATCCTTGATCGGGAAAACCGACTGGAATACGCCCTTGATACCCTCACCGTCGAGCGGCTCTGGGGAATCTCCGGAACGGAGAAACAGGTCGTATGACGATTTCTGAACCTCAATGAGGTTCGGCATATCCAGCACTTCGCGGATTTTGCCATAGTATTTACGTAGACGTTTCTGGCCAAGGAACGTTTGAGCCATGTCAGATGTCACCTTTCGAGTTCTCACCGGTCAAGACTGCTGCCGGGCCACAGCATCTTGCCCATACGAGACAGCGTGGTTGGATCTATTCATGGCCACCGTCCCGAATGGCGGCCTCCCGATCCGTTGAACCTCGCCTGAGAAAAGGCCGTTAACTATGGCCCTTACTGAGACAGATTCGGCTGGACCCGAATTTCTTCGGATCCAGCCTGAATTTTGCAAGGATAAGGTCAGGAAATCCCGACCAACTCCCCAGACAAAATGGCTTAGGCCACTTCGACTTCGGCGCCAGCTGCTTCCAGCTTGCCTTTGACTTCTTCGGCTTCGTCTTTCGACACGCCTTCTTTGATCTTGCCGCCAGCTTCGACCAGCTCTTTGGCTTCTTTCAGGCCAAGACCGGTGATCGCGCGAACTTCTTTGATCACGTTGATCTTGGACGCGCCGGCGTTCTTCAGAACGACGTCGAATTCGGTTTTTTCTTCTTCAGCAGCGCCGCCATCGGCGGGGCCTGCCATCATCACTGCGCCGCCAGCGGCGGGCTCGATGCCATACTCGTCTTTGAGGATGGTTTTCAGTTCTTGTGCTTCCAGCAGGGTCAGACCCACGATGCTTTCTGCGAGTGCTTTCAGATCAGCCATTGTATCAGCTCTTTCCGTGTTCAGTGTATGTGTTCTAACGCATGGGATATTTCCCCACGCCAGTCATTCAGTGCTAACCGCTTACGCAGCTTCCGCCTTCTCTTCGATGGTCGAAAGAATGCTTGCGATATTGCTTGCAGGTGCGCCAATGGCCCCAGCGATGTTGCTTGCAGGTGCGCCGATGCAGCTTGCGATCTGAGCAATAAGCTCGTCGCGCGAAGGCATTTTCGACACAGCTGTAACACCAGCCCGGTCCAGAGCGTTCTCACCCATTGCGCCGCCAAGAATTTCGAATTTCTTGTTCTCTTTGGCGAATTCCTCGGCAACCTTGGCCGCAGCCACAGGATCCTCGGAGTAGGTCAGAACGGTCATCCCCGTCAGCAGGTTAGACATGCTTTCACACGGCTTACCCTCGAGGGCGATTTTGGCGAGCCTGTTTTTGGCAACACGCACGGCACTACCAGCTTCGCTTGCGCGCGCTCGTAGGTCCTGCATCTCAGCAACTGTCAGACCGACGTAGTGGGAAACCACCACGACGCCAGAGCTTTCGAAGATCTGGCCGAGTTCCTCGACCAATTTCTCTTTCTGGGCTCTATCCACAGTTCTCTCCAAATTTGGGGTGTAAACACCCCGGCTCATTGATGTGCCAGACATAAATGCCTGACGTTCAAGTCCGTTTTACCGGGATAGCCAACCTCGCCCGAAGGTATAAAGAACCCTCGATCTTATTTGTCTTTCCCGTCTCAGGAGGGAAATTAAGACCCGATCGACAGGTCACCCACCATCTTGGACGAAATGAAATAAAGCGCACGACGAATCGCACGCTTTACCTCTTGGTCGTATTACTGCCAATTCGAGGGATTTCCAAGTGGTAAATCATCCAATCCGGAACAAGGGCCGGACAGCCTAAAAAACCAGCACCGTTTCCCGCGAAACGCCGCGCTCCAGTGACAATAGAAAAAGGGCGGGCCCTTCGGCGCCGCCCATTCTCAATTCACATCGACAAGTTGCGATCTCACTCAGAGACAGCAGCGTCCACGTCCAGGGTCACACCAGGGCCCATTGTCGAAGTCAGAACGATCTTCTTCATGTAGGCACCTTTGGCACCCGATGGGCGCGCCTTGGCAACGGCGGCGATAAAGGCAGAGACGTTTTCGGCCAGCTTGGCTTCGTCGAAGGACGCTTTGCCAACGCCTGCGTGCACAACGCCACCTTTTTCAGCTTTGAACTGAACTTCGCCGCCTTTGGCCGCTTCGACAGCTGCCTTGACGTCCATGGTCACGGTGCCAACTTTTGGGTTTGGCATCAGGTTACGTGGGCCGAGGACCTTACCCAGACGACCAACGATTGGCATCATGTCAGGGGTGGCAATACAACGATCAAAATCGAGGTTACCGGCCTGGATGCTTTCCATCAGGTCTTCTGCGCCAACAATGTCTGCACCAGCAGCTGTTGCTTCGTCAGCCTTGGGGCCACGAGCGAATACCGCAACGCGCATGGCTTTGCCGGTGCCGTTTGGCAGGCCAACAACGCCACGAACCATCTGGTCCGCGTGACGGGTGTCAACGCCGAGGTTCAGAGCAATCTCGATGGTCTCGTCGAACTTCGAGGTTGCATTGGCTTTGACCAGAGCAACGGCTTCAGCAACGGTGAGGTTGGCTTTGCCAGCGACTGCTTCGCGCGCGGCGCGTGTACGTTTTCCGAGCTTTGCCATCTTACTTCACCTCGATGCCCATGGAGCGGGCAGAGCCCAGAATGATCTTCATCGCCGCTTCGATATCGTTGGCGTTCAGATCTTTCATTTTTGCTTCGGCGATTTCTTTCACCTGAGCAGCCGTAACGGTGCCAACGGTTTCACGCGAAGGTGTCTTGGCGCCGGATTTAACTTTGGCAGCCTTCTTCAGGTAATAAGACGCAGGCGGCGTCTTGATGTCCATGGTGAAGGACTTGTCCTGATAGTAGGTGATCACGGTTGGGCAAGGCGCACCTGGCTCCATGTCTGCGGTCTTGGCGTTGAACGCCTTGCAGAATTCCATGATGTTGATGCCGCGCTGACCCAGAGCGGGGCCAACTGGCGGGGATGGGTTTGCCTGACCTGCAGCAACCTGCAGTTTCATCGAACCAACAAGCTTCTTAGCCATTTGGTTGTCCTTTCAACGGAGGATGAGACGCGTCCCATCCGATTTGGTGTTGCGTGGTCCGACCGAAGATCGCGACCTCCGAATCTCCCACGAGAGAATCTCGCCCAAAGACGATTGGGGGCACTTACAGGGGAATGGTGTGGCTGGCAAGCGGGCAGCGTGACAAAAGCCAATATCCACCCACTCCGCCTTTAGTGTTTCATGGCGCTTGATGCGTTATGCAGCCATCAGCCAAGAGGGACGCCGAACGATCCGCGCGCGCTGTCTTCGTCGGCCCGTTTAAGCCTCCGCTTCGATGGCTTAAGCCCTTCACGTAACTGCTCATCGCTGGTGAGAACGGGAAGATCCTGCTCTTCCTTGGACAACAGGATTGTCCGCGCACCTGTTGAGCCATCAAACCGGTACATGTGCATTGTCTGCCAATTGAAGTGGCCGCCCTTCCACAGGTTCGAAATATCGGCGACAAAGTTATGACATTGCTGGTTCTCCATCAGCAGAACAAACTGATTTGCCGAATTGACCATATTTGCCAAAGCGACAAAATGACTAACCGCCGTGTGGATGTGCATCAATACGGTTTGGCTGTAAACGAAATCCGCACGCGGCCAATGATTTGAGAAAGGCATCGTAAGATCCTGCAGAGAAAGATCTGCAGCCAGTTCGGGGTGCCGCCCTGCAGCAAGATCCAACTGCGTTTGCCCCCGATCAGCACCAGAAAAGGCAATCGTGGGGAACAGGGCCTTACCATTGGCCAAATGATCTCCGGCGCCGCAGCCTACCTCGTGGACCGACCCAGGTTGCAGTCGCCCTATCGCCTCAAGAATTGCCTGTTGATTGGGGTGAATTGGCCGCCCCGATGCAACAATATGGCCGGTGGCTTCATCAAAGCTCAACTCACCAGATTTAGCGACCGCCTGGCTATCGCGTTCCACAACCCCAACCAACCTACGTTCGTAGGAATCAGCTGTGTAGGTATTCCAGTCAAAATCATCATCATAGAATTTACGTGATTTGTAGAACAATCGACCCCGCAACGACATGCTTAGGACCTCCGCTAATTGTAGAATAAAATGCCCCTAGTTCGGCATAGGCTTCCATAACACGCAATGACACAAGGTGCATACAAACAAGTTTTGCAGCTGTGGCAGGGCCATAGGCCTTACAGGCTCTAACAGACGACTGTTCTCAATTCGCGACAGAACCAGGCATTGGGCAGGGGTTTAAAGCAATTCGCCCCCGATATTGCCGGAATGCATGCAGGCCCAACCTAGCGACCCAGATTAACCCGTGCTCAAAGGCGTCAGTTTCACAGCTACAGCTCCGCACAGAACACAAAACGCCGCGATCCCAAGGGCATCGCGGCGTTTCTAATTCTGAATTTTCTAAGCAATCAGCTCTGCTTGGTGACCTGGGTGTAGTCCAGCTCGACCGGGGTTTCGCGGCCAAAGATGGAGACCGAAACCTTGAGCTTCTGCGCCTCATCATCGACACCCTCGACCATACCGTCGAAGTCCTCGAATGGGCCGTCGTTGACCTTGACCTTATCACCGATCTCAAAGGAGATCAGGGTGCGTGGTGCCTCGACGCCCTCCTCAACACGGCCCAGGATGCCCTGAACTTCGGCGTCACGCATCGGCATCGGACGGCCCTGTGGGCCGAGGAAGCCGGTAACCCGGTTGATCGAGGAAATCAGGTGATAGCCACGGTCGGACATTTCCATATGGACCAGCACGTAGCCGGGCATAAAGCGGCGCTCGGTCGAGACCTTTTTGCCGCGGCGGATCTCGATCACCTCTTCGGTGGGGACCAGGACCTCATCGATTTCGTCCTCAAGCCCTTGCTCAGCAACGGATGTGCGAATCTGCTCTGCGATTTTCTTTTCGAAGTTCGAAAGAACGCTGACCGAATACCACCGTTTCGCCATGAACTTGACCGTCCTTAGTTTTGCCGCGCGAAAAGGATTTCGACGCCGTCAGTAAAATTGATATCTGCCGTGATCCTGCCCAGACACTTACAGCGCCTTAACAAAAATCGGCGCGCAACACGAATCGCCGCACGCCCACGTCAGAGGTTCTGGCTCAACTACCCGCCCACGGGGGCAAGATCAAGAGCCGGGTCCGGTTTTGTACGGGCCGGATGGCCCGCTGATCAGTCCAGCAAATTGGGGCAAGCAACAGCGCACTCCAATTGATCTGGGGCTGAGTGCTTAAAACATGCCCAGCAGGCCTTGCAGACCAAAGCGGATCACCAGATCAACCAAGGCAAAAAACACGGCTGTCAAAGCGGCCATGATAAAGACCATGACAGTGGTCAGCAGAACTTCGCGACGAGTAGGCCAAACGACCTTGCTCACCTCGGCACGAACTTGCTGGATGAACTGAACGGGATTGAGTGTGGCCATGTGCCTTGTGTCTCTCTGCTAGCAGGGTCTGCGGCATTTAACGCCAACAGCCCTCGATTTCAAGCCCTAGGGTTTTTTCGGTGCCGCATGCATTTCGCGCAGCGCCTGATTCAGGATCATCGCCCCATAGGCGCCATTCTTATGCACGCTGTCGTCCCCCTGATCCCCAAGCTGGGTCGCAAATTCGGCGCGGGTCAGCCCGCCGCGGGTCACTGTGTCTTCAGGTTGTTGGATCAGCCGGATGTTGTCCAGCTGCATCGCCAGGTCGATGCGATCCCAGATCACCTGACGCTGCGCCCTTGTGGCTTCGGTGTTGACGCTCCGGGCCACCTCATCCTCGCTCAGAATTCCGTCATTGAGAAACCCTGCCGGAGAAAAGAAGACTGGGCGCTGTTTGGCAAATTCGCGCGCCGCCCGGTACCAGCGGCAGCCATCCAGCCAACGTGTCAGCATCAAGTCGCGCACCGCGGCGCTCAGATAGTCAGAAGAGCCCGGCTGGCTGGCCAGAAGGGGCAGCACAAACTCGGAAACCCGCAACCGACAGCCGATGAACAAAAAACCGTCATAGCCCTGCGGCTCCAAGGCCTCACTGTGGGTTGGGTTGATCTTTGCCAGACTGTCGCGCACCGCCTCGCCACGTGCAACCAGGCGCCCCTCTTCCAGGTGCAGATCGCGAAACTGTGGTCCCGGCGCGCCCCAGAACGCCAGTTCAATACCTGTCAGATCAAGCAGATTCTCATCCAGGGCATGTTTGACACAGGCAATATGGCTATCCCCAAAGACACAGAACTTCAGGGCGCGCGCCGGGGGCGCTTTGCTGCTTTTGCCGGCTTTTTTGCGCGCGGGTGATTTAGCCGAAGGCATCCAGGAACTCCTCGTCACATTTGACCGCCCGGGCATTGGCAGCAGCCGTGCCGCCCCCCTGCTTTGCCCCACCGCGCTTGGACTTGCGTGCCAGCCAGGGGAAAGCCTCATTCTGGCAGGCAAAAAAGCTCTCCATCACATGGTTGACCCCCTGCGGCACCACGCTGCGCTGGTTGGGGGCATAGAACATACCCCGGTAGGCCGGATGCGTTATGATTTCATAAGAGGGGAAATAGTCGACATGTTTGAACTCAGCCGCCACTTCACCAGCCACCGCCCGCAAAACCGATTTGGAATGCGATGTGGCTGTCAATACGTGCTCGCCAGAGGCGGTTGCCGTCAGCGGCACCGGCGAGACCGTCAGCAGCACCTTCAATTTGGGATTGGCCTGGCGCAGAATTTTCAAAGCCGCCAGCATGTCGCGCCGAATGCCAACAAAGCTCTGGTTCACAAACTCATGCTGCTCCGGGTCAAAACGGCCCGCCAGCGTGCCCGGACACATGGCATATTCAAACTCGCTGGTTCGATGCCGCCAGCATTCCGTCAGCCCCATGGTAAAGACAAAGACATCCGCGCCCATGACAGCATTGCGAATCGCCGCCAGGACCGCAGAGCGCGAGGCCTGCAACTCTGCCAGATCAGCAAAGCCCTCTGGCTCGATCCCTGGACGCAGCGGATCATAAAACCGCCCCTCCTTCTCCCAGTGCTCAAGCGGCGGCTCCTCGCCTTCAAAGGCGTAGCTCAACCACTGGCGCAGCATGCGGGCGGTATAGATGTTGCCCGTGCGAAACGAAAAAATCCCGTAATTGAAATCCCGCGCCTGTTCATCGCTGAGCAAAGCCGGCGCCGGTTCCGCATCCAGCCAGCCATAGCCACGCGCGACCAGTGCCCGGCTAAAATGCTGGGCAAAACAGGAGCCCGCCGTGATCACCTTATGCTTGCGTGGCACCGGAAATTTGGGCTGCCAGAGATGCGAGATCTCAAGCGGGTTTCGCGCCGCCACGGCCCGCTTCCAAAAAGCCGTTTCCGGTAACCCGATATAGGGGTTTGGATGTTGCTCGCTCATCGTGTCATGCCTGTTTTGGTTTTTATACAGCCTAGGCGGGCTGAGGCGGGAACACAATTGCCTTGCGCCCTGAAAGCGCCTCTGCTGCTGAAGCCCGCGCTAAGACCGACACAGTACCATCTTTGCGCAGCCGCAAGATGGTTTCAATTTGTCGAAACTCAATCTTAATTCCATTCGCCTAACCATAAAGACGCGGCTCCCAAGTCTCAGAATGAAGGCCAGCCGCCTGTGCGTGACTATGAGATAGGATTCCATGAATATCGCTGTATCCATGACCAAAGCAAACCAACTGGAACAAAAAAACAAGCACGAGGAAGCCGCCAAGGTTTATGGTGACATCCTTGCCAAGTTTCCAAAAAACACCCGCGCCCAAGCCGCGCTGAACAGGCTTCGAGAGAGTTCGCAGCGGGATCTCAATCCCAGTTTGGAAGCGCAGCAAAAGCTGACTGTCGCCTTTGAGGCCAATGACTACGCCAAGGCAGCGAGCGCCTGCGCGGCGCTTCTCAACAACCACAGAAAATCCCATTTCCTGTGGAACATGCTTGGCAAATGCCACCTTGAGGAAGGCAACCTGGATGAGGCGGCAACCTGTCTGAACAAGGCCTGTGAGCTAAATCCCAAAGATCCATCGACATTTTCCAGCATGGCAGATGTTCACCGTGCACAGGGCCATATCGACAATGCTCTGGCGCTATTTGACAAGGCCCTGTCGCTGGATGACAGCCATTTGAACGCCCTCAACAACAAGGCAAACACCCTGATTGATCTGGGCCGCCTGAATGAGGCTGCTCCCCTGTTGAACAAGGCCGCGAAACTGGCGCCGGAAAATCCGGTGGTGCTGTTCAACTATAGCAATGTGCTGTTGAAAACGGGCAAGACCCTGGAGGCAAAAGCCCTGTTGGAGCAGGCGACAGAACTGGCCCCTCATCTGACGGGCGCCCAGTACAACCTGGCACAGCTGCAGTCCCGAGATGGCGACACCGAGGCCGCGATCCAGCGGTTTGAGACCATGCTGGAAGACAACCCCAGTGATGATCGCACCCGCGCTGACAAATTTCACGCCCAAGCGCAGCTGAATGACTGGAGCTGGATTGAAGACTATCAGCAGGCGCGCCGCCAGCTTGGTCTCACCGGCAAGGCCTGCGCGCCCTTTGCCGCGCTCACCTTTGAGGACAATCCGGACCTGCTGCGCCTACGAATTCAGGCCCACGCAAACACCGCATTGCCCAAAGTGGAGCCCGCCAAGCCCCTGCCTGCAGACCTGATGGGAAGTGATCGCCCAGAGCGGCTTCGCATCGGTTATTTCTCTTCCGATTTCCACGACCACGCCACGATGCGTCAGATGGCCGGACTGTTTGAAGCCCATGACCAAAGCCGCTTTGACATCATCGCCTATTCCTATGATAGCACCCCCGAAGATGCCATGCGCAGCCGCATCGGCAAGGCTGTCAGCAGCTTTGTGGACATCAGCCAGCTCTCTGACGGCGAAGCGGCAAAACTGGTGGTCAAAGACGGGTTGGACATCGCCATCGACCTGAAAGGGTTTACCGGCACCTCAAGAACCACGCTGTTTGCCCATCGGCTGGCCCCTTTGCACATGTCCTACCTTGGCTTTCCAGGCACCCTGGGCACAACGGCCATGGACTATTTTGTTGGCGATCATGTCACCTGCCCTGCTGGCAGTGAGCGCTACTTTGAGGAACATCTGATCCGCCTGCCGCATAGTTTTCAGGTCAATGATGACAAGCGCACCCTGTCGGGGCAGCAATTCACCCGCAAGGACTGTGGTTTGCCAGAGACGGGGTTTGTGTTCTGCTCTTTCAACAGCAGCTACAAGATCACTCCGGCTGAATTTGACATCTGGATGCGCCTGCTTGACCAGGTAGAAAACAGCGTTTTGTGGCTGCTGGAGTGCAGCGAGACCGCCAAGGCGCATTTGCGCCAAGAGGCCACTCGCCGGGGTCAGGACCCTGAGCGTCTGATTTTTGCGCCGCGTATCGCCCAGGAAGAGCATCTTGCCCGGCACCCGGTCGCCGATCTGTTCCTGGACACCTTTACCGTCAACGCCCAGACGGCCGCCAGTGATGCGCTTTGGGCCGGATTGCCGGTCCTTACCCTGCCGGGGCGCCAGTTTGCCTCTCGTGTTGGCGCCAGCCAGCTCAGCGCGCTTGGTTTGCCGGAGTTGATCGCCAAATCCGCCGCCGATTACGAAGCCCGCGCCCTGGAGCTGGCAAGCGATCTCGACGCGCTGGCGAGCCTGCGCAGCACATTGCAACGCAACCGTCTCTCGGCTCCGCTTTTTGACACCAAGGGCTTTACCCGCGAGCTGGAGCAAGGGTTCGACATGGCCCATGCGCGCTATCTGCAAGGGCTGCCACCTGCCCATCTGGAGGTCAGGGATCCGCCCGCCTTGGAGGCAGAATTCCCGCTGGCTGCTTTGTCTCCGTCCCCTGCGGAGGCAATAAATCCAGCCCCCTGAGGACACCAAACCCGGCCCAGGCGCAAAACCCCGCTTTTGCGCCTGGGCCTGAATCTGCAAGACGCCACGCAAGATGCGCTCTGGTGCAGCTTGGGCCACCGCCCCAAAAGCTGGAAACCAGCACCTGCCGCGCCAGCAGCGACAATCCGCATCACCGGGCACAAATTGCCTTGATCGCGCGGCGCATCATTGACAGCTTGCGACGGATGGCCTTCCGCTGATGGAAAGTCGCACAAAGCAAGGCTGCCCATATCCATGCCCCCAGCGTCACCGGATGATCTCTCCATGCACGCAACCCCGACACGCCAATGGATCGTGTTGGCAGGCCTGGCATTGGGGGTAACCGTGACAAACGGTTTTGCCCGTTTTGCCTATGGGCTGATGCTACCGGCGATGAAATCCGAAATGGGCTGGAACTATGCCCAGGCTGGCTGGCTGAACACCGCCAATGCAATCGGCTATATTGCCGGAGCCATCCTGACCATGCTGTTGATCCGGCATATTTCACCCGCGCGCCTGTTTGCCTTTGGTCTGATCACCACAACAATCGCCCTTCTCGCCACCGGGCTGAACGCGGCACTCTGGTGGCAGACGCTCTGGCGTATTCTGGCAGGTATCTTTGGCGCGATGTCCTTTTCTACCGCCGGCGCCCTGGCCGCAGGTCTGTTTCAGGGTGACCCCCGCCGCAACGCGCTGGCCATTGCGATCCTGTTTGGCTCCGGTGGGGGCCTTGGCATCGTACTGACCGGCGCCACGCTGCCTTTGATGCTCGACAGGTTTGGCCCTGCCTCCTGGCCCATGGGGTGGATCCTGATCGGCATCGCCAGCCTGTCGTTTCTCCCCCTCGGCCTATGGGCCGCGCTGCAAAAGCGTCCACCTGCGCAATCACAGACCAAGGCCACACCGCTGCCCCTGCGTCGGATATTGCCAGAGATGGCGGGCTATGCGGGCTTTGGGCTGGGTTATATCGTCTATCTCACCTTCCTGTCTGCCTGGATGACCGAGCAGGCCGCCGGCGCCGGGTTCATCGCGCTGGTCTGGGTCATTCTTGGCCTCTCGATCTGTGTCTCGCCGTTGGTTTGGCGCCCGGTTCTGATGCGCTTCAACTCGGGGCTGCCACTGGCATTGATCCTCTCTGGCATTGCCATCGGCTCAGCCCTGCCAGTGGTGCTGCCCAGTGGCTCCGCGCTGCTGATTTCGGCGGTGGTCTTTGGCCTCTCGGTCTTCATGGCACCCGGCGCAGTCACCAACTTTACCCGCCAGAACTTGCCCCCTGAAAGCTGGGCCAGCGCGATCAGCCTGTTTACTGTTGTCTTTGCAGTCGCACAGACCCTCGGCCCCTATGGAGCCGGATTGGTTGGGGATCTGTTTAACAACATCGGCATCAGCCTCTTGGCTGCGGCTGGTCTGTTGTTGGCAGGCGCGATCCTGGCCCTGTTGCAAAAACCACTGTGAAGGCCCCGCTGCTGCCGTGCAGAATGCTGACAGGAAGCCCTTCTGTCAGGAGGTGACAAGCAACTGCCGCATCATCGTCTCCGTGAAGGGTTTTGTCAGTTTGGCAGGCCCCGCCATCGTATCAAACGCCTTTGGAATGCGATAGGTTTCGCGGGTCGACATGAGAACCAAACGACAGGTCGGAAACAGGCGAAGTCCGAGGTGCAGAATATCCCAGCCGGAAGCCCCCCCGTCCAGATTCAAGTCACTCACCACTAGATCCAGCCTGGACTGTCGGCGCAACAGAGCACTGCCCTCACTGAAACTTACAGCCCGAATAACCACATAGCCCAAGCGCTCCAACATTTCTGAGGTTGAGTCCAGATAGGCTGGAGCGTCATCAACCACCAATGCCACCCCCGGCGCCTGGTCTTCGCCGACCTGGTCAGGCTCATCTGTCAGCGCTGGAAACCTGAGGGTCACAGTGGTGCCTTGATTGGGTCCCTCCGTCTGTGAGGTGAGGCTCAGATGCCCACCGGATTGATGCACGAACCCATCGACCATGGACAGCCCCAGCCCGGTGCCAGTGCCATCCTCACGGTTGGAATAAAACGGCTCTGTTGCGTGACGCAGCACCTCAGGTGACATCCCGGAGCCATTGTCACGGATCGACAGCGTCGCCCCGTCCTCAGCCGTCACGCAGACCTGGATATGCCCGGTCTCACCGATTGCCTGCCCTGCATTGACGCAGAGGTTCAACACGGCGCTCTCCAATTGGCCAGGATCCACTCTGGCCAGAACCGGTTCAGACGGAGTTTCAAAACCCATCGTCACCGAGCTTGGCACCGCAATCTCCAACAGATCTGACATGCCCTCTACCAGTAACCCGATATCTGTCACCTGTGGCTCCAGATGCTGTTTGCGGGCAAAGGCCAGCAATCGCTCTGTCAGCGACACGCCCAGATCCAGGGCTGATCGCAAACGGGTATGAAGATGCTGAGCCTCCTCTGCCTGTACAGCCTCCAGCAGATGCAGGTTTCCCGAAATACTCGACAGGATATTGCCAAAATCATGGGCGACCTCCCCAGAGACCTTGCCCAGCGCCTCGACCCGTCGAATTTCCTCCAGCCGTTGCTCCACCCGTTTGCGTTCGGTGGTTTCGGACACCAGCCAGACCTCTTCGCCATTGGGCAGGGGAGAACGGCGCAGCTCCAGCACGTTGCCCGCCGGGTCGGCATATTCTTCAAACCCGCCATGTTCACTGGCGGAGGTCCGGCGCGAAAAACTGGATTGGGTAATCAAATCGGCAACCCGCGCGGCAGCCCCCTTCTCGGCGGGCGGCAGTCTCAAAAGCTGCCGCAGATTGTCATTCTCAGCCTTGATCACCCCTTCAGCGGAGGCAATTACCACGCCGTCCTTGATGTCGCGAAACACCCGCGAAAACAGCGCGTTCTGGTGGCCAATCTGCCGGGTTCTGCGCTCCAGTTTGCGGGCACTTTCGCGGAAGACATGAAAGGCCGCATAAAGCTGGCCAATTTCGTCCTGTGAATTTGGCCCCTGCGGCAGACCTGTACGATGGTTGCCGGCCGCAAGCCTGCGCATGGCTTTGGCGATACGTTGCAGGTTGCCCGCCACATAGCGCGACACATAGAGCGACGAGGTAATGGCCACCAACAGGCTCACCACGGTCAGGGCGAGAAAGGCGTTTTTGGCGATTTTCAGATTGTCCGATGTCTCTGCCCGCGCCTGCGAAAGCCGGTCTTCTGCCAGCGCGACCTTGACCGCAGCAAAGGTACTGACGCGGCGGGCCTCCTGGCGGATGCGGAACAGGGCGTTTTCCGCATCAAGCCGGGCCGCCAGGTCACGATGCTTCAGCACGAACAGGTTTTCTCCGCGTTGGGCCGCCTGCTCTATCTCCTCCAGTGTCGTGGCATGAACCGGCAAGAGCTGCCCCAACGCCGCCTCACGTTGCCTGCTGTAGCGGCGATTGAACTCCCCCAGCTCGATCAGCGCATTGGCCCGGCCTGCGCCGATTGCACTTGCCGTAAGCTGTTGCAAACCAGACCAGACCTCGCGCTCTGTCAGCGGCAAGGCCCTGTCCCCGGCAAAGCGTCGCACCCGCCGGTTCAGCCGCACCATGTCGCGGTCAATCGCATCCAGCGCGGCCTGTCGTGCGGTCTGCGGTGCCAGGGCCGCTGTCAAATCATCAATGGCATAGCGCAGACGGGCCACCGGCAAATCCAGTTCCGGATCATCCGCCGAAAGCACTTCGATCCGCTGCAGGTTGGTCAGGACCTTGGCCTCTTCCTGCTCCAGCTGGAAGGGCGGAAACAGCGCATGCAAAAAGGGTGCCGAGGTCGCCAGATCGGCTGATTCCCGTGAAAGATCCAAGGCATCGGAGACTTCCGCCAATGTCTCTTTGTGCAACACATTCATCCACAGTTCGGTGCGGTTCAACACCAGCAGGCCAATCGAGCTGACCAGCAACATCAGACCAAACAACACCGCAATCGCCGCCGAGAGGCGAAACCGGACGCTCAGGTTTGCAAGAAATGGCATCACTGGCCTTCTGGCGAGAGGTGGAAAATATAGCCCTGCGCGCGGCGGGTTTGCAGATGCACCGGCTTGGAGGCAACCGGCTCAATCTTGCGGCGCAGACGCAGGATCAACACATCAATGGTACGGTCCACATAGCGCTGCATATCGGAGCCCAACTCCTGCAACAGTTCCGGCCGCGGAATAACCCGATTGGGATTGCGCGCAAAATACTCCAACAGGCGGTATTCCGCATTGGTCAGCGGGATTTCTTCGCCCTCGGCATCCAGCACGCGACGGGTTTGGATATCGATGCGCTTGGACCCAAAACCAATACCCTGCCCCGAGGTGGCGCCGGGTTTTGAATTGCCATGCCCATAGCGCCGCAACACCGCCCGAATGCGCGCGACCAGTTCACGCGGGTTAAAGGGTTTGATCAGATAGTCATCCGCCCCAGTTTCCAATCCGATGATCTTGTCGATCTCATCCCCAACACCGGTCAGCATCACAATCGGGATTTCATAGCGCTCGCGTATATGGATCGCCAGGGTCAGGCCCGACTCCCCCCGCAGACGCAGATCAATCAGCGCCAAATCCACCGGCGGCGGGTCGCCCAGGGCCATGAAGGAGGGGATATCGGCACAACAGATGGCCTCAAACCCGCTTTCACGCATCAAGGCAGACAGGGTGACACGCACGCTTTCATCATCGTCCACAATGGCAATGAGCGGCTCGGCTTTGCCCATAAGCATGCACCTTCTTCCTGTGTCTTCCTGCGGTAAGAGAAAACCGCCAGGTTCCAAACGTGTTCGATCCAGTGCCGCAGATCATGCCAGATTTTTGGCCAGCGCAACCAAGTTTGTAATATTGTTAACATTAAACTGGCTTTTCGTCTGTTCCGTTAACAGTCGCGGACTCGCCTCCGCGCGCCGCGCTCTCCTACCCTGGGTTGGTCAGCGCATCGCCTTTGGGTGAACTTTTTTTGGTGAACGTCAAAAGGCAAGCGTGAAAAGGGAGGACACCATGACACCATTCATTACCCGCACCGCTGCGGCACTGGGCATCCTGTCGGCGAGCGCCTTTGCTGCCGCCGCCGAAGGCTGCGCCGATCGTGGCGCGCTGGACGAGCTTTATTGTGACGCCAATGGCGATCTGGTTGCGGATACCCCAACCGATCCGGCTCAGCTTCGCAACCCGGATACCCTGGTTTTTGCCTATACCCCGGTTGAGGACCCGGCAGTCTATGCAGATATCTGGGCCCCGTTCATTTCCCACATGGAAGAGGTCACCGGCAAGGATGTTCAGTTCTTTGCGGTGCAATCCAACTCTGCCGAAGTCGAGGCCATGCGTTCTGGCCGTTTGCATGTTGCAGGCTTTTCCACCGGGCCAACACCCTTTGCGGTGAACCTAGCCGGAGCGGTACCCTTTGCCATCATGGGCGCAGAGGACGGCCAGTTTGGCTATAAGCTGCAGGTCTTCACCCAGGCAGACAGCGACATCAAAGAAGTGAAAGATCTGGCTGGCCGCCGCGTCGCACATACTTCGCCGACCTCCAATTCTGGCAACCAGGCGCCACGCGCCCTGTTCCCGACCCTGGGGGTTGAGCCCGATAAAGACTACGAAGTCACCTATTCCGGTTCCCATGACCAATCCATGTTGGGCGTTGTGGCCGGCGATTACGACGCCGCCCCCGTGGCCTCCGAGGTGGTTGAACGCATGGCCGAGCGTGGCCTCTATGACGCCGAAGAGGTGCGCATGATCTGGGAGAGTGATCCCTTCCCAACCACCTCCTTCAACGTCGCGCATAACCTGGACCCGGCGCTGACCGAGAAGATCAAAGAAGCCTTCTTTACCTTCGATTTTGCCGGCACCAAACTGGGTGACGAATTCTCTGGCGTCAGCAAGTTCATTCCAATCACCTACCAGGATCAATGGGCGGTCATCCGTCAGATCCAGAAATCCAATGGTGTGGAATATACCCCCCAAGGGCTTGCCGGGAAGTAATCCCCTCAAAACTAACCGGACAGCGCCTGCCATCCTGGCAGTTGTCGTTGTCCGGGCACTTCTTTCCAGCCCTGCGCACCACCCTGCGGAGCGCATGTCATAGGCATGGCGCAGCCATGCCCGAGGACCCCCAATGCTAAAAATTTCCAAACTGACCAAACGATACGGATCCGGCGATCCGGTGCTCAAAGAGCTGGATCTCACTGTCGAAGGCGATCAGTTGACCTCCGTAATCGGCTCTTCCGGGGCCGGCAAAAGCACCCTTCTGCGCTGCATCAACCGATTGGTTGAACCCACTTCGGGCTCCATCAATCTGAACGGCACCGAATTCACCACTTTGAGTCGGGGCGAATTGCGCATTGCCCGTCGTCGCATCGGCATGGTCTTTCAAAGCTTCAACCTGATTGATCGCCTGACGGTGATGGAAAACGTGCAGTCTGGCCGACTGGGCTATATCTCCACCTGGGCGGCACTGACCCGGCGCTACCCGCGCGAGGATATCCGCCATGCCTATGAGCTGATGGAACGGGTTGGTATCGCCCATTATGCGGACCGCCGCGCGGATGAGCTGTCGGGGGGCGAACGCCAGCGGGTTGGCGTGGTGCGGGCCTTGATGCAGCGCCCCGAAATCCTATTGGCCGATGAACCCACTGCCTCGCTCGACCCCAAGACATCGGAGCAGATCATGTCGCTGCTGCGCGATCTGGCCTCAGAGCTGAAACTGCCGGTGATCATCAATATCCACAACGTCACCGAGGCCAAGGAATACAGCGACCGCATTGTTGGCATGCGCTATGGGCGCATCATTTTTGATGATCTGCCTGGCAAGCTGGACAAGCCGGAAATGGACGAAATCTATGCCGGAGTTCCTGCCATGGACCGCGCCGAAGTTGGGGCCGTTGCATGAACACGCAGAGATCTACCTGGCGCAAGCCCTCCTTTATCAAAAACCCGGTACTGCGCTACGGGATATATGCCGCCCTCACCCTCTACGTTGTTATCACCCTGGCCACATTGCCCATTGACTGGGCGCGTGTCTCTGACGGGATGCAGCGGGCACAGCGCATTTTCAACGGCGCCTTTCCGCCAAATTTTGAACGTTCCGGCCTGTTGATTGATGGCTTTCTGGAAAGCCTGAAGATTGCCATCCTGGCAACTGTGGGCGGCATTGCCCTGTCGGTGCCCCTGGCCTTCATGGCGGCGCGTAACATCTCCATAAAACCTATCTACTTTCTGGGGCGCGGCATCATCATTGTGGCGCGCAGTTTTCACCCGGTAATCGTCGCCATCATTTTTGTAAAAGCGGTTGGCTTTGGCCCCTTTGCCGGCGCCCTGACACTGGTGGTCTATTCCATCGGTTTTGTGGCAAAACTGTTGGCCGAGCGGATCGAAGAGATCGATTTTGGCCAGGTTGAGGCAATGCGCTCCGTGGGGGCCGGATTTCTCTCCACGCTGATCTATGCCGTTGTGCCGCAGATCATGCCACGGCTTGTGGGTCTGGGCATCTACCAGCTGGACAGTAACCTGCGGGCCTCTGCCGTGGTGGGCATCGTCGGCGCAGGGGGCATCGGCGCCACCTTGGCCAATGCCTTTGGTCGCTACGACTATGACTTTGCCCTGGCCATCACCATGGTCATTGTCGGCGTCATCCTCATCTCCGAGGCGGTCAGCGGATTTATCAGAAAGCGGATCGCATGATGGGCACACACTCTTTGCATCAAACACTTGATCACTGGTCTCGTTTCACTCTGCGCCAGCGATTGATGCGCTATGCTGGGCTGATGTTCACCCTATTGATCGTGGCCTGGGCCCTCAGCAGCATCAATGTGATCTGGGAATGGGTCTGGGACGCCCCGACACAGATGGGGGATCTCTTTGGTCGCATGATGCCACCGGATCCCAGCAATCTGCCCTCCATCCTCGAGGCCATCTGGCAGACCGTGAACATCGCCACACTGGCCACGATGTTTGCTGTCGTGGTCTCCCTGCCGGTCGCCTATATCTCGGCGCAGAACACCACCCCCAACCGCGTGACCCTGTGGATTGGCCGGTTCATCCTGGTGTCCTCCCGCTCGGTCAATACCATTATCTGGGCGCTGCTCTTTGTGGCGATCTTTGGTCCCGGCATCGTCGCGGGCATTGTCGCCATCATGTTTCGCTCTATCGGCTTTCTGGGCAAACTGTTGGGCGAGGCCATCGAAGAGATTGACCCCAAGCCGGTCGAGGCTCTGGAGGCCTGCGGTGCCTCGCGTTTCAAGATTGTGCTCTATGCCATTGTGCCCCAGGTGATGCCTGCCTTTTTTGCCATTGCGATCCTGCGCTGGGACATCAACCTGCGTGAATCCACAGTGCTGGGTCTTGTCGGCGCGGGTGGCATCGGAATGATCCTGCAGGGTGCCATCGACACCTTCAACTGGCCCGAGGTCTCCATGGTGCTGCTTACCATCCTGGCGCTTGTGGTGTTCGGAGAGGTGGTTTCCTCTTACATGCGCAAAAAAATCCTCTAAGTCTTTGGGCGGCCAGCCTGTCTGGCCGCCGCATTTTTCCTCAACAAGGCCAATCCCGATGATCGACAGCAAATGGGCCTTTCAACGCTATGAGAGCGTCCGGGCAAGCCTGCCCACCGCAGTGTTTCCCCAGGCCTCCCACCTGGGACAGGACCTCAGCGATACTGCCGCCGATTTTGACGCCTATATTCTGGATGCCTTTGGCGTATTGAACCGAGGTGAAACCGCCATTGAGGGCGCGGTGGAGCGCATGGCCGCGCTGCGCGCCTTGGGCAAACAGCTGATCGTTCTCACCAATGCCGCAAGCTATACCCGCACCGAAATTCTGGAAAAATACCACCGGCTTGGCTTTGACTTTGACGCCAGTGAAGTAGTTTCCAGCCGCGATGTGGCTTTTGCCAATCTTCCTGAATTGCCTACCAACATGGTCTGGGCCGCAGCTGCAGCCCAGGGGGATGACTTTGGCGATGCGCCACCTTCGGCGCGGATCGCCCATCTGGCCGAAGACCCAGATCTGCTAGGCACTGCCGGCGGTGTGCTGCTGCTGTCCTCTGTCCGCTGGCGCGACACTGACACGGATGCTGTGGTTCAGGCCCTGAAAGACCGCCCGCGCCCATTGGTCGTTGCCAACCCGGATCTGGTCGCCCCGCGCGAGGATGGTCTGTCGCTGGAACCGGGCCTAATTGCGCATGATATCATCGCGCAAACAGGACTGAAGGCAGCGTTTTATGGCAAGCCATTTGGCAATGCCTTTGAGGTCGCCCTAAACCGGCTGTCAGATATCCCCCGCCACCGCATCGTCATGGTGGGCGACACGCTGCATACCGATGTCCTGGGCGGCGCGGCCGCAGGTATACCCACCATCCTCGTAACGGATCACGGTCTCTTTCGCGGCCTGGATGTTGCACCCTTTATGGACGCATCCGGGATCCGCCCTGACTGGCTTGTCGCAACGACCTGAGCGTTTGGCATAGATTTGCTGCAACCTCATTTGGTCAGCTCTTCACGCTACTCGACCAATTCTAGACACAGAGGTGAGATTGACGACTTCATCCCCTCAAGAATGGTGAAATGGTTATGCCCTTGTTCAACAACCAATTTCATATCCGCGTCCAATCCTTCCCACATCAGGGCCAAGGCCTGTGACTGCCTGATGAATTCTGGGCGTTCCGCTCCTCCAACCCAGGCTGTGACGCGTGCCTCCTCCACGGGTCTCAGCAAGGCTGCACTTTCAGCGCTGGCTTCTTTCTGCGTCAGCTTAAGAGTCGCGTTCATCTCGGTATGGAGCAGAGGTCGCAGATCATGCAGCCCGCTGATCGAGACCGTCTTTTCAATACGCGCGCGGGTTCGCGGTGACAGCGGGCTGTTCAAACAGACCATACGCGTCACAAGATGACCGCCTGCCGAATGCCCTGCCAGTCGAATAGGCCCCTCAACGTAGCTGCTGACCGCCTCCAGCGCCTTTGCAATCTGCTTGGTGATCTCGCCAATACGCGCCACCGGAGCCAGAGTATAGCTGGGAATGCAGACAGCCCAGCCATGGGCCCGCACACCTTCGGCCAGATCCGTCCAATAGGATTTGTCCAACCGCATCCAGAAACCGCCGTGCACAAAGACCAGAACCCCTCGGGGCGGGCTGTCTGGCCAGATCAGATCAAAGGTTTCCCGTTCACTGTCGCCATATGAAATATCGGCATCGATCCGCACCGGACCCCTGCGATACTCGGCGGCGCGCGCTGCCCAGAAACCGGGCAACGCATCAGAGCCTTTGACATGCCCCATATTGTTAAAGGCATCATCCCAATCGCGCATGTCAATTTACTCCGCTTTTTTCATCCGTTACCCGGCCTGATAGTCTGGTGCCGAGGCGAGAAACTCGCCGTAGGCATCGGCGTCCGGGTAGGAGAACTGTTCGGCCAGAGGGTTTGAACGTTTGGTCTTGGTCGCCCCCATATCCGCCAGCAATTCATCAAAATGCTTGAAATGGAACGGGGCCGAACACAGCCCGCCATAGACCTGCGCCGCAGGGCGTTCCTTGCGTCGCCAGTTCAGCATCATCTCGATATTGCTGTTCATATCAGCCTCGCTGGGCTGCTGAGCAAGTTGCCCATCCGCATAGCGCACCAGCCAGTTGGCGATCATTTCCGCCGACAAGATGGTGCAGAAGCTGGAATTGAAACCAACAAACCCCACTTCGGGCAAGTCCGGGTTCACCGACAACCGATAGACCCTGTATTGTCCATCGCTTTCGATCAGCTTCTCGCGGTAGGCATCGGGCAGGACAGGCACGCCCAGTTTCCAGCCGACGGCCAGAACCGAAACATCACACTTCACCCGCTCGCCATTGGTCAGAACAACGCTGTCCCCATCATAGTGATCAAAGGAGCCTTGAACTAGTTTCAGCTTGCCGGATTTGAGCGTTTCAAAAAAGCCCGGCGTGACCAGCGGCAGCGAACAGGAGGCCTCTTTCTCAATCGGCGTATCCGGCACCATATCCCATTTCTTCAGCCCCAGCTGAAGCTTCAGCATGGTTTCCAGCCCGCGGAAATTGGCCCAGACAAGCGGTTTCGTGAGTGCGGCAAACAGCTTTTTCAGCGGGCTGCGGCCCCAGCTGTTAAACTGCATCTCCTGGGCGCGCATGTAGAGCAGCCGTTTGAAGTTGATGCCGCCAATGAAATAGGGAATGCGCCAGACGTTCTTGCGATAGACCATGGTCACCTGACGGGCGCCATGATCTGCGGCATTCACCGCAATATCGGTAGAGGATTTGGACCCTCCAAGAACAACCACATGTTTGCCCCGTGCAATCTCTGAATCGGTATATTCTGAGGAATGCATGACCTGCCCCCCCTGCGCGACGAACGCGTCCTGCCCAGGATGGGTGATGATGTTTTTGTAGGAAAACTGCCCGGTACAGATGGCAACAAAGTCAAAGTCTTCCTGTCTGGTTCTGCCTGCACTCTCCAGTGTGAGCGTCCATCCCGGTTTGCCATCGGCGCGCCGCTCCATACCCACCACTCCGGTGTTGAGCTGATACAGGCGGCCAAGCTTGTGCTTGTCGGCATAGGAATGGATATAGGCATGTACCTGTGGGCCTTTGGGCCATTGCGGATAGTCCTCGGGCATAGCCAGATCGGTAAAGCGATACAGATCTTTGGGGCTTTGCGTTTGCACCCCGGGATAGGAGCGCGACAGCTCCCAAACGCCGCCAAAGTCATGACTGCGCTCAAACCCGATGACACGGTGGCCCTTTTTGTCGAAGGCCTTGGCAGCGGCCAAGCCAGCGACGCCGCCGCCAATGACGGCAACTGTTTTTCTGCTAACCATGTGGCCTCTCCTTACGCGTCTGGTGGGGGCGGCAGGAAATCGACCTCGTGCAGGGCTGACAGCCGCACCAGTTCTTCGGGGTCGGTGACACCATCCAAGGCGCAGAACAGATCGTAGAGCTTGCGTGACGGCGCCACGCCAAAGACGCATTTTGCCTCGGCACCGGACCGGTTGAAGACCCCATGTGCCACGCCCATTGGCATCCGGATCAGGTCACCTGGCCCGGCTTTGTTGGGTGCTACCTTCCCCTCTTCATAGCCGAAATCCACCTCCAGATTGCCTTCGACGACCAGGATCCATTCATCCTGCGTCGGATGCACATGCGGCGGCACAAAGGTGTCGGCGGGCACAACGGCGTGCCAGATCATGGCATTGTCCGAGTGCAATTTTGGTGTGTAGATATGGCCCACGACGTTCCACGCGACGCCCTCAAGCCCTGCGGCGGATTCGGTAACTCCTGCTGTTTCTTTCATGTCTTCCTCCCTGAAATGACACTCTGTCACACACAGCCTACTGCGCCCTCGCGGTTTGGGCTGTCCAAATTGCGCAACAAAGTTTGGCTCGCGATAGTGCTTGCTTTAAGATTAAAACTTCTTAGGCTACCTGGGATGGAACGCGCATTCCTAAGGATATCGGCTGATCCCCTGGGCGGGCATCGCCTGTTACACTCAACAGACGTTGAGCTTGTACGCGCGACAGTGGCCGAGCAGTTCTGCGATCATGATCTGATCCCAGGCCCGGCGCATGACAGTTTCAACGCCTGCCACAATCATGCCCAAGGCCAGAGCCTCTCGCTGAATTATATTCGATATGGCTGTGACGTGACCATCAACCCCGGTGAGCTGACAGATTTTTACCTCGTGCAAATCCCCTTGTCTGGTGGCGCCCGGGTACGCAATGGACGCAAAACGGTGGAGGCATCACAGCGAGTCGGTACGGTTCTAAATCCGACCCGCGAAACGCAGATGATCTGGTATGAAGGTTGCGAAAAACTGTTGCTCCAGATCGATGCCACCGCCCTGCACCAGACAGCAGAGCGCATTTTGGGGCAGTCGATCCTTCATCCAATCGTTTTTGACCCTGAAGTGCGGCTGAACGCACCCCGCCTGCAAAACTGGGAAAGAAAATTTCGTGCCGCGGTCGCAGTGGCTGATCAAAACGGGGCATTCGGAGGCCGCCAGCACAAACACCAGGCCCTCTTTGAGGAGGAATTGATCGCAGGCTTCCTGATGGCTCAGCCCAGTACAATCCATCACATGATGACGCAGGCTCAACCTCATGTCTCTTCGCCACAAATCAACCGGGCCCGGAGTTACATGCTGGAACACTTGGCTGATCCAATTACCGTCGCACAGATCGCGGCTGCGGCAGGCTGCAGCATTCGCAGCCTGCAACTGAGTTTCCAACAAAGCTTTGGCTGTACGCCAATTGGCTTTCTTCAGCGTCAACGCCTAAACCACGCGCATATGCTCGCCCAGTCTGTGACCAGGGAAACTCTGGTCAGCAGCATCGCCTATGAAGCCGGTTTCTTTCATTTGGGCCGGTTTTCCATTGCCTATCGTGAGGCCTTCGGCTGTTCCCCAAGGGACACCTTACTTCAGAAGCGATTTTCTTAACACATAGCCCATCAGGCCCAATACACCGTTCAACCGGCTTTGCTCGCCCAGCTTTCTGAGGCGAGACATAATGTGAATTTGGCGGGGTTGCTGGCACCGAACATAAGAGATCAAAGAGCCGGACGAGCGACAATCCGGCCCTGAAGCAAGCTGGATCACTTTTGTTTTGAGTGGAACAGGCTACGCATGTGCGAGCTCGACCTGGACGACGTTTGTATGTCCGATTGCAAAGGAGGCTGCACAGATCTCCAGATAGTATTGCCAGTTGCGGAAAAATCCTTCGTCGTAGCCCTGTTCCTTGATCTTACGTTTCTGCGCCACCAAACGCTGTGCCCAGATCCGGCAAGTCTTGCCGTAGTCCTGACCAAAGGCAAACGAGTTTTTCACCTGCAACCCAGCGGCCCGCGCCTGGGCTGCGATCATTTGATCCGACAACAACATGCCTCCGGGGAACACATATTGCCGGATGTAATCAGAGGAGGTCCGGTAGGTCTCAAAGAAGCTGTCGGGAACCGTGATGGCCTGCAACATGACACGGCCGCCTGCTGACAGATTGCGTTTCAATGTATCAAAGTAGCTGGGCCAGTATTTCTCGCCGACGGCTTCGATCATCTCAATGGAAACGATATTGTCGAAGGTTCCCTGCACATCGCGGTAGTCGCGCAGCTGAATATCGGCGCGGCCATCAAGACGGCAGTCGGCATAGCTATGTTGATTGCGCGAAATGGTGACACCCGTCACATCGCGCCCCTCGGCGCTGGCCTGTTCGGCAAAGCCACCCCAGCCGCAACCGATCTCCAGAACACTTTCACCTTGGTTGAGGCGGGACAGGACACGTTGGTTTTTGCGCGTTTGCGCCTGGGCAAGATCATCGCCCGTGTCGCCAAAAAGCCCCGAGGAATAGGTCATGCCCTCATCCAGCCAGAGCTGATAGAACTCGTTTCCGACGTCATAATGGGCGCGGATGTTCTTGCGTGATCCACGTTTGGAGTTGGCGCGCAACAGGCGGTCAACGATGCGAAACTTGACGCGGTTAAACGGGCTGGCCTGATCATAACTGGCCAGATATTCCCGATTTACCATGGCCAGCGACATCAGCCCCTCGATCGAGGGCGTATCCCAAAGCCCCTGAACATAGGCCTCGCCCAACCCGACCTGCCCGTGGACCGCCATCGCAGAGACCGCAGCCCAATCGTGAATTTCCATTTCGGCTTCGGGGCCGTGATCGCCAAACTGATAGCGCGCGCCATCTGGCGTGCGCAGGGTCAAACGCCCTTCACGCAGTTGCGCGCAGGTTTCCAGGAACTGCGTTTTCATCGCTTTGTTCGTCACTGTCATGCTGGGATCCTTTGGCGATCACTGAGTTGTAGGAGTTCCTCAGGCAGTCCATCCGCATCCCATTGGCACTGCCGTCTGTGTGAAACCCATGACGGTTGTAGGCCCCCGCGAACCAAGTCTGGTTTTGAACCGGCTTGAACAGCAGCTGCGGTGCCTGGGCATTTGCTTTTGTCACAATGTAGGTCGGTGGAGCTAGTTTGGTAGCATCGTAAGCCCTCAGCTCATCGGGGCACCTGGCCGCTCAGCTCAATCTCACATTCCTGAATGAGCTATCAAAATCTCTTCACAGGGCGCTGAAGCAATCGTGACTCGCGATGCCATGTGGTGACCTGCAATACTGAAAAAGGGTACGCAGTGGTTCCGACCTGAGCATTTAGAGGGCACGTCTATGACACTAAAATCTGGATCCTATGAACACTCCGGCCTCGTCGCAGTTCTGGTTGGAATAGCTGTCTTATGTGGTTCAGCGGTGCAGTCGCAAACCGCAGCATTGCCAAAATATGTGATCAATGAATTTGGCACGCCGCCGCCGGTGCCTGATGGGGCCTTGTCCGCCGCGCTACAGTCATCGGTGCAGACGGCCTTTGTTACGAGCATGTCGGACAGGGTGTGGAGCGATGACCAGACAAATGCGCTGGCAGAGATTTCTGCGTCAAAGGACCCCCGTCTTGTTTGGCTGATCAGTGACTTGATGCGTTTTGTTCCTGACCGTCGCCTCTCTGCAGAACTGTCAAGCGCCGCTTCTGCTCTGCTGGGTAAGGATTTTAGGACCATCAACACTTGGGGTGACATTACCGATCACTTGATCGCCTGGGACATTCCGGCACCGCCCAACTATCTGCAGGCCAAACGCGCCATATTTGTCAGCGTTTTTGAGGGCTGGGAAAGGCTATTTGATAAGGGTGATGTTGATTGGCGGCTGGTGTCCTGGGGCGGTGTCCTGATTGATGATCGCCCCTATGACACAACGGATGAGCCCTGCAATTGCATCCCGGCTGCTGACAACCCGCCAGTCACCAGCGCTCAGGAAGCCACCTGGCTCGACGATGATGATATCGTCTTTGGCATTGAGGTGAACGGTGCGTTCCGTGCCTATCCCCGCCAAATCATGGAAGTGCGTGAAATGGTAAATGATACCCTGGGCGGGCGGGACCTGGGTATTCCCTATTGCACCCTCTGTGGTGCAGCCCAGGCCTATTTTACCGACCAGCTGCCTGCCGGGATTGAACGTCCCATTTTGCGCACATCCGGGCTTTTGAGCCGATCAAATAAGGTGATGTACGACCTGAATACCTATTCGGTGTTTGACACTTTTCGCGGCGAGGCCCTGACAGGTCCACTTGCCAAAAGAAGACTTAAACTCGAGCAAGCCAATGTCGTAGCAACTGACTGGGGGACTTGGAGAACCGCACATCCGGAGACAACTGTTTTGGCCGAAGCCCTCGCTCTTGGCCGTGATCCTGATTTTCGCAACGGCAGAGACGCGAAAGGCCCGATTTTTCCGGTCGGTGGTGTAGATCCGCGCTTGCCTGTTCATGAAGACATTATCGGAGTGATCACAGCCAGTGGTCAGCCCGTCGCCTTTCAACGCAGTGCTGCTTTGATTGCGCTTCGCCAAGGTGCCTCCATTAAGGTCGGCGACATCCGGTTGAAACTTGACGCAGGCGGCATAGAGGCTGTGGATACCGATGGGGCAGATGTCGGCAGCCATCAGGCATTTTGGTTCGCTTGGTCGCAGTTTTACCCTCAGACCACTCTCTGGCCTGAATAGCCTCGCTAAACTCATGGGCGCTCGTGGCATCAATTGCACCAGATTGCCCAGCATCAAGGTGCAAACCTAGAGCTCAAAAACGTGAATCTGAGCTCCATTGCAACATCCCCACCAGCAACCAGCTGCCGCGCTCCAAGACGTCTGATGCGCCTTTAACGCGACCTTGGCCCGAACTCTGGGGCGCCTTTTGACATCGCAAATCTCCTTCCTATCGAAGATCAACAAACGGAAAATCGCAGCCAAGATTGGATCTGTTGCGGTTTTCTGCCGCTCCTTTGATAGCATTTACTGCAGCAATCGAGATAAACTAAGGGACTGAAACGGACGGGCGAAGTCCGAAACGACGCGGTAAGGAGCGCACTGACCAGTGGGCTTACACCCAAGCAGGTGGCTGACGATCTGGGTGCCGGCATGTCGACGCTAAACACATGGATCACGGTGTTCTTTGCGCGCCAAAAGCCGTGAGGTTTAGGTTCATCCACTGTCCGCCAGGCGATTGTAAAGCAATCTGCCGAGGGGGGACACAATCACTAGTTCACCAGTGCGCCCAACCTGCTGGATCGGGACTTCACGGCTGAGCAGCCAAACCAGAAACGGGCCGGTGACATCAGCTATATCTGTAGCCGCGAAGGCTGGCTGTATTCGGCCATGATCTTGGACCTGCTTTCACGGCCTCATTGGCTGGTCTGTCAGCAATCGGATGAAACACGCCCTTGCGATCAGGGCTTTGAGGATGGTGATTGCGTTCCGGGCCGCACCCAAAGGCGGCATTCATCACAGGGATCGCGGGTCGCAATATTGCTCGCAAGAGGACCAGAAGATCCTGCGCCAGCATGGTTTCAAAGCACCTCCCGTCATGCAGGATAACATGCACTGCCGGGCAATGGTCGAAACGTGCTTCAAGACGCTCAAAGCTGAACTGATCTGGCGAGACACATGGAACACCCGTAGGCAGGCCGAGATGCCCATCTTCAAATACATCAACGGCTTCTACAATCCGCAACGCTGACACTCAGCACTGGGCTGGAAAAGCCCCGTCGCTTTCGAAAGGAGAGTGGCCCAAACGCGCACTTGGGGCAGCACAAAAGCCCGACAGGTCAGAACCGCAGCCTCGATCAAGTGAGCCACCCAGTCTTCCCAATGTAGTAAGTACGGCAACACCTGCTGGGAGCGATGGAGCATTGTCCCTACCCTTTAGGCCAATACTTTTTGAAAGATGAGCCAGCCTCAAAAAAGGCTGTGGCCGCATTGCGCTCCAGGTCAAAGGACAGGTTTCAAAAACACGAAGCCCCCCTCTTCCATCATCTTTCTCCAAATATTCCGGAGCGCGAGGCAGAGCCTCGCATACCCCTACCCCGCACAGAAAAAGGGCCTCCCGAGGGAGACCCTTTCTATCTTTTCACCTATGTGGTTCTCGGTGATTTTCCCCGCTGGGTAAGATCACCTGTCACCACTGGCCAGAACCCCAGCAAGCTGGACTTCGACCTTACTCGGTGATTTTGGAAACGACGCCAGCGCCAACGGTGCGGCCGCCTTCGCGGATCGCAAAGCGCAGACCAGCTTCCATCGCGATCGGCGCGATCAGCTCAACGTCGAACTTCAGGTTGTCGCCTGGCATAACCATCTCGGTGCCCTCGGGCAGAGTGACAGTACCGGTGACGTCTGTGGTCCGGAAGTAGAACTGTGGACGGTAGTTGGCGAAGAAAGGCGTGTGACGGCCACCTTCATCCTTGGTCAGGATATAGGCTTCTGCTTCGAATTTGGTGTGTGGGTTCACCGACTTAGGCGCACACAGAACCTGACCACGCTCAACAGCTTCACGGTCGATACCGCGCAGCAGGGCGCCGATGTTGTCGCCCGCTTCACCGCGATCCAGCAGCTTGCGGAACATTTCAACACCAGTACAGGTGGTGGTCTGGGTGTCTTTGATGCCAACGATTTCGATCGCATCGCCAACATTGATCACGCCACGCTCAACACGGCCGGTCACAACGGTACCACGACCAGAGATCGAGAACACGTCTTCAACAGGCATCAGGAAGGGCTGGTCAACCGCACGTGCAGGCGTTGGGATATACTCGTCAACAGCCGCCATCAGCTCTTTGATTTTCTCTTCGCCGATTTCAGGTGTGGTGCCTTCCATCGCCGCCAGAGCGGAACCTGCGATGATTGGAATATCGTCGCCAGGGTACTCATAAGAGGACAGCAGCTCACGGATTTCCATTTCAACCAGCTCAAGCAGCTCTTCGTCGTCAACCTGGTCAACTTTGTTCATGAAGACAACCATGTAGGGGATGCCAACCTGGCGGCCCAGCAGGATGTGCTCACGGGTCTGAGGCATTGGGCCGTCAGCCGCGTTCACAACCAGAATGGCGCCATCCATCTGTGCCGCACCGGTGATCATGTTTTTCACATAGTCAGCGTGGCCGGGGCAGTCGACGTGCGCGTAGTGGCGGTCTTCGGTTTCATACTCGACGTGTGCGGTCGAGATGGTGATGCCGCGGGCTTTTTCTTCTGGTGCGCCGTCGATCTGGTCGTAGGCTTTGAAGTCACCAAAGTATTTGGTGATCGCTGCGGTCAGAGTGGTTTTACCGTGGTCAACGTGGCCGATGGTGCCGATGTTGACGTGCGGCTTATTACGTTCAAACTTTTCCTTAGCCATTCTCTAGGCGCCCTTTTGAAAGAGAGGGCCGACAACCGACCCAAAGATTTCCTCTGCGCGCGCCGCATATTTGGTTTGGAGAAGAAAATCAACCCGTACCTGTTTGATCGGGTTGCTTTTGGCCAACTTTGGCCTGCCTGTTTTTACTCTGCCACAGCTTCAGGATTGGCGGGCGCAGTGACCGGTTCCGGTTCGGCCAAGGTCTCAGGCGATTCGCCACCGTTGAACCAGCCCTTTTCGGCATGTTGCTCGGCCATGTATTCTTCCAGCCCATCAACGATCTTGAGCGCCAGCCCGTCGATCTGCTCTGCCTTTGTGCGGCTGTAGCCCGACCCAATGATGGCACTTTCCCCCGTGGTATCCTCAAAGATTTTCATCTGGTGCTCTTTCAACAGGTAGGTCTTGGTACTCACGTCATAAACAAAGACATTCACCACAGCAGCGCTTTTGGGGTTCACCAGAACCGGGATCCCACCGGTTGCCAGCAAAAAGCCCTCAAGCGTGATGGCAACATCATATTTGCCAGCGCCAGTGTAGCGTCCCAAACGGGCCTCAAGCGCGCGCTCAATAGGCTCGTTCCACTCAGATGGTTCAGCAGCCCGCGACAGCGGCCATTGCAACGCCTTGTCAGTATAGACAAAAGAAACCCGCATGTTGAAATCACCGAGGTCTTCCTTGGCCTCGTTCAATTGGGTTTCTTCGCAGGCAGCCAGCAGGACCAAGGAGGCCAGAAGAGCAAGGATTCGGAACATCAGGGGCCTCATCGGATAAGAGCAATAGGATTTGATCTAGCTTCAGATAGAACAGAGCCGCCCAATCGGTAAACCGGAAGGGGCGGCTCTGGCAATTTCGGTGGCCTAGGGGTCACAGATCATAGGCGAAAAACGTCCCACTATTTGAATTTGTAGTTCCGTGGGAAACCATAGGGGGGGCGTTTGCCGATGCCGGCACGTTTGCCCAGCCACTGGCTGAGGTCGGTTTCATGGCGGGTCTTGCCACCACCCATCTCCCAGGAGATGCCCTCGTCCCAATTGAAGGTGGTGATATCGCTGAGCCCACCGTCGAGCTCCAACGAGCCCTGCTTGCCCCGCGCCATATTGTATTTTTGCAACCGCACGCCCTTGCCGCGGGTCAGCTCGGGCATTTCTTCGACGGAGAAGACCAGGAACTTGCCGTTTTCCGAGACAATCGCCACGTGGTCTCCGGTCACCGGAATACAGATCTGTGCACGATCATCATCCTTGACGTTCAGCACCTGCTTACCACTGCGGGTCTGGGCCACGATGTCCTTTTCGGCGCAGATAAACCCATTGCCCGCCGAGGACGCCACCAAGAGCCTGCCTTCGGGGTTGTGGATCAGGATATCGACGATCTCCACCTCATTGGGCAGATCCACCATCAGACGCAGCGGCTCACCCATGCCGCGCCCGCCGGGCAGGTTGGCAGCGCTAATCGTGTAGAAACGGCCATTGCTGCCAAAGGCCAGCAGACGGTCGGTGGTTTCCGCATGGAAGATAAACCGCGCACCATCGCCATCTTTGAACTTCAGCTCGCGATTGAGGTCGATATGGCCGGTCATCGCCCGGATCCAGCCCATCTGACTGCAGACCACGGTGATCGGTTCACGGTCGATCATCGCCTCCAGCGGCACCTCTTCGACTTCACCAGCCTCGGCAAAGCGAGAGCGACGCGCACCGCCGACGTAGTCCTTGCCAAACTGTTTCTTGGTGGCGCGCAGCTGTTCGGTAATCTTGCTCCATTGCAGATCATCCGAGCCCAAAAGCTCAACCAGCCCGGCGCGCTCTTCGCGCAGGGCGTCACGTTCCTTGGTCAGCTCCACCTCTTCGAGGCGGCGCAGGGACCGCAGCCGCATATTCAGGATCGCTTCGGCCTGAACCTCGCTAAGCGCCCCCTCACCCGGTGCCGGGGTCACATAATCCGCTTCCTCATAGGCGCGGGGGTGATCCAGATCCCAATCTTCGCGCATCAAGGCGGCTTTGGGGTCCTCATCATAACGGATGATATCAATCACCCGGTCCAGATTGAGGAAGGCAATGATAAAGCCATCCAGCACTTCCAGCCGGTGGTCGATCTTGCCCATGCGGTATTCAGACCGGCGCTGCAAAACATCCCGCCGGTGATCCAGGAAGGCACGCAGCACTTCCTTCATCGAGCAGACCTTGGGCGTGACCCCATCAATCAGCACGTTCATATTGAGGCTAAAGCGCAGCTCAAGATCCGAATTGCGGAACATCATGTTCATCAACACGTCCGGGTCGACATTCTTGGATTTGGGCTCCAGAACGATACGGATGTCCTCGGCGCTTTCATCGCGGATATCCGCAAGGATCGGCACTTTCTTGGTCTGGATGACCTCAGCGATTTTCTCAATCAGCTTGGATTTCTGCACCTGATAGGGGATCTCGGTGACCACGATCTGCCACTGGCCCCGCCCCAAGTCTTCGATCTCATGAGTACAACGCAGGCGGAACGAGCCGCGCCCGGTGCGATAGGCCTTGGCGATATTTTCGCGAGGCTCAACGATGATGCCACCAGTGGGGAAATCAGGTCCCGGAACATATTTCAACAGGGTGTCATCATCCGCACCTGGTGATTTAATCAGGTGGATGCAGGCATCAATCAGTTCCGCAATATTATGCGGCGGAATATTGGTCGCCATGCCCACGGCAATCCCTGCCGCGCCATTGGCAAGGATATTGGGGAAGGTCGCGGGCAGAACCGCAGGCTCTGTCAGGCGGCCATCGTAGTTGTCGCGAAAATCGACCGAATCTTCGTTCAGACCTTCCAGCATCGCCTCGGCGATGAAGGTCATGCGCGCCTCTGTGTAGCGCGAGGCCGCCGGGTTATCGCCGTCGATATTGCCAAAGTTACCCTGGCCATCGACCAGCGGGTAGCGGACGTTGAAATCCTGCGCCAGGCGGGCCATGGCATCATAGATCGCCGCATCACCGTGGGGATGGAAATCCCCCATGGTATCGCCGGAAATCTTGGCCGATTTCAAAAAGCCACCCGTCGAGCTGAGCCGCAGCCGGTTCATCGCATAGAGAATCCGCCGATGCACCGGTTTCAGCCCATCACGCGCATCGGGCAGAGCCCGGTGCATGATGGTGCTCAGCGCATAGGTCAGGTAGCGCTCACCAATGGCGCGGCGCAGGGGTTCCAGGATCTCGCCGTTTTGCGGCAGCGGGGCATCGGTATCATCTTGGGTGTCGCTCATGCATTGGTGATACTTCTCCCACCTGCTGCGGTAAAGCCAAGGTTGGTATTTATCCACCGGCTTGCAGCGGGTGGTGCATTTCCAGCATGCCTATTGTGCCCCGCCCGCCCTCCGATTTTGTGCCGATAACGCCCAAAGGGGGAGAAGCCCGCACAGTCTCCCCTGTGTTTGCCGGCGATTCGAACTATATTAAGAGGATCAGATTAGGATATGGCGGCCTTTATGCTGCCGCAGTGGTCCAATGCCGTGTTCCAGCTTATTTGGGCTTGCCGCCATTATTTGCGCTATTGATTTGTTGTTCGGGGGGATGCGCCATGTCGCGCTTTGTTATTGTGTCTTTTGCCTTTTTGGGCTGGGGTTTTTATGAAATCAGCGGCGGAGCTGACTTCGTGCCGCCTGAACGCCCGCAAGAACAGCAAGCTGCAGCCTCTGACACCGGGGTAAACTCAACAGCTGCCGACAACAAATTCCAACGTAGTGCCAAAATCCGCGCCGCGTCGCTGGTGACCACGCCTGTTTTGCAACAGGCCGCAGTCTCTCCTGCCCAGGCAGCCGCACATTCACGCCCCGCTGCGGATCCAGAGCGCCGCCGGGCCGTCGCCCTGCAAAACATCGCCGCCACTGGAAACAGCCTGCAAAGCTCGACCACCGCCTTTGCCCCAAGTGCTGAAACCGGCCTGTTGCATATGGATAACATTGAAGGCGGACTCGCCGCCATGAGTAACCGTCCCATTGAGGGGCTGGGCAGTGGCGGACTGGTGCTGAACGCCGGGTTGTCAGATACGGCTCCTGCGCAGGCAGAGGCCTCCCCCGAAAGCTACCTGGACATTCGTGAAATCCGTGCCTCACGCGTCAACATGCGCCAGGGGCCTGGAACCATCTATCCAGTGATTGGGCGCCTGCTGGCAGGGGACGAGGTGCTTGTTGTGGAAGACAGCGGTACTGGCTGGCTGCAGCTCAGAACAAAAAATGGGCAGAAGATTGGCTGGGTTGCCGCTTCCCTGGTAAGCAAGAAACGCTCATAACCCTGTGCAGAACGCCCCGGATCCAACAGCCCGGGGTTTTGGCAAACAGGGTTGACCATGCAACAAACAATTTTGATTACCGGCTGCTCCTCCGGGATCGGGCTGGACGCCGCGCGCGCCATGCGGGCACGCGGCTGGCGGGTCTTTGCCTCTTGCAGGCAGGCACAGGACTGTGACCGTCTGCGCGCCGAAGGCTTTGACAGCCCGCGCATCGACTACACGGATACCCAGAGCATCACCTCCGGGCTGGCAGAGGTGCTGGAGGCCACAGGCGGCACATTGGATGCGCTGTTCAACAATGGCGCCCACGGGCTGCCCGGCGCGGTGGAGGATCTGGCCACCGAGGGATTGCGCCAGATCTTTGAGACCAATGTCTTTGGCTGGCACGAACTGACCCGGCAGGTGCTGCCCGTGATGCGCGCCCAGGGCCGTGGGAGAATCGTGCAGAATTCCTCGATTCTGGGTTTTGTCGCCTTTCCCTGGCGTGGCGCCTATGTAGCAACAAAATACGCGATCGAAGGGCTGACTGATACGCTGCGGGTGGAGCTGATCGGCACCGATATCAAGATCGCCCTGATCGAGCCCGGCCCGGTAACCTCAAAGTTCCGAGAAAATGCGATTCCGCATTTTGAGCGCCACATCGACTGGAAAAACTCTCCCTTTCGCCCCCTCTATGAAAAGAAGCTGCTCAAGCGGCTTTATGAAAGCACTGGGCCAGATCAGTTTGAACTGCCTGCCTCGGCCGTTACCGCCAAATTGATCCATGCCTGCGAATCGCCCCGGCCCCGGCCGCGCTATTATGTGACCACCCCCACCTATATCGCCGGTTTCCTGCGGCGCATACTGAGCAGCCGGGCAATTGACCGCATCCTGGAGCGGCTTAGATAGGCAATTCCCTGTCGCCAAGGCTGACGGCAGCGGCTAGACCAGAGCCCGAGGCAAACGCGAAGGAAGACAGCAAATGGGTGATCCGCTTTATATTCTTGCAATTCTGGCAATGGCCGCTGTGGTGGTTGTGCTGGTGCTCGGGCTGGGTGGCTTCGGCAAAGGCGGCGAGTTCAACCGCAAGCATGCCAATAAATTGATGCGTTTACGGTTGTTGTTCCAGTTCATCGCCGTGGTGCTATTGGTGGCCTATGTCTATCTGCGCGGCCAGGGAGGTCAGTAATCATGGTGGTCCTGAACAAGATCTACACCCGCACCGGCGACAAGGGGGATACCGCGCTTGGTAACGGTGCGCGCGTTGCCAAACATGATGCACGGGTGAACGCCTATGGCACCTCGGATGAGCTGAACGCCTTTATCGGGGTTGCGCGGCTTGAGGCCGCTGGGGACATGGATACCGCCCTGTCGCGCATCCAGAATGACCTCTTTGATCTCGGCGCAGATCTGTGCCGCCCCGAAATGGACAAGGACGCTAAGGCGGAATACCCGCCGCTGCGCATCGCCCAGTCTCAGGTCGACCGGCTGGAGAGCGAAATCGACGCGATGAACAAAGACCTTGCAGCGCTGCGCAGCTTTGTTCTGCCCGGCGGCTCTGCCCTGGCGGCGCATCTGCATGTCTGCCGCACCGTCGCGCGGCGCGGCGAACGGCTGACAACAGAGCTCGCAACGGTGGAAGACATCAACCCGGTGGTTGTGACCTATCTCAATCGCCTGTCGGATTGGTTCTTTGTCGCCTCCCGCCATGCCAATGACAATGGCGCCAAAGACGTGCTCTGGGTGCCCGGCGCCAACCGCTAAGGTGACTTAAGTGACAGGTTCTGGGGCAGGGTTTTGCCAAAGACACCCAGCGTCACATGCTGCGCCGCAGCGTCACCAGCCGCAAAACCCATCGACAGAGCGGCGATTCGCGCCTAGCTAACTCTTGTTCCGGAAGCCGTCACACCGGGGCAAGCCGCCAGCCGGTTTCGTGTCATCATGCGAAATGCGAGCCGCCATCACGAAACATTCTTGCAAGATTGTCGTGGCAAAAGGCCAAACACGACGTCTGCGAACTGCAACGTGACGATTTTTCCCTGTTGTGCCCCGGGCTGACCCGGTATCAACAGCGCGAGAGCATAGAGGGTGCCCGTTTCAGCGGTGTGCCGTTTGTTAAGGAGAGAACGCAAAATGAAGGTACTCGTGCCTGTCAAGCGCGTGATTGACTATAACGTGAAAGTCCGCGTCAAAGCGGACGGCAGCGGTGTCGATCTCGCCAATGTTAAAATGTCGATGAACCCCTTCGACGAAATCGCTGTAGAAGAGGCCATCCGCCTTAAAGAAGCAGGCAAGGCTGATGAAGTCATTGCTGTTTCCATCGGCGTGAAACAGGCCCAGGAAACCCTGCGCACCGCGCTGGCTATGGGCGCCGACCGCGCTATCCTGGTTGTGGCCGCGGATGATGTTCACAGCGACATCGAACCGCTCGCGGTTGCCAAGATCCTCAAAGGCATCGTCGACGAAGAGCAGCCCGGCCTGGTTCTGGCTGGCAAGCAGGCGATCGACAACGACATGAACGCCACTGGTCAGATGCTCTCCGCCCTTCTGGGCTGGTCGCAGGGTACCTTTGCCTCCGAGCTGGACATCGATGGCGACAAAGCCGTTGTGACCCGCGAAGTGGACGGCGGTCTGCAGACCATCAAAGTGAACATGCCTGCCATCGTCACCGTTGACCTGCGCCTGAACGAACCACGCTATGCTTCGCTGCCAAACATCATGAAGGCGAAGAAAAAGCCAATGGCCGAAAAGACCGCTGCCGATTACGGCGTCGACGTCACCCCGCGCCTGGAAGTGGTTTCCACCTCCGAGCCAGCGGCCCGTGCCGCCGGTATCATGGTTGGCTCCGTTGATGAGCTGGTCGAGAAACTCAAAGAAGCGGGGGCTGTGTAATGGCTGTTCTTCTCCTTGCTGAAGTGACCGATGGCGCCCTGGCGCTGGACGCAACTGCAAAGGCCGTGACGGCTGCTGCTGCCCTGGGTGACGTGACCGTTCTGGCCGCTGGCGCCTCGGCTGCGGCTGCTGGTGCCGAAGCCGCCAAGATCGCTGGCGTTGCCAAGGTTCTGGTTGCCGAAGATGCATCGCTTGGCCATCGCCTTGCGGAACCCACAGCGGCGCTGATCGCCTCGCTGGCAGGCGACTACGAGCACATCGTAGCCCCCGCCACCACCGACGCCAAAAACGTGCTGCCCCGTGTGGCTGCGCTGCTCGACGTCATGGTGATCTCGGATGTGACAGCTGTTGTTGACGGCTCCACCTTTGAGCGCCCCATCTACGCGGGCAACGCCATCCAGACCGTCAAATCCTCGGATGCAAAGAAAGTCATCTCTTTCCGCACCGCGACCTTTGACGCAGCTGGCGACGGCGGATCTGCTTCTGTTGACACCATCGGCGCTGCTGAGAACCCCGGCCTCTCCGAGTGGGTCGAAGACAAGGTTGCCGCTTCTGACCGCCCCGAGCTGACGTCGGCTGGCGTGGTTGTTTCCGGTGGTCGTGGCGTTGGGTCTGAAGAAGACTTCAAACTGATCGAAGCCCTGGCAGACAAGCTGGGCGCTGCGGTTGGCGCCTCGCGTGCTGCGGTTGACTCCGGCTACGCTCCCAACGACTGGCAGGTTGGCCAGACCGGCAAAGTTGTCGCGCCTGACCTCTATGTTGCCGTGGGCATCTCCGGTGCGATCCAGCACCTGGCCGGTATGAAAGACTCCAAAGTGATCGTTGCGATCAACAAGGACGAAGAAGCACCAATCTTCCAGGTTGCTGACTTTGGCCTGGTTGCAGATCTCTTTGCTGCCGTGCCTGAGCTGACCGAAAAGCTCGGCTAAGCCGCAGCCCGGGACCATCCCGGGAGGTCAAAAAACAAGAACGGGGCCTGCATGTACTGCTGGCCCCGTTTTTATTGGGATGTCGTGAAACCTAACCAGACGGCCAAACTGCCACAGAGCTCAAAGCAGCACCTGCAGATGCTCTGCCAGAGCGCAGCCGATGCGGGCATGTTCCTTGGGCCCCAACATGTGTTGCGCCGCAGGAAAGTCCAGCTCTCCCATGATCATCCCGTCAAAATCATCCACCAGACCAGCCGGGGCCACATCGACCTCGACTACACCTTTGGTGCGGCCTTCCAGCGCCTGGATCATGCTCCGCTCCACCAGCACCGGCTCGTGATTAAAGGCGGCATTACCTTTGAGATTATAGCGCACCCAGAGCAGAACAACCCGCCCCTCAAGTGTGGCAATTACCTGCACCATGCGCTCAACCCAGGTCTCCTGCAGATGTTGGCGCACCTCGGCAAAGCGCTCCTCCGACAGGGCCCGCAACGTGGTCAGCAAATGCTTGTTAAAGTGGAACTCGGTATAGTCCACTTCAGGGAAGAGCGTCTTGAGCGCGGGCTGCGCCTGCAAAAAGCGATCATTGCGCCGCGGATGCACCCGGTAGTATCGATTCGAGACATTCTGCGCCCCCAACACCTGCATCACCGAGACCTCAGCCCGCCGTGCAACCCCCAGCAGCGCCTTGTCAGTGGCAAAGGTATCCAAGCCAGCGTTCACCGCCGCCAGACTAACGCAGGGCGTTTTTAACAAAGACTCACTAACATCCGAGAAGGGAGTCTTCACAAACCGACCGAACACCTCTGTCCCGCCCAGGAACGCAATATATGGACTTTCCAGATCTCTTTCGGGACCACGTACTGGCAAGCGCGATCCCGCATAACAGCACGTTCCGCCCGAAAGCGCACCTGCGCTTTTGGTTTCGTAACTCATAGTTCCCACCGTTTTATTCACCCAAGGATCACTTTGGCGGCGAATGATTGCAAATTCCCTAAAGTTAAATTTCACCTAAAATTCCGAATGAGCAGCCTTGTGTCTGCCCCAAAGCCCCCGATAAGGTTGCCCTGCAGGCAAACTGGGAGCCACTGGCATGGATATCAAAAAGATCGGCATCATCGGCGCGGGCCAGATGGGCAACGGCATTGCTCATGTCATGGCATTGGCGGGTTATGACGTTGTTTTGAATGACATTAGCCAGCAATCTCTGGATGCCGCTGTCAGTGCCATTCACAAAAACCTGGCGCGTCAGGCCAGCCGCGGCAAGATCGCTGAGGCCGATGTTACCGAGGCCCTGGCCCATATCACCACAACCCTGTCACTGGCGGATATTGGCGCCACTGATTTGGTGATTGAGGCCGCAACCGAGCGTGAAACCGTCAAGCAGGCGATCTTTGAAGATCTGCAACCACATCTGCTGCCGCATACGATTCTCACCTCCAACACCTCATCGATTTCGATCACCCGGCTTGCCAGCCGCACCGATCGCCCCGAGCGCTTCATGGGGTTCCACTTCATGAACCCGGTGCCGGTGATGCAGCTGGTGGAGCTGATCCGTGGTATTGCCACTGACGAAGAAACCTTTGCCAGCTGTCAGGCGGTGGTGGAACGCCTCGGCAAGACCTCCGCAAGCGCCGAGGATTTCCCCGCCTTTATCGTCAACCGCATCCTGATGCCGATGATCAACGAGGCGGTCTATACCCTCTATGAGGGCGTTGGCTCGGTCAAATCCATTGATGAGTCGATGAAACTGGGCGCCAACCACCCGATGGGCCCCTTGGAACTGGCTGATTTCATCGGTCTGGACACCTGCCTTGCGATCATGAACGTGCTGCACGAAGGCCTGGCCGATACCAAATACCGCCCCTGCCCGCTCTTGACCAAATATGTCGAAGCCGGCTGGCTGGGCCGCAAAACCCAGCGCGGCTTTTACGACTATCGCGGTGAGACCCCCGTCCCAACTCGCTGATTTTCCAATCCTCAAGCTGCTGCTTCGGAGCCCTCATCGCCTGGGCCCCGCAGGACGGCGGTGCAGGCCAGGATCAAGCCAAATTGCGGAGGCTCCGCGCCCTTTGGGCGTGGATACCGTCATTTTGCTTGAGACAGGACCAAAGCGCTGTCCTGCGGGGATCAGGTGATGCGGGCTTTGACGTTGCTGCTTTGGTGACTCAGAAGCTGAAACGCCCCTAAACGCCTGTGTCAGCTCTTCTTACCGAGGCTCAGAGTGTGCTCACGAAGCCAAGCCATAAATCCGCGTGGGTCGCTTTGCAGCTGGGCCATCTGCTCCTCTGTCAGAGGATCCCCCACCACCGGCGCCTGAGGCTTGTTGCAGGAGCGCACGATCTCATGCAACAGCAGGCCCTGTCGCAGAATCGGCGAGAGCTTATTGGCAATCTGATAGCTGCGTGAATTACTGCCAGGGAAAAAGATCGGAACCACCCGCGCGCCAGAGCGACGAATGAGCTGCGCGGTAAAGACGTTCCATTCCTGCTCAATCGCCGGGCCAAACCAGGTCTCTGACGACATCACCACCCCTGATGGGAACAGCGCGACCACGCCTCCTGCTTTCAGGTGAGACATGGTTTTGGCGCGCATCTCGACCATCTTCTTTTGCGCGTCGGGATCATGCGGAAAGGGCACCGGGATCATAAAGGAGGTCGCCGCCTCATCCAGCCCCGTCAGGACCGAACGGGTCAGAATGCGATAATCCTGACGTACCCGCCCAATAAGATCGGCAAAAATCATACCGTCGACCATGCCATGGGGATGGTTGGCGACAATCACCACCGGGCCTTCACCGGGGATACGCTTGATCTGCTCTTCCGGGGTCATCAGGTTGATGCCCATGATATTGAGCGCACCCCGCCAGAATTTCTGACCGCGATATTCAGCGTTTTGATTTTCAAACTTCTTGACCATGCGCAGAATGGTCAGCTTGCCGGTCATCCACTCGATGGCCTTGATCGCCAAAGAGGTCCAGCGGTCATCAAAGGAATTGGCATAGGTCAGAGTGCGGCGGTCATAGACCTCACCGGTGCTCTGATCACTCTCCGGTGTCACACCGGTGTTTCGCTCATGTGCCGTATCCGCCACCGTGCCATTCCTGTCAGTTGAAGGGGCAGAGATTAGAACCCCTCGCCGAATTTGTCAGCCACCAGGGCCGCTACCGCATCAGCCAGAGCACCAGCATCCGGCCCCGAAGTCTCGACGTCAATAGTCGTTCCTTTCGAGGCTGCCAACATCAAAAGCCCCATAATACTGTCGCCAGAGGCCGACATCCCGTCCTTTGACACCTCAGCCGTGGCGTCAAATCCCTCGACGACCTCCACCAGCTTGGCAGAGGCACGGGCGTGCAGCCCTTTTTCATTCACGATTTTCAGTGTTTTCAAAGCCATTTACTGCGCCTGCTCCCCGTCGGGATTGATGTTTTGAGAATTAATATACTTGCGCCCTGCTTCCAGCGCCTGGCGCACGGCCTCTCCGACAACAAGATGGCGGGATTTGGCCAGTTTGATCAAAAGCGGCAGGTTGGCCCCGTAAAGAATGCGCCGGTTTAGGGGCTTGCAGGCGCGCAGGCTGAGATTCGAAGGCGAACCACCATAAAGATCCGTCACCACCACTACACCGTCACCAGTGTCCACCTGATCCGCCGCCGCGCAGATCTCACATTGCTTGTCTTCGCGGTCATCATCTGGTGCGATGGCAACGGACAAAAGGTTGGGCTGAGGCCCCACAACATGCTCGACCGCAGCCAGGTATTCCCTGGCCAGCCCGCCATGTGCCACGATCACGATCCCGATCAATCCTGCAACTCCGTATCCCTGCTAGCTTTGCAGCTCGCGATGTCTAATTGACACCTGCTGGCCCTCTTCTGCAAGGGCTTTTGCGAGGGTTTCTGCCAGGGTGACCGATCGATGCTGCCCACCCGTGCATCCAAAGGCGATCGACAGGTGCGATTTTCCCTCTTCGCGGTAGGCTGGCAGCAAAAACCGGGTCATGTCGAGCACCCGCGAAAAGAAGCCCTCATAGCGCTGATCCGCTTTTACATGGGCCTGCACAGCTGCGTCGCGCCCATCCAACCCTCGCAGGCTTTGGTTCCAATAGGGATTGTCCAGAAACCGGCAGTCAAACACCATGTCAACGCTGCGCGGCACCCCGCGCTTGTAGGAAAAACTCTGGATCGATAGCGCCAGGTTGCGCCCACCAGGCGCAAAGAGATGTTCGATCTCGGCCTTGAGCTGATGCACATTCATTTCAGAGGTATCCAGCAACAGGCTGGCCCTGTCCCGCGTCGACCCCATCAGGCTCAACTCGCGTTGTATCCCCAGTTCTGGCGTTTCCCCCGGCGCCAAGGGATGACGCCGCCGGGTTTCCGAATAGCGCCGCAACAGAACATCGGGGCGCGCATCCAAATAGAGCACCGACAGCTCGCAGCCATCGCGGGCTTCCAGCATGTCGATCACCTCCAGCAGAGCTGCCGGAGAGAAATCCCGGTTGCGACTGTCCAGCCCCAGGGCCATGGGGCCGGCGTCTCCAGCAGCCGAGACCAGCCCCGGCAACAGCCGCAGCGGCAGGTTATCAATGGCCTCATAGCCGAGATCTTCCAGCACGTTGATCGCAGTTGTGCGCCCAGCGCCGGAGGGGCCGGTGACCAGGACAATCGGGGTTACTTCTGTATCAGACATTGGCACTCCACCAGTCAGGGGTGTCGATCAGAGAGCTTGGCATCGGGGTCGAGAGCTCCGGATTTGAGAAACTGTATCAGGGCAGCGGCAAAGTGAATGCCCTCCACCCGGCGAAAGATCTGGACTTCCTGGTCCAGAAGCCTCTCTAGCCGCCTGGGGGGCAAGCGCTGCGTCTCGACCTGGTCCATATCGACGATCACACAGATTGCGGTTTCAGGGGCCGCTGTAGCGGTCAAAATCCCAACATTTCGCGCCTCGATAAGCCCCCTTAGCGCAGCAGGAGGTCTAGCCCATATGGCACCCCCCTGCTGCCAGATCTGCACCTGATCATCTGCAACCAGCTCCGCCCCATAGGCCATGAGCTGCAGCGCCAAAGAGGATTTACCGCTGCCAGAGCCGCCCCGGATTAGAACACCGCGCCCTGCAAGCGTCACACAACTGGCGTGCTGGGTCTGCTCGGGCGGGTTTGCAGGCATCACTGATCAGACGGGCAGGCCAACAACAAAACGTGCGCCCAGAGGTTCAGAGGTGACATCGGCCTCGGTTGGGCGAATATTCTCGGCCCAAACCACACCACCGTGCGCCTCGACAATCTGTTTGGAAATCGCCAGCCCAAGGCCTGAGTTATTGCCAAAATGTTCGTCCGGACGCTGTGAGTAGAACCGTTTGAAGATCTTTGCCAGCGCCTGTTCCGGAATACCGGGGCCCGTGTCTTCGACCACAATCAGCACACGATTGTCGCGCCTGCGTGCCCAGACCCGGATAGCATCGCCCTCTTCGCAAAAGGAAATCGCATTGGTGATGAGGTTGACAAAGACCTGCGCCAGACGCGCCTCCAGCCCCTGAATCATCACCGGGCGCGGCGGCAGGTCGGTGATATAGTCGATCTGCTTGGCCCGGGCGTCTTCACCCAGATACTGGTTGAGGTTGGTGAGCATCTTCAGAAGATCGAACTCGTCCTCTTCTTCTTTCACCAGTTCTGCGTCCAGGCGTGACGCATTGGAGATATCGCTGACCAGGCGGTCCAGACGGCGCACGTCATGTTCAATGACCTCCATCAGCTTTTCGCGCTGATCATCGCGTTTGACCATCCGCAATGTGCCAACAGCAGATTGCAGACTGGCCAGCGGGTTCTTGATCTCATGTGCCACATCGGCGGCAAACTGTTCATTGCTGTCAATCCGGCTATACAGCGCCTTGACCATGCCCCGCAGAGCACGGCTCAAACGGCCAATCTCATCAGGACGCGCCGACAGATCGGGGATGCGGATACGGCCAGACTGCGCTTTACGGGAATCCCGCTCACGGCCCAGTTCCGCGGCCTCGGCCAGATCCGCCAACGGGTTGGCAATTGTCGAGGCCAAAACCAGGCTCAAACCAACAGAGACCAACAGCGCAATGATAAAGATCTGCAAGACCCGCTCGCGCTCTCCCCGCACCAGGGCGTCGATCTCGCCGGAAGGTGAGGCCAATGCCACCACCCCAATGGCAGTGCCATTGCTGAGAATTGGTGCCACCGCTGACAAAACCGTTCCGCCACTGGTATCGCCGACCACTTCGATCTTGGCGGTGCCCGTCAAGGAATGCTGCACCAGAGTCTGCAGCTGCTCCTGCAGTGGCTTGATATAGGCCTCTTCGGAAGATTGGGATTGAAACACCCCACCCAACATCGCCCAGAGCTTCGACAACCCATCGGAGATCAGCGTGCGGTTCTTGGTGCTCTCATTGAGCGCATTCAGCGCGTCAGGCCGGTTGACCCCGGTCACCTGCGCCACCAGCACGCCTGAGGTATCAAAGACAAAGGCCTCAACCCCGCCGCGCAGGGTGACGCCCTCAAGAACCTGTACCGGATCAATGCCATCGCCGGTTGTCAAGCTTACCGCACCCGACGACGGCAACACCGCCTCAAAAACGTCGGCAATCAGCGAGACTTCGGCCACCAGAGCCCCGGCGCGCTGTTTCACCAGGCTTTGACGAGAGGAATTCAGATAAAGAATACCGGCAACCAAAATGATCAGAGCGATCAGGTTGAAGGTGATGATCTTACGCGTCAATGGGGAGCCCTTTAGAGAAAAGAACCCCCGGCGCGCCCGTTTCACCTGCATTTCAGCCGCAACGGTCTGGTCCGGCGCAACCCAATCGTCGCCCAGAACCACATCCCCATCTTGCTGACTCGATGTCAGGCCAGTGTCACGCATTGTTGCACGCCCCCCTGGAAAAGACTGCAGATCTTACTCTTCATTGTAGCGGTAGCCGATCCCGTAAAGGGTCTCGATCGCAGCAAAATCTGTATCCGCTGTCCGCATCTTCTTGCGCAGCCGTTTGATATGGCTGTCGATAGTCCTGTCATCCACGTAGACCTGGTCATCATAGGCCACATCCATCAGCTGATCGCGGCTTTTGACAAAACCCGGGCGCTGCGCCAGGGCCTGCAACAGCAGGAACTCAGTGACGGTCAGCGACACGTCCTTGCCCTTCCAGCTGACCGCGTGGCGCAGAGGGTCCATCCGTAGGTTCCCCCGCTCCATGACCTTGGTCTCGGGTGTTTCAGCTCCGACCTCGTCGCTGTTCAGCGCATCCTGACGGCGCAACAAGGCGCGAATACGCTCGACCAGCAGACGCTGCGAGAAGGGTTTTTTGACGTAGTCGTCGGCCCCCATGCGCAGGCCCAGAACCTCGTCGATCTCATCATCCTTGGAGGTGAGAAAGATCACCGGCATCTGGGTTTTCTGCCGCAGACGCTGCAACAGATCCATACCGTCCATGCGGGGCATCTTGATGTCCAGCACGGCCATATCCGGCAGTTTCTTGTTAAAGGCATCCAGCGCGGCCTGCCCATCATTATAGGTCTCTACCTCAAACCCTTCGGCTTCCAGTGTCATCGCCACGGAAGTCAAAATGTTGCGGTCATCATCCACCAAAGCAATCTTCGACATTGGATTTGCCCCTAAATCTGCTCTTATTTTGTTTGTATTTTTGTCCTTTCATCGCCCGTCTTGCACCGCGAATCAATCCCCATTGGCGAATCAGGTCTCTCTTTGGCCACAATTAGGGCAAAAATGTCTTATCATTCGCTGAATGGTGAACAGCAATCAGGCAACCCGGTGAATGGTTGCGCTAAACTCCGCCTTGATGGCGCTAACTGCGCCAAACCGTCCTGTTCAGTCATGGAAACGTCATGTTATGAGCTGCCCCAACCGGTGTCGCTACCGGAGAATTGCCCCGATCTGCCTTGGGGCGCAGCTTTTAATCTATGCGGCCACGCAAGGCCGGCACAGGAGAGAGAACACATGGCATTTGGACGGGTTAACCCGAATTTCCGCCTCGAGGATCAAGGTATCGAGGGTCTGGGCAATGTCCATTACAACCTCATGGAGCCAGCCCTTGTAGAGGCAGCTCTGAAGCGCGACGAAGGCACCCTGGGCAATGGCGGCGCGTTCCTTGTGACCACCGGTAAATTCACCGGTCGCTCCCCCAAGGATAAGCACGTCGTCAAATCCGACAGCGTCAAAGACACCATCTGGTGGGAAAACAACGCCGAGATGTCGCCCGAAGGCTTCGACAATCTTTATGTCGACATGCTGGAGCACATGAAGGGTGGTGATTACCACGTACAGGATCTGATTGGTGGCGCCGACCCCAAGCATTCGATCAATGTCCGCATGGTCACCGAACTGGCCTGGCACGGGCTGTTCATCCGCACCATGCTGCGCCGCCCCGAGCGCGAAGACCTGAACGATTTCATTGCTGACTTTACCGTCATCAACTGCCCCAGCTTCCAGGCCAATCCAGAGCGTCACAACTGCCGCTCCGAGACCGTCATCGCGATGAACTTTGATCGCAAGATGATCCTGATCGGTGGCACCGAATATGCCGGTGAAAACAAGAAATCCGTTTTCACCCTGCTGAACTACCTGCTGCCCGAAAAAGGCATCATGCCGATGCATTGCTCGGCCAACCACGCCAAGGGCAATCCCGTAGACACCGCTGTGTTCTTTGGCCTGTCCGGCACCGGCAAGACCACCCTGTCCGCCGATCCCGATCGCGTGCTGATCGGCGATGACGAGCACGGCTGGGCAGACAATGGCACCTTCAACTTTGAAGGCGGCTGCTACGCCAAGACCATCAGCCTCAACCCCGAGGCCGAGCCTGAGATCTACGCCACCACGTCCAAATTCGGCACCGTGATCGAAAACATGGTCTTTGACGAAGAGACCAAAGAGCTGGATTTCGAAGACGACAGCCTGACGGCCAACATGCGTTGCGCCTATCCGCTGCACTATATCTCCAACGCCTCTGAGAGCGCGATTGGTGGTCACCCCAAGAACATCATCATGCTGACCTGTGATGCCTTTGGCGTGCTGCCTCCGATTGCGCGTCTGACCCCGGCGCAGGCGATGTATCACTTCCTGTCTGGTTTCACCTCCAAGGTGGCCGGCACCGAGCGCGGCGTGACCGAGCCCGAGCCCACTTTCTCCACCTGCTTTGGCGCGCCCTTCATGCCGCGTCGCCCCGAGGTTTACGGCAACCTCTTGCGCGAAAAGATCGCCGCCCATGGCGCGACCTGCTGGCTGGTCAACACCGGCTGGACCGGTGGCGCCTACGGCGTTGGCTCGCGGATGCCAATCCGCGCCACCCGTGCCCTGCTGACAGCTGCTCTCGAAGGATCGCTGGCCGGTGCCGAGTTCCGCAAGGACAGCAACTTTGGCTTTGACGTGCCCGTCTCTGTGCCCGGCGTTGCCGAGGTGCTGCTGGACCCACGTCGCACCTGGGACGATCAGGCCGCCTATGACAAACAGGCCGCAAAACTGGTTGAGATGTTCTCCAACAACTTCCAGCAGTACCTGCCCTATATCGACGAAGACGTAAAAGCCGCTGCGATCAGCTAAGCCCGATACGTCACGACAAATAGAAAACCCGGCCAGTGGCCGGGTTTTTTCGTTCTACAGGCTTTGATCCTGACGGGGCTTCAAATCCGCCCGGCCACCATATCGCGCACCTTCACCGCATAGCGGTCCGTCATTCCTGAGACAAAATCCGCAAGGCTGTGCATGGCGGTATATTCATCACTGACGCCTCGCAGATCCAGATCCACCGCCCTGACCAACTTGGCCCAATAGCCATGTTTATCGAGGAAGTTCTCGACCTGCCAATCACAGTCCCGCAGATCACCGTACAGCCCGTGGAAATGATCCAGCACCGCAAAGATCACCTGACGACCGGCGATCTCCAGCTCTGTCTTGCGCTTTGCTGTAAAGATTCGGGCGTTTGAGATCTCTTTCATCTGGCCAAAGGCCTCAGCCTTGCTGGAGACCTCCATCAGCCCGTCGTTAAAGTCACCGGACATGATGGCCTCATAATGGGCCATAAAGGCCTCTACCGCGGCCTCAATCGCCTGATGGATGGCGCTGGCGCGCCGCATCGCCACGATCTCACGCGGGGTCATCATTGGATCATCCGCCCGGTTGGGCTTGCCCGCAACCCTTTCCAGACAGTCAATCACCTGAGTGGTGCTGAGATCCCCCACCGTGGCGGCATCCTCCAGATCCAGGATCCGGTAGCAAATGTCATCTGCGGCCTCTACCAGGAAGGCCAGCGGGTGACGGCGCCAGTATTTGCCAGGTCCCGCCCCATCAGCCCGCAGCCCGGTGGCCTCAGCCACCTCGGCAAACAGCGCGGCCTCGGCCTCAAAGACACCAAATTTCTTCAGACCCACATAGCCGGGCGCGGCCAGCTGTCGTGCCGCGGCGGTGCAGGGGTATTTCATGAAGGCCGCAAGGGTGGCGTAGGACAGGCGCATACCGCCATCGCGGCGCGCCATTTCCAGGGTTGCCGCGATCCGAAAGCCCTGGGCATTGCCCTCAAAGGCCTCGAACTCGGCCTGTTGCGCCTTGGGAATCGCCCCGGCAACACCAACCTTGGCCTCAAACTGGCGGGCGAACCACTGGCCGATACTGTCCTCGCCGGAATGACCAAAGGGTGGGTTGCCAATGTCATGCACCAGGCAGGCGGCCTGAACCGTGCCGGCGATCACCTCGCGCTGCGCTTCCGAGATATAGCCGCGCTCCAGCATCGCCTGCCCCGCCAGAACCCCAAGCGAGCGCCCGGCGCTGGCGGTCTCCAGCGAGTGGATCATCCGGTGGTGCACATGATCATGCTCATAAAGCGGGTGCACCTGGGTCTTTTGGGCCAGACGGCGAAAAGGTTCGGAAAACAGCACCCGGTCATAATCCTGCAGATAGGCGGGGCGGCCGGGGGCCTCGGCGAAATCCGGACGGCACAGCCGCCCTGCGTTCAACAACCTGTCCCATTCCATCGCCATCGCGCCCGCTCCCGTGACTGCTAAAACCTATGCTGTGCTTAAACGGGAGCGCAGGTCAGAATGCAAACGCTTCGCCAGAGGTTCCGCCAGCCGTTCAGCCCGGCGCAATGCCCGATGGTTCCAGCTTGTGCTCCGGCTCCACATGAATGGTCACCTGCGCCTCTGGGAAGGCCACCTGAATGGCCTCTTCGATGCAATCACAAATGTCATGGGAAGCCTGCACAGTCATGGTGCCCTCCACCACCATGTGAAACTCCACAAACAGGGCAACCCCGGCACGACGGGTTTTCAACCCATGCACCTGCAAAGCGCCCGAGGCCGCGTGGTGCAACAGCTCTTCAATCTGGGCGCGCTCCTCCTCGGGGGCGGCGGAATCCATCAATCCGTTTACTGAGGAGACCACAACTCCATAACCTTCGCGCAGGATGTTCACCGCCACAAACAGCGCCAAAAGCGGGTCTAACACGGCCCAACCGGTCACCAGTGCCAGAATCAGACCCACTAGAACCCCAACGGAAGTCCAGACATCGCTCATCAAATGGCGCCCGCCCGCAATCAGCGCCGGAGAGCTGAGCGCCGTGCCCCGGGTGATCAGGAGCCTCGCCCACAGCAGGTTCAGCACCAGCGCCATCGCATTGACCAATAGCCCTGCCCGGCCCCATTCCACCGTTTCGCTTAGGTTGCCAAGCGCCTGCACCGACTGTTGAACAATCAGCAGGGCCGCGATGATGATCATGATCCCTTCGAGAACCGCCGAGAAATATTCAGCCTTGTAATGGCCGAAGGGGTGGCCAGCATCTGCGGGCTTTTTGGCGTAGTGCACGGCCATCCAGGCCATCACCGCACCACCGACATTGACCAGCGATTCCAGTGCGTCAGACAGCAGAGCCACAGAATCCGTCAGCCACCAGGCCAGCAGTTTCAGCGCCAGCACCAGTAGCGCCACCAGAATCGTCCCAAGCGCCAGCCGTTCTGCGTTCATCCCCTGCATCGCGATCTCAGCATTCCCTGGTTACCCCTGCCTCATAGGGCAGGTTTACAACATTAACCCACGGCGCAATAGATTCAGCCCCGCCAGCAAGAGAACTATTAGCGTGGCTTGTTTAAAAACTCTTTGATCGATGCGATCATGCAGCTTGCCGCCAATCCACATGCCCAGCACTGCGGGGACAATCAGCAGGATCGAAAACGGCAGGGTCTCACCGCGCATCACCCCCGAGCCCACATGGGCAAACAGGAGCGCAAAGGCTCCCATGCCGTAGATCACGCCTTGTATGCGGATTTGCTCGCTCTTTTCAGTCCCAAGCGCCGTCAGATAGGCGACGGTCGGCGGCCCCCAAACACCAGACACGCCCCCGATCAGCCCGGCAAAGGCCCCGACCATCACTTCGACCCGCGGTGTCGGCTTTGTAATGGTCAGTGGTACGCCCATCAGCTGGAGCAGAACAAACAGAGTCACCGGGCCGCCAATGGCCAGAAACATCACCTGCTGCGGTAACACCCGCACCATCTGGGCGCTGAGCAGCAAAAACACCAGCCCGACCAGCAGGAACAGACGGAACCGTTTGAGAGAGGCAAAGGCCGCCCCGCCGCCCTGTCGCAGTGCCTGCATCCAATTGGTCACCAGGGTCGGCAGGATCAACCCCGCCAGCGCCAGTTCCGGCGCGATGAACAGACTCAATCCCGACACCAGAATCATCGGCAGCGCAAAGCCCACCATGCCCTTAACCGTGCCGGCAAGCAGCGCAATGGCAAAGGCGATCGCCAATTCAGGGATGGAGAGAAGTGAGAAAAACTGGTCCATGCTTCTGCCCTATCATCCCGCCAGCACTGAGAGAACCACGGCTCCGTACAAATTTCCGTTGCGCAACTTTTTATCGAAATGCCGCATCGCGGCGTATTTTTGTTGCGCTGCACCTGCAAAGTGATTTACCACCAAGCGACCAAAGAAGGACGTGATTCAATGGCTCATGACGGACAGGACCTGCAAATGAAACCGATTGTGCTCCCCGAACTGCTGACGCTCACTGCTGCGGCGATTGCCCCGCTGGAGGCCACACTGGAGGCCGCCCGCGTCGCTGTGCGTGCCGATGTCACTCAGGACGGCCGCGTGTCCGGCCAGCTGATCGAAGAAAACCAGACCGCCGCTCATGGGCTCTCCTGGCTTGCCACCTATGTTTATTCGCTGCGCCAGATGCAGCAATGGGCCGACAAGCTGCAAAGCGATGGCGCCTTCAATGAGATGGAGCAGCTGATCCACCAGATCGCTTTTGGCGAATATCTGGCGCAGGTTCAGGGCGGCATCCAGATGAACCAGGGCGAGGTTCTGCGCCTGCAGGATATGGGCCTGGGACAGGACGCCCTGAATGCCCTGCGCACCGAGGCCGTTGTGACCCTTACCAAGGGCGGCAATACCCAGGCTGCACGCAGCCGTCTGGCCGAGCTGATGCAGGAACAGGCCGGCGCCACCATGTTTGGCACCTCGGGTCTGGAAGAAGAGCTGGAAATGATCCGCGATCAATTCCGCCGCTACGCTTCGGAAAAGGTTGAGCCCCATGCCCATGACTGGCACCTGAAGGATGAGCTGATCCCGATGGAGGTCATCGAAGAGCTGGCCGAGATGGGTGTCTTTGGCCTCACCATCCCCGAAGAGTTTGGCGGCTTTGGTCTGTCCAAGGCCTCGATGGTTGTGGTTTCGGAAGAGCTGTCGCGCGGCTATATCGGTGTTGGCTCCCTCGCCACCCGTTCGGAAATCGCGGCGGAGCTGATCCTCTGCGGCGGCACCGACGCCCAAAAAGAACAGTGGTTGCCCAAGATCTCCAGCGCCGAAATCCTGCCCACGGCTGTCTTTACCGAGCCCAATACCGGTTCCGACCTTGGCTCGTTGCGCACCCGCGCGGTGAAAACCGACGGCGGCGATTATGAGGTCACAGGCAACAAGACCTGGATCACCCATGCCGCCCGCACCCATGTCATGACCCTGCTGGCGCGCACCGATCCCGAAACCACCGATCACCGCGGGTTGTCGATGTTCCTGGCGGAAAAGACCCCCGGCACGGATGCCGAGCCCTTCCCCACCCCCGGCATGACCGGTGGCGAGATCGAGGTTCTGGGCTATCGCGGCATGAAGGAATATGAGCTCGGCTTTGACGGCTTCAAGGTCAAGCAGGAAAACCTGCTTGGTGGCGAAGAGGGCAAGGGTTTCAAACAGCTGATGGAGACCTTCGAAAGCGCCCGTATCCAGACTGCCGCCCGCGCCATCGGTGTGGCGCAATCGGCGCTGGATATCGCCATGCAATATGCCCAGGACCGCAAGCAGTTTGGCAAAAGCCTGATCAACTTCCCCCGTGTCTCCGGCAAGCTGGCGATGATGGCGGTGGAGATCATGGTGGCGCGTCAGCTAACGTATTTTTCGGCCTGGGAAAAGGACCACGGCCATCGCTGTGATCTGGAAGCCGGCATGGCAAAACTGCTGGGCGCACGGGTTGCCTGGGCGGCAGCCGACAACGGGCTGCAGATCCATGGCGGCAATGGCTTTGCGCTGGAATACAAGATCTCCCGCGTGCTCTGCGACGCCCGCATCCTCAATATCTTTGAGGGTGCTGCAGAAATTCAGGCCCAGGTCATCGCACGTCGCCTGCTGGCCTGATCTCCTCACCTCAATATCTGTGCAAATGCCCGGCCACTGGTCGGGCATTTCTGTTTCGGACGTCTGGTCTTGGTGCCCCAAAAATGCCGCGGCTTTGCCTTACCGCCTGCGGCGGTGTTATTTATTGGTTAACAACACCCGGTGCGATTGCATTTAACTTTTCCTTTCAAACCCAAGTTAGCCTCAAGCTCATGCCTCACTTTCTGTCCCGAATATTCTGTGTTTTCTGCGCGCTGCTTGCCCTGTCCGGCTGCGGCGAACGCGCCTCCAAGAGCCCAGCTGGCGGCGGTATCCTGGTCATGGGTGATTCCCTGATGGCCTGGAACGGCACCTCGCAGCGGGCCGTCTCAGACGTGATGGAGAAACATCTTCAGGTTGAGGTCACAGACAGATCCGTCTCTGCGGCCCGGATGATCTATCGCCTGCCAGTGAGCGGCGCCGCGGGGCTGAGTATTCCCAAACAATTGCCCAAGGGACATGACTGGGACTGGGTGGTGCTGAATGGGGGCGGCAATGATCTGTGGCTGGGCTGCGGCTGCAGCGCATGTCGACGCAAGATGGATCGGTTGAGTTCCAGAGATGGCAGCACCGGCGCCATTCCCGATCTGGTGCAGCAGCTGCGCAGCCGCGGTGCCAAGGTGATCTTCACCGGATATCTGCGCAGCCCCGGACGTGGCTCACCGATTGAATACTGCAAGGATGAGGGCGAAGAACTGGACCGTCGGGCCACCCAGATGGCAGCGCGCGACGAAGGCGTCTATTTCCTGTCGCTTGCGGATCTGGTGCCGCACGGTGATCGCAGCTTTCACGCCTTTGACATGATCCATCCTTCAATCAAGGGCAGCGCTGCCATCGGCGCCCGGATTGCAGAGCTGATCAAAACCGAGACCGGCCCGGACAGCCCCTGAATATCCTCTGGTAACGGTGCCATAGGCGTAGATTGGGTACCCGGATCACCCGGCCTTACAAGCGGCGGCTGAAGGCATCCATAAACCGCGCCCGGGCCTCGGGCAGCGGGTGGTTGCCCAGACTGGGGGCCAGCCGCTCCGATAAAAAGAACCCGGTGGTCCGCAGCCCCTCCGCCACCTCATGGTCCGGCGCATCCCCTATTCCGCGCAGAACCGGGGGCAGGGGCAACAGGCGGTTGACCCATTGACCGGCCTCCTGTGTAGATACCGCCCGCCCCGTCTTTGGAGAGATATAGGCCAGGTCTTCGTTGCGTCCCGAAACCGCACAGGCGCTCAGATCCAGGCCAAAGCCCATTTCCTTGAGCAGGGCCATTTCCCAGCGCAGATAGGCCAGAGGCCAGATCTCTTCCTGTTCCAGCAGGTCCAGCAACTGCTCTGACTGTTTGTAAAGGTCGGGATAGGGCGCACGTTCTGGCAGGCAAAACCCTAACAATGCGGTGACCGCATTGAGCCCTGCCAGGGCAAGACGCCCGGAGAGGGCCGCCGCGGCGCGGCTGCGCAGAGGTTCGGCCTGATAACTGCCTAAGTGATCCTCCAGCCGGGCCCGCCACAACAGATCCAGCTGCGCGCCAGGTTGCAGCACAGGCGCCTTTTTGCGGCTGGCACCGCCATGTACAATGCCAGCGTGACGGCCATGGGTTTCGGTAAAGACATCTATGATCGCGGCACTTTCGCCGTGGCGTCGCCTGGTCAGCAGGATGCCATGATCACGCCATTCCACTGTTGCTCTCCTTTGATGACGCCATTCTGCCTGCGCCATCAGACCCCAACCAAAGGCGGACAACAAGCCCTGTCAGCACTGCTCGCTAAGTGATGGATTGGCCTGAGGAGCTATTCCAGTCCCGGCTCCTCCAGCAGGTGACGACCAGCGCGATCCTCTACCTCGATCACCCAGAGATCCGGGTCAAATTCCTGCTGGCGCCGGATTGCAGCGTCAACATCTGTCTCAAACCCGCTGGCATGTTCGATCCATTTGCGCGCGCCGCTCATCAGATCATAGGAGCGGTGAAAGCTCTGCGCCTGACCGTCCAGAGTGTTGAGTTTGACCAGTACAGCCCCGGCCGTGTCATCCCCATGGGCGGTGACAAAGGCGGGGATGTCCTGAAACCGCAGGCGGGCGAGATAGGCATCAACCCAGAAACGGGCGGTCAAACGGGGCATGTCGGGCCTCTGTCAGGGGCAGGATCCGCCAAGGGCGGCATCTGTGGCTGGTACCGGAGCCTCCGGCGGGGATATTTCTGGCCAAATGAAGACCGGGTGGCGGCGGGGCCACCCGGATCGCGATCAGTTTCCGTCTTTGAAATCGAGGCCCATTTCAGAATAGCGTTCTGCCTCTTCCAGCCAGTTGGGACGCACCTTGACCTGCAAAAAGAGATGCACCTTGCGGCCGAGGAACTCGGTCAGCTCTTCGCGGGAAGACTGCGAAACGGATTTGATGGTCTCGCCGCGTTTGCCCAGCACGATGCCCTTGTGGCCATCGCGCACCACATAGATCACCTGATCGATCTTGGCGGACCCATCTTTGCGCTCTTCCCAGTTTTCGGTCTCGACCGTCATCTGGTAGGGTAGTTCCTGATGCAGCCGCAGGGTCAGTTTTTCCCGGGTGATTTCTGCCGCGATCATCCGCATTGGCAGGTCAGCGATCTGGTCTTCGGGGTAGAGCCAGGGGCCTTCGGGCAGTTCCTTGGCCAGCCAGCCGCGCAGATCGTCTACGCCATGGCCGCGCTCCGCAGAGATCAGGAAGGTTTCGGCAAAGTCAAAACGCTCGTTCAGGTCTTTGGTAAGGCCAAGAAGCACCTCGGATTGCACCCGGTCGATCTTGTTGATCACCAGGCCAACAGTGCGCCCCTGGGCCACATCTGCAAGACCTTCGAGGATGCGTTCCACCCCTTCGGTGATGCCGCGATGGGCCTCGACCAGCAGAAGGACAATTTCCGCATCGGCAGCACCGCCCCAGGCGGCGGCGACCATGGCGCGATCCAGGCGTCGACGCGGCTGGAACAGGCCCGGCGTGTCGACAAAAACGATCTGACTTTCGCCCTCCATCGCAACACCGCGCACCCGGGCGCGGGTGGTCTGCACCTTATGGGTGACGATCGAGACCTTGGCCCCGACCATGCGGTTCAGCAGGGTGGATTTGCCCGCGTTGGGCTCTCCGATCAGGGCGACGAAACCGGCGCGTGTTGTCATGTTACTTGCTCCAAACGTGCCAAGAGCGCCTTGGCTGCGGCCTGTTCGGCGAGACGTTTTGAGCCCGCTGATGCGCGCTCTTCGGTGCCGTCTTCCAGCCGAACGGCAATGGTAAAGATAGGTTGGTGGTCCGGGCCTTCGCGGGCGACCTGTACATAGTCGGGCGGGTTTTGGCGACGGGCCTGGACATATTCCTGCAGGGCAGTTTTGGGGTCGCGTGCATCGGCCTCGACCTGATGAATGCGTTGTCCCCAGAGCCGCAGGATCATCGCCTGGGCCACCTCAAAACCGGCGTCTTTGTAGACGGCGGCAATCACCGCCTCCATGCCGTCCCCCAGCAGCGCCAATTTGCGCCGCCCCCCCGACATCATCTCGGAGCGGCCAAGTTTCAGCACCTCGCCCAGTTCAATTTCGCGGGCGACATCGGCGCAGGCCTCTTTGCGCACCAATGCGTTGAACCGTGGTGCGAGCTGGCCTTCGCTGGCCTCTTTGTCGTGGTCGAGCAGGGCTGTTGCCATCACCAAACCTAGCACGCGGTCCCCCAGAAACTCCAATCGCTGGTTATCCTTGCGATTTGGAGAAGAGACCGAGGGGTGGGTCAAGGCGCGCACCAGTAGCTCGGGCCGGGCAAACTGATGCCCGATCCGCTGCTCAAAGACGCGCATTTCTTTGGATAGTTTCACTCGATCCCCTTGAAGTAACGATCAGAACGCCAGGTCCAGAAGAACAGCATGGAGCGCCCCGCAGAAGAGAACATAATGCGGTCGGCACGGCCAATAAGGTTTTCCAGCGGGACAAAACCAACGCCGCCAGCGGTCTGTACCAGACGGCTGTCACTGGAATTATCACGGTTATCGCCCATAAAGAAGAAATGCCCCTCTGGCACCTGATAGACGCCAGTGTGATCTGCTGACTGGTCGGCGATATTCAGTATCACATGAGAGCTACCACCTGGCAGCGTCTCGATCTGGCGCGACTTCAGGCAGGTCGCGCCCTTGCCGACAGGAGCATTTTCACAGCGTGGATAGGATCCCTGTGGGCCCTGAGCCGCCATCACTTCTTCGAAATTTCCGGCATTTTCCAAGGCCACCGCCGCACCATTGATATGCAGCACACCATTCTTCATCTGGATCTTGTCGCCAGGCAGGCCGATCAGGCGCTTGATGAAATCGGTTCCCGTCACCGGATGGCGGAACACAACCACATCGCCGCGCTCTGGATCGGAGCCCAGGAAGCGAGAATTATCGCTGTCGAGAAACCCGCAGATATCCTCGGCGTCGATGTTCAGCCCAATTGCGCCAATGCGGACACTTGGGCAAGAGGCATAGGAATAGCCATAGGCCATCTTGTTGACGAAGAGGAAATCGCCAATGAGCAGCGTCTCCTTCATCGAGCCCGAAGGGATCCAGAAGGGTTGGAAAAACAGGGTCCGGAAGACTCCTGCGATCAAAAGGGCATAAACAATGGTCTTTACCGTTTCGAGGATCGATTGGCCGGCCGTGGGTTTTGCCGTCATCAGGCTCTCCGGGGTATAAATTAAAGGGTCCGGCGCTACATGAGGGCGTGAGAGGCCTGAGTCAAGCTTCACCAGTGGTTTCAGCCGCCTGATCCGTCGAATGCGCCTCTGACTGAGCCGAAATTGGCCGGGCCTCAATGACCACAAAGGCCTGCGCCCAGGGGTGATCATCGGTCAGGGTCACGTGAATAACCGCACTGTGCCCCGCAGGTGTCATCTTGGCCAGGCGCTCTGCGGCCCAGCCGGTGACATGCATCACCGGTTGCCCGGTGCGCAGATTGCTCACGGCCATGTCTTTCCAGGCAATCCCCATGCGAAGCCCGGTGCCCAGGGCCTTGGAGCAGGCTTCTTTGGCAGCCCAGCGTTTGGCATAGGTGCCCGCCACATCCAGGCGGCGTTCCGCTTTGCGCTGTTCGGTATCGGTAAAGACGCGATTGCGAAAACGGTCGCCAAAGCGATCCAAGGTTCCCTGGATGCGTTCGATATTGGCAAGATCGGTGCCGATGCCGAGGATCATGGTTTCACCCCTCCAGACGTGCGGTCAGGATTTTGAGACTGGCAAAGCCAAAAAAGCCCGCAAAGGCAAACTCGAACCAGCGCTTCATCCGCATATAGGAGGCCACCACCCCAGGGGTGGAGAACAAAAAGGCATAGCCGAAAAAGACCAGTATGGATCCAGAATAGAGGAAGGCAAACAAACCAAAGACCTCAACCGGGGTCGACCCCGCTGGCAGCACCAACGAGTAGATCGAAGCCCAGGACAGGATTGCCTTGGGGTTGGTCAGGTGAATCAACGCACCCTTACCAAAAAGCTGCCAACCCGTTCCCCCATAGGCCCGCTGCGACAGCGGGGCGTGAGGCGCCAAGGCAGATCGCAGGGACTTCTCTGCGAGAAAAAGCAGATAGCCGGCGCCGCAATACCGCAGCAATTCAAAGACCCAGGCATTTGCCAGCATCAAAGCGCTGAGCCCGGCTGCAGCTGCGAGCCCCCAGCAGGCCGACCCAAATAGAATACCTAAGGAGAACACCAGCCCGGCGCGGCGCCCCGTGTTCATCGACGTGCCCGCAATAGAGAGCGTCGCAGGGCCTGGACTACCCCCGGCCAGCACCCAGGCCAGCCAGAGCGCGGCCCATTCAGGGCCTATCACGCCCGCGCCTCTTCCATCTTGCGACGCATCTCGGCCAGGGCGGCAGGCAGGCCAACAAACATCGCCTCCCCCATCAGGAAATGGCCGATGTTCAGCTCTTTGACCTCTGGCAGGGCCGCAACCGGGCCAACGCTTTCATAGGTCAGACCATGGCCCACATGCACCTCCAGCCCCAACCCGTGGGCAAAGGTTGCCATTTCGGTGATCTTTGCCAGCTCCGCGTCGCGTTCCTCCCAGCGACCCTCAGCCCAGGCGTCAGCATAGGCCCCAGCGTGCAGTTCGATCACCGGAGCGCCAATGCGGTAGCTGGCCTCAACCTGTGATTTCTCGGCGCCGATGAACATCGATACCCGGCTGCCAGCCGCCCGCAGGGGAGCAATGTAATCGGCAAGCGCATTGTCATTGCCCGCAACATCCAGCCCCCCCTCGGTGGTACGTTCTTCGCGCTTTTCCGGCACCAGGCAGACTGCATGGGGCTTATGACGCAGAGCAATCGCCTGCATCTCCTCGGTGGCGGCCATCTCGAAATTCAGCGGGATACGCAGGGCCGCCATCAAGCCATCGATATCCGCGTCAATGATGTGGCGGCGATCTTCGCGCAAATGCGCAGTGATGCCATCGGCCCCTGCATTCTGTGCCAACACGGCGGCCCGAACCGGGTCGGGGTTATCGCCGCCACGGGCATTGCGCACCGTAGCCACGTGGTCGATGTTCACACCCAAGCGCAATGCGTTCTGAGCCATGTCATTTGTCCTGAAATCAGTATCTGTTGCGCTGAGATTAGACGGCCTAGTGCCGAGGGCAACCCCCCGCGCCCCAAGCCCAGGCTCTATTTTGCCTTGCGCACCCGTGGCAGAGCCAGCTTTGGCTTTGGCTTGGCGGGTTCCGCCACAGGGGTGATACCAGCGGCTTCCATTTCTGCGCGTTTTTTGATGGCCTCGAATTTGGCCTTGATCCGGGAGCGGCGGTGTTGCTGATAGGCACGGATAACCGGCAGGCTGATCATGTAGCAGATGGTCGCGGTGATGACGCCAGGAAAGGCGCCGCCCACCAGATAGGGAAAGAACACCTCGTCATAGAACAGGTGCAACCCGTCCCAATCGGCCGGCCGGTCGTGGAACAGAGCAAAGAGATTGTCTTTCAGATCCTTGCCCGCATCAAAGAATTTGCCGACCAGGGATTTATCGACCTCTTCATACTCAGTGCCCAGCATCCAGTGGCCGGTCTGCAAGGCCGCCACGCCAATGGGCACATAGGTCAATGGGTTGCCAAAGAAGGTGCCGCTGAGCGCCGCCAGAATATTGCCGTTCATCAAGCGCGCAATCAGCGCCGCAACGATGAAATGCATGGCATAAAACGGCGTGAAGGTGGTGAAGACTCCGGCCCAGACTCCACGGGCAATGCGTTCTGGCGAATCGGGCAGACGGCGCACCCGGTGTTTTACGTATAAAAACGCCCGCTTCCAGCCCCCACGGGGCCAGATGAAATCCGCCACCGCTCGAAGAAGCGGGCGTCTATCACGGCGCCTGAATACCAAAGCCCTGCGTCCTTCCTAGTTCCAACCGAGCCTCATCCCGAATTTAATCGAGTTTCCGGCGTCTCCCGGAAACGCGCCACTTCCGCGACATCGCTCTCGGCTTCCAGTGTCAACATCAGGGAATGCAGCTGCTCCACATCCCTGAGTTCAACATTTATCATCAGCCGGTAAAAGTCTGGTTTCCGATCAGAAAATTCGAGATCGGAAATATTGGCCTTTTTCTCGCCAATCAATGTGCAAATTCGTCCCAGCACGCCCGCATCATTGCCAATGGTCAGCCCCAGGGTGACGCCATAGGCCGCCGGATGGGTGCCGCTGTGCCAATGTACATCGACCCAGCGCTCCGGCTGGTCTTCAAACTCGCCCAACCGATCACAATCCGCAGTGTGCACCACAACGCCGCGCCCCCGGTAGGTGATACCGATAATCCGCTCCCCGGGAAGCGGCTGACAGCAGGGCGCACGCTCAAAACTCTGCCCTGGTTCCAGGCCAATCACCGCGCGACGGGGGGAAATCACATCGCCGTCCTGCGAGGTGAGTTCAGGATAGACCGCCTGCACCACGTCATGGGCGGTGATCTCCGCCGCGCCAAGCCGCGCCAGCAACTCATCAACCGAGCTGATCCTGAGCGCTCTTGTTGCGGTTTCCAGTGTTTTATCGGTAGATTTGCGATCGACATGTTCGAAGGCAGAGCGCGCAAGTTCGCGTCCCAGTTTCACAAATCGCGCCCGGTCCGCCTCGCGCAGAGCGCGACGAATAGCGGTACGAGCCTTGCCGGTTGTTGCGATCTCTAGCCAGCTCACCTGTGGAGACTGCCCCTCGGCGGTGATCACCTCAACTGATTGACCGTTGCGAATACGGGTCCAGAGCGGCACCCGAATGCCGTCGATCTTGGCGCCAACGCAGGCGTGACCAATCCGAGTATGGATGGCATAGGCAAAATCGATCGGGGTTGCGCCCTTGGGCAGCTTGGTCACATCGCCTTTGGGGGTGAAGCAGAACACCTGATCGGAATACATCTCCAGCTTCACGGCTTCGAGGAATTCGTCGTGATCCTCTTCGGCATCAAACTGTTCGGTGAGCGAGGCAATCCATTTCGCCGGATCCACCGCAAAGGGGTTTTGCGAGCGCACGCCATCACGGTAGGACCAATGGGCCGCAACCCCGGTTTCAGCCACATCATGCATCTGCCGGGTGCGGATCTGCACCTCGACCCGCTTGCCATCGCGCCCCGACACAGTGGTGTGGATCGAGCGATAGCCATTGGATTTTGGCTGGCTGATGTAATCCTTGAACCGCCCTGGCACCGCGCGCCAACGTTGATGGATCGCGCCCAACGCCCGGTAGCTGTCTTCTTCGCTCTGGGTAATCACCCGGAAACCATAGATATCTGACAGACGTGAAAAGCCCTGATCCTTGGCCTGCATCTTGCGCCAGATCGAATAGGGTTTCTTGGCACGGCCAAAGACCTCGGCCTCGATGCCCGCCTTTTCCAGCTCAAACCGCATATCGCCAGTGATCCGGTGAATCACATCGCCGGTTTCGCGCTGAAGAGTGACAAAGCGGCGGATGATCGACTGGCGCCCCTCGGCGTTCAGCACCTTGAAGGCCAGGTCTTCCAGCTCTTCGCGCATCCATTGCATGCCCATGCGGCCAGCCAGCGGCGCATAAATGTCCATGGTTTCGCGGGCTTTTTGCGCCTGCTTTTCCGGGCGCATCGCCTTGATGGTGCGCATATTGTGCAGCCGGTCGGCGAGCTTGACCAGGATGACCCGCAGATCCTTGGACATAGCCATGAACAGCTTGCGAAAGTTCTCGGCCTGTTTGGTCTCACGGCTGGAAAGCTGCAGATTGGTCAGCTTGGTGACGCCGTCCACCAGTTCTGCCACCTCTGCGCCAAATCGACTGGCGACCTCTTCATAAGAGGCCTTGGTATCTTCGATGGTGTCGTGCAGCAGCGCGGTGATAATGGTGGCGTCGTCCAGGCGCTGTTCAGTCAACAGGGCGGCAACGGCCACGGGATGCGTGAAATAGGGCTCCCCCGAGTGACGGAATTGGCCCTCATGCATCTCTTCGCCATAGGCAAAAGCCTCAGCGAGCTTATCGGCATTGGTTTTGGGATTGTAGTTGCGGACCAGAGCAATCAGGTCTTCTGGTGAAATCATATCCGGTCCGCAGCCTTAAATTAGGGAGTTCTGGCTGGTATTAGCCCTGCCCCTGCGCCTCCATGAGTGCGCGCAGTAGTTTTTCTTCTGACATATCGTCGTCAGCGGGTTTGTCGTTTTCGGCACCCATCAGCAGAGCCATCGAATCTTCTTCGGGCTCATCAACTTCGATCTGGTTCTGATTGTTTTCGATCAGACGCTCGCGCAGATCATCAGCGCGTTGGGTCTCATCCGCGATCTCGCGCAGTGATACAACGGGGTTTTTGTCGTTGTCACGCTCAACCGTGAGCTCAGCTCCGGCGGCGATTTCGCGGGCACGATGGGCCGCCAACATCACCAACTCAAAGCGGTTGGGTACTTTGTCTACGCAGTCTTCAACCGTTACGCGGGCCATAGGCGACTCTCCAAAATCAATGTGGGTCCGGAAGAGCGACTTTTACGCCCAAATCTTTTTGTTGACAAGCGCAGAAAGTGGCTCAATCCGGGGATTAAAGCGGCTGAACCGCTTCCAGGTCGGATTTTGGTAGCTCAGCACAGAGTTCCGCAGCCGTTTTTCCCAAAATGGGGTGACGCCACTCTGGGCAAATGTCGCACATCGGCACCAGAACAAAGGCCCGATCCTGCATCCGGGGATGCGGGAGAATCAGCTGGTCCGGCGTTTCTTTCACCTGTTGCTCAAGCGGTAAATCGCGCCAGCGCTGATGAGTGGCAAGGTCGGGGAACACTTTCTCGCTCAGAGAAATCAGATCCAGATCCAAAGTTCGTGTGCCCCAGCGCTGCTTTCTCAAACGGGAGAACTTTTGTTCAACACCGTGTAAACACTGTAATAAGGCCTCAGGAGAAAGCCTGGTTTCAACCGTCAAAGCCGCATTCACAAAGTCCGGTCCAGCCCCAGCTGGAAAACAGGGGGTTTGAAAAAGTCGCGAAACTTGGCATTGTTCCCCCATAAGGAGAGAAATTTCCTGAATTGCAGCCAGTAGTATTTGTCGTGGCGACATTTCGCCCAAGGGTAAGTTACCACCCAAAGAAATGATCGCTTTTGATCGTAGAATGGTCACTTTTGACCTCATTTAGGAAAAACCGTACACTTGAAGCAGGTGCCAAAGTACTTACAATATGTCCACCCGTTTCGCCGCTTCAATTTCACTCACGGATCATTTGGCGTAAACGGATTTACCGGAAGGACACTTTAGGATGTTTTACAAAGACGAACGGCTCGCGCTGTTCATAGACGGTTCAAATCTATACGCCGCAGCCAAGGCGTTGGGTTTTGATATCGACTACAAGCTGTTGCGACAAGAATTCATGCGTCGCGGAAAGCTCTTGCGGGCCTTTTATTACACGGCTCTGCTGGAGAATGACGAATACTCTCCCATCCGCCCCCTTGTTGATTGGCTGCACTATAACGGTTTCACCATGGTGACCAAACCAGCCAAAGAATACACCGACAGCATGGGGCGTCGCAAAGTCAAAGGGAACATGGACATCGAGCTTGCTGTTGATGCCATGGAACTGGCCCCCCGGGTTGACCATATCGTGCTGTTTTCCGGCGATGGCGATTTCCGCCCGTTGATCGCCAGCTTGCAGCGTCAGGGCGTGCGCGTCTCTGTGGTCTCCACCATCCGCAGCCAGCCGCCGATGATCTCTGATGAATTGCGCCGCCAGGCTGACAATTTCATCGAGTTGGAAGAGCTGAAAGACGTCATCGGGCGCCCCCCACGGGAACACCCTGTCGACACCCGCTCCGTTTCTGCGGTTCAAGGCTAAAGACTGCATCCCGCTGCCTCACTCAATCGTAGCGCCGGGTAGTTTTCTCCGGGCCGAGCTGAACGCTTAGATTAGGACTAGGCGCTTCAGCAAAGCCCGGGAGCCTCCCCGGTTTAGAAAGCAGCCACCTGCCTTTTAATCGGGACACAGCTAAATAGGGTGCCAATAAAAAGGGTGCCAATTGAGCGACCTTCTCTTGGGCGGACATTGGCTACAGACTCCACCTTCAGTAAGGATGAATTTGCCCAAGTTTTCCCGGGTGAGATCTCCAGGATCGGTCTACTGGGAGATTTACTGAGAGTAGTCTCAAAACGGATAGCCACTCACTCTATCCGTTTTGAGCGCCCCAACACGGCGCGAGCGGTGACAGCGCAGATGTTGAAATCTCTGGCTGCAAGTATCTTCCCTTAGACATTGCGTTTCTTGCGCATGTGACTTGTCACGTGCGTAGCAAAACATGACCCTCTGCCGCACCTAGCTTCGCTGAGCCGCAGCCCATCTGCGGGTCTCTGCGCTGATATCACTCGCTGGCAATTGCTGACGGATAACAGCTTCCAAACCGGCAATGGTCACGGGTTTGGAAACAAAGGCATCCATGCCTTCTGCCAAGCATTTGCTGATCGTCCCCCCCGAGGCATTGGCCGTCACCGCCACAATGGGCGTGTGGCGCAGCCCCTGTTCAGCCTCGATCTGACGGATGGCGCGTGTCAGCTCAAACCCATCCATGACCGGCATCTGACAGTCAGCCAGGACCACGTCAAAATGACCGTTCTGCCAGGCGGCAAGGCATTCAGCCCCATCACAGGTCACGGTCACGGTGCAGTCCAACAGAGCCAGCTGGCCCTTAATAACCGCACGGTTGATTTCATTATCTTCTGCAACCAATATCCGCGCCCCCATCTTGCCTGGCACAGCAGCACTATCCGGCTTCTCAGAAGAACTGGGGATCCCTTTGTTACCATATCCGATCAAGCGTTCCAGCGCCTCCCACAGCTCACTCGGCAAAATTGGACCAGACTGCACCACCGCCCAGTGTTTGCTCGAACTGAAATGTTGCATGTCCTGACAGGGTTTGAACTCCAGAACCTTCAGGTCCGGAAGCTCTTGTTCAATCCGGGTGCGAAACCAGGAAAACTGCTGATCCTCTGCCCGCTCTTCGGGCAGGACAAAAATTGAATTCCGATCAGCCAGACGCGCCAGGGCCAAGAATTCCTCCCGGGTGGAGACCCATTTCAGATCACAATCCGCAGCCAGGACATAGGTTGACCACTCACACTCCCGCCCTTGCGCTGGCAGCAATGCGACAACCTTGGTGCCCGCCAATCGTGGACCCTTGATTGGCCCGGAAGGCTCCACAACTGGCAAGCGCACCGCAAAACTACTGCCCTGGCCCAAGGTGCTGTCTAATGTGATGGTCCCCCCCATCTTGGCAACCAACTGCTGAACAATCGCCAAACCCAGGCCATTGCCCTTGATCATGCGTTTTGCCGCCACATCCGAGCGCTCAAAGGGCGTAAAGATTGCCTCCTGAATCTCCGGCTCGATACCAATACCATTGTCTGTAACCACAAAATCAATCCAGCCCGGCTCACAGATTTCAACGCGCAGCTCCACTTGCCCAGCCGCGGCTTCCGGCAAGGGTTCAGAGAATTTGATCGCATTACCGATGAGGTTGAGCAAAACCTGACGCAACCGTCCTGCATCTCCTCTCAGCGTGTCCGGCAGATCCGCCTGCACTGACAGAGACAGCGCCACATCCACTTGACTGGCATGGGGGCGCAGCGTTGCGGCTGCTCCCTCAATCAAAGGCAACAGACGCATAGGCGCTTCAAACAGCTCCATTTTTCCCGCCTCAATCCGGGAGACGTCCAGAATGTCGTCAATAATCCACAAAAGCGACGTTGATGAGTCTTGGATGGTGTGCAGGATGCGGCGCTGCTCCGGGGCCAGATCCGTCTTTTCAAGAACCTCGACCATACCCAGCACGCCATTCATCGGGGTTCGGATTTCATGGCTCATGGCGGCCAGGAATTCGCTCTTGGCACGGTTTGCCTTGCTTTCCTTCTGATGGGCCCCAAGCAGGTCATCGCTGTAGCTTTCCGCCAGCTCACCAAAGGCCATCATCTCGACAACAAGGATGGCAAAGACCGTGACCAGAACCCCGCCAGAGAGATAGCTGGCCGGAATCGCCAGCTGTACAAGCGGCGGGCCAAAAAAATCATGCCCCAGAAACCGAAACATAACCCAGCTGGCAAAGACAAACCCCAGCAGCGTAACGATCATCGCCTTTTCGCGACGCATCGAAAAAGTCATGAAGGGGCCGCCCAACAGGACGACAAAAAACAATTCGATATAGCTTTCGGGGGGCATTGTAAAAACGGACCCCATGACCGCAGCCCAGCCGGTAAAATACCACAGGAGCCGTGCCATAAGTTTGTGTTCGGTTTTCAAAAGTTGACGCGCGGCAATCGAGCCAAAAATCGCAACGCTTGAGATGATCACCATGCTGGGAGCGTTAATATGAACGCCCAAAACGATCCACAATAGGCCCAGAACCACCACGACATTGCAGGTGACGCTTACGGTGCGAAACCGGCGCTCCATGGTGACCGCATATTGCTGGGAGACAAAATCACTCTCATCAGTCCCAGAATGGCAGTCGGTTGGGCTCGATACTTCGGTCACGGCGCTCTTCAATCCTCTACCCGATTAAAAATGATTTTCTTTCTCCAGCCAAAGCGGCATCACACACCGACCCAACAATGGAGCAGAGCTATTAACATATTCCTTTTCTCGTAGACTTGCTGCCTCGCTGGATCTTTCGGAATTCCCAATGATAGCTGCTCCCCCGCCTGCACGGGCCGCCGCACCGCGCCAAGTCAAACGGCTGGACCTCCCCTCGGCAAAGCCTTACTCCTGCTCTCAAGGAGACACCGATGACCAAACCTGCCCTCACACTGTATCTGGCGGCGCCACGCGGCTTTTGTGCCGGCGTTGATCGCGCCATCAAGATTGTCGAACTGGCCCTGGAGAAATGGGGGGCACCTGTCTATGTGCGCCACGAAATCGTCCATAACAAATTTGTGGTGGATGGGCTGCGGGACAAGGGCGCGGTCTTTGTCGAAGAGCTGGAGGAATGCCCGCAGGATCGGCCGGTGATCTTCTCAGCCCACGGGGTGCCGAAATCTGTGCCCGCTGCCGCCCAGGCCCGCCAGATGGTCTATGTTGATGCCACCTGTCCGCTGGTCAGCAAGGTCCATATCGAGGCCCAGCGCCATGCCGAACAGGGGCTGCAAATGATCATGATCGGTCATAAGGGCCACCCCGAAACCGTCGGCACCATGGGGCAGCTGCCTGAAGGCGAAGTGATCCTGGTGGAAACGCCGGAAGATGTGGCCCATGTTGAGGTGCGCGACCCAGCGCAATTGGCCTATGTCACCCAGACCACCCTGTCTGTGGATGACACCAAAGGCATCGTTGCAGCACTTGAGGCCCGTTTCCCGGCCATCGTTGGGCCGCACAAGGAAGACATCTGCTACGCCACCACCAACCGGCAGGAGGCCGTCAAAGCCGTTGCCCCCAAATCGGACGCCATGCTGGTGGTCGGAGCGCCAAACTCGTCGAACTCACGGCGACTGGTCGAAGTCGGCTCCAAAGCCGGCTGCAAATATGCCCAGCTGGTGCAGCGTGCAGAAAACATCGACTGGCGCGCCCTTGAGGGGATCTCGAGCATTGCCATCACCGCCGGAGCATCAGCGCCCGAACTGCTGGTCAATGAGGTGATCGACGCCTTTCGTGCCCGCTATGACGTGACGGTTGAAGTGGTGGAAACCGCAGTGGAACGGGTCGAGTTCAAAGTCCCTCGTGTTTTACGCCAAGCGGCCAGCAAACCCGCCGATCATTCTGCATGACCCAGCCCTAAAACGGGCTGAGGCAGGCAGGGCAGTTCCTGTTTACGGCGTCCTCGCTTGCTCATAGGCTATGAGTTCAGATCTGATCGAGCCCCACCAGGGAGAGAGCGCCTATGATTTCCATGCAGTTTCTTATCACCGCCATTGTTGTGGTTTTGGCACCCGGAACCGGCGTGCTCTATACGCTGGCCCTGGGGCTGGGCCAGGGGGCGCGACCCGCAGTCTGGGCGGCCCTTGGCTGCACCCTTGGCATCCTGCCGCATCTCGTCGCCGCAACGCTTGGGCTGGCGGCGGTGCTGCACAGCTCTGCCCTGCTGTTTCAGATCGTCAAAACGCTGGGGGTGCTCTACCTGCTCTATCTGGCCTGGCAGGCCCTGCGCTCTGGTGGGGCTCTGGCCATTTCTGCCGAAACCAAACCGCAATCCCCCATTCGCATTGCCCAACGTGGCGCCCTGATCAATATCCTCAACCCCAAGCTCTCGGTGTTTTTCCTGGCCCTGTTGCCCCCTTTCCTTTCCGGTGATCCTGCCCATGCCACCTATGAGATGGCACTGCTCGGCGCGATCTTCATGGGGCTCACCTTTGTGGTCTTTGTGCTCTACGGCTATTTTGCGGCCCAGGCCCGGCAGTTTGTACTTGGGTCTGAAACCGTGGTGAAATGGCTCAACCGGGGCTTTGCCGGTATTTTTGCCGCCCTCGCTGCGCGGCTCGCGGTTGAGCGCGCATAACCCGCCCAATCCCCAACACTCCTCAGATTAAGGCCCTTGCATGAGCGACGCAGAAACCCTCCGTATCTATGATGACAAGGCCGCAGACTACGCCGCCCAGAACCAGGACTATCTCAGCCAGGATCCGCGCTTACACGGCTTTATCGCGGCCTGCCCGACAGGCGGTCGGGTGCTGGATCTGGGCTGTGGCCCCGGCACATCGGCAGCCGTCATGGCGGCAGCAGGATTGCAGCCCGATGCAATGGATGCCTCCTCGGAAATGGTCGCGCTGGCAAATGCACTGAAGGGGGTCACCGCCTGGCAGGCGGTATTCTCTGAAATCTCCGGCACTGCGCGTTATGATGGGGTCTGGGCCAACTTCAGCCTGCTGCATGCACCGCGCGCCGCATTCCCCCAACATCTGGCGGCGATCAAACAGAGCCTGAAGACTGGCGGCATCTTTTACATCGCGCTCAAACTGGGTAAAGGCGAGGCCCGCGACGCCCTTGGGCGGCTCTATACCTACTTTGAGGAAGACGAATTGAAAGATCTGCTAACGACCGCCGGATTTACGGTTAAAGACTGCGCCTACGGCGAAAGCAAAGGCCTTGATGGCACCATGGCGCGCTGGATCTCGGTGGCCTGTCATGGCTGATCTTTATGCTTATACCGATGGTGCTTGCTCCGGAAATCCCGGCCCCGGTGGCTGGGGAGCCCTGTTGCAGGCCAAAGATGGCGCGAGCGTTATCAAGGAAAAAGAGCTCAAAGGCGGCGAGGCCAATACCACCAACAATAGGATGGAGCTCTTGGCTGCGATCAATGCGTTGGAAAGCCTCGACCGGCCCTCGGCCCTGACCGTGGTGACTGACAGCAATTACGTGAAGAACGGGATCACCGGCTGGATCTTTGGCTGGAAAAAGAACGGCTGGAAGAACGCCGCCAAAAAGCCTGTCAAGAATGTCGAGCTGTGGCAGCGCCTGGATGCCGCCCAAAGCCGTCACCAGGTGACTTGGGAATGGGTCAAAGGCCATGCCGGCCACCCGGAAAACGAACGCGCTGATGAGCTGGCCCGCGCAGGCATGGCACCGTTTAAAAAGAGCAAATCCAAAGCATGAGTGGCGCGCAGGGCCGCGAGGAGCGATTGCAATGAGCCTTGTTACCCTGCTCGATTATGCCTCGGTGCTGGTCTTTGCCCTCACCGGGGCTCTGGTGGCAAGCCGCGCTCAGCTGGATATCGTCGGCTTTGCCTTCATCTCCTGCCTGACGGCGGTGGGCGGCGGTACAGTGCGGGATCTGGTGCTGAACCGGGAAGAGGTCTTCTGGGTTGCGGATCCCAACCACATTCTGCTAGCGGCCGCTGCTGCGGTCGCGGTGTTTTTCACCGCCCATCTGGTTGAGAGCCGGTTGCGCCTATTGATCTGGCTCGACAGTTTTGCCCTGGCCATTGCGGTTTCAGCCGGCACCGGCGCCGCCATGGCCCTCGGCAAACCCGCGGTAATCGTGGTGCTGATGGGCATGGCCACCGGCAGCCTGGGCGGGCTGATGCGCGATGTGGTGGTCGGCGAAGTGCCTCTGGTCCTGAAACAGGGCGAGCTTTACATTACCTGCGCCATGAGCGGGGCGATTGTTGCCGTCGCTGCCAACTCCTTTGGTATGGCCGCCGGCCTCCCCCTGATCCTATGCGCTGGGGTCTGTTGGGGGTTGCGCGCAGGCTCCATCGCCTTTGGCTGGCACCTGCCCGTCTACAAAAGCCGCCCGCCGCGCAGTTGAGGAAGTAAGGCTGGGCGCTCCCCTCAACACTGTTCCGCGCCGACCTCTGCCAATCCTTAAACGCCTGCCAAGCACATTTCACAAGTTAGCCCCGTTTCCGGGAATGTTCAGAATGAGCTGCAGTTTGGCCTCGGGATTGGCCCAGGTGCGAACAAAGGATTGCTCACTAGGGCTTTGGGCTGAGCGCATTTTTTTCCGTCATTCATGAAAACCGACACCGGTGTCGTTCGCAAAAAAGAAAACGCGGTTCTGCTGCTCATTTTCATACCATGACCCAAGATATCCTCTTTCAGAACTTGCTGCACGCTACGCAGACTGCCTATCGCGCAAACCCCGAGACACAAGCCTTTGCGGGCTTTCCCAGCGACATCGAGCGCCAATCGGTAAGCTCGCATCACTGCAATTGTAGCGATGTGTTTCAGCACGACAGCAAGCTAGCCTCGGCGAAATATGCCGACCTACAAGACGCAATTCTTGCTGCAAGTGACATCGTACATTGGCGCGAAACCTATAAGGGCACGGAGATAAGCAACGATTTTATGGATCGCTTCGGATGCTACTGCATCATTGGTGACGACGCGCCATTTATGTCCGAACAGATACGGCTTTGGATGGTCTATATGCCCGCTCATCTCTACTATCCCTGGCACCATCATCCGGCGGAAGAAATCTACATGGTGATCTCAGGGAGTGCGATCTTTAGGCGAAAGGGCTGCCCTGATGAAGTGCTTTCAGAAGGGCAGACCTCTTTCCATAAAAGCAATCAACCCCATGCAATGGAGACCAGGGATGACCCGATTCTATGTCTCGTTGCCTGGCGCGATAGTTTTCAAGCCCCGCCTGAGTTGACTGAAAACGCCAGCTTGCTAACACCAACCTACACGTAGGGCGAATGTGGGCGCAATGCCAGCTGGCACACGGGGTCGATCAACGCCTGCCACGGCTTTCGCCGCTTCATGCATCAGATCACGATTGCAGGCCGCAGCCTGAAAGGTATCAGCGTTTGATATAGGTCTGCCAGAGCCAGATCAGTACCAGGGCGCCCAGCACGGCGCCCGCCAGGCCTGCAATCATGCCCATCACCGTCAGCAGGGCACGCAGAACAAAGCCGCCGATCAGGGCCCCGGCAATGCCAATCGCCATAGTGGTGATGATATCGGACTCGATGCCCATGATCCGGGTGGCGACAAATCCGGCAGCAATGCCGATGATGATCAGGAACACAACAGTCATACTCTCTCTCCGCTATCGTCGCCAGTGGAAGGGCACGATGATCAACGCCCCAATCGAAGAGACAATGGCATTGAGACCAGGAGAGGCAAAGCCCAAACCAAACATCAGGCGCACAAAGTAGAACAGGAACGCGCCGCCAATACAGATGATGATCGAAGACAGGTAGCCGTTCTGAGTGAAGCCGCTCTTTTCAGAGATATAGCCGGTGATACCGGCGATCACCACGGTTCCCATCAGGATCAGAAACATCTGCGCCCTCCTGTTATAGCTGACGCCCGGTATCCAGAGGAAACCCGCGCGTAAAGATCTCGCGATCCTGCGCAGCTTTGCCGGCCCGTTGCAAGCGCAAGAGCTCCACCGCGCCTGCACCGCAGGCCGCCACAAGCCTTTCGCCATCCAGCACCTGTCCCGGCTGTCCCTCGCCAGAGGCCAGACGTGAGGCCAAGAGCTTTACCCGCTGCCCGTCGATTTCAACCCAGGCCCCGGGAAAGGGTGAAAGCCCCCGGATTTTCCTGTCGACCTCCTCGGCAGGTTGGTTCCAGTCGATCTGGGCCTCATTCTTGTCGATCTTGGCGGCATAGGTGACGCCTTCTTCGGGCTGCACATCCGCTGTCAGCCCATCGAGATGACGCAGCGCGGTGACAATCAAGGAGGCCCCCATATCAGACAGCCGGTCATGCAACTGGCTGGTGGTTTCCTCTTCCCCAATCGGGGTGCCTTCGCGCAGCAGCACCGGGCCAGTGTCCAGCCCGGCCTCCATCTGCATGATGCAGACGCCGGTTTCCTCATCACCCGCCATGATGGCCCGATGAATAGGCGCTGCACCGCGCCAGCGTGGCAGCAGGCTGGCATGGATGTTCAGACAGCCCTTGGTCGGCGCATCCAAAATGACCTGCGGCAGGATCAGCCCATAGGCCACCACCACAGCAATATCAGCGCCCAGCGCGGCAAAGTCAGCCTGTTCGGCTTCACCCTTCAGCGACACCGGGTGGCGCACCTCAAACCCCAGTTCAGTGGCGCGGGCATGCACCGGAGTGGGCCGGTCCTTTTTCCCGCGCCCTGCAGGACGGGGTGGCTGGCAATAGACAGCAGCAATTTCGTGACCGGCCGCAACCAGCGCATCCAGCACCGGCACAGAGAACTCCGGCGTTCCCATAAAGATGACACGCATCGCGCTGCTCCCTGGCCTCAGCCGTTCAGTTTCTTGGATTTCTTGATCAGCATGTCGCGCTTCATCTTGCTCAGATGATCAAAGTAGAGCTTGCCATTCAAATGGTCGATCTGGTGCTGCACACTGGTGGCCTCGATGCCGACAAAATCGCGTTCGGTGATTTTACCGTTTTCATCCATGTAGCGCACGGTGACGGCACGCGGGCGTTTGATCTTGGCCGAAACACCGGGCAGATTGGGGCTGGCCTCTTCGTGCTCGCGCAGCTGGGTTGAGGCATGTAGAACCTCCGGATTGGCCATGCGCACGGCCCGGCCGCGTTCCTTGGAGCCATCGACCACCGCAAGGCGCAGCATCACCCCAATCTGGTTGGCCCCCAGACCAACACCCGGCATCGCCTCCATCGTCTCGATCATATCCGTCCAGATGGCGCGGATCTCATCGGTGATTTCGCGCACCTCTGCGGCGGCAGTGCGCAGCCGTTTGTCGGGCCAGGGCAGGCAAATACGTGCGGTCATGCGGGGCTCTCCTGATAGCGGCTATAGGTCTCTTCGGCCTCACGACGGGCCTCGGGGGTGAGGCGGTCAAAGGTCACAAGACCATCGAGGTGATCATATTCGTGCTGAATGCAGCGGGCAGCAAACCCGTCAAATGTGCCGGACTGCCAGTTGCGGGCCTCATCCTGCCAGCGCAGCACCACAGAACTCGGGCGCAGAACCGAAGCCAGCACGCCAGGAATGGACAGGCAGCCCTCATCGCCGCTGCCCAGGTCAGCCCCAAAACCCAGGATCTCAGGGTTGATCATCACCAGAGGCGTGCCCGAGCTCTTGTCTGCGGCATCTTTCCAGGTGGCATCCATCACAAACAGACGCTTCAAAACGCCAACCTGCGGTGCCGCCAGGCCACGGCCCGGAGCAGCATACATGGTCTGAAACATATCGGCGATCAGAGTGTCGAGATCCTCGCCCTCGGCGACAACGGCGCAGGGGGTCGACAGGCCCGCTTCTGGCCACTGGAGGATGGGCAGCAGCGCCATTTAGCCCCGCGCCCGCTCGCGTTTGAGCTTTTGCATCTTGCGGGTGATCATCTGCCGCTTCAGGGGCTTCAGATAATCAATGAACAGCTTGCCATCCAGATGGTCGATCTCATGCTGCACGCAGGTGGCCCAAAGCCCGTCTAAACTCTGACGCTGTTGATTGCCATCGCGATCCAGCCATTGCACCTCAACCTCCTTGGGGCGGGTGACCTCGGCATATTGATCGGGGATCGACAGGCAGCCTTCCTCGTAGACATTGGTCTCATCCGAGGCGGAAATGATCTCGGGGTTGAACATCACCAGAGGCTTGGGCTCAACACCCTCCTCTTTTTCGCAGTCCAATACGATGAGCCGATCCATCACGCCGATCTGTGGCGCCGCCAGCCCAATGCCAGGGGCGGCGTACATGGTTTCCAGCATGTCGTCAGCCAGCAGGCGCAGCCTGTCCGACAGGTCGGCAACCGGCGCACAGATCTTTTTCAAACGGGGATCGGGATGGATCAGGATCGAATGTTTCATGGGGGTGATTTAGGCTATTGCCCTTGTTACTGCAACGCCCTGCATGCGCTGACGCAGCAGGTGTCCAAAGATGTTCATATTTGCCGCGATCACAGTGGTTGGTCCGCCCCGAGCAACAGAGCCCTTGCACATGGCGCATTTGCCGCTAGCTTCGCTGGCAAACAAGCGGAGTATCCCCATGGATTTTGACAGCATCATCGACCGTCGCGGCACCCATTGCGCCAAATGGGACTATATGGAAGGCTTATACGGTGTCTCGCCTGATACCGGGCTGGCCATGTGGGTCGCCGATATGGATTTTGCCGTGCCGCCGATGGTGACTGACAAAATGCGCGAGATGGCTGACCATGGCATCTATGGCTACGTGAACTGCGATAAGCCTTACAAGGATGCGATCTGCTGGTGGATGCAAAACCGACACGGCTGGGAAGTCGACCCGGAGGCCATCTTTACCACCACCGGTCTGGTCAATGGCGTTGGCATGTGTCTCGACACCTTCACCCAGCCGGGCGACGGCATTGTCCTGTTCACCCCGGTCTACCACGCCTTTGCCAAGGTCATTAACAATGCAGGCCGCGAAGTGGTCGAATGTGAAATGATCAATCGCGATGGCCGCTATGAAATGGACATGGCGGCCTATGACGCGCAGATGACCGGCAAGGAGAAGATGGTCATTCTCTGCTCGCCGCATAACCCCGGTGGCCGGGTCTGGACCCAGGAAGAGCTGCAGGCGGTGGCGGATTTTGCCAAACGCCATGACCTGATTCTGCTCTCGGATGAAATCCACCATGATCTGGTCTTTGACGGCGCCACCCATATCCCGATGCAGAATGCGGTGCCGGAAATCACCGACCGGCTGCTGATGCTCACGGCGCCGTCCAAAACCTTCAACTTTGCCGGGCTGCACACCGGGCAGGTCATTATCCCCGACCCTGACCTGCGCGCCCGGTTCCAGCGCCGCATGCTGGCCCTGGCCCTGTCCCCAAATTCGGCTGGCCAGCTGGCAACCGCTGCGGTCTATTCTCCAGAAGGCGCCAAATGGGCGGATGAGCTGGTCGCCTATATCGATGGCAACCGTCAGGTTTTTGATGCCGCCATCGCAAAGATCCCCGGCCTCAGCTCAATGAAGCTGCAAGCAACCTATCTGTCTTGGATTGATTTCTCCGGCACCGGCATGAGCCGTGATGAATTCACCAAACGCGTGGAGCAGGATGCCGGCATTGCCGCCAACCATGGCACCACCTTTGGCACTGGCGGCGAAGGTTTCCTGCGCTTTAACATGGGCACCCAGCGCAGCCGCGTTGTTGAGGCGGGTGAACGCCTGGCAAAAGCCTTTGCGGATCTGCAGTAAGCCCGGTGTTAGGCTCTCATCTGAAGCGGGTCGCGGTTCTTTTTACCGCGACCCTGGCCCTGGGCTGGGGCATCTGGGCGCACTATGGATCCAGTCCTGCCCCTCCCAATCTGGTCAATCAAGTTGACCGGGTTGACTACATCCTGATCGAAAAATCAGAACGCCGCCTGACCGCCAGCTACGCGGGGCAGCAGATCTTGCAATATGATATCGCCCTTGGCTTTGCCCCCGACGGGGACAAAAGCCACGAAGGAGACGGCAAAACCCCGGAAGGCCTGTTCAAGATCAATCGCCGCAATCCAAAAAGCAGTTACCATCTGTCATTGGGGATCGACTACCCGCGCCCCGAGGATATCGCCCGCGCCGCGGCTGAAGGGCTGGATCCAGGCGGGGACATATTCATTCATGGCCAGCCCAATGCGCTCAGCAATCTTGTCACCCTGCCAGGTGATTGGACCGCGGGCTGCATCGCTGTCAGCAATGGTGAAATGGAAGAACTTTGGCGATTGACAGCCTTGGACACTGTGGTGGAAATCCGCCCCTGAGGGACCTTGCCGCCAAAGCCCCGGCAAAGCTCTTGTTCGCCTCTTTCATTTGGCCAAAAATATCCCGGGGGAGTCGCCAAAGGCGACGGGGGCAGAGCCCCCCCTATTTCTTTTTGCAGGTTGGCCTTTACTGGTGGCAGGCAGGGCAGGCTTTCATGAGCAGCAGATCGCCAGCTCCAGCTGTTACAACCGCCCCTCAGCTCCCTCATTGCCCAGCAAGCCAACCGGCGCATTTGGAGCACGGTAGAAATCCAGCGGCGCAGTCTCTGAGGCCGCGGTTGAGCGCTTGAACTCATAGCGCATCTCGCCGCCCTCGGCCTCGCAGGCGACGATCAGGCATTGCGATACATGGCGAGAGCCATCGTAGAGATCGACCAAGCCACGCAGTTGCGGCACAAATTCTTCTTCGACAGAGAACCCGTTTTCCCACGTGCGCAGAACCGGGAAATAACCACCATCCACCGCCACCCGCAGGCGGCTCTTCTTTTTCAGACCGGAAACACGCGCGGCATCCAGCGCCTCTTGTACGGCTTTTGGCACATATGTGGTCATGGCAGTGGCCTTTCTGGCTAGTCATTGAGCGATGGGAATCGCATCAGGGTCGGCTCAGCATCTGACTCCAAAGGTGACCGACAAATAGATAAAATCAAGTGAACATTTTGAAACAAGCGGTAATGAATTATGCCGGGGCCTGCTGGGTAAATGCGCCGCAAACCCATGAGAATTGCTCTCAAAACCCCAGCCCCACAGGGTCGTGATGTGCAGCCATGCAGAGTGGCTGCGCGACTGCACGGATAGGCTCGGCCGGGATCTGCGCTTATTTGTCTCTCCAGCCACCCAGGCCGCGGAGCAGCCAGCTAAGGAGACACACCAATGGGACTTTTGATTGACGGGATCTGGAAGGATCAATGGTATGATACCAAATCCACCGGCGGCGCGTTCAAACGCTCTGAAGCACAGTTTCGCAATTGGGTAACCGCAGATGGCAGCGCCGGACCAACAGGGCGGGACGGGTTTCGGGCCGAAAGTGGCCGTTACCATCTCTATGTCTCGCTGGCCTGTCCCTGGGCCCATCGCACCCTGATCTTCCGCGCCCTGAAAGATCTGACCGATCACATTTCGATCTCGGTGGTGCATCCCGACATGCTGACCGAGGGCTGGACATTTGAGCGCGACGATCATGGCGCAACCGGCGACCATCTGTTTGACACCAGCCATGCCTATCAGATCTACACCCGGGCCGATGCCACATATACTGGCCGTGTCACTGTGCCCATCCTGTGGGACAAAACCCGTGAGACCATTGTGTCGAATGAAAGCGCCGATATCATCCGCATGTTCAATTCGGCCTTTGACGGCATCACCGGCAATAGCGCCGACTATTGGCCAGAGGAGCTGCGCGAACCGATCGAGGCGGTGAACAGCCGGATCTATGACACCGTCAACAACGGCGTCTACAAGAGCGGCTTTGCCACCACCCAGGAGGCCTATGATGCTGCCGTGGGGCCACTGTTTGACTCGCTGGACTGGCTGGAAGATCTGCTGTCGCAGCACCGCTACCTGATGGGCACTCAGCTGACCGAGGCCGATTGGCGCCTGTTCACCACATTGCTACGCTTTGACCCGGTGTATCACCTGCATTTCAAGTGCAACAAAAAGCGGATCATAGACTACCCCAACCTCTGGGCCTATTGCCGCGAGCTCTATCAATATCCTGGTGTCCAGGCGACGATCGGCATGCAGCATATCGTACGTCATTACCACTACAGCCACGACACCATTAACCCCAACCGGATCATCCCGGTGAATCCGGATATCAACTGGTTGCAGCCGCATGGTCGTGGCTAGCTAAAGCTCCCTTTGCCGATATCGCGACTTGAAAAAAACGGCTTCTCCTAAAGGGGAAGCCGTCTTGCCATCTCACCGCCCCTGTTTCATACGAAAAGAAGGCAGTGCCAAAGGCATTGGCGGTGACACTAGGTTGGGGGTTTTCCATGTCGGCAAGTGTTTCTGAAGGCCAGATCGAAACGGGCGCGACCCTGCGCGACCATGGCGGCAATCTCAGCGCAGCCATTCAGCACTACGGCGGCACTCGCGCCGATTGGATTGATCTCTCGACCGGGATCAACCCCTGCCCCTATCCGCTGCCGGAATTTGACGCCTCTGACTGGAGCGCACTGCCGGATACGGCTGCCAATACCGCCCTCGTTCAGGCCGCGCGCGCCTTCTGGGGGGTGCCCGCCGAAGCTGCCATTCTGCCCGCACCCGGCGCCTCTTCGCTGATTGCGCTCTTGCCGGGGCTGGTAGATCCCCGTTGGGTGAGGATCGAAACACCAACCTATAACGAGCACGCCGCTGCCTTTGCCAATTACCGCTGGTCCATTGTTGAGAGCGGCCCGGCAGAAGCCTGCGTTGCGGTGCACCCCAACAACCCAGATGGGCGCCTGTGGCGCGAAGATGAGGTAAACGCACCGCTCAGCATCATCGACGAGAGCTTTTGTGACGTCTGCCCTGACCAAAGCCTGATGCATCTGGCCTCCCAGCCCGGTGTGATTATCCTCAAGAGCTTTGGCAAGTTCTGGGGGCTGGCCGGCATGCGACTGGGGTTTGCCATTGGCGATCCCGAGCTGATCCAGCAGCTGGCTCAGCTGCAGGGGCCCTGGGCGGTTTCGGGACCAGCCCTCAAAACTGGCATTCAGGCCCTGCAGGATAAGGAGTGGGCCACGGCCACCCGCCGCTCTCTCGCAGGTGACACAAAACGGTTGGACGAACTGGCGACAAAACGCGGGGCCACCCTTGTCGGGGGCACCGATCTGTTCCGCCTCTACGAGGTCGACGACGCCGCTCAGTGGCAGGACCGCCTGGCCAAGCCCCATATCTGGAGCCGCATCTTTCCCTATTCCAAAACCTACATCCGCCTTGGTCTGCCCCCACAGGACGGATGGGACCGGCTAGAGGCCGCACTGTGAGCACCGCTGAAATTCTATTGCTCGCCCTGGTGCTGGATGCCGCATTGGGAGAGCCAGACTGGCTGTGGTCACGCTTGCCCCATCCTGCGGTTCTGATGGGGAAAGCCGTGTCCTGGCTGGAGGTGCATCTCAATACTGGCGACGCCAGGCGCGCCAAGGGGGTTCTTGCGGTCACCCTACTGGTCTGTCTCGGCCTGTTTACTGGCTGGCTGCTGTCGCTCTTTGGCCCCCTGGTTGAGCTGCTGGTTGCCGCTATCCTTATCGCGCAGCGTTCCCTGGTCGAACATCTGCGCGCCGTTGCCGACGGGCTGTCGCAATCGCTGGCACGGGGGCGCCAAGCCGTTGCCATGATCGTCAGCCGTGACACCGACAACATGACGGGGCCACAGGTCGCCCGCTCGGCCATTGAGAGCGGATCCGAAAATATGTCGGATGGGGTTGTCGCCCCGGCCTTTTGGTTTCTGATTGCCGGCCTGCCCGGATTGCTGGCCTATAAGATGATCAACACCGGCGACAGCATGATCGGTTATCGCACCCCCCGCTATGAGGCCTTTGGCTGGGCCACCGCCCGGCTGGATGATCTGGTCAACCTGATCCCGGCACGGCTGACCGGGGTGATGATTGCGCTTGTTGGCGGGGTGCTGGGTGACTGGCCTGCGATCGCCAAAGATGCCGCCAGACACCGCTCTCCCAATGCCGGCTGGCCCGAGGCAGCAATGGCCCGTGCCCTGGGTCTGTCGCTTGCCGGACCGCGATCCTACGATGGTGAGATGCGCGATTTTGCCTGGGTCAATGCGCCCGGAGCCAAGAGCATCACAGGCCCTGCAATTCTGCGCTGCTGTGACATTCTTTGGCGGGCATGGGGCCTTGGCCTCGCTCTGCTGGTTGCTTTTGCACTCATCTTTTAGCACATACGGTGTTTTACAGCTTCATTAAGGACCGCCCGACATGCGCATATTGCCCCTCGCCTTTGCTGCCCTCATGGTGCCAGCAACCGCTTTTGCCCAATGTGGCGGCAGCTTTTCCGGCTTTGTAAAATCCCTCAAACAGGAAGCCCTGACTGCAGGCTATGACCGGACAACCGTCAACGGGTTTTTCAAAGGCGCCAGCCAGGACCCCAAGGTTCTGCGGGCTGACCGTGCACAAGGCGTGTTCCAGAAACCCTTTATCGAGTTCTCCCGCCGCCTGATCTCGCAAAGCCGTATCAACCGGGGGCGCTCGATGTCGCAGAAATATGACAGCACCTTCCGACGCATTGAAAGCACCTATGGCATTGAACGCGGCGTGCTCCTGGCCTTTTGGGCCTTTGAAACCGATTACGGCAGCTTTCAGGGTGACTTTAACACCCGCAATGCGCTGATCACCCTGGCCCATGATTGCCGCCGCCCCGAGCTGTTCCGGCCACAGATCTTTGCTGCATTGGAGCTGTACAAGCGCGGCAATTTTGACCCGGCCCGTACCACCGGCGCCTGGGCGGGTGAGATCGGCATGGTGCAGATGCTGCCACAGGATATTCTCGACAATGGTGTGGATGCCGATGGCGATGGCCAGGTCAGCCTCAAAACCTCACCTGCGGATGCGCTGATGTCCGGCGGCAAGATGCTGTCGCATCTGGGCTGGCAGGCCGGGCAACCCTGGCTGCAAGAGGTCACCATTCCAGCAGATCTCGACCTGTCAAAATCCGGCACCGATACCAAACTCTCGGTCAAAGATTGGCAAAGCATGGGGCTGCGCGCCAAAGACGGCTCCTTGGCAACGGGCAATCTGCAGGCCTCGCTGCTTTTGCCACAGGGACATAAGGGACCCGCCTTCCTCGCCTATCCAAATTTCGATGTGTATTTCGAGTGGAACCAGAGCTTTACCTATGTGCTGACCGCCGCCTATTTTGCCAACCGGATTGAAGGCGCATCGGTCTACAATGCCGGCAAGCCCGATCAGGGCCTGGCCGGTGCCCAGATGAAGCAGCTGCAACAAAAACTGCAGCGCCTGGGCCATGATGTTGGGAAAATTGACGGCATTCTTGGTGCCAAAACCCGCGCCGCGGTTCAAAGCGAGCAACAGCGTCTGGGCCTGCCAGCGGATGCCTGGCCCACGCCAGCCCTACTCAACCGCCTCTAAGCGGCAAGTGATCCACAAACAGACAATCCCGACACAAAAAAGGGGCATGATCCGTCATGCCCCTTTTTCAAATCTCTATCGCCCTACAGTCAGACTGTGGGACATTGCTTAGTAGTCGATCAGCTCTTCAAAATCACCCATGAGGCGCGACCAGAGCCCAACTGTGGTGGCAAAGTCATCGGCGCTGATGCCGTCGTCGCCCATGTAGAGATCCATCTCCAGTTTGGTAGACCCATTGTCAGCGACATAGGCACGGACCCAGCGTTTTTCTGCGTTGAACCCGTTCACAGCCTTCAGTCGGACCGCACCATCGGTGGCATAGCCCGAGTAAAACTGGATGGAGTCGCAATTGGTGTTATCCGTGCAGCCATAGTAGAAAATCGTGAACTCGCTGCCATAGTGCTCCACATTCAGCTGCGGATCGCCAACATTGTCGGTCAGAACTTCAACGCTGGAGCCTTCCTCCAGAAAGAAGTTTTCGATGCTGCTGGAGTAACGGGCGGTCAGGTTTTCTGCCTGTACTGCGACAGGGCTGATCGCAAGAGCTGCAACCGCAAAAAGTTTTGTCAGATTCATAGTTCCCTCCAATTGGTTTTAAACGCTATTTTGAACCACCAGCTGTGGTCGGGCCGTGATCCCCTATACCTAACTACGAAGACACCTGTACGGCAAGCAAGAGGAGGGATTTGTTTCATTTCCCCAAGACTTTGGCTCCTGCCCCGGCTACAGAGGTAACTTTGTGCAATTCTCGCTTACGCGACCAGCGCCTCTGCCTTCTTGAGGTCAACAGAAACCAACTGGCTGACGCCTTTTTCCTGCATGGTAACCCCAAACAACCGGTCCATGCGCGCCATGGTAACCGCATGGTGGGTGATGATCAAAAACCGCGTATCCGTCTGGCGGCACATCTCGTCCAGCAGGTCACAAAAGCGGGTGACATTGGCATCATCCAGCGGTGCGTCCACCTCGTCCAGCACACAGATCGGCGCCGGGTTGGAGAGGAATACCGCAAAGATCAGCGCCATGGCGGTGAGGGTCTGCTCTCCGCCCGACAATAGCGAAAGGGTCGAGAGCTTCTTGCCCGGTGGCTGGCACATGATTTCCAGCCCGGCATCCAGCGGATCATCGCTCTCGACCATCACCAGATTGGCCTCGCCGCCGCCAAACAGATGGGTAAAGAGATTGGCAAAGCTGGCGTTCACCTCTTCAAAGGCCGTGAGCAGCCGCTCGCGCCCCTCCCGGTTAAGGCTAGCGATACCGCTGCGCAGGGTCTTGATTGCCTCTTCCAGATCGGATTTCTCCGAGACCAGCTCATCATGTTCGGTCTGGATCTCACGGGCATCCTCTTCGGCCCGCAGGTTCACCGCCCCCAGAGCATCCCGTTGCCGCTTATGCCGATTGACCTCGGCCTCCAGTTCCTCGGCCCCGGGCATCTGATCGGGGCTGACCTCCAGCTGCTCCAGCAAGGTCTGCGGGCTACAGTTCTGATCTTCGCTGATCCGCTCTGCCGCATGGGTGACGGTTTCACGCGCCGCCTCACAGAGCGCCTCAGACCGCGCACGCGCCTCACGCCCTTCCGAGGCGAGTCGTTCTGCGTCGCGTTCGATCTGCACCAATTCTCGCAGAGAGGCCTCTGCCGTGATCAGTGCCTCAGAGGCCGCAGTCTTGCGCGCCTCGGCCTCCTCGATGGCCTCGCTCAGCTCTTCGCGTTTCTCAGCAATCTCCGCTGGCACCGCATGGGCCTCCTCCAGCTCTTCTTGCGAGGCCTCGCGGCGTTCTGCCAATTCCTCGATGCGCCGCTCTGCAGTCTCCAGACGGTGCCGCCAGCCAGACAGTTCCTTGGTGACCTGCTGCGCACGTTTGGTGCGGGCCTCGCCCTCACGGCGCAGCTCATCATGGGCCGAGCGATGGGTGAGCATGGTGATCCGGGCGGCTTCAACCCCCTGTTTGGTATCCTCAACCCCGGCGCGCGCCGCATCCAAATCGCCCAGATCCGCCTGCGCGGTTTCCGCCTCGGCCAGTTGCAGACGGGCGTTCATTGCATCCTCGCCGTGGCGGGCCACCGCAATGCCCAGCGTTTCCAGTTTACCCTCAGCCAGGTTGCGCTCCGCCTCAGCGCGGCTCAGCGCACGGGCGGCATCCGCCACCCGCTGATCGGCGACACGGCGCGCCTGTCGTGCGTTCTGGTCCGCCTGTGTCACCTCTTCGAGACGCCGGATCAGCGTTTCATGCGCCGCCCGGGTGCCATCGGCCTTGGCGCTGACCCGCTCCAGCTCCTGTTTCAACGCCTCAAGCCGGTTCAGCTGTTCCAGCCGCAGCGCCGCCGCACTTGGGGCATCCTCGGCCCAGGCCCGATAGCCATCCCAACGCCAGATATCACCTTCCAGAGTTACCAGCCGCTGCCCGGGCTGCAGATCCGCCTGCAGGCCCCGCGCAGTATCACTGTCGACCAGGCCGATCTGGCCAATCCGCCGCGCCAGAGCCGCCGGGCCAGAGACATGTTTCGCCAAAGGCTCCACCCCATCCGGCAGTGGCACATCGCGGGCATAGACAGGCAGGTTGAGCCAGCCCGTCGGGCCGTCTACCGCCGCCAGGGGCGCGCGCAGATCATCGGCGAGGGCCGCGCCGAGCGCCTTCTCATAGCCGGGCGCCACGCTCAGTTCATCCAGAATTTGTCCGCTTTCCGCAGTATCGCGCTCCAACAGCTTGGCCAGCGCGGTGGTCTCGGCCCGCATCGCCCCCAGCTCCCCCTCGGCCTCAGAGCGCTGTGCCCGGGCGGCTGATTCCAAGGACTGGGTCTCAGTGCGGATTTCATCCGCCGAGGCCAGGGCCTCTTCTGCCATTTCAACGGCCTCACGCGCCTCTTCCTCGGTGGCCTGTGCCGCCTCAAACCCTTCGCCCGCCAGTTCTAGCGCCTCGCCCGCTTGATCCTGAGCCTGCTGCGCCGCAGCCCCTTCGCTCTCAGACCGCGCCAGAGTACGCTTGCAATCCTCCACCAGGCGCTGCGCCGATTGATAGCGCGCCGAGAGCCTCGCCACATCCTCGGTCAATTGGGTCAGGTGGTCTTCGCGGGAGTCCAGGATTTTTGCCGCTTCCCGCGCCAACTCCCCCGCCTCACTCAGCCGGTCCTCATGACCATCACTGGCCTTGGCCAATTCCTTTTGCTCCCAGTCGAGCCGCTCAATGGTCTCCCCGGCGTCGCGGTTCAACCCACCTTCGCGCTCGATATCATTGCCCAGCTGCTGGATACGGCTCACCAGTTGTTCAATGGCCTGACGCGCCTGAGCCTCCTGATCGCCCAACGAGTCGCGCTGCACCACCAGCCGTTGTAAGATGGCCGCAGCAATGGCCTGTTCTTCGCGCAGCGGTGGCAGGCCTTCCTCAGCCTCGGCGCGATTTTGCGCTGCAGCGCGCGACAGGGCCTCGCCCTTGGCCGCCTGGGTCAGCCGAATGCTCAGGTCCTGCTCCGCGCTCAGCCGCGCGTCATCCGCCTCGCGCCAGCGACGATAGAGCAACATGCCCTCCGCCAGCCGCAGCTTCTCGCCGATGTCACGATAGCGCTGCGCCTGTCGGGCCTGGCGCGCCAATTGCCCCAACTGCCCCGCCAGCTGCTCTACCAAGTCATCCACCCGCAACAGATTCTGCTCGGTGTTTTTCAGCTTCAGCTCAGCCTCATGGCGGCGCTGATACAGTCCCGAAATCCCCGCCGCCTCTTCCAGAATACGACGGCGCGCTTTGGGCTTGGCATTGATCAGCTCCGAGATCTGCCCCTGGCGCACCAGCGCCGGTGAATGCGCGCCCGTCGAGGCATCGGCAAACAGCATCTGAACATCCCGCGCCCGCACATCCTTGCCGTTGGATTTATAGGCACTGCCGACATCCCGGGTGATCCGGCGCACAATTTCCAGCTGATCCGCCTCATTGAACCCCGAAGGCGCCAAGCGATCAGAGTTGTCAATCAGCAGGTTCACCTCAGCAAAGTTGCGCGCCGAACGCGAGGTGGTGCCGGCAAAGATCACATCCTCCATGCCACCACCGCGCATCGCCTTGGCGCGGGTCTCTCCCATCACCCAGCGCAATGCCTCCAGCAGGTTGGACTTGCCACAGCCATTGGGTCCAACAACGCCAGTCAGCCCGTCCCCGATAATCAAATCGGTCGGGTCTACAAAGCTTTTGAAACCATTGAGCCTGAGTTTGGAAAAGCGCAAAGCCGCCCCTGAGTGATTCTTATTTGTCCCTGAGTCCAGCAGCTTCGCAGCGTCTCTGTCAACGCAAACAGCCCCATTGCCCGCCCCAGTCCCTCAAAGCAGCGGCATATCTTGTGGATAAATCCCCATTTTCAGGAAAACCACCAAACTCCCCTATCACCTTTCCCAAAATATTCCGGGGTGAATGTGTCGCAGACACAGAGGGGCTGGCCCTCTTGCTCCCTTCACTCACGCGCCAACATCAGGACAGTCCAGAACCCCGATCATCACTGCCTGATCCCCAAGCACAGTTGTGACCTCGCAGCCGCTGACAGCTGCCATAGCCTGCTCTGCCAGGGCGCGTAACGGCCCCAGGCGCGGCGCATATTGTGGGTTGATCCGGATCGCCTCGGCCAGATTACCCCGCAGGCGGACCTCAAACACAGCCCCCTCCAGACTCACCCGCGTGAGTTTTGCGCCAGCAAAATGGCCCTGCTTCCCCGTACAGGCCGCAAGCAAAAGCAACAAGGAAATCACCAGATAGCGCATCACCTGAACAGCATCGTGCAACTCAAGGGTGAAATTCAGTCCTGATCGCTTCGCCTACCGGATCCGCGGGCTTACCCCTGTTTCAACAACCGCCCCAACCGCTCTATGCCTGTGCGGATCTCCGCCTCATTCAGCACCGAGAAGCTCAGCCTGAGCGTATTGCAGCCCTGCCCATCGGCAAAAAAGGCTTGCCCGGGAACAAAGGCAATATTCTCCTGATCAAGCGCCCGCGCCAAAACCTCGGCGGTGTCGATATGTGGCGGCAGTGTCAGCCAGACAAACATGCCCCCCTCCGGTCGGGTCCAGCTCACCCCATCGGGCATAAAGTCCTGCAAGGCAGACAGCATCGCGTCCCGCCGGGTGCCATAGGCCTGCCTCAGGCCCGCAACATGACTGTCAAAACAAGCCTCCGCCACCTGATGCACTGCCATTTGGTTGAGCGTCGGAGAATGCAGATCTGCCGCCTGCTTCAGCAAGACCATCTGTGCAATCACCGGCTTGGTGGCCACCACCCAGCCCATCCGCAGGCCCGGTGACAGGGTCTTGGAGAACGACCCACAGTAGATCGTCCGGCAGTCTTCGATACTGCCCTTTTGTGCTATCTCCAGCGCCAAGACTGGTGGGATCGCCGCGCCCTCATAGCGCAGCGCCTGATAGGCCCCATCCTCGATCACCGCACAGTCCAGCTGCTCCGCCATCTCCAGCAGGGCGTTCCGCCCCGACAAGGACAGGGTTTCACCGGTCGGATTGGCAAAATCCGGCGACAAATAGGCAAATTTCACCAGACTACCCACCGCGCCCGCAGCCTCTTGGTAGCTGTCCGGCGAGCGATTGCCACCGGGGTTGAGCTGATCATACCGCGGCTCATAGGCGTTGAACGCCGCCAGCGCACCCAGGTAGGTCGGCCAGCCCACTAGGGCAGTATCGTTGGGGGACAGAAACAGTTTACCCAGATAGTCCAACGCCTGCTGCGACCCGGAGGTGATGAGGATATTGTCAATGTCGCAGGGTACACCCATGCGCGCCATTTCGCCTTTGATCCACCGGCGCAGCGGCAGGTAGCCCTCGCTGACTGAATACTGCAGCGCTTGGGCCTGCTGATCCGGCTGCAATGCCGCCTGAAAGGCCGCGGAAAACTCTGCTGCCGGAAACAGATCCGGATCCGGAATCCCGCCTGCAAAAGACAGCAGCCCCGGCCTGTTCAGCAGCTTCAACAGCTCGCGAATTTCAGAGGCCTTCATACGATGTGTTCGGGTGGCAAAGAGCTGCTGCAGCAACATAGGCGACCTCCTTTCAGGTTTGACACAGCAGCCAGAGTAGAAAAATTGCGAATATAGTCAATAATACTGACCTATTATTTCAACAGTTGTGATCAGACTTTGCACATCCTGCTTACCCCTTGCGGCCTTGCGCTGGCTGCGGTCATATGTTTTTACCAATTAGGCAGGCAACCCAAGCAGTACTGCTTTTCCAAGATCAGCCAGAGGCCCCCATGCCGTTTCAAAAAGTCCAACCCGAGAAACTCTCTGCTTCTGTGGTGCGCCAGATCGAACAGTTGATCCTGCGGGGCATCCTGTTGCCAGGAGAACGCCTGCCCTCGGAACGGGAATTGGCTGAGCGTCTGGGGGTTTCGCGCCCCTCGTTGCGCGATGCCATCGCCGAGTTGCAGGAAGGTGGCTTGCTCACTGCCAAGGCAGGATCCGGGATCTTTGTGGCCGATGTGCTGGGCTCTGCCTTTTCACCAGCGCTGATCCGGCTGTTTGCCCGCCATGACGAGGCGGTGTTTGACTACCTCAGCTTTCGCCGCGACATGGAGGGGCTGGCCGCCGAGCGCGCTGCCAAGTTTGGCTCGGATGCTGATCTGAAACTGATCCAGGCCATCTTCGACAAAATGGTCGCCGCGGGCGACCCTTCTGTCTCGGACGAGGCCGCCAGTCTGGACGCGCAGTTTCATTCCGCCATCATGGACGCCAGCCACAATGTGGTGATGCTGCATATGATGCGGTCGATGTTTGATCTGCTGCACGAAGGCGTGTTTTACAACCGCCGTATCATGTTCAGCCGCCACACCACATTCGAGGTGCTATTGGCGCAGCACAGCGCCATCAATGCAGCCCTACAGGCCCGCGACCCGGAAGCCGCGCGAGCTGCCGTTGAGGCGCATCTGGACTATGTGAAACAGTCGCTGATCGACCACCAGCGCACCGAACGCAACGCCGAGATCGCCCAGCAGCGGCTGGAGCATGAGAGCGGGAAAAAGTAGTCTGCTGATCGTTCAGAGTCGCAAAACGTATACTGCAGCGAAGGTCGGCTTAGAGCCCAAAGTCATTGATGACTGCGGAATGCACGAAGGTCTAGTATGCGATTTCTTTACAAGTACGCGAAAGTTCAAACTATGTCTGACAATTGGATTTTGATCGTTCCTAAATTGCCGGAACAAGTTCCTTCACCGGAAAACGCCCAGGCTGCACTCGAATTCTTTAAGGAACTGGCGCCTGGGGCTGATGAAATTGAAATTGTTCAAAGTGAGCATGTCCAATTCTTTGATTGCGGCACAAACCTTGAAACCATTTCATGTCCTAGGTGCTCCGCTCATATCGAGCTTGATTGGTGGGGTGCGGCAATGTCTTCAGACTATGACGAATCCGAAGGTTTCCGGCTAAGTGAATTCCAGCTGCCTTGTTGTTCGACATTCGCTTCGCTTGATGCGCTGGTCTATGAATTTCATCAAGTCTTCGGACGTTTCGCATTGAGTGCTATGAACCCAAACCTTGGGCTGCTTTCAGATGATACGATACGCAGTTTCGAAACTACTTTGGCTTGTGACATATCGGTCGTCTATCAACACATTTGAGTTCTGTGCGCTGAAGCAGACATTGGCGCAACTGCAGCGAAATAGCGCTTTGTCCGCATAGCTGCCCTTCAAGGATGGCAACAATCAAGTGTTTCGCCAATTGCCAAAGTGTCGCTTTGGCAGCGCCCGAACCACCCCCAAGGGGGCGGCGCTTTGCTTCCCCCTCGGTTCGGAGGCGGTGGTTTTCTGAAGTTTTCGCCTCTGGGCTATTCAAAATAGCCGGAATCCACCACAGTCGCTGTTTCAGAATGACCCGGTATTACTGTCGCAAAACCCTCAATCACTTGGTTTCTGAACTTCGCGAGCTCTGTCATTTCAGGCGAGTGATAGAACTCCAAAGCCGTTTCAAAACTGGAAAACTTATACATCACCATGCCCGCATAAGGCGTCGAACCCTTAACGGGTTTTACCGGACTGGCGACAATCAGCTCGCCTTGGTACTTCTCTACGATTGGTGCCGACATTGGGCCCAGCTCATCGATCCGGGACCTGTCGATGATGTTGTAATGAAAAAGAACATAGCCAGACATACGCGCGCTCCCTGGTTTATGGATTAGAACAAGCCTTACTTGCCCTGCTCCTGCGAGACAAACCAGCCATTTTTGGTGGTACCTCAGGCGATCTCTAGGCAGCTGTGACAAGCTTCACCAACAGGTAGCTATCCGAAGGTCAGGGAAGATTGCCTTCAAAACCAGTCAAAAACCCGGCCACAAGGACCGGGTTTTTGATACTCAGCTGACGTGACCTGATCAGGTCAGTGCAGCTTGTCGTTGACGTCGGTGATAGCAGCGTCGATCAGCTTGTTGGCCTCCGTCGCGGTCATCTGCTTGGCGATCACTTGATCGGCTGCAGCAACTGCAATGGTGATGGCCTGATCGCTGACTTCCTTGACAGCCGAAGCTTCGGCAGAAGCGATCTGCTCTTCCGCAGCCGCCAGACGACGGGCAATGGATTGCTCCAGCTCGGCCTTGGCGTCTTCGGCAGCAGCCGCTGCATCTTCACGGGCCGAAGCCACGATGCGATCCGCCTGAGCCTGAACTTCCTGCTGCTTGCGCTCATAAGAGGCCAGAATGGTCTGGGCTTCTTCCCGTAGAGCGCGGGCCTCGTCCAGCTCTTTCTGAATGCCTTCGGCGCGGGCGTCCAGCTGGCCACCCAACAGGCTAGGCACTTTGACAAAAAGCAGAATGCCAACAAACAGAAGGAAGCCGAGCAGAACAACAAAGTTGGTGTTGCTCATCGAGAAGAAAGGACCAGAAGCCGCAAAAGCTGGGCTGGTGGCACCAAGGGTGAGGGCAATTGCCAGAACTGTGCGCATGTCCTTAACCTTTCATCCGGTCGGCAACCGCGGCTGCGACTGCTTTTGCATCTGCTTTACCACCCAGCGCTGCAACCAGTGCTTCGGCGGTGTCGGCGGCCACTACTTTCACGCTTTCCAGCGCGCCAGCTTTGATCTCGCCAATGGCTTTTTCAGATTCGGCTGCTTTTGCAGAAATCTGTTCGTCCGCCTTGGCAATGGCTTCGTCCAGACCAACCTGGATTTCGGCGCGTGTTTCGGCGGCGATACGCTGTGCCTCGGCGCGGGCGTCTGCCAGGGCCTTGTTATAAGCGTCTTCGGCTTCAACTGCCTTGGCTTTCAGATCTTCAGCCGCGGCGAGGTCGTTGGTGATGGTCCCCTGACGCTCTGCCAGAACCGCAGCAATGCGGGGCAGCGCGACACGCGACAGAATGAGGTAGATCGCGACGAGCGCGATTGCCAGCCAGAAAATCTGGTTCCCGAAGGTCGAGAAATCCAGCTGCGGCATGCCCGGAGCAGATTCGGCGGCGCCGTGAGCTGCGTCTTGTGTATTAGATGCCATGTCGTCCTCCTAGGGAACTTGCCGTTACATCGGGCGGTGGGCCGTTGGGCCTACCGCCCGACCGTAAGGATAAAGTGTCCTAAGGTCTTAGACTGCGAACATCAGCAGCAGAGCAACCAGGAACGAGAAGATGCCCAGGGCTTCTGCAAAGGCGATGCCGATGAAGAGAGTAGCTGTCTGGCCGGCTGCTGCCGAAGGGTTGCGCAGTGCGCCTGCCAGGAAGTTGCCGGCTACGTGGCCAACACCGATCGCGGCTGCGCCGGAACCGATTGCTGCGAGGCCTGCGCCGATGAACTGACCGAGTTGTGCGATATCGCCTTCCATGGGTATTCTCCTTACGATGGAATGTGGTGATTTGGGACCCGAATGACCCAGGAACGGATCATCCGGTAACTTGTTGATCTAGACCTTAGTGGCTCGGATGCAGCGCATCTTTCAGATACACGCAGGTCAGGATGGTAAAGACATAGGCCTGGATAAAGGCCACCAGAACTTCGAGGGCGTAGACTGCGGTGATGGCAAAGATCGGCAGGAAGCTGAACAGGCCCAGAGCACCTGCAAAACCTGCGAACACCTTCAGAACCGCGTGGCCCGCCATGACGTTGCCAGCCAGACGAATGCTGTGGCTCACGGGGCGTACGAAGTAGGAAATGAGTTCTATGATGGCCAGGATGGGGCGCAGTGCCAGAGGCGCGCTGGATACCCAGAAGAGGCCAAGGAAACCAACACCGTTTTTGACAAAGCCAACAATGGTGACGGTAAAGAACACCAGGCCCGCCAGGATCGCGGTGACAGCGATATGCGAGGTGGTGGTGAAGGACATCGGGATCAGGCCGAGGAAGTTGGCCATCAGGATGAACATGAACAGGGTCATGATATAGGGGAAGAACTTGACGCCATCTTTGCCGGCAACGTCTTCAACCATTTTGTAGATGAAACCGTAGGTCAGTTCCGCGATCGACTGGGCCCGGCTGGGCACGATGGCGCGGCGCGAAGAGCCAACAACCATCAGAAGGAAGACGCAGACAACGGCCAGGGCAAGCCAGAGGGTGACATTGGTGATTGCGAAGGTGCTCACTGCGCCGCCAGTCAGGGAGGCCACGTTGAACTGATCCATCGGGTGGATCGCCAGAGCCGCATGCTCAGGTGCAAAAATCAAGCCAGACACTACTACCAGTGCCAATGCTACGTAAAAGAACAGCTTGCCCATCGTTCCGCTTCTCCTGTCGTCAGGTGTTGATCACGCGATCAGTCCTGAGCCTTTGCATTTTCATCGGCCTGTTCGGCCAGTTTCTGTTCCTGGATCTCCTGCGCGGTGCGAAGCATCACCTTCACGCCAGCGGCAAGTCCCAGCAGTATAAACAGCACCATAAAGATCGGCAGGGTGCCAAAGAGGCGATCCAAGCCGTATCCGATGCCAAAGCCGATCCCAAGACCGACCACCAATTCTATCACCATCCGCCAGGCCTGATTGGCCAGAGAGTAGTGTTCATCAACGCGCGGCTTGGGCTCTTGGGCCTTACGCGCCGCTGCCAGCTTTGCCTCCAGCTGCGCCATGCGCTGCTTTTGGTCATCATCTGTCACGGGCGCCATCCTCACGCGATTTCTATGAGAGGTGCTAAGGCGCTGGGGCTTCAGAGTCAATTGTTCAAGCGTCGCAGGTGAAAATTCTTTAAGTATCTGAAAAGTAATGGTTTAAGGATCTAAACTGGAGTCCCCACCTTACCGCACAGGGTCTGGTGACGGGTTGAGAGGCCCATTCCGCTTATTCAACCATTCGGTTGATTTTGGATTCACCAGCACTCCGACGCCCCAAGCGCCCAAAACCCTGTGTCCACTTGCCATTCCTCCGTGTCCGGCGGAAGGTGGCGATTGTGAGCAGGGAGCAGTCCGATCGAAATCCAGTTACTCTTGGCCTTGGCGACGGGCGCAACGGCGGCGGGCTTTATCAATGGCTTTGCCGGCTTTGGCACCGCGCTTGTGGCCTCCGGCTTCTGGTTTCTCGTTTTGCCAGCCCATATCGTCCCACCGCTGATTATCATCTCGGCTTTGGTTGGGCAGCTTATCGGGCTGTTGAAATTGTCGGTTGAACTGAACTGGCGCAAAAGCAGCTACCTGCTGTCCGGGGGCATTCTTGGCGTTCCGTTTGGCGCTGCCATCCTGACCCTGATGGAGCCGACTTTGGTCAAAACCATTATTGGCGGCTTTTTGGTGGTCTACACCCTTTTGCAATTTGCAGGATGGCCGCGACCCGCCGCCTCTGCCTCTCCCGAAGGGCTGGCCGATAGAGCTGTCGGATTTGCCAGCGGTGTCTTGGGCGGGTTTGCCGGGCTTTCCGGTGTCTTACCGCTGGTCTGGTTGCAGCTCCGAGGGTTTTCTGCCGGCCAACAGCGGGCGCGGTATCAGCCTTTCAATCTACTGGTACTGGGTTTCGCCAGCCTCGCCATGCTTGTGATCGGTAAGCTGGACAGCGCGTTGGTGATCTATGCAGCAATCTCTGCTCCCTTTACAATCATCGGGACACTTCTCGGTGTCAGGGCCTTCAGGGGCGTCAGTGACGCGCGTTTTCGCCAGGCGGTCTTGCTGTTGCTGTTGATATCAGGCGCGATCATTCTGGCCCAGGGTGTTTAGGCTCAGGCGCAAGCGCTTCGCATTGCTGCCTGCTTTTCTTTATCTCCGCAGCCGCATACTGTGCGCCACATGTCCAGCGAACTTGATACCGTCTTTGCCGCCCTGGCCGATCCAACCCGCCGCAGCATCCTCACCATGTTGCTGGAGGATGATATGGCGGTGACGGACGTGGCCGAGCCATTTGAGATGTCGCTGGCGGCCATTTCCAAGCACCTCACTATTCTGAGCCGCGCAGGTCTCATAGCGCAGGAAAAGCGCGGGCGGGTGAAGTGGTGCAAACTACAACCCGACGCCATGCGCGCAGCCTCGGTCTGGATGCAGGGCTTTGGCCAGTTTGAACCCGTGCATCTGGATGCCTTTGAGCGGTTTCTGGAAAGCGAACTGGACGCCAACCCCGCCACACCGGATATCAGCGAAATCTAACAGCGCGCTCTCAGGCCTTGGCCCGTGGCGCAGGCTTGGCAGCATCCTCCAACAGCAGCACCAGTGCCACCACCGTCAGCGCAATCCCCACCAGGATCAGCCCGGTTGGCGCCGGATTGCCCAGCGCTAGCTGCCAGACGATCACCCAGCTTGGCGTCAGATAGGTATAGGCCATGACCTTGGCCGCAGGCAGATGCAGGCTGGCAAACTGCAACAGCACAAAGGTCATCGCGCTGGCAAAGATCGCCACATAGAAAATTCCGACCCAGACCAGCAGCGGCAGCGAGTCCCACTGGGTTGTCCGGATATCGCCCCAGCCCACCAGCAGCAGCACCAGTGCTCCGGCAATCAGGGTGCCAAAGGTAAAAGAAATCGCAGGTTCGCCACGGTTCAGCTTGCGCACCACGGGCGTATAGATCGCATGAGCGACACAGCCGACAAAATAGATCATCTCGCCCTGGCCAATGTCAAAGGCACGCAGAGCCGCCAGATCCGCCCGAAAAATCACCCAGAGCGCCCCTGCCGCGCCAATGCCCAGCGCCAGCGCCATGCGCGGCGTTGTGATCTGGCGCAGCAGCAGGTAGCCAAAGACACCGCTGAGCACCGGGGTAAGGGTAAAAACGGCCGAAGCGCTGACCGCATCTGCCGTCTGCAAGCCGTAAAACATCAGCACAAAGTAGCTGGCAAACAATGCCCCCATCACCAGATAGCGCCAGGGGGCGCGGAAATGGCTGCGCCGCAACTTGCCGCCAATCCCAGCCACCGCCCCGATCACCACCGCTGCGATGACAAAACGCACCGCATTCAGCGCCATGGGGGCGATATCATTGGCGATCAACACGCCCAGCGAAAACGACCCCGCCACCAGGACCGAAAACAACAGCATCGCGCCATGTGCCCGTTGAACCGGACTCATTCCTGCCAAGCCTTGGCCCGCTCTTTCAAGAAGCTGAGGAAACTCTGAACCTTATTGGTGCGGTGCAGATCCACATGCGTCACCAGCCAGAGACTGCCTTCCCACTCGACCTGCGAATCCATCATCTTGATCAGGCCCGGCCGACGCGAAGCCTCCCACATGGACATAAAGCCAATCCCGGCGCCCGCCATAACGGCTTCTTGCATCGCCACACCGTCAGAACAGCGGAAAATGATCGTATCTTCTGTGGTGTGTTCGCGCAGCCATTTGTTAAAGGGCGCGCGGCTCTCCTGATTGTCGGTGCCAACAAACTGGTGGTTTTTTAGGTCGTCGACACCTTTTAGCGGCCCGTGTTGATCCACATAGCTCTGAGCGGCAAACAGGCCGATCTTCTGTTTCAAAAAGGGCTGCACCACATTGTCTGGCTGATCCGGCGCATTGCCGGCCCGCAGCGCCACATGGGCTTCGCCATATTCCAGCCGGAACAGCCGCTCCCCTGTGAGATAGCGGATGACCAGACCGGGATGCATCTGCTGAAACTCGGTCAGCACTGGCACCAGAAGATGTGACATCGACGAAAGCGAGGTCACCACCAGCTCGCCCGAGACCTCATCCCCCTGGCCCTTCAGGCGGCCAACCAACTGGCTGAACTGATCATCTGTGGCCTGGGCCACCCGCAGCAAATCCTGGCCCGATTCTGTTGGCGTATAGCCACGGGCGTGGCGCTGAAACAGTTTGACGCCCAGACGGGCCTCGATTGCATCAATGTGACGGATCACTGTTGCATGATGCACCCCGAGAACTTCGGCGGCGCCGCTGACCGTTCCCATACGCGCCACCTGATAGGCCGTACGAACCTCATCCCAGTTTTCCATGACACTGCCCTCGCTCTGTTTCCGCTTGTTAGGTTCCGACTTTCACACCCTGCGCAAAATTGCACAAAACCTGTGCCGTTACAGCAATTGCGTTCGTTTTTGCTATAACCCATTTGTGAAGCAGACGAAACATCAAATGGGAAATCAGATCATGTCCTCCACCGTTCTGCATATCGACTCCTCCGCCCGCGCCGAAAACTCTGTCACCCGTTCGCTGAGTGCCGAGATCACGGCCCGCCTGGCGCCCGACCACATTATCCGCCGCGACCTGGCCACGCCCCTGCCACTGCTCGACGAAGCCTGGATCGGTGCCAATTTCACCCCAGCCGATCAGCGCACCGATGAGCAAAAGGCGCTTCTGGCCCAGTCTGACGCTCTGATCGAGGAGCTGAAACAGGCCGACACCATTGTCATCGGCACGCCGATCTACAATTTTGCAGTGCCCGCGACGCTGAAGGCCTGGATTGATCTGGTGGCCCGCGTTGGTGTGACCTTCCGCTATACAGAAACCGGCCCCCTTGGCCTGCTGGAAGGTAAACGCGCCATCATCGCGGTCGCCTCTGGCGGCACCCAGGCCGGGTCGGATATCGACTTTGCCACGACCTACCTGCGTCATGTGCTTGGCTTTATCGGCATCACAGATGTTGAGCTGGTCGCTGCAGATCAGCTGTCGATGGATGCAGAGGGCTCGATGGAACGGGCCAAATCTGCCATCGAAGCCCTGGCAGCCTAAGTCGTCAGCCCCAAACTGACAGATGACATATGAACACCGCTCTCTCTTTAGGAGGCGGTGTTTTTATTGTCGCCATCAAATCCCCCATGATATCTACGGGGAGTGCAAAACAGGCGCGAAACAAATGAAAAAAATTGACATCATAGGCGCCGACTGATCGCTGTCAGATCCAATGCAGGTCGCAGCCGATACGCTCCAGAAAGGCAAAGAAATCATCCCGCGCCATCACCACGGTGCGATCATTGACCAGCGGATGCATATTGATCACATCCACCTGACGCGCCGCCGCATCCAGGTAGAAAGTCACCCCCTGATCGACACCGGTGATCATTGCCAAAGGGCTCACCGCGCCGGGAAGAATGCCCAGGTTCTGCATCAGGCGGTCACTGGAGCCAAAACTCAAACCCCCAGAGCCGATCTCCTTGCTCAGGGCCTTGAGGTCGATTTCGCGGTCCTGTTCGACTGAAATCAGATAGTTGCGTTTCTTGCGGTCCCGCAGGTAGAGGTTCTTGATTTTCAGGCTGCTGACGCCGGGCTGCTGCATCTCTGCCTCGACCTGCTTGGCCTCTTCCACGGTGCGCAGGGGCACATGGGTGAACAATGTATAAGACAGCCCCCATTCCGTGAGCTGCGCCAAGAGCGCATCCGAGCTGACAGGCAGAGCGGCTGAGGCTGCATCCATTTTTCAAGTCTCCCCAAAGCGGTGGTGTTTGCACCCCGATGAGATCGCGCAAACCCACAAGGCGCGCAAGAGGAGATACGCCAGTTGAGGAGGGCTTTGCGCTGCAGGTAGAGGGGCAAAGCCAAGCCATCTTTCGGCCATCCAAACCCTAAAACAAGCGTTCAAGCGGGTGCCAGCTCCCCCTGCCTGGTTTCCTCATAGTGGTCAAAACTGGCCTCGAACCAACCGGTGCCGCGGGTGGCGCTGGCCAGATTGTGACAGAGGGCATCCTGTGCCACCAGCGGTAGCAGCACCTCCAGAACATCCCAGCCCGCTGCCCCCTCCTCTGTTGCAAAGCCGAGCACCTGCCCCTTCAGGCTGCTCACCACAGGGATTAAACCGCCGGAAAATACCGAGGGCACATGAATGGAGACCTTCATGATTGGCTGTAAAAGAACGATGTCGACCTTCTCCAAAGCGCTCCGCACTGCATTTTTCCCCGCCATGCGAAAGGCAAAATCAGAGCTGTCCACAGCATGGTGTTTGCCGTCCTTCAGGGTCACCGCTACATCCACCAGCGGATGGCCATTGTTGCCTTCCCGCAGCGCCTCGCGCACACCCGCCTCAACCGAAGGGATATAGGCCCTTGGCACTGCGCCGCCCTTGACTGTCTCATGGAACTGAAACCCCTCACCGCGCGGCAGAGGGCGGATTTCGATCAGAACATCGGCAAACTGCCCGGCCCCGCCTGACTGCTTGCGGTGCCGGTAGCGCAGCTCAATGGGCTTGTTGATGGTTTCACAAAAGGCCGGCGGCACCCTTTCGCCAATCGCTTCGACGCCAAATTCCGTTTCCAGCGTGATAAGAACCCGGCGCAGATGCAGCGGACCCTGCAAATGCAACAGGGCCCGCCCGGAGATCGCGTCCTGCTCCAACTGCACCGCCGGATCGATTCCCACCAGACGATCCAGAGCGGCTGACAATCGCGTCTCATCGCGTTCATGCACCGGGATCACCAAACGGCGGTAAGTAGATGGCCGGGGTTGGGCCCAGTCTGGCAGGCCCGCACTGCCATTGGCCGAATAGCAATAGCCAAGATTGAGGTGGTCCGATTTAACCGCCTGGCCAATATCTCCAGCCGACAGCCCGGCACGTGAAGGGGTCGTGCTGCCAGAGCCATTACCGGGATCACCATTTCTGCCCTCACCTGCGGCAGTCAGCCCGGTCAGCCCGCCAAGGGTGCTGCCCCCTACCGCATCCCCCTGTTCCAGGCCGCCATCGAGGGCGCGCAACAGTACGGTTTTACCTAGGTGTTTGACCTGATCCGCCATACAGCCAACGGCCACCACATCTGCCAATCCCTCTCCCAGCTTTGCCAGTCGCGCCCGGGTCGCCGCCACTTGGGGCACCTCATGGCGCAGCGATTTCATCAGGCGCAAGACCCCGTTGCTGTGTTCCGCCGCGCCCAACAGGGCAGGAAACAGGTCGCCGTGTTGCAGCACCCGGGTTGCGATATCATAGGCCTCTTCAGCCAGAACCTCGCGATCCTCGATCAGCTCCTGTAGCAAATGATCGTCAAAATCCGCCAGCGCCTCCAACATCTCACCCCGGGCTTGTTTCTCGCGCTGCTGCATATCCGGCGGCAGCTCAATCAGGGCCGAGGGCTGGCCTTCGATGTATTTCCAGGCTCGCTCAGATATCAGGTCCACCGCGCCGACCACCTGGTCGCCTTCGCGGATCGGCACCTGACGCAGAACGATGCTGTGATTGCTATAGGTTTGCAGGGCTGCGACAATATCGGCGATGCGTCCCGTGGCCTGATCGATGCGGTTGATAAACAGGAAGGCGGGGATGCCCGACTCTTCCAGCTGGCGCAGATAGGGCGCGGCCAGGACAGCCGCCTCCGGATCGGCCGATACACACAGCACCGCCGCATCGCTGGCGGTCAGCGCAGGTCCAACCTGCGCCTGATTCTCGGCACCGCCAGCGATTTCAATCGCCGCCCAGTCCTCGCCCATAAAAGAAAACGGCTGCATCGCTGCAACCGTTGCTGTTTCCTGCCTTTTGCCCATGGCCCCGTCGAGATCCGCCAGGGCCCGCGCAAGGGTCGTTTTGCCGGACTGCGACGGTCCCAATATAGTGAAAACACGCATCTCTCTTGATCCTCCCTCAGCCAAATGGCTGCCCGGAGAGGTTCACGAACACAAAATCGTTCGTCTGTCTTACCTGATGCTATCGCTGCCTCACGGCGCCCTACCAGCCAATGAGCTTTGCCACTTGGGCCAAGGGACCGTCTGGCAATTTTGGGAGCGCACCAGCAGTCGAGTCAAGCCCCGGCGCAGGGCCGCCCTTCTCAGAACAGCCCATTTCACTAGAGTATAACGATGCGAATCATACGTGATACTCCGGAGCAGCTCATCGTCGCCAACAGGCCCTGGCTGATAGGCAGCATGTTGATCCTGTTTATACTTGTCTTTGTTGGCGCCGGTTTTCTGGTGGCCAGTGGCGAGGAGGGAGACCTATGGTTCGGCCTGCTCTTTGGTGGCCTCGGAGGCGGCCTTGGCGCTGTTGCCTTTTGTGTCTTTGTCAGACGGGTACAGGTTATCTTTGACCGGTCAGAAGACAAAATCACCATCCGTCGCCAATCGGTCTTTGGCTATAGCAGCAATACCCATCCGCTGGCTGATCTCTCCCATGTAGAGGTCGAAGAGACCACATCAAACCAGAACGGCCACAGGTCCACCCTGTACCGTGCCACATTGGTGTTGGACAGTAACACCTCCGCCATTGGGCGCTCGCCAACCCGCGTTCCAATTGTGGCGGCCTATGTCAGCGGACCGGGGGCCAAGCGGCTAGCGCAGCGCATCAATACCTGGCTGCCTGCCTCAAATCACATCTAGACCTCCAGGATTGCCCCCGACCTCCCTCATCGCTTGACTCCCAGGGCCAATCAACGTAACGCAGGGCCGATATCCGGAAGCACCTCTAAGTCTTCCGGTCCCTGACCTGTCGGGGATCGCCCTCCACCAGCGTGTTACGCCCGTGGGGGCAATTCTGTTTGGATTGCTCTCACAGCTAACATCAGGACTAAGGGGCAATTGTGCATGGGCACCCCGCTCACTACATTGGGGCTGTCTGGTTTTGAAGTCGGCAAAGGAGGCCGTAAGCCATGTTTGAAAATCTATCCGAACGGCTTTCCGGGGTCTTTGACCGGCTGACCAAACAGGGTGCCCTCTCTGAGGAAGATGTCAAAACCGCTCTGCGCGAAGTGCGTGTTGCCCTGCTGGAGGCCGATGTCTCGCTGCCGGTGGCGCGTGACTTTGTCAAAAAGGTACAGGAACAGGCGACAGGCCAGTCGGTGACCAAATCGGTGACCCCCGGCCAGCAGGTCGTCAAAATCGTGCATGACGCGCTGGTCGACGTGCTGCGCGGCGACGAAGACCTCGGCACCCTCAAAGTGGATAACCCCCCCGCCCCCATTCTGATGGTGGGTCTGCAGGGCTCTGGTAAGACCACCACCACCGGCAAGCTGGCCAAGCGCCTGAAGGACAAAGAGGGCAAGCGGGTTCTGATGGCCTCGCTTGACGTCTATCGCCCGGCGGCGATGGAACAGCTGGCGGTGCTGGGCGCCCAGATTGGTGTCGATACCCTGCCGATCGTTGCGGGTCAGAAACCTGTCGATATCGCCAAACGCGCTAAGCAGCAGGCCGCGCTGGGGGGCTATGACGTCTATATGCTCGACACCGCCGGTCGTCTGCAGATCGACGAAGTGCTGATGCAGGAAGTCGAAGACGTCCGCGATGTGGTTTCGCCTCGCGAAACCTTGCTGGTGGTCGATGGCCTGACCGGTCAGGTCGCGGTAGAGGTCGCCGAAGAATTTGACGCCAAGATCGGCATCTCCGGCGTGGTCCTCACCCGGATGGATGGTGACGGGCGCGGCGGTGCTGCGCTGTCGATGCGCGCGGTCACCGGCAAGCCGATCCGCTTTGTTGGCCTCGGCGAAAAGATGGACGCCATCGAGACCTTCGAGCCCGAGCGCGTCGCGGGCCGGATCCTTGGCATGGGCGACATTGTTGCCCTGGTTGAGAAAGCCCAGGAAACCATCGAGGCCGAACAGGCCGAGCGCATGATGAAGCGCATGATGAAGGGTCAGTTCAACATGAACGACCTGAAGATGCAGCTGGAACAGATGCAGCAGATGGGCGGCATGGAGGGCATGATGTCGATGATGCCCGGCATGGGCAAAATGGCCAAGCAGGTGCAGGACGCCGGCATGGACGACAAGGTGATCAAACGCCAGATCGCCATGATCCAGTCAATGACCAAGAAAGAGCGCGCCAACCCTGCGCTGCTGCAGGCGAGCCGCAAGAAACGTATTGCTGCGGGCTCCGGCCAGCAGGTCTCGGACCTCAACAAGCTTCTGAAAATGCACCGGCAGATGTCGGACATGATGAAGAAGATGGGCAAAATGGGCAAAGGCAAGATGCTGAAGCAGGCAATGAAAGGCATGCTCGGCAAGGGCGGCGGCATGGGCGATATGGCGGGCATGGACCCCAGCCAGATGGACCCCAAGGCGCTAGAAGCCGCAGCCAAAGCCATGGGTGGTGGCATGGGCGGCAAGGGCCTGCCCGGCGGATTGCCCGGTCTAGGTGGCATGGGCGGCATGGGCCTGCCCGGTGGTCTCTCTGGCTTTGGCAAAAAGAAGTAACATGATCCAGGTTCCCACCATAGAAACCCAACGCCTGGTGATGCGGATGCCAGCGCTCGAAGATTTCGAGCCGCTCTGCGCCTTCTATGCGTCTGCGCGTGCTGAGTTCGTCGGAGGGCAAATGGAGCCGGAACAGGTCTGGCGTCATCTGGCCCTAGAAATCGGCCACTGGCAGATGCTGGGCTATGGACGGTGGACTTTGGTCGAAAAAGAAACCGGCAAACCTGCTGGTATCATCGGCTTATGGAACCCCGAAGGCTGGCCCGAGCCGGAAATCGGCTGGGACCTGTTCGAAGGCTTTGGCGGTAAGGGCTACGCCACAGAGGCAGCGACAGCCGCACGGACCTATGCCTATGAAAACTTGGGCTGGACAACAGCGATCAGCTTGGTCGCGCCTGAAAACCACGCCTCGCGGGCGGTGGCGCAGCGCATGGGGGCAAGCCGTGATGGTGATTTCACCCATGTCCGCATGGGCACCCTTGAAATCTGGCGCCACATGAGCCCCGATGATCTCGCCGCTGGCGGTATGGAGGGCTATGCATGACTGCGCTGACCCTGCCCATTCCTGTGATTGAGACCGAGCGGCTGATCCTGCGCGCGCCACAGCTGGATGATCTGAAACCCATGGCCGCCTTTTTTGAGACGGAACGCAGCCATATGGTTGGCGGGCCACGTGATGCCATGGGTAGCTATACCTCGCTGGTCTCACGCCTGGGACATTGGGTGCTCAATGGCTATGGGCTGTGGCATATCATGGAAAAAACCTCGGGCTCCTTTATTGGCTGGACCGGCATGATCTTTGCCCCCGCCTGGGATGAACCCGAACTGGGCTGGACCCTGTTTGAGGGGGCCGAGGGCAAGGGCTATGCCTTTGAAGCGGCAACCGCTGCCCGCACCTATGCGGCAGGTCACCAGAACATGAACGGCGTCATCAGCTATATCGCCCATGCCAATACGCGCTCCATGGCGCTGGCCGAACGTCTGGGCGCGCGGTTTGAGCGCGAAGCCGAGCTGATGGGCAAGCGGTGTCAGCTCTGGCGCCATCCAATAGTGGAGGCCACGACATGAGCCATACCATTCCAGTGATCGAGACCAAACGTCTGATCCTGCGCGGCCCCGAAGCCAGGGATTACCCGGATTTTGAGGCGACCTTCTCCTCTTATCGTGCACGTTTCATGGGCGGGCCACTGAACGCCTATGAGGCCTGGATGCTCTATGCGGCTGAAATCGGTCACTGGCAGATCCACGGCTTTGGCATGTGGATGATCCACGACAAAGTCACGGATGAAACCTACGGCATGGCCGGCGGCTGGATGCCTGCGGGCTGGCCCGAACGGGAAATCGCCTGGATCATCTGGCCCGATGCAGCTGGTCACGGCTATGCGCTGGAAGCCACCAATGCCGCCCGCGCCTATTTCTACGAGACGCTCGGCTGGGAAACGGCTGTCAGCTACCTCGACCCAAAGAACCTCGATTCCATCCGCCTGGCAGAGCGCCTGGGCGCGGTGAAAGACCATGAAGCCAGCACCATTGATGGCAATGACGCGGTCTATCGCCATCCCAACCCAGAGGTCCTGAAGGGCAGCCAGATTGCCCATGGGATCGAGATGGAAATCAGCCACTATGCTGACCCGCTGTTCAAACCAAAAGGATGGGCTCTTGACTGATACGACCAACACCTCCCAGTCCGATCTGGATGATGCAGCCCGCGCCGCCGAAATCCTTATGGGACACCGCGAGAGCATCGACCGGCTGGACGCCATCCTCGTCTATACGCTGGGCGAACGGTTCAAACACACACAGGCCGTTGGTCAGCTGAAAGCTGAACATGACCTGCCGCCCTCGGACCCGACCCGAGAGGCCAAGCAGATTGCGCGGCTCGAAGATTTGGCGAAACGGGCCAACCTGGACCCCGATTTTGCCAAGGCTTTCCTGAATTTCATCATTCAGGAAGTCATCAGACACCACAAGAAACACCAGGAATAACAGGGCCTTCCCTGTAAACGCCATCAAAGGAGACTACCCATGGCTATCAAACTTCGTCTGGCCCGTGGCGGCTCGAAAAAACGCCCCTTCTACCGCATCGTGGCTGCTGACAGCCGCATGCCACGTGACGGCCGTTTTGTTGAAAAGCTCGGCACCTACAACCCTCTGCTGCCCAAAGACAGCGAAGAGCGCGTAAAAATGGACATGGAGCGTGTTCAGTACTGGCTCGGCCAGGGCGCCCAGGTCACCGACCGTATCGCCCGTATGCTCGAAGCCGCTGGCGTTCGTGAAAAGGCCGAGCGCAACAACCCTAAAAAGGGTACCCCTGGCAAGAAAGCCCAGGAACGCGCTGAAGAAAAAGCAGCCAAGGCCGCCGAGCCAGCCGCAGACGCGGAATAAGGCAATGGGGTCGCGGGACCTGCCCCCTTTGGGGCGTGATGGGGAGGTGCCTGATGGTGCCTTTCCAGAGGCGTTCCGCGCCCAGCTTGACCATCTGATGCGGATGCGGCGCGATGTGCGCCGCTTTCGCAAGGATCCGGTTGATGAGGCAGTGCTCGCGCGCTGCCTCAACGCCATCCAGCTGGCCCCTTCGGTGGGGTTGAGCGAACCCTGGCGCATCCTGCGCATCACCAGTGATGCCGCGCGGACTGCAGCCCTGAAGAATTTTGAAAGCGCCAATGCAGAGGCTCTTGCCGGTTATTCCGGTGAGCGCGCCAGCCGCTATGCCGGCCTGAAGCTGTCAGGCATGCGCGAGGCCCCGGTGCAATTGGCGATCTATTGCGACGATGAAACCGCGCAGGGCCATGGCCTTGGCGCGGGCACCATGCCCGAGATGCGGCGCTATTCGGTGGTCACCGCCATAACTCTGTTCTGGCTGACCCTGCGCGCCGAAGGATTGGGGCTGGGCTGGGTTTCAGTGCTGGATCCCGATCAGCTCAGCCGTGATTTGCAGGTGCCGGAGGGCTGGCAACTGGTCGGCTATTTCTGCATCGGCCTACCCGAAGAGCTGCACGACAGCCCGGAACTGGAACGCCAGGGCTGGGAAATGCGTCAGCCCTCCTTGGCGATCGAGACACGGTGACCCAATGGGACGTCTGATCCGCCTTGTAATTTTTGTTGCGATCGCCTTTACCTCAGGCATTCTATTCGAGCGCAGCCATCAAAAGGACCTATGCGCACAATCTGGCGGCCAATGGATGCGCGCCGGGTTCTGCGCCGGAGAGTGAAGCCATGAGTGCCCCCCAAAGTGATATGATTTGCGTCGGCGCCCTTGCCGGATCTTACGGCGTCCGCGGCGAAGTCCGCCTCAAGAGCTTTTGCGCCCAGCCCGAAGAGATCGAAACCTATTCTCCACTCACCAATGAAGATGGTTCTCAAAGCTTCAGCCTGACCCTGAGCCGCGCCGTCAAAGGTGGGTTTTGTGGCCGCATTGCAGGTGTTGAGACCAAAGAACAGGCCGATGCCCTGAAGGGGGTGCGCCTGTTCACCACGCGCGACCAGCTGCCAACCCTGCCCAGCGACGAGTATTACCACGCCGATCTGATCGGCGTCGAAGTTTATGACACTGGCGGGGCACTACTGGGCACTGTGAAATCCGTGCAAAACCACGGCGCCAGCGATCTGCTGGAGCTGACGGGCGAAGGCCTAAAAGGCACGGTGTTCCTGCCCTTCACCCTGGCAGCGGTGCCCACGGTTGATCTGGAACAGGGCCGCATCATCGCAGATCCGCCAGAGGGTATTCTATAACCTAAAGCGGGCTTCCTTGCCTACCGGTTGGCCTCTTTCGTTTCGTTTGCACCCTTGGGCTCTGCTGCCAAAAGCCAATCAAGTCGGGCTGTGAAGCGTTCCAACTGGGCTTGCCGGTCAGTTGCCAGGTCCTGCCAGTTGCCGATTTTTTTCTTCCATTCCCTGAAAAGCTGTAGAGCAAAGAAAAAGTGAAACACCGGATCCTGCGCCAGATCCGAACCATAGCCCTGCATAAATGCCGCCCAGTCCGCTCCTGGTAGCCCAGCGAATCCCGACAGTTGGGCCTCGCCATCGTCCCGACCTTGATCAGTACAGTCGAAATGGTCTCCGGCATTGTTCCAGAACCGCGCCACGTCCAGATAACTTGGTTTGGGATCGGAGTTAAAAAAATCAACTCCCGTCACACAGTTTTCAGTGATCAGCAGGTTCAAAAGGTGAAAATCCCCGTGAGTTTGACTGCGTCGAAACTCTAACCCGCTGGCCCGTCGGCCAGCCCGATGAAGATAGGCACAAAGCCCCAAAAAACGCCTGGAACGCGCGATCTTGATTTTGCCTGCCCTTACTGCAGCCCCAGTGCCGATCACCTGCTTTAGAAACGGGCTTGGATGAAAGGGCTCGACGTAACCGGGGCTGTATTCATGTAGTGCTGCACAATAACGACCAATTCGGAGCAAAATATCAGCCCTATGACCAAAACCAATTTCGGCCCCTCGCAGCGCGCGGCGTCCCGTATCACCTATGGCAAACTCAGTGAGGGACAACCCCCTGTCCACATCACTCCAAAGGATCTGCGGCACCCCGCAGCCCGAGACGGATGACAGCACCTGCCGGGCCTGCTCCAAGGCCATTAGATTGCGGCGCAGAGCATCTGGATTGGAAGGGTGGATCTCAACCTTCCAGATGGCCCTTTCTCCTGAAGTGGCCTTCACGGCAAAGACACCGCGCACCGCATGAGGCAGATGCACCAATTTTAATGGCACCAGGCGTTCTCCCACCTGATCCGCCCACGGGGTGTTCACCTTGGCCTGCTGCCACGCTCTGCAGGCGCGATCAAAGATCGCATCTTCGCTGTCCGGAATTTTCTGGCCAATCGTCATCTAGGGGCCCGGCTCTTTCAAAGGGTGGGTTGCACGGGCGACCGTATACCGTAAAAGCAAAGAATGACTACACCAAAGCCCCCTCTAAACAAGTCCCATGGCCGCAAGGCCATCCGCCCGGTTCTGAAGCCGCGCGAACTGATGACGCCAACACCCGATCTGGCCGGTGTTTGGAAGGCCAAGATCCTGACATTGTTCCCGACCGCCTTTCCCGGTGTGTTGGGCGAAAGCCTGACGGGCAAGGCGCTGCAGGAGGGGCTGTGGCAGTTGGAGACGGTGGATCTGCGCGAATTTGGCGTCGGAAAACACCGTAATGTGGATGATACCCCGGCGGGCGGTGGCGCTGGCATGGTGCTGCGCGCGGATGTGCTGGGCAATGCCATTGATCACGCCATGCAGGACACCACCGCGCCGCGGGGCGGCAACTGGCCGTTGATCTACCTCACCCCCCGAGGCAAGCCAATGGATCAGGCACTGATGCAGAACCTGGCGCGCTGCGATGGCATGACGCTGCTTTGTGGCCGGTTTGAGGGCGTCGATGAGCGGGTCCTGGAACACTACAATATCCAGGAGGTCTCTCTGGGGGATTTTGTCATGACCGGCGGCGAGCTGGCGGCGCAGGCGCTGATTGATGCCACCGTGCGACTGATCCCCGGTGTGCTGGGCAATCAGGCCTCAACCGAGGAAGAGAGCTTTTCCTCTGGACTGTTGGAACACCCGCAATACACCCGGCCAGCGGAATGGCAGGGGCGCAAGATCCCGGATGTGCTGATGTCGGGCCACCACGGCAAGGTGGCCGAGTGGCGTCAGGAAATGGCCGAAGAAATCACCAAGGCCCGCCGCCCCGACCTGTGGCAGACCTATGAGGCCAGCAGACCCGCGCCAAAACCCAAGCGCAAAAAGAAGTGACGCATAGTTAACCACGACAGAACGCCCCCTTCTATGCATCATGCTCAAAATCATTTTTCATTTTGACTGAGACTACCCCTGCGCAATGCATCAGCGCAGGGCTCAGACGGGGAGCGAATTCATGGGTCGTGTATTGCTGCGCCTGTTGGCGGGATTGCTTTTGGTTGTGGTGGTCCTGGTGGCCGTGCTGCTGTTCAACACATTGCGTTATACGCCAGAAGCCGTGGCCAGCACCGGCGAACCCTATGATCTGAATACGAATATCGAGCAGGCAACTCAGGACCTGTCAGAGGCGGTCAAGTTTCGGACGGTCTCCACCGAGTTGAAACACCCGGATTTTGCCGCCTTCCTGACCTTTCTGGAAGAAACCTACCCGCTGGTGCACAGCACCATGAGCCGCGAAGTTCTGGCCCGGCAGACGCCGCTCTATATGTGGAAAGGCAGCGACGAGAGCTTGGCCCCTATTCTGCTGGCCGGCCATTATGACGTTGTTCCCATCGCCCCCGGTTCGCATGATCTCTGGGAGCATGAGCCGTTTTCTGGCGTCATCGACGATGAATTTGTCTGGGGCCGCGGCACCCTGGATGACAAGGGCGCAGTTATCGCCATGCTGACCGCCGCAGAAAAGATGATTGCCGATGGTTTCACCCCCAAACGCACGGTCTATTTCAGCTTTGGTGGCGATGAGGAAGTCGGCGGCCTGGGTGCCATGGCGGTAGCTGTTCACTTCAATAAGCTCGGCATTGAGCTGGACTGGATGCTGGATGAAGGCTCCTTTGTGTTGGATAAGGTCATCCCCGGCCTGGACCAGCCTGTGGCAAGTATCAACCTGTCAGAAAAGGGCTATGTGACCCTGGAACTGGTGGCCAAATCCGCAGGCGGGCATTCCTCGATGCCGCCCCGGGTGACGGCCGTAGGCCGCATCGCCAAGGCCGTGGCACGCCTGCAGGACACTCCGGTGCCGGGAGGGCTGAGCGGGTTGTCAGAGGAATTCTTTGACTCGCTGGGGCGGCATTTCTCCTTTGGTCAGCGTGTGGTCTTTGCCAACCGCTGGCTGTTCAAACCGCTGTTGGAATCCATCCTGGCGGCCTCCCCCACTACTGATGCCATGCTGCGCAGCACCACCGCACCAACCATGTTGACGGGATCGAGCAAGGACAACGTGCTGGCGGCTGAGGCCTCCGCCAAGATCAACTTCCGCATCCACCCCCGCGATACCGTGGCCGATATCGTCGAACATGTGCGCCAAACTATCGACGACCCGGAAATCGAAATCCGCTATGATGAAGACTTGGCAAACCCGGCCTCGCCAGTGTCTTCCTCCAGCGCTACCGGCTACGGCGACATCAAAACATCGATTCTGGATGCCTTTGGCCCCCTGGCCACGGTGCCCGGTCTGACCATCGCCGCCACTGATGCACGCCACTATGGCAAGGCGGCCAAGAACGCCTATCGGATCAATCCCTTCAAAATCGAAGGTTCGGATCTGGCGCGCTTCCACGGCACCAATGAGCGGCTGTCGATCGAGAACCTGGAGCGCGGCATCAATTTCTTTGGCGCTCTGTTGCAAAAGCAGTAAGCCAGATCTCTGAGACGCCCTCATCGTCGATGGGAACAACAAGCACCCCCTTTGATAGGGACGCTTGCCGGGTGTCAAAGTCAGCCGTGCCAGATCAACAGCGAAACCGCTGGCGGTCGAACTCGAACTCCGAAGGGGCGGTACATTTCTGCCGTTGATATGGAATTTGCCCGTTCGACAAAGCATAGTGATCGCCCGGCAGCCGTGCCACTACCGCCCTTTGAGCAAGGGAAAGAGGCTCGCAGGCAAAGGTGCCGCCAGTTTGCTTGGTAACGGGATTAAAGCTGTTAGACGGGTGGCGCCAACAAACGCTGCTTTGGCCCGCAACCCGATCCAACTTCCACTCTTCGGGTACTCCATGCGTGTTGCCTGGGTACCAAAGCCAAGCACGACCATCCGCCGACAAATAGTTCACCTGAAAGCCATGCGCAGGTGAAAAACTGAGGTAGGTCCAGCCGCCCTGAGGATATTCAGGAAAGACTGTATTGCGCATTGATACCTCCTCAATGCCCTTTGAGGGCGCACTAACACATCCCGCCAGGGTTGCAATCGCGCCACACAAGAGAAGCATCGAAGCTCTGCTGGGCTTTAACATGTCAGGTCGGTACGCCAGTATTTGAAGCTTTTGACTTTGCTCTGAATGCTGCGTAGATCACTGCTTGCCGAATACCCGCCAACCATTGTCAAAATACCCGCAGCATATTTCGCCTGACATCCGGTGAAGGATCTTGCCGCCGCTTCCAGGTCCGTTGGTGTATAGGAAAAACCATCACTGCCTGGAGCAATGAATGCAAAGGCCTTGGAGCTTGCAACGGCAATTTCAAATGGTTTGCCAGCATATGAGATCGACTGTCGCGTTTCCCACAGCGCCAGATTTTCTGCTTTTTGAGCGCGAATCTCCGCGCTGCTTGGCCCCCCAATGTCACTGTGATCAACGCCCGAACATGCCGACAAAGACATCGCCACAATCGCCAGTCTAAAAATGGTCTTGAACATCAATTTCTCCCTAAAACTTCACACACTCAAAACGAGTGTAATCTCCGGGTATATGACGGGTTCCAGGGCAGCAATCTCAAAAAGAAAGACCAACGGCGTCTCCAGGCTCACCCTTGATCTGGGCCTGCATTTCCCCTACAGACCGCCTACTTGGATTCGCTGTTGCGTCTCCGATTCGTTGAATATTGGACTGCTGGATCCTACCTGGCCTTCTTCGGTCATTGCAGCGCAGGCCAATTCGACAGCTTGAATGAACAGACGACCTAACCTCTGGCGGGCTGCTGATGCGGGACCCGGTGAAGACCAAGAGCTCTGAGGACGCGCAAATACTTCGTGGAAAACCACGAGCAAAATAGGAGAAGATCAGATGGACCTGATCGCACAGCTGGAGGCGGAACAAGTTGCCGCCCTGGGGAAAGACATCCCTGACTTCAAAGCCGGTGACACCATCCGTGTTGGCTTTAAAGTAACCGAAGGTTCGCGTTCGCGCGTTCAGAACTACGAAGGCGTCTGCATCAGCCGTAAAAACGGCTCGGGCATTGCCGGTTCCTTCACCGTTCGCAAGATTTCTTTTGGTGAAGGCGTGGAACGTGTGTTCCCTCTGCACTCCACCAATATCGACAGCATCACCGTTGTGCGTCGTGGCCGCGTTCGTCGCGCCAAACTGTACTACCTGCGCGCCCTGCGCGGTAAGTCCGCACGTATCCGTGAAGATGCAAACTACAAAGCCAAAAAAGCCTGAGGAGCGGTATCATGAAAAAAGATATTCACCCCGATTACCACTTCATCGACGTCAAAATGACCGATGGCACCATTCTGAAGATGCGCTCCACCTGGGGCAAAGAAGGCGACCAGATGGCGCTGGACATTGACCCCACAGTGCACCCTGCCTGGACCGGTGGTAACACCCGTCTGATGGATGCCGGCGGCCGCGTCTCCAAGTTCAAAAAGAAATACGAAGGCCTGGGCTTCTAAGCATCCCAAAACCTTTGGTTTCGAAATGCCGTTCCTTCGGGGGCGGCATTTTTTATTTTAGCTGCCAAAATCCTGGCGCGGCACAGCGGCGCCAATCAGACGGTCAAATGAGTCCTATTACAGGCCCTAACATGGGCTTTGTCGATGATTTGGGCGCTTTTCATTGATTCGCACCGACTCTATAGTCGGGACCAATACAACAGGCGCGAGCAGCGCGGCGAACCAAAGGGACCATAAGATGGCGCATATCATAGTCGTCGGCAACGAAAAGGGCGGCGCCGGTAAATCCACCGTCTCGATCCATGTGGCCACAACGCTGGCCCGGCTTGGCCATAAGGTGGCAGCGCTGGATCTGGATCTGCGGCAGCGCTCTTTGGGTCGCTACATTGAAAACCGCAAGGAGTTCATGGCCAAGGCGGCGCTGGATCTGCCCCTGGTGGAACTGCACGAACTGCCCGAGATTGACGCCGACAGCCTGCAACCGGGCGAAAACATCTATGATCACCGCCTCTCAGCTGCGGTCTCCAGCCTGGAGCCGGACAATGATTTCATCCTGATCGACTGCCCCGGCTCACACACGCGGTTGAGCCAGGTTGCGCACTCCTTGGCCGACACGCTGATCACCCCGCTGAACGACAGCTTTGTGGATTTCGACCTGCTGGCCCACACGGATCAGAAGGGCGAAAAGATTACCGGTCCTTCAGTCTATTCCGAGATGGTCTGGAACGCCCGCCAGCTACGTGCCCAGGCGGGTCTGAAACCCATCGACTGGGTGGTGATCCGCAATCGTGTCGGCACCCAGCGCATGGTCAACAAAGAAAAGATGGAACGGGCCATCAACATGCTGTCCAAGCGCATCGGCTTTCGTGTTGCACCCGGCTTTTCCGAACGGGTGATTTTCCGCGAGCTGTTCCCGCGCGGCCTGACCCTGCTGGACCTCAAAGACATCGGCATCAAGCAGCTGAACATCTCCAACATCGCCGCCCGGCAAGAGCTGCGCGACATGATGAAGGCAGTGAACCTGCCCGGCGTCGAGATCGACATCTGAGGCCCAAACAGTCACAGTGATCAAACTGAAGGCGCCCAAACATATGCGGGCGCCTTTTTGCATTCTCATCACGGTGCATCGCTTCGTCGGCCCTTATTCGGTGGCCCCTCTATAGTTGGGTAAGCTCCCCCAACACCTCCTTCCCAGCGGATCCAAACTAACCATCGCGCCCTGGCTCGCCGGGGTTGCTGGAGAACAAAGCGATCTTGTTGCCTTGGGGATCACGCAGATAGCCAACATAAAAGCGCGGCCCATAAGAGGCACGAAAACCTGGCTGCCCCTCGTCAAAGCCACCTGCGGCAAGTGCGGCGGCGTGAAGCTCCCGCACCTGACTTTGAGTTCGGGCCTCAAAGGCAATCATAACGCCATTGCCAGCCGAAGCCGGCTTCCCGTCGAATGTCGGCTTGACGTAAAAGTCTGGCAGCACAGGAAACTGCCCCGGCTGCACAGGCAAGGCATAGCTGAGCCCCTCAGGTCCTTCTTTCAGCCCATAACCAAGAGCGAGCAGAAACGCCGAATAAAACCTCTTTGCGCCTGCAATATCATCGGCACCAACTGTGACATAGGCAATCAAGACAGATGTTTCCTTTCGCAAGATCTACCGTTCAAGCGAGGCTCGTTTTGACATCGTCGGGCGAAATCGCCCCGCCCCTTGCAAGAAGGCGCTATTCCGCTGCCTCGTCCATATAGGGTGTAAGATCAGAGATCACGCCATTGGGCCGGTAAATGGTAAAGAGTTCGATTGGCTCACTGACGCCGCGCAGCATGTAGCGCCCCAAGGACACCATGTCATGGGCATCACCGGAAATCGCGCGCTGAACCACCGAGGAGAAAATCAGGTTCTGGCCAACCGAACGATGCATGCCGGCAATCCGCGCCGTCTGGTTGACAGCCGGACCAATCACTGTGAAATCCAGCCGGTTTTCGGCCCCGATATTGCCATAGAGAATGGGCCCCGCATGCAGGGCCAGCGTCCAGTCCGTTATCGGCAGGCCCTGCGCCAGACGCTCCTGATTGCGCAGGCCAATATTGCGACATAGCTCGGCAGAGGCAGCCAGAGCCGCCTGTGAGTCTTTTTCAATGCTGCCGAGATTGAACATCACCAGCATGCCATCGCCCAGGAACTTGAGAATGTTGCCGCCATGCGCTTGGGTGGCGGCCACGGCAATGCCAAAATAATCGTTCAGCATCTCGATCAGCTCCGGCCCTGGCAGCTCTCCGGCCAGGCTGGTGAAGCCCTTGAGGTCGAACAATCCAATGACCGCATCTATCTCGCTGGAGGAGCCCCGCTGGAATTCCCCGGACAGCACTCGCTGGCCCGGATCACGCCCCAGATAGGTTTGCAACAGGTCACTGGCCATCTGCCGGTTCGACATGGATTTAAGCGCAAGCCCCAATATCGGATACAGCGACTGGATCAGAGCGCGATCCTCGGCCGAAAAACCCTCTGGGTTGTCCGTGGTCCAGGAGGTCAGCACCCCTTCGGAGGGCGCGTTGGGATCAACCGGCGCATCATCGTCCGTGAAGCGCAGGGTCAGCGCAAAATACTCAGTGGCGCCACGTGCCTTCAGCTCCTCTAGCAGGGGGAACTGCGGGGGCACATTTGATGTCAGGTCAAACTGCAGGCGCTCCAGCCCCTGCTCCAGCATCTGATAGAACGGGCTTCTGAGCCAGGCCTCCCGCGGGGTTTCACGACGCTCATAATGTTCGTGACTGATACCATCAGACCGCGTCCAATTGTAGCCAATGCCGCCGAACTTGGGGTGAAAGGCCCGTTGCGCCAGATGAAACCGCCAGAGCGGCACTCCCATCTCCACCAGCTTTTCACAAAAGGTATTGAGCAGATCCTGACGGCCAGAGCTGCGCAGCCCCTTGTCGATCATCCAGGGCACCAGCGCTGCTGCTCTTGCATCCAAACAATCCATCGCCGCGTCGCCTTTCTCTGCCATAGCTGCCAAGCCCCTATTGCTGGCCCTGTTCCAGCTCCCTGGATCTGGGCTCCTCTATACCAGCCAGCTGTCGCAACATGCGCCGCAACAGCGCCACCTCTTCAGGCGTGAAACGCTCTGCGAGCTGCGCATCATAGCTTTGTGCCTGGTCTCGCAGATCACGATAAGCTGCTTCGCCCGCCGGTGTAAGACGCAAATGCTCTGAGCGGCGGTCCTTTTCATCGCGGTTGCGAGAGACGAATCGGCGCGTCGCCAATTTGGCCACGGCGCGGCTGATCTTGGTCTTGTGGATCTTGGCGCGCTCACCAATGTCCTTTGCCGTCATCTGGCCAAAAATCCCCAAATGAAACAGCACTCTCCATTCATTGCGCAGCATACCATAGCGATTCTTATAGTGGGCCTGAAACTCCAGCGAAGAATCCTCGGCTGCACGGTTGAGCAGGAAGGGCAGGAAATCCTGCAGCGAAAAATCATCTTTTTCAGTCATGGCGCTCTCCTTTCCCTTGTTAGTTACAAAAACAACTATTAATTCCGCAAGCAGAAAAGGAGCGCGCGACATGAATAAAGCTGCTGATCCCCACGAGATGATCCAGGCCCCCTCCCTTGCCGGCCCGCACGAGGGCTATATGCCTGGCTTTGGTAATGACTTTGAATCCGAGGTGCTGCCAGGGGCCATGCCGCAGGGCATGAACAGCCCGCAGAAATGTAACTACGGTCTTTATGGCGAGCAGCTTTCCGGCACCGCCTTTACCGCTGACCCGCCTGAGCGGACCTGGTGCTACCGCATCCGCCCCAGCGTGAAGCATTCGCACCGTTATACCAAGATTGACCTGCCCTATTGGAAATCCGCGCCCCACGTGGACCCGGATGTGGCCAGCCTTGGCCAGTATCGCTGGGATCCAGTGCCCCATGACGGTCAGGCCCTGACCTGGCTCACCGGCATGAAGACCATGACCACCGCAGGCGACGTGAATACCCAGGTGGGGATGGCCAGCCATGTCTATCTGGTAACTGAGAGCATGCAGGACGCCTATTTCTTCTCCGCCGATTCCGAATTGCTGGTGGTGCCACAGGAAGGCCGTCTGCGTTTTGCCACCGAGCTGGGTATCATTGATCTGGAACCGCAGGAGATCGCCATTATTCCCCGCGGGCTGGTCTACCGGGTTGAAGTGTTGGAAGGCCCGGCGCGTGGTTTTGTTTGCGAAAACTACGGTCAGAAGTTTGAGTTGCCGGGCCGTGGCCCGATTGGGGCCAACTGCATGGCCAATCCCCGCGACTTCAAAGCCCCGGTGGCGGCCTATGAGGACCGAGAGATACCCTCAACCGTGACCGTCAAATGGTGTGGCCAGTTCCATGAAACCAAGATCGACCAGTCGCCGCTGGATGTGGTGGCCTGGCACGGCAATTACGCGCCCTATAAATATGACCTGAAGACCTATTGCCCGGTTGGGGCCATCCTGTTTGATCACCCGGACCCCTCGATCTTTACCGTGCTCACCGCGCCCTCTGGCGTGCCGGGGACGGCCAATATCGACTTTGTGCTGTTCCGCGATCGCTGGATGGTGGCAGAAAATACCTTCCGCCCGCCCTGGTATCACAAGAACATCATGTCCGAGATGATGGGCAATATCTACGGTCAGTACGACGCCAAGCCGCAGGGGTTCATTCCCGGTGGCATGTCGCTGCACAATATGATGATCCCGCATGGACCGGACAAAAACGCCTTTGAAGGCGCGTCGAACTCCAACCTCGGACCTGAGAAGCTGGAAAACACCATGTCCTTCATGTTCGAGACCCGCTTCCCGCAGCATCTGACCGAATTTGCCGCCAAGGAAGCCCCCTTGCAGGATGACTATATCGATTGCTGGAGCGACATCGAGAAGAAGTTCGACGGCACGCCTGGTATGAAATAACAAAGAGATAAGAAGGGGGCGCTGCCCCCTCTGGGCCCCACAGGGCCCATTCACCCCCGGAATATTTTCCGGAAAGATGATAATGAGGCCGCAAGTGCCTCGCATGATTGGAGGCACTATGCCGCTTCTGAAATCCTGGGTTGCTTCGGCCAATGACGCCGCACATCCTTTTCCGCTGAACAACCTGCCCTATGGCGTTTTCTCCACCGAAGACAGCGATCCGCGCTGTGGTGTCGCGATTGGCGATATGATCCTGGACTGTCAGGCCGCCGAAGACGCAGGCCTGCTGCAACTGGCGGATTATCCGCTGTTTGAAGTCCCCTTCTGGAACGAAATGATGGAAGAGGGGCCTGCGGTTTGGGCCGCCCTGCGCGCCCGTCTGACGGCACTGCTGGCTGAAGGTGCTGCTGAGCAGGCCAAGGTGGAGCCCCTGCTGGTTGCCCAAGCGGATGCCGAGCTGCACATGCCGATGGCAGTTGCGGAATATACCGACTTTTATGCAGGTATGCAGCACGCCAAAAACATGGGGGCAATCCTGCGTGGCTCGCCAGATCTGCCTGCCAACTGGCTGCACATCCCAATTGGCTATAATGGCCGCGCCTCTTCCGTGGTGGTGTCGGGCACCGAGATCCTTCGTCCCAATGGCCAGACCAAGGCGCCGGACGCTGAGATGCCGTCGTTTGGGCCCACCAAACGCCTGGATATCGAGTTGGAAATGGGTGCAATCGTTGGCACCGGATCTGAATTCGGCCAGCCGATCACCGTGGATGAGGCCGATGCCATGATCTTTGGCTATGTGTTGTTGAACGACTGGTCGGCCCGCGACATCCAGGGCTGGGAATACCAGCCACTGGGCCCCTTCCAGGGCAAAGCCTTCGGCACTTCGATCTCGCCCTGGATCGTCACCGCCGCAGCGCTGGAAAGCTTCCGCGCACCAACGCCTGCGCGTGAAAAAGAGCTGCTGCCCTATCTAGATGGCAGCAAGGACGGTTTGTATGACATCGAGTTGGAAGTTTTGATGCAGCCCGAAGGGGCGGCGGCGGCCACCTCGGTCTCCAAGACCAACTACAACCGGATGTATTACTCGGCGGCCGAGCAGCTCTGCCACCACGCCATTGGCGGCTGCGAAATGAACACCGGGGATCTTTTGGGGTCTGGCACCATTTCCGGGGCGGAGCGCTCTGAATATGGCTCCCTGATGGAGCTGAGCTGGGCCGGGCGTGAGCCCTTTACCCTCGATACCGGCGAGACACGCGGCTTTATCGAGGATGGCGATACCCTGACCCTGCGCGGCAATGCGCGTGGTGATGGCTTCACCATAGGCTTTGGCGATTGTGTGGGCAAGATCCTGCCCGCCAAAGCCTGGCCGGCAAAGTAAGTCGTAGCACAAGACTGATTTTTGAAGGGGGGGCGCCCCCCTTCGACCCGACAAAAGGATAGAGACATGGCCAAGGCCTTTGCGTCCCAAGGGGACATGAGCGAAAAGAAAATCACCTTTGATGAGATCGGTGAGGGGCTGTATGCCTTCACGGCAGAAGGCGATCCCAACTCTGGTGTGATCATTGGCGACGATTCCGTGATGATCGTCGAGGCCCAGGCAACACCGCGCCTGGCCAATAAGGTGATCGAATGCGTGCGCTCCGTCACCGACAAACCGATCACCCATGTGGTGCTGACCCATTATCATGCCGTACGCGTTCTTGGGGCCTCGGCCTTTAATGCGCAGCAGGTGATCATGTCGAATGCCGCCTACAACATGGTGCTTGAACGCGGCCAGGAAGACTGGGACAGCGAATTCCAGCGCTTCCCGCGCCTGTTTGAAGGCCACGAGAGCATTCCCGGCCTGACCATGCCAACCACCACTTTCAGCGATGAAATGACCGTGTTCCTGGGCAAACGCCGGGTCAACATCAAGCAGATCGGGCGCGCCCATACGGCTGGTGACGCCGTGATCCATGTGCCGGATCAGAACGTCATGTTCACCGGGGACATCGTCGAGGATCACTCGGCCTGCTACTGTGGTGATGGGCATTTTGCCGATTGGGGCCAGACCCTGGACAATATCAAGGCCTATGAGGTGGACGCAATTGCACCCGGTCGTGGTGGCGCTTTGGTTGGCAAAGAAGCGGTGAACCGCGCCATCGAGAGCACCCGTGATTTTGTGCAGAGCACCTATCTGCCCGCCGCCCGTGTCGCGGCACGCGGTGGATCGCTGAAGGAAGCCTGGGACGCGGTGCGCGCCGAATGTGACCCCAAGTTTGCCGATTATGCCATCTATGAGCACTGCCTGCCCTTCAACGTGGCCCGCGCCTATGATGAGGCCCGTGGCATTGCCCATCCCCGCATCTGGACCGCCGAGCGCGATCTGGAAATGTGGGCCGCCCTGCAGGGCTGATACCCCATTGAAAGCCCCCATAGGTCCGGGGGCTTTCAGACCACGCTGCTAACCCAGCCGGTCACAAACCCGGGGCGCCTTGATCCAGATCGTGCCGCCCCAGCAAAACATATGAAACGATGTGAACATCCTCCCGGCAGGTCGCGCTTGCCGGGAAACAGAGAAGCTGTGCCGATCAGGACCTCCGGTTGGCACCCCCTTTGGGAGGAGACCAGATGAACAAGATCTTTGAAGTCCCGATGTATCCTTATGCCCGTCATGAGGATCAGGATGCCGGAACGCCCGTGCGCCGAAAGGTGGTGGTAATTGGCGCAGGCCCTATTGGCCTCGCGGCTGGCATTGAGCTGGCGCAGGAAGGCGTCGAGGTGGTGATCCTTGATGAAAACGATAAGGTGAGCTTTGGCTCCCGCGCCATCTGCTTTGCCAAGAGACCACTGGAAATCCTTGACCGTCTGGGCTGTGGCCAGCCCATGGTCGACAAGGGCGTGCTGTGGAACAAGGGCAAGGTCTTCTTTGATGACCGCCAGGTCTATGACTTCAACCTGCTGCCGGAAGAAGGCCACCAGCGTCCCGCCTTTATTAATCTGCAGCAGTATTATTTTGAAGAATATCTGGTCAATCGGGTGCACGAGCTGCAGGAACAGGGCGCCCCGATCGAGATCCGCGGACGCAACAAGGTTTCGGCCATTGGCACCCATCCCGATCACGTGACGCTGGATATCGACACGCCAGAAGGCTCCTATAACCTCGAGGCAGATTGGATGATCGCCTGTGACGGTGCTGGATCCCCCACCCGGCGCATGCTGGGGCTGGATTTTGTAGGCCGCGTCTTTGAAGACAACTTCCTGATTGCCGATGTGATCATGGAGGCCGACTTCCCGACCGAGCGTTGGTTCTGGTTTGATCCGCCCTTCAACAAGGGCCAGTCTGCCCTGCTGCACAAACAGCCCGATGGGGTCTGGCGCATTGACTTGCAGCTGGGTTGGGACATCGACAAGGAGCGCGAGAAACGCCCCGAAAACGTCATCCCGCGCCTCAAGGCAATGCTGGGCGATGAGGTGGAGTTTGAGCTGGAATGGGTCTCGATCTACACCTTCCAGTGCCGCCGAATGGAGAAATTCCGCCACGGTCGCGTGTTGTTCGCCGGCGATGCCGCGCATCAGGTCTCGCCCTTTGGTGCCCGGGGGGCCAACTCGGGCCTGCAGGACACCGACAACCTGATCTGGAAGCTGAAACTGGTGATGGAGGGCAAGGCCCCCGAAAGCCTGCTCGACAGCTACGACCAGGAACGCGTTCACGGCGCTGATGAGAATATCCTCAATTCCAGCCGTTCCACCGATTTCATCACGCCAAAATCGGAAATGTCCCGTCTGTTGCGCGACGCGGTTCTGGACCTGAGCGAGCATCATGAATTTGCCCGGCCTCTGGTGAACTCAGGCCGCCTGTCGGTGCCCTGTACCTATGATGGCTCAACCCTGAACTCAGCTGATGCGCTGATGGACGGTCCGGCACGCAGCCGTCCCGGCTCTTCCTGCCCCGATGCACCTTTGGGGGATGACTTCCTGCTGCCCAAGCTGGGCAATACATTCATCCTGCTGACCATTGATGCTGATGCACCGGATGAGATCGAAGAGGCCGGTATCACCGTCAAACGGCTGGCGCTCTCGGTCAAGGACGACAAGACCCTGGCTTTGAAGGAGCGGTATCTGGGCAGCCATGACAGCGGCGTCTATCTGATCCGCCCGGATCAGCATGTCGCCGCCCGCCGTGCCTCTTATGATGACAACCAGTTCCGCGCAGCGATCCGCCGCGCCGTGGGTAAGGAGTAAGCCAGATGCCCGATACCTTGATCCTGAACCCGAATATCAACGGCGCCGATGATTTCTATGCAGATCTTCTGGCCGCTCATGAAGGCCGCGACAAGGCAGACAGCGATGCGTTCAACGCCCGTCTGCTCTTGGTGCTGGCCAACCACATCGGAGACCGCGCGATCCTGAAACAGGCGCTGGCTGCTGCCGCGCTCACCAAAGAGGAGGACCCCTCGTGAAAATCGAACAAATTCACCACGTCGCCTATCGCTGCAAAGACGCCAAACAGACCGTCGAGTGGTACAACCAGATGCTCAAGATGGATTTTGTCCTGGCGATCGCCGAGGATCACGTGCCATCGACCCATGAGCCCGATCCCTACATGCATATCTTCATGGATGCGGGCAACGGCAACGTGCTGGCGTTTTTTGAGCTGCCAACAAAGCCGGAAATGGGCCGTGATCCCAACACCCCGATCTGGGTGCAGCACATCGCCTTCAAGGTGAAGGACCGCGAGACCCTGATCGAATTCAAAGACCACCTGGAGGCCAATGGCGTCGAGGTTCTGGGTGTGACCGACCACTCAATCTTCCACTCGATCTACTTCTTTGATCCCAACGGTCACCGGGTCGAGCTGGCCTGCCCCGATCCCAAAGAAGAGGCGCTGCTGGAGAAGCTTGACGCGGTGAAATGGGAGATGCTGGAAGAATGGTCCAAGACCAAGAAAGCCCCCAAACATGCCGATTGGCTGCATGCCAAAGAGCTGAGCGACGTCTGATATCGGGCCCGCACGCCGGCAAATGAATTGACAGCAAATGGGCAACCGGAGAGGCTTCGGTTGCCCATTTTCCCCATGTTAGACCCTTATCTCAGGAAAGATCAGTGATGCACGACACCGTTCTCTTCGACTATTGGCGTTCCTCCGCCAGCTACCGCCTGCGCATTGCGCTTAATCTGGCTGGCATCGACTACCAGTCCATCAGCATTGATCTGGTCAAAGGCGAACACAAAAGCCCCGAACATCTGGCCCGCAATCCGCAGGGGTTTGTGCCGGTGCTTGATATCGACGGGCTGCGCATGACCCAGTCCCTGGCCATTCTGGACTATCTGGATCAGACCCGCGATCTCGACCTGTTACCAAAGGACCCTGCCGCGCGGGTTCAGGCTCAGGCTCTGGCCCATGCCATTGCGGTGGATCTGCACCCGGTCTGCAACCTACAGGTGGCCAAACACGCGACCCAGATGTCCGGTGGCGCCGAGGGCATGCCGGGCAATTGGATGGTGCATTTCATCCGTCCCGGGCTTCAGGCCTTTGAGGCCCTATTGGCGGGCTATGACCAGAGCCCCTATTGCACTGGCGATACGCCAGGTCTGGCGGATATCTGCCTGATGCCGCAGCTGTACAACGCGCGGCGCTGGGGGGCTGAATTTTCGGACATGCCACGCATCACTGCTGTTGAGACAGCCTGCGCCGCACATCCGGCCTTTGCCAAGGCTCACCCCGATGCGGTGAACCCCGCCGCCTGACCCAAAATCAAGCCTGCCGCTTGCCCAGCAGCATTCTGGGCAAGCGGCCATCGGTCACGACCAATCCCAGCCCGATGATCACAAAGCCGATAAAGGCCTCCGTGCCCAGCTGCTCGCCCAGGAACCCTGCCCCGAGGGCAACAGCCACTGGCGGGATCAGCAGGGTCACCAGCATCAGATTGGCCGAACCGGCACGACGCAGGATCTCAAAATACATCAGATAGGCCAGCGCGGTCGACAGCACGGCAATGCCGATCAGGGCGCCCCAGACGTCAATGGAGAGATCAAAGCGCGGCAGGCCCTCTACATAGAGCACCAGCGGCAGCATCAGCACCGTACTGCCGGTCACCATCCCCAGCGCATTCATCAAGGGCGGTTGCCCGCCGAGGAACAGTTTCCCCCAGACGCTGGCCAGCGCATAGGAAAAGGCCGCTGCCAGCACCGCCAGCTGCGCCAGATTTCGCGGATCCAGCGAGGTCAGCGCCGCAGGCCCCATGATTACAGCCACGCCAAGAAAGCCTAGACCAGCCCCAATCAGTTTCTGCGGCGTCAGGGGCTCATCCTTCAATAGCAGCCCCGCCACCACCGCGCCAAACATTGCAGTTGTGCCATTGAGGATCGAGGCCAACCCGCTTTCGATCTGGGTCTGCCCCCAGAAGATCAGCGAAAAGGGAATGGCATTGTTCAGCGCTCCCATCCCAAGGTAGGCCCTCCAGATCTTGGCACCGCGCGGGATCGCAATACCTTTGAGCCGCACCACCAGAAACAACACAGGCAGCGCCAGCGCCACGCGAAACAGGGTGATGGTCAGAGGCGGCAGCTCACGCAGGGCGATTTCGGCGAAAAAGAACGATCCCCCCCAGACAATCGCCAGAGCTGCCAAAAGCAGGCCTGAGGAAAGATCAATTGCAGGCGAAGAGGGTGCGGCCATGGGGGGCTCCTTGAAACAGTCCCCCTGTCCTAGATCAGCGCGGTTTTACAGACGACCCGTTTCTTGCGCATATCCTAGAGGCTGCCCCTAAAACCCGCCTGTGCCCGCGGCCATCTCCAGCAAGATTTCCGTCTCAAAGGCTTTCAGTGCAGGCCGAGCAGCAGCAAAGCCCTGCGCTGCAATCTCTGCCTCAGGAAACAGGGCCAGCAGCTCTTCCCGCTGTGCAACCCCCATGCCGGACAAGGTGAGATCACCGGGTTGGAAGCTTTCGGTCCAGGCGCCATTGGCGCGGATGATTTCGTGGCGGTCAAACATCAGGTGGATATAGGTGACCGCCTGCGGGTAGGCGCGCTGCACGCTACGCTCGTTCACCAGATTGACTGCGGCGGCCAGCACCTCTGGCTCGCCAAACAGCATTTCCGCATGGGCGCTGCTCAGCAGCATTCTATGCTGCGGCGATACCAGCAGATCCTGCTCCGGCAGCCCCTCGCCCAGGGCACCCGCTACAATTCGCACAGGGTTAAAAGCAGACCGTGCCGCCAAATCTGCGGCCTGTAGCTCCCGCGTGCCAATCCAGCGCACGGTTTGGGCGCCGTGATCCAGGGTCATCACCTGATCCCCCACCACGATCTCTTCCACCGCGACCTCGCCCTGCGGCGTCAGAATCATCGCACCGGGGGTGAAACAGGCCACGGTTTCTTCGATCACCTCTTCGATGTTTTCAAAGGTCAGCGTGCCGGTGACAGTGCCATCAGCATCGAGGAAATCGACCGTGCCGGCCTCGCCATCATCGGGGTCATAGGTGACCCGGCTGCGCCCCATTCCGCGCAGGTCGAGCACGTCGTGGTCATCGCCGCCTTCGCCGCCATCAACGCTATCGCCCGCGCCGCCATGAAACAGGTCGCGGTCATCGCCACCTGACAGGGTATCGGCCCCGGTGCCGCCCGTCAGCGTATCATTGCCACTGCCGCCCTTGATACTGTCGGCGCCGCTGCCCCCGTCCAGCGCATCACCACCGCTGCCGCCGTGCAGCGTGTCGCGGCCACTGTCGCCAAACAGAGTGTCATCTCCAACGCCGCTGTTCATGCGGTCATCGCCACTGCCGCCCTCGCCATAAAAGGAAGACCCGGCTGAGCCACCATCGAGGATGTCATTGCCCTCATCCAGGTAGATACTATCCGAGCCCTCATGGACGCCAATAAAGGCGAGGTCATTGCCAGCCCCACCGTGGATTTCATCATTGCCCTGGCTGCCGGCCAGAAGGTCATTGCCCTCACCGCCCCAGACCGTATCGGTGCCCATGCTGCCGATCAGGGTATCGTTGCCCTCTTCGCCATAGATCAGATCATCCTGATCACGGCCAAAGACATGGTCATCGCCGGCGCCCGCATAGATCAGGTCGTTGCCATAAAGCCCTTCCAGCTGGTCGTTGCCATCGCCTCCGTAGAGCGTGTCGTCGCCCCAGCCACCGCGCAGGGTGTCATCCCCTTCGCCGCCCTCAACATAATCGTCACCATCCCCGGCCTCGATTGAATCATTGCCATCGCCCGCGAGCACTGTGTCATTGCCGTCACCGGCCTCGATCACATCATCCTGCGATCCATCCAGCGCGTCGCTGTTATCAACCCGGTCCCCTTCGGGGTCGCCCAGGTAGTCGACGTCAATCAGATCATCGCCACCGGTTCCTTCGACGATGTAGTTGAGCGCCGGCGGGATGGTGAAACTGAGATCCGAGATCCCGGCGCCCCCCGACAGCGCAGCATCGCTGCCATTATCATAGGTGACAGAAAGTTCCGAGATCGGCCCCACCAAGCTGACGCCGATAGTATCAGCCGAGCTGCCCTCAGCCTCGATCGTGACAGAGCCATCCGGATTGATGGTCACGCTCTGATGGGTCAGACCCGTCAGGCCCGCAATTACCTCGGCAGCCGGGATCAGGGTGCCAGAGGCATCCAGGAGGCGCAGGGTGAATTTGTCGTCATAGCTGCTGCCGGAAGAATTTACATGCTGCAGATCAAAGGACAGATCGGCAACCGGGTTGGAGAAATCAAACCGCGCCGTGATTGGTTCGCTGATGCCAAAGGCGCCAAAATCGGACACCGCATAGCCCGACTGGCTGGCATCCCAGGCTTTTTCAGTGAATGTGCCGGTGACGGTGGTGCTATGGCCATCCTCAGACAGGGTTGTATTACCGCTCGCGGCAGTACCATTGATCCCAGTCAACCAGATAGCATTGTCCAAAACAGCCATGACGACCCTGTCCCTAACCTGCGGATACGGCGTTGGGCCAAGGAGGGGCCTTGCCGGGAATCCGCTTCAATTCGCTAGTCCTGACATAAGAAAGCGTTAACGACTCGGCCCAACTGCGGTGAAGACAAGGCAGGTGAGGGCAAAACTGTGACGTAACTGTAAAGTTGTCGAGATGCGGTCGGCCCAGACTCTGCTGCGGCTGCCAATACGCGGACCTGAGACCAGGCCTCGCAGCTTGCCCCTTGCGGAACTGCGCATTGTCGGCAAAGGTCGCGGCAGTTTTAACCTCGCAAGGAGCCCGAGGCATGAGCCATTTCCCCTATAGCCTGACCGGTCCCATCGGCTCTGCGGCCACGCTTGGCCTGATTGCCCTGCAGGTGGACGAAACCATCGAGCAGGATTTCCGCCGCCTCTTTGTGGCGCGGGATGTGGCACTCTACGTCAACCGTATTCCCTCGGGGGCGGAACTCACGCCCGATACCATTGCCCAGATGGGGCGTGACCTGCCTGCAGCTGCCGCCCTCCTGCCGCAGGCTGCCGAGTTCGACGCGGTGGCCTATGGCTGCACCTCCGGCACCACGCTGATCGGTGTGGACCGAGTACGCGAATTGGTTCAGGGCGCGGTGAACACCCGCCATGTTGCCCAACCGCTCAGCGCCACATTAGCAGCTTTTGCAGCGCTTGAAATCTCCACAATCGGGCTGGTTTCACCCTATATAGACACTGTTTCCGGCCCCATGCAGCGCACGTTTGAGGCTGCGGGCTATGGGGTTCCGGCCATGGTCTCCTTTGGTGAAGAGGTCGAAGCCAATGTGGCGCGGATAGATCCCGCGTCGATCCATGCGGCAGCGCTGGAGGTCGGATCAAACCCAGAGGTCGAGGCGGTGTTCCTCAGCTGTACCAATCTGCGCACGCTGGATATCATTGCGGATCTGGAGCAGCGCCTGGGCAAACCGGTGGTCAGCAGCAATCAGGCGCTGGCCTGGCACATGGCGCGGCTCTCTGGTGCCCCCCTGGCGGAGGATGCACCGGGTCTTTTGTTTTCCAAACCTCTGAAGGCCTAGATCAACAAAGCATCTGCAATAGCAAACCCCGCCCGGCATTTCTGCAGGGCGGGGTTTTTCTTGTAATCAGAGGCTGTGCAGGATCAGTTGCCCGCGCCCTCACTCTCCTCTTCACTGTTCAGGCTGCTGGGCGCAAAGACACCGCCAAAACCAGAGTTGTTACCCTCGTCTTCGGCTTCAGTCTCTGCTTCGTCTCCACTCAGCGTGCTGGGGGCAAAGACGCCACCAAAGCCAGAGTTGTTATCCGCAGGCTGAGACTGGGCCGGGGTGGTCGTGCTGCCCTGCTCTGCCTCTTGCTGCTGACGGCGCAGCTCACGCTGGCGCTGCAACTCCTGAATGCGCAGCTCTGTCTCCAGGCGCTTTTGCTCCTGAACATCTGCGATACATTGCTGCGGACTATAGACACTCGCTGTGCCAACCACGGTCACCGTCGCACAGGCCACAATCACCAAGGCAACAGCCGCCCAGTTGGAGCTGAGGAACCCTGGCAGTTTGAACTGGCCTGAGCTCAGCTCTTCCACCGTGGCCTCCTTGCGGGCCTCGGCCACCAGTTCTTTGCGGCGGATATTGGCCTCGTTGAACAGAGCAGCAAAGACCGTGAGCAACACGATGATAAAGGCCAGAGCCGAAATCGCCGGGGTGATGCCGTAGCGGACCTTTTGTGCCAACTCGATCGTCAGGGTTGGGTATTCGCCAAAGGTGAAGGTGGTGGTGTTGTAGTTCTCAAAGCTCGCCAGGAAGGCCAGCACCGCAGCAGAGGCGATGGCGGGCTTCATGAAGGGCAAGAGCACCTTGCGGAAGGCCTGCGCATGAGAGGCACCAAGATCCAGTGCCGCCTCGGTCAGCGCGATGTCATAGCGCTGCAGACGCGCCACCAGCACCAGCATGCAGTAGCTGGCGATAAAGGTCGACTGACCAATAACCGTCAGGAACAAGCCGTTGGACAGGAAACTGTCTGCCCCCAGTCCAACCATCCGGTTGATCCGGTCCCAGAACACCAGTGTCGAGATACCAATGACCACACCCGGCACCAGGATCGGTGCAATGATGATGGTGTAATAGGTCGCCCGCAGTTTGGGCCAGATCTGGGTCAGCATCAGCGCCCCAGCTAGACCCATCGCCACCGACAAGACAACAGTGCCAGCGCCCACCAGAATGGAGTTCTTGATCCCGTTCAGGATCCGCTCATCCTGAAACAGCGCCGAGAACCATTCAAAGGTCAGGCATTCCCAGGGCGTCGCCCGCGGAAACTCTGGCGAGTTGAAGGCGGTGATCGACATGATCACCAGAGGCCCAAGCAGATAGGCAAAGAAGACCGCCAAATAGATCCAGATGCTCAGGCGCATAAATGAGAGGTTCTTCATTTGCCGATATCCCCCATGTTCACCTTGAACAGACGCATCACCGCCAGCACCAAGAGGATACAGGTCACCAGCAGCACCACAGCATAGGCCGCGCCCTGTGGCCAGTCAGAGTTGTCGTTGAATTGCTGATAGATCAGCTGAGTAAACCAAAGCGACGAAGGCCCGCCCAGGATCTGCGGTGCCGCCAGTGCCCCAGCGGACAGCATGAACACCATGGTACAGCCAGAGCTGATCCCCGGTTTGGCATAGGGAATGACCACCCGGCGATGAATCATTGGCCAGCTGGCCCCCATGTCACGCGCCGCCTCGATCTGATTGCGATCCAGGCTTTCGATGACATTGTAGATCGGGAAGATCATCAACAGGATATAGGCATAGCCCAGACCCGCATAAAGCGCGATGTCGTTGCGGACAAAGTCAAAGGGCGTGTCAAAGATCCCCGCTGCCACCAGCAGGTTGTTCAGCACCCCGGTTTCACCAAAGATGATGCGCAGCGCAAAGGCCCGCAGGATCTCGTTGATCCAGTAGGGAATGATCAGCATCAGCGCAAAGATACGGATGTGATTGCCCTTGGTCTGGGCCAGGTAATAGGCGATCGGGTAGCATAGGATCAGGTTGAAGATGGTGACAAAAACCGCCGCGATCAGGGTGCGGTAAAACACCTTGAGATCAACCGCGTTATAGTCCTGGCTGCCGCCTTCGGGGCCAAAGACCAGATATTTGTAATTCTCCATCGTGTAGACGTCTTTTGGCCCGCCGATCTCAGGTGGTGGCAGGTTGGGGCGGAAGGAGAAATCCAGCATCGACAGCTGCGGCAGGATGATCAGACCGATGGTCCAGAACAGCACCAGCCCCAGCATCAGCGAGCCGATGCCCAGGCCGTTGCGGTCAAAGAATTCTTTCAGGAAACGAGGCATTGCCACACCTCCTATTCGGTGGCCAGATCGCCAGCGGGCAGGGCCACAGCGTTCTGGACATCATATTGCAGGGTCATCGGCTCACCCTTGTGGCTGTCAAATGACTGGCCGAGGTTGGGCAAGGAGACCTTCATTTCCTTGCCGCCCTCGCCCTCCATGAAGATGTTGAAGGTATTGCCCTCAAATTCCTCATTGGTGACGGTGGCGGTGACAAAGTGATCGCCTTGGGTGCCGACCGGAGCCAGGGCAAAGGCCTCGGGGCGGATGAACATCATGGCGTCATCGCCCGGTTTCATCTTGCCTTGGTTGGCCGAAGAGATCCGCGCCAGCAGATCGCCCGAACGATTGGTCGAGATCATCGCAGTATCGCCATTCACCTGCTTCACGGTGCCGCGGAAAACATTGTTTTCACCAACAAAGGAGGCGGCAAAGGCGGTTGACGGATCGTTGTAGATGGTCTTGCCATCGCCGATCTGGTCGATCACCCCGGCGCGCATCACCGCGATATTATCCGACATGGTCAGGGCCTCACCCTGGTCGTGGGTGATATAGATAAAGGTAATGCCCACCCGCTGCTGAATTTCGCGCAGCTCGGTGCGCATGTGCTGGCGCAGTTTCAGATCCAGCGCCGAAAGCGGCTCATCCAGCAGCAAAACATCGGGTTCGGCACAAAGCGCGCGGGCAATGGCAACCCGCTGACGCTGACCACCGGATAGCTCAGAGGGCAGCTTGTCGCCCTGCCCCGGCAGCGCGATCATATCCAGCAGCTCATCGGCGCGCTTGCGACGCTCCTTGGCCGAGGCACCCTTGATCTCCATCGAGAAGGTGATGTTTTCCCAGACCTTCATCAGCGGAAACAGCGCCAGGTTCTGAAAGATCAGCGCGGTGGGACGTTTGTTCGGGCCGATGCCCTTCATATCATTCCCGCCAATCAGGACCTGACCTTCGCTGGGGTCCAGAAACCCGGACACGGCGCGCAAGATCGTGGTCTTGCCGCAGCCCGAAGGACCAAGGAAGGAAAAGAAATCGCCCCCCTTGATATGCACATTTGCGTCGCGCACGGCGACAAAATCTCCAAAGCGGATCCAGAGGTTTTCAAGATCTACGCCGACCCCAGCACTCATGTGGTCTCTCCTCAGCTCGCACCTTTTCTGCCCGGTGGAGAATACCCCCGGCGCAAACAGGCTGCTCTGTTCATTCTGATGTTGTTAAAACGCGCCATACATCGCGGCATGGCGCGGGACTGGCCCCCAAAACCAATTGGGGACCAGTTTGTTGCCCTGATCGATCAGGCGCTTTTGAACTTGTTGACGAACTCGGTCCGCACTTCCGCATACCAGGGTGCTTCCGCAGGCCATGGGTTCAGGTTGGCCAGGCTGTCGCCAGGGTAGGCCTCGGCAAAGTTCTTCTTGTAGACGTCACCGGAGTGAGTATCCGCGCCCAGAACCGGCGAGTTATAGCCATGGCTGTCGATCGCCTTACCTGCGGGCTCCTGCTGGAAGGCATAGTCAACAAAAGCATAGACCTGCTCTTCGTTTTTGGCGCCAACCGGCATCGACATACCGTCAACCCAGGCCATCGCACCCTCAACAGGGGCTTGATAATGCACAGGCTCGCCAGCGGCTTTCAGAGCCAGCGGTGGGCCATCCCAGGTCTGACCAACAACAACGCCTTCGTTCAGCAGGCCGTTTTTCTGCGTATCGGCATCGTTCCAGATCAGCTTGATGCGGTCTTTGCGCGCCATGCACCAATCGGTGATCTTGCCCCAGACTTCGCGCATGGTGTCTTCGTCACCATAGGCGGCCCAGACAGAACCCTGATCCATTTCGCCAGAGGCTTCCATATACAGACCGGCACCCAGCATCATCGAGTGAGCACGACCCATGGTTTTACCAGCGTTTTCTTCCGACCAGACGTCCCCATATGAAGGTGCATCCCCCGATGGCAGCCATTTGTCGGTACGGTAAGCAATACCTTCGGTGCCCCAGATATGTGGCAGCCAATGTACGCCGGCACCTTCAAAATTCCAGGCAGAGGTACCGATCTTGGCCATCGCCGGGTTCACCGCGTCGATGTTGACTTTGTTCATGTCGAAAGGCTTCAGCAGCTCCAGCGGTCCCCACTGCAGCGAACGGTTATTGGTGGGCGAGACAATGTCAAAGCCCTGGCCCTTGGTGGCCTTCATCTTGTTGATGATTTCCTCGTTGGAGCCGATACCGGTGTAGTTCACCTTGATGCCGGTCTTGGCTTCAAAACCTTCGATGAAGGCTGGTGGCAGGTAGTCCGACCACATCAGAATGTTGATTTCACCCGAAGACGCCAGTGCGCTCTTGGAATACAGCGGCGCCGCAAGAGCAGCCGCACCGGCGCTTTTCAGCAGGGTCCGGCGCGTGACACTAGATTTGGTAGTCATATTCAAGTTTCTCCCAGTTGGGTTTGTTGGTGTCGTTTATTATTGTTTTTAGTCTCAAAAGAGTGCGGGGCATTGCGCCCAACAAACAGTGACAGTTTCAAAAACTGATAAGGCCAAAATGCCGCAGCATTGTAAAACATGGCTCCAGTTTTGAGCAGCACCACTCGATTCTCCTCATTTGTGGGAGAATAAGGTGGTGGTGTAACAGGAGTTTGCGCCCCTTGACCCTCTCCGTCAACGATAACCCGGAAACAAGATTACACGCAGAGGCAAAACGCCCACCAATCGCGCACCCAAACCGCCCGGCCTTTCAGACCATCAGGCCCCTAGTCCAGGCCCAGCAATCAGACCGAAAGACCAATCAAAGCAACACCCAGAGCCATGACAACGGCAGCTCCAAGACGGCGCATCGAGTTGCCCTCATTTAAAAAGACAAAGCCGATGAGGGCTGCAAAAATCACCGAGGTTTCGCGCAGGGCCGAGACCGCCCCAAGCGGTGCAAAATTCTTGGCAAAGAGCACCAAGCCATAGGCCGACATCGAGACAAAACCACCGGCAATTCCGATCAGCCAGCTGCGGGCCGGGATCTGTGCCAGCACCCGCCGTCGGCGCAGCGCCACAAATCCGGCAACAAACAGATGTCCAAAGGCCCCCCAGGCCCAATAGCTGAGTGTATTGCCCGACAGGCGCACCCCCAGCCCATCCACCAGCGAATAAAGTGAGATGCAAACCCCGGTGCCCAGCGCATAATAAAGCGCCGTGCGCCCCACCCCAGAGCGCAGCGCCCGCCAGCTGCTCAGCTGGATGCCCAGCCCGATCAGCGCAATGCCCAGCCAGGCCTGCAGAGGCAGGAACTCGCCCGCAAAGACCATCGCCCAAAGCGCCACCAGCGCCGGTACGATGCCGCGCGCAATCGGGTAGACGGCGCTCAGATCGCCATGTTTGTAGGCCTGCCCCAACATATAGAAATAGCCAAAATGGATCACCGTCGACAGCGCCACATAGCCCAGGCTTTCCAGCTCGGGCAGTGGCAGATAGGCAACCATGACGCCCCCCGGAATCACATGACCCAGCGCCACCAGACCCAGGGTGGTGGTGCGATCCGCAGCGGTTTTGACAATGGCATTCCAGACCGCATGCAGCATGGCCGCAGACAGGATAACGGCGACAACAAAGGGCGTCATATTGTGGAAGACCTTTCAGTTTTGGCGGTAAACAACATAGTTAGAGCCTGTTTTTGGATCAGCTGGCTTCCATATCTTCGATCAATCTGGTCTCCAGCAACTGGCCATTCTGATAGAGCAAAGGATAGGAAACCGCTGCCACATGGCTGTTGAACTCGCGCAGCGCCCGCAGGGTCTCCAGATGAATATCCGAAGTGTCAAAGCTGTGACGCTTGTTGTTTTGCAACCGCTTCAGGTGGCGCTTGCGGCTGTCGCGCTCCATCCGTTTCAGCTCTGTCTTTTCCGAATTGAGCAGCCGAGCGCTTTCCAGATCATTGGAGATAAGCACATTCGAGGCCAGCCGCAGATTGGCCATGATCGCCTCATGCATATGCAGGATCTCCGTCCAGCCCTCGCTGGAGAACCGCAGGTTGCTTTTGTTCAATCGCGCCGCCAGCACCGCCAATCGCCGTGCGGCCACATCACCAGCAGTTTCCAGCCGAATAGCATATTCCATCATCTCGCGGGCCTGTTTCAACTCGCCGTGGGTGAACCCTTCTGCCGGGATATCCGCCACATAAGAGCGAATGCCTGACAAGCAGCTATTCACCTCTGGATCCAGCGCCTGCAGCGCCTTGATCTGCGCCGCGTCGCCAGTTTGGTAGAGATCAGCCAATGGGCGGAACATGGTCTCGACCAGATCGCTCATCCTGAGCAGCTCTCGCTTGAGATTCGCCAGAACCTGCGCCGGGGGACCGTAGACGCCGGGCTCCAGCGCGCTCACCGGCCTACCCGCCAGACCCGGCTCAGGTGCAGGAGGGTCAGTCATCAAACGCTGCATCAGCGGCTCGATCCGCGCACAGATCGGCAAAGCCAGGACCAAGAGTGAGCCGTTAAAAGCCAGATGCACATAGACCAGCATTTGCCCTTCTGCAGCAAGGCCCTGTACCCCGGACAATAGCTCAGCCCCAAGGCCAGAATTGATCACCAACAGGCAAGCCAGTGCCCAGCTGCCGCGCAGCCCGAGGTTCGCATAGGGTATGCGCCGAGCGCTTTGGCTCATACCCCGGCTCAACCAAACGGGGATGAAGCCAGAGCCAAAATTGGCCCCCAGCACCAGCGACAACCCCGCTTCAAAGGGGATCGCACCGATCTGCACCAGGGTCACACACATCAAAATGGCCGCCACCGAGGAATGCATCACAAAGGCAAGCCCCGCCCCCACCAGAAAGGCGGTGATATAGTCCCGCGCCAGATAGCCTGCTACCGCGGGCAAAAAGGCGCTGTCACGGATCGGGTCCATTGCCTCGCGCAGGAACCGCAGCGAGATCAGGATAAAGGCCACCCCCAGCAAGATTCGCCCGGCTTGGCGGGTTTTCTTGCCCTCCGTTTTGACAAAGAGATAGCCCCCCACGGCCAAAAGCACCGGCACCAGCCAGTCCAGCCTGAAGGACAGGATCTGAATGATCAGCGCCGAGCCCAGATCCCCGCCCAGCACAATGGCCAGACCAGTGGGAAAGGCGAGATAGCCACCAGAGGCAAACCCCGTGACCAGCAGCGTCACCGCCGCCGAGCTTTGCAACACTAGCGCCAGTCCCAGCCCGACACCACTGGCCTGCAACTGGCTGCCGGTACCCGTCAACAGGCGCTGAAACGAGGCCCCATAGCTGCGCTCAATACCAGTGCGCACCATGCGCACCGCAAAGAGCAGAAACATGGTGGCCCCAGCGAGGCTGATGAGAAAGGTCAGAATGGCCATGTCATGCCTCCTCGGCTGTTGGGGTGGCTAGGGCAAAAGCGACTCCCCAGTCCGTCAAGGCCCGCGCCAGCTTCTTTCCCGGCTCCCGGTCGCTGACCAGGAGGCTCAGTTGCTGCGGTGCCGGACCGCGATGCGGGGCGCTTTCGGTGAATTTGGAATGGGTGGTCACCACGATGACCTGCTCAGCAGCGGCGGTGACAGCGAGCGTCAGCTCTGCCTCGGCTGCATTGTGGAACAGCAATCCATATTTGGGCGACAGCGCATCGGCAGACAGGACCACCACATCAAAGGCAAACCGCGCCGCCTGCGCCTCGGCCACCGGGCCAAAGGTGCCGCGATCATCACTGCACATTTCACCGCCCAGCAGGTGCAGCCTGTTGCCATTGTGATTGGCCAGTAGCTGCGCCACCCCGATCGAATTTGTCACCACCGTCAGATTACGGCGTTGCCGCAGCGCCTCGGCCACAAAGGAGGTGGTGGAGCCCACATCGAGGAACACCGTCATGCCATCCTCACTCCTTGGTAAAACCGCTGCTGCAATCTGGGCTTTCTCATCCGGGTTTTCGCCCATGCGCCGGAAAAAACTAGGGCCTGTTTCACCAGAGCTGCGCGGTCCGACAAGGTAGGCCCCACCGCGTACCCGCTCCACCGATCCGGCCTTGGCCAGTGCCTTGATGGTGCGGCGCACGGTTTCCTCTGAGACATCCAGCATCAAAGCCAGTTCAGCACTGCGCCCCGATCCGCCAAGACGCCGCAGGGTCTCAAGCAATTCGACCTCACGGTGAGAGGGCGGTGCAGGCTTGGACATCGGGCAAAACTCCACAACATGACAGAAAACATCGCCCAAACTGCCGCGTTAGCGCCCACAACGCAAGTCACAATCCACAAATTGCCAACAAAGCGGTCAATTTCGGTCAAACGAGGTGGAAATGCCTCTTCCCAAATCGTGAGTGACAGGCTTATCTGTGCCAAACGAGGCACCAGATCTGTCAAAGGAATTCAGCACATGAGCAAAGATGCGGCCCAGCAAAAGAACGTATTGTTCATTCTGATTGACCAGCTGCGGGCAGACTGTCTGAGCGGCGCCCTGGCACAACACGTCGCCCTGCCGAATCTGCGTGCACTGATGGCCGAGGCGGTGACATTTGAGCAGAACTACACGGTGGTGAACCCCTGCGGCCCCTCACGCGCCTCGATCCTGACCGGGCAATATGCGATGAATCACCGCTCGGTGCGCAACGGCACCCCATTGCGTCATGACATCCCCACCCTGCCCGGTGAAATGCGCAAGGCTGGCTATGTGCCGATGCTCTTTGGCTATACCGACACCTCGCGTGACCCACGGATGCATCACCCCAATGATCCGGCCATTCGCACCTATGAACAGCATATGGATGGCTTTCAGGAGATGTTGGAGATGCGGTTGGAAATGTCCTATCCATGGCGTGCCGATCTACTAAACAAGGGCTATAGGTTCGACGACTACTGGGACCTGCACCAACCGGTCTCACCCACTGGCGGCAAGGCCAAACTGAACGATCCCGCTCCCTACAGGGCCGAGGACAGCGACACCGCCTTTTTGACCGATCGATTTTTGGCCACGCTGCCCGCCTATACTGATCAAAGCTGGTTTGCCCATCTCACCTATATTCGCCCGCACCCGCCGCTGGTCGCGCCTGCCCCCTACAACAGCATGTATGACCCCGCCGCTCTGCCTCTGCCCTCGCGCCATGACACCGCAGAAGCGGAATGCGAAATGCACCCCTTCTTTGCCCCCACAACCCAGGCCTATAGCCCGGCCTCGGCTGTGCTGGGTTTTCCGGATCTGGAACCCAGCGATGACAACATTCAAACCCTGCGGGCGCTCTATCTGGGGCTGGCAAGCGAGGTCGACGCCCACATTGGCCGGGTTGTGCAATTCCTCAAGGACAGCGGCCAGGAGGACAACACTCTGCTGGTGCTGAGTGCGGATCACGGCGAGATGCTCGGGGACCGCCACAGCTGGGGCAAGTTCTCGGTCTATGATGCCGCCTATAAAACTCCGCTGATTATCCGCATGCCCGGCAATGAGACCCGCGCTGGATCGGTGGTGCAGGAGATCACCGAATCTATCGACCTCACCCCCACCATTCTGGACTGGGTCGGGCAAGAGATCCCCAATGCCCTGGATGGCGCCTCACTGCTGCCGCTGTTGCATGGCGAGACCCCGGCGGGCTGGCGGCAGTACTCCTATTCGGAACTCGACTTTGGCGACCCTGAGGTGCCGACCATCTGGCAACAGATGCTGGGCACCGCCACCTCTGAATCAAGCCTCGCCATCCTGCGCGACACACGCTTTACCCTAGTGGAATTTGCGGCTGATCTGCCGCCGCTTCTGTTTGACCGTCAGGGCGCGGGTGAGATGGAAAATGTGGCTCTAAACAGAGCATATCAGTTGGATCTTACCCGGCTCACCCGGCAGATGCTGCGCCACCGGATGCGCAATGCGGATCACAGCCTGTCGCTCTATTCTGTCACATCCGAAGGGCCACGCGAACAAAGGCGCGACAGGCCGGGGGCCTAGCCCTCTGCCTCCTTGCGCCCTTTGCCGCTGCCCCCTTGACCTCGCACCCGGGCGTCAGGCACAACCGCGGCAGTTTAGCGATAACATGAACAGGGCCTGCCCCTGAACACCTGCAAAGCGGAGCCCCGGATGATCCCTCTTTTGCAAGATGCCACAGCCCTATTCACAGCCGCCGTGGCCCGCGCCAATCCTGAAACGGCGTTGCGACAGGCGCTGCAGACTGCTCCTTTGCAAACGCCCGAGGCGAGCGGGGGACATTACATCCTTGCCCTGGGCAAGGCCGCCGTGCCGATGATGCGCGAGATGCTGCGCCATGTCCCCGCCCCCCGTCAGGCGCTGGCCATCACCAACCCTGAAAACCTGACAGAGCTTGCCGGGGTGCAGGTTCTGGCCGGGTCACACCCGGTGCCGGACCAGGCCAGTGCGGATGCGGGCGTTGCGGTGATTGACTTCCTGTCACAGACCTCCGCGCAGGACCGGGTCACGGTCCTGGTCTCTGGCGGCGGTTCGGCACTGATGGTGACCCCGGCCGCTGGCCTTACCCTTGCGGATAAGGCACAGGTGGGCAAGGCGCTGCTGGCCTCCGGGCTAGAAATCCAAGAGATGAACCTGGTACGCCAACAACTCTCGGAACTGAAAGGCGGCGGCCTGCTACGCCATGCAGCGCCAGCACCGGTGCAGGCCTATATCCTGTCGGATGTTATTGGCGATGATCTGCGCGCCATTGCCTCAGGGCCGACGGTATCGGCTTTGGGTGACCCGGCGGCGGCACGCAGCCTCTTGCAAAGGGCCGGGATCTGGGAGGGTCTGCCCGCATCGGTCCAGACCCACCTGACATCCTACTCCAGTGCTGTCTCTCTGCCCAAGGTGCAGAACACCCTAATAGGCTCTAACCGGCACAGTTTAGCCGCAATGATCGATCAGGCCCGTGCCCTGGGCTGGCAGCCAGAGCTGGTCAGCGACCATCTGATTGGCGATGTGGCGGAGGCGGTGGAGGACATCCTGCAGGCAGTCAAAGATGCTCCGGCGGATCAACCTTTGGCGCTGATCTTTGGCGGCGAGACCACCGTCCGCTTGCAGGGAACCGGGCGCGGTGGGCGCAATCAGGAACTGGCCCTGCGCATGGCCCAACGCGGTGCGACAGAGCTGAGCGGCGACTGGCTGTTTCTGTCGGGCGGGACCGATGGCCGGGATGGCCCCACCGATGCAGCCGGCGGCATTGCCACGCCGCGGACCTGGGCCGATATTGCCAAAGCAGGTGCAGACCCCGAGACCCTGCTTGCCAATAACGACAGCTACGCCGCGCTCAAAGCCGCAGATGCCCTGCTGACCTGTGGCGGCACCGGTACCAATGTGGCGGATGTGCAGGTCTTTCTGCGCCGAACCGGCACGTCCTAAAGGCTAGAGCTCGATTTCGTCCAGCTCGTTCAGCAGATCCAACAGCGCCTCATAGCGCTCATGTCCCATTTTCTCACGGGTGCGGGTGACGATGGCGATACTGGCGGCAATATTGGCCTCGATGATCTTTTCCCCCGCATCCGTGATACGGACGATCTGGCGACGCCGGTCCACCTTGTCGCGTTCGCGGCTGATCAGCGCTTTTTCATCCAGCTTTTGCAAAATGCGGGTCAGGCTGGGTAGCAAGAGACAGGCCTGATCGGCAATCTCGGTGGGATCAATCCCGTCGCCTTCCTGCACCACCCGCAGAACCCGCCATTGCTGTTCGGTCAGATCCACATCGCTCAACAGCTTGCGGATCGGTCCCATGACTCGCTCGCGCGCACGGAGCAGGGCAATTGGCAAAGAGCGGGCGGTCGAAGGCAATCTGTTTTTCATATCCCGTATATCACCCATATTCCTGTCCAAAGGCAATTGCAGACGCGATTTTTCAGTATTTGACAGGCTTCACACAAAAAGCTACACATGTTAACAACAAATGGAACCCTCGGGGCCTTGCCCCCTCTGCAAGGAGCCTGCCCATGCCCGTTCCCGCCCCGGTGCTCTATCCACCTTTCAATATCGTCCGGCTCTCCCATGTAGAATATCGCGTCACCGACCTGGCAGCATCGCGCCACTTCTATGTCGACACCCTGGGGCTGCAGGTCACCCAAGAGGATGAGAGCCGCATCTATCTGCGTGCCATGGAGGAACGCGGCCATCATTGCATTGTGCTGGTCCAGGCCGAAAAGGCCGAGGTTGGCGTGTTGGGTTTCAAACTCTATGACGATCCCGATCTGGACAAGGCCGCCGATTTCTTTGCCGCAAAGGGGCTGCCGGTCGAGTGGGTCGAGCGCCCCCATATGGGCCGCTGCCTGCGCACCCGTGACCCTTGGGGCATCCCGTTGGAATTCTATGTCAAGATGGAGCGGCTGGAGCCAATCCATCAGCAATATAGGCTCTATAACGGGGTAAAACCGCTGCGCATCGACCATTTCAACATGTTCTCCGCGGATGTGGATGCCTCAGTCGCCTTCTACAACGAGATCGGTTTCCGGGTGACGGAATACACCGAAGATGACGAAAGCGGCAGGGTCTGGGCCGCCTGGATGCACCGCAAGGGCGGCGTGCATGATGTGGCCTTTACCAATGGCACAGGCCCCCGCCTGCATCACTCTGCTTTTTGGGTGCCGACGCCGCTCAATATCATTGATCTGCTCGATCTGATGTCCACCACCGGATATGTCGCCAATATCGAGCGCGGCCCCGGACGCCATGGTATCTCAAACGCCTTTTTCCTTTATGTGCTGGACCCCGACGGCCATCGGATCGAGATCTATTGCTCGGATTACCAGACCGTCGATCCCGACCTCGAAGCAATCAAATGGTCGCTCAAAGACCCGCAGCGCCAGACCCTCTGGGGGGAGCCCGCACCGCGCAGTTGGTTTGAGCACGGCTCGACCTTTGAAGGGGCCAGCACCACGGAAAGCGCGCTGAAGGCACAGCCGATCATTGCACCCTAAACATAAGGGCTGGGCCCGGCCCTGGGAGGAAGCGAAAGCGTCCTCCCTTGGGGAGGGTCGGGCGCTGCCCGTGCGGTGCACGGGACAAGGAGAAGAAAAACATGAAATGGGATGAGTTCTCAGGCTGGGGCCGCCGCATTGCGGATTGGGCACAGGACTACCATCTGACCGTTGGTGACAAACCAGTGCGCGCCAATACCGAACCCGGCGATGTGCTGAACGCCCTGCCCGCCACGCCGCCTGAGGGCGGCGAGGGCATGGAGGCGATTTTTGCCGATTTTGAAGAGATCGTGATGCCAGGGATCACCCATTGGCAGCACCCGCGTTTCTTTGCCTATTTCACCTCCAATGCCGCCGCCCCCTCGGTGCTGGCAGAGTTCCTCACCTCCGCCATCGCGCCGCAATGTATGCTCTGGCAGACCTCACCGGCGGCAACCGAGATGGAAACCCGGATGATGGACTGGCTACGTCAGGCGCTGGATCTGCCGAGTGAGTTCCAAGGTGTCATCCAAGACAGTGCTTCGTCAGCGACGCTGGCGGCGGTACTGACCATGCGGGAAAAGGCGCTGAACTGGCAGGGCAATCAACAGGGATTGTTTGCGCAGAAACCACTGCGGATCTACTGCTCGGCAGAGGTGCATACCTCGGTGGATCGCGCCATCTGGGTTGCGGGTATTGGCCAGCAAAACCTGGTGCGGGTGCCGATCAAAGGCACCTGGCGCGGTATGGACCCTGAGGCCCTGCGCAGCGCCATTGAAGCAGACAAAGCGGCTGGGTTGCAGCCCGCCGGGTTGATCCTTTGTGTGGGTGGCACTGGGACCGGCGCCACGGATCCAGTGGATGAATGCCTGACAATCGCCGAAGAATACGGGCTTTACAGCCATATCGATGCCGCCTGGGCAGGATCGGCAATGATCTGCCCCGAGTATCGCCACTATTGGCCGGGCGTCGAGCGTGCCGACAGCATCGTCTTTAACCCGCATAAATGGCTGGGCGTGCAGTTTGATTGCTCGGCGCATTTCCTGAAGAACCCCGATGATCTGGTGCAGACCCTGGCTATCAGCCCGGAATACCTGAAGACCCACGGCAAGGATGGGATCATCAATTACTCGGAATGGTCGGTGCCCCTGGGCCGACGTTTTAGGGCGCTGAAGATCTGGTTCCTGATCCGCACCTATGGTCTGGAAGGGCTGCGCCAGCGACTGCGCAATCACATCAACTGGTCCAATAAACTGCATGAAAGCCTCGCATTAGAGCCTGATTTCGAAATTGTGACCCCACCGATGTGGTCACTCTGGACCTTCCGCTATGCCCCCAAGGGCGCCGCGGATCTGGATGATCTGAACCTGCGGCTGGTCAATGCCATCAATGATGACGGGCGCATCTATCTGACCCAGACACGGGTTGACGGCGATCTGGTGATCCGCTTTCAGGCGGGCCAGTTTGAAACCACCGAAGCCGACGTGATGATGGCCCATGCGGTCATCACAGAAATCGCCGCCACACTCTGAACGACCTTCCCGCTCCTCTCCCCTCGTGGCGCCTTGCAGCTGGGGGAGAGGCAAAGTAAGCCTCTCGCTGCGGGAGAGCTGCGACATACGTATTTCCCTGCAATTGACCAAAACGTGAGGCCGCCGTTAGCCTGAAGGCACAGGAGCGAGACTGCGCCAGCCACTATAAATTGGCGCGCCCTCAGGGAGGAACGACATGACACGCACTTTGCTTGCAGGAATGGTCTCTGCGCTGGCACTGGCTTCGGCCGCCGCCGCAGATATCAAGATTGCCCATATCTATGGCAAGACCGGCCCGTTTGAGGCCTATGCCAAACAAAGCCACGACGGGCTGATGCTGGGGCTGGAATATGCCACCGGCGGCACCATGGAAATCAATGGTGAGCCGATCGTGATGATCGAAAAAGACACCCAGCTGAAACCGGAAAACGGCAAGGCGCTGCTGGAAGAGGCCTATGGAGACGACGAAGTCGACCTGGCGATTGGTCCGGTCAGCTCTGGCGTCGCCCTGGCGATGCTGCCGGTGGCCGAAGAATATGAGAAGATCCTGATTGTTGAGCCCGCCGTTGCCGACAGCATCACCGGCTCCAACTGGAATCGCTATATCTTCCGCACCTCGCGCAACTCGTCGCAGGATGCGGTTTCCAGCGCCATCGCGCTGGCTGGTGACAACGTCAAGATTGCCACCCTGGCGCAGGACTACGCCTTTGGTCGCGACGGCATTGCTGCCTTCCGCGAGGCGCTGGCAACCCAGGGGATCGAGATCGTCCACGAGGAATACGCCCCCACCGATACCACCGACTTCACCGCTGCCGGTGAGCGCATTTTTAATGCGATGAAGGATCTGGATGGCGACAAAAAGCTGTTTGTGATCTGGGCCGGGGGTGGCAACCCGCTGGGCAAGATCCACGCCATGGATCCGGGCCGCTTTGGCATCGAATTTGCCGGGGTTGGCAATATCCTCGCAGCGCTCAAGGGCTTCAAAGACTATGAAGGCATGGAAGGCGGCACCTATTACTACTACGAGCTGCCCGACAATGAGGTAAACGACTGGCTGGTCAAAACCCATTTTGAGCGTTTTGACAGCCCTCCGGATTTCTTCACCGCAGGTGGCATGGCCGCAGGCATCGCCGCAGTTGAAGCGATCCGCAAGGCAGGTTCTACCGATACCGAAGCGCTGATCACCGCCATGGAAGGCATGGAATGGGAAACCCCCAAAGGTACCATGAAGTTCCGCGCCGAGGATCATCAGGCGTTGCAGACCATGTATCACTTCAAGCTGACCGTGCAGGACGGCGTTGAATGGGCGGTACCGGAACTGGTACGCGAGCTGAGCATCGACGAGATGCCGATCCCGATCCGCAACCAGTAAACCGCAAACACTTCAGTTCCCATGGCCCAAGGATCGCTGTCTTTGGGCCATGGTTTTAGCAGGGGGGCTTTGTCGCCCTATACTGTCCCTTCTCTCAGCACTGGCACAGCCGCCTTAGAGAACACTCCGAGATCAAAATGACAGAACCCATCCTGAAGACCCGTGACCTGACCGTCCGCTTTGGTGGCCATGTGGCTGTTGATGCCGTCACCTGCGCCTTTCATCCCGGTGAGCTCACCGCGATTGTCGGCCCTAACGGTGCAGGCAAGACCACCTATTTCAACCTGATCTCAGGCCAGATCCCGGCCTCTGGCGGTTCGGTCTCACTGCGCGGTCATGACATCACCCGCGCGTCGGTCTCGGCCCGCACCAAGGCCGGGATTGGCCGTGCCTTTCAGCTGACCAATCTGTTTCCCGGCCTTTCCGTATTGGAAAACCTGCGGCTGGTGGTACAGGCCAAAAAGGGACGCGGCTTCAACCTCTGGTCCATGGTATCGCGCCATCAGGATCTGACGGACGAGGCCGAGGAGATCCTCGCCCGTGTGCGGCTGCTGGATCAGCGCGATCAGGTGGTGTCGGAGCTGTCCCACGGCAACCAACGCAAGCTCGAAGTTGCCCTGCTGATCGCCCAGGATCCCGATGTCTATATGTTTGATGAGCCCACAGCCGGCATGAGCGTCGATGAAGCCCCGGTGGTGCTGGATCTGATTGCCGAACTGAAAGAACAAAAAGACCGCAGCATCCTGCTGGTCGAGCACAAGATGGACGTGATCCGCAGCCTCGCTGACCGGATCATCGTTTTGCACAACGGCGCTCTGGCCGCAGATGGCGCCCCGGCTGAGGTCATGGCCTCGGATGTGGTGCAAGAGGCCTATATGGGCCGGGGCCTAGAAGGAATTCTCGCAGATGTCTGATGCCATCCTGACGCCAAACCCTTCTGACCCAATCCTTCGGCTCGAGGGCGTCTATACCAATATTGCGCAGTACCACATCCTGCAGGGGGTTGATCTGACCGTCCCCCGTGGCGGCGTCACCATGCTCTTGGGGCGTAACGGTGTAGGTAAGACCACAACGCTGCGATCAATCATCGGCCATTGGCGCGCCCATCAGGGGCGCATCCTGTTTGACGGGACCGATATCACCAAACTGCCCACCCCTGCCATTGCCCGGCTCGGTATTGGTTTTGTTCCCGAGGACATGGGCATCTTTGCCGATCTCACGGTTGAGGAAAACATGACCTTGGCCGCCCTGTCCGGGCCGATCAATTCTGCCCGTCTGGACTGGATCTTTACCGCCTTCCCGCCGCTCAAGACCTTTTGGAAATCGGAGGCCGGCACGCTCTCGGGCGGGCAGAAACAGATGTTGTCGATTGCCCGCGCCATGGTCGAAGAACGCAAGCTCTACCTGATTGACGAACCCACCAAAGGCCTGGCCCCTGCGATCATCTCCACCATGGCCAAGGCCCTGAAGGACCTCAAGGATCAGGGGTCATCAGTCCTGCTGGTGGAGCAGAACTTTGCCGTCGCCAAGGCGCTGGGGGACAGTGCCAATGTGATGGATGACGGCCGGATGATCTGGACGGGTGAAATGGAGGAGTTGGGCCGCGATGCCGCCCTGCAGGAACGGCTCATGGGCCTCAGCATGGAGGCGCACTGACCATGCCCGCCCGCAAAACACCTTTGACCAGACAGTTGCCCTCACCCCAGCCAACGGAGGCTCTGACATGAGTGCCGCCCCGGAACATGCCCCCACAATGGCGCGCCTGTCGCTTCGCGACCGGGTTGCGCCCCATATGCCGGTGCTGCTGGTGCCGCTCTTGGCCCTGGCGGGCTTTGTCGCCATCATGAACCCGGCCAGCTGGCTCACCCTTACGGTTTCGGGTCTCGCCATGGGGATGATGATCTTCCTCATGGCCTCGGGCATGACTCTGGTCTTTGGCCTGATGGATGTGATCAACTTTGGCCATGGCGCCTTTGTCTCGGTCGGGGCCTTTGTCGGCATCACCGTGTTGATGACCCTGGGCCATATGACCGAAGCCCCCTCGCTGATGCTGAACCTCGGCGCCATCCTGCTGGCGGTGATTGGCGCCATTCTCGCCACCGGCGCCATGGGCTGGGCCTTTGAAAAAGTCATCGTCGCGCCGGTCTATGGCAACCATCTGAAACAGATCCTGGTCACCATGGGTGGGCTGATCGTGGTCGAACAGCTGATCATCGTCGCCTGGGGCCCCGAAGAGATCTACTTCAACCGCCCCGAAGCCCTGAAAGGCGCGATCACCTTTGCCGGGGCCGCAATAGAGAAATACCGCCTGGTTGCCGTGGCCATGGGGCTTTTGGTCTTTGCCGCCATGCGCTGGGTGCTGCGCGGCACCAAAATCGGCCTCATCGTGCGGGCCGGGGTTGAGAACGGCGAGATGGTGCAGGCGCTTGGCTATCGGCTGAAACTGGTCTTTGTCGGCGTCTTTATCGCCGGTTCTGCCCTGGCGGGCCTGGGCGGCGTCATGTGGGCGCTTTATCAGGAGGTCATCACCGCCCATATGGGCAACCACGCGATGATCCTGATCTTCATCGTGGTGATCATTGGCGGGCTTGGCTCGGTTGAGGGCTGCTTTATTGGCGCCCTGCTGGTTGGTCTGATGCAGAACTACATCGCCTTTATCGAGCCAAAAGCAGCCCTGATTTCCAACATCGCCCTGATGGTCACCATCCTGATGTGGCGCCCTATGGGTATGATTCCGGTGGTAAAAGCAAAATGATCCGCTCTGTTCTCTCCGGCGATATGCCGCGTTCCCTGCCGCTGGCTCTGGTCCTGGGTGGCATCCTGATCTGCCTGGCGCTGGCCCCCTTTCTATTTCCCGGCGTGCGCACCGTGGATACCGCCGCGCGGATCTGCATCTTCATTGTGCTGGTGGCCAGCTATGATCTGCTCTTGGGCTATGGCGGTATCGTCAGCTTTGCCCATACCATGTTTTTTGGCATCGGCGCCTACGGCGTCGCCCTGACCTCGGCCCATATGGGTCGTGGCTTTGACGCCATCGCCATCGGCGCTCTGGCTGGCGCCGGTTTGGCGGCGGCTTTGGCGCTGCTGATCGGGCTGTTTTCCCTGCGGGTGCGGGCCATTTTCTTTGCCATGATCACCCTCGCCGTGGCCTCCGCGGTGGCGGTTCTGGTCAGCCAGCTCTCTGGCCTGACCGGTGGTGAAGACGGCCTCACCTTCAAAACCCCGCGCGAGCTTGGCCCGGCCTTCAAGTTCGGCAAGGAGGCCTTTGACGGCAAGCTTTTCGGCGTCAAGCTGAACGGCAAGCTCTTGGCCTATTACTTTGTCTTCTTCGGGGCTGCGCTGTTGTTCCTTGCCATGCTGCGGGTGGTGAACTCGCCCTTTGGCCGGGTATTGCAGGCTATCCGCGAGAATGATTTTCGCGCCGAATCCATTGGCTACCGGGTGGTCTATTACCGCGTCGCTGCCACCTGCCTCTCGGCGTCTATTGCCGCCCTGGCAGGCGCGCTTTATGCGGTCTGGCTGCGCTATGTCGGCCCTGACACCGTGCTGTCGATGGAGATCATGATTGATATCCTGCTGATGGTCGTCATTGGCGGTATGGGCACGCTTTACGGTGCCATGATCGGCGCCACCCTCTTTGTGCTGGCGCAGAACTACCTGCAGAACCTGATGGGGGCCGCTTCCGGCCTGGTCGAAGGGCTGCCGCTGCTGCCTGAACTGCTCAGCGCCGATCGCTGGCTTTTGTGGTTGGGCGTATTGTTCATCCTCAGCGTATACTTCTTCCCAACCGGCGTGGTGGGCCGCCTGCGCGAAAAGGCCTGAAGGGTAGGCGCCTCCTCACGGGTCAAGGGCCGCGAAAGGCGGCCGCGCGCCAGCGCGGTTTACCCTTGACGCGCAACTGTTCTTAAAATCGACAAAGGCTCCTCAGGGCAGGCCTGCCCCTGAGGGCCTTCTCAGCAGATCTTCTTTCTTTTGCACCGCGACAGCGGTGCCGGGCCCAACGGGAGCGGGTGGATCTGTGATCCATCCCAACTCCGGGCGGGAGCGCCCCCCCTTTGTCGGGCAAGGCCCACGCCGCACAATGGTTCAGCGCAGCAGCTTGCCCTCGGGCCAGCTCAAAGTGGTTTCCAGACGGATCAGCTTGTCCTCTCCCGGAGCCAGATCGAACTCCCAGGCCAGAATGCCGCGCTGCTTATCGACATTCTCCGCGCTGACACGCGGTTGGGCGTTCCAAGTGATCTCCAGCTCTTCCTGCTCGCTATAGGGCACCCGGTCCAACAGGCGCAGCGGCCAAGTCTCCCCGGTCAGATTCTCAACCGAGATCTCAACCACCTCCTCCTGCTGATTGCTACGCGAGATCACCCCGCGCTCGCCTTCGCTTTTCTGCAAAACATCCCGCGATAGGCGCAGACCGTGCAGAGCGCCAAAACCCAATTCGATCTCTTGCCCCACGGCCAAGCCCGCAAAATCTGAAAACGTCACCAGTTTACCATCGACAAACATCGGAACGTGATCACTTTCCAGCAGGTCTCCGTCGAAATCATTGGTCACCCTGGCAACCCGGTAAGCGGTTTCATCCTGCATCGGTACGGCAACCGCCAGCACTTCGGCCTCAGTAGTCAGGCTGTCCATTTCAAGCTTCAGAACATCAGGGCCTGAGGCAATGGAGACAGGATGGGAAAAGTGATAGGTGGCCCCAGGACCACTGGTATCTGCCCCCCAGCGCACGCCGCCAGCAGCCTCTTCGATAATCATAGGTTCGATGATGGGTTCTGCTAGGTTACCGACTCCCATGGTCGACTCATCATATGCGGCAGAGGCTTGGCTGCGCAATTTGGGTTCTGGACGCGGGTCCTGCACCCGGCGTTTTAGCGCGTTGATCTGGGAAGGAGCCCCACGTTCGCCCGGTTGTAGGGTCGAAATCGTCAGATCGACACCGTTCCAGTTCTCGCCGGTCGCTTGCCACACGCCGAACCCGCGCTTCAGGGTGACCTCAGAACTCTCACCTGTCGCCAGATGCCATTCATAGCTTGGTTCCGAAAAGACCAAACCACTGGTAAAATACTTCAGCTCCAGCGCACTTGGGCCAGCAGCGGCCATATCCACCTCAATCACCAGATAAAGGCGGTTTGAATCTTCAATAGCGATGGCCTCCAAAGCCTGCTCAGCATATCTCAGCTCCTTTGCCAGATCCTCCAGCTGATCCTCGATGGCGCGGGCGCGAATCTGCGCCTCCAGGGCCTGTTTCCCAGCAGCATCAGCCTCGCTCGCGATCATCCGAGTGATATCACGCAGGGCCTCCGCGCCAGCCTCCGCCAACCCTTCATTGCTGCCCAGCTGTTCCAAAAAACCAATTGCAGTCTTGGCCGCTGTCGCTTCGCTCGCCGCCCGGCTTGCCTCATCCCGAACCGCCTGAATACGCATCTTGACCTCTTTGACCGCAGCCTTAGCTGCCAGAACCTCGGGGTCATCGGCCCGCCGGGGGGGGGCCCCATCCTCGCGGAACAATACAGCGGTCTGCCGCGCACCAGTCAGGTCTATTTGCAAAGTCTCGAGGTCGGCGGAATAAGGAATATTATTCAAGATCAGACGATGGCGACCAGCTGGCAAATCAAACTCGGCCCGGCGGGTGATCGCAGCCACCTCCGGATGGACGATGACCTCTGCCACCCGGCTGTTGACGGCAATGTCGTCAGCCCAGGCGGATGTTGCGACCGAACTGGCCAGCAGCGACAGTAGGGAAAGAGGAAAACGCATCTGTATCTCACAATCAGGTTTTGGGGCGCAGGCTATGTCGTTAGCTGGTCCCATTTGGAATACCCGCCAGCCTGCTCAATTGTCCTGATAGTAGAGTGTCCCTGCACAGATTAAAGCAACAGTTGCCAGCGCCTTGCGATCTGGCGCAAATCTGCCGAAGTCCAACCAGGCCGTCACAGACAAAACAAAAACGGCGCCGTTCTGGCACCGTTTTGATCCGCAGGGGCCGCCGCCATCATAGGGCGCTGCCGCTGGTCATGTTGTGATCTGTGCAGGGGCTTCCTGCCGGACAGACCCTAGGGACGCGTTCAGATCAGTGCTGCACCCCACCCAGCTGGCGCACGGGCTTGCGCACGGGCAGCACCCGTTTGAAACGCTCTTCGAGATCCTTGGAAGGGAAGCCCAGGAAAGCGCAGTTACAGATCTGCACGTGGCTGGCGGAGTCATAGATATGCATATGGCCCTTGCTGCGCTTCATGTAGAATCCGGCAACCTGCAAGCCGCTACGCAGCTCTGACCAGGTCTTGGCCTTTTGAAAATGCGGCGTCAGCAGAATACGCAACTGGATCGCCATTTCGGTATCCATGCGGTCCTCATCGCTGGCGCTGGACCAGGCGGTCTGTTGCAGGGCTGCATCCCCGGTGGTCACTGTTTCGCGTTCAAAGTCTTTCGAGTACATGGCTCACGTCCCCTTTTGATATCCCACCCTTAGGATATTGAGTTTTGTGGCCAGATTTGGGCAGCCCTGCAAAAGATTAAGGGCCGCCTCTTGCGAAGCAGCCCCCTAACCCAAAGTGTAAAGATCTTTAGCCTTTTTTGAGCACTTCACGGCCCAGAAGTTCAGCGATCTGCACCGCATTCAGGGCTGCACCCTTGCGCAGGTTGTCGCTGACACACCAAAGGTTCAAACCGTTATCGATGGTCGAGTCCTGACGTATACGGCTGATAAACGTGGCAAAATCACCAACGCATTCAACCGGTGTGACATAGCCGCCATCTTCGCGCTTATCGATCACCATAACGCCGGGGGCCTCGCGCAGGATGTCGCGGGCCTCGTCCTCATCAAGGAAGTCTTCTGTTTCAATATTGATTGATTCAGAGTGACCCACAAAGACAGGAACACGCACACAGGTGGCTGTCACTTTGATCGCGGTGTCGATGATTTTCTTAGTTTCCGCGACCATTTTCCACTCTTCCTTGGTGGAACCATCGTCCAGGAAGACGTCAATGTGGGGAATCACATTGAAGGCGATCTGCTTGGGATAGACCTTTGGCGGCACCTCTTTGGTGGGGTTGTAGATGGCTTTGGTCTGCTCCCACAGCTCATCAATCGCCTCTTTGCCAGAGCCGGACACCGACTGATAAGTCGAGACCACAACGCGCTTGATCTTGGCGCGGTCATGCAAAGGCTTCAGCGCCACAACCATCTGCGCGGTCGAGCAGTTGGGGTTGGCGATGATGTTCTTCTTGGCGTAGCCATGCACGGCCTCGGGGTTCACCTCGGGCACGATCAGCGGGATATCGGGATCGTAGCGGTACAGCGACGAGTTATCGATAACCACGCAACCAGCCTTGGCGGCTTTGGGGGCGTAGACCTTGGTGGCCTCGGAGCCGACGGCAAAAAGCGCCATGTCCCAGCCGGTAAAGTCAAAGGTGTCGAGATCCTGGGTCTTCAACGTCTTCTCGCCGAACGTCACCTCGGTTCCCAGCGATTTACGGCTGGCCAGAACGGCAACCTCATCCGCAGGAAACTGGCGCTCAGCCAGGATGTTCAACATTTCGTGGCCCACATTGCCTGTGGCGCCAACGACGACGACGCGATAACCCATATCGTTTCTCCAGTATCACCCGGCCTTATGGCCGGCTGGGGTCTCTTATAGGCAAATGCCCTGCAAATAAAGGGCCTGGTCAGTCCAGCCGGTCGCGGCTGAACAGATAAATCACACAACCCACCGCCAGAGCTGCGGCAAAAAAGCCAAAAATCGCCAGATAGGGGGCCGATGGCTCCGCTCCGGCCATGTTTGCATGCAGCCTGCCGGAGGCAAACTGCATGATTCCCACGCCGCCAATGCCAAAGAAGTTCAGCAGCGTCACACCGCGTCCCACCAGATGCGGCGGTACAAAGGCCCGCCCATGGGCGATGATCACCGGAAAGGATCCGCCGACAAAACCAACAAAGGCCATCACCGCGATTGGCGTCCAGATAGGAGCACCGGTGACGGCAATCAGCGCCAGCAACGCCAGAACGCCCAGCGCGTTGCCACCAAAGATGACCCATTTGCGGCTGCCAAAGATCCGGTCCAGCGGTCCATAGACAAAGGTTCCAGCCACCATGGCCACGCCCATTACCAGTGCTGCCAGCCCAACCTCGCCGGTATCCAGACCATAGACATCGCTCAGATAGGGGCCAATCCACAGCCCCCGCAGCGCGCCGGAGGGCGCATAACAGACAAACATCAGCGGGAAGATCGCCCAGAGCACCGGCATTTTCAGCAGCTCCAGCACCGAGCCTTTTTGATCGCCTTCGGGTTTGGCCGGGTCCTGAACCGTCAGAAAAATCCCGGCAGCAACCAACCATGAGGCCAGCGCCAGCCCCCAAAGCGTCGCCCGCCATCCAAGGTGCTCCACCGCAAAGGCAGTGGGGTAAGAGGCCACCAGATTGCCCACCGATCCCATGCCCAACATCAGCGCCGCCAGCGTGGCAAAGCGTGCCGCCGGGTATTGCCGGGCAAAGATATAGTAAGAGGCCATTAGGACGGGTGAGCAACCAATGCCGATAAAGAACATCGCCATGCTGACATGAAAGGGAGAGCTGGCCAGCGCAAAGATCGCCGCCCCACCGGTCCCCCCCAGAAACAAGAGCCAGGCAGAGGTCCGCCGTGGTCCGATATGATCCAATGCCCAGCCCACCGGCAATTGCATCGCCGCAAAGGACAGGAACCACATGCCCGAGGCATTGGCCAAATCGCTGGGTGTTGCGCCGATGTCCTGCCCCAGCACCGAGGTCAGAACACCTAGGAAAGCACGGAAAAACTGGCTCAGCACATAGGCCAGGCACAACATGATCAAACCGACCTGCATAGGCGGCGCTCCTTCTTTCGGATGGGACTTGCCTCTTGCGGGCTGATCATCACCAGTCACATCCCCGCGACGCGAGCTTGCATGTTTGACGCTGAGGTACAATTGTTTTGCGAAGCCTTTTACGAAACGCCGCGTAAGGAACGCAATAAGGATGGGGATGGGATGAAGGATCTGGACAGCTTTTATGAGGCTCTCCCCCGGCAATCGCATTTTGCCAGTCTGACCAGCGCTGCGGCCTTTACGCCTTTGCCGGATGGCTGGGTGATCTGTTGCAGCGACATCATCGATTCCACCGGGCTGATTGCGGCTGGCAAATACAAGATGGTCAACATGATCGGTGCCTCAGTGATTGCCGCCATGCAGAACGCGCTGCACGGGGCGGCCTTCCCCTTTGTCTTTGGCGGCGATGGCACCTCTTTTGCCGTCCCACCCGAACATGGCGAGACCGCCCGCACCACCCTGGCCCGGCTGCGCCACTGGGTGCTGCAAGAGTTTGATATTGCTCTGCGGGTGGCGGCTATCCCCGTCACAGAGGTGCGGGCGCAGGGGCTGGACGTGACCGTTGCGCGCCATGCGGTCTCGCCAAATGCCGATTACGCGATGTTTTCAGGCGGCGGCCTGACCTGGGCCGAAGCACAGATGAAACAGGGCGCAGCAGTGATAGCTGACCTCACCGAATATGAGCCCCCTGACCTGAGCGGGTTATCCTGTCGCTGGAACACTATTCCGGCACGCAACGGGGGGATTCTGTCACTGGTGATGCTGCCGACCAGCAAGACTACTCCGGCGCAGTTTTCCAAAGTGGCCTCACAGATATTGGACTGTGCGGCAAGGCTGCCCCGTGGCGGCCATCCCGTGCCCCTGGAGGGGCCGGGAATTGATACCCTGCCACAAGCGCTGGATATCGAGGCCCACCTCACCCGTGGCAAAGGGGCACTGTGGCGCAAAAAACTCTATCTGCTTGCCGCTGCTCCTCTGGCCAGTTGGCTGTTTCGTCGGGGCAAGCCCCTGGGTCAGTTCGACCCCAGCCACTATATGGCAGTGATGAGCGCCAATGCAGACTATCAGAAATTCGATGACGGGCTGAAGATGACCCTGGATTGCGCCCCCAAGGCGCGAGAGCAGATCGGAAGAATCCTGCAAAGTGCAGAGTTGAAAGGTCTCATTCACTTCGGGCTTCATGACCAGAGCGAGGCGCGACTCACCTGCATCGTGCCTTCCGCCAGCCGCGATGATCACGTGCATTTTGTTGATGGCGCCGCAGGTGGGTACACCCGCGCCGCCATCAATATGAAAAAATCTATGGATTAATCCCTCAGACTTTCTGGAATCTCTTGGCATCAGGGTCGAAGCATTCCAAGCCGCCTTCACCGATGTCGGTCCACAACCCGTGCAGGCTGAGGCTGCCTTCTTTCACCGAGTTCTCAATGAATGGGAAAGTCATCAGGTTTTCCAAGGAGGCAACAACCGCCTGGCGCTCGAACTGGCGGGCCTGATCTACGGGATCATCGATATCGGCGACGCCCTCAAACTTGGGTTTCAGGATATCCATCCAACGGCCAACAAAGCTGGTCTTCTCTTCCAGCGCCGGGGCATTGCCCTTGCACATGTCGATGCAGCCCTGCACACCACCACATTGCGAATGGCCCAGCACGATCAGATGGGACACTTTTAGCGCTGTAACCGCATATTCGATGGCCGCCGAGGTACCATGATGGTCGCCATCGGGCGCATAGGGCGGCACCAGATTGGCGATATTGCGGTGAATGAAGAACTCTCCCTGATCCGCACCAAAGATCGAGGTCACATGAACCCGGCTGTCACAACAAGAGATCACCATGGCGCGCGGGCGCTGGCCCTCGGTGGCAAGGCGGCGGTACCAGCCCTGGTTTTCGGCATAGGACGTGGCCTTCCAGCCATGGTAGCGGGTGACCAGATAGGTCGGTAGAGGTTTGGCGAATTCCATATGTAGCATCCCCTTTTGTGAGTGTTGGCGGTGCTGATACCCTGAATTGTTAGCAAATTCGAGCGATTTGAACAGTCATGCGGAAACCTTTTGACAACTACTGGTAGGCAAATTGGCACTGTGCCGTGGGGGTACATTAAATTTAGGGTGAATGTGGTGGCGAATATATTATCTGTCATGCAAGTAGAAAACGTGCGTCTCGACCCAGACAAACTGGGTGAGCTGTACGCACAATTGGGCGAAGCCGGAGCCGAAGATGTCGTATGTCGCGCCATCGAGGAACTGGCCGTACGTCTGACGCATTGCGAAAGACTTTGGCGACAGGACAACATGGTTGATCTGCGCAAGAACGCGCGGTCCTTGATCGCGATATCGGAACAGATCGGGATGAACGCGATGGCGTCAATTGCCCGCGATGTAACCGTTTCAGTCGATAACGAGGATGCGCCGGCCGTGGCCGCGATCCTGTTCCGCCTGCTTCGGGTCGGAGAGCGCTCTCTGACAGCCGTCTGGGATCAGCAAGACATCACTGTTTGATCGTACAGACCAAACGGAAAAGACCAAAGACACGACCAAACGCACTTTCTGAACGGCTGGACTGAACAGAAAGACTGAAAACACAGATTTGTAGCGTAAAATGCCTACATGCTAGGCCGCCTCGAGACCAAAATGGTCTCCGGCGGCCTTGGCCTGTTTCTAGACCCGTTTCCAAATTCGCGCAGACCGCGCGGGTTTCAGGAGATTCTCCCGGCCCGGACCACGCACGGGGCTTGCAGGCAGCTGACGGGTGGATAGTCTACCGGCAGCCGCGCCCAAATGGAGTATCCTCATGGCCCCTTGCTTTGCCCCTGCCTCTGACACAGCTGTTTCCCTCTATCTGATTGAGCAGGATCAACTGCAAAGCTGGCTGACCGATCAGCCCGCGCTGGTGCAGGACTGGGTTGCCACCAATGGGTTTACCGCAGGCAGCGGTCAGGCGCTGCTGGTTCCCGGGCAGGGTGGCGCCGCTGCTTTTGCGCTGGCCGGCTATGGCTTGGCCGCGCAACGGCTGCGCAAACGCTTTACCCTTGCGGCAGCTGCAGAAAAGCTGCCCGCAGGCTGCTATCAGCTCCAGACCGAGGCGCCGCATGTTGCCCGACTGGATCCTGAGACATTGGCAAGCGAATGCCTCGGCTGGCTGCTCAGCCAGTACCGTTTCACCCGCTACAAAAGCGCCACCGCAATGGCGGCAAGCCTGATCGCCCCGGTGGCTGTCGATGCAGCGGCAATCGAATCGCTGGCCGCTGCCGAATGGCTGACGCGGGATCTGATCAACACCCCTGCCGCCGATATGGGCCCTGCCCAGTTGGAAGCGGCGGTTGAGGCCCTGGCGGATAAATTTGAGGCCTCGGTCGGGGTGATCACTGGCGCGGACCTGCTGGAGGCCAATCTGCCGCTGATCCATACCGTTGGCCGCGCCGCCGATCAGGCGCCCCGGCTGATTGATCTGCACTGGGGCAGCTCTGGTCCTAAACTGACCCTGGTTGGGAAAGGTGTCTGCTTTGACACTGGTGGGTTGAACCTGAAACCCGGTGCCAGCATGGGGTTGATGAAAAAGGACATGGGCGGTGCCGCCAATGTGCTGGGTCTGGCACGGATGATCATGGCGGCAGGGCTGCCGCTGCAACTGCGGGTGCTGATTCCTGCGGTGGAGAATTCGGTCTCCGGCAATGCCTTTCGCCCGGGTGACGTGCTGAACTCCCGCAAGGGGCTGACGGTTGAAATCAACAACACCGATGCCGAGGGCCGCCTGGTGCTGGCAGATGCCCTGACCCTGGCGGATGAGGGCGCCCCCGATCTGGTGATCTCGATGGCGACCTTGACGGGGGCGGCGCGGGTGGCGGTTGGCCCCGATCTGGCGCCGTTCTACACTGATAACGATGCGGATGCTGCAGCGCTCACTGCCAGCGCTGGTCCGCAGGCGGATCCCGTCTGGCGGATGCCGTTCCACGCCCCCTATGAGAGTATGATCGAGCCCGCCATTGCCGATCTCGACAATGCGCCTGCAGGTGGCTTTGCCGGCTCCATCACGGCGGCGCTGTTCCTGCGCCGCTTTGTCGGCGACTGCCGCTATATGCATTTTGACATCTACGGCTGGAACCCCAGCGCCGCCCCTGCCCGCCCCAAGGGCGGTGCCCTGCAAGGCGCCCGTGCGCTTTTTGCCGCGCTGCCAGCGATGCTGGAGCTCAAATCTTGAGCGAGGATCTTTCCCCCGGGCAGGCCCGCATCGCCCTGCCGGTTGTCGATCTGCTGCGCGCGCCTGATGGGCCGCGCGATCGGCAACTCTTATGTGGTGAGAGGGTAGAGGTTTTGGACAAAACCCAAGACTGGCATCATATCCGCGCCGCCAAGGACGGGTATCAAGGCTACCTGCCCAGTGCAGCCCTGGCGCCTGCGCAGTCCAATAGCCATTGGATCAGTGCCCCTGCCAGCCATGCCTATTCCGCCGCCGATTTCAAATCCCGCGAGCTGGTGGCACTCAGTCTGGGCAGCCAGGTCCAGGTCACGGGATATGAAGACCGCTTTGCCAAGACCGATCAAGGCTACATCCCCAAGGTACATCTCACCCCTCTGGGGCAGCACATGAGCGATCCGGTGTCGGTGGCACTGCTGTTCCTGGGCACCCCCTATCTATGGGGTGGCAACAGCCGCTTTGGCATCGATTGCTCTGGGCTAGTGCAGGCCGCCTGTCTGGCCTGTGGCATTGCCTGTCCCGGCGACAGTGGCCCGCAGGAGCATGAGCTCGGGGAACTGCTGCCCGAGGGCAGTGCCTATCAGCGCAATGATCTGTTGTTTTGGAAAGGCCATGTGGCTCTGGTGCATGATCCGGACACCCTGCTCCATGCCAATGTGCATGCCATGGCCGTGGCGCTGGAACCGCTGGACACCGCCATTGCCCGCATTGCAGAGCAAGGCGATGGGCCGGTGACGGCGCACCGTCGGCTGGCCTAGGTCAGCGGCGCCGCGGTCAAGGTGCCGCTATTTCACCGCCCGAATCAGCTTGCGCTCCAGCACCCGCAGTACCGCTTTGAGGTCGCTGCCGCGTTTCAGGATTTGGCCGTCCATGCCCACCACCGCATAGAGCCCTTGGCGATTGCGCAGTTTGGGGTGTTTTTCGATCCGGTACAGCGGGTGTTCAGCGGTGCGGCGAAACACCGAAAACACCGCAAGATCGCGCAGGCAGGAAATCCCGTAGTCGCGCCACTCTCCGGCGGCCACCATACGGCCATAGAGCGACATGATCACCGACATCTCACGCCGGTCAAAGGCCACTTGCTGCGGGATAGGCGCGCCCGGGCTAGCCGGGCTGGGCGGAATAGCATCCATAGTCATGCGCCAAGACTCGCCGCAACGACAGGATTAATCAAGCCATTTTACGCAGACCTGAACCTCAAGTCTGAACCTCAGCGATGTATTTCAGGCACCCAATCAGCGGCTTCCTGGTTCCAAAACCGGTTTGGGTTTGACTCATCCTGGCCGCGCCGATGCAGGCTGCGTGCTGCTGGGATCAGCTGGATGACCGGTTCCTCATAGGGATGGGCGTGATAGATGGCACAAAGCAGCGGCTCAAGATCCTGCCCCCGCTTGGGCACAAAGACCTGCAGCTCTACACAGGCCACCGCAACCGCCTGTTCCGTCGCCCGATTGCGGGCCTGCGGCAGGGTGCGAAACTGCTGCACCCCGGCGCTACTGGTATAGGCCACCTGATCATAATCGCCCCAGTGCAATGGCTCCTGCGCCAGAATGGCCTGCAACAGACGCCCTGCAGCCTCCTGTGGCACCTGGACCAGCACGCGAGTCCCCTGCTCAATAGAAAATCGGCTGGAGGCGATATTGCAGAGGGGTTCAGGCATCGATCAACGCCTCACAACGCAGCCCCAGAACCTGTTCAAGCGCCCGCAGCCCCAGCCCGGTGATCTGCAGCCCGCGCTTGTGGCTGTTGCGCCGCACCCAGCCTTGGTCAAAGAAATGGGTCAGGATCTGTTTGCCCAGCAGCCCCGAGACATGCAGGCGCCGCTCGGTCCAGTCCATGCAGGGGCGGGCAAAGGGCTGATGGCGCGCCACTGCTGAGGGCTTCTGCGGCAGGCTCACGCCGAGTTTGGGCCAGATCTCATGCCCGCAGGCACGAAAACCGCCGTTTTCCTCGACCAGCATGCCACGGTCCAAAAACTGCCCGGTCATCGCCACTGCCACCGGGCCGGCCAGGTGATCATAGCAGCTGCGCAGCTGGGCAATATCGCCCGCCTTGCGCCGCTGGGCCAGATGCAGATGCGAGCTGGGCGCAAGGGCAGCCAGCTGCTCCAGCACCTGTGCGACCTCGGCATTGGCGAGCCGGTGAAACACACAGCGCCCGCGTTTCTCTGCCAGCACCAGCCCGGCGTTTTGCAACAGGCGCAGATGTGCGGTGGCGGTCTGAGCGGTGATGCCGGCAGCCGAGGCCAGCTCCTTGTTGGTAAAGGAGCGCCCCTCCATCAGCTCACAAAGCATCCGGGTGCGGCTGGCGTCACTCAGCGCCTGGCCAATGATATCAAAGCGTGGTGTTGTCATGCTCCAAGGCTAGCCAAGAGAAGCCCTGTTGCCCATAAAAATCCCTTCGCTCTGGAGCGAACTATCCGAGGGGCGGGCGGGTGATGTCAGGCGAGGCCACGCTGCCCTGGGCAAAGAACAGCCAAGGGCGCCCCTCCCAGCTGGACTGACCAATCTCCGCCGCTGAGCTGTTTAACGTGGAAATAACCTGAGTGTTGGAGACTTGCCGGACAATGGCCGGGACTCTGCCCGCCAGGTGCCGATCCCAAGATCCGTTGGCTCACAGGCCGTGGGAAGCAAGACCAAGGGAAACCAAGAGGCGAGATGCGTTGATGGCCCATGTAAAACACACTCCACTTATCAGAGCGGGGTTCCGGGGTTCATCTGATCCAGCCTCACGCTATTGCCGAGAGGGCGCTGGCCTCATGCCAGATCGTCGCGCCCAAGACGCGCTTCGCTCCAGCCCGCCCCGTTTGCCCGCGTCACCGACCCGTGCAGACGCAAGTGGAGAGGTTCAATGATTTTCCGCTTCAACACTCACCGACAAAGGGAACGTCGTAAATCCCCTGCCCGGCCAAGATGGATCAGCCATCGTGTCATCGGCGCCCTCACTGCACTCTGTCTCAGCTTGGTGATGCTCAGCGCCGATCTATATGCAGGCAGCGCGGTCATCACCGATAAACATATCCGCGCCCGCCTGGCATTGATGCGCGACCAAAAAGCGGCGCTCCTCACCTTGAGCGACATGTCGGCCGGGCGCCGGACCTTTACTCCGCAGCGGGCCAGGGCGGCGCGGCGTGTGTTGATTGAAAACACCCGCAAAATCCCCAGACACTTTGCCAAAGAGCGCTTGGAGAACAACTCCCATGCCCGTCCCGAGATCTGGGCACACTGGCAGGATTTTGAGACCCGGGCCGAGGCCGCAAGGCAGGCCGCTAAACAGATCAACGCCAGCTCAATCAGCGGGTTGCGCCGCAGTCTGCCGACGATGATGCAGGCCTGCCAGAGTTGCCATCAGATCTATCGGACGGTGCCAAACCGGGCGATTACACATTAGCGCGCAGGGGCGCGCGGAGAGTGATCAGGTCGGGGCACCCCCGTAGCGGGCCAGGAAGGTTTCAACCGCACCTTCGATGATCCTGCTGCGCTCTTCCTCCGTGAAACTGGCGTCTATGTTGAACAGAAACCGCGGCACCAGATCAGCGCGGCAGAGTTCTGCAAACTGATCGGCGGCAAGATCAAAATCCTCGATCTGCAACTCGCCCTTGGCAGCGGCGCTACGCAGATAGTCGCGTATCCTGCTGCGGATCAACATCGGGCCGCTTTCATAGAATTGACGCCCCAGATCGGGAAAGCGATCGGCCTCGGCCACACAGATACGGAACATCCGCATGCCAAAATCAGACAGGCTGGCCGACAGGATATGCCCGGCTGCGGCCCGCAAGATCTGGCGCGGGGTGCTGGAACAGGTGGCCAGATCCATCGGAGCATCCGCCTGACGAGCGCATTCGCTGCGCGCGACCTCCATGAACAGCAAACGCTTGTCTGGGAAATAGCTATAGAGAGTCGCCTTAGAGACCCCAGCCGCCCGTGCGATATCGTCCACGCTGGCGCCCTCAAAGCCATCTGCCAGAAAGACTTCACGGGCGCCTTTCAGAACCTGATCGAACTTGCGTCCGGTGCGCAGAATGCTGGCGTGTTCGTTCATGGCTGACCTCGTGGCGCTGGCGGAATGGAACCCACCCTACCTGAGAGAACGGAGAGGCAACAGCATTCTCTTCACAGCACCAGCCTTCGCGGGTACCCCAAAGGCCACAGGCAAGGAAGCGCTCCCGCCCGCCCTTTCACCCTTCTTGCGAAGGCCAGGGCCGTTGGGGGTGGCGCCGCGCTGAGCCCAACGGGAGGCGGGCATCTTTGATGCCCAAACGACGGGCGGGAGCCCCCCTCTTTTTATGGCTCCCTCAAACCCAAATCTCTCCTGGCTTTCGAAAAATACGCCGCCTTTCCACCTTGCCTTTTCACCCAGAGAAGCTACCACTCTGACAATGGTCGATATTTTCTTTAGAACACTGCCCTTTTTTGCAATCATCGGCCTCGGGTACTGGGCTGGGCGCACCCGGTTCTTCACTGAAGAGGCCACCGCCTATCTGACCAAATTCATCTTCTTCTTCCCGCTCTCGGCGATGATCTTCCGCTTTGCCGCCAATCTCTCCTTTGCTGAGATCTTTGATCCTGACCTGGTGCTGGCCTATCTCGCGGGCACCATGGTGGTTTATCTGCTGGTCACGCTGGTCGCCCTGCTGCGCCGTATGGATATGCCCACCGCCGCCGTCGAGGCACAATGTGCCGCCATCGGCAATGTGGGCTTCCTAGGACTGCCCATGATGGCCATGCTCTTTGGCGAGGCCTCCATCGCCCCAATGATGGTAGTGCTTAGCGTTGATCTGGTGGTCTTTTCCTCGCTGATTGTCATTCTAATCAACCTCGGGCGCGGTTCAGGCCTGGGCCTGGCGACGCTCAAACTGGTGGTGCTGGGCCTGCTGCGCAATCCGATGATCCTGGCCATCTGCGCAGGCCTTGCCTGGTCTGCTGCCGAAATCCCAATCCCGGTGCCAATGAATGATTTTCTGTCGATCCTGGGCGGCGCCGCCACCCCTGGGGCGCTCTTTGCCATTGGTGCCTCGCTGGCGTCCAAATCTGCAGAACGTATGGAGATCGCCGTCTGGCTCAGCTTTGCCAAACTTGTACTGCACCCGCTCTGCGTCGCATTCTGCGTTCTTTACCTGCTACCTGTCAGCAGCTTCTCGGCCATGGTCGCCATTGCTGCAGCGTCACTGCCAGTGGCAGGTAATGTCTATATGCTGGCACAGCACTACGGCGTTGCCCCACACCGGGCATCGGCGGCAATTCTGATCTCCACCATTGCCTCTATTCTGACAGTCCCAATGGTGATCGCCTGGGTTTCCGCACTCTGAGCTTGCGCTGGGTCAAGCTCTTCAGACTATTGTAACACGATTGCCGCAAAAACAGGTGCAGCTGCCGCTGCCGCCACTGGACCTGCGCGCCGCTGACAGGTAGCGATAAGGCAACCATTTATAGGAGCCTCACCATGGAAACCGTCTCGGAAAACAAGGCCTTTGGCGGCCAGCAGGGTGTCTACCGTCACAAAAGCACCGCAACCAACTGCGATATGACCTTTGGTCTCTTCCTGCCGGAAGAAGCCAAGGACGGTCCGGTGCCAATCCTGTGGTATCTCTCTGGCCTCACCTGCAACCATGAAAACGCCATGACCAAGGCAGGCGCTCAGGCCTGGTGCGCCGAACAGGGCATCGCCATTGTCTTTCCCGACACCAGCCCCCGCGGCGAAGGTGTTGCCGATGATGACGCCTACGACCTGGGGCAAGGCGCTGGTTTCTACGTCAATGCCACCCAGAAGCCCTGGGCGCCGCATTACCAGATGTGGGATTACATCGCCGAAGAGCTGCCAGCCCTTCTGGCTGAAAACTTCTCTATTGATCTCGACCGTCAGGCCATCACCGGACATTCCATGGGGGGCCATGGCGCACTGACCCTGGCGATGAACCTGCCGGGCCGCTTCAAATCGGTCTCCGCCTTTGCGCCGATCTGCAACCCCACCGGCGCCGACTGGGGTCGCAAGCAGCTTAGCGCCTATCTGGGCGACGACGAGGCCGCTTGGGCCAAACATGACGCCTCACTGCTGATGCGCGACAAAGGCTTTGACGGCCCCATTCTGGTGGATACCGGCACCACGGATCAGTTCATCGACCTGTTGCGCCCCGAAGCCCTGGCAGCCGCCGTAGCGGAAAAGCGCCAGGAGGCCATCCTGCGTCTGCAGCCCGGCTATGATCACAGCTATTTCTTTGTCTCCAGCTTCATGGAAGATCACGTCACCTTCCACGCCGAAGCCCTGTACCGGGATTAAACCATGACAACTTCCGCAACCCCCTCCATGACCGATTTCGACTATGACTATGATCTGGTGATCATCGGCTCCGGCCCCTCGGGGCGCACCGCCGCCATCCAGGCGGGCAAACTGAAGCGCCGGGTTCTGGTCATTGATCGGGCTGATCGGCTGGGTGGGGTTTCGGTCCATACCGGAACCGTGCCGTCCAAAACTCTGCGCGAAACCGTGCTCAACCTTTCTGGCTGGCGCGAGCGCAGCTTTTATGGCCGCTCCTACCGGGTGAAAGACCAGATCGGAGCCGAAGACCTGAAGGCACGTCTGCATATGACCCTGGATCATGAGGTCGATGTGCTGGAACACCAGTTCAACCGCAACCATGTGGAATGGCTGGCGGGTCTTGCCAAATTCACGGGGCCAAACGAGGTCGAGGTTGCCACTGAGGCGGGCGACACCACCCGGGTCACTGGCGAGAAATTCCTCATTGCCACCGGGACACGCACCTACCGACCGGATGATGTGCCCTTCAACGGCAAGACCGTTGTCGATGGCGATGAGTTCCTGGAAATGTCGTCGATCCCCCGCTCGCTGATTGTGGTGGGGGCCGGTGTCATCGGGGTGGAATATGCCACCATGTTCTCGACCCTGGATGTGCGCGTCACCCTAATTGAGCCCCGCGAGACCTTCCTGGATTTCATCGACAGCACCCTCATTCAGGACTTCACCCATCAGATCCGTGAAAACGGTGTCGACCTGCGCCTTGGTGCGGCCATCGACAAGATCGAAGACGCCGGTACCCATATCGAAGTCTCGTTGAATAATGGCCGCCATGTGCGCGGTGAAATGCTGCTCTTTGCCGCTGGTCGCATGGGCAATACCGACGGGCTGAACCTGCAGGCTGTGGGGTTGGAAACCGATCACCGGGGCCGCCTCAGCGTCGAGCGCAAGACCTACCAGACAGCCGTGCCGCATATCTATGCCACCGGTGATGTCATCGGCCACCCTTCGCTGGCCTCCACCTCGCTGCAGCAGGGGCGCGTTGCCGCCTGTCACGCGCTGGAGACCCCGACGCTGCCGGAAAGCCCCTGGTATCCCTATGGCATCTATTCGGTGCCCGAGATGTCCACCTGCGGCATGTCGGAGGAAGAGCTGCAAGAGCGCGGCATTCACTATGAGATCGGCGTTGCCCGTTTCCGCGAGACCTCGCGCGGGCATATCATGGGGCTGGAACACGGCATGCTGAAGATGCTGATCAGCCTCAAAACCCGCCGGGTTCTGGGGGTGCAGATCGTCGGCGAAGGCGCCACCGAGCTGATCCACATTGGCCAAGCGGTGATGAACCTGCAGGGCACGGTGGACTACTTCGTCCAGAATACCTTCAACTACCCCACACTGGCCGAGGCCTACAAAATCGCCGGCCTGGACGCCTTTAACCGGATGCCGATCCCGGACGAGTTCAAGGCGAAAAAACCCGCCAAGGCCGCGACAAAGCCAAAGCCCAAAAGCGCCGCTGACGGTGCAGACAAAAAGGCTGCCAAGTGAGCGCGCTCTACATTGATGCTGATGCCTGCCCGGTCAAGGAAGAGGCCGAGCGGGTCACCACCCGCCACAAACTAAAAATGTATGTGGTCTCCAACGGCGGATTGCGTCCCTCGCGCAATCCGCTGGTGGAAAACGTCATCGTTGCAGATGGCGCCGATGTGGCTGACATGTGGATCGCCGAACGCTGTGGGCCGGGCGATGTGGTGGTGACCGGTGACATCCCGCTGGCCGCCAAATGTATCGAGGCCGGCGCCCAGGTACTGCGCCACAATGGCGAGCGTTTCACCCAGGCCAATATCGGCCAGCAATTGGCGATGCGCGATCTGATGGCCGACCTGCGTGCTGCCAACCCGCTTGGTGCAGGCGGCTCTGGCAAGGGCTTTACAAAGACGGATCGCTCGCGTTTTCTGGACGCATTAGAACGGGAGATCCGCGCGGCGAAATCTGCAAGCTAGATTTGAGATCTCTTTTGATAAGGAATTTCAATGCAAGGTTTAAAGATCACCCCTATTGCGCTCACGTTGGCCCTGTTGGCGGCAACACCCAGCCAGGCACTTATGTGTGGCGCGCCGATAGACTGGACCGACACGCAATTGGCTGAGGTGACCCTCAGCAAGCGTGACCTGATCCAACAACACGCGGCCTATGCCTATCACGGGCTGCCGCAGGCCACAGCCGAAACAGATAAAAACATCGCGATTGGAACACTCACGCCCATCGACCCCAAGTTCACAGAAGCCTTTCAAGAGGTCAAAAGTGCTTCTGATCACTTTCCCGATGGGATGGGCAAGATTGAAGTCGGCCATGTCAGTATCAGCTATTGATTTCCCAAGGCCTTGCGGTTTGAGGGCGTGATCCTAAATCACCAGCATCAATGGGAGGCGCACAACCTTGACCTCTCATTTGACTATCACTGCCATGAGTTTTGCGATTTCTACCCGGTTATCGGGGGAGAGCCAGAGGTTTTCCTGATCCGAGATCTGGACCTGTCATTTCCAGCAGTGGACAGCACAGGAATCTGCCCCCTGAGCTCCCGTCACACCAAAACCCCTGCCTACCAAAAGGCCCTGCAGACCTGCGCCCAAAACGGCGGCTGCACTGACTGGTTGGAACTCGATTGGCCATAGGCGCGCCTCCCGGCAGGTCCCGGGTCAAGGAGGGCTGCAAGCCCCCGCGTCAGCGGCTTGTCCTTGAGGCGGGAGCAGCCGGTATAGACTGGAGCAGGCGTGTTTGATGGGCAGAATGCCCCCTCAAACCGCTTCTCAGCAGAATCCAGCCCTTAGCGCCCCAGAAGCACGGCAGAATCTTTTCACGCCAGCGCAGCGCAGCCATTGCCCCAGCGCAGAATTTACGCGATGCATCAAAGGGTATCGCAACGGGAGGCGCGGATGAGTGAGGCAATGAAAGTCAGCATTCTCGGGCTTATGGCCGCTGCGGGCTCGGCCATCTGTTTTTCCATCATCGATGTCTTGGTCAAATTCCTCTCGGGTGACTACCCCCTGTATCAGGTGGTGCTGCTGCGCTCACTGGTGGCGATGCCGATCCTGCTGCTGATCATCGTCCCGCTGGAGGGCGGCTTTCACGTCTTGCGCACACGGCAGCCAAAATTGCACCTGATCCGCTGCGGCGCCGTGCTCTTTGCCAATATCTGCTTTTACACGGGTCTGGCGACCATGCCGATGGCCGATGCGGTGGCCATTGCCTTTGCCACGCCCCTTGTTGTCACCCTGCTCTCCGTCGTGCTGCTGGGGGAGCGTCCCGGCATCTGGCGTTGGAGCGCGGTTGCTGTGGGCTTCATCGGTGTGCTGGTCATCATGCGCCCCGGTCCCGGCACATTTCAGGTTGTCGCCCTGCTGCCGTTTTTTGGCGCCTGCGGCTATGCCACCCTGCATGTTTTGACCCGCCGTGCCGGTGGCGCCGACAGCGCGGCTGCCCTCTCGTTCTACCCCTCGCTCGGTTTCCTGATAGTCAGCGCCATTGTCGGGCTCAGCACCGGCGATGGCCGCTTTGCCACTGGCGATAGCGCGGCGCTGGATTTCATCCTGCGCGCCTGGATCTGGCCTGCATCCGGCGATTGGTGGGCCTTTGTCGCGCTTGGATTCACTGCCTCAATCGGCGGCTATCTGATCAGCTATGCCTATCGCCAATGCGAGGCAGGTCTGGTGGCCCCCTTTGAATATATTGCCATGCCCATGGCGGTGCTCTGGGGTATTTTGGTGTTTCAGGAATGGCCCGATTTGCCAGTTTGGTTCGGAAGTGGCTTGATCATTGGCGCCGGTCTTGTTTCCCTCTGGCGTGAAACCCGCAACAACCGCCCCACCAGTCGCCCACGTCCCCGATCCACTGGCTAGGAAGACTGGCGAGAAAGAGCTGACACCATGACCATCGAAGCCGTCGTTTTTGACATTGGCAATGTGCTGATCGAATGGAACCCCGAGCGGTTCTATGACGCCCGTATCGGAGAAGAGGCCCGCAAGCGGCTGTTTGACGAGGTCCCCCTGCATGAAATGAACCTCGGCCTGGATCGCGGCGATCCCTTTCGCCCCGCAGTCTATGACCTGGCAGATCAGTACCCCGACTGGACCGAAGAGATCCGCCACTGGCACGACAGCTGGCTGGAGTTTGCCCACACAGAAATTGCGCACTCAGTGCGGCTTCTGCGCGCCCTAAGCGCCAAGGGCCTGCCGGTTCTGGCGCTGAGCAACTTTGGCATCGGCACCTTTGAACTCGCCCTTGAGGCCTATCCGTTCCTAGCTGAATTTGATCAGGCCTATATCTCGGGCTATTTGGGTTGCATCAAACCTGAGGCTGAAATCTACCAGCGGCTGGAACAGGGGGCTGGGCTGCCAGCCGACCGCCTGCTTTTTGCTGACGACCGCCCCGAAAACATCCAGGCCGCCGAGGCGCGCGGCTGGCAAGGCCATCTTTTCACCACCCCGCAAGACTGGGCCGCCTGCCTGATCAAAGCCGGACTACTAACACAGGAAGACGCCCAATGAGCATTCCCATGATCACCTTTGAAGCCGGCGAAGCCCTACTGGACTGGATCGGTTTTACCGAGGCCCTGGCCCGTGGCCACGACCTGCCCAAGGCAGAGATCGGCGATACTTTCCTCTACCGCGACCCGGATACACTGCTCAGCCGTTCCGCCTGGATTGATGGCATGGGGCTGGCGGTGAAAACCGCCAATATCTTCCCGCGCAACCCCGATGCGGGCAAACCGATGATCAATGGTTCGGTCTGTCTCTATTCTGATCAGGATGGCACGCTAGAGGCGCTGGTGGATTTCCATCTGGTGACCAAGTGGAAGACCGCCGGCGACAGCCTGCTCGGCGCGCTGCGCCTGGCCAATCCTGACAGCCGCGAGATCCTGATCGTGGGGGCCGGCACCGTCGCTGGATCGCTGATCGAGGCCTTTGGCGCCGCCTATCCTCAGGCGCAGATCCGCATCAGCAACCGAACGGTTTCAAAGGCCGAAGAGCTGGTCGCACGCTATCCCGGCACCGCAGTGGCCACAGATCTGGAAGCCGCAGTCAAGGTGGCGGATATCATTGTCACCTCAACCATGTCCTCGACCCCGGTGATCAAAGGCGACTGGCTGCGCCCCGGTCAGCATCTGAACATGATCGGCGCCTATCGCCCTGACATGCGCGAGGCCGACGACACTGCCCTGACCCGCGCGCAGATCTATTGCGACAGCTTTGACACCACCCTGGACCATATTGGCGAGTTCAAGATCCCCCTGGCCGAGGGCGTCATCCAGCGCAGCGATGTGCTGGCGGATTTCTACAGCATCGACCAGTTCCCCGCCTTTGATCCATCCGCGATTACCCTGTTCAAAAACGGAGGTGGTGCGCATCTCGACCTGATGACCAGCCATCATATTCTGGAAAAATGGAAAGCCTCCGCATGATCTGGCTGTTGCTCCCCTGCGTGCTGATTGGGCTGGGTCTGTTTCCGCTGCTGCACGAATATCTGCGCAGGCCTATGGGATCTGGCGCCCGCAATGCCGCCCCCGGCAGCTTTGCCCATTTGTCGCGCGGGTTGACCCATTACCAGTGGCACGGGCCCGCGCGGGGGCCCGTTGCGGTCTGCGTGCATGGGCTGACCACGCCCTCCTTTGTCTGGGGAGGCTTGGCCGATGGGCTGGTCGCCAATGGATATCGTGTGCTCACCTATGATCTATACGGGCGCGGATTTTCGGATCGCCCCACAGGGGTTCAGGACCGCAGCTTTTTCATCCAACAACTGGAGGAGCTGCTGGAGCATGAAGGCGTCACCGGCGATTTCACCCTTGTCGGCTATTCCATGGGAGGCGCCATCGCCATTACCTATACCTCGGCCCATCCCGATCAAATCCGCGAACTGGTACTGCTGGCCTCGGCAGGGCTCAAGACCAACCCCGGCAAGATGGCCCTGTTCATCCGCGACCACCCGCACCTGGGGAACTGGCTGATGCTGGCACTCTTTCCCAGAATGCACCGCCGTGGCTGCGAGGCGGAACGCCCGCTGCCCACCTCGGTTCCCGGCATCATTGATCTGCAAAAGAACGAGCTGCGCTACAGGGGCTATATCCCAGCAGTTCTGGCCTCTTTGCGTGGCATTCTGTCCGAGGATCTGAGCGATGATCTGCGCCATATCCACCGCCAAGGCGTGCCGCTGCTGGCGATCTGGGGCGGGATAGATGAGGTGATACCGGTCAGCTCAATTGGGCGGATGACCGAACAGGCGCGCTCGGCCCAGCAAGAGGTCGTTGAGGGCGCAGGTCATGGCTTGCCCTATACCCACACGGAGGAGGTGCTGGACCTCATCGCCGCCAACCACCGTCAGGGACTGCAATAGGCGCAGCAGGCGCCCCCTGGCAATCAGGGACGGCGCCTGCCGATCTGCTGGACTCAAACCGCTTGGGCCGCTTCTGGGCGCTTCTCACGGACTGGCAGATGGACCAGAGCACTAAAGGCCCCCACCGCCACGCCGATCCACCACACAAAGGTGTAATCGCCATAGGTGTCATACATCCGTCCCCCCAGCCAAACCCCCAGGAAGCCGCCCAGCTGGTGGCTGAAAAAGACGATCCCATAGAGCGTCCCCATGTAGCGCAGCCCGTAGAGATGCGCGATCAGACCAGAGGTCAGCGGCACCGTGGCCAGCCAGAGCGAGCCCATGACGACAGAGAAGATGATCACGCTCATCGGCGTGATCGGCAGCAAGATGAACACCGCCGCCACCACAGTGCGCGCCGTGTAGATCCCGGCCAGCAGGTATTTCTTGCTGTAGCGATTGCCCAGCCAGCCGGCAAAGAGCGTACCGCCCACATTGGCGGCGCCAATCAGGGCAATCGACACCGCGCCCAGCGCCGATGTGGTGGTGATGCCAATGCTGTGCAACGCCCCACCCGGCAGGATTGGCCCGCACATCTCGGTGACAAAGGCGGGGAAATGCGCGGTGATAAAGGCCAGCTGATAACCGCAGGAAAAGAAGCCAAGGAAAATCAGCGTAAAAGACGGATCCTTGAAGGCATGTTTCAGGACAGAGCCCATGCTGGCCTCCAGCTCGGCCTTGCTGGCGGCCTGCGGTGCGCGCATCAGCGGCAGGGTCAGGACCAGTGCCAGCACCGCGCCCGCAAAGACCATAAAGACCGATTGCCAGCTCATCATCGACAGCAGGAACTCCGCCGTTGGTGCGCCGACGATCTGCCCGGCAGAGCCCGCAGCGGTGACAATCGCCAACGACATGGATCGGTTTGCATCAGAACTGGCCCGGCCCACCACGGCGAGGATCACGCCAAAGCCGGTGCCCGCGATGCCAAAACCCACCAGCCATTCATAGGCCTGCATCTCAAACGGCGTTGTGGCCCCGGCGCTCAGCACCAGGCCGGCGGCATAGATCAGCGCACCGAGAACGATAGCCTTGCGATCACCGATTTTTTCGGCAATGGCGCCAAAGATCGGCTGGCCAATACCCCAAGCAAGGTTCTGAATGGCAATCGCTAATGAGAACTCGGCACGCAGCCAGCCAAATTCCTCGGCAATGGGGATCTGAAACACCCCAAAGGAGGCCCGCACGGCAAAGCTGGCCATGATGATGACGCAGCCGACAATCAAGACCGGCGTGAACAAAGGGGTGGCGCTGCGCGACATCGGCAATTCTCCTGATCAGAGCGGCGAGAGTATGGGAATTCCCTGTCTCGTCAAATCAAAGATATTGCTTGCCCAGTTAAGCAAATTTGATGTGATGAACTAAAGGTTTCGCGTGTCTTCAATAGAAAGGAGACAACCGCGACATATAATGAAGAAACATACCACTGTAGTTGGCTGGTGGGTTTGCCCCCTTCTCCACCCGAATTGTTGTCTTGAGCATCTCAAACTCCCCCTCGTACCCTCGGTGAAACAGCACAAGTTCAATGACATTCTCCAGGGCCGTTTCGTACTCTGAGTGGAAACCGCGAAGAGAGAAATTCCATCGGATCTGGGAGCTAGAAATACAGCGCCTATCGCGCCCAGAGACAAGATCTGCGCAAAACTGTCTGCGGTCGGCCAGATAAATCTGCTCAAGTGAATCATAGAGGTCAGAAACATAAGGCGAGATGGTTTCAAGCCGCGCGACCACCGCGCCGCCGCAGGTCAAACAGGAGAATTCAATTGCCTCCGGCAAGACTGTAGTGTCCCAAACACCAGCCTCCTCCATGCGCTGGAACTGCGGCGTCTTTGTGACAAGGGAGAACCGGTTTTCGCCTGCTTGGGCTGACAAGGCGGCCGAAAGACCTGAAAACACAAAAAGAAGAAGCATCACCGCAAGGGTCGCTAAAGGAAATCTGCTCTGTCGCATGCCTCGTCCTGTTCAATCTCAGCTCAGAGGAGATCATGCCATCCGGTATCGATCCTGTCACTCCAGAAGAGACTGCGCAGACTTCCCATCGTCAGGCCTTCGCGGTAAGCCTAGCCCATGACTGATCTCAGCACGCTTTATGCCCAAAAGATTGCCAATGGTGATCTGCGCCCCGACCCCGCCCAGGAAGTGGTTCTGCCGCAATTCGACCGGATCTCGGCCGGGTTGCAGGCCGAGCCAGTGAAACGCGGGCTGTTCCGTCGCGCCAGCCCCGCCCCCGCACCCAAGGGTCTGTATCTTTGGGGCGGAGTTGGTCGCGGCAAATCCATGTTGATGGATCTCTTTGTCGACAGCCTTGGTGATATCCCGTCTCGGCGCGTGCATTTCCATGCCTTCATGCAGGAAATCCACGCCAAGATGCATGCCGCCCGCCAGGACGGCGTGCAGGATGCACTGTCGCCGGTCGCGCAGGAGGTGGCCGCCTCGGTCCGGGTCTTGGCATTTGACGAGATGCAGATCTCTGACATCACCGATGCGATGATTGTTGGCCGCTTGTTTGAGGCCCTTTTTGCAGCGGATGTCTGTGTTGTCACCACCTCCAACCGGCTACCAGATGAGCTGTATAAAAACGGGTTGAACCGGCAGCTCTTCCTGCCCTTCATTGATCTTATCAAAGACAAGATGGAAGTCTGGGAGATGGTCAGCCCGGTGGACTACCGTCAGGACAGGTTGAAGGGCAGCGAGGTCTATTTTGCCCCGGCGGATGCTGCGGCGCGAGAGGCCTTGCAATCGATCTGGCAGGATCTCTCAGGCGGTAAGGCACAACCCCTGACTCTGGAGGTAAAGGGGCGTGAAGTGGTGCTCCCGGCTTTTCGCAACGGTGTGGCACGGGCGACGTTTTTTGACCTCTGCGGCAAAATGCTTGGCCCTGGCGATTACCTGGCGATTGCTGAGGAGGTGAAGGTGCTGGTGCTTGAGGGCATCCCCCGGCTCAGCCGCAACAACTTCAACGAGGCCAAACGCTTTGTGACCCTGATAGATGCCCTCTATGAGGCGCGGGTCCGGCTGATCTGCACGGCGGCGGCCGAGCCGGAGTTTCTCTATGTCGAGGGAGACGGAGCGTTTGAATTTGAACGCACCGCCTCACGGCTGCGCGAAATGCAGGACCAAGATTGGGGACAGGACCAGTAGGCAAGCTGAAAAAGGGGCCTTGCCCCCTCGCGCCAAAGGCGCTCACCCCCAGGATATTTTGGGCCAAATGAAAGAGAGACCGCGCCGCGTCAGCGGCGCTGGGCCCAAGGGGCGAGGATCATTCTGCAAGAATGTTCCGAGACGGGCGGGAGCCTCCCTTCGCCAGCTCTGATTAACCGTTCTCCCGCAGGATATGGCCTGCAAGGTAAAGGGAGCCACAGATCAACACGCGGGAGTCCGGTGCTTTTTGCAAGATTGCCTGCAAAGCCTCTGCCGTGGTATTGGCAGTTGCGGCCTCCAGTCCCACCGATTGCGCCGCAGCCTGGGTTGCCTCGGCGGGTAGCGTGTTGATCTCATCCGGTATTGAGATTGCTGTGAGGCTTGCAGCCTGCCGGGCCAGCGGGGCCAGATATCCGCTGACATCCTTGGTATTGAGCATACCGCAGATCAGATGGGTTGGTCGTTTTGGCAAGCCCGCCAAGACCTGTTCCAGGGCAAGTCCGGCGGCTGCATTATGGCCACCATCCAGCCAGAGTTCGGCCTCTGCCGCCATCTCAACCAATGGGCCGGTTTTCAGCCGTTGCATCCGTGCGAGCCAGCGCGCCTGTGTCATGGCGGCCTCGCAGGCAGCGTCATCTGCGCCGAGATAGCGCAGCGCGGCCAGGGCAGCCCCGGCATTCTGTACTTGGTGCGCCCCCAGAAGTGCGGGCATCGGCAGGTCCAGCAAGCCCCGTTCGTCCTGGAACACCAGGCGATCCCGCTCCTGGCTGACATGCCACTGCTGACCATAGGCAATCAGGGGCGCGCCCAAGCCTGCGGCTGTGGCCTCGATCACCTCAAGTGCCTCATCTGGCTGCGGGCCGACAATTACCGGTACTCCCCGTTTGATAATCCCGGCTTTCTCAGTCGCGATCTTGGTCAGGGTATCACCGAGGAACTGCTCGTGATCGATGGAGATTGGCGTGATCACGGTGAGGGCGGGCTGGGCAATCACATTGGTGGCATCAAGACGCCCACCCAGGCCCACCTCCAACAGGGTATAATCCGCCGGGTTGCGGGCAAAGGCCAATAGGCCCGCCACGGTGGTGATCTCAAAATAGGTGATGCTCTCGCTGCCATTGGTGACGTAGCACTCATCCAGAACCTCGGTGAGATGCTGTTCTGTGATCAACTCTCCTGCCAAGCGGATGCGTTCGTGAAAGCGCGCCAGATGTGGTGAGGTATAGGCATGTACAGATTTGCCCCAGCCCTCTAGCCCAGCGCGGATCATCGCCTGGGTTGACCCCTTGCCGTTGGTGCCCGCCAGATGGATCACCGGCGGCAGTTTTTCCTGCGGATTGTCCAGACGCTCCAGCAGGCGCCAGACCCGATCCAAAGTCAGATCAATAATCTTGGGGTGCAGCGCCAGCATGCGGGCGAGGATGGCATCAGAGGTCGGCTGGGTCATGGGGCATACTCAACAACAGCAAAGGGAGAGAAAAAGGTCACCAAAACGGCAAACAGCCCGCCCTTAGAAGGCGGGCCGCGTCAAAACACTATAGGGCTATTCAGCTTTCTGCTGCAGGGGTCTGTGCGGCATCTTTAGCCTCATTCGCGGCCTCTTCGCCTGCTTCTGGTGCTGGCAGATCACCGACCACCTGTGGCGACATCCCCATCAACATGCGAATAATGGTGATCAGCTCAGCGCGCATTTCGGTGCGCGGGATCACCCGGTCCAGCATGCCGTGATCCAGCAGGTATTCGGCGCGTTGGAAACCTTCGGGCAGTTTTTCGCGGATGGTCTGTTCAATAACCCGGGGACCGGCAAAGCAGATCAGCGCGTTGGGTTCGGAAATATGCACATCCCCCAACATCGCGTAAGACGCCGTCACACCGCCAGTGGTGGGATGGGTCAGCACCACGATATAGGGCAAGTTGGCCTCTTTCAGCATCTGCACCGCAACAGTGGTCCGGGGCATCTGCATCAACGACAGGATACCTTCCTGCATGCGGGCGCCACCAGCCGCTGAGAACAGCACCAGCGGGCGGCCCAGTTTGACGGCCTCTTCAGCTGCGGCGATGATCGCATTACCGACATACATGCCCATGGAGCCGCCCATAAAGGAGAAGTCCTGCGCTGCGGCCACAATGGGGGTGCGGCCAATCTCGCCGGCGGCCACCAGCATGGCCTCTTTTTCATCGGTCTTCTTCTGCGCCGCCTTCATGCGGTCGGGGTATTTTTTCTGGTCGCGGAACTTCAGCGGATCGGCGATCGGCTCGGGCACCGTGACCTCGGTGAAGACCCCGCCATCAAACAGCGCGGTGAAACGATCACGCGGGGTGATATGCATATGATGCCCACAGCTGGTGCAGACATTCTGGTTGTCGCTCAGCTCACGGTGAAACAGCATGGTGCCGCATTCGCTACACTTCTGCCAAAGATTCTCGGGCACTTCGCGACGCGAAAACAGCGAGTTGATCGTTGGGCGGACGTAGTTGGTGATCCAGTTCATATCATGCCTCTGTCAGAGCCGTTTGGCGGCGGCCAGTTTGGACACCAGATAAGCTGCCTTGCTCAGAATTGCAATCAGCGCCGTATCACCAGCCGTGCCGCCAGCCACAGAACCAGCATGGTGGCGCAATCCACCATCAGCCAGGGGCGCATTTCCGCGACATCCGACATCTCATAGGGCAGCAAATAGAGCGCCAGCCCATGCAGGCTGCTGGGTGACCCGAGGACAAGCAAGGCCACGATGTTATTGACAAAATGCACTGCAATGGCGGGTCCCAGGGTGCCGGCGCGCGCCGTGAGATCTGCCATCAACAGGCCAAACCCCATGGCCCACAGACAGATCAGCAGGGCATTGTCCCCGGCAACCTGTGGCATGTAGTGGGCCGCGCCAAACAGAGCTGCGGGCAGCCCAAGCCAGACCAGCGGGTTTTGGAATCGCGCCGCCAGCCCTTGTTGCAGATAGCCGCGAAACACCAGTTCTTCAGCGCTGACCTGCACCAGCAGGGCCAGCAGTGACAGGGGCAACAGGCCGAGCCAGACCGGCCAGCTCAGATTGGCGGTCAGCGGCGCGCCAAAATCATAGGGTGGCAGAATGAGCAGGGTGGCAAAGATCGCCAATCCCGCCAGACTGCAACGCACGAACTGCTGCAGCATCAGCCCCGGCGCCCCGACCAGACTGAGCAGGCTTCGGTGCTGCAGCATAGCTGCTGCCAGCCCGACCCCGAGGGTCAGAAAACCAAAGCTTGCCAGCAGGACCTGCAGGGCAAGCGGGGTGCGGCCCTGTTCCAGCGCGATCAGCCAGTCGAGGGAGGTAAAGCGCAGCAGGGTCAGGAAAAGCACCAGATTGAGCGCATAACTGAGTGCAGCAATCATCCCGAGCCCCAGCAGCAAACGCCAGAGCTGCGGCTTGGACCGGCCCGGCGCCACCAGCGCCTCATGGGCTGGGTAAGCTGATCCAAGGCTCATCGTGTTTCATCCTCTTTCGGCTCAAACCCTGTATCGCCGCTTGGCAGCTCAACTTTTGGCGCCACCTCACCCGATAAACCCATGGTCAACAAGCCCTCTTCTCTGACCTTGGTCGCCAGAGCCACCAAATGCCCCGAGACCGTTTCCAGCAACTGCGTGGCGACGCCCGCATCGCTTTCGATCACGGCGCGGTATTCTTCGGCACCGATGCGCAGGAACAGGCAGGGTGCGGCAGCCCGGAGATCCAGTTCACGTGGCTGCCGCAGAATTACAGCCAAATCCCCAATCAAACGCCCCGGTTCGATGACCGAGATTGGCGCCATGCCCTCCGGCGCATCCGGCCAGTCCAATTCCGCCTGCCCCTCAAGACAGAGATAGACTGCATCGCCAATTTCACCGCGTGCAAAGACCAGATCGCCCTGCGCAACCCGATGCCATTGCGCCGAAAAAGCCAGCAGGCGCTGGTTGCGCGAATCCAGCTGAGCAAAAAGATCAGCCCGGCCAATCACATCCAGCTTTTGGTGGAAGTCTTCGGCAACCAACCCCTCTGGGCGGCCCTGCTGCCGTCGCTCAACACGCTCAGTCGGGCCATCAATATGGCCATCCCGGATTTCAACAAACAGATCATAGCGTTCGGGGTGGCGGAACTCATCTTCCAGAAAGATCATCGTGGAGGCAGGCATTAGCGCCCGCAGCCTGTCGCGGGTGCGCAGACGACTGTCCGAATTATGGCTGGCCAGGGCCCGATCCAGAATCAACAGATCCGGGCGCTTGATTGCTGCACGGGTAAAGGCCGCGCGTTCCTGAAACACGGGGTCCAGCAGCGATCCCCCCAGCCCGGTGGGCAGATCATAAAGAATCAGGGCCAGACGTTTTTGCAACCCCTGCGCCATCACCACCTCGCTCACGATGGCCTCGACCTGGCGTGCCTTATCCCCCGCATGGAGCGAAATCTTGCCAAACAGCGCGTTCTCCATCACCGAAAGCCGCGGGACATAGACACCGGAATCCAGAGCCGAGAACATGCCTTTTGATCGGGCGGTGAGCGCGCCGCCACTGGTGGCCCGGATGTTCAGAATGCGGGCCTTGAAGGCGCTGGGAAACCCAGGGCCGATCTGCTCCGCCGAGAGCAGGAAGGGGATCGTCATCAGCGCCACCCGGGAGGCTTCGCTCAGCCCCTGGCTGCCGCCCCTGTGTCGTCCCCGGACTTTGACCTCACCGCTTGGCGTGTTCTCCAGTGCGGCGTGTTCTTCGGCGGCACTGCACAGTCGGCAATATAGCTCTTCTTCCAATCCCAGACGTTGAAACAGCGGGTGATCCAGATTCTCGCGGCCAAAGGTTTTGATCAGAGTTTCCGCCACCCCCAGACCAATTCCCAGGGTCTCCTCCGCCAGCTGCTGATCCCGGATCACATGATGAAACAACTGCCCCGGAGCCAGGAGCTCTTCGGGGGCAATGTCGCGCGTTGGAGTGGCAAAGAGCATATTGCTTGCCAGCGGCACCGCCGGGTTAAATTCCTGCGGGTCAAAATGGTAGACGGTGCTGTCCAGTCCAGCCTCGATCAGGCGTTGTTTGATCAAGGGGCGCAGCCGCACGATATGCTTTTCCAGCATCGGGTGTGTGCTAGGTTGTAGCTGGGCGTGCAGAGTGCGGCGAAACAACTGCTGGTCGACCCCCATGGCCTCGATCAGCTGAAACCACCAGTCGCGCATATCGCCTTCGGAACCCAATCCCGCCAGCGCCGGGTTCACCCAATCTGCCTCCAGCGAGTCCGGGCTATTGCCGGCGCGGAGAGCCTCGGCAATCTGGCGTTCGGTCTCGGCTGAGGGGCGCGGCAAGCTGGGCGTGCTGCGCAGGGGCATCAGCACATTGTCGCCCAGTGAGCCCGAAAACAGATAGGGATGCGAATGCGCATAGCCGATCCGCGCTGCCAGCACCCCCTGATGTAGTGCCTCCAGCCGATGCCCGGCCACGGTAATCGACCCCCGCGTCGGCTGCACTTCACGGGTCAAAAGCTGGGCAAAGGCCGCCCGTTCGGCATCACTGCTGCTTTTGACCGCCACCCGGGCGCCCTGGGGGATCGTCAAGGACAGATCCTCGATCACCATGTTGCCCTCAGCGTCGCGCAGGGACACATTGCGGAAAATCACATCACCGCGCAGATGTGGCAGGCTCTTAGGCGTGCCCTCAATCAGGGCGGCATCAATCATCCCCTTGGGGGCAAAGCGTTCGGTCATGATCACCCAGCGCAGCCCCATGTCCTGCACCTGATTGTAATAGGTCAACAGCTCCTTCCAGGGCGCCGACAGATCCTTATAGGCCGCCAGCCCCGCCACCAGGGCCCCGACGGTAATCTCACCGCGGATCGCCAGCACCCCACCTGCCGAATAAAACACAAAAGGTGTCATATGGCCGATCGTGTTGTTGAGGAACTTCATGAAGTATTTTTTGTTGTAGATCCGGCGGCGGATATCAAACAACCGCCCCAGCCGGTCCGAGATCTGCGCCAGACGAAAGCGCCAGCCGCCATTGCCGCGCAGATCGGAAATCCCGGCGGCGGTCTCGCCGATCTCGGCAGCCAGCGCACGTACCTCCTGAATGCGTTTTTTGTTCAGCAGGTTGATCTGGCGCTGGAGCAGCGGGATCAACCAGGCCTGCAGCGGGATCAACGCAATGGAGACCAGGCCAAACCAGACGCTTTGCATGAACAAAAACGCCACGATGGTCAGCATCTGCCCCGCCTGAAACACCGGCTGCGCCAGTGCATCCCCCATCAGGCCACCCATGGGCTCGCTCTCCGAGGTGATCATCGACACCAGCTCCCCCTGGCTGGTGGTGCGGAAATAGGGTTTGGGAAAGCGGATCATGCGGTTGATCAAGGTATAGCGCAGCCGCCGCAGCAGCCGCTCCGCCGTCACCCCCTTGGCGGTGTTGAGCCGCATCTTCAGGACCCCGGCAACAAGCACCGCAGCCAGAAACCCGCAACACAGCAGCAAAAGATACTCTACCTGGCTGATCTCCTGCCCCCAGACCTGAACAATGGATTCTGGCGCACCAATGGCATCATTGATGATCCGCTTGGGCAGTTCCAACGAGGCGTAAAGGAAGGGGAAAATCAGCAAGGTCAGTGCCAACAGGCCCAGCTGCTGACGCTTTGAGTAGCGCCAGATAAACGAAAACAGCGTGCGCGGCATGTCTGGTCCTTGTTGCATAAAAGCTGCATGGCAGGGGCTTGCGAATGACACCGACTTGCCGCCCGCAGCAGAAATTGGGTCACTATGTCAAAACTTGCTAACCCTATGCACCAGATTCAAAAAATCCAAGGTGAACTAGGTCACGCACCTTTACGGTTGCACCCACAAAGGTGCGAAATTATTGCGCTAGCAAATCAATAGACCCCGGTTGCGGGGCAACAGAGGCTGGCCCCGAGAGGTCAGAAGACCAACAGAGATGATTTTCAGTACAGCGATCAAACCTCTTGGGCAGGACATGATTCCAGTTCCCGCTGCAAATACCCCCCAGCGCGCCCGGCGCTCTGGTCTGGGGGTGCTCAATCACTTTGCTGGCTCTGCCCCCCTGACAATGCTGGCTCTGTGCTGCGCTCTCTCCGCCTGTTCCTCCCTGCCGCAATCGGGGATTTCCTTTGCCACCCGTGGCGAACAGATCGGGGATCAGCGCAGCCAGACCGCCGTTGTCCAGACAAAGACCCAGGCCCAGTTTGCCAAGGGCCAGGTCACTCTGGTCGCACCTCAGGGCCACTGTATCGACGCAACGATGCTGCGACAGGAAGCCACTGGTGGCTTTGCCCTGCTGCCCCGTTGCAATCTACTACATGGCACCCAGCTCTTTGGCCGAAATCGCGCTGCCGTTATTACCGCAACCATTGGCCCGGCGCAGGGGGCCGCCGCGCCCTCGACAACAGAGCTGGCCCAGACGGCCGAGGGGGCAAGGCTGCTCTATTATGATGATAAGGGCCTGTTGCCATTGGTTCGGCTCCAATGGCCTGGTCACAGTGCCATGGGAGGATCCGGCGCCAGCGATGAGCATTGGCGTGGCGCCTTTGTGGTGAACAATCACCTGGTTGTTCTGGCGCTATATGCCCCCGAAGGCAGCAATCTCTTGGGGGCGGCCGGCGCCAAACTGTTGACCGATATGACCCGTCGCAGTCAAAAGGCCAGCCTTCAGGCGGCGCCACAGCCTGCTGCGATCTCGGCGCGCGAAGACAATGTGCGCCGCCCGGCACAGCAGGCGGCATCCCCAACCACCCGGCCAAAGGCGCGCCCTGGGTCCCAGGCCGGGGCGTCTGATCCGGCTCTTTCCCCGGCTGTGACGCAAAAACTCTCGCTGCGCAGGCGGATTGGCGGTTTATTTCGGACCTCTCCCGAGGCTAGATTGACAACAGAGTGAAGAAGGTCGAAGGCTCTTTTGAACCAACGACTTGGCAAACAGCGGAGAGATCTTCGCAACACCGATCCCCAAGGCAGAAGCCGCGGGCAAATGGCCAAAGACAACAAAGGGTGCAGAACGCATATGGGCGGGTTTCTTAGCAAGCTGTTTCATCGACGCGCCTTGCGGCGCTGGCAGCATAGCGCAACGCGCGCCGCAAACATATCGCTGCCACTGCTGCGCCAACAACGCAACCAAGCCCGCGCCCTGCGCAGCCAGCTGGATCGGCTGATCCATATCGCTGAGGGGCGCCTGGCCCTGCCGCAGATTGGCTCCTCCTTCTTTCCACGCCCCCATGGCACCGACTGGTCCTGGCGCCCTGAGCTGTGGCGCGGCCCGATGCCGACACCCGGGATTTCCTCGGTGCCGTCAAAATCCAAACTCGGCGAAGAAATCACCCTGTTTCACGATTGCAGCATTTCGGAACTGACCCTGCGCCAGTTGCGCAACAGCCGCGAAGAGGATCTCGCCCCCTTTGGCCTGCGCATGGATGTGTTCAATTTTGACGGCTCTTTCCTGTCGCTGGTGGTGGATTTGCCAACCGAGGCCTGCGAGGGGCTGTCGCGCCATCATCTGATGCGCATCGACAGCATCATCGAGACCGAAAAACCGATCGAGATCTTTGCCCGCCTCAATATCCGCCACGGTCCCAACACCGAGCAGCTGGTGCGGGAATTGCCTCTTGGTGAAAAGAACGTCACCGTGGAGTTTGACCTTGCCTACTCCGACCTGAACGAAAAGCGCATAGAGCGGATCTGGCTCGACCTCATCTTTGAGGCCCCCGACATGAACCAGGTGGTGCTGCGTGATCTGACTTTTGCGCGCCACCGCCGCGCCAATATCTGAGGCCCAAAAGATGAGCGACCTGACCATCACCAAGATCCGTTTTCACAATGGCACCTGGGAAGGGGTCATCCAGAACGCCGCGGACAATGGCCTGCCGCCAGATATCCAGGTGCTTTATCAGGATCGCCCGCTTGAGGGCATCTCGATCACCGAAGGTGCTGCCACCAGCGAGTGGAACCTGCATATTGCCATTCCAGCCCAGGCCATTTCAGACGGGGTGCAGACCTTTGTCATCGCCGAGGGTGGCAGCGGCGGGCAAAAGCTGCAGAGCTTCTCTTTGATCGCAGGGGAGGCCGCCGTCGATGACATGCGCGCCGAAATTGAACTGCTGCGCGCCGAGCTGGACATGCTGAAACGCGCCTTTCGCCGTCATTGCCTGGAAACCAGCTAGTCAGCCATACCTCCCCTGCCTGTAGATCCCGATCAGGTCAGGGCGGCAAAAGCCTCGCCCAGCTGTTTCATCGCCTTGGCATAGGGCCCCGGCCCATAGCTGGCCCGTGCGACGCCGGCCTCCGCCACGGCTGACAGGGTCAAACCGCCACGCATCATCACATTAACCGGCAGCGGCGAGGCCGCGGTAATCCGGGCAATCAAATCCACATCCGTCAGACCGGGGATAAAAAATCCACTGGCGCCGGCGGCAGCATAGGCGGCGGCGCGGGTCAGTGCCTCCTCCACCAGATCCGCATGTTTGCCAGCCTCGGGCTCTTTCAGGAACAGATCGGTGCGGGCATTGATAAAATAGTCCCCATTGGCCGCGCGCATTGCGGCAATCCGGCGGGACTGTTCTTCGACGCCATAGAGCCCGGAGCCGCCAATGATCTGATCCTCAAAATTGATCCCGACTGAGCCGGTTTCCACCAGTTTTTGGGCATTCTGAGTCAGGGCCTCGGGCTGTTGCGCAAATCCCCCCTCAAAATCCACCGTCAGTGGCAGATCACTGGTGGCAGTAATCCGGGTGGCGATCTGCAACAACAGCTCCAGCGGGATATCCTCTCCGTCGCCATAGCCCTGTGCTGCCGCCACCGACCAGCTGCCTGTGGCCAGCGCCTGTGCTCCGGCCTTGGAAAGGGCCGCCGCGCTGCCGGCATCCCAGATATTGTAGAGCACCAAAGGTGTGCCGGGTTGATGCAGCTCGGCAAAGGCGCGGGCGCGGGCGGAATAGGTCATGCAGTCAATCTCTCTGTATAGCTGGTTTCGATCTCGATCAGGCGTTGCTTGCGCCACAGCCCACCGCCATAACCGGTCAGGCTGCCATCAGCCGATAAGACCCGGTGACAGGGGACGACCACGGCAAGCTGATTGCTGCCATTGGCCCGCGCTACGGCACGGGTGGCCGAGGGGCGCCCCAGTTCCTGCGCGATCTGCGAATAGCTGCGGGTCTCGCCCGCTGGGATCTGCAGCAGATAGCGCCAGACCTCGCGTTCAAAGGCGGTGCCATGCAGGGCCAATGGCGTGTCAAACCGCGCCTGGGTTCCGGTGAAGTAATCCGCCAGCTCAGCCGCGATTTGCTGCGTGGGCTCAGGTCGGCCAAAGCCGACACCGCCGGGCTGCGCCTTTTGCAGCCGCTGCATTTCGCGCGGCAAGGCCTTACGATCGGCAAACTCCAACAGATGCAACTGGTGCTGACAGCTGATGGCAATCATCGCCCCCAGTGGTGTGTCGATCCAATCCGCCAACAGCAAGGCCTCTTTGCGAAAGGCGCCCGGCGCCATGCCGACCAGCCGGGCAAAGGCCGCACGAAAGGCCGAAGGGCTGTCAAAACCCGCATCAATCTGCGCCGCAATCACCGGCTCTCCGGCGGAGAGGGCGGTAAAGCCCTCACGCAGGCGGCGTTGCCGCGCCATCTCCAGAAAGGTCATGCCAAAATGGCGTTTAAAGGCGCGGCGCACAGTTGAGGGGTCATATCCTAGCTGCACCAGATCGCCCTCGCGCCAGCGATGGGTTGGGCGGGCCTCCAGCGCGTCGATCAGGGGCTGCACCATGGGGTCATCCCCGGCGGCGGCCTTGAGCGGCTTGCAGCGTTTGCAGGCGCGAAACCCCGCCTCGATACATTCGCCAGGGGTGGCAAAGAACTGGCAGTTCTCGAACTTGGGATTGCGTGCAGGGCAGCTCAGCCGGCAGAAGATGCCAGTGGAGGAGACACCAACATAGGCGCGCCCCTCATAGCTTTCATCGCGGGTGCAAAGCGCTGTGTACAGCGTTTGGGAATCAGGCAGGTCAAACATCATGACCCAAGACTAACCACTCCCAGCCCCTGCCGTCGCCGGTTTCCGGGCGTTAATGTGGAAAATCTCAGGTCACGCTTGCGTGTATTCGCCTCAACGTCGCGGCTTTTTTTTGCGTTTCACCGCGGCGCGAATGGTCTTTTGCAGGGCCTTGTCGCTACCTTTACGTTCCGCCAGAGAGGCGGTGTTGAACCGCTCTTCCGCTGCAAGCTTGTTCCAACGCTCCAAGCGCAGCGGGTTCACCTCACCGCGTTTGACAGCGGCATTGATGGCACAGCCCGGTTCACTGTCATGTTTGCAATTGCGGAATTTGCATTGGGTGGCCAGCGCAGTCAGATCTTCAAACAGATCGGCAATGCCGCTTTCGGCCTCGGCCATCTGCAACTCGCGCATCCCTGGCGTATCCATCACCGCGCAGCCATTGGGCAAAAAGCGCATGTGCCGGTGCCGGGTGGTATGGCGACCGCGCGCGTCATCTTCGCGGATTTCTGCCGTTTCGGCAGTCTCTTTGCCAAAGAGCGCATTGACCAGCGTTGATTTCCCCACCCCGGAGGAGCCCAGAAACACCAGCGTTTCTCCCGGTTTGCACCAGGGGGCGAGCTGCGCCTTGGCTGCATCACTTTTCGCGTTGAGCAAAACCACCGGCACCCGCGCCGAAATTGCCTCGGCCTGTTCCACATAGGGTGTCGGATCCTCACAGAGATCCGGTTTGGTCAACAGGATCACCGGCGTCACCCCGGCCTCAAAGCCGAGGGCCAGATAGCGCTCCAGCCGGGCAAGATTGAAATCCGGGTTACAGGAGCTGACGATAAAACTGGTGTCGGTATTGGCCGCGATCAGCTGGATGCTGCGGTCATGACCCGGCGCGCGACGCTTGAACAGGCTTTTGCGCTCCAGCACCCGGCTGGAGGTCGGCAAGACCTGGTTGAACAGCACCCAGTCACCCACCGTGGCCGCCAGTTTTGGCGGCACCAGCTGGTCGATGCCATCCCCCTGCACCCGCAACCCGCTGCGATGGGCCTCCACCACGCGTACCGGAGGGGTCTTCTCCAGGTCGATCCCCACCACCTGGTCCGCAAAGAACTCCTGCCAGCCGAGCTTCTCCAGCGCGGTCAACTCAGCATCGCCCAGCGCCGGACTGTCCTGAGCAGCATCATTTGGCAGCTCTTGGGGGGTATCCCGTGTTGTCATAAAGGGTCTGCTTTCTTGCGGAGGCGAGGCGAAATTGGTCGCGCGCTAGGAATCACATATTGCCAGCCAGCTAAAGCCCCCTTGCAGCTGTTTCGGCTGCAAAGGCAAAAGGGTGACACAAAAGAACCGCCCCCAAAGGAGCGGTTCTGATCTTTGTAGCCGGTCAATTTCAGGGACTCCGCCCCAGAGATTGCCCCTATGACTATTGCTTTGGCCCCAGAGCAACGAGACCTTTGAGAATGTCGATAGCATAGGCCAGCTGATAGTCCTGCGCGCGCAGTTCAGCCGCTTTTTCGGCCCGCTCACGATCCTCGGTGATCTGGCGGATTTCATCCTCGGTCAGGCTGTCGTTGTTGAGGCTGCCACGCAGGTCCGCCTCGGTGCGGGTGCGGCGGGCTGCGCTTTCCTCTGCGGCCTCTTCACTCTCGGCGGTGCGACGGGGCTGTTCCACCACGATATCGGGAGAGACGCCCAGCGCCTGGATCGAGCGACCCGATGGCGTATAGTAGCGCGCCGTGGTCAGGCGCATCGCCCCATTGCCCCGCAGCGGCATCACGGTCTGAACCGAGCCTTTGCCAAAGCTCTTGGTGCCAACGACGATGGCACGGCGATGATCCTGCAGCGCACCCGCCACAATTTCAGAGGCCGAGGCAGAGCCGCCATTGATCAGCACCACGATGGGTTTGCCATCTGAGAGATCACCAGGGGTTGCATTAAAGCGCTCGCCGTCCTCGGGGTTGCGGCCCCGGGTCGAGACGATCTCACCACTGTTGAGGAAACTATCCGCAACGCTGATCGCCTCGGTCAGCAAGCCGCCCGGGTTATTGCGCAGATCCAGCACGATGCCACTGACTTTGTCGATGCCACCAGCCTCTTCGATCTGCTCTTGCAAGCCGGATTCCAGATTGGGCGTGGTCTGACGGTTGAAGGTGGTGATCCGCAGAACCACGGTCTCGCCCTCGGTGCGGGCACGCACGGCGGTCAGCTTGATGGTGTCGCGGATGATCGAGACGTCAAAGGGTTCCCCCTCGCCTTCGCGCACCACGGTGATCACAATCTCAGAACCCACAGGGCCACGCATCAGATCAACCGCTTCATCAAGGCCAAGGCCCAGCACGCTTTCGCCATCCACATGGGTGATGAAATCACCCGCTTCCATGCCGGCCTCATCCGCAGGGGTGCCATCGATGGGGGAGACAACTTTGACAAAGCCCTCTTCCTGGGTCACTTCGATGCCCAGGCCCCCAAATTCACCGCGCGTCTGCACCTGCATGCTGGCCGCATCATCGGGCTTCAGATAGCTGGAGTGCGGATCAAGCGAGGACAGCATGCCGCCAATGGCCGCCTCGATCAGCTCTTTCTCGTCAACCTCTTCGACATATTGGGCGCGAATGCGCTCAAAGATATCGCCAAACAGATCCAGCTGTTCATAGACCGTCGCTTCGCGATCCGTTTCCTGCGCCAGCAGAGGGCCGGCCACATAGGTCGTTGCAACGATTCCGGCCAGCGTGCCGCCGATCGCCGCCATGGCAAATTTTCTCATGAAACCTTCATCCACCTTTTCCGATGCGGAACCATGTTGCAGGATCCACCGGGCTGTTATCCATTCTGACTTCTATATAGAGCGTTTCTGTCCGGTCAGTTCCACCCCCTTCACCGCTTAGTGACAAAATGGCACCAGCCTGTGGGGCACTGCCCCCCATCAGGCCCACCGGCGTGCCTGCGGGGATGACCTGACCGGCAGAGCCGTAAACCTCTGCAAGTCCTGACAGAATAAAGAGTGTATCGGGCTGCGGTTCAAGGATCACCACATTGCCAAGATCCAAAAGCGGCCCGCGGTAGCGGATTGTTGCCGCCGTAGGTGAGCTCACCAAGGCGCGAGGGCGGGCAGCGATCAGCAGACCAGGACGGGTGATGCCTGCCGCATCGCGCTTGTTGAAGGCCCGCAGCAGCAGCCCCTCCACCGGGAGGTCGATCTCGCCCCGCTGGGCACTGATATCGGCTGTGAGCGGGATAATTTCCCCAGGACCACCCGCGATTTCGGCCAGGCCACTGGCAAATCCGGTCAGCGTCTCGGTCGAAGAAATCAGGATGGCGGTGCGCACCGGGTTTTCGGTAAATCGCCGCGGCAGATCGGTTCGGTCCGAAATCGCCGTCGACAGCGCGGTGCGGGCCTGCTGCACCCCGGTCAGACCCTTTTCCAGGGTGCCAGCGGCGCTTTGCTGCAACAGGCGCAGGGTCTGCACCTCGTCCAGATCCCGGCGCAGGGCCTCGGCCCGCAAATACAGCCCCGGAGTCACCTCGGCCACCATCATCGCCGAACGCGCCGCGCCCAAGGGCCCCGAAGGATGTAGCATCAGCACTGGCGGCGCTGAGGTTTCAATGGTCTGCAGAATGCCCAGTAGCTCCGCCACTTCGTCTTCGCGGGATTGCAACTGAGCCAGCAGTTGCGATTCGCGCCGTGCCACCCGGCGCAGCCCATCCCGCATGGCGCCCAGCCCGGCCTCATAGGCGCGCACCGTGCCGGTCAGCGCCTTGACGCGGTCCCGCGCGCTCTCGGCCGCTTCCAAAGCCACTGTTGCAGCTTCCAACTGATCCGCTGCCGCCTGCGCCGCCTCGGCAGGCGCCTGCTGCCCCTGCAGCGGCGCGGCAAAGCTGATCGTCAGAAATAGAAGCAGCCCGGTGGCGCGTTTTATCATATGGCTCAGGTCTTTTTGGTCTGGGTCTCAGGTCAAAAGGCTTTCACCGGTCATCTCATCCGGCTTGGGCAGATCCATAAGCTCTAGCAGGGTGGGGGCAAGATCGGCAAGACGGCCATTGCGCAGCCCGGCGCCTTTGGGTCCGCCAACCAGCGCCAGCGGCACCAGATTGGTGGTATGGGCGGTATGCGCGCCGCCGGTTTCGGGATCCAGCATGACCTCGCAATTGCCGTGATCCGCCGTCACCAGCATGGCGCCGCCCGCCTTTTCCAGCGCTGCGACCACCTGTGCCAGCCCCTGGTCCACCGCCTCGCAGGCCTTGATCGCCGCCTGAATATCGCCGGTATGGCCCACCATATCGGGATTGGCGTAATTGGTCACAATCAAGTCATAGCCCGCCTCGATCGCCGCAACAAACTTCTCGGTCACTTCCGGTGCGCTCATCTCAGGCTGCAGATCATAGGTGGCCACCTTGGGCGATTTGGGCATGGCGCGGTCTTCGCCCTGTTCCGGCTCTTCCTTGCCGCCATTGAGAAAGAAGGTCACATGCGGGTATTTCTCAGTCTCAGCCAGGCGGAACTGACGTTTGCCCTGTTTGGCGACCCATTCGCCCAGGGTATTGACCAGCTCAGCCTTGGGATAGGCGGTGGTCATATAGGCATTGTGGCCCTTGGAGTAATCCACCATCCCCAAGAGGGCTGCCAGTTTGGGGCGCGCGCCAGTGTCAAACTCGGCAAAGCCCGGCTCACCAATGGCACGCAGAATTTCACGGGCCCGATCGGCGCGGAAGTTCAGGCAGAAGAACCCGTCGCCATCGCGCAGCCCCTCATAGCCGCGGATCACACTGGCGCCGATGAATTCATCCGTTTCCGACTGGTTATAGGCATGGGTCACCGCATCATGGGCATCGGCAACGCTGCGCCCCTCGCCCTTGATCATCGCGCCGTAAGCCTCGCCAATCCGTTCCCAACGATTGTCACGGTCCATGGCAAAATAACGCCCGGTGACGGTTGCGATCTTGGCCCCTTTAGGCAGCTCTTCTTTCAGCTGTTCGAAATAGCCATAGGCCGATTTTGGCGCCACATCGCGCCCATCGGTGATGGCATGCAGCCAGACTGGCACCCCGGCCTCGGTAATCGCCCGGATCGCCGCCAGAATGTGATTGATATGGCCATGCACGCCACCATCCGAGACCAGCCCCATCAGATGCGCAGCACCGCCGGTTTCTTTCAGCCTGGCAATGAACGCCAAAAGGGCGGCGTTTTGTTCAAAGGAGCCATCCTCGATCGCCAGATCAATCTGGCCCAGATCCATCGCCACCACCCGGCCGGCACCGATATTGGTATGGCCCACCTCGGAATTGCCCATCTGGCCGCTGGGCAGGCCCACATCCGGCCCATGGGTCACCAGTCGCGCCTGCGGACCCGCCGCCATCAGCGCATCAAACATCGGCGTCTGCGCCAGATAGGGGGCATTGGCCTCCCCGGGTGCCGCACTGCCCCAGCCATCAAGAATGCAAAGAACGACGGGTTTGGGCGTGGACATGTCAAAGCTCCAAAGCAGGGCAGATGGTAAAATGTTCCCCGCCTTCTAACCGTTTGGCCTCTTGGGGTGAACCGTCAACCTGTCACAGGTGGCGTTATCAGTCGTGGTATTCAATCCCGGCGCGGCAACAAAGGCACCCGACGCGCCAGATCTGATCGCATGAGCGCGGGCGAGAAATAATGTGCCATCACATTCGAGCTGAGCAGATCGTCATTCTCAGTCAAAAACTGCAAAGTACTTTCATAGTCCTTGGCCGCCGCTCGTTCCGCCGTAAGGCTCAAGAAAGCCAGTGTGACAGTAGCATTGTATTTCTCCGGCACCCCCGCGGCCTCGGTCAGGGCGCGTAGTCCTCGCGCATAGATCGCCATGGCCTCAAAAACTTCATGACGGGTGATCATCTCATAAGCAACGCCCAGATGCGCACGATGGCTAAACCCTACAGGGCCCAGTGTCCCCGCACTCAGTTCTTGTGCCATCACGGCATAATCGCTGCGACCTTCGCTATTTGCACGACTCATTTTGGATCCTCTCGCAGGCTGTGACTGTCCTCGGCGCGCAGGCTCAGATCATAGACACCACGCAGCGCTTCGATCTTCTTCAACGTTTCCTCAGAGAAGGGCGCCTTGCCCTCAAAGGCATGCAGAACCGTGCCCTCGACCAGTTCCGCCACTGAGATATCTAGGTATTCCGCCAGCGCTTTCATGGTTTTCAACAGCCGCGTCTCCAGGCGCAGGCCAGTTTGAACCCGGGTGATTGCTTTCATCAGCATCTCCTGTTCTGAAAGACAGACATAAAAAAATTAGATCTTGGTATCAGGGTACCAAGATTGCCACCCTTCCATCAGACTCTGCCCCCTCCAGAACAGAGCCCCTGCCCGTTTCACCTTTCCCAAAATATACAATTCCCCAGCTCACTACCCTCACCGCCGCCCTGTTCTGCGCAGCTTTGGCGGCTGCCACCTCGCGACGGATCAAACGGGCGCCCCTGCTGATCTATCCGCATGTTTCGGGTCGATCACACAGCGGCACCTGCGGCAGGATCACTCCAGATCCATCCTCAAAAGGACACCACAATGACCAAGATCACCGCCCTTTCCACCGAGATCACCCGACGGCTGCAAAACGGTGGGCTGGACGCCCATGGACAGCCGCCAGAGCGCGCCGTATCCGACGGCGGCGGCAATCCCTGTCGACACTGCCTGCGCCATATTCCCAAAGGGGCAGAAATGTTGATTCTGGCTCATCGCCCCTTTGACACCGCGCAGCCCTATGCCGAAACCGGGCCCATCTTCCTCTGCGCCGATCCCTGCACCCGTCACGACAGCGCCGCGCTGCCCGAGATGCTGACCAACGCACCCGACTATCTGATCAAGGGCTACAATGGCGAAGATCGCATCGTCTATGGCACTGGTATCGTGATCCCACAGGCCCAAATGATGCAGCAGGCAAAAGCAATTCTGACAGACAAACGGGTCGCCTATGTCCATATCCGCTCTGCCCGCAACAATTGCTACCAAGCCCGCATCGACCGCGACTAGCGACGCCAATTGTTCCCCCCCCCCCGAAACAACCAACTAGGATCAGGACCTATTAAATTTCTTGCTACAGCCGCGCCTGCATGATTCAATTTTCCCTTATAGGGGATACTATGAGCAATATTTACTGGTTGGCAGAAGGTCAAATGGTGCGGCTTCGGCCCTATTTCCCGAAGAGCCATGGAGTTCCACGCGTAGATGATCGTCGCGTTTTGAGCGAAATTGTCTTCATCAATCGCAATGGTTTGCGCTGGTGTGATGCTCCTAAGGAGTATGGACCACATAAGACACTCTACAACCGTTGGAAACGGTGGAGCGACAGGGGGGGCTTTGCGCGCATCATGGTGGGGCTGGCTGCCGTAGCGCATGACAGCAAGACGATCTCGATTGACGCGACCTACCCCAGAGCACACCGCATGGCCTCAAGCATACGGGTCAAAAGAGGCGGGGCGTGGACGTCTGATCGGGCGGAGTTTGCAGGATCAAACACCCCGAAAACGGGCGGAATGAACACAAAGCTACATGCTGTGATCGACACAATAGGACGACCAATTCGGTTCTTCATGACAGCTGGTCAGGTGAGCGATTATACTAGAGCGAGAGCTCCTGTGAGTAGCCTGCCAGAAGCCGATTGGCTGCTCGGGGATCGTGGTCATGACGCGAATTGGTTCCGTGAAGCCCTTGTAGATATGGGCATAACGCCTTGCATCCCTGGCCGGAAGTCACGCGACAAAATCATCAAGTACGATAAGCGCTGCTACAAAAGGCGGAACCGGATTGAGACCATGTTTGGTCGTCTGAAAGACTGGCGTCGCGTGACTACTCGTTACGACAGATGCCCTAAGGTATTCCTCTCCGCCATCGCGCTCGCCGCAACCGTCATATTCTGGTTATGAGTCCTGAGCCTAGCCTCCAAGATCATTATTTCCCAATCACCCGGTTTTTTGTCATCACTTTCCAAGCTGTTTGAGCTGGACATCAAGTTTGTTGTCCCAAAATAGCCGCCTGCTTCTTAGAGTCGAGCATCCGGTCCCTTTTGATCCGCATTGCTACAAGCTTCATGGGCTCGCCCGGCGGGACAGATTCAGACGTCGGGCAGCTGTGCAACGCAACCGGCTTTGCAGGCAGGTTTAACCCCTCAGAACCTGCCCATCTCGTACGAGAAATCATGTAAATCTGCCGTCATTGTTGTGTTCAGTTTCGCGTTGGAACCTGTTCCTTTCAACCCGATTTGGTCAACGACAGGAAGACATCCTCCAGATCGGCCTCGGCGGTTTTGACGTCGCGGATGGAGATACCGGCGCCATGCACGGCTGCCAGAACCTCTTCGGCACTGGTGTCATTGCCGTGGTAGCGCAGCAGCACCGCGCCATCGTCACGCAGTTCTGAGGTAATACCCGCCCCCTGTGGCAGACTGGTCACCGGGCTGGCCGGGTGAACCACCATGGATTTGGCATCCAGACGCCCCAACAGATTGGCGGTGCTGTCACGCGCCACGACTTCCCCCTGGTCGATGATGGCGATCTCGTCGCACATCTCTTCGGCCTCTTCCAGATAATGGGTGGTCAGAATGATGGTCATGCCCTGCTGGTTCAGCTTGCGAATGTTCTCCCAAAGCATCTGACGTAGCTCGATATCAACTCCGGCGGTGGGCTCGTCCAGCACCAGGATATGCGGGTGATGCACCAGCGCCTTGCCCAGCAAGAGCCGCCGCCGCATGCCCCCAGACAGAGTGCGCGCATAGGCCTGGGCCTTATCGGTCAGCCCGACCATTTCCAGGATCTCATCGCTGCGCCTTTGGGCCTTTGGCACGCCATATAGCCCCGCCTGCACTTCCAATGCGCCGCGCGGGGTGAAAAACGGATCAAGGTTCAGCTCCTGCGGCATGACGCCAATAGCGGCGCGGCTTTGGCGCGGGTTGGCGTCCTGATCAAAGCCCCAGATCGTTACCCGACCGGATGTCTTACGCACCAGACCCGCCATAATATTGATCATGGTGGACTTGCCCGCGCCATTTGGCCCCAGCAGACCAAAGACCGAGCCCCGCGGGATGGTGAGGTCAATCCCCTTGAGAGCCTGCTTTTCCGGTTGGCCTTTGGCGCCTTTGTAGGTTTTGCGCAAGCTTTCGATACGGATTGCATCATCTCTCATAGCAGTACTTGCCCCCGGTTTTTGCATCAGACATACATGGTTTAACCATGCGCCTAGCCGAAATTCATAAGGACCGCCAGCGATGACTATTGAAGCGCCCGAAACCAAGATCGTTGAAACCTACCGCGTTGCCTGCGACGGCAGCGAAGGCGCATTGGGTCATCCCCGGGTTTACCTGCAGATCCCCGAGGCCGAGGGCTTTGTCGAATGCCCCTATTGCGACTGCAAATACATCCACAAAGACCACGTAGAGGCCGCCGCCTGACCACCCGGCTGAGCCTGGTCAAGAAATTGGCAAGAGCCCTGCTTTTGCCAATTGGATTGATCACGGCCTATTGCCTTGCAGCTGTCTTGGGCGCGGTGATCCCTTCCGGATCGGCAAAGATACCCGCGACTGCGCGCAGCCATCAGGTTCTGCTGGTTGCTGGCCCTATTCACTATGATTTTTTGCTGCCATTGGATGCGCAAACGCGCGCGCAGTTTGGTTTTCTGCAGGCCAGCGGACTACCCGTGAACCATCTGAACGCGCGCTGGCTGGTGATTGGCTGGGGCGCCCACGGCTTTTACACCACAGAGCGCTATCAGGAGTTGACGCCGTCAACCCTGCTGAAGGCGACCTTTGGTGACCGCTCCGTGATGCGCGCCGAGGTTCTGGGGCACCAGGCCAACCTGCCAGACTTACCTAGCCTCCAGTTTGATGATGCGGAATACGAGGCCTTTCTTTTGGCCATTGCCGACAGTTTTGAACGACCCGAAAGAGCGCCCGTGCGAAGCCTGGATGTACCCGGCTTCACTCCGGGCGATCGGTTCTATGCCGCCAAGGGACAGTTTCACCTGTTTCGCACTTGCAATACCTGGGTCTCCCGCATGATCCGGGCCTCAGGCCGTCGTTTTGGCATTTGGACGCCCTTACCCTATTCCGTTAGCCTCTCCCAATGGCTCTATTTGAAGGAATAGGGCAACTCTGCTTTCCCTATGCGCTGGCCCCCTGCCCCAAACTGGCTATGCTGCCGAGATGACCCAGTTGCTGATCATTTATCATTCCCGCACCGGTGGCACGCGCCAGATGGCCGAGGCCGCCTATCAGACTGCACAGACGGAAGGCCCCACCCGGTTGCTAGAGGCCTCAGAGGCTCAGCCGCAGGATCTGCTAGCAGCAGGGGGATACATCTTCTGCGCGCCGGAGAATCTGGCTGCCCTCTCTGGTCAGATGAAGGAGTTCTTTGACCGCTGTTATTACCCGGTACTGGGGCAGATCGAAGGACGGGCCTATGCACAGATGATCTGCGCTGGTTCAGATGGCACCAATGCCGCCCGCCAATTGGCCCGTATTGCAACGGGCTGGCGCCTGAAAGAGGTGCAGCCGCCATTGATCCTTTGTACCCATGCCCAGACGCCAGAGGCGATCCTGGCAGAAAAACATCTCTCTGCGGTTCAGCTGGAGCCCTGCGCCGATTTGGGCCAAGCCATGGGAGCAGGCCTCACCATGGGAATGTTTTGACAAGTGCACCCATTGCCCCATCCTCCCTCTCTGTGAAACTGGCCAAACGGCAATTGCTCTTGCCCGCCAGATCACCGATAACCGGAAACGGAACACGAACGAATTTCCCAGGGGAGCGCGACGGGCCATGAGCGAGAGTAAATTCGGCAAAGGCTGCCATCTGCATCTGATTGATGGTTCTGCCTTTATCTTTCGGGCCTATCACGCACTGCCGCCCCTGACGCGAAAGTCGGACGGGCTGCCGATTGGCGCCGTGGCCGGGTTCTGCAACATGCTGCACCGCTACGTCGAGGGCAACACCGGTCCCGATGCGCCGACCCATGTGGCGGTGATCTTTGACCATTCCGGCAAAAGCTTCCGCAATGACATGTACGACCTCTACAAAGCCAACCGTCCGCCAGCGCCCGAAGATCTGCGCCCGCAGTTTCCGCTGACCCGCGACGCCACCCGCGCCTTTAATATCGCCTGCAAAGAGGTCGAAGGCTTTGAGGCCGATGACATCATCGCCACCCTCGCCCATCAGGCCCGCGACGCCGGCGGGCGCTGCACTATCATCTCCTCGGATAAGGACCTGATGCAGCTGGTCGGCGGCGGCGTTGAAATGCTGGATGCGATGAAGAACAAGCGCATCGACAGTGATGGGGTACACGAGAAATTTGGCGTTGGCCCCGACCGGGTGGTGGATGTGCAGGCTCTGGCGGGCGATAGCGTCGACAACGTGCCCGGTGCGCCTGGCATCGGCATCAAGACTGCTGCCCTGTTGATCAATGAATATGGCTCGCTCGAAGAACTGCTGGACCGCGCCGAAGAGATAAAGCAGCCCAAACGCCGCCAGACCCTGATCGAGAAACGCGATCAGATTGAGATGTCCAAACGCCTGGTGCAGCTGGACTGCGCCATGGATCTGGATTTCACCATCGAGGATCTCGAAGTTCTGGACCCGGACCCTGAAGTGCTGCTGGGCTTCCTGTCTGAGATGGAATTCCGCACCCTGACCAAACGCCTGGCCGACCAGCTGGGTCTCGATGCCCCTGCCATCCCCGAGGCCAGTGCCTCTGGTGGCTCAGCCACAACAGAAGCCCCGGCAGCGGTACCTTTTGATGCCGAAAAATATGAGTGCATCAGCGATGCGACAGGCCTGCAGGAATGGATCGACCAGGTCTATGAGCGGGGCTATGTGGCGGTAGATACCGAAACCACCGGCTTGGATGCAATGGTGGTGGATCTGGTGGGTGTGTCGCTTTGTGTTGACCCCGGTTCAGCCTGCTATGTTCCGCTGACGCATAAACAAGGCGGCGATGATCTCTTTGGCGGCGAAGGGCTGGCCGAAGGTCAGATGCCGCTGGAGCAGGCCCTGACGATGCTGAAGCCAATGCTGGAAGATCCGGCGGTGCTCAAAATCGGCCAGAACATGAAATATGACGCCAAGATCCTGCATCGTTACGGCATTGATGTGGCGCCGATCGACGACACCATGTTGATGTCCTATGCGCTGCACGCGGGTGAGCATAACCACGGCATGGATATCCTGTCGGAGCGCTATCTCGACCATAAACCAATCCCAATCAAACCGCTCTTGGGCACTGGCAAATCCGCCATCACCTTTGACCGGGTGCCCCTTGCCGACGCCGTGCCCTATGCCGCAGAGGATGCCGATATCACCCTGCGCCTGTGGCAACACTTCAAGCCCGAACTGCATCAACGACAGGTAACGGTGGTCTATGAAACGCTGGAGCGCCCGCTGGTACCCGTGCTGGCGCAAATGGAGCGCAACGGCATCAAGGTCGACCGCGACACGCTCAGCCGTATGTCCAATGCCTTTGCCCAGAAAATGGCCGGGCTGGAGGATGAGATTCACGAACTGGCCGGCCAGCCCTTCAATGTCGGCTCGCCGAAACAGCTGGGCGAGATCCTGTTTGACAAGCTGGAGCTGCCCGGCGGCAAAAAAGGCAAGACCGGCGCCTATGCCACCGGTGCCGACATCCTCGAGGATCTGGCCACCGAACATGCTCTGCCGGGACTGGTGCTGGACTGGCGCCAGCTGAGCAAACTGAAATCCACCTACACAGATGCGCTGCAGGACCATATCAATCCAGAGACTGGCCGGGTGCATACCTCCTATATTCAGACCGGGGCCAATACCGGCCGCATGGCCTCGTCGGATCCCAACCTGCAGAACATTCCCGTCCGCTCCGAAGAAGGTCGCCGCATCCGGGAGGCCTTTGTGGCGGAAGAGGGCAATGTGCTGCTGTCGCTCGACTACAGCCAGATCGAACTGCGCATACTGGCCCATGTGGCCGGGATTGACGCGCTGAAAGCCGCCTTTGCCGCCGGTCAGGATATTCACGCCATGACTGCTTCAGAGATGTTCGACGTGCCGCTGGATCAGATGACCTCGGATATTCGCCGACAGGCCAAGGCGATCAACTTTGGCGTCATCTACGGGATTTCCGGCTTTGGTCTGGCCCGCAATCTGCGCATCCCGCGGGCCGAGGCCCAGGGCTTTATCGACCGCTACTTTGAGCGCTTCCCAGGCATCCGTACCTATATGGATCAGACTGTGGAATTCGCCAAAGAGCACGGCTATGTGCAGACCCTGTTTGGCCGCAAGATCCACACGCCCGAGATAGCAGCCAAAGGCCCGCGCGCCGGCTTTGCCAAACGCGCCGCTATTAATGCGCCGATCCAGGGCACGGCTGCCGATGTGATCCGGCGCGCCATGGTGCGGATGCCCCAGGCCATCGCCCATCTGCCTGCCCGCATGCTGCTGCAGGTGCACGATGAACTGCTGTTCGAAGTGCCCGAAGCAGCCGTGGAAGAAACCATCGAGACGGCCCGCCAAGTCATGGAAAACGCCGCGGATCCAGCGGTACATCTGGACGTGAAACTCAGCGTCGACGCAGGACAGGGCAGCAACTGGGCCGAAGCCCATTAGGCAATCCTGTGCGGGGGGCTCCCGCCCGTCTCGGAACAATCAAAGATTGGTCCTCCCCCGTCGGGGGTGGCGCCGCGCTGACGCGCGGCGCGGCAGTGCCAAATCGCAACCCATCCTCCGAGTTGGTCCGATTCGGGTCAAGGGCGGCAGAGCCGCCGCGCCCTGCGCGGCTTGCCCTTGAGGCGACTCGGACTGTTGTGACGCTGGCACTGGTGCTTTAGGGCAAACCTGCCCCTGAAGCACCTCTCAGCAGCTCTTTTTTTGCGCCGCGCGTCAGCGCGGCGCCACCCCCAACAAAAAAGGGACATCCCTCGGGATGTCTCGGAATTGGCGGGAGCACCACCGACACAATAAACCAACTTCCCGATTGCGGAGCTGCAGACCGGCCTCACAGGTCTTACTCTGAAGGGGAGGGCTTTACCCAAGTCGCGACCAGTCGGCGCACGCCCGGTCCTGCGAATAGCACCACAACAAAGGCAATCGGCCAGCCAAAGAACCAGGCACTCAGCCAGGTTGAAACAACCTGATCGCCCAGACCAACCGTTTTGACGGAAGCCACCAGAGTCACGATACAGGACATCAGCCCCGAGAGGATAAAACCAACAACTGCGGGGGCAAGGCGGGCAGGGATCATTACATCTGTCCTTGATCAAGCATCGGAGTCTTCACCTCAGGCATATGCCCGCGGTCACTGCGCAATATACATTCCAATAACAATATGTAAATACTCAAACCTCACTCCACCAACATCCAGCCCAGGCTGTCCTCGGTCCGCAGGGTGGATGGGGTGTATTCCGCGCTCACCCAGCCGCGGTAGCCGCTGTCATCGATGGCTTGAAACAGGGTAGCGAAATCTACTGGTCCGGTTCCCGGCTCACAGCGACTGGGCGCCGCTCCGATCTGTACATGCACCGCCTGTTTGCCAAAACTCTCCCAGACCTGGGCCGCATCGCCGTGGATCATCTGGGCATGATAGGCATCATACTGCAGCCCTACATTGGGTCGATTCACCGCCTCCAGAACCTCGGCTGCAAGGTTGTAATCATCCAGAAAATAGCCCGGCTGATCGCCGGCGTTCAATGGCTCGATGGAAATGCGCTGTTTTGGGGCAAAATCCGCCGCCCAGCGCAGGTTGGTGATAAAGGTATCACGGGCTTCATCGCCCTTAGCATAGCCGGCCATGACATGGATGAGGCCCACATTCAGCATCTCGCCGTAGCGCAGCACCCGGCGGATGTCGCGCTGGAACCGATCCACCCCGTCCGGCAGCGCCGCATAGCCCGGCTCACCGCCAGTATAATTGGGCGGTGGCGCGTTGATCAGCACCAGCTCCAACCCATTGGAGAGCAGGGCCCGCTGGGTCTCCTTGGCGGCATACTCATAGGGCGACAGGATCTCCACTGCCGTGAACCCTGCATTTGCAGCCGCGGCAAAACGATCCAGGTAGGGCAGCTCTGCAAAGAGCATTGATATATTTGCCGCAAATCGTGGCATGTCAGAGGCCTCCTGTCTGTCGTCGCCAATGGTCTAGCCCCAACGCGACCTTCCAGCCAAGCAGAGAAAACAACGCATTTTTTCTAACCTACGATGCCCCGCCATAACCAGGGTGGCCCTAAGGGCGTTACATCAGGGCAATTCATCCGAGGGGATCACTGGAAAGAATTCGCCACCCGACCAGAGCCCAAACCAATCCTCGTGATGGCATCCCAGCTCCACCAGCCGATAAAAACTCTTGCGATCAATCAGCGCCTCCAGGTCGCTGCGCACCAGAACATAGGGGGAGGGCTCACCGGTCTCAGCGTTGCGCTCCACCCGAATCGGATGATCCGGCCCCGCCAGCATCTGATCACCCACATGGGTGGTAAACTGCAGCTGCTGCGTTTCGCCTGTGCCACTGACCTCAAAATCCACCGCCACAAAGGGGGCATCGTCCACGGTGATGCCGACCTTCTCCACCGGGGTGACCAGGAAATATTTGCCCTCTTCCCGTTTTAGGATCGAAGAAAACAGCTTGACCAGTTCAAAGCGCCCAATGGGCGTACCAAGATAGAACCAGGTGCCATCCCGGGCGATCCGCATGTCCAGGTCACCGCAAAAGGGCGGGTTCCACAGATGCACCGGCGGCAATCCGCCGCGTACCCCGGCCTTGCCTGCCGCCTGGATCGAAGCCGCAAGCCCATCTGCCGATGGTGTCACAGTTTTTTGTCCACTCATTGCTTTTGCCATTTCCCTCAACCGCGATAGAGTAAGAGCATATATCCGCCGCGAAAGGAATGTCATGTCCGAACCCGACGATCTGTTGGTCCAGATTGAAGCTCTGGAAGCAAAGCTACAACTGGCGCGGGAGTCGATCACCCGCCGCTTCATCGGACAGGAGAGGGTCGTGGACCTGACGCTGGCCACTCTGCTCTGTGGCGGCCATGGTCTGCTGGTGGGCCTGCCCGGCCTGGGCAAGACCCGGCTGGTGGAAACCCTGTCTACCGTCATGGGACTGGATGGCAAACGGGTGCAGTTCACCCCGGATCTGATGCCTGCTGATATCCTCGGCTCTGAGGTGCTGGATACCAAGACGGACGGCAGTCGCGCCTTTCGCTTTGTGCCGGGCCCGGTGTTCTGCCAGCTTTTGATGGCGGATGAGATCAACCGCGCCAGCCCGCGCACCCAATCCGCCCTGTTGCAGGCCATGCAGGAACGCCAGGTGACCGTCGCCGGTGAGAACAGGCCCCTGGGGCTGCCCTTTCATGTTCTGGCCACCCAGAACCCGATCGAGCAGGAGGGCACCTACCCCCTGCCAGAGGCACAGCTCGACCGGTTTTTGTTTCAGATCGACGTGCCCTATCCCACCCGTGACACCGAACGCGAGATCCTGCTGGCCACCACTGGGCTGGAAGAGGACAAGGCACATCAGGTCTTTGCCCCTGAGGATCTGATCGCAGCACAAGAGCTGCTGCGCCGCATGCCGGTGGGTGATTCAGTGGTGGAAATGATCCTTGATCTGGTGCGCGCGTTCCGCCCCGAAGAGCCCGATGTCTCGGAGCGGGTAGCGCAGACTGTCGCCTGGGGGCCCGGCCCGCGTGCAGCCCAGGCCCTGATGCTGGCAGTGCGCGCCCGTGCTCTGTTGCAAAGCCGTCTGGCCCCTAACGCCGAAGACGTGCTCGACATGGCGCTGCCAGTGCTGAGCCACCGTATGCAATTGAGCTTTGCCGCCCGGGCGCGCGGCGATAGCCTCAGCGATCTGATTGCCCAGACCGCGGCTGATCTGGGCCAAAACGGGATCGCTGCATGACCCAGTTCGCCGCCCCCAAAACTGTCACGTCTACTACCGAGGCAGTTCAATTGCGCAGCAGTGCCGAAACTGCCGCCAGTGCGCTGCCGCCGCTTTTGGTGCAGGCGCAGCAACTGGCCGGCTCGGTGCTAGGCGGCGATCACGGGCGGCGGCGCGCAGGCTTGGGCGATGATTTCTGGCAGTACCGCCCGCTGCAACAGGGCGACAGTCGCCGCATGATTGATCACCGCCGCTCTGCCCGGGGCGACCAGCAGTTTGTCCGTGAACGCGAATTGCAGATTGCCCAGACGGTGCATCTTTGGATCGATCAGGGCGCCTCGATGCGCTTTGCCTCAACGCCCGCCCTGCCCCGCAAGATTGACCGAGCCCGACTGATCGGGCTTGCCCTGTCAATCCTGATGCTGCGCGGCGGGGAACGGGTTGGCCTCACCGGGGGCAACCTGCCGCCACGGCGGGGCAATCTACAGATCCTGCGCCTTGCAGATGCACTGAGCGCTGATGATAGCCAGGACTATGCCCCACCTGAGGACCGCGCTATGGCACCCCATGCCCGCGCCCTGTTCATTTCTGATTTTCTGGGCCCGTTTGAACCGCTGGAACGCGCCCTCGCCAAAGCGGCGGATCGCGGCGTGCATGGCGTGTTGCTGCAGGTACTGGACCCTGCCGAGGAACGCTTTCCCTTTGCCGGGCGTACCCGATTTGAAAGCGTTAGTGGCGCGCTTACTCATGAAACACTCAAGGCCGCATCACTGCGCGATGAATACCTGGAACGCCTGGCCGAGCGTCGCGATGCGCTGGAGCGGTTGTGTCGCGTGGCAGGCTGGCGGATGGGACAGCATCACAGCAGTGATCCGGCGCTTGTCGCCCTGATGTGGCTCTATCACGCGATGGATCGGGGTCAGATATGACAATGATTGGTGGTCTTGGCTTTACCGCACCCTGGCTTTTGCTGGGGCTGCTGGTGCTGCCGTTGCTGTGGATCCTGTTGCGGGCAGTGCCCCCGGCGCCGCGCAAACAGATCTTTCCCGCCGTAACACTGTTGCTGGGTCTCGCGGATAAGGACAGCCAATCCGATCGCACCCCTTGGTGGCTGTTGCTGCTGCGGCTCATGGCGGTGGCAGCCGCGATCCTGGGCTTTGCCGGGCCGGTGCTGAACCCAACCCGCGATATCGCCGGGTCCGGCCCGCTGGTGCTGGTGCTGGATGGCACCTGGGCCGGGGCCACAGGCTGGCAGGAAACCAGCAAACAGATCAGCGCCCGCCTGGAAGAGGCGGGCCGCGCCAACCGACCCGTGGCGCTGCTACAGCTCTCCGCCCCCAAGGCGCTACAATTCCAGGCTGCGACCACCTGGCAACAACAATTGCCCGGCCTGCAGCCGCAGCCCTGGCAGCCCACTGCGGACCAGATCGCCAGTGCCAGCGCCCATCTCGCCGCCAGTGCAGAGCCTTTCGACAGCCTCTGGTTCAGCGATGGGTTGACCTATGCGGGGCAACAGGAAATCATCAAGGCCTTGAAGGCTCGCGGGGAGGTCACGGTGATCTCTTCCGGTCTGCCGGTGTTGGGGCTATTACCCCCAGTGGCCAAAGACGGCGCGCTGGAGATCTCGCTTTTGCGCAGCCAGCCGGGCGAGGCCACCTTGCCGGCACGTACAGTCCAGGTACAGGCGCGGGGCCGCGATCCCGGCGGCACCCACCGCACCCTGGCACAGGTCACGGCGCAGTTTGATGTCGGCGCCACACAGGCGAGCCTGCAACTCGCCCTGCCGGCAGAGCTGCGGGCCAGAATTGAACGGTTTGAGCTGCCGGACCAGCGCTCTGCCGGGGCTGTGGCGCTCAGTGATGACAGCCTGCGGCGGCGCGAGGTGGCGCTGATTTCTTCCGCCGCTCAGGATGAGGGGCTGGCCTTGCTGTCACCGCTGCACTACCTGCGCCAGGCCTTGACCCCCACGGCTGATCTGATCGAGGGCAGCCTGGGAGATATCCTGCCCGCCAACCCGGATGTGATTGTGCTGGCCGATGTGGCGCGGATCGCCCCCGATACCCAAGCAGATCTGGTAACTTGGGTCGAGGCAGGCGGTATGCTGCTGCGCTTTGCCGGGCCACGTCTGGCCTCCAGCGATACCGCCCGTGAAGCCGAAGAGCTGCTGATGCCCGTCCGCCTGCGCATTGGTGGGCGCAGCATTGGCGGCGCCATGAGCTGGGGTGAGCCCAAAATTCTTGCGCCCTTTGCTGAGGGCTCGCCCTTCTTTGGTCTCCCCATCCCGGCGGAGGTCGCCGTCTCGTCGCAGGTAGTCGCCCAGCCCGATCCCAGCCTCGCCGCGCGCACCATTGCCGCGCTGGAAGATGGCACGCCTTTGGTCACCCGCAAGGCCCTGGGACAGGGGCAGGTGGTTCTGTTCCATGTCACCGCCAATGCGGAATGGAGCAGCCTGCCGATCTCCGGTCTGTTTGTGCGCATGTTGGAGCGACTTGCCGTCTCCTCCGCCGCAAAACCGCCTGAGGCACAAAGCCTCGAAGGCACCACATGGCGGCCCGTCACCGTGTTGGACGGCTTTGGCCGCAGCGCTGAGGCCTCGACCCTGCCTGGGGTCTCCGGTCCGGACCTGATCGAACAACCCGCCGGGCCAGCGCTACGTCCTGGCCTCTATCAAAGTGACAGCCGCAGCCTGGCCCGCAATGCACTGGCGCAGGGCGATCTACTGACCGCCGCCAGCTGGGGCAGCGATGTTACCCTGGCCGGATACAACAAGAGCCAGCAGCGGGCTTTGGCCGGGGTCCTGCTGGGGCTTGCGCTCGTTTTGCTGAGCCTGGATGTGGTAGCGACACTGCTGATCAGTGGCCTGCTGACCCGCCCCAAGGGCTTGGCGATGATCGCCCTCGTCTTTGGCGCAGGGCTGGGACTGTCGGGAATGCCCGGTGCCGTTCAGGCCCAAGAAGCGCAGGAAGAAACAGCCCCTGGCGAACATGTCATCCGCGCGGGCGAGCTGACGCTTGCCCATGTTCTCACCGGTGACGCCAAAACAGACCGTATCGCCCTCGCCGGCTTGCGCGGCCTGTCAGATACGCTGTTTTTCCGCACCTCTGTTGAGCCCTCGACACCGGTCAGCATTGATCTGGAGCGGGATGACCTAGCGCTCTATCCGCTGCTCTACTGGCCCGTCACCGCGACACAACCGCTGCCCTCAGCAAAGGCCTATGAGCGGTTGAACAGCTATTTAGGGTCCGGCGGCATGATCCTGTTTGACACCCGCGATGCGGGGCGCGCGGCCAGTGGTACCGCCAGCCCGGCGGCGCGGCGATTGCAGCAATTGGCCCTGCCACTGGATATCCCGCCACTGGAGCCACTGCCCAGCGATCACGTCCTGACCCGGTCTTTCTATCTGTTGCAGGATTTCCCCGGTCGCCACCCGCGAGGCGCGCTCTGGGTGGAGGCCTCCCCGGCGGATGCCGAGCAGGTCGAGGGCATTCCCTTTCGCGATCTGAATGATGGGGTGACGCCAGTAGTCATCGGCGGCAATGACTGGGCAGCGGCCTGGGCGGTGGATGCCAATGGCCGACCAATGCTGCCTGTTGGGCGCGGCTATGCGGGCGAACGCCAGCGTGAGCTTTCCTATCGCTTTGGTGTCAATCTGGTGATGCATGTGCTCACCGGGAATTACAAATCCGATCAGGTCCATGTGCCGGCCCTGCTGGAACGGCTGGGACAATAGGGGCGGATTTGATGACACAGACTATTCTCTTTGATCCGCTGCTGCCCTGGCCCGTGATTTGGGCTCTGGCGGTACTGGTCCTGGCCAGCCTGACCCTGGCGCTGTGGCGGCGGTTGCCGGGCTGGGGGCCGCGGGGGTTGGCCGCCCTCTGCCTGCTCGGCGCCCTGAGTGGCCCGCTGCGCCAAACCGAGGACCGCGCGCCGCTCAGCGATATCGTTTTGGTAGCGGTGGACAACACTGCCAGTCAGCAGCTCTCGGATCGTGAGGCACAGCTGGACGAGGCCCGTACCGGGTTGGAACAGCTACTCGATGCCCGCCCCAATACCGAGACCCGCTGGATCACCGTCGAGGATGGCGCAGGCGACAGCGGCACCGCCCTGATGCAGGCCCTGTCGCAGGCCTTGGCGGATGAGCCGCAGGGGCGTGTGGCCGGCATTATTGCCCTCTCAGATGGTCAGGTGCATGACGCCGACCATACCATCGATCTGCCCGCGCCGATGCATCTGCTGATGACCGGCAGGCAGGGCGATTGGGACCGACGCCTGATCCTGCGCAATGCCCCGGCCTTTGCCATTATCGGTGAACCCGTCACCCTGACCCTGCGGATTGAGGACCAGGGCGCCGCCCCTGCAAATCAGCGTCAGGCGCCGCTGGAGATCTCCATTGATGGCGCTGCGCCGCAGCGCTTTAACCTGCCACTTGGGGTCGATTTTGACCTGCCGCTCACCCTGCCGCATGGGGGGCGCAATGTGATCCGCTTTGCCACGCCCGAAATCGACGGCGAGCTCACCGATCGCAACAATGCCGCCCTGGTGCAGATCAATGGGGTGCGCGACCGGCTGCGGGTGCTGCTGGTCTCGGGCGAGCCCCATGCCGGCGGGCGCACCTGGCGCAACCTGCTGAAATCCGACAGCTCGGTTGATCTGGTGCATTTCACCATCCTGCGACCACCGGAAAAACAGGACGGGGTGCCAGTAGATGAGCTGTCGCTTATCGCTTTTCCCACCCGCGAGCTGTTTCTGGAAAAGATCGAAGACTTTGATCTGATCATCTTTGACCGCTACAAACGCCGCGGCATCCTGCCAGCGATCTATCTGGATAATGTGGCCAATTACGTCGAACAGGGCGGTGCCGTTCTGGTGGCGGCGGGGCCGGATTTTGCCAGTGCAGACTCGATCTATCGCTCGCCACTGGCGCGAGTGCTGCCGGCCGCCCCCACCGCGCGGGTGCTGGAACAGGCCTATCGCCCCGCCGTGACCGAAGCAGGCCATCGCCACCCGGTGACCGCAGGGCTGGACCCTCACCGGCAAGAGGGCACAACCCCCTGGGGCAGCTGGCTGCGCCAGATCGAGCTTGCCGCCGCTCAGGGCCATGTCCTGATGGAAGGGGTTGAGGCCCGCCCACTGCTGGTGCTGAACCGCGTGGCGGCGGGGCGCGTCGCGCTTTTGGCCTCGGATCATGCCTGGCTCTGGAGTCGCGGCTACCAAGGGGGCGGGCCACAGTTGGAACTGCTGCGCCGCCTGGCCCATTGGATGATGAAAGAGCCTGAGCTGGAAGAAGAGATGCTCTGGGCCGAGGTCACCGGCCAGACCATGCAGGTCTTTCGCCGCCGGATGAGTGGCGACGCGGGCCCGCTTACCGTGACGGGTCCCGATGGCAGCGTGACCAGCCTGCCGATGCAGGAGCGCGCTCCGGGGCTGTGGGAGGCGAGTTATACCGGCGCGGAACCCGGGCTTTACCGGCTTGGCGAAGGCACTGCAGATGCGGTTGTTGGCCTTGGCCCGGCCGCCCCGCGGGAGTTTCAGCAAACCATCGCAACTGCCGATCTGCTCAGCCCGGTTCTGGCGCCCCTGCGCGGTGGTGCCCTGGCGCTGGAAGAGGGCTTGCCCCGGCTGCGCGAAGTGAGCGCTGGTCGCCCTGCCTCTGGGCGCGGCTGGATCGGGCTGACGCCACGCGCCGCTTACGAGACCCGCTCGGTCTCGCAAACGGCACTGCTGCCTGCCTGGCTGGGCCTGTTGCTGGCGGCGGGTTTTGTCATTGCCGGCTGGCTATGGGAAGGGCGGCGCTAAACGGCAAAGCAGCCGTTGGCCTAAGGATGCGGCCTGTCGATCTCAATATCGACGCTCACGCTGTGACCGGCGCTATCCAGCACCACAAGATTGGCAAAACCGGGTCCTGGGTTTGGCACCTCAAACTCCCGCCGACGCTGCCCCTTGGCCAGAACCCGGCCATCGGCCAGCAGGGCAAAGGGCGCCGTGCCACCGCGCAGCTTCACCACCAGCGGCTGCCCTTCCAGTGCCAATCCGGCCCCATTTGGCGGGAACAAGACCTGCGGCGCGGCAGCGCTCTGGGCAAAGACAGCATCGCGTGGGCGAAAGCGGCGCAGGGGCAGGGGCAGTTCTGCCGCGCCGAGGATCAGGGTCGCCGCTGGCGGTGGCGGCGGGACGGCAATTTCGGGTTTGAGCCGGCCAAAGGCCTCAAACAGCACTGGCGCTGCCAGATCACCGCCAAAGGCCCCCGGCACCGGGGTGCCATCGGCACGGCCCATCCAGACACCAATCACATGCTGCCCGTCCCAGCCAATCGCCCAGGCATCTCGGTGACCATAGGATGTCCCGGTCTTATAGGCCAGCACCCCGGCCCGGGCCCCGGGAGGTGGCGCCAACCCACGCAGGATATCCCCAAGCTGCCAGGCAGCGACCGGCGACATCATCCGGGGCAATTCAGTAGGGCTGCTGGCCTGATCAGCGCGCAGGCGCGGCCCCTGCCCCCCTGCGGCAATACCGGCATAGAGCTGCACCAGATCCTGCAGTGAGGTGCCAATTCCCCCCAGGCTGATGGCCAGTCCCGGCTTTCCCCCCGGTAGTTTAGGCAGGGCGCCGCCACGCCGCATCACCGCCAAAAGCTGCGCCGGACCAATCTCTCGCGTCAGGCGCACCACCGGGATATTCAGCGACAGTTGCAGCGCCTCACGCACCCGCAGATCACCGCGAAACTGCCCGTCAAAATTCTGCGGCGCATAGCCCTCAAAATCCACCGGCCCGTCATGGATCAGGCTTTCGGGATGGATCAGACCCGCGTCAAAACCCAAGCCATAGATCAGCGGTTTCAGCGTGGAGCCCGGTGACCGTGCGGCCTGGGTCATATCGACAAACCCCTGGCGGGCGCTGTCCTCATAAGAGGGCGAGCCAACCGAGGCCAGGACCTCGCCGCTGTGATGATCCACCGCCAACAGCGCTGCCGAGACCCGCGTGCCAGCCCTGCGCGCGGCCTCTGCCACCAGAGCCTCCATCTTGGCCTGCACCTGCGCATCCACTGTTGCCGCAAGACGCGAAACGCCAGGGCGCGCCGCCAAAAGCCGATCCGACAGATGCGGGGCCAGACGCGGAAACCCCTGCATCCGGCGCGGCAAGGGTGCCTGTCGCGCGATATCGACCTCTGACGTGCTCAACAGACCTGCTTGTTCCAGCCGTGCAAGGACCCGGTCACGGGCGGCAGCAGAGGCTGCATGTGCACGATCCGGTCGACGGCGCTCAGGCGATTGCGGCAGGGCAATCAGCAGGGCCGCCTGCGATGGAGTGAGCCGATTGGGCGGTTTGCCAAACCAGGCGTAGCTCGCCGCCCGGATCCCTTCAAGATTGCCGCCATAGGGCGCATGGGTCAGGTAAAGCGACAGGATCTGCTGCTTGGAGAGCCTGCGCTCCAGCGCCAGTGCCAGACGGATCTGGCGCAGCTTGCCCGCCCAGGCCCCCGTGGTGCCATCCTCCAGCAGACGGGCCAGCTGCATGGTCAGGGTTGAACCGCCTGAGATCGTGCGGCCATGCCACAGCGCCTGCCCAGCCGCCCGCAACATCGCCAGGAGATCTACCCCAGCATGAGAGTAGAACCGCTTGTCCTCATAGGCGATCAGCATGGCGATAAAATCCGGATCCACCTGCGCCAGCTGTGGAGCCATGCGCCAGATGCCATCGCCCACCGGATAGACCCGCATGAGCGCCCCGTTGCGGTCCAGAACCTCGGTCGAGGTTTCAGCCAACGTCATCGGCAGCGCTGTGTCGCGGATCCATTGGTCAATGCGCTGCAGGCCCGTGCCAACAATGGCCAAGACGACTGCCAAGGCAAAGCCCCGCTGCCAAAGCCCCCATCGCGCAGGCCGCCCTCTCTGTCGCTCTGTGCCCTGTCTGGTCCATGAGCCAAGGCGCGCAACAGGCGCGGTCAGGCGCGCCCATTGCATGAGGCGGCGGATCACTGGATCACAACCGCGCCTGCAGCAGTATGGGCACGGTAGGCGGGGCGATACATGTCCTCAACCTGGGCTGCCGGGCGGTGGAATCTCCCCGGTGTCACCGCGCGGCTGATATAGGCAAGGGTTGCGGTTTTGCGCCCAGAGAGGTCAATCGCTGCCAAAAAGCGATCACTGCGGAATTCGGCATGTTCTGCTTCGCTTGGCTTCAACCAGGCCAAATCCCGCAGATCGCCCGACCGCAGAAGATTGGGATTGTCGATCTCGATCCCGGCGGCCAGCGGATCATTGATCATCAGCCGCGCCCCTACGGTTTCATGCGGCGTGACCCGCAGAACGGTGACAAAACGATCCCCCACCTCAAAGCGATCTCCCTCCAGCTCCCGGCCATCCAGGCTGTAGTAGCTGCGCTCGATCGTATAGCCATAGCCACCCGCCTCGGGGGGCTGCTCCGGCACGCCAAGTGTCGTCAGGGTGAGATCCGTTGCCACCCCGCTGGCGCTGGTGATCGACAGCTCTGGCATGGCCTGTCCGCCAGAGATTTGCACAAAGGGCCCCTCAGAGGGCTGACCATTGATCAGCATCCCCGAGACCTCGGGGTTTTTGATCAGCGCATGGGCCGCCAGCAGCGTCCAGGCGGATTCCTGCGTTGACATCCGGCTGGTGTCGGCGCTGACCCGCGTGCTCAGTCTTTCAGCGCTGATCACATCAGAGCCCGCCTCGACAACCAGGGCCAGAACCGCGGCCGCATCGCGGCGTTGGGTGCCATAGTCCGCCCGCCAGACCGGGCCTTCGCGATCATCCCGCTGCATCAGCTCTGCGGCACGGGCAAACATCCGGTCGGCCCGGCGCTGATCGCCGTAAGCAGCCAGCGCGCCGCCCAATTGCGCCGCAGCCAGGGGCGTGGCAAAGGCGCGTGCCTTTACGTCAGCATAGTAGCGAAGATCCCCCATAGAGGCGGCCCCCTCGCGGGCCAGAACTAGCAGTGCATAGGCGACATCTTCGCCACCCTCGTCAAAATCAGAGGCATAGTTCAGGCGATTGCGCAGGTTGTCCATCGCTCGCACAAAGGCAGCCTCCGGCACCTCATGCCCCTGTCGTCGTGCCCGCGACAGGAAATCAGAGGCATAGGCATCAAGCCAGAAATCACCGCTTTCAGCCCGCCACAGACCAAAGGCGCCATTACTGGCCTGCCGCGTCAACACGCGGCGGATGGCCGATTGGATGCGCGCATCGACCTGCGGCCCGCGTCCCAACCCCAGCGACTGCGCCACCGAAGACAGATAGAGCAGCGGCATCGCCTTGGAGGTCACCTGTTCGGTGCAGCCATAGGGGTATTGGTCAAGACTTTCGAGCAGGCCCGGCACGTCAAACTTGGCCAGCGGCCCGGCGGAGAGAACCGCCCGCGCGCTGCCCGGTCTGAGCCCGGCAAAGATATCCTCGCTGAGCTGGAAACTACTGCCCTTATTCAGGGTAAAGCGGCGCGTTGTTGCCAGCGCCGGATCATTGGCCCGTATTGGCAGGCGCAGGACCTGGCTCAGATGTTTGCCATCGGGGGTGATCAGTGACAGCACCACCTCCGGATCGCCAACATCCCGCGCCGTGACCGGCAGCTCCAGCACCGCTTTGCCCTGTTCCGCCAGCGTAATGGATCCGGGCAGTGTGCCCAGGGTGAGCCCTGCGCCCAGGGATTGCGCCAGAAGGGTCATCTGTCCGGCGGGGCCATCGGCATGCACCAGTTCAATACGGATTCGGCTTTGATCTCCGGGGGCCAGAAAACGCGGCAAAGAGGCAGTGACAACAACCGGATCACGCACCAGCATATCCGCCTCTGCCTGACCCACCGCGCTGTGTGACCAGGCCATGGCCATCAGCCGCACTGTGCCGTTAAAGGCAGGCAGTTCCATCGGAAAAGCCACCGTGCCACTGGCATCAACCTGCACTGCACCTGAAAAAAAGGCCACCAGATCCTGGGTTGGCGGCGGCGATTGCATCTGCAATCCGCGATCGGCGTCGCCGCCGGATCGCACCTGCCCCATGGCCCCATTGCCCGGATCAATCAGCCGCCCGTAGATGTCGCGCAGCTCCATGCCCAGACGGCGCTGGCCGTGGTAATGGGCACTCGGGTCCGGGCTTTTGAAACCCGTCAGATTGAGGATACCGAGATCCACCGCTGCCACCGTCAGCCAGACCTCTTCGCCCGGCTTGGCGCCCGTAACGGCAATCTGCGCCGTCTCGGTGCTGCGGGGGCGGGCCACCTCGGGCACGTCAATACTGACCTGCAGTTCCTGCCCTGGCTGGGTTACTGTCGCATGGGCCAGACCCAGCGCCCGGGTTGGGGTGCGGCTGGTCTTGCCCGTCAGTGGCTGCAACATCATCGCAGTGACATAGGCGCCGCTGCCCCAATCCTGCGTGACCGTCAGCGGCACCAGCACCTCCCCCGCCGCGACCTCAACCGCGTGGCGTTCGATCACCCGGTTTGACAATACCGAGATCAGCGCCGTACCCGCGCTTTGCGGCACCAGCCGCAGCTGGGCGGTATCGCCGGGCTGATAGCTCTCTGCATCCAGTGACATCTCCAGCCGATCCGGTGTGGCCGAGGCATCGGCGGGCGCATACCAGCCCGCGTAGAAATCCAAAGCCGCCTCGACATAGTCCCCATCCAGCCGCTCAATCACCAGCTCGTAGCGGCCCCAGTCGGTGGGGGTGGAGAGCAGGAAGGGGGTCTCCCCCAGCTGCGCCTCACCAGTGGCAATGCTTTTGCGGCGGGTGCTGCGCTCCCAGTTCCAGTTTCCGTAGAGCTGATACCAATGATAGCGGGTCTCGATCCGGTTCAGGCTCCATTTCACCCGCATGGGCATCGGCACCTGATTTGCTGACAGGGCCATCAGCTCAAACCCGGCTTCGGTGCCCTCGGCCACCACCTCGTCAAACAGCGGCTTGATGCCCAGGATTGGCCCCGAAGGGCGCACCGGTAGATCCATCGTCCGTTCAACCGGACGACCAGAGCCATCTGTCAGCCGGGTGGACAATGTGGCTGCAAAGGGCATGCCTGTGGCCTCGACCACCGGCAGCTCCACTGTCACGCGGACTGCGCCATTGGCATCGGTGTTGTCACCGCCAAAGTAATTCCGCTGGCTGTCGCGTGGCGCATCAAAGCGACCAAAGTGATAGCCCGGCCATTTCGCCAGGGTGCTGACAGGGCGCAGACGCAGATCACCATCAATGCCCAGATCCGCCCCCGGTGCGCCAAAAAGATAGCGTGCCGAGATATCCAGCTGGGCAAATTCACCGGGACGCAGATTGCCCGCATTGGCAATGCTCTGGTCAAAATCTATGCGTTCCGGCATGAAATCTTCGACCAGGATCTGACGGCTGGCCAAAGCGGGAGCTTTGACATCGCTCTTGATCTCCAACCGCCAGGTGCCGCGCGGGGCTGTGCCGCCCACCGGCAGCGCAAAGACATGGCCGCCCGCCGCGCCACCGGTTGACACATGGCGGCTGTATTCCACCCCATCGGGGCGCGACAGAATCGCAGTCAGCGGCAGGCCCTCTATTGCCTGGGCGGTGCTGTCGCGGGACAAGGCGGTGGCATGGATCACCTCACCGGCGCGGTAAGCGCCACGATCGGTGGCCAGGAACACATCAACGGGCCCCGGAGAGGACCGCCCTTCGACGCCGCGATCCGACAGATCAAAAGCCGCATCTTTCAACGACAGGAAGGCAAAATCCTCGGCCCCGTCAGTACCAGTCACCTGCGCCTGGATCATCGCCGCAGCCGCGCCCCCGCGCCCACGGGCAAGACCCGGTGCAAAATGCGCATAGCCGCTGGCATCGCTCACAGCGGTGCCCAGCACCGCATTGGCGTTGGAGATCAGCGTCACCTCAACCCCGGCGCGGGGCATGGCATCCGAAAGCCCCTGCACCTGCACATGTAGCCCGTCGCTCCCGGACATGGTGCTGAGGCCGAGGTCGGTCAGCACAAACCACTGGGTTGCACTGGGGTTCTCATAGGGGTCAGCGCCCTTGTAGTTGGCCGAAAGCGCATAGATCCCCACCGGCTGATCGGCGATGGCCTCTGCCAATGGCAGGCGGGTGGTCATGTCCTGGTTCAGGGTGCTTTGCACCGTTGCCGTGCCGCTCCAGACCTCCTCGGCGATGTCGCTGGCAAAATGTTCCTCCTGCCACTGCGACAGGGGGCGTCCAAAGTAGCCGTCCTGAATGCTGCGCAACAGATTGCGGTCACTGACCCGACGCAGATGCAGCGTCACCTCTGTCAGGTTGACGGTTTCAATCGGCAGCGCCGCCTGATCGGTTTTGGCCAGCACATAGGCCCGGCCCGGAAAGCGCACAGCCGGGCTGCGGTCGCCGATGTAATGGGTCAGCTCCACGTCCTTGATCAACGCATCGCCGTTGCCTGCAGGCAGGCCGCTGCGTAGGGTCATCCGGTACCGATGCCCATGTTCCAGCCCCTCAACACAAAGCTCCCGCCCTTCGGCGGTGGCGACGATACCAGGGGTCGAGAGCTTGATGTAATCCTCATAGGCCACGCCGCTCAGCAGCAGGGGTTCGGAGAACTCAACACAAAGGCGCGGCGTGGCACTGTCGCTTTGCACCCGGCTGTCGGTGACTCGAAAGCCGTATTTTTCGATCATCCGGTCCAGCAGCCGTGCCGTATCGCGGCGCGGTGCGATCTCTTCAGCCAGACGCAGCAGCGGCAACATATCCCGCCCCCGGCCCAGTTTCTCGAGCGCCTGCGCGGCGGCAACCAACCCATTGACCTGAACCACCGCTGATGGGGCCCGCAGATAGGCATTGAGCCCGGCGGAGAGCGCCTGTTGGCGAATTTTACGTTTGGTGTTGCTCTGGCCATTGCTATGGCGCAGCAGCACAGCGGAATATTCCGCCCAAAGCCCGGCCTCATCACTCAGTGCAACCGCCTGAGCCAGCCAGCGCAGCGCGCCTGTGGTATTGCCGCCGCGGGCTTGGATTTGCGCGGCTGCGACCATGTCTTCCAATGTCGCGCCCTCAGACGGGAAATGGCGTCCAATCTCTTCGGCGCTCTGATAGGCGCGTTTGAAATCATCCTCCCGCAGGGTGCTCAGCCGCTGAGCGCGCGCTTCTCCCTGAGCCAAAAGAGCCCTGGGCTGAACCTGCTTCAGGGCCGAAATAGCGCCGATGAACTGCGAAGCGGTCTGCATGTCCTGCTTTGGGAAACAGGCGTTGGAACGGGCATTGTAGGAAAACCCGGCGCAGCTGTCCTGGGCACTACAGGCCGCCTGACAAGAGGCCAGATCAGTATCAAACAGCGCCTGCAGGTCCGAGCCGTAATAATCGGTATCCGCAAAGGCCTGATAGCGCAGCGGCGGGATGGCTGGGCCAGCCTGCGCCACAGGGGCAAAGAGGGGCGTAAAACCCGTGGCCAAAATAAGGGCCAGCAGCGCTGATATACCTATCAAACGCGGCTCCGACGAGCGCCTGGGTGTAACTTTTCGCGCCTGTTCAAAAACACTCTGACACAGGCCAAGGGTGAAAATAGTGAACCGAGTAAAAAAACAAACTGGCATGACGCCCTCCTAAATCACTCACAGGCTGGCACGGGCTTAACACCATAGCAAGAAGTTCACGCGTAAGACTATTGCCGAGACCTTTGTATTTGCACCCGACGTTCGCCCCTCTTTGGGGAAAACCGTTTCTAATAATTGATGGAGCCCGCAGGGATGAGCCTTGCTGACAAAATCGCAGAAGAACGCCGGGGAAGACTGGCGGCAGAGCGGCTGCTTGAACTCAAGCAGGCCGAGCTTTCCGCCGCGAATCGCAAACTTGGCCGCCATGCCCTGGCCCTGACCAAACAGATTGGTGTAACCCAGGCCGAAGCGGCAACCGTGCGGGAAGAAAATGCCAAGGTAAAATCAGACCTGAGCCAGGCCAATGAAAAAATCGAAACCGCCGAGCGCAGGCTCTGGCATTCGATCCAGGCCTTTCAGGATGGCTTTGCCTTCTTTGACGCCGACAGCCAGCTCATCGGCGCCAATACTGCCTATCTCAATATTTTTGACGGGTTGGAAGAAGTCACCCCGGGCATATCCTATATGCGCATCTTGCAGATCCTGACCGATGACGGCCTGGTCAACACCGGGGAGATGAAGCCGGACAGCTGGCGTGCAATGATGAGCGAACGCTGGTTATCGATGTCGCCAGAACCCGTGGTCATCCAGCTTTGGGATGATCGCTATCTGCGCCTAATTGACCAACGTGGCCATGGCGGCGATGTGGTGAGCCTGGCGCTCGATATCACATCCTCAGTGCATTACGAGGAAGAGCTGCGCACCGCTCGCGAACGCGCCGAAGCCGCCAACCGCGCCAAATCGGCCTTCCTGGCCAATATGAGCCACGAGATCCGCACCCCGATGAACGGCGTTGTTGGCATGGCTGAGCTGCTCAACGACACCACGCTGAACGACGAGCAAAAACTCTACGCCAATACCATCAAAAACTCGGGCGAAGCGCTGCTGGTCATCATCAATGACGTGCTCGATTATTCCAAAATCGAAGCCGACAAGCTGGTGTTGCACGAAGAAGTCTTCGATCTGGAACGCTGCATCCATGAAATTGTCATGCTGTTGCAGCCCACGGCCCGCGACAAGGGGCTTACCATTCTGGTGGATTATGATCTGTTCCTGCCAACGCAGTTTGTTGGGGATCCGGGGCGCATTCGTCAGGTGCTGACCAATCTGGCCGGTAATGCGGTGAAGTTCACCAACGAAGGCCATGTGACCCTGCGCGTGACGGGCATTTCTGACCCGGAGGAAGGCACCTGTGCGGTGCATTGCATGATCGAAGATACCGGTATTGGTATCCCGGAAGAGAAAATCGACCACGTCTTTGGGGAATTCAACCAGGTCGAGGACGAGCGCAATCGCAAGTTCGAAGGCACCGGCCTGGGGCTGGCGATCTCACGGCGCCTGATTGAATTGATGGAGGGTGAAATCTGGGTCGAAAGCGACGAAGGCAAGGGCTCGTGCTTTGGCTTCCGTATTCCCCTGCCCATCGTCGGAGGGGCACCAAAGGCCACGCCCAAGCTCCCGAACAGCATACGACATATCCTGTTGGTGGACGAATCCGCCCTCAACAGCGAAATCCATCAACGACAGTTGATGTTGATGGGCGTCGAGACAACAACCGCAGACAGCGTCTCTGACGCCATGTCAAAGATGAATATCGGCGTCGATTTGGTTCTGGCCGACCATTCCATTGCCGGTGGCGGGGGATTGGAGCTGGCCCGTCAGTTGCGGCAAAGCAAATGGGCCAACATCCCAATGATCATGCTCTGCTCCAATCCGCATGAACATCCCGAAGATGAAATCGAAGATCTCGCTGTGGAACTGCTGCCGCGTCCCACCCCGCGTGATGAGTTGTTTGCCAAGCTTGAAAACCTCGGCAATGCGCTGATGCAAAACCCGGCCTCTGCCGAGCCCGAAAATCAAGCTGCGCCAGAAACAGAGGCAGGAACCAGGCCCCAGACCCTGGAAGAGGCCTATGCTGCCGACAATGCCACCGCCCCTCCTCTGCCCGATCCAGAGCCCAGCGGCGCAAGGCAGATGCGTATACTGGCGGCTGAAGACAACAGGACCAATCAGCTGGTCTTCCGCAAGATGGTCAAGGACCTCAACATCGAGTTGAAATTTGCCAACAATGGCGTCGAAGCCGTGGAGCTTTATCAGTCCTTTGAACCGGACCTGATCTTTATGGATATTTCCATGCCGGAAATGGATGGCAAAGAGGCGACAGGAGAAATCCGTAAGCTGGAAGCGCTGACCGGGCGTCACGTGCCTATCGTCGCGCTAACAGCCCATGCCATGACCGGGGATTCCGACGGCATTCTTGCCGCCGGGCTGGATCACTACTTGACCAAACCGCTGCGCAAGGCGGTCATTCTGGAACGCATCATGCAGCATGTCTCGGAAGAGTTCCAAGAGGTGGAGACCACCTCAGCCGCATAAGAGCGCGTTCAACCCGCGGGCTGACGCAGGAATACCGGTTTCATCGGTTCCGACAGCTGTGGTTGATAGGCATAGCCGCCGCTGTCAAAATCCTGCAGAGCTGCCACATCTGAAATCCGGTTTTGAATCACATAGCGCGCCATCGCGCCCCGGGCCCGTTTGGCATAAAAGCTCACCACCTTGAGGGTGCCATTCTTGTCTTCCATAAAGACCGGCGTCACCACCTGCGGCTTCAGCGCCTTCAGGTCGACGGCGCCAAAATACTCCTGGCTGGCGCAGTTCACCAGGACCTGAGCGCCGACCTCTTCGGCCTGGGCATTCAGCGCCTCAGCAATCTGGCTGCCCCAATATTCATAAAGGTTCTTGCCGCGCGGGTTTTTCAGACGTGAGCCCATTTCCAGCCGGTAAGGCTGCAGCGCATCCAGCGGACGCAGCAACCCGTAAAGCCCGGACAGAATGCGGAAATGATCCTGTGCCCAGGCCATTTCCTCAGGCTCCAATGACGCGGCTTCCAACCCCTGATAGGTGTCGCCCGCAAAGGCCAGCGCGGCGGGGCGCAGATCCGTCGCCTTTGGATCATCTTGGAAATCGCGAAAGCGGTTGTAGTTCAGCTTGGCCAGATCTTCGCTGATATGCATCAGCTTCATCAGCTCCGACACCGTGAGGTCGCGCGCAACGGCGTTCAATGCGATGGCATCGCTCTGAAAGGCGGGGAAGGTCATCTCCTGATCCCGCTCCGACCAATCCAGCTTCTTGGCCGGGGATACCACTACCAGCATCGCGCGCTCCTTTGTTTCCGATTTGTTTCCTTTTTCCAGACTTAATCAGTCTGGCGCAAAACGTCCAGAAAGGCGGGCAAAAATCTCTCTGCCCGGCGCTCGCCCAACAGCATTGTGATGCCGCGTGTGTCCTCGGCCCGCATCTGCGCCAGCTTTGCCAGCATGGCAGCCGGACAACTGAGCGGCTTCAGGGTGCCGCATGCGCCGCGGATTAAACCGGTCTGGACCTCCATGAGGGCATCATAGGTTGATCCCGCCCCGGCCCGTGTTGCCAGTTTGCGCCGCTGGGGGTGCAGCGGTTCTACCGCGCCAGTGATGACCTCGAGGAACTCATCGCCGTAGCGCTCCAGTTTCTTGGCCCCAACACCGCCAATCCGTGCCATCTGATCCAGGGTTTCCGGGCGGGTTTCGGCCATCTCGATCAGGGTCTTGTCGTTGAACACCACATAGGCCGGCACTTTCTGCGCCTCAGCCAGCGCCCGGCGTTTGGCCTTCAGGGCCGACAGCAGTGGCGCGTCTTCTTCCGAGACCAGCATCTTGACCGCCGGACGGCGCTCGGCCGATTTGATGGTGTCCTTGCGCAGGGAGATCTGCGCATCGCCCTTCAGCACCGGCAATGCCGCCTCTGTCATCCGCAGGGCCCCATGGCGTTGGGGATCCGGGCGTACCAGATCATGCCCCATCATCTGGCGAAACACTGCCTGCCACTGGCGCTTGCTGTATTCCTTGCCACAGCCAAAGACCGACAGATCATTATGACCCTTTTCCCGCACCCGATCGGTCTCATTGCCATAGAGAATGTCGATAAGGTGCCCAGCGCCATAGGTCTCATTGGTGCGCAGGATGGCCGAGAGCGCCTTGCGCACCGCCGTGGTGCCGTCAAAGACCTCTACCGGGGTGTCGCAGAGATCACAGTTGCCGCAGGGGTCCGAGTCTTCTTCAAAATATCCCAGGAGGGTCTGGCGCCGACATGTCAGCGCCTCGGCCAGACCCAGTAGCGCATTCAGCCGCCCATGATCGGCAGCGCGGCGCTCGGGTGGGGCCAGACCTTCATCGATCTGACTGCGCCGCAACCGGATGTCATCAGATCCAAACAGGGTCAGGGTTTCCGCAGGGGCCCCGTCGCGACCCGCGCGGCCAATTTCCTGGTAGTAGGATTCGATGGATTTGGGCAAATCCGCATGGGCCACCCAGCGGATGTCGGGCTTATCTATCCCCATACCAAAGGCCACGGTGGCCACCACAATCAGGCCATCCTCGCGGGCAAAACGCGTTTCCACGTCCCGCCGCTCCCCGGCCTCCATGCCACCGTGGTAGTGGCAGGCGGCGTGACCAGCGTCACGCAGGGCGCGGGCCAAGTCTTCGGTCTTGGCGCGGGTGCCGCAATAGACGATGCCGGACTGCCCTTTGCGGGCTGCTGCAAACTCCAGGATTTGACGGCGCGGCCCGTCCTTGGCGCCAAAGGCCAAGTGGATATTGGGCCGGTCGAACCCCCGCAGAAAGGCGCGCGGCGCATGGCCATCAAACAGCTTGCGAATGATCTCTTCGCGGGTCTCTGAATCGGCGGTGGCGGTAAAGGCCGCCAGTGGCACATCCAGTGCCTGACGCAGCTCGCCGATGCGCAGGTAATCGGGGCGGAAATCATGGCCCCATTGGCTGACACAATGGGCCTCATCCACAGCGATCAGGCTGACATTGATGCGCTGCAACATGTTCAGGGTCGACCCCGAAGCCAGCCGTTCCGGCGCCATGTACAGGAGCTTCAGCGCACCGGATTCGATGGATTGCCAGACGGCTTCGGTCTCTTCTTCGGTATTGCCAGAGGTGAGCGCCCCTGCCGTGACGCCAACGGCTTGCAGCGCCCGCACCTGATCGCGCATCAGGGCAATCAGCGGTGAGATCACTACGGTGATGCCAGCGCGTTGCAGGGCGGGCAGTTGGAAGCACAGCGATTTGCCACCGCCCGTGGGCATAATCGCCAACACGTTTTCGCCGCGCGTTACCGCCTCAACGATCTCTTCCTGACCTGGGCGAAAGGCATCAAAGCCAAAAATCTCACGCAGCAGCGGAGTGGCTGTGCCCTCCGTTTCGGTGATCGCTTGCGCGGCTGTCATGGAGTGGGACCTCGTTGGGTGCGGCTGCTCTGATTTGAGCGCCACAATCCCACAGGTCGATTCGGGCGGCAAGAGCAAGGGGCAAAGCTTTACGCTTCGCCCCCTTGGTTTTATCCACATCATCCGCTGAAACAGCCCAAACAGGCCACCAGAGGGCCTAGTAGAATGCGGCCATGTTGTTCTGGATGATGATGCGCAGGGCATAGACCGCGATCAGCACCACCAGCGGCGCCAGATCAATGCCGCTCATATTGGGCATAATGCGGCGCACCGGCGCGTAAAGCGGCTCGAGAATACGCTGCAGCATGTACCAGATCTGGCTCACCAGCTGCTGTTGCAGGTTCAGCACCTGGAAATTGATCAGCCAGCTCATGATCACATGAGCGATGATGAAGAACCAGACGATGTCCAGGATCAGCAGCAGAATTTGGAACAGAGAGAGCATTCTTTACCTCTTTGGAATAGCAGCCCTACAGGTAAGCAGCCCTGTGCCTATGTGCAAGGCTTCCGCGAGGTTGCGGTTGACCATTGGTTAATCGGTGGCAAGAGGGGCACAACTCGACAAGAAAGACTGCATATGTTTCCGATTTTTCGCCTGATCAAAGACCTGCTGGAGGCGCGCCGCATGGCGCCGCTGGATCTGACTGAAACCCATGTCTCCAACCATATCTGCTGGCCCTGGGATCTGGATATCTGGCTGGAGCTGAACAATGGCCGCGCCATGACCCTTTATGATCTGGGCCGCACCATGCAGGCCCAGCGCGTTGGGCTGATCAGCGCCCTGCGTCAGAACCGCTGGGGCATGACCGTGGCGGGCTCTTCCGTGCGGTTTCGCCAGCGCATCCGCGGCTTTGAACGGTTTGAAATGCGCAGCCGCGCGGTGGCCTGGGATGACAAATTCATCTACCTGGAACAGTCGATGTGGAAAAAGAACGGCAGTTGCGCCAGCCATGTGATGCTGCGCACTGCACTCACTGACAAAGATGGCATCGTGTCTCCTACTCGGGTGCTTGCGGCCATGGGCCGCGCAGACCAGCAGCCTTTTGAGATGCCCGACTGGATCGATGCCTGGCGCGCAGCGGACGCGCAACGTCCCTGGCCACCAATGCAAGATACCCTTGCCTAGCGCGCTATGTGCCTGTCTTATCGCAGATAATGAAAATAATGCGGACAGGCAGGGACAGAATGAGCGAAATTTCAACGCGCAAGCGCATTTGGGGCTGGTGGTTCTTTGACTGGGCCAGCCAGCCCTATCACACGCTGCTGGTGACCTTTGTCTTTGGTCCCTTCTTTGCCGCCGTTGCCGCAGGCTATTTTATGGGAGAAGGTCTGGAACCCGAAGCGGCCAAGGCCCAGGCCCAGGCCCTGTGGTCGATTGGCATGACCGTTACCGGGCTGATGATCGGTTTTGGCGCACCTTTCATTGGTGCCCTGGCAGATATCTCCGGACGCAAACGACCCTGGTTGATTGGCTTTTCGCTGATGTATGTGCTCGGCGCCTGGGGGATCTGGTATTCGGACCCAGCAGGCAGCAACCTGTGGTGGATGCTGGTGACCTTTGGCTTTGGCTTCATCGGCGCAGAATTTGCGCTGATCTTTGCCAATTCGCAGCTGCCCAGCCTCGGCGATAAAGACGATGTTGGCGCCATCTCCGGCTCCGGCTTTGCCTTTGGCTATCTGGGAGGCGTGTTGGCGCTGTTCATCATGTTGCTGCTGTTTGTGGAACAGGGCAGCGGCAAAACCCTAATCGGTCTGGACCCTGTGCTGGGGCTGAATGCCGAGACCCGCGAAGGCACCCGCGCAGTGGGGCCCTTTACAGCCCTGTGGTTCGTTACCTTTATGGTGCCCTATTTCCTCTGGGTCAAAGACGACGCTGGCACCGGCAAGCGCGGCACACTGGGGCAGGCCGTTTCCCTGGTGGTTTCCTCAGTAAAGGCCCTGCGATACCGGGGCAGCCTGGCGCGCTACCTTGGGTCGTCTATGTTGTACCGGGACGCACTGAATGGGCTTTATGGATTTGGTGGGGTCTATGCCGCACTGGTGTTGGGCTGGGAAATCACCCTTATCGGCATCTTTGGCATCATCTCGGCCATTGCCGCCGCAGCCTTTAGTTGGGTCGGCGGCTTAGCCGACAAACGCTATGGTCCCAAACCCGTCATCGTCACCGCGATCCTGGTGCTGACGCTGGTCTGCATTACCGTGGTGAACATGTCACGCGAGTCGCTCTTTGGTATGCCCCTTGCAGAAGGCTCCAAATTGCCGGATGCAATCTTCTTTGGCTGCGGCATGCTGATCGGCGGTTTCGGCGGAATTTTGCAGGCTGCCAGCCGCAGCCTGATGGTGCGCCATACCGATCCTGCAAAGGCGACTGAGAGCTTTGGCCTCTATGGCCTGTCAGGGCGCGCCACTGCCTTTTTGGCGCCGGGGCTGATTGGGCTTGCCACAACCGTGACCGGTAGCGCACGATTGGGCATTAGCCCGGTGATTTTTCTGTTTATCCTCGGGTTGATCGTGTTGTACCGGGTCAAGGCAGAAGGAGATCAGAGTTGAGACTGCTGTTAGCGAGTTTTTGTTTAGTCATTGCGGGTCTCACCACCGCCGATGCTGCCACCCCGGCCAAGCAGCTGTTTGGCGCCAAGGATAGTGGATCACAACAGGCTCCGGCCGCCTATGGTTCTTATGCCAAAGGCTGTGTCGCCGGCGCAGTCCAGCTGCCGGAAACCGGACCGACCTGGCAGGCCATGCGGCTTAGCCGCAATCGCAACTGGGGTCATCCCGAAACCATCAGCTTTATAGAAAAGCTCAGCCGGGTGGCGGCCAGCCAGCCGGGCTGGAACGGGCTTTATATTGGCGATATCAGCCAGCCGCGCGGCGGGCCTATGTTGTCAGGCCATCGCAGCCATCAAATGGGGCTGGATATCGATATCTGGATGCGCCCGGCCGATAAGCTGACCTATAGCCGGGCCCAGCGCGAAAAGATCTCCTCCATCTCGATGCGGCGCAGCAATGGTGCCTTTGTCAATTCCGATTGGACCCGCGCCCATCACGAGATCATCAAGGCTGCCGCCTCTGACAAACGTGTGGCACGGATCTTTGTCTTCCCCGGTGCCAAGGTGCAGATGTGCAAGGACGCCAAGGGCGACCGGCGCTGGCTGCGCAAAATCCGCCCCTGGTGGGGCCATCACTATCATTTCCATGTGCGCCTCGCCTGCCCCAAGGGGGCCAGCGGCTGCGTTAATCAGGATCGCCCACCGCGCGGCGATGGCTGTGACGCGGCGCAGAAATGGGTTGATGATATCTTGAACCCGCCCCCGCCAAAGCCAGCGGACCCCAATGCCCCGGCTCCCAAACCCCGGCGGGAATACACCCTCACGGATCTGCCCAAACAATGCGCAGCTGTATTGAACGCAAACTGAGTTAGGCCAGGATGACGCGTAGAAAACTGGCCGGCGGCCTGGTGCTGATCACCGGTCTGATTGCGGCCGCTGCCACCCTGGCAGCAAGCAGGCAGGCCGGAACAACATTCCACCCGCGTGCCAGCGCAGAGCAAGCACAGCCCGCCGGGAGCTACACCTGGCGGGCCAGCCCCGATTGGTTTGGGGGTTTCTCCGGGCTAGAGCTCTCGGCGGATGGATCGCAGATGGTTGTCCTCAGTGATCGCGCGCATCTGGTGCGGGCTGATGTCCATCGACAGAACGGCGAGATCGCATCGGTCTCCCTGCACAGCGCCCAACACCTGCGCTCCTCCAAGGGGCGGCGGCTTTTGGGCCGGATCATGGACAGCGAAGGCCTGGCCCTGGCGCCGGATGGCTCGCTGTTCATCTCCTTTGAGGGTCTGTCGCGGGTTGTGCATCACCAAACCGAGGCCAGCCGCGCCCGCGTGCTGCCCCGCCCCAATGATTTTCGCGGCTTGCCCTTGAACAAATCGCTCGAGGCCCTCGCCATTGACCCGCAGGGGCGGCTCTATACCCTACCGGAAAAAGTCCTGAACGCCGATGGGGAGATCCCGGTCTGGCGCTGGAATGGCGCACGCTGGAGCCAGCCCTTTACCCTGCCCCGGCGCGGCGGCTTTCTGCCTGTAGGCGCCGATTTTGGTCCTGATGGCCGGTTTTACCTGCTGGAGCGCAACTTTGTCTTCATCGGATTTCGCAGTCGGCTGCGGCGCTGGGACATCACCGATCAGGGCGCGATAAACGAAGTGACCCTAATGGAAAGCAGCACCGGCGTGCATGACAACCTCGAAGGCCTGTCTGTCTGGCGCGACACCACGGGAATCCTGCGGGCCACCATGGTGTCGGATGACAATTTCAAAGCCCTGCAACGCACCGAACTGGTGGAATACACCCTGCCGGACTGAGGGAAGGTATCTCTAGTCCTCGACACTGAGATGAAGATACAGACTCTGCTGTCCTAGAGGGCAGACACTTCGAACCCATCCAACAGTTCGGCGACCGAAAGCATAAATACGAGCATGGCGCTTGGAAATAGCTCTGCATTCCCAGAGGCCGAATAGACACTATCACCCCTTTGCCACTCGCAACTCATAGACGAAAATTGCCTGCGACATGGCTCCACCCGCGCAGGGCCACCTTTGCCATGGTTGAAATCCACCGCCTTACCGATGATCACTGTTTTCTCCCGTGTTTCATAGCGTGGGACCAAATCCGACACGGATACCTTAACAAGGAAATACTTGCCCCCCCGGCTCAGGGCTCCCATTGTAGGGGCTATACTGCCACGGAATTTCATGCCTGTTTTCGCCGAGCCAATAGTGCTGATGGAATCCGCTATCCATCTTTGGCAAGAATGGAAGGCAGGCTGCGATAGTTAGAACGATCAACCCCCTTGGTAGTGACGCGGGGAGAGGGGACGTCGCCGGAACCAAAGGCCCAACATCCCAACCGTGGCCAAAACAGGCAGGACAATGGCACCATAGCGCAACGGACCAAACAGATCCCCACGAGCGGTCATTGGGTGATAAAATTCGGAAACCTTGAGCGAGACATAGGTACCGCCGCCCCAGGCAAATGACGCGACAACCGCGCACCAAAACAACATGCTAAATCGAAACATGCCCCAACATACCTCTGCGACTGAGGGCTTCAACTCTCAATCTCCTCAAAATTGTCTCCCCCTGTGAAGCCACTGGTTGGCGAAACCACAGAGCGGTGCCGAGCCCAACGGGAGAGGCACATTCTTTGTATGTGGCGATCTGGGCGGGAGCCCCCCTTCCGCTGCACCCGCAGGCCCTGCGGTGCGTCAAAACACTTGCCAACGGCCTCCAACACAGCTAGGTGAGCGCGTCTTCCGCACAAGATGCGGAACAAGTCGCCGCGACCTTGTATAAAAAACGGAACTGAAAAATGAATCGTTCTCATCTACCTGGCATTCTTGCCATGGCTGCCGTTGTGGTGGCCTCCAATATCCTGGTGCAATTCCTGTTTGGCCAATGGCTGACCTGGGGCGCCTTTACCTATCCAATCGCCTTTCTCATCACCGATGTGATGAACCGTGTCTATGGCGCCGGACCAGCCCGCCGCGTGGTCTTTGTCGGCTTTGTCGTGGGCGTGATCTGCTCGCTCATCGGCACGCAAATTATGGGCGAGTTTGGCCCGCTGGTCACCCTGCGCATCGCGCTTGGCTCTGGCCTCGCCTTCCTCACCGCGCAGCTGCTCGACGTATCGATCTTTGCCGCCCTGCGGTCCGGCAAATGGTGGCGTGCGCCGCTGGCCTCCACTCTGGTGGGTTCCTCGGTGGACACGGCGATCTTCTTTACCGTGGCCTTTTCCGGCGCGCTGACCTGGATCGAACCCGCCAATGACATCTCCTGGGCGGCAGAAATGCTGCCACTTCTGGGTGCTGGCCCCATGGCGCCGCTCTGGATCTCGCTGGCGGTAGCCGACTGGATGGTGAAGCTCTCGCTGGCCCTGCTGGCGCTGCTGCCCTTCCGTATGATTGTCAGCCACCTGACGGCCAAACCCGCATAAGCCTCCACAGCAATACAACACACTTGGCAAAAGGCCGTGGTCCATGGGGCTGCGGCCTTTTCCATTTGCGCCAGCCGCGCTACATCCGGCTCATGCTCCATATCACCAACGATATCGCCCTCCAGGACTGGGAACTCTCCGAGAGCTTCATGCGCGCCTCGGGCCCAGGCGGGCAGAACGTCAACAAGGTGGCCACCGCCGTCGAGTTACGGTTCGAGGCCGCGCGCTCCCCAGCGCTCACCCCGGCGGTGAAATCCCGTCTCAAACGGCTGGCCGGTCGGCGCTGGACCAAAGAGGGCGCGATCCTGATGCAATGCGACGAGACCCGCTCGCAGCTGCGCAACCGCGAACTGGTGCGCGAACGGCTGGTCGAGCTCATTCGCAAGGCCCTGGTGGCACCAAAGCGTCGTATAGCGACCAAACCAACTCGCGGTTCCGTCAAACGGCGGCTGGAAGGCAAAAAGCAGCGCAGCGCTATCAAATCGACGCGAGGGAAAATCACCCCCGAGTGATCCTTATGATTGCACCCAAGCCCTGGCTTAGCCATGTTCAGTGCAAATGGATTTGAGGGAGAAGACTATGCGGCTGGCAGGAAAATGCGCCATTGTAACGGGTGGAGCCTCGGGCTTTGGTCTTGGCATCGTTGATAAATTTCTGACCGAGGGCGCCCGGGTGATGATCGCCGATATCAATATTGATGGCGCCTCGGCATTGGCCGCTGAACGCGGCGACATGGCCATGGCCCAGCAGGTCGATGTCAGCAATGCCGCCTCGGTGAATGCCATGGCAGAGGCGGCAATTGGCGCCTTTGGCCGCGTTGATATTCTGATCAACAACGCTGGTGTTACCCATCTGCCCACCCCGCTGGACGAGGTGAGTGAGGAGGATTTTGACCGGGTGTTCAATGTGAATATGAAATCCGTCTATCTGACCGCCCGTGCCCTGGTACCGCATATGAAGGCAAATTCCAGCGGAGCCATCCTCAACGTGGCCTCCACCGCAGGCGTGTCACCGCGCGCCAATCTGAACTGGTACAATGCCTCCAAGGGCTGGATGATCACCGCCACCAAAACCATGGCAGTGGAACTGGCCCCCAGAGGTATCCGGGTGAATGCCATCAACCCGGTGGCCGGCGAGACCCCGCTGCTGCAGTCCTTCATGGGCGAAGACACGCCGGAGATCCGCGCCAAGTTCCTGTCCACCATTCCAATCGGGCGGTTCTCCACCCCTCAGGACATGGGCAATGCCGCCTGCTATCTGTGTTCTGACGAGGCCAGCATGGTCACAGGTGTGGCTATGGAAGTCGACGGAGGGCGCTGCATATGAAAACGATCAATCTGGCCGAAAAACTGGCGTTCTTTGACAGCCATTGGGACCCCAAGGTGGTGGCCGACTATAATGATAACGAGATCATGGTGGTCAAATTTCAGGGTGAATTCCCGTTTCACCTGCATGAAGACACAGATGACTTCTTCCTGGTACTTGAAGGCGAGATGTTGATGGATATCGAGGGCGAGGCCTCGCATCCGGTCTCAGCCGGCGAGCTGTTTGTGGTGCCTAAGGGGGTCACCCACCGTCCGCGTGCCGCGCAGGAATGCAAGGTGCTGCTGATCGAGCCCAAGGGAGAGCCGAACTCGGGCGATCCCACCACTGCGGCCGCAAAAAACCGGATCTAACACGCGGTTTTGCGGGAACTTGGCGGTTCGGCGCAGCCTGTTTGCGCCGGATCAAAGACCCAGCCGGAATCACGCCTAAAAGGGAGGGGCAATTTGCCCCGCCGTACGTTTTGGAACAGGAGGTCATCAGATGATCCCAACCCTGATGAAACCGGCCCGATGAAACCAGGGCCTAAAAATCTCATCACTGATGTGCCCGGCCTCCTGGTCGGCAATGCACGTGATGCCGCGTTGAAATCCGGCAGCACTGTCTTGCTGGCGGCAGAGCCGCTGACCGCATCGGTGCATGTCATGGGCGGCGCGCCGGGGACGCGGGAGACGGATTTGCTGGCACCGGATAAATCCGTGGCCAAGATTGATGCGCTGGTGCTGTCGGGTGGATCCGCCTTTGGGCTGGATGCCTGTTCCGGCGTTGTTGATGGGCTGCGCGCCCAGGGGCGCGGATTTGTCCTGGGGCCTGCAATCATTCCTCTGGTGCCCGGTGCGATCCTGTTTGACCTGCTGAACGGCGGCAACAAGGACTGGCTCGATAACCCCTATAGGGCGCTGGGACGGGCCGCGTTTGAAGATGCTTCTGATGACTTCTCCCTCGGCAGCCATGGCGCTGGCACCGGGGCCCTCACCGCGATGCTGAAAGGCGGGCTGGGCTCTGCCTCCTTTGTGCTGGAGAGCGGCGTCACCGTTGGCGCCCTGGTGGCCGCCAATCCAATGGGCAGCGTCACCACGCCCGGGGATCGCCATTTCTGGGCCGCGCCTTTTGAGGTCGATGGCGAATTTGGCGGTGCTGGACCTGACAGCGCAGTCGGACTGGGGCGCAGCCTCGACAGTCGCAAAATGCAATCCATGCGCGCCCTTGCGGCAGGTGAAGAGCTGCCCGCCGAACGCGGCAATACCACCATTGCCATTGTCGCCACCAATGCCGCCCTGACCAAGGCCGAATGCCAGCGCATAGCCACAGCCGCCCATGACGGCATTGGCCGCGCCACCGTTCCGGCCCATGCGCCGGGGGATGGCGATCTGGTTTTTGCCGCCAGCACCAACGCCCGCCGCCTCGCCAATCCCGAGATGGAACTGGGCCAAATCGGCCATGCCGCCGCGCTCTGTCTCAGCCGTGCCATCGCACGGGCCATCTATAGCGCCACACCAGAAGACCACGATCTCCTGCCCTGTTGGAGCGCGTGCCAAACCTGAAACACCGGCGCGAGCTGCGCCAGAAACACCCATGCGGCGGATTCACTCGTTGACACTCCCTGCCAACAAGCGCCGTATTCCAACCAGCCAACTCAAAACCGGAGCAAGCATATGAAACCCGTCCTGACTGCAGCCCTTCTTAGCCTTCTGGCAGCCCCCGCCTTTGCCGAAGGTGATGCCGCAAAAGGCGAAAAGGCCTTTAACAAATGCAAATCCTGCCACGCCGTGGTCTCTGACACCGGTGAGAAAATCATCAAAGGCGGCAAGACCGGCCCCAACCTCTGGGGTGTTGTTGGCCGCACAGCGGGCAGCTATGAGGGCTTCAGATACGGCAAGGATCTGATTGCTGCCGGCGAGGGTGGCCTGGTCTGGGATCTTGAGAGCTTTACCGCCTATGCTCAGGACCCTCGTGGCTTCCTGCGTGAGCATCTGGGCGACAGCAAGGCCAAGTCGAAGATGTCTTTCAAGCTGAAAAAGGGCGCCGAAGACATCTATGCCTTCCTGGCCCAGTTTAGCCCTGTCGCCGAAGAGCCGGCTGAAGAACCCGCAGAAGATGCCGCGGCAACCGAGACCACCGAACAACCTGCTTCCGAGTGATCCTGCCCTTGTCTTCCCGCCTCTCGGCCCCGTTTTTAGGGGTCGCATAGCCTGGATTGCCTGAAACTTGAGCATCAAAGGCCGTGACCTCAGGGGCGCGGCCTTTCGCGTAGTTGCTTTGCCGGGCAACCCGCGTTAGCCATTGCGGGCTGCGCAAGAGTGGCAAAACGATCATGGATTCAGAATGCCCCATATGATCCCGGCCTGGGTGAACGGCGAACTGACACCGGTAGAGAAGCTCCTGGCACATGAACAGGGGTTGAAGCACAAGGCTGTCTCGGTGTTTGTGGTCAAGGGCGTCAAAATCCTGATGCAGCGCCGCGCCCTGGGGAAGTATCATACGCCCGGTCTTTGGGCCAATACCTGCTGCACCCATCCCATGTGGGAGGAGGCCTCCTCTGCCTGCGCGGTGCGTCGCATGGAAGAAGAGTTGGGGTTGAAGGGGCTCTATCCTGAGTTCCGTCACCAGCTGGAATATCGGGCGGATGTGGGCCATGGCATGGTAGAACACGAGGTCGTCGACGTGTTTCTTGCCCATGCTCATCGTCCGCTCACCCCCGTAGCAAACCCGGATGAGGTGATGGAAACCCGCTGGATGGATTACCATGACCTGCTGGCAGAGGTGCACCGCCACCCAGAGCGTTTCACCCCCTGGCTGAAGATCTATCTGCACAAATACGCCGACATCATCTTTGGTCCCGACCTGATCATCGCCTCCAAAACCTGAACCCAGTCGCACCTCTTGCCTCCTGTTGCCAGATTGGCAAGGGATCTGTTTTCGCTTGCCTTCTGGGCAGGCTCTGTGGTTTTGTGCCACCACATATTAGGAGGTATACTTACTATGTCCGTTCTTATTGCAGGGGGTGGTATCGCCGGGCTGAGCCTTGGCCTGACGCTTCACCAGATTGGCGTGCCCTTTCACATCTACGAATCCGCCGCTGAGCTGCGCCCATTAGGGGTCGGTATCAACCTGCAACCCAATGCCGTGCGCGAGCTGTTTGACCTGGGGCTGGAGGCGGAACTGGAAGAGATCGGCATTCGCACCCGGCAGCTGGGGTTCTACTCCAAACTTGGTAAGACCATCTGGGAAGAGCCGCGCGGCATGGAGGCCGGCTATGCCTGGCCGCAATACTCAGTGCATCGCGGCGAACTGCAAATGATGCTGTATCAGGCGCTGGTTTCCCGGGCAGGTGGCGACTGTATCACCACTGGTGCGCGCGCCCTGGGGTTTGAACAGACAGCTGGCGGCGCAGACCTGTTGCTGGCAGATGGTTCCCGCAAGAGCGGCACACTTGTTGTGGCGGCAGATGGTATTCACTCAGCCCTGCGCGCGCAGATGTACCCGGGTGAGGGCGCGCCGATCTGGAATGGTCGGATTCTCTGGCGGGCAACCACCCAAGGCACACCGTGGAAGGGCGAGGCCGCCATGGCAATGATCGGTCATGACAGTCTGCGCCTGGTGGCCTATCCGATCTCGCGCCCAGATGCTGACGGGTTGGCAACCCTCAACTGGATTGCTGAGAAGAGCTTTGACCCTTCCGCGCCCTGGAAGAAAGAAGACTGGAACCGCGCCGCCGATATCAACGACTTCATCGCCGAGTTCGAAGACTGGCAGTTTGACTGGATCGATGTCCCCGGCCTCATCCGTGGTGCAGAGGTGGTCTATGAATACCCCATGGTTGATCGCGACCCGCTGCCGCAATGGGGCTTTGGGGCTGTGACCCTGATGGGGGATGCGGCCCATCCGACTTATCCGGTGGGCTCAAACGGGGCCAGCCAGGCCATTATTGATGCGCGGGTTATTGGCGCAAAGCTCCTGTCCCATGGTGTCACCCCGGCAGCGCTTGCGGCCTATGAGGCAGAGGTGCGCCCGATTGCCACCGGAATTGGCCAGACCAACCGCGCGGGCAAAGGGCCGGATGCCGTGCTGCAGCAGGTTGAAGATCTCTGTGGGGGAGATTTTATCAGCATTGAAGATGTCATTCCCAGGGCCGATCTTGCGGCCCATGCGGAGCGTTACAAATCCATCGCAGGGTTTTCAATTGAGGCGCTGAATGCCCGCCCGGCGACAATCAAAGCCGATGCAAGAGTGATCAGCTAAGGGGGGGCTCCCGCCCGTCATCAGGCCCTTTGGGCCCTCTTCCCGTTGGGCCCAGCGCCGTGCTGACGCACGGCGTCCGCTCTGCCGCAACCTCTGATCATGCCGCAACCGCGCCGCGCGCCAGCGCGGCGCCGGGCCCAAGGCCGCCAAGGGCATTCGGCGTCCGCCAATGACCCGCGGGCGCGGGAGCCCCCCCCCATTGCACCTTGGAGACACGAGACCTGTAGAATCACTCCCGCGCAGCAAACGCCTGTCTTAAATGCCAATGACAGCCTGCACGGCGCGTTGCCAGCGGGCATAGGCGGCGTCCCGCTGTTCCGAACCCATATCTGGCGTGAACTTACGATCCAGCGCCCAGGTCGCGGCAAATCCGGCCTGATCCGGGTAGATGCCCGCCTGCATACCCGCCAGCCAGCCCGCACCCAAGACCGTTGTTTCCTGCATCTTTGGGCGGTCCACAGCGGCACCAAGAAGATCAGACAGGCTTTGCATCGTCCAGTCACTGGCGCTCATACCGCCATCGACCCGCAGGGTCACATGGGTTTCCGCTGGCCAATCTGCCCGCATTGCCTCCCACAGATCCCGCGTCTGATAGGCCACGCTTTGCAAGGCCGCGCGCGCCATTTCAGCGGGGCCAGAACCGCGCGTCAGGCCAAAAACGGCGCCTCGGCATTCCGGCTGCCAATAGGGCGCACCCAGACCGGTAAAGGCCGGCACCAACAACACATCCTGTTCAGGATCCGCTGCTTGAGCCAACTCCCCGGACTGTGCCGCATCCTCAATGAGACCCAACCCATCTCGCAGCCACTGCACCGCAGCCCCGGCGATAAAGATCGACCCCTCCAGCGCATAGGTGGGCTTACCCCCTAGCTGATAGGCCACGGTGGTGAGCAAACGGTTGCTCGACACAACCGGCGTCTCGCCAGTGTTCAGCAGGGCAAAGCAGCCGGTGCCATAGGTGGATTTCATCATCCCCGGCGCAAAACAGGCCTGACCAATGGTGGCGGCCTGCTGGTCGCCGGCCACCCCCAGAATTGGCACCGAACCGCCCAGGATGTCTGGCACAGTTGTGCCAAACTCCGCCGCGCAGTCCTTGACCTGCGGCAGCATCTGCATCGGCACCTTCAATGCCTGGCAGAGCTCTGCACTCCAGGCACCTGCCCGAATATCATAGAGCATGGTGCGTGAGGCATTGGTGGCATCGGTCACATGCGAAGCGCCACCGGTCAGGCGCCAGATTAGGAAGCTATCAATAGTGCCAAAGAGCAGCCCGCCATTTGCAGCTTGGTCCCGCGCCCCGGCTGTCTGATCCAGAATCCAGCGCACCTTGGTGCCCGAAAAATAGGGATCCAGTAGTAGGCCGGTTTTGTGGCGGATCATGTCTTCATGACCCTCAGCGCGCAGAGCCTCGCAGATCTCAATGGTGCGACGATCCTGCCAGACAATGGCCTTGTGGATCGGCCTGCCACTGGCCCGGTCCCAGACCGCCGTGGTTTCACGCTGATTGGTGATGCCAATGCCCGCCAGATCCGCAGCCGTGATGCCCTGCTCCGCCAAGACCTGCCGACAGGTCGCAACAACAGAGTCCCAGATCTCTTCCAGGTCATGCTCAACCCAGCCCGCCTTGGGGAAATACTGGGGAAACTCCTGTTGCGCTGAGCCGATGACCTGCATCTCAGCGTCAAACAGCACCGCCCGTGTTGACGTGGTGCCCTGGTCAATTGCCAGAATATATTTCATGTCCCGCCCCTGTGATGGATCTCCTCAGGGCGGGAGTTTAGCTGCAAGATGTTACCGCTGCCAGTCCTGACTAAAGCATTAGTTCAAAAACCGGATCACACCGCGATATTGTCGATCAACCGCACATCTTCGATCCAGGCCGCAACAAACAATCGCACCGGGGCTTCGGCCGTTTCCATTGTGCTCAGGTCCTCTGCTGAACAGAGCGAAAGATACTCCAGCTCGTTAAAGCCTGCGGCCAGGATCTCAGCTTCGGCCTGCTTTTTCAGATCCGCAAAATGACCACCTGCGGAGACCTCTGCGGCCAGTCGCGTCAAGATCGGATGCAGAGCCCCGGCCTTCACCAAGCCGTCAGCCGAGAGCCGCATATTGCGTGAAGACATCGCCAGACCGGAGGCTTCGCGCACGGTTGGGCACCCCACCACCTCTATCGGGATATCCAGATCCCGCGCCATGCGCCGCACCACCAGAAGCTGCTGATAGTCTTTCTCGCCAAAAAATGCCTGATGCGCCCCGGTTTGCAGAAACAGCTTGGCCACCACCGTGGCAACCCCGTCAAAATGGCCCGGACGACAGGCGCCCTCCATCTGATCTGCCACCCCTGCCACCGAGACATTGGTGGCAAATCCACCCGGGTAGATCTGATCCGGGTCCGGCACATAGATCACATCGACATCATAGGGCGCCAGCTTGATGGCATCGTCATGTTCGGTGCGCGGGTAATTGGCCAGATCTTCCGGATTGTTGAATTGCTTAGGGTTGACAAAGATCGTCACAATCACCCGGTCACAGGTGGCCTTGGCGGCCTCAACCAGGGACAGATGACCGGCATGAAGCGCCCCCATGGTTGGCACCACGGCGACGCGCTCCCCGGCACGGATCCAGTCACTATGCTTGGCCCGCAGCTCGGCGAGTTGGCGAATAATCGGAGCAGTCATGGCGGCTGTTACCCTTTTGCAGGTGTTATCTGGTCGGCAAAGACATGTTCGGCGGCGGGAAACGCGCGCGCGCGGACCTCGGCGGCATAGGCAGCAATTGCGGCCTCGGCATCAACGCCCAGATTGCCATAGCGTTTGACAAATTTGGCTTTGAAGGCGGTGAACAGCCCCAGCATGTCATCCACCACCAGCACCTGCCCGTCACAGCCCGCCGAGGCGCCAATACCAATGGTGGGGATTGGAACTGCTGCGGTGATCTCATCCGCGAGGTTTTGTGGCACTTTTTCCAGCACCACAGCAAAGGCGCCAGCCTCAGATACAGCCTGCGCTCCGGCCAGTACCGAGGCACCGGCATCATCACGGCCCTGCACCTTGTAGCCGCCAAGGGTATTGATCGACTGCGGCGTCAGTCCCACATGGGCCATCACCGGAATGCCGCGCTCAACCAGAAACTGGATGGTGGGCGCCATCTCGACGCCGCCCTCCAGCTTGACCGCTGCCGCATTGGTTTCCCGCATCAGCCGGGCGGCATTGCCAAAGGCCTGCTGCGGGCTTTCCTCATAAGAACCAAAGGGCATGTCGATGACCAACATGGCCCGGCTCAGCCCCCGCGCCACTGCCGCACCATGCAGAATCATCATCTCCATGGTGACGCCCAGGGTCGAGGGCAGCCCGTGCAGCACCATGCCAACGCTGTCACCGACCAAAACAAAATCACAATGCTCATCCATCATCTGCGCCATCGGCGTTGTATAAGCGGTCAGGCTGACAATCGGCGTTTTGCCCTTCTGCGCAAGGATATCGCTGGCAGTGATGGCGGGGGTCTTTGAGTTCGCGCTCATGGTTTTCCCTGGTTTGGTTCGGGTTGCGCACGTCTATCAACTGACGCCGCGTGCTTCCAGAGGGCGAAATGTCTCGCAGCCCTTGATTACCCCGCGGAAAACGGGAAACCTTGGCTTCAAAGCCCCGGCAACAGGGGATCCACAGCAACAAGGGAATTGAGAAATGACATTCAGATCAATCATCTTTGCCGCCAGTTCAACGCTGGCTTTGATGGCCGGTACCGCCTTTGCCAAGGATACCGTCACCATCGGGTTGCAGCTGGAGCCGCCCCATCTTGATCCCACCAGCGCCGCCGCCGGCGCGATTGACCAGGTTCTTTACTCCAATGTTTTTGAAGGTCTGACTCGGTTTATGGGCGATGGATCCGTGGTACCGGGCCTGGCCAAAAGCTGGGATATCTCCGAAGACGGGCTGTCTTATACCTTCCATCTGAACGCAGGTGTTACCTTCCACGATGGCACCAGCATGGATGCCGATGACGTGAAATTCTCGCTGGACCGCGCCCGTGCCGAGGACAGCACCAATGCGCAAAAGGCACTTTATGCGGATATCGCCAGCGTCGAGGTCATTGACCCTGCTACTGTCAAACTCACCCTGAGCAAGCCAAACGGCAATATGCTGTTCAACCTCGCCTGGGGCGATGCAGTCATTGTGGCGCCCGAAAGCATCGATGACATCAAGACCACCCCCGTGGGCACCGGAGCCTTTAAGTTCTCAGGCTGGGTACAGGGCGACCGCATCACCCTGGAGAAGAATCCCGATTACTGGGGCACACCCGCAGTGCTGAACAGCGCCACGTTTAAATTCATCTCAGACCCAACGGCTGCCTTTGCTGCAGTGATGGCCGAGGATGTGGATGCCTTCTCCGGCTTCCCGGCGCCGGAAAACCTGCCGCAGTTTGATGCCGATCCGCGCTTTCAGGTGCTGGTGGGCTCGACCGAGGGGGAAACCATCTTGTCGACCAACAACAAACAGGCCCCCTTTGATGATGTGCGCGTACGTGAGGCCCTGGCCCATGCCATTGACCGTCAGGCCATCATTGATGGCGCCATGTTTGGCTATGGCACCCCGATTGGCACCCATTTTGCACCGCATAACCCGGCCTACAAGGACCTGACAGGTGGATCTGCCTATGATCCTGAGCGTGCCAAGGCCCTGCTGGCCGAGGCCGGCCTCGCGGATGGTTTTGAAACCACCCTGCACCTGCCGCCCCCCTCTTATGCGCGGCGCGGTGGCGAGATCATCGCCGCCCAGCTGGCCCAGGTTGGCATCAAGGCCGAGATCATCAATGTGGAATGGGCCCAGTGGCTGGAAACCGTGTTCCGCGGCAAAGACTTTGGCCTGACCATCGTCAGCCATACCGAGCCCATGGACATCGGCATCTATGCCCGTCCCGACTATTACTTCCAGTATGACAACGCCGGTTTCCAGGAACTGATGACCAAGCTAAACGGCACCACAGATCCCGATATGCGTATGGCGATGATGCAGCAGGCTCAGGAAACCATCGCGAAGGATTATGTGAACGGCTACCTGTTCCAGCTGGCCTCGCTCGGCGTCGCCAAGGCCGATCTGCAGGGTCTCTGGGCCAATGCGCCGACCCAAGCCACCGACCTGACCGCCGTCAGCTGGGCTGAGTAAGCCATCAAAGAAATCGCCGGGCGCAAAGCTATGCGCCCGGCAGATTGACCTCTTTTCAGGACAGATGCGATGATTGATCTCTATCCAGCGGGCAGCCGCCCCAGCCGCAAAGCCCCGGACCAGTGGTTCACCGGCGAGGTCTGGATGGATCCGATCATCAGCGCCCCTGCGCCTGCGCGTATCAATGCTCTGCGTGTCAGCTTTGCCCCCGGTGCCCGCACCGCCTGGCATACCCACCCACTGGGGCAGACACTGAATATCCTCAGCGGGCTGGGCCTGGTTGGGCTACGCGATGAAGCCCCCCGCGAAATGCGCCCCGGCGATACCATCTGGATCCCGCCCGGGATGGAACATTGGCACGGCGCCGCGCCCGAAACCGCCATGGTACATCTGGCCCTGCAGGAAGAACAGGATGGCTCTGCCGCCAACTGGCTGGAACATGTCACTGACGCAGACTATCTGCGCAGCACAGACAACAGCGCCTAAAACAAATGCTGCGCTATGCCCTGAAACGCGGATTGTCGCTGCTGGTCAGCCTCGCCGTTGCCTCACTTGTCATCTTCTTTGTGATCGAAATCGCACCAGGCGATCCCGCTTCCTTCATGCTTGGGATCAATGCCGAACCCGATACCGTTGCTGCCCTGCGTACTGAGCTGGGGTTGGATCAGGGCAAGCTGCAGCGCTACCTCGCCTGGGTGGGCGGGATGCTGCGGGGGGATTTTGGCATGTCCTATACCTATCGCACCCCCGTTGTCGGCATGATTGCCGACCGTATGTGGGTCTCGCTGCCTCTGGCGCTTTATGCGCTGACGCTGTCGACGCTGATCGCCTTTCCGGCTGGCATCTATGCCGCCGCGCGGCGCGGAAAGGCCGGCGATATGGCGGTGATGGGGGCAACCCAGCTGGGTGTTGCGGTGCCCAATTTCTGGTTTGCCATGATCCTGGTGCTGATCTTTGCCATCAACCTGCGCTGGTTTGGCGCTGGTGGCTTTGCCGGCTGGGACAAGGGGGTTGGCGCTGCCCTGCATTCACTGACCCTGCCCGCCATTGCCCTGGCCCTGCCGCAGGCGGCCATTCTGGCCCGGGTCATGCGCTCCGCCCTGCTGGATATCTTAGGCGAAGACTTCATGCGCACCGCCCGCGCCAAGGGTCTGACCCGTCGGCAAGCACTGTGGCGCCATGGGCTGCGCAATGCGATGATCCCGGTGCTGACCATAATTGGACTGCAGTTTTCGTTCCTGCTGGCCGGAGCCATCATCATCGAGCAGGTTTTTTTCCTGCCCGGCTTGGGGCGGCTGGTGTTTCAGGCCATTTCCTCGCGCGATCTGATTGTGGTGGAATCAGTGGTGATGATCCTGGTCTTTGCGGTGATCACGGTGAACTTTCTGGTCGATCTGGCCTATGCGCTGGTCGATCCCCGGCTGAGGAGCCGCACATGAGACTGGTTAATCGATACGCCATTGGTCCGGCCAAGCCGGACTGCGCCCGCCCCTCCCCACGGGAGGGCGCTTTGCACCCACCCAGGGTCAGGCGCAGTCCTAGCGTCCAATCAGCAAAGGCACATCCATGACCCGCAATCTCATCCTCGGTTCAGCGCTGTCCTCATTGGTGGTTCTGGCGGCGCTTGTCTCCTTCATCTGGACGCCCTTTGATCACACCGCGATGGATATCCCCGCCAAGCTGCAACAGCCCAATGGCAATCATTGGCTGGGCACCGATCACTTTGGCCGTGATATCTTCTCGATGATAATGGTCGGCGCACGCACCTCGATTGCGGTGGCTTTGGTGGCTGTAGGCATTGGTATGGGGCTGGGCGTGCCGCTGGGGCTGGCGGCGGCCGCCAATAAGGGCAGCTGGCTGGACGAGATCATCATGCGGGCCAATGATCTGGTATTTGCCTTTCCATCCCTGGTGATTGCCATCCTGATCACCGCCATCTTTGGTGCGGGCGCCATAAACGCCATTGCCGCCATCGGCATCTTCAACATTCCCGTTTTTGCACGCATTACCCGTGGCGCCGCCCTGTCGCTCTGGGAGCGCGAGTTCATCCTGGCCGCACGGGTCGCTGGCAAGGGCGCGGCGCGTATTTCCGCCGAGCACATCCTGCCCAATATCGCCAACCTGCTGATCGTGCAGGGCACCATCCAGTTCTCGCTGGGTATCCTGGCCGAGGCAGGCCTGTCCTATGTTGGCCTGGGCGCCCAGCCCCCCACCCCCAGCTGGGGGAGGATGCTGGCCGATGCCCAGACCATGGTCAGCTTTGCCCCGCACCTTGCCCTAATCCCCGGCTCTGCCATTGTGATCACCGTACTGGGGCTCAACCTGATGGGCGACGGGCTGCGCGATTGGCTCGACCCCAAACTGAGGCTGGCGCGCTGATGACCCTGCTTGATATCACCAATCTCTCGCTCCGGATCGGCCCGATGGAGATCCTCAAAGAGGTCTCTTTATCGGTTGAGGCCGGTGAGATTGTCGCCATCACCGGCGAGAGCGGCTCTGGCAAATCAATGACGGCCTTTTCCGTCATGGGGCTGCTGCCGGACACTGCCGAAGCCTCGGGCGAAATCACCCTGTCTGGAACCAACCTGCTGGAGCAGAGCGAAACCCAGATGTGCGGCTTGCGCGGCCAAAGCATCGGCATGGTGTTTCAGGAACCAATGACAGCCCTGAACCCGGTCAAAACCATCGGTGATCAGGTGATGGAGACCATTCTGATCCACAAGGCCATGCCTGTTGATCAAGCCCGCGCCCGCGCGCGTGAGCTGCTGGATCGTGTCGGCCTGCCTGCTGATCGCTTCCCCCTTGGCCGCTTCCCGCATGAGCTCTCGGGCGGGCAACGCCAGCGGGTGGTGATCGCCATGGCCATTGCCCTGCGCCCAAAACTGCTGATTGCGGATGAGCCCACCACAGCGCTGGATGTCACCACCCAGGCGCAGATCCTGGAGCTGCTGCGCGATCTGGTGCGTGAGTTTGACATGGGGTTGATGATCATCACCCATGACCTGGCAGTCGTCGCCGATCTTGCCGACCGCATCGTGGTCATGCGCCATGGGGAAGTGGTGGAATCAGGCTCTACGCAGGGGCTTTTACGCGCTATGCAGCATCCCTACACCAAGATGTTGTTTGCTGCCTCCAACCATCAGGTAACCCTGCCGGAGCCCCCCCCTCCACAGCCCCTGCTCAAGGTCAAAGGTGCTGTGCGGGACTATGCCCTGCCGCGAGACAGCCTCTTTGCCAAGCCTGGGCATTTTCGCGCGGTAAAAGATGTCTCTTTTACACTCTACCGGGGGGAACGACTGGGCTTGGTGGGCGAGTCCGGATGTGGGAAATCGACCCTAACACGAGCTATTTTGGGTCTAGAACCGCTTCAAAACGGTGAAATCCACCTGGACGGGATGCAGATCACCACTGCACAAAACCCTAAAATCCGCCGCCGCATGCAGGTGGTGTTTCAGGACCCCTTTGGCAGCTTCAACCCGCGCCACCGGGTCGAGCGATTGATCACCGAACCCTTTTACACCCTCTCCGATCCGCCCAAGGGTTCTGCGCGCAGCGATCTTATTGCGGAAACCCTGCGCGCCGTTGGGTTGCAGCCCGAAGACGCCCAGAAATACGTGCATCAGTTCTCGGGAGGGCAGCGCCAACGGATCGCTATCGCCCGCGCCCTAATCACCCGGCCAGAACTGATCCTGTTTGATGAAGCGGTCTCGGCGCTGGATGTCTCGGTGCGGGCGCAGATCCTGGACCTGCTGGCAGAACTCTGCACGGCCTATGGGCTCAGCTATCTGTTCATCAGTCACGATCTAAGCGTGGTGCGCACCATCACCGACCGATGCCTGGTGATGCAGAAAGGCGAGATCGTCGAGGCCGCCCCAACCGAAGAGATCTTTGCCAGCCCCAAACATCCCTATACCCGCGCCTTGATCGCAGCGGCACCGCAGCTGCCCGACCTCAATCAAGGGGCGGCCTGATGGTCGCGCTCTCTCTAATCCTGCCACGCCAGCAGACCATCTTTGCCTCGGTGCTGGCGCCCTATTTCCACGAGGTTGCGCCAGCGGCACAGATTGATCCGGTCAAACGCGCTAAGCAGATGCTGAACCGCAGGGATGTGACCGCCTTTTGGATTCATCAAGACGCGGCCCGCATCGGCTTTGCCCTGGTGCTGAACCTGCCGGATGACCGGCGCGAGCTCTCGGAGTTTCTGATCCTACCGCAGTATCGCCGTCAGGGATTGGGACAAGAGGCCGCCAGCCTGATCCTGCAGGAATTCCCCGGGCGCTGGCGCATGGGCATTTCCAAACAATCGCCGCAGGCCGCTGCCTTCTGGGGCACCTGTCTCAGCCTGGTGCCCGGCCTCAGCGCCTTGCAAACCGGCGCGCCGTTTACCGAACATCAGACCAAAAGCTACACATTCGATATTGCAGGACCCGATAATGCCTAACTCACAAATTTCTGACGCAAATCCAATTTGGTTCGACCCCACTCTCTGCCTGATCGGCGGTGCCTGGCAGCCCGCCTCCTCTGCCGAAACCTTGACGTTGGTAGATCCCTCAGATGGTGCAGAGCTGTGCCAGATCGCTCGGGGCGGGGCCGCCGATATCGACGCCGCTGTAAAGGCCGCCGAGACTGCACTGGCTGGAGATTGGGGCCGGATGACCGCACTGGAGCGTGGCCGCATTCTGACCCGCATTGGTCAGCTGGTACTGGAACGGATAGAGGAGCTGGCCGCACTGGAGGTTCGCGATGTTGGCAAGCCCCTGACCCAGGCGCGTGCCGATGCTATTGCGCTGGCGCGGTACTGCGAATTCTACGGCGGCGCCGCTGATAAGGTACATGGTGAGACCATACCCTATCTGGATGGCTACACGGTCTATACCCTGCGTGAACCCCATGGCGTCACCGGCCATATCGTGCCCTGGAACTATCCGATGCAGATCATTGGCCGCTCGGTTGGGGCTGCGCTGACCATGGGCAATGCCTGCGTGCTCAAACCCGCCGAGGAAGCCTGCCTGACAGCGCTGGCTTTTGCCCATATCGCCCAGGAAGCCGGGCTGCCTGCCGGGGCGCTCAATGTGGTGCCGGGGATAGGTGCCGAGGCCGGCGCGGCGCTGACCGCACACAGCGGCGTGCATCACATCTCCTTCACTGGATCGGTGGCCACGGGTGCGCTGGTGCAGCAGGCCGCTGGAAAGAACGTGGTGCCAGTAACATTGGAGCTGGGAGGTAAGTCACCTCAGCTGGTCTTTGACGATGCCGATCTGGACGCAGCTCTGCCCTTTCTGGTCAATGCCGGCATTCAGAACGCCGGTCAGACCTGCTCTGCCTCTTCTCGTATTCTGGTGCAACGCGGGGTCTATGAAACCGTGAAATCACGCATGGCAGAAGCCTATGAAGCCCTGACCGTTGGCCCCGCAATCCAGGACCACCGACTGGGACCCCTGATTTCAAACCGACAGAAAGAAATTGTCGAAGGTTTCCTGGAAAAAGGGGCAGATCTGCAAATCGTGGCCCAGGGTCATATTGTCGAAGGCGCCCCAGCAACAGGCGCCTATGTACAGCCCAGGCTATTTTCAGATGTGCCCGCAAATCATGCACTGGCGCAGGAGGAAATTTTTGGCCCGGTTCAGGTCTTGATCCCCTTTGACACCGAAGAAGAGGCCTTAAAAATTGCCAATGCCACCGCCTTTGGTCTGGTCGCCAGCGTCTGGACCCGCGATGGAGCCCGGCAGATGCGGCTGGCCAAGAGCCTCCGCGCAGGGCAAGTATTTCTGAACAACTACGGTGCCGGTGGCGGTGTGGAACTGCCCTTTGGAGGAGTTGGGAAATCCGGCCATGGTCGCGAAAAGGGGTTTGAGGCTCTTTATGGGTTTTCGCAACTCAAGACTGTGGCCGCGCATCACGGCTGAGATCATAGAGAGGGGGCGCTGCCCCCGGCCTCGCAGAGGCCTCCCCCGGGATATTTACAGCCAAATGAAAAGCTGCCCCCAAACAGGGCCGTTCTCAAATGTGTCCTGAAGGGCAGGACAAGACCCCCCATTCACCTTCTTCAAATATTCCCGCCGGAGGCATCACCGCGTGCAAACGCGGTGAACACCCCGCCCAGACTGAACGTCTAGACGACGACCTCGATGGGTTCCTGATCACCAACCCCAAAGACGCGTTTGTAACGGGTTATTTCTGACCTCGGCCCCATCGCTTTTTCAGGGTTATCCGACAGCTTCACCGTTGGTTTTCCATTGGCCGAGATCGCCTTGCAGACCAGCGAGAAGGGGGCCAACCTATCGTCTGGCACCAGCCCACGAAAATCATTCGTCAGCAGGGTTCCCCAACCAAAGGAGACTTTGGTACGCGCCGCAAATTGCCCCTGCAGTTCGGCGATTTTAGCAACGTCCAACCCGTCCGAGAAAATCACCCGCTTGTTCTGCGGATCTTCGCCGCGCTCCTGCCACCATTTGATCGCAACCTCGGCCCCCGCGGCTGGGTCGCCACTGTCGATACGAATCCCGGTCCAGCCCGCCAGCCAATCCGGCGCGTGATCGAGAAAACCCTGAGTACCATAGGTGTCGGGCAGAATGATTCGCAGGTTGCCCTCGTGTTCATCATGCCAATCCGACAGCACCTCATAGGGCGCCTGCGCCAGCGCCGTGTCATCCGCCGCCAGGGCCGAATAGACCATCGGCAGCTCATGGGCATTGGTGCCGATCGCTTCCACCTCGCGGCGCATGGCAATCAGGCAGTTGGAGGTCCCGGTGAATTTGCTTCCCAGCCCTTCGCGCATCGCCTGTACGCACCAATCCTGCCAGAGGAAACCATGGCGTCGGCGGGTGCCAAAATCGGCGATGCTGAGACCATCAATATCACGCAGCTGTTCAATTTTTTCCCAGACCCGTGTCATGGCACGGGCATAGAGTACCTGTAATTCAAACCGCCCCATGTCGTTCAAGACCGCGCGCGAGCGCAGCTCCATCAGCACCGCCAGGGCGGAAATCTCCCAGAGCATTACCTCGTGCCACTTGCCTTCAAAGGTCAGCTCATACTGATCACCGATACGTTCCAGATGATAGGCAGGCAAGCGCAGGTTCTCGAACCACTCCATAAAATCCGGGCGGAACATCTGGCGCTTGCCATAAAAAGTATTACCCCGCAGCCAGGTGCTTTCACCACGCGACAGCGACAAAGAGCGGATATGATCCAGCTGTTCGCGCAGCTCCCCTTCGTCGATCAGATTTGCCAGCGGCACTGTGGTAGACCGGTTGATCAGCGAGAAGGTGACCTCGGTCTCTGGTTTGTTGCGGAACACTGACTGACACATCAGCAGCTTGTAAAAGTCCGTATCAATCAACGACCGGATGATTGGGTCAATCTTCCATTTGTGATTGTAAACGCGGGTTGCGATATCCACCGGCGGCCTCATGCTAGTTGGGTCACAACTTGATAGGACAGGCGGCAGGCCAGAGCAAGACAGCGGCTTTACAGTCAGCCGGGGTAGGTTGATCTGAAAGCCAATAGCCAGCCCGGCGCCCCCCCATCTTTGGGCGTGTTTACCCTGTGAGTTGTACCCGTTGTGGATCAGCAAAGCTGGTCAGAACGTCCAAAAGCTGGCTTCTGGTGATTGGTTTCGTCACAAATTCATTCATGCCAGCGGAGAGGCAGGCCTCGCGGTCGCTGTCAAAGGCATTTGCGGTCAAGGCGATGATCGCCGGCTGCGGCTGCCCCCAGGAGCGAATGATCCGCGTTGCCTCCAAGCCATCCATCACCGGCATGCTAACATCCATCAGGATGATATCCGGGCTGAACAGCTTGGCCTTGTCCACCGCCTCTGCGCCATCATGGGCAAATTCCAACTCCAGCGAGGTATCTTTCAGGAATTTCTGGATCAACAGCCGGTTGACCCGGTTGTCCTCAGCCACCAGAACCCGCAGCCCCGACAACCCGTCTCGCGCCGCGTCTTCCTCGGGCTGCGGAGCGGCGCTGACTTCGGAGGCTTTGGTCAAGGTAAAAGGCAGGCTAAGGGTAAAACAAGATCCCAAGCCTATTTCCGACTGTACAGTGATCCGCCCGCCCATGGTCTCGGCCAGGCGTCGAGAGATGGCCAGCCCGAGTCCGGTGCCACCAAAGCGACGGCTGATAGCGGCATCCGCCTGGGAGAACCGCTCAAAAATGCCGGTGAGCATATCCTTTGGAATGCCGATACCGGTGTCGCTGATCGCACAGTTAAGCATTACACCACCCCCCGCTATGGGCTCTGCTTCCACTGTGACTTTGACCCGACCTTCTTCAGTGAACTTGATCGCATTGCCCACCAAGTTGTTCAGGATTTGACGCAACCGGTGATCATCGCCGTGCAGGTTACGGGGGAGATCAACATCGCGTTCGACCTCCAGGATCAGCCCCTTGGCCTCACCCTGTGTCCGGAGCAATTGAATGGTTTCGTCAATACATCTGTGCAAATCAAAATCGCAGGGGTTCAATGAAATTTGCCCAGCATCAAGTTTGGACAGATCCAGAATATCGTTGATCAGCGCCAGCAAGGTTCTGGCAGAGCTGAGGATCGTATTCGTGTAGAGTTTCTGATCTGTATTCAGATCGGTCTCTTCCAGCAACTGCGTCATACCAATAACCCCATTCATCGGGGTGCGAATTTCATGGCTCATAGTGGCCAGGAAATCTGTTTTGGCGCGCGCACCTTCTTCGGCTTTCCGGCGCGCGTGCTCCAACTGCTGAGCATTGTGCTTGGCCACCGTGATATCCCGTTCGATAGCGATATAGGACATCTCTCCACCCTGATGGCCCAGAATAGGCACCTGATTGGTCTCTATCCAGATATCATGCCCATCCTTATGGCGGTTCAGGATCTCCATTCTAAAGGGCTGCAAATTGCGTCGCCCCTCGACTATCTGTTTCAGGGCCGCCGGACTGGTGTCTGGATGATTCAGTAAATCCCCTGGCTCTCGGCCCAGAATCTCGTCAAAGCGATACCCCGTCAATCGCGTGAAGGCCTCGTTCACCCATTGAACCTTGTTGTTTTCATCAATGAGAAGAACGCTATCATTGGCATGGCGTGCGACCAGCGCCAGTCGCTTAGCCTCGACCTGCTGATTCAATAGCCGCTGATAGGCCCCTTCCAACTCTTGCTGTTGCAGAGCCTGGGTCAGCATGCTGTTGCGGGTGCGCGCAAAACTGCGGTTCACAAACAAAAAATGCCAGGTCAGCGTCCCGCAGAGGATCAAAACACCTGCCAGCTGTAACTGGAAAGTCATATCGCCGTAGTCTCTCTGCCCTGAAAGCAGAATGATGAACGGCGTAATCGCATAAGCGCTCAATCGCGCGATGGCTGCGGGCCGGTGGAAGGGGTAGGTCAAACCAGCATTGATAACCCCGCTTACCAAGAGGCCAACGGTAAAGATCGGCGTCACCTCAATCTGACCGCCGCCCCCAAACAGGGGTTCAACCCAATAGGGGGCTGCGGCCCCTAGGGCGAGGGCAGCCCCGTGCAACAGGGCAGTGACCGTACTGATCTGGCGCAACGGTTTGATAGGTTTTCCAGCACTGGCCTGCTTGCGGGCAAAGCGCATATAGAGCCCGTCAACCAATTCGGCAGAGCAGGTCACCATCAGAGTCACAATACCCGTCAGTGGCGAAACAAATACCCCAAGCACGAGACTGACCATGAGAAGAAAACATGTTCGCGGCCAAAAGATCCTGATTTGGCCACGCAAATAGCGCCGGAACAGCCCATCCTGGCTATACCGGTCGTGATGGTGGGCCAGTGGCCCTACATCAGGACTTTCTCGGCCAGTTCCTCCTTGGGTCGTCATTGGTCGCTGTTGCCTCCACACAATCAGCCAAGCATAGCCAATCCAGTCTTTCAAAATCCCTAAAGTGCAGATCCTACAGCAAAAAGGGTCGCTGGGGGGTTAGTCCTGTTGCAACTGCACGCCAGCCGCCTGCATCTCAGTCAGTGCTTTCTCCAGCGATCCTTGCAGATCGATTCCCCGGCAAGCGGCGAGCTTTACTCTGGTTGCAAAGCCGAGTTTGGCGGCATCCAGCGCCGAATAGGCAACGCAGAAATCGGTGGCCAGCCCGACAAAAGTCAACTCCGACACCCCACGAGAGCGCAGGTATCCCTCCAGACCGGTAGGAGTCTTGTGGTCGTTCTCAAAAAAGCCTGAATAGCTATCAATGGAGGGCCGGAAACCTTTGCGAATAATCAAATCGCCACTCACATCGAGATCGGGATGAAACTCCGCGCCTTTGCTGCCCTGTACGCAGTGATCCGGCCACAGAACCTGGGTACCGTAGCTCATCTCGGTGGTTTCATACGGGGACAGGCCGGGATGCGCGCTGGCAAAGGAGGAATGTGCCGCCGGGTGCCAGTCCTGCGTCAGAATCACGGTCTCAAATTCCCCCAACAAGGCGTTGATCGGGGCCACCACCGCGTCGCCATCGGGAACCGCAAGCGCGCCACCTGGGCAAAAGTCATTCTGCACGTCGATTACGATCAGGGCCTGGGACATTTTCTGCTCCTTCGCTGCACCGATGTATCTGTACCCGCGCAGATCCCAGTTGGAAACCGAAGCCTTGGCGTCGACGTGCTTCCCTAAACAGATGTGGTATGGCTGCAAGCAACCAAGTGCGTCTTTCATCCCAAACAGCCTGCGCATTTGGGTTTCCCTTGAAAAATGCGGCACAGAGTTCTAAGGGCGCATCATGTACAAAATTGCTGCCCTCTATCACTTCACCCGCTTCGCCGATCCCGCCGCCCTCAAACCGGCGCTGCTGGAGCTTTGTCTACAGCATTCAGTGACCGGCTCACTGTTGCTGGCCCATGAAGGTATCAATGGCACCATTGCAGGGCCAGAGGCTGGGATCACAGCCGTTTTGAACCACATTAAGACGCTGCCGGGCTGCACGGATCTGGCCTGGAAAGAGGCCTTTAGTGATCACCCTCCCTTTGGCAAAATCAAGGTCCGCCAGAAAAAAGAGATCGTCACCATGGGGCAGCCCGATGTCGATCCCAAGGCCAGCGTCGGCAACTATGTAGAGCCCGAAGATTGGAACGACCTGATCCGCTCTGACGATGTGGTCGTCATCGACACCCGCAACGATTACGAGGTGCAGATCGGCACCTTTGAGGGCGCAATCGATCCCGAAACCGCCAGCTTCCGCGAATTCCCGGCCTGGTGGCAGGACAACAAGGATCGGTTCCACAACAAGCGTGTTGCCATGTTCTGTACCGGTGGCATCCGCTGCGAGAAATCGACAAACTACCTGCTGGGCCAGGGCGTCGAAGATGTCTATCATCTCAACGGTGGCATTCTGCGCTATCTGGAAGAAATGCCCCCCGAGGAGAGCAGCTGGCAGGGCGAGTGCTTTGTTTTTGATAACCGCGTCTCGGTTGGCCATGGCCTGGTCGAAGGACCACATGAGCTGTGCCACGGTTGCCGTCGTCCCATCCTGCCCAAGGACAAAGAGCTCCCATCGTTTGAAATGGGGGTCTCTTGCTATCAGTGCATTGACGAAACCTCGGAGACGGATAAGGCCCGGTTTCGCGAGCGGCAAAAGCAAATGCGACTGGCCCGCGAACGGGGCGAAGCCCATCACGGCGGACGCAGCGTCTAACCCCGCACAGCCTCAAGTCTTTTCACCACAGCCCCATACAACCATAGATTTCTCATTGTGCATCAATCGCCATTTTTTCATTGCGCCTTAATTCATAATTGGTACATTCTTAAGTCAGAATATTTTAACACGCCCTGCGTAACGAACTGATTTTCATTTTCTTTTGTCACCTTTGCGCGTGATTGAGCTCTCATTTCACTGACAAAATTTCATTGCCTTTTTCTGGGGTCCAGGCGCCTCAGGATCAAAGAGTTTGCCTGGGTGTGAGTAACGAGGTGGAGACGGAAAGACATGAGCGCATGAATGAGACAGTCGTCAACATGAGCCAGGAAACACTGCGGGATGCAGAAACTCTTGTAGAGGCATCAAATGGAATAGCGGTAGGTGGAATTCGCATCCCGGATCTGTTCCGCGATCTGCCCGAAGCGGTGATTGTAGCAGGAGCCGACCATCGCATCACTTGGGTCAACCCAGCCTTTGAAACACTGTTCGGCTATAGCCGAGAAGAGATCACCGGGGAGATTACCAAGGATCTCTATGCTGATCCGGAAAACTACAAGGAGCAGGGTCAAAGCCGCTTCACGCCCACCAGCACCTTGAGCGATCACAATTACGAGATGCGGTATCGGCGCAAATCCGGGAAAGTCATTCTAACCCAGACCACAGGCGGTCCGATCCGTGACACCTCCGGTGAGGTTCTGGGGTATTTCGCCATCATCAAGGACATATCCAAAACCCGGGCGATCGAAGAATTACTGCATAAACTGTTCCACATCACGACCGACCAGGACATGGATCCCGCTGCAAAAGTTCAGTCGATCCTTAAACTTGGTTGCGAACATTTTCAGACCGATTCCGCTCTGGTAAGCTGGGTCCGCGATGACAGCTACACCATACTCTACAGCCACTCAGATCTGGTGGATATTCCGCGTGGAACCAGTTTTCCTCTTGGCGACACATATTGCTCTGAAATGTTGAATGGGGATGGTCCCCTGGCTTGCCACAACGCCAAGCAGTCGCAATTTGCAACCCACCCCTGCTACGATCTCTTCCTGTTGGAAACCTACATTGGTGTGCCCTTGATTGTTAACGGTGTGCTGTTTGGCACTTTGAACTTCACCTCGCCCGAAGCGCGCCATCCGTTTGAGACCGGCGATCTGGAGATGATCAAGCTCTTTGCCGCCTGGGTCGGGCAGCAATTGAACTTTGAGAAAGAAACCAATCAGCTGCCAGCAAAAACCACGACACAGGATTAGAGACAGCGGGCCTGACGATCCATCAGGCGCCGATCTGGTTGTGATCTGTCAGGCATTCACTGTGGTCGCGCAGCACTTCCAGCACCCGGCATTCCGCTACCGAGTGATGGCCGCAGTCGTGGATCATCCGCTGCAACTCGACCTGAAGCGCCTGCAGCCTGGCGATGCGCTCCTCCACCTGTTTCAACTGTCGCTGGGCAATGGAATCCGCATCGGCACAGGATTGCGACGGGTTATCCGCCAGATCCAACAATTCCCGAATGGCCTCCAGCGAAAACCCCAATTGCCGCCCATGACGGACAAATCCCAGCCGATCCAAATCCCCCTGCCCATAGCGCCGTTGCCCTCCCTCAGTGCGCTCAGGCTCTGGCATCAGGCCGATGCTCTCATAGTAGCGGATGGTCTGCACCTTGGTTCCGGTGCGCTTTGCCAGGGTTCCAATGGTCAGCATCTCAGATCTCCTTCCCTTTCAAAAGCCGCAGCGCATTGCCCACCACCAGGAGCGAAACCCCCACATCGGCGGCAATTGCCCCCCACATAGAGGCCAAACCAAAGGCAGTTGCCAGGGCAAATGCAAGTTTGGTCACCAGCGATAGCCCGATATTTTGATGGATCACCGCCATGGTCCGGCGCGAATGTGCGATCAGCCAGGGCAGGCGGCTGATGTCATCGCTCATCAGGGCAATATCTGCAGTTTCAATGGCCGCGTCCGACCCCACTGCCCCCATCACAACAGCAAAATGCGCCCGCGCCATGGCCGGAGCATCATTCACCCCATCACCCATCATCGCCACCATATTGTACCGCTCCGTGAGCCCCTCGATCGCCGCCAGCTTATCCGCAGGCAACAGTCCCGCATGCACCGCATCGATCCCCGTGTCCCGCGCAACGGCGCCCGCCGCTGCCGCATTGTCCCCGGTGAGCATCACCACCTGTTTGACCCCCAGCTGATGCAGGGCGGTGATGGTGTCACACGCGCCCTCTCGCAGCCTGTCGCGCAGAGCGATTAACCCCATGGGACCAGTGGCATCCCCCACCACAACAAGCGTGGCCCCGCTGGCCTCGATCTCAATCATCTGCGCCTCGGGCAGATCCGCGGCAAAGCCCTTTTCCGCCGCAAACCGGGATGAACCAAGCCAGATTTCCCGCTCCCCCAGCCTACCCTCGACCCCGCGCCCCGGCACCGTGCGGCTCTCACTGGCTGCCGCAACAGACAGGCCTTCGTGGGTTGCCTCTGCCAGGATGGCCAAAGCCAGAGGATGCGAGGCCCGTGCCTCTAGCGCGGCTGCCGCCTGCAACAGCTCGGCTATACTGGTGCTGCCCAAGGGGTAGAGCCCGGCAACTTCGGGGCGGCCCTCCGTCAATGTGCCGGTCTTGTCCAGCGCGATGGCCTCCAGTTTGCCCGGTGCCTCAATATAGGCGCCGCCCTTGATCAGCACCCCTGCGCGGGCCGCCGCCGCAAGTGCAGCCACAATCGAGACCGGGGTCGAGATCACCAGGGCACAGGGGCAGGCAATCACCAGCAGCACCAGCGCATTGTAAAACCAAAACCCCCAGTCCCCGCCCGCCAGCAGTGGCAGCAGGCAGGCCAGGGCAATGGCCAGGCCCAGAACTGACGGCGTATAGATGCGGGCGAATTTGCTGACCCATTGTTCCACCGGGGCGCGGCGGGCATGGGCCTCGCCCACCATGCGGGTAATCTTGGCCAGTACCGTGTCGCTGGCCAGTTTTGTTGCCTCCACCGTCAGGCTGCCTTCGCCATTCAGCGTCCCGGCATAGACCTCATCACCGGCTTCCTTGGTGACCAGAGCGCTTTCTCCGGTGATCGGAGCCTGATCCACGGCCCCCGTGCCGGAAATCACCTGCCCATCCATCGGAATGCGATCCCCGCCACGCAGGACAAAGCGCTGGCCGATTTGCACCTCATCGGCGGGCACATCAACCTCGCTGCCATCCGCGCGGATCACCCGCGCTGTTGGCGGCGCCAGATTGAGCAGGCTCGACACCGCAGTGCGCGCCCGCCCCACGCTCCAGGATTCCAGGGTCAGCGAGAGGGCAAAGAAAAACGCCACGGTTGCGGCTTCGAAAAACTCACCCAGCCCCAGCGCTCCCGCAACCGCGACAACCATCAAAAGGTTCATATCAGGTGAGAGATTGCGCACCGCATACCAGGCCTTTGGCAGAACCAACCAAACCCCAAAGATCACCGCGATAAGGAACAACACCAGCTCACCCATGGGCACAGGCAGGTCACCGTGACCGGCAAACAATTGCCCCAGGCCTGCGGCGCCGGAATGGGTGACATGCCAGGCCAGACCACCGCCCCAGAACAGGGCACTGGCGGTGGTAAAGCGCTTTTGCCGGGTGAGATGCACTGCCTGATCGGCCGCGGCACTGGCGGCCTCCCAGGGCTTGGCCTGCATGCCGGTCTTTGCCACCAGATCCTGCAGTTCTTCATCTGAGATCTGTCTGGCCGAAGCCAGCAGCGTCATGCGTCCGTTGAGCACATCAAAACCGAGATGATCCGCCCCCCCTACCGCTGGCCCTAGGACACGGTTGAGGGTTGCGACCTCCTCGGCACAGCACAATCCATTGACGCGAAAACTGCGCCCGGAGCTGAGCTGAACCGCCTCCACGGCGGGACCCACGGCCCCGTTGTTGCAACAGTTCGTAGTCTCACCGGAGTGGACATGGGCTTTGGTATCGGCGGCGTTCAGTTTGGGGGTGCTACAACAGCTATCTTGGGGCATTGGGGCCTCTTGGTTTTCAAAGACCTACCCTAGATAGAACCTCCAGCAACTAGAGGTTCAAGAGGTTTCAGGAATTTCTTTTACCCCTGCTTGCTGCCCGTTGTTCTACCGGACATTTGCCCCACCCTGCCCCAGAACCCGGGACAGCAAAGTTTTAGGATTAGTGGTGGTCACCCGGCCATGGCACGGGCGGATGCCTGCCCTGCCTCGCAATAGGCGCTGCGGCGTACTGCCTGCGGGCTGACGCCCAGCTGTTTGTGAAACCAGCGCGACAGATTTGACCGGGTGCCAAAGCCCGTGGCCGCAACGATCTCATAGACATTCATGCTGGTATGAGTCAGCAGCTGATGCGCACGCTCAATCCGCAACGAGCGGTAGGCCGATTGCGGTCCATTACCGGTACAGTCTCGAAATCTGCGTTGCAGCTTGCGGGTCGACACCCCCTGCTGCCGCGCCAGTTCACATATCGAAATCGGCTCTTCGATATGTTGCTGCATCAGGTGCAGGCTCTTTTCGATCAGATTGTCGCCGCCTGCCTTTTGCAGGATATCCAGCGTTGCTTTGCTTTGAAAACGTGTGTCACCCGCATCCAGCCCAACATATTCGCCCAGGGCATCGGCCATGAACTCACCGTATTGGCGGCCAATCAGATCCAGCAGCAGCCGCGGCGTTGCCAGTGGGCTGATGGCGGAATGCACAGGGTCAGCGAGGTGGTACTGGGTGCCGGAGGCCGCGCTTTGCAGCGTTTCTTCCTCCGCGGCGGCGGCAAAATTGGAATGCACCGCCAGAACATGACCGTCAAACATGCCGGCTTCGCGCGGCAGGAACACCGCCCCCCCAACCAGGATCGGCTGACGGCAACGATGCAGCAGTGTCTGCAACGCGGCCCGGTCACCGGCCTTGACCCGCCAGCGTGCCCGGATGTCGCCCAGAAAGATGCACATGCTGCGCTGCTGACGACCAAGGCTCAGATGATTGAAGTCAGACAGGCGCATGATCGACACGTCATAACGCGCCTCTGGGATCACCTCATTGGCAGAGAGCAGCAGATCCGCAAGGATCTGGCCTGCGCCAGGGGCGGCCTCGTCGGGCAGCAGTATCGCCACCTGATTGACCTCGGTGATCGAAGTTTCGGCCGCAGCAGAGCAGCTCATGGCCTCGGTGTTGGGAACTCGGCTTTGGAACGTCATGTCCGCATCCTCCGATTGTTTGCAGGTGCCCTCAGGGTGAGGGGACGCAGTTTCAAAGGGAAGTTGGTGCCGCCCCGGGGAGAGAGGAGAAAGGGGCGACACCGGTTGGTTGGTTTGATCAGCTCTCGGCGTCGTCCTCATAGTCCGACATCGGCGGGCAGGTGCAGATCAGGTTGCGATCCCCATAGGCGTTATCCACCCGGTTGACCGGCGACCAGTATTTGTCGACACCCAGCGAGCCGGGAGGGAAGCAGGCTGCTTCGCGGCTATAGGGACGGTCCCAATCGCCAACCAGATCACGCACCGTGTGAGGGGCGTTTTTCAGCGGGTTGTTTTCCGCGTCGATCTTGCCGTCAATCACATCCTGCGCCTCACCCCGGATCGACAGCATGGCGTCGCAGAAGCGATCCAGCTCATCCTTGGGTTCGGACTCGGTGGGTTCCACCATCAAAGTGCCGGCCACGGGCCAGGACATGGTTGGCGCGTGGAAACCGGAGTCCACCAGACGCTTGGCCACATCGTCAACGCTGATGCCACCCTCGTCATTCAAAGGACGGGTATCCAGGATGCACTCATGCGCCACACGACCGGTCGAAGAGGTATAGAGGATCGGATAGGCCTCTTTCAGACGCGCCGCGATGTAGTTGGCATTGAGGATCGCAACCTTGGTCGCCTGTGTCAGGCCACTCCCCCCCATCAGCAGGATATAGGCCCAGCTGACTGGCAGGATCGAAGGCGAGCCAAAGGGCGCCGCCGAGACCGGACCTACGGCAGTGCCATACTCAGGGTGACCCGGCAGGTGCTCTTCCAGATGCGCTTTGACACCGATCGGGCCCATGCCGGGGCCACCACCGCCATGCGGAATGCAGAAGGTCTTGTGCAGGTTCAGGTGCGAAACATCGCCGCCAATCTTGCCCGGCTGGGCCAGACCAACCATGGCGTTCATATTGGCCCCATCGATATAGACCTGACCGCCGTGATCATGGGTGATCTGGCAAACCTCCTGCACGGTTTCTTCAAACACACCGTGGGTGGAGGGATAGGTGATCATGCAGGCGGCAAGGTTTGCCGAGTGCTTTTCCGCCTTGGCGCGGAAATCCGCCACATCGATGTTGCCTTCAGCATCGGCAATAACCGGAACAACCTTGTAGCCAACCATCTGCGCCGAAGCCGGGTTGGTACCATGCGCCGAGGTTGGGATCAGGCAGACGTTGCGATGTGCCTCACCGCGCGCGGCGTGGTAGCTGCGGATGGTCAGAAGACCTGCATATTCCCCCTGCGCGCCCGAGTTGGGCTGCTGGGAGATCGCATCATAACCGGTGATCTGGCAAAGCTTGTCGTTCAGATCAGCGATCATGGCGTGATAGCCCTGCGCCTGATCTTCAGGGCAGAAGGGGTGCAGATTGCCAAACTCGGGCCAGGTGACCGGAATCATCTCGACGGTGGCGTTCAGCTTCATGGTGCAGGAGCCCAGCGGGATCATGGCACGGTCCAGCGCCAGATCGCGGTCGGCCAGACGGCGCATGTAGCGGGTGATCTCTGCCTCGGCCCGGTTCTTGTGGAAGATCGGGTGCGTCAGATACTCGCTTTCGCGCAGGGCATGCTCGGGCAGACGGTATTGTTTGTTGGAGCTGTCATCCTTGCGGTCGATGCCAAAGGCGGCCCAGACGGCCTCGATTGTTTCCGCGCGGGTCTGCTCGTCCAGGCTGATGCCAACCTTGGTCTCACCCACTTTGCGCAGGTTGATGCCGCGGGCAACGGCAGCCTCCATCACGGTTTTCTGCAATGGGCCAACGGCAACGGTTATGGTGTCAAAGAAGACATCGGGCTCAACCGTGAAACCGTTTTCTTCCAGACCGGCTGCCAGACGCGAGGTCTTGCGGTGCACCGACTGGGCAATCGCCTTGATGCCATCGGGGCCGTGATAAACCGCATACATCGAGGCCATGACCGCCAGCAGCGCCTGTGCAGTACAGACGTTGGAGTTGGCTTTTTCTCGGCGGATATGCTGCTCGCGGGTTTGCAGGGCCAGACGGTAGGCTTTGTTGCCACGGCTGTCGATGGAGACACCGATGATGCGGCCCGGCATGGCGCGCTTGAGCTTATCCGTGGTCGCCATATAGGCAGCGTGGGGGCCACCATAGCCCATGGGCACACCAAAGCGCTGGGTCGAACCAATGGCAATATCGGCACCCATTTCGCCGGGCGACTTCAGCAGCGCCAGCGACAGGATGTCGGCAGCAACAACGGCGATGCCTTTGTGGTCATGCAGAGCTTTGATCTCATCGGTGAAATCACGCACATGTCCGTAGGTGCCGGGGTACTGGAAGATCGCCCCAAAGACGGCACCGGCCTCCAGCTCATCGGGGTCGGCAACCACAACGTCGATGCCCAGTGGTTCGGCGCGGGTCTTGATTACCGCGATGGTCTGGGCGTGGCAGTTCTGGTCCACAAAGAAGGCGGCGTTATTGGCTTTGGAACGCGCACCGCGATGGGCCATGGCCATAGCTTCGGCGGCGGCGGTGGCCTCGTCCAAAAGCGAGGCATTGGCAATATCCATACCGGTCAGATCGCTGACCATGGTCTGGTAGTTCAACAGGGCTTCGAGACGTCCCTGGGAGATCTCGGGCTGGTAGGGGGTATAGGCGGTGTACCAGGCCGGGTTTTCCAGGATGTTGCGCAGGATGGGCGCAGGCGTCGATGTGCCGTAGTACCCCTGACCAATCAGCGAGGTCAGAACCTTGTTCTGGCCGGCCACTTCTTTCATGTGGAACAGGGCGTCGCGCTCGGTCATGGCCGGGCCCCAGTCCAGCGGATCTTGCTGGCGGATGGCGGCAGGCACGGTGGCGTCGATCAGATCATCAAGGGTCTTGAAGCCAATCACCTTGAGCATCTCAGCCATTTCAGCCGGCGAAGGGCCGATGTGGCGACGGTTGGCAAAGTCATAGGCTTCGTAATCGGTCAGTTTAAAGGCCATCTGCGGCGCTCCTCTGGAGAAGGGGCATCCAACCGGAGCTGTCGGAGCCTCCGGCGGGAATATTTGAAGAAAGATGATGAGCGGGGCCAGAGCAACCGGCCCCGATAAAGATCAGCCGATCAGGGCTTTGTAGCCGTCCAGATCCATCAGATCTTCGAGCTGCGCGGCATCCGCCAGTTTGATCTTGTAGATCCAGGCATCGCCTTCGGGGCTGTCGTTCAGCGCGCCGGGGGTTTCCTCAAGGATCTCATTGACGGCAACAATTTCGCCATCCAGCGGTGCGTAGATTTCCGAGGCTGCCTTGACGGACTCGATGACGCCGATCTCGTCGCCTTTTTCGAACTCGTCGCCTGCTTCTTTCTGCTCGCAAAAGACGATTTCGCCCAGCTGATCAGCGGCGTGCTGCGTGATGCCAACAGTGGCGGTATCGCCTTCAACGGTGATCCATTCGTGCTCTTCGGAATAATAGGTGGTCATCTGAGACTCTCCTCGTGTCTTAGCGTGTTATCTTAGCGTTTGTAGTTCTGGGTCACAAAGGGCAGCGCGACGATTTCCGCCGGCTGGGATTTGCCCCGAATGATCAGGTTGATCTTCTCGCCCGGCTCGCCGTGGCCTGCGGAGACATAGCCCATGGCGACAGGTGCCCCGACAGTTGGTCCAAAGCCGCCTGAGGTGATGGCACCAATGGTGTTGCCCTCGGCGCATTGCACTTCGACACCCTGACGCGCAGGGGCGCGGCCTTCCGGCTTGATGCCGACCAGTTTGCGGGCAGCGCCCTCAGCCAGTTCTTTCTGGATGCGCGCAGCCCCCGGAAAACCGCCTTCTTCCTTGCGGCGTTTCTGCATGGCCCAGGTCAGCGAGGCCTCTACAGGGGAGGTATCGTTGTCGATATCGTTGCCATAGAGGCAGAGACCGGCCTCCAGACGCAGGGAGTCGCGGGCGCCCAGGCCGGCGGGCTCACAATCGTCATGCGCCAGGAAGGCACGGGTGATCTCAACCGCTTTGTCTTCGGGAATGGAGATCTCGTAGCCATCTTCGCCGGTGTAGCCAAGGCGCGACAGGCGGCATTCAACACCCATGATGTCTGCCACCAGAGTTTCCATGAATTTCATGTCACGGGCAGCGGGGCATAGATCACCAACAACGTTTTCCGCCGAAGGGCCCTGAACCGCCACCAGAGCGCGGTCAAAGATCTCGGTGACCTCGACGCCTTCAAGGTGCTTGGCCATATGGGGGATGTCCTGGTGACGCATGGAGGCGTTGACCACGACAAAGAAATGATCACCGGCGTTGGAAACGATCAGGTCATCCATGATGCCGCCGTTTTCATTGGTGAAGAATGTGTAGCGCGCTTTGCCTTCCTTCAGAGTGGTAAAAGCAGAGGGCGCGATTCTTTCCAGCTGAGTGGCGACATCATCGCCTTTCAGGATCACCTGACCCATGTGGGAAACGTCAAACAGACCTGCTTTTTCGCGGCATTGTTTGTGCTCACCCATAATGCCCATGGGGTACTGCACCGGCATTTCCCAGCCAGCAAAATCAACCATCTTGCCGCCGAGTTCGACGTGCAGGTCATAAAGCGGTGTGCGTTTAGGTGCGTCGGTCATCCTGTGCAGCCCTTTATTGGAGATAAAAACGGTGGAGGGCGCGGGGTCGCGCCCTCCGGGTTTGTTTATTCAGCAGCCTTGTAGCCGGGCTCTTCTGATTGGCCGTTGGTTGCAAAGAACTCTTTTGTCACTTTGAAGACAACAGGGCTCAGCAGGGCCAGGGCGATCAGGTTTGGCAGGGCCATCATGGCATTCAGCGTATCCGCCAGCAGCCAGATGAAGCCGAGGTCAGCGGTGGCACCAAAGTAAATAGCTACGATCCACAGCAGACGATAAGGCAACATCACCTTAACACCAAACAGGTATTCCATGCATTTCTCGCCATAGTAGGACCAGCCCAGGATGGTGGTGAAGGCAAAGATCGACAGGGCAACAGCGATGAAGTAACCGCCAAAGCCAGGCAGCGAGGTCTCGAAGGCCAGCGAGGTCAAAGCAGCGCCAGAGATTGCGGAGAAGCCTTCTTTGTCGCCATTGGCCAGGAAGTCAGCCACGGCCACATCCAAAGCGCCAGAGGCAATGATGGCCAGACCAGTGATCGAGCAAACGATAATGGTATCGATAAACGTCCCAAGCATCGCGATCAGACCCTGGTTTACCGGACCTTTGGTCTCAGCAGCAGCGTGCGCGATCGGCGCGGAACCCAGACCGGCTTCGTTCGAGAAGACGCCACGGGCCACACCAAAGCGGATTGCCAACCAAACGGCTGCACCAGCTGCGCCACCTTTGGCCGCCCAGGGTGTAAAGGCATAGGTAAAGACCTGGCCCAGCGCATCCCCAACGGCACCGATGTTCAGCAACAGAACCACAATACCTGCGGTGATGTAGCCAATCGCCATGACTGGCACCAACTTACCTGCAACGTTGCCGATGCGGGTAATGCCACCCAGGATTACCGCAGCGGTCAAGGCCATCAGGGCAACGCCAGAGATCCATGTTGGGATGGAAAAGTTCACTTCCAGAACCTGTGCAACACCGTTGGCTTGTACACCATTGCCGATGCCAAAGGCTGCAACGCCGCCAAAGATCGCAAAAAGCACGCCCAGCCAGGCCCATTTTGAGCCCAGACCGTTTTTGATGTAATACATCGGGCCACCGACGTAGTTACCTTCTTCGTCCTGCTCACGGTATTTCACCGCCAGAACGGCTTCGCAGAATTTGGTCGCCATGCCCACCAATGCGGTCATCCACATCCAGAACAGCGCACCAGGGCCGCCCAGGAAGACGGCGGTGGCAACACCGGCGATGTTACCCGTCCCGATGGTGGCGGACAGCGCCGTCATCAGGGCGTTGAATGGGGTGATCTGGCCTTCGCCAGCGCCTTCGCGGCCTTTGAACATCAGGCCAAAACCCATGCCCAGTTTACGGATCGGCATGACTTTCAGGCCGACCTGCAAGAACAGGCCAACGCCCAGAATGAGAACCAGCATTGGCGGCCCCCAGACGACTCCGTTCACCCATCCTACAAAACTACTTAACGCTTCCATGGTTTCCCTCCCAATGCGTTACGGTTCAAACACTCGCGGCAAGGATGCGATCCCGGCTCTGTTTGAGTGCGGCAAAATCATCGTCTGCGTGGAACGATGAACGCGTCAAGGCCGTGGCCGAGACGCCGAGAAAGCCCTTGTTGCGGGCAATCTGTTCAATCTGTTCAAATTCTTCCGGCGACCAGAAACGGTCAATCGGGTGGTGCTTTGGTGTGGGCTGCAGATATTGGCCAACGGTCAGGAAATCGACATTGGCCGCCCGCAGATCATCCATCACCTGACGCAGGTCGCTCAGAGTTTCCCCCAGCCCTACCATCAGGCCCGACTTGGTAAAAAGCGCTGGGTTGGCGCGCTTGGCATCATCCAGCAGACGCAGCGACGTATAGTAGCGGGCGCCCGGGCGCACCGTAGCATAAAGATGCGGCACCGTCTCTAGGTTGTGATTGAACACATCCGGTGCCGCGTCAAACACGGCCTGCGCTGCGGCGCCTTTGCCCAGAAAATCGGGGGTCAGCACTTCGACGGTGGTTTCAGGGTTCTGGTGGCGCACCGCTCGGATGGTCTGGGCGATATGCTCGGCACCGCCATCTTCCAGGTCATCGCGGTCAACGCTGGTAATCACCACATGGCGCAGGCCCAGTTTCTTTACCGCCTGTGCCACCCGACCGGGCTCAAAGGCATCCAAAGCGTCGGGGCGGCCCGTCATTACATTGCAAAAGGAACAGCCGCGGGTACAGACCTCACCCATGATCATCATGGTGGCGTGGCGTTTGGACCAGCATTCGCCAATGTTCGGGCAAGAGGCCTCTTCGCAGACGGTGGAGAGATCATGATCGCGCATCAGGCGGCGGGTTTCGTAATACTCGGCGCTTTCGATCTTCTTCTTGCGGATCCACTTGGGCTTTCGCGGGACCAGGCTTTCGGGGCGTTTGGCCTTTTCGGGGTGACGCGGGCGCAGCTGAACGGTCATCAGATATTCCCTCCAACGATTGCACCGGCAGACAACACGCCAGCCAATGACTCGCAGCGACAGCCATCAACTGGGGTCACAAGTCTCATCAGAACATGTCTGTGCATCGAAATTCCCTCCTCGATCACAACGCGCCCAATACTGGGGTAATGCGCTGTTACGCTCCGTAATGTTCGTTTAGGAAACTTTTCCCCTTTAATCAACAAAAGATGTTGTGATGAAATTTTGACTGCTGAATACATCAAAGCTAAGGTTCAGTCGCAACAGGAGAAATCGCAAAAATGGAACCGGTTCAGTCAGAAGAAACAGGGCTCGCGCCCGAGTCGATGGAGGCTCCGGACGGTGAAGTTCTGGGCAAAATGATTCGCGACGCGCGTAAGGAAAAGGGCCTGACTCTGGAAGAAGCGGCCAAGGCGGCGGCCATCGGGCGCTCCACTTTGTCCAAGATCGAGAACAACCAGACCCGTCCCAGTTTCGAGATTATTCGCCGCCTTATGCAGACCCTGGAGCTGGAAACGCCGCAATTGTTCGTGCAATCGGCGCAAAGCAGCATTTCGGGGCGACGTGACTACACCCTATCCGGGCGCGGCGAGCATCAGGAAACCAAAACCTACGACCATGAACTCCTGTGTACCGAACTCACCAGCAAGCGCATGCTGCCCTATATCAGCACCATCAAGGCGCGCGATGTCACCGAATATGAAAGCTGGGTACGTCATCGCGGTGAGGAGTTCATGTATGTGATCAGTGGTGATCTGGTGCTCTATACCGAGCACTACCGCCCCCTCAACATGAGTGCCGGTGATTCGGTTTATTACGACAGCGGCATGGGCCACGGCTGCGTCTCCACCAGCGAAGAAGACGCAAAAGTGCTCTGGGTCTCGCTCGAACTCTGACGCGCCAGCGAAAAACTACCGGGATCAGCAGCCTGCGACGATGGTGATGCTGGCCTCGCAGGCCCCGGCGCGGCGGGCACGCGCCTCTTTGTATTCGGGCGAGTTGTAGCAGTCACGGGCCCGTTGCAGGCTGTCGAACTCTATCACCACGTGGCGTTGCCAGCTCTCACCTTCAAATGTTTCCGCTTCACCACCCCGCGCCAGGAACCGGGCGCCATGCTGCTGAAAGGCCGCCGGAGCGACCGCCTGATAACCTGCATAGGCCTCTGGGTTGGTGACTGTGACATGGGCGATCCAATAGGCCTTGGCCATCGTGCTATTCCTTTTCTTCCCCTGAAAGCAGCCGTTCGGCCACGGCGGAGGCATCCGCCAGATGGGTCTCCACCGCGCGCTGCGCCGCCGCTGCATCGCCCGCCACGATGGCATCACAGATTGCCTGCATATGGGACAGCCCCGGCTGGGTGCGATCCGAGGACGAAAGCGTCATCGCCCGCAACCGGCTGATCCGCCCGTTAAGCCGATTGACCACCTCCCAGGCGATATGATGACCCGCGGCCTCAAACATCACCTGGTAAAACCCGGTCGAGGCCTTAAACAAGGCCCCCGGCAGCGCCTCTGAAGCGTTCTGCGCAAAGGCCTGTTTCAGCGCTTCAAGCGCAGCCTGCAACTCCGCGTGCAAACTGGCGGACCCCGACTGGGCGCAGGCCATGGCAGCTGCGGTTTCCAGCATGCGACGGATCTCGTAGATCTGGCGCGCATCCTCCCAACTCAGCGGCGCCACGATGGGGCCGCGATTGGGCAGGATCTCCACCAGACCTTCGGCCTCAAGATAGCGAATCGTCTCGCGGATCACCGTCCGGCTGACTCCCAATTGATCACAAAGGGGCCGCTCCACCAGACGTTCACCCGGCGAGAACACGCCAGAAATGATCGCCTCACGCATTTTCTCCTGCACGATTTCACGAAGCGTTGCAGGCGGTTGTTCGATTTTCAGCTGAGCCAGAGCGGGGTTTTCCATGGCTTCTACCTACCAGCCCCCTCAAAAAGAGACAACTAATTCTTGACGGACGGGATTATGGTATACCATATGTCAGTAAAACAGTTTCACTCCAATTCAGGTGCCCCATGCCCGCAATCATTCGCAAAACCCTGCTGCACGTCGAAGAAACCCTGATCGAGGGCGGCAAAGAGGCCGCCACGCCGCTCAAGATGATTGCTGCCATTGCCGTGATCAAAAACCCTTGGGCCGGGCGCGGCTTTGTGGATGATCTGAAGCCGGAAATTCATGACTGCGCGCCGGGTCTGGGCGAGATGCTGACCAAGATGGTGCTGGATGCTGCCGGTGGCGGCGACAAGGTCGAAGGCTACGGAAAATCCGCCATTGTTGGTCTGGACGGCGAGGTCGAGCATGCCTCGGCGTTGATCCACACCCTGCGCTTTGGCAACCATTACCGCGAAGCCGTTGGCGCCAAGAGCTACCTTGCCTTCTGCAACACCCGTGGCCCGGCCAATGCACCGCTGATGATCCCCCTGATGGACAAGAATGACGGCGGCCGTCGCTCGCACTACCTGACCATTCAATGCTCGGTCGCTGACGCACCCGCCGCAGATGAGATCGTCGTGGCCCTTGGCGCCTCCATTGGTGGTCGCCCCCATCACCGCATTGGCGACCGCTACCAAGACCTGAAGGATCTGGGCCATGACGTCGACAACCCTGCAGCTGTCTGAGCCCTTCGGGACCCTCAGCTATCGCGCAGCCGGTCGCGGCGAGCCTTTGGTACTGATCCACGGGGTTGGCATGCAAAGCGCCGCCTGGGGTCCGCAGCTTGAGGCACTGTCAAAGAGCCACCGTGTGCTGGCGCTGGATATGCCGGGCCATGGGGGCAGCAGCCCCCTGCCCGAAGGTTCCGACCTGCCGGATTACATCGCCTGGCTCAAAGCCGCGCTTACGGCGCTCCAAACAGGCCCCGTCAATCTGGCGGGTCACTCCATGGGCGCGCTGATTGCAGGCGGCTTTGCCTGCACCCATCCCGAAATGCTGCGCCGGGTGGCACTGGTAAACGGTGTCTTCCGACGCTCGGATCAGGCCCGCGAAGCCGTGCTCGCCCGCGCCGCCGAGATCAAGGCCGGTAAGGTCGATCTGGAAACCCCGCTCAGCCGCTGGTTTGGCGACAGCCTAATTGAGCAACAGGCCCGTGCCCAGGTGGCGAGCTGGCTCGCCTCGGTTGATATGGGCGGCTATGCCACCGCCTATGGCGCCTTTGCCCGCGGTGATGCCACCTATGCCGACCAATGGGGGCAGATCACCTGCCCACTGCTGGCGCTGACGGGGGACGCCGATCCCAACTCCACCCCAGCCATGTCACGTGCCATGGCGGAACAGGCCCAGCGCGGTGAGCTGGAAATTCTGCCCGGCCGCCATATGGTTAATCTAACCCTGCCTGATGCAGTGACCGATAGCCTATCCCGCTGGCTGCGCCGCCCCGAAACCGCCCCCGATGAAACGTCGGACCAAACCAAGGAGACCCCAATGGCCCCTGCCCCGCTTGATCCCCGCGCCTTGCGCGATGCCTTTGGCACCTTCATGACCGGCGTCACCGTGGTGACCAGCCACGACGCGGCAGGCACGCCCCTGGGCTTTACAGCCAACTCCTTTTCCTCGGTCTCGCTGGACCCGCCTTTGGTTCTGGTCTGCCTCGCCAATGGCTCAAAAAACTATGATGCCCTGACCCAGGCCTCTGGTTTTGCGGTGAATATCCTGGCCGAAGATCAGAAAGACATCTCCAACACCTTTGCCCGCCCCTCCGAGGATCGCTTTGCAGCGGTGGACTGGCAAAAGGGCCCGCAGGGCTCGCCCATTCTGGCAGGCGTCTCGGCCTGGTTCGACTGCAGCATGCATAAAACCGTTGAGGCAGGCGACCACGTGATCCTGATCGGCAAGGTCGAAGCATTCGACACCAGCACCGCCCCCGGCCTGGGCTATGCCCGTGGCGCCTATGTCACCCCCGCAGCTGAGGCCGAAGCTCTGGCGCAGGGCGCCAATCTGGTGGTCTCCGCCTTGATTGAGCGCGCCGGAGAGGTGCTACTGGTTGATGATGGCAATGGCGGGCTGACCCTGCCACAAAAACCCGTGGGGCGCGCTGGGGCTTCGGTCGCCCTGACCGAGCTGATCGCCGCCTCAGGTCTCGAAGCGGATCCAGGGTTTATCTATTCAGTTTTTGAAGATGGTGCGCGCGAACACCAGCATATCTCGTTCCTGTGTCAGGCCGCCGGTGGCGCGCCAAAGCAGGGCTGTTTCACGCCGCTTAGCGACTCAACCATGATGGAGGTGACCGACCCGGCCCTGCGCATCATGCTGGAACGCTTTGCCAGTGAAAGCCGCATGGGCAATTACGGGGTATTTTACGGCAACCAGATCAGCGGCGATGTCCGCAAAATCGTGTCAGGGAGTTGAATGACATGAAGTTTTCCTTGTTTGCGCATATGGAGCGCATTTCGCCCGACCAGGACCAGAAGCAGCTTTATGATGAATTCATCGAGTTGTGCAAAATCGCCGATCGCGGCGGTATGCATGCCATCTGGACCGGTGAGCACCACGGGATGAATTTCACCATCTCGCCCAACCCGTTTCTAAACCTCGTCGATGTGGCCCGCCACACCGAGAACGTGCGCCTCGGCACCGGCACGGTAATTGCGCCCTTCTGGCATCCAATCCGCCTCGCGGGTGAGGCCGCCCTGACTGACATCATCACCGAGGGTCGGTTGGATCTTGGCATTGCCCGCGGCGCCTATTCCTATGAGTACGAGCGCATGATGCCGGGCATGGGCGCTTGGGAGGCAGGCCAGCGCATGCGCGAGCTGATCCCCGCCGTGCAGAGCTTGTGGAAAGGTGACTATGCCCAGGAAGGGGAATTCCATTCCTTCCCGAAAACCACGTCCTCGCCCAAGCCATTGCAGCAGGACGGCCCACCGATCTGGGTTGCCGCCCGCGATCCCAACAGCCACGAGTTTGCCGTTGCCAATCACTGCAACGTACAGGTCACGCCACTGTGGCAAGGCGATGGTGAGATTGAGAGCCTGATGGGTCGCTTCACCGATGCCTGCGCCAAGTTCCCGGACATCCCGCGCCCCAAGATCATGCTGCTGCAGCACACCTATGTCGCCGATAGTGCCGAGGACGTGAAGCTGGCGGCAGAGGAGCTGAACCGGTTCTATTGCTATTTTGGCGCCTGGTTCAAAAACGAGCGCGAGGTCGAGCAGGGCCTGATCGCACCGCTCTCGGATGAAGAGATCGCAGCGCATCCTTTCTACTCCCCCGAAGCGATGGAACGTGATCTGGTGATCGCGGAACCCGCAGGCGTGATTGAACGGGTCAAGAAATACGAGGCCCTGGGCTATGATGAGTATTCATTCTGGATCGACTCCAGCATGAGCTTTGAGCGCAAGAAATCCTCGCTTGAGCGTTTCATCAACGAGGTCATGCCAGCCTTCGCCTAAAAGCCTGCCGTCGCAAAGGACAGATCATGCAGCAGTTTCACCACTATATCGGCGGCCAGTTCGAGGCCGGATCCGCGCAGTTCGACAGCCTGGCCCCTGCCACCGGCAGGCCCTGGGCCAAGATGCCGGAAGCCAGCTCGGCGGATGTAGACCGGGCCGTTCAGGCTGCAGAAGATGCGTTCTTTGCTCCGGATTGGGCCGATATGACAGCCAGCCAGCGTGGTAAACTGCTGCTGAGACTGGCGGATCTGGTGACGGAAAACGCCCAGCATCTAGCCGAGCTGGAAACCCGCGACACCGGCAAGATCATCCGCGAAACCTCGGCCCAGATTGCCTATGTGGCGGAATACTACCGCTACTACGCCGGGCTGGCGGACAAAATCGAGGGCGCACATCTGCCGATTGATAAGCCCGATATGGAGGTCTGGCTGCGGCGCGAACCGCTGGGCGTGGTGGCGGCTATTGTGCCGTGGAACTCGCAATTGTTCCTGTCGGCAGTCAAAATTGGTCCGGCGCTGGCGGCGGGCTGCACCGTGGTGCTCAAGGCGTCTGAAGAAGCCCCGGCACCAATGCTGGAGTTTGCCCGTATCTTTGATCAGGCGGGGTTCCCGACGGGTGTCTTGAACGTGATCACCGGTGGGCCAGAGGCAGGCGCAACGCTCACCTCGCACCCAAGCGTGGCCCATGTCGCCTTTACCGGTGGGCCGGACACTGCCCGCCATATCGTGCGCAACTCTGCTGAAAACCTGGCCTCTACATCGCTGGAGCTGGGCGGCAAATCGCCTTTCATCGTTTTTGAAGATGCCGATATCGAAAGCGCAGTGAATGCACAGATCTCAGGTATTTTTGCCGCGACTGGGCAAAGCTGCGTTGCCGGTTCGCGGCTGGTGATTGCAAGCACGATCAAGGATGAGTTCCTGGCGCGGTTAAAGGAAAAGGCCGAGGCCGTGGTCATTGGGGCCCCGGATGATATGGCAACCGAGATTGGCCCGCTCTGCACCAAGGCGCAGCGCGACCATGCGCTGGCCTTGATCGCCGCCTCCACAGAGGCCGGCGCCAAGTTGGTCACTGGCGGCAGCGCGCCGGATGGTCCGGGCTATTACTTTCCGCCAACCATTCTGGATTGCTCAGAGGCACCAGATGCCCCCTGCCTGAATACCGAGTTCTTTGGCCCGGTACTGTCGGTGGTCAGTTTTGACACCGAGGCCGAGGCGCTGAGGATTGCCAATGACACCAAGTTTGGCCTCGCCTCTGGTGTGTTCACCCAGAGCCTGACACGGGCGCATCGGATGATCCGGGGCATTCGCGCCGGCATCGTCTGGGTCAATACCTATCGGGCGGTCTCTCCCATTGCGCCCTTTGGCGGCCATGGATTGTCGGGACACGGACGCGAAGGCGGGCTGCAGGCTGCGCTGGATTACACCAAGGTCAAAGCCGTCTGGCTGCGCACCTCGGATGAACCCATCCCCGACCCCTTTGTGATGCGCTAATCACAAAGCGCATCCTTTCCTATAGGCAAGGCGGAATATCTCCTTATGGTGGCACCACATAGGCAGAGGCAGGTTCAAACCTGCCGCCAGAAATAGAGGTGCTGACATGCCAGAAACCCTGTTCCCACTCCCCGAGCCCCTGACTATCCCGGTACAGGGCGAAACGGCAGAATTTCCCATTGGCCGGATCTTTTGTGTGGGCCGCAACTATGCCGCCCATGCCGCCGAAATGGGGGTCGAGGTCGACCGCGAGGCGCCGTTCTACTTCACCAAATCCAGCGCCAATGCGATGCTGTCTGGCGGCTCTGCCCCCTACCCTCCGGGGACCGAGAATTTTCACTACGAAATGGAGCTGGCCCTGGCCATTGGCGCACCGGTGTTTCGCGCCACACCACAAGAGGCCCGTGCTGTCATTTATGGCTACGGCTGCGCTCTGGATATGACCCGGCGTGATCTGCAGATCCGCGAACGCAAAAAGCAGCGCCCCTGGGATCTGGGCAAAGACCTGGAGCAGGGCAGTGTGTTTGCCCCAATCACCAAGGCCAGCGACTGGGGACCAGTGGCAGATCAACGGATCTGGCTGACCCTGGACGGGGAGACCAAACAGGACGCCACCCTGTCAGAGCTGATCTGGTCGGTCGAGGAAATCATCTGTCACCTGTCCGGTTTCTACCATCTGCGCCCTGGTGATCTGATTCTCACCGGCACCCCCGCAGGTGTCGGCCCCGCCCTGGCTGGGCAGCATATGCAGGGTGGAATCACCGGTCTCGCGCCAGTCTCGTTGCATCTGTCAGACGCCGAGTAGGATTCAGCCTCAGAGGCGGATCAGGTACGAAAGATGCAACGCAATGTGTGCTCGGTCCATTCGCAAAGGCAATTCCGCTTTGCATATTAGAGTTCTAACAGCTCTTGCAGCGACAAAGATCTGCACCATCGCCCAAGGGAGAGGGGCGCCTGCCTGCGCGATCTTGTCGCCTTATTGTCTGGCCGTGAGGGATTGAAAAACGTATTGCATAATGTTGATATGTATCACACAGTTGGTCAGCGCGGAAAACTTGTAACACATTTTACTGTATGGGGAGGCGGGAACTGATGACATCTCTGATCGCCAAATTCATGAGTGAAAAATACATGATCCGGCATTGATAGTTACAAATGCACCCAATAGCAGGGGGTCAGCCCGTTCGTTTCGCGAACAAATCCCGACCCTCCGGGAACAAAATGGAAAGAATCGCGCCTCTTGTTGCAATATCGTTTTCCGGTAGCAATAGGATGGTAAAATATAAGGTCAAAGGGAGGAATCATATGACCACTCGTAGAAAGCTTCTTGGAGCTGCCGGCGCCGCCGCCATCGTAGCCCTGAGCGCCACTTCGGCATTTGCCGAAAACGTAACCCTGAAACTGCACCAGTTCCTGCCAGCCCAGGCCAACGTGCCAAAGCTGATCCTTGATGTCTGGGCCGACAAGGTCGAAGCGGCCTCCGGTGGCGAGATCACCATCGACCGCTTTCCGTCCATGCAGCTGGGCGGTAAGCCACCAGAGCTGATGGACCAGGCCATCGACGGCGTTGCAGACATCGTCTGGACCGTGGTTGCCTATACACCTGGCCGCTACCCTTCGACCGAAGTCTTTGAACTGCCCTTCATGATGACCAATGCCCGTGCCACCTCGCAAGCCTATTGGGAAATGTTCGACAAGCACATGAAAGACACCGAGTTCAAGGACGTCAAAATCCTGGGCACATGGGTTCACGGCCCCGGCATCATCCACACTTCTGATCCGGTTGAAACCCCTGCCGATCTGCAGGGCATGAAAATCCGTGGCGGTGGCCGTTCGGTCAACTCGCTGCTGACACAGCTGGGTGCAACCCCCGTTGGTATGCCCGTACCTGCGATCCCCGAAGGCCTGTCCAAAGGCGTGATCGACGGCACCACCATCCCATGGGAAGTCACCGCAGCATTGAAAGTGCCAGAGCTGGTTGAAAGCCACACTGAGTTCACCGGCAAAGCGCTCTACACCCTGACCTTTGTTCTGGCGATGAACAAAGAGAAGTACGAGAGCCTGTCCGACGCCCAGAAAGCCGCAATCGACGAGAACTCCGGTCTGGAATTCTCGGTCTTTGCGGGTGGCACCATGGCCGATTCCGATGGCCCATCGCGTGAAGCTGCGCTGGACAACGGCAACAACGTCATTACCCTGGACGAAGAGCAGACCGCTGAATGGCGCAACCTGGCCCAGCCCGTCTATGACAAATGGCTGGCCGACATGACCGAAAAAGGCATCGACGGTCAGGCGCTTCTGGATGAAGCCTCCTACCTGATCGAAAAATACACGCCACAATACGTGAAGTAAGCTAGAAATACAGTCAAAGGGCCGCAGCAGCACCTGGTGCCGCGGCCCTTTGCGCACAATAAAGGGTTTAAACCATGCACAAGCTCATGATGGGGCTGGCCAGAACCATGGCCATTATCGGCGGTATGGTCCTCTCTCTCCTGATCATTATGACCTGCCTGTCGATTGTCGGCCGTTTGCTTAATGGCGTCTTCCACGGCGATATTATGCAGTCGATTGCACCGGGGTTTTCGGACTGGATGATCACCTGGGTAGGGCCAATCAATGGCGATTTCGAATTGGTTGAGGCAGGTGTTGCCTTTGCGATCTTTGCCTTTATCCCGCTCTGCCAGATCTCTGCCGGACATGCCGCAGTTGATGTCGTCGCCAATGCATTCCCTCGCGGTGTAAACCGCTTTTTGCGCATGGTCACTGAAATCCTGTTTGCTGCCGTCCTGGTGCTGATTGCCTGGCGACTGGCTGCGGGCACCATCAGTAAATTTGGCAATGGAGAGACCTCTTTCCTGCTGGAGTTCAAGGTCTGGTGGGCCTTTGGGGCCAGCCTGTTCGGCGCTGTCATTGCCGCCGTGCTTGGCCTCTATATGGCTGCCGTCCGCACTTATGAATTTTTTACCGGCCGTATCCAGATCTGGGACGGCGTGGAGGGTGAACAGTGACTACTCTTGAAATTGGCATTGCCTCCTTTCCGGTTCTGATGGGGCTTATCTTTCTGCGGGTGCCGATTGGCCTGTCGATGTTTCTCGTTGGTCTGGGTGGCTTGATCCTGGTCACCGATGGCACCCAGGTGGCCTTTGGCCGTCTCAAAAGTGAGACCTACACCACCTTCTCTTCCTATTCGCTGACCATCGTGCCGATGTTCCTGCTGATGGGCCATTTTGCTACCCTGGGTGGCATGTCCTCGGCGCTGTTCAAAGCCGCCGAAGGTTTCCTGGGCCACAAAAAGGGCGGTGTTGCCATGGCCTCGATCGGGGCCTGCGCCGGCTTTGGGGCGATCTGTGGCTCCTCGCTGGCAACAGCAGCCACCATGGGCCGCGTCGCCCTGCCAGAGCTGAAGCAATATGGCTATGCCGGTGGCTTCTCCACCGCCACATTGGCAGCGGGCGGCACCCTGGGCATTCTGATCCCGCCCTCAGTGGTGCTGGTGATCTATGCCATTCTGACCGAACAAAACATCGCCAAACTGTTCCTCGCGGCCTTTATCCCCGGTCTGCTGGCGGCGATCGGCTATGTCATCGTGATTTCCATCTACGTGCGCCTCAACCCCAAGGCGGCAGGCACCCGCCCTGCCATTCCCTGGTCCGAACGCATGAGCAATCTCGTCAAGGTCTGGCCAGTGCTCATGGTCTTTGGCCTGGTTGTAGGCGGCATCTACGGTGGGTTGTTCACCCCGACCGAGGGTGCGGCAGTGGGCGCATTCGGCACCGGCTTGATTGCCTGGATGAACGGCGGGCTGGACCGCCCCAATCTGGTCGACAGCTTCATGGTGACGGCACGCTCCACCGCGATGATCTTTTTCATCGTGCTGGGGGCCGGCTTTTACAATGGTTTCCTCGCCCTGACCAAAGTGCCACAGGAACTGGCGGATTTTGTTGTCAGCCAGGGCTATAGCCCCTGGATGGTTCTGGCGCTGATCCTCGCCTTCTATCTGGTCTTTGGATGCCTGATGGACAGCCTGTCAATGATCCTGCTGACAATTCCAATCTTCTTCCCGGTGATCTCAGTCATGGACTTTGGCCTGCTCTCGCTGATCGACATGCAGGCAAGTGCCGCGATGGAGGTGCTGAGTAACGGTGTGCCTGAAGGCATGGGAGCAGAGATGCTCGCCTCGATACAAGATGCCATTGCAACGGGCACTGAACTCACTCGCGAGCAGATGAAGGAACTGGGCATTCGGGTCACCGAGGGTCGCGTCAACCGCATCGAGTCTGAATATGTCGCCATCTGGTTTGGTATTCTGGTGCTCATCGTGGTCGAAGTGGGCCTGATTACACCTCCGGTTGGGATGAACCTCTTCATCATCAACGCAATGGATCGCAAGACCAAGATGATCGATACCTACAAGGCGGTTATGTACTTTGTCGCCTCCGATATCGTCCGGGTGATTATCCTGGTGATGTTCCCGTTTATCACTCTGCTGCCGCTGTATCTGTTGTACTAAGCTCCGGCACAGGTAGACTAAAATACGCCCTCTCCCAGCCTGCTGGGAGAGGGCTTTTTGTTAAGGGTGGTTTGAAAGATCCCCGCCTCAAAGTTAGATTGGCGCACCCTCAGCGCAGGCAAGGAACTCAAGATGCCAAAACAAGTTGGTAGAACCGGCGACGACGCCGCCTTTGTCCACAGTATCCGCGTTGGCTGGGGCCACTGTGACCCGGCACAGATTGCCTATACCGGCCATTTGCCCAGTTTTGCGCTGGAGGCCATCGATGCCTGGTGGGAGCACCACCTGGAGGGGGACGGCTGGTATCAGATGGAATTGGATCGCGGCACCGGCACGCCTTTTGTGTCGATGAACTTCGAGTTCCGCTCGCCCGTCACCCCGCGTCATCGTCTGGAGTGTGAGGTCTGGCCCGCCGCCATTGGCAATAAATCCGTGACCTTTCGCGTCGATGCGCGCCAGAACGGCACGCTGTGCTTTGAGGGCCGTTTCACCTGTGTTTTCATCGATCCGTCAGAGTTCAAAGCCCGCCCGGCCCCGGCAGATTATCGCGCCGTGATCGAGGCGAACCTGCGCCCGGAATGACATCAAATGCAAACAATTGCCTTGGCAGTTGAACACAAACGTCAAGCCCCAGAACAAGATTGGAAACACAATGCCAAACTGTCATTGGTTCGGAACACTTGAGGATCACACAGCTATCCTGAGCGAGATAATCGGTGCCGGTGAGGTCGATGTTTACGAGCTGGCATCTCAACCGGGCCAAAACGTTCGCGCTTTTTCGAATGTAGAGGATGTTCTTGCTGAGTTTGACGTCCCCCACCAAGACGGGAGCGCGCGCTCGCATGTCTTTTTGAACTTGTGGGTCAAGGGATCAGGCCCCAACCCGGAGATCGAGAGAAGGCCGTTGGATCCAAGCCAAAACAATGGCACTTCGTGGAAAGAGCGAACTGGGACCATGGGCTTTGTCGATTTTGTTCTCGAACGCCCAAGTGACGGCAGGCTACGTCATTCACAAACCAACACCGTGAGCGAAACCCGGATGGGGGCAGAAGACGGCATCTTCACCGACCACAAGGGAGAAAGCTGGGACGTTCGACTGACCAACCGTTATTCGGCCAGGTTGAACCGGTTAATCCGAAAACATGCAGTGGCAAAAGTCGCTTCCATGTCGGTCCTTCCGGGGGCTGCCCAGTTTTGGGAAGAGGGCGGGGATTTCGATGGCCACTACAGCAAAGTAAAGAACGCCGCCTATTATCAGCCCCCTGCCTGACAAAACCCGCCCCAGACACAGGGCCTCGGAACGAGGCTCCGTCTGACCTGCCAGTCAAAAAGTTTGCGGTCTTCTTAAATCGGCTCCCGCAGCCAGCCATCCGCAAAAGCAACGCTCTTGACGCCAGAAAACCGCGCCACCCGCTCAAGTTCCGCCTCCAACCGCTTGATGCGCGCAGGCGTGAAGGTCACACGGCGCTCGGGCCACAACCCGGTCACCCGCAGGCAATCCGCTGCACGGTCCGCCTTCATATCGATGCGACCCACCATTTTCTGCCCTTCGATCAGCGGAAAGACATAGTAGCCATATTGCCGCTTGGGCGCCGGGGTGAAGACCTCGATCCGGTAGTGGAACCCAAACAACCGCTCGGCCCGTTTGCGGTCGCGCAGCATCGGGTCAAAGGGGCTGAGCACTCGCATCCGCCCCGGCGCGGGCCCCAGCTCTTCGGCCTGCTCAATCACCCCAGGACGGGCAAAACACTTGCGCAGGCTTCCATCCGTGGCTGCAATCTCGATCTCTTCGATCTCGCCACGGGCCTTGGCCTCTTGGCACCAGCTGCGCGCCTCGGCGTTGCTGGCCGTGTCCCAGAACGCGGCAAGCTCTCCTGGCGTGGCAAAGCCAAGCCGGTCCAGGGCATTGTTGCACAGCCAATCGACCGTTTGCCCCGGATCCAGCTGATCTGCGGGCGCATGGAACGCCTCCTCTATCACCCGCTCCGTCAGATCGTAGCGCTTTTGAAACCCTGAACGGCCAATCACGGTCAGCGCCCCGGTGCGCCACAGATACTCCAGTGCAGTCTTTGACGGGTGCCAATCCCACCAGCCGCCCGAGCTCTTTTTCTCATCCTTGCCCAGATCAGACGAACTAACCGGCCCATGATCGCGGATGTGAGTGAGCACCCTCTCAAACTGTTGCTCAAACCCGTCACGCCGCCAGTTGCGCCAGCGTTTGCGCAGCAAGTCTTCATCCCGCTGAAACCGCAGATGCCACTGCGGATAATAGGCCAGCGGGATCATCGCCGCATCATGGGTCCAGTGCTCAAACAGGGCACCGCCGCCATGATAGAGGTCAGTCAGGTGTTTGGGACGATAGCTGGGGCGGCGGGAATAGAGGATCATATCATGGGCGCGGGCCACAGTGTTGATACTGTCGAGCTGCACAAAGCCCAGCCGGGAAATCAGCTGCAACAGGTCCGCACCTTTGGAGCCTCCGCTTGGCGACTCCAACAGGGCGTGACGATCCATGAACAGCCGCCGCGCCTGTGTGTTGTCTAGGCGCGCCATAGCCATCAGCGCCGCTTGAGCGTGTCACCAAAGGAAATGGTGGGGGTCAGGGTGATATGATGTTCTTGCACCGCTTCTGGGTCATCCAGCTGCGAGGCAATGATCTCGGCCGCCTTGCGACCAATCTCCAATCGGCAGGCATCCATGGTGGCCAGCTGACGCGGCAATCCCTGCAAGAGCTCAACCCCGTTGAACCCGGCCAGGCCAATCTGCCCCGGCACATCAATGCCCTGATCCATCAGGTGCAACAACCCGCCCGCACCAATCATATCGTTGGAATAATATAGGAAATCGAGTTCAGGTGAGCGTTCCAGCATCTCTTGCGTCATCTCGCGCCCCTTTGCCAGAGCCGAGCCACCGGAATAAAACGCGCGATCCTCAATCTCGACGCCTTCCTTCGCCAGCGCCTCGGTAAAGCCCTCGAACCGCTTACGGGCCCGGTGGTCCAGCGGCATCTTTGTGCCCATGAAACCGATATGTCGATAGCCCGCCTTGAGGATGGCTTTGGCCATCTCGCTGCCTGCACGGCGATGGGAAATCCCCACCATGGAATCCACCGGCTTGCCGTCCGTGTCCATGATTTCCACCACCGGGATACCTGCAGCATTGAGCATCGCCCGTGCCGCTTCGGTATGTTCCAGCCCGGCAATGATCACCCCAGAGGGCCGCCAGGACAGCATCTCATAGAGAACTTTTTCCTCTTTTTCAGGCTGATAATCCGTAACCCCGACCACCGGCTGCAATGGGGTATTCTCCAGCACCTGGTTGATGCCTGTCAGCACTTCGGGAAAGACCATATTGGACAGGGAGGGAATGATCACCGCCACCAGGTTGACCCGCTTGGAGGCCAGCGCCCCGGCAATCTTGTTGGGCACATAGCCCAGCTCCTTGGCGGCGGTCAAAACCTTGACGCGGGTTTTTTCAGAGACATCTCCGCGGTTTCGCAACACCCGGCTTACGGTCATCTCTGACACGCCTGTGGCTTCTGATACATCACGTAGGGTGAGCGGGCGCTTGGTTTCCGTGGTCACGTTCTAAGGCCTCATATTTTCTGCTGCTTTCAGGTTAGCCAGTGCGCGCGCGCAGTACAATGGGGCGGCGCAGGAAAGGCACGCGACAAAACCATAGAATAAACAATTGCCAAGGCCCTGCGCCTCATTGTGATAGCCCAGAGGATTTGCTATCGCGTAAACAGGCCCGGCCCCGTGGCTCAACTGGATAGAGCAGCCCCCTCCTAAGGGGCAGGTTGCAGGTTCGAATCCTGCCGGGGTCGCCAAATAACCTTGAAAATCAAGTAGGTTACTTGGAGCGCGATAGCGGCGCACAATCTGAACATCAGAACATGGCAGGAACAAATGCCGCTCTGGCAGGAGCAGATTGCACATATCCTGCACAGTCTGCTCACAAGGGTCTGAGTCGGGGAAAAGAAAACACCGGGGCAGCGGCAACTGCACCCGGCGTCAAAATTGCTAAGAAACCTCTCGGCTCTTGCCGCAAGAATACCACTTCTAGAGGCAAAAGCGCAATCTCCTTGTACGGTAAGGATGGCCATAAGCGCATTGCCAAGGCTGTTGGTTTCGCACTCACTATTGGTAGCACCGCCGCCTGACATGCTCTGACCATCCTGCTGATTGCTCGCCTTACTGAGGCTGAGCGCGCAGGATTGGCGTATTCGGCAATGCGCAGCCTGGACGAAGACAACGCCTATGCTGTGGCCGCCCTCGCCATCTTTGGAGTGTCCAAAGGGGAGGTTGGGGCAATGCCCCGGCCTTAGTCGCCCTGTGCCCTCAACTCCAGCCCTCACCATTGAGCAGGGGGTAAGACAGACAGTTTATAGAGTAGAGAGATGGCTTTGCCCAGGATGAAGTCTCAGCTCTACGCACCACCTTGCCATGGGAGGTCGAAGGGCTAAGCCGCGTTGAACGCGTGGTGGCCTTCCTGGAAGATCTGCCCGTCACCCAAGGTTCATTGGCCGACACAAAATTGCAGATCCGCGATTGGCAGCGCGACTTCCTTGAAGCTATTTATTCCGAAGATGAAACCGGACAACGCCCAGTGCGCACCGCCGTTATGTCCATGGCCCGCAAGAACGGCAAAACGCAGCTGGTGGCCGGTCTGGGTCTTTGTCATCTTCTAGGCCCTGAGGCAGAGGGACGGGGCGAGGTCTAGCTTCACGCCCCGCCTGCTTCCACAGTACTTCCAAAGCGCCCAGAAGACGTCTAGCCAACTTAACTGGTGTTTGCTGTGCGGTGTAGCACCACCGTAGCACTGCCCATATAGCATTAACGCGCAAAGCCACCCCGAAGGGGCTTTGGTGTCGTGTTCTACTTTACAAGTATATTGGTTGCGGGAGTAGGATTTGAACCTACGACCTTCAGGTTATGAGCCTGACGAGCTACCGGGCTGCTCCATCCCGCGACACTTTATTTGGGCTACCGCGCGGAGCGCTATTTGAGCCCGTTTGTCCTCTTGCCCGTTGGGCTACTTGAGGACAATTGCAGTATTGCCGGTAGCAATTCTGCGTGTCCCCTTCAGGGCGATTTGATCTGAAGGGTATTCTTAATGTTATCGTTTTGAGATTTTGGATTTTACTAGGTTTGGCAGTGACCTACTCTCCCACGACTTAAGCCGCAGTACCATTGGCGCAAAGGCACTTAACTTCCGGGTTCGGGATGGGACCGGGTGTTTTGCTCTCGCTATCGCCACCAAACCAAGAAAAATCCAAGTCCGACCCTCTTGGCTCCGCCAAGAGGTCGCGCGGCAGGCAGGGTATTTGCTTTAGCAAATGCCCGTTGCCGCACGTCAGTAATGTCACCGAATGTTTCGGTTTTCACAGCTGATATCGGAAGAAACAATCAACATTAAGTCTTTGTCATGTGGTGCTTATTTGGTTCTTGGCTGTCTATTACTAGATCAGATCAAGCCAATCGGGCGATTAGTACCAGTCAACTGAACGTGTTACCACGCTTACATCTCTGGCCTATTGACGAGGTGGTCTACCTCGGCCCTCAGGGATACCTTGTTTTGAGGGGGGCTTCCCGCTTAGATGCCTTCAGCGGTTATCCTGTCCGAACATAGCTACCCAGCACTGCCGTTGGCACGACAACTGGTCCACCAGTGGTTCGTTCACCCCGGTCC
>NZ_OMPQ01000008.1 GCF_900313025.1 Pseudophaeobacter sp. EL27
AAGCCAGCCTGACTGCGAGACTGACAAGTCGAGCAGAGACGAAAGTCGGCCATAGTGATCCGGTGGTCCCGAGTGGAAGGGCCATCGCTCAACGGATAAAAGGTACGCCGGGGATAACAGGCTGATACTGCCCAAGAGTCCATATCGACGGCAGTGTTTGGCACCTCGATGTCGGCTCATCTCATCCTGGGGCTGGAGCAGGTCCCAAGGGTACGGCTGTTCGCCGTTTAAAGAGGTACGTGAGCTGGGTTTAGAACGTCGTGAGACAGTTCGGTCCCTATCTGCCGTGGGTGTAGGATACTTGAGAGGAGTTGCCCCTAGTACGAGAGGACCGGGGTGAACGAACCACTGGTGGACCAGTTGTCGTGCCAACGGCAGTGCTGGGTAGCTATGTTCGGACAGGATAACCGCTGAAGGCATCTAAGCGGGAAGCCCCCCTCAAAACAAGGTATCCCTGAGGGCCGAGGTAGACCACCTCGTCAATAGGCCAGAGATGTAAGCGTGGTAACACGTTCAGTTGACTGGTACTAATCGCCCGATTGGCTTGATCTGATCTAGTAATAGACAGCCAAGAACCAAATAAGCACCACATGACAAAGACTTAATGTTGATTGTTTCTTCCGATATCAGCTGTGAAAACCGAAACATTCGGTGACATTACTGACGTGCGGCAACGGGCATTTGCTAAAGCAAATACCCTGCCTGCCGCGCGACCTCTTGGCGGAGCCAAGAGGGTCGGACTTGGATTTTTCTTGGTTTGGTGGCGATAGCGAGAGCAAAACACCCGGTCCCATCCCGAACCCGGAAGTTAAGTGCCTTTGCGCCAATGGTACTGCGGCTTAAGTCGTGGGAGAGTAGGTCACTGCCAAACCTAGTAAAATCCAAAATCTCAAAACGATAACATTAAGAATACCCTTCAGATCAAATCGCCCTGAAGGGGACACGCAGAATTGCTACCGGCAATACTGCAATTGTCCTCAAGTAGCCCAACGGGCAAGAGGACAAACGGGCTCAAATAGCGCTCCGCGCGGTAGCCCAAATAAAGTGTCGCGGGATGGAGCAGCCCGGTAGCTCGTCAGGCTCATAACCTGAAGGTCGTAGGTTCAAATCCTACTCCCGCAACCAGTAATCTAAAATAATATCAATACCTTACACCCCGCCTTGGCGGGGTTATCTGCGTTGCGCTAAACACGTTGGAAGCACTGTGGAAGCAATAGGAGCGTTTGGAGCTGTAGCAATTTCGTAACACTTCCGCAGCGCCAGGAAAGGCGATCGCAACGCAAAAACTAGCAGAAGGACAAAGCGGGTCGTAGTGTCCCTGCACTCTCCTGTAATCCGTTTGCTTTCAGTGGTGCTACTTCATACAATTTAGAGATGTTGAGATTTCTTTTTAGAGCTTTTTTTAAGCCGAGCTATCGACCTCGGGCTAAGCCACACAAGAAACCGGTTAGAGAAACGCTTGCCTATAAGGCAGGCCGCAGTATTGCCGCTTCTTCGGCGCAACCAAAAACGCCGCAGTCTAGTGCGCCCAAAAGGGTCGATGCGTTCGATGCAACGACCTCGCACTCAGTTACACTGCCACGCGTACTAGAAGGGCGAGCTTACGTTACAGACGGTGACACAATTACGATCCAAAAGACCCAAGTACGGCTTTACGGAATAGACGCACCGGAACTGCATCATCCCTACGGCAAGAAGGCCAAGTGGGCCATGGTGCATCTGTGTAAGGGCCATCGTATACGCGCGGAGATCACTGATGAAGATGAATATGGCCGTACAGTTGCAAAGTGCTTCCTGCCCGATGGTCGTGATCTATCCGAGGAACTAGTTAAACAAGGCCTAGCTATCGACTGGCCAAAGTTCTCAGGTGGTAAATACAGTAATCTTGAGGTCGCTGGCATCCGTAAGAAGCTTTGGCTTGCCGATGCTCGCCAAAAAGGCCGCATACATGTTTTGGAAAAATTTGATGCGCGAAAGAATGGTGAAAGCAAAGAAAAATGAAAAACCGGCCCATTGCAGCCTTTCGAGCGAAACGAGCCTAAGGGCCGCTCCCAGCCGCAGAGCGGACATGCTTCTATGCAAGTGGGGGTGGGAAATCGAAAATTCGCTGCGAATCGCACGAATGACGGCAAGGTGCAGGTAGATGCATCACGTATTCTTGTGTTGTCCTATTGATCCTTCACCCATCATGCGTTTCAAGTACTGACATTGATCAAATGGATTTGGGCGACGGGTATGGAAAACACTTTATTTAGAATCTTTGAGGGCATCCAAGAAGACAGCACCGCATCGCTATTTGTCACCATTTTAATTGCGTGGTTCACCGTTGCGTTTCTTTTCCTATTAGTCGGTACATTTCGTACTTGGACTATGACTGCCGCGATTGTCCGCCTCACACCGAATACCCTTTCAGCAATCGGCGTACTGGGTACATTTACGGGTATTCTAATCGGTCTTTTGGATTTCGACATTAGTGACATCGATCAAAGTGTCGAAGGTCTACTTGAGGGACTGAAAATCGCCTTCGCGACAAGTATCGTGGGTTTGGCGGGCTCCATTCTGTTTAGGCTTGTAGTCGCAATCATACCTGCGCGTCAGCAAAGCGATGACATTGGGGCCGACGACATTCACGCCGTCTTGACCGAAATTCGAGACAAGGCCGACGCCTCGCAGACGAAATCCGAAGAGCAGCTCACTGCACTTTGCAATGCCATCTCGTCTGATGGTGACAGCAGTCTGCTAACTCAAGTTCAAAAGATGCGCACCACTCTCCAAGACGGCCAGAACGAACTCATCTCGGAATTTAAGAGCTTCGCTGAGCACATGGTCGAAAACAACCAAAAGGCCATTATTGAAGCATTGGAAACTGTCATCAAGGATTTCAATGACAACCTCACCGAACAGTTCGGTGAGAACTTCAAAGAGCTAAACAGCGCCGTTGCCGCGCTCGTTGATTGGCAGGAGAAGTACAAAGACCACGTCACCAAATACGAGGAGCGGATTGATGTGGTCACAGCATCAATGGAAGCGACCGAGACAGCTATGGGGAAAATTACGGAACACACTGAAAAAGTTCCCGAAGCGCTTGCGCCTCTTGAACCCGTCTTGGCCGGGCTTGAAGGACAATTGTCGAGCCTCGACACGCATCTCGAAGCGCTGGCAGGATTGCGTGACCGCGCGATTGAGGCGTTCCCTTTTATCGAAGAAAACCTAAAGACCGTCACATCTCAGTTCTCGGAAAGCGCAACGGAGAATGTCGCGGCGATGCGTGAAAGCGTCAAGGAGAGTAAAGCTTCCTACGAGGTACTGCGACAGTCCCACACAAAGCTCATTGATCAATCTTCCGACGCGCAACAAAGCTTCTCCACCGAATTGGAGAAAACTATGTCGCGCCTGACGGACCAAGCAATCAACGAGTTCCAGAAGCATGAGGATCTGATTTCACAAGCCTCTGAAAAGGCACAGACATCGATCAATGAATCTTGGGCGCAAAGCACTGAGAAACTCAATGAGAATTTCGAGAACTTCGACAAAAGTATGCAAGATGAACTAACACGCGCAATCGAGTTGCTCGGGCAAAACTTGGCGTCCGTGTCCGAGAAATTGGTCGACGACTACACGCCGCTGACGCAAAAGCTCCAAAAGCTTGTCGCAAACGGCGGTAGCGTCTGATCATGGCGGCCCTATTTCAAAAACGCCAAGGTGATGACGGAAATGAATGGATGTCCGTCTCCGACTTGATGGCCGGGCTGATGGTAATTTTTCTATTCATTGCCATCGCCTACATTCGCCCCGTTGCAGAAAAGAACGCGGAGATCACTGCGATAAACGAAGAGATCACCGAGATCGTCGAAGAGGTATCTGAGAAGAACGAGCAGATCACGCAGATCGCTCAAACGTTCATACAAAACGAGACGCTGATTTACGACGCGCTTTGGGAGGAGTTTTCAGGCGACCTTGACGCGTGGGATGCTGAACTGGATCGCGAAAGTCTAACCGTCAGATTTCGCTCTCCAAAAGTTCTCTTTGCGCGCAGCGAAGCGCGCTTAACACGCCAGTTTGAAAGCATTATCGAGGACTTCTTTCCTAGATATCTCAGGGTTCTTCACCCCTTCAAATCCTCCATCGAAGAAATCCGCATTGAGGGACACACATCTTCGGAATGGACGTCAAAATCGAACGATATCGATGCTTACATTGGCAACATGGGGCTCTCACAGGAACGGACCCGTGAGGTGCTCCTCAAATGTCTGAGTCTACAGGAAACGCAGAGCCAAATGGAATGGGTGCGCCCATTGCTGACGGCCAATGGCCTCTCATCCAGCCGATTGGTTTTTGACGACAAGGGCGTTGAGGATCCCGTGCGCTCGCGCCGTGTAGAATTTCGCGTTCGTTCGATAGCAAGAACCGAAATCATCCGCATTTTAGAGCAGGTCGAATGAAGCTTTCCGTTTCATTCCCAGCTCTCGCAGCCCAAAGGCAGCGCATGAATGCACCTGTCTCAAAATGGGAACTCAAAGCGGAAAGCCTGTCCCCGCGCGAGCTCATTTTGGCCGAGTTGGAGACAGGGATCGTCATCGAACTGGACGATCTGGAAACTTCAACCGGCGGTTTGCTATCCTATAAAGGAGAACAAGTCCTCCTCTACATCAAAGATACAGGATCATCCCAATGGGTGCTGGAAAACGAACCTGAAAAGTCACGAAAATTCCATGTCGCCGAATGCAGTACGTTGGAGTCCATGAGGCAAAAGGGACGGTTTGAACGCTATGTTGTCATCAGCGGCAACGACGGTGTTTTCCCTGTGGATTGGAAAGACCCGGACACAGGGGAAAGAGGTGAGACAAAGGCCGAATTGAAGGTCTGCAAGAACTGCTTGAAAGCACTTGATTGGCTCGGGTACGAGAACCCTGGAAATCGAGAGGCATATGAGCAAGGTCAAAAAATGACTAAGCGCGATATTTTTCAAACTTTTGATATTTCTGACTTCTTTCTATCCTACTCAACATACTTCCATCAAAAACCGTCTCGCAAGGCCAGCGAAGCCGAACTCAACACCTATGTTCCCCAATGGGCAGAAATCTCTCACAGGAAAAGAGCACAGTCAAAGTGGCGCTGTGAGAAATGCAATGTTGACCTCAAGCATGCATCATGGGCGCTACATTGCCACCATCGCAATGGTGTGGTTACGGATAATCGAGCCTCGAACTTAGAGATCCTGTGCGCAATGTGTCACGCAGATCAGCCTAATCACGGGCACATGAAGGTCAATGCGAGAACAAAATCCATTATCTTCCAAGCCCGCGCCTGAACACTAGAGCCTATCCCAAAAGCTGCAAGTAGAGCATGCGGTCTAAAAGGATGGATATATATGCGGACCAAATCGATGGCAAAAGCGTCGATATTCTGATGCTTAGCTCAATTTGTGTTGATAAAATTATGCGGATGAAGGGCCAAGCGATGTTGGCGAATTTGACAAAGCTACCTTCGCCTATGAAGCGCCAGATAGTGCCCAGGCGAAAATTTGGTTGCGTCGCTTTCGCTTTGTCCGAGGCCATGCCTTCGTTTCACCCGCAAAGAACGTTCTAGATGCTTTGTCTACGAACGATCCCTTTGCCTTCCATATTTCTATACTTTCCTGTCAATTTTCGCTTTCGGGGAAACTTCAACCCGTCATGATGGTCTGTAAGAAATATCTGCTAAGGGCTACTCATTTGACGTTGTGAAGTTCACTTCTTGCGCATAGCTGCCGTTCGAGCGGTGCGCAGCGAAAGTCTGGTTCCCGCCCTGTATTACTTAAACCGATACCGCGTGGCTGCCTTTCTGAGGCGTTCTGGCAGGGGCGTGGGGTGTTCCCCTGATAGCCGTTTCAGTGTTTCGATATGGCTATCTAGGAAGTCTTGGAATTCGGCTGGTTGAACTTCTGAGGCGGTAGCCCGTGATACGAACAGCCCAAGGATTTGCCGGTCCAGCATGCGCATGTGTTCGGCGCGGTTGGTTTCGATCACTTCGCTCGGCAGGACGCCAGAACAGTTTTCGTGCAGATCATTGACAATGACGCTGGCGACAGCGTGCCAAAGGTCATGTGTGGGCCAGCGGGCGCGGTTGCTGTCGGTTGTGGGGCAGGTGTAGCGGATCTTTTCGCAGAACTCGGTGTAGGCGTCGCCTACCATATCGCGCAGATCCTGCCAGCTTCGCATTTCCCAGCGGTTGCGCAGTTGCTTGGACCCCATGCGTAGCTCAATGCGCCAGACTTGGCTTGCCAGTCGGTCGGACAGATCCAGGGGCGGGCGGTTCAGTTGGGCGCGGGCGTCGTTCCAGATGGTGAGCCAGCCCAGCTTGCCCTTTTGCATGACCTCTTGTCGTTTGTCATAGATCGCCAATTGCCGGTTGGCGACGGCCCCGGCGCGCAGCCCGGTGACGCGTGCGCCTGTGGCGTGGGTCTCGGTCTCATCGACCCCGGTATATTCCTGCACGCGGGTGCCGGGTGGCACCACCAGCGCCTCGCGGTCTGGTTCAAACCAGGGGGCGAGAAAGTCGATGGCGTAGTCCACGCGGGTTACGCGCAACAGGTGGTCGGCATAGCGGATGCCAAACGCATTCATGCAGGTCCGAAAGTGTTCCTCTGCGGCGCCCAGGCCACCAGTGGCCAGTAAGAACGCCCGAAAGTCTACGGTAATGCCAGGATTGTTCGCAGCGCGGTTTTCCGGGTCGAGAAAGTACCATTCAGCTCCGTATTCGCCAGTATGGGCGGAAAAGGCGGAACCGCCTGTGCGGCGCACTGAGAGAGCTACAGAACCGAATTCTACAACAGTCTCGGCATTGGTTTTGATTGCCAGGGCCTTAGCCTCTGCCAGGGCTTCACGCAGTGCAGGCGGAATATCGGTTTCCACGGTGAATTTCAGCCCATCAAAGCCAGAATGCAGGATATCCGCTTCCATTTACGCTGACCTTCGCTTTCGTATTCGTGGAGGGGGGTGTTACAAGACCCCCCTTTATTTCGCCGTCTTAGCGCTGCGGTTTGGGGAGTGTTTATTGGGTGTGCCCCGCCGGTAATGGTGCCTCCGGCGGGGCAGCTTGTGTTTTGGGGCCGGGCGGTGCCCGGCTTGGGTGTTAGTGCTGGGCGCTCAACTGTCTGCTGATCCAGATTTCTGCGCGTTCCGCGCATTTGGCGATATTCAGCAGGTCAGAATGGAAGAACCCGGACGTGTTTTTCCACTCGCCATCTGCGGTTTTGTAAGCGCGGGTAATATCGACGGAGTATGACCCGTCATTTTTCCAGATTGTGGCGGTGGTCAGGCCCAGTTTGATCTTATGGGCGGGAAGATTGGACATGTTATGTCTCCTGAATTGATTGTGTGATTTTAGATGTGAGAAAGGCGCGGGATGCCATTTGACCCCGCGCCTTGGTGAAGCCATCCGGCCCCAAAATCCCGCGCGGTGCTGCCAAGCCCAACGCGGGCAAAACTCATGCGGCGTTGTAGCTGCTGGTGCTGCCGTGGCGGCGTGTTTCGCCCCAGGCCAGAAGATCGCGGCGGCGATAGCGTACAGAGCGGCCTGATTTGTAGAACTTGGGGCCGTATCCGGTGACGCGCCATTTCTGGATGGTGCGGACGCTTTGGCACAGGAAGTCTGCGGCCATGCGTTCGTCAATGAAGCCGTCCAGATAATCCTGGGCGGGGGCGTTGTTTGCGTTAGCTGGTGTCTTGTTGAGCATCGTCAACTCCTGTTTGTTGGTTTGATGCTCTTGTCTTCGCTCAATTAGAAACCAGTAAAAACAGCAGTAAAATCCCCAGCAATTTACTGTTTATTGGTTTTCTTCAACTCATTGAAAAGAGGAGAAAAATATGTACGGATACCTTCGTCCCCAGGTTTAGTGTCGCTGTAGCTTGCTCCAGGTTGGATTGTCTGGAGGCACTGTCGAACGAGGGGGAAGTGGGATTTGGCTGACTTGGAAATGTCTATCAAGCCCTTTTGCAAGAGAGTTGCGAAGGCTTCTTCCACATCTGCTTTGATTGATGGGCGGCCCCGTTGCAGATCCGTGGTGGTCTCGTGGCTGATTCCGACAAGCCTGTCACGTACTTGTGTTGCTAGCACACGAACTTCTATGAACTCTAAGCCGTTGACCGTGAGTGTCGCGTTGTCCCATCGGACGCGGCCTGCCCAATAGGCTGCGGGGATTTCATAAGGCTGACTTTCCATCCGGCGGGGCGGTTCAAAGCCATAGGCTACGAGTATACCACTTTTAAGTGCTTTCAAGGTGGCTTCGTACCTTCTGCTGTACCAAGCCGAGCGTTTACTCATTACATTTGACATGGCGTTTAAACCAGAAATTGTTGCTTGGTTTGTCTCGGTTCCTTGGGCTTGTGCGTCTTGCAGTGTGTTTGTCAAAGCGCTTAGGGCGGACGCTTTATGCACACGCTGATAAGCTTCCTTCTCGGCGTCAGGAGAAAAGTGGAATGCAGCTTTGCTGAGATAAACGCCGCGCTGCCAAAGGGTCAGTAATGGAAGGGTCATGTGTCACTTTTACGGTTATGTTACCTATACGTAGGCAATGGCCGGTCCCTACGTATAGGTAACGGTCGGTGAGTGGGTCTAGAAACCCTTATACGTAACGTACGGGATTAGCGGCAACCTTAGCCCCTACGTATCGGTACGTGATCCTATACGGCGCGCAGCCTCGGTCGCCTCATATCCCCGACGATAGATCCCAGCCGCGCGGCGTTTTCTTCCGCGGCCTGCCGGACCGGATCATCCGCCAGATGGGCGTAGCGCATTGTGGTTTGGATCTGGCTATGCCCCAGCAACCGCCCGACCATCTGAATAGCCATTCCAGAGGATACGGCATTCGACGCATAGGTGTGGCGCAGGTCGTGGATGCGGACCCCGGCCAGACCTGCCCGCGCTCGGATGCGTCGCCAGGGATGCTGCAAATCGGTGGCGTATTGGCCCGCAAGTTTGCCTTCAATCACATAAGGATTGCCGGGTGTGCGCGGCAAATGGGTCAGGACGTCTCGCGCAGGTTGGGGCAGGGGGATGCGCCGTGCCCCTGTCTTGGTGTCCGGCAATTCCATGCCGGTGTCGGTAATGTAACCCCACTTCAAAGTCTGGATCTCGCCCAGGCGGCACCCGGTCAGGATCAGCAGCCGGAACGCAGCCACCACAAAGGGCGTTTCCGTGCCTTCGCGTTCAACCTCGCTTAGGACATGACCAAGGCGTTGCAACTCATTCTGGTTCAGATAGCGCTCGCGCTTGATTTCGCGGTATTTCGGAACATGACGGCAGGGATTTGAGCCATCCGGGCGCAGCCCCCAGATCTCAGCCAGATTGAACATTTTGGACAGCACGCCCAGGGTGCGGTTGGCCTGATAGGGCTTGTCGCGGAACCTGTGGTGCAACTCGGCAATGTCGCGGCGCTCCACATCGACCACTTTGAAACTGCCGATGGCGGGAACAATGAACAGGTCAATGGCGCGGCGGTATTCCTTTTGTGTCGAAGGCTTGCAGCGTTCTTTGGCGTGGGCCTCAAAGAACCGTTCACAGAGCGCGGCAACGGTGGGGGCTTTGCGGTGCTGGGAAATGTCCTCTGCGGGGTTCTCGCCCTTGGCGACCTGTCCCATGATCTCCTTGGCCAGCTTGCGGGCTTCTTCCACGGTGATCTTGCCATGACGCCCCACCGAAACGCGACGGGTGCGCCCGCCCTTGCGATATTGCGCCTGATAGGTTTTGGCCCCGGATGGCATCACCCGCAGCCCAAACCCGGCAATCTGGCTGTCCCAGACAAAGTAATCCTTGGCCGCTGGCTCCAGCGCATCAACCGCCCGTTTGGTGAGTTTTACCATCTCTATTCCCCTACCCCTGAAAGCTCTCGTGGAAGCACTGTGGAAGCAACTGGAAGCACACCACGGAGTAAGCCGTAGAAGATGAGTGCGCGACGCGTCAATTTAAAATGTGCAATAACAATAAGATAGGGTAGGTGGGCGTGAGGGGGCGTAACCGGTGCAACTTGGCCTAGGCTCTCTCATAACCTGAAGGTCGTAGGTTCAAATCCTACTCCCGCAACCAGTGTCCACAGAACGGCCGGAAGCATAACGCTTCGAGGCCGTTTCTTTTTGCCCCAAACTCAGCAAACCAGCCAGTTCCCTAACAAGCTCAATCTCCCCGACAGCCGGATCTCGGAGAGCATACTGCGGATATCGGAAGAGATCCTGTCGAGGTTATTTGAAACATTCGCAATCAGAATTCATAGCATCCTCGGTCGTTCAACGGGGGAGCTATTTGTGGTACACGAAACGCTCTTCGGCTCACTGGCAGAAGCCAGATCAACGCTGAAAAAATGGCAAGTGGACTACAACACCCAAGGATCGCACTCGGCTCTTGGAAGCACGACGCCCAGAGAATTTGCAGAGAAATGAACGATGGAAAAACTTACCGCGTAGGCCCATCAAAGCAAACCCAAGGACTCTCCACGAGGTGGAGGAAACTTGGGGCTCAGGTCACTCCAAGTGAGGCGGCGGATGCAATCTTTGGGGAGACGGCGGGTGAAAAAATGGCAGGAATTTCCTTGAAAACTTCATCTTTCCTTTATCTAGTGCCACGGAGGGAAATCGAGACAAGGTTTGAAATCGTTGAATGAAGCAAAAAGAGCCCTGATCGCCTTTGTTGACGACCATCCGCTGTTTCTTTCGGGCATTCAACACTGGGAAGCAGATTTAGAGCATCCAGTCGATTTCACCTGTTACGCGTCCGGTCTGGACCTGTTGCTGGCTTTGGATCAGGGTGTCGTGTTTGATGTTATCGTAACTGATCTGACCATGCGGGAGATGAACGGAATGGTTTTGATTTCCGCTATTCGGCAACGTGGCATCAAGACACCTGTCATTATCCTTACGGCCTCTGAAGGGGGAGAGCAGAAAGCTCATTCCGAGCTGATCGGGGCCTTTTGCTATCTGCATAAGACGAGTGATCCGGAGGTTTTGTTGAATGCTATCGTTGAAGCACAAAAGGCGGGAGACATTTCGGCGAGCACGTTGCAACGAAGCTCAAGCCGAGAAATTTCCGGTGTAGAGGGGGGCAGCCAGATTGTTGTACCCAAGCTAAGCCCACGGCAAATTCGAATATTGGCACTGATAGATAGGGGAATGTCCAACCAAGAGATTGCGGATGAATTGGTGATCAGCGAAAACACTGTCAAATCACATGCAAAGGTGATCTTTCGCGAGTTGGAAGTGACCACAAGAACTGCCGCGGCAAGCAGGGCGAGGACACTGGCGCTGATTTGAGCCAACTTACTGCAACGAGAGTTTTTCAATTTCTGATCGCAGTTGCTCTGGCGTGAACGGGGCTTGGAGCACGGGATCTGCGGGTGCGACGTCAAAATGAGTTTTCAAGCGATCAATTACCAGTACCGGTATGGCATCATTCTTGCTTAATCTTGGCCTCTGTGATGTGAGCGGCTCTTCCGGGTCCCAGATGATGAGATCTGGAGTAATACCCAAAGTGGATGTCAACAGCCGCGCCCGTGCCTCATCGGTTGCATGGGCAAATTTCCACATCCACGTAGAAAACATCTCGGACCAGCCGTCGTGAATTGTGTCGTCGTGTCTGCCAATGACCAATATGAAAGGTAGCTCATCCGCAGCGCCCTGTTGTTCAGTTTCAGCGCCTTCAGGCAAGATCAGGGAAACCCTGGTGCCATGTCCGGGCCTCGAATGAAGCTCTAATCGGCCACCAAGTAACTCTGCGAGCGTAGATGAAATGGCTAGGCCTAAGCCCAATCCAGGCTGGTTCTGATCGTTTGGAAGGCGCACGTATTCTTCTAGAACTCTTGCTTGTTGCTCTTCAGCGATGCCGGGACCATCATCCGAAACTGTCAGCACAACCTCCCCCTCTTGGGCCTGCACCTGTAGGATGATTGAGCTGCCGTCGAAAGAATACTTGATTGCATTGGACAACAGGTTTCTAAGCACCCGCAACAAAACATGTCGGTCTGTAGCTAGGTTGGCGTCTGCTACGTCCAACTGGATGGAAATAGAACGGTCTTTGGCGCGATCGGAAAACTCCCCTTCAAGCTGTTCAATCACAGCCGGCACATCAATCGAAACAAGAGAGAGATCTGTCTCCGACATTTCGAGCTGACTAAAGTCGACCAAGGCCGACAGCAGATGCTGTTGACTGGAAACTGTCTGTTCGATCATTGTGATCAGGTCTTGATTTTCTGGACCTTTGGTCCGAGCGCTCAAGGCTCTTAAAAGGTGCTTTTGGGCGACCAAAGGTTGGCTCATGTCATGACTAATGGCGGCCATGAAACGCGTTTTCTCCGCGTTCAGTCGCTCGATTTCTACATTCTTTTCATAGATCTGGCGGGTTGCATCACGGCCAAGGTCAGTAATGATCCCCTGACGGGTTCTGTCGGACACCTTTTCATTTGTGATGTAACAAAATGCAAAATAGAGAAAAATAAACAGGCCAAACACCTGGATCGGCCCTGCGGAAAACAGAACCAGTGCGGTACCAAACGGAAGTAGGGATGTGACAGCGAGAGCGATGTAGCCAGGGCGATAAACCGTTCCTTCCATACCTCCTCCCGAGGTGATGGAGGTTAGAAAAACCCCTGCGACGAAGGTCTTAATCTCTGACGCGGGATCTGTCTGATAAATCGCAAATCCCCCCCAGACCAATCCAGTCAAGGCGGTTACAAAAACATGGCCTCGAAGATAACTTTGGGTCTGTTCGGGCATGACCTCGTTTGGCCAAACAACATTGGCGTAGATCAATGTCAGGGCGACCATAGTGCCAGCAAGCGCCGCCCATATGACGGCATCAAGGTAGGCTCCATCGAATGCAAGCAATAGGGCTGCCAGGGCAATGATCCACATTACCATTCTGGCAGAACTCCAAGACCGTTTCTGAAGCATTCTGGCTTCTTCTGTCAGGATCTCAGAAAGGTCGAATGCATCAAAAGCGTTGGCGTCCTGTGTCATGCGTTGATGCCGTTTCCATTCTTCTTGCTGCGCATGGTCTTGGACAGGACAAGTAAGGCGAGCAAGCGTAGAAGAATTGGCAAGACCGCAAAAAAGAAGACCACCGTCAGAAGGGCTATTGGGGAATTGCTGCCGGTTTTGTCCAGGCCGGCCAATTCCAAAACCGGAAAGGCGAGGCCCATAGGGAACACAAAGGTGAGCTTGGAGACGGCGTTTTTCAGCGCCAGCAACATGGCAGCACGTTTGGGCTGACCTTCGCTTTCCCCTTTTGAGACGAGGTCGGCCAGCATGGATGTGGGCATGGTGGCATCGGCGCCAAAGGCAGCACCAATGACAATGCTCAGGCCTGCCATTAGCCAAATTTGGCCAGATCCAATAAGGCAGGCGAAGGCAAGGCTCAGGCAGGCAACTGATATGGCACAGACCCATGAAAAGGCCTTGGACCGGACTATTGAGAGCCAAATCCAAACTGGTAAAAAGATCGCAGTAGAAGCGAAAAGCAACAAAAAGAAGTGCCCAATCAAATCAGGCCGCCCGACGATCTGGGTAATGAACAACACCATGAGGCCCGCGGTCAGTGCGTTGCCAGCTTGAACAAGGAAGAAAGCTCCAATCAACAAGCGATAGTCCCGATGACGAAGAGCATAAAGACTTGCCTCCAACAGTCCCACGTTGTGCAGGGTTTCGTTCTGTGCTGTTCGGGGAACACCGAACAGAAACAAAAGGATCGCCGGTATTGAAAACCCGACAACGATCAGTGCGAGCACATGAAGTGATGCGCCCATTTGGGTGGCAAAGAGAATGGGAATGAGTGAAGCAATGAGGGCGCCAACCACCTGGAATGCGGCTTTGGAGCCAGCCAGATAGGTGCGCTCATTTGTGTTGGGGGAAACCTCTAAGCCGACGGATGAATACGGGACGTCTACAATTGTAAAAAACAAAAAGAAGGCTGCGCTTACGCAGATTAGGTACCAAAGGCCTGCGCCCTCTGGTGGGGACAAAAGCAGCCATACCGACAGGACCAAGCCCGGTAAACCCAGAACCATCCAGGGCAGTCGTGGCCCATATCGGCTGCGGGTCCGATCACTTAGATAGCCAATCAACGGGTCAGATATGACATCAAATACCCGCCCAAACATGAATACGGCACCAACGGCGGCCAGTCCCAGCCCCAAATCCACCGCATAGAATGTCGGGATGTAGATGACGAGCGCAAACCCCGCGACTGCTATGGGGGTGGTGAGAAAGCCATAGCAGAAGAGCTGCAAACTGCTCATGATTCGAGTTTGATCTGACATCCAGGCTCCTTGAATACTCTCTCAGGAAACAAATCACCGGAAAGTTTGAAACTACTATGAAGTAGCGAAACATTTAGCATTTCTTCAGTCGCAAAAACCACCCGAACGGGTGATTGTTTGGAAATCCGTAAAATTTTATCGTTCTTTCTGGGGTTTACCAGATTTCACTCGGGTTTGAGGCAGTGTTCTGCGCGCGCCACAATCTAGGGGGAGGCCGGTTCTATGGAATTCAAAAGGGAGTTGATTTATGGGTTATCGCGGGCGCGGGTTTTGGAGAAAGCACCTCAACAAAGATCAGGATATCGACCTGTCTGAAAGCAGTCACGGTGCTTTTGTGAGGACCCATCGGGGGGACGACACCATTGTTGGGTCCAATTTCAACGATTGGATCCTGTCCGATTCCGGAGACGACACTGTCGAAGGTGGGGCGGGCAATGACGTGATGTTTGGCGGTCGCGGACAGGATACCGGTGTTTTTTCCGGTTCGCTCTTAGACTACCAGGTCTATGGCTGTGGCCCCTGGACCTTTGTTGTGGGGCAAGACGGCTGTGATTTCCTGCACCGCTTCGAGATCCTGCAATTTGATGATTTCACTCTGAACCTTCGGGGTAACAATGGTCCCTTGGCAGCGCTGCGCAGCGCCGATCTCGACACATCAGAAGATGACGGATTTTCATTTCAGGTCGATGTTTATGACATGGATGGTGACCCGGTTTCAGTTGCTAGTGCCAGCGTCACCGGTGGCGGAACCGTAGCTGTTTCCCAAGGTGCTGCAAGCCAAGCTTCAGCAATGGGAACGAGCAGCGGACTGGAAATCACCTTTGATCCAGGAACCTCTTATGACTCTCTTGCGGCGGGGGAGAGCGCGACGGAAACAGTTACCCTGGTGCTAAGTGATGGCCAGGGTGGCACAACAACCGTAACCTACGATATCACCATCGAAGGCGAAAATGACGGTCCCGTAGCCGTTGCAGTCAACGCTACTCTTGCTGAAGATGGCCCTGAAGTCATTCTAGCCGCTGACTTCACGGATGTGGATGCCTCGGATAGTCATAGCTTCAGCGTGGATACCACCGGCACCCAGGGCACTGTGACTGACAATGGCGATGGCACCTTTGGCTATGATCCTGCGGGGGCCTTTGACAGCCTCGGCGCAGGCGAGAGCGCGACGGATACCTTCACCTACACGGTGGATGACGGCAATGGTGGCACCGCGACCGAGACGGTGACCATAACAATCAACGGCTCCAATGACGGGCCGGTGGCTGCGGCCGTTGTAGACAGTGCCGATGAAGATGGCCCCGGTATTACCATCGCTGCGAACTTCACGGATGTGGATGCCTCGGATAGTCATAGCTTCAGCGTGGATACCACCGGCACCCAGGGCACGGTGACTGACAATGGCGATGGCACCTTTGGCTATGATCCTGCGGGGGCCTTTGACAGCCTCGGCGCAGGTGAGAGCGCGACGGATACCTTCACCTACACGGTGGATGACGGCAATCGTGGCACCGCGACCGAGACGGTGACCATAACAATCAACGGGTCCAATGACGGTCCCGTAGCCGTTGCAGTCAACGCTACTCTTGCTGAAGATGGCCCTGAAGTCATTCTAGCCGCTGACTTCACGGATGTGGATGCCTCGGATAGTCATAGCTTCAGCGTGGATACCACCGGCACCCAGGGCACTGTGACTGACAATGGCGATGGCACCTTTGGCTATGATCCTGCGGGGGCCTTTGACAGCCTCGGCGCAGGCGAGAGCGCGACGGATACCTTCACCTACACGGTGGATGACGGCAATGGCGGCACCGCTACCGAGACGGTGACCATAACAATCAACGGCTCCAATGACGGGCCGGTGGCACAGCCAGTCACTGCCGTCTCAGAAGAAGACTCGCAGGTGGTGATTGGGGATAGTGTTGGCAGCCAGATCGTTCCCAATATGGGATATCACTATGTGTTCAACTTTGACACAGGTGTGGCTACTGCAATTCCTCGGGATGGTGGTGCGAACAAGACGCCGCAACAAATCGCAGACCAATACCTGCCCGATGGCAATGGTATGGTATTTGGGGCGAACCCAAATAATTCCGGTTGGGGAGCCTCTGCCGTTATCTTTGTCGATGGTGTCGAAACCACTATTCCGCCCACCGACTTTGTCGTTACGGATTCCGATGGTGGCAGCATTGACACTACCAACCCAGGTTGGATCGCCTTTGGCGACGACAACAAGAATGTCGATGAGATCAGTATCACGGTTACCGACCTTGCACTGAGCAACGGCACAACTGTTGATGTGACAGTCTCTGCCGGTCCGTTTGACTACGAAGTCAACGGCGCCACCGACAATGTCTTGGTTCAGGGTGTGTCATTCGAGGCGACCGTCAACACACCAAGTCCAGAAGTGACAATCACAGCAGATGTTTCCGATGTGGACGGCGATACTTTTGTCTTCAGTGTCGACACCACGGGCACATTGGGCAGTGTTGTTGATAACGGAGACGGCACCTTTGACTACTCTGCGGATGGGATGTTTGAGCACCTGGATGACGGCGAAACAGCGACCGATACCTTCACCTATACGGTGACGGATGATCAGGGGGCCACAGACACTGAAACCGTTACGATCGTTATCAACGGTGCAGACGATCTGTTGTTTGCCTAAGTGAAAGCCCGCAAGGCCAATTTATTTTGGCCTTGCGGCACTAACACTAATTCAGAGTTAAGTCGCAAGTCGGCTAGCAAAGCCTCTGAGACAGACTTGGATAGAGATAAAGGTCGTACTGTATCGCCTAATCTGGTGGGAGGCCAATTGGGCGAACAGCCTATATTCTTGGACGCGATGCAGGCCTGCATCTCATTTCTGAGATGGTTCAGACATGACACCTTAGGTGAGTTCTGCAACGCTGGTTGTGGGCTCCCGCAACCAATATACTTGTAAAGTAGAACACGACACCAAAGCCCCTTCGGGGTGGCTTTGCGCGTTCTACCGCTAAGCTCCTGATGCACTTGTTGAAGTTTAGAAAGCTCCGCTGCAATGCGGATGCTTTCCGACGTCGTTACAACCGACAGAATGCCTGTCAGGTCGCCAATCAGATCAACCGTCAATTCTTCACCCGTCTCGTTGGGGGTCAGAATCACTTTGTCGATCAACGCGCGCAGATGCTGTGACGCTTGGCTCAACCATCTTGCGCCTCACTTGCCGGTCCAGGGTTTGAGCTTTCTGGCCAAAAGTCGTTGGCGACGGCATTCGCTCATTATCCTCGGACCAATGGCGGACAAGGGCTGAATCTCCGATCCTGGCATGGAGGTCTTTGACCTGTTCTTCGTCGACCTCCGCGCTCAAATACGCCAAACGCACCTTCAAGCAGCGCAGGCTTCCATTGGTGGATCATGGTGGGATGCATCCCAAGCCGACTGGCCAATTCGCTGACCGTCTCCTCGCCCTTCAGCGCCTCTAACGCAACCTTGGCCTAAAACTCGGGGTGATCCTGCTTTCGTTTGGACATTCCTGATCTCCGTCGTATTGTAGATAAACAGACAACAAATTGCAGCTTACCTCAGTGTCCGAATTTCGGGGGGGAGCTCAGTTTTGACAAATTTTGAACGCGGTCCCTTGCAAGAGGGGGCGCGTTTTTTTTGTGACCGATCCGTTCAGCGCAGGCTGTTGATGTTCTGGATCAGAGATTCACGGGCCCCGGAAATATGCAGTCGCGTCAGTTCTGCAGCCTGGGCGGCATTGCCGGCAACACAGGCCTCCCAAATGGCGATATGTTCTTCATTGGCGCGTGCCATGCCGTTGGACATCACCAGCTGCGCGCGCAGGTAGCGATCAATCCGGTCCATGGCATTGTCGATGATATCCAGATGATATTGCAAACCACTGGCCCGGTAGAGGGTTGAGTGGAAATCACGGTTAAGATCCCCCCAGCTCATCGGATCAGCTGAAGCAGAGAATGCGGCCCAGGAAGTGCGGGCGGTGTCCAGGGTGTCCTGCGACATCAAAGGTACCGCGCGGCGGATCACCTCTGGTTCGATCAAAGCCCGGAAATCAAATATTTCCTCGGCTTCTGTGGCGGATAGCCCAGAGACAACGGCGCCCTTGTAGCGCTGCGTTTTGACCAGCCCTTGCTCTTCCAGCCTGGAGATCGCTTCGCGTACCGGGATTCGGCTGGTGTTGAACAACCGGGCGATTTCGTCCTGACGCAGGGGTTCGCCCTCTTTGACGTCGCCCTCGATGATGGCCTTGCGCAGGGCCTCAAAAACGATCGAGGACGCCGATGCAGTTTTTGAAATATCGACGGAATTCAACTTCATAAGGCACTCCTTCAATATCTCTCATAGCGGCAAATTCGTCTTCTGGAAAGCTGAGAGAGAAAATATATTGTAAATTGGATCCAATATAAAATAGAAGAACGCCAATGCAACCGCCAAGGCGCGCCTTTGCTTTTTCCTCCGGATCTCTGGGGAGGGTTGGGATTTGGTGTTTTGGTGCCCATCAATCGCCGGCCGTAGGGGCTGGCTCTGTGAGGAACAGACTATGAGCAAACCAATTTTCTCCGGGTGCATCCCGGCCCTGATGACCCCCTGCACAGCGGAGCGCCGCCCTGATTTTGATGCTCTGGTGCGCAAGGGGCAGGAGCTGATCGCGGCAGGCATGTCGGCGGTGGTTTATTGCGGCTCCATGGGGGATTGGCCGCTCTTGACCGATGCAGAGCGCATGGAGGGGGTTGCACGCCTGGTCGCAGCTGGGGTGCCCACAATTGTGGGCACCGGGGCGGTGAACAGTAAAATCGCCGCGGCCCATGCGGCCCATGCAGCTGAGGTCGGCGCCCAGGGCTTGATGGTGATCCCACGCGTGCTGTCCCGTGGATCCTCCGCTACCGCGCAAAAGGCGCATTTCAAGGCGGTTCTTGCTGCCGCTCCTGACCTGCCGGCGGTGATCTACAACAGCCCCTATTATGGCTTTGCCACCCGGGCGGATTTGTTCTTTGCCCTGCGCGCAGAGCACTCCAATCTGGTGGGGTTCAAGGAATTTGGCGGCGCTGATGACCTGCGCTACGCGGCTGAAAACATCACCGGGCATGACGACAGCGTCACTCTGATGATTGGCGTTGATACCACGGTTTTCCATGGCTTTGTGAATTGCGGTGCCGCCGGCGCTATCACCGGCATCGGCAATGCCCTGCCGCGCGAAGTGCTGCATCTGGTTGCCCTATGTGAGCAGGCCGCTGCAGGAGATGTCTCTGCCCGTATCCGCGCCAAGGAGCTGGAAGAGGCACTGGCTGTCCTGTCCTCCTTTGATGAAGGCGCCGATCTGGTGCTCTATTACAAACACCTGATGGTGCTGAACGGTGACAGCGAATATGAGCTGCATTTCAATGAAAGCGATACCCTGACAGAGAGCCAGTGCAACTATGTCGAGGCGCAGTATGCCCTGTTCAAAGGCTGGTATGCCAACTGGTCCACGCTGCCCGATGTTGCCGTCTGACGATGCGGGTGATCGACAGTCATACTGGGGGTGAGCCAACGCGGCTGATCCTGAGCGGCGGGCCGGATCTTGGATCCGGGCCGCTGGCTGACCAGGCTGCAAGGCTGGAGACGGAACATAGCGATTTCTGCGCCTCGGTCCTGCTGGAACCACGCGGCCATGACGCCATGGTGGGGGCGCTCTTGCTGCCGCCGAAAAGCCCGGACTCGGTGGCGGCAGTGATCTACTTTAACCCAGTGGGCAATCTGGGCATGTGTGGCCATGCGACCATCGGCACACTGGTGACACTGTACCATCTGGGGCGCATTTATTTTGGGCTCCACCGCCTTGAAACTCCGGTTGGGGTTGTCGAGGCAAAACTGATCTCTCCCAACCGGGTGGTGGTGGAAAACGTCGCCAGCTATCGCCATGCCAAGGCGGTTTGCCTGGAGGTGCCCGGGCTGGGGCAGATCACCGGCGATGTTGCCTGGGGCGGCAATTGGTTTTTCCTGACCCCGGACTGCCCTGCTGATCTGGAGAGTACAAACATCGCTCAACTGAGCACAGCGGCCTGTGCCATTCGCGACGCCCTCTGGACGCAGGGTATCACCGGAGCCAAAGGCGCCAGGATCGACCATGTTGAATTTCTCGGAGCGCCGCAGTCGCCACAGGGGCATGGGCGCAACTTTGTGCTCTGTCCGGGTGGCGCCTATGACCGCTCCCCCTGTGGCACCGGCTGTTCCGCCAAGCTGGCCTGCCTGGCCGAGGATGGGCTGCTTGATCCGGGAACATCTTGGATTCAGGAGAGCATTATCGGCAGCACCTATACCTTAAGCTATCGCCGCAATGACCGGGGGCAGGTGATCCCACAGATCGAAGGCGAGGCCCATGTCACCGCTGATGTGACCCTGCTTTTTGGCAAGGACGACCCCTATCGCACCGGCATTCGGGCCTGAAACCAGGCCTGAAACCGGGCCGAAAATCCAAAGGACTATTTTAAATGGACTATAAGAACCTGATCGCAGGCCAGTGGGAAGCAACCAGCGAAGCCTGCCCCAATGTGAACCCGTCGGATGTCAGCGATGTGATCGGCACCGCGGCGCAAAGCGATACAGCCGATATGGATCGCGCAATCGACAGCGCCAGTGCTGCTGCTCCGAGCTGGGCGGCGGCGACACCGCAGATGCGCTTTGATGTGTTGGATTTTGTTGGCAGCGAAATCCTGGCCCGCAAGGCCGAGCTGGGGCAGCTCTTGTCGCGCGAAGAAGGCAAGACCTTACCTGAAGGCATTGGCGAGGCAGCCCGTGCGGGACAGATCTTCAAGTTCTTTGCCGGGGAATGCCTGCGCCAAACCGGCGACCGCTTGGCATCGGTCCGCCCCGGTGTCGAGGTGGATGTGACCCGCGCGCCGGTTGGCGTTGTTGGTTTGATCACGCCATGGAACTTCCCCATCGCCATCCCGGCCTGGAAAATTGCTCCGGCCCTTGCCTATGGCAATGCGGTGGTAATGAAACCAGCCGAGCTCACGCCCGGCTGTGCCTGGGCCCTGGCAGAGATTATCTCGCGCTCGGGGCTGCCCGAGGGTGTGTTCAATATCGTCTTTGGCAAGGGCTCCGTGGTGGGGCAGCATATGGTGGATCACCCAAAGGTCGATGCTGTGTCCTTTACCGGATCGGTGCCAACCGGGCGTGGCATTGCTGTTGCCTGTGCCGGGTCCATGAAGAAGGTGCAGCTGGAGATGGGCGGCAAGAACCCGATGGTGGTGCTGGATGACGCTGATCTGGATCTCGCTGTCGAGGCCTGTCTGAACGGAGCCTTCTATTCCACGGGTCAACGCTGCACCGCTTCTTCGCGCTTGATCGTTACCGAGGGCATCCATGATCGCTTTGTCGCCGCACTTACAGAGGCGATGCAGGGGCTGAAGGTTGGCAATGCGCTGGAAGCGGGCATCCAGATGGGGCCAGTAGTGGATGCGCGCCAGCTGGAGCAGAACCTGTCCTATCTGAAGATCGCAGCAGAGGAAGGGGGCACTGTCATTGGCGGCGAAGGCCTCAGCCTGGCGCAGGAGGGGTTCTACATGGCACCCGCCCTGGTCACCGAAACCCGCAACGACATGCGCATCAACCGCGAAGAGGTCTTTGGCCCGGTGGCCTCGGTCCTGCGGGCCCGCGACTATGACGAGGCGCTGGCGCTGGCCAATGACAGTACCTTTGGTCTCAGTGCCGGGATCTGCACCACCTCATTGAAACGGGCGAGCCATTTCAAGGCGCAGGCGGAGGCGGGCATGGTGATGGTGAACCTGCCCACCGCTGGCGTCGACTATCATGTGCCCTTTGGCGGCACCAAGGGATCCAGCTATGGCGCGCGCGAACAGGGCTCATATGCGGCTGAATTCTACACCCGGGTAAAGACGGCCTATACACTGCCCTGACATCGCGAGATAACCCCGCCTGAGGCAGAGTGATTTGCCTCAGGTGATTTGGCACGAAGTGAGGAACGGGTGATGGGCAATGTGGCGGCAACGGATGTCTCTTCGCAGGCAGGCATGACAATTGCCGTCATCGGCGGTGGCATTGTTGGGGTAAGCTGTGCCCTGCGCCTGCAAAGCCTCGGCCATCAGGTGACGGTCTATGACCGCAAGGGGTTGGCGGCAGAGGCCTCTGCGGGCAATGCCGGAGCCTTTGCCTTTAGCGAGATCATTCCGCTGGCCACGCCCGGCATGATGCGCAAGGCACCAAAATGGCTGTTGGATCCGATGGGGCCCTTGTCGATCCCGCCACGCTATGCCCTCCAGCTGACTCCCTGGCTGCTGCGCTTTTGGCGCGCCAGCTGGCAGGACCGCTATGCTGCCTCGATGAGCGCGCAGGCGGCGCTGATGGGATTGGCCCGGGCAGCCCTGGAGCGCCAGATCAGCGACACAGATGGCGAATCCCTAATCCAGCGAGACGGTCAGTTGCAACTGTTTGAGGGCGAAAAGGAATACCGGGCCAGCCTGCCAGCTTGGGAGGTGCGTGGCGCCAATGGCACCCGCTTTGACCTGTTGCAAAACCCGGATGAGATTGCCGAAATCCAACCGGGCCTGAGCCGCCAGTTCACCCATGCCGGCTATACCCCGGACTGGATCAATACCGTGGATCCCAAGACCTGGTGCGAATATCTGGCCGGGCAGTTTCTGTCCCGGGGGGGGCGTATCGAGGTGCAGGAGGTCAAATCTCTCAGCGCCGACCGCAGCTCTGTAGCGCTGGATCTGGGCAGCCACAAAATCACGCCGGACCGGGTGGTGCTGGCGGCAGGGGCCTGGTCGCACCACCTGGCGCGCGGGCTTGGCGATGTGCTGCCGCTGGAGACAGAACGCGGCTATAACACCACCCTGCCTGCCGGGGCCTTCGATCTCAGGACCCATGTGACCTTTGGCAGCCATGGCTTTGTGGCCAGCAAGATCAATGGTGGCGTGCGCATTGGCGGCGCGGTTGAACTGGGAGGGCTGAAACTGCCACCCAACTACAAACGCTCTGAGGTGCTGTTGAAAAAGGCCTGCCGTTTTATGCCGGGGCTGGACAGCTCTGATGGCACCCAGTGGATGGGCTTTCGCCCCTCGATGCCTGACAGCCTGCCGGTGATTGGGGCCTCCACAGCATCAGATGCGGTGATCTACGCCTTCGGCCATGGCCATCTGGGTCTCACCCAGTCGGCGGCAACGGCAGAATTGGTGGCGGATCTGATCAGGGCCCGTCCCCCTGAAATCGCGCTGGCGGCAGTTTCGCCGCAGCGGTTCTAACGCTTTCAGATTTCCAACAGGGCCGCTGTCAAGCGGCCTGTTCGCTGACGGTATCCAGAGATTGCTTCAGGTCACGCAGGATATCTGCGGGGTCTTCCAATCCGGCAGACAGCCGTACCAGCACCTTCGGTGCTGCGATGTTCGACGCGCTCTTCCGGCGTGTAGGTGGAATGGGTCATTGAGGCTGGATGCTGGACCCGCGTTTCCACATCTCCCGGCGAAACCGCACGCGTGATCAACCCAAGCCGGTCTCGCTGCCAGCCCGCTTTTGAGATCAAAAGCAATCATGCCGCCCGGCAACGTCATCGCCGTGCCCGCCCAGGTATTTGGTGGCAGAATGCAGCACCAGATCGGCGCCCAGCTCGATGGGGCGGGTGAGAGAGGGGCTGGCATAAATGTTATTCACCACAACCCTGGCGCCATGGGCATGGGCGATCTGGCTGGCGCCCTTGATATCAACCAGGCGCATGTTGGAATTGCGGGAAAAGACATGACCGGCGCGTTCCCCTGCAAACATCTCACCGCCGGTTTGGGCCGTTTCAAAGGCAAAGGCAAAGGCAAAGGCAAAGGTAGAGGTGAGATGCAATGGTGGCGTCAGCGCGCCTTTGTTGGCCTGCGCGTCATGGGCGTGATGAATTGCCTGGGAGGCAAAACCAGCTGTGGTATTGGAGGGATGGTTCATTGCAGTCTTCTGTCACAGCGTTTCCGCTATAATACCTTGATGTGTGGTGTTGAAAGTGAGATTTATGACTACGATTTGGGGAAACTTGGCAGAAAATGCCAATTTTATGGGGTGACCACGTGGCGACATTGGACCAAAAAGACCGTCAGATTATTCGTGCTCTGCAACGAGATGGCCGGATGTCTAACCAGGATCTGGCCGAGGCAGTGAACCTCTCACCCTCTCCCTGTTTGCGGCGGTTGCGCAATTTGGAGAAATCCGGGGTGATCATCGGGTTTTCCGCCCTCGTAAATGCCAAACTATACGGGCTGGGCATGGAGATCTTTGTGCGCATTCGCCTTGAACGGCACCACGAAGAGGTGGTGCAGAATTTTGAGCGCCGGGTCACCGCGATGCCGGAAGTGTTGGAATGCCATATGATGACCGGCCAAGTGGACTATCAACTGCGGGTTCTGGTGGCGGGGCTGGACGCTTATGAGAATTTCATCCGCAACAAGATCCACCCCATCGGAGGGGTCGGGTCGATTGAAACCAGTTTTGTCTACGGCACGGTCAAGCAAACAGCCGTTTTCCCTGATATGGAATAAGTTTAAAACTGGCTTGCTTAGCGTCCAGATTGCTCAGCGTTCGGCAGGCATAAAGCTACCCTGCAAGATATCACTGGCCGACACGACTGTGCTGGGGGAGGCGTTGCGGCTAGCCATGCGCTCGAGATTGACAATCGTCGACAACATCAGCCGATCATGGCTCCAATCACCGGGTCGCTGCATCAGCACGGCAGTGGCGAAAACCGAAGCAACCATCAGACCGGACACCAGCGCCCAACCCAAACCGGTTTGGTCATGCGGGGCCTGTGTGGTGACGGCAATGATACGCTGCTGCAGCGTTGACGCGCGGCGCGTTTCACGCTGGTCAACCAGAGCAACAGCGGGGCTGCGACGGCTAAAGAAAACACGCTCCTGTGCGGCCTGGGCGCAGGCGCGGATCAGACATTCGCAATAGGCGCGGATATCGAGGCCCGGGCGTGCCATCAGCGCCTGATCGCAGGCGAACTCCCGCAGATGCCGGACTTCGCGCCGCCACAGGTAAAAGGCGGGGTTCCAGAACAGAAGCGGGCGTAGCAGTTCCAACAGGAATTCGCATTCGATGTCTCGCTGGCGGAAATGCTGCAGCTCATGCGCCAGGGTGAGTTTGAGATCCTGTGGCTGGCTTAGCAGGGCCGAGGGCAAGACCACATAACGGTTGAAAATGCTGCGGGTGGAATAGGCGACCGGAGTCTCATCGGAGACCAAAATTCGGGTGCGACCAATGCTTTTCCAGACATAGCTGCGACGCAATGCGCGGCGCAGGCGATAGACCGAGGAGGCCAATTGAGCGGCGCTGATCAGGCCACCAATAGCCAGCGCGCAGGTCAGCAGCCGGGTCCAGAGTGGCTGCTGGGTAGAGAGCACCCGCACGGTGTCCTCGCGTAGCCCAAGCAGGGTCTCAAAACTGGTGGCGCTCATGCTGACATTGCCCTGCAGGAACTGTGAGACCAATAGATCAGATATATTGGGCGGATGTGCCATCACCAGGCGGGTGAAGGCAAACATCATAAAGGGAGAGAGCGCCAGCAACAGGGTGAGCGTATTCATCAGCCGCAGCTGGGCGCCAAAAGCATGGGTCAGCTGGGTATGGGACAGGAGTTTTCGCACTGAGAGCCAAAGCAGGGTGCCCGCGAGCACCAGAAGGTTCAGATCCAGATAGCTATTTATCAGCGCGTCAGTTTCCATTGTCCCCCAACCTTTCGTTCAGCAGCGCCCGCATCTCAACGAGCATGTCGTCGGTAACTTCTTCATCGTCAACGAGGCGCGCGACCAGAGCCGCAGGTGTGTCGTTGAACAGCTTGCTCGAAAGGTTTTTCAGAGAGGTTTTTTGATACTCTGCTTTGGGAATGGCGGGGCGGTAGATCAGCGAACGGTCTGCCCTATCGCTGGTAAGAAAGCCCTTTTGTTCCATGATTTTGAGAACCGTGGCCACGGAGGTATAGGCGCGTTCCTGCGCCTGGTTCAGCACAGCGAGAATTTCCCTGACGGTGCCGCCCCCGGTGGCCCAAACGACGGTCATGAATTCAAGCTCAACCTCGGTCAGCAGTGAATTGTCCTGTTTCTTACGCATGTCGTCTGATGTCCGGTCCATTTTGGTCTTTCAGCGATGCTAGTGGAAAGCAGCGGGTTTGAAAACTATTTCTTTAGCAGAGGGCGGGCCTTGCCAAAATGTGCGCTTCCGCGCGCCGATTTCAATCTGAGGAGAGGTGATATGCCCACCCAACCTCTGGAGACTGAGGAGGGGTTGGGAGATTTGCTGAGACGGCCTGAAGGGCAGATCTGCCCTTCAGGCCCATGGCAATTGTGTTCAGGTTTGCGCGTCAAGGGCAGGCCGCTGGCGCGGCGCCTTTGGCGCCCTTGACCCGCAGTGTGGGGTTAGACCTTCCAAAAGGTGAAACAGCCCCAGGCGATGGAGAGCCCCAGTGGTGCCCAGAGGGGCATGCCGATGAGCCCGAGCCAGGCGAGGAAGATATAGCTGGTGCCCAGAAGGGTGATGAACAGACGATCCCCGCGGGTGGTGGTGAGACCCAGAACACCGCGGCGCGTGTCACCGCCGGGGGTGCGGATTTCGAGTAGCACCAGCACGCCAATCGCGGAGAAGATCCCGATGAAGACCAGCGCCGTGGGCCAGGTCCAGGCCATCCATGTCAGCATTATACCCTCCCCATCGCAAAACCCTTTGCGATGTAATTGCGGACAAACCAAATGACGATGGCGCCCGGAATGATTGTCAGTGTTCCTGCTGCGGCCAACAGGCCCAGCTCATAGCCCGCGCTTGAGGCGGTTTTGGTCATGGTGGCGGCGATGGGCTTGGCGGCCACGGCTGTAAGGGTCTTCGCCAGCAAGAGTTCGACCCAGGAGAACATGAAGCAGAAGAAGGCGGCAACGCCGACGCCTGCCTTGATTGATGGGATAAAGATGGTGCCAAAGAAGCGCGGGAAGGAATAGCCGTCCACATAGGCGGTTTCATCCAGCTCCTTGGGGATGCCTCCCATGAAACCCTCGAGGATCCAGACCGCCAGTGGGATGTTGAACAGGCAATGGGCCAGGGCCACCGCCAGATGGGTGTCAAAGATGCCCACAGCGGAATAGAGCTGGAAGAAAGGCAGAGCAAAGACAGCCGCCGGTGCCATCCGGTTGGTCAAGAGCCAGAAGAACAGCTGTTTGTCCCCCAGAAAACGGTAGCGCGAGAAAGCATAGGCCGCGGGCAGGGCAACCGCCACCGAGATCACCGTATTGATGCTCACGTAGATGATCGAATTGATATAGCCCCAATACCAGGTCGGGTCGGTGAAGATGGTGGCGTAATTCTCCAGTGTGAAGGTCTGCGGGAACAGCGAGAAGCCCGAGAGGATCTCGTTTGTGGTCTTAAAGCTCATCGCCACCAGCCAGTAGATCGGCAGCATCAGGAAGAGGATATAGACAATGGGGATGATGGATCGTTTCTGCATCTCTCAAACCCTCCTTAGTTCAGATCGTCTTTGGTCATCAGCGTGTAGAACAGCCAGGAGACCAGAAGCGTGATTGCAAAGTATATAAGTGACATGGCGGCTGCTGGGCCGAGGTCAAACTGACCCAGGGCGATCTTCACCAGATCAATCGACAAGAGCGTGGTGGAGTTGCCGGGGCCACCACCGGTGAGCACGAAGGGTTCGGTGTAGATGTTGAAGCTGTCCATGAAGCGCAAGAGGATGGCGATGGTCAGAACCGTCTTCATCTTGGGCAGCTGGATAAAGCGGAACACCGCCCAATTGGAGGCACCGTCGATCTTGGCTGCCTGGTAATAGGCGTCGGGGATCGAGACCAGCCCGGCGTAGCTGAGCAGCACCACCAGCGAGGTCCAGTGCCAGACATCCATGGTGACGATGGTCACCCAGGCGGCCAGCGGGTTCTGGGTCATATCATAGGTGACGCCCAGCACATGGTTGAGGAAATAGCCCAAAAGGCCAATGTCGGGCAGGGTAAAGATGTTCCACATCGCGCCCACCACGTTCCAGGGGATCAGCATCGGCAGCGCCATGGTAACCAGACAGACCGGCACCCAGAAGCCTTTGCGCGGCATCGACAGCGCGATAATGATGCCCAGCGGCACCTCGATGATCAGGATCAGGAAGGTGAACAGGAACTGACGCCCCAGGGCGGCGTGAAAACGGTCAGAGCGCAGGATCTGTTCGAACCAGTCCAGCCCCTGCCAGAAAAACACGTTGTCGCCAAAGGTCTCCTGCACCGAGTAATTGACCACCGTCATCATCGGGATCAGGGCATTAAAGGCCACCAGCACCAACACCGGTAGCACAAAGAACCAGGCTTTTTGGTTTTCGGTTTTCATCGCGCGGCCTCCGCTGAGGTTTGAGGGTCACTGGCCAGCCAGCCGTCCACATAGAGCCGGGTCTGATCTCGGTGGAAATCCAGATGCACTTCTGCGCCTTTTGCTGGGGTGTTGTTTTGCTCTGCACCCTCGAGGATGGCATTGATACGGGTGCCATTGGCATGGCATTCCACCACCGTGTGACGTCCCACATCCGAGATCTTGGTAACAGTTGCAGGCAGCCCCTTGTCGGACAGAGTCACAAATTCAGGCCGGATGCCGATCTCGGTCTCCCCAAGGGCATCACCTCGGATTGGGCCTTCCAGGGCAATTTTATGCGCGCCAAATCGGGCACAGCCGCCCTGCAAATCACAGGGCAGGATATTCATGCCGGGCGAGCCGATGAAATGGCCGACAAAGGTATGGGCGGGACGTTCAAACAGCTCGACAGGGGTGCCGATCTGTACCACTTCGCCGTTCTGCATCACCACAACCTGATCGGCAAAGGTCAGCGCTTCGGTCTGGTCGTGGGTTACATAGATCATCGTGGCTTTGACGCGCTGGTGAAGCTCTTTGAGCTTGGAACGGAGCTTCCACTTCAGATGCGGGTCAATCACCGTCAGCGGTTCGTCAAACATCACCACGTTGACGTCTTCACGCACCAGTCCGCGACCCATCGAGATCTTTTGCTTGTTGTCGGGGGACAGACCAGCAGCCTTTTGGTCCAGCATTTCGGTGACTTCCAGCATCTCGGCAATGGCCATGACGCGGGTCCGCACCGTGGCCTCGTCGCGGCCACGATTGCGCAGCGGAAAGGCCAGGTTGTCGTAGACCGTCATGGTGTCGTAGATCACCGGGAACTGGAAAACTTGGGCGATGTTACGTTGATCCGGTGGCAGGGCGGTGACATCCTGGCCGTCAAACAGGATCTGCCCCTCTGAAGGGACCAACAGGCCTGAGATGATGTTGAGCAGGGTGGATTTGCCACAGCCCGAGGGGCCAAGCAGCGCATAGGCACCACCGTCGCTCCAATCCAGATCGATCTCCTTCAACGCATAGTCTGACGGGGATTTGGGCGCGGGCATGTAGCTGTGCCGCAGCTTTGAAAGGGTAATTTTAGCCATATCTGCCTCAGGCTGCGCGGGAGCCATCGGGTGCAAAAAAGTAGCACGCCGAAGGGTCCAAATAGAAGTCATGCATTTCGCCAATCTCGTAGGGGTGTACCCCTGCCGCGAGAGAGACCCAATTGGCATGGGTGAGACCCAGGCCTAGATCAAAATGCGCCGAGCTTTCCGAGCCGGAGAGCTCGGTCACCTGCACTTCACCCGCAAGGCGCACACGGGCCTTGTCGCTGGGCGTGGGCAGCACGTGATAGGGGCGCACCGCAACCGAATAGGGCCCATCGGCCAGGTTGGCGGCGGCGCCGCTCAACTCCCAGGCAACATTGGGGCCCATGCGGACCTGGCTGCCCTGTTTCACCACTTCGGCGGTGTTGATGGGTGGGTCGGAAAACACCCGGGCCGCATCCAGATTGCCGGGGTTGCGGTAGATTTCGGCGGTGGGGCCAAACTGGGTTACACGGCCATCGCGCATCAAGGCGGTCTTACCGCCCAAGAGCAGTGCCTCTTCGGGTTCCGAGGTGGCATAGACCACCACAGCGCCACGCCCGGCAAAAAGCTCTGGCAACTGGTCGCGCAATTCCTCGCGCAGCTTGTAATCGAGGTTGGCGAGGGGCTCATCCAGAAACACCGCGCGGCTCTCCTTGGCAATGGCCCGCGCCAGGGCGCAGCGTTGCTGCTGGCCGCCAGAGAGTTCATGCGGGCGACGCTGCAGCATCGGTTCAAGCTGCAGGATCTTGGCCGCCTCGGCGACGCGATCTTCGATCTCGGACTTCGCCATCCCAGCCACCTTGAGGGGCGAGGCGATGTTCTCGTAGACCGTCATATGCGGATAGTTGATGAAAAACTGGTGCACCAGACTGATGTTGCGTTTCTGGGTGCTGAGCCGCGAGACATCTTCACCCTCCATCAACACCTGACCGCTGGCCATGGGGTCCAGTCCTGCCATCAGTTTGATAAGTGAGGTCTTGCCCGACCCGGTGGCGCCCAACAGGACGTTGAAATGACCGGGCTCCAACAGCAAGGAGGTATCCTTGATATGGGTGACCGCGCCAACGCGCTTGGTCACGTTTCTTAGTTCAAGTGCCATCGTTATTTAGCTTTCCGGCAACCGGCCATGCAGCAAAACTGACAGGGGCCGTGTCTGTACGTATGCAGGGGAGAAAGAGCCCCGAAGCATTGCAAGAACAACGCTGCGGGGCAAAGTATCGGGCCAGAGCCGAAGGGGATCCGGCCCGACGGGGAGGCGCGGTTACTGCGAGGCCCAGCGGGCGACCAGCTCGTCATAGTTGACGGTCTGACCTGCAGGTTTCTCGTTCTCCAGCGGAGGCTTGGCACCACCGTTGGCATACCACCACTCGGCGTCCTTTTCCTCGTTCAGACGTGGACCACAGCCGCCGTAGATTTCTGCCTGCTCATCAGCACGCTGCATCCGGGCCATGGTGATGTCCATTTCCTCGGCCAGACGGTTCATCGCTTCTTGCGGGGTAAAGGCACCCGAGTTCACGTCACCAATCTGCTGCCACCAGATCTGCGCCAGCTTTGGATAGTCAGGCACGTTCACACCAGTTGGTGACCAGGCCACACGATCCGGCGAGCGGTAGAATTCTACCAGACCACCGAGGTTTGCGGCACGCTCCGAGAAGCTCTCGTGGTTGACCGAGCTGTCACGGATGAAGGTCAGACCCACATGGGACTTTTTCACGTCAACCGTTTTGGAGACAACAAACTGAGCATAGAGCCAGGCCGCCTGCGAACGCTCCAGTGGGGTCGACTTGAGGAAGGTCCAGGAACCAACGTCCTGATAGCCAACCTTCTGGCCTTCTTCCCAGTATGGGCCGTGTGGGCTGGGGGCCATGCGCCACAGCGGTGCACCGGCTTCGTCCACGGTGTTGTTGCCTTCGGACTGCGGTTTTACCATGTCGGCGGTAAAGGCGGTGTACCAGAAGATCTGCTGGGCGACATTGCCCTGCGCCAGGGCGGGCAGCGACTGGTAGAAGTCATAGGACGCTGCACCGGGAGGTGCATATTTGCGCAGCCATTCGTCCCATTTGCGGATCGCATAGACCGCAGCCGGACCGTTTGCAGCGCCACCACGGGAAACACTTGCGCCCGCAGGGTTACAGGAGCCGGCTTCCATGCGGATGCCCCACTCATCGATTGGCACGCCGTTTGGCTCGCCTTTGGAGCCAGCACCGGCCATCGACAGCCAGGCATCGGTCATCCGCCAGCCAAGATCCGGCGCACGTTTGCCATAGTCCATGTGGCCGTAGATCGCTGTACCGTCGATTTCTTTTACGTCTTCGCTAAAGAACTCGGCGATGTCTTCATAGGCGGACCAGTTGACCGGAACACCCAGATCATAGCCGTATTTCGCCTTAAAGGCTTCTTGCAGATCGGCGCGGTCAAACCAGTCTTTGCGGAACCAATAGAGGTTGGCAAACTGCTGGTCGGGCAACTGGTACAGATCGCCATCAGGACCGGTGGTGAACTGAGTGCCCATGAAATCGTCGAGGTCAAGACCGGGGTTGGTCTGGTCCTTGAAATCACCCGCCATCATGTCGGTCAGGTTATGGGCCAGCTGCAGCCGCGAGTGGGTGCCGATCAGATCCGAGTCATTGACATAGGCATCATAGAGATTGCGCTGTGTCTGCATCTGGGTCTGAACCGCTTGCACCACTTCACCTTCGCCCAGGATCTGGTGGTTCACCTTGATCCCGGTGATTTCTTCAAAGGCTTTGGTCAGAACTTCCGACTCGTAAGAATGCGTCGGGATCCCCTCGGAGAGCACGTTGATCTCCATACCTTTGAAGGGCTCCGCAGCGGTGATAAACCACTGCATCTCGCTCATCTGTTCATCTTTGGTCAGGACCGAGGGCTGAAACTCCTCGTCGATCCACTTAAGTGCGGCTGCTTCATCGGCATAGACCGCCTGTCCCGCAGCCACGGCGCATACCGCTGCTGCGGACAAAAGATACCTGCGCATCTTTTTCCTCCCTAAAAGTCTGTAAGGCCAGCTGCGCTCTCTCGCATCTGACTGGCATTTAGGTTCCATATTGACGTCATGGTTGTCAAACTAAAAATTTAGTTTCAAGCAATCATATGAAAAGATTGGAAAAATAAACACTTGAAATGTGGAGGTTGGAACCGCCTTCGAGACTGGTCAGGCCTGGACGGTTGTTGCGTCGCAGCATTTTTCGGAGGATGAGAAGCGCTGCATTTTGCGTTTTGAACAGCAAAGGCTCACAGCGTGTACATATTGGAAGCTGCGAGGCCTCGCAGTTTGGTCAGGAATTCATCGGCTTAACGATTCTTCTCGCAACTAGGCTGCGAGACCTGGAGTAGAGCGACCCGAATCTCCAATACTTGAGCTAGATCCAGGTCAGTTTTTGTCCCGAAAGACATGCCGTCAAAGCCTCGGGAGGGAGCTGGCCCAACTGTTCAAACAAGGTGAAACTGTCGAACTTTGATGTCAGTTCAACAATCTTTTTCTCCCGAAACCGGATAAGCGCTATCCCCTCAACCTTTAAGGGGGTTGCTCCATCAGCCCCCTGTGCGGTCATCACATATCTGGTGGAGGTCCAGTCATTGCTTTCGAAAAACAGGAGGAATTCAACTTTCAACGGACCAGTGAGCATGTGAACTGTCTCGACCAAGATTGGAAAATCCTTTCGAGGGGCTGGCAGCCCGTCCAGCAAGTCATTTTCATCCAAAGACGGGTCAAGCATGTCATCCAACACAGACATATTGCCGTTTTCCCAGATCTCTACAAACCAGCGCTCAACTAAGTCCCGATTACTCATGTTATGTTCTACTTCTACCCAAGACCAAAAATGATACCGAAGGAGGCGCAACTATAGAGATCGTACTGCGAACACAATCAGGAAAGCTATAGCAATAACCTGTTCAGGCTTCCATCATCCTAAAGGAGTGGCGAGCATAGTACGCAAAAGTCAAATCACCAGTTGATTGAAGCCTGCTTTACCAACTCGTGGTGACTGTACGTCTGTCTCGCTGCAAACAATGTCTAAATAGCCATCGCCGCGCGCCCTCAACCGGGGTAAGAAAGCCGCATGAGCGATATAGACACATTCGAGATTTTCCTGACCGCAGCCCCCGGGTTGGAAGCCGCCCTTCTGGCGGAGACCCGCGAGGCCGGTTTTGCCGAAGCCAAATCCGTGCCCGGTGGCGTCACTGTTCAGGGTGATTGGCGCGAGGTCTGGCGCGCCAACCTCTGCCTGCGCGGCGCGGCCCGGGTGCTGGCCCGCATTGGCGAGTTCCGCGCCTTTCACCTGGCCCAGCTGGATAAGCGGTCGCGCAAATTCCCTTGGGGCGAGGTGCTGCGTAAGGATGTGCCGGTAAAGGTCGAAGTCACCACCAACAAGAAATCCAAGATCTACCATGCTGGTGCCGCCGCCCAGCGGGTGGAAAAGGCCCTGGTTGAGAGTTTTGGTGCGACGGTTTCAAAAGAGGCGGCTCTGACTCTGAAGCTGCGGATTGACGATAATATGTGCCAGTTCAGCGTTGATACCTCAGGGGAAGGGCTGCACAAGCGCGGTCATAAATCTGCGGTCGGCAAGGCGCCGATGCGGGAAAATCTGGCGGCGCTGTTTCTGCGAGACTGCGGTTTTGACGGGGCCGAACCTGTGATGGACCCAATGTGCGGCTCTGGCACCTTTGTGATTGAGGCCGCCGAGATCGCTCTGGGACTGGTACCGGGGCGCAGCCGCACCTTTGCCTTTGAACAAATGGCCAGTTTCGACGCCGATGCCTATGAAGCGCTGAAGACAGAGCTCACGCCGCAGGATGTCGATGCCTCGGCGCTCAAGTTTTATGGCTCTGACCGCAACGCGGGCGCGGTTGAGATGGCCACGGCCAACGCCGAACGGGCCGGGGTGGCGGGCTGCACGCAGTTCAGCCATCACGCGGTGAGCGACCTGATGCCGCCAGAGGGGGGCAAGCCCGGCCTGGTGATCGTCAACCCGCCCTATGGCGCCCGGATCGGCAATAAGAAACTGCTCTTTGCTCTCTATGGCGCGCTGGGCAAGGTCCTGATGGAGCGGTTTTCCGGCTGGCGGGTCGGCATTGTCACCAGCGAGACAGGACTGGCCAAGGCCACGGGGTTGCCGCTGTTGCCACTTGGGGCTCCGGTGGCCCATGGCGGTTTGAAAATCCGCCTGTTCAAGACCAAACCCCTGCCGTGACGTGAGGCTCTGCTTTCCCGAAGCCCTCATGCGGTGCATCAGGTGCGCAGAGTTCAATGAGGGTGGTTTGCATGACGACAGATTCAATTGGTGGCCATGATGGCCCCTATGCCGCGCCAATTCTGGTGGCGGAGCAGAGGGTCTTGCCGGAGTGGATCGACTACAACGGCCATATGAACGTGGGCTACTACGGGCTGGCCTTTGATCGGGCCATCGACCAGTTGTTTGACCAGCAGCTGGGCAATGGCGAGGCCTTTGTGCGTGCCGCAGAGCAGGGGCTGTTTGTCCTGCAATCCAGCATCCAATTCCTGCGAGAGTTGAAACAGGGGCAAAGTTTCTCCGTGCGTTTCCAGCTGTTTGATCACGATCACAAACGGATCCATTTCTGGGCCGAAATCCAGGCGGAGGGTCAGATCTGTGCCACTCAGGAAGTCTTGGCGATGAATGTTGATCACGCCAGCAAACGCGCGACGCCGTTCCCCGACTGGCTGCAGGCGCGACTGACGCAGATGCAGGCTGATCACAATGCGCTTGCGCGTCCTGCCCAACTCGGGGCCAAGATTGGCATTCGACGCGGCTGAAGGCTAGCTGCCGTACTTTCTGGTGTTCTCTGCAGTGGCGGATAAACAAAAGGGGGCGCTATGAGACGCCCCCCTTAGGTTCAGTAGCAGTGGCTGCGCGTTAGACGATGCAGTCGCTTTCCATCTCGTCCTCTCGGCAGTCCTCAGCGGGGTCTTCAACCGGCTGGTTCATCAGTGCCATAATTTCCTCAGTGCCTGGCGCGCCGGTGTCTTGGGCAGTGTCAGAACCACCTGATGGGGCGGTATTGGCTGCGTACCAGGTTTCCAGGCCTGCATCCGAAACCCCGCCATTGGCATAACTGCTGCTGTCTGAGGCCGCTGCAGCCGGGTCATAGCCACCAGACAGCACATCCTGGCTGCCATCCGGGTTACTCACCACCAATGACATCGAACTGAGGTCAATATCATCAAGTGTCAGGCCAGAGTCGGACCAGAGGGTGAAATTGGCGTTGTTCACTGTGCCGTCGGTACTGTCAGCCGCTTGGCCAAACTGCACCATGCCGTCGTAGTTTTCTGGCACAGTGGCGCCATCGTCCAGGCTGTTGACCGCATTGGCTTCTGCCGCGTGGCCGGTAACGGGCAGGGCGTTTTCATCCGGGAAGAAGTTCAGCCCATCGACAGTGGCATCATCAGACATGTTGAAGAACAACCCGTCGACATCGGCCACTTCGCCGTCATAGGAGGTTGGCTCCAGTTTGATAAAGAGCTGCCCCTGCGGCGTCTGGGTCACTTCGACTGTGACGCTGGGATCGCCATTGCCGCCGATCTCGAAGCTGACTGAGGTTTTGCCGTCCGTTCCACCATCGCCACCGTCACCTGTGCCACCTGTGCCGGAACCGCTCGTGCCGGAGCCACCTGTGCCGGAGCCACCTGTGCCGGAGCCACCTGTGCCAGTGCCACCTGTGCCAGTGCCACCTGTGCCAGTGCCACCTGTGCCAGTGCCAGCTGTGCCGGAACCGCCTGTGCCAGATCCACCTGTGCCGGAGCCGCCCGTGCCAGATCCGCCCGTGCCGGAGCCGTTTTCATCCTCGTCCCGGTTGCGATCCTGCCACCACTTCTTTTTGCCCCAACGGCCATGCCCGCCGCGACCGCCTCCGCTGCCGCAGCCATCTTTACCAGATCCGCCGGTTCCTGAACCACCTGTGCCAGATCCGCCTGTACCGGATCCACCCATACCAGATCCGCCAGTTCCTGAGCCGTTTTCATCCTCGTCTCGGTTGCGATCCTGCCACCATTTCTTTTTGCCCCACCGGCCATGACCACCGCCCGTTCCACCGGTGCCACCAGTGCCGGAGCCGTGGTCGTCGTCACGCTGCCAATGTTTGCGACCACCACGGCCGCCAAAGTGGTTGGAGAGCTTGTCACTGTACCAGCGATCAAATCCACCATCGCGCACGCCGCCGTCATGGTAGCTTTTGCTTTGGCAGGCACTTTTGCCGCCCCAGGCAGAACGTCCGCCACCCCAGTTAGAAAAATGTCCCCAGCCCATACTCAGCACCTCGCAAAAAGTCTTTCAAAGCCGCAGTGGAGCCCACGCGGCAAACGCATCCAAACCAAATAAAGTGGCGCTGAATTTGAGCCAAGTTTTCGCCGCATTTAGGGCAAATTTGCTGTATTTTGCTTTCATTTTCGAAACAAAACACATCCGGGTTGAGGGACTGTTCCTGAATTTGCGGTGAAGAGCCAACCCGACTCACCCAGAGGGTACCAAGGCAGCAAATGTTTGGCCAACCCCGCCATGTCTGTCCCATCAAGGCGACGCGTTCTCTCCTGAAAATTGCCATCTTCTGCACCTAAGGCGTTACCAAAGATGCCCGGATTGCAGGTGGTCCAGGAACAAGGAGAGGGTGGAGACGATGGCGGACGGAAGCTTTGATGAACGCGCGGCCTATATCGTCGCAAAAGCACAAGAGACTCTGGGAGAGGCTCCGGACCGGATCACGACGCCGGGCGGTAAATCCCGTTCTTCCATGCGATTGCATTTTGGCGAGGACACCGCGATTGCCACCCTGCGCGACAATTTTCGTCGCACCCATCTGGAGGCCTATGTGCTGGAAAAGCTGGGCCCGCATTGCGATGACATCCCGAGGGTTCTGGGCGTCAACGATGATGTGTTGTTCCAGTCCGACACCGGCGAGACCCGTCTCAGCAGCGAGGTCATGGAGCATGGGGCTGGTGACCAGGTGGAACTGGCAGCAGAGGCCTGCGCTGCGATCTTTCGCATCCATGCCGCCGCGCGCCAGACCGATCTGGCAGAGATGTTGCCACACCTAGGTTCCAACCGGGATTGGATCATCAATCTGGTGGGCTCCGTGGATGCTTTGCAGGCTTATTCCATGGGTATCCCCAAAGAGTTTGACTTTGTCGCCGTTGCGGAACGTATGGATCAGCCGGGGCGGCAGTTCCTGAAATGGGATTGTCGGGCAGGCAATGCCGCTATTGGCGACGATGGTTTTGTCCGCTGGTTTGACTTTGAATATGCAGGGCTGCGCCACGGTGCCGAGGATTTTGCCTGGCTCATCGCTGATGAGACCTGGCCGGTGGCGCCGGACAAGATGGCCGATGTGATGATCGACACCTTTGATCATGGTGCCGGCTATGACATCGCTGATTACCTCGATTACCTGTCGGTCTATACCAGCCTGCATGCGGTGCAGCGGCTGAAATTGATCCAGAAAGAGGTCAAGAAACGCGGCTGGCTCAGCAAGCGGCGGGTGATCAAATATGATGACGCTGGGGTACATCCTGACTATGCGCGCCAGCTATGTCGGGTTGGCGCCTATTATGCGGCGCAGTCAAAACTGACCGCGCCATTGACCCGCAATTTTGAGGCCGCCGGACGGGCCTTCAAGGCAATTGCAGAGGGCTAAGCGCCCAACCGGATAAGGGCAGAACCCGCCCACCGGGGGGCGGACGGGGGTTACACAGGGAGTGTTTTCAGCCTCGCTTCAGGATTATAGCCCCATCTGACGCACGGCGAGGTCGTGCATGATCTCTTCCGATCCACCGCCGATGGCCATGACCTTGACCTCCCGGTAGATGCGCTCGACCCGATTGCCGCGCAGATAGCCGGCACCGCCGAGGATCTGCATCGCCTCAGAGGCGCAGTATTCGCAGGCCTTGGTGGCAAAGAATTTGGCCTTGCTGAGCTCTGCCACTGGCATCTCGCCCTGGTTGACTTGCCAGCAGATCATCCGCAGCGTCGCCTCAACCGCGTCAATGCGGGCCGACATCTCGGCGATCTTGTGGCGGATCACCTGATGGCGGATCAGTTTCTTGCCAAAGGTCTCGCGCTCCTGCGCCCAGGCAATGGCGTCTTCCAGGCAGGTCTTCATCATGCCCAGAACCCCGGCAATCAGGCTGATGCGCTCCATATTGAAATTGTTCATGATGGCCAGGAAACCTGTGCCCTCTTCGCCCATCATATTGCTGGCAGGCACGCGCACCTCGTCCAGAAACAGGGTGGCCTGGTCCGAACACCACCAGCCCATCTTGCGGGTCAGGGCCGAGCGGGAGAAGCCCACGGTATCAGCCTCGACAAAGAACAGGGAAATGCCCTCCAACCCCGCTCCGCCAGTGCGGGCGGGGATGACAAAATAATCCGAGGTCATGCCGCCGGTGATGAAGGTCTTGGAGCCATTGATCACCCAATGGTTGCCATCGCGCCGTGCTGTGGTTTTGAGGTTGGCCACATCCGAGCCGCCGCCGGGTTCCGTCACCCCCAAAGACGAGCCTTTGCGCCCGGAGAGGATTTCGGGCAGCACCCGTTCGCGGATTTCATCGCAGGCCAGTCGGGCGATGGGTTCAACGGAGATGGTGCGCCCGGCCAGGGCAGCGGTGACACCGCCGGCGCCACAGCGGGCCAGCTCTTCGCTATAGGCCACGCGCAGGAAACAGTCGTCAAAGCCCAGGCCGCCGAATTTCTCATCAATGCCAAAGCCCCAGACACCAAATTCGCCAATCTTCTGGTGCAGCTCCCAGGGAACCTCCCCGGCTTCGTCCCAATCGTCGCAATAGGGTTGGATTTCTTTTTCCACAAAGCTGCGGATATTGTCGCGAAAGGCGCGATGTTCCGGCGTTTCAAATGGGTTCTTCATCTGTCTCTCCCTGCAGGCTGCGCGCGGACATATGCGGCGCCATGATGCGGCCAAATAGCTCGACCATCTTTGTTATGATTTTTGGATCCCGCTCATAGGGAACCTGGGTGTGCAGCCCCCGCATGAAACTACGGCAGATCGACCAGAGCAGCGCCAGCTCATCCTCATGGCCCGCGGCGGCCTGATAGAGATTGGCGATATTACGGTTGAACTCGTCGTTATAGGCGTGCAGCGAGGGGCTGATCCGCTGGCTCAGATCCTCGTCAGTGCGCGCCGCCACCAGGATTTCCATCAGCGCGCGCCCCTCACGGGTGTTGATCACCCGGCTCCAGAGCGCGTGCAGCTGGTCTTGCAGGTCATCACTGGCCTCGGAGGGACGCAGCAGATTGGCCTCCTGATCACCGGGGCGTGAGGGGCCGCGCACCGGTGCCAGAAGATGTTCGAGGGTTTTCACCATCATTTCCTCTTTGGAGGGGAAGTGATGGGTCAGCGCCCCGCGCGACACGCCCGCGAGGGTCTGCACCCGATTGATCGAGCACTCCGAATAGCCAACCCGGTCCAGAGTGGTTATGACCGCGTCAAAGATCTTGCCCCGAGTACGGGCGACACGGGCCGGATTACCCCGCATCAGCTGGTCGTCATCCGAGGTGACGTTCGGTTGGTCTTTGGTTCCTCTGTGCATCGGCCTATCCTTTTGGTGAATCGTAAAACAGAACGCTTGGTCTGTTCAATTGCATGAATGCGTTGCCGACGCAGCGGCATTTGTCCGAGGGAGGAAAGAAAAGATGCAACAAGCCGAAGATTTTCGCGCCGAAAGCCAGGCGCTGGCGGCGGTGCTCCAGGATTTGCCGGAGGCGGATCTGCACCGGGTGACCCTGTTCAAGGACTGGACCATTGATCATGTGCTGGGCCATCTGCACCTGTTCAACGTGGCAGCAGAGACCTCGCTCAAAGGGGCAGAGGATTTTGGGGCGTTTATCACGCCGATCGTGCAGCAGATGCAATCTGGCAAGTCGATCCTGGAAAGCCAGTTCGGCTGGTTGGATGGGCTATCGGGACGGGCCCTGTTTGAAGCTTGGTACGCAGGGGCAGAGAGCTGTGCCGATGCCTTTGCCCAGGCGGATCCCAAAGCCCGGGTGAAATGGGTGGGGCCGGATATGAGCGCGCTCAGTTCGATCACTGCGCGGCAGATGGAGACCTGGGCCCATGGCCAGGAGGTCTTTGATCTGTTGGGCGTGGAGCGGCAGGAGCAGGACCGCATTCGCAATATCGCCCATCTCGGGGTTTCGACCTATGGCTGGACCTTCATCAATCGCAAGGAAGCGGTTCCTGACCCCGCACCCTATGTGGAGCTGACAGGTCCATCGGGGGTGGTCTGGACCTGGAATGAGCGGCAGGAGGACAACCTGGTACGCGGCGCGGCAGTGGAGTTTGCTCAGGTGGTGACGCAGGTGCGCAACATCGCAGATACCGGGCTTGAGACCGGGGGAGCGACCGCTGCAAGATGGATGGATGTTGCCCAATGTTTTGCCGGTCCTGCTGAAACGCCACCCGCAAAGGGCGTGCGCTACAAGGCCTGAGGCCGAGCACGGGCTGAACCCTTCTTTAGGTGTGGTGGCCTGGACCAAAGAAGGGGGGCGCTCCCGCGCAGATTTATCTCCTTTGGGAGATTGCATCCCCTTGGGCCCAGCGCCGCCGCCCTAGCGGGCGGCGGCGCGGCACCGTGAGATGGCTAAGGTACTCTTCACTGTGGGTCTTGAAGTGAGATCGGCCTTGGGGGGAGAGGTGAGGGTCTCACGCAGACCTAGGTGCTGGCAGAGGTTCCTGTGCTCCGCCGCCAAGCCTGCTTTAACCCCTCTAAGGCCATCCGATCGGGCTGTGCCTGGGTGACCGGCAGGCCCTGGGCGGCGAGAGCGGCCAGATAGGGGCTGGCGAGGTGATCCGGGGCGATCAGCGCCATGTTCTGCCCCAACCAATAGGCCCGCGCGGCAGCCAGCTCGGCGCCAAGCAGATAGCCCCAAAGCAGGCCTGCGGCTTCGGGTTTATTGCTGTCTTTGGTGTTTTGATCCGCGACAAGCAGGCTGGCGCGCAGCTCTGCCAGCCGGGAGGCCAGTCGCTCGGGGCGGGACATCGTATCTGCAACGGCCTGGGCAAGGGCGCTTTCGGACCAGCTGGCAGGCAATGCCAGAGAGCTTGCCAGAGTGGAGTAGAGGCCGGTTGTCAGGGTGCTTTGAAAGCTGACAACCTCAGCGGCGCTGACCTGCACCCAATGGGTGACCTCGCCGGGCAGGCAGATCACCCCATCCCATTTGGGATTAAGCGCCAGAAAACCAGCGATCTGTGCGTTACCATGTTGCATCAGCCCTGTGGGGTTTTGCTGCTGAAACCCGAGAAGGGCCTGGAGTTGCCAGCCGTCCAGATCCAAGCGGCTCAGGTCCAGGTCACCGGGCTTGGCGGGAACCGCAACCGTTGAGGAGGCGGACATCAGGCCACAAACCAGAACCGGAGTGGATTTTGACACCTGGGCCTGATGCAGCGCCGCTGACAGATCTTGCTCTGGGCTGGGATGCGCGCGCGCGATACTCTGGTGGTGCAGCATCTCTCCGGCTGCGAGGCTCCAAAGGGTTACTTCATGGTCGCCAATCAAAGCGGCGGTCCAGTGTTTCTGGCTGTGTGATGCGCACATTGTCAGGCGACCTTTTGTGGGTTTTGTGTTGGGAGGCGGGTTTTGCCCCAACCGGTGCTGAGCACCGATATATCTGTGGTGTCATACTGCTGTCGGTCGCGGGTTTCAAACCGCCAGTGAGGCGGGGCTTTGAGACAGGCCATTGAGGGCGACCCTTAAAGCGGCCCGTTAGAGTAGCCAATGGGGGCCGGAACCAGGACGCATAAGCGGCCTGCGGGGCCACGGCATGAGAGAATCAGGCATTTTGAGGTCGAAAACATGAATGAGTTTTTGTGGTTGCGGCGGGTATGCGCGACAGTCCGTGACCCAAGGGTTGTATTGTTTCCCCTTTTGAGCCGCTGAGGCCCTTTTTTGCCTCAATTCCTAACCTTTGGTTATAATTCCTAACAATTTGATTAGATATATTCTGGTCACGGAATGCTGTAGCTTGAACAAGCCGCAGGGGTATCCAACCCAGGCATTCAGCGGGGCGAACCATGTGGGGGCATGGTTCGGCAAAACCCAGAACGTGATGATATTGCCCGCTTCGCTGCTGTTGCGGGGTTCGAAAGACTATCGAGCTGAGGTTCCGGGATTTTCCCGGAGCAAGAGCTGCGAGCGCATGGGGTGACGATGAAAGATTTCGTATCAAACGCAACAGAGCAGGCTTTGACTGCTCCTGGCTTGACCTTGACCGGCTTGACTGCCGGAAGATCCTCTTTGATTTGTGCTGCTTCCCCCGTTTCAGCATCTGATGCTGCCGGAGCAACGATCAGTCAGGCCCTTGCCATGGCACGCGGGAAAAACTCTGGCTACGCCGTGGTTGGGAAACGGGTGCTGGATTTGCTCTTGGTTTTGCTGGCGCTGCCTGTTGCCCTGCCGATTATCCTGCTGTCTGCCTTGGTGCTTTGGTTGGAAAGCGGCTTGCCCTTTTATAGCCAGGAGCGTCTTGGCCAGAAGGGCAAGCGTTTCCGTATTATCAAACTGCGGACCATGGTGCGTGATGCGGATGCACGTCTGCAGGACCATCTGAACAGCGACCCCGAGCTGCGCCACGAGTGGGAAACAACGCAAAAGCTCAAATCCGACCCGCGGATTACCCGAGTTGGGCGGATCCTGCGGATGACATCACTGGATGAGCTGCCGCAGTTGTGGAATGTCATAACCGGAGAAATGAGCCTGGTTGGTCCGCGCCCGATGCTGCCCGAGCAACTGCCGCTTTATGGTGAGGCGAGTGCCTATTTTGCCGTAAAGCCTGGGATCACAGGGATCTGGCAGGTCTCCACCCGTAACGAGAGCAGCTTTGCTTCGCGGGCAAAAGCCGATGTGGACTATCTGGGCCATATGGGGCTGCAGCAGGATTTATCCCTTATCTGGCGCACCTTTGGTGTCGTTGCCAAGGGCACTGGTTACTAACCCAGATATGACGTCACTGCAGGCAGAAGGGCACTGGATATTAACCTCTATGCCTTTGACTGTGGGGGACTTTGAAAAGGCCCGAAAAGGGAGTGAGCCATCCCGCAGACACTTTGCAAAAGGTTCGGAAAACGGTGGGGGTAAATCCCCTCAAAGCGGGGCAGAACAGTCCCTGAATGTTAGGTTTGTGATGTTGGAATTGTCAGGAGATGACGCATGAAGCATTTTGCTGTATCAGCCTCTGATGGCACTCCGGCCCATAGTGAAACGCGCCCAGACTTCAGGGCGAAGGACTTGGGCAACACAGCGCCTGCCTTTGAGCCGGATGGTGAGGATCGCATGACGCAAAAGGGTTTCAAGACGTTCCGCCGCCGCAATGCGCAAGCGCGCCAGAAGCTGGACCTGCAGGACGACAACAATGCTGCTGACCTCAAGGCTGCGACGCCTGAAACCACTGTAAAGAGACAGCGCTCCCTGGAATCCGCTGCACCATCGGAGCAACCTGGCCCAGAGCCTGAGGCGGCGCCGCCAAAAGCTGCTGCTTCCACAACAGCTGCACCGTCGCCCCCCGCCTCAGCGGCTGTAAAACCACAAACGATCAAACCAGCAGCAATGTCGCGCCGTGAACCCGTTCGTGCTGCGCAGGTTAAACCGATGCTGGAGCTGGACCCGCAGGCGCGTGTTGATATCCCGCAGGAGCCCCCGGTGATTTTGCCAACCCGCTATGATCCCTGGTTGCAGATCCCTGAGGTCCCTTTTGATTTTCTGGGGCAAAAACCGTCACGCCTCCCGCTGGTCAGCGCCTTTCGGGCCTCGCCAACGGCGCGGGCCTTTGATTTGCTGCGCACGCGATTGCTGCACAGCCTCAAGGCGCATGGCTGGAAACGTGTCGCAATCACCAGCCCTTCGGCGGGTGGCGGCACCACTTTTTGTGCGGTTAATCTGGCGCTTAGCCTCGCCCGTGTACCGCAAAGACGCACCCTGTTGATGGACATGAACTTTCGCAACCCCGGTATGGCTGCGGCGTTGGGCATCCCGCCACATGGCGATATGGCAGCCTTCCTCGCTGGTGAAGTGCCAACGTCTGAGCATCTGCAACGACTGTCTGACACTCTGGCGGTGGGCTGCAATTGCCACCCTGATCCCAATGCCTCGGATATCCTGCATGACCGCCGTGCTGCGGATGTGATTTCCGCCACGATCGACGAGACCAGTGCTGATACGATTTTGTTCGATCTGCCGCCGGTGCTGGAGCATGACGATGTCACGGCTTTTCTGCCGCAGGTGGATGGGGTGTTGCTGATCTCTGATGGGGATCACACCACTGCGGCCGAGCTTGCGGCCTGCGAAAAGATGCTGGCGGGCCATGCGCCGCTGCTTGGCGTGGTGCTGAACAGGGCGCAACAGTCCGACAAGACACAGGTTACCCCCTAAAAATCCGCATCTCTCCGCGCGCGCGACCGGTCAAAGCCACAGTTTTGCCCGGTTGCTGTGTTGTAACGACGCGTGAATACATCCGCGTGTTCTCTGGCCTGTTGTGCCAAGGACTGGCAGGATGATAGATGTGACGACAAGGTGAGCTGACCCATGGGGCCGATTTTTTCGCTGGCAGATTTTCTGGACATGCTGCGTCGCCGCGCTGCGGTCATTCTGTATGTGGTGGTGGCGGGCAGTATCCTGTCGCTCTGGCTGGCGCTGAACCAACAGCATATGTACCACAGCGCCGAGGTCATCCAGGTCACCCGGCCAACCATTGCAGACGAGCTAGCCAAATCCACCGTCGAGGGCTCCTCTGCGCGGCGCATGCAATTGATCGAGCAGCGGTTGATGGCCCGTGGAACCCTGCTCGATATTATCGAGAAGTTTGGCCTTTATGCTGAACTGCCCAGCCTCACACCAACCGAAAAAGTGGTGATGCTGCGCAATGCGGTGAGTATCACCGGCGTTGCTGCGGTGCGCGAAGGTTTTGCTGATGATGGTACGATTTCGGTGCTGACCATCACTGCGATGCTGCCCACAGCAGAGCAGGCCCGGCAGGTGGCCAGCGAGTTTGGCCGTCGCACCATCGAGTTGAGCGTGAGCAGCCGGATTGCGCAGGCGCGTGAGACCCTGAGCTTCTTTGCCGAAAAAGAAAACGCTCTGGTCAGCCAGATCGCCAAGCTGGAAGATGAAATCTCGGCCTTTCACACCGCCAATGATGTGGCCCTGCCTGGCACCGCTGAGTTTCGGCGCAACGAGGTGGCGACCATAAACGAAGGCCTGTTAGATATCGAACGCGAAAAGATCCTGATCCGGCGTTCTGCCGATCAGGCCAGTGCCACCGAACGTCCGGCAACCGCCCGCCGCATGTTGGCCGAGGCTCAGGAACAGCTGGCCACGCTGGATGCGCAGCGTGACCTGTTGATCCAACGTAAAAACGAGCTGGAAGCCGCGCTGCAAACCACGCCTGAGGTGCAACGGCAACTGGGGGTCTACGCCCGGCAGATGCAATCGCTGCAAGGCGAGCTGGAGACCGTATCGACCCGTCGCAACGAGGCCGAAGTGGGCTTTCGTCTGGAAACCTCAGGCCAGGGGGAACGGCTGACGGTGCTGGAACCTGCGGGGCTTGCGGATTACCCCTCGACTTCGGCACGCAAAAACAAGGCCCTGTTGGGGGGCGTCGCCAGTGTGCTGGCGGGGCTTGCCTTTGCCTTTGTGTTGGAGCTGCGCGCGCCGGTGCTACGCTCTGCCGCGCAGATGGAACGCGAAACGGGCCTGGCACCGGTGGCATCGATCCCGGTTCTGGATACCAAGCCGCAGGGCCGGGGGCTGCGGGAGATTCTGCGCAACTGGCGGCGACTCTTGCCGCAGAAAATGGCGCGTCGCTGAGCAGGCTATCGCCCCAGCGCAGAACTACTCCGATGATCAGAGCTAATGATGGGGACGGGCTGCTGCCGCTAGGCCGCCAGCGGCGCGAACAGGGTCATGATCCGCTCCAGATGCCAGAACACTGCGCCGATGCCGATCAACCCGGCAATTATGGCAAAGCCCAGGTCATGCAGCGGATCCCAGGCCTGGTGTTTGACGGCCAACCAGACCAGAACCGGATAGGCCGCCAGCATCGACAGGCCCATGGCAAAAATGCCGCCGGGCAGGCCAAACCACATGGTGGCCAACAGGAACAAACTGGTCTGCAATAGGGCGCGACTGGCGGTAAAGACAAAAAACGCCCGGCTGTCCCCGGCCGCCAAAGCTGCCTGATCATAGGTCATGGTAATCACCGCAGGCACCAGCGCCAGCGAGATCATCACGATCATCGCTCCGGCCTGTTGATAGCGCGCATCATACAGCAGATCGACCAACCAGGGCCCGATCCAGGCCATCAGCAGCAACATCGACAGGATCGTGGAGGTCAGCCCGACCCGCAGCAGCCGCTGCTTGCGCCGGTTGGCGGGATCCGCCGTGATGGGCTTGTCGCGATACACCGGGATCATCAGCCGCTGGTTCACCGCATGGCCCAACAGCATCGGAAAACTGGCAAGGAAAAAGCCGATATTGTAGATGCCCAGAACCTCGAGCGAGACAAATTTGCCCAGGATCGCCCGATCCCCCTGAGAGGTCAGAAACCAAAAGGCTGTCGACAGGAAAATCCATTTGCCAAAGCGCACCAGCTCTTTCACGGATTTGGCCTCCCAGCAAAAACGGTTGCGCAGCCCCGGCAGGCCAAAATGGGTGAGCGCCAGTTTGGCGGCAGCTTGAAGCACGCCCCCCAGGACCAGCGCAATCACCGAGCCGCTGATCCAGGCCAAGAGTACCATGGAACCGACACCAATCACCTGTGCGCCCAGATCCAGCAGAGTGACACGGCCCACCAGCAGATGGCGATGGGCGGTCTCAATGCGGGTGGGGTTGAAGCCGGCTATGGCCAGGCCAATGCCGGCAATCGGCAGGTAATACAGCAGCTCGGGCACCTGATAGAACCAGGCCATCGGCCAGGCCAGTGCCAGGGTTAGCGCCCAAAGGCCAAAGCCGCGCAGCACCTGAATGCTCCAGGCGGTGTTGAGAAAATCCGGATCATCGCCACGGCTGTTCTGCGCGATGGACGGGCCTATGCCAACGTCAGAGAACAGCGACAGCCCCACCGTGACCACGGTGACCAGCGCCATAAGACCAAAAGCCTCGGGGAAGAGCAGCCGCGCCAGCAAAAGATTTGCCGCCAGCCGCAGCGCCTGGCTGCCACCATAGCCGATCATCATCCAGGAGGCTGAGCGCAGCACCCGGGCCATCAATCCCTGTCCGGCAAAGTGAAGGGTCAGCTGTTTCATGTCATCTCCGGTTGGTCTGCTCTGATTTGGCCCGCAAATCAGCCCCATTTGGTCTAGGCTAGGCAGCGGTTGAGAGGGCGTCAATTGCCCCCTCTCATAGATCGCCTTCCATGGGGTTTTTCAGCGGTCGGGGGCAAACAATCTTGCTGGAAAGGGCGCATTGAGGTGGTTTTGGTGACAGGTTGCTGCGGCCTCTAGGCAAGTGCGAATAGAGCAGCTACCCTAGGCAAAACCGGTAGGCTGACAGGAGTATAGGCCTTTGAAAATTGCTTATGTTCTGAACAGTTACCCGCAGCCTTCCCATAGTTTTATCCGCCGTGAAGTGCAGGCGCTGGAGCGTCAGGGGATCGCTGTGTTGCGGCTGGCCATGCGGCCAGGATCATCACCTTTGGTGGACCCAGGTGATCAGGCTGAGGCCTCTAAAACCGAGTATGTCTTGCAGATGGGGATGCTGACATTGTTGCTGGGGCTTTTGCGCCAGGCGCTGGGCGCGCCGCGTGGCTTTTTGCAGGGCTTGAGCCTGGCAATGCGCCTCGGCAGGGTGTCGCAGGTCGGGGTGCTGCGACATCTGATCTACCTGGCAGAGGCCAGCTATGTGGTGGCGCGTTGCAAGGCCGAGGGCGTAGATCACATTCATGCGCATTTTGGCACCAATGCCACCGCCGTTGCCCTGCTGGCGCAGGCGCTGGGCGGGCCGGGGTATAGTTTCACCACCCATGGCCCGGAAGAGTTTGACGCCCCTGCCTCCCTGTCGCTGGGAGAGAAGATCAACCGGGCGCGTTTTGCTGTGGCAATCAGCAGTTTTGGCAAAAGCCAACTCAGCCGATGGGCCGATTTTGGCGCCTGGGATCAGTTGAAAGTGGTGCATTGCGGTATTGAACCGGCAAAATTCGCAGATCCTGCACCGCTGCCGGAGGGCCCCCTGCGGCTGGCGGCTATTGGTCGCTTTGTGGAGCAAAAGGGGCAGATGGTGTTGGTGCGGGCCATGGCAGAGGTGGTGCAGTCCCGGCCAGAGGTGCAGCTGGTGCTGATCGGCGATGGCGAGATGCGCGCGGATCTGGAAGCGGCAATTGCCGCAGCCGGGTTGCAGGGTAATGTGACCTTGACGGGCTGGTTGTCAGAAGCAGGGGTGCGGGCAGAGCTGGCGGCATCGCATGCGCTGGTGATGCCCTCCTTTGCCGAAGGTCTGCCCATGGTGGTGATGGAGGCCATGGCTGCGGCCCGCCCTGTCCTGGCGACCTTTATTGCCGGCACCCCGGAACTGGTGCTGCCGGGAGAGACCGGCTGGTTGGTTCCCGCTGGTGACGCGGGGATCCTGGCAGAGGCTATTGTTGAACTGACGCAGGTTTCCCCCGAGTGTTTGGCAGCAATGGGCGCGCTGGCACGGGAGCGGGTGCTGGAGCGCCACGACAGTGATATTGAAGCGGGCAGGCTGGCAGACCTGTTCCGGGCGGCCTGCCAAGAAGACTAAGCGGGCTTTTGGCTTGGGCTGACAGGTGGCTTGGGGCCCTACTGATAAGGTTGATCCAGCGGGCGCAGCCACCAAGGGGGGGCTCCCGCGCGCTGAGAGTGTTTCTGACGAAACCATCACATCCCTTGGGCCCGGCGCCGCGCTGACGCGCGGCGGGGCGCGCCTGTTGCAATCTTGCGTATCATTGATGCGCCTGCGCGTTAGCGCCCGCGGGTCCAGCGTTGCCTACTACGGAACAGGGGCGACTTTACGGCCAGGGAAACCAGAGCGTAAGCGGCAAACCCGATAGGATCTTGTCGCAAGAAACCGAAGAGTTGGCGCGGTGACAGCGAGAGCTTGTCATCATTGGCCAGAAGTTCAGGATATTTCTCGCTCAGCTCTGCCACCCCGGCATTCTGACGCCGCCTGACCCGGGTGAGATTGCGAAAGCCTTCGACCATGGGCCAGGCGTAGCGGGCCGAGAGTTTGATCCGTTCATCCGGCGTGAATGAAAGCCGGGCAAAGGTATCATCGGCAATAATATCAGGCCAGCTTTGCCAGCGGGCGCGCCCTGCGCGGTTCATCGCAAAGAGACCAAAGCCAGGGGTGCCCTTCTGGACAAAGGGCAGGCGCATCCAGAACCGGCCATAGGCGCGGGTCAGGCGGCTGTCTGCGCGGCTGAGTGTGGGGGTGCCGCTGGCATAACGGGCCTCTGGACAGTCGAGCGCGGTGGCAATTTGGCCGACTAATTCTGGCTCCAGGGTGACATCGGCATCCAGATAGATTAGGACCGCGCCGCGTGCTTCAGCATCGCCTGCGTTCAGGGCTTTGAGCTTGTTGCCCTCGGGCAGGTCAAAAACCCTGAGCTGCCAATGGGATGGCACGGTTTGGGCGGCGGCAAGGCTTGCGGTGGCATCAGAGCAGCCATTAGCCAGCACCAGGGCCTCGCCCAACATCCCCTCGGGCAATTCAGAGGCAAACAATGTGGTGAGACAGGCGGCGATGTAACCGGCCTCGTTATGGGCGGGGATCAGAACACTCACCTGCGGTGGAGAGGTCGCGGGGGCGGTATTGGTGTCTGGCGCAACCAAGCTGCTCATTTCACCGCCTCCAATGCGGACCAGCGGGGATTGTCATCACTGAGATGACGCAAAGCCCCCCAGCTGCCCCATTTACCAGGCACCGCTACATCCGCATAGGCGCCAAACAGACTGCCGCCAAGCTCCTGCCAGCCGCTGAGCAACTCCGCATAAAGCGTGCCCATCTCAGGCGTATAGTTGAAATGAGTGAAGAACCCGGTGAGCAGCGCGTCCTCGGCAATGGGGCCAATGCCAACCACATGGCTGCCGCCCTCATACATTACCAGATTTAGCCCATGCTGATCCGCCACCGCTCGGTGATAGGGCAAAACCCGCCCCAGCAGATCGCTTAACGTATCGGTATTATCGCCAGTGACCAGCCCGTCAGTCAGCTCAGCTGCGGCTTGAACGCTGGCAATATCATACTGATGGTCGGTAAAAAATTGCTCAGCTTCGGCGCCACGCAGGCCCCGGGCCGCAGCGGCGTCGCGGGCGTGCTGCTGGCTGTCGGCGATCCAAGCCCGCAGGATGGGCGCCCGTTCTTGCAGCCCTAGAATGCCGCCAAAATAGCCGGTCACCGCATAGGCGTCAAAATAGCTGGCGGGGGGCTGACGATCGGCAGCCTCCGCGACCCAAAGCGGCGCTGTCAGGATCTGTTCTTCCAGACCCAGCCAGCCAGTCTGGGTGGACATGACCCGCACCAAGCGCGCGGATGATGCCGCGCCGAAGACATGGGTCCAAATTTGCGCGACCTCCGCGGCGCGGCCACCGTAGAACTGCATCCACAGGTCGCGGCCTCCCCAGCGGGTCTGCGCCTGTTCATCTGCCCATTTGGCTTGCTCAAACTGCCAGTTCCAGACCTCGTTGGAATACTCCACATAGGTCTTTAGATCAAAATCCAGCCCTGCCTCGACCGCGCGGGCGAAATTGCGGATATAGCTATCATCTGCGCGGTGAGGCATGTTGAACCAGGCATCCGTCCCGAGCTCATTTACCAGCGCCAACATGACCTCCAGTGGTACGCCCTTGCGGGCCCAAGTATAGTCGCTCACCTGTGGGCGATCTTCCCAACCAATAAGGGGGGAGTCATTGGTGCCCATCCAATCCATGAACCGCAGCACCTCAAACCCGTCCAGAATGGTCAGCCAAATGGGGTTGAAGACCTCACCAGCAGCATAAGCCTCCAGATGTTCCTCTTTGACCACGGTGATATTGCGCGGGTAATCTCCCGCCTTGCCTATGCGCTGCAGCCGGATCTCAACCGGGCCGGGACCGGGGGTAAAGTCAAAGGAGACCTCGCCCTGCCCATAGCGCTGATTGCGCGCCCGGCCAGAAACTTCAACAATGCCCTGACCTTCAAAACGCAGCACATAGCGCCCCGCAAGGCTCTGCGCAGTCTCGGGCAGATCGGTCAGGATCACCGTGCCGATGGAGCCCAGCTCAGGCGGCAGGGCGGTGGGCCAGCCCTCCGGGTCCAGATAGCCGGCCGCCGCCAGATCCGCCTCGCTGGCGCCCCCCCATTGGCCAGGCAGATGCCCGACCCAGGGGCGTGCGGTTTTGAAATGATCCAAAAAGGGCGCCTGTGGGCTCCAATCGGCCACTGGCATCAGGTTCATCGCAATGGGTTGGCGGTTCAGGGAGGGCAGTGTCGGATCCTGTAGTGGCAGTTCTTCGGGGAACGGGCTGTTGAGCCGGGCGAGTTCCGGCTCTGCAGGCAGCGGATCCGGGTCGAGAGGCAGTGCGGGGGAAGCCCTTTCCGTGCCACCAGCAGCACTCCAGGCAAGGCTTTGCAATTGCCGCGCCAAAGTCTGCGAAGGGGCCTTATAGGCTTGGCCCCAGCGGTCCTGTAGCTGGTAGGGTAGCCCCTGCGGGTCCTGCCCGGTCAGGACCGCATATTGCACCAGACTTAAGTAATAAAACCCCAGCGCATTGGGGTGGATATCGTCGGAAAACACTTGTGAAATTGAGTGCAGCCCTGGCAGGGTGCCTGCCTGAATGGCATCATCCAACCGGGCCAGGGCCTGACCAGCAGGCAGCAGTTTTACGGTGCCGCCCGTGGCCTCATTGACCTCATCCACCAGCGCTTGCCAGCGGGGCAGATCCTGCTCCAGCCGGTCTCGCCAGGGGGTTGCGGCCCCCTCGTCAAAGGGCACGTCGGTGCCGGTGCCACTGTTGAGGCTGTGCCAGGTCTCTTGCAGGTAGAACTGCACCTCCGGGTTTGCGGTGCGGGCCAGCTCGTAGAACTGGGTTACGGAGGCCTCAGAATTGCTCCACTTCAGGTGATTGGCCAGGGGGATGGCCTCGGTGACGATCACTGCATCCACCGGGGCAGCCAGTCTTGCGCGGGCATTGATGCCCTCGGCACTGTCGGCGTGCTGCCAATTGTAGCTCAGCGGTGCGCCATTGATGATCTGCGCCTCCACCTGAACCGGCTGGGCGGTTGTTTGTTCCGCCAGCAGCTGTTGCAGCATCTGCGGATTATCCGGTCCAAACAGGGAATGCCCCACCATCACTACCGAGGTGATCAGCGTCTCTAGGTTCATCAGCTGCCGCTCCCCCGCGTTCCGGCGAGTGTTGCCTGTGCGGCTGCTGCCAGCCCGGTGCGTGGCTGCGCCAGGAGGGTTTGCCAGACGATTTGTTGCACCTCTATTGCTGCCTGCTCAGACAGGTGCTGCGCGGCGCTGCCATCGGCGCGGGTCAGGCGGTGCGGCAGGCCCAGGGGATCGCGCTGATAGAGCACCGAAAAATGGGTGAGCGCCACCACGTAACCCCCCAAATCATTGATATGGATGGTGTCCAGGTCTCCGTCGGAGTTGCGGGCAAAGAGATCCTCGCGCGAGCTCAGCCCGTCGATTTTTCCTTCCTCGGCAGCGCCGGCAACGGCGGCCATGACCTGTCCTGCGGGGATCAGATAAGCGGGTCGGTCGGGATTGCTTCGACTGTCAGCCCCGGAGAGTTTTTGCAGCCAGAGCACTTCCAGATCGCCATGAATACGGGCCTCCCAGCCCTCGGGGTCATTCAAATGATGCCAGGTCTCGTACAGGAAAATCCGGGTCTGAGGGCTGCCAGCCCGGGCCAGATCGGCCCAGCGTTGGAAGTAGTCCGCCCCGTCAAAATAGCGGATGGCATCGTGCAGTTCGACCATCTCGGTCAGCACCACCGCGTCATAATCGCCCGAACCGATGGCTTCGCGCGCGTCGCGATAGGCGGGGGGCTGGTTGGTGATCTCAAAGTCGAGGATCGCCAGTTCCGGCTCCCAATGCTGTTTCAGACTGGTGCCTGATCCCAGCTGGCTGTTCCAGCCATGCCCCTGGGGGGCCAGCTGTGCCAGCATATGGGGCATATCCGGTCCTACCAGCGAATGGCCAAGGTGAAACACCCGCAGTGCACCCTCAGGGACTGGCAGCACTGGCACATCTGGCAGCGGATCGGGGGGCAGCCAGCGGCTGAGCGGCCAAAGAGCAGCAAGGGCAGGCAAGGCAAAAAGGGCACGACGTGACATCATGGATCAGCCTCGCAGCTCTGCCGTGGTGACAATCACCCCGGCACCAATGGCAAAACGCCCCGTGATGTGATCACCACAGTTGAAAGGGGGCTGGTCGGCACAGAACCGGGCAGAAAAACGGCTCTCGGCCAGATTGAGTGTCAGCTCCATGCCGTCAAACCCGTAATATCTTTCGCTGACCGTGAACTGGCATTTATAGGCGGCCTCTTTGGCGGAAAACACCAGTTTGGCCAGCTGCCCCGGATTAGTCTGCTGGCGCAGCCAGTCTTGCTCCTGGGGCGAACAGATCGCGGGCCAGAGTTCATCCGCCAGCGGCTTGTCCTCTTCCACATCAATGCCGAGGCCCCGAATCTCTCCCTTCTGAGCGACCACGGCCATGGCGCAGCTGCGGGTATGGGTGATCGATCCCACCAGCCCTGTGGGCCAGATGGGCGCGCGGTTTTCGGCCACGGGAATGGCGACGGGGTCCTGCCCCAGGAGCGCCATGGCCTGATGCGCGGCGGCACGTCCGGCGGCAAATTCGCGGCGGCGTTTATCAACCGCGCTGGGCGACAGGCAGGCGAGTTCCGCAGCAAAGGGCGCGGGCGGATCCGCCAGCGGGTTGACCAGCGCCAGGGCGACATCATCTGCGAAGAGCGGCCGCACCAGGGTGAGCCGCTCCATCTCTTGTGTGGAAAGTTCTGCTGTCATCCTGCCCGTGCTTTGCGGTTTGCCCGCATCGCCCGCCGTTTCGACATGGTGTCGGATTTGGCGGCCTGTGCGGCCTCGTCTTCCACCGGATCATCGGGCTTTGTGCCTCCGCCCGCAAGGGCTTCGATATGGGCCGCAAGACCCGCAAGGGTGGGGAAGCGGAATATGTCGGTGATCGACAGTTTGGGCGCCTCCAGGGCTGCGCGGATGTCGCGGTGCGATTGCACCGCCAGCAGCGAATGGCCACCCAAGGCAAAGAAGTTGTCCTGTGCAGCAATACCTTCGACCCCCAGGATCCGCGACCAGATCTTGGCGATCTCTGCCTGTACCCCGGCGCTGAGTGGCACGATGGTTGCGGCGGAGGTCTCATCGCTGCTTGGCGCCACCGTTTTGGGATCGGGCAAGGCTTTGCGGTTGATTTTCTTGTTTGGTGTCAGCGGGAAGACTGCAAGCGCCACCAGTCGAGAGGGCACCATGACAGCTGCAAGACGACGGCTCAGGTCTTCTTTGATTGCTTCCAGATCGGCTGGTTTGGCTGTGTCTTGGGTGACGTAGCCGACCAGCTGTGTATCCTCGCCTATGCGCCGTTCCACAACCACCGCACCGGTGACATTGGGCTGGCTGGCCAGGGCGGCTTCGATCTCGCCCAGTTCAATGCGCTGGCCGCGAATTTTCACCTGATGATCGGTGCGCCCCAGGAAGGCCAGCTGGCCATCCGGAGTCCAGCGCACCAGATCCCCGGTGCGATAGAGCGCGTTCTCCGCAAGTGGCAGCTGCACAAACCGATCTGCGGTCAGTTCTGGCCTCTGCCAATAGCCCGAGGTCACACCCATGCCACCAATATACAGCTCTCCTGCTGCCCCCATTGGAACCGGGTTCTGGGCTGCGTCCAGCACATAGACCTGGGTATTGGCCAGCGGCGTGCCGATATCCGCCACGCCAGCCGGCAGGCCTGTCAGGGTTGTCGAGGTCGACCAGATGGTGGTTTCCGTCGGGCCATACATATTGTGGATCTGCGCAGGGGTGGCCTCGCGCAGCACCCCAACCAGATCGCCGGGCAGGGCCTCACCTCCGACCAGCAGATGTTTCAGCCGCCCCATGACCATGCGGGCTTCATCATCCTGTACCAGCATCCGCGCCATGGAGGGGGTGCATTGCATATGGCTGACACCGTGGCGCATCATCTGCGCCGACAGCGAATAGTCATCCGCCGCCAGTTCCTGCGGGGTATTGGCGCGTTTCAGCACTTCGGCCAGCGGCTTCAGCCCCTCCAGCACCACATCGGGCGCAATGCCATAATCGATCAGGCAGGCGATCTCATCTACGCCGATGCGTTTCAGCTGCTCGGTCCGCGCCAGCGCATCCTCGACAGTGCCAAACAGGCCCGATTCCTCAAAATAGCGCTCAAAAGCGAACTCCAGAATGGCTTCCAGCTCATCCGCGCTGAGCGCGTCCAGCTGCATGTCAAAGGCATTATTGACCCCCTTGGGCCGCTTGAAGGCCGGGAAGGCCCAGGCATATTGCTTGATGAGGCCAGCGGCCGAGCGCAGGTAATCCTTCATCGGTTCGCGGGCGATACGGCGGGACTCCTCGCGGGTTTCGGCCAGATAGCTGTGCAGCATCAGCGTGACCTTGAAATCCGCCGGATCGTGACCGGCAGCGCGCAGGGCATCGTGATAGATGCGGATCTTGCCGCCCACTTCCTCGATGCTTTGCCCCAACAGATGGGTCAGCACATTGGCGCCAATTTCACCCGCCTCGCGCCAGGTATCGGGGTTGCCAGCGGTGGTGACCCAGACCGGTAGCTCGCGTGAAACCGGACGTGGCTGGGTGACAACCGCATGAGTTGATCCATCCTTGCGGGGGAATTCCACCTCTTCGCCGCGCCAGAGTTTGCGCAGGGTCTCGATGCACTCATACATGGCCGGTTTGTTGGCAGGGGGCGTGTTTTCCGGGCGCAGCACAAAATCATCTGGCTGCCAGCCCGCCGCGATCCCCAGACCAGCGCGGCCATTGGTGAGGTTGTCGATCACCGACCATTCCTCTGCCACCCGGGCAGGATGGTGCAAAGGCGCGACGCAGGAGCCTGCCCGCACACTCAGGTTATTGGTGACAGCGGCCACCGCGGCCCCGGTGACCGAAGGATTGGGATAGGGGCCGCCAAAGGCATGGAAATGGCGCTCGGGCGTCCAGACCGCGTTAAAGCCATGGGCATCAGCAAATTTGGCGCCTTCCAGCAGCAGGTGGTATTTGCGCGGACCGGGGCCGTCGTCATTGCCCCAGTAGAACAGGTTGAAATCCATCTTCCTGTCCGAGATGGCGATGGGCCCGTTGGACAGCTCAAGCCGGCTTTCGTCGCTGGAGAGCACCAGTTTGAAACCCCGCGACAGGGTCCAGAACAGCTCCAGTACCGAGATATCAAAAGAGAGCGAGGTCACCGCCAGCCAGGTATCGCCCGCCTTGTGGGGAATACGCGCATCCATGGCGGCAAAGAAGTTGGCAACATTGTCCTGACGCACCATGACGCCCTTGGGGGTGCCGGTAGAGCCGGAGGTATAGATCAGATAGGCCAGATCCGCGCCACTGGCAGCGCTGGTCACATTCTCTGACACAGCTTCGGTGACCGGGAGGCTGTCTACGGTGACGATTTCAGCCTGGGTTGCAGGCAGTTCACCGCGCAGGGCCTCCTGGGTGACGACAACGCTGGCCTGGCTGTCGCTGAGGTAATGGGCAATCCGGTCACGCGGGTAGGCGGGATCCAGCGGCACATAGGCGCCCCCGGCTTTGAGCACCGCCAGGGCGCTGACCATCAGGTCGGCCGAACGTTTCACATAGACGCCCACATGGGCGCCGGGCTTGACGCCGGTGGCTTGCAGGCGGGCGGCCAGGGCATTGGCGCGGGCGTTCAGGCCTTCGTAGCTGTAGCTTTCCCCCTCAAACACCAGGGCGGTGGCCTTGGGCGTGCGGGCAACCTGGGCCTCAAATGCCGCTTGAATGGTGGTCTCTGTTGGCAGATCTGTCGCAGTCTGGTTCCAGTCTTCCAGCAGCAACTTACGTTCGGATTCGGGGAGGATTGAGAGCTCTGACAGGGGGCAGCCCGTGTCCGAGGTGAGGTGAGATGCGATGACACCCAGTGAGTGTTCAAGCCGCGCGGCGAGCAGCTCCGCGGCCCGAGCTTCCAGCTGGGTGTCATCCACATGCAGCGCCAAGGCGCCCTCAATCAGCGAAACAGTAAGGATGCAGCCTGGCAGGGCCGCATCTCGATCCGCTGTAAACCCGATCCCCGGCATGTCCTGCGCCGAGAGCTCTGGGGCGCGGGCCACCAGATCTAGGGCAAAACCGCCAAACCTGCGGGCCTTATCTATATCTGTGTCTATCTGAGTCGCTAAAAGGTTAACAGACAAATCGCGTGTTGCCCGCAGGGGAATCCAGTTGGAAACCACCTCTTGGGCATTGTCCATGTCATTCGGTGTGGCAAAGGCGATATCCGCCTGATCCGCGCCAGTGCCCAACAGGGCCCAGGCCAGGGTGCTGGCGACAATCTGCGCCTCTGTGAGGTCCTTGCCCTGGTCTTTTGGCAGGGTCAGCGCATAGCGCGTAACGCCGGCAGGTCGGGTGGTTTTGCCCGCCAGCGGTGTTGTGACCGGCTGCATGGAGGCCAGTGCAGCGCGCCAATGGGATTCGCCCCCTTGGGATTTTTTCAGCGCGCCGCCAACCGCTTGCGCTGCCTCTGGGCTGAGCGCGGGCAGCTGCTCGCCGGTGGCAAACAGAGCAGGCAGGTCCAGTTTTTCACCGGCGAGGCTGGTAATGTCCTCCAACGCGATAGCCGCATCAGCAGTGGCGACCGTGACCACGGCGCCAGTTGCTGAGAGCAGAGTCCCTGTCGGGCCGCGGCCCTCAATGGGGGTGGCCTTGCCCACCCGCAGAACCTGATCGGACAGCAAGAGTTTGGCGCAGCCAAGCGGGTTCCAATAGGCGCCATAATCCAAGCCCCGCACCAGACGGCTCAGGCTTTGGCTGGTCTGAGAGAAGTCCAGAATGGCGCCGGCGGCCGGGCGGTGATCCTTGGCAAAATAGCTGCGCTGGGACAGATCCTGCGGCTGACGGTGCAGATCATCTGCGCTCAGCTGGTCCAGGACCTCGCCAAAGCTGTCCATGGCGGCGGCGTAGCATTTGGAGTTGAGGCTGAAGGCAGTCTCCTCCTCGGCAATGTCGAACAGGCGCTGGGCGAGGATATCACCCTCGTCGATGCCGCCCTCCATCACATGCCAGGTGATGCCGTGCTGAGCCTCACCTGCCATCAGCGCCCAGTTGGGGGTATTCAACCCGGCATAGCCTGGCAGGGGCCCATCGTGGAAATTCACAGCACCTTTGCGGGGCAGGGCCAGAACGGGCTCGGGGATCACCCGCAGGTTGGCAATCGAGAGCAGCCAGTCAAAACCGCCCTCAAGATCCGTGAGGATGTCGCCGGGGGCATTTAAAACGGGCAGCTCTTTGCCCTTTGCCCAGGTGCAGATATCGCTGTCGGTCGAGACCACGGCCTTGATCTGGTGCCCACGGGCCAGCACGGCTTCGGCGCAGCCGACCAACAGGGATTCATTGCCGATGACAACACAGGAAAATTGGCTCATTTTAGGTCCTCCGAAACCGGGGAGTGAAGGCGCGTTTCACTTAGGGGTGAAGGCCCGCGCGACGCAGGCGCAGGCGTGAGAGCATGAGAGATCAGGTCTCTCAGGAAATGATCGGGATCGGCCTGCGGCTTGCCCTGGATCAGGCGGCGCAGCCCGTAAAGGCAGGTGCCGGTTATGCGGGCCAGTGTCGCCAGCGCGGCATAGGCACCCCCATGGGATTTGGTGAAGTAATGGCTGCGTGACTGGAACCAGTAGGTGGGCGTGCGCTGCCAGTCTTTCATGCCGGTAGAGGCAGATCCGAGGTGTTCGATCTTGCTATCGGGCACATAATGGGTGCGCCAGCCCGCGCGGGCGGCGCGGCGACACAGATCGGTTTCCTCAAAGTACAAAAAGAAAGTCTCGTCAAAGCCGCCGATCTCTTCGATCACCGGGCGGCGGATCATCAGGCTGGCACCAGCGGTCCAATCCACCTGGGTTTGAACCTGCGGCATCTCCATGGCCACCACCCAGGGGTGCAGCAATCGGGTAAAGATCCCGGTGCGCGCGGCCATTTCAAATTCGCCGGCAATCGAGGGAAAGCGAAAGGCGGTACGATGAGGCGTGCCATCTGTGCCATGCACAAAGGACCCCGCCAGCCCGGCACCGGGATGATCGGCCAGAAAATCGCGCAGGGTGCGAATGGTTTCGCCCTGCACAAAGGCGTCTGAATTCAGCAGGTAATAGTAATCCGGGGCAGAACCATCCGACAGACCGGCGGCAAAGCCGATGTTCATGCCAGCGCCAAAGCCGCCGTTGACCCTGGATTGCAGCAGTCTGATCTTACCACTGTCCTGCCAGCCACGTTGTGCCGCACCGGCCTGGAGTGCCTCCCAGGAGCCATCATCAGAGCCATTGTCGATCACCAGAACCTCACCGCAGAGATCCTCCATCTCAGCCAGTGCCGCCTCGGCGGATCTGAGGGTCATCTCAGGGGTACGGTAGTTCAGGATAATGGTGAGAATGCTGCCTGTGCTCATCGGGATCACTCCGCCGCTCTGGCATAGGAGGCCTGCATATTCGTGTCACCCGAGGCAGGTTGGGGCGGGGGGGGAACAATGACCAGCCGGGGTTTCAAGGCCGCAGCCAGGGTGCTTACATTGGGCACCAGCACCATGCTGTCATGATCCCCTGGGACCTCAACCACCTCCAGATCTGGCGCCCAGCCAGTCCAGTCGTTGTCGGCAAAGACATATTCCCGCTCGGAACTCACCCAATTGGCGCCCGAGACCTGCCAGTGGCGATCCAGTGGCGGTCGTAGCAGTGTCAGCGGGCCATTCCAGGGCTGCAGCGTGTAGCTCTCTACCGATTGGCGGAAAGCCAGCTCGATCTTGCGGTTGTTGAAGGCGGGCATCTGGCCGATTTCAGCGGGCTCCTGACGGCGTTTGGTGATCTCCCACAGGATGCGATTCTTGGCCCATTCCAGCAGGTAGCCCGCGCCCTTGCGACGCAACTCCTGCAATTTGATCAGCGCCTTGTCGACAGGTTTCAAGCTGGGGCGGACCGGCAGTGGCGTGTCCAGCAGCACCAGGGCGGCGGTCTCTTCTCCGGCGGCCTGCAATTGCTGCGCCATCTCATAGGCGGTGATACCGCCCCCCGAGAAGCCGCCCAGCAAATAGGGCCCCTGAGGCTGGATTTGTTTGATCTCAGCCAGGTAGTCCTGCGCGGCCTGCGCAATGCTGAGGTGCGGATCATCGCCGCCAATCAGACCTCGGGCCTGTAGCCCATAGACCGGACGTTCCCCGCCCAGCTCCAATGCCAGATGACGCAGGTTCAACACATTGCCAAACATGCCCGCCACCACAAAGAAGGGGGCGGCATCGCCACCGGATCCGGGGTGCAACATCACCAGATGGGTAAAGGTCGCCGCAGCATCCGAACCAGCCGGAGCCTCAGTGCCATCCTGTTCAGCGCCAACACCACGTTGGATTAACAAAGCGGCCAATGCCGCAACGCTGGGGGCCTCAAACAGGGTCGCGAGCGGCAGATCCAGATCATAATGGCGCTTGATCTGCGCAAAGAGCCGCACCGCGATCAGCGAATGCCCCCCAAGATCAAAGAAGCTGTCCTCCACGCCCACCTGGGAAACACCCAGCAGGCTTTGGAACAGTTCGGCTAATTGTTCTTCGACAGGGTTGGAGGGGGCAACATAGTCGGTATCCAGTTGCGGGCGCTCAAAACTCTGGCTCTCATTCGCCGAACTGTCCGCGCTGCTCTGTGCTGTCTGCTCAATCAAGGCAGGCAGATCCAATGATGAGACCACGATCTGCGCGCGCCCCGTGGCGATTGCACGGTCCAGCGCATCCGGGCCTTCTGCCGCGCGGATGCCATTGGCAATGTTCAGCTGCAGGCGGCGCTCGTCCTCGGACAGGGGCTGCTGCGATGTGCTGGCAACAAGGCCCAGAGCCTCGGCGCTGTGATCAGCATTGGTCTGAAGGACGGCAGCTTCAAAACCACCGGCAAGCCGGGTCATCTGAAAACCTGTGATCTCGACCAACACGCGGCCATTGGCATCGGTGAGGGTGATGTCAAAACTGGCGCTGTCTGTTGTGGCACCATGGCAGAGCCGCATATGGCTGTAGATCTCTGTTGTCAGGGGCCCAAAGACAACGATGCTGCGATAGCCCAGTGGGACCCAAAGATCGGTACCGGTATAGCCTGGAGCCAGTGAGATGGCCCAGCCGGTGGCCAGATCCATCAGGCCGGGATGCAGCAGGCAGTTATCATTCTGCGCCACCTGTGGCAGGCGCAGGCAGGCCAGACCCTCCTCCGAGCCAAAGGCCATTTGTTGCAGCACCTGCCAGCGGCGGCCAAAATCCAGATGCGCCTCTTGTGGGGACTGCAGGTGCCCGTCGCTGGAGGCGTTTTCCACCTGAGGACAGCGGGATGTGATGCCCGCCAGATCCAGGGCAGGCGGAGCGTTGGCCTCGGGCAGCAGTTTGATCTCCGCCTCGGCGTTCAGCGCATATCCCTCAGCAGTCAGGGCGCTATGGGTGGCAAAGGCATAGCCCGCGTCCTGTGCCTGAAGCCGCAAAACCACCTCGCGCGGGGCTGCTGCCTCGACCACAAGCGGGCGTAGGAAGTAGAGGTCCTTGATTTCAAAGGGGGCGTTGAGATCCTGTGCGGCCAGGCTCTCGGCAATCCATTCGATATAGCCAGTGCCCGGCACCAGCGCAGTGCCACCCTTGGTGCGGTGTTCATCCAGCAGCCAGGACTGTGTGCTGTTCAGCGTGCTGGCAAAGATCGGATTGCCAGTGGCATCAAAGCCCGCCTCACCCAGCAGCGGCTGGCTGCATTCACTGCGTTCGCTTGGCGCAGCACCACCCTGACGCGCTGCCATGGCTTCGGCGGCCATGCCGGTATCGGCCCAGACGCCCCAGTCAATCGCCACAACATGAGTCTGATCGCCCTGGCGCTGGGCGGCATAGGCATTCAGGTATTCATTGGCGGCGACATAGTCGATTTGACCGGCAGGCCGCGTCACCGTCGAGGAGGAGGAAAACAGCACCATCAGGTCAAGCGCGCCATCGGGGAACAGGTCGTGCAGAACCCGCAGGCCAGTGACCTTGGGGGCCAGAACCCGGGCGATCTGTGCCTCGGATTTGGCCAGAATAGGCCCGTCCTCAATGACACCGGCGCCATGGATCACCCCGTTGAGGGGAGCAAACTCGGCCTCAATCTGGGCCACCGCGCTGCGCATCTCGGCGCTGTTGCAGATATCTGCCGCCAATGGCAGCACCGCGCCTGATCCGATCTCTTCCAGCTCTTGCACAGCGCGGATGCGCTGGGCAGTGCGATTGGCGGGGCTATGGGTGGCCAGATAGCGGGGCCAGTTGGCGCGCGGCGGCAGGCCCTGGCGTGACACGAGGCCGACCCTGGCACCGTAGTGGCGCATCAGATGCGCCGCTGTGGCCAGTCCGATGCCGCCAAAACCGCCGGTGATCAGATAAATGCCACTCTGCTTGAAGTCACCCTGACTGATCCCCGTTTGATCGGCGGTAGTTTCGGCAGGGTTTTCTGGCAGTGCCAGGCTGCGCCAGCTCTTTTCAAACCGCTTGTCACCGCGCCAAGCAACTATTGCATTGGCGGGTTCGGCCATCAGCTCTTCCAGCAGGCGTGGGGTCAGATCCGTGGGCTCACCCCCGCGCAGGCTGGCGATAAAGCCGGGCGGCGCTGGCAGTTCGATATCCACCGTGGAACAGGTGAGCATGGGGAATTCGCGCGGGATGACCCCGGCGGGGCCAACGATCATCGATTTTTCCGGGTAGGGCAGGGGTTCAGAGGTGACCTGCGCCGCGCCGGTTGAAAAGACGCTCAGATGAATGGGGTGCTCCAGCTCCAGCCCGCCCAGTTCCTGCGCCAGGGCAGTGAGGGAGGCGAAGCCCATCTCGAGGTTGCGATCAAAAAAGGAGGAACCGGGGCGGAACTGTTCCACCGCGCCAGTGACCAGCCAGAAATGCGCAATGCGATGGGGCAGGGTGCCAGCCTCTGCCAGATCGGCAAACAGGGCGCCATAGCCAAAGCGGCCCTGTTCGGGTGGCAGGACGTAGTTTCCTTCCCCCAGATTGGCGTAGGTATCGCCGGGGTGCACCATATTGACCTGATGGCCCGCAGCGCGCAGCCGCGTGGCGGTGCTGGCGGCCAGCCCGCAGTCATCGGCAAAGATCAACCAGGTCTGTGGCGCCTCGGCCAGTTCGGCCTCAACATCCAAGGTGCAATCGGCCAGTCGCGGGCGCCAAGCGGGGCGGTAGCCCCAGTCGCTGATCGCGTCATGGCGCCGGGGCAGGGCTGCGTCTTCTTGCGCTTGCTGCGTGCCCGGCGCGATGAAATAGCGGCTCCTTTGGAACTGGTAGCCGGGCAGGGGCAGGCGGTGGCGCTTGGCCTCGCCCCAGATCTGATCCCAGTCGGCCTCGATACCGCAGGCCCAGAGACGACCTATGACGCCAAAGAAATAGGCGTCATCCATAATGTCCTGATCCGGATGGCGCAGGGCGCTGAGCACCTGGCCGGGCTGCACTGCAGGGCACATTTGCGCCAGCGCCGAGAGCGCCTTGCCGGGACCCACCTCCAGGAAGACACGGCCGGGTGTGGCGGCCAGGGTATTGATGCAATCGGCAAACATCACCGTATTGCGCAGCTGGCCGACCCAATAGTCGGGGTCCGTGGCCTGCGCCGCTGTCAGCGGCTGGCCGCTCCGGTTGGAGATGACCGGGATCTGTGGGGCCGCCAGCGACAGCCCGGCGAGGAAGGCGCGGTAGTTGGCCAGAATGCCATCCAGCATCCGCGAATGCGCAGCGATGTCGATCTGGATGCGCTGGTGGTCGATGTCTTTGGCGCTGAGATCAGCGGAGAGCTGGTCCAGTGCGGCCTGGGGACCGGAAACAGCTGTGAGGCTGGGACCGTTGACACTGGCAATATCCAGGTCCCGGCCAATCAGCGCCTCCACCTGCGCCAGGGGCAGGGCGATGGACAACATGCCACCCGCAGGCACCGTGTCAAACAGACGCCCGCGCAGCAGCACCAGATCGATGCAATCTTCAAAACTGATCACACCGGCCAGGCAAGCGGCGGTATTTTCCCCCATGGAATGACCAACCAAGGCAGCCGGGCGGACTCCCCAGCTGATCCAAAGCTGTGCCAGCGCATATTCAACGATCATGATCAGCGGCAATTGAGCTGAGGGTCTTTGCAGCTGCGCATTTGCTGCGGCCTCATCACCCTCTTCCGGTAGCCAGAGGGCGCGAATGTCGTAGTCAAGCTGGGGCTGCAGATGATCCAGACCCCGGTCCATGTAATCGGCAAAGACCGGCTCGGTCTCATAGAGGTCCCGCGCCATACCGGCATATTGCGCACCGCCACCGGGGAAGGAGAAGACCACCTCTGGTGCCTCGCCAAGGCTGTCATGGTCAAAGACCTGGCGTGGATCACCGGCCCGCAGCTGTGCGGCGGCCTCTGCCGCGGTTTCTGCCACCAGTACCCGGCGTTTGCCAAAACCGCGCCGTCCCTGTTTCAGGGTAAAGGCCACATCGGCGAGATCAACATCCGGGTTGGCCTCGAGATACTCGGTCAGGGCTGCTGCATTGGCGTTCAACGCGGCTTTGGATTGCCCAGACAGGCAAAGCACATGGAACGGAAAATCGCTTTCCTCTGAGGCACCACGCGTGGGGGCCTCTTCCAGAATGGCATGAGCATTGGTGCCGCCAACCCCAAGCGCGTTGATCCCGGCGCGGCGTGGGCCCTGATGCGAGACCCAAGGGCTGAGTTGGTCATTCACCTTGAAAGGTGAAGTGTCAAAATCAATCGACGGATTGGGCGCCTCATAGCCCAGCGAGGGCGGGATTTCGCGATGTTTCAGGCCCAGCGAGGTCTTCACCAGTCCGGCAATGCCTGCGGCGGTATCCAGATGGCCGATATTGGTTTTGACCGAACCGATACGGCAGTATCCTTCGGCCTCGGTGCTGTCGCGATAAGCCTCAGTTAGAGCAGAGACCTCGATCGGGTCGCCCAGATAGGTGCCGGTGCCGTGACATTCGACATAGTCGATGGTCTCAGCAGAGATATCCGCCGCATCCAGCGCCTGCCGGATGGCTCCGGCCTGCCCCCCAACCGATGGCGCCAGATAGCCGGCCTTGTCGGCGCCATCATTGTTGATGGCCGAGCTTTTGATGACTGCCCAGATATGGTCGCCATCTGCCTGCGCGTCCTCAAGCCGCCGCAGGGCAACCGCACCTGCGCCTGAACCAAAAACAGTGCCCTGGGCGCGGTGGTCAAAGGCGTGGCAATGGCCATCGGGGCTGAGGATTTCGTTCTCTTTATAAAGGTACCCGCGCCCCTGCGGCATATCGATGGTCACGCCACCGGCCAGCGCCATACCACATTCTCCCTCGCGCAGGGCCTTACAGGCGTAGTGCACCGCCACCAGAGAGGTCGAACAGGCAGTCTGGATATTGACCGACGGCCCTTTAAGATCAAAGACATGGCTGACGCGAGTGGTGAGAAAGTCCTTGTCGTTGCCAGTATGGCGCAGCAGGAACATGCCGACCTCATCCACCAGGCCGGGATTGGAGCAGATGTTGAAATAGAAATAGCTGCCCATGCCGCAGCCGGCATAGACGCCGATGGGCTCAGACAGGCTTTCGGGCGGATGCGCGGCGTTTTCCATCGCACCCCAGGCCACCTCGAGGAACTTGCGGTGTTGCGGGTCGAGAATGGCTGCTTCTTTGGGACTGAAGCCAAAAAATTCGGCATCAAAATCGGCAAAGCCTTCCAGCAGGGCGGCATGGGGCACATAGTTTGGATCGGCAAGGGTGGTCGCAGAGACACCGGCCTCCAGCAAAGCATCGTGGTCCAGCGGGACAATGGACTCGATACCTGCACGCAGGTTGTTCCAATAGGTCTCCACACCCTCGGCGCCGGGCACATTTACGGACATGCCAACGATGGCAATATCGCCGCTATACTGCGGGGCGGATGGGCTATGATCTGCTGTCTTTGCCACGAAAAACACCGACCTCTACTCTCGGCAAAACCAGGGTGACCCTCCTGCCCGCAAGCTCCGATATGCCGAAAAGCGGAGCCGGGTGCCCCAGGAGAGGCGATTGTCTATTGGGTAATCAGGGATGCAATCGGTTTGCAGATTGGCGGCTGGTGCCGATTTTCTGTCCCCCGGTTACGATTCCTTTTTGCCCAAGGCGAAATTGGTTCAACACTGCGGCAAAGCTGTGAACGTGCGGTGTTGAAAACGGGTATAAAAGCGGAAACAATAAGGCATGATACTCATATAAGGCGACGTGATTTCAGGGAAAGAGGCTGCGGCATCAAGATCTGCTTGCCGTCAAACAGGGGGCGCGGTGTCTCAAACAGGCCGGGGTAACGCAGTCGCTCTGCATAGCCCAAAACGGATCCCGCGCAGAGCCAGGTCATCGGCACCAAGGTATCATTGAGCATCATATCCACCATGGTTGCGGCCAGGATCAGCGCGATGGGCGTGGCATAGGGAGAGATGTCACGGGGCGCGCGGCGATGAATTTCTATCCCAAGCAGCACAACCGAAAGAGAGAGCAGGCCCATTTCCGCCAGGTAGCCCAGCCAGCCCAGGGTGCCAAAGACCAGGATCCAGTGGCCATCCGGGATCGAGAGGATAGCGCCGGTTTCCAGCTCGCGCACCAGATTGCGGCCCCAGCCGCCCCAGCCAAACCAAGGCTTTTCTGCTGCGCGTTCCAGCATCATGGCTTCATTGTCAAAGCGATAGCCCAACGACTGTGCCCGATCCGCGCTGATCGCCTCGGCCTGGGCCAGGATTGCCTCTGTAGGAATAAGTCCGAGGTTTCGGAGCATCGGGTAGGTGATGGCCAGGGTGGCCAGCACAATGGCTACCCGGATCTGCCAGCGCGGTGAGGCCAGCGCCACCAGCGGTACAAAGCTCAGCCCATAGGCCAGCGAGGCAAAGCTTTTGCACAGGACCAGCACTACAAAGAGATAGGCTGAAGCCAGAGCCAGATTCAGGCGCTTTTTTTCCTTTGCCGCCCGTGCCAGCGCGGTTGTGGCCAGAAGGGCCGAGAACATGAACACCGCCAGCCAAAGCGAATGCGGCATAAAGACGATGGGACGAAAGCCGCCCTGTCGCATGGTCTGCGAAAAGTCGTGCTGGAAAAAGCCATAGATCGTGGTGTTGATCTGCGGGCTGAAGCGGATTTCAAACAGCGAGGGAACGGAATAGGCAAGTCCGGCGATGCAGAAGGCCAGCAACAGCTCCTTTTGCCCCTCAGGTGAAGAGAGATAACGCCGGGCGAGCAGGAAGGGCATCAGGATAATCACCTGATTGATCATCACCGAGCCAAGATCACGCCAGCGCAGTCCGGGCAGCATATCAACGATAAAGACAATCGGATCCGCATCGGCCAGCACTTCAAAGATCACCGGGTCACCATTGGTCATCACCGTTGGCACCACGGCAAAGGCAAACAACAGGGTGAGCACCCGCGCCAGCGGATGGCGCGGCAGCAGGGGGACTTTTTTGCGCATCAGGCCAATGCACAGAACAAAGGCCATGATCGAGGGAATGGTGAATTTATCCATGTCCGGAACCAGCGGCAGATCGAATTCTGCCACCGGCGGCAGCACCAGATAGCCCGCCAGAATGCACCACAAAATTGCCCGTTCCAGCGGGAGACGCCGGAACAGCACTAGGCTGACCAGAGGCCAGAGCAGCAGCATCAAATAGGCAAGTGCATTAGGCATAAAAGGGAATTACTCTCCAATTGCGGCAAGGCGATGGGCATTTGATGACCAAGTGGTGACTGGGCGGGGCCAGGGGAACATTCGGTGGTGAAGGTGCAAAACAATTCTGATCCAAGAATATATCACCCGGGGGGAGCTGTCGCGGGGCATTCCGCGCTTGTTATATCCAAAGGGATAGGTCTGGGCACTCGAAAGGCTATTTTCAGCCGGTCCTGCTATGAGGAGCTTGAGGCGCTAGCCTTTGCGGGGTATTTGCGCAGCGCTGATGGAAAATTGGCGGATCTCGATTTTTGGGATCAGCGTGGGAGTGAACAGGTGTTTTTTGAGTTTCAAGGCCAGCGTGTTGCCGTGAACATGCCAACGCGCGCCGCGTTGGAGAGCGAAGTCCTGCGGCGGTTTTCAGCCGGCGAAGGCTTTGCGCTGGCAACGGTGAACCTGGACCACTTGGTCAAGCTGGCTCAATCACCGGAGTTTCTGAACGCCTACGCCGGGCAGGATCTGGTGGTGGCGGATGGGCGGCCAATTGTCTGGCTCTCGCGACTGGCCAACCGTCCGGTTGAGCTGATGCCGGGATCCGACATGGTGCTGCCGCTTTGTCGTCTTGCCGCTGCCGCTGGCGTGCCAGTGGCTTTGGTGGGCAGCACGGATGAGGCCCTCACGGATGCCAAGACCCATCTGGAAGCCCGCGTGCCGGGGCTCGACCTGGCCTGGTGTCATGCGCCGTCAGGGGTGTTTGACCCGCAGGGGGCAGAGGCCGATGCCATTCTTGAGAATTTGAACAGCAAGGGCATTCGGCTGTGCTTTCTGGCTTTGGGCGCGCCCAAACAGGAGAGCCTGGCGCATCGCGGCCGCACGGATGCCCCCTTGGTCGGATTTGCCTCAATTGGGGCTGGGTTGGATTTTCTGGGCGGTCATCAGACCCGGGCGCCGCTATGGGTGCGCAGAATTGCCATGGAATGGCTCTGGCGCGCCATGAGCAGCCCGGCGCGGATGGTGCCGCGCTATGCCAAGTGCTTTGCCATCTTGCCCGGACAGATCTGGAAAGCGCTGCGCAACCGCCCCTGAAGCGGACCTGGCAACCAAATCCTTCTCTCCGCCAGGAGGGCGCAACTGGGGCTATTTGTATTCCAGAATGCTGCGGTTCTTGCCGCGCAGGCGGTTCCATGCGAATTCCACCACTCCGGTGCATTCGGCAAATTTTCCCAGCATGGAAAACCAGGCAGGTTGCAACCCCATGCGTGATGTCAGACGCAGAAGTTGCAGAGGGTAAATCATGACCCCCAACAGCATCCAGGGCGTGATCACCACGGCGCTGAGGAACACAGCTAGCGGCAAGACCCCGCCCCAGAGCAGTGCGCGCCGGGTCTCGGCGACCCAATGGCGTTCAGGCGGGGCGCCATGCAACGCCGCCCCTTGCGCAAAGGCATAGCCGGCACGGCGGCTGCGTTTCCACCATTGGGCAAACCGGGTCATCTGCGCGTCATGCAGGGTCATTTCCGCATCAATCCGCCAGATCTTCCAACCCTTGCGCCGCAGTCGCAGGCACATTTCGGGTTCTTCCCCTGCAATCAGATCGGCGCGATATCCGCTGACCTCACGCAGCGCATCCAGCCGCATCAGCGCATCACCGCCGCAGGCCTTGGCTTCCCCAATGGGCGTGTTCCACTCTGCATCACATAGGCTGTTGTAAATGGAGGCCTCCGGAAAGCGTTCGCGGCGACGCCCGCAGACCACGGCCACCTCCGGGTGCTGTTGCAAGAAGGCGGCGGCCTGGGGGATCCAATTGGCATCAACTTCGCAGTCGCCATCCACCAGCTGCACCAGCCCCTCTTCCTGCGCCAGTTTCTCCAGCCCGGCATTGCGGGCGCGGGCGGCGGTGAAGGGCAGGGACATGTCCAGATCCACCACTTCAACGCCCATAGCCCGCGCGGCCTCAGCCGAGCCATCACTGGAGCCGCTGTCGACATAGATCAGGCGGCGCACTTGTGGGTTCAGCGAGGTCAGACAGGCGAGCAACCGCGCGCCTTCATTTCGGCCAATCACTACGGCACTGATGGTGGGGGGGCTGAGGGGGCTGGCTGGATCAGTCATTTTGGACCTCATGGCGGCGTTCGGCCAGATAGGCACTATAGGCCGGGTCCGCCTGCAGGAACCCCTGCTGCTGCAGGGATGAAATACCGGGGAAGTGCTGCGCCTGAGGTGACCAGAGGCTCAGGTCCGGGTTTTGCCCCAGCACCGACAGGCGCTGGCGATCTTCGCCATGGGCAATCAAAGCATCCGCTACCGAGGCCCGATCCCGTGCCAGCGCATCATTGGCAAATTTGTAATGTTTGATCAGCGCAGTCATCGGCGCCAGCCGCAATCCGGTTGAGGCATGGGGATGACAGGCGGGCTCAATACCGGCCCCGACAAAGATCAGCGGATGTTTACTCAGACAGCAGTTCTCGCCAAAGACCTTACCGCGGATGCCGCCAAACAGCACCTGAGGCGCAGGCTCCGCAACCTCGTTCTGCCGCAGAAAGTAGCCCAGCCCGGACCCTGGGCTTTGATAGTCATGGGCCGTCATGCTGGTGATATCGCAGTGATCAAACTGCGCCAGAGCCTGAACATAGGGCAGGGTGGCGGTTTTGCGCAACGGCGCCTTTGGAAACATCTCCAACATCTGGGCCATCAGCCCGGAATAGCCCTGTTTGGTCAGAAAACGGGTTAACCCCTGCAGGCCAATCTCTGCGCTGCCATCAAAGTCAAAGATCTCATCCATATCCGCGATGAGGCACCAGCGGTCCGTGGCATAGCGTTTGGCGGCATAGCTGCGAAAGCTGTTTTCATATCTGCCCCAGGGCAGGGTCGATTGCAGGATGCTGACGTCGGGCTGGTCGCGCAAGCTCTCCAGGGTGTCATCCCTTGATCCATTGTCAAAGAACACAAAATGCGCCACCCCGAGGCGGCGGTAATGGTCAAAAAAACCGTCCAGATAGTAGGAGCCATCCCGCATCAGGGCGACCAGAACCACTTCATCCCTGGTGGCGATGCGCTGTTTTGGCCCCTGTAGGTGGCGTATCGAGGCCAGAAACCGGGCGCGGTGCAGCGCCGATGCGAGCCGCTTTTTGATGCGGGCGGCAATCGAGGTCTGCGGCGGGTGATCACTCATGCACTCTGTCCAGCTGTCGGGTCTCTTGCCCAGGTTAAGCTGCTGCTCCGGTTTGGAAAAGCTTTTGCTGATCTAACCAGGACATGTGTCGAAATTACGCCGCAGCTGGGATTTGCTGATGGCGCTGTCTCGGTGGGCCTGGATCGGTCAGTAGTCCCGCTTGAAAAACAGGCCAAAGCCGCTTTCGCCTTCGCTGTCGACAGTGCCGGTCACGGTGACTGAATCGCTCAGGTCGATATTGATGCTCAGCTCGCTGTCGCCCTGCGTGTTCACGTTGAAATCGGTATAGGCCTTTTCCCCGATGTATCCGCCCAGCCCCAGGAGGCCAGAGCCGATACTATCAAGACCAACCTCAGCGTTGTCGGCTCCGGTTGCCTCGCGCAGGCGGCTTTGCCCGCCCAGCTCCCGCCCGCTCAGATCCAGCGCCGATTTGGCCAGCCGGGCCAGCGCCAGTGGCGATAGGTCGTCAATATTGTCGCCAAACAACAGCAGCGCCAGGGCCTCTTCGCTGGGGCGCGGCGGGTCAGAGGTGACCTTGATTTGTGGCGCATCAACGGTGCCTTCGATTTCCAGTGTTGCGGTTCCGGTGGAGGTGCTGGCTGAGGAGCGGAACTCGAGATGCGGTTTCAGATCGCCCAGCAGGGTGATGCGCCCCTCGTCCAGCTCCAACCGCCGCCCCAGGATGTCAAAGGTGCCGCGTTTGAGGCTGATCTGACCCGAAGGCGCCAGCGCGGCGGTGCTGCCGCGCAGGTGGATGCGTCCGCCCAATTCGGCATTCAGCCCGCGACCGCGCGCAAAGATGCGGGCAGGCGCGTCGATCACCAGATCCAACCCGATATTGGAGCTGGATTCCGTGCTGGCGGCGGTCTGGATCAGGCCCGCGCGGGCGCGGGTCTGGCGGGCCTGCCGTGCCTCGCCAATGTGGCGGATTGGCGGAATTGGCGCGGCTGAAATCGCCCCTCCGGCGGTGTTAAGGTTGATGTTGCTCTCCCCGACATCAATCCGCCCGCTCAAACGGCTGTTCCCGGTCAGTGGTCCGGAAAAGGCGAGATCGCCGTTAAGCAGGGTTTCATAGCTCAGATGATCGGTGACAGTGACATCCGAGAGACCAATTCTGAGGGCGCTGTCAAAGGGTGCTGTCAGCGCCATGGGGCCGCTTAATCGCAGCGTGCCGCCATCGCGTGGGCGCGCAGAGACCTGCAACTGTGCCCGCGCGTTCTGCAGGGTGATCGCGGCATTGATGGCGTCGATCCGCTGCGCTGCTGCGGGCAGTGCCAGCGAGGCGCCGCGGGTGGTGATGCTGCCGGACAAGGCCTCCAGTGAGGGCACGCCCTTGAGGGCGAGATCAAAGCTGGCACTGCCTTTCAGCAGGTTTGGCGTGATAAAGGGATTGGCGCCTTCCAGTCGCGCCCGCCCCTTGGCGGTCACATCCGCCAGGCCGCTGGTCTCGTCATAGCTGCCCGATAGCTGTGCCTCAGCGCCGGATGGTGCCTTGGCATCGCTGCTGATCTGCCAGCGCCCATCGCGGCGCTGGGCCGTTCCCTGCGCTGTCAATTTACCTGGCAATTCAGGCACAAAGCGCTGCATTTCCGCCAATGCGGCCGCAAAGGTGATATCCGCCGCGCCATCCAGCTGCGCGCTGCCTTCCAGCTGAGCAAAGGAGGCATGCGGCCCCCTGAGCTGCAACTGGCCTGTCAGCCTGTCGCCCGCGCGGGTCACATCTCCTTCCAGGCTCAATGGGCCCGAAACCTGTGGCACCAGCGGATTGAGGTCTCTGAGATCCGCCCGCAGGCTTAACGCCCCGGCGCGACTATCTAGGGTGCCACTGGCCTCGGCGGAGATCTGGCCGCTCTGCAGTTCGAACTGGTCAATTTCCAGCCCGCTTGAGCCGCGTGCGCCTTTGAAAACCAGCGCCAGATTGCCCTCGATCAACTCGTCGAGGATGGCAATCCCAGCCGAGATACCCTGTCCTTGCAGCGCCAGGTCGGCTTCAAAGGCGCCGGAGAGCGGTGTGACAGACCCTATGAACTGGCTTTGCATCGCCCCGGACAAAGGCAGCCCTGCCAAATCCGAGAACCGTTGCAGATTGCCAGCCCCGATGCGCAGGTTTGCATTGACCTTCAAGCCGCTTGCCAGCCCCTCAAACCCCAGATCCCCACTGGCCTGGTAGTCTTCCCCCTGCAAAAGCATGCCCTTCAGGGAGAAGGCCGAGGTTCCCGCGGTGGTGAGCGCGCTGGCCAGAGAAACCTCACTGCCGATTGCTGCCGCAAGGTCGGGGTCACGTAGTTTCAGCCCCTGCAGTTTTGCGGTGATAACCCCGTCCAGCCGCTGCGCTCCGCTATCGTCTAGCGCTAGCTCTCCGTTGGCAGTGATCACCCCGGCCTCAATCAAGGCTTCAGGGTGGCTGAGCTGGCGCAGCTCGGCCGCAACGGTCCAGGGGCCGTCGCTGGTTTTTTGGGCCAGGATCTCAGTGCCCGCCAGCGTGGTATCGGCACCGGGCAGCGGCAGGATGACTGCGGCTTGCCCCTTTGGCGGGGTGATGGCCGCGCGGATATTGGCGGTGTCCAGCTGGCCTGTGGCTGTGATTGCCAGGGCGCCAGTCAGGCGCAGGGCCTGGCTGCGCAGGGCAAAACTGTCCAGCGCGATACCTGCATCTGCCGTGGTGCTGCCCCGCACAGACATCTTGAGGTCAGGCCCAAAGAAGGGGCGGTAATCCGGCAGCAACAGCGCGTCGATATCACCGCCAAGATCGGCAGAGAAACCAATGCCTGTGCTGTCTTCGCCTGTTGTCGTCTCGGCGTCAGGGGAGTTGGTCAATCCAGACAGTGCGACAGTGCCCGTCAGCCGGGGGGTGTCGTTGGAGGCAAGGGCGATCTGGGCGGTGAAATCTTCAACCGGGCCAGTGCCCGCCACACTGACTTGCAGGCTGGGGGCTGCGGGCAGGGCCAGGGCGGTGGAGATCAGGCCACCTGCGGCTTCCTCCAGTGCCAGGTCAAGGGTGATCTGACGGCTGTCATTTGCATAGCCGGCTACAAGCTCCAGCCGATCCCCGGGCTTGTCGAGCCGGTTCACCTTGAGCTGCGTGGCCAGGCTGCCCTCTGCCAGTTTCAGATCACCCTGCAGGTTCAACCTGGCGGCAAAGCCAAACAGAGCCTCATCCAGATCAATGCGGGCGATACTGATGTCCCCCAGTTCAATCGAAACCGGGAGTTCGGGCAGTTGAAAGGGACTGGCCTCGGGGGCGGGCAGGCTGGGATCCTGCGGCAAGGGGTGCGGCGGCCGCAAGACGGTGATTTCGGCGGCCTTCAGGTGGTTGATCGACAATTCGCCCCGCAGCAGCGCCAGACGGTTCCAGTCCAGCTCAGCACCGCGCAGTTGCAGCCAGACCCCGGCCTCATCCGCCAGGGTGATCTGGTCGATGGTGGCCTGCGAAGAAAAGGCGCCGTTGAGGCCGGTCACGGTGATGTATTGGTTCTCCGCCGAGAGCGTGTCTTCCAGAAAGCTCTCAAGGTAGCTTGGCTCAGACGCGCTGTCCTGTGCGGTGTTCTGAGCGCCCAGGGGCAGCGCAGAACTGGCCAGCAATGTGGCGAGGAAGAGAGAGCGCTTGTGCATCAAAAGGCCTGCCCGATGCCGATGTAGAATTGCAAACCATCATCGGTGCCGCCATCTACCGGATAGGCAAAATCCACCCGCAGCGGTCCGATCCCGGCCAGATCGTAGCGCAGGCCAAAGCCGGCGCCAGAGTGGCTTTGGGAGCTGCTGGAAACAAAGGCATCGCTGTCCACATAGCCGATGTCAAAGAAACCAACCAGGGAGAGCTTGTCAGTGACCTTGCCGCGCAGCTCCCCGGAGAGCGCCAGATAGCCGCGTCCGCCAGCGGAATTGCTGCCCACAGGAACGCCAAGGGATTGATATTCATGCCCCCGTACAGATCCGGCGCCACCAGAGTAGAACAGCAATGTGGGTGAGGCATTGCTCAGTGATGGGCCAATCACCGAGCCCAGCTGGGCGCGTCCCGCAAGAACCAGACGGTCATTGCCACCCAGTCCGTGATAGATCCGCCCGTCCAGTTTTACCTGTAGCCCAGCGTCTGTGCCGTCCAATCCAAAAAAGGGCGTCAGACGGGCGTTGATGAAATAGCCCTCGGTGGCATCTACCCGGCTGTTGCGCTGGTCATATTCCGCCCGCAAGAAGCCTGCGATATATTTGAAGCGGCGTTTGCCAAATGCATCAGTGGCCAGGATCGAGTTGAAGCCAAGACCCGCTTCGGCAAACAGCTGATCAGAGTAGACACGGCGTACCCCTATGCCCCCCAGGCCCTGGGTGGCGGTGTAGTGCTCTTCGTCCAGCCGTTCGGCCTCGACCATGTAAAACAGATTGTCATCCGGTCCCAATGTGGCGGGGCGATCCAGCCGCAGGGCGATACGCCCGTCGATATCATTGCTGCTGCCCAGCCCGCTGAGCCGGGTTTCAAAGCGCAGTTTTTCCGCGCCACCAAACAGATTGCGATGCATCCAGGTGGTGGTAAGTTCGACCCCGTCAGAGGAGCTGAGCTCAGCCCCAAAGGTCAGCCGCCGCGGCGGCATATCCTCTACCGTGGCGAGATAGTCCAGCGTGCCGTCTGGGTTGGGCTGTTCCTCGGCCCGTAGGGTAACGGACGAAAAAGCGCCGGTGCGACGCAGGCGGGTGGCGGATTTGGCCAAAAGATCAGGGTGATAGATCTCTCCGCTGGGCAGACCCGCAATACGTTGGATCGCCTCGGCGCGCACGTTGCTGGGAGCCGCCAGTTGCAGCGCACCAAAGCGCAGCTGCGCCCCTGGCGCCAGGGTCAGCCGGGCGTCCAGGGTATGGGCGCGATGATTGGCGGTGATTGCCTGCTGGGCCAGCCGGGCCTTTGGATGGCCGGCGCGGCGCCAGGCCCGCAGCCCGGAGGCCCCTGTATCGCGTAGCACTCCTGTGGTGGCGGGCTGACCGGTGGCAAAACCCGCTGGCGGTTCGACATCACTATTGGCAGGCCAGGGGGTGATCTCGGCGTGGGAAAAGCGAAAGCTGGGGCCGGGCACGACGGTGATGCGCACCTGATTGATCTGACGTGGCGCATTTAAAGGCTGGATACGGGCGGCCTCTTGCCCGTCGAGCAGGATATTGACCTGGGGTGCAAAATGCCCGGCATCGTACAGCACCTGCACCAATGTTCGGTAATCCGACAGGGCGGCGGCCAGCAGCTCTTGTGCGTCGGCCTGTGAGGCCGCTCCCAGCGCGCTGGAGGCGCTGCGCAGGCGTTGAGTGAGTTCCTCTGATCCGCCGGGGGCTGTCAGTACCGCCTCAGCTGACGTGGAGGAACTCGGCAGGACGCCCCCGATCAAACACAGGCTTAACACCGCTGCGCGCAGGGGGGATTTGAAAAACATGGGCACTCCGGGCAGCGTGCAGAAATCGGGCGCAGATAAAACTTCCCGGTCACATGGCAATAGGCAGAATGGCCACTCGGGATAGCTTTGCGACCCTAGCACAGAGCAGCGGGAGGTAAAGTGGTCTAAAGGGGGATTTGGGTAACCTTTTGTAGAGCGGGCAGGAAGCCGCGCAGATAGGCCCTGCCGTGAGCTGTCCTAGCCTGTAGCGAACGACCGGAAGTCTGGACTACATGCGGGCGTTTTTGAACCAGCGGCGGATTGCGGCGCGATCCTCGGGCTCCATGAAGGTTACATTGGCAGGGGGCATGGCATCGGTCACACCAGAATGCAGAAACACCGCCTCTGCCTGTCGGGCCAGATCGCCTTCGGTTTCCAGCAGCACCGCCTTTGGCGCGGTGCGAATGCCGTCCCAGAAGGGCTCGCGCGCGTGGCACATGCTGCAGCGGCCCAGGACGATCTCATGCACCTCTTCAAACCCCTCGGCCTGTGACATCACCAGCGCAGTGCCGGTGAGCGCGGCGCTGTCTTCGGCCTCGCCATCATGCTCTAGCCCAAAGGTGGAGAGGATGATCACCCCCAGGAATAGAAGCGTGGTGGCCAGCCAGGTCCAGGTTGGATTGCCAGTGCCCGCATGTTTGGTGTTGAAATAATGCCGGATGGTGCCCCCCATCAGAAAGACCAGCGCCGCGATCAGCCAATTGTAGTCAGAGGCAAAAGCCAGCGGGTAGTGGTTCGACAGCATCAGGAAGATCACCGGCAGGGTGAGGTAGTTGTTATGGGTCGAGCGCAGCTTGGCGATCTTGCCATATTTTGCATCCGGCGTGCGCCCGGCCTGCAGATCCGCCACCACGATACGCTGGTTTGGCATGATGATGAAGAACACATTGGCGGTCATGATGGTGGCGGTAAAGGCCCCCAGATGCAGCATCATTGCGCGCCCGGTAAAGACCTGGTTCAGCCCATAACCCATAGCTACCAGCAGGACAAAAAGCAGCACCATCAATAGGGTGGGCCGCGTCGCCAGGCCGGATTTGCACAGCCGATCATAGATCAGCCAGCCAATCGACAGCGAGGCGGCGGAGATGGCGATGCCCTGCCAGAGGCTGAGCTCAGCCTTGGTCTGGTCAATCAGATACAGCTCGCCGCCGACCCAATAGACCACCATCAGCAAGGCAAAACCCGACAGCCAGGTGGTGTAGCTTTCCCATTTGAACCAGATCAGGTGCTCGGGCATTTCAGTCGGGGCCACCAGATATTTGCGGATGTGGTAAAAGCCGCCACCATGCACCTGCCACTCTTCGCCATGGGCGCCAACCGGCAGGTCAGGAGATTTCCGCAGCCCCAGATCCAGGGCAATGAAATAGAAGGATGAACCAATCCAGGCCATGGCAGTGATGACATGCAGCCAGCGAATGGCAAAGCCAAGCCAATCCCACATCATTAGAAGTTCATACATGTCCTGCCCTCATATCGTCTCTGTGCTGTGCTGTTGATTGGTCCAGGGTCTCCCCCAAGCTGACCCTAGTCAAAGGTGTGTTTATTCGGTATTCCAGTAAACTTCCAAGCTGTATCAAAAAAACAAGAAGAATGCCGCGAGGCAACCGGGGGCGCCATGTCATATCTCGACAACATCCGAACCTTTGTGCGGGTCTATGAGCTGGGCTCGATGTCGGCGGCGGGGCGGGATCTGCGGATCTCTCCGGCGGTGACCTCGGCGCGGATTTCGCAGCTGGAGGATTATCTGGGGGTGCGGCTGTTTCAGCGCACCACCCGCAATCTGACTGCAACCGAGCAAGGGCAGGCATTTTATTCCGGCGCGGTTTCGGTGCTGGAGGCGGTGGATCAGGCCGAGGCTCAGGTCATGCATCTGACCGATACGCCACGCGGCACCCTGTTTGTGGCGGCGCCTCTGGGGGCGGGACGGCGGCTGGTGGCACCGGAGGTGCCGCAGTTTCTGGCCGAGTACCCCGAGATCAACATGCGGCTCAGACTGTCGGATCGCACGGTGGATCTGACCACCGAGGGGCTGGACCTGGCGTTTTTTCTGGGTCAGCCGGAGGATAGCAACCTGCGCATTCGCAAGATCGCCGATTGTCAGCGGGTGCTCTGCGCTGCGCCGAGCTATATCGCTCGTCATGGCGCCCCTGCCAGTGGTGACGATCTGGTTGGTGGGGCGCATAACTGCCTGAACCTGCGCTATCCCGGCGCCAGCGAGTTCCAGTGGATGTTGCAGAGCGAGGAGGGGCCAAAGCGCTATGCGATTTCCGGGCGTTACGAATGCGATGACGGTGATGTGCTGACGGATTGGGCTCTGGCTGGGGAAGGGATCGCTTTGAAACCGGTGTTTGAGGTGGCGGAGCATCTGACCTCGGGGAGGCTGATTGCAGTGGCGCAGCAAACCCCACCGGTGCCGGTGCAGATGGCCTGTCTCTATACCCACCGTCGCCACCAGGACCCCAAGACGCGGTTGTTCATGGATTTCATGACCCAGCGCATGGCGGCATCAGTCCGGGCTGCAGAGGCTTTGGTGGCGGAGAAGGCGTTAGAAGAAGACTGATTGCGCTAGGCCACAGAGGCGCCTGCCTGCAGAACCACTCGCTGGCTTTACTTGAGAGGGCTTTTGCCGACTGTATGTAAGGGGGGAGCTCCCGCCCCCGGGACATGCCCTGACGGGCCCGCCCCGGCGTTGGGCCTGGCGCCGCTGCGCGGCGCGGTTTCCTCCTGATGGGTCGCAATGCTACACAGCGCGGTTTGCTTCAGGTTGGCCGCTGCTGAGCGTCCTCCGCTCTGCATGGGCGCCTGCGCCGTACCGGAGCGCAGCAAGAAAGTAAGAGAATTGGCTGAGAAGCGCTTCAGGGGGCAGTTTGCCCCTGAAGACGCCTTGGCGAGTGTAAATCTGTTCTGCCCGCCTCAAGGGCAAGCCGGGCGAGGCCCGGCGGCTGTGCCGCCCTTGACCCGGTCAGAACAGGAGGATGGTGTCGGCGGCAGAGGCGTCAGCTGCCGCGGTAGGTTGAATAGCCATAGGGGGAAAGCAAGAGCGGCACGTGGTAATGGGCCTGTGCATCACTGATGCCAAAGCGAATTGGCACCTCATCGAGGAATAGGGGATCCTCTCCGGCCTGACCGGAGGCGCGTAGGTAAGTACCAGCCTCAAAGACCAGCTCATAGGTGCCTGTGGTGAAGGCGCCCTGGGGCAGGATGGGGCTATCGGTGCGCCCATCGGCATTGGTGGTCAGTTCGGCCAGTTTGTGCCGAGTGTCGTCCTCCAGACGATAGAGCGTGATGGGCAGGCCTGCAGCGGGGCAGCCCCGCGCAGTGTCCAGAACATGGGTGGTGAGATATCCGGTCATTTAGTGGCGCTCCGTGAGATATATGCTGTATTTTCCTGCATCACTTGGGGTTTTGCTGCAAACATCGCTGCTTTGACAGTGTATTCGGGAAAATTTGAAAAAGAAGCCGCGCCTTTTACAATAGCAAGAGAGATGAGGCCGTTTGGCAGTTCGCTGGCAAAGAGCGGTGGTGAAGAACTTGGGAAAGAGACGCAGCGCATGAACAGATATCCGCGCAATATGATTGGCTACGGGGCGCAGGCTCCTAATGCGGCCTGGCCGGGGAATGCCCGTGTGGCGGTGCAATTTGTGCTGAACTACGAGGAGGGCGGCGAGAATTGTATCCTGCACGGCGATGCAGGCTCCGAGGCGTTCTTGTCGGATATCGCCGGTGCCGCGCCCTGGGCTGGGCAACGGCACTGGAATATGGAATCGATTTATGAATATGGCGCACGGGCCGGGTTCTGGCGGCTGCATGACATGTTCAACATGGCCGGCATCCCTCTGACGATCTATGGCGTGGCGGCGGCGCTGGCACGCTCGCCCGATCAGGTGGCGGCGATGAAATCCGCAGGCTGGGAGATCGCCAGCCATGGGCTGAAATGGGTCGAACACAAGGATATGCCTGAGGCGGAGGAGCGTGCCGCTATAGCTGAGGCCGTGCGTCTGCACACAGAGGTGGTCGGCGAACGCCCGCGCGGCTGGTACACCGGGCGCTGCAGCGCCAATACCGTGCGTCTGGTGGCCGAAGAGGGCGGCTTTGATTACGTCTCAGACACCTATGACGATGATCTGCCCTATTGGCTGGAGGTCGGCGAGCGTGATCAACTGGTGATCCCCTATACGCTGGAAGCCAATGATATGCGCTTTGCCACGGCGCCGGGCTATATCACTGGCGAGCAGTTCTTTCAGTACCTAAAGGATGCCTTTGATCTGCTCTATGCCGAAGGGGCAGCAGGCAAGCCCAAGATGATGAACATCGGCTTGCACTGTCGCCTGATTGGACGGCCAGGCAAGGCGGCGGGGTTGAAGAAGTTCATCGACTACATTCAGGGTTTTGATCAGGTCTGGTGCCCGCGCCGGATCGAGGTGGCCGAGCATTGGGCCAAGACCCACCCGCATCAGCGTCGTGAACGTCCCAGCCAGATGGAACAGGCGCGGTTCGTTGAGGTTTTTGGTGGCATCTTTGAGCATTCGCCTTGGATTGCCGAGCGTGCCCATGGGCTGGAGCTGGGTCCGGCGCATGACACAGCGGGCGGCGTGCACAATGCCCTGTGCCGGATGTTCCGCTCTGCCAGCGAAGATGAACGCCTGGGCGTTCTGACCGCCCACCCCGACCTGGCCGGCAAACTGGCGGCGGCAAAGCGATTGACAGCCGAAAGCTCTTCTGAGCAAGCCAGCGCCGGATTGGATGCGCTGACGGAGGCAGAGCATGCGCGATTTAGTGAACTCAACAGCGCCTATGTGGAGAAACACGGATTTCCCTTCATCATCGCGGTGCGCGACTACGACAAGGCCTCGATCCTGGCGAGTTTTGAACGTCGCATCAACAACGAGCGTGCGGTGGAATTTGCCGAGGCCTGCAAACAGGTCGAGCGCATTGCCGAATTCCGCCTGCGTGATCTGGTGCCCGCATGAGCGCGCCGGGGTACATTCAGATTCAGCTGATCAGCGCTGAGGCTTTTGCACCTTTTGGCGATCTCTTGGAGGTTTCCGGTCGCCCCGACAAGATGATCAATCAGGGGCTTTGCGGGCGCTATCATGACCGGGCGCAGATGGCGTTTTTTGAGGGGCGGGCGGGTTTGAGCCTGTTCAATGCGGAGCCCCGGGATCTGCCAATGCCCCTGGCAATGATGGAACGCCACCCCGAGGGCAGCCAGGCCTTTATCCCGATGAGCGAACACGGGTTTCTGGTGATCGTCGCCCCGGACGAGGGGGGCAAGCCGGGGGTGCCTAGGGCTTTTGAGACCCAGCCGGGGCAGGCGGTGAATTTTCATCGCGGCACCTGGCACGGGGTGCTGACGCCTTTGCAGGCGCCGGGGCTGTTTGCGGTCGTGGACCGGATCGGCGCAGGCGACAACCTGCAGGAACATTGGTTCGAAACGCCTTTTGTGGTGGAGCGAGCCTGATAACGACGAGAGAGACCACCCAAAGAAGGTGGCGATCTTGAAAACCAACAGAACGAGGGAAAACAGAAATGGCTGACGGCGCTTTAGGAACGCCCGCGCAATTGCGGGATCCGAATTATACTCCACCTCTGGCACGTGCGGTGCCGCTGGGCATCCAGCATGTGCTGGCAATGTTTGTCTCCAACGTGACACCGGCGATTATCGTGGCGGGGGCTGCGGGGTTTGGCTTTGGCTCCAACTCGCCAGATTTCCCGGAGCTGCTGTATCTGATCCAGATGTCGATGCTTTTTGCCGGGGTGGCCACGCTGTTGCAGACCATCACTCTGGGGCCAGTTGGCGCGGCGCTGCCGATTGTGCAGGGGACCAGTTTTGCCTTTCTTCCCATCATGATCCCGCTGGTGGCGGGCAAAGGCGTTGATGGTCTGGCGGCGCTTTATGGCGGGGTGCTGATTGGTGGCATTTTCCACGGGCTGTTGGGGCTGGTGATTGGCAAGATCCGCTTTGCCCTGCCACCGCTGGTCACCGGCTTGGTGGTGACGATGATTGGTCTGGCGCTGGTCAAGGTTGGCATTCAATATGCTGCCGGCGGGGTGCCTGCGATTGGCACACCTGAATATGGTTCACTGCTGAATTGGTCTGCGGCGCTGGTGGTGATTTTTGCCACGCTGGGGCTCAAGTTTTTTGCCCGTGGCATGTTGTCGGTATCGGCGGTGCTCTTGGGGCTGATCGTGGGCTATATCTATGCTTTGGCGATGGGCATGGTGACGGTTGAGGCTATCAGCGGCAGCTGGTCACGCGCGGCCTCTTTTGCCCTGCCTGTGCCGTTTAAGTACGGCTTTGAGTTCTCTTTTGCCGCCATCTTGGGGTTCTGCTTGATGGCCTTTGTTTCGGCGGTCGAGACCGTGGGCGATGTCAGCGGGATTACCCGAGGTGGTGCCAAGCGCGAAGCCACGGAAGAGGAAATCATCGGGGCCACTTATGCGGATGGTATCGGCTCTGCGGTGGCCGGGATCTTTGGCGGCCTGCCCAATACTTCGTTTAGTCAGAATGTTGGGTTGATTGCCATGACCGGCGTCATGAGCCGCCATGTGGTCACCATCGGGGCGCTGTTTCTGATCCTATGTGGCCTGGTGCCCAAGGTCGGCGCGATCATCCGTACCATTCCAATTGAGGTGCTGGGCGGTGGTGTCATCGTGATGTTTGGCATGGTTGTTGCTGCCGGTATTTCGATGCTGTCGGATGTGGATTGGAATCGCCGCAATATGGTGATTTTTGCCATTTCCCTGTCGGTAGGTTTGGGGCTGCAGCTGGAACCCGGCGCGGTGCAGTATCTGCCTGGGACGCTGAAGGTGCTGATGACCAGCGGCTTGTTACCCGCCGCGCTGATTGCCATTGTGCTGAACCTGATCCTGCCTGCAGAACTGGCCGATGAGGCGACTGAAGAGGTCTCTGGTGGCATGGCGGGTCATGGGGATGGCAGCCTGCCAGGAGAATGAGGTTAAAGGCCTCTGGGTTGAGGTGGGGCTCCCGCCCAATCCAGGACAATCAAAGACTGGCCTGGATCAGTTGGGCCCAGCGCCGCGCTTCGCGCGGCGCTTTTCTTTTGCTGAGAGGTTCTAAAGGGTAGGTTTGCCCCTTCAGAACTTTTGAAATCTTTGTGCTTCGGTCATCCCCTCCCAAAAAAACAGTGGTGTTCAAAAGTAGAGTTTTCTCGGCGGGATATTAGAGGAGGTTTTTGATGAAGACTGCACGATATAGCGAGGCACGGATCATGGGTATCTTGAAGCAGGCAGAGGGCGGTGCCCCGGTCTCTGACCTGTGCCGCGAACACGGAATCAGCAGCGCGAGTTTGTACAAATGGCGAGCTAAGTCTGGCGGCATGGACACGTGCTTGATCGCTGAGATGGAGTTCAAGGCAGACCAGCTTGCAGATGGGCCGTCGCTCCGGACCCTGAATGTGCTGGAGGACTTTAATCGTGAAAGTTTGGCCATTGAGGGCGGCTTCTCACCTCCGGCCGAACACGTTGTCCGAAGCCTGAACCAGATCATCGCGTGGCGCGGAAGGCCCAAAGCTATTCGTGTGGACAATGGCCGGGAGCATGTCAGCGGAAAGCTCCCTTTCGGGACATTGCATCACAATACCCTGCCGGTCGGTGGCTGGAATGGGCCGAGAAGCGCAACCTGCGGTTTGAATACATCCAGCCAGGCAAGCCACAGCAAAACGCCAATATCGAACGCTACAACCGCACGGTTCGCGGCGAAGGGCTGAGCCAATACATCATTGAAACCTTCGAGGAGGCGCAGGAACAGGCCACTGAATGGCTCTGGACTTACAACAATGAACGACCCAACATGGGTATCGGCGGCATGACACCCGCCATGAAACTGAAAACAGCCGCGTGAGTACTACGGCTGGACCCCATTGAAAATGGGGCGATACAACTCCTCCTGGCCCAAAGGTGGACCGCGCCTGCGCGCGGCAGCCAGGGCTGCCTCTGACCCGGGATGCGGCAAGTGGGGCGCTTGTCGCGAGGAGGAGTAGCGCCGCGCGAAGCGCGGCGCCGGGCCCAACGGGAGCCCTGCAGCTTGGCTGCTGTGGCGACGGGCGGGAGAGGCTGGCTCCGGAGTCTTAGCGATCGGTCATCAGGCGGGCGACGTCCAGCATGCGCGCCGAAAAACCCCATTCATTGTCATACCAGCCAAAGACCCGGACCTGTTGTTCGCCAACAAATCGAATTTCGGGTGCTGCGAGCACCAGAGATTCTGGGCGCGCTCGCAGGTCTGACGAGACCAGCGGCATCTCGGTCCAGCCCAGCACTTCGGCTGCCTCGGCTCCGGCCTTTAGGGCAATGCTAAATTGGGTCTCATCCATCGGGGTTTGCAGCCGTGCCACCAGATCCACGGCCGAGACACTGGCAGTTGGCACCCGCACAGCGGCGCCGCTTATGCGCCCTTTCAGATGTGGCAGAACTTCGTCAATCAGATGCGTGGCGGAACTGGTCGTTGGGACCATCGACAGGGCACCAGCGCGTGAACGGGCAAAATCGCCACGCGGCGCATCCACCATGGGTTGCGAGTTGGTGTAGCAATGGATGGTGGTCATATGGGCGCTGTCAATACCGCCGATCTCATCCACCAGTTTAACCAGCGGTGCCAGCCCATTGGTGGTACAGGAGGCGTTGGAGACAATCCGCGCCGCTCCCAACTGATCTTCATTGGCGCCATAGACCACCGTTAGCTCGGCGGCGGGCGAGGGACCTGAGATCAGGACCTTACTGGCCCCCGCCGCCAGGCCGCGCTGGGCCACATCCGAGCTGCGGGCAATGCCTGTGCAATCCAGCACCACGTCAACGCCAGAAAGATCGACCCGGGTCAGATCGGCCTCATGGTGCATCGGGATCGCCCGTTCCAGAACTCTGAGCTGGCCCTCCCCATGGGTTACCGCATGTGGGAAGGGGCCAAAGGTGCTATCATATTGAAACAGATAGGCACACATCTCCAAGGGGGCGATGTCATTGATCAGGGTGATCTCGACCCCCTCGCCGCGCGTCGTGGTGAGGATCTGGCGCAGAATCGCGCGGCCGATACGGCCAAACCCGTTGATAGCAATTTTCATGAGCGCAACTCTCCAGCGGTCCGGTTTGCCCTGCAAGGGGCGGCGCCCGGGATCTGTTCAGTGGATATGCTCTGGCTGACCAAATTCAGATCAGCGCGGGCGGTGATTTTGATGGTGTTACTTTCGAGGGCAGATCAGGCTGGCAAAGTAGGTGCCGGTGATGTCCCGATAGAGGGTGTCGAGGTTGGCGCTGCACCCGGTTGCATGTCGAAAAGCCCGCACGGCCTGCCGGGCGCTGAGCACCGCAGGAGGGCGTTCGGGCAGCAACTCGACGTTGAGCCGGGTGGCGTGATAAAACCCAGGCGCCTCTGCCGCCGGAGCCACAACCCAAGTGCGCCCCAGAACCGTGACCTGTTTGGCGGCTTCTGCCTCCTTGGCCGCAGTGGCCATGGGCATCAGGGCGCAGGTCAGCAAAAGGCACAGGGCAGCCGTCAGCTTTGCGGGCTGTTTTGAGGACAGGTTTGAGGACAGGGGACTGGTGATCATCACAAAAGCTCCGACAGTCAAAAGCACATGCGGCCAGCCTAGCGTCGCATCGAGGCTTTGCAATGGGCTTCTCCGCCAGCAGCCGCAAAGAATGCGGCAACTGAGGTGATTTGACGAGAAAGTGCTGACTGTAGTTTGTGTTTCTGCCGTCAAACTCGGAAGGACAATTGGTCTACAGGTCCAGCGGCATGTGGCGGTTTACATCTTTGTACAGCAAATAACGGAAGGGACCCGGCCCGGCGGCATAGCAGGCCTGCGGGCAGAAGGCGCGCAGCCACATAAAGTCCCCGGATTCGACCTCGACCCAATCCTTGTTCAGCAGATAGACCGCTTTGCCCTCAAGCACGTAGAGCCCGTGCTCCATCACATGGGTTTCTTCAAAGGGGATGACGCCACCGGGCTGGAAGGTGACGATGGTGACATGCATGTCGTGGGACATGTCCTCGGGATCCATAAAACGGGTGGTGGCCCAGCGTCCTTCGGTGTCGGGCATGGCATTGGGGGTGATGTCCTGCTCGTTGCAGGTAAAGGCCTGGGGTTTGTCGACACCGGGGGCCTCTTGCCAGCGTTTACGGATCCAGTGAAAGCTGGCGCTGGCCGGGCTGTGGTTGTGCAGGGTCCAATCACAGCCTGCAGGCAGATAGGCAAAACTGCCAGAGGTGAGGCTATGCACTGTGCCCTCAATGGTCAGCTGCACTGTGCCTTCGGTGACAAACAGACTGCCCTGGGCAGCTGCATCGCTTTCGGGGCTGTCTGAGCCGCCACCGGGTTGGAGCTCCACGATATACTGCGAGAAAGTCTCGGAAAATCCGGTCATGGGTCGGGCGATGACCCACATGCGCATGCCCTGCCAACCCGGCAGGAAGGAGGTGGTGATATCGCGCATGGTCCCCCCTGGCAGCACCGCATAGGCCTCGGTGAAAACCGCGCGCCCGGTGAGCAGCTGATCCTGGCCGGGAAGGCCGCCTTTGGGGGTGAAGTAGCTGCTTTGGCTCATGTTGCGTCCCTATTACTCGGTATCGCCTGCCAAAGGGGCAGGCCAAGGGCAATATGCGCCTCTCCCGGCACCTCTCCAAGCGGCACCGCGCTGATAACTACCTTCGTGTTTTTTTGAAAACGCTCTCGACGGGGACTGCCGGGAGGGACCCGGGGAGGTTAGAGATCGTCCACCGCATTGGTCTGGCGCAACTCAGCGGCGCAGACCTGCAGCCCCTGTAACAGCTCTTCGGCTTTGTGGTCATTTGTCAGACCGCCGGGGGCAGAGCTGCCCAGAACCACCGGTGTTTTTCCAGGCCGGGACAGCGGCACTGCATAGCCAATGATGCCGGGTTCGAATTCGCTGTTGGTCACACAGTAGCCAAGGCTGCGGGCCTCTGCGATCTGTTGCAAAATCGCGTCCCGGGACAGCAGCGACTGTTCCGTGTGGCGCGGGATTTCCGAAGTTTCCAGCAGGGCGGCGGCTTCATCCTGGGGCAGGCAGGCCATGAGCATCCTGCCAAGGCTGGTGTGAACCAGCGGGATATGGGCGCCAGCGGTGAAGCCATAGGTGACCGCTCCGCGCTCCGTCGTAGATTGCGCTAGCAGCAGTACGCGACCCTGATCCAAAATCGCCAGGCTGAGTTCGGTTTCCAGTTTGCGGGCATGTTGGTTCAGCACCGGTTGAACCCGGCGGCCAAACTGATTGGCCTGCAAAAAACCGCCGGCTAGGGCCAGAACTCTGGGAGTGAGCGACAGCATGCGCCCCTGTTGGCGCAGATAGCCGGCCTGAACCAGCGTCAGCGCGCCGCGTCGCGCTGTGGCACGATCTTGATTCGTGCGTCGGGCGATCTCAGCAAGTGTCATGCTCGGCGTGGCTGCATCAAACACGGCCAGTACGGATAACCCTTTGGCAAAGCTGGAGGAAATATTTCGATCTTGGTTGGGTTTGGTCATGAATTCGCCGTCTGTCAAAATTGAAAATAGTTTAGTGACCTTGACAATGGCCGGAACGCACAACAAAAATTGATCGTATTAACAAACATAAGTGCGTTTATCGAACTGTGTCAATGGCGCGAATGCGCGCACCCCGGTTTGAATTGCCAAAGAAAGAGCCAGCTATGATCAGCCAGGAATTGAACGACAGTCTTACCCGTGTTGGCAAAGGCAGCGATGCCGGAGAGGTGTTGCGACGGTATTGGCAACCTGCAGCGCTGTTGGATGAGCTGGAGGGCGGCCGCCCGGTGGTGCCGGTGCGTCTGCTGGGTGAGGATCTGGTGTTGTTTCGCGACAGCGAGGGGGAACTGGGGTTGATCGGGCGCCATTGCCCGCATCGCGGCGCAGATATGTGTTTTGGCCGTCTCGAGGACAATGGGCTGCGCTGCCCCTTTCATGGCTGGCATTTCAACCGCGCCGGCCAATGTGTTGAACAGCCCGGTGAACCCGAAGGCAGCCGGATGCATGAGCAGATCCAAAGCACCGCCTATCCGGTGGTGGAAAAGAACGGCATCATCTGGGCCTATATGGGGCCGGGCGAGCCGCCCGAATTCCCGGCGCTTGATTGTTTTCGCGCCCCCACCAGCCATGTCTTTGCCTTCAAAGGCCTGTGGGAGTGCAACTGGCTGCAGGCGATGGAGGTGGGGATCGACCCGGCCCATGCGTCCTTTTTGCACCGTTTCCTGCAGGACGAAGACCCGGCAGAGGCCTATGGCAAGCAATTCCGTGACACCGCCGGCAATACCGAAATCCCGATGACCAAGCTGCTGCGCGATTTCCCCCGTCCTGAGATCACCGCGGAAGAGGCAGACCATGGGCTCAAGATCACCGCGCTGCGGGATTTGGGCGATGGGCGTACACATGTGCGGATCACCAACCAGATCTTTCCCGAGGCAATCTGCATTCCGATGTCGCGCGAGATGACCATCACCCAGTGGCATGTGCCGATTGATGATGAAAACTGCTATTGGTATTCCATGTTTACCAGCTTTGATCAGCCGGTGAACAAGGAGCTGATGCGCGAACAGCGTCTGAAAGAGCACCGCCTGCCGGACTATGCGCCGTTGAAAGGTCGCCACAACAACTATGGTTTTGACCCCAAGGAGCAGGAACGCGAGACCTATACCGGCATGGGGCTGGACATCAATGTGCATGACCAATGGGCGGTGGAAAGCATGGGCGCCATTCAGGACCGCACCCAGGAACATCTGGGCAAGACCGATGTCGCCATTATCCGCTACCGCCGCCAGCTGCGCGCCGCGATTGCTTCAGTCAAGGAAGGGCGCGAACAGGATCTGCCGATGTGGGGTGATCTGGATCTCGCCACCGTCTTTGGTCCGATTTCCAATGATTCCATCGCCCAGGAGGGTGATTGGGGCCGGGCGGCGCAGCAGGCCGACCATGAACGGCGGGGGGGCTGCTCCTGGGATGCAAGCGTTGCGACTGACAAGACCTTGGATGACGCGTCCACCTGACAAAGCGATGTGAACAGCAATACCCAGCGTTACCCTACGGCAGATCGGGGGATCTGCCCGAGGCGGAGGCGCTATTGGTAGTGACCTGGAGGCAGCACAGCGGCAGGATGCCACCAGCGCGGACTGGTGTTGGCAGAGGAAGAATAAGACGCAATGACATATGATCTGGCAACAGGGCGATTGGCGCGCATGGGTCTGCTCGACTCCGAAGCGCTGCACCAGGCAGGCGAGGTTCTTGAGGCGGCAAAATCGGCGGGGATTGAAACCCTTAGGGTGCTCTTTGCCGATCAGCACGGCATTCTAAGGGGTAAAACCCTGGTGGTGGATGCCTTTGCAGGGCTGTTTCGCTCCGGGCTCAATGTGCCCTCGACGCTACTGCTGAAAGACACCTCGCACCGTACGGCCTTTGCGGTCTGGGAGGGCGAACAGGGCGGTGACGTGGATGACTTTGTGCCGATGCGCGGGGCGGGGGATGTGCTGCTGGTGCCACGACCCGAGACATTTCGGGTGCTGCCCTGGTCGCCGCATTCCGCCTGGATCCTTTGTGATCCGGTGCAGACTGATGGCAGCCCCATCAGCTTTTCTTCAACACAGGTCCTGCGCCGCGCCACCGCCGATCTGGATGCGCAGGGGCTGGAGGCGATTTTTGGTCTGGAGGTCGAGTTTCAGATCTTTGAACGGCTGGACCCGGCGCTGGAGCATTGGCAGGGCGCCATGCCCGGCGCGCCGGTGGCAACCCGCAATCTGACCCAGGGCCATCAGTTTCTGACCGAAAGCCGCTATAGCGACTGCGAGGCGGTGCTGGATGACCTCCGACGCAATGCGCAAGGATTGGGCTTGCAGGTGCGCTCGGTTGAGATCGAGATGGGGCCCAGTCAGTTTGAATTCACCTTTGCGCCGCTACCCGCGCTGCAGCAGGCCGATGCCATGGTGATGTTCCGCACCATGGTCAAAGAAGTCTGTTCCCGCGCCGGGTTGCACGCCAGTTTCATGGCCAAACCGCGGTTGGAAAACGCCATGGCCAATGGCTGGCATCTGCATCAGTCGCTGGTGGAGCGCAGCTCTGGGCGCAACCTGTTTGAACCCGAGGCCGATGGCAGCCTGAGTGCGCAGGCCTCTGGCTGGATTGCTGGGTTGCTGACCCACGCGGCGGAGTGTTCGCTGATGATCGCACCAACGGTGAACAGCTATAAACGCTATCTGCCCTATCAACTGGCGCCGGACCGTATTCAGTGGGGCTGGGACAATCGTGGCGCCATGCTGCGTGCCTTGATGCAGCCCGGTGATGCCGCCTCGCGCATCGAAAACCGCGCGCCGGACAGCTCTGCCAATCCCTATTATGCCATAGCGGCGCAAGTGCTTGCGGGGGCTGCCGGGATGGCGGCGGGGCTACAGGCACCAGCGCCAACCTCCTCGCCATATGATGTCGGTGCCGCACGTCTGCCGCGCTCGCTGGGGCAAGCATTGGAAGGGTTTGTTGGCTCTGATCTTTTTACCGCCACATTGGGGGGCGAGTTCACCAGCTACATGGCGCAGCTGAAACGATTTGAATGGGACCGCTACCTCAATACCGTCAGCGAGTGGGAACAGGCGGAGTATTTCAACCTGTTCTGAATTGGCTTGCATGCGGTTCGAGATCGGGATGGGCAAAAGCGACAAACCCAGGCGCGATTGCGCCTTGAACGCCTGTGGTGGCGCTGGTATTTGTGGACCTGTGTATACGGGAGAACCGTCGCTGTGGAATTGGGCCTTTGCCCGGTCACGCAAGCCCGGTGCCGAAGGAGCAACCGCCCCGGAAACTCTCAGGCAACAGGGACCTTATACGCGCTAAAGACTCTGGAGAGAGCCTGGGGGACCTCAGGCCGCCGAAGGGATAACGATCTCAGGCATCGGGACAGAGGGGGCATCGAACCACGCGGGCGAGAAACCTGCGCGGGGATGCCGGAATGACTTGACCAGATCCGACTGATCAAGCCGGCCCCAGTTTTCGGCTCCTGGTCGGGGTGCCGGAAGGCCAGATTTAACCACCGGACCCACGGCGTGCCGGGGCAAGCAATACGGGATGAGAGCGATGAAATTTACTGAAGAACACGAATGGCTGGACGTGGACGGCGATATTGTGACCGTGGGCATCACCGCCCATGCTGCCGAACAGCTGGGCGATGTGGTCTTTGTTGAACTGCCCGAGGTTGGTGACGAATTTGCCATGGATGATGAGATCGTGGTGATTGAATCGGTCAAGGCTGCCTCTGATATCCTGTCGCCACTGGACGGCGAAGTGGTTGAGGTCAACGCGGCCCTGACCGAGGCCCCTGGCAAGGTGAACGACGACCCACAGGGCGATGCCTGGTTCTTCAAGCTCAAGGTCGAAGATATGTCGCCCATGGACGACTATATGGAAGAAGCCGCCTATAAGGCCTTCATCGAATAAGATTCTCATCCCGCTGCAGGAAGACTACACGCCGAGGCGGAGGAGTAATCGCAGGTACAGATTGAGTTAAATTGGACGGGCCCTGTGGGGCCCGTTCTCGTTTGTTTGTCTCTGCTTTGTAGGCGTTGTGAACCAGCGCCGGACTTGGCATACTTTTGGTATGAGATTGCCCCAAACTCCCGAAGAGATCCCCGCGCAGTTTGCGGCTGCCTGGATGGCCCGCGACGCAGAGGCGCTGGCGGCGCTGTTTGTGGAGGATGCGGATTTTGTCAATGTGGTCGGGCTGTGGTGGCACAACCGGGCGGATATTCAACGCGCCCATGCCTATGGGCTGCGGGTGATCTTTGATCAAAGCAGCCTGCGGGCTGGCGGCATCAGGGTCCGCAGCTTGGGAGAGTCATATGCCATTGTGCATTGCCGCTGGCATCTTACCGGTCAACGCGATCCGGCGGGGGAATTGCTGGGAGAGCGTACTGCGGTGATGGTCTTTGTGGCAGAACACAGGCCCTTGGGCTGGCAGGTTGTTACCGCGCAGAATACCGATGTGATCCCCGGTTCTGAAACCCTGGGAATAGGGTCTGATGGCGTTGAGACGCTGAATTATCAGAAACGGTAAGACACCACCGGTGCGCTTTGAGCGCAAGGGGTGTATTGCCCGGCTAAACTCCCGTTTAATTTGTGACCTTGCGTGACGTCAGCCTTGTTTGGAATCGACGCGGCTCCAATCCTGCCGGACAAATGCCGGGGAGGGCTGCGCGATGAAAGGGTTGGGTCGGATATTCAAGGGAATCCTGCTGCTGGCTCTGCTGGCGACGGGTTTGGTCTGGTACCTCTTGCGGCCAGAACGGGTGCCAAGCCAGCTGATCCTCACCGGCGGGGAGATCATCCCCATGAGCGGAGCGGCAGCGACACCGGGCCCGGAGGCCATTTTGATTGAGGATGGCGTCATCTCCGCAATCGGATCGCTGGCTGAGCTGCAAGAGAGCGGTGCCAGTCAGTTTGATCTGGGGGGAAAGGTGCTGACACCGGGCTTCATCGAACCGCATACCCATCCCATTGCCACGGCGCTGCTGGGGGCGGTGGTGGATGTCAGTGGCTTTAACCACAACAATCGCGCCGAGGTGATGCAGACGCTGGAGCGGGCGGCAGATGGCAGGGCGCTCACCCCCTGGCTGGTGGCCTATGGCTGGGATCCGGTGGCGATTTCGGATCTTACGGCTCCGACCCTGGCAGAGCTGGACGCCCTCGCACCGGATCGCCCCTTGGTGGTGATCACCCAGATGCTGCATGAGGTCTTTGCCAATAGCGCCGCCATGCAGGCCTCAGGTATCTCCCTGTCTGCCCCCAAAGACGGCGAGCCCCATGGCGTCATCCGCGACGCAACAGGGCATGCCACCGGGGCCTTTCGCGAGTTGCAGGCCGTGAACGCGGTGCTTGGCGCCATGCCCTCGGCGGATCCGGCGCTGATCGAGCTTTTGGTGCGCCGCGCATACACCGCCTATGCCAAGGCAGGGTATACCACGATTGGCATCACCGGAGCGGTTGGCAAACATCCCGACCCGGTTGGGTTGCTGCGCCATATCGGCGCCACGGAGGCGCCGCTGCGGGCCTATCTCTATCTGTTACCCCATCAGGGCAAGACGCTGGGCGGCACTGATGATTTCCGGGTGCTGGGCACCAAATACTGGATGGATGGCTCACCCTTTACCGGCGGAGCCGCCTTTGCCGATGCCTATGAGCACAGCGACCTCACCTCGGAGCGCATGCATATCCCGCATGGGCATCTGGGGCCGGTGAACCATGAGATCGGCGATTTCAACGCCAAGGTGGCGGCACTCCAGGCAGAGGGGCATCAGATTGCGGTGCATGGTCAGGGCGAACGCGCCATTGACCGGATCCTTGATGCTTTTGAAGCCGCAGGCCCGAACCCCGGCCTGCCGCATCGGCTGGAGCATAACGCCTTGATCACGACGGCGCAGATCGCGCGGGCCAAGGCGCTGGGCATCAGCCTTGGATTTTTTGTGGATCATATCCACTACTACGGGGACGCCCTGCCGGATATCGTTGGAACCCGGGCTGATCGCTATATGCCGGTGGGGGCTGCAATGCGCGCCGGGGTGGTGACGACATTGCATGGTGACCACCCGGCCTCTCCGATTGATGCATTGCGGACCCTGCGCACGGCGGTGGATCGCAGGTCAGTTTCGGGCCAGACAATCACCGCAGCGGATCAGGCAATCAGTCGCTATGAGGCCCTATCGGCGATGACAGTGCAGGCGGCTCAGCAGCTGGGGCAGGGGGAGTTGATCGGCTCGATCGAAGTGGGGAAACGCGCGGATTTCACCCTGTTTGAGGGCAATCCACTGACCAGCGACTGGGGGGACCTGTCGGTGGCAGGAACCTGGAAGCAGGGGCAGCCTGCTCATATCGGGCTGACCAGCTGGCTGCGCATTGGGCCGGCCTGGGCCGCCGCAAAATCGCTGGTGTTTTGACCCAAGCAGACCGCGGATTCCGCTGTCGGCGGATGAGCAATTGAATATTTGAGGAAAGATGATGGAGGGCACCCTCTGGCCCTGTCACCTTTCCAATAAATATTCACGGTGCAGGGTGGCAACCGGGGTGGTGCTGCTGGGAGGCAGGGGCCTGGACACAGGCTCCCCCCCAAATTCCAATGACAGGCAGTGGTCAGAGCTTGATCACATAGTCCTTCATAGTGGTCTCGATCACTTCCCAGATGCCTTCAAAGCCGGGGCGGATCAGAAAGCTGTCGCCCTCTTTCAGCACTTGTTCGCTGCCATCCGCGCCTTTCAGTATCGAATGCCCTTTGCGGATGCGGCAGTACTCCCATTCTTCGTAGCTGACGCGCCAGGCACCGGGGGTGGATTGCCAGATCCCGGCATAAAGCCCATCGGCCTCGCGCTCTTCAAAATCCCAGGTGGTGAAAACAGGGTCTCCCGAGACCAGTTTTTCTGGGGCAGGGCGGTCGGTGGTGGGAGTGAGGGTCGATGGATCAAGGGGTTGGAAGAGGTCCATGGGGATCTTTCGTGTTTTGGAGTTTTGAGCTGTTAGGAGGGAGGGGCACCCTCAGTAGCCACGGGCGCGGTCCACTGCGTGTAGCAGGTCTTCTCCGGTGCTGAGGCGGCGGAAGTTTTCAACGACATCCGCCAGGGCTTCGCCCAGGTGCCAGCCCGAGACATGTGGCGTGATAGTCACTTGGGGGTGGGACCAGAGCGGATCCGTCGCGGGCAGCGGTTCAGTGCAGAGCACATCCAGCACCGCATGGCCCAGGTGGCCGCGATCCAGATCGGCAATCAGTGCGGGTTCATCCACCAGATCCCCACGGCCCGCATTAATGAATGTGGCGCCGGGCTTTATCGCGGCCAAGGTCTGCGCATTGATCAACCCCCGGGTCTCTTCGGTGGCAGGCAGAATGGCGCAGATGTAATCGCAGATGCCCAGCATCGGCTCCAGCGCCGCCGCGCCGTGGTGGCAGGTGACACCCTCCATGTCCTTGGCAGAGCGGCTCCAGCCGTGGACCTCGAACCCGAGATCCCGCATCAGCCGGGCGGTTTCGCCGCCGATATGACCCATGCCCAGCACCCCGACCCGGGTCTTGTGGTTCTGCTTTGGTTCGAGCGATTCCCATGCGGCGCGGGACTGGCTTTCGGCATGGGCGGCAACGTTGCGCTGCCCCATCAGCACATAGGTGAGGCAGTATTGGGCAATCTCTCGGGCGGGCTCCAGCGGTTTGAGCCGGGTCACCTGCACATGCGGGGCCAGGGCTGGGTGGGCGACGATGGTTTCCACCCCGGCGCCAAGTTTTTGCACCAGGGCGAGATTGGGCAATTGCGCAGGCAGATCGGCGGCAAGACCCGAGACCGCCAGCATGGTGATCTCAGCCATATCGCCGGGCGCCTCCAGGGTGCGAATATCCGCCCCAGGCATCAGGGCGCGCAGCTCGTCCGCCAGTTCCGTGTCGCTATACCAACCGTTGTGACCAATATTGACCAATAGCGCCATGTCGTTCCCCTCCGTCTATTTTCCTTTGTCAGCCAATGACGTCCCGTCATTGCGCTGGACAGTTGTCGCGCGACTAAGCCATGGTTTTTGCAAAAGGGAAAGCGCACTGGAGGAGAATGTAGGATGGACATGAATTTTGGCATGCGGGCCGAGAACCGCAAGCTGCTGGAGCGGGTTGCCGCTATGGTGCGCGATGAGATCATGCCGCTGGAGGCCGAGTATCAGGCGGAGATCGGCAAAGAAGATCGCTGGCAGTATACTGCCCGTCAGGCCGAGATCCTGGAAGGGTTGAAAGCCAAGGCCAAGAGCGAGGGGCTGTGGAATTTCTGGCTCACCGACAGCGACAAGGGCTTTGGGCTGTCGACTGTTGAATACGCTTATTTTGCAGAGGAAATGGGCAAGACGCCGCTGGGGGCCGAGGTGTTCAACTGCGCCGCACCCGATACTGGAAATATGGAAGTCTTTGAACGCTACGGCACGCAGAAGATGAAAGAAGAGTGGCTGGCGCCGCTGCTCGAGGGCAAGATCCGCTCCGCCTATCTGATGACCGAACCCGATGTGGCCTCCTCTGATGCGACCAATGTCTCGATGGCCTGTGTACGCGACGGCGATGACTATGTGCTGAATGGCGAGAAATGGTGGGCCTCGGGGGCGGGGGATCCGCGCTGCAAGGTCTATATCGTTATGGTGAAAACTGGCGGTGAGGAGCAGTCCAAGCACCAGCGCCAGTCCATGATTGTGGTGCCCGCCGACACGCCGGGTATCGAAGTGCTGCGTCCCATGGAGGTCTATGGTCACGACGATGCGCCTCATGGCCATATGCATATCCGCTTTACAAATGTGCGGGTGCCTGCGGAAAATATCCTGCTGGGCGAAGGCCGCGGTTTTGAAATCGCCCAGGGTCGCCTTGGGCCTGGACGGATTCACCACTGCATGCGGGCCATTGGTCAGGCCGAAAGCGCTTTGGAGCAGATGTGCAAACGCGCGCTGCAGCGCGAGGCCTTTGGCAAGAAACTGGCGCATCTGGGCGCCAATTACGACATCGTTGCCGAATGCCGCATGGAGATCGAAATGGCGCGTCTTCTGTGCCTGAAGGCGGCCTGGTACATGGATCAGGGCGATGGCCGTGCTGCGGCACCCTGGATCAGCCAGATCAAGGTGGTTGCGCCGCGGGTTGCACTCAAGGTGATCGATGAGGCGGTGCAGATGTTTGGCGGTCAGGGCGTCAGCCAGGACACACCACTGGCGATTGCCTGGACCCATGTGCGTACCCTGCGTCTCGCCGATGGTCCCGATGCGGTGCACCGTCGTCAGGTGGCCCGGGTCGAGCTGAAGAAATACACCCAGGAAAAGGTCTGATCCGATGACCTCCAAGGCCCTCACCGCGCCGCCCTTTTTCTCGCAGAACGCCGATGGGGTGTTTGTGGGCAATGACCCGGCGCGCGGGCCTTGGTCCCTGGATCACTGTCACGCTGGGCCGGTCACTGGTCTGGCTGCCCGCGCTGCCGAATTAGAAGTCGGCGCCGAAAAGATGCTCTGTCGTTTGACGCTGGATATCCTGCGCCCACTGCCTCTGGCAGGGCTGCGGGTTGCAGCGGAAACCACGCGCCACAGCCGGACGCTGGCCACCACACAGATCACTGTGCATGATCTTGAAGAAACCCTGTGCGCGCTGGGCACCTCGATGCATCTGGTGCGCAAGGATCTGGGCGCGGTGCCAACCGCCGCGGTGACGCCTTTGAACCGGGCAGAGGCCGAGCCGGGCCCCTTTTCCATTGGGGCTGGGCTGCATGATAGGCCCTATTTTGGCCAGTTTCTGGATGTGGCCTATCCACCGGAATTCGGGCTGAATCCCGGACCCAAAACCCTGTGGATGCGCACAACCACCCTGCTGGAAGGGGAAGAGCAATCGCCGATCCAGTCGCTCTGCGCGCTGGCGGATTGTGGCAATGGCATCTCCTGGAATGCTCGCCCCAGCGAGATGGGTTTCATGAATACCGATCTCACCCTCAATGTGCACCGCGAACCGATTGGCGACTGGCATGCCTCAGAGTCGATTTCGCATTGGCACAGCACCGGCATTGGCATGTCGCAATCGGTTTTGCAGGATGAGCAAGGTCCGGTGGCAACCGCCCTACAGACGCTGGTTTTACATCCTCCCAAGGGCTGACTTCTCATCTCGCGGGTGCCGCAGAGAGGTCGGAGTTACTGGTCGCGGGCTTGGCGAATGATCCGGTGCATAAACTCCATGAATTGCGCCTGCTCGGCATCGCTCAGGGCAGAAAGGGACGCATTGTTTACTGCGGTTGCGGCTTGATAGGCTTGGGGGCGGATGCTTTTTGCAGCCTCGGTTAGCCAGATCTGCTGGGTCCTGGCATCAGCGGGATTTTTTGTGCGCTTGATTAACCCATCCCGCTCCATACGGTTGAGAGTATTGGCCAGGGTGGCCTGCTCGATATCCAGCTTGGCCAGCAAATCCCGCTGCGACACGCCGTCTTTCTGCCACAGCTCCAGTAGGATCGGGAATTGCCCGATGACAATTCCCAAGGGAGTTATGCGCTCCTGTAGCCCCTTGGCGAACAGCCGGGCCATGTGATTGACGAGATATCCCGCCGAGGTGTCTTTGTTGAAATCCATGTCGGAACCCTAGGCTTGCATAGCGTGCTATTCAATATTATATAGCTTGCTATATTAATTCACCGATCACCCAAGGAGATCCAAGATGCTGAAGAAAATTCATCCTATAGCAGGCGTCATCGGCTTTTTAACGATTCTGACATTTTGGAGCTCCACAGTGCTGAGCGAGCTTTTTTCAACTCCCGAAGGTATTGCCGCAGTAAAGGCGATGATCCTGAAGGGAATGTTCGTGCTGATTCCGGCGATGATTATAGTCGGAGCTTCTGGTATGAAACTGGGCGCGCGGCGCAAGGACGCCCCAGCACGTGCCAAGAAAAAGCGCATGCCAGCTATTGCCATCAATGGTCTGGTCATCTTGCTGCCAGCGGCAATTTTCCTCGAATCCCGTGCCAGCGCAGGGCAGTTTGATACGAGTTTTTTTATGGTGCAATTCATCGAGTTGATCGCCGGAGCGACAAACCTGATACTAATGGGGCTTAGCATTCGGGATGGCCGCAAAATGACCGAGCATCGGCGCCGATCAGTTTGAAAGGCCCCTGCCAGTCTAGTTGCCATTTCGCGGTGGATCAGGCCAGTTCAGCCCTCTCAGCGGGAGATGGCGAAGGGGTCCACAGGATAACCCACCCGCGCCAGATAGAGCCCATGACCGGGGCAGACCGGACCGCAGGCGGCGCGGTCTTTTGCCTCCAGTGCGGATTTAACATCCTCTGGCGCCCAGGCGCCGGCGCCAACGCGCTCCAGCGTACCGACAAAGCTGCGCACCTGATTGTGTAAAAAGGAGCGCGCCCGCACATGGAAATGCACCTCGGGACCTGACAGGCCCGAGACGCGTTCAATGCGCAGCTCATCCAGAGTTTTCTGCGGGCTTTGCGCCTGACAGATCGACGAGCGGAAGGTGGTGAAATCATGGTTTCCCAGCAGGTGGTTGGCCCCCTGCTGCATGGCCTCGACATCCAGATCGTTTTTTACCTGCCAGACCTGACCGGCGTCATGAGTGGCGGGCGCACGGCGCACCAGGATGCGGAACAGATACTGTCGCTCGATGGCCGAAAACCGTGCATGCCACTCTGGGTCAACCTCGGCGCAGTCGACAATCGCCACCGGCAGGGGTTTCAACTGGAAATTCAGCGCCTCAGATAGGCGAAAGGGCGTCCAGGGTTTTTGCAGATCACAATGGGCCACCTGTCCCAGCCCATGCACCCCGGTATCGGTGCGACCGGCGGCGGCAATGGTATGGGGGCCGGGCTCCAGCCGCGCCAGCGCATCTTCGATCGCGCCCTGAACCGAGGGTTGATCTTTCTGCCGCTGCCATCCGGCAAAGGGCTTTCCGTGATATTCAACTTTGAGAGCAAAACGAGGCATGGGCGGGCAAGTAACCCGGCAACAGGGCTGAGGCAAGTGTTCAGGCGCACTGGAAACCCCCAGAGGTGCTGCCTATCTTGAGGCGAGACAAACAATAGCAGGTGAGCCGGGTGGTATTATCGACATTGACCGAGGGTGCCGCACGCGGGCTGGATACGCTCGGCAGCACCGTGTCCTCACGGTTTTTTGAACCCACGCTGCGACTTGGCGTCACCGGATTGGCGCGGGCCGGTAAGACGGTGTTTATCACCTCGCTGGTGGCCAACCTGTTGAACCGGGGCCGGATGCTGCAGCTGGAGGCTGCCCGCACCGGGCGTATCGACAGCGCTTATCTGCAGCCGCAACCCGATGATACCGTGCCACGTTTTGCCTATGAGGACCACCTGGCAGCCCTCACCGGTCCGCAGCCCCATTGGCCCGCCAGCACCCGCGCGGTGTCCGAGCTGCGCCTGAGTCTCACTCTGCGTCCCTCCGGTCTGCTGTCTGGGTTTCAAGGCCCCCGGCGGCTGCATCTGGACATTGTTGACTATCCCGGCGAATGGCTGCTGGATCTGGCGCTGCTGGACAAATCCTACAGCCAATGGTCCGCCGAGGTGCTGGCCCGGCTGCCCGCCCGCGAGGCGGCGCAGGATTTCCTGCAGGTGCTGACAACTGTTGCCGCTAACGACCCCCATGATGAGCCACAGGCGCAGATGCTGGCGGCGGAATTCACCGCCTATCTGAACGCGGCGCGTCAGGCCGGGTTTTATGACTGCTCGCCGGGACGCTTCCTGCTGCCCGGCGACCTGGAGGGTTCTCCGGTGCTGACCTTCGGCCCCTTGCCACCAGCAGACGCCGCGCCGCGCCGCAGCTTGTGGCGCGAGATGGAGCGCCGCTATGAAGCCTATAAATCCAAGGTGGTGCAGCCCTTCTTTCGCGATCACTTCACCCGGATCGACCGTCAGGTGGTACTGGTGGATGCGCTCAGCGCCATTCATTCCGGCCCGCAGGCGGTGGAGGATCTGCGTCTGGCCATGGGGGATGTGCTTTCGGCCTTTCGTCCCGGCCGCAATGGTTTTTTGACCTCGCTTTTGCGCGGCAAGCGGGTTGAGAAAATCCTCTTTGCCTCCACCAAGGCCGACCACCTGCATCACCAGCAACACGGCGAGATGACCGCCATCATCGAAGCGCTGACCAGCGATGCGCGTGACCGTGCCCAGTTTGCAGGCGCCGAAACCGCCGCCCTGGCGCTGGCCTCTTTGCGCGCCACCACCGAAGAGATGCGCCCGCACAATGGGGTCGAGCTGGCCTGTGTGCGCGGGCGGCTGTTGGAGACGGGGAAACAGGCGGCCTTTTACCCCGGTGCCCTGCCGCAGGACCCGGCGCAATTGCTGTCGCCGGCCCGTCAGGGGGCGACCCGCTGGCTGGAGGGCGACTACAGGGCGATGCAGTTCGCCCCTGCAGCGCTGAGCCTGAAACCCGGCGATGGTCCGCCGCATATCCGGTTGGACCGGGCCGCAGAATTTCTGATCGGAGACGCCCTGTGAGTTGCTCGCTGCGGCCTGCCAATGCTCTGGATGCGGGCACCACAGGCTGGATCCTGCACCGCTTTGCACTGGATACGCCCTGGATGCCGGTGCTGCATTCCGAGGTCGAGGCGATTTCTTTTTGCGGTGTGATGATTGACCGGGGCTGGGTCACCGTCGCCGAGCAGGAGGGGCGCGTCCGGGGGTTTCTGGCCCGCGATAGGGCCGAGATCTGCAGCCTGTACCTGGCGCCGAACTGCTGTGGGCAGGGCCTTGGCCGGGCACTGCTGCAACAGGCCAAGGCCGCGCAGCCGCAGCTCTGGCTGCAGGCCTTTGTGGCCAATACCGGGGCGCGCCGTTTTTACCAGCGCGAGGGGTTTGAGGAAGTTGATCGCTCAGACGGTAGCGGCAACGAAGAGGGCTTGCCGGATGTCCGGATGGTCTGGCAGCAGGCCGAGGAAACCCCCCAACGATCTAGCCCGCAGGAGGCACAGAGATGAGCCAGAAACCAGTTGTGTTTGACCTGGACCAGGATGAGGTCGATCAGGCGCCTGATGTGGCAGCCGCTCCGCCGGTGCCGGACCCACAGCCAGTTCTGGCAGAGCTGGCATCTCCGGCGGCGATGGAACAGGCGGCGCGTCTGGCTGCACGGCCCCCCTCACGGCTGGCGCGATGGTTCTGGGGGCTGGTTCTGGCTTTGCTGGGCACCGTTGTCTCCCTCGCAGCCTGGGATTTTGCCGTTGGTCTCATTGCGCGGCTGCCACTCCTGGGCTGGGCGGTCAGTGCCGGGCTGGTGCTGGCGCTGCTCCTGGCCCTGGTGATGCTGCTGCGCGAGCTGGCGGCACTGGCCCGGTTGAAACGGGTGGATGGGTTGCGGCAGGAGGCTGTGCAGGCCGGTACAGATCTGGCAACGGCCAAGGCGCATGTTGCCAAGCTGGAGAGCTTTTATGCGGGACGCCCGGATATGGCCTGGCAATTGGCGCGGTTCACCGAGCGCCGGGAGGGGGTTCTGGACGCGGATGCATTGCTGATGCTGGCCGAAGAAGAGCTGCTGCTGCCACTGGATGCCCGCGCCCTTAAGGAGGTCGAGGCTGCCGCCCGTCAGGTTGCGACGGTGACGGCATTGGTGCCCCTGGCCCTCGCTGATGTGGCCGTCGCATTGCTGGCCTCAGTCCGGATGATCCGGCAGGTGGCGCAGATCTATGGCGGGCGTTCAGGGCTGTTCAGCTCCTGGCGTCTGACCCGTGCGGTACTGGCGCATCTGGCGGCGACAGGCGCGGTTGCGGCGGGGGATGATATCTTGGAATCCGTCCTTGGTGGCTCGGTCCTGTCCAAACTGTCGCGCCGCTTTGGCGAAGGCGTGGTGAACGGCGCCCTGTCAGCGCGCGTCGGCATTGCCGCGATGGAGGTCTGCCGTCCTATGCCCTTCACGCCAGCGCATCGCCCTGCGACCCGTCGGGTGATCAAAGGCGCCTTGGCTGGGCTGTTTCGCCGCGATCAAGCCTCGGGAGCAAAGAGCTCCTGATTTGGCGAGGCAAAACTCGGACAAGGCGGGGTAACAGATGATCTCTGCTGGGTGAGGTATTGATTTCTCATCAGTTTCTTTCACGGCCTTGGCGGCGGCTGAGGCGGTGTGGATATCGGCAGTTCATTGGGGCAAGCCCGCTCCCAATCGCACCCAAAAGCCCTAGCAAGTGAGAGCGCGCCTTGTGGGTAACCCTGTGTGCAGGCTTGTGTGTAAGCCTGTGGGAGGGGATGTGGGTAAACTGAAACCATATGGTTTCAGTACGATGCGCCCCTCCGTTAAGCGGTTGATGGCTACAGTACAGCTCTGGTTCTGCTGCACTTCAGCGATTGCTGAGGTCGCAGGATTTGCGCCTCGCCACAAGACTGAGCAGCCTACAACGCTAAGCGAAGCAGCCGGATAAGGGCAAGCTGGCCATAGGCTGGGGGAGAGAAGACGCAGTTTGGGTTCTCCACAAGCGGAATGGGGTTTTCCACAGAGGGGAAGAGGTTATGCACAGCGGAGGCAAATTCCGCAGGGCCTCACTATGCCAGTTTTGCCTTGATTGAAATTTTCTTTGTTCAACCTTTCATGGGAATTTTGTTGAATTTTGTTGAGTATTTTTCGCTCTTTAAAACCTTTCGAGCCACGGAGGCTATGTGGATCATGCGTCACGTAGATTGATCAAGGGCTTTTAACCAAAGACGGTGGACCCTGGGGGAACAAGACCAGAAAGGCTGGCGCATCAGAACAGTTTTGGCGGTGCGTCCTTGGGTTGGCGCATGGCGACAATCCCGGTGCGAAAGCCCTCACCGATGCGATCCGCCAGCGCGCCCCATTGCCGCGCGATCAGCTCGGGCAGCTCTGCCTGCAAGACCTCGTGGAACAGCCCGAGCCACTGCGGGAAATGCTCCGCCTGGATTTCAGGCCGTGAGACATGCACCCGCATCGGATTGCCGCTGTAGCTTTTCTCACGCAGGATTGCATTGCGCCAGAACCGGGCGATCTTGGCCTCGTGTTCGGGCCAATCACCATCCGCCACATAGCGCGCAAAAATCGGCCCCAGCTCTGCATGGGCGCGGATGCGGATGTAGAACAGAGCCACCACCCGGTCGATCTCTGGCCCGGAGATGTCAAAGCGTTTCATCGGGTGATCGGCTGTCTGGAGCTCATCGGTCATGATCTTGTCTCGCTCTGGTGGGGCAGGCCAAATGCCCGTCGCGCTGCTGCTCTCACATAGGGGCTTGGCCAGGTGATGGATAGGGGTGGCGTTGATCTGTCGCAAGGCAAAGGCGCCGGGATCACTTAGATGTAGAGGCACAGGAGAACGAGCCCGCCATGGTCGATCACGGTCACAGCCCGCAGGAAATCAGCGATCGCATCGGAGCGCCACCGGGACGCGGGGTGCTGCGCGACGTGGTATACGGCGCGATTGATGGCTCGGTCACCACCTTTGCCATTGTCGCCGGGGTGGCCGGCGCCGGGTTGTCGCCCTTCATCATTGTTGCCCTGGGGCTGGCCAATGTGCTGGCGGATGGGTTCTCGATGGCGGCCGGGAATTACTCTGGCACCAAGGCGGAACTGGATAACCTCAAACGGCTGCGCCGGGTTGAGGAAAGCCACATTCAGAACTACCCCGAAGGGGAGCGTGCTGAGGCCCGCGAGATCCTGCGGCTCAAGGGGCTGTCGGGGCCGGTGCTGGACGCGGCGACGGATGCGATCTGCGCCGACAAAGAGGCCTGGATCAATCTGATGATGGAGGGCGAATACGGTGCCAGCCCGGTTGATCCGGATCCGATGCGCGCGGCCTTGGCCACCTTTGCCGCCTTTCTGGTCGCAGGTATGGTGCCGCTGCTGCCCTTCCTCTTTGGTCTGGCTTCGGCCTTCTCAATTTCGGTCTGGCTGACGCTGATTACCTTTTTTGGCATCGGCGCGATGAAAAGCCACTGGGCGCTGTCGCCTTGGTGGCGCTCCGGTTTGGAGACATTAGCGATTGGCGGTGCCGCCGCCTTGCTGGCCTACGGGGTGGGGAGCCTGTTTCAGGCCTGACGGGCAGCAAAGGTTTCGTGCGCGAAACAGATTAATCTACTCTCAATCCGGGCGCTCTGCTTGTTTCTACAATGTCAACAAATCTGCTTTCCCTCTAACCCCGGAGGCGATGAGGCCATGTTCCCCCCTCGGAGGGCGCTTCTGGGGGACATGAGTGCAAAAGCAAAACAGAGAAATTGGCCAGGTTATGCCTCCCCGTTTGATCAATCGAAGTCTGGGTGGGAAGTGGGTCGGTGTCTGACAAGCGGCGGTTCAGCGGTCCCTGGATCAGTCGCATGACTGCGACACTCAGGCGGGGACAAGCCCGCTTTACCCCAAGCCCCAGTCAGCCTATAACGCCCCCATGTCCTATATACTGGCCATCATTATTCGAATTATATCCCCGGCGCTCTGATACAATGAGACGCCGGGCAAAGGCGCTTGAGCCATCGCGCCGCACCGAACACCCTGATTACCGAACAGTTTATCCAAAGGACGCCACCCATGTGCGCCGACACTGCTGACACTCCCGAATACAAACAGACCCTGAACCTGCCCAAGACCGATTTCCCGATGCGCGCGGGCCTGCCCAAGCGCGAGCCAAACTGGCTGGAGCGCTGGGCCAAGATCGGTGTCTATGACCGGCTGCGCGAGAAAGAGGGGCGCACGCCTTTCACGCTGCATGACGGCCCGCCCTATGCCAACGGGCATCTGCACATCGGTCACGCGCTGAACAAGACCATCAAGGATATGATCGTGCGCTCGCATCAGATGATGGGTTTTGATGCGCGCTATGTGCCGGGCTGGGATTGCCACGGTCTGCCGATCGAGTGGAAGATCGAAGAGCAGTATCGCAAGAAGGGCAAGAACAAGGATGCCGTGGATGTGGTGGAGTTCCGCCAGGAATGCCGCAAGTTCGCCGAGGGCTGGATCGACATCCAGCGCGAAGAATTCAAGCGCCTGGGCATCACCGGCAACTGGGCCGATCCCTATATCACAATGGATTACCACGCCGAGGCGGTGATCGCGGGTGAATTCCAGAAATTCCTGATGAACGGCACGCTCTATCAGGGCTCCAAACCTGTGATGTGGTCGCCGGTTGAGAAAACCGCCCTGGCCGAGGCTGAGGTGGAATACAAAGACAAAGACAGCTTTACCATCTGGGTGAAGTTTAAAGTAACGGGTCACGGAGTAAGTGGCGCTTCCGAGGCTGAAGTCGAGGAAAAGGCATCTCGGGTAAATGAGTTGCTTAACGCTCATGTAGTAATCTGGACCACCACGCCCTGGACCATCCCTTCGAACAAGGCAGTGGTTTACGGCGACAGCTTCGATTACGGCCTTTACGAGGTCACTGACGCGCCAGAGGAATGCTGGGCCGCCAAGGGCGACCGCTTCCTGCTGGCCGACAAACTGGCCGATGACGTCTTCAAACGCGCCCGTCTGGAAGAGGGGCAATATACCCGTGTCCGCGCTGTACCTGCGGATGAGCTGGCGACTTTGCAGCTGAGCCACCCGCTGGCCGGGGCCGAAGGCTCCAACGGCGAATGGGATGCGCCCCGCGACTTCCGTGCTGCACCTTTTGTGACGGATGAGGAAGGCACCGGATTTGTCCACTGCGCGCCCAGCCACGGTATGGAAGAGTTTGAGCTCTACCGCGATCTGGGCATGCTGGAAGATGTCATCACCTATAACGTCATGGATGATGGCGGCTTCCGCGCCGATCTGCCCTTCTTTGGCGGCAAATACATCCTTAACCGCAAGGGCGGCGAGGGCGACGCCAACAAGACCGTGATCGACAAGCTTGTCGAGGTTGGCGGTCTGCTGGCCCGTGGCAAGATCAAGCACAGCTATCCGCACTCCTGGCGTTCCAAGGCGCCGATCATCTATCGCAACACGCCGCAGTGGTTCGCGAGCGTTGATCGCGCGGTTGGTGATGGCCAGGACGAGATGGGCACAACCATCCGCGAACGCGCCCTGCGCTCGATCGATGAACTGGTGAAATGGACCCCGCAAAAGGGTCGTAACCGTCTTTACTCCATGATCGAAGCCCGCCCTGACTGGGTGCTGTCACGCCAGCGCGCCTGGGGCGTGCCGCTGACCTGCTTTGTCAAAAAGGGCCTGTTGCCCACCGATGAGGGCTTCATCCTGCGCGATGACGCGGTCAACGCCCGCATTGTTGCGGCTTTTGAGGTCGAAGGCGCCGATGCCTGGTACGCCGACGGCGCCAAAGAGCGCTTCCTGGGTGCGGACTATAACGCCGAGGAGTGGGAGCAGGTCTTTGACGTGCTGGACGTCTGGTTTGACTCCGGCTCCACCCATGCCTTTGTGCTGCGCGACCGTAAGGACGGCACCGAAGACGGTATCGCCGATGTCTATATGGAAGGCACCGACCAACACCGGGGCTGGTTCCACTCGTCGTTGCTGCAGGCCTGTGGAACCAAGGGACGCGCACCTTATAAAAACGTTGTCACTCATGGGTTTACCCTGGATGGAAAGGGCAACAAGATGTCCAAATCCCTGGGCAATACCATCGTGCCTGAGGAAATCGTCAAACAGTACGGCGCCGATATCCTGCGGCTCTGGGTGGCGCAGACCGATTATACCTCGGATCAGCGCATCGGCCCCGAGATCCTGAAAGGCACCGCCGACAGCTATCGCCGTCTGCGCAACACCATGCGCTATATGCTGGGCTCGCTGCATGATTTCAGCGAGGATCAGCGCGTCGCGCCCGAGGACATGCCCGAGCTGGAGCAATGGGTACTGCACCGTCTGGCCGAGCTGGATCATCAGGTTCGCACCGGCTATCAGAGCTTTGATTTCAATGGTGTCTGGCAGGCGATCTTCACCTTCGCCACCGTGGATCTCTCGGCCTTCTACTTTGATGTGCGCAAAGATGCGCTTTACTGCGATGGTGACACGCTAAATGCCCGCGCCGCGCGCACCGTGCTGGATATCCTGTTCCACCGTCTCACCACCTGGCTGGCGCCGATCCTGGTCTTCACCATGGAAGAGGTCTGGCTGGAGCGTTTCCCCGGCGAGCAGAGCTCGGTACACCTGACCGATATCCCCAATACCCCAGCGGATTGGCTGAACGAGCCGCTCTCGGGCAAATGGGCGCAGATCCGTCAGGCCCGCCGGGTGGTGACAGCCGCGCTGGAAGTGCAGCGGGTGGACAAGGTCATCGGTGCCTCACTCGAGGCCAATCCGGTGGTGCATGTGCGCGATCCAGAGGTGCTGGAGCTGCTGAAATCGGTGAACTTTGCCGATGTCTGCATCACCTCCGATATCTCCCTCACCAATGATCCTGCTCCGGCAGAAGCCTTCCGCATGCCCGAAGTCGATGGCATCTCGGTGGTCTTTGAGAAAGCCGAAGGCGACAAATGTCAGCGCTGCTGGAAAATCCTGCCGGATGTTGGCAGCCATGCCCATGCCGGGGTTTGTGGTCGCTGCGACAGCGCCCTGGATTGAAGATGGAATTGATCTAGGGCCTGTCGAATGCTGTGACCCTTGGAAAACACAGCGCCCGGTGGCAAGCCGGGCGCTGATTTTACTGAATGCCCTGGGTCTGTAGTCTAGGCATTGGTAAGTTCTTTTGCATCCCAATAGAGGGAATGGATGTCCTTAGCGTTTTTGACGGGGCTTTTGTCAGTTTCGCCATTGTCTTGGCTGGACATTAGGTTTTGCACAATGGTTTGAATGGCAGAACTGCTGGAGGCCGACAGGCTGGAAGGCAAGCGGTCTCCAGCTGTATCCAGTGAGTCAAAGACTGCATCCAATATGTCATAGAGCCCTTTCAGGGCTTTGGTCTGGTTGGTCTTGGGGGCATCGTTGGTGGTGATTGTGTCGCCTAGTCCATCATCTTGGTTCTTGGCGCCATCTTCCGTCCCCTCATTCTTGTGCCCAGTTTGGATCTTGTCTGTCAGAGCCTGCAAAAAGGCGTCTACCGCCGACGTGGTATCAGAGCTGTCCTCGCGTTGTTCGTCGAGACCTTCGGCGTAGGCATTCAACTCCGCGACAGTGATTCCCCCGTCGCCATTGGTGTCGAGGTCAGCAGAAATCGTCTCGATGATGGAGATCAATTTTCCGCCCTTGAACGCGCTCTCAACGGATGGGTCCCGGAAATTCTCGACACTGCTCTGAGCGCGGGTCTGTGTTGTAGCAGGAGCGTTTTGCAGAATGGCCTTGCCATTTGTGCGACCAGCTGTGGAGCCTTCTACGAGAAGTATTCTGAGCTGCCTTGGTATCGGCGTTGGCGAAGGCGCGGTCCTCAAAACTGGCTGCGCTGCCTTGTGAACTCGGGCGGTTACCTGCGCCGTATGTATTTGAGCCATAGCCAGTGGCCGCGATTGATCCAATCATTCTTAATCCCTTCTGGGTTGCAATTAGGTGCTGCCTATTTGCCAAGAGGAGACTAACGATTACTTGTGCTTTTAGGTTTCTTTGTTATCGTTGAGGTGAAATTTTGTTTCAATTCTATTGGTTTGGCCAAGAGTGGGATGGGTTTTTATGCTTGAGAGATCAGCGAATTGAAGCGGTAGCGGTCATTTCAGATCGCAGCACGCGCTTGCAAATACTGGTTTTCAGCAACAAGGGCGCTAACGAGTTTGGGGCCAGGTGCGTGATCCGAGTTTTGCTCTAGAAAACGCGCTATCAGGGCCTGCTCACTAAAGCCTTCACGGCCCAAAGCCCGATTCCTTGCCGCTTCGCGGGCCGGACCTCCGAGCTCATTGCCCCCTGTCTTGGTCTGAACACGAGTATCTGCTGCCTCCAGAGCCGTGCTGCGCTGGATGGCACGATCCTTGCCTTCGGTCTTGCCCTCATTCAGGCTTGCATCCATTGCAGGAACGCCCGCCTTCAAAGAGGAAGTGATGTTGCTGGTGCCAAAGTTCAAACCAATTCCAGAGATCATAGCCTAAATCCACTTGTTTCATTTGAATTTGTTTTAACAGGATTTTAACAGAATCCACGTGCACCTTGGGTCACCGGCTTTGCCCGATCGGATAGCGACCTATACGAACGAAGTAGATTCTCCTGTCTCCAGCCCGGCTTTCAGGGCATAACCGTTAAAATCATCCTCATCTTCCTGGACCGCCAACCATGCCTTCAGCCCGGATTGACACAATTGTCGGAACTTTAAGCGTGACAGAGGCCGAAGGGGCGATAACCAGCCTTACCTGGAAGGATCAGGGCAACGACCGCACTGCGCTGCTCGACCGCGCCATTGAACAGCTCAAAGCCTATTTTGCCAGGGAACTGCAAAACTTTGATCTGCCTCTGCATGTTGCGGGGTCAGATTTTCAACGGGCAGTCTGTGATGCGATGCTGGCGATCCCTCTGGGCCAGACCCGGACCTACGGCGATATTTCAAAGGCGCTCAAGGTGCCACCGCAACCTGTGGGCAATGCCTGCGGGGCCAATCCGATTCCGGTGATCATTCCCTGTCATCGGGTTCTGGGTGCCAATGGCTTAGGTGGATTTTCCGGCGGCACCGGGATTGAAACAAAGATTGCTCTGCTCAAACACGAAAGCGCTGCCAGTCTGTTGATCTGAACCCGCGCTGCTTTTCAAGCCAGCGCGGCTTTCACCTTTGCAAAAGTATTCCGGGGTGAATGGGCCGCAGGCCCAGAGGGGCTGGCCCCTTCCACCCTTTCACGCTTGCTCAGGCGCTGCGATTTTCCGGTATGATCTGCTGGGCGATGCCGACAAAGACCAGATAGATCGAGGTGATGACCAGCCCCCAATGCGCCCAGCTCTCGGGGTGAAAATCAACCCAGGCAGCCCAGCCGGCAAAAAAGGTCCAGGCCAAGGCCACCGGCAAGGACACCCTGCGCCAGCGTTCTGTGCGCACCGGATGGATGAACTTCAACGGCAGGAACATAGCTGCCGACAATAGGGTCACCAGCACTAGAATTACCCAGTGGCTTGGCTCCAGGGCAAAGATCACCAGCACCAGCATGTTCCAGCAGCCCGGGAAGCCGGAAAAGGAATTATCCTTGGTCTTCATGCGGGTGTCGGCAAAATACATCGCGCTGGCAAAGGTGATCACAATAATCGCAAACCAGCCGGTCCAACCGGCCATCAGCCCCGATTTAAACAGGGCAAAGGCCGGGATGAACACATAGGTTAAGTAATCGATGATCAGATCCAGCAACACGCCGTCAAATTGCGGCGCGTAGCGGCCAACCTGATAGTGCCGCGCCAGCGGCCCATCAATGCCATCCACCGCAAAGGCCACTACCAGCCAAACAAACATAAGGCTCCACTTGGCATCCACTGCGGCGAGCATGGCAAGCATTGCAAAAACTGCACCGGTGGCGGTGAGCAGGTGAACGGAGAGGGCGCGGATCTGTGGTGTCATGTGCCTGTGATGGCGAATTTCATCCGCGCCTGCAAGGCTTCAGTGCAACCAAGTCGGGTATTCCTGACGCTGCGTCCGCGCCTCATCGCTGCTGATCTGTTCTTTGAGCGATCCGAACAGCATCAATTTGCCTTTTGCCGAACCAGGCAGGGGAAGATCGGAGCGGCGCCTAGGGTCTGGAAGATCCGGATAGCGGATCTGAGAGGGGGCCGGAGCCGGGGCGGCCGGGGCGGGGTGAAGGTCAAGAGTCTGTGGGCGCATCTGCGGCATCCTTTCTGGAGCAATGAGAGGCCCCAGATAAGCGGCAAGCTCTTAACCCCTGATGCAGATTGTGGGAAAACTTATCTCGAATTTTAACAATCTCACAGGTTTCCCCTCCGCACAGCAAAACAAATTCCAAAAATGGAATTTTTGTGACATAATGCAAAAAGCAGAGCAGGTAGGGAGGCTTAGGTGGGGCAGCGGGCGCGGTATTGGAACAGGGTCTACGAGACCAAGGAGACAGAGAGGGTGAGTTGGTTTCAGGCCGACCCGGTCCCGTCTTTGCAGGCTATATCGCTTTGTGGCCCGCGGTCTTTGTCTGTCATTGATATCGGCGGTGGTGCCTCGCGCCTGGCCGGCGCTTTGGTGGATCAACGCCGTCAGGATGTCACGGTACTGGATATCTCCCAACGGGCCCTGACTTTGGCCCGTGTCCGACTGGGGGCTGACGGCCACCAAGTGGCCTGGATCGCCGAGGACATTACGAGGTGGCAGCCACACCGGCAGTGGGACATATGGCATGACCGGGCGGTGTTTCACTTTCTCACCGAGAAACAGGATCGCCAGGCCTACCTGCAGGCCCTGCACTCTGCGGTGCCAAAGGCAGGTCATGTCATTCTGGCCAGCTTTGCGCTTGAGGGGCCAGAAACCTGTAGCGGTTTGCCCGTGCGGCGCTACGCCCCCGAGGGGTTGCAGGCAGAACTGCGGGAGGGTTTTGAGCTCCGGCACAGTTGGGAAGAATCCCATGCCACTCCGGCAGGAAACATGCAGGCCTTTACCTGGTGTCTGTTCCAAAGGGTTTGAAATACCCAATGTCGGCCCTGGAGAGGGGGATCAGGCCTTTGGGTGGCTGCGATTGTAGACAGCCATCAGATGCGCCGTATCCACAGCGGTATAGGCCTGGGTTGTCGAGAGCGAGGCATGGCCGAGCAACTCTTGAATGGCGCGCAGATCGCCGCCCGCTTCCAGCAGATGAGTGGCAAAGCTGTGGCGCAGCGCATGGGGCGTTGCGGTTGCGGGCAGCCCCAGCTGCGCCCGGGCCTGGGCCATGGCACCCTGGATCTGGCGCGGGTTCAGCGCACCGCCTCGGACCCCCCGAAACAGGGGTCCATCATCCTGCTTGGGATAGGGTGACAGGGCGAGATACCGCTCTACCGCCTCGCGGGCGGCCTGGATCACCGGCACCAGCCGCTCCTTTCCCCCCTTGCCCAGGATCCTGAGACTGGCAGGCAGGGGCGCGGCCTTACCGGTCAAGGCCAGCGCCTCCGAGATCCGCAGCCCGCAGCCATACAGCAGCGTTACAACCGCCACATCTCGGGCGGCGACCCAGTCGGAGGCGGATTGCAGCTCAACTGTTTCAATGACCGCACGGGCAGCATCCTTGGCCAGCGGGCGGGGCAGTTTCTTTTGAAACTTGGGGGCACGGGCCGCCAGAACAGCCGTGGGTTCAAAGCCTTCGCGCTCAGCCAGCCAGCGATAAAAGCTTTTGACCGCAGAAAGTTTGCGCGCCAGGGAGCGCGCGCCAGTGCCGGAGCCGCGCTCCTGCGCCATCCAGGACCGCATATCCGAAGTGGTGATCCGGGCCAGCGCCCCCAGCCCCTGCGGCGCGCCGCTGTGGCTGGTCATAAAGGCCAGAAAACTGCTGAGATCGCCCTGATAGGCGCTGATGGTATTGGCGGTGGCCCCTTCCAGCGCGCTCAACCCTTGCAGCCAGAGCTGCAGCGCATCGCGGCAAGCCGGAGAGATCAGCATCTGCGCCTCAAGATCACCCATGGTGAGGACTCCCTAAACAAGGGGCGGGTTCTGAACAGGCAAAACCATGGGGGATGCGCAGGTCTTTGCAGGCATATCCACGACGTCGAGCTTGTCGGGATATGCCTCGAGAGATCATGCCAGCCAGCGGCACATGGCGCGTTCAAAGACACCGGCAAAGAAGGTCAAAAGATCTGTGCCATGCTGCGGAGTGAATTGATGCGGGTCTTCTGACCCCAGCACCAAAAGACCGGGCAGGCGGCCAGCGCCAAGATCCAGGCGCAGGCAGGCCTCTGAACGGATCCAATCGGCCTTGTCGCCATAGATCTTGCTTGTGCCGCCCTGCAATTGGCGCAGGGTGACCTGACGCGCAGGGCCGCCCCGGCTGGAGCCGGCATAGCTGTCAATAAAGCCTGGGCTGGCGATTTTGAGCATCTCGCCCATGCGGGCAGCTGCGACACCGCCATCGTCCTGCAGGGTTTCCAGCACCAGAGAGATAGAATCAACCCGCATGATTTCGGCCAGATCGCCGTTCAATGCCTGCAAGAAGCCAGCAAAATCGGTGGGATCCAGCAAGCGCAGGATGGCGCGGTGGATCTGATTCGTGCCAGCGAGGTTTTCATAGGCCGCCGCAATCACTGAGCGATGGGTATCTTCCAGCCGGTCAAGGCGCGCCTCCATACGTTCCATAGCAATGCCGCGCAGGTCGACAATATTGGAACCCATGGCGCGTTCATTGGCGGAAACCAAGGCTTCCATCAGGCCCTGATCTTCAAGGATCGCATCTGGCTTGGCCAGAATCGCATCGCGTAGGGGAGTGTCTAATTTGGCTGTCGTGCTGCTCATTCTTGAACCTTTATGGGGCTTGAACCTCTGAGGGGCTTTGCGCCCGGGTATAGCACGGGTTTTGGCGCAATGTGGCTAAAAATGTGTTACGGGCAGGAAAAGGCCGAAGCTGTCACCATAGGGCAGGGGCTCCCGCCCGGGACGGCTGGATCACAGATCCATTGTCCCCGTTGGGCCGGGCGCCGGGCTGCGCCCGGCGCAAAACAGAAAAGAATAGGTGCTGAGAAGCGGTTTAAGGGCAGGTCTGCCCTGAAACGCGCTAATTCGATTCTGGGTGGGGCCTTGCTGACCTCAAGGGCAAACCGCGCCAGGGCGCGGGCGCGAGTGCGCCCCTTGACCCCAGCAAAACCCCGGCAAATCGCCGCTCCAGGAGGCGCGTAAAGATCTTGGTGAATCATGCGATGTGCGGGGCACAAAAAAGGACGCCCAATTGGGCGCCCTTGGAAATTTCTTAACAGGTTTGGCCAGGGGCCAAGCGCGCTTACAGGATCTTGATGTCGGCGGCTTTGATGTCGTCGAGGAAGGTGGCCAGACCCTTGTCGGTCAGCGGGTGGTTGGCCAGCGACTTGATCACGGCGGGGGGGGCGGTGATCACATCGGCACCGATCAGGGCGCTGTCGAGGATATGGTTTGCCGAGCGGATCGAGGCGGCCAGGATTTCGGTGTCAAACCCATAGTTGTCATAGATCTGACGGATGTCGTTGATCAGCTCCATGCCGTCGAGGTTGATATCGTCCAGACGGCCAATGAAGGGCGAGATGAAAGTTGCACCGGCCTTTGCGGCGATCAGCGCCTGATTGGCGGAGAAGCAGAGTGTGACATTGACCATATGGCCTTCGGCGGACAGGGTTTTGCAGGCCTTCAGCCCATCCCAGGTCAGCGGCACTTTGACGGCGATGTTTTCGGCGATTTCGACCAGCTTGCGGCCCTCGGCAATCATCGTCTCGGCGTCGGTGGCGGTGACTTCGGCGGAAACCGGGCCAGTGACCATGGCGCAGATCTCTTTGGTGACCTCAATAATGTCGCGACCGGATTTCTTGATCAGCGAGGGGTTGGTGGTCACACCATCGACCATGCCAAGGTCGTTGAGCTCGGCGATGGCGTCGATTTCGGCGGTATCTACAAAGAATTTCATCGGCGGGGATCCTTTTGGGAAAGTTTGGCCTTGATTGCGCTAGCCTTTAGCGCATGGCGCGGGCATTAAAAAGCCCCGAGGTTTGGAGGCGGCACAGGTGAGCGGGCAGGAATTTTTCCATCAAGGCGACAGGGTGGCGGTTTTGACCGCGCAACCTCTTGATCGGCTTTTGGATTATCGCGCTCCCGAGGGTGGCTGTTTTCGCGGCGCCTATGTCGAGGTGCCGCTGGGGCCGCGCAAAGTTCTGGGGGTGATCTGGGGGCCGGGCGGCGGTGATTTTGATTCGGCCAAGCTGCGCTCTGTGATGCGGGTGCTGGATGTGGCACCGATGCGCGACGAGATGCGCCAGTTCCTGAGCAAGGCCGCTGATTACACCCTGACGCCGATGTCCCTGATGCTGCGGCTGGCGACACGGGCGCCGGGGCTGTCGGATCCGCCGTCGATGCGCAAAGTGCTGCAGCTGGGCGATAAAGAACCCGACCGGATGACCCCGGCGCGGGCCAAGGTGCTGGCGGTGATGGAAGAGTTCGGCGGCATGAGCTTCACCCCCAAGGAGCTGGCCGATATGGCCGGGGTGACACCCTCGGTGATCAAGGGGCTGGTGGCGCAGGGGGGCTTGCGCGAAGAAGAGACGCCGCGCGATCTGCCCTATCCGATGTTGGACCCTGAGCGTCCGGGCAAGGAATTGACCGAGGATCAGGCCACCGCAGCAGCGGCGCTGGCGGCGGGAGTTGAGAGTGGTCGCTATGGCACCACTCTGCTGAAAGGGGTCACCGGTTCCGGCAAGACAGAGGTCTATCTGGAAGCTGTCGCGGCTTGTCTGCGCAAGGGACGACAGGCGCTGGTCTTGCTACCGGAAATCGCCCTGACAGCCGAGTTTCTGAAGCGGGTGGAGCAGCGCTTTGGGGCGACGCCTGCGGAGTGGCACTCTGGTGCGACCATGACCGAACGGCGCCGGGTTTGGCGGATGCTGGGGCAGGGCAATGCGCAATTGGTGATTGGGGCGCGTTCGGCACTGATGCTGCCGTTTCGCGATCTTGGTCTGATCATTGTCGATGAAGAACATGACAGCGCCTATAAACAGGAAGAGGGCGTGTTGTACAATGCCCGCGACATGGCGGTGCTGCGCGCGGTGATGTGTTCGGCGCAGGTGGTGCTGGCCTCGGCGACGCCCTCGCTGGAAACCTGGAGCAATGCTGAGGCGGGCAAGTATAAGCGCGTTGATCTGACTTCACGCTTTGGCACCGCGGTGCTGCCAGAGATGCGAGCGGTGGATATGCGCAGCGAAGATCTGGCGCCCTCAACCTGGATTTCCCCAACCCTGAAACAGGCGATGCACCTGCGCATGGAGCGCGGGGAACAGTCGCTTTTGTTTCTCAACCGGCGTGGCTTTGCGCCGGTGACCATCTGTCGGGCCTGCGGTGCCCAGGTGGCCTGCGATAACTGTGATGCCCGCATGGTGGAGCACCGGTTCATGAAGCGGTTGATGTGCCACCAGTGCGGTGAAACTAAACCGGTGCCCGAGGTCTGCCCCTCCTGTCAGGTGGAGGGCAAGATGGCCCCGGTTGGGCCGGGCATTGAGCGTTTGGGAGAGGAAGCGGCGGCGCTGTTTCCCGAGGCGCGCATTGCGGTGCTGAGTTCGGATCTGTTTGGATCGGCCCGGGCACTGAAGGCACGTATCGAGGAGATCGCCGCTGGCGAGGCTGATATCATTCTTGGCACCCAGCTGGTGGCCAAGGGGCATAATTTTCCGCTGTTGACGCTTGTGGGGGTGATTGATGCCGATCTGGGCCTGCAGGGATCAGACCTGCGGGCAGGCGAGCGGACATTTCAGTTGATGCGCCAGGTGGCGGGTCGGGCCGGTCGCGCCGAGCGCCCGGGTGAAGCACTCTTGCAGACCTTTCAACCGGAACATCCGGTTATTCGGGCGATCCTGACCGGCGATGAAGAGGAATTTTGGCGGGCCGAGGCGGCGCAGCGTCGTGAGGCCGGGGTGCCGCCCTTTGGACGCATGGCCGGGATCATCCTGTCGGGATCGGATCTGGCGCAGGTCTTTGATCTGGGCAATGCGCTGGCGCGCAATGACGGGCCGCTGCGGCAGGTGGGAGCGCAGCTTTTTGGGCCTGCTCCGGCGCCAATTGCCCGGGTGCGCGGCCGCCATCGGGTGCGCCTGCTGGTGAAGGCAGAAAAGGGAGTCGCCCTGCAGGAGGCGCTGAGTCGCTGGGTACAGCCCTTTCGCATGAAGGGTGATCTGCGTCTCAGCATTGATATTGATCCGCAGAACTTCTTTTGAGCATTGGGTTTTTGGAGGCAGTCCGAGTGGTTCGCTTGAAACGCGGACCGGACGCGCCCTGCAGTCGTGGTGCAATTGAATATTTGTGGAAAGATGATGACAGGGGCGCCCTGCTTGTCGTTTAGGCGCGCCTTGTCAGGTCGGTATTGGCTTTGAGCTTAGGCTGCGGAAGTCTGGTGTTTCTGGTCTACCAGGAGATCGGTGGCCAGGGCGCCGACCCACATGAAGAACAGCGCCAACCAGGCGGTGCCGGTGAAAATTGACCCGCCGGTTACTCCGGCGCCGATGGCGCAGCCGCCGGCCAGCATACCACCAAAGCCCATCAGCACCGCGCCAATCATCGCCTTGCGCATGGTCGGGGCATCGTCAAAGGCCTGGAGTTTCATCTCCCCTGCGGTCCAAGCGGCCAGCATGGCGCCGATAAAGACGCCGGGGACCAGGCCGATGTCGAATTCCAGAATGGCGTTGCGATCAAGGAAGAACATCAATGTGTGGGCAGAGGGGCCGGTGAAGGTGGCACTTTCGATCTGCACCGGGTCAAAGGCCACTTGGCTGAGCCCATAGGTGAGCACCCAGCCGAGCGCCACGGCAAAGCCCACACCGGAGGCAAAAATCAGCCGCGATGCACCAATCTGGTTGCGCCGGGCCAGTACCAGCGCCAGCAGAGCGATCAGTAGCCCCAGCGCCAATCCGCCCCAATTGGGCAGCCCGGCCTCGACCAGCAGGTCCATATTGCGTCCACCGGAGGTGACCCAGAGACCGGCGATCTTGTCGCGCAGGGGGGACAACATGCCCGAGAGGCTCATCTGTGCCACCACGGCAAAGATCATGCCGGAAACCACGGAGCGCAGATTGCCGGTGGCGGCCAGCACCAGCAGGCGGCCGGAACAGCCACGTGCCAAGACCATGCCGGCGCCAAAAATCAAGCCGCCGATGATGGCACCTGACCAGCTGCCGGGCACGGCCATCATCCGGGCGTCAGCACTGCGCATCAGCCCTAAAAGCTCGGCCCCTTGTACCCAGACCACAGCGGTAGAGAAGGTGAGCAACCAGACCGCCATCCGGTCGCCCATGCCGCCGCGCGCGAACTCTACCGTGGCGGCGCGCAGGCAAAACCGTGAACGCTGTGCCGCAATACCAAAGGTAACACCGGTCAACAGACCAAAGAGCGCCGCCAGAGGCGCCTCGCCCAGGCGTTCGGCCAGGGTTTCGATAAGAGTGAGTAGATCCATTGCCCCGAGCCTCCGCGAGATAGAGTTTTGGTGATTATATACACACATTCGTATTTTTGATTTGATTTAGGTCATCGAGCAGAGCCAAAGACATAGGCTCTTTAAAATTGTGCGACGCCGCAGGGGGGGCAGGTTGAGCCCCGGCGCTTCGACAAGTTGCCAAATATCAACCAGAAGGGGCTTTCTTGTACATTTGATCTCGAATAGGCAGAATTTAATGGCAGGATTTTTTTTGAAACCAGCGCTTGTGATTGCTGCTGGGCTTTTGGTTGGTTGTGTTGCTCCGGTGCCGGAGCGCGGAGAGCAGGTCTCCCTGCGGGTCATGCTGGCGGAAAATCGGGATAAGCCCTTTGCCTGCAACATCTACAAACCAGATACGGAAAGTTGCGGAGGCCTGAGCCAGTATCACCTGAGAGGGAATAAGGGGATCGAAACAGGGCGGCTAGCCTTGAGAGGAATGTCTGAATCCTATGTCGAGGCTATCATTCCGTTTGAAGAACGGGCTGAAGGTATCTGTACGGATGGCGCTAAGGCGCGGTTCTCGATTAAGGGCAATCCGCCTGCCAGCGCAAGATGGGGGCTGAAGATCGTGCGTGATGCTATGCGCAAACAGGGGGTTCTTTGTAACACCTATTACCGGGCTGTGGGTGGCGGCTATACTGTCGTAACCAAAAACAGCCAGGGTAAAATCCCGTATGGTGGAGAGGTCCACCTGAGGTTCTTTAGCACTCCTAAGGCGCTGCGGCCGCTGTAAAGCTAACAAGTGAGGCCCGCTTCTGTGCAAAGATGCGGGCCTGTATGTGCGGAGTGGCTTTGGCCTCGCGTCAGAGCAAAAAGAGGCGTAGAGGGGGGATATGTTCAAACCTCTTCCCCTGGATGCGGCCCGTGATCTGCCGCTATGGCGTCGCCCGATAACCTTGCTGTTTGTGATGGCGATCTGCATGCCGATTGCCTTTAATGCCTGGTCCGCCTTGCTGAACAACTTTGTCATCGAGGTGGCGCAGTTTGATGGTGCCGATATTGGCCTGTTGCATACGGTGCGCGAGATTCCGGGCTTTCTGGCGGTGGGGGTGATTGCCATCATCCTGTTTGTGCGCGAGCAGGTGCTGGGGCTGATCTCTTTGATGATGCTGGGCGTGGCCACCATGCTGACCGCCTGGTTCCCCTCGCTTGGGGGGGTCTTGATGATCACCCTGCTGAGCTCAATCGGGTTTCATTACTATGAGACGGTGAACCAGTCGCTGCAGCTGCAATGGCTGCCCAAGGACCGGGCGCCACAGATGCTGGGCTGGCTGATTGCCACCGGATCTGCGGCGACTTTTGTGGTTTATGGCTTGATCGTTCTGCTCTGGGAGAGTTTTGACCTCACCTTTAATGTGGTCTTTATGGTGGCGGGCGGCGTTACCACGCTGATTGCGGCCCTGTGCCTGTTGGTCTATCCGCAGTTTGACTCGCCAACGCCGCAGAACAAAAAACTGATCCTGCGCCGCCGTTATTGGCTCTATTACCTGTTGCAGTTCATGGCGGGCGCCCGGCGGCAGATCTTTGTGGTCTTTGCCGGTTTCATGATGGTCGAACGCTTTGGCTTTGACGTGCATGAGGTCACCGGGTTGTTCCTGATCAATCTGGTGATCAATATCCTGGTGGCACCGCTGCTGGGGCGGTTTGTGGCCTATTTTGGCGAGCGTCGGACCCTGATCATCGAATATGCCGGGCTTGCTCTGGTCTTTGCGCTCTATGGCGGTATCTACTGGTTCGGCTGGGGCGTCTTGCTGGCCTCGGTGCTCTATGTGGTGGATCATGTGCTTTTTGCCCTGGCGCTGGCGCTGAAGACCTATTTCCAAAAGATCGCCGATCCGGCCGATATCGCGCCCACGGCGGCTGTGGCCTTTACCATCAACCATATTGCCGCAGTCTTTCTGCCCGTGCTGCTGGGGCTGTTGTGGGTAATTTCCCCCTCTCTTGTCTTTGCACTGGCGGCTGCCATGGCGCTGATCTCTTTGGGGCTGTCTTGCCTGATCCCGCGCCATCCCGAGCCGGGCAATGAAACCGTCTTTGCCAAATATCGCAGCGCTGCCACTGCCGAATAGGGGGCGCACCTTGGAAAATCTGGGTCAGAGCGGCCAAAACCGGCTCTGCTCTTGACCTCTGCGTCCCATGGGCCTAGGCGCGGGGCACCGCAGCTGGAGATCCGACATGCCAACCTTTACCGCCCTGACCACCCTGCCTGGCAAACCCCAAGCCGAAGCCCTGGGCGAGGCGATGGAAGCCCTGATGCCGGAACCCACCGGGGTTGGCGTGTTTGAAATGGAAGATGGCTCGGGCCTGTGGGAAGTGGGCGGCTATTTCACCGAAGAACCGGATCAGGCTGGCCTGGCCTTGCTGGCGACGCTGCATGGCGCCAAGGAATTTGCCGTCTCCGAACTGCCGGAAACCGATTGGGTCGCGCATGTGCGCCGCGAACTGGCCCCAGTCGAGGCGGGGCGGTTCTATGTCTATGGCAGTCATGACGCCGACACCGTGCCCGAAGGGCGTATCCCGCTGCTGATTGAGGCGGCGATGGCCTTTGGCACCGGACACCACGGCACCACGCTGGGCTGTCTCAAGGCGCTGGATCATCTGATCTCGGAAGGATTTGTGGGCTCCAAAGTCGCTGACATTGGCTGCGGCACCGCCGTGCTGGCCATGGCGGCTGCGCGGGTCTGGGAGGGCGATTTTGTTGCCAGCGATATCGACGAGGTTGCAGTCGAGGTGGCCGAGGCCAATCTCAAGGCCAATGGTATGGCCGGCGCTGTGACCTGCCTGGAGGCTGCTGGCTTTGATCACCCCGGCCTGAAAGAGGTCGCGCCTTATGATCTGATCTTTGCCAATATCCTCAAAGGCCCACTGGTGGCGCTGTCGCCGGATCTTTGTGCGAACCTGCGCCCCGGTGGCTATGCGATTTTGTCTGGCATTCTCAACGAGCAGGCCGATAGCGTCATTTCGGTTTATGCAGAGAATGGAACCAATCTTGTGAAACGCGATGTGATTGGTGAATGGACCACCCTTCTATTGCAGCGGAAAAGCTGATTTTACGCAGGTTTATGACGATTTTTAGGCAATTGCCTTGGAATCGCATCGTTAAGATTCTATAAAGTTGTATCCGCTGGTGGGGGCCAGTTCGGAGCAATTTTATGAGTGTTCAACATCAAGAATTTCGTGGCCGTGTGGCCCGTTTGCAGAGCAAGCATGCCGGATTTTCACAGGGCTATGCTGCGCGCGTACAATCGGACGGGCTGATTTTAATTGAGCCCCGCAAAATCCGTTCGCGCATTTCTGGTAAGATCTTTGTCCTGATCATTGGGGCATTTCTCTTGTTCAAGGCCTTCCTGATGGCGGCCTTGGGCTTTGACAGCTATGACCACCGGGTGGCAAAGCTGGCTGCGGGGAGTGCAGTTGAACAGCTGGGCGCGGTGGTCATGCAGGCTGATCCGGCCTCTGTTTGGGCCGCGCAACAAATCGGACCTATTCTGCGCTAGAGCGATGAATACCTGCTGTGGGGCTGCGCGTGCGGTTCCTGCAAGCTGCCAGTCTGACAGGGCGGCGCAGATAGGCTGATTTGACAAGTTGAACCTCCGGTAAACCGTCGTGACTATGCACGACGGTTTTTTGCTGCCCAGTCCCGATGGTCATGACTGCGATCGTAGGCTCACTTTCCCGGGGCGACTGCAAAGGGGCAGCCTCTTTCCAAAACAAAACCGCCGCGGCCAAACTGGCGCGCGGCGGTGTTTTGGGTGATCCTCAAGGGGGAGGAAGAAGGATCACCAGGAGCTTTTCAGATCCTTAAAAGACTGGCTTGCCAGCGGAGATGTCTTCGATATCGCCACGGCTCAACCCGATGTCTGCCAATTCGCGGTCCGACAGCGCGTTCAGTGTCTTTTTGGAGTTGCGTGCATCATTCCACGCCACCACGGCGCTGGCCGCGGCGATGAACAAAAGGCCGATACGGCCAAACAGGCCGGTGGAGCCATAGGTGGTGCGGGTTGTGTCAAAAGCAGCCATATCCTCATCCTTCATATCTGAGTGAACATGTTTTGCAGCAACGGGATGTTGATGCGATTTTGCGCATTTAGGTCGGAATATTCGCCTGCGCAAGTGTCGAAAATGCATGTGTCATATGCATTGAGTGCATAGCTTTAGCCCATAAAAATAAGGTCGAAATGCATCTCTTCACACCTCGTTTGGAAATGTCGCGAGAACCCTGGGAAAGGGTCGGTTTTGGAACAGGATTTGGGGATTTCGGCGAAGTCTTGCCAGTGGGCGATCGCCAACCCGCTGGGATATGCCCTGGGAAAGCAATTGGACATGTTCGCCTTTTGTGCTATTTGGTTGAAAAATAATACCAACACTCAGGCAGAGGCCGGGCACAACATGCGCATATTGGGAATTGATCCGGGGCTTCGCAACCTTGGGTGGGGGGTGATCGAATCACAGGGTAGTCGGCTCAGCCATGTGGCCAATGGGGTCTGTACCTCTGATGGCGATGATCTCGGCGAGCGGCTGTTGTCGCTACACAATCAGGTCAGCGAGGTGATCGAGGCCTATGCGCCGACCCAGGCCGCCATTGAACAGACCTTCGTCAACAAGGACGGTGTAGCGACCTTGAAACTGGGGCAGGCGCGCGGTGTTGCGCTGCTCACCCTGGCCAAGGCGGGGTTGCCGACGGGAGAATATGCCCCCAACCGGGTCAAGAAGACAGTTGTCGGCGTTGGTCATGCCAGCAAGGAACAGATCATCCATATGGTAAAGCTGCAGCTGCCCGGTTGTGCACCTAAAAATGCGGATGCGGCGGATGCGCTGGCGATTGCCATTTGTCACGCCTATTACGGGGGCACCCAGCAAAGACAGCTCAGGGAGGTGCGGGCATGATTGGCAAGCTGACAGGACGTCTGGAGTACCGCACGGCGGATCATGTGCTGATTGATGTGCGCGGCGTTGGCTATCTGGTCTATTGCTCTGAACGCACCATGATGACCCTGCCAGGGGTGGGCGAGCCGGTTGCGCTTTATACCGATATGGTGGTGCGCGAAGATCTGATGCAGCTCTTTGGCTTTACCTCTTTGGTGGAAAAGGAATGGCACCGCCTACTGACCTCGGTGCAGGGGGTCGGGGCCAAGGTATCCTTGGCAATTCTGGGCACGCTGGGGCCGGATGGGGTCAGCCGCGCCATTGCTCTGGGGGACTGGGGCAGCGTCAAGGCGGCTAAGGGCGTAGGGCCCAAGACCGCGCAGCGCATTGTGCTGGATCTCAAGGATAAGGCGCCCGGCGTCATGGCCATGGGGGGCAGCCTGCCAGAGGCCATGGAGGGCGCTGATCTGGAGGCGGTGATTGAGCCTGCCGCACCAGCACCCGCCAAAAAAACAACCCGCAAGGCGGCCTCAAAACCCAGCGGTGCAGCGGCGGCCTCCGCCGGGGCGCTTTCGGCGCTTGGAAACCTGGGCTACAGCCCTTCGGATGCGGCCTCAGCCGTGGCAGAGGCGGCGGGAGAAAACCCTGATGCAGACGAGTCCGCCTTGATCCGTGCGGCTCTGCGTCTGCTGGCGCCAAAGGGATGAGGCAGATGCCAAAACAAAATGACATTCTGCCCGGGCCCCTTGGACAAGGCGCGCCCGACCTCCCCTCCGGGAAGGTGCTTTGCCCCCATTTGAGGTCGGGCACTGCGGGAATAGATAGTCGAACACGAGGCCCCAATGATTGACGCTGATCCCTCGCTGCGCCCGGAAACACTGCCCGAGGATGCCTCGGCGGAGGGGGATCGCGCGCTGCGCCCCCAGGGGCTATCGGAATTTATTGGCCAGGCCGAGGCCCGCGCCAATCTGCGGATTTTTATTGAAAGCGCCCGTCGTCGCGGCGAGGCGATGGATCACACCCTGTTTCACGGCCCTCCCGGATTGGGCAAAACCACCCTGGCGCAGATTGTGGCGCGCGAACTGGGGGTGAATTTCCGCATGACCTCTGGCCCGGTGCTGGCCAAGGCTGGCGATCTGGCAGCGATCCTGACCAATCTGGAAGCGCGTGATGTCTTGTTCATTGATGAAATTCATCGGCTGAACCCGGTGGTGGAAGAGATCCTCTATCCGGCCTTGGAGGATTTTGAACTGGATCTGGTCATCGGCGAGGGGCCTGCGGCGCGCACCGTGCGGATTGAGCTGCAGCCCTTTACCCTGGTGGGGGCAACAACCCGGATGGGGCTGCTGACCACACCGCTGCGCGATCGCTTTGGCATTCCCACCCGGTTGCAGTTCTACACGGTGGATGAGCTGTTTGAAATTGTCAGTCGCAACGCGCGCAAGCTGGGCACCCCGGCGGATGAGGAGGGCGCCCGTGAGATTGCGCGGCGCGCACGCGGCACCCCAAGGATCGCCGGGCGGCTCTTGCGCCGCGTGGTGGACTTTGCGGTTGTGGAGGGCGATGGGCGCATCACCCGAGACCTGGCGGATGGGGCGCTGACGCGGCTGGGGGTTGATCGGCTGGGGCTGGACGGCGCCGACCGGCGATATTTGAGGCTCATCGCCGAAAACTACAGCGGTGGCCCTGTGGGGATCGAGACACTTTCGGCGGCGTTGAGTGAGAGCCGCGACTCGCTGGAGGATGTGATTGAGCCCTATCTGCTGCAACAGGGGTTGATCCAGCGCACGCCGCGCGGACGGATGCTGGCGCAAAAGGCCTGGACCCATCTCGGGATCGCGCCGCCACAGCGATCGACGGATCTGTTTGGGTAAAGGTATGGGGCGGCGGCTTCTACAGATGCGGGGGCTACTGCAATGACACAGCAAGACCTGGGGGAGGTGGTCACTCTTGAGCAGCTCAACGATCTGGTGCGCCGGGTGTCGGATCTATATGCGCAGCGGTTTCAGATTGATCGAGACCCAGCCTGGTATCTGGGCAAACTGAGTGAAGAGCTGGGGGAGGTCAACGCGGCCTATCTGAAGTCCGTAGGGCAGGGGCGGGGCACTGGCGCGCCTGGTGATCTGGAAGATGAAGTGGCTGATCTGCTTGGCTTTGTGCTGCTGTTTGCGGATTGGCAGGGGATTGATGTCGCGGCAGCCCTGCAGCGCAAATGGGGCTCCTACCTTTAGCGAGTGTGGATGTGGGGCGGCTTTGCCCCTCAAAGAACCCGCTACAATTGTATGAGGGCAGGCGCTTCAAGGACAAGCCGCTGCGCGGGGCCTTGCGGCCTCCTTGACCCGCAGATCTGGTCGGGCTGCTCACATCAGGGAATGTTGGCTGGGCTTGCCGTTTTGCGCCCTGCCGGGCATAGAGCCGCAAGCCGCCCGTAATTGACCCGCCTGTACAAATGCTGATGGAGTGCTGCCATGTCGCTGGAGCTGACGCCCGAAGAAATCCAAGCCCTGTTCACCCGCAGCGACGGCTCTTACGGGTTTGCCCGTTGGGGACGGCCCATTGCGCCGATTGTTTTTGGGGTGCAGGAGGAAACCCTGCAGGTGGTAAAAGGCGCGATCGAGGCGGTGGCGACGCTGGCGGGTCATCAGATGGCGGAAACCGATCCGGAGCTGGGCTCCAATCTGATGTTCTTTTTCTTTCGCGACTGGGCAGAGCTGCTGGATGTGCCGGACCTGGGCCGACTGATCCCCGATTTGCCGCCCTTGGTGGCGCGATTGCAGGAGGCCGATGCCAGCCAGTACCGGGCCTTTCGGTTTGATGACACCGGCGCCATCCAGGCCAGTTTTGTCTTTCTGCGCATGCAGGGTGCCATGGCGGATATTCCGGCAGAAACCCTGGCGCTGAGCCAGGCGGCGCAGATCATTCTGCTCTGGGCTGATCAGGCCTTTGCGAGCACTTCGCCATTGGCGGTACTACCAGAGACAGGGGCAACCATTCTGCGGCCGGAAATTGCTGCGATCATTGCCGCAGGATATGATCGGATGATGCCACCGTCGGCCAATGACGCTTCTCATGCGTTGCGATTGTTTGCGCGGCTGCAGGCCCCCACACAGGGCTAGGAAATGCGGTGTTTTCTCGGGCTATCCCCGCCGGACGTGGTGCTAGACCTGCTGGAGCGCCTGCAGGATGAAATCCCGGTGGGGCGGCTTGTCCCCAGCGAAAACCTGCATATCACCCTAAGTTTTCTGGACGATCAGCCCGAACACCTGCTGGAGGCCCTGCATCAGGAGCTTGTCATGGTGCAGGCTTCTCCGCTGCAACTTGAACTGCGCGGGCTGGGCGTCATGGGCGGCAAAAGTCCAAAGGTGCTGTGCGCTGGTGTCACCCCAAACGAGGCGCTGACCCAGTTACACCGGCGGCTGCGCTCTGTGATACAGGCCAGCGGTATCGAACTGCCCCGGGCGCGGTTTCGCCCGCATGTCACCTTGGCGCGGTTTGGGCCGCGCCTGCGGCCAGAACAGCTCCAGAAGATTGAGCAGGTGCTGCAGCATTTTGGCGGCTTTGCGTCTCCGGCCTTTACCGTCGATCAGATCACGCTTTTCCAATCGACCTTGCTGCCGGATGGCGCGCGCTATGAGGCGCTGGCGAAGTACCCGCTGCTGGATGCTGAGCCGGGCTGAGAGCGCAACGGAACTTGGCTGCGGTTGGGCTGCGGGGCTTGTCGCCGATTTGTCCGGGTTTTAGGTTGCCGCCAAGAGCACAGGAGCACAGGCCAATGATCCATACCTTTCCCGTCCGCGTCTATTACGAGGACACCGATATGGGCGGCATCGTCTACCACGCCAACTATCTGCGCTTTATTGAGCGCGCCCGCAGCGACTGGGTGCGCGGTCTTGGCAATGACCAGAATGCCATGCGCGAGGCCGGGGTAATCTGGGTGGTGCAGCGGATCGAGGCCGATTACCTCGCCCCGGCGAAATACGATGATGAGCTGGTGATCGAGACGGGGGTTATCAAATTGACCCCGGCGCGGCTGATCATGGATCAGCTGGTCAAACGGGGCGAAACAGAGCTGTTTCGCGCCAAGGTTTCGGCTGTTTGCATGAGCGCAGAGACCGGGCGGCCAACGCGGCTTCCGGCAGAGATTCGCGCATTGCTGAAACAATGATGCGCCTGCGCACTGTTTGATTGGCATTTCCCCCGGACTTCGGCTAGCCTGCCTGCAAATAAGGCCGCAACAGACGGTCATAGACGAGTGACGGCAACGAGCAGTGGCACTGGGATCCTGAAGTGGGGCCTCTGTGCAATTAGGTAAGACCGGAGCGATCCGGCTGAGGATTGAGCAGGCAAATGGAAGCAGAAACTCTGGCGCTGGCGCAGGAGATTGATTTCTCCATGTGGGGTCTTTTCGCGCGGGCCACTTTTACCGTGAAACTGGTGATGCTGATGCTGACCGCGGCCTCGATCTGGTCTTGGGGTATCATCATCCAAAAACTGATCAATTACCGTCAGGCACGCCGCCGGGCGGCCCGGTTTGATCAGGCATTTTGGTCCGGCGAGCCACTGGACGGGTTGTTTGACCAGTTGGGACCAGAGCCCACAGGCCATTCAGAACGGATTTTTGCCGCTGGCATGGCGGAATGGCGGCGCAGCCACCGCAGTGATGGCGGGCTGATCCCGGGCGCCCAGGCGCGGATTGATCGCTCGATGGATGTCGCTATCGCCAAAGAGACCGAAGATCTGCAACGCGGCCTATCGGTGCTGGCAACCGTGGGCTCCACGGCGCCCTTTGTTGGGCTGTTTGGCACGGTCTGGGGCATCATGACCGCCTTTATCGAAATTGCGGAACAACAAAGTACCAATCTGGCGGTTGTCGCCCCTGGTATTGCCGAGGCGCTTTTGGCTACGGGCCTGGGCCTGTTGGCGGCGATCCCGGCGGTGGTGTTCTATAACAAGCTGAGCGCCGACAGTGATCGCATCCTGGGCGGCTATGAGGCCTTTGCCGACGAATTTGCCACCATCCTCAGCCGTCAGTTGGATTCCTGAGCCATGGGCGCGGCGGTTCAAAACTCTTCCTCCAGTGAGCGGCGTCGCGGACGCCGTCGGGGCCGGGCGCGGCCGATGTCCGAAATCAACGTGACGCCTTTTGTTGACGTTATGCTGGTGCTGCTGATCATCTTTATGGTGGCGGCACCGCTGACCACTGTGGGGGTGCCGGTGGATCTGCCAAAGACCGAAGCGGGGGCATTGCCAAGCGAGCAGGAAGAGCCGCTGACCGTGACCATGATCCTTGGCGGTGAGATCCAGATCCAGACCACCCCGGTGGCCCGCGAGGAGCTGGTGGCAAAACTGCGTGCTATTGCAGCAGAGCGCACTTCTGAGCGGGTCTATCTGCGCGCCGATGGCGGTATTTCCTACGCGGAGGTAATGCAGGTGATGGGCGCGCTAAACGCAGGCGGCTTTGCCAATGTCGGGCTGGTGACAGATCTGGCCGGGCCAGAGCCAGAGGCTGACACCGCGGCCACTGGCGCGGATCAATAAGCGGGGGCTTGGGGCATTTTCATGGGCCTGCAAACCGGAACCAAATTCTCCCTTGCGGGGCATGGCCTGTTGGTGGGTTGGGTTGCTTTTGGCGCCTGGCTGCCGTCTGAGCCCTTGCCGCTGCCGGTGCAAGAGGTTGCGGTGATCTCGGCAGAGGAATTTGCGAGGCTGAGCCAGCAGATCCAGGCCCCGGAGATAACAGAAACCCCAAGCAGCCTGACACCGCCCGAAACCTCTCTGGCGCCCCCAGACCTGCCCCTGCGCCCGGAAACCCGTCCCGACACATCCATTCCGGACGCCACCGCTGAGCCTGTGGTGGATGCGCCAGTGCCTGTTTTGCCTGAGCCGGAGCCAGAACCAGAGGTCGCCGATACCCTGCCAGAGCCAGTTACGCCGCCCGAAACACTGCCCGAGAGTCCGGCGATTGTGCCAAGCCAGCCGGTTCCGGAGCTGGTTCGTCCGGCAGAGCGTGTGGCGCCAGTCCCGGTGGAGGCCCCTGAAGAAGAGGTGGCAATTGGCGATCTGGTTCAGCCAGAGGTGAACCCTGATGAAGGGGCGTTGAGCGAGCAGGAGGTGCAGGAGGCCACCGCCCCCGAGGCTGCGAGCGATAGGATTGTGACCGAAGCCAATGAAAGCGACGAGGCAGAGCCTGCACCACCAGTGACCGCGCCGCTCACCTCGGTACGCCCCAAAACACGACCCCGCCGGCCCGCGCCCGCCGAAGTCGCTGAGACGACACCCGCCGCGCCGCAAGAAGATCAATCCTCGGCCATTGAGGATGCACTGGCTGCTGCCATTGCCGGAGGCGGTGAAGTCGCAGCGCCGGAACCCTCTGGTCCGCCATTGACGGTCGGAGAAAAAGACGCGCTGCGGGTCTCTGTGTCGAAATGCTGGAATGTCGGCTCGCTCTCAACGGAGGCGTTGAAAACCACCGTCGAGGTTGCAGTCTCACTGGACCCGGACGGGCGGCCTAAGACCAGCACCATCCGGATGATGTCGAGCACTGGTGGCTCGACCAATGCGGCCAAACAGGCCTATGAGGCAGCGCGGCGCGCGATCATTCGCTGTGGCGCCAAGGGGTTTTCCTTGCCGAGCGAAAAATATGACCATTGGCGCGACATTGTGATGACTTTTAACCCTGAGAAGATGCGGATCAAATGAGACACCAAAAATTGAAAACGCCACACACAGGGTTCGACTATGACTGGGGGAGGCGGGATTTTCCCCCTGCATTGACACCCCGAACGCTTGATACTGCTCTGATATTCACTCCGGAAAGGACGCAACTCTCATGAGGCGCAACCTGACAGCCCTTTTTGCAAGCCTTCTCCTTGCGACCGCACCGCTGCTGACCATTGGCAGCGCAGCTGAGGCCCAGAATGGGCCGCTGCGGATCGAAATCACCGATGGGGTGATCGAACCGCTGCCCTATGCGGTGCCGAGTTTTCTGCCCGAAACCCCGGCGGCGGCAGAGCTGGCCAATCAGATCACCCGGGTGATCGCGGAGGATCTCAGCGGCACCGGGTTGTTTCGCGAAATCCCCGCGACCGCGCATATCTCTACGGTGAGTGATTTTAACGCGCCGGTGCGGTTTGCCGACTGGAAAGCGGTGAATGCGCAGGCTTTGATTACCGGCGCGGTCTCCGTCAATGGCAAGCAGTTGACGGTGCGGTTTCGCGGCTATGACATCTTTGCCGATAACGAGCTGGGCGCCGGTTTGCAGTTCAGTGGCACCACCGATGGCTGGCGTCGCATGGCCCATAAGGTGGCAGATGCCATCTACAGCCGGATCACTGGCGAGAGCGGGTATTTTGACAGCCGGGTGGTTTTTGTTTCCGAGACCGGCCCGAAAAATGACCGTCGCAAACGCCTGGCGATCATGGATTATGACGGCGCCGGGGTGCAGTATCTGACCAATAGCGCCGCTCTGGTGCTGGCGCCGCGTTTTTCGCCCACCGGTGACCGGGTGCTTTACACCAGCTATGAAAGTGGCTTTCCGCAGATCCACGTGCTGGACGTGGGCAAGGTACAGCGGCGGGTCTTGTCGGCGGATAAGGGCATCATGAGCTTTGCGCCGCGGTTCGCGCCGGATGGCAATACGGTAGTCTATTCCCAGGCCGAAGGTGGTAATACCGATCTTTATACCATGGATATCGCCACCGGAGCCCGCAAGCGGTTGACCAGCGCGCCCTCGATCGAGACCGCCCCCTCGTATTCACCAGATGGCAGCCAGATTGTCTTTGAAAGCGACCGCTCCGGCACGCCACAGCTCTATGTGATGGCCGCCAGTGGCGGTGAGGCCCGCCGGGTGAGCTTTGGCAAGGGGCGCTATGGCACGCCTGTTTGGTCGCCGCGCGGTGATCTCATTGCCTTTACCAAGCAAAGCAAAGGCCGTTTCCACATTGGGGTGATGCGGCTGGATGGCAGCGAAGAGCGTCTGCTGACGGCCTCTTTCCTGGATGAGGGCCCAAGCTGGTCGCCCAATGGCAGGGTGATCATGTTCACCCGCGAAACCCAGGGGGCCAATGGTCGTGCACTGCTCTATTCGGTGGATATTCTGGGGCGAAACCTGAAACCTGTGCGTACTCCGGACGGGGCGTCGGACCCGGCCTGGTCACCGTTGCAAAAATAACAAGAAGCCGCAGGCTGAACTGGCCTGAAAATGCAAGACTGGAAGACCTGCATAGAATCGGCCCATGCTCTGTGATAGGCTAGGCCCCAGAAACCAAAGGAAAAGACATAGTCATGAGCGGTTTTAAAAAGGCATTTGTCCTGGTTGCAGCCCTGGGGCTGGCTGGGTGCAGCACCTCCCCATGGGACGACAGCTCCCTTGGCAACTCTGGTGGCACTGGCATCGCAGGTTCCAATCTGGATCCGGCCAGCCCGGCTTACTTCCAAGAGACCATTGGTGATCGGGTGTTGTTCTTGGTGGATCAGTCCGCCCTGAACCCCGCAGCCGAATCCATCCTGCAAGGTCAGGCCCGTTGGTTGACCGCCAATGCGGACTATAGCGTTACCATCGAAGGACATGCGGATGAGCAGGGGACCAGGATCTACAACCTGGCCCTGGGTGAGCGCCGTGCCAATGCCGCCCGCGAATATCTGATTTCGCAGGGGGTCTCTGGGTCGCGGATCCAGGTTGTTACCTATGGCAAAGAACGCCCGCTGGAGATCTGCTCGGCTGAGAGCTGCTATGCCAATAACCGCCGCGCGGTGACCGTCTTGGCCGGTGGATTGACGGGGTAAGATGATGCGGTTTCTGCGAGCGGTCTTTCTGACAACAACTCTTTTGGGGACATCCAGTTTGGTGTCACCAGCTATGGCGCAGGATCAGCAGACCCTGGCGGATATTCGTCAGGAGCTGACAGTTCTTTACGTGGATATACAGCGCCTGAAACGGGAGCTGTCCACCACGGGGGGCGTTTCCTCCAGCGCGACTGTAGGCAGTTCGGTGCTGGACCGGGTCGGGGCGATCGAGACCAGCCTGCAACAGCTGACGGCGCAGACGGAACAGTTGGAATATCGCATCAACCGAATTGTTGCTGATGGCACCAATCGCATTGGTGATCTGGAATTCCGCCTGGTCGAGCTGGAAGGCGGCGATATCGGCGCCCTGGGAGAGACCAGCACCCTGGGCGGTGAAGAGACCCTGGACGGGGCTGGTACCTTGGGCGGGGCTCAGATTGTCACCGATAGTGGCAGCGAGCTGGCTGTTGGCGAACAGGCTGATTTTGATGCAGCACAACAGAATTTGAGCGAGGGCGCCTATCAGCAGGCAGCCGAAAAATTTGCCACTTTCACCCAGTCCTATCCGGGCAGCCCGCTTGCCCCGGAGGCTGATTTCAATCGGGGCAAGGCGCTGGACGGGCTTGGCGATACGCGTGAAGCCGCGCGGGCCTATCTGGCCTCCTTTACTGGCGATGCAAATGGCGAGATGGCACCTCAGGCACTGTTTGAACTGGGGGCAGCATTGGGACGGCTGGGGCAGGTCGATCAGGCCTGTATTACTTTGTCAGAGGTGGGTGTACGCTTCCCCGGAGGCGATATGGTTGCTCAAGCAAAGGTCGAGATGGCCGCATTGGGATGCTCTTGACCGAGATTGAGCCTGGCGAATCCGGCAGAGAGGCTATGATTGACACTCTGCGCCAGCAGTTTGCCACGCCGTTGCCTGCACGCATTGGCATCGCGGTGTCGGGTGGCGGCGATTCCGTCGCGCTGATGCATCTGTTGAATGACTGTTTTAGCAATGATCCGGTGGAGCTGATGGTGGCCACTGTGGATCACGGTTTGCGCGCCGAATCACGTCAGGAGGCCGAAGAGGTCGCGCAGGTGGCGCAACAGCTGGGCCTGCGTCATGAGATTTTGACCTGGGACCAGGGACCAGAGGAAACAGGCAACCTGCAGGATCAGGCCCGGCGTGCCCGTTATGGTCTGCTGACGGGGTGGGCCCGGCAAAATGGGATTCCTGTTCTGGCACTTGGCCATACGGCGGATGATCAGGCCGAAACGGTGATCATGCGTTTGATGCGGGCCTCGGGCGTTAACGGGCTTGCAGGTATTCCGGTGCGGCGCACCCAGGATGGGGTCTCACTGTTGCGGCCTCTTCTGGGCCTGCGCCGAAAGGCCTTGCGCGACTATCTGCGCTCAATCGGGCAGAATTGGATCGAAGATCCATCAAATGACGATGAAAGCTATGATCGGATCAAAACCCGTAAAGCGCTGACGGTTCTGGAGGAGCTGGGGCTGACGGTGCCTGCGCTTGCGACCGTGGCGCAGAATATGGGTAAGGCGCAGACTGCTCTGGGCTGGTATGCCTTCTTGTCGGCGCGCGACATGGCCCAGATTGAGGCAGGCGCCGTGGTGTTTGAGCTGCGAAAGTTCCGCACTTTGCCCGATGAAATCTCTCATCGGTTGATGATGCAGGCGCTTTTGTGGGTTTCAGGCGGCCAATACCCGCCGAGACGCCAGCCGATGATCGAAGCTGTCGCTATTGCGCAACGGGGCGGGGCGACAACCCTGTCCGGATGCCGTATTCTGAGCCACCGGGACAGGATCTGGATCTGCCGTGAGGCGGCCATGGTGCAACAAGAGAGCAGCGATCCGGGCGAAGTTTGGGACCAAAGGTGGCGGGTTTTTGCAGGAAAATTAGAGTCTTGTGAGGTTCGCCCCTTAGGCAGTGAAGGGTTGAAATCCTGCCCGGACTGGCGCGACCAGGACTGTCCTGCGCCGGTTCTGGAGGTTACGCCTTCCCTGTGGCGCAATGGTGCGCTGATGGCTGCTCCGCTGGCAGGATTCGCCAATGAATGCAGCGCAGAACCAATAAATAGTGCAGAAGAGTTCTTCGCATCGCTTTTATCGCATTGAACCTGCCTGAATGTTCCTTATTTTATGCGTAACGAGGGCCTCCTGCGAGGAGGCCCGGATATTAGGAGATATTCCTTGGGTAACGCACGTAACATCGCCTTCTGGGTCGTTCTGTTCGTCTTGATTCTGGCGCTGTTCAATCTGTTCAGTGGTTCAGGCGGTACGATGCAGAGCAACGAACGCTCTTTCTCGGACTTTGTCGCTTCGGTTGAAGGCGGACAGGTCAGCACCGTGGTGCTGGATGGGGAGCAGGTTCGCTTCTCTACCTCCGACGGGCAGAACTATGTGACCATCCGGCCCTCTGATGCCGAAGTCACCGAGCTACTGATCAAGAACAACATTCCGGTGCGCGCTGAAAAGCAGCAGCAGTCTGGGTTCCAGTCGTTCCTGATCACCCTACTGCCCTTTGTGTTGCTGATCGGTGTCTGGATCTACTTCATGAACCGGATGCAGGGCGGCGGCAAAGGTGGCGCCATGGGCTTTGGCAAATCCAAGGCCAAGATGCTCACCGAAAAGCATGGCCGCGTGACCTTTGATGATGTTGCAGGCATTGATGAGGCCAAGGAAGAGCTGGAAGAGATTGTGGAGTTCCTGCGCAACCCGCAGAAATTCTCGCGCCTCGGTGGCAAGATCCCCAAAGGCGCGCTGCTGGTTGGCCCGCCCGGTACTGGTAAAACGCTGTTGGCCCGTGCCATCGCAGGCGAGGCCGGTGTGCCGTTTTTCACCATTTCCGGCTCAGACTTTGTTGAGATGTTTGTCGGCGTAGGTGCCTCCCGTGTGCGCGACATGTTCGAGCAGGCGAAGAAGAACGCGCCCTGTATCGTCTTTATCGATGAGATCGACGCCGTTGGCCGTCATCGTGGTGCCGGTTACGGCGGCGGCAATGATGAGCGTGAGCAAACCCTGAACCAGCTGCTGGTTGAGATGGATGGATTTGAAGCCAATGAGGGCGTCATCATTCTGGCGGCGACCAACCGCAAAGATGTGCTGGACCCTGCCTTGCTGCGTCCGGGTCGCTTTGACCGCAACGTGACTGTTGGCAACCCCGACATCAAGGGCCGCGAAAAGATCCTCGGCGTGCATGCCCGCAAGACACCACTGGGGCCTGACGTGGATCTGCGCATCATCGCCCGTGGTACCCCTGGTTTCTCGGGTGCGGATCTGGCGAATCTAGTCAACGAAGCTGCCCTGATGGCCGCCCGCGTTGGTCGTCGCTTTGTCACCATGGAGGATTTTGAATCCGCCAAGGATAAGGTGATGATGGGGGCCGAGCGCCGCTCTATGGTGCTGACCCAGGACCAGAAAGAAAAGACTGCCTATCACGAAGCGGGCCACGCTGTTGTTGGCTTGAAACTGCCGGAATGTGATCCTGTTTATAAGGCAACGATCATTCCACGTGGTGGTGCATTGGGCATGGTTGTCTCGCTGCCGGAAATGGATCGCCTCAACTGGCACAAGGATGAGTGCAACCAGAAACTGGCCATGACCATGGCGGGCAAGGCGGCTGAGATCATCAAATACGGCGAGGACCATGTCTCCAATGGCCCGGCGGGTGATATTCAGCAGGCCAGCCAATTGTCCCGCGCCATGATCATGCGGTGGGGCATGTCCGACAAAGTTGGTAATATCGACTATGCCGAGGCACATGAAGGCTACAGCGGCAATACCACCGGCTTCTCGGTCTCTGCTCATACCAAGGAGCTGATTGAAGAGGAGGTCCGCACCTTTATCCAGAATGGTTATGATCGCGCCTTTGAGATCCTGACCGAGTATAAGGATGAGTGGGAGCGCCTGGCGCAGGGCTTGTTGGAATATGAGACCCTGACCGGCGATGAGATCAAGCGCGTCATGAAGGGCGAGCCGCCGCATGAAAAGGGCGACGATTCCGATGAGGATGAGGGTAATGCTTCGGTCACGGCCATTCCCAAGGCCAAGACGAAGAAGCCTTCCCCTGAGGGAGAGGGCGATTCCGGGCTGGAACCGGAGCCGACCTCCTAAGCTTTGAGATCAAAGTACAAACTCTTAAGCCCCAGGAACCTGTTTTAGGTTTCTGGGGCTTTCCATTGCTGCTGGTGAATATAGTGTCGCCAAGAACGCGTAGTTTGGAACAGAGACGAGGGGCGAGACATGCCGGTATTGCTGGAAACAGAATTCAAAGGTGAAGTGGTTTGGGCAGGCGAAACTGCCGCAGATACCGGCATTGCAGGTTCAGCCGTGGGGGCACTGACCCTGGGCTTTCACGGGATGAACGGCGAGCGCCATCAGGGGGAAAACCGCGCGTCTTGTGTGCGTATGCGCAATCTCTATCCAGAAGGCACTACGATCCGCAATGTGCGCCAGCTGAGCATCCTTTCAGAGGAAGAATTGGCACTGATCGCCGCTGACATGGGGCTGGAACAGGTCGACCCCGCAGCACTGGGGGCCAATCTGGTGCTGCGCGGCATACCGGACTTTACCTTTGTGCCGCCCTCGTCACGGCTGCAGGGTCCGGATGGGGCCACTCTGACTGTGGACATGGAAAACCGACCCTGCATATTCCCGGGGCGCGAGATTGACAAGGACCATGCGGGCTTTGGGCCCAAGTTCAAACCGGCGGCGCGGGGACGGCGGGGAATCACCGCCTGGGTGGAACGTCCAGGACAGGTGAAAATCGGCGACAGCCTGCAGCTCTTTGTGCCGGATCAGCGAGCCTGGGCGCCCTAGGGGCAACTTATCGGGCACAGAACTTTCGTTTTGGCGACTTTCGTTCCCTCAATCTTTGCCCGGACGCCGCTTCATGGCCGGAAAATGTCGGAAATCACGCGCGCAATTTGCCGCATTCTGACTAAATTCGGGCCAGATCCGGCACCTTGAAGCCGGTGTTTGTTTTCTCACATTCAGGAACCAGGCCATGAGCTACAAGAGTGACATCGAGATCGCCCGCGAGGCGAACAAGCTCCCGATCCAAGAGATCGGTGCAAAGATCGGCATGTCGAACGACGACCTGCTGCCCTATGGCCACGACAAAGCCAAGGTAAGCCAGGAGTTCATCAACTCCGTACAGGGCAAAGAGGACGGCAAGCTGATCCTCGTCACCGCGATCAACCCAACGCCCGCAGGCGAAGGCAAGACCACCACGACCGTTGGTCTGGGCGATGGCCTGAACCGCATTGGCAAAAACGCCATGGTCTGTATCCGCGAAGCGAGCCTGGGTCCAAACTTCGGCATGAAGGGTGGCGCTGCTGGCGGTGGCTACGCTCAGGTCGTGCCCATGGAGGAAATGAACCTCCACTTCACCGGTGACTTCCACGCCATCACTTCGGCCCACTCGCTGCTCTCGGCGATGATCGACAACCACATCTACTGGGGCAACGAGTGCGAAATCGACGTGCGTCGTGTTGCATGGCGTCGTGTTGTCGACATGAACGACCGCGCGCTGCGTCAGATCACGGCCTCCCTCGGTGGCGTGTCCAACGGCTTCCCCCGTGAAACCGGCTTTGACATCACCGTGGCTTCTGAGGTCATGGCGATCCTTTGCCTGGCCACTGACCTGGCCGATCTGGAAAAACGTCTGGGCGACATCATCGTGGCCTACCGCCGCGATAAAACAGCTGTTTACTGCCGCGACATCAAGGCCTCCGGCGCTATGACCGTGCTGTTGAAAGACGCAATGCAGCCAAACCTGGTTCAGACCCTGGAAAACAACCCGGCCTTCGTGCACGGCGGTCCTTTCGCCAATATCGCACATGGCTGTAACTCGGTTATCGCGACCAAAACCGCGCTGAAAGTGGCCGACTATGTTGTCACCGAAGCAGGCTTTGGTGCGGACCTTGGCGCCGAGAAATTCATGAACATCAAGTGCCGTAAGGCCGGTATCGCGCCTTCGGCTGTGGTTCTGGTTGCCACCGTGCGCGCGATGAAGATGAATGGCGGCGTTGCCAAGGCCGATCTGGGTGCCGAAAACGTCGAAGCCGTCAACAATGGCTGTGCCAACCTTGGCCGTCACATCGAGAACATCAAAAGCTTTGGTGTGCCCGTTGTTGTTGCCATCAACCACTTTGTCACCGATACCGATGCCGAAGTTGATGCGGTTAAAGCCTACGCCGAAACCCACGGTGTTGAGGCGGTTCTGTCGCGTCACTGGGAGCTGGGCTCTGAAGGTTCTGCACCGTTGGCCGAAAAAATCGTGGAAATCGTCGATGCAGGTCAGGCCAATTTTGCCCCGATCTACCCCGATGATATGTCACTGTTCGATAAAATCGACACCATCGCCAAGCGGATCTACCGCGCTGACGAAGTGCTGGCCGACAACAAGATCCGCAATCAGTTGAAAGAATGGGAAGCAGCGGGCTACGGCAACCTGCCGGTCTGCATGGCCAAGACCCAGTACTCTTTCTCCACTGATCCGACCCTGCGCGGCGCGCCCACCGGTCACTCGGTTCCGGTGCGTGAAGTGCGCCTCTCGGCGGGTGCTGGTTTCATCGTCGCAGTCTGCGGCGAGATCATGACCATGCCGGGTCTGCCCCGCAAACCTGCGGCAGAGAATATCTGCCTAAATGATGACGGCCAGATCGAAGGCTTGTTCTAAGACGCAAAATGCGCTTTCTGCGGCCCGAGAGATCTTCTCGGGCCGCAAGAGTTTTTAGTGATGACACATCTGATCCCTCCGCAACACTGCGCCGATATGACCGAACTGCGTGGCCAGATCGATGATCTGGACAAAATGCTAGTCGAGTTGCTGGCGACACGCGCTGGCTATATCGACAGGGCGGTTGAGCTGAAGAGGCTCAATGGCTGGCCCGCAAGGATCCCCGCACGGGTGGAAGAGGTCATAGCAAACGCCCGCGCCAAAGCCGGGCAAGCTGGGTTGGATCCCGATCTGATAGAAGGGATGTGGCGCCAGCTGGTAGAATGGTCGATCATGCGAGAAGCCCGCGTGATCCACGAGATTTAGACACGAGACGTAAAGCGGGCCGGTTTGGTCTGCGGCATAAGGAAGAATGCAATGGCAGCAAACATCATTGACGGCAAAGCCTTCGCCGCCACAGTACGCGAAAAAGTGGCCGGCCACGTTGCCCGCCTGAAAGAAGAGCACGGCATCACCCCCGGTCTCGCCGTGGTGCTGGTGGGTGAAGATCCTGCTTCCCAGGTCTATGTGCGTTCCAAGGGCAAGCAGACCGTCGAGACCGGCATGAACTCCTATGAGCACAAGATGGACGCGGATACTTCCGAGGCCGATCTGTTGGCCGTGGTGGAGAAGCTGAACAACGACCCTGCAGTGCATGGTATTCTGGTTCAGCTGCCGCTGCCGGGCCACCTGAACGAAGACCTGATCATCAATTCCATTGCGCCGGAAAAGGATGTGGATGGGTTCCATATTTCCAATGTCGGCCTGTTGGGTACCGGTCAGAAATCCATGGTGCCGTGCACACCGCTGGGCTGCCTGATGATGCTGCGCGACTACCACGGCAGCCTCTCTGGCATGAATGCGGTTGTGATTGGACGCTCCAACATCGTTGGCAAGCCAATGGCACAGCTGCTTCTGGGCGATAGCTGTACCGTCACCATTGCGCATAGCCGCACCAAAGATCTACCCGACGTCGTGCGCCGCGCCGATATCGTGGTTGCTGCAGTGGGACGCCCCGAAATGGTGCCTGGCGACTGGATCAAAGAAGGGGCCACCGTCATCGATGTGGGCATCAACCGCATTCCTGCGCCTGAAAAGGGCGAAGGCAAGATGAAGCTGGTGGGCGATGCAGATTTCGCCAGCTGCTCCGAGCGAGCGGGGGCCATCACACCGGTTCCAGGCGGTGTTGGCCCTATGACCATTGCCTGTCTGCTGGCGAATACAGTCACTGCCTGCTGCCGGGCCAATGGTCTGGCAGAGCCGGAAGGTCTGACTGCCTGAAACAGGTATTTTTGTGCAAGGGAAGGGCTCCGTTTAGGAGCCCTTTTCAGTTTTCATTAGGGGTGCCGAACCTTGCCTCGAAAAATTGTTATTATTATTCACCTGGCCCTTGGCTTGGGCCGTTCTACTTGAGTGGGCCTTGCCCCCTCGCGCCAAGGCGCTCACCCCCAGGATATTTGTGGCCAAATGAATATCCAATCGCCAAGCCCTGTTCATCATTTGGTCCTAAATACCTCGGGGGAGTCGCCAAAGGCGACGGAGGCTAAGCCCCGTGACCCCAAGCCCAACTGAGAATTTTACACAGGCGATTGGCGCGCATCAGAGCGAACAAGGCGAGGGGAAAGGGGATCAGAACAAGGGCGGCAATGGCATGGAGTTGCATGGCCCAGGGCGCGTCCAAAAGAGGCGAGCGGCAAATATGGCCCTTTGAGTTCAGTCCCGGCATCTTGTGGATCGGATTAAGTTGAAACGATCTGGTTCAGAAGTCCGGATTTTGCAGGTTTATTCGTAAGGCGTCAGACTGCTGCGTGTCTTGAGGCGGCGTGCGCAATTGTAGGCGTCAAGGACGCCGCTGAGATGGCTGCGGAGCGGATCGTGGCTGTCCTCGTGATACCGTTTCACGGTCGCACCCTTGATTGTGCGGTTCATCCGCTCGGCTTGGCCGCCACTCGGGAAAACAGTCCCTCGGACTGTTTTCCAATCCTCGCAGCTCCATGGATGGTTTGGCTTGGGTAGGCGATGCTCGATCCCGATTGCCGCGCAGATCATGGCAAACCGCATTGGCCGAGAATAAGGCGTGTTGCGGTTGCGCGGCTGCTCAAAAAACGGAGGCCGTTGTCCGTCAGGATTGTGTGGATTTTGCAAGGTACGGCCTCGAGAACGGCCTCCAGGAATTCCCAGGCTGTCTTGCGGTTTGCTTTGTCTACAAGCCGTGCCACCGCAGACCCGCCGGATCGATCAATGGCTACAAAGAGATAGAGCTAACCTTCATTTGTGCGCAACTCGGCAATGTCGATATGGAAATAGCTAATAGGGTAGCGTTTGAACCTTTGCCGTTTGGGCTTGTTGCCGTCCAACTCTGGAAGTCGCGATATCCCATGCCGTTGCAAGCACCGGTCTAGGGAAGATCGCGTCAGGTGCGGGATGGTTGGCTGCAAGGCATACAAACAATCATCCAGCGGCAGTAGCGTGCGACTATCATCGCCTCTTCATCTTCGCCCAGAACCGTGGAACTGGGCGCTGTTGGACTCGGTTTACGATCTTCAATCATCTCGCGCTTGCGCCATTTGGCGAGCGTTTCGACAGTGATACCGAGTTCCCGGCTCAGCGCCGCGGTTGTCGCTTGCGCTTCTTGGGATCATGCTAGGCATAACCCTGTCAGCCAATGGATCGCTGTATTGTTGCTCTGGAAGCGTGCGTGCTCTCTCGGCAGATTTGCTTTGCAAATCGCCTGCCGAGTAACAGTAGGTGGCGCAGCCGTGACGTGCCCGGCCCATAATGCTTCCTTCCAGTCCAAAGAACAGATCGCACCATCAAACCGTGGGATCAAACACCTGGGGGTGATCTCCGCTCCAAGCCACAGCAATTTCATCATGGTATCCGCAATAAAGTTTACACTAGTCGTGCTTAGGTTTCATGAAATGCAGGTAATTTGGTGGTGATTTCTCGTACGATACGTGAAAGATCGATGCTCATGCGGCTGAATTTTTCTGGGCGCGAGTAACCATGGGCGTTGTTTTGATGATCGAAGCTGCAGCGTTTCTGGGCTGTAGCTAGTTCCAATCTAACACCACAGCATCTGCAAGGCCGAGCACCGAATACCTAGCTCTGCCAGGGTCTTAGGTGCAAATCTGCCTTTGGCCAAGCACGGTACCCCGATCCCGCTGGAGGCGCAGGATTGTTACCCGATGGTGATCCCGACCGGGGCAGTGAGACGCTCTGTTGATGCGATTGGGCGATGCTGCCCCCGAGTTTGCGGAGGCGGGCGGGCGCGTGCATCGGTTCCATTGGGCGAGCCAGACCCAGACCAAAGGGCAGGGCTACAGCCGCCAAAGGGGGGGCGATTTTCTGCAGATGGCCGATGGGCCGCAGGGTCCGGTCAGTCGCAGCTACAGGCGGAACAGGCGGCTGGAGTGCTGTACCCTTTGGGGCAGGCAATGCCCCTCCTTAAGGCGAGACCGGGATCATGGTTCCTTGGAGCACCGCGATCAGCTTTTCCGCGTCCCTGGTGATGGCATGTACCTCGGCGCTGACCACCACAAGGCGGCGACCAGGTTTGATCACGCGCCCGGTGGCCCGCAGATAATCCCCTGCGCCAGGGGCGAGCAGGTTCACCTTGATCTCTGCCGTCATCACCTCTTGATCCGCGGCCAACAGGGTGAGCGCTGAATAGCCTGCCGCGCTGTCGCCAATGGCAAAGGTTAGCGCCGCATGGGCAAAGCCCTGCTGTTGGCGGCTGGTTGCCAGAATGGGCGCGGTGATTATCACCTCTCCGGGCTGGACGCTGCTGATACTGGCACCAAGGGTTTCCATCATGCTTTGCTGGGCAAAGCTATCACGTATGCGCTGTTCCAAAGGGGCGGATCCTATTCTTCCTGAGTGTTTTGGATGTAACCTAAAGCAGGAAGAGGGGCCTGCGCAGGTGACGCTGCGCCACATCTTGCTGGTGGCCCTAACAAGCCGTGTTTCAAGAGCCGAAAAACAAAATTCAAGCGACGGAAAACCTGTTCTGCTGCGTTCAGTCATAAAGCAAGGCATATACAGGAGTTTGGAAAATGTCTGCGTTACGCAATTGGGCCACGCCACTTACCACTGCATCCTTCCTGGTCATGGGAGTGACCGGAATTTTGATGTTTTTTCATCTGGATAGTGGTTTGAATTCCTTTCTGCATGAATGGGGAGGCTGGCTGATGGTTCTGGGGGTGGTGGCGCATCTGCTGCTGAACTGGCGCCCCTTTACCACCTATCTGAAGCGTCCGATGGCGCGTGTTATCATGGGGGGCGGGGTCATTTTGCTGGCGCTGTCCTTCTGGCCGGCCTCGGGTGACGGAGGACACCCGGCGCAGATGGTGATGCAGGCCATGGCGCGTTCGGATGTTGCCACAGTGATTGCGCTGAGCGGTCATGAGCTGCAGGCGGGACTGGATACCCTGGGGGCCGCCGGGATGACAGCGGAAGGCACCACCACCATTGCCGAGTTGACGGGCAGGTCGCGTGACCAGCAAAAGCAGGTGATTGACCTGTTGTTTGCCCCCTAAACGGCTGGTGCAATGACAAAAGGGAGCCATGATGCATGTCATGGCTCCTTTCGTTGGTTCTGCTGGACGTCTCAGGCGAACAGAGCTTGGCTATTTGACGATCTGCTCGTCTTTCACAAACATATTGGCCCAGGCGCGGTCGATCAGATCCGGGCTCATCTGATAGGGGATGCCCTCGAACTCACAGATCGCAATCATCTGGTCAATCAGGAAGATTGGTTGATAATTGGCATAGGTATTATCGATGGTCGGGTATTTCACCTTGAGCAGATGCACCAGAGCGGTCTCGTCCAGTGGCATGCCGCGTTTGCGCGCCACCATGGCAAAGATCTTGAGGAAGTTTTCCTGGTTTGGCCCATCAATCTTGATCTTGAAAAAGATCCGCCGCAGCGCCGCCTGATCAAAGATCTCGTTGGGGTGGAAGTTGGTGGAAAAGATCACCAGCGTGTCAAAGGGTACCTCGAACTTCTCACCCGATTGCAGGGCAAGGATATCCTTGTTTTCTTCCAGTGGTACAATCCAGCGGTTGACCAGAGTCTGCGGCGGCTCCGCCTGACGGCCAAGGTCATCGACGATAAAGATGCCACCAGCCGATTTCAGCTGCAATGGCGCCTGATAGGTGCGGGCGGTGGGGTTATAGACCAAATCCAGCATATCCAGCGTCAGCTCACCACCGGTGATCACCGTGGGGCGTTCACATTTCACGTAGCGGCTGTCAAACCGCTTGGGGCGGCGAATGGCGTTTGGATCCTCTGGTGCCTCGTCAATCAAGGTATGAACGATGGGGTCATAGACGGTAATCACCTGGCCGGCATATTCAATGGCACGCGGCACATAGACGTGATCGCCGAGGGCGTCACGAATACCGTTGGAGATCGAGGATTTACCATTGCCGGGTGGGCCATACATCAGGATCGAACGGCCAGCACTGACCGCAGGCCCCAGATGATCCAGTAGACTGTTGGGCAGCACCAAATGCCCCATGGCGCTGACCAATTGGTCGCGCGTCACCAAGATATTGCGGATCGACTGGCGCTTGATCTGTTCGCGGTAGACATCCAGCGGCACCGGCATGGCGCCAAAATATTCCGATTGGCTCAGCGCGTCTTGTGCTCGCGCCTTGCCCGCATCTGTCAGCTGATAACCCATCTCATTGCCGCTATTGGCGTTGAGCGTGCCAGTGGCTTCCAGCAGCTTCTGCTCGCGGGCCATGTCGATCAGCTCTTGCGTTACCGAGACCGGCAGGCAGATTGCTTCGGCCACCTCGCTGACAATATCGACGTTTTTGCGAAAGATCGTCTTGAGCAGGATATCCCGCATCATCACGATCGGAAGCTGCATCTGCTCCAATCCCTTGGGGGTGGGCGGGGCAGTGACGGGGCTGTTTTGCATGTTCATCTGGTGGCCTGCTCATGGGATCGCAAAGATGTTGTACCTGCCCAGCGGGCAGGGGGCTTTGGACAACAGTCTATTCACCACTGCGGCAAGACTGAGGCAAAGCCGTAGCAATTTGGCGGTCGCTTTGAGCGGATTTTAATGGATCCAGCTGCGGAGCAATCGCAGCTGAATTGTTCGACAGGGCTCCGCTGTCAGAGCGGGTAGGTGCCAGTCATTTTAAAGTAGGCATCGAGCACCGGGCGGGCGCTACGTTTGGCGGAAAAGGCGCAGCCTATGCGCTGCCCGCGTCGCCAACGCACATAGACATCGAAGGTGCCGATATCGGGAATGGTAATTGTGTCCGGGAGGTAGCTTTCCTCTTCACTGGCGCCCGCGGGTAATTCGACGCCAATGCCGCTATAGCTGATGTTGAAGGTAAAGACCTCAAAGGCCTGGTCCGGACAGTGGATCGTGCAGGGCAGGCGCAATTGCAATCGGGACTCTGTATCAACGGGATCTCGAAGAAAGGTGTGGTTCTGCTTCATCGGGGGGCTCTCAATGTCTCTCGTTACTAAACATGTGCAGTATAGACACGAGAGGTTAAGCGAGTGTCGCCGACCCAAAGACAGGTTGTCGCAGGTTGCGCAATGGCACGAGATTTGCACAAGGGCGCCGGGAGTGGGGCATTCCTTTTGATGTGGGCAGCTGTACAAGCCCAGTTTGCAGGGCGGCGCTTCAGGTCTGAAATTGCCACTCTGCCTGTCAAGGTTTGCCCCAACAGATTGAGGGGCTTTGGGTGTTTCACTGGCTCGCCAATAAACGTTAAGCGAACTTTGCTGACCACCGCTACAGTTGCGTCAATGTCCGCTTAACAAGAAGTAAGTCGTTCATATTGATAGGCCTTTGGCCTTAATGATGGCCCGCTAGGGCGGAAAAAATCCCGAATGCCCCGACGAGGATCAGGCTCAACGCCCATACCAGATCGAGGTTGAACCAACTCTTCGAGATGAATTTCAGACCAAACCACGCATAGACAAACACAGCGATTACGGCGCCAGCGAAGGTCATTGCGAAGGTGTGGGTGGCCGCGACCAGAAAAGCGGTCATGACATTGTTTGTCATCAATTCTTGTGCAGCGGCCTGGCCGGTGCCCAACACGCTTTCGCCGGGACGCAAAAGCCCGCAAATACCAAGGTAGATCGGGACCAACATCAGACCCGCACCATGTGCCGTCGCCGCCAGAAACGACCATAATCCCAGCTTGGCAGGATGCACGCGCGCCAGTATTTTTGGGTGCCGGCGGTTGATCAGCAGATAGAGCCCCATCGCAATCACCAACACGCCGGCACAGATGCGGATTTCGCGTTCGTTGTCGATCAGGAAAACCATCATCGAGAACGGCAGCAGGATCACGATCATCGCCAAAAAATGGCCTGTCGCCAACATCGCAAGCGCTTTGATCATCGCGCTTTTCTTGCGCTCAAACAGCGCGGCGGACACCGCCAGCGGCCAGCCCATACCGGGATTTACACCGTGGTAAACACCGGACAAAACGACGGCCCACCAAAGGGCCGTCAAAGTCATATCCTCCATCTACTAGACCGAAGGGTAGCAGAAGCTGTCGGTTGAGCAATCGCCCCCCTCCAGACGGATCTGGTGCGCGCGGGTGTTTTCGGGGAAGTCGATGTAGAAGTCAGGATCAAGGGCAAAACTGCCATCATCAGCGACATTTGCCATCACCATCTGCCCGCCTTCTTGATGCGGGTAGAACTGGTTGTCCCATGTGGAATACAGCGAGTTCGTCCAGTAAACGCGCTTTCCGTCACGGCTGATCTCGACCATTTGAGGGCCATAGATGAAATCTTTGCCGTTGGGGTGCTTGTGCTCAGTGGCGATGCCGCCCAGTTCCACTTTGCCGTTCAGCACAGGATTCATTGGATCAGAAACATCGTATTGATGCATTTCGCCCAAACCCCAGCACGCCACATAGAGGTATTTGTCATCAAGGCTCAGATCGATGTCAGTCACCAACGGCGGCACCGCACCAAAGCCCTTCAGCAAGTCTGGCAGATTATCGGGATCTTCGGGGCGTGGATCAATGGTGATGGTTTTCTTGGACTGCCAGACCCCGTCATCATCACGCCACCAGGTAAAGATCGCACCTTGCAGATTGGTCGTATCCACAACAACACCACAGAAGCCATAGGACTTGGTGGGATCATGGGCAGGGCGAATTTCCAGTGCCATCTGATAGTTTTCACCAAAATCCATGGTCTGGATGTTCTTGCGTGCGCGCAGGTCCCAGAAATGGATGGAGTGACCATATTTATTTGACAATAAATCCTCAGCCACGACGCCGTTTTCATACTGTGGCGGCAGCCCCCATTCAGAGCTGACCATGTAGTCTTGAGGCAGGTTCCACCAGAAATCATAGTGCTTGTCCTGGGCGCCGCGATCCATCTCATACTGGCCGATGATTTCGAAGGTTTCGCAATCCATGATGAAGATGCCCGGAGGACCGTCGGTGCCCTCGGGGCCACCCCCGCCAAGGGTCGAGACATAGATACCTTCGGGTCCGCAGTGAATCGTATGGGGGCGTGAATAACCCGTTTTTTCAAACAGTTCTTCGGGTTCAATGATCTTGTGAATATGTGCCTTCAGTGGATCTTTGACGTCAAAGATAAAGATCCGCGAAGACCGGATGCCGGGCACGATCAGATAGCGACGTTCCAGGAAGGCGTGGCCCGATAAGGGCGACAGCGAAGATGAGCAAGCATTCCAGCCAAAGTGGTGGAATTCGTCACCCGTGGTTTCGGTCATCACGGTATGCACAATCTCGCCGTAGGTGTCTGAACCGGCGCGCAGGTCAATCACCGCGATCCCGTCATGTTGATCCTGGTCCTTGCCCAGCATCACCGTAAAGGCGAAATTTTCTGGTGGAGCCTCCATCGCCAGTTTCGCAGAAGCATGAAACGTTGGATCCGGCTTCATCGGTTTATTCATCGTTCTTCCTCCCTAAAGTTATCCCCACCTCCATGGGGGTCGAAACAGCGTGGCTCCGGTCTCTCCTCAGACCTCGGCCACGTTGCATAGCTGAATGGCTCCGCTGATCTTTGTGGCAAGTTCGGGCAGTTGGCGCCCAATGTTATGTCTGTACTGCGTTCCAAACCGGCGCACGGGGCCCACGGCGCCGACGCTAAAGGTGGCCCCGATATTCCCAATGGTGACAGGCGCCGCGACGCTTGAAATACCGATGTCGATCTCCTGGTCGCAATCGGCAAAACCCTGGCGTCGGATCACATCGAATTCTGCAAGCAGGTCTTGTCGGGTGGTCTTTGTGTGGTCGGTATAGGCCTGAAGGCTGCCTTGCATAATTGTGTCCTGGAAGGTTTCTTCCGCAAAGGCGGCGATGGCCTTGGAACAGGAGCAGGCATGCATCGGGCGCTCCCCGATACCGGGGTGGATGAAGGCGCGCGCTGGGTCTTCAGGTGTTTCCACATGGATGATTTCGACTTTGCTGTCTCGAAAACGCGCTAGAAATACTGTTTCATTAAACGCCGCCGCCGCACCTTTGAGCAATGGGGCAGCAACGCGACGCACATCCACGTCCGACTTTCCCAATAGGGCGATGCGGATCAAGCGCTCTCCGATCACGTAGCGACCGTCATCGCCTGGGTCATCGATCAACCCCTGTTCCTGTAAGGTTTGTACCAGACGATAACAGGTGGGCTTTGGCAGCCCGCTGGCGACCTGTACTTCAGTCGCACTGACGGGACGGCCAACCACCGCAATGATTTCGAGTAGATTGATGAGGCGTTCGAGATGCATTTGGAATGTTTGCTATTATTTTGTGAGATATGTTCTTACAGAGTGAGAGAGAATCCGCGTAAAGATCAAGCAATTTCTCGGCGCACAAGATGTGAACAGGTGTCACCTCAACTTTAAAGGCAGAAAATCCGCTGAGGAATATGGATGTAACTGGACGGTTCTCGCGCCGGAAAGGCGCTGGAAGAGATCAAGGCCACTGGTGATTGCCAGATGGATGAATTGACCCGTTCAGATGATGATCCCGGAGATCTCTTTGCGGCGATCCTTGGCCAGGAAGGAACAGGCACCGAGCTCGAGATGGACGGCAGTCAATTCGACCGAGTGTTCGCAGACGGGGATGTCTTTGCCTTCGGCGATCTGGATGTTGCCGTGATGCCCCTGGACAAACGCGCCCCTGCGCGACCTATGTGACTGGCGATGCGGCGTTTATTGGTGACACGTTGCTTATGCCCGCGTCAGATACCGGCGGACATGCGCTGCGAGACAGGAAATCAGTAAATCGGGCTCTAAGCAGTGGTTGGCTTTGATACCCATCCGGCAGAAGTAAATAGCGCAGACGTCACGGGTTCTGGGCGACAGGGCAGTCTGGTCCTGCGAAGCTACTGGCCGAAACAGGCTACCAGAATTAAATAGATCGCCAGGGTACCGCCAAGGCTAAAGCCCATGGGAAACTTCTTTCCCACATTCCAGCTTTGCCATCCCGGCGCCAGACGGCTGAGCGGGGTGAATTTGGCCAGTCTATGGGTGGCAAAGGCGGCCAGCAGGTTGGCGCTATAGATCATGATCAGCGCAGGCAGATCAGCCAGCATCACCAAGGGCGCGGCGGCACCGATGAATTTGGCATCGCCCGCGCCCATGACACCTGCGGAATAGAATAAAAACCCGATGGCGATTCCAATGGGCAGATGCAGCAATTGCCAGCCGTAGTCAGCCCAGGTTGGCATGATGAACAGCCCCAGGATCACATAGACCGCGCCGAGGCAGTCATTGATCCAATTGGGAATGCGCATGGTGGACAGGTCGGTATAGGCGGCCGCAAAGCACAGCGGCAGCACAAAGGGTAAAAACCAGCGGGCAATCTCGGCCGAGCCGGCAAGCATCGCCATGGTCAGCCGTTCTCCAAAGCGCTCAAAGCTTTGGCTGCGGCTTCAAAATGCTGCGGATGGGTGGCAACCGCCTGACGCAGCAGGCCTTCGCCAATCTTGACATCGCCCTGTTTGACCGCAGAAAGCGCCAGCGTGTGCAACAGTTTGGCCTGTTCCGTCTGGGTCATGCTGATCACTGGCAGGTCATAGTTACGCTGGGCACCACGGGCCAGAACCAGGTTGTTCTTGGCGGTGAACAGGCTTTGGTCCTGGTGGATCGCTTCGCCAAACAGGCGCTCTGCTTCGCTATAATCGCCGCGGGTCAGTTTGGAATAGCCCCAGTTGTTCATGATCTTGGCCGGTCTGGTGGTCAGCCCAACCGCTGTTTCATAAAAACTATCGGCGCGTTTCCAGTCCTGATTGGCATCAGCCACCATGGCTTCCAGACGGTAGCGCTGGTAGGTCTCATGGGTGGGGGGAATGGCGTTCAGGGCCTCTTTTGCCTGATCCCAGTCGCCGGTGCGGATCAGGGAATCCGCCAGCCCGAGCCGGTCCTCACTGGTGGCACCTGTCTCGGCAACAACCTTTTTCCAGGCCACGACAGCCTCGGTGTTACGCTTGGCACGGATCAAGGAGGTCGCCAAGCCGCGCTGCAGGTCGATCCTGTCAGGGTTTTCTCGTGTCGCATCGCGGAAGTAATTCACCGCCTGATTGGGGTCCGCGACTGTCAACATGACATCGTTGAGGTTGGTCTCATCGATGACATTCACGTCCTGAAAGGCGCGTTCGACGGTTTCTTCACCATCTTGCTTGACGCATGCCGACAGCGCCAAGGCGCCTGCCAGACAGGCAGATACTAGAAATACATGGCGCATTTTTCTGCGTCCTTTTACTGCTCAGCCTCTAGAGGTTCGGGGATTTGCGAATCGCATAGCTACCCCCGCCCTGTTGCACCAACTTGTAAGTGTTGTTTTCTGTGCTTTGCCCGCCACTATGAGGGGTATTTTCAAATTTTTCGAGGGCCAGGCGCAAATTATCCCGGATTGCGTCACTTTCGCCATTGTTGAGCGCATAAGCCCGCTTGAGGATCTGAACCGCCTCGGCTGTTTTACCACGCTCCAGGAGCACAATACCGAGGTTGTTGTGAGGTTCAGCCCAGTCAGGCGCCTTCTTGGCCGCCTGCCGTAACAGCTCCTCTGCCTGCCCCAGCCGACCCAGCCCCAGATTGGCAGAGCCCAAGCTGGACAGGATTTCCGAGGTCAGCCCGTGATTCAATGTGGCGCGAGTGAAGGCTTCCAGGGCAAGTTCGTATTCCTGCGCCGCCATCAACCGGTGGCCGATAATCAGCGGGTCTACGCTGTCTTTTCGGCTATCAACGCCAGGCGCCCAGAGATTGGTGGAGTTTTGAGACTGGCCCGCCGGAGAACAGCCGACCGCCACCAATGCAAAAGCAAAGGCGGCGGTGCGGGGTCCAAATCGGCGAACGGGCGAAACCCGTTCAATATCTGTCATTAGTGAGTGCCCGTATTGCCCATGTTGGTGATGTTCTTAATCGAGGGGCCGACCAGGATGATCAGCAGCGGTGGAACCGTCAACATCATTGTGGCAAGGGTCATCTTAACTGGCAACTTATTTGCGGCCTCTTCGGCGCGCATCACCCGTTTATCTCGCATTTCTGACGCATAGACCCGCAGGGCCTCGGCGATAGAGGTACCAAAGGCGGCAGACTGGATCATTACGGTGACAAAGGAAGAGATATCCTGAACGCCGCAGCGGGTGCCCATATCCCGCAGAACCTTGTCCTTGTCCTTGCCTGCTTTCATCTCATGCGCGACAATGTTGAATTCATAAGCCAGTTGCGGGTAAGAGGCCTGAAGTTCAGAGGCCACCCGGACGATCGATTGGTCCAGCGACTGACCAGCTTCAACGCAAACCAGCATCATATCCAGCGAGTCCGGAAAACCTGCCTCGATTTGCTCTGTGCGTTCGGCAATGCGACGTGTGACCCAGTATTTTGGCAACATGTATCCGGCGGCACCGGGGCCAATGATGCGGATCATCAATGCCTGGGTGTCAAACTCAAAATCTGCGTTCATCACATAGACATAGAACAGACCTGCCGCCAGCCCGATCAGAGCAAAGGCCATTTGGGCAAAGTGAAAGACCCGCACCGCATCCTTTGATTGATAGCCAGCCTGGCTCAGCTTCAACTCCATCGCCGAGAGCTCTTCGGCGTTCTGGGGCTCAAGGAAGTTAGCGAATTTCTGCAATTGTTCATTGCGGTTTTTTTGACGCAGGCGCTCTTTTTGCGGCTTTGTTTGAGCGTCGGGAGCCTGATTTCGCTGTAGTTTCTTCAGTGGATCTTCGGGTTGATTCAACAGAAGCAGCGCTGCGATCACCACCATGACAAGGCCCAGAAGACCCAAAACCAGCAGCGGGCCAAAGGCACCAAACTGGTCTGTCAGGAAGGTTTCGATATTGGAGAAGATGTTCATTTTCCAGTCCTCAAACCTTGATGTTGGTTAGAACGCGCATCACGAACAGGTTTATCGATAGCATGATGCCAACAAAGAAACAGGCGGGAATGAACCAGGGGTGATCCAAGACTCCATCGTAGTAGTTCGGATCCTTCAGCAGAGTGCCAATGAGCGCCAACAAGGGGAATGCCGACAGAAATTTGCCCGACCACTGCGCCTCAGCGGTGATGGCTTTGACCCGGCGAAACAGTCGAAAACGCGCCCGGATCACCTTGGCCAGACCCGCGAGCACCTCGGCCAGGTTACCCCCGGATTGCTGCTGAATGGTCACCGCGACGGACAGGAAGCGCAGATCCTGAATGTCCAGCCGTTCAGCCATTTCTTTCAGGGCCTCTCCGATATCCCGGCCATAGGCGCTCTCGTCGGCAATGATGCCAAATTCAGTGGCCAGCGGGTCTTCGATTTCATGCGCAACGATCTGCACCGTTGAGTTGAACGGATGGCCAACGCGCAGGCTGCGCACCATCAGTTCCACCGCGTCGGGCAACTGTTCTTCGATCAAGGCCATGCGTGTGGCGGCCTTTTTGTTAACCCAGAAAAACACACCTCCAACGCCCATCACGATCGCGGCAAGGATTCGTGCGGGCAGGGGGGTACTTGTGCCGATGCTCAAGCCAAAGAAGGCCAGGGTGGCGACCCCGGCCATAATCATCATCAGCTGTTTGGGACTAAAGGCAATTGCGGCCTTTTGTGCCTTTTCAGCCAGAATTGAATAGAGCGGGATGGTCTTGGATTTGCCATGCTGCCCCAGCTCTTTGCGCAGCTGCTCCAGAACCTGCTCGCGGCTGCTGCCCTTCTCCATCATTTCCAGACGGCGATTGACCTGATTGTTCAATCGGATGGATTTGCCAAAGGCGACCAGATAGATGCCCTCGACGAGCACGATCACTCCGACAAAGATCAGGATATAGATGACCGGTTCTGCACTCAGTTGCATCTTCAGACCTCCACTTGGCTGGGTTCATAAATCGACGGCGGCAGATCATAGCCCCACAGGCGGAAGCGCTCGGAGTAGTGACTGCGCACGCCGCTGGCGGTGAAGTGACCGATGATCTTGTTGTCCGGGGTCAGGCCAACGCGCTGAAAGCGGAACAGCTCCTGCATCGAGATCACATCGCCCTCCATGCCGGTGATTTCGGTGATCGAGGTCATCCGGCGCGAGCCATCCTGCAGACGCGAGGCCTGCACGATCACATTCACCGCCGAAGAAATCTGACTGCGCACCGCCTTGATCGGCATTTCCATGCCGGCCATGGCGATCATATTCTCCAAACGAGAGATCCCGTCACGTGCCGAGTTGGCGTGAATTGTGGTCATCGATCCATCGTGGCCGGTGTTCATCGCCTGCAACATGTCGATGACCTCTTCGCCACGGGTCTCCCCCACGATGATCCGGTCCGGACGCATCCGCAGGGCGTTTTTCAGACAGTCACGCGGAGAAACTTCGCCTTTGCCCTCAACATTGGGCGGGCGGCTTTCCATCCGACCCACGTGGGTCTGCTGCAGCTGAAGTTCCGCCGTATCCTCGATTGTCAGGATGCGTTCGGAGTTATCAATGAACGAAGACAGCGCATTGAGCGTGGTGGTTTTACCAGAGCCGGTACCACCAGATACAATCACGTTCAGCCGGGTTGAAACCGCAGCCTGAAGATAGGCCGCCATTTCTTCGGTGAAGGCGCCAAATTCAACCAGATCGTCAATGCCCAGCTTGTCTTTTTTGAACTTACGGATCGACACCAGCGAGCCATCCACCGCAACTGGCGGCACCATGGCGTTAAAGCGCGAGCCATCGGCAAGACGGGCATCCACGTAGGGGTTGCTTTCATCGACGCGTCGACCAACAGCTGAAACGATCTTGTCGATGATCCGCATCAGGTGCTTTTCATCTTTGAAGGCGATATTGCTCAGCTGTAGTTTACCGCTGCGTTCGATAAAGATCTGATGGGGGCCATTGACCAGAATATCGCTGACGGTATCATCCTGCAAAAGCGTCTCAAGCGGGCCGAGCCCTGTGACCTCATCATAAAGCTCCTTGTTGAGCGTCATGCGGTCGCCGCGGTTGAGAACGATGCCCTTTTCTTCGAGAATTTCCGCCGCAATGGCCGAGATCTCGCCCCGCAGCTCTGCCTCGGGGGCGGTTTCCAGCGCGGCCAGGTTCAGGTTTTCCAACAAATCGCGGTGCAGCTGCACCTTGATCTCGCTCAGGCGCTCCTGGCGTTTGCGGTCCTTGTCCTGGGCAGTAGCTTCTGCAGCCAGGCGGGCCACCGGCCGACGCAGGCTGGTTTTAGCTTTGGGGCTGGGCGTGGCAGCGACAGCGGCCTCTACCACTGGGGCCTCAGCTTTTGGCTTGGATGATGATTTCTTGTACTTGGAAAACATGAGAGACCCCCCGGTTACTCACTAAATTGGGACAGTAGAGACTAGGCGGCTGCCTCGGCCTCGTTGGCCCCCAGATCGTGCAGGGAGCGCGCCAGTTTGGCGATTTCCTTGCGCAGGGGGTTTTTGGCATTTGATGTGGCCAGAGGCAGCCCATGATCACAGCTCTGGGTGATCGGCTTGCCGCCATCGGGAAGTTGCAGATCAATCGAGATCCCGAGGCTTTCTGCCATCCTCTTGACCCGGCTTTTGCCGCTGAGGTCGGTGAATTTTGGCGCCCGGTTCAGGGCAAAGCGCAGCTTGTCAAAGGGCAGCCCTTCAGATTGCAGCGCGCGTTTCATCCGCAGGGCGTTCTGGGCCGAGCGCATGTCCAACTCGATCAGGGCAAAATAGACATGGGCCATCTGCAATATAGTCTCGGACCATTGCACCAAGGTATGTGGCATGTCGATGATGACAAAATCAAAATGACTGCGGGCCATTTCAATCACGCGTTCGACGTCCTCGACCGAGATGAAATCCAGCGGGATCATGTCGCTAGGCGCGGTTAGAACCTGCAGTTTTTCCTCAAAGGGCAACAGCGCCTGAGCAAAGATATCGGCATCCATTTCTTCGGTTTCGCTCAGCATCTCCATCACCGCCTCGCGACGGGGCAGATCAAGATAGGTCGAAACCGACCCCTGCTGCATGTCAAAATCGAGCAGACATACCGAGGGTGTTTTCTGGGTACTCATCTCAGCCAGTTCCCAGGCGAGATTGACCGCCAATGTGGTCGAACCGGTTCCACCTGCCAGCCCATGACAGACGATTACCGCGCCATCGCGGCCGGCATCACCCTGCAGGGGATGCAGATTGCTGGGCGCAACAGGTTCTGGTGCGGGCGTGCTGAGCCGGTCAATGGCAGCCTGCAGTTCACCTTCCGGCAGCGGGTAGGGGATAAACTCATCAGCGCCCTGGCGTAGCAAGGTGTGCAGCGCGGCAGGGCTGACTTCCTCAGCGATCAAGATCACTTTGATGTCGTGGGTTTTGGCCTGGGTGATGATTTCACCCATCTGTGCCAGATTGGCCTCATCCTCGCTATCCATTGCGAGGGCAACAAATTCTAAGGTCTCGGCTTCGGATTGAGAAAAGAAGGCCAGGGTTTCATTGAATCCCAGATCTCCCCAGGCCTCACCAAGCGCGGTTTCCATGTCTTCAATTAAGAGGTCGAAATTCTGCACGTCGCGGCTGATGGTACAGGCGACAATGGCAGGTGTTTCAGTTTGTGGCATTTCACTGCTCATCGACATTATCCTCTTGGTTTCAAAGCGGCCAGACAAACACGGGTTGTCTGGCTGCCTCTGAGGTTCAATGTCGACGAAGATCTGGGCAAGATTGGGGCCAAAAAGCCCCAATTATTGGGAATTGTTAAGAGGTCTTAAACGGGTGTGATCGGACGGACTAGTCTTCTGCCAGAGTAACGGATTCAGAAAGGGTCAGGCCGGTTTCAGGCTTGGCACTGGCAACATAGTCTCGATAGACGATCTGGGCGTACTTCCCATCCAATAAGGAAGGATGGCGTTTCATAAAGCCGCTGACTTCTGTAACGGTGCGGCGATTGCGGCGTTCCCGCCCATCGGTAAGAACCAGCGGCTGGCTTTCACCAAAAGACACCATGGCCTCCAGTCGGCGGCGATCAATGCCGCGGCTAACCAGGTAGTTCACGGCGGCACGGGCGCGTCGCTGGCCCAATCGTTTGTTGTAGGCAGTACTGCCAACCGAATCGGTGTGACCATAGACGCGGAAGCGGACTTCAGGGAATTGTTTGATCCAATGGGCCTGACGGTCCAGTACTTCGCGGGCCTCTCCATCCAGACGAGAATCGTTAAAAGTGAAGTTGATTGTTGTTGGCACTTCATTGGCAAAGCGCTGCGCCAGTTGGATGGCAAAATCGCGCTCGCCGCTCATCACGGCGGCATTGTTGAGGGCCGCTGCCCCCAGAAGACTGCCGTCTAATGGTGTACCTGCCTGTCGATGGGAACAGGCCGATGCACTCAGAACTAGTCCAAGGATCGCTACATGTTTGATCATCTACCCGGTTTCCTTTTGCTCTAGTCCAATACGTAGCCGTAGGAGCCATTGAAGTCCTGTTTGGCAACTTCGCCTGCCGGGCCTTCCTTGGTGTGGAAGGTGCGCCCGAGCAGGAACAGCTCGGATTCGCTGGGCGGGGTGATGCGGTCCGTCGGCAGGCTGAGGGCCTCGCCGCGGGTCGGGGTCACCAGATGGGCGCTTACGATGATCACCAGCTCGGATTGTTCACGCTGATATTCGGCACTGCGAAACAGCGCGCCAACGATCGGGACATCGCCGAGCCAGGGCACCTGGCCGTTGCTGTCGCGGAACTCATCTTCAACCAGACCGGCAATGGCAAAGCTCTCACCGTCGCGCAGTTCAACTGTGGTCGAGGCTTCGCGACGTGAGAACGCGGGAACCGTAATGCTGTTGGTGGTGATGGAGTTTGCCGAATCGATTGCGGAAACAGCGGTTCTGATATCCAGATTGATCAGGTCGCCATCCACAACGCGAGGGATGAAATTCATCTCAACGCCAAAGGGCTTGAATTCAAGGCCGATGCCGCCGTCGCCATCTGGCACGGGAATCGGAAACTCACCACCGGCCAGGAATTTGGCCTCTTGGCCGGAAAGAGCCGAGAGGTTGGGTTCCGCCAGTGTCCGAACCACGCCCTTTTGTTCGAGCGCTTCCAGCAGAAGGCTCACCTGAAGTGAACTTACGCCAAAGTTGAAAGCAATTGCGCCCTGGCTGCCGTCCCGGGTTGTGATGTTTGGATTGTTGATGCCATTGCTACCGCTCAACCAGCTGCCGGTTTCGCCAAAGACGTGACCGGCACCGCTTGAATTGGTCAGGCCAACCGAAGAGGAAAGCGCTTTGGAGACCGAACGCTGCATCTCAGCAAAGCGCACCTTGAGCATGACCTGCTGCACGCCTCCGACGCTCATCAGATTGCTGACCCGCTCGGGGGCATAGCGCTCGGCCAAGTCTAGGGCGCGTTGCAGACGCGCCGCGCTGGAGACGGTGCCTGATAGCACGATGCCGTCATTGGCGGTGCGGACTTCGATTTTCTCTCCGGGAAGAATCTGGCGCAGCCGCTCTTTGAATTCCGAGACATCTGCCGCCACCCTCACATTTACATTGGTGATCAGCTGACCCGAGGCATCAAGCAGGGTCAGTGTCGTCAGCCCCGGGGATTTGCCCAGCACATAGATGGTGCGATCCGACAGCGAAGAGATATCGGCGATATTGGGGTTGGCAATGCTTAGCTCGGCAAAGGCATCATCGCTTTCAACCACCACCGCGCGGTTCATCGGCACATCTAAGGTGACAGAGGTGCCACGTTTGACCACGCGCAGCCCATTGGCCAGCGATACATCTGGCACAGCCATACAGAGAAGCGATAGCCCAGTTAGAGCTGCCGCCATAAATCCACGAATTCTCATGTGACCTGCCTTTCCGATCACGCCTCATTTTCGGGTCTTTTTGCCCGTTGATTAGCACCACTGTGCTGCAATTTGTGAATTATTGCAAGAATCAAAGGCTTCCGGCGGGGAGTTACAGTCATTCCTCTGTGGGACCGCGGCAACAGACGCCGCCGGACCATCCCAAGAGATGGCCCGGCAACGGAGGTTAAAATGTTGAGAACACAGTCCTTCCAACCCGATCAGGACGCAGGGTTTGGGATTGACGCTGCGCCTTAGTTTGTACAGGGGATCGGGATCTCGACCACCTCGGCGCCACGGCGGGTGCGAATGGTGCAGACCCGCTTTTGCTCGACTGGAGCGGGGGCCAGTTGTTCACCAAGACCCAAAAGGCTGCGCTGGTTCACTTCGATAACCGAAGCAACGGTATTGTCTCCGGCGCCCACCAGCGACAAGGAAAGCCTGCCGGTCGATTGTGCCTGAGCCAGCGAAGCCACTTGTTCCGGCCGAACAGCGACGGTCACAGTCCGGGCAATTCGTGCCCCGTTCACATCGGTATTGGCACTTTGGTCAACGGCGATCAGTTCGATGCTGGTGTCGATGAGCCGGGTAATCTCTTGTTTGCCTCGGTCGTCCCCGCCGCGCACGGAACCCGTCCAGTAGACGTCCACGTTATCGCCAGGGCGCAAGAAGCCAGAGACGCCAGAGTGCACATCAACTTTGATGGCAAAGGCACGCATGCCGGGCTGCAGCTGCGATGTGATCCCCGCGTCTTGGCCAGGAGCGGTCAACTTAACCGCCAAAAGGGCCTCATTTTTTTCCATGGTCCGCAGGACCACCCGCAGGTCACCAGGATTGGCAGAAGGAAAGAGTGCCTCAAGGGTGGTAAAGGCGCCTTCGGGCACCGACTCGCTGGGCCAACGCACCTTGCGAACCAATTCTTTAGTCAGGCGCTCGCCGTATTTCAGTTGCGCATTGGCCACAAAAACTTCGGTGGTTGGGATTGCTTCGGTTCGATTGGCGCGCTCTTGGGCAAGGGCGGTCTGGTGAGCGGAAATATAGTTTTTGGCCATCATCACGGCGCCACCTGCGAGGGCAACCCCGACAATCAGGACCAATCCGAAAACTGCACGCATGGTGAGACCTCTCAATTGGAGCTGAAGCCATCCAGGAAACTGGTACGGCCAAAGCGGTTATGTCGAAACAAATGATGATCTGCCTTCTGCAGATATTGGGCGGTGAACCTCTTCTAGAAGAAGGTCAAGCCTTCCAAGTAGGTTTGGGTATTCGCAGCCACATTTTTAACTGCGGTGGGCATTATGGAAGCAACAGCTGCAATCAGGGTTACCACTGCCGCTGTCAGCATCACCCAATCAACCGTTACCGCTCCATCATCGCTTGCTATAAAGAACCAGATCTTTTTCACGGCAGCCTCGCATGTAGTCAGCTTAGGAAAAGAGGCCGCGTCCTCGGGAAAGGGCGCGGCCTCGAAACTCAAGTACGCTTAAGCGTAAAGCTTAGGTGCCGTCGCCAACAGTGTCTGCACCGTGAGTGGTAATGTAGCTGGCGGTGTTGCCAGTCACGGTGGTGTTAGCGCCTTCGATGGCGGTGTAGGCAGCACCGGCCAGAGCGGCAACAGCGGCGGTCAGAACAACCCAGTCAACGGTCACGGCGCCAGAGTCGTCTTTGCGGAAGTTTTTGATGAATTTGATCATTGTGTTGTCCCTCCAGGGATATCTAAGGTTTGTTACATTACCCGGCGACGTTGTTTCAGGGTCTGTCTCTCTCTCTCACCGACCCTGTGTCGCTTGGATGAGTACATATAGCCGGGTGAGCGTGGCAGGAATTGGGCCGGATTCCGAAAATCACTGCCCAAATTTAACTTTCTGGCAATAATTTTGCTAAGGCACTGTATTTGAACAATTTATAAGTTTACTTTTCGTCAATCATCGGGGCTTTGTAGGGGCGAAGGGCCGCAAATAAGGCGAAACCGCCAGATTTGAGGCTGTAGAACTGGCTTTTTTCGTCGCAATAGGTGAGTCTGTCGGGAAAAAGACCCAAGTGTTGAGCGGTAAAATGACCAAGAAATCTCGATTGGGGCTGAACTTTATTTTGGCCTCGCTTGTTTTGGCCTTTGGAGCTGGGGATTCTGTTGCCCAACAGCTAGATGACGCCGTACCGAAGCCAACGCCACGGGCGTTTCCCAAATTTGAGGCCAGGCGAGTGACCGCCCCCAAGCCCGGAACGCCGCCAAAAATCACCATTCAGATTGCCGAGCCTCAGAGCGCACCTTTGTCCGGGGCAGCAAGTGCCGCGCAGTCCGACGACAGCACGACATCTGGAGAGATCGGCCGCTATGGCTGGTTCTGGCAGCGGGTTCCAACAGGGATAGAGGAGGAGAGGGCACATGCGCGCCTGGTGCAGGCGCTAACGGCGCTCAAAACCGCGTCGCCCCCTGTTTCTGCACCTGGTCTGCAGCTGATGCAACAGATCATCCAGGAACAGGCTGTGCCGATCCTGATCTCCTCAGCGGACAGTCGGGTGTCTCCGGCACTGGTGCTGGCGGTGATCGCCGTGGAATCTGCGGGCAAGGCAGAGGCGGTGAGCAGCGCCGGGGCAACGGGGCTGATGCAATTGATGCCGGATACTGCGGCGCGTTTTGGTGTCACCGATGCGCTGGTTGCAGAGCAAAACATCAGAGGCGGCATCAGGTATCTGGATTGGCTGCTGGAAGAGTTCGGGGGTGACGCGGTTTTGGCGCTGGCAGGATATAACGCTGGTGAGGGGGCCGTCCGCACCCATCAAGGTGTGCCGCCTTTTGCGGAGACGCGTGACTATGTGCCAAAGGTGCTTGCGGCCTATCAGGTGGCGCGCGCGCTTTGCATGACGCCACCAGAGCTGATCAGTGACGGCTGTGTCTTTCGCTAGATCAAATAGCTCGGCCATCAGGCTGCTATTCTGCGTTGCGGCCATTTCAAAGGGCTCTATCCAAAAAAACGGGGCCGCAGGGGCCCCGGTTTTGTCTGTGTGGGTTTTTGGCGCCGTCAGCCGTAGAGCGCACGGGCCTGGGAGAAAGACAACAGGCGTTTGCTGTTCTCATCCCACAGGTGTAGCCGGGCACAATGCAGGCTCTCGCGGATGGTCAGCCGGTTCATCATCGCCAGTTCCGAATGATCCTTGATCACTTCGGTCAGCCGGTAAAAGGGGATACGGCTGTAAAGGTGGTGCACCTGATGGATGCCGATATTGGCAGAGAACCACTGCAGAACCGCAGGCAGAACATAGTAGGAGCTGCCATTGAGCGCCGCATCATGCAGCTGCCAGTCATCAGCATGTTCCCAATGTGTGGTTTCAAACTGGTGCTGCACATAGAACAGCCAGACCCCAGCGGTGGCTGCCAGAATGGTCGAAGGCAGAAAGATCAGGAGCAGCGGCAGCAAACCGCCAAAGTACCAGATGGCGCCCAGGGCTGCGAGGATTGCCAGATTGGTGCCCATGGCACTGGTCCAGTAGCGCAGGCTGTTCATCAGTCCCAACGGAATGCGGTTTTGCAGCAGAAACAGATAGCTTGGCCCCAGTCCAAACAGGGTGACGGGGCTGCGGTAGACCCGGTAATGCAGTTTGCCAAGGGTGGAGAGGGCCTGATACTCGGCCACGGTCAGCGTATGCACATCGCCCATGCCACGTTTGTCCAGATTGCCTGCAGCGCTGTGGTGCTCGGAATGGGTCCGCCGCCAGACATCATAAGGCGTCAGGGTCAAAACGCCTAAGATCCGACCAACCCAGTCGCTCAGCCGGCGGTTTTTGAAAAACGCTCCATGGCCACAGTCGTGCTGGATGGTGAACAGGCGCAGCAAAAACGCGGCATTCACCAGCGAGATCGCAAAAGCCAGCCAGTAGCTGTAGGACAGAGCCCACCAGGCCAGAGCCCAAAGCAGGAAAAAGGGAATAGCGCTGACCCCCAGTTCAAAGCCGCTGCGCAGCTCGTTGGGCTCGCGATATTTCGCTAGAATCTTCACCCAATCGCGCGAAGACCGCTCAGTAGGCTGCGGTTTGGGAAGGTCATTGGAGTTTGTCATGCGCCTGCCGTTTTTATTGACTATGAGCCTTCGGATAAACTACCTGCGCCGCTTGGCAAGCTATTTGTGACACCATTGTGTTGACAGCGGCTTTATGCCGTCAAAAAGGCGCAGCAAAAGTGGGTTTTCCGGGCGGTGCTCTGCCTAGGCGGGAGTAGAGCTTGCCTTACGTTAAGGTTAGGTTCCTGACGCTGCCTCAAAACAGGCTCCGTGACAAAAAATGGCTCATCTCAGGGTGAGATGAGCCATTGCCGTGAATTATGGTGGGCAGCTGTGTAGCCGAGACCTCAATGTAGGTGCTTAACCGACGATGGTTGCCAGTGTAGAGGCGCGCAGCTCCTCTTCTGTCACACCATCCGCACATTCAACGATCTTTAGTCCGCCCTCGACCACATCCAGCACACCGAGGTTGGTGATGATGCGATCCACAACTTTCTGACCGGTCAGCGGCAGAGTGCATTCTTTCAGCACCTTGCTGTCGCCATGCTTATTGGTGTGATCCATGACCACAACAACACGGCCAACGCCCGCCACCAGATCCATGGCGCCGCCCATGCCCTTGACCAGCTTGCCCGGGATCATCCAGTTGGCCAGGTCGCCGTTTTCGGCCACTTCCATCGCCCCCAGGATCGCCATGGCGATTTTGCCGCCACGGATCATCGCAAAGCTCTGCGCGGAATCAAAATAGGCGGTCTGTGGCAGTTCGGTGATGGTCTGCTTGCCTGCATTGATCAGATCTGCGTCCTCTTCGCCCTCAACGGGGAAGGGGCCCATGCCCAGCATGCCGTTTTCCGACTGCAGCGTTACTTCGACGCCTTCGGGGATGTAGTTGGAAACCAGCGTCGGAATACCGATACCGAGATTCACATACCAGCCGTCCTGCAGTTCCTGCGCGGCCCGGGCGGCCATTTGATTGCGGTCCCATGCCATGGATCAGGCCTCCTTCTGGCGCACAGTGCGCTGTTCGATGCGTTTCTCGTGATCACCTTTGATGATGCGATGCACATAGATGCCGGGCAGGTGGATGCTATCAGGCTCCAGGCTGCCTGTGGGCACGATCTCTTCGACCTCGACAATACAGATCTTGCCACAGGTGGCGGCAGGGGCATTGAAGTTGCGCGCGGTCTTGCGGAACACCAGATTGCCAGTCTCATCGGCTTTCCAGGCTTTCACAATGGCAAGATCGGCAAAGATGCCTTCTTCCATGATATAATCTTCCATGGCGCCATCAGCACCAGTTGGAAACTGCTTTTCCATCTTGCCTTCGGCAATCACGGTGCCAACGCCGGTCTTGGTAAAGAAACCGGGGATTCCGGCGCCACCGGCGCGCATACGCTCGGCCAGGGTGCCCTGCGGGTTGAATTCCAGCTCCAGCTCGCCAGAGAGGTACTGACGCATGAATTCCGCGTTTTCCCCCACATAGGACGAGATCATTTTCTTGACCTGTTTGGTCTGCAACAAAATGCCGATGCCAAAATCGTCAACGCCCGCGTTGTTGGAGGCAAAGGTCAGATCCTTGGTGCCGATCTCCTTGATTGCATCGAGCAGCAGCTCGGGAATGCCGCAGAGACCAAAGCCCCCCGCCGCAATAAACATGCCGTCATGAAGCACCCCATCAAGGGCTTCAGAGGCGCTGGAATAGATCTTCTTCATTGAGTTCTCCCATCAACAGCCAGTTGCCAATGGTTCTGGCCCTGAGCTGTCGCGGAGTCAATAATACCGAGCCAAACGGGTATTACTACGGAGCCCCAAAAACCAACTGGCCTATTTCACCTTTCCAGAAATATTCCGGGGGAGGCCCAGAGGGCCGGGGGCAGAGCCTCCATCGTCCCCTCAAATCCACAAAGGCTGATTTAGTGCTGGTACCACGGACACTCAGCTGCTGGCGGCAGGTTTCTTTGGCGCCGCTTTTTTTGCGGCGGGCTTTTTGGCGGCTGCCTTCTTTGCAGGCGCTTTCTTCTTCGCAGGGGCCTTTTTCTTGGCCCCCGTCTTACCCGCCTTTTCAGTGATCAGCTGTACGGCCAATTCCATGGTCACATCCTTGGCTTCGACGTCCTTGGGCAGGGTCGCATTGACCTTCTCCCATTTGACGTAAGCACCATAGCGCCCATCCATGATACTGACCGCGCCGCCGCCATCGGGGTGGTCGCCCAGTTCCCGCAGTGCCTTGGCCGCTGCACGGCGGCCGCGTCCGGGATTGTTGCGCTTCTCGGTGATCATCTCCATCGCCCGGTTCATACCAATTTCAAAGACATCCAGGGTCTCTTTCAGATTGGCATAGACGGGTTTTTCCTCATCCGGCAGCTGGTGCATGATATAGGGGCCGAACCGCCCCAGGTTGGAGGCAATCACGCCGCCCTCGGGGTGGGCACCAATTTCACGCGGCAGGGTCAACAGGGTGACCGCCTGCTCCAGCGTCACCTCATTGGGCCCCCAGCCGGGCAGAAACTCCTTGCCCTGTTTTGGCAGCGAAGACCGTGGCGGTTTTTTGTTTTCGGGCGTGGCTTCGCCGCGCTGCACATAGGGGCCAAAACGGCCGGACTTCAGATGGATCTCGTCGCCATCATCTTCGCCCAGAACCTTTTCATAGCCCTCAGCACCTTCCCCGGAAATCGGTCGAGTATAGTTACATTCGGGGTAGTTGCCACAGCCGACAAAACCGCCGGTGCGCGAGGTTTTGAGGTGCAGCTGGCCCGCGCCGCATTTTGGGCAGATGCGTGGGTCCGTACCGTCTTCGCGCGGCGGATAGAGCTGCGGCGCCAGGGTTTCGTCCAGCACGTCCAGCACTTCGGAAATCCGCAGATCCGAGGTTTCCGAGATCGCCGCCGAAAAATCGCGCCAGAACTTGCTCAGGATATCCTTGTAGTCGCGCCCGCCTGCACTGACATCATCCAGCTCCCCTTCCAGATTGGCTGTGAACTCGTAGCCCACATAGGTGCGGAAGAAATTCAGCAGGAAGATGGTAACGATGCGGCCCTTGTCTTCGGGGAACAAGCGGTTCTTGTCCTTGCGGACATATTCGCGGTCCTGGATCGTGGTGATCACGGAGGCATAGGTCGAGGGGCGGCCAATGCCCAGCTCTTCCATGCGTTTGACCAATGTTGCCTCGGTAAAACGGGGGGGCGGCTGGGTGTGGTGCTGCAGGCCCAGTACCGCCTTGTTGTCGGACAGGATCGCGGCATCCGTGCCGGCTTTGTCGGCCTGCGCCCCCAACGAGGAGGCAAACTTCAGCGCTTCGCCCTGCATGATCTGGGGCAGACGTTTGTCATCTTCATCGACCACATCATCGCGGCCTTCCTCGTAAACCCGCAGGAAGCCGTCAAACAGCATCACCTGACCGGTAGCGCGCAGCACAACCTGGCCATCATCCGAACCCAGATCAACCGTGGTGCGCTCGAGCCGGGCGCCCGCCATCTGGCAGGCCAGGGTGCGCTTCCAGATCAGATCGTACAGCTTGCGTTGATCATCCTCGGAGACCTTCAGGCTCTTGGCATCGCGCCCCATCTCGGTGGGGCGGATACATTCGTGGGCTTCCTGGGCGTTCTTGGCTTTGTTCTTATAGATCCTAGGCGAGCTGGGCACATATTCAGCACCATAGCGGGTCGCGATCTCAGCCCGGGCCTCCTGCACAGCCTCGGGTGCCATGTCGATGCCATCGGTTCGCATATAGGTGATGAGTCCGGCCTCATAAAGACGCTGAGCGGCATTCATGCACTGTTTGGCCCCCATGCCGAATTTACGGCTGGCTTCCTGCTGTAGGGTCGAGGTCATAAACGGCGCAGATGGGTTGCGGGAGGCGGGTTTGGCCTCAACCGATTTTGCCACCATATTGCGGCTGGAGACGGCCTGCACCGCCAGCTCAGCAGCGGTGGAATTGGCAAGGCTGTACTTGTCCAGCTTGTCGCCGCCCAGAACCGTCAGGCGGGCCTCAAACTCCTGGCCGCGCGGGGTCGTCATATTGGCTTTGACGGACCAGTATTCCTGTGGATTAAAGGCCTCGATCTCCATCTCACGCTCAACGATCAGGCGCAGGCAGACAGATTGCACCCGACCCGCGGAGCGCGCGCCAGGCAGTTTGCGCCACAGAACCGGCGAGAGGTTAAAGCCCACCAGATAGTCCAGCGCCCGGCGGGCCAGATAGGCCTCGACCAGGGGCATATCGACCTGACGCGGATTGCGCATCGCTTCGGTGACTGCCTCTTTGGTGATCGCGTTAAAGGTCACCCGGCTGACCGGCGTGTCCTTTTTGATCGAACGGCGTTTGGTCAGCGCCTGTTGCAGGTGCCAGCTGATTGCCTCGCCTTCGCGATCGGGGTCAGTCGCGAGAATCAGTTCGTTGTCTTCTTTCAGCGCATCAGCGATGGCTTTGACATGTTTGCGGCTGTCGTTGCCGACTTCCCAAATCATCTCAAATTCGTTGTCGGTATCAACCGAACCGTTCTTTGCCGGCAGATCGCGCACATGGCCGTAGGAGGCCAGAACAGTATAGTCTGACCCCAGGTACTTATTGATCGTTTTGGCTTTGGCCGGGGATTCGACAACAACAACTGGCATGTAATTCTTTGGCCTCTTAAGTGCACTAACGGGCGTTCTATGGCTGCGCAAGTTCAGCGACGCAAGGGGAGAATGTCAATGAGAGAGCATTGGACGCAGGAGGAGCGGTTGAAGGTGTGAGTGATTATTGACCCAATTTTGGCTTTGCTCATGCCTGCCCCTTCATTGAGTTTCCGGGACGAAAACGTTTGCCTCCTTTAAGCTCAATGGCAGGCACAGTGACTGCCACTGCCCCAGATTTCAGCCGTCCTTCTTGTCGCTGCGTCGGGTGAGCAGGCCGCCCGGGATGCGGCTGATCTTGCCTTCCAGCTCCAGTTCAGTCAGGGCCGGAGAGAAGGCTTGGGGCGACAGGTTCAGGTCTCGCATCAACTGATCAGAGGCCGTTGGGCTGGGACCGAGACCGGCCAGGATCAATTGGTGCAGGGCCGCGGTTTCTTTCAGGCTGCGTTTTTCGGGGGGCGGCGTCGGGACCCCGGCCAACGCCTGGTTGAGCGCCGAGAGCTGCGCCAGTTTTTCTGGGATTTTGTTATCCCGACCAGAAACTTTGGGGGTATTGGCCTTAGGCTGACGGGTGGGGGAGGTGGCGTTCAGTTGATGGGCGGCAATTTGACTCTTTGCTGGTGGTGCACTGGGCGTGGTTTTGGCGGCAATGGGGGCGGCACTCTGGGTTGCAACAGGGGCGGAAGGCGGAGGCAGAGCCGCGATGACGTCTTCGGCATTGCGCACCAGCACCGCGCCGTCGCGGATCAGCGCATTGCAGCCAAAGGCGCGGGCATCAAAGGGATGACCGGGGACCGCCAGCACCTCGCGCCCCAGATCCAGAGCGTCGCGGGCGGTGATCAGACTGCCGGACCGGCCTGCGGCCTCAACCACGATGACAGCCTGCGCAAGCCCGGCAATGATCCGATTGCGTTTGGGGAAGTCGCGCGCCTGCGGTGTGCACCGCATGGGTTGTTCCGACAGGATCAGCCCCTTGGTGGCGATGTTCTGCGCCAGGGTCGTGTTCTGCGAGGGGTAAATTACATCGCAGCCCCCCGCCATGACCGCGATGGTTCCGGTTTTTAGGCTGGCGAGATGGGCCGCAGTATCTATGCCGCGCGCCAGGCCTGACACCACGGTGTATCCGGCTGCACCAAGATCGCTGGCCAGGCTGCGCGCCATACGGGTCCCCAATGAGGAGGCATTGCGGGCCCCGACCAGGGCAATCATCGGCCGTGTCAGATGCTGAATATTGCCAATCGCCCAGAGCAGCGGCGGCGCTGAACTCAGTTGTGACAGGGCAGGGGGATATAAGGGGTCATCAAAGCACAAAAGCCGCGCTTTGGCGGCTTTTGCGGCAGTTATTTCTGCGGTGACCGCACTTGCAGGGCATGTTTCATACCCTGACATTCCGGCGGCACGTGCCATTTTTGGCAACGCTTCCAGCGCGTTCTGCGCTGAACCGTGCTCTGCGAGGAGGCGGTGAAACGTCACTGGGCCTACACGTCGAGAGCGCAAAAGACGAAGCCTGGAAAACCAGCTATCTTCCGTGGTGGGTGGGAGTGGGGGGTGAGTGGAAGAATGTGCTTCCTTGGTCATCCGTAGCTCCGCCTATTTGCAGTTAAAGGAATACCCCTGAAACGGTTAACAGGTGGTGAATGTTTGAAAATTATCCAAAGTTTTTCGACAATCGGGTCATAGTTTGTAGAGACCTGTAAAAATCCCTGACAGGGCATTGAAAACTAAGAGTAAAGTTTCAGTCCGCAATGGATAGTTTGCCCGTTCTTGCTAGGAAAAGCCCGCAAAAAACGCAAAAAAACGCGACCAGATTGGCCGCGTTTTTGGTAAAGACACACCTTAACGCCGCAATTTGCGATAAATAGGCTTCGCTTTTCAAGGCCGGGAGTGGGCTCTGGTTAAGAGGGGTGGGAGGGCAAAATCACGTGGCCGAGCCGCCCACCGTCAAGCCATCCATCAGCACACTGGGTTGCCCTACACCAACCGGAACCCATTGACCGGCCTTGCCGCAGTTGCCCATGCCGGGGTCCAGTTCCATATCATTGCCAAGGGCGCGGATCTGTTTCAACGCGGTGGCACCGTCGCCAATCAGCGTCGCACCCTTGACCGGGGCGCCAACCTTGCCGTTCTCCACCCGGTAGGCCTCGGTGCAGGAGAAGACAAATTTACCGTTGGTGATATCGACCTGACCGCCACCAAAGCCCACGGCCCAGATGCCGTCTTTGACACCGGCAACCAGATCGGCGGGATCTGTCTCGCCACCGAGCATATAGGTATTGGTCATCCGGGGCATGGGAGCATGGGCGTAGCTTTGGCGCCGCCCGTTGCCGGTGGGCTCTACCCCCATCAGGCGGGCGTTCTGGCGGTCCTGCATAAAGCCGACCAGAATCCCGTCTTCGATCAGAGTGTTCTTTTGCGAAGGTGTGCCCTCGTCGTCGATGGTGATCGAGCCGCGCCGATCGGCAATGGTGCCGTCATCCAGCACGGTGACGCCGGGAGCGGCGATGCGCTGGCCCATCAAGCCTGCAAAGGCCGAACTTCCTTTGCGGTTGAAATCACCCTCCAACCCGTGGCCGATGGCTTCATGCAGTAAAATGCCGGGCCAGCCAGGGCCAAGAACCACCTCCATGGGACCGGCCGGGGCAGGGACGGCCTCGAGGTTGACCAATGCCACCCGCAGTGCCTCGCGCGCCTTTTCGGCCCAGGCGGCGGGATCAATCAGCCCGTCCAGCCCGACACGGCCGCCGCCCCCGGCAGAGCCGCTTTCGCGACGCCCGTCCTGTTCGACAATCACCGAGACGTTGAGACGGGTCATCGGGCGGGTGTCGCGGACCCGAGTTCCATCGGCGCGCAGGATTTCGATCTCTTGCAAAGAGGCGGCAATCGAGGCCGAGACCTGCACCACTCTTTGATCTAGATCACGCGCAAAGGCATCAATCTCGCGAAGCGTCTCAACTTTGACCGGGAAGGGCAGATCGCCAATCGGGTCTGCATCTGTATAGAGCCGTTTATTGGTCGCCTGGGGGGCATCCGCATAGGTGCCGCCGCCATCGCCGACCGCCAGTCGGGCGGTTTGCGCGGCGCGTTTCAGGGCCGGGATAGAGACATCAGTGGAGTGGGCATAGCCCGCTACTTCACCATTAACCGCCCTGAGGCCAAAGCCTTCGGAGGCATCATAGCTGGCGCTGCGCAACCGGCCATCATCAAACATCAGGGCTTCGGACTTGTGGCGTTCGGCAAAAATCTCGCCATCTTCGGCCCCCGCAAGGGTTTCGCGCAGGATCGGCAGAGCCTCATCCTCCGGAAGGAGGGTTTCAAAGGGTCGAAAGGCTGGGTTTTCCATGTCACGGACCTCAGGTTTTTTGATCTAAATCAAGAAAGCGACGCTTTGACGCTCGCCTGCCTCTTTATCTGTACGTCTGAATATGATTTTAAGCAGCGTCAAAGACAACGGGTTCGAGCGCGTTTTGTGGAATCAACTCTCCATAAGCCGCAATCGACTGCAAGAATAAATCGATCACTAACGATCAGGACATGATATGAAGAATGCTTTGAAGCTTTCGGGCCTTTTTGCTGGCCTTTCCAGTCTTCCAGCCGCCGCGCAAGAAGGATTGGAAACCATTGGTAAGCCGGTAGACGGCGGCCTGAACTTCCAGCCGGCGGCGACTGAACTGGCCGAAGGTATCCACTCGCTTGACTGGATGATTCTGGTCATCATCACCGCGGTTTGTATTTTTGTTGGTGGGTTGATGCTCTATGCTATCGTCCGCTTCAACCGTCGCGCCAATCCAACACCCGCCGCCTTTACCCACCACACCCCCATCGAGATCGCCTGGACGCTGATCCCGATCCTGGTGCTGGTTTTCATCGGGTCTTTCTCGCTGCCAGAGCTGTTCCGCCAGCAGGAAATCCCCGAAGGTGACATCACCATCAAGGTGACGGGCTACCAGTGGTACTGGGGCTATGAGTATGTCGACCACGAGTTTGGCTTTGAAAGCTTCATGCTGCCACGCGAAGAGCTGGCAGAAAACGGTTACGCCGAAGATGAATATCTGCTGGCCACCGATACCGCCGTTGTGGTGCCTGTTGGCAAGACCGTGGTGATGCAGGTGACCGCCGCTGACGTGATCCACTCCTGGGCCATGCCTTCCTTCGGCGTCAAGCAGGATGGCGTTCCCGGTCGTCTGGCCGAGCTGTGGTTCAAGGCTGACAAAGAAGGCATCTACTTTGGCCAGTGTTCCGAACTCTGCGGCAAGGATCACTCCTATATGCCGATCACCGTCAAAGTGGTCAGCCAGGAAGCCTATGACGCATGGCTGAAAGGCGCGATCGACGAATACGCTGGTCTGCCTCAGTCTTATCAGGTCGCCTCTAACTGAGGTTTCCTTTGAATTCCTGACCCCGGCGCTTGAGGGAGCGTTGAGGGTGAGGTTCTAAAACAAAGCAATGCGCAGATCCCTGCGCATTTCTGGTCGACAAAAGGGTCAACGATGAGCGACGCAAGCATCAACGCCAGCACACCCCGTGAAGACGAGGCCAGCTTTGGCGATTATTTCGCCCTGCTAAAGCCGCGGGTGATGTCTTTGGTGGTTTTTACCGCCTTTGTCGGGCTGATGGCAGCCCCGGTGGGTGTACATCCGGTGATTGGTTTTTGTGCCGTGCTGTTCATCGCCATTGGCGGTGGTGCTTCTGGCGCGCTGAACATGTGGTGGGATGCTGATATCGACCAGGTGATGAAACGCACCAAATCGCGCCCCATTCCTGCCGGTAAGGTCGAGTCGGGCGAAGCACTGAGCCTCGGCCTGGCGCTGTCGGGGATGTCGGTGATCATGCTGGCGCTGGCGACCAATGTTTTTGCCGGTGCCTTCCTGGCCTTCACCATCTTCTTTTATGTGGTGGTCTACACCATGTGGCTGAAGCGGGCGACGCCGCAGAACATCGTTATTGGTGGCGCGGCCGGAGCCTTCCCGCCGGTTATCGGCTGGATCGCCGCCACTGGCACCATGTCGGTGGAACCCTGGCTGATGTTTGCCCTGACCTTCATGTGGACGCCGCCACATTTTTGGGCCCTGTGCCTGTTCATGCGCTCGGATTACGATGATGCAGGTGTGCCGATGTTGACCGTGACCCATGGTCGCCCGGCCACACGGGTTCATATCCTGGTCTATACAATCCTGCTGGCCATCCTGGCTGTTGGCACCTCTTTCTCGGGAATCGGTGGACCGATCTACCTGGCCGTGGCCGTGGTGATGAACGCCCTGTTCCTGCTGGGGGCCTGGAAGATTTCGCGTCGCAACGAAGTGATGTCCGAAGAGGATGACTTCAAGGTCGAGCGCAGCTTTTTCAAACTCTCGCTGCTTTACCTGTTTTTGCACTTTGGTGCGATTTTGGTTGAAGCCAGCCTGAAACCCTACGGGCTGGGAGGCTGGTAAGATGGCTCTGAAAAAAGAACATGATCTGCACAAACGTCGCTTTGGCCGCAATATGGGTGTAGGCCTATTGCTGGGCAGCTTTGTGGTGCTGGTCCTGGCCCTGACCATGGTCAAGGTGACCTCGAACGGCTTTCAGTTCCCGCAAACCCAAGGCGAGCAGGACTGATGGCAATGCAGGGCCCACAAAAAACGGTTGTCCAGCTGGTGGCGGTTGTCATCACCATGGGCGCGCTGTCCTGGGCCTCGGTTCCGTTTTATGACTGGTTTTGCCGGGTCACCGGCTTTGGCGGCGTCACCGGCGTTGCCACTGCGGGCTCTGATACTGTTCTGGATCAGACCATAACGGTGCGCTTTGATGGCTCCAAAGAACGTGATTTTGCATGGGAGTTCAAACCCGTGCAGCGCGAGATGGAGATCAAGATCGGCGATACCGGTCTGGCCTTTTATGAAGCCTACAATCCAACGGATCGGCCCATTGCGGGTCAGGCTTCCTATAATGTGACGCCCTATGCGGCGGGCGCATTTTTTGAAAAAATCGACTGCTTCTGCTTTACCGAGCAGGTGCTGCAACCGGGGGAGCGGGTGGAAATGCCCGTGACCTTCTTTGTCGACCCGGAAATCGTAACCGACCGGGACGGAAAATTCGTGCATACGATAACGCTTTCGTACACGTTTTATGAAATCGATCTGCCCGAGGGCTATGCCGCTCTCGATACCGGGGAAAACACCGGGGCAGATCTAACCACGAACCAGGCCGACGGGTGAGGGACACTTAAATGGCGCACGCTAAAAATCACGATTTTCACATTCTTCCTCCATCGATTCTGCCACTTATGGCAGCGCTTGGTGGTTTCATCATGCTCTTCGGTGCGGTTCTTTGGATGCAAGGGATTACTGCATTCATGTTCTGGGGTGGCTTGGCCATGGTGCTGTACATCAGCTACGCTTGGTGGGCCGAGATGGTTGTTGAGGCCCGTCAGGGCGATCACGCCCCCGTCGTTCGCATCGGGCTGCGCTACGGCTTCATCCTCTTTGTGATGTCCGAAGTGATGTTCTTCTTTGCCTGGTTCTGGTCGTTCTTCAAACACGCCATCTACCCGATGGAGAGCTACATCGGCACCGAATATGTGGCCCCTGCGATCCACGCGGTTGACCCGTTTCACCTGCCGCTGATCAACACACTGGTACTGCTGCTGTCCGGCTGTGCCGTGACCTGGGCGCACCACGCGCTGGTACATGACAACGACCGCAAGTCGTTGATCCAGGGCCTGTCCATCGGTATCGTTTTGGGCATCTTCTTCACCGCGCTGCAGGGCTATGAGTACTATGAGCTGCTGGCCCATGATGGTTGGAAATTTGGCGAGGACGAGTTCTACTCGAACTTCTTCATGGCCACCGGCTTCCACGGTTTCCACGTTCTTCTGGGCACCATCTTCCTCATCGTTTGCCTGGTCCGCGCGATGAAGGGTGATTTCACCCCCGAGCAGCACGTCGGTTTTGAGGCCGCGGCCTGGTACTGGCACTTCGTTGACGTTGTCTGGCTGTTCCTGTTCTTCGCAGTCTACCTCTGGGGCACCTCGGGCATGTAAGATGCCATATGTGTCCGGTGGAATGTACCGGGTACATGTTTGAGGTTTCAAAACCGGAAAACAGACCGTATCAAGCACAGCGCATGGGGCAACTCATGCGCTGTTTTTTGTGGCAACGGAACTGACATGCAGCGACTGATCTTCCTTTCTGTCATTGGCGGGCTGGGTCTGGCGACCCTGCTGGGGCTTGGTACCTGGCAGGTTCAGCGTCTGGCCTGGAAGCAGGCCGTGCTGGATACCATCGAGACCCGTGTTGCCGCCTCCCCTGTTGCTGTTCCGCAAAACCCAACCGAGCAGGACGACCGCTACCGTGCCGTTTCTGCTGCGGGAGAGCTCGGCGGTAAGGATCTGCATGTGTTCTGGGTCACTAAGAATGCCGCCACCGGCTACCGCGTGATTACGGCCCTGGAACTCAGCGATGGGCGGCGCCTGCTGCTGGACCGGGGATTCATCCTGGCAGCCGAAAAGAACTCCGCCCGCAGGTCCGGGGCTGTATCGGTGACAGGCAATCTGCTCTGGCCGGACGAGGGCGATTGGACAACGCCTGCGCCTGAAGTTGATGCTAATATTCTATATGCCCGCGATGTCGCTTACATGGCCTCTCGCCTGGACACAGAGCCAGTTTTGATTGTTGCGCGCAGCATCTCACCTGAGACATCCGTGACACCACAGCCCGTGTCGACTGCGGGCATCCCAAACAACCACTTGCAATATGCGATCACCTGGTTTTCGCTGGCCTTTATCTGGGCCGCGATGACCGCCTCTTTCCTGTGGCGTTCCCGCGCCAAATCCGAAGGCTGAAGCGATGAAATATATCTCTACCCGTGGCCAGGCGCCCGAGCTGACATTTGAAGAGGCGATGCTGACCGGTCTCGCCCGCGATGGTGGGCTTTATGTTCCTGCCGAGATTCCAACACTTAGCCGCGATGAGATCGCCGCCCTGTCGGGGCTCTCTTATGAGGAGACCGCCTTTCGGGTGATGAAGCCCTTTATTGGCGATTGCTTCACGGATGAAGAGTTTCGCGGCATCATTTCCCGTGCCTATGCGGGTTTTAACCATGCCGCCCGCGCGCCGCTGAAGCAGCTGGCGCCAAATCATTTCCTGCTGGAGCTGTTCCACGGCCCAACCCTGGCCTTCAAAGACTTTGCCATGCAGCTGATTGGTCAGCTGTTTCAGGTGGCGCTGGAGCGTCGAAATGATCGCGTAACAATCGCCGGGGCCACCTCGGGCGATACTGGCTCTGCCGCGATGGAGGCCTTTCGTGGGCTCAGCAATGTCGATGTCTTTATTCTTTATCCCCACGGCCGTGTGTCCGAGGTTCAGCGTCGCCAGATGACCACCCCTGCGGACAAGAATGTGCATGCCTTGGCTCTGGACGGCGATTTTGACGATTGCCAGGCACGTGTCAAAGACATGTTCAACCACTTTGACTTCCGCGACGGCGTTAAACTGGCTGGGGTGAACTCGATCAACATCGCCCGGGTTCTGGCTCAGGTGGTCTATTACTTCTCCTCCGCTGTCAGCCTCGGCGCGCCGGAACATGAGGTGAGCTTTACCGTTCCCACCGGTAACTTTGGCGACATTTTTGCGGGCTACATTGCCAAGCAGATGGGCCTGCCGATCAAGGATCTGGTGGTGGCCACCAACCAAAACGACATCCTGCACCGCTGCCTGGAGGGCAAAGGCTATCATAAGGGCGATACCGTGCCGTCGATCTCTCCCTCGATGGATATTCAGGTCTCGTCGAACTTTGAGCGGGCGCTGTATTTTGCCTATGATAAGGACGCAAGCGCCGTGGCGCAGCTGATGGAAGAGCTGAAGTCCGGCGGATTTGAGGTCAGCCAGGGCGCCATGCAGGCGCTGTCGGAGACCTACAAATCCGGTCGCGCCTCGGAAGAAGAAACCCTGGCGACTATCAAATCCGAGGTTGCTGCCTCGGGGGAACTGCTGTGCCCCCATGGCGCGGTGGCGGTAAAGGTCGCGGCAGAGCAGCGCGAGGCAGATGTGCCGATGATTACGCTGGCAACAGCCCATCCCGCCAAGTTCCCGGCAGCGGTTGAAAAGGCCTCCGGCCAATATCCGGACTTGCCGACCCGTATGGCCGATCTGTATGAGCGAGATGAACGGGTTAGCCAGATCGCCAATGATCTGACTGCAATCGAAGACCATATCAGAAAGAACATCGCATAATGAGATCTATTCAGTGAGCGTCCAACAGCATCAACTGGCCAATGGCTTTCGCATCGTGACGGAGGCCATGCCGGGCTTGCAATCTGCCTCGATCGGGATCTGGGTCACCGCTGGTGGCCGCAATGAACGGCTTGAACAGAATGGCATCGCGCATTTTCTGGAGCATATGGCCTTTAAGGGTACCGAGAAACGCTCGGCCCTGCAGATCGCCGAGGCGGTTGAAGATGTGGGCGGCTATATCAACGCCTATACCTCTCGTGAAGTAACCGCCTATTACGCGCGGGTGCTGAAGGATGATGTGCCGTTGGCATTGGATGTGCTGGCGGATATTCTGCGCAATCCGGTGTTTGACCCGCGTGAGATCGAAGTCGAGCGTGGGGTGATCCTGCAGGAGATCGGTCAGGCACTGGATACGCCGGATGATGTGATCTTTGACTGGCTACAGGAAGAGAGCTACCACAATCAGCCGCTGGGACGCACTATTCTCGGTCCGGCAGAACGGGTCAGTGCCTTTAACCGCGATGACCTGACGCAATTCGTCAAGGAACACTATGGCCCTGGCCAGATGATCCTGTCGGCGGCTGGCGCGGTGGATCACGCAGAGCTGGTCAAACTGGCTGAAGATCTGTTTGGCGATATGGAGGCGCGGCCATCACTGGTGATGGAACCGGCCTCTTTCACCGGGGGCGAGGCGCGCCATGCCAAAGATCTGGAGCAGGCGCATTTTGCCCTGTCCTTTGAAAGCCCAGGCTATCGTGACGACGCCATCTATACCGCACAGATCTATTCGGCAGTGATGGGCGGGGGCATGTCGAGCCGCCTGTTCCAGGAAGTGCGTGAAAAACGTGGGCTGTGCTATACGATCTTTGCCCAGGCTGGCGCCCATGCCGATACCGGCAGCACCACGATCTATGCGGGCACCTCTGGCGATCAGGTCGAGGAGCTGGCTCATATCACCGTGGATGAGATGAAACGCGCCGCATCGGATATGTCAGATGCGGAAGTCGAGCGGGCCCGCGCCCAGATGAAGGCAGGCATGCTGATGGGGCTGGAAAGCCCTACCAACCGGGCCGAACGTCTGGCGCGTCTGGTGCAAATCTGGGACCGGGTGCCTGCGCTGGAAGAGACGGTGAAATTGATTGATGCTGTCAGCACCGAAGATGTGCGCACCATGGCAGAACAGCTTGCGGTGCACGCGCCAGCGGCAATGGCGCTTTACGGGCCTGTTGAAGGGGCTCCAAGCCTCGCGGCACTTCAGGAGCGCCGTGTTGCCTGATGCTGCTGGGCCGTCGCAAACTTCGACTTGAGACCGAGCGGCTGACGCTGCGCCCTCCGGTACATTCGGATTTTCAGGCCTGGGCGGCACTGCGGTTGCAGAGCCGTGATTACCTGACGCCCTGGGAGCCGGCCTGGGCCTCGGATCATCTGGGACGCAAGAGCTTTACCAACCGGGTCTACTGGGCGCAGCGCTCGGTCTCGGCGGGCACTGCTGTGCCGTTGTTTCTGATCCGGCGCGAGGATCAGGTCATTGTCGGGGCGATCACCCTGGATAATATCCGCCGAGGCCCGGCTATGGCTGGGACGCTGGGCTACTGGACCGGGCAGCCCTTTGGTCGTCAGGGTTACATGCGTGAGGCCATAGGCGCCGTAGTGCACTATGCATATGGCAAGCTGGATCTCAGCCGGATTGAGGCCGCCTGCCTGCCGGAAAACGCAGCTTCTCGCGGCTTGTTGGAGAAATCCGGGTTCAAATATGAGGGCGTAGCCCAGTCCTACCTGCAAATCGGTGGGCGCTGGCGCACCCATGTGCTCTATGCCGCGCTGCGCCATGATCGCCGGGGGCGTACTCAGGCAGGCTAGTTCTTGTCCTTGCGGTGCTGGTCTTTCAACTGGCACAAGTGGATCGGTAAGCGGCAGCGCTCCCGCCTCTTCCGCGACAGCCTCAGCCCTTTCGGCCCGGGGCTGTCACTCAGAGTTGGGCCGGGCGCCGCGCTGGCGCGCGGCGCGGTTGCGCCCCTTGGAAGCCCTCGGCGTGGATTCTCTAGCTGGCTCTTCTGGGGTGGGGGTGCTGGAATGACTTGCCAAGGCGCCGCGGATTGGGGATGCAAGGGGATGAGCTATAGATCCGCCGATACCGCCTTTGCCGACAGTTTGTCTTCCTCTTTGCCTGAGGGCGTTTTAGCACCCTGCGCACCCAGATATCTGGAGGAGCCGCGTGGACGTTACCAAGGGCAGGCTGGCGTATTGGCCAAACCAAACAATGTCGCAGAGGTCGCTACTTTGCTGAGGGCAGCAAATGCTGCCCGGGTGCCCGTGGTGCCCTATGGCGGCGGTACCGGGCTGGTGGGGGGGCAGGTGAAACCGGTAGGGGCTGCCCCCCTGGTGCTCTCACTCGAGCGCATGGCCAAGATACGGGCGGTCTACCCGCAGGAAAATGTCATCTTGGCTGAGGCAGGGGCGATACTGGCGGATGTGCAGCAGGCCGCTTTGGCTCAGAAACGATTGTTCCCACTGTCCCTGGCGGCAGAGGGCACCGCGCGCATCGGTGGCAATCTGGCGACCAATGCTGGCGGGGTGAATGTGCTGCGCTACGGCAATGCGCGTGATCTCTGCCTGGGGTTGGAGGCGGTTTTGCCAAATGGCGAGATCTGGAACGGTCTGACACGTCTGCGCAAGGACAACACGGGCTATGATCTGCGCAACCTTTTGATCGGCTCGGAGGGCACTCTGGGGGTAATCACGGCAGCGGCACTGAAGCTGTCTCCGATTCCGGCGCATCAAGGCGTGGCCGTCTTTGTGGTGCCCTCGCCCCAAGCGGCAATTTCACTGCTTGCGCTGGCACGGGATCAATTGGCGGAAGCGGTAAGTGCCTTTGAACTGATGCATCGCCAGGGGCTGGAGTTTCTCGCTGAGCATCTGCCGCAACTGCGACAGCCCTTTGCTCAGGCGCCGGAGTGGTCGGTACTGCTGGATCTGGGGCTGGCGCGCGGACAGGATCCGGTTGCGGCTCTATCGGATCTGTTTGAAGCAGCCGTTGAGGCCGGGCTGGCCGAGGACGGGGTGATTGCGCAGTCGAAAGCCCAGGCAGATGCGCTATGGGCGGTACGCGAGCAGATCCCGGAGGCCAATCGGTTGGTCGGTTCGATCTCAAGTCATGATATCTCGGTGCCGATCTCGGAAATCCCTGATTTTATTCGACGCGGCAAAGAAGCAATAGCAGCCCTGGGCGAAGGCGATATGCGGATCAATTGTTTTGGCCACCTCGGGGATGGTAACCTGCACTACAATGTCTTCCCGGGACATGGAAAATCCCGCAGCGACTACGAGGGGCTGCGCGGTGCGGTGAAATCCGCGGTGCATGATCTTGTGCAGGACATGGGGGGCTCATTCAGTGCGGAACATGGGGTGGGCCGGATGAAGGTTGCGGATTTGCAGCGGTATGGCGATCCGGTGAAGATCGCAACGATGCGCGCCATCAAACAAGCCCTGGATCCACGTGGAATCATGAACCCCGGCGCGGTTCTTCCCTCTGAAGATATCTAGTATCAAGAAAGGGAGGGCTCCCGCGCAGCCTGCTCCCTCCAATCAGGAGGAAGGGCTGCTTGGGCCGGGCGCCGCGCTGACGCGCGGCGCGCCTTTTTGGCTCAATGAGCCAAAAAGGCCATGCCCAACGGGAAGGGATCCATTTTAATGGAGACCTGACGGGCGGGAGGGCTATGCCTTTGAGGGCATAGTGACCAATCCGCAGGTAAGGAGCTCTTCTTGGACAGTTCTGACCTATTCGCCTTCGAACTCGCATAGAACATGCACGTCCATACCAAGGTCTTCCAATACCTTGCGGCCGCCTAGATCTGGCAGATCGACGATGAAGGCGCAGGAAATGATCTCTCCGCCCAGCCGTTCGATCAGTTTGATACCAGCGGAGGCGGTGCCACCCGTGGCCAGCAGGTCGTCTACCACCAGGACTTTCTCGCCGGGTTGGATCGCATCTTCGTGGATCTCAACAATGGCCTCACCATATTCCAGTTTGTAATCCTGGCTCAGGGTGCGGCCCGGCAGCTTGCCCTTCTTGCGGATCGGTACAAATCCGACACTCAGCTGATGGGCAATGGCCCCGCCCATGATAAAGCCACGGGCCTCGAGGCCAACCACCTTGTCGATCCGTTCTCCGGCATAGGGGTGCAACATCTGGTCGATGGCCATGCGAAATCCACGGGGATCAGCAAAAAGCGTGGTGACATCGCGGAACATGATGCCCTCATGCGGGAAATCAACGATGGTGCGGATATAGTCTTTCACAGAAGTCTTTTTGGGCATGGAGAGGCTTTCTCTTGCGTGGCGGATCTGGGCCCGATGGCTGTAGAGCGGTCATAGACTGCCAATCAGGTCCCGGCCAGCAGGGTTTGGCGCAAGGGATCACCGCTTGCAAGGGGCAAGCGGTGATCAGGTTCGAAATGTCAGGCTGCTGGGCGGCGCAGCAGCGCAGTGGCCAGACCCATGGCGACCAGGGCAGCACCGCCAACCCGGGTCAGATTGGCAATTGCTTTGGGTCGCGAAATCCAGAGCCGCAACCGATCTGCCAGCAACGCATAGGCCAGCGCGTTCAATGCGGCCAGCCCTACGAAGGTGGCAATCAGGATGACAAACTGAGGGGTCAGCGCGTCACCCGGGCGAATGAACTTCGGCACAAAGGCGATAAAAAAGGCAATGGATTTGGGGTTCAGTGCCGTCACTGTGGCTGTGTGCCCAAAGACACCAGGGGCGTTTGCTGCGTCAGTGCTGACCAGAACCTCCAAACTGCTGGCCTCAGAGGCGCTGCGCCAGAGTTTCACCCCGAGCCACAGAAGATAGGCGGCGCCGACCCATTTCAGGACGGTAAACAGCGTGGCCGAGGCCACTGCCACTTGGCGACCCTTGGAGAGCGCGTAACTCAGCACCAGCAGCACGGTTGGGCCCGGGATCAGCAGCAGAGCTGCAGAGGCAGAGGCAAAGGCAAGCCAAAGCGTGAAGTCCATGGGGTTTTCTTTCTCATTTTCCCAACCAGCACAGCAAAAACAGCGGACCTAAAGGAGGTCAACGGAAAACTTCAGAGATCCGGCGCATCAGGGCTTCGAGCGGACCGCGAGAGGAAATGAGGTTCCAGATCCAGGTGAGGAGCATGGAAAGCGCACAGAAGCCGAGGCTGAAGCCAAATATGGCCTCTGGCGTGAGCGACCCATCCAGCTGCCCCATGGCTTCAAGCGTGCCCATGCCCAGAATTATATGGGCCACATAAAGACTGAGCGCCATGCGCCCAGGGGCTGCCAGCCATTCCGCCAGGCCCAGTCTGTCCAGTGGATTTCCCAGCCGCAGCATGGCTCCGATCACCACACAGGCGCTGCCACTGGAAGCAATCAGGTAAAAGGGGCCGGGCGGTATGGAGACTGTGCCAAAAAGCTCGCGCAGTTCAGGATCCTCAACAAGCTGACCGGGGAGCGCGGCCAGCAAGGCTGCGGCCAGACCCCAAAGGATCAGGCGGTTCTGCACCTGCTTTTGAGCCAGCTCCTGCCGTCCGACCCACATCCCCAGGAAAACAAAACTCACCCAGGGAAAAACCGGATGCCAGCCGTTGAAAAACGAGTGCCGCAGAAACCCTTCCGGGGTCCAGAAGTTCGAATAGACCAGGGTCGCCCAGTTCCAGTTGGCCTCATAGTCGAGCAGGATCATTCCCACCAATCCAACAATGGCCGCACCAAGAACTGCCCATAGGAATATGCGAGAGGGTGCGGCAAGAAAGGGCAGGGCGACCAGAAAATACAGGGCATAGTAATGCAGGATATCGGCCTCAAAGGTCGTCAGGTTTGCCAGACCCAGGGCAAAGAGAACAGCCGCCCGAGCTGCAATGACCCGTTTGGGCGTGCTGGTGAGTGTGAGGCCGATCCCGGCCAGAATGACAAACAGGGCGGCGGCACGCCCCTCCAGGCCATTGGTCAGGATGGAGGCAAAATCCGTGCCGGGTGTGACCTCAGCCGCGATGCGGAAATTCACCAGAACCATGCCGCAGAAGGCAAAAAAGCGGGCAATGTCCAATCCGTGAAGGCGCATATGTTTTGTTCTCGCAGAAAACCTCTGGTTGCTTCTATCAAGGGGCGCAGTCGGGCAAAATAAAGGGGGCGGAAGAATTTTCCCGCCCCCTGTTGCATTTACCTTCCTGTGGAGGCTCAGCTCAGAACCCGTCCGGCCACAGCCTCCAGTTTTGCAAGCAGGGCAGGGTCGCGTTTTTCGGGTGCGGTCATGATGGCAAATTCCAAGGCGCGATCACAGCCATGCGGGCAGGGGGCGCGTTCAGCGCCAAGCAGGGCGGGCAGGCGGCGCACCAGTTCGCGACCATTGCTGGAGTTGCCCTGCAACGTCGCCAGGATATCGCTGATATCCACCGCTCCGTGTTCGGGGTGCCAGCTGTCGTAATCGGTGACCATGGCGATGGAGGCATAACAAAGCTCCGCCTCGCGGGCCAGTTTAGCCTCCGGCATATTGGTCATGCCAATGACATCACAGCCCCAGCTTTCGCGGTACATCTTGCTTTCGGCCATGGAGGAAAACTGAGGTCCTTCCATGCAGAGATAGGTGCCGCCGCGATGCACTTTGATCCCCGCCGCCTTGGCCGCCTGTTCTGCGGCATCGGAGAGCCGCTCACAGGTCGGATGGGCGACGCTGACATGGGCGACACAGCCGGTGCCAAAGAAGCTTTTTTCGCGGGCGAAGGTGCGGTCGATGAATTGATCGACAATGACAAAATCCCCCGGCGCCATTTCTTCGCGAAACGACCCGCAGGCGGAGACGGAAAAGACATCCGTCGCACCCAGCCGTTTCAGCGCGTCGATATTGGCGCGGTAGGGCACTTCAGTTGGGGAATGCACATGGCCGCGCCCATGACGCGGCAGAAAGGCCATTTTGACGCCCCCGAGGCTGCCGGTGAGGATCTGATCCGACGGGGCGCCCCAGGGGGTGTCGACACTGACCCATTGGGCGCCTTCCAGCCCGTCGATGTCGTAAATGCCTGAACCGCCAATGACGGCAATCATGGTGTTCTGGGGGTCGGAGATCTGTGTCACGCGCTGCACTCCTGTCTGTCGCTGCTGTCGCTACTTGGTCTCAAGGGTTGTGCCTTTCTGCGCGCGGTTTGACAACCGCGCGGCCTCCGGCGGGAATATTTTTTGAAAGTTGATAGAGCGGGCTGCGTACAATCCTATAGTTTTTGCCTGTCTGCATTGGTCCAGGTCAGGGCCTCCGTCATCATCTTGCGAAAACTGGGGCATTGGGAATGACTTGGTGCCTGACAGGTGGCAACGTGGCGCAGGGCGCGGGACAGCAGCGTGAGCTCTCGCACCCGGTGGTCGACTTCCGCCGCGCGTTCGGCAATCCGGTCACGATCGAGTTCAAACTCGGCTTGAGCCCCGCTTGCAGGTCCAAGCGTGGCCACTATTTCCTGCAGTGAAAATCCAGCACGCCGCCCCAGGGCCACCAAAGCAAGACGGTCCAGAACGGAGGCATCGTACTGACGTCTTAGGCCTTTGCGGCTATCTGCGGCAATCACGCCAAGCGTTTCATAATAGCGCAGCGCCGAGGGTTTCAAGCCGCTGCGCTGGGCAACCTCGGCGATATCCAGAGATTTCATCGAATTCATCCTTGACCTCAAGTTGGCTTTAATTCGGACAGTACAAATTCCTAACATCTACGGACAAGGAACAGGAGAGAAAGATGGAATTTGATTGGTTTATCATTCAACTGGCAGCTTTGGCGGGTGTGATCGCAACTGTCGTCATTGATCTGTTGGGTTGGATACGGCGGCGCTGGTTTGGAATATCTGGACCAGATTGGGGGTTGGTCGGGCGTTGGCTCTGGAGGTTGCCGCAGGGGGATCTGGTGCTGGAACCTCAAGATAGGGTGAGGCCCGCGATGCTGTGGGAGCAAAGTCTGGGCTGGGTGTTTCACTATGGCGTGGGGATCGTATTGGCGCAGGGTTTGACCGGGATTGTGGGGTCTAGCTGGCTGACATCTCCGGAACCGGTAGTCCCAATTCTTTTTGGGCTATCCACAGTGGTGCTGCCGCTTTGCCTGATGCAGCCCGCGATGGGCGCCGGGTTTGCAGCCCGTAAGGCGCCAAATCCAGCTCTGATGCGATTGAACAGCCTGATAACCCATGGGGTGTTTGGTGTTGGGCTATATGGGGCGAGCCTGGGGGTGCAGTTGCTTTAAGGGGCAGATGATGACGTGTGCAGGGGGGGCTGAACCCTTCTCCCTTGTGCCATTGGCGATTTTCCGCTAGGGGCGGGCTGCGAAACTAAGCTCCCCAATCACAGGTATTTCCCATGAGACGCGCCGCCATGGCCCTGCTGGCCAATCGTATTTCCCCGCCCAACCTATCGATCATGCAGGATGAGGGCTGGTCTGTTGGCCGCGTCCGCACCGAGCTCTTGTCGGGGCTGACTGTTGCGCTGGCTTTGGTGCCCGAGGCAGTGGCCTTTGCTTTTGTTGCCGGGGTGCATCCGCTGGTGGGGCTTTATGCGGCTTTTCTGGTGGGGCTGGTTACGGCACTGATCGGCGGCCGTCCGGGGATGATCTCAGGCGCGACCGGGGCATTGGCGGTGGTCATGGTGGCCCTGGTGGCACAACATGGCGTTGAGTATCTCTTTGCCACGGTAGTGCTGATGGGCGTGTTGCAGTTGATTGCCGGTGTTATGCATTGGGGCAAATTCATTCGCCTGGTGCCGCATCCGGTGATGCTGGGCTTTGTGAACGGGTTGGCAATCGTGATTTTCCTGGCTCAGATGACCCAGTTCAAAGTGCCCGGCACCGATGGGGCGGAGTGGCTGTCGGGCATGCCCATGATGCTGATGCTGGGTCTCGTAGGTCTGACCATGGTGATTATCTGGGGGACGCCAAAGATTACCTCGATCATCCCGGCACCCTTGGCTGGGATTGGCATTGTTGCCGGCATCGTGATCATTTTTGGCCTGGATGTGCCCCGGGTTGGGGATATGGCCTCCATTGAGGGCGGATTGCCCTTTATTCACAGTCCCTTTGGCGAAGGCATCGGCATCTATGGCGACGCTCTGGCGCCGCTGACCTTGGAAACCCTGTGGATCATCTTGCCCTATGCCGTAATTTTGGCGGCCATCGGATTGATTGAAAGCCTGCTGACGCTGAATCTGGTGGGAGAAATCACCGGCAAGCGCGGTGGCGCCAGCCAGGAATGCATCGCGCAGGGGACGGCAAATGTGATCACTGGTTTCTTTGGCGGCATGGGCGGCTGCGCCATGATTGGCCAGTCGATGATCAACGTGAAATCCGGCGGTCGCACGCGCATCGCGGGCATTTTTGCCGCCCTTTGCCTGCTGGCCTTTATCGTTGTGGCCTCGCCGTTGATTGAACAGATCCCGTTGGCCGCCCTGGTAGGGGTGATGTTCATGGTGGTGATCGGCACCTTTGCCTGGAACAGCCTGAAAATCATGACTAAAGTACCGCCGATGGATGCCTTTGTCATCGTGCTGGTGACCGTGGTGACAGTGATGAGCGATCTGGCGATTGCAGTTGTGGTGGGTGTGATCGTCTCGGCGCTGGCCTATGCCTGGAGCAATGCGCGCCGCATCCATGCGATCACCCGGGAGTCGGAAAGCGAGAAGGGCGCCAAGGTCTATGAGATCGAAGGGCCCCTGTTCTTTGGTTCAACAGATGGGTTCATCGAGCTGTTTGACGTGGAAAACGACCCCGACAAAGTGATTGTCGAGTTCAACCGTAGCCGGGTTGTTGATCAGTCGGCATTGCAGGCGATTGAAGCCGTGGCAGGTAAATATGAGGCGGCGGGTAAGATCTTGATGCTACGCCACCTGAGCCGCGACTGTCACCAGCTGCTGACCAAGGCGGGCCATCTGATGATCGATAGCGATGATGATCCCGAATATCAGGTAGCGGTAGATTATTCGGTCAAGACCGGGATCCTGGGCGGTCACTAACCCCCCCTATTCTTGCTGTTATCAAGCGGTCGCGCCCCTGACGGGGCGCGGCTGTTTTTTTTAGAGGGTAGCCTCTGAGGTGCTAAGCCATTGTGATCTCGCGTGCCCTTCCGGGGGAAGGGCAATCAGTCGGGGGCAAGAGCTTCCAGCATGTCGAGATCCCCAGTCAGAAGTGCCGGTTCGGCGCGGGCCAAAAGCTCTTGCGGCCAGTGCCACCATTTCAGCGACAAGAGGCGGGCGATCTGGGGTTTTGAAAAGCGGTATCGCGCAACGCTGCCAGGATTGCCGGTGACGATGCCGTAGGGCGGTATGGTGCCCCGCACCACGGCTCCGGCGCCGATAATGGCGCCATCTCCAATGCGGGCACCGGGCAGGATCAGGGCGCCATAACCGATCCAGACATCATGGCCGATCACGGTATCGCGGGTGTCTGGCTGGAAACCCGCCATCTGGGCGGGATCAAATACCGGAAAGGGATAGCAGCTGATCCCATCCTGGGCATGATTGGCGGAGGCGGTGATAAAGCGCACCCCATGGGCGATCTGGCAGAACCGTCCAATCACCAGACGTTCGCGGGCACCGGCAAAGAGATAGGGGGCCAGATGCGTTGCCCAATCTGAGGGAGGCTCAAAATCAGACGCATAGGTGAAGGCGCCAACCTGGAAGTTGGGGTGATCAAGGGCTTGTGACAGCATCACGGTGCCGGCATGGGCCTGACCATCGGGGAGCACAATTGGATTGCGTAAACTCGGGTTTGGGAGGGGCATCAGTGGGGCTCAATCGTCGGGGCGCGCCAGCGAGAAAACATCCCGCACGACGGTGTAATCACGATAGCCCATACGGGCCAGGGGCTGAAAGCTGGTCACGTCAAATATGCCATCCCGCAGGCAGTCATCGCGCAGGTGAATACCGGTGACCTCTCCAAATGCAACGCGGTTTGCTGCCCCGGGCAGGGTCACGATCTGGGTCAGCTTGCATTCCAGCGCGGCAGGCGCGCCCTCGATGCGGGCACAGTTGATGGTGTCACATTCCACTGGCGTGAGACCGGCATGGGAGAACTCATCTACCTCCTTGGGCAACATCTCGGAGCTGGTGTTCATCGCATCGCGCATCTCAAAAGCCACGATATTGACGCAGAACACGCCGGTCTCCTCGATATTGGCGAGGCTGTCCTTGGTGCCGGCCTGGTCCTCTTTGCTTCCGGTGGAGGCAAACATCACCTGCGGTGGCGTATAGGCGACGCCATTGAAGAACGAGTAGGGCGCAAGATTGTTGCTGCCATTCGCGGCGCGGGAGGAAATCCAGCCGATGGGGCGTGGGGTAATCAGGGCGTTAAAGGGGTTGTGCGGCAAGCCATGGCCGTCTTCGGGTCGGTAGAACATCGCGCGTCTCCAATTGTTTGCCCCAGGCTTACGCCCGTGCTAGGGCGATTTCCAGCCCCTTGAGAGACGGGCAGGGACGGAGGCCGCAGGGCGTGATCGAACTTATGGCAGAACAGCCCGGCGACCGCTGGGAGGTCGAGGCGCTTTATGACCTGTGCTTTGCGCCTGGGCGTGAGGCCCTGTCCTCGTACCGTTTGCGCGATGATGTGCCGCCGGTTCCAGGGTTGAGTCAGGTGGCCCGCGATGAGCTGGGTATTCTGGCCGGTGCGATCCGGTTCTGGCCAGTTCATATTGAAAGCCCGGTATCGTCTGAAGGTTCTACGCCCGCCAAAGAGCCAAACCGGGTGACGGCACTATTGCTGGGGCCAGTGGCGGTGCACCCGACCCACCAGGGCGAGGGTTTGGGAGGCTCACTGATCCGCGACAGCCTGGCCAAGGCCGCCGAACTGGGCTGGCAGAGAGTCATGCTGGTGGGCGATGCGCCCTATTATCGCCGCTTTGGCTTCGAGCGTCTGGAGCATGTGGAAATGCCCCCGCCGACCAACCCGGAACGGGTATTGGGTCTGGCCTCTGCCAGCGGGGCCTGGGAAGGGGTCTGTGGCCGGGTCACCCGCTGGCAAGAGGCGGACCTTGCCGCCGGAAGGCCTTGAAAGTTGTGACGCCTGGGCCAATCTCTTTGAGTGAGGGAGGCCATGTCGATGACCGAGATTTTGCAAGAGAAGCCCCACCTGTCTCCGGTTGAGATAGAAGCGGAGCTGGACGCGTTGGCGCGGCGGTATCAGATGGCCAGCGGTCTGGGGATCAATCTTCTCAACTTGATTGGTGGCCAGGTCGAAAACCTTCTGGTGAAATTGCCCGCCGCGCCGCGTGCCCAGCTGGGGCAGGCCACCGAACAGGCGCTGCATCTGGCGATGCAGGCGGCGTGCCAGTCCCGGCGGTTGGTGCCGGGACAGTCGCGCAGGGTGAATCGCCTGGTCAGCACCGCGATGGGCGCTGCAGGCGGTGCGGGCGGATTGCCTGGGGCGCTTGTCGAGCTGCCAGCTACCACGGCGTTTTTGTTGCGTACGATACAGGATGCCGCCGCGGCAGAAGGGTTTGACCCCAATGCCGAGAGCGTCATGTTTGATTGTCTGCGTGTCTTTGCCTCGGCAGGACCGCTGGCGCGCGATGATGGCAGCGATACGGCCTTTGTTTCGCTACGGGTCAGCCTGTCGGGCCAAGCGCTCAATCAGGTGATCACCACGGTGGCACCACGCCTTGCCACCGCGTTTGGCCACAAACTGGCGGCGCAATCAGTGCCCATTCTGGGGGCGGCGGCCGGGGCGACGGTGAACTATGTCTATTCCGGCTATTATCACGAAGTCGCCTTGGTGCATTTTGGTCTGCGCCGTTTGGCGATCGAAGCGGACCAGCCAGAGGCAGAACTGCTGGCGGATTTTGTCACACGCTTGCCTTTGAGGCCCTAACCTACGTCAGACTTCGATATTCGGCTTTTGGCAGTGTATCTAGGATCGGGTGCATCTTGGGGGTGATTTTCTGTGTCATTTTTGGACTTGATCTTGCATTTGTTGCCCCGTTAATCAGCAAAGCCTGCTACGAGTAAGAGAATGATAAACTACAGCCTTAAATGCGCCCAAGGGCATAGCTTTGACAGCTGGTTCCAATCCGCTTCCGCCTTTGACAAACTGTCGGCGGCAGGTCTGGTGGCCTGTGCCTTTTGTGGCAGCACCGAGGTCGAAAAGGCCATTATGGCGCCTCGGGTACGCACCGGGCGCAAGGCTGTTTCAGGCATCGGCGAACCTGAGTCGGCAGCAGCTCCAGCGGCCTCCCCCTCAACACACAGCACTGCACCAGATCCTGCTGCTGCGCCTGAGAGCGGCCCAGGGGCCTTGAGCACCCCTGTGAACGGTCAGGCCGCCGAGATGCAAAAGGCCCTGGGCGAGCTGCGCCGCAAGGTCGAGACAAACTCTGACTATGTAGGCAAAGATTTTGCCAGCGAGGCCCGCGCCATGCATCTGGGGGATGCGCCAGAACGTGCGATCTATGGTGAGGCCAAGCCGGAAGAGGCCAAGGCGCTGATCGACGAGGGTATTCCGGTTCTGCCGCTGCCCTTTGGGCGGGGCCGAAAAACAAATTAGAGGCTTGCACAGATGACCCCATTTGACCAATTAAGAGGCAAAATCTTATGCATGTAGTAATTACCGGTGCAAATCGTGGAATTGGCCGCGAGATGGCGTCTCAATTGACTGCGGCTGGGCATGAGGTCACAGGGACCGCGCGTGATGCCTCCTGTGATGTGGCGCTGGATGTGACCGATCCAAAACAGCAGGCGCGGCTTGCAGCGCATCTGGAGGATCGACCCATTGATCTGTTGGTTTGTAATGCGGGCGTCTATCTCGACAAGGGAATGTCGCTTGAGGATTACACTGCCGAGATCTGGAGCCAGAGTCTGGCGGCCAATGTGACTGGCGTGTTTCTGACGGTTCAGGCCTTGCTGCCCAATCTGCGCCTCGGGGCCGCACCAAAGATCGCAATCATTTCGTCGCAGATGGCCAGCCATGCCCGCGCGCCCGGTGGCAGCTATGCCTATCGGGCCTCAAAGGCGGCTGTGTTGAACCTGGGACGTAACCTCTCCACCGACCTGCAGCCAGAAGGCATCGCTGTTGGCATCTATCACCCCGGTTGGGTGCGCACCGAAATGGGCGGTGAAGAGGGGGATATCAGCGTTGAAGACTCGGCCACTGGTTTGATTCAGGAGTTTGATGCTTTAACGATTGAGACCACGGGCTGTTTTCACACCTGGGATGGCCGTATCCACGCTTACTGAGGCAGGGTGCCGTTCAATTCGGATTAAAGAAAAAGGACGCTGGTGGAGCCCCACCAGCGTCCTTTTTCTGTGGTCGTCGCCCCGGTAGGTTGCAGGGGCGGCGCATAGTCTTAGGCGTTGGCGCTTACTTCCAGCAGCTGACCAAAACGGTCATGCCCGTGGCCCGGTTCACCAGGGCCTGATTTGGCAACGGGGTGCCGGAGGGATGCGATTGCACCTCCAGCCCGACAGCTTCCAGAGCACTGCGAATTGCCTCCGCGTTGGCGGCAAAGCTTACATCGGCGGGCAGCTGACGCCCCTGAGTGCCCTGTGGCAGCAACATGCCAAGCACGGCACCGGAGGCATCCACCACCGGGCCACCTGCATCGCCGGGCTGGGCGGTCAGGGCGAGGCGGGCAACAGTGCTGTCGCCTTCCAGGCTTTTGACGTCGGCCAGTTTGCCCCAGGTGAGGCTGGGCGCTCCAAGCACACCTTCATAGGAAAAGCCGGAAACGGCAATTTCTGATTGCAGGCGGGGGCTTTGTGGGCTGAACTCCGCCACGGCCATGGGGGCCAGGGACTGGGTCGGACGCAGGATTGCCATGCCAGACTGGCTGTCTGAGGCTAGGATGTCGGCGGGGTAGCCGTGATCCAGCGTGACCCTTGTGCAGCCCTGCACCACATCTGCGGTGGTTACGACCACACCGTCACTGCTGACAAAAAAGCCAGAGCGCGACATCTTGGGTTTGCGAATTTCCAGGCCAGAGAGCAGGTCAATATCCTGCTGGATATCCGCGCCTGCGGCATCGTCAAGCACCCCATCCGCGCGCTCAAAGCTCGCCTGCATGGCAGCAAGAACACGGGTGCGGCGGGCCTCGTCATTGGCGGGCCAGATCAGGGTGAAACCTTTGATCTCACCATTTTTGAGGCTGGCCTGTGTGAAGGAGACAAAGCGGCTGTTGCGCCCCTCCAGGGTAAAGCTCTTGTCTTTGCGCTCACGGGGGCCGTCCAGAGGCACAATTTCCAAGGTCTGCATAATGTCATAAAGACCATAGAGCGTGCTCTTGTCGCCGCGCTGGCTGATCAGCAGCACCCGCACACCCAGATCGCTTGAGCTGTCGTAATGGGCAAAGGGGGGCTCATAGCGGTTGAAGGCAACTTCGCCCGCGGGGATTTCCAGCGAAATTCCGGCCTGACTGTCGGTGATGCGACGCATGCCAACCGAGATCAGCGGCGCGTTATAGTCGTCCAGCAGGATCTGCCGCTGCGCCGTGGTCAGAACACCAGTGACCTCAAAGCCTTTGGCGGTTTGCCAGTCAGACATCGAGCGGCGGGTGCCACGGCCAAAAGCGCCATCAATGGCGGAGCTGTAAAAACCGGCGGCCTTAAGGGCGATCTGCAGATCCTTGCGCTCATCTCGGCTCAACCGCTGCTCGCTGCGGCGGGCCTCGGCGCGGGTTTCATCAGGCAGGGCGGGGGCGGCAGGTTCTGCAATCACAACTGTCTCAGGTGTAGCCAGCTGTTGCGCGGTCTCACCGCCCTCAGCAGAGGCCACAGCCTCAGGAGCCTGGGCTGGCTGGTTGGCCTGTGCGGCGTCTTCACCCAGGGGGTAGAACTGGTTGCGCAGGTTGTTGGGCAGGGCGATAAAGCTGTCACGCGGGATCTGGCCCTCGGCGCGATAGACCTGCAAGACCCGATTCGCGTCTTCGCGGGTATAGGGGCCAATCAGGACACCATACCAGCCGCCGCCCAGGGAAAATCCGGCCACATCCGGGATCTTGGCGGCAAAGGCCTGGGCTTCTTGGTTGGCGCTGGCCAGGGTGGGGCGTGCAGCCACCTGAATCCAGACCGTATCCTGCGGGTTTTGCTGCGCCTGCGCCGGCGCAACTAGAAGAATGGCAAGCGCATTGAGCGACAGCACCAATGCGGCAATCAGTTTTCTCATTATCAGGACCCTATCCCGGTGAACCAAATTATTGCCGCGCAGATAAACATTTTGCAGCGGTAAAGGAAACGCCCCTTACAGGGGGGAATTCCCCACTTGATGCAGCAATCTGGTGATTATGGCCTTAATGCCACGGCAAAATGTCATGTTGAGACGCCAAGGGGGCAGCGCGGCAACGATCTGTGGCGCATTGCGCGCTTCTAGCCGTTGACCCTGCCGGGGGGCTTGCATAGGAAGAACCCCGCATGTGCTGCCAATACGAAGGATTTGGATATGACCCAGACCGCCACCCAGACCACCGGCCAGACTGGTGCAGCCGGATCCGCGCCGCGCTCCTTTCAGGAGATCATTCTGCGTCTGCAGAACTATTGGGCCGTACAGGGCTGTGCCGTGATGCAGCCCTATGACATGGAGGTCGGGGCCGGCACGTTCCACCCTGCGACCACCCTGCGCTCGCTGGGCAGCAAGCCCTGGGCGGCAGCCTATGTGCAGCCCTCGCGCCGTCCCACGGATGGGCGCTACGGCGAAAACCCCAACCGGTTGCAGCACTACTACCAGTTTCAGGCACTGATCAAACCCAGCCCCCCCAATCTGCAAGAGCTTTACCTCGGCAGTCTTGAGGCCATTGGCGTTGATATGGCGCTGCATGACATCCGCTTTGTCGAGGACGACTGGGAAAGCCCGACACTGGGCGCCTGGGGGCTGGGCTGGGAAGTCTGGTGTGACGGTATGGAAGTCAGCCAGTTCACCTATTTCCAGCAGGTTGGCGGCCATGACTGCCACCCGGTCTCGGGCGAGCTGACCTATGGTCTGGAACGTCTGGCGATGTATGTGTTGGGTGTCGATCACGTGATGGACATGCCCTTCAACGACCCGGACGCGCCGATCCCGCTGACCTATGGCGATGTCTTCAAACAGACCGAAGAAGAATATGCCCGTTGGAACTTTGACGTGGCCAATACCGACGTTCTGCTGCGTCATTTTGAAGAGGCTGAGGCCGAATGCGCCACCATTCTGGCGCAGGAATACGACGACCCCAAGACTGGCAAGCGTATCGTCATGGCACATCCCGCTTATGATCAGTGCATCAAGGCCAGCCATATCTTCAACCTGTTGGATGCGCGCGGCGTGATCTCAGTCACCGAACGCCAGGCCTATATCGGCCGGGTGCGGAACCTGGCCAAACAATGTGCGGATGCCTTTGTGCAGACCAGCGCCGGTGGCTTTGCTGGCTGATCCCTGCTTGGGGTATCAATTGAGCCCGCAGCCCCTGCGCGCCGTTGAACCGGGCGCAGGGTGTGATGCTGGCCAGAAAATGAGGGCTTTTGCCAATGTTGGGTAAGTTTCTTGCGATTGTACTTGTGGTTTCCGGCCTCGCGGCAGGTGGCGCCATGTATTACCTGCAGGTCTATGGCTATTACGATGAGGTCGCCCTGACGCCGGGCAAAGATGTGGTTTTGCTGCCTTTGGGTGAAACGGAGCCCCGTCCCATTGCCTATGGTGACTTTCAGGCGATTGATGCGGGCAGCTCACCCATTCGCTATCGCGCCTGTTTCACCACCGCACTGGCGCCTCAGGAATTGGCGCAGCTGTTTCAGGTCTCAGAGCAAAAGCACCCACGCAATGCGCCGGGATGGTTTGACTGCTTTGATGCCGAGGCCCTGGGCGCGGCACTTGATGCGGGTGCCGCAACGGCCTTTATCTCGGTCAAGAATATCTCCTACGGGGTAGACCGTATTGTGGCTGTGACCGATCAGGGGTTGGGCTTTGCCTGGCATGAGCTGAACGCCTGTGGTGAAAAGGCCTATGACGGAACCGTGGTCGGAGAAACCTGTCCGCCGCGCCCGCAGAGTAACTGACGAGGCTGAGCCGACAAGGGCCCTGCCTTAGGCGCAATAGACCTGGGCTGGTACCGGCTCAAAGAGCGCTTCGGGTCCGTTGTTGTTGCGAAAAAGAGGAAGGCTGTGATGGAAACTGCGCTCACCATTCCTGATTTTATCTCAGTGACGCTTGGCTTTGCGGTCTTTTTGCTGGGGGCGCAGCTCAACAATCAGGTGCAGTTCCTGCGTCGCTACAATATCCCCCAAGCGGTGACTGGTGGTTTGATTGCGGCTGTGGCCGTGATGATGGTCTATAGTCTGACCGGCCTGGAAATCAGTTTTGAAATGGGCAGCCGGGATATGTTTCTGGTGCTGTTCTTTGCCGCGATCGGGTTGAACGCCCGGCTGTCGGACTTGATGGCTGGGGGGAAGCCACTGGCGATCCTGCTGGTTCTGACCCTTTTGACAATTCTGGCCCAGAATGTGATTGGCGCTGCAGGGGCGGTTGCCTTTGGCTATCCGGCTCAGGCTGGTGTTCTGATGGGATCTGCCGCGCTTATTGGGGGGCATGGCACTGCAATTGCCTGGGCACCGGAGGTCGCAACAGCAACCGGATTGACCGGCGCGCCAGAGCTTGGCGTGGCGGTGGCGACCCTGGGTCTGGTGCTGGCAGCACTGGTGGGCGGGCCGGTTGCCCGCATCCTGATCAATCGCAACGGCTTGACCCCCAATCGCCCTGAAGAAGAACATACTGTTGGTGTTGCACATGAGGAGGCCGAGACAGCCGTGATTGATCATCTGGCTCTGATCCGGGTGATGCTCTACCTCAATCTGGCAATTATCCTGGGTTATGCGCTGCACGCGCTGTCGCAGGTGGTGGGGCTCAAACTGCCGCTCTTTGTGCCCTGTCTGGTGGCGGGAATCGTTCTGGCTAATCTGCGGGCCCTGATCGCACCCAATGCGCCTGCTGTGGCGCGGACACCGGCTCTGGCCCTGGTGTCGGAATTTTCCCTTGGGGCCTTTCTGGCGATGTCGCTGATGAGCCTGCAGCTTTGGACCATCGCGGATCTTGGCCTGACCATCCTTGTTATCCTGCTGGCGCAGACCCTGTTTGCCGTCGGCTTTGTGCTCTTTGTGCTGTTTCCGGTGCTGGGCAGCAACTATCGCGCCGCCGTACTGGCTGCCGGTTTTGGCGGTTTTGCTCTTGGGGCTACGCCAACAGCCATTGCAAATATGACCGCAGTGACCAAACGCTATGGACCCTCTCCTATTGCTTTTGTAGTACTGCCCCTGGTTTCCGCCTTTTTTGTGGATATCGCCAATGCCATCGTCATCCAGGCGATTGTGAACTTCTGAGGACCCGAGATGCCCGACCTGCTGATTGAACTGTTTTCCGAGGAAATCCCGGCCCGCATGCAGGGGCGTGCGGCTGAGGATCTGAAAAAGCGCATGACCGATGGTCTGGTCGAGGCGGGTCTGACCTATGCGGGGGCTGCGGCCTTCTCGACCCCGCGTCGCCTGACTCTGGCGCTGGAAGGTCTGCTGGCCGAAAGCCCCACCCTGCGCGAAGAGCGCAAGGGACCAAAAGTGGGCGCGCCGGACAAGGCGATTGAGGGCTTTTTGCGCGGCGCTGGGCTGACACGCGATCAGCTGGAAGAACGGGACACCCCCAAGGGAGCTGTTTATTTTGCTTTGATCGAAAAGCCGGGCCGTCCGGCGGCAGAAATCATCGCCGAGGTTCTGGAAGCCACCATTCGCAACTTCCCCTGGCCCAAAAGCATGCGCTGGGGCACCGGCTCGCTGCGCTGGGTGCGGCCTTTGCATTCGATCCTCTGTCAGCTGAGTGATGAGAATGGCGCTGAGGTGGTGCCGCTTGATATCGACGGGATCCAAGCGGGCAATGTGACCCAGGGCCATCGTTTTATGGCGCCGGGCGAGATCACCGTGAATGGTTTTGAGGACTACACTGCCAAATTGAAGCGTGCCAATGTGGTGCTGGACCCGGTCGAGCGTCAGCAGGCGATCTGGCAGGAGGCCGGCAATCAGGCCTTTGCCCGCGGGCTGGAACTGGTCGAGGACAAGGGGCTTCTGACCGAAGTGGCCGGTCTGGTGGAGTGGCCGGTGGTGCTGCTGGGCGATATCGATGCGGAATTCCTGGATCTGCCAGCAGAGGTGCTGCAGACCTCCATGAAGGAACACCAGAAGTTTTTCTCGGTAAAGAACCCCAAGACCGGGCGCATCGAGGGCTTTGTCACCGTTGCCAACCGCGAGACCGCGGATCAGGGCGCGACCATTCTGGCGGGCAATCAAAAGGTGCTGTCGGCGCGTTTGGCCGATGCCAAGTTCTTTTGGGAGAATGACCTGCGGGTGGCCAAATCGGAGGTCGGCATGGAGGGCTGGAGCGCGCAGCTGTCGAATGTCACCTTCCACAACAAGTTGGGCACTCAGGCCGAACGCATCGACCGCATCGCCGCCCTGGCACGCGAGATCGCGCCGGTTGTTAGCGCCGATGCCGATCTGGCAGAGCAGGCGGCCAAGGTGGCCAAGGCGGATCTCAGCTCCGAGATGGTCTATGAATTCCCCGAGCTGCAGGGCCTGATGGGGCGGTATTACGCTGAAGCCGCAGGTCTGCCGCAAGAAGTCGCCAATGCCTGCGAGATGCATTACTCGCCGCTGGGCCCCTCGGATGATGTGCCGACGGAGCCCGTCTCGGTCGCCGTGGCGCTGGCCGATAAGCTGGATACATTGACCGGGTTTTGGGCCATTGATGAAAAGCCTACAGGGTCAAAGGATCCCTTTGCCCTGCGGCGCGCTGCCCTGGGTGTGATCCGGCTGGTGTTGGAGAATGACGCCAGAAGTGAGTTAGACCGTTTGCTGCTTAAGGCATATTTCCCGCATGCAGCACGTCGTGATAGTGCAGATGGAAAAGAACATCTGGAGCGGAGAGCGGCTTACATCGCGGCTACAGGGCTCAGCGCTGACGACCTCCGAATCTTGGAGATGAAAAACATCTCTAAAGAAATTTCTGATCATGGTGTATTCGGTGCTTTGATTGAGGCGATAAAGGCAAAAGACAGCCCAATTTTCAGTGATAAAATAATTTTGGACGATCTCCTCTCCTTCTTCCATGACCGCCTCAAGGTTTTCCTGCGCGATCAGGGTATTCGCCATGATGTGATCGACGCCTGTATCGCCATGGACGGAAATGACGACCTGACTCTTCTGGTGAAACGCGCCCGCGCATTGGAAGACTTCCTGAAATCCGAAGATGGCACCAACCTGCTGCAGGGCTTCAAGCGCGCCAATAACATCCTGACCCAGGCTGAGGAAAAGGACGGGGTAGAATACTCTTACGGGGCAGATGTGAAATTTGCCGAGGACGAGAGCGAAAAGGCGCTGTTTGCGGCGCTTGGCGAGAGCGAGGGTGCGATTTCCGCGGCCATCGAGGCCGAGGATTTCGCGGCCGCCATGGGCGGCATGGCGGCCCTGCGGGCGCCGGTGGATGCGTTTTTTGAGGCGGTGCAGGTGAATTCCGACAAAGATATCGTGCGCCGCAACCGTCTGAACTTGCTGAGCCAGATCCGCAAGGTCTGTGGCCAGGTGGCGGATCTGACCCGGATCGAGGCCTGATCCCGCATAGGGAGTCCCGACATCCCAAAGGGCTGCACTGTGTCGCAGCCCTTTTTCTTTGGCTGGGGAGGCGTTTCAGGGGGCGAACTGCCCCTGAAACGCCAGATCAAGTCTGGGGCCGTTTTGCATCGCCTCAAGGCTGAACCCTGCGATGCAGGGCCGCTGGCGCGGGCCTTGACCCGGTGCAAAGCGGCAAAAGGCGCCTGTGGCCAATAGGAAGACGCGGCGGAAATTCGGCAGGGCTTTGGGGCTTCACCCTTGCGAAGGGGGCTGGCGTGATTATGCTGCGGGCAACTAAAAGGTGCCGCAGTGCAGAAAATCCATGTCTGAGATCCCACTTGCTACTTTGATCACCGCCACCGCGCCGATTGAGGCCACCAAACATGGCGGACGCGCCAAGTGCCTGCAGCGTCTGGTACGGCTGGACCTGCCAGTGCCCTGCACGGTGGCCCTGTCTTTTTCTGCGGTGCAGAAAGTGGCAGCGGGTGAAATGCCGGACATTCCTGCCATTCTTGCAGAGTTCTCTGAAGATGCGCTGCTCTGTGTTCGGCCCTCGTCTGAGGTGCCGGATTGGGGTGGACCCAGCGCGGTACTGAATATCGGCATGAATGATGCGCGCTATGTGTCCCTGAGCGAGGCTCTGGGGCAGGAGGCTGCGGCCTCGCTCTATCTGCGGTTTGTGCAATCCTATGCGGTGCATGTGGCGCGGTTGGACCCGGATGTTTTTGACGATGTCGAAGACGGTGGGCCGGATGCGTTGCGCGAGATCCTGCAGGCCTATGAGGCAGAGACCGACGAGGTTTTTCCGCAGGATCCGGGCGAACAATTGGCGGCGGTGCTGAGATCAATGGCGCGGGCCTGGGAGGGCACCTCGGCGCGGCTGTTGCGGCAGGCCAAGGGCGCGCCGGCCGATGCCGGGCTGGGGCTGGTGGTGCAGGAGATGATCCCTGGGTTGGGCCAGGGAGAATGCGGATCGGGCGTGATGCAGCTGGTGGATTCCGATACCGGCCTGCCACAGCTGACGGGGCGCTATTTGAGCCAGAGCCAGGGCCGCGAGGCACTGGGGGCGGGCACTGAAGCGCTGTTTTTGGAAAAGGACTCGCGCGGCCCCTCGCTCGAGGAGCTGGCGCCGCAGGCCTTTGCCTCGATCAAGGCGGATGCCGCCCTGATGCGGGAGCGGCTGCGCGAAGAGATGCAGGTGGAGTTTGTGATCCAGAATGGCCAGGTGCATATTCTGGATGGGGTGCGGGTGCTGCGGTCCTCCCGTGCGGCGGTGCGCATTGCCGTGGCGCTGGCGCAGGATAGTATCATCCCGCCGCATGAGGCGGTGATGCGGGTCGATGCCCATGTGTTGAACGAGCTGTTGCACCGGCAGGTGGCGCCAACGGCTGAACGTGATCTCATTGGTGCGGGCATTGCTGCCAGTCCAGGTGCCGCAACCGGGCAGCTGGTGTTTACCGCTGCCGAGGCTCAGTCCAGTGCGGCGCGCGGTGAGCCCTGTGTTCTGGTCCGCCGCGAGACCTCGCCTGAAGACGTGCGGGGCATGCACGCTTCGGTGGCGGTACTGACCGGAAAGGGCGGCATGACCAGCCACGCAGCAGTGATTGGCCGCGGGCTTGGGCTGCCCTGTATTGTGGGCGCGTCGGATATGAAGTTCGATTCCCGCAAGAAACAGCTGGTCTCTGCCAAGGGGCGGGTCTTTCGCTCCGGTGATATCGTCACCATCGATGGCAGCAGTGGCGAAGTGCTGGCAGGGGAACCGGAGATGCTGGAGGCAGCCCAGGATGATGCCTTTCAGGCTTTGCTGACCTGGGCGGATGAGGCCCGTGACATTGGTATTCGCGCCAATGCCGATACCGCGGCGGATGCGCAGACCGCGCGCAATTTCAATGCCCAGGGGATTGGACTGTGCCGGACCGAGCATATGTTTTTTGACCCAGGCCGCCTGACGGTGATGCGGGAAATGATCTTTGCTGAAACCTCCAGTGGCCGTGCTGCGGTGCTGGCGCGGCTGCTGCCAATGCAGCGCGAAGATTTTCTGGAGCTGTTTCGCATCATGGAGGGGCTGCCGGTCTGCATTCGCCTGTTCGACCCGCCGCTGCATGAATTCCTGCCGACAACAAAAACTGGCCAGCGCGAGCTGTCCGAGGCTCTGGGCATTCCGGTAAGTGATGTCACCCGCCGGGTCGAGGAAATGGCTGAGTATAACCCAATGTTGGGCCTGCGCGGGGTGCGTTTGGGCGTTACTGTTCCAGAGATCTACGACATGCAGGCGCGGGCAATTTTTGAAGCCACACTTTTGGCCTCCAGAGATGGCGCTGCGGTGGTGCCGGAGGTGATGATCCCGCTGGTCTCTGCCAAGCGCGAGGTCGAACTGGTGAAGGCACGGATCGATGCGGTTGCGGCGGCTGTTGCCTCCGAGCAGGGCGAGAGCTTTGACTACCGTCTGGGGGTCATGGTGGAAACACCCAGAGCGGCCCTGCGCGCCGATGAGATTGCGCCGCATACCTCGTTCCTGAGCTTTGGGACCAATGATCTGACGCAGATGACCTATGGGCTATCGCGTGATGATGCGGGACGCTTCATGTCCAATTATGTCCAGCAGGGGGTCTTTCCCGAAGACCCCTTCCATGTGCTTGATGTTGACGGAGTGGGTGAGCTGTTGAAGCTGGGGGTGCAACGGGGCCGCAGTGCCAATTCCGAGGTGACCCTGTCGATTTGTGGCGAGCATGGCGGCAACCCCGAATCGATAGCTTTTTGTCGTGAGGCTGGTTTTGATTATGTGTCCTGTTCCCCCTTCCGGGTTCCAGTGGTGCGATTGGCAGCAGCGCAGCTGGCAATTGGTGAGAAAACAGGCACGGTCTCCCCAACATACACATAAAATTAAGAAAAATTTGATTTTTCGAGCCACGACACAGCCAGGTCTGTGATCGTGCCTTTGGGGGCGTTTTGTGCTCGGCGGACCTGGAACTGGACGTTTTGCGGGAATGTGTTTAAAGGAAGCGATCGCATTGGACTGGGGAGGCCGTGCGCAAGTGGACAAATTGAGGATCCCTGACATGAAATTCCTGACCTTGGCTGCCCTCGCGGTAGCAACAACAATGACGGGACAAATGGCCAAGGCCGAGACGGGTTTGAGCGCCCTTTTCAAGCGTGAGCAATCGACCCTGAACTCTGTTCCCGGCTCTCGCCTGTCGGGGTTTCTGGGTTTCAAGGTGCGCCCCAAGACCACCTCCCCAGCAGAGATCACCTTTACCAAGGCCTGGCTGGATGAACAGCCGGTGGCCACTGGTGATGCAAACTTTGCCTGTCTGGCTGAAGCTCTGTACTTCGAGGCGCGCGGAGAGACCGTCAAAGGTCAGTTCGCCGTGGCTGAGGTTATCATGAACCGGGTCAAGTCGGCCCAGTTTCCCAATACGCTTTGTGGTGTGATCAATCAGGGCACCGGGCGGCGCTATCAGTGCCAGTTCACCTATACCTGTGATGGCCACGAAGAGGTGATCCGCGAGAAAAACGCCTATGTGCATGGGGCCAAGATTGCCCGCATGGTGATCGACGGTGCCGCCCCCGATCTGACACAGGGGGCGACCTATTACCACACCACGGCTGTCAGCCCGCGCTGGAGCCGTAGTTTTACCAAAACCACCCGTATCGGCGTGCATCTGTTTTACCGCGATGACCGCTATCGCACCGCCTCTACCGAATAAACGCGGTATTCCCGGTGTGCCGGCAGGGCGCTGGCGACAGTCTGAGCGGTATCAAGAGACCTGCTCAGGACGCCGCATAGCCCATTTTGCGCCGCATTCGATGCCTAGTCGGACGTAAGCGAGCCTGTTATCGCGGGGGCAACCACGTAGAATACAGTCTACGCGTCAAATGACCTTCCATCTCTTGCCAGCCAAAGGCCCGTTTTCCCATGTCATCAGATGTTCGCCTTGCCTTTGAACACCCCTCTGAACGCGCCGCCGCGACGGCCAAGCCCGGCCCCCTGGACCGGATTTCCCTGCGGGACCACATGGTCGAGGTGGAGATCGGCGCTTTTCAGGCTGAACGCGGCAATACCCAGCGGATCAGTTTCAACGTTGTTGTTGAGGTGACGCCTCTGCCTGCGGACCTGGATGATGATGTTGACCGGATTCTGTCCTATGACAAAGTGACGGAAGCCATTGCATTTGAACTCGCAGCTGAACGGCTCAACCTGTTGGAAACGCTGGCCGAACGTGTTGCGGAACGTATTTTGCAGGAACCCCAGGCCGTTCGGGTTTTTGTGCGCATCGAAAAACTTGATCGTGGTCCCGGCGCATTGGGGGTGGAAATTGCCCGGTCCAAAGATCAGGTCAGCCACTGCGTCGAAGAGGATGAGCCGCCGCATCCGCGGCTGATGTATCTGTCGAACGCGGCGATTGAGAGCGCAAATTTCAAGACCTGGATCGATCAGATGGAAAGCCGCCAGCGGCCACTGATTCTCTGCGTTGGGGCGCATCCTCTGGAGGTGCCCAAAACCGGTCACAAGATGACTCAGCGTCGAATTGATCTGCTTTCTATCGAACAAAATGCCTGGCGTCTTGCCGCCAAGGACGACCGCTGTGTGGTTGTGGCAACCCGAACTGAACTCGATTGGGCCATGAAAAATGGGCAGATCTGCGTTTGGGCTCCCTCCAAGATTGTTCTGGATGCCGTGGATGGCCCCTCGGAGGCGCCGTCTGAATCGGTTGCATTGGCCGCCTGGTTTGCGGCAACCTTTGAGGCAGGCGAGATGATTGTTATTGGCGCCGCGTCTCCTGACAGCCCGCAGGTGCCGCTGCGTGTTGTGAATGTGGAGCAAGCACAATTGTGATGTATTACCGGCCTCTGGTACGGCATGGCGAGACAAGACCCGAAGGCGCGCTGCCACTTGCAGGCGGGTCGCTCTGGTTTTCCGAAGTTGAACTGCTCAGCCGCGAGGCACCGCCCCGGATCGTGCCGGTGGGGCTGGTGCCCCCAGAGGTTCGCCACCGCCTGACCTTTCGCCGCGCTGCCATTGCCGGGCTGGACATGACCCGCCCCAAGATCATGGGCATTTTGAATGTGACCCCGGATAGTTTTTCTGACGGCGGTCGTCATGCCGGAGTCGAGGCCGGGGTAGAGGCAGCCCAGCGTATGGTGGCCGAAGGGGCCGATATTCTGGATATCGGCGGGGAATCGACTCGCCCGGGGGCGGCCTTTGTGCCCGAGGACGAAGAGATTGACCGGACTGCCCCGGTGATTGCGGCCATTCGTGCGCAATCCCAGGTGCCGATCTCGATTGATACCCGCAAAGCCTCAGTGGCGATGGAGGCTTTGGACGCGGGCGCACAGCTGATCAATGATGTCTCGGGTTTTACCTTTGATGCCGCCCTGGCGCCGCTGGCGGCACAGGCGGGCGCTCCGGTCTGTGTGATGCATTCGCAGGGTGACCCTGAAACCATGCAGAAGGATCCCAGATATGATCACGTGCTGCTGGATGTCTATGACTACCTGGAACAGCAGGTAGATCGGCTTGAGGCGACGGGTCTTCTGCGGGATCAGATTGTGGTCGATCCGGGTATTGGATTTGGCAAAACGCAGGCGCATAATCTCACCCTTCTCAAGGGGTTGAGCCTGTTTCACGGGCTGGGTTGCCCAATCCTGCTGGGGGTGTCACGCAAGCGCTTTATTGGTGATATCGGGCAGGAGCCGCAGGCTGATAAGCGTGCGCCAGGCTCGATTTCAGTGGCCCTTGCCGGAGTTGCCAAGGGGGTGCAGATGCTCCGGGTGCACGATGTTGCCGAGACGGCTCAGGCTCTGCGCCTTTGGCAGGCCATTCGCTAATCTGTCCTTTTCACTTTTGGGTTTTGCCAAATAGCCGGGTCAGGGCGCCCCATTGGCTGATGCACAACCCGCTCAGGATCAGTGCCATGGCCCATAACATCGAGGCCGGCAGGGCTTCGCCCAGAAAGACAGCCCCCAGCAAGACGGCCCAGACCGGCACCTGATAATTGGTGAGCGTCATAAAGGTTGGCCCGGCTTCGCGCACAACAATCACCCGCAGCAAATTGGCCGCTGCCGTTGGAATCAGCCCCAGCAGTGCAATCACTGCCAGGGTTTGCCCCTCGGGAATCACCGGCGGGCCTTCCACGGTCCAGGCAACGGGCAGGATGATTGCAGTGCCAATCACCAGCAGCACGGCAGCCAGGCCAACGGGATCCACCGGCGGCAGACGCCGGGTCAGGATCGAGCTCATCGCGTAGCAGCCCGCTGCCGAGAGGCAAGCAAGGCGACCCAGCAGTTCCAGCTCGGAGCTGCTGCTCTCAAAGGCTTTGCCGCCGATCAGAATTGCAACGCCGATAAATCCGATCACAAAGCCAAACACCCGGCGCAGCACCATCTGCTCTCCGGGGATAAAGACATGCGCCAAGGGCAGGACCATCAGCGGGATTGCCGCCATGCTGAGGCCGGTGAACCCAGCCGAAACATGCTGCTGTCCCCAGTTGATCAGCATAAAGGGCAGGGCGGTGCTGAAGAGGCCAATGATCAGCACTGCGGGCCAGCTGGCCGCACCTTTGAACAGGGTAAACCCGCGCCAGCCCCAGATTGCGCCGAGCAACAGGGCGGCAAAGCCAATGCGCCCAGCGGCGAGCCAGAACGGCGTGATCCCTTCAAGCGCTATTTTGATCAGCGGAAACGTCCCGCCCCAGACAAACCCAAGCGTGGCGATCATCAGCCAGTATTTTCCCATCCGCTCCGGCATTGAGTTTCCCTGTTGGTCAGATCCGCACAAGAGGGCCTTGCGCGGTTGAGGTCAATCGCAATTGCTTCGGGCTAGGCTGGGCAAGGCCGAAGTGTTTATGGGGCTAAGGGCGTTGGCGATGAGCCGGCGCGCGGCTGAGCAGCAACCCGCCAAGGATCAGGATCAGTGCCGCAAAGAGCTGTGGTGGCAGGGTCTCATTGAGCAGCAGAGCGCCAAAAAACACCGACCAGACGGGGACTTGGTAATTCACGGTCGACAGAAAGCTGGGGCCGGCACTGCGCGCCACCTGCACCAGCAGTACCTGTGCCAGCGCGGTCGGTACCAGCCCAAGATAGAACACCGCAAGCAAGGATCGCCCCTCTGGCAGGTTTGGCAGGCCTTCTTGCCACAGGGCTGTTGGGACAATCATCACTGCACCACAGCTGAGAGCTGCGGCAGAGAGCGAGAGCAGGTTCACGCTGGGGCAAAGCCGGGTAATGATCGAGCCAATGGCGTAGCACAGCGCCGCCGCCAAGCAGGCCAACCGTGCCAGGGATTCAAAGTCGCTGCCGGCCGAGGCAAAGGCTTTGAACCCGATCAGGGTCAAGACGCCACCAAAACCAATGGTGAAACCCAGGGCACGGCGCAGGGTCATGCGCTCTCCGGGCACCAGAAAATGTGCCAGTGGCAGGACAAACAGCGGCACCACGGCCATGCAGACTCCGGCAAAGCCACTGGCCACATAGGTCTGCCCCCAGCTGAGCAGAGAAAACGGCAGCGCATTGGTAAAGAACCCCATCCCCAGCGCACAAAGCCAGACAGTGCGGCCATGTCGGGTGCTGATAGAGGGCAGCTCAATCCGCATCAGTGCGGTGATGATGAGCAAAGAGACGGCTCCCAATGTGATCCGCACCGCCGCAATGCTGACTGGCCCCAGACCTTCCAGCGCCACAGTGACGGCCATAAAGGAGGATCCCCAGATCAATCCGAGAATGATCAGTTTGATCCAGTTGGTTGCACCGGGGGAGCTGGTCATCTTGTTCTCTCCGTCTCTGTTATAGTTTGGGGGCGCGAGCCATTGGGCGGCGCCTTCCGAAGGGGAGGGGCAGGCGCGGACCGGCGCTTGGGCCGGGCGGAACGGGAATGGTATGAAGTGAAACGAATAAGGCGCCCCAATTGCTTGGAGCGCCCCTTGTAGATCAAGACAGCGGCTTGAAGGCCGCGGGCGCCTTAGTTCTTGGCTTTGTCGACCATTTTACCAGCAGAGATCCAGGGCATCATGTCGCGCAGTTTCTGACCAACTACTTCGATCTGGTGCTCGTCATTGGCACGACGCGAAGCTTTGATGGTGGGCTGACCAACGGCGTTTTCCAGCATGAAGTCACGCACGAACTTACCGGACTGGATGTCCTGCAGGCTCTCTTTCATCGCTTTCTTGGTCTGCTCGTATGGCAGGATGCGTGGGCCGGTGACATACTGGCCGTATTCTGCAGTGTTGGAGATCGAGTAGTCCATGTTGGCGATGCCGCCTTCATAGATCAGGTCAACGATCAGCTTGGTTTCGTGCAGGCACTCGAAATAGGCCATCTCTGGCGCGTAGCCAGCTTCAACCAGAGTTTCAAAGCCGCAACGGATCAGCTCAACGATACCGCCACACAGAACCGCCTGCTCGCCGAACAGATCGGTTTCGCATTCTTCGCGGAAGTTGGTCTCGATGATGCCGGAGCGGCCGCCACCGATGGCGGAGCAATAGGACAGACCGATTTCCAGCGCTTTGCCGGTGGCGTCGGTGTTGACAGCAACCAGGCAGGGCACGCCGCCGCCTTTGGTGTATTCGCCGCGCACGGTGTGGCCTGGGCCTTTGGGCGCCATCATGATGACGTCGATGCCTTCTTTGGGCTCAATGAGGCCAAAGTGAACGTTCAGGCCATGGGCGAATGCGATGGCCGCGCCGGGCTTGATGTTGTCGTGGACGTATTTCTTGTAGGTCTCTGCCTGCAGCTCGTCGGGCATGGTGAACATGATCACGTCACACCAGGCAGCGGCTTCGGCGATACCCATAACCTTCAGGCCTTCGCCTTCGGCTTTTTTAGCGGAGGCAGAGCCTTCACGCAGCGCAACCACGAGGTTCTTTGCACCGGAATCACGCAGGTTCAGCGCATGGGCATGACCCTGGCTGCCGTAGCCCAGGATGGCCACTTTTTTGTCTTTGATCAGGTTAACGTCGCAATCGCGGTCATAGTATACGCGCATATCAGAGATCCTCTCGGGTTGTCGTTTGCAGGCATCATAGGGCGCGGAGCAGGATATGCACCGCTGTATTTTCCATTTCTTTCTGAAATTTTACAGTAGTCATTCGTTATTTCTATCATTTATGATGTAATCATGCTTGATGATCTGGATCGGCGCATATTGCGCCACATGCAAAGCGACCCGGAACAATCGATTCCGGATCTGGCGGAACGCCTCGGCCTAACACCATCGCGTCTGTCGCGGCGGCTGGAAAAGCTGCGCGAGGCGGGCATCTTACTGGGCAGCCGGGCGATGATCGATTGGCGCGCCCTTGGCTATAGCGTCGAAGTCTCGCTGCGGGTCACGCTGGACAAGACCAATCCGCGCGCTTTTGACGAATTCATCACCCAGGCGCGTGAGATCCCTGAGGTGCTGGAGATCCAGACCTTCCTCGGCCAGGTGGATGTGCGCCTCTCGGTGATTGCCCGTGACATGGGGCACTATCAGCAGATCTATCGCAGCGCCATTCTGACCCTGCCACATATCGCCGATATCGAGGCCCTAATGCATGTGGCCCGGATCAAAAGCAACGAAAGCCTACCGCTATGAGCGATCTGGATAAGATTGATTTTGGCCTGCTAAAGGCCCTGTCGCGTGACGCAAATCAATCCGCAGGGGCACTGGGGCGAGAGATGGGCCTCAGCCAGCCCGCCACTTGGCGGCGGATCAAACGGCTGCAGGATCTTGGCATTCTGCAGGGGCGCCGCCTGGATCTCGACCGCGAAAAGCTCGGCTTTGGGGTGACCGTCTTTTTGGGCGTCAAACTGGGCACCAAGGGGCGCGTCAGCCTGGAGGATTTTGAACGCGCGGTTTGCGCCATCCCCGAAGTCCAGACGGTGGAGCATGTGCTGGGCCTATATGACTACCGCCTGCGGGTCACAGCGCGCGACATTGCCGATTTTGAACGGGTGTTGCGCCGCCGGATTATGCTTTTGCCCGGGGTTGGATCTGTCGACGCCAATGTTCTGCTGAGCGAAGAGCGCCGCCCGGGGCCCTTGGGTTAGCTTTGCCCTGCAGAATTTGAAACAGCTTTTGCTTCAGCCTAGGTTTTCTCCAAGGAGGGGATTGGGTATCTCATAAGGGAAAACCCGGCCTCTGGCGCTGGGGCGCCCTGTACCATGATCGGAGATTGAAATGGCACTTCTGGAGACCGTAGACCCGCAGGGGATGGATGAATTCTCGGTGGTTTTCACAGACCGGTCGCTAAACCACATGTCAAAGACATTTCAGGGCGTGATGCTCGACATCAATGCCATGCTGAAGGAGGTCTACCAGGCCGAAGCCGTGGCCTTGGTTCCGGGTGGCGGCACCTATGCGATGGAGGCCGTGGCGCGTCAGTTTGCCAAGGATCAGGACGTTCTGGTGGTGCGCAATGGTTGGTTCTCCTACCGTTGGAGCCAGATCATTGAAACCGGCGGGCTGACCGCTTCGACCACCGTGATGAAGGCCCGTCAAAGCGGCAACGAAAGCCAGTCGCCCTTTGCCCCGGCTCCGATTGAAGAGGTCACGGCGACCATTCGCACGCAAAAGCCTGGTATCGTCTTTGCGCCCCATGTGGAAACCGCCGCCGGGGTGATCCTGCCTGATAACTACATTGCAGCCATGGCGGCTGCTGCGCATGAGGTAGGTGCGCTGATGGTGCTGGATTGCATCGCTTCGGGTTGCGCTTGGGTGGATATGCAGGCCAGCGGCGTTGATGTGCTGATTTCGGCACCGCAAAAGGGCTGGAGCGCCTCTCCCTCCGCCGGTCTGGTGATGTTCTCACCTCAGGCATTGGCGCGGCTGGAGGAGACCACCTCCGACAGTTTTGCGCTGAACCTCAAACAATGGCGTGCCATCATGCAGGCCTATGAGGACGGTGCTCACGCCTATCACGCTACCATGCCGACCGATGCGCTGCGCGCCTTTCGCGATACCATGCTCGAGACCAAGGAATATGGCTTTGAAAAGCTGCGTGAGGCACAATGGGCACTGGGCGATGCCGTGCGGGAGATGCTGCGCAGCAGGGGGGTGACCTCGGTTGCTGCAGATGGGTTTGGCGCCCCCGGTGTGGTGGTCAGCTATACAACAGACCCTGAAATCCAGAATGGCAAGAAATTCGCTGCGCTGGGTATGCAGATTGCGGCGGGTGTGCCGCTGCAATGCGATGAGCCCGCAGGCTTTTGCACCTTCCGCTTGGGGCTGTTTGGTCTCGACAAACTCTATGACGTTGATGCCACCTTAGAGCGTTTGTCCAAGGCTTTGGATCAAGTGCTCTAACGCATTCATCTCAGGGGCTCCGCCCGTTCAATCCTGAAACCGTCTCCCAGACGGTTTCCCAGGAAAATCCAGTACGGATCTCACTTCCTGCCGGAGGCCCTGGCTTTCCCCTTGGGAAAGCCAGTTAGTCACTTACTTCACCCCAAGCCCCATCTGCATAAGGGTGCGGCGTACTGGTGCCATCGAATAAAGGGCATTCAAACCAAAGGCGCGCAGATCTCGCAGCGGACGTGCCTCCAACATCGAACTGCGGTTGAGCAGATCAATGCCCTTCACCCGCAACATGATCTCATTGTGGCGAGCTTTGTGATAGGCGCTGAGCATCTGCGCATCCCCCAGGCCCTCAGGGCGAGCCTCGGCCAGCTCCAACAGCACCCGCAGATCACCCAGTGACATATTCAATCCCTGGGCGCCAATTGGCGGCACCACATGGGCGGCCTCTGCCATTAGCGCCAGACGTTGACCATCCAGGCGTTCGGCAGATTGGCTGATGATCGGCCAGATACTGCGGCGCGAGGCCAGGGTGAGATCGCCAAACAGGCCACAGCTGCGCCGGGTCATTTCAGCCTCGAAGGCAGTGGGCTCCATCTTTTGCAAGGCGTCAGCCCGTGGGCCCCGTTCCATCCAAACCACCGCAGAGGAGGGCTTGCCCTGATAATCCGGCAGCGGCACCAGGGTGAAAGGCCCGCCAGAGCGATGAACCTCGGTGGAGACATTGTCGTGCGGCACCGGGTGGGTGACGGCAAAGGCCAGGGCCTTTTGCCCATAGCGAGTGGTTTTTACCTCAATGCCTGCAGCCGCGCGCATGGGCGAGTCCCGGCCATCACAGGCGACAACCAGTTTGGCATGGATCCGCGTGCCATCGCTCAGCGTTACACGGGCTTCATTGGTGCGGGTGAACAGCGATTTGGTGCCGGTCCCGGCGCGAAACTCCACATTAGGCAGGGCTTTGATCCGGGTCAGGATTTCGCGTCGCAGCAGCCAGTTGGGCAGGTTCCAGCCAAAGGGTTTCTCGGAGATATCGGCGGCGTTGAAATCTTTTATCACGCGGGGCTCAGGCTCGGCGCCGCCCGCATCGACAATACGCATGATCTGCAGGGGCGCGGCGTGATCCGCCAGCCGGTCCCAGATCCCAAAGCGCTGCAACAGTTCTTGGGCGGGTTGCAAAAAGGCGGTGGTGCGCAGATCGGAGCCTTCGGCATCGCGAGTTGTTACCGGAGGGGTCGGATCGACACAGATCACCTTGAACCCGGCAGCGCCAAATGTTGCTGCTGCAGTAAGCCCGGCGACGCCGCCACCGGAAACCAGAATATCACATGTCTCAGCCATTGCCCTGCCTCTCGTCTATCCCTCTCAGATAGGCCCGGCAGCGGGGCAATGACAAGCGGCATGTCGCCCCGTCCTGGGGGCATGAGCCAAACCTGGCCGTCAGCCGCGCGAAATGGCGATCAGCAGGATAAACATCACCGGCACCATTGCCACGGCGGGCAGATAGAGGCCGGGAATGCCAAACAACAGGATAGAACTGCCCCAGAGGCAGATCAGAATGGCCAGAGCATAGTAGAAATTCTCGGCCTCGCCGTAAGCGACCTCTTTGGAAATCCGCCCCAGTAGGGGAATAGCAAAGAGAAAGCGTTGCCACAGGGGCAGGCGGTCGGGGAGAGTATAGGCAAGAGCCATGCGCGCGATCCTAATTTGGTTTTGGTCGGGCGATATATAGGGCCGTAAAGATGAGTTTTTGAGGCCTGTTCTCCAGCAAAAACAACTCGATGCCTGCGGCAGAGTGTCCGCGGGATCGCGAGGGGCTATGCCTAGAGTATCTTGGCGAGAAACCCGGCCAGATCATCGGTGTGATGATGAATGTGGCTGCTGTCTGTACCGTGCTCAAGCGCCTGCGGCGCGACATGCACAGTGCGCATTCCCATGGCATGGGGCGCGGTCAGGTTGCGAGGGTCATCCTCGAACATGGCGGCGGTTTCGGTTTGGACGCCTGCTTTGTCGAACACCATGTCAAAGGCGGCACGTTCGGGCTTAGGTCGGAATTCGGAATGTTCGACGCCGTAAATCCCATCAAACAGGCCTGACAGTCCACGCGCAGCAAGCACTCGCTTGGCATAGGGGGCGCTGCCATTGGTATAGACGATGCGCTGTCCTGGCAGGGCCTGGATACAGGCCGCCAGATCCGGGTCCTTTGGCAGATGGTCCATCGAGATATCATGCACCGCCTCAAGATAGGGCAGGGGATCCAGATCATGCTCTCGCATCAGCCCGGCTAGGGTGGTGCCATGGTCACGCCAATAGCAGTGGCGCAGGTGATCTGCCTCTGCCTGATCAACCCCCAGCTCACGCATCACATAGTTGGTCATTTTGACCTCGATCTGATCAAACAGCCGGGCCGAAGGGTGATAGAGCGTATTGTCCAGATCAAAGACCCAGTGACGCACATGAGAGAAAGATTTTTTGACCATAGGGAGGCAGTAGGCAGGCTGGGGGGCATTTGCAATGGGGGTATGGCGCCAAAAGGATCAAATTGCTTTGGCTTCGGTGCCGTTTTCTTGCTCTAAGGTCTGGCAAAGGCTTGATTGCGCAGGCCTGAGCTGTAGGAATACAAACCTACCATTCAGATGGGAAAGCAGATGAACCAGAGCCGCAACAGCCAGAAAGACGCCTATTCCCTCATTCTGGAGGCCATCGATGTGGGCGTCTACAAACCGGGTGATCGCCTGGTGGAAAGCGACTTGGCGGAGCGTCTGGGGGTGTCGCGCACGCCAATCCGCGAGGCTTTGCAGCGGTTGGAAACCCAATCCTTGCTGGAGCGGGACGGGCGTTCCTTGATTGTGGCCTCGCTGGATCACAACCAGATGGCAGAGCTCTACATGGTGCGCCGCGAGCTGGAGGGCCTGGCCGCCAGTCTGGCCGCGCGTCACGCCACCGAAGAAGAGGTGCGGGTACTGAAGGATATGGTGCAGGAAGATGATGCACTGGTGGACAGCCCCACGGATCTGGCCAAGGCCAACCGCCGCTTTCACGAACAAATCCATCTGGCCTCGCATAACCGCTATCTGGTGCAGCAGCTCAATCTTGTGCATCGCTCGATGGCGCTGATGGCAACCACCTCTCTGGCGGCAGAGGGGCGGGGGGAGATTGCCCAGGCAGAGCACAAAAAGATTGTCGCGGCGATTGAGTCCCGCGATGAAGAGGCCGCAGGTCAGGCGTTGAAGGACCATATTTCGGTGGCCTTCATGACGCGGCTGAAACAGGACGCCGGAGAGCGTGGTAAGGGGCACTAGGTGTATCTCACCCTGCCACTTCGTGACAATAAAACAAGCTTGCCTGAGACTATAAGCTAAAGCACGGTCTGCTGAGGGTCAGACTCCGAGGCAAGATGTTCCTGCGCATTGCTATCCGGGGGATGCATGCCGTGACTTGTCTTGTCCCAGAAGAACGGATCATAGAGCAACTCATACAGCGCTTTATAGACCGCAATCGGCCCCATCAGGTAGTAGAACGGCAGTATTGGAGCCCAGAACGCCAGCCTGCGGCGCCCCGAGGCAAAGGCGCCACAGAGGGCAATACCCATGCCGAGGGCTTCGAAGAACAGCAGCGATGAGACACCGAAGAACAGCAGGTACTCCGGCAAAAGTGCTGCGCTGGGATGTGGCACGCCTAGAAAAATCAGCCAGTAGGTCCACAGAAAAGGGGCCAGCAGAAACTGACCAATGGTGCCAAGAAAGAATGCCTGAAAGCCCAGAAAGCCATGCCAGCCAAGCGCCCGGGCCAGGTGTACGGGACGCCGCATATGGACCAGATACGTGGCCATAAAACCTTTGAGCCAGCGTGAACGCTGACGTATCCAGGCGCGAAAGTGACAGCTGGCTTCTTCATAGGTGGCTGTGGGCAGCATCTTGGTACGGTATCCTGCCCGATAAAGGCGCACACCAAGGTCAGCGTCTTCGGTGACATTATGGGCGTCCCACCCGCCCAGATCGTCCAGTACCGAGCGCCGCACAAACATGGTGGTTCCCCCCAAAGGCACAACCAGATCAAGCCGGGCAATGCCCTGTAATACCACGCGAAACCAGCTGGCGTATTCGAGGGTGAAACAGCGGGAAATCCAATTGGCGCGCGGGTTGTAATAGTCCAAAACCCCCTGAAAACAGGCGGTTTCGGGTGCAGCAGCGGCAAAGGCAGCAGCTACTTTTTGCAGCTGGTCCGGTTGCGGCGCGTCTTCGGCGTCCCAAACGCCAATGATATCTCCTTGGCAGAAATTTAGCGCATAGTTCATCGCACGCGGCTTGGTGCGCAGCTCCCCCCAGGCGGGGACCTCAATGGCAGAGATCCAGGGTGGCAATGTTGCCTCTGAGATGGTTTTTTGTGTGAGCCTGTCGCCCTCCTCCAATACCAAAAGGACCTCCACCCGGTCCTGCGGATAGGTGAGGCGCGCGAGTCGTTTGAGCAGTGCAGAGCTGATCGCGGCCTCTTTGTAGAGCGGCACCAAGACTGAAATAATTGGTAACGGTTCTGAGGATGGCTGATCGTCTGGCGCTGAGTTGAGGGGGCGTTTGAAGAGCAGATAGGCCAGCAAGCCGCAGAGCTTGAGCCCGGTGAACAGCAAGAGGAACAAGAGTGCGGCGCCGCAACAAAGGGAGAATATCTCTAGCGGGAAGAGTACGGCGAGGCAGACAAACGTGCTGACGGGGAGCAGTTGTTTCAACCGTTTGGAGTGTCGAAATAGGGTTCTGCTGCTGAGTTCGGGGGCGATACTGTTGCTTGCCCGTCGGGCCATGGCGGTTTTGAAATGTGCCTGCAGCAGTGGTGTGATCTGCGCGGCCGGGGCCAGGACAGGGATGAAGGGGCCAAAACACTCGGTCAGGTCCTGTTTTTGCTTTTCCGCCTCAGTCGCAGAAGCAAAGGCAATGGCGATGGTATCCCCAAGCTGCACCCAGGGAATCGCGCGGTGGCGCAGCCAAAAACTAGCAGGCATCCGGTTCAACAAGGGGGCGCTGGGCCTGTGCTTGCTGAGATCCACAGTGCGTAGGGCAAGTGCCTCGGCACGAAAGATCCCGGTGACCGCAGCGTCAGTGGCGGCAGGTTTTGAGGGGGCTACCTGATTTGCCTGCTCGACCTTACCATCCACAATAGGGGAGGGAGCTATGACCTGTTGCCCAGTGGGGGGGCGTCTCAGAGGGCGGGACAGGTCCACAGGCCGGGCGTGTTGCGAGCGAAGATAGACCTGCCGGGCGCTGTCCGGCTTGATCTCCTTTTTGCTGTCAGACGACGAACTCATCGCCCCCGGCTGTGAAGCCCAGACAGGACGGCGAAGACGTTTAAAGCCGCGAGACTGTAAACCGCGCATACGATCACTCAAAACAAAACCCCAGATGCAGTGCGCATCTGAGGCTGAAGAGGGTGGCTTAACAGTGTGTTAACCACAATATTTGTGCAGCGGTTTTAACCAGCTATTAATCGGCGCTTTACGAAGCTTTACGTTCCGCCATGGCTTCTGCAAAGCGTTCGAACAGATAGAAACTGTCCTGCGGCCCGGGGCTTGCTTCGGGGTGGTGCTGTACCGAGTAGACCGGGCGACCCGTCATGCGAATACCGCAGTTGGAGCCATCAAACAGCGAGACATGGGTCTCTTCCACGCCGTCGGGCAGGCTTTGGGAATCCACCGCAAAGCCGTGGTTCATCGAGGTGATCTCGACCTTGCCGGTGGCGTTTTCCTTGACCGGATGGTTGGCGCCGTGGTGGCCGTGGTTCATCTTGATGGTCTTGCCACCCAGCGCCAGGGCCAGCATCTGATGGCCGAGGCAAATGCCAAAGACCGGCAGGTTGGTGTCGTCCAGAATGCTCTTGATCATCGGCACGGCATATTCGCCAGTGGCCGCCGGGTCACCAGGGCCATTGGAGAGAAACACGCCGTCTGGACCATGGGCCAGGACTTCTTCGGCAGTGGCTGTGGCGGGCAGGACGGTGACATCGCAACCGGCCGAGGCCAGGCAACGCAGAATGTTGCGCTTGGCGCCATAGTCGATGGCAACGACCTTATGCGCAGGGTTTTCCTGGCGAGAATAGCCTTCGGGCCAGGCCCAACGCATCTCATCCCAGCGGTAGCTCTGGGCGCAGGTGACCTCTCTGGCCAGATCCATGCCTTCCAGTCCGGCCCAGGCGCGGGCCTCGGCGACCAGGGCCTCAACGTCGAAGTTGCCTTCGGGGTCGTGGGCCAGGGCCACATGCGGCGCACCCAGCTGGCGGATGGCGCGGGTCAGGCGGCGGGTATCAATGCCGCCAATGGCGATACGGCCAGTGCGGGTGAGCCAGGCGCCCAGCTCTTCGGTGGCGCGCCAGTTGGACGACTGTGTCGGATCCCATTTCACAACCATGCCAGCGGCAACCGGATCTGCGGTTTCGTCATCCTCGGGGGTGACGCCGGTATTGCCGATATGGGGAAAGGTGAAGGTCACGACCTGCCCGGCATAGGAGGGGTCAGTCATGATTTCCTGGTAGCCGGTCATCGCGGTGTTGAAACACAGCTCGGCTACGCATTGGCCAGTGGCGCCAAACCCGGCTCCATAAAAGACGGTGCCATCGGCGAGCGCCAGACATGCGGTTGGCTTGGACGGTGCTGTATCGGCCATGACAGAGAGTCTCCTGCGGGTGAAATTCACCGGCTTTTAGGGCCGGGCGGGCATGGGGTCAAGCCTCGCTGACAGGGCGAAGGAACAAGAAGTGCGAGACAAATTGCCCTGTGGCTGAGCAGTTACCTGCCCTCGCGTCGCCCCAAATGGCCTGGTGCTTGAAATGCGCAGGGCGATTGGATAGAGGTGCCAATTCCGGTTTCCTCTGGATGGATAAGAACGATGGATACGCGAACTCAGGTCAACCAGGCTCTGAAACAGGCGATGAAAGACAAGGCAGCCCAGCGGATTAGTACGCTGCGCCTGATCAACGCCGCAATCAAGGATAAGGAAATCGCCGCGCGCGGTGGGGATGGAGAAGTCACCATCGGCGATAGCGAAGTGCTGGCGATTCTTGGCAAAATGACCAAGCAGCGCAATGAAAGTGCCCGCGCATATGAAGAGGCCAGCCGCCTGGATCTGGCCGAACGCGAATTGGAAGAAATTGCGATTATCGAAGAGTTCCTGCCCAAGCAACTCGACGCAGATGAGGTCCGCGCTGCGGTAAAGGCCGCAGTGACTGAAAGCGGTGCAGCCTCGATTCGCGACATGGGCAAGGTAATGGGTGCCCTGAAGGCAAAATTCACCGGCCAGATGGATTTTGGCAAGGTCGGCCCGATGGTCAAGGACGAGTTGTGTAAGGACGGCGGCTGCTGAGGCCGGCGACGTAAGCAGAAATGAGATGTAGAAAGGGATCCGCTGGCCGGATGCCTTTTTTTGGTGACCGACCGCTGTGAGGCGATCTTAGGCATTGAGTTTGTTATCGTGCCAGATCATCGTACACAGAATCTGACTATTGCTGGACACCATGTCAAACGCTGAACAACGCATCCACCAACGACTGAGAGGTTTTGAACGCGAGCTGGACAGGCTTGCTCAGATTGCGGATCGGAACTGGTATCAAGGTGGAATGACTTGGCGCGCCGAATATCTTAAAAGGAAAGGCAAGACATCACCGGTCGACGGTGATCTGAAATCCCATTTTGAACAACACCTACAACAATGGGCCATTTTTCTTTGGTACATCCATGGTTGCCCTCACCACAACGAGGACCTGATGGGCGATATTTCAATTAATCTAGACGATGTTAGCCCCTTTGAAGCGCAAGCAAGAAAGATGTTGGAAGATATTTGTCCGAAAGATGGGACAGAACAAAGCATGTTAGTCATTGAGAATGATGAGGACGGTCAGGTGAGTTTTGAACTCGTTTTCGCGTCCGGTCCCAACGCGATGAGAGTAACTGGAATGTGGTCAGTTGACTGAAGGTCTTTTAGGTCTAGCCAACGGCAGCTTCGTCCGCTCAGCTGACATTCAATGACCGAAACAGTTAAGTGTTGCATAAATTGCCAAAGCGCCCGCCCCGTGGCAGCGCCCGAACCGCCCCCACGGGGCGGGCGCTTTGCTTCCCCCCCTCGGTTCGGACGCGGTGGCTTTGTGATAGGGGGCAAAAGCCGCCATTCGTCGCGGGTTAGAATACGCGCGCCAGCTCATCATACAGTGCCTTGCGCTCATCCTCAGAAAGGAAGGCACCGATCTCGACCTCTCGGCCGCCCCCACGCAGAGTGACGTAGTTGGTCACCGGGCCATCCATGGGGTGGAGCTCGACCGTCACCCAGTAGCGGTTGCACTGCCAGCTCTGCTGCGTGCCATTTGCATTGCGCCGCTCCAGCCGGGCCTCTGTGACGTCTAGGGTCAGAACCTCGATCACCTGCGCATCGCGGCGGTTGCGGTCCAGCGCGTATTTCAGGCCAAAGAGCGCCAGCAGCAGAAACGGCAGTAGCCCCCAGAACACCACCGATCCCGCAAAAGACAGCAGCGGCAGGGCGATCAGCAGGGCTGTGCCCCCTATAAACCGCGCGTAGCCCTTGGGGGGCAGGGATTGATGCGGCCAAAGGTGCATCTCACAAGCGGCCTCAGCCTCGGATGCTGCTGGGGGATGGGTGATCCAGGAATAGGGCATGAAGAGTCTTTGGCAGTGGGGGGCTGAACAGATGGTTTGGGTATTTATGTATGTTGCAGGCAGGTTTTCAAGCGGGCAATTGCGCGTGGTGAGCGGCAAAAGAAAAGGGCCCCAAAGCAGCTGCTCGGGGGGCCCTTCTTTAGATCTGTCACGTCACCTTAGTGCGCGTGGGGTTTGTCCCAGTCTTCCTGCTTGGGCAGGATCTCGAAGGTGTGCTCTGGGGGTGGGCAGGGCAGGGTCCATTCGAGGGTGTCGGCATATTCATTCCAGTAGTTGTTCTGGGTGATCTTCGCGCCGCGCAGCAGCGAGTAGATCATCACCCCAAAGAACAGAATGAAGGATGCGAAGGACAGGAAGGCGCCATAGGACGAGATCTTGTTCCAGTAGGCAAAGCCTTCGGGATAGTCGATGTAACGACGTGGCATGCCCTGACGACCCAGGAAGTGCTGGGGGAAGAAGGTCAGGTTGGCGCCGATGAAAAACATCCAGAAGTGAATCTGTGCGCCCAGCTCGTTGTACTGACGGCCGGTCATCTTGCCGAAGTAGAAGTAGATACCCGAGAAGATCGCAAATACGGCGCCGAGGGACATAACATAGTGGAAGTGTGCAACCACGTAGTAGGTGTCATGATAGGCGCGGTCGATGGAGGCCTGGGACAGAACCACCCCTGTGACACCACCAACGGTGAACAGGAAGAGGAAGCCGAATGCAAACATCATTGGCGCTTTGAACTCGATGGAGCCGCCCCACATGGTGGCAATCCAGGAGAAGACCTTAACGCCGGTGGGAACCGCGATGACCATGGTTGCCAGCATGAAGTAGGCCTGTTGGTTCAGCGACATGCCAACAGTGTACATGTGGTGCGCCCAAACGACGAAGCCCAAGACACCAATGGCGATGATCGCCCAGACCATGGGCAGGTAGCCAAAGACGGGCTTGCGCGCGAAAGTGGCGATCACGTGGGAGATGATACCAAAACCAGGCAGGATCACGATGTAGACTTCGGGGTGACCAAAGAACCACAGGATGTGCTGATACAGAATTGGATCGCCGCCACCGGCAGGATCAAAGAAGGTGAAGCCAAAGTTGCGGTCCATCAGCAACATGGTGATGGCGCCGGCCAGAACAGGCAGGGACAACAGGATCAGCCAGGAGGTCACAAAGATAGACCAGCTGAACAGCGGCACCTTGAACAGGGTCATGCCAGGGGCACGCATGTTCAGGAAGGTGGTGATCATGTTGATCGCGCCGAGGATCGACGAGGCGCCCGAGACGTGAACGGCAAAGATCGCCAGATCCATCGAGTAGCCGCCCTCATTGACCGAGAGCGGTGGGTAGAGAACCCAGCCCACACCAGAGCCAAGCTGGTCGTTACCGCCGGGAGACAGAACCGAAGCAACCGCCAGCGAGGTACCAGCTACATAGAGCCAGAAGCTGAGGTTGTTCATCCGCGGGAAGGCCATGTCAGGCGCGCCGATCTGCAGTGGCATGAAGTAGTTGCCAAAGCCGCCGAACAGCGCCGGGATCACCACGAAGAACATCATCAAGATGCCGTGGGCGGTGATCAACACGTTCCACAGGTGCCCATTGGGGGTACATTCGCTGGAAGCATCCGCAACAAAGCGGGCGCCTTCCGCGCACATGTACTGAACGCCTGGATCCATCAGCTCAAGCCGCATGTAAACGGTGAACGCGACGGAGATGAAACCTACAAGCGCCGAAACGATGAGGTAGAGAATGCCGATATCTTTATGGTTCGTGCTCATGAACCAGCGGGTGAAAAATCCGCGCTCGTCTTCGTGGCCGTGACCATGAATGGCTGCGTCTGCCATTAGGTGCCTCCTGTTGCATAACTTTCGGCCACAGGAGTACTCCAGATGGCCATAGACTCACATGCGGTTTTAGTGTGCCGTGTGGTGGCCTTCAATGGCGGAGTTTGATCTGGATCAAGATTAATTGTCGCGGGCACTTGTTTTTTCCGGCGTTTTTCCCATTTCATGCGGGGTTTGAGCTGATCTGGTTGGGTTTCCCGGCGGGTGAGGTGGGCACAGCGACGGGCCTGTCGTCTTGATCTGGCTCAGTTCAAAGGCTTGACCATGGCTGAGATGAGCCGCAAAACCCTTGGTAAATCAGTGCCACACCGATCTGTGCAACCAAGGAGGCCAGCAAAATGACTGCCTATGATCCCGAAAACATCTTTGCCAAGCTCCTGCGCGGAGAAATTCCGGCAGCGCGCGTGTACGAAGATGAGCAGACCCTGGCCTTTATGGATATCATGCCCCGCGCCGATGGCCATCTGTTGGTCATTCCCAAAACCCCCTGCCGCAATGTGCTGGATGCCAGCCCGGAACAGCTGGCGGCGGTGATGCAAACGGTGCAGAAGCTGAGCAATGCAGTGCTCAAGGCCTTCTCGGCGGATGGGGTCACTTTGCAGCAGTTCAATGAGGCGGCCGGCGGACAAGAGGTCTTTCATTTGCATTTCCACATCCTGCCACGCCACGAGGGGGACAAGCTGCGCCCGCCCGGAAAAATGGCGGAGCGTGAAGTCATTGAATACCACGCCGCCAAGATCCGGGAGGCCGTTGCAGGCCTGTAATTCCCAATCCAGTTTACCCCGTGAATAGAGCCTCAAGGCCCGTCTCTGTCTGCCTGGCCCTGAGGCGTGGGGGCGGAATGGGGGCTCTGTGGCGGCTGAACCCCGGCTCGTCTGTGGGGGAGGCTGCCGGGGGATCCAAGCATTTGGCTTTTGATATGAGTTTGACGAGTTCCGCTGCCAGAGTTGATTTTATTCTCTGGATGCGTAGTATTTCTCAAATTGAAACTACATTTTTTTGAAATTCGGCGCCGCTGAAGAGTGACACTGAATTTGAGACTGAATGTGACCATTTTGGACCAGTGACCTGAATTTTCGTAGTTTCGTCACTGGCTCCGTTTATCCGATTGAAGGCGTCAAATTTTGGGCACTTCACGGCTGATGCGATGAACAAGTTTGAACCCAGAAGCTGCGTTTGTTTGACTTCTCTGGCGTTGGGACGCTGCCCGATTTTGTGTTGAGGGTCTGTATGAGTAACGAGGTGCAATGTGACCAATTTGCAGCCAGATATCCTGCCCTCAAAAGAGCAGATTGTTGCGGCAATCTATGAAACTACCTTGCGTCCGCAGCTGTTTGACAGGTTCTCGACCGAGCAAAAACAAAACACATTCGCGCGTGAAAAACCCATGTCGAGTGGGCCCAGCCCTGTCATTGAAGCGCCAGAACTCCAGGCACATTTTGCCCGGGCATTGGATATTCTGGAACAGCAGTGGGTTCAGATGGACCGGCCAAGCCCAGTGAAAATTTGGGAGGATCCCTCTGTTCCTGGATGGGAGGATAGTTCCGCCAAAGAGGAGGATCTCTGGATCCTGGTCGCCATTGATGGCGAGCTTTTGCACAGGCGAATGAGGCCAAGCGCGGAGCCGGACCTACGGGAGCGGGCAGAACAGGAAATGCTGTCTTGGGTGGCCCGGGCGCAGGTTGCAAATGGGAGTTGGTACAGGTTTGTAGAGCGAATTGGATCGCAGAATTTTTCCTGGCAGGATATTTTGATCCTTGAAACCTCGGTGCAAAATAAAAAGCTCCTGTGCCGCCCGATCTGGATTGGTACGGGTGCGACGGCAGGGGGCCAGCCCATTGCGATATTGGTCGAGCTCTTGGATGTTTACTGGCCTGCCAGCGCCAATTTTTTCATAGCGGAGACATTTGGGCTGACCCCGCGAGAAGTCAGCCATCTGCGTGCCTTTGTGCTGGCTCTGGAGGCAGGCCAGTTGCAGACGCAGGGGTTGACGGAAATTGCGGCCAAGGCAGGCGCGCCTGGGATCGTCGAATTCATCCGTCTTGTTGGTTTTTTATTGCAGGAACATGCGCGCGATATGGCAATTGCCAGTGGTGCTGTTTTGCCGCCAAGCCTGCAATTACGAGACAGGACAGGGCGCAAAACCCAAGTCTTCAGACTGGGAGCAGAGACCGGGCAGCCGGTTATCTTTGTGCATGGCATGATGGATGGCATTGCTGGGGTGCAGCATCTGCAACCACAGTTGCGCTCTGGTGGCTTTCGGGTCTATGCGCCTTTGCGCGGGGGCTATGGGGCCTCATCTCCGCCACCACAAAAACACCAGCAGGTCGATGCTTTTGTGGCACAGATCGAAGCACTTATCGAACAGGAAAACCTGCGTCGACCACTTCTTTTGGGGCATCGCAGCGGGGTAATTTTTGCCAGGGTTGCCGCGCTGCGTTTGCGGGGTCGCATCGGTGGCTTGGTTGGGGTCGCACCAACGCCGCCGTTAAAACAGGCGCGCGACTATCGCAGCCTTCACCGGTTTCACCGTTCCCTCGCGCTCTGTACCCGGTTTGCCCCATTTCTTGCCCCTTTGGCTCTGAAGAGGTGGAGCAAATCAATTCGACAGCAAGGCGCTTCGGCCTTGGTACACAGTCAGGCGCGGCCTGGCAGCAAGGGCTGGGAGCAGCTCCAGGGGATGGAGCTGGATGCGCTGCTTTCTTTGAGTCTGTCTTTGATGATGGAGCAGGGCGGGGAAGGGGTTCTGGCCGACCTGATGCTGACGTCAGAGGATTGGCGCGAGCAAGTGATTGGCCATGCGGAGCAGACGATTTTTCTGTGTGGTTCAAAGGAGGCTCTGGTGCGACAGCAAGGGCTGTACCCTCAGGTGCTGGGGGCCGACAAGATCCAGCTTCGTGTCTGCTCGGGGATGGGGGATGTTCTGCTCTATGTCTGCCCGGAACTGGTGCTGGCGGCGCTTGAGGACTTGTCGGAGGTGCAATAACCTAAGTTCAACCTGCTTTGCTAAAGGCGCGGGGGGGTATATGGTGCAGAGCCCGTCCGCCTGAACGCGCAGAGTTTATCGCAGCCCTGTGATCAGGGACAAGCGCAAAGGAAGCTCACCCAATCTCTGCCGCAAAGACCTCGTAAAAGCTGCGTTTGAGGGCGACATCCACATCGGCGAGAGAAACGGGCAAGCCGAGATCTACCAGGCTGGTGACACCGTGTTCCTGAATGCCGCAGGGCACAATGCCGCCAAAGTGGTCGAGGTCAGGTTCGACATTGATCGAAATACCATGGAAGCTCACCCATTTGCGCAGCCGAATACCAATGGCAGCAACCTTGTCTTCCGTCAGGCCACCGTCTGCCCGGCGCGGTTTGTCCGGCCGTTCGATCCAAACGCCAACACGCCCTGTTCTGATATGGCCGGTGAGGTTGAACTCAGCCAGAGCCAAAATCACCCAGGCTTCTAGCTCCTGCACAAAGCGGCGCACATCATGGCCGCGTTTGGCGACATTCAGCATGACATAGACCACACGTTGGCCGGGGCCATGATAGGTGTATTGGCCACCACGTTTGGAGGGGTAAACCGGAAAGCGATCCGGGTCCGTCAGGTCTTCGATCTTGGCAGAGGTTCCCGCCGTATAGAGTGGCGGATGTTCCAGTAACCAGATGCATTCTTCGGCTTCACCAGCGGCGATTGCCGCGGCGCGGGTTTCCATAAAGGAAACAGCACTGTCATAGTCGACCAGATTGTCAGACGTGACCCATTCTACCATCAAAGATCTCGTCGATTAGGTAAGGCAATTAGCCTTAGAGGTGATTTTTTGCCAAAATGACTCGTGCGAGAGGCGTGAGCTGGTCTAGGCTGATTCCATATTGCTTGTTTTATAAAGGGGTGTGACATGTTTTCAAAGTCACTAAAGTCTGTCTTGGCAGCCGCGATGTTCACCACGTCATCTGTGGGCCCGGTGTTTGCAGACAATTTAGGTGCCGCGCTGATCGGCGGGTTGATTGGCGGCGCCATCGTCAGTGGAGCCAATCGCAATAGACGCGCCACCACCACACGACGATCCTCCGGAAATTCTGCGGCTCGGACCCAGAATAAGGAGACCCAGACCTCTTTGAACTACTTTGGTTTCCCGGCTGGTTCACCCGATGGCGTGATGGGGCGCAAATCGCGCGCAGCCATCAGCCAGTATCAGGCCTATATGGGATACCCCGCCACTGGACAGCTCACAGAATATGAGCGTGGGTTTCTCACCTCCTCGCGCCAGCGCGCCCTGGCCAGCGGGTTTCAGGCCACCCAGCAGGCCAATTCGCATCCCGATGGCTCCAAGATCCTTTTGAAAATCTATTTGAATGAACAATTGCAACAGCAGCAGCAGGTTCCCGCTCCACAGATGGCCGGTGTGCCGACAACCACCATGGTTGGGGTGCCGCAGCAATATGGCCAACAGATCCAGCCGCAGGGAGGATATGTCGGACAGGCTCCGGTTACGATGCAAACCTATGGCGTGCAGCCACAGGTGAATGGCCAGTTAATCCAGGGGCAGGGCCAGCCTGTGCAGGGCTATGTTGGTCAGGTCGCCCAGGGACAAGTCTACCAGGGGCAGCAGGTCTACCAGAGACAGGTGCCACAGGGGCAGGTCTATCAAGGTCAGCAGATGCAGGGGCAGCAGGTCTTCCAGGGCCAAGTTTACCAGAGGCTGCCAGTTCCGGGTCAGCAGCTTCAGGGTCAAGCCGCGCAGGGGCAGTTGGTTCAGGGCCAACAAATACAGGGCCAAGTGTATCAGGGGCAGAATGGACAGCAACCCACGGCGCCGCAGGGCGTAGCCGTCGCGGCGCTCAGCTCACCTGCGGCTGCAGCGGTGACAGCCGCAGTGGCTGAGCCAGAGCCAAGTCAGAATGTCTACACCGGCCCACAGATCCAGCGCCGCGCCCTGGTGATTGGGGTGGATGGCTATGAGAACCTTGAATCCCTGCAAAAGGCACGCAATGACGCACTGGCCGTGAGCAACGCCTTGGTCGACCTCGGTTTTGATGTGCTGACTCTCTATGACGCCAGTCGCCGTGACATCAACAGTGCTGTGTCGACCATGGCAGGCCAGATCGAGCCGGGAGATGAGGTTCTGTTCTACTTTGCCGGCCATGGCATCGAAGTGGATGGGCGCAACTACCTGCTGCCCTCGGACGTACCTGTGGTAAACTACGGCGATGAGAGCTTCCTGACAGGGGAGAGTATCCCTGCCGGTCGCATTCTGGACACCTTCCAGCGCCGGGGCGCCCGGACCACGGTGATGGTTCTGGATGCCTGCCGTAACAATCCCTTTGCGCAGGATGGTAAGCGGGCCGTTGGTGGTGCTCGTGGATTGGTTCGGATGGACCCTCCAGAAGGGGCTTTCATCCTCTATTCCGCAGGTGCTGGTCAAACTGCGCTGGACCGCCTGTCGGATGATGATGAGAACCCCAATTCGGTCTTCACCCGGGCCTTGCTGCCACGGCTTCAAGAGCCGGGCATGTCGCTGCATGACTTGGCCAAGCAGGTGCGGCGGGATGTGCAGAAACTGGCCTCTACCGTAAATCACGAGCAGTTCCCGGCCTATTACGACCAGATGTCCGGGGACCTATTCCTGTCGTCGCAAGTGGCGGATCAATAACCGTTTTCTCCTATATAGGGGAGGATGATTGCGCGGGGGAGTGGGCTTGTTCCACGCCCCCGAACGCTCTTTTAAAGCGGGTAGTTCTTTTGTGTTTCGAAGAGAGGTCGTGAAAACGCACTTTCTTTGATTTTGCCTCTTCACATCTCGTCATGGCTCGTCTAATACCGCCACACCAAGCCTAGACAGTGCGGTCGTGGCGGAATTGGTAGACGCGCAGCGTTGAGGTCGCTGTGGGGTAACACCCGTGGAAGTTCGAGTCTTCTCGACCGCACCAAATTATCATTGAAAAGATTGGATAATTTCTAGTTCTAGAGATTTTGGCCCCCACTTTGGCCCCCACTTTTCTCTTCGCTTGAAATCGCGTACAGACCGTCGATTTGAGCGACTGAATAGACCGGGCGGGAGCCTGGGTATGGGTGGTGCTTTACGATTCTTCCCGCACGGACCATCTTGTAAAATGTGTCACGTCCAAAGGGCCAGCGAGGTGAACGGATCGCCTGAACCCCAGTCACGAATTTTGCTTCTTCAGGAATGTGGACAGAAGTCATAGGGCCTCCGGTGGTTGGGGTAGGTTGGAATTAGGATTATGTGAGGTGAGATCGGGCTGCTTCTTCAAAGGCCTGGATGAACTCTTTCGCTGCCCACGGACAGATTGCATTGCCGTAGCCCCGCAGGAGCCCCACTCTGCCGGGTAGCCCATGAGCCAACGGGAATGATCCGGGTTCAACTGGCCGCCACTTTCCATCCCGGCATCCAAGCCAGTCTGCATTTTTCCAGAAGCCTTTAAGCGGGTAGGGGTGGCCAACATTGTTGCAACCGTCTGGAGATCCTGACCTCCGTTGCCGTGCAGGCCTGGGCTGTTCGCGTTCTGCGCCTTGCATGTCGGCCAGCCCGCCAGTACTGCGGCGTGGTTTAGTGTAATGTTCGGTGTCATGAACTCCTGCGACGGGTGGCGCAGTGAATCTGTCGCAGTAGCTGATGGCCAGCCCGCAAGGTGGCACTGCCGCCCCAGCTGATCCATTCGGTTCCGAGTTGACCCGTCCGGGTTCGTGCCCGTTTGAGACATGCCCTCTGTGTCTTTCCAGTCCCGTGCTGACGTCGTTGACCAGCCCGCTTGTGGGAGATCGCAGATTGTAGGCCCCGAAAAAGGTTCTTTGCCGGATGTGCGGSGCGCCGAYGCCCGCAGCCGGAATATCTGACGCCCCAACGGCGTAGTGTGWGCTTTCCAGGCGGTCTGATAAATCRTCCCACCATGCCCACTCAGGCGCGCTTGCATGGCCGCGTTTAGCTTTTGCTGCAATYTTTCCGAAGACTGCCGCGCTAGCGACTTGCTCGCCRAACAACACTGCGGGGCGGGCGGYCCCGACCAGGCTTGCAAATTTGGGGGATAGGTGCCGGGGGTCGTCCCGTCCAAGGCCCTCTCCAGCAACGCTRAGGGGTTGGCAGGGRGGCGACCCGGTCCACGCTGGCTTGTCGTCCGGCCATCCTGCAAGACGGAGGGCGTAGGACCATCCTCCAATTCCTGCGAAGAAGTGGCATTGAGTAAATCCAGAAAGTTCATCTGCTCTAACATCAAGAATACTCCTTTCGTCCACCTCGCCTGGCGCAATTAATCCGGCTCTGATTAGTTCTCGCAGCCATGCGGCGGCGCCCTTGTCGAGCTCATTGTAGTAGGCGGCCATTTGGAATCTTTCAGAGGTGCGCGTTTCTGTTTTTGGGTTAAGGTTTTGGATACAAATGCACGCTAAGGTGTTGTCAGGCACTCGGGTCGTCCGCCCATTAGGGTGCCGCAAAGCTTGTTGTCACAGGCATAGAGATCGGGTGTGCGTGCTGCGCCCGATCTTTTACGTTTCAGCCTTTTCCAATTTCATTCTCCATCAGTTTGGTAGGGGCGAGGCCCTGGCCGCTGTAAGGGCACTCTGGGTGGCCATCTGTTCCCTGCAGCGGAACGTTGGCCTTTGCCGCGTGCGCCCATGCCAGGATCGCAGCATCGCAACTGCCTCCGGTGCGCAGGATGCCAAACAGATCGGCCTGCCAGTAGTTTTCCTCTGGATAGCCCTGAACTGGTTCAGGAGCTCGCAGTGTCCCGCCAAGGGAGCGAAACAGAACAACTCTGCCATAGGTCCATTTGTGGCCCAGCAAGTCTTGAGATGCACTGTAGATGCGGACTGTCTCGGTCATGGCCTGCGCTTTCATAAGAGCGAGATGAAAAGGGTGGCGATGGCTACAGTGGTGGCCATTGCAATGATCACCCAAGGCATGATGGGGCGCGCTGGGCGCAATAGGTCGCCATTGCGCAGGCCAGCAAAGCGGGGCAGGTCGGGTTTACGCATTAGAACATCCCTCCACTGAGCAGCAAACCTGTGCGGGTACGACCATCGGGAGCCGGGCAAACAGTGCCTGGGCGTCGGTGCGCTCCTGTGGTTCCGAGTGATCGGTATCCAATACAATCCGGCAGGCGCGCGCTATCTGGAGGTCTGTGTGGTTTGAGACCTGCGCCAGGACAGCGCGCGCCGCGGTTAATCCCCCATCACCTTTGCCGTGAGTGGTGGAAAAGACCCCAGCAGCACTTGGGCCGCTGGGGAAGGTGCCCGCATCAATGCGGGACCGGGGGAAATAGGATGTGGTCATTGGACGGCCTGTCCAAGTCCAAGCTTTTCAGCATAACTGCGCAGTTTGTCTGTGAACTCGGTCACAAGTTCCGTTTCACCGTCCTTGTCATCAGAAGCATCGATACGACGACGCAGGTTGCCGAGCTTGCGAACAAGGGTGACCGGGAACTTGGCCTTTTCAGCATCGGCCGCGATTGCGTTCTGCAAGGATGTCGGCTTGGAAACGGCGCCGGGATCTGCTGCGTCGGCATATTGGGTGACGAATTTCAGCAGCTCGCGCTTGTTCCAAATCCAGGCCTTGCGCTTCACTTCCAGATCTTCCGGAGTTTCAACCAGGTGGCTCGACAGGCTCATGCTGCTACTCCCTGGCGAACCAACCGATTGCGAGCAGGGAGCTCGGCTAAGGCGGCCATGTGCCAGCTGTCTGTTGCAGCTGTTGGGCTATCGCCGCGGCCAAGGACGCCAAACATCTCGATCTCGTAGAAATGTGAGGTGACGCGCTGGGCGGGCAGGGTAGGATCTACCCACGAGCCCGCGCCCAGCTTGGCTGTGGCCATAGTGATAGCGTGGAACTTGTCACGCGCACCAAAGTGGAAGGCCTGCAGGAAGGTGACCAGAGGGTCGGTGCCTCCCATGGCGCCAAGGTAGCGCAGAACCTGGCCACACCAGAGGCGCAGGGCTGTGCCCAGATCCTTGTCGATGGCGTCTACACCATAGAGGTGGATATGAGCGGCGTCCTGACTGTGAGCGATTGTCGCGTCAAAGCAGGATCTGGCTAGGTCAGCAGCTTGGGTGGGGGTAGTGAGCTCCAGCCACTCAAGGATACCAGCTGCGGCCCGGGCTGCGAGGATCACATCTGTAGTTCGCATACCTGTGTCGGAGACAGTCAATTCTGTGCGTATCTTGGCAAAGGCATTCATCGCTACTTCTCCTCATAATCTCCCCGCGATCAGCAACCTGTCAGCGCGTCGGCTGGTTCGGTCATGCGCCTCTTCGACGGGGTGCCCGGTGTGGGCTGATGAGAATGAGGATAAAGTGGACAAATATCCACGTCAATCGAAATATGGATAAATATCCACTTTCGGTCAATCCTAACGAAAAGAAAGGGCAGTTTTGAGCCTGGTAGCGCTCCTTGTGCACAAAGAAACCCCCGCCGGAGAGGGGAGCTTGCGTAGGTAACGCTGGAATGACTTCTCTCAGCCCAAACCAGACATCGACAATTCAAGTCAGCTCGACAATGCCACAGTTTCAAGAATTAAAAATCTGCTTTCTAAACCATTCATTGCTCACTCTTTGCGACCAGATCGCAACGGCTTCAAGCCACATTGTGACGGCTTTGCAAACTTCATGACATTTTTCGAGTTTTTGAAGCTCCCCATTCGAATACCTTCGTTCGAAATGAGCCCAGCTTGACCAGCATCACTCTTTAAGTAAACTAAAACGCGTTATCCTAAACCGGCTGGTACTTTAGAAGCGGCGTTCGTGGCTTAGCATAGTCCCATGCTTGGAGAACCTTCATATAGTAATCAAACACAATGAGAAGAGGCGCGGCACCTTTAAAAATCCCGTCATGGCTTGAGATATAAAGATCATCTCCGTCTTTCTGTGCCAGCCATCCGTTGTTCCTGACGAGTGTAAAATCTAGTTCCAAGCACGTAATGGTGTCTGGCAGCTCACCTCCATTGTCTGCATGCTCCTTCAGTTTTTTTAGCAGGTGCTTTTCGGTGCAACTTTTAAACGAAATAATTGAATTTGGAATATCCTGTATCCACAATTCCTTACCGCTATTTGTCTCTGCGCTCCAAGGCCAAGGATATAAGTCTCCTTTTGAAATCGACAATCTCTTTACTTTATTAGTGGATTGCAGAGCTTCCTTAAGATGTTTTGTGTTCAAATCGGACTTCACTTCGAAAGTCGCGGCAACTCCATGGGCTAGGCTGATCGCGTACCGTTCTCCCAAGCTGAGGCGTGGCGCATTGTTTGGCACAATGAGAATGTCTATTTGTCCAGATCGCACATCCTTTGGGTCAACGATTTCGCCTGTGTTGTAGTCGAACCCCTTGGGCAAATTACCTTCAAAGAACTCAGTAATTACAAGTTCTCGCACGGACCCAATCAAAGTTGAATTTCGCCCAGAGTGTGCCAGTCCAGATTTCGATAGTAGGTTTTGTCTGAGGGCCTTAAAATGATTATTCAAAAAATCTGGCATTGCTGCATCCGAGCTACAAGTTCGTCGTGTAGTTAAATACACCTCTCCTTCACTCGGTCAAGTTTTCTCATAGAAAGTAGGCCAAACTTTGGTCTTAAAAGTGGTTTCCTACCATACCCTTGCATCATTGTGCTCAACAAAGGCCCACCGAAAGTCTACGGCATGGTCTTTGCAAAGTTCGGTATCTGCGCATAGCTGCCGTCAACGCCGAGCCAAGGCGGGCCGCTTGGTCAGTGATCAACTCTAGAAGTGCCGGAAGGTCGGCTCTCAGCCTAAACACGACCTTCACACCAAATGCCGCAAAGCGCATCCTGCGAGTTCGAAGTGTTTGCCCGCTTTTCCGCTAGCCGCCATTCAGCGAGTGGTCGGGGCCTCGGCTGGTGCTGTGCTCTAGGCGAACGGCAGCGAAGCGCAGATAGCCACGTTTTCAAAGTTTGGAGCAATTCACGTCTTTACGAAGTACGATTGAGCTTCGAAGACAAAAAAGTTGACAACTTAACTAGATAAATCAAGAAGATCCAACAGCTGCAGTAAGCCTTTTGGGGTGCGCGCACTGCAGCATTTGCCTAGACTATATGTAGCACAGTAGGATCCAATGAAATATGCCTTTCTCCTCTTCTAAAAAGACCTGCTTCGTAGATATGGACGATGTGATGTGTGACTTTCTGGGAGCATACCAGAAAGCGATTGAGCACAATCCCGCCATGACCTTCCCACAAGCTGAGCATGGGTTCTTTCGGCGTTTGCCTGAGGTCGAAGGAGCTGTTGATGCGGTGAAAACGCTAGCTCAAACATTTGATCTATGGATCCTCAGCGCACCTTCTGTGTTCAACCCAATGTCCTATACCGAAAAACGGGTCTGGGTTGAAGAACATCTCGGGTTTGATTTCTGTGAGCGGTTAATTTTGTCCTGCAATAAGGGCTTCATGAAGGGTGATTTTCTCGTGGATGACCGAGTTAGAGGGCATGGACAAGAGTTATTTGAAGGTGAGATCGTGCAGTTTGGAAGCGCTAGCTTTCCGAGCTGGGACGAAGTTTTGCGCTATTTGCTACCCAGAGCATAGTTTGCAGAAGGTGCAGAATTTCACGTTTCAAATCATAAGCGTCCAACAAGTGCAGCAAGCCTCTTAGGCAGCTCCACTTGTAGGCAGCCCCACTTGCGTGGTCCAAGTTAAAACTTAGCCGTTCGTATGACGCAGTTGCTGTGAAGGGCGGCTTCGAGCCAACAGCCGCCCTCGGTACCTGGCATGGATACTGCATACGCATTGGCCAGTTCGCAGCCCAAAGCAGACATGGCCTATCGACGAATTGGTTGGCAATAAGTTGTACATGATGGACGCGGCGAAAGCGAAGTTCTAAAATCGGGGATTGATCGTCTGTATTGCTCGATGCTAACACATTGTGCGCGGGACATTACATCTTGCATATTTGATGTTCGCAACGATTCAACACGAAGATTTCTACCAGATAGCGAGCCCTCGTAACTAAGTTTGGGGGCTTGGGTTAGCTAACACCCATTCAATAAGCGAATTTACAAAGGTGCGCGCCTTGAACTTTGATCCTGATCGACACAAAAAATCTCGTTGGAGGAATTTCGAGTTCTTTGACGGATCGGTGCTCGGCATGTTAGTCGGTGTCGTGTTCGCGTTGTTATTGGTGTGGGCTCTAGATTCAGACCTCACTCAAGAAATAGAAAACAAGATTTTTGATATCGTTGCATTTTTGGTGGCAATTTTTGCGGCATTTGTCGCTTTGGGGGGCGTACTAATGCAACTGCGCGCACAGTCAGATTTGGAAGAGAAAAGGCGCAAAGATGAGCTTGAGGGGGAAGCAGCGGCGCTATCCTTTACTCTAGTTCATGTGATGAAAATGTCCCAAAAGGGAATTCAAGAGCTAGTTGGAAAAGATTTTCTCGACCTGAATTTATGGGTTTCAGTCGAAATGGAAGTCTCTGAGACGCAGCTCTCCAGCATCAAATCAGCAATACGTTTGACACACGGAAAGGAACGACATGGTTGAAATTAATATTGCAGTTGTTGCAGCCAGCGCTCGAAATGCAGATGTCCAATTTGTTTCAAGAATATCTTTCGCTCGCAGGCATATCTCCGACGAACCTAGATCGGACGAAAATTGCACAAATTGAGAGGTGGGTATCCATTTACTGCCTGTCTGCAAGCTTGTTAGATTTCTCACGCGGCCGTTCCTTGAAAATAAACCTACCAATCCAAAGTGATGCGATTGATAATTGCTTCACGAAATCAGGCGTTAACGCGTCTGAATTTGTAGGACTCACGGGAGTTAAACTAGTTCACCCAGTCAGAGAGATGAATTCGCATGGCTGAGAGCTAACAGTAGATAGGTCTACTAGAAAGTACCTGCTTCCACTCATTTACAGCTTTTGATCAGGCAAATGGAACTAACTGTTCCCGGACTTTGCAAAGCTCGATATCTGCGCATAGCCGCCGTTGCCCATGCGCAGCGATTGTCACGCGAACCTTCAAGAACCGTAGATGACTGCTCTCAGCCCAAAACAGCCGTTGGAACGCGCTGCTGCAAGGAGCAACTGTTAAGCTCACAATCCTGTTGCTGCGCTTCGCACGAATGTCGGGTTTGACGGTTCAAAGAAAGGCAATCGCATTTGGCTTAGTCAGGCGAGGTGAGGCGAGCAAGGAGTGCCTCTGCCTGGGGGATCTGATTGGCTAAGGCTTTTGCCGATGCCGGGTGCCCGCACTCACGCAGAACCGTTTCAGCATCGGCTAGCTTATCGAGCACGAGGACGACGAGGGTAGAATCCTTGGTTCGATCTGCCAGGATAAGCAGGGCCAAGGCTTCGTTGCCAACGGTATTGGCCCAGTCGAGGGGCGCCTGGTCGCGGGTAAATTCCTTTAGCGCAGTGCGGTAGGCGGTGACGGCTTCCTCCAGCCGCGTGGTGCCTCTCTCCCGCCCCCCGAGGGTCTGCAACGCATTACCGAGGTTCATCTGGGCCTTCGCCCAGTCAGCGGGCACCCGGTCGCGGGTCCTTTCCTCCAGCGCAGCGCGACAGGCGGTGACGGCCTCCTCCAGCCGCGCGGTGCCGCTCTCCTGCAACCCGAGGATCTGGAGCGCATTACCGAGGTTCATCTGAGCCTTCGCCCAGTGGAGGGGCACCCGGTCCCGGGTAAATTCCTTGAGCGCGGCGCGCAAGGCGGTGACGGCCTCCTCCAACCGCGCGGTGTCGCGCTCCCGCTCCCCGAGGGTCTGAAGCACAGCCCCGAGGTTCATCTGGGCGGTCGCCCAGTCGAGGGGCGCCTGGTCCCGGGTAAGTTCCTTGAGCGCAGCGCGCAAGGCGGTGACGGCCTCCTCCAGCCGCGCGGTGCCGCTCTCCCGCGCCCCGAGGATCTGGAGCACAGCCCCAAGGTTCAACTGGGTCACCGCCCAGACGAGGGGCTCCCGGTCGCGGGTCTTTTTCTCCAGCGCAGCACGGTAAGCGGCGACGGCCTCCTCCAGTCGCACGGTGCCGCTCTCCCGCGCCCCGAGGGTCTGTAGCGCATTCCCTAAGTTGATTTGGGCGGTCGCCCAGTCGAGGGGCGCCCGGTCGCGGGTAAGTTCCTTGAGCGCAGCGCGGAAGGCGGTGACGGCCTCCTCCAGCCGCGTTGTTCCGCTCTCCCGCCCCCCGAGGGTCTGCAACGCAACCCCGAGATTCATCTGGGCGGTCGCCCAGTGGAGGGGCGCCCGGTCGCGGGTAAGTTCCTTGAGCGCAGCGCGCAAGGCGGTGACGGCCTCCTCCAACCGCGCGGTGCCGCTCTCCCGCGCCCCGAGGGTCTGCAGCGCAACTCCCAGGTTGCCTAGGCACACGCCTTTCTTGTCTTGATCTTCGCGAAAGCGGGTGACCATATGTTGCATAAGCGCAATCGCCACTTCGACATCGAAGTTCAGGCCTTTCTGAGCACCCCGCGTGTACCATTCGTTGTAAACGTCACAATGATTCCTATAAGAGTCTTCCGGCTCCGATGACTCCATCGGCAGTTTCTTCAGCTCATAAGTAACGGCTGCCTGAACATCGCGTGTCAGAACCGCCTGAGAGATGCCTTTGTCATACAGTCGAATCAGACCGGCTTGTGCGCGCAGCTCCTCCTCCGCCAGCAAAGCGGCGGCGGTTTCGATCTGACCTGACTCGTTCAGGGCATCGACCTGAACGATGATAGCGTTGACAGCGTCATCGGTATTGGTAGGAAGTTTCCCCCTCTCCCGTTCTTCAGCTGCGATCTCCAGAGCGTGTTCAAGACCGCGGAGCGCAGCGGCGAAATCCTGCTGACTACCTTCAGCATAACGGAAAGCGAGGGCGACGACAAAACTCTCATTATCCAACAGTGTCTGCGCCGTGGCGGACAATTGTGGTCGATGGTCTGCCAGTTGGCGGATCAGATTTGCGACCAACCCTTTTAGGTCGTCAATGTCGGTGGCGAGACGTTCTTCCAACGCATCAAACCGGGTATCGAACTGATTTTCTAGGTGCGATAGGCTTTCCTGGGTGAAGAGTTTGTGTACGTCATCTTCCAAGCGCAGAACCTCCCAGGCCCCCTCAACAATAGCGAAAAGAGCTTCTGGGACGCGGTCATCGGCGGGAATCGTTTTGGGGTCAAAAAGCGTATCGTAAAGGGTTTGCGGGAAAGCGCCGCGTGTGCGGGAGTCTTTTAAAGAGGCAGGGTTCACCTCGAGATGGATCTTGTAGTCCTTGAGATAGTTCAGCGCCACCTCTGCCTGCCGGTCGGTGATGCCGAGGGAAGCAAGCCTGGCCATGCCAGCTTCTCGCGCGGCTTTGCGTTTTGCGTGACGACAACTGCGCCAAACGTCAAAGAGTGCGACGCCGATGAGAGCGACTGAAGAAAGTGGCGCTGCGACAGTAGAGAACCCGAGACCTAGGATGCAGATCCCGACGCCGTGTTCAGCCAGAACTTGTTGGTTAGACATTTTGTTCTCCTCAAGTCGGGAGAAAACGAAACAGCTTAAGTAGAGTCAACCAAAACTAAGCGGAACAGGGCGTGGCTGTTTTTTTACAGCTTCACTAGCGGTTTTCAGCGTGGATTTTGGCCAACAACCGAGACCACAACCCTACGATTGCCATGTATCAAAGCAACGTCTGAAGTACGCTAACGAACGTACGCATTTGCCACTGAACCTTAAGGCGAGGTCGTACTTTGCAAAGGTAGCTATCTGCGCAGAGTTGCCTTTGAGCTGTTGCCGTTTTCCTCTGAAAGCCCAGTCTGTCCAGACAAAAGTTGGCGCTCTCTATGCGGTAGCTTGAAATTTACTGGGTGTCGATAGGGTTGTATCTTGCCACTTGATTTGTTCTCTGTTTGTCCCTATCAGGGGGCTGCAACGTGCAGAATGAGACTCGGTCCCTGACCTCGCAGTCTCTGCACTCCCCATGCCGCCATAGGCGGTTCGCTTAGCCACAGAAAATTGGTGGCGTGGCCATTATTTGCAAACCATGGGGGACGTATGGGTAGAGAAGAGGTTATTGGGTTTCTTCGTCAGGCACTGGAGACGAGTGATTTCGAGCGTCGATCTGAGCTTTTGCAGCGTTTAGCAGGAACTGACGCTCTGTCGGTTCTAGCTGCATCAAGAGAGAGGCTATCTCAGCGTCTTTCTGAGTAGAGGAGTCCTCAAGGAACTCATCTAGGGACTGCCCGAAGTAGTTCGCAATTTTCAGAGCATCATCCACATTGGTGGATCTGCTCTTCCCTTGCTTCACTTTATGGATCTGATCCTTGGAAACACCCGTCGCTCTTGCCAGTTCTGCGACTGACACTCCGCTTGAGGCTATCCCTTCGATCAGCGCGTCTCTGAATGATTTGGCCATAGTCATTTTATTATGGATAACTGTCCATTTTGCTAGGGGATAAAAGTCCATTGACATGGGTGGATAAATGTCCACATGTTGATGCATGACTTACCCCGACATCATATCCGAACTTGAAGACTACTGCGGTGCTACGGGCCTCAAACCGTCTACCGTTTGCGTTCGAGCGCTTGAGAACTCTCGCTTCTATGAGAGGGAAAAGCGCCGCGCAGAAATGTTGGCTGAAAAAGCTCGACTGATCAGAGCATACATGACTGCCAACCCAGTTGAGAGTGGCGGACCCGGCCAGCAGTAGCCCCCTTCCTATGCAAATATCCTCCTCCATGTATCCACCATGGGGCAGGGCCAGAGAAACACCAAGGAAATGGCCTTTCCATGTATGAGAGCTACGAAACACCGGCCCTTCGCCAAACCTTTGCCAGCCTCGTCAAGAAAGCGGGGGGAGGCGCAGCTGTGGTGATGGTCATCAAAGAGATGACCGGGCGCTGCATGTCAGAGGGAACCCTGACCAAGATCAAAAGCGGCGATATGCGCTTTGATTGGGAACTGGGCTTCATCCTGGAAGATGTGGTTGGGGAATACCCTATCCGGGCTCACCTGGACGCCCGGCGCCAGGAAGCCTGCGGCAAGAGTGATTTGCAGATCATAGCCGAGGCGGCGCTGCGTGAGATTGGCGAAGTGCCTGCTGCCGTCCTGCATGGGGTCACCACTGGCAACTTTGATCCGCTTCTCAAAGAAGGTCCTGAAGGCATGGCGGCACTGCAGGATCTGCTGAACCGCGTGAAGATGGTGCAGAGATGAGCCACAAAGCTTCAAAGCCCATTGATAGGCTCACTGCGCAAAAATCCAAAGTCCGTTTCGCATTCGGAGCAAGCAAGGTGATAACTTCCCAAGCCTTTATACTTGGGTTGAAGAATTATGTGCTTACCGCGATCTGCACAATTGGGGCATATGCTGTGCGCTGGCTCGTCCCCGCAGTGTTCCTCGCGGAGCGAGTACACGAGGCTTCCGGTGTCCCGCTCGTGAAGCGCGTAGCGCGCAAGTTTATCATCACGTGCTTTCTGCTGATTGATTTCCAGAAGCAGCTCACTCAGCTGAACCTTGAGCTTAGCATTCGCCAGTGCCGCATCGCCTATTTGCGAAGCAAGCTCGGCAACGGCGGCATCCAGATCACTGTCTGTAGCCGCCTCAGATTTCTCGAAAAGACTCTTGATGGATCGGGCAAGGGACACCCCTCGTTCCGTCGAGGAAAACGCCTGGCCAGCGACTTTTGTCAGCTCGCTCAAAGTCTGGAGGTCAAGATCGCCCATGGAGCACCTATGAAACATCGCGGAACTCCCCCGAAGGTTGCAGTGGATGGTGTTGCTGTCAATGAGGGAAAGCCATGAGCCACAAAGCAACTCACTGGCTGGCGGACCTTGACCCGACCCGGTTGAACAACGCCGAGTTTCGGATCCTGTTTGTGCTGTGCGACTGTCACAACCCATCTCAGGGGTGCTTCCCTAAGCAGGAGTACCTGATGACCAAAACCGGGCGCGGTAGCAGCTCAGTCAACGCGGCTCTGAATGGCCTGGAGGAAAAGGGGCTAATTCGCCGTGATCGGCGTAAAAGCGCAAAGACCGGCCGACGGGAAGCTACCCACTACATCTTGGGGTTCGAAATGGAGCGCCCACAAAAGCCAACTCCAAATAGTGGAGATGGAAAGCGGAAGACAAAAGTGGAACAAACCGCAAGTCCAACTCCAAATAGTGGAGATGGGTCCATCTCCGGTTTTCAGGCCGATCCATCTCCGGTTTTCGGGCCATTCCATCTCCTGAAAACCGGAGTTGGCCATATAAAGGAAGAACCAGTAAAGGAACCTGTAAAGGAACCTTGCGCTGCTGACGCCGCGCATCAGGATTTTGATTTTGGATCTTTCTTTGATCGGGTGTGGCGAGCCTCACCGCGTCCCGACAGCTGGCCAGAGACCGAAGCGGCCGTGCAGGCCCTGATCGAGGCTGGTGAGCGCCCGGAGGATATCATCGCAGCAACCGAGGCGTACGGCGCCAGGGTGGCTGGCTATGACGCTCAGCGGGTCCACTATAGCCAGAACTTCTTTGCTCAGGGGGCCTGGAAGCGCCATGTGCCCAAGGTCACCCCAAAGCCGAGCCAGGACGCAGTGCTGCAGGCCAGAGCGCAAAACATCCGTGAGGGCAAACCCTTCGTCTGCCGGTCCATCACGATCCACGCGGCTGGTGAGTGCATCACGGCAGGGCTGGTGAGCATTGATGACTGCCACGCCGCGGGGATCCGGGTATGAGCTCGCCGCACTCCAGCCCCGATCTGCACGGCACCCGCTTTGGCCAGGTTGTGGTTACCGTCGATCTTGCGCTGGGTGACTGCGTGGTGATTGCACCGCAGAGGGCAGGGGTCACCACCGCGCCGCGCAAGATGCGCCTCAACTCCCTGGATGAGATGCGGGGCGCCTATGCAGTCCAACACCGCCTCGCCAGGAACGCCGCTGTCAAACACCCCCATGCCGCCGAAATCGCCAGCGCCTTGAAATTCGCCGGTGAACAGATCGCAGACCACGAAAGGAAGAAACGCACATGAGCATTGATTTTCATAAGCTGCGCGCCGCCAATATCGCCCGTCAGGCCGAGTGGGCGGGCAATGAGCAGGCAGACCTTGCCTTTCGGGCGGTGGAGGTGGCTGACGAGGCAGGAGAGCTGCTGGGGGCCATCAAGAAGGTTGCCCGGGCCCAGCGCGGTATTGCTGGCTCCACGCTCTCCCTGCAGGACGTAGCAGACGAGATGGGCGATACCGTGATCTCACTGGATCTGCTGGGGATAGAGTTGGGCTTTGAGCTGGGGGCGCCCGTAAGCAATCCTATGAGCTCGCTGCCGCTTCTGTCTCAGGCCCTGATGCTGGATTCAGTCGTGGGGGACTTGTCTGCCTCGGTAGTAGAGCTGCTGGCTGTCCGGAGCATGGTGAAGCCTCAGGACAAGGAAGAAGCCCAGCGGGTCTATGAGAACCTGCATAGGGCAATCTTCTGGGTCATGTGCCTGGCGGCCGCGCTGGGCATTGGGCTCGAGACTGCTGTCACGGCGAAGTTCAACAAGACCTCTGTGAAGTACGAGATGGCCACGCGCCTCTGATCTCTCTTTCTGCCCCTTCACTGTGAGGGGGTAGCGACGGACATCAGAAAAGGATCACCCCCATGACAGCTCCAGAGACAACATCAGACGAAGCCACCAACGACAGCTACAAGGTCACTGCAGGCGAGCTGCGCCAGTTCGTCGAGCGCATTGAGCGGCTGGACCAGGAAAAGGCAGATATCGCGGAGCAGCAGAAAGAGGTTTTCGCCGAGCTCAAAGGCCGCGGGTATGACGTGAAGGTGGTGCGCTCCATTGTAAGGCTCCGCAAGAGGGACAAAGACGACATCGCTGAAGAAGAGGCGGTGCTGGAGATGTACAAAGAAGCGCTGGGCATGGTGTGATGACAGAGCGCCTGACAGCTGAGCAGTACAGGGATGCCCATGCCCCCAGAGGGAAGGGCAAAGAAGATCGTCGCCGTGTGCGTGGCGCTCAGCGCACCACAACCGCTGACGGCATCACCCATGACAGCAAGACAGAAGCGGATCGCTGGGAAGAGCTGAAGCTACTCCAGAGGGCAGGAGAGATCTGTGGGCTGCGTCGTCAGGTCGATATCGTGCTCCAGGGGCGTGACGGTCCTATCATGACAGACGGGGGAGAGCAGGAGCGTGTTTACCGCGCGGACTTTGTCTACGTCGATAACGCGCTGGGCATCACAGTCGTGGAAGACCGCAAGGGGCATGAGACCGATGTGTTCAGGCTCAAGCAGGCAATCCTTGCAGCACAGGGGCAAGAGCTCCTGATTACCAGAGCAAAGGGGTAGGGAGCATGGGAAGGCGCTCTAACTTCAAACGCATTGGTAAAGATGCCTATGACACTATCGACCAGCGCGCCTTTCCGCCTCTCCTGCGGCAGCTGAAGCGTCCTGTGCGGTACTGGGAGCCCTGTGCTGGTGAAGGGCGTCTTGTACGCGCGCTGGGCGCCGAGGGGCATGCCTGTGCCGTGGCTACCGACATCAGGCCGCGGGAAGAGGGGATCTATCGTCTGGATGCATTGCAGGCGACTGCTGAGGATGTGGACACCACCGGCGCGGAAATGATCATCACCAACCCGGTTTGGTCGCGCCCCTTGATGCATGCCATGATCGACCACTTTTCCCGGATCCGGCCAACGTGGCTGCTGTTCGATGCTGCCTGGATGTACACGGTCCAGGAGAAAGTAGCGCGCAAGCACGGCGTGAAGACCACTCCGGAGCTGCTGAACTACTGCCACAAGATCGTGAGTGTTGGCCGGCTGATCTGGATCCCCGGCACCACCATGGCCGGGAAGGATGATGTTTGCTGGTATCTGTTCGATCAGAGCAGACCCAGCGGACCTATCGAGTTTATTGGAAGTTGAGGCAAGGCATGAGCTACAAGATCGGGCAGCAGGTGCGCCCAAACCTTCACCGCAGGCTAACAGGTGATCCTATTCAGACCGCGCTGGGCGAACCTTGCACGCATTGGTACGTGCTGAAGGTGGCAGCCCTGCAGGAGTTCGTTGTGCAGGAATGGTTGAAAAGTGAGCCGGGTGTACTGGATGCCTGGCTGCCGACTGAGAAGGCGTGGCGCAACCAGGCCCAGGGTCGTCGGCGCAGGATCCCTTACAGGAAGAAGATCGCCCCCGGCTATGTCTTTGTCTGTGTAGATCACCAGATCGCATGGGATGTGTTACGCCACCAGTCAAACGGTAAGGTGCTTGGTGTCGTTGGGCGCGATGGCAGGCCCATGCCTGTGCCTGAAGACCAAATGCGCGCCATGAAGAGGTTGCCCAAGACCATCCAGAAGATCTACGCCGAGCAGGAAGCAGCCTCGGCCATCGTGCCTGGTATGAAGGCTCGCATCAAGGATGACAGCGGTGTCATGGCTGGCTGGGTCGTTGACGTGTCAGAGGTCAACCGCGGCATCGCCAAGGTCTTGGTTCCATTGTTTGGAGGTAGATCTGCCGACTTGGATGCAACGTGCTTGGAAAAGCACTCCCAGATGGGGAGGGACACATAAGTTCGAGTCTTACCCACGTTAGCGACACAGCTAACTGCAGGTTTGCGTCAAGCCCTATCTTGTCAATTCGATGAAGCGAATGTCCGTGTTGGTCAGCCCTAGTACTCGCTATCCTACTGTTCTGATTTCGCCTTTGTTGCCAAATTCCTCGAAGCCAGAATCGACCGTCATTTCTTTGTCGAGTATGTCGTCTAGATAACTTGCGGGAGTTATGATGCCGTAGCCTAGCCCATTTAACTTGTCAGAAGAAGTAGGAGAAATTGCTGTGCTTGCGACCACTCCCACAACACAACCGTCGCGATTCAATACTGGTGCTCCACTGCTTCCGCCCTTTACGCGAGCATTGACCAGAAAATACTCGGTAGTCTCCTGGTAGGGAATACCACCACCAACGATCTCTCCGTTCATGACCTTAATCTCAGATCCGATTTCGCCATGCTCAAGCACTGTCAATCGATCAAACCCGGGAACAGGCGGAAAACCAATACTCAGGATGCTTTCACCCAGAACGTGCGCAGATTTTCGAAATGGTAGAAATGTTGGTGTCGATTCTTCTTCTAGCAAGAAGACCGCCAGGTCAACGTCAGATGCAACGTGATATGAGAGACTTCGTATTCTACGAGGATTTTCATTTGCACCTAACACCTTAACACTCTGCATATTCTCCACAACATGGCGAGCGGTTACAAAGGTATTTGCGTTACCGAGAAAGAACCCCGTACCGATATCATAGTCATTATCGCGGTCTTTAACTATTACTGGGGCAACGGCTCCGGAGTGCCGCCGAAAAATCTCAATGGGACCACCAACCCGGTTTTCGTAGACACCATATTCGGCTTTGGTTTCCGAAAATTCGCGTCCCAAATATAGTCGCTCCAGTCCAACTCCTCCCAAATCGACCAAAAGGCCTTGGTGTACGAGTTGGTTAACTACGTGAAAAAGGTAACCAACATCTAAGGTTTCATTCCAACGTGGGTCTGAGTTCACGAAATCAACTAGTTTCAATGAGGAAGGTTGACCTGTTGCTAACTGACCAGCGGCATGGAAGTGGCGCATTAAAAGTGTGGCAAGGTTTTGGGGTCGTTCCATTTTTTCCATTTTTCTCTGGAGGATAGCTCTTGTACCCAGTTTTTGGATCGAGCTTCTGGCAGTCTCAAAACCGGTTGAAAGGCTTGGGGTTAGAGTTTTCGCCTAAGAATTGAAGCCTAGAGATTTATTTTAGAGGGTCATGCGTCATTGGCACGATTGTGTGTCGGACATGGTAAGGCAGTCCAGAGCCCTTGCAGTCGTGTTCGGTGCGGAAAAAGAGATGTGGATTTATCTCATCTTCGACGATGTCAACATATTGATGGTTAGCTTTGATATGATGCATCCAGTCTGTAAGAACCGCAGCTGAAGGCTTTTGTCCCTCAGTATGATAGATCAGTATTTCAGCGTGATCTCTCTCGGACATCGATCTTCCATAACGCGTAGAAAGTTGCAAGAATCCAGCATCCGTCCAACTGGCCCCTCGATGAATCTTTGCCTCTGCTACCCAAAGAAAACCAGTTGAGTGGTCTTCAACGGTGAGATCAACATGACCACCACGTTTAACGTCATGGTTTGCTACAATGCCAAGCGTTGAGAGAATCCCGCATATAATGTTTGTTAATCCATCCTCACCGAGACCCGCGTAATCTTTTCGTCCATCCACTAAGTGCCGGTATGCACGCTTCAAAAGACTCTCTAGGGCTTGGACACGCTTTTCCGTAGTCGTAGCGAAAAAGTACAAGTCTGCTTCAGGCAACCTCTCGGCAATGCCAAACTGCTGATTATGCACGCTATTATTTCCCCTTTGCCCGATCAGATTCGCGAGGCATCCAAAAGAATGGATGAACCCACTTCAAAAAATCTGAGTGTTCGGTGCCGAAATCAGGGTGAGCTAGTTTTCCTGTCTCTAAAGCTTCTGCGTAGAGTTCAGCCTCAAGCTCTCGAATATTTCCATCATCATCGGTCCAGTAGATTCCACGTGACAATGCAGGCTTCGAGAGCTGCGTAAGTACATATAGAGCCGAAAGGACGTGAGTATGCTCGGTGGTAAGATCCAGGCGGTCAATTACCCTGCGAACAGTAATGAACTGTGCACTATCTTCAGTAAGTTTTTCAAGCCATTCCACAACTTTGAACGCCATTGCACGAACATCGTCGTCCAGTGGCGTTGCAGTCAACTCTTCTCGTATGTGGTCAAGCTCCATTATATCACTCTACCACAGCAACCTCGTTAAGGCTCGCGTGTTCTGCTAGTACTTCAACCAGACTTTCGAAATCAACGCTTGTAAGGCAGCCCTCAAGCATTGCCGCGTTAACTTCCGGGTTCCCGCCTGCCCCGTTTCCGGACGGACCGCTTCCACGCAATGATAAGCTGATAGGATAAGACTTCCTCTCAGACAACCTTGCTTGCCATTCTACGCAGATGTGAAAAACGGAAATATCTTCATCAACCCCGACTTTCCCTGCTAGGTGGTAGGCTTGAGTTCTGCTGTCACCCTCTTCTTTCCTTAACATGCGTTCATTGTGAAGGCCATTTGTGGAAGTCGAGAATGATATTTCAGTTGCTCGTCCGACCTTAATATCAGAGTACAGTGAGGTGATCGCTGGGAAAAGATCGTGTGGGGGCTCAAATTTCACCTCAAGCAATTCAGCACAGAAGCGTCGCAACAATGAGTGTATTGTGAATGCATTTCTGGTTCCTGCTCCCAATGTGCAGTCTAGTCTAAACTCAATAAAGTCGCGCTCGTGAGGTACCCACATCACGTGGAAAAGAGGCACTGGTTGGAGTTTCACACCTACCAATTCATCATACTTCGTAAGAAATTTCGGTGCATGGGCGAACTCACTTCTTTCGACCGCCTCACGCGTTTTCTGAACCACAACTTGCGATAAAACGAGCCCAACACCATCGGGGGTCACTTCTACAGAGACTGGCGTTAGTTTTCCGCTGGCCTTTGCTAAGTTTTCCTCATCCAGAGGCAAGGGGTACGCAGATCTCTCATCTGTCTCTTCAAGTGTCAGCCCGAGAAGCTTGCTTTGCACGGCCTTACGCATAGACGGCTGCATAGGGTGCAACTTAACGTGTTTATCAGAATACAATGTGTGCTGGATCAGTAAGTCGATCAAGCGCCCATGTAAATTTTCATCTTCCGAAGATTCATACTTGGTTCTTGAAGCTTGCCAGCCATTGCCCGGCAACATGCCCGCCATCCACATTAGCCGCCTCCCTGTGGTGTAAGACATGCGGCGTTCCATACGCGAAATAACGTCAGATATCATAGATAAAATTCCAAAGTACAGAAAGTAAGGTCTCTGCGGAGATCCAAGAAGGCGAATCCCTTCAAGATGAAGTGTCATTGCAATTACTACTCAGGGGCGTTCTGGTCAAAGCTTGATTAGGTTGTTCAGCAAGGTGGCGTCATCTTGTCGCAAATGTCACCTTAAAAGCCCACAGCGTCATCTTTTTCGGTGTGAAATACCCAAATTTTATAAAAGTTTACCTCCTGCACAGTGCGAGTGTGTCGGCGGGGTGGATCGGTGGATGTCCCAAATACTTGCGCACTTCAGAATGGTTTGATAGCTACTAGGTAAGGTGAGTAGCGCTCGGATGCGTAGAGAAGCCAAGACCCAGCCCGGCTCCAACCTGACAGCAGGTGCGGCCGGTGCAACTGCGTAAGCAATTCCCGATAACTTTGATATGGCCTCAGTCCACGAAACCACAGAGTGGCGCAAGCTACGCCCGGTAATCCTGCAGCGTGACTTATGGACCTGCCAGATGTGCGGCGCCTTGCTGCGCTCTGGGCGGCGTCACAAGGCGGCTGCAGTGATCGACCACAAGAGGCCATACGACCTGCGTCCGGATCTGGCCTATGATCCAGCGAACCTATGGGCGCTGTGCCGTGACTGCCATGACCGAGAATGCCGACGCATTGAGGATAAGGCGCGCGGCATGCGCCAATGGACCTTCCGTGGTGCTGACTGGATTGCCTCGGAGAAGGCCAAGTGCCGCTTTGTCGGGCTGGATGGCGCAACCGTCATTCCAACCGCCTAGAACACCCCAGCTTGGCCTGAGCGCTCAAGGGGAGGGGGTGGCAAAAGTGCCACATCCTCCGGGCCTGTTCACCCGCTGCTGAGGATCATTCTCACAGAGACCAAATTTCAAAGGGGGGTGGGGGTCAGCCACTTTTAGGAAGATGAAGAAACCCGTCTACAAGAATATTTACAGTGACTTAGAGGATGGTGGTGAGCGCGCAAAGGTCGCAGAAAGGGAGTGGAAAGCGCTCTGTTTGGACCTGGAAACGCGTGATTTGATGACAGATCAGCGCAAACGGATCGTGGATCGTCTGGTACGTGAGCGGGTTGAATACGAGTTTCTGTTCCCCATCGCCATCAAGGCAGGACATGTGAACAAAGGCCCGAAGGGTGGGGAATTCGTCAATTTGCACTGGTCTGCCCTACAGAGAACCAAGGACCAGATTTTGAAGTTGGAAGAGGCCCTGAGATTGACCGTTGATCGGGTGGCCGCTCCAACTGGAAAGACTGAGAAGAAAACAAAAGCGAGCAAGTATCTTGGCAGGCTTGGACCCAACTAGCGAGTATGCGCGCCGGGTTCTGGATGGGGAGATCATTGCGGGCAAGTACGTGCGCCTGGCATGTGGACGCCACTTCGCTGATCTGGAAGCCGGCGCAGCGCGCGGTATCTATTTCGATGCGGAGGCAGCCCAGGAGGCGATAGAGTTTTTCCCGGCGATGTTCACCATCACGGATGGGCCGAAGGCTGGTGAGCCCTTTGATTTGTTGGATTGGCATACCTTCGTGGTTGGGTCGCTGTTTGGCTGGCACAAGGCTGGGCGCCTTCGGTTCCGCAATCTCTGGCTGGAGACAGGCAAGGGACAGGCTAAATCTCCGCTGATGGGCGGCATTTCCATCTATGTTTGTGGATTTCTGGGGATCCAGCGGGCGCAGTGTTATGCCATTGCCTCGAAGTTGGACCAGGCAAAGATCCCGTTCAAAGATGGAGCGGCACTCTGCAGGGCAGACATTCCCGATCTGGGCGAAAGCCTGGAAGAGCGGGGCGACGTTTTCATTTCCGGCAAAGGCGAGAATGCATGGCGGATTGAGTTCACGGAAAGCTCTTCGTTCTTTGAGGCAAAGGCCACCACGGACAGCCTGTCGGGGCCGAGGCCGGACTGTGTGATTGCCGATGAGGTTCACGAGTTCACAACGGACAAGCCGATTGAGCTCTGGGCAGCTGGGGTCGCCAAGAAATCCGGATCTGCCTTTATGATCCTGGGCACCAATACCCCGGCGATTGACCAGATCGTCGGCACCGAGCAATCAGAATACTACCAGCGCCTGCTGGAGGGCATCTTTGAAGATGACGAGGCCTTTGCCTATATCGCGAGGGTGGATGATGACGACGACCCATTTGCAGATGAAAGCTGCTGGATCAAAGCGATGCCTGCTCTGGGCGTCACTTTCGACTATGAAAACGTGCGCGGCGTCGTCAATCGCGGCAAGAACGATGAGGGGAAACGGCTCACAGTCTCGCGCCTGTACTTTGGCATTCCGGTTGGCTCAAGTGGGTTCTGGGTTGATGAGGCCGCCTGGCGCGACTGTATCAAGGATATCGAAGAGGAAGCCCTTGAGGGCAAGAAGTGCTTCCTGTCCCTTGATCTGTCGGAGAAAAACGACCTCACGGCCCTGGGCGCGGTCTGGAAAGGGCAGGATGATCAGTTGCTGGCCAGGGTCGACTATTGGACCACACCGGCCGGGCTGGAGCGCCGGTCTGCTTTGGATCGCATTCCTTACAAGGTCTATGTTGCAAAGCAGGAATTGAAGGTCACCCTGTCTGCGGTGGTGGACTATGAATTTGTTGCGCTGCGCATTGCTGAGATGGTTGCGCAATATGACGTGGACAGCCTGACAATTGACCCCTCATTCTGGGAGAAGTTCCGGGACGCCTGCGAAAAGGTGGGCTTGGCAGTATGGGTCTATGAGGGGCCGGAAGAGCCAGAGGGCGATGGGCTGAAGGTTGTCAGGCATTCGCAGGGCACCAAGGTAGCATTTGGGGAGCGCAATCTCTGCATGCCGCACTCAATCACCCGGCTCACCGATAAGGTTTTGACCAAGGAAATCGTCATCCAGACCAACCGGCTGACGCAATACTGCGCGGCCAATACGGTTATCAAGACGGACGTGAGCCTCCCCCAATGAAGTGGTCCGCCCCTATGTTTAGAAAAGCGGAGGACCATAGATGGCTATTAAGAGACCGAAGCCCGAAGAGATTGTCGTGAAGTTACGGCAGGTTGAAGTGTTGATGGGGCAAGGGATGCCCCGGATTGATGCAATCCGTCAGATCGGCGTGACGGAGCAAACCTATTACCGCTGGAAGAAGAAGTACAGCGGAATGGGCACAGAGCAGCTTAAGGAACTGAAGCGGCTCCAGAAGGAAAACGAGCGCCTGCGCAGGGCGGTAACGGACCTGACGCTGGACAAATTGATCCTGTCCGAGGCCGCAAAGGGAAACTTCTGAGCCCCTCGCGCCGCCGTGCCTGCATCGACCTCATTCGCAGCAAGATGAAGGTTTCCGAGCGTCGCGTTTGCCGTGTCCTGGGCCAACACCGGTCCACACAACGGCGATTGCCACAGGGGCGTGCCGACGAGGAACACCTGGTAGCTGATATGATCGAGCTGACGCGTCAGTACGGGCGATATGGCTATCGCCGGATTGCTGCCTTACTGCGAGACGCTGGCTGGCAGGTGAATGACAAACGTGTCGAACGTTTGTGGAAACGCGAGGGGCTCAAAGTGCCTGTGAAACAGCAAAAGAAAGGACGGCTCTGGCTCAACGACGGTTCGTGTGTCCGGCTTCGTCCCGAATATCGTAATCACGTCTGGTCGTACGATTTCGTGCATCACCGAACAGATGATGGCAGGGCTTTCAGGACATTGAACATTCTGGACGAACACAGCCGGGAATGTCTTGCGATCCGGGTGAAGCGGAAGCTGAACGCGAACGAAGTCATTGATGCTCTGACGGATCTGTTCATTCTGCGAGGCGTGCCCTCTTACATCCGATCAGATAATGGCCCTGAGTTCATTGCTGAGGCCGTCAGAGGCTGGATCAAGGCTGTCGGGGCCAAGGCCGCATACATCGAGCCTGGATCGCCATGGGAGAACGGATACTGCGAAAGCTTCAATGGGCGAATGAGGGATGAATTGCTGAACGGTGAAATCTTCTATTCGTTACGAGAGGCCCAGATCATTATCGAAAGCTGGAGAAAACACTACAACACCAAACGACCCCACAGTGCTCTGGGCTACCGCCCACCTGCGCCAGAGACCATCGTCCCGATGGACCAAAGGCCAACCATGCACTAACTTTCAATTTGGACCACTCAAGTGGGGCTGCTCACTGACTGAATCGAAATGTCTTAAAAGCGGCCATTCATGCCTATTGCAGCATCGGTCAAAAAGGGCTCACATACCGCCTTGCGGCGGTGCGGCATCACATTGCAGCTAGATCAGGTGAGACCCTAGATTGACGATGACTGGGGCCAGCCATTTCAACCATTTGTTCTGTCGACAAGACGTAAAGAGGATGCGGGTCATGGGCTTCCAGCGTAGGTGCGAAGTTTCTTATGAAAGCGGATCTTTAACCCTAGCAAGATTGTAGAGCAGTGGCGAAAATCCGTCTGACGCTCCTTCCACATCTCAACCAGTTTGGAATGTTGTATGTGCAACTGACTGCGCTAAGCCCAACGCGGAACTGGCATTGGTTAGTTTTCCAGCAAGCATCAAGGAATTCTGAGACTTCACCATGGAACTGTTTTTCCCGCCCAGTCAACAAAGCTACCGGTGCTGGAGGAATTAAGCCCTTCCAAGACCGAAAGAAGTTTGGCTGCTGCCTCAGTTGGCGCAGTCTTTGAGTGACCGGGAAAGTGCGCAGTAAATGGTGTTTCAACCGTTCCTGGATGCAAAGCTACTACGATTGCATTTTTTCGCTTTCTAGAGATCTCTATAGCGGCAGTATGCACAATCTGATTTGCCGCAGCCTTGGAGGCGCGATAGCTGTACCAACCGCCCAGATGATTGTCACCGACCGAACCGACTCGGGCAGATATTACACCCACAACGGAGCGATCACTCAATGGCAGGAGACGTGGCAAATGCCGCAAGATCAGCGCTGGTCCTATCGCGTTCACAGCCAGAACCCGCATCATGTGATCAGCATCGATCTCTTTTAGTGACTTTTCAGGTCTCTTCCCCACAGGGGCGAGAATACCGCTGGCTACTATGACAGTTTGGAACGTTCCACTGAGGTGGTCCATATGAAGTTTCACTTTGTCTGGATCCGTAATATCAAAACCATCACTGGATCGAGACAAGTTCGTCACATTCGCGCCTTTGGATACGAGGGCGCGAGACAAAGCAGCACCTATTCCACCAGAGCCCCCCACAATCAGTGCGCGATGCTCTCCCACATTTTTGCGAGAGACATCATGAGTGCTGTCCATGGTTATTGCTTTTGCAACAAATCGGGATTTTGAGCGCTCTGAAACACGACCAGAGTCGTAAAAACCGCACTCAAAATCAAGACATGTGCGATAGACGAAATACCGAATGCCAAATAGCTACCAATCGATATTGAAAAGACTGCACTCCACATCCAGGCTAGGAGTTGCATCAGCATATATGCTGCAGGGAGTGGAATGTTCTGTAACGGGTTCTCCCGATCATCCATCAGAGACGCCCAGGTGGTTTTAAAAGTTCTGATCAACATTTTTCTTCCTCCTACTCACTATACGGCCCAAAAATGACTTTGGATCATTCAGAAATGTTTCAAGCGGGCGGAATGGGATGGGCGGTCTCTTCACAGAGCTGATTTTTCCGAGATTTGTAACGCCTGATCAACCCATAATGCACGCGGCGCGCTGTCATGACTGGCCGGAGAACCCGGAATACCTCTTGGCAGATCTTGAAATTGCATAGTTCTAATCCACAAGAAAATAGAAATCAGGGTTGATCCCACTTTGGAAAAATAAACCCTAAGAGACTGTGGCAGAGTGCCTGCGAAATTCAATTCATCTCTGAGCTGTGAAGCTACAACTTTAGTGTTTTGTCTTAACATCATCACGTGGCAACACTGAAGAACTGCCTTGCTCTACGCGCCGTTCGATTTCATCATCTGGTGCAGTGTATGTGACTTCCATATCGCTCAGGTCATCAAGGGCAGTTTCCATCGTCTTCGACAAACGTGGTCGACCAACATGCACACCTCTGGCCTTGGCCGCAGCCATGCCAGCTTTCGTGCGCTCAGAAATTAGACTGCGTTCATATTCGGCAAACACAGCGAGTTGCCCATAGATCATGTGCCCCACGGCAGTACGCGTATCAATCCCTTGCGTGATGGCGTGGAACTCAACACCGCGCTCTTGTAGGTCGTTGAGGATCTGCAACAGGTGAATAGCTGACCGGCCAAGCCGATCCAGCTTCCACACCGTGAGAGTGTCGCCAGCTCTAAGTTCACGCATCAGCGCATTCAATGCGGGGCGGTCAACCTTGCCGCCCGACACGCCATGATCCGTGTATATCTTCCTGCAACCTTCTGCTTGCAGGGCATCGACTTGTAGAGCTTCGGTTTGATCCTTGTCCGACACGCGGACATATCCCATCTTTCTCCCTGCCTTTGCCTGTGTTCCCATCCCCTGATTGTGCGGGGTTTCATGATCAAAACAATCTCCAAACATGGCGATTTTCCTCTTTGCAAAAGGGGTCCCTTTCAAAGCGGCGGAGGAAGTGGTTTTGGCCAACAAGACTCCGTCAAAAAACCTGTGGAAAACAGCGATGACGGACTCCGATGGTGGTGATGTGATACCCCTATCAAAAGGGACCCTTTTTGAGCGGCCATAGCTCAAACGAGGATTTAATGCTTTTTCTTAAATCACACGCGTTCCGCCAAGCGGAGGGCAACGCATGACGATGCAAGATGCAACACAGTACATTGTGGGTAGTAGCATGGGTTTGATCATTGCCCTCGTTATCTGCCATGTGTGGCTTGGGGACACTTGGGGATTCCAAGTAGTAGGTTTTTTATTGTTGTTATTGGCTCTCAGGGGATGTGCTACGCCATTTCTCCATTCTGTTCACTAAGCTTGCTGCGTGCCAAGAACCTTTAGCCAGCCCTATAAATTAGCACTTCGCCTGCGATTTCTGTGTAGTCATAGGTCAGATCGCGGGCGATGGCGTCCATGTCGATGTAGCGCTCTAAATGCTCGGGAATATCACCGAATAGGCCTTCACCGACCATTTGTTCCGCCAGTTCTTTCATGCCGTCCACGTGGTACAGATCCACGTCAAATTCTTCTGGTTGAACATCCTCTGGATCGAAACCGAACCCAACTTCACCAACGGCGATGATGAAGACTTTCTTCTGGTAGTCCTCCCATTCATCGCAGGCTGCAAAGTACCCGCCAATATTGGCCTGATTGATGCCCCACGCCTTGGCCAAGGTGCAGTCGATATCGTCGCCATCGATGAACTGGATTTCGCACTCTTCGACGGGTTCCCAGTGGGCATTCATGTGGCGCTTGGAAATGGCCGGATATTCCTCAAGACTCTCAAAGTAAAATCCGATTGCGTCTAGATCGTATGGTTGTGCGTGTAGTTGCGGCATGTCTTTTCTCCACTGTTATCTGACTGGTTGCGCATGCAACCGTCTGGCTTCCGCCGAGGAGCTGGGGTGCAAGGATCAAGGGCGTGGGAACCACGGGACCAGAGCCACGCGGAGCTGCAATGCTATTGAAGCGAGCATGGTGAGGACCCACCTTTTGAACTGCGCGGGGGCGGCAGCCCTAGTCAGTCATGGGGGTATTCGGGGAGCAGACAAGTTCCCCTGATTGTGGATCAAACGCGCAGATCGTTTTGTCGGGTTTAGCTTCGACAATCTGGCGGTATTCAATCGGCGGACGGTAAAGCAATTGGAAATTGGGAAGAGAAGAATTGTTGACTAACCAACCGACAGTGCGCAACTTGTGGAGGCAAAGAAGGTGATTGCAAACATGATAGTTTCAAAAATATCGAGCTTCAACAAATGGCTTAACGCCCAAGCAGGCTGGTTCAGAGCAGTTTTTATACCATTCATACTCAGCGCCCTGAACTTACTCATCCTTCTGTTTTGGCGAGATCTACCTGCTGTAACCGGATTTATTCTGTTAGGGGTTTATGTCATTGGCTTGTTCTTCCTAATTCTTGTGAATTATGAAAATACAGGTTTCATTGACCGAACAAATAGTGAGCGCAAACTTGAAAAGTTGAAACTGGAGAAGTTAAATGCGATAGTTTCCGAAAAAACAGAAGACTATCAATCGCTCTAGGTCAATCTGATAATGTGCAGGGATTGCAATTAGCAAAAAAAATAAAATCCACTCTAGAACTCTCTAAGACAACTGACACATTAAACAGGATTCTCTTCGAGCTGGTCGAAACTTACATCACTGAAACGCTACATCACCCATCTGGAAATTTGTACCTTTCCTTTCTTCGTCCTATTGATGGTCAGTTCACTCCGGTAGGGAAGGCCTACTGTGGACCAGAATCAAAGAGACAAATGTCATCTACCAACATTGAAGTTGACGACACGCGAACTATGATCGGAAAACTTCATTCAGACTCTATGGTCATATACACTGGTTCAAGTAATACTTATGAATCGGCGGAGTTTGGAAAGTTTTACTTTTTTTCTGAAGATCAAAAAACATCACTTAAGTCAATCTTCATCTACAAGGTCGTAAATGAGACATCGAGAGAACCTGTAGGCTACTGGTGCCTTGAGTCCGACCAAGAAGGTGACCTGCCATCAGAAAGCAATATATTGGAAATTCGGAGACTTGCTGGAATTTTTTCTGGCTTTGATTCCCGAATGCAATTAGAGTTTCTTTACGGAGATGCGCTTAATGCGACAGAGTATCTCTTTGAAGAGAAAGAAGAAAAGATATGAGTAAAATGCAAGAAAGTTCAAAGTTTGCAAAATTCAACATACAGGCGGTGGAAGTCATCGACGGAGATGCGTTAAGGCGGAAATTCAATGAATCCTTTATGCAGAACGATGATGTAATTCGAGCACAAGTTGCTGACAGGATGAGGCAAGATATTTTTAAATTTCTGCAAGGACCGCTCAAATTTTTGAGACCCATTTTCTGATTTAGTTTTTCATACCTATGTAAATTTCATGGCACATAAATTCGATCAATCTTAATTGATCAATCTTTTTGTAGAATTTGCTGCAGATTTTTTTGGGAACCCTCTCATCTTGCAACCCGTTCTCCTACAAGCTCCAAGAGTGACACGGAGGCAAGGAAACGTACAATAGTCGGGTTCAGGTTGACAAGTTGACGACATTCAATCGGCGTACGGTTGATCAGGGTTCCAAGGGGCAGGAACACCCCTAGGTCAATGGGTGCAGGGAGAGTGAAATCTCACCTGCAAGGGGTCAAACACCGATATGTTTGCATGGTCATCACCAGGTTCGAGGTAGTGCCCGGGCCCAGTGTGGACATCCGTAGCAGTTCTTTGGCCATTGCTGCACGGGGCAGAACGCTCAGTGTCGCGAGCGCGGCAGGGCCAGCCAACAGGTTGTGGAGGTTAAGGTGTTGTGTCTTCATGATATCTCTCTCCCTAGTGTGATTAAGTAGTCTGGTGGTTATTGGTCAGATCCAGTCGATCAAAATACATCACCCCGATGCCTGCGATGGCGGCAATCCAGGATACGATTGGTCCAAAGAAGATAAGTGCAAGGGCCAAACCAAGCCCCACAGGCACCATGTAGCTCTTGCCGCGTCGTGGATAGCACGCCCGCGAAATCAAAATGGTTGCAAGCAAGACGAACAGGATGGCCTGCAGTGACTCTGTCCAGTGGAACCCGGTTCCGAGCAAAAGGGCCGGTTGATAGACAAAGGCGAACGGGATCACAAAGCCCGGAAGCGCAAGCCTTGACGCTTCAAGGGCGGTTGGCATCGGGCTGGAACCCGCAATCGGGGCCGCTGCAAAGGCTGCAAGCGCAACCGGCGGGGTGATTGCCGAAAGCACACCGAAATAGAGCACAAACATGTGGGTGTGGACGATTGGCACGCCAAGTTTCTGAAGCGATGGCCCCATCACCAAAACGATGATCAGATAGGCCGGTACAGTAGGCATCCCCATCCCAAGCAAAAGGCAAGCAACAGCCATCAAGATCAACGACAGGATCATCTGGTCTTCTGCAAGGCCTGACAGAAGCGATGCAAAGCGCAGCCCCACGCCGGTGAGGTTCAGCACGCCGATAACGATCCCCACAGCGCCCACGATGACCACCAGTTGTGCCGAGATCAGACCCACCGAGCGAATGAATTTCAACCACGCCTGTCCGTTGGTCAGCAGATCCGGACGGACAGCGAAACCAAACACAAAAGCCAAAGCGACGCCAACGAAGCCTGCATAGGCTGGAGAAGACCCGCCGACCATAGTCACAACGATACCCGCAAGAGCCGTCACAGCATTTTGCCAATGTCACTTCATTCGTCAGGTGACTTCGATCCAAAATGGCTTTGAATTGGCCTTGCTTGGATCATGAACGTGATTTCAAGGTGGTTGTGTTACTTGCACTTTATAGAATACGGGTGGACCTTAGAGCTTGGCTTCATCGCAACCCAGAGAATTTGCTCTCGAAAATACAACTCGACTTGACCTCAAATGACGCAGAAAGAGTTCAGCAAAGTGAAAATCAGCATTGTCATTCCGACCCGAGAACGGAGCCGGTATTTGCGGCATTCTCTTCAGACTGCTTTGGAAATTGAAGATGCCAACATTGAGATCGTAGTAAGCGACAATGCCAGCTCCGACGGGACCAAGGAGCTGGTGCGAAAGTTTGACGACCGCCGACTAGTTTATGTGAATACCGATGCGCGGTTGTCGATGCGGCAAAACTTTGAATTCGCTTTTGAAGCGACGACTGGCGACTACTTGATTTTCTTTGGCGATGACGACGGGATACTGCCAAAGCAGTTCCCCTACTTACGGCAGCTGTTGGAGGCAAATAGGCCTGATGGTCTGAGTTGGGTCAAGGCAACCTATGGCTGGCCCATCGACGGGTATGGCAAGAAGACTGGCGGTGTCAGATTCTACCACGGCAACTGTTTCGGCCCCCCGAAGCCATTTCAGGGCGCGGAAAATCTGCAGAAGCTAATGACAGCAGAGGTCTCCAACCTGCGCCCAGTTCCGGATATCTATCATGGCTGCCTTTCACGTCCATATATGCTCAAGACCTCGATGGACGGGAACAGGGTTTTCGACAGCGCCATACCTGACGTCAACCTCACCTATAGATCCATCTTGAAAGACGGCAGCTTCATAGGAGTTGACCACCCGTTTTCGATCAACGGATACAGTCCGGCAAGCACCGGGGGTGGCCATGGAGCGGAACAAAACAACCGCGCAGATACAGATACCAGCAAGGTATTTGCAAAAGAAAACCTGACCGACACCATGAGTGATGTACTTGCCCATGCGGGATCAGCCCCCTTGGCGCTCTTCTCAACTTTGGAAACGTTACGACGCAACCACTCGCTTGAGAATTTCCAGCCCGACTACCTTTGCTGGTATCGATTTGTTCTGGGGTCGGCGCACAAGAATCCTGAACTAGCAGAAAATATACGCGGCATTCTCGGGGACCACGCAAAGGCGACGGACGCGCAATCTTCCCTAACCGCTGCTCTGGACAGCCCCTCTCAGGCCAAACGAACCCCAAGGGAGCGCCTTGCCCGTGCGTGGGGGCAGTTGCATAGTTTCAGGGTATCCGCCGCTGAGGGCTCCGAAAATACCATTCTTACTGCAGCACGCACTATGGACTCGATCCTTGGGAACGATTTTGGTGACGTTCTGTCAGGCGAGATGGAGCCACGCTTGGCCTGGAAAGGGGCCAAGCGTCGGTCTAAGGGCTTTCAGCGTCAGCTTTGATTATCGGACCCGTTTGAGGAACCCGTCATGGGCCACGGTGATCAGCAGCTTTGCGGGAATACTCTTATCGATCTCGAACTCGGGATGGGTATTAAGGTAGTCCCAAACCGCAGTTTTGGGGTTGTTGCCCGGTCCCCAAGATCGGTCGGGATATTCATCTGCTGGCATGTCCTCAATCAACGTATCGAAAACGACGCAATAGCTTCCGACCGACGTGAGCGGCGCATATAACTCCAACTCGCCTCGGACATGATCATGGGTGTGGTTCGAATCCAGACATACAAGCACCCGCTCATATCCTTCTGCGGCCTTCTGAACCTTAGCAAAGATATCTGCGTCGATACTGGACCCCTCGATCATCTCAATGCGCGAGGCCATCGGATGGTCTTGAATCCCGGTGAGATTATGCTCGCGAATGTCGATGTCTATGCCCAAAACTTTGCGGGACGATTTGGACGGGTCCATCACAGTACCAGCCTCGATTGCGTCACACATGTCTAGTAGCGCCAACATGGATGCGCTGAAAATCAGCGAGCCACCATGTGCGATACCCGTTTCAATGATCAGATCGGGTTTGATGCTCCAGATCAGTTCCTGCATCGCCATGATATCCTGCGGGTACTGGATAATCGGGCGATCTTGCCAATGATAATTATAAGAGTATTTCGGCTGGGTCGTGGCCTGCAAAAATGCCATCGCCAGGTCGTTCAGCGGCTTGTTGTCCATCATGTCCGAGATGCGGCCTGCGATCTCTTGCTTAAATTCAGTCATTTCCCACCTCAACATATGTAAATGCGTCGTTCGATATCTTTCGGATCTCCTCGCAGTAATTCGGGTTCATCACAAGGATCCTTGATGACCAAGGCAGGCTTGGCAAAACCTCCTCGGGTGCGCTGACACGTAATCCGGTTCCCGCCAGAAAGCGGCCCTGCTTACTTGGGTTGATGTCAATCACGGCCTCAACCGGCGCGCCGGCTCGTTCGCGTAGCAACGAATATATTACCCCTTTGGAAGCGCCCCCCCAAACAACATCCGATTTAGGTGACGCCGCCGTACTATCCTGCAAGGTCGCCATGAAGTTGTCGGGAAAAATCACGGGATCTTGCGAGTCATACTTCGGCGCGCGCAATCTGGATAAATCACCAATGACATAAAGGTACTGCCCGCCAAAGGAGCGGCCCATCGCAGGCGCTTTGCCAAACATTTTGCGAAAGTCGGACAGACGGAAATAATTGACATGCTCGTAGAAAATATCGAACCACGACCGCCCGTCGCAAATCCAATCGAAGCATGGGACTTCGATGTATATCAGGCCGCCACCGCCATTCGCATCGCGTAACTGACATAGAAAAGCGTAAGGGTCCGGAATGTGCTCCAGCACATGGCGCAGTACGAGCCCCTTCGCCGAAAATCCCAAATCGGGCCCAAAATAATGCTTCTGGATATGCGGGCTGTCTCCTTCGTAAGTTGGATCAAATCCGGTGATCGACGCGCCGCGCCCCGCAAGCATTTCAAGAAACGTCCCCTTGCCACACCCAACCTCAACCAGATCATCAAGACCGATCTTGTCGGCAATCAGGTCGGCGGCCCAATTCAGATGCTCACGAAACGGCGCGCTGTTCGCTTGCTCGTTTTGATAGGCGGAATCGTAATCAACAAGAGCCGGATCGAAGGCGTCATTGCGTACCAAACCAGAGGTCAGATCTTCGACTATGCGGATGTTGCCCCTCGGACAATTCCGCGCCTCATCAACGCTGCCATACATGCGGTTCTGAAAAGCCGGAAAATCATCTTGCGAATAGAGCAAACGGGTATCTGCAGGCTGTGTCATTTCGGGGCCCCCGTTCTTAAACCGATGACAACCGGCGGGTCTGTCAAATTGTCTGGACGAGCGCCAAATTCGAGCAAATCGCGGCGGTTATATTGATCAGCTATTTCTTCTGCAAGGGCACGAATAGTGACGCCCCTGCCGCTACAAATGTTGGTCGGACCAACGCGATTGCCGGTTACGTCCTTTACCAGCAGATCTGCAGCCGCATCGACATCCGAATAATCGCGCACGGCTTTCCCATGGCTCAGCTCAGCCACCTTACCGTTACGCAGTTGGTTGTGTAGATAAGGAACAAGGCGGCGATCATCTTCGCGCGCTCCGTATAGATAAAACAATCGTGCCCAAAGAAACTCTATCTCGGTGGTCGCGAACCATGACTTCAACATCGTAAAGGCAGCCACTTTGGAAGCTGCATAAGGCGTATCAGGCGCGAGCGCGGTATCGACCGACAGCTCACCCACCGACAGGTCGTATTCAAAGCAGGTGCCTACACCCACAAACCGGCGCAGCTTGGCCGCTACAGCGCCCTTTGCCATAGACAGAGTTCCGACAAGGCAATCCAAATTGCGTTCCGAAGTCAGGTATTTTCCCGGCTCCGCATACCACGCCAGATGCACGACAGTGTCGACGCCTGTCAGTGTGTCGTTCCACCAGTCGGACGGCTGCGCGAAAACGTCGTCACAAAGGATGGTTCGGACTTTCAGGCCTTCCAGTTTCTCCTCGGAGCCTGGACGGATGATGCAGGTCAGATCATGTCCGGTGGCAACCAGCTTCTGCGCAACCGGCAAACCGACGAACCCCGTGGCGCCGGTCAACAGAATGCGGCTCACTTCGACACCTCTAACCTTGGCACCGCAGTGACAAACTTTGTGCCGAGGGCGGCAAGGTCGCTGCATTGGGCTTTCACCTCAGCCGCGATGTTCCATGGCAGAATGATCAGGTAATCTGGACGATCTTCGCGCAACGCCGAGGGGGCAAGTATGGAGATATGGCTCCCGGGCATCAGCTTACCGATTTTTGCCGCCGCTGCGTCGCAGATGAACGGGATCAGATCAGCGCGCACGCCAGCATAATTCATGATGGTGTTGCCCTTTGCCGCCGCGCCATAGCCCGCGACGGATTTGCCTTCAGCTTTCGCCTGCAATAAAAAACTTAGAAAGTCGTTCTTGACGTCATCTGCCTGCGACTGAAACGCCAGATAGTAATCGTCGCGGTCCATTCCGCGAACCTTCTCCTGATCCAACAACGCAGCAACCGAGCTGTCTTGCGGGTGGTCCGACCCGTCATGGCAGCCGAAAATACGAAGGCTCCCACCATGCGTCGGCAACTCCTCGACATCAAAAATACGCAGTCCTGCTGCGGCAAAAATCCGGTCAACCGCCAACAACGAAAGGTAGGAGAAATGTTCGTGATAGACGGTATCGAATTGGGCGAATTCTACCAGTCTCATCAGATGGGGAAATTCCAGCGTGATGACACCTTCCGGTTTCAAAGACGCCGATAGTCCTTCAGTGAAATCGTTGATGTCGGGCACGTGCGCATAGACGTTGTTACCCACGATCAGGTCGGCCTGTTTAAGTGAGACCGCAAGTTTGGTGCCAAAGAAGTCCTGCACCACCGGTATGCCCAGCACGCGCGCGGCGTCAGCTGTGCTTTGTGTCGGCTCCACACCTAGGCACGGGACGCCCTTCGCCATGAAGTTTTTCAGCAGGTAACCGTCATTCGATGCAACTTCCATCACGTGGCTGTCAGGCCCAAGGCCAAACCGGTTGGTCACCATATCTGCATAGCGGGCCGCATGATCCAACCAACCTTGAGAGGTCGATGAAAAGTAAGCGTAGTCATCCGTAAACAATGCATCAGCCTCTGGAAAATCCTCGGTCTGCACGAGGCGGCAATTTCCACATGCCAACAGACGCAGCGGAAAGGTCAATTCGGGCTTCTGAAGATCTGCTGGGTTTAGATAGGCATTGGACGGCGGGGCGAATCCAAGATCTAGAAACCGGATGCTCAAAGGGGTAGCGCAATGGCGACACAACTGCGTCATAATGGTGAAACCTCCTCAAGAGCCGGTAGATTTTTGTCCCGCTCCGACATTTGGGCCGGTGGTAAAGGCCAGTCGATTGCCAAGTGGCTATCCATCAAGTTAACTCCGCCCTCTTGTGTCGGGGAATAGGGTTGCGAATGGAGGTATTGCAGTTCGGTCTCTTCTTCCAACACCTGAAAGCCATGGGCAAACCCCTCGGGAATATAGATCGAGTTTCGGCGTTCCGCATCCAGTTCAATCCCGACATGCTGGCCAAAGCTGTCAGACCCTTCGCGCAGGTCAACAATGACGTCATAGACCCGTCCACGCAGGCAGCGCAGCAGCTTGACCTCGGCGGCGGAACCGCGCTGAAAATGCAGGCCGCGCAAAGTTCCTACGCCCCGGGTATACGACAGGTTCATCTGAGGCCACCGCGAGTTCAAACCATGTTCTCCAAACTCTTCGTCGCAATAAAACCGCGAGAAAAATCCACGCGCGTCGCCGTTCGGCTCCAGCAGCACTTCGAATGCGCCGTCAAGTTGAAGCGGCCTGAAGATCATAAGCCACCGAACTCTAAAAGCTGCGCCTTGGAGACATCCACCGCCGACTGCCCCTCGCCGACTGCGCGATACCAGCTTACGGTTTTCTCGATCGTCTGCTCGAAGGACCAGCGTGGTTTGACACCCAAAAGGGCTTCGCTTTTGGCGAGGTCAAGGCTGAGAAATCCAGCCTCATGAACAGCATCCTCAGAAGACGCATCCACCCAGCGCCCCGGCCAATTGCGCAACGCCTCCGTCACCACGTCGCGTACCGGTCGTGCATCTTTAGGATCTGGTCCAAAATTGAAGCCCGACTGATAGACAGGATTATCTGAAACCCAAAGCCGCTCAGCCAGCGCAAGGTATCCAGCCAACGGCTCTAGCACATGTTGCCACGGACGCACGGCGTTGGGGTTACGCACTTCAATTGGCTTTCCAAGCCTCAACGCCCTGACGATGTCCGGCAAGATGCGGTTGCTGGCCCAGTCGCCACCACCGATCACGTTTCCAGCCCGTGCCGACGCCATCCTGATATCTGTCCCACTTAGAAAAGATCGCCGCCAACTCGATACCGCGATCTCCATTGCCGCCTTGCTGGCGCTGTAAGGGTCATGGCCGCCAAGCGGGTGTTGCTCGTCATAAGGCTTGCCGTCTTCAAGGTTCTCGTAAACCTTGTCAGTCGTCACCATCACCACGGCGCATCGATCGGGCAATTGGCGGATAGCCTGCATAACATGAGCCGATCCCATGACATTCGTCTGCCAGGTTTCCAACGGCGTTTCATAAGACTCGATGACAAGCGGTTGTGCCGCAAGGTGGAACACAACATCAGGCTGAACTTCGGCCACACAACGGGCAACCAGATCCGCGTCGCGAATATCGCCAATCATATGATCAACCAGGGCCTCGACCCCCAGTTGGTCAAACAGCGCAGGGTCTGTGTCAGGCGTCAGCGCTATACCCGCTACATCGGCCCCAAGCCTGTTCAACCAAATAGACAACCAGCTTCCCTTGAATCCGGTATGCCCCGTCACCAGAACGCGCTTGCCGTTCCAGAAATCGCTCATTCCCAAGTTTTCCATGGGGCCTTATCCGCCGCCCAGAGTTCTTCCAGTGCATTGCGGTCGCGCAATGTGTCCATGGACTGCCAGTAGCCGCCATGCTTCCAGACCGATAACTGACCTTCAGCAGCAAGGCTCTCCAACGGCTCCTTTTCAAAGACCGTTAAGTCATCTGAAATCCGGTCAAGAACTGCAGGCTCGCAAACAAAGAACCCGCCATTGATCCAACGCCCGTCTCCCTCGGGTTTTTCTTCGAACCGAGAGACCAGACCACCGTCGATAACAAGCCCTCCAAAGCGTCCAGCCGGTTGAATGGCGGTCACCGTCGCCTCGTGCCCGTGCTCGCGGTGGTGCTTAAACAATGCAGTCAGATCAACGTCACTCACCCCGTCCCCGTATGTCAGACAGAACGTGCCATCCAGATGATCTACGACACGCTTGATGCGACCTCCAGTTTGAGTCGTCTCTCCCGTATCAACCAGAGTGATTTTCCATGTCTCTGCCCGCTGAGAATGAATTTCCATTCCGTTGGTTTCCAGATCAATTGTGACATCGGACATGTGCAGGAAATAATTCGCAAAATACTCCTTGATCATGTACCCCTTGTAGCCACAGCAAATCACAAATTCATTGATCCCATGCTCGCTGTAATGCTTCATGATATGCCAAATGATCGGACGCCCGCCGATTTCAATCATCGGTTTGGGTCTGAGATGCGACTCTTCGCTGATGCGTGTCCCAAAACCGCCCGCCAGTATAACCAATTTCATCGCCCGCAAACCTGCTATTCAACGCTTCAATATGATGGGCTACAAAAAAGCAGTCATGGTCTCGACTTCGCTTCTCAAATGCGCCTGATCGTTCGTGCAATCGGCTCCCAATAATCCGCCGAGCTCTACCTCTTGGGGCAAAGGTAGTCCAGAAAAATTTGACCAGATGATTATCTGGGCGAGGATAGTATGGAATTGAAGGACGTGCTGGCTAAAATAGAAAACGCCTGCAAATTTATGCGGCTCGATTGTAAACATTTACGCTACCGGAGGGCTTTGTTGCGCAAATCGCGTGAAGGCCAGACTTCCCCTTACCCCGGACGGACTTATCCTACGGGCTCTGTGACAGGTATGCCGATTGCCGTGTAGCGGTTGAGGAATGAGACCTTTTCCGTCATTAGTCCGAGGACAATGGTCGAATGATGCGGATTTGGATCTCCGCAACCGTCCTTTCGCAGTCCCTTGCCATGAGCGATTGACCGAGAAGTTTCACACGATGCATCCGCCGCCCGGCAGGGTTATGCATTGCATGATCCTGCCGGGCAGTGAATTTGTATCTTGCACCAGATACGCCGTTTCGAACCTCCGTGCTTGCGCGCGCTCCATTTCCATTCACCTTCGGCCTTGATGCCGGTGCTATCGATAAGGAGGTTCTGTGGGCCTTTGCCGCCTAGATACCGTAGACGCAGGCTCAGCGTCTATTGTCGGCGGCACAGCGTGCAGTAATCCGGCATCGCCCAGTCCAACCCTGCCAGCCGTAACAGGCTTTCGATAAAGCCAGAGGTCTGGCGGAGCGGTATGCCAAACAACACTTTCAGCGTCAGGCAGGTCTGGATCGCGGCATCGCTGAAACTCTGCTGCCGACCGCGTTTGCCGTTCGGCGGCGGCACCCAGACCATCTCGGGATCAAACCAGATTGCCTGCGATCCACGACGCTTCAATGCCGTGTTGTAGGTCGACCAGTTCGTGGTCTTGTACTTCGTAGGTGTCCAACTGCTCATGGCCTCCAGCTATCATGCTGGATTCACAGCGTGAATCCTCTAAACCCATTTGCGCAACAAAGCCTCTTTGCGTAGCGCAGACCGAGTATGAGCCCCTAGCCGCCTTTCTCGTCTGTCCTAAATACTGCGAGTGGTGGGCCGCCGACAGCCCAAAGCGATCTGTGCGAAGCGAGGTTGGTTCTCCTTGCCGCACTTGCACAAATCGAGCCGCGACTTTCCGGAACCGGACGGTCAAGCTGTCAAACGCATTTTTTCCCTCAATGTCGACTGTGACCCCCAACTTACCCGATGCTGCAACGCTTTCAGGTGTCTGCTATTGGTCGTTTTCCACATTCTCGACGGGCCGATTAGGTATTCTGGCTGCCGCTTCGGTACGACCACACTCACCTGCCCCACCTCGGATGCTGGACGGTCACTTGAGGTAGGTGGCATTTTCCATCCGGTATTGACGTAAATTTTCGCAATTGATACGAAAACTAGAAACATTATCGCATGGGATTCGAAAATGGACATCACAGATCGGTTAATTTGTGAAACCGTACAGCGAGACGGGCGCGCATCGAGCGCGGCGATTGCCGAAGCAGCGGGCATCCCAACCTCGACAGCGAACGACCGATTGCGACGTCTTTCAGCAACGGGCGCGATCAAGGGGTGGCACGCCACGCTAGACGCCAAACGCGTGGGTGCTGGCTTGGCCTGTTTTGTCCTGATCGATATGCAGCACGAGGGCGAAGATGAGGCCGTGGAAACCCTATGTGATCGCCCCGAAGTACAGGAAATGCACCACATTTCGGGCGCGCATTCCTATCTCGTCAAACTGCGTTTGAAAGATATGGATGCCATGCAAAGTTTCTTGGCCGAAGTCGTTAAGCCCCTTCGCGCGGTTCAGCGCACCGAAACAACATTTGCGCTCAAGACACATAAAGAAACAGCCCAGGTGCATGTCGCGCATCCATCCGGTGGAGAAGAAAATGATTGACGTACTTATCAAGGGTATTGGTGTTGGCGTCGCGGTGGCCGCCCCTGTTGGGCCGATTGGGCTGCTTTGCATCAAACGAACATTGGCTGATGGTCGCAGCGCCGGCTTGGCCTCGGGTCTTGGTGCTGCTAGCGCCGATGCCGTCTATGGGTTCATGGTTGCTGCCGGTCTTGCCGCTACCGGTTTACTGGTCAGCTATGCCGGAGCGATGGCCTTGTTTGGCGGCACTCTGATCGCGGTCCTCGGTGTCCTGTCCATTCGAGCCTTTTTGACGGGTGCAGGCGACGATGCAAAACCTGCAGGCGCGCGAGTTTCCCGTGGCTTGCTATCCGCCTTCGCGACAACTTTTGCACTGACCATTTCCAACCCCATGACAATCCTGGCCTTTGTTGCTTTGGTCTCTGGGCTTGGGGCCTCGGCAGCTTCCCATCCGGGTGCAGCCTACATCCTGGTGGCCGGTGTCTTTGCCGGATCAGCCCTCTGGTGGTTGTTTCTGGTCATGGTTGCTTCAACCGCTCGCTCCCGGATCACGCCACGCGAAACACGATGGCTCGATCTGGTGTCTGGAGCTGTGCTGGTGATCTGGGGGCTGTGGATTGTCTGGGGTGCCTTGTGATGGCGCCGAAACATGTTGCAATTGTCGGCTGCGGCTTTGCCGGCACCAGTGCCTTCTATCAGATCGTTGACCAGTATCCGGTGGAGGAGTTGACGATCTTTGAACGCAGCGGCGTATTTGGGCCGGGCTATCCCTACCGGCCGGAGGACTGCCCTGACTACCTGCTCAACAATACGACGGACAGCTTGTGCCTGACGCCGCGCAATCGGCGCGCATTCTACACTTGGCTACAAAGCAGGCCGGAATATGGGCCTGATCTGGACCCACGTGGTAACCTGCCGCGCAGGGTGTTCGGCGAGTTTTTGTCAGAAGCCTTTGAGGCCGCACGTCTGATGGCCGCCGTCAAAGGTATCAAGGTCACGCTGGTGCCGAAAGAGGCGACCGTGATGGAAGAGCACCCGGATGGCCGCGTACGGATTGGCTGGGACGGCGGTGAGACAACAGTTGATGCAGCACTTTTGACCACGGGCCGCTGTACGGATGTGGACCCCTTTCCCGCGCCTCCTGAGGATGCAAACGCGACCTATATCGCGAACCACATATGCACGGATGCCTTTGACACCGTTGGGCTGGACGCCACCGTGCATATCCTTGGCGCATCGCTTTCCTCCTATGACGTGATCAATAGGCTGTTTTCTGCAGAGACCGGTTGCAGGTTCACAGAAGCCGAAGATGGCAATCTGACCTTCGAGCCGGGACCGAACAACCGCCATGTGGTGCTTTGTTCCCGCTCCGGGCGGCTGAAAGCCCTGCAAAGCCAGAAGCCGATGGATATCCAGCGCACACACTTCACGCCGGAAGGTCTTACGCCTGCCTCAGGAACAGAACAGGCGTCACTGGCGGATGTCGCGGCGGCCATTCTGCAAGAGGCAGAGGATCATGGTGTCACCTTGTCTGCATCCGCGCTTACCGATCCCTATGCCGGATGCGCCGATGCTGAGGCTGTGAATTCCCGAGCGGGGCAATTGCTTGATCAGGCGATTGCGGCATCCACAGAAGAAGGCAGGCCAAACTTTCTGGTGGATTTGTTCTCAGATGCGCAGATTGACCTATGGGATGGTTGGGCATCCGACCTGCTTCGGACGGACTCAAAGGCACAGTATCGCAGCAAGTTCGAAACGGCCTTTCTCAGCTACTCTGCGCCTTGTCCGCTGTCGACCGCCCGACGGCTGCAAGCCCTGCATAAAGCGGGGCGGCTGACGGTGCGAAACGGGACAAAAGAGGTCTACTGGTCCGAGGCAGAGCATGCCTATCATTTGGGTCACGCGCATGGCGTTGATATCGTCCAGACCTTGGTCAACACCACCGGCAGTCTGGTGCGCGACCTGACCAGCAATCAGCAACCGCCGCTCGTTCAATCCCTCGTATCAGCGGGCCTTCTTGGCGCACCAGCCGGGGAGAACGCCCCAGGTGCAGCGGTAGATATGGAGACCTTCCGCTCAAAACTAGCGCGCAACATATATGTTGCCAATATGATGCTGTGGGGCCCTGGGTTCTTTACAAGCTCGGCCTTCATGATGGCCCTGGTCGTGGAGCGAGTGCTAACCGGCCTATTTGCTTTGGAACCGGTCACAGCATCAAGCTGACATCCCTGTTCAGGTGTTGATGGGCGGCTTACCCTGCCCGTCCGAACCACATGGGATTATCATTTGTCAACTCGAGGCGGGGGCAGGCCCAGGCCTCACGATTAGGAAGTATCATGAAATACGGTGTTGTAGATGTTTTTTCAGACAAGGCCTTTATGGGAAATCCAGTCGCTGTGGTTTTCCCAGACCGCGAAATGAGTGTCGACGAGATGCTTGCCGTAACGGCCTGGTTCAATCTGTCGGAGACCACTTTCGTTACGAATTACGACCCAGAGGCGGCCTCCTACGACGTTCGCATTTTCACCCTCGGTCAAGAGCTGCCCTTTGCTGGTCATCCGACGCTTGGAACGGCAGCAGCCGTGCGTAAGAATTTTGCACCAGAGGCTAAAAATTTGACCCAGAACTGCGGCGCAGGTGCGGTATCTCTCAGGTTCGATGCGCAGGCGGGCACCGTACATCTGATTGCACCCGGGGTTTCTCTTCAGCCGCTGAAAGCTGAGGATCAAGAAGAAATAGCGCAGGTCTTTGGTGACGATGTCCCCGTGCAGGCATCCGCGCGCGTTGATGCAGGCCCCATCTGGGTGACTTTGATAACCGACAGCCCGGAAACAGTCATGGCGACCCAACCTGATCTGACACTTTTGAATGAATACTCTCAAAAGCATGGAGCCACCGGCATTCAACTGGCAGCAGGAAACCCAACTGGTGACATCTGGAAGGTCCGAACCTTTGCACCCGCAGTTGGGGTTCCGGAGGATCCTGTCTGTGGAAGCGGAAACATCGCTGTCGCGGGCTTGCGACGCAGTGCCGGATTGGGAACATCCGACTACGTTGCGAAACAAGGCCAAGAAGTTGGACGGGACGGTGAGATCGTCGTTCGGTATATCGAACAGGACAAGATAGAAGTTGGCGGGGCAACGCGGATAACAGCCAGCGGGGAGCTTTTAGTGTAAAGTACTCCGCGGTACGGCTTTGTTGCGCAAATCGCGTGAGAGCCAGACTTCCCCTTACCCCGGACGGACTTATCCTACGGGCTCTGTGACAGGTATGCCGATTGCCGTGTAGCGGTTGAGGAATGAGACCTTTTCCGCCACTGGTCCGAGGACAATGGTCGAATGATGCGGATTTGGATCTCCGCAACCTGCGTTTCGAAGTCCCTTGCCATGAGCGATTGACCGAGAAGTTTCACACGATGCATCCGCTGCCCGGCAGGGTTATGCATTGCATGACCCTGCCGGGCAGTGAATGTGTATCTTACGCCAGATACGCCGTTTCGAACCTCCGTGCTTGCGCGCGTTCCATTCCCCTTCACCTTCGGCCTTGATGCCGGTGCTATCGATAAGGAGGTTCAGTGGGCCTTTGCCGCCTCGATACGGTAGGCGCATGTTCAGCGTCTTTTGTCGGCGGCACAGCGTGCTGTAATCCGGCATCGCCCAGTCCAACCCTGCCAGCCGTAACAGGCTTTCGACAAAGCCAGAGGTCTGGTGGAGCGGCATGCCAAACAACACTTTCAGCGTCAGGCAGATCTGGATCGCGGCATCGCTGAAACTCTGATGCCGACCGCGTTTGCCGTTCGGCGGCGGCACCCAGACCATCTCGGGATCAAACCAGATTGTCAGCGGTCCACGACGCTTCAATGCCGTGTTGTAGGTCGACCAGTTCATGGTCTTGTACTTCGTAGGCGTCCAACTGCTCATGATCTCCAGCTATCATGCTGGATTCACAGCGTGAATCCTCTCAATCCATTTGCGCAACAAAGCCCGCGGCACGTGGAAAACCTGACACTCACTGGCACCGCAGACATCAATGGCACCGGCAACTGGCACGACAATATCATTACTGGAAATGATGGCGACAATGTCCTGGCTGGCGGCTGGGGCAATGACACCATGATTGGCGGGGTCGGCAACGACACGATCAATGGGAACGGCGACAATGATCAGATGTCGGGGGGCGCGGATCAGCGATGGTAACGGCAATAGCATCGCTCTGACCGGTGTTACAATTGCCGACCTCACGGCGGATGATTTCCTGTTCTAAAACCAGGGCATCAAATCAAGGGAGGAGCCCCCTCCCCGACCACAATTCCAAAGCAAAAGGCGGACCACTATGGTCCGCCTTTTGTGTTCTCAGATCTTGCGAAACCGGTATTAAGGTTCTTCAATCTCGCTGTCGCGGAGGCCTTTTGCCCACTGAGCATTCATCACTCGATTGAGCCAAGCAAGCGCCACCAAAGCCAGCCCCAGCCCCATGAAGGAAAACACCCGCGTCAGTCCCGACAGCCCGCTCATATCCACCAGGAAGACCTTGGCAATGGTCAGAACAACCCCAGCCATAGCCAGACGGCGCAGCAGGTCAGAGCGGCGCCAGAAGGCCAGTATCACCCCGCCAGCCGAAATCAGCAACAAAGCCACGGTATAGGAATACAGCTCGGCATCGATCACCCCCGGCAGGCTCAGATCATCCCCGCGCCAGAACCGGCGGATCTCAAGTGTGAGGTAGAGGGCCGCGAACACGCTGGCTGCGAGGGTAAACCCAACTCGCCCCCAACGCCGCAGATGATCCAGGCGCGCCGCCGCAAAGGCAAGCACCGCCGCCAAGGGCAGATAGGCCGCAGCCAGACTGTCGAGGATCAGCGGGCCAAGGACCATCTCATCGCTGGACAAAAGCGGGTTTGCAAAGACCAACAAGCCAACAAGGCTGGACAAAGCTGCCAGCCCATAGCCCAGCATCAGCAACCCGCGCAGTGCTACTGTTAGCGTGCCGCTCATCTGCATGCGCTGCAGCTGATTGATCAGCGAGGCGGTCCAGACCGTGGCCATCAGCCCCATGCCGACATGTCCATAGCGCATCTGCTCTGGCAACAAGCGCAGGATCAAGACGCTCAGGAAAACCGCACCGATCAGGGTCGCGGCGCTTTCCAGGATCAACGCAGTTTTTGCGCGCCGCTGCCGCGCCCAAAACCAGCCCAGCCCCAGCAGGACCAAGCTCCCAAGGTAGCCGAGGATAATCTGTAAAAGCGGTGTCACATATTGCCAGCGCTCATCCAGATAGTCCCGATCAAGCGCCCAGTCCACGCCAGGATCCAGCACCAGCCGATAGGTGATCACGGCCACGGCAATCTGCACGAACAGCACCAGCTCCGCCAGGTCGTATTTGCGGTCGAGCAAGACCACCAAAACCACCATCACAGACAGGGCCAGCGTGAGCGCGGTTTTTGCCAGCACCAAAAACAGCGCAAAGGCAATGAGGGTCAGCGCTGAGATGGCAAACAGCGCCACCCGCAGATCTTTCTGCCTGATGTCTTGCCCACGGGCGCAGCGCTCTGTCAAAAACGTCATAGCAGCAGCCAGGTTCAGCACCACCAGCGCCCAGGTATAGACGCCGTGCACCCGGGTCGGCATCCAGGTGAACTCCAGGATCAACAGCATCGCCGGGGCAAAGCATGCGGCTGCAAGCGCCCAGAACAAGGAGCGATCTCTGGCCTCTCCCTCCACCTCTTCCAGGCTCCAGCGCATACGCAGATAGGCCAGACCCGAGCCCAGCGCGCCGATCGCCACCAGGGCCCAGATGGTCTGCGGCGCTGCGGTTTCCGGCGGGCGTCCAACAGCGGCCTGGAATTCTCGAAACAGCGGGCCAAAACTGATCCCCTCAAGCAGGACCACCACCAGGATTGCGACTCCCGGCACCAACACATGGTCAAACAACGCCGGTGCCTGCCGCATCCAAAGCAGGCTGGCCAGTAACAGCGCCACCAGAGCAGCCAAGGCAAAGGTCACCACCGCCGCTTGATCCGCCTGCACAGCTACAAACACCGCAGCGGCCGCGACTGCGCAGCTGGTAGCCGCCGAAACCCGGGTTGGGAACTCAGGATAGCGCCGTCTGCCTTGAGACGGCAGCAAGAGGTCCACAACTGCTGGTCCGGCATGGCGCGGCCAGAGGCGGCGTTCTGGCAGGATCACGGCAGCTGCAGCAACAAGCAACAGGCCGGTCAGGAAATGTACCTCCCCCGCTCCGGAGAGGTAGAGCAACAGACTGGCGCTGAGCGGAGCTGCCAAGGCAAGCCCTGAAATCCAGGCCCAACGTTTGACCGTATCAACCCCCAGCCCAACTGTCGCGATCAGGGCAAAATAGTAATAAAGCATCCATGTGTCCTGCGACTGCCCGCCAACCAGGAAGGGCACCGCACAGGCTCCCACCAGCCCCAAAGCGGTGAGGAAGGCGCCATAGTACCAGCCCAGGACAAGGGCCAGCAGTGAAACCAGACCGAGGGCCGCAAAGCTGGGACTCGGTTCGATCAACTGATACATGACGCGCGCTGACAACAGCCCGGCAAAAAGCGTTATCAATCCCGCCCCTGCCAGAGCAGAGGGGAGATGCTGCGCCGCCCCCTCGGTTGCATCTCCCAGGCGCCGCCGGATCACCTCGGCTCCGGCAATAAGCGCAGTGCCAAATCCCAAGGAGGCCATGACGCGCCAGAAGGGCGTCAACAGGCCGTTTTCAACGCCGTATTGCACCATAAACAGACCTGCCAGCGCCAAGGACGCGGCCCCTGCCAGCAGAACCCAGTTTTCACGGAGCCATAGGCTGAGAGCCGCCACAAGATCCCCCCGCAAGACAAATGCACGTGGGGGCTGATCCTCGTCGGTTTTGGACCGTGCTGCCCTCTGTGGGGACGTCGAAATTCCCGGTTGTGCGGCCTGCGTTGCCGTTACCGGCTCGCCAGATGTTTGGTCCGTTTCCGCCGGGGTCGCCATGGGCTGCGACGTGGACTGATCTGCGTTGCCCTGCCCCGTTACAGCTTCTCGCTCAGCGGCTTGGGAACGATCAACCTGGGTATCACGTTGCTGTTTTTCTCCCCATGGAGGAGCAGATTTGGCAGTTTCTTGTCCAGGGCCTTCAGTGGTCACAGAGGACTGAACCTTAGGAGAGGTTTCTTGTAAGGCACGTATTTTTGCTTCCAAATCACGCACCTGCGATTTGAGGCGAGTATGCGACACCAAGAGATAGGGGACACCAAGCAGAAAAACCAAGCCAAGAAGCCCCAGCAGAGCCAGACTAAAATCAAACATAAATAGATCATTTCAAAGAGACAGAGTTAGCCCCAAAGCTAAGCAAGATCCCTGTTGCAGGCAAGCGCCTGTCGAAGGTCTGACACGCAATGAGTGTACAGCTAGACGCCCCGTCGCTGAGTTTTGCTCTAGTAGGTGCAGTTCGCCCGCAGATACCGCCATCAGCAGAACCGCTGGTCTTCCTGTCACCGCTCGCCCCACAGGGAACCGGGGGCAGGATGGCCTGCGCTGGGTCAGGCGCTGTTAAATACCGAAAAAACGGTCCGGCAAGATGACGAGCCGGACCAGAACAGGTCTTTATCCAAAGACGTAAAAGGTCATTTTGTTGCCATCGGGATCACGGACATAGGCCCCATAGAACCGATCAGGAATGCGCTGGCCCGGCGCGCCTTCGCAAGTCGCGCCAAGCGAAATCGCCTTGGCATAAAGCGCATCTGCCTCTTCTTTGCTCTTGGCAGCAAAGGCAACCATATTACCGTTACCCGGCTGCGGGTCCTTTTTGTCATAGGGCACACAGACCGAAATCATCGGCTCTTTGGGGGTGGCGCCAATCATCGCAATGCGGCCCGCGTCAATAATTACCTTTGCACCGCGATCTGCAAAAAGACCGCAGTAGAAGGTCTTGGCTTTCTCGATGTCCGAGACGCCAACAGTTACATATCCAATCATCAGATTTCCCTTAGTTTTTTGAAAGGTAACCTCAGAAAGGTATAGGTCAAGCGCACAAAAACGTTACCCCCCGTCCGCAATCAAGAGGACGTTACGGGATCTCGGCCTCAACTGAGGCGCTGGCCATGTCGTCTCTGGAGAACAATTTCACAGCTTCCAGAGGAGCCATTGGGCCGCCACTTTATCAGATTAACCTCAGCCGCCAGCCCCCTGGACAGCAATGTCAGTGACATAGCTCTGTGTCGCGTCTCTGGTCATCGGACTGCTATAGAGATAGCCCTGTCCATCGTCACAGCCCAGTTCAGCCAGAAGCTCCACATCGGCTTGCGTTTCCACCCCTTCGGCAATCACGGACAGTCCCAGATTGTGCCCCAGCTGCACAATCGTACTGACAATCGGGTTCGAGGCTGCCTGGGAAAGGTCCCTCACAAAGGACTGATCAATCTTGAGCCTGTTGAGTGGCAATTCCTTCAGATAGCTCAACGAAGAATAGCCGGTGCCAAAGTCATCAAGGGCAATGGAGACGCCAATTTCTGACAGCTCCTGAAGTGTTGCGGCGATCTTTTCCTTGGAAGCAATCAAAACCCCCTCTGTGACCTCGACCTCGAGAAGTTCGGGCGGCAAGCCGGTTTCGTGCAGAACCCGAGAGACCAGGCCGGTCACGTCAGTTCTGGCAAATTGAATGGGTGAAAAATTCACAGAAACGACCGGAGGCGCCTCTGGCATTTGTTTGGCCCATTGCGTCGCGTCTTCGCAGGCGCGCCGTAGCAAATGTTCGCCCAGCTCAACAATCAGCCCGGTCTGCTCGGCAATTGGAATGAAGACATCCGGCCCCACATAGCCCAGCGTCTCATCGTTCCAACGCGCTAGCGCCTCAAAGCCGATCAGACGGCCAGTGCTCAAAACATGTTGGGATTGGTAATAGGGCTCAATGTCACCATTGCGCACGGCTCGCTTTAAACGCTCAATAACAGTAACTCGTTCGTTCAGCCTATTTTGCATCTCCACGTCAAAAAACGTGATGCGATCGCGGCCGGCATTTTTCGCTTCATAGAGTGCGATATCCGAGAGGGAGAGCAGTTCAGGGCCTTTTTCAGTATCTTCAGGGAACCTGGAAATTCCTATCGAAGCAGTGACTTGCACAATAAACTCTTCCACTTTTATTGGCTGAGCCAGCTGCTCGCAGATGGATTGAGCGACCCAAGAGATTTCGGCGGTGCTCATCGGTTGATCACGGTTCATCATGACGAGGAATTCATCCCCGCCAAGCCGCGCAACCCAGCTTTTGCCGTCAACGGCCTGCAAAAGCAGTTCCGCAACCTTTTTCAGCAACAAATCCCCAATATGATGGCCATAGCTGTCATTGACCTGTTTGAAACCATCCAGATCGACCAAGAGGGCTGCTGAAAACTGGCCTTCCACCTGCATTTCAGAGAGTTTCTTTTTGACAGAGTGTCGGTTCAACAGGGAGGTCAACCCGTCAAAAGACGCCAGAAACTGCACCTTTCGCTCGGCTATTACGGCCGCTGTTGCATCCGCAAAGATCCCGCGAAACCCTTTGAACTCCCCCTGTTCAAACTGCGGACGGCCTTTCATCAAAATCCATCGCAATTCTCCGTCCAACGGGCTTTTAATCGACAGGCGCACGTCATGGAACTCGACTCTTTCCTGCACCGCCTGTTGCAGTTTTTGCCTATCGCCCAGCGCAGCCTCTGTACAGTTAGCCGCCAAAAGCTGGAACAGGTCGGGGGTCTCGCCTTCCCCTGGCAACGGTTGGCACATCTCCAACACCTGCACCGGAGCGCTCAGGAGCTGGCCGTTTTTATCCGTCTGCCATAACCACTCGGTGGCCTGCTCTTCATAGTCTTTAAGCAAAAGCTCAACGACTTCGCTTTTTTCGCTCAGTCTTTCATGGTCGTTGAACGCCGCCCTGGCTGCCTTGGCCCCTTCCAAGGTGGCATTGAACAGGCTGATCCCAGCAGCAACCATCAAGATACACAGGATGTAATCCGTCGAAGATCCCGTCATCAGCCCACAGATCAAGGCGACCAGGGCATTGCCGATGGTCTGCACGGCAAGATAGGTAATTCCGGCCAAAGGCGCATGCGAGAAACCTGTTGTTCCCAGGGCCAGGGATCCTGCCATGATCGCAGAGATGATGGCTTTCTGGTCGCCCTCCACGATCGGATAGAACAAGGCCATCCCGATGGTCCAGGACAGCGAGTTAAAGAAGGTTTGGATTACAAACCCACGCATGTCCTCGGCCGTGCCTGCGGTTTGATATGTCTTTGTCCAGGAATAAAAAATCCACCACGAGAACAGGATGAAACAGACCGTCCATAACACAACCAAGCCATCACGCCCCTGCCCCCAGGCGTTCATAGACAGTGCCGGGGCAAAAAGCGTATTGCCCAGCAGCATGACACGCATCTGTTCGATCGTCCCGCGCAACTGACCCCGACGCAGTCGGTTCGCAACATCTGGTGCCAGCCCCCGCGTCCCCAGAACTCCAAAGCCCAGGCTGGAAAACACCCTACTGGTAAACTGTATTGCTTTTGTCAAAATGCGTACTCGTTTTGCACGTAACCCGTTACGTGGGTAAAACCACCATAAAAATCACTGGTAAACATGCCGTTATTGAGATCTGACTCTACAAGTTTCCACAAGGAGCCCGGCCGTCCACTTGCATAGAATTACCCTTAGACATTTGCTGAGTGCACCAGTAGAAACAGCCTTTCTTTTCAAGATACTGCACTTAGGTTTGCGGTGATTTCTATTTTGATACTGGATGGCTTGAGGAAGCTGACATTTCTGGATCACAAAAATCCATGAGATTGCGAGCACAACGCCTCCCTGCAGAAAGGCCATCATCGCAATCTGGCTGCAAACAAGCGATGGCTTGAGATAGGTTGCTCATTCAGCGGGAAGATTTGGAGCCTTTTCCATCTGCAAAAGCGCCTCCCATTCCTCAACCAACACCCGTTTCAAAGTATCCATTGGAATGGGTTTATAGAGGTTACGCCCGACCGAGAGATTACGGGCGCGCGCCATCAATTTGGCTGCCAGCATCGGTGCATCAGCCCCTCCCGTCATAAAGCGAAACCGAAGCGGGCGAGAAATCCCCGACAAGCCTTCGATCACCTCGATGCCATCTTTTTCCGGCATGTTGATATCGACCAAAACCACTGCAGGCCCATCGCCAGAGAACAACAACTCAAGCAGTTCATTACCATTGGAACAGGTCTGAACTGTCCATCCCAAACGCCCGGCAACCGTCGTAAGGTACTCAGCGAATTCAATATTATCATCCGCTATATAGAGCCTTTGCTCAGACATTTCCGGAAACCAGCTCCACTAGACATTGCTTCGACCCACTCTACAGGCACTCGCCGAGCTACAACAAGCCACTTTTTTACAGTGGTTTTCAGAGCCTTAACTAGAGTGTTCCTTTGATCACAGCAACGCTTCCAAGAGATCGCCTGTTGCAGACCCTTGCTCAGATCTGGGCAAAGCTTCAGAACATCAAGTCATTGCGGCCCTAGCGCCGCGAAATCACCTGACTGCGAAACGCGGAAATCCTTGTCAAAAACCCCAAGACCCGCATCTTTTGCAGTGACAGAGACGATAGTTTGTGTACGCCAGATTGAGTAGCGAAGGGAAGCCGCCTCCGGTCGCCCCCTCACCATCTCTCTAGCTATTGTGATCATTCATGGCTTTGTAACGCAAATGGGTTGAGAGGATTCACGCTGTGAATCCAGCATGATAGCTGGAGGCCATGAGCAGTTGGACACCTACGAAATACAAGGCCATGAACTGGTCGACCTACTACACGGCAGTGAATCCCTCAACCGATTTGTGCAACAAAGCCGCCGCGCTACGTAAACGCCACGCCGCAGGACACCTAGGCCAGCGCCCGGAGGACGGCGCCGGTCACTCTCTCCCAGAAATCCGCGTTTTCATCCCGGTTGCACGGATCAGCTTGGGCGGTTCAGTCCTCCTCCCAAATGCACCGCCCGCGCGTCCAACCCTTCGAGGTCAAATCATGTCAGCACAAGCACGCGCCGCCGCCGCGGCAGAAATCAACACCGCCCAGGGCCTCTGCAAAACTCTGGCGTTTCACAATCTCGGTGGCACAGTGACCCCGCCCAGCGATGATCCCTCCGATTGGTGGGAACCTGAGATGATGACCCACCGCGCCGAGCTGTTGGGCATCCGGGCATCGGGCGAGAACACATTCGTCGCGGTGAGAGCCTTGGGTGCGGGTGGCGAAAGTCGCCAGACGCAACAAAGGCTGCCGTGCCACCGACCTACGCCCCGATTGCCCCTACAACGGCCAGGGCCTCGCCCCTGCCAACCCGGCAAAAGAAATAGAGAAGATCAAAACCGAAGAAGGGCACAAACCCTGGTCGCAATCGGCTATTGCGACTTATCGCAATTACGCCCAAGGGCTTGCTTTGCTTGCCTTTGAACTGGCGCTTGGCACCGGCCAGCGAGCATCTGATCTGGCCCGTATGGAATGGCAGGATATCGAAGATGGAGGCAACTGGGTGACGCCAGGCAAAACCAAGGCTCGCCTTTGGATCCCTTTCCCCCAGCGCCTCGCGACTGCTCTGAACCACACATAGCGGACAAGCTTGCGGCACATCCTGGCTGACCAGCACGGACGCGCCCTGAACTATGATCAGGTTCAGAAAAAGATGATGGTAGTTCGCGAAAAACTAGGTCTCAAAGAGTTTTCCCTGCATGGCCCACGCAACAGCGCCGCCAGCGAACTGGCAGAGGCTGGCTGCACCGATCAGCAAATCGCAGCCATCACCGGGCACAAAAGTCTGTCGATGATCAGGAAGTACCCAAAAGGCGCGAGTCAAAAACGTCTCGCCAAAGAGGCTCAAAGCGTTCGAGAACGGAACGTGAAGGGATAGGGAGCGCGGGAAACTTTTTGGGAAACAGCCCAGACCGCCCTTGGGAGGCGAGACGCCAAACAACCGGTAAGTAATTGATTTAGTGGCGGGGAGACAGGGATTCGAACCCTGGGAACGCTCTCACGTTCAACGGTTTTCAAGACCGCCGCATTCGACCACTCTGCCACCTCCCCAGTCTTGGGGCGGTTTAAGGCGAGGAATGGCAACACGCAAGAGGAAATTCACCTCTTTGCCATTGCGACCTAAAACTCTTTCACACCTCTCACCTAACCGGCCCCCTCCCCGACAGAGGACGCGCGGGAAAATGCCCATCACTGAGCTTTTACAAGCCTTGCTCGGGCATAGGGTTTTCATGACTGCCGCCGCAGGCTATCATCCGCCAAATCATAAGGATGACCGGGAAATCCGGCGGCGCGCATAGGCCCAGTGAGAACAGGCAAGGAAACCATCATGACACCACCCATGCCGAAATGGAAATCAGGACCTGGCCTGGCCTTTATGCTGGTCTCAATGCTGGCACTTTCTGCCTGCGAAGAGGGCGCCAATCTTGGTTTTTTGAAACCCAAGCCAGCAGAGACTGCGGTGGCGGGGTCCAGCAGGACACAATTGGTTGAACGCGACGTTGAGGCCCCTGATGTGTTTCAGGTCAATGAGGCCGGACTTTGGGATGGTCGCCCCTCACTGGGCGGTGTTTGGGTGGCCCATCCAGATGCCAAAGATCCAGAGCGCGTGATCATCCGCAACACCGCCAATGGCAAGTTTGTAATCGGCGCCTTGTTCCGCCGTGAGCGCGAAATCCCCGGCCCCCGCTTGCAGACCTCCTCGGATGCGGCTGCGGCCCTGGGCATGCTGGCAGGCGCCCCGGTTGCTTTGAATGTCACCGCCCTGCGCCGCGAGGCTGAAGAGCTGCCCGAAGAGGGGCTGACGGATGCCACCCTGGAAGAAAGCCCCTTAGAGGAGAGTGCAGCTACGGCGCTCAATGCGGATGAGATCGAAGCCACGCCGCTGGATCCGATTGCAGGCGCAGCCGCCGCAATTGATGCGACACCCGCGCCCAGTCCACAGGCCCCCGTAGCCCCGGCACCGCGCCTGTCTTCACTGAACAAACCTTTCATTCAGATCGGCATCTTTAGCGTCGAAAGCAATGCACAGAACACCGCCGCGCAGATGCGCAATGCCGGTCTGATCCCAACAGTTCTGGCGCAAACTGGTAACGGGAAACCCTTCTGGCGAGTTGTTGTCGGCCCCGCCCAGTCCAAGACTGAGCGCAGCCAGCTGCTGAAACAGATCAAGGATACGGGCTTTTCCGATGCCTATGCTGTCACCAACTAGAACTGTCCCCACCCCATCCTCAAGGAGGCCACAGGCGTGAACTCAGCAGGTGTAAAATCAAAGATCAGCCCCTTTGCCAAACTTGCCCTGGCGGTCGGCTTTGGGCTCTGCCTGACAGCGCTGCCGCTTGCCGCCTATGACACCCGGGCGCGGGCGGCCTTTGTGCTGGATCAGGGTACCGATACGGTGCTCCTGTCCAAAAATGCCGAAGTGCCGCTGCCGCCGGCCTCCATGTCCAAACTGATGACCCTCTATGTTGCCTTTGAGGCGCTGCGCGATGGTCGCCTATCCCTGGATGAGCGCCTGCCCGTCAGCGCCCATGCCATGAGCTATGGTGGCTCAACCATGTTTCTGGACACCACTGATCGGATCCGTGTCGAAGACCTGTTGCGCGGCATTATCGTGCTCTCGGGCAATGATGCCTGCGCCGTCATTGCCGAGGCGCTCAGCCCTGATGGAACCGAAGCCGGCTTTGCCCGCTACATGACAAAACGCGCCCATGAGCTGGGCATGACAAATGCCAGCTTTGCCAATTCCAACGGCTGGCCGGCCATTGGCCACCGCATGTCGATGCGCGACCTTGGCATTCTTGCGGAACATCTAATCGAAGACTTCCCGCAGTATTACCCTCTGTTTTCAGAGAAAAGCTTTGCCTTCGATGGTCGCGCGCCTTCGAATACCCGCAATCGCAACCCTTTGTTGGGGCTCGGCATAGGCGCGGATGGGCTCAAGACTGGCCATACCTCCGAGGCTGGTTATGGCCTGGTTGGCTCCGCTGTGCAGGGTGATCGGCGTGTTATCTTTGTTGTGTCCGGATTGGACAGCGACAAGGCCCGCGCAGAGGAGGCCGAGGCCATTGTTAATTGGTCGTTTCGCCAATTTGCCAAAAAGATCGTCGCCAAGGCCGGTGTCTCGGTTGCCAGCGCCGAAGTCTGGCGTGGAGCGGAACGATCGGTAGGGCTGGTGCCCGAAACTGATCTGGAAATTCTGCTGCCAGCCCTCGCGGGTAAGGAAATCCCGGCCGAAGTCGTCTATGATGGCCCAATCAATGCCCCAATCACCAAAGGACAACAATTGGCAGAGCTGGTTATCCAGCCGGAGGGGCTGCCCGAAATTCGCCTGCCGCTGGTGGCAGAAACTGACGTCGCCAACGCCGGATTCTTTCTGCATGTCCAAACCGCAGCGCAGGTTCTGTCCAGACGCCTGCTTGATGGACCCGAGGCACAACAACAGTGACCCAAGACATGACGACGCCCTCTTCCGGCCTGTTCCTGACCTTTGAAGGTATTGATGGTTCCGGCAAATCAACCCAGTGTAAACGGCTGGCAGAAAACCTGCGCGCAGCGGGCCATGATGTGGTGCTGACCCGCGAGCCGGGCGGCTCTCAGGGGGCCGAAGAAATCCGCCGCATGGTGCTGGAGGGCGACCCCGACAAATGGTCCGCCGAGACCGAGATCCTGTTGTTCACCGCAGCCCGACGCGATCACCTGGAGCGCACCATCCAGCCTGCATTGGCTGCGGGCAAAGTGGTGATCTGTGATCGTTTTGCCGATAGCACCCGAATGTATCAGGGCCTGTCGCGGGGCGATCTGCGCGCTACGGTGGATCAGCTGCACAGCCTCATGATTGGGCGGGAACCAGACCTGACCCTGCTGATCGATATGGATCCCGCCACCGGATTGTCCCGCGCCAAGGGACGCCAGGGCACCGAAGAACGGTTTGAGGATTTTGGCATCGGATTGCAGGAACAAATGCGCGCAGGCTTTTTGTCTCTCGCCAAGGAGTTCTCCGCGCGTTTTCGGGTCGTCGATGGCGCGCAGCCGATCGATGCTGTCGCCGCTGATGTCTTGCATCACACCAAACAGGCGCTGGCAGGAGATACCGGAGCGTCAGAGAAATGAGCCGTGCGCCCAAGGCAAAATCTGACGAGGAACTGCCCCGTGCTGATCAGGCTCCGGGGGCACCGCATCCGCGTGAAACCGCGCAGCTCTTTGGTCAGGATCAGGCGGAACAGGATTTCCTCACCGCCTTCAATTCCAACCGGCTGCACCACGGCTGGCTGCTGACCGGCCCACAGGGCATCGGCAAGGCCACCCTGGCCTGGCGCATCGCCCGTTTCCTGCTGGCCACGCCCCCTTCTGAGGAGGGGCTATTTGGCGCGCCGCCCCCTGCGACCTCACTGTCGATTGACCCGGACCACCCGGTTTCCCACCGTATTCAGGCACTGGCAGAGCCGGGCCTCGCCGCCATCAGCCGCAGCTACAATGACAAGGGCAAGCTGCGTGATCAAATTGTGGTGGATGATATCCGCAAACTGAACCGCTTTTTTGGCCTGTCTTCCGCCGAGGGTGGTCGCCGTGTGGTGATTGTGGACGCTGCTGACGACATGAACACAAGTGCGGCAAACGCGCTTTTGAAAATGCTGGAAGAGCCCCCTGCCCGCACCACGCTTTTGCTGATCTCGCATCAGCCCTCGCGGCTGTTGCCGACAATCCGGTCGCGCTGCCGCACCCTGCGGCTGGGGCCGCTTTTGCCGGATGACATGCAATCTGCCTTGGCGCAGGCCGGGGCAGAGCTCCCTGATAACACAGCCCATCTCACGGCCCTGGCCGCAGGGTCGGTTGGGGCCGCGCTGCGATTGTTGAACCTTGATGGGCTGAAGATCTACGCCGAGCTGGTGCAGATCCTTAATACCATGCCCCGGCTGGATCGCCAGCGCGCCCTAGCCCTTGCCGAGGCTTCGGCCCAGCGCGGCGCGGCGGAAAAATTTGAACTATTGCTGACCCTGGTTGAGGTGGCCCTGTCGCGACTGGCCCGCACCGGTGCCATGGGCCAGCCGCCCGCGCCTGAGGCCGCCCTCGGCGAGGCCGCGATGCTGACCCGACTGGCTGCCACCCCACAACAGGGGCGCGCCTGGGCTGATCTCTCGACTGAGGCCACGGCGCGGGCACGCCATGGTCAGGCGGTGAACCTTGACCCGGCTTCACTTGTCCTAGATACGGTTTTTAAGATGCAGGAGACCGCGTCCCGGTGACCTGAATACGAGGCATCCCGGATGCGGCCCAAGACAGGACGAGGCAGGCATGAGCAGCACAATTCCACAGATCACCGATAGCCATTGCCATCTGGATTTCCCCGATTTTGAAGGCGAATTGGACGCCGTGATCGCCCGCGCCGCAGAGGCAGGGGTCACCCGTATGGTGACCATCTGTACCAAGCTCAAGAACGAACCTGCCGTGCGCGCCATCGCCGAGGCCCATGCACCGGTGTTCTACGCCGCTGGCACCCATCCGATGAGTGTCGCCTCAGAGCCCATGGCAACCTATGACGAGCTAGTCGCACTGGCGCACCATCCAAAATTTGTCGGCATTGGTGAAACCGGGCTGGATTATCACTATACCGCTGAAAGCGCCGGGATTCAGCAACAAAGCCTGCGCACTCATATTGCTGCTGCCCGCGACACCAAGCTGCCGCTGATCATCCATGCCCGCGCCGCTGACGACGATATGGCCCGCATCCTGCGCGAAGAGATGCAGAACGGCGCCTTTAGCTGTGTGATGCATTGCTTCTCCTCCTCGGTTGAGCTGGGCCGTGCGGCACTGGATCTTGGGTTTTACCTGTCGATGTCAGGCATCGCCGCCTTCCCCAAAAGCCAAGAGCTGCGCGATATCTTTGCCGAGGCACCGCTGGACCGCGTTCTGGTGGAAACCGACGCGCCCTATCTGGCGCCGCCCCCCCATCGCGGCAAACGTAATGAGCCCGCCTATTCAGCCCTGACCGCTCAGGTCGGTGCCAAGGTCTTTGATCTGGACTACGTGGATTTTGCCGCCCAGACCCAGGCCAATTTTGACCGCCTGTTCTGGAAGGCTGCCCAGGTGGAGGCCGCCGCCTGATGGCTGAGATACGCTATACAATCCTGGGCTGCGGCTCTTCGGGCGGGGTTCCGCGTCTGGGCGGTCACTGGGGTGACTGCGATCCGGACAACCCCCGCAACCGTCGGCGCCGCTGCTCCATGTTGGTGGAACGCGACGGGCCGGGTGGCACCACCTCGGTGCTGATCGACACCTCGCCCGATATGCGCAGCCAGCTGTTGGATGCCGAGGTCGGACGGCTGGACGCGGTGGTCTATACACATTCTCATGCGGATCACGTGCATGGCATGGATGACCTGCGGATGATTGTCTTCAACATGCGCGCCCGTGTGCCCGTCTATGCCGATGGCGCCACCCAGAATGCGCTGCTGTCGCGCTTTGGCTATGCCTTTGTGCAGCCCGAGGGCTCGCCCTATCCGCCGATCCTGGATTTGCGCACCATTGACGGTGCCTTTAGCATCGACGGCCCCGGTGGCGAGATCCCGTTCCTGCCCTTTGAGGTCAATCACGGCGCCATGGATGCGCTAGGATTTCGCATTGGAAATCTTGCCTATCTGCCGGATGTGGCCGAGATTTCTGAGGAAGCCACGCAGGCGCTGGAAGGGTTGGATTACTGGGTGTTGGATTCCCTGCGTCGTAGCCCACACCCCACGCATTTCAACCTTGATCAGGCGCTGGCCTGGATTGATCGGATGCAGCCAAAACGCGCCGTTCTGACCAATATGCATATAGATCTTGACTACGCCACCCTGGAGGCAGAGACCGCCGATCACATTACCCCGGCCTATGATGGGATGGTCATTCACTGCCCATTGTAACCTGACCTCAGAGACAGGGTTCAGACCGAAGAGTGTTTTGTTATAAGCGCCCTATGTGTTGAGGGCGCCAACTGCTTGTAATGCCCTGACCGCCTCCCCACAGGAGAAGCCCATGCTGCAAAGTCTGATTGATGTCATTCTGCCGGTTTTCCTGGTGGTTGCAGCGGGTTACATTGCAACGCAACGGCAGTTTTTCACCCAGGCGCAGATTGATGGGCTGATGAAATTCACCCAGAGTTTTGCCATCCCCTGTCTGCTGTTTCGCGCCATTGCCAATCTGGATCTTTCGGCCAGCTTTGACCCCAAACTGCTGATTAGCTTTTATACCGGAGCCGCGATTTGCTTTTGTATCGGCATTATCGGCGCGCGCGTGTTGTTCAGGCGCGATTGGGAAGACAGTATCGCCATCGGGTTTTGTTGCCTGTTTTCCAACTCTGTCCTGCTGGGGCTGCCTATTACCGAGCGCGCCTTTGGCCCCGACAACCTGACCGGGAACTACGCGATCATCGCCTTTCACTCGCCCTTTTGCTACGGGCTCGGCATTACCGCCATGGAGATCGTGCGCAATCGTGGCAGTGGAGGACTCCAAACAGTGGCGTCGGTGCTGAAGGCGATGTTCAAAAACGTATTGATCCTTGGCATTGCCATCGGTTTTGCCTTCAACCTTTCGGGATTTGTGGTGCCCGGAGCCGTAGACGCAGCACTACAGTTGCTGATCCGCGCCGCACTTCCTACGGCGTTGTTCGCCTTGGGCGGCGTCTTGGTGCAATACCGCCCAGAGGGCGATCTGCGCACCATCCTGTTTGTCTGCTTCACCTCACTGATGATCCACCCCGCCATTGTCTGGACCCTGGGCAGCAGCCTCAACCTCAAGCTGGACCTGTTCCGGTCAGGTGTTCTGAATGCTGCTATGGCCACTGGATTTAACGGCTACATCTTTGCCAATATGTACGGGCGGGCCAAACGGGTAGCGGCCTCTTCGGTATTGATTGCCACCGGGGCGTCGGTGTTCACCGTCTGGTTCTGGCTGCTGGTACTGAGCTGAACATTCTTGCCTGCACCTCACCAACGCGGGTCATCCAGCTCCAGATCATAGCGTCGCGGCATCAGCCCGGCCTGAAACCAGATAACAAAACTCTGAATGGAGAAAACCGGCAGGCCAGTCGCCCGGCGCAGATCGCGTGCATAGGGCACCATATTGGTGCACTCCAGCACAATCGCGCCCAGATCCGGGTTGTTCGCCACAAGTGCCCGCGCACCATCAATCATGTCCAGTCGACAGGCCTCAAAATCGATTGCAGCCACATCCCCCAGAATATCGCGGGTAAAACATCTGAGACCATCTGTTCCGCCAACGGGCGTATCCTCTGGCGCGCCCGCAGCTCGCAGATGCGCAGGTGTCAGTGTCTCTTTGGAAATGGTCAAAACGCCAACCCGTTGGCCCGCTGGCAGCAGCGCCTGCACCATGGGCACCTGCATCAAAGAGGAGGTCGCCACAGGGACGCCCAGCGCCGCCTTTACCTGATCCTGGATCAGCGCCAGAAAGCCACAGTTGGTGGTGATGCCATCACAGCCCATAGCCACCAGATCCCGGCCGGCTTCGATAAAGAGATCCACCAGCTTTGTCGGATCATTGCGCACCACCAGATCCGGCGTAGCCCCACGTACCACCCGGTAATGCACCGGAAAATCCCAGGTCATGGCATTGCCCATATCCCCGTGAATACGGGGGAATTGTGTCTCCAGCATCAGGATTCCCACTGCGGCCCCATAGACCGTCTTGCCACCCTGTTCCATCCCGTCTCCTTCGATGTCCTAACTTGCGCCCCTGCTCTGTGACCTAACTCTCGTCAGGCACATAGAGCTGCGAAAAGGCGATGCGCACCGCCTCGGTAGCCTCTTCCCGGCGTTTTTCTATGTGGTTGCGCAGTGCTTGGGTTGCGGCTTCCACGTCCCGCGCTGCCAGCCCCTGCAACACCTGCCGATGGGCCGAAATATCACCCGGTGCACGGCCCTCCGATTGATCGCGCATCCGCTTCAGATCAATCAAGCGAATGTATCTTATTCGCCCGTTCAGGTTCTTCAGCATCCGTTGCAGCTCGCTATTGCCCGACAATTGCACCAGTCGGTTGTGAAAGCTCTCGTCCAGCGCCAATAGCTCTTCCAACTCGGTGGCGCTTTCGTATTCGGGCTCCATCCGGTCCAGATAATCGGAAAACCCGGTGATATCCGCATCAGAGGCGCGCAGACAAGCGCTCCGCAGGGCCTCACACTCAATCGCCACACGCGCCTCGTAAAGGTCAAGAATATAGCTCGGTGTCAGGGGGCGGCAAAAAAAGCCCCGGTTGATTTGAAAGATCAGGAACCCCTCAGCGACCAGCCGGTTCAGCGCCTCACGCAGCGGCGTGCGACTGGCGCCCAGCACTTCTGACAGGGCGCTCTCATTGATCCGCTGATCGGGTTTGAAGGCAAAATCCGCTGCCATTCTGCGCAGCGCCTCATAGACCCGATCAACATTGCTTTCCCGTTTGGCCATCTCGCCCTGCCCCTATCGTGCCCGGTGCCGATTTGGCGCCAAACTAGAGCAGGCTTGACTTGTCCGCAATAATGAATTCCAAACTGTATACAATTATGAATGCAAATTCACGATTCCACCTGATGGCGGCCATCGAGACTTAAAACCCAAGACCGGGAGAGCAATATGAGCAATTCAATGAACGGTGCCGAGGCCATGGTGCGGATGCTGGAAGCCCATGGCGTGCGCCACATCTTTGGCCTCTGCGGTGATACCACCCTGCCCTTTTATGACGCCATGAATGGGCTGGACCACGGCATTACCCATGTGCTCACCCGAGATGAGCGCAGCGCCACCTATATGGCCGATGCCTATTCGCGTGTCTCAGGTCGCCCCGGCGTGGCCGAGGGCCCCTCAGGTGGCGGCGCCACCTATATCCTGCCTGGTCTCATAGAAGCCTCGGAAAGTTCCTATGCGGTGCTTGGCATCACCACCGATATCTCGGTTGCGTCTTACGGAAAATACCCGCTGACAGAGGTCGACCAGGAGGCCCTGATGCGGCCCTTGACCAAGTGGAACACGGTGATCAAGCAGTCCCAGCACATTCCACGGATGGTGCGCACCGCCTTCAAGGCAATGACCACAGGCCGTTCCGGTGCCGCCCACCTCGGCCTGCCCTATGATGTGCAATATGATGCGGTTGACCCTGCCGACATCTGGGCAGATCCCAAACATCACAGTTACCCGGCCTATCCGCAGTCCCCCGAACCCGGCGCTGCCGAGGCGGCAATTGATGCAATCCTGTCGGCCAAATATCCGCTGATCATCTGCGGTGGCGGCATTGTGATTGCGGGCGCGATGGAAGAACTCTCTCGCCTTGCCACCCGCCTTGATATTGCTGTCGCCACCTCGATTTCAGGTCAGGGATCTCTGGCGGAAACCCATGCAAACTGCCTCGGTGTTGTTGGTTCCAATGGCGGCACTGATGAAACCTGGGAGATGATGCAGGCTGCTGATCTGGTCGTCTTCATGGGCTGTCGCGCCGGCTCAACCACAACCTCGCGCTGGGAGGCCCCGGCACCCGGCACCCGAGTCGTACATTTTGACAATGACCCGATGGTGATTGGCGCCAATTACCGCACCGAGGTCGGCGTGGTGGGCGATCTGCGACTATCACTGGCCGCCGTCAACGCCGAGCTGGACCGTCGCGATCAAGGAGGCGCCACTTTTGGAGGGGCCGCTGCCATTGCCGACATCAAGGCGCGCAAGTTTGAAGCTTTTAGCCATCTTGCTCAAAGCACGCAGGCGCCAATCCGCCCCGAACGTGTGGTCGATACCCTGATGAAGGTGCTGCCACCAGATGCCACTGTGGTCTCCGATCCTGGCACCAGCTGCCCCTATTTCTCCGCCTACTACCAATTACAGCAGCCCGGACGCTATTTCATCACCAACCGGGCCCATGGGGCGCTAGGCTACGCGCTCTCTGCCTCCCTCGGCGCCTGGTTTGCACGGCCTGCATCCAAAACCGTGGCCCTGATGGGGGATGGCTCCTTTGGATTTACCGTGGGCGAGCTGGAAACCGTCTGTCGCGCCCGGGCGCCGATCACATTTGTGGTTTTCTCCAATTCCAATTTTGGCTGGATCAAGGCTAGCCAGTTTGCCGACAAAGACGCTCGCTATTACAACGTCGACTTTAATCGCACCGATCACGCCGCCATCGCCGCAGCCTATGGCGTCAAAAGCTGGCGTGTAGAGAACCCCGAAGACCTAGAGCGCGTGATGCGTGAGGCGGTCAATCACGACGGCCCAACACTGGTCGATGTGGTGTGCCAGGCCCTGGAAGAAAGCAATGCCCCTGTTCGGCGCTGGATGGGGTGAGATGCACCTCGAACAGGCTCTGGGAGAGCCTTTTAGGGCCGAACGGGCGGAGCCCTGGGGGGCATGCCGAACGGGGGAGGCGTCAGCGCTCGGCCAACCCGACAAGGCCCTGAAAGCCTCCTCAAGGCCGGAGCATTCTACCAACCAGACCGAACCAGCATCTGCCCAGATCCAGCAGTCTAGATCTACTCCCTTCAGTTCCGCTCGGGGTGGCCTTGTCAAAAATCCGTTCCCCACCACCCTGGCCACACTCGCCAACCGCGCCGTGCCTCTGGCACGGCGCTTGGCCCAAGGAGAGAGAGGTAATCTATGATTGCCTTGATCTGCGCGGGAACCCCCTTTTCCGTAAATCTCAATCAACGCAATAGGGCTCCAGCTCGCATTTCAAAAGCGTCAGGAACTCCTGCCCGATCGAGGACAGCGGTCGGGTGGCGGAGGTGATTACCGCCATTTCCATCAGGATCTGCGGGCGAAAGGGCCGCGAGACAAAACCACCCTCCTTGTCAAAATCCAACACAAAGGGATCCAGCAACGCAACTCCCATCCCCTCTTTGACAAAACTCAGCAGGTTCTTGAACAACTGAGCATGGACCCGGGTTTTCAACGGCACCTCCGCCTGTACAAAGGCCTCGCGGATGCGTCGGTGGGTCATATGGTCAGGCCCCATGACTAGAAAGGGCGCCCCCTCCAACAGTTCCGGTGTCAGGACCTCATGACGCGTTAAAGGGCTGCCCTCTGGCAGTGCTATGGATGTCTCAACCCGGATCGGGTGAGCCACAAGCCCGTCATGCAACAGCGGCGTTTCACAAATGCCGATTTCAAACAGGCCAGAGATCACCCATTCCTGGATTTTTGACGAATACTGTGACTGGAACGAGATCGACATATCCGGCCGATCCCGGGCAAATTCGGCGATCAACCTGGGCATAAACCCAAAGGACATTGAGTGCTGCGAGGCCACCTGCAGCTGGCCCGCCTTTTTGTTTTGCAGATCAATCACCGCCTGGGTCACATGATCAAAACCACGCACCACCGTGTCGATCTCGCGAAACAGCAGGTTGGCCTCCGGCGTCGCCCGTAGCCGCCCGCGCTCACGCTCAAACAGTTTGAACCGGGTCTGCCGTTCCAACTGATGCAAAAGATTGGATATCGCAGGCTGCGATATCCCCAAGAGCGACGCAGCTCCGGTCACGGTGCCGGTCTCGATCACCGAATGAAAGGCCTGCAACTGTCTAAAACGTAGGTTCATCCCCCCATGTATCACTTTTCCTTATGGATGACATCCAAATTTATATTTGAAATGATGTGCCTGGCTGGGCATGGTCAGGGAAAGACCGGTACTGCAACAGGGCGAGGCATACGCGATATGCACAGCCTCCTGCTTCTTCCCGCGTCTCCAAGAACGTAAACAAAGCGACGCGAATGAAAACAGAACATATTATCATTGTCGGCGCAGGTATTGTGGGCGCTGCCACGGCGCTTTGGCTGAAGCGGGCTGGACAAGAGGTCACGCTGATCGACAAGGGTGAGCCCGGCATGGGCGCCTCCTATGGCAATGGCTGCCTGCTGGCCAGCTGCGCCATGGTGCCTGTGACAACGCCCGGCTTGATCCCCAAGGGACCAAAGTACCTGCTGGATCCAAAATTCCCCCTGTTCATGCGCTGGGGATACACGCCCAAACTGCTGCCCTGGCTGATGAAATACCTCTCCCACGCCAATGACAGCGACACCCGTCGCATTGCCAAATCGTTAACCCATATTGTCGGCGACAGTGTTGAACAGCACCAGGCCCTGACTGCGGGCACTCCTGCGGCAAAATGGATCAAAGAGACCGATTATAACTTTGCCTATAAAGACCGTGCCGCCTTTGACGCGGACGCCTATGTCTGGGCGCTGCGCCGCGAGGCGGGATTTGTCCCTGAAATCATCGAGGGCGCGGCGGTTCAAGAGCACGAACCGATCCTGGGCAAGAACACCTCTCTTCTGGCGGTGAACAAAAATCATGGCTTTATCCTGAACCCTGCCAATTACGTCAAAGATCTGGTCAAGCTGCTGGTCGAGATGGGTGGCACCTTCCTCCAGGCTGAGGTCAAGGATTTCGACCTCAGCGGGGGGCGCATTTCAGCCGTCGAGACCGATCAGGGGCGCATTGACTGTGACAAGGCGGTGATCTCTGCCGGGATCTGGTCCAAGCCCCTGATGCAGAAACTGGGGCTCAAAGTGCCGATGGAGGCCGAACGCGGCTATCACATCCTATTCAAATCCCCCAGCATTACCCCCCGCTATCCGATGATGGTGGCAGCTGGCAAATTTGTTGCCACCCCGATGGATCAGGGGCTGCGCTGTGCAGGTGTGGTAGAGTTTGGCGGCCTGGATGAGACCCCGTCCAAGGCGCCGCTGGCCCTGCTGCGCCGTACTGTGGCTGAGACCTTTCCGCAGATGCAGGCCGTTGAGGAGGAAGAATGGCTCGGCTTTCGCCCTGCCCCTACCGATAGCCTGCCGCTGATTGGCGAGGTCGCAGCCTCAGGTGTCTTTACCGCCTTTGGCCATCACCACATCGGCCTGACTGGCGGCGCAAAAACCGGGCGTATGGTGGCCAGTCTGATTACCGACCAGCCCATGAACCTTGACATGCGCCCCTTTGAGCCGGATCGTTTCGCCTAACGATTGTAGAACAACCCAATCAATAAAAAGCTGAAAACAGCAAAACCAACCACCAGGGAGACAACTATGACTGCTAAATTCTCACTCAAAATGACCCTCACGGCTTCTGCGCTGGCACTTGCGGCCTCAAGCGCCACTGCGGAAAACTGGGATATGCCGATGGCCTATGCCGCGACCAATTTCCACTCTGAGATGGGCGTGGTTTTTGCCGATAAGGTGCGCGACTACACAGGCGGTGACATCGACATCACCGTTCATGCCGGGGGCTCCCTGTTCAAGGGCGGCGAGATCAAACGCGCGGTACAGACAGGCCAAGCCCCCATTGGGGAACGTTTCATGTCCGCCCATGCCAATGAGGCGCCGCTCTTGGGTTGGGATAACCTGCCCTTTGTTGCCACCACCTATGCGGACAACGAAAAACTGTGGCACGCCGCCAAGGATCGGGTGAACGCTCAGCTCTCTGACCTCAATCTGGTGGCGCTTTATACCTGCCCATGGCCAGGCCAGGGCTTCTATTTCAACAAGGAAGTGACCTCTTCTGGCGACACCCAGGGGATCAAATTCCGCAGCTATAACACCGCCACAGCCACCTTTGCCGAAAAGCTCGGCATGATCCCGGTACAGGTGGAAGCAGCCGAGCTGAGCCAGGCGCTGGCCACTGGCGTTGCCGAGGCCTTTATCTCTTCCGGCTCCACCGGTTATGACCGCAAGGTATGGGAACATCTGAGCCACTACTACAAGGTCAACGCTTGGCTGCCGCGCAACTATGTCATGGTCAACAAACAGGTCTGGGAAGGCCTCAGCGCCGAAACCCAAGGCCAGGTTCAACAGGCTGCGGATGAAACCGGGGCCGCCTGTTCTGCCAAATCGGAAGAACTGGCCAACTGGTACTTTGAGCAGCTCTCGGGCAACGGCATGGCCGTGACCGATGCGGGCCCGGAATTCTTGGGCGAGCTGCAGGAAATCGGCGCCACGATGACAGCCGACTGGCTGGCAGCTGCCGGCGACGACGGGCAGGCCATCTTGGACGCCTATAACGCCAACTAAACCCACCACTCACCTGACGGCTCCTGCTCTTAACAGGTAGGAGCCGTCTCTTATTTCAGCACTTCGGGGGATGGGCATGCGTGACTGGCAACCGTTTCTGGGCCTGCCGCTCTGGGCTTGGCTTTTTGTTATTCCAACTGTTTTGGCGCTGGCCTGTCTGGCAGTCCCAGGGCCACTGAGCCGGGCTCTGCGACCACTGCAGGCCATATTGGACCGGATTTACCTGTGGTCTGGTGTACTGGCCGCGATCTGTATGGTGTCGATCCTACTGCTGATCGTGGCCCAGATGCTGGCCCGCTGGAGCAACCTGACCTTTCCCGGCTCTACTGAATATGCCGGCTATGCCATGGCAGCGACGTCCTTTTTTGCCCTGGCCCATGCGCTGACCCGCGGCGCCCATATCCGGGTGTCGGTCTTTCTTAACATGGGGCATCATTTTGGGTTGTGGCTGGATGCATTTGCCATGTGGATCGCCGCTATTACTGCCACCTATTTTGCCCGCTACGCCATCAAAACCAACATCATGTCCGAGATGCTGAATGATCGCACCCAGGGGCAGGATTTCACCCCGGAATGGCTGATCTCCGCCCTGAAGATGTTTGTCACCGCTCCCGCTGACTGGGGCAATCTTTGGGCGCAAACCGGCTCGGACTGGGTCTATACCCCGGTCTGGCTGCCACAATTGCCAATGTCGATTGGCACCGTGCTGCTGGCGCTGGCGCTTTGGGACTATCTGTACCGTCTGCTGACCACCCGCCGGGCCAGCATCACTTCGGAGGCCGTGGAATAATGAGCGAGATTTACGCAACCCTTATCTTTGTCTTTGTGCTCTTTGCCCTCTTGGGCAGTTCGGTCTGGATTGGCCTTGCATTGATGGGCGTCGCTTGGGTCGGGATGGAGCTGTTCACCACGCGCCCTGCGGGCGATGCCATGATCACCACCATCTGGACAGGGGCCTCCAGCTGGACCCTGACGGCACTGCCGCTGTTCATCTGGATGGGTGAGATCCTCTATCGTACCCGGCTGTCGCAGGACATGTTCCGCGGGCTTGCGCCCTGGATGCGCTGGTTGCCCGGCGGGCTGCTGCATACCAATATCGCTGGTTGCACCATCTTTGCTGCCGTCTCTGGCTCCTCCGCAGCGACGCTGACCACGGTGGGAAAGATGTCGATCCCCGAGCTGCGCAAACGCGGCTATCCCGAATACATGATCGTTGGCACCTTGGCTGGCGCTGCCACCCTGGGGCTGATGATCCCGCCCTCGCTGACGCTGATCGTCTATGGGGTGTCGATCAATGAATCCATTACCAAGCTGTTCATGGCCGGTATCTTTCCCGGCCTGGTGCTGGCGAGCCTGTTCATGGCCTATATCATGTGCTGGCATTTCTTTGCCAAGGATCAGCGCCCTGCCCCTGAGCCTGCGATGTCCTTTGGCGAGATGCTCTCCGAGAGCCGGTTTCTGATCCCGGTGCTGATGTTGGTCACCGTGGTGATTGGCTCGATGTATCTCGGCCTTGCCACCGCCACTGAGGCCGCTGCTGTTGGCGTTTTAGGCGCGCTGACGCTAGCGCTCTTCCAAGGTTCGCTCAGCTGGAGCACCTTTACCGAGTCTCTGATGGGGGCGACGCGCACCTCTGCAATGATTGCCCTGATCCTGATGGGGGCGTCTTTCCTGTCATTGGCAATGGGCTTTACCGGATTGCCCCGGGCTCTCGCCGCTTGGATCGATCAGATGAACCTGTCACCGCTGGTGCTGATTGTCGCGCTCACCCTGTTCTACGTGGTGCTGGGCATGTTCCTGGATGGCATCTCATCTGTGGTGCTGACCATGGCCATTGTTGAGCCGATGATCCGTCAGGCTGGCATTGATGTGATCTGGTTTGGGATCTTCATCGTGGTGGTGGTCGAGATGGCGCAGGTCACACCGCCGATCGGCTTCAACCTCTTTGTGCTGCAAAGCATGACCCGCCACGAGATCTCCTATATTGCCAAGACCGCCATTCCCATGGTCGGCTTGATGATGCTGATGGTGGTGATCCTGGTCGCCTGGCCCGAGCTCGCCACCTGGTTGCCCAATAACCTGCGCAGCGGGCCTGTCGGCGGGTAGCAGGATGATCAAGCTGCTGACCATTGTCGCCCGCCACGGGCAGGTGGCAATGATACTGGGGCTACTGGCTGGTTTCCTGCTCAAGGATCTGGCCAGCGCCCTCAAACCCTGGCTGCCAGAAATGGTGGCCGGGCTTTTGTTTCTCACCGCCTTTCGCATCGGAGCCCCACGCGCCTTTGGGGGCCTGAAAGACGGGCTTTCCGGCCTCAAATCGATACTGATCCTCCAGATGCTGCTGCCGCTTCTGGCTGTTGCCCTGTTCTGGGTTATGGGCATCGCTGCCACGCCTCTGGCTGTGGCGCTGGTGCTGATGCTTTCGGCGCCCTCGGTCACCGGCAGCCCCAATATCACATTGCTGCTGGGCCATGCGCCGGAACCCGCCTTTCGCCTGTTGATCCTTGGCACCGCATTGATGCCCCTAACGGTGATCCCGGTGTTTCTGCTCTCACCCGAACTAGGCAGCCTGTGGAACGTGCTCAGCGCCTCGCTGCGTCTAACGGGAACAATTGGTGTGACCGTCGGACTGGCCTTTGCCTGTCGCCACCTGCTGGCCCCCAACCTAGCTGAACGTACCGCCCGGGCGGTGGATGGGCTGACCATCCTGGCGCTGGCGGTGATTGTCATCGGATTGATGGCCGCCCTTGGCCCAGCGCTATACCGCGCGCCTGTTGAGGTCGCCAAATGGCTCGGCATCACCTGTGTGGCCAACCTCGGGCTGCAGTATCTGTGTTTTCGCTGGTTGATGTGGCGCGGTGCCAAAGACATCGCGGTGCCCACATCCATAGTGGCCGGGAACCGCAACTTTGCGCTGTTCCTGATTGCCCTGCCCGCCAGTACCACCGACCCTTTGCTGATCTTTCTGGGCTGCTATCAGGTGCCGATGTATATGACCGCGCTGGTCATGCGCCGCCTTTATGCCCGAGCCCTAACACCGGAAAGCCCGGCCTGATCAGGTTCAACTGGGAAAAATCCGCGCCATCTCTGCATCAAAATGCGCCCAGGTCATGGTCGCGCGATTGCCTGCATAGCCGTGATAATAGCTTTTGCCGCTTGAGGTCGGCAATCCGGCCCAGATCTTGGCCAGATTGTTCATGAAATCGGTGCGGCTCATATCCTTGGCCATCATTGCGCTGAGCCCCGCTTCTTCAAGCAGCTGATGTGCCAACCGGTCCTGCATCTTGGCCGAGAAGAGATCCTCGCGCTTCGCGCCGGCATGACGGGCCAGACGTTTCAACGTCGCAGGAATGAACTGATAGCGCCCGATGGCGTGTTGCTGCCCCGGCGTGCGGGCGATCCAGTCGTAGATCTCTCCCAGGGTCATCGAGGTTGGAGGTTTGCTCGGTTTGATCTTGGCTGCATGTTGTACCGCATCATACTGGGCGCCGCCGGCCTCAGCACTGGCGATCAGGGTCATCAGCTTGGCCACCGCTCCTCTGGCAACGCCGCGTGGCACCGCCCGAAACAGGCTGGTACCGCGGCGATCGGCAAAAAGACTGGCAAGATTGGCCTGCACCGCCTCCATCTCGGCCTCAAGCCCCTCCGGCACAGGCTGGGCTGTCAGTACAGAGCTCGGAGAATGGCGCGCCAATATAGGCTGCGCTGCAGAGCTGCGCTGGCCAAAAAAACTCTCGTTTACAATGGAAAACCGCTCAGCGGTGTTGCCTTGCGCCGCGCTGAGCACAAGGAAAGTGGTGGTTAGGGGCAAAGCGAGGCAGGTTTTGCTCATATTCAGCCTTCTGTCTGAAACCGCAGGTCTGTTGCACCCTATCGCGAGCAAATTGAGAATTCCTTTACCGCCTCGCAGGGATCAGAAATGCGCGTGCTGTTGACCAAGCTCCCTCACCACGTTGCCCTCGTCACAACGCCATGCCAAATCTTTGGCAATGCTTCAGATCACCTTTGCGAGGCAAGGCTGTCGCTTACCGGCAATGATAACTTACTAATTCTTCCGATTTCCTTGGAACCACCGACCTTCACAGGAAACGGGGCGCCCATGGTACCCAAGACGTTTCATGCTGACGCAGTTCTCCAAGCCTCCAGCTCTGCTGTGGGCATCTGCGCATTCTCCGATCGTGGCCAGCGGCCCCGCTCGTTTCAAAAAACACAGGCAGGGCCCCAACAACCGCCGCGCGCCATAAACGCTATATAAACCTCTCTTTTACGTAATCTTATCAACCTTCCTCTACGTTCTCCAATGGGTCAATTTCTGTCGCAGCTGAAAACTTTGCGGGGGCCCAGAATGAAAGAGTTTGCCGACCTGGTCATGGCCGGACGAAGTTGAGGGTAGTAATTTGACGAGCGCCAAAGACCAAGCACAAGCGATAAAAGAGGCTGAAGAAGCAGCGAAGGCAGCCGAAGAGGCGTCAATCGTCGCAACGGAAGCCCAGCTGGCCTGGGAAGAGGCCGAAGCGGTTGCAGAGGCGGCAAAAGAGGCAAAAGAAGCTGCAGAAGACGCCGCTGATGAGGCAAAGGACGCAGCAAAAGACGCTCAAAAAGCTGCTGAAGAGGCGGTCGAAGCCCTAGAAGACGCAGCCGAAAGCGGCGATGCCTCTGCGATTGAGGCCGCAACCGAAGCGGCGGAGACTGCTGTTGATGCGGCAGAGGCTGCCGAAGCGGCTGAAGAGGCCGCAAAGCTGGCAGAAAAGGCTGCAAAGGACGCCGAAAAAGAGGCCAAGGACGCCGAAAAAGACGCCGAAAAAGAGGCAAAGGACGCTGAGAAAGACGCCGAAAAAGCCGAAAAAGAAGCCGAAAAGGCGGCTGAAGAAGCTTATGATGACAAGATGGGCGGATCTACTGGAGATGACACTCTTGATGCTGGAATGGGTGACGACACCGTTGCAGGTGAAGAGGGCAGTGACAGCATCGATGGCGGTGAAGGAAACGACGTTCTTTATGGTGACATGGGCGATGGCTTTGATCAGGGCGTTGATGCCTCGCCCCTGTCGCTTGAGCTCGGCAATATGGAAAGCGTTTCACACGATGGCTGGCTAGGCTCTGCTGGTAACTTTGCTGTCTTCAGCGATATTGCAACCCTGGAAGACGGCAGCAAAGTCTGGGGCAAGCTGGTTCTGGTGGAAAAATCCAACCCAGATATGTGGGTGGAGTTTGGCTACACGAACGGCGCTGAAGTTCTGCTGGAGGGCGATACCGCTGGCGATCAAGCGACTTTCCGGCTGGAGTTTTTTGACCCAATCACAGGTGACCCGGTATTCCTAAACTCTACCGCAACTTTCAATGACATTGACGACAATAGCAACGTCGGCGACGCCGAAGCCGTCATCATCGACGGCAATAGTTTCACCTCATTTGGCGTGGCATCCGACACCTCTCTGACCACCGCTGTTGACGGCAATATGGTGACGGCAACGGGCTCTGAGTTGAACGGTTATACCGACCAGGACGCCTGGTTTTCTGCTGAGTTTGAAGACAAGTCCTCGATTGAGTTCACCCTGCAAACCCGTGATGGCTATTCGGGATTCACCCTGTCTGGTGATGTCATTGATGACCCGGTTGTTACCATCATTGAGCAAGGCGATGACACCATCACGGCAGGCGAAGGGGACGACGTTGTCTATGGGCAGGGCGGCGACGATTCTCTTTCTGGCGAAGAAGGCGATGACAGCCTTGATGGCGGCGAAGGCAATGATGTCATGGACGGCGGAACTGGCGCTGACACCCTGATTGGTGGCGCCGGTGGTGATACGCTGTCTGGTGGCGAAGGCGACGATTACATCGAGGGCGGTGCAGGCGACGACTTTCTCTCTACCGGTATTGGTGATGATACACTGATCGGTGGTGAAGGGGATGATACCCTACACAATTCGGCTGGGGACGACAGCCTGGTTGGCGGGGTTGGCAATGACAGCATTGTTGCAACGGATGGCAACGACACTCTGGAAGGGGGTGACGGTGCCGACACCATGTATGGCGGCAATGATAACGACCAGATCCTTGGCGGGATCGGCGACGATCACATGCATGGTGAGCTTGGGGATGACAGTCTCGATGGTGGCGATGGCGATGATGTCATGTCAGGGGGCGCGGGTTCCGACACGCTGATCGGTGGCGACGGCGGCGATACGATCTCGGGTGGTGACGGCGATGACTACATCGAGGGGGGCCTCGGTAACGACAGTCTTACAACCGGCTTAGGCAATGACACACTGATCGGCGGCGCAGGTGACGACACGCTGCGAAACTCTGCGGGCGACGACAGCCTGGTTGGCGGGATCGGCAACGATAGCATCGTTGCAACTGACGGTAACGATACGCTCGAAGGCGGTGATGGCGCCGACACCATGTTTGGCGGCAATGACAACGACCTCCTCATTGGCGGCGCCGGTGCAGATGTGATGCACGGCGAGTCTGGCGCTGATACGTTCCAAATGTCCGACGGTTTTGGCAATGACACTCTGACCGGTGGGGAGGCCGGGGTCGACCAGGATACCGTCGATCTTACCGGGGTGACCTCTTCAGGTGTTACCGTATCCTACACCGGGGACGAGGCGGGCACCATCTCTGATGGCAGTGACACGATTACCTTCTCCGAGATCGAGTCTCTAAAGCTGACTGGAAATGACGATCGTGTCGATGCCTCGGCAGACAGTGCTGGGGTTGTCATCGACGCAGGCGCAGGCGACGACAGGATCACATTTGGTGCTGGCAACGACTACATTGCGGGGGGCGATGGCTATGATGACTTTGTCCTGACCTCCACCGGAGGCGTTGATACCGTTAGTGATTTCAGCATCTCCGATGACGATGATGATGGCTTCTTCAATGATCAGCTTGATGTCTCCGATCTGATCGGTGGGACCGGACCAAGCGGCGGTGTCCGAGTTCAGGATGTGTCGGTCTCCGATGACGGTTTTGGCAATGCTCTGCTGTCTTTTCCGGGAGGCGAAAGCCTTGTTTTGCAAGGGGTGACTCCGGCCCAGATCTCCAGTCAGGCCCAGCTCCATTCTGCTGGCATCCCCTGTTTCACGCCCGAGGCTCTATTGGCAACCAAGCGTGGTGCAGTGCCTGCAGGGCACATCAAAGTGGGGGATCTGTTGCAGACCGCCGACAATGGGTATCAACCGGTGATCTGGGTTGGAAAACGGACATTATCCCCGGCGGAGCTGGCCGAGCGGCCTCACCTCAAACCCTTTTGTCTGCGCCCGGACGGGCTGCTCTCGCCTGAGCGTCCCCTGCTTTTGTCGCCCCAACATCGCCTGCTGCTCAACCGCAAGACCTTTGAGCGGGACATATCCTTCGGTGAGAGCTTTGTTTCAGCCAAATTGCTGGCCGAAATTGATGGGAACTGCCGGCAGCAGACCGAGAGCTCGCATGGGGTCACCTATGTTCATCTCATGACGGAACACCATGAGGTGGTGTTTGCAGAAGGGATCGCAACAGAGACCTTTTGGCCGGGCCCCGAGGCCATTCGTGGCCTGTCAGCCAATGATATGCGGGAGATGTTTGATCTTTTCCCAGAGCTGGCAGCGACTTACGGGCTTGTCGGGTCCTATGGGCGTAGCCATGTCGAACAGGTCTATGGCGTTTTGGCGCGTCAAAGCCTGAAACGGCGTGATCTATCGGGTTTGCGCGCCGCCTAGTGCAAGCGCTCGCCTGAGCCACGACCTTGATATGTTGAGTCAGGCAGGAAACTGAGCGCCCTTTCATACAAGCAGGTAACTGGCCTCATCCAATCGAGGAGGAGGCTGGGTTTTCCTAAGCTGCCAGACGTTCTCAACCAGGTCCTGTCCACACCGGGACGGGAGGCAGCGTCACCGCTGAAGGTGCTTACGACATTGGCAAAGGCCAAGTTGTTGAAGCTCCACACATCTGGAGCCAGAGCACAGGAGGACGCAGTTCGCTCCTGCGCAAGTGTCCGGCCTACGCTTTGTGGAGACAGGTGGCCGGAAACCACGTTAAGTCACCCTACCGGGATCATGCCGCGCCTCTAAACGAGCCTCACAGCGCCTGGAATAGCAAAATCCCCTGCCCTAGGCTAAGCCCCACTGTGGCACGGGCGGTCATACTCTCATACGGGGTCCCCTAAAGATCAGTTAAGCGCAGCGCGCTGGCCTTGCTCAGCTCTGTGCCTAACCCTGCACGTGAAAAGGTCGCTGAGCTTTGCAGCGCAGCGACCCTTGTCTTCTAAGTGGTCATAGCAAATTACGTCCTGCTGTTCACCTCAATCCTCAGAAGTCTTGCCACTGGTTAGCGCCCGCATCGTTTGTGCCTGTTGCGGCACGGGGCTGCTCTGCGAGCTCAACATCCCAATCGTCCGCACCATGCGCTGAAGGCGCAACAGTTGGTTCCGAATTGGGGGTTGCAGCCCTCTCCGAGCGGCCAGAGAGTTGGAAATTGCCAACCAGCTTGGTGAGTTCAGCGGCGTCGCCTTTCAGCAAATGACCCGCCGCAGTTGCTTCTTCGACCATGGCAGCATTCTGCTGAGTAACCTGGTCCAACTGCACGACGCCTGTATTGATTTCGCCCAGCCCGGTGGATTGTTCAACCGCGCCCCGTGCAATGTCGGTGACCAATGAGGAGATATGTCCGACCCGCTCAACGATATTTTGCAATGCGTCACCAGCGCGACCAACCAGGTCGACGCCATGTTCCACCTGCTTGGTACTATCGCCAATCAGAGCCTTAATCTCCAATGCCGCGTCTGAGGACCGCTGAGCAAGCGCGCGCACTTCTGAAGCAACCACCGCAAACCCACGACCAGCTTCACCGGCACGTGCGGCTTCTACACCCGCATTGAGCGCCAAGAGGTTGGTCTGGAAAGCGATGTCATCGATCACACCAATGATCTGCGAAATATGAGTCGAGGATTGCTCGATCTCGGTCATAGCCGCGACTGCGCTTTTTACCACGGCGCCACTGGTTTCTGCTTCGCCTTTAGCTTCATCAACAATTTTTTCAACGCTGCTCGCACCATCTGCTGCGGATTTCACGCTCACTGTCATCTGTTCCAGGGCCGCAGCTGTTTCCTCCAGAGTGGCAGCCTGACTTTCGGTTCGTGTCGACAAATCATCAGACGACTGGCTGATTTCATCCGCGCCGTTTGCGATACTGCTGGCGGAATCCACCACCTGGGACAGGGTCTCATTCAGAGTCCTGACAGTGGTGTTAAAATCAGCGCGCAGCTTTTCATGTTCGCGGGAAAAAACCTCTTCGATGTTTTGGGAGAAATCCCCCTCAGACAGGCGCAACAGACCAGCGCTGAGCGTTTCCACCACATGTTGCTGCTGTCTTTGCTGTTCGGCACGCTCCTCTTCGGCGCTGCGCGCTTGTTTCAGGTCGCCCTGCATCGAGACCAGTGTTTTACCAATCTGGCCAATTTCATCGCCTCGGCTTGCCTCTGTAACATCAGTATCCAGAGCCCCTGAGGCAATTGCCTCCATGTTCTCACAGATCCGGGCAATCGGCTTGGTAATGGAACGGGCAAAGATCCAACCCAAGAGCGACATCAACAGGGTGATCCCCAGGCCAATCATCACCAGAACATTACGCTTTTGGGTTACTGGCCCCATGATCTCGGCAATATCCTGTTCAGCCACAATCACCCAGTCAGCATAGCTAAGGCCCAGAGGGGCTGCATAGGCGGCCACCTGCTGTCCACGGATGCCAGTATTGTCGGCGCCATAGGTATTTTCGCCTGCCTGAGCGGTGCCGATATGGTCGCTTTGGGGCAAGGATTGCAGGACCTGGTAGCCCTCCTCAAAACGCGAGGTCGTACGCGCCAGACCATCTTGACCAACAAGAAGGATTTCGGTGGTTTCACCAAGCCCATCGGAATTATTGACGATCTCACCCAGCATCGCGACAGGGATTTGCAAAGCAACCACCCCCAAGAGCGCACCGCTGGTATCAAAAACGGGGGTAGCGACAAAGGCAGCCGCCGCCCCAAAGCTGGGTGCATAGGGTTCCATATCAACAAAATAGAGTTTGCCGGCCTGGCCTTTGGCGGCCTGACGAAACAAAACGCCCAGACCAGAGTCCTTGTAAGCGCCAGTGGTCAAGCTTGTGGCGTAGTCCATTTCCTTGAACACCGAATAAACGATATCCCCGGCAGGACTAATCAGAAAGGCATCGTAATATCCCTTGGTGTCGATGAGCGTCCGCAAACCAGGATGATAAATACCATGTTCCGTATGATAGGCCTGATCCCCAGAGGCGCGGTCAAGCAGGTGCTTTTCACCGGTCTTGTTTGGATTGTTGGTTATATAGGCTTTGGTCAGGTCAGTCGCCGCATTGTCCAACTCGCCCCAGGTTTGCTCAAAAGCTGACAAGGCTCTGCCAGTTGCCGGCGAAGCGCCAAGGGTCAACAGGTCGGATTGAATGCCGTTCATCAACTGCTGAACGGCTGCCCTGCGGTCTGCGACCATCGACGACATTTGCTGTTGGACACTTTGAAAAGCCTGGCGTTGAAAGCTCACCAAACTGAACGCAATAAGGGTCGCCCCGATGAGAAAGCTGAAACCTACAATGAAGAGTGGAAGCTTCTTTGAAAGCTGTACTGACCTTAGATTTAGCATTTAGAACTCCGTAGACTAGCTAGGTATCTCTATGAAATGGCAGCTCAATCCTTAAGAAGACGAAAATGGCAATCAGAGGGTGTTTTGCAAATTAACAAAGGCGAGCTTGGGTTGAAAAGAAAGATCAAACTGACATTTCACACTCCATTTAAGACGAGCAAATAGACTTAACTCACCCCAGGCGCGCATCGTGAAGGAACCGTAAAATGGGGTGAAAAAGTGATTCGCCTGTCTTTTGGATCCATATCTGACAACAGACTGTCGCGCGTGCGGTAAGGTTCCCCTGCGCCCGCGCCGTTGTCCGGAAAGGGCTAGCAACAGTCGCGCGTGATGGCCTCAACTCTGTACAGACAGCCACACCACTTTGCGCGACCAAACGGATCTGCTGTCGCGCGCGCTGGGGCGCAAATCCTTCGCCCGCCCCCAGCCAGAACGATTTTTTGTTGCTTTCCACCAAATAAGACTGAGGCGCCCAGCTTAAGACCGTTTGCAGGGCGCTTTCATACCCATTGACACAACTAAGATTGCGCTCATACATACCCCAGATGGTTTTTCCCGGGGTCACTCCGGGAAAATGAAAAGGGAATACGGTGTGGTGTAGCCAACAGGCGCCAAATCCGTGACTGCCCCCGCAACTGTGAGCGGAGAGCACTGCTGCAACAAGCCACTGCCCATCAGGGTGGGAAGGCGTAGCAAGGCCTCGACCCGCGAGTCAGGAGACCTGCCATCCAGTAGTTCACCCAACCCGGGACGGGGAGTCCTGAAGGAGGCTTAGATGGCACGTAGAAACCGTGTTTGCAGAACCGACATCCGTTCGCTTTGTGTGCCTTTCAGCGAGGCGAGACATGACCGGCAGCAGTGATCATTCCATTTTGATTTGCACTTCGTGTAAAGGCGGGGGCGAAGCGAACAAACTGCGTGCAGCATTGGCTGAGCGTGTCTCCGAACGCTTCACCCTGCGCGCCGTCGACTGCATGGCGGGCTGCGACCACCCCATAGCTGTTGGGCTGCAGGGACCTGGCAAGACACAGTATCTCTTTGGTGAGATCGAAGCACAGGACGATATTGAGGCGATTGCCTGTTTTGCCGAACAATTCCTGGCGAGTGAAACCGGCTGGAGTAACGCGTCGCAACGCCCCCAAAGACTATACAACAAAACCCTGGCCCGGCTTCCGGCCTACAGGCATGGGGGCAAGGTATGACAAGCGTTTCGCCCCTCCCTGCCCCCTTTCTCTGCGTGCGCGATCTGGAGTATTTTGCGCTCAACGGGGATCCCCTGGTATCTGGAGTATCCTTTGATTTGCAGCAGGGATCGATCCTTGCCATTGCCGGACCAAATGGCGCTGGTAAATCGACCCTGTTGAATCTGCTCTCAGGGAGCGAACCTCTGGCGCTTGGCGAGGTTCAGATTGGCGGCTCTTGCCTGGGCAAGATGAAGGCCCATGAGCGGGCGGGATTGATCGCGCTGGTTAGCCAGCAAAGCGCCCCTGATGGACGGCTGCGGCTTCAGGACTATGTGGCCCTGGGGCAATTGCCAATCGTTGCGCGCCGTTCTGCCAGTGAAAACAGCCAGGTAATTCAGTCCATTCTGGAACTCACCGGACTGTCACGACTGGCCAAAAAACCAATGGCGCAGCTATCAGGCGGGGAGTGCCAACGCGCCCATATCGCCCGCGCCCTTGCGCAGGAGCCTGAGCTTTTATTTCTGGACGAGCCCACCAATCACCTGGATCCGGATGCCAAAGGGCGCATGTTATCCCTAGTGGCCTCGCTGGGCATCACCGTTGTCATGGTGGTTCATGATCTGGTGATGATCCCGGAATTTGCCACCCATGCTGCCTTGATGAAATCGACCCGGCTTGTTGCCTTTGGCCCGACCTCCGAAGTGCTCACCCCGGAAAACGTCCAGTCAACCTTTGGCGTCCGCTATCTGAGCCTCCCCCACGAGGGCCGGATGATCCCTGCTCTCGACATCCGCAAAACCAATTTTCAAAATCTGAAGGAAAACGCGCAATGAAATCTCTCTGGTCAGCTGCACTCCTCCTGAGTGTCGCAAGCGGTGTTTCCGCATCTGAGGTAAAAGTCGACAACTGCGGGACGCCGCTGGTTTTTGAAACCACGCCTGAGCGCTTGGTGGTGCATGATATCAACATGTCCGAAATGGCCTTCGCGCTTGGCCTGCAAGACAAGATGGTTGGTGTCACCGGCATTACCGGCTGGTACAAAACCAGCCCCGAATTCGATGCCGCCCGTGGAGAAATCCCCGAGCTTGCCCCCAAATATCCGAGCATCGAGAACCTGGTCTCAGCCTCCGCAGATCTGTTCTTCGCCGGCTGGTACTATGGCATGAAGCCCGGTGGAGACGTCACGCCGAATACGCTCGCCCCGTTTGGGATCAAGACCATGGTCCTGACCGAAAGCTGCGTGCATCTGGACAAAGACCGCCCCGAAGCAAGCATGGATTTGTTGTTCAACGATGTGATGCGTCTCGGCCAGGTCATGCAGGTGGAAGACAAGGCAGAGGCCTTGATAGCAGGCTGGCAGCAGCAATTGGCCAGCATTGAAGCCAAGACAGCCGAGCAGCCCAAACCACGGGTCTTCCTGTTGGATGGTCCTGCGGATGCGCCCTTCACTGCCGGCAAGTTTGCAATCCCCGACGCGATGATCACAGCAGCCGGTGGCACCAGCGTCACCCATGACATGGACACCAGCTGGGGGCGCACCTCCTGGGAAGCCGTCGCGGCGGCCAACCCCGAGTTCCTGGTGCTGCTGGACTACCAGAACGGCAATGGCGCCGAAGACACCTTCAAGTTCCTGCAGGAGCATCCGGTCATGGCCCATACAGATGCGGTCAAGAACGAACGTTGGGTAGGGCTGCGGTACGAAGAACTGACGCCTGGGCCTGCCAATATTGCAGCGATCGAGAAAATGGCCAAGGCAATGCACCCGGGGCTCAACTAGCATGGGCCGATTTGGCCTATCACTACTCTTAGGGGCGGCCACCTTGGTCGCCCTTATCTTGCTGTCGGTTCTTTACGGATCGACAGATGTACCGGTTTCAGAGGTCTTTGCCGCCATCTCATATGGGCTTGGTTTCAGCAGTTTGGACCCGGAACCGATCCATCGGATCATCTTTGATCTGCGGCTGCCACGCGCGCTGTTCGCCGCTCTGATCGGCGCAGGATTGGGGCTTGTTGGCGTGGTGTTGCAAACCACAACCCGAAACGACCTGGCGGATCCGTTTCTGTTTGGTCTTTCATCCGGTGCCGCTGCCGGAGCGGTTCTGGTCATCACCGTAACCGGGGATGTTCTTGGCATTTGGACCCTGCCCCTTGCGGCCTTTAGCGGTGGTCTTGTCGCCTCAGGAATCGTTCTTTTTCTGGTGCGAACACTACAAAGCAGTGCGCCGGAAAAACTGATTCTGGCCGGGCTCGCCGTCTCCTTTCTGTTTGCTGCCATCACGAACTATTTGATCTTTTCCGGTGATAACCGAGCGGCGCATTCGGTGATTTTCTGGATGCTCGGCGGGCTTGGACTGGCCCGATGGGAAACCCTGCCGTTGGTGACCGCTGGACTGGCCCTGATCGCCAGTTATGCGATGTGGCGGAGCCGCTGGCTTGACGCGCTTTTGGCAGGGGATATCACCGCCGCCAGCCTTGGCGTGCCAGTTGGCGCGCTGCGGACCCGCATGTTTTTGATCTCTGCGCTGGCCACGGCCGCGTTTGTGTCAGTTGCTGGCGTCATTGGCTTTGTTGGCCTCATGGTACCACATGTTGCCCGCGGTCTTGCAGGACCCATGCACCGCAATCTCCTACCAATGGCCGCACTCATCGGCGCCGTTCTTCTCACCGCTTCTGATATCGTTTCCCGGTTACTTCTGGCGCCACAGGAGCTCCCTGTGGGGATCGTGACCACCTCCGTTGGTTCAGGGTTTGTTTTCCTTTTGCTGTTGGGAACAAAACAGCGGCGGCGATGACAAACTTAGAACGGACCTCTATGTGCGTGCGTTCTTTGCAAACTTTGAGCGTTGGTTCTTCTTCATGTAGGTCCAGGCGATAAACCGGCTTGTCTTTTGCCCCTGTGCCATTTCGACGATTTTATACTCATCGACCCTGGCCTTCCCCAGAATGCGATCGAGGGGTTGGAGGTTTGCCTTTTTCGACACCAAAGAGGTAAACCACAGGCATTGATCGGCGAACTCCGTGCTCTGTTCAACCATGCGGGCGATAAACTTTATCTCACCACCAGGGCACCAAAGTTCAGCATTTTGGCCACCAAAGTTGAGTTTGGTTGAACGCCCTTTGCCAAGGTTCGCCCACTTGCGTTGTGTCCCCTTGTTCGCCGCTTCGGTAGAGCTATGGAAAGGTGGGTTGCACATGGTCAGATGAAACACATCTTTGGGCTGGATCACGCCGCGAAAGATATTCTCACGTTTGCTTTGTCGCCTCAGGGTAATTGCCAATTTGTTGAAGTCACAAATTTGCCCCGCCGATTTGATCGCACCTGCGTCTATGTCGACACCAGTGAAGTCCCAGCCGTATTCGCTCTGGCCCGTCAGCGGGTACACCAGGCTGGCACCGGTGCCGATATCCAGCACCTTGATATGACGCCCACGCGGGATTTCCTGATTGTTGCTGTCAGCAAGCAGATCCGCGAGGTAGTGGATGTAGTCAACCCGGCCAGGAATTGGGGGGCACAAATACCCGGCGGGAATATCCCAATAATCGATGTTGTAATGGGTCTTTAGCAGTGCCCGATTAAGCATACGGACCGCGCCCACGTCTTGGAAGTCAATCGTCGTCTGGCCGGTTGGGTTACAGATGGTGAAGGCCTCAAGCTCAGGCGTCTGCGCCACCAATCGCGCGAAATCGTAGCCTTCTGCGTGCTGGTTGCGGGGATGCAGTTTCGTCTTGGTGGCCATGGGGACGCCTTCATGTTGTGTTTGTAGACGTCCCTCACCAGACGATTGTCGCTTTTTAGGCCCTTCGGCCATAATAGTAAAATCAGAAGCTCTTCAGCTCCTCAGATCATACAACGGCGCAACGTTGACAGACCCTTGTTTCATCCGATGCGACGTCGCCTCAACGATCTGTTTCGAACCCTGTTAGTATTATGTCCCGGTGGGTGCAGGTGGTGGCGAATGTCAGTAGAGAGCCGCAAAACGTATCCTGCAGCGAAGGTCGGCTTAGAGCCCGAAGCGGACATGAAACTCTAATCTACCAGAAATAATCAATCACGATTTTTAACACAGGCTTTAGTGGGGTCCACCTCAACAACAATTGGTCCATCAATGGTAAATCTATCAGGCTGTTTGCTCCACAAGAACATCACAGAAAGCGGCGAGGCTGTATCGTTGTCCCTGTGGATGCCATAAAATTTGTAGAAAAATTTCGGGTTGGTAAGCTTTAGATGCTTCTCGGCAATTTGACGGGCCTCCAAATCTGAAATCAACACAACTCACCTTCAAACCTTGTTCTGCTCTAGTACATGACGAGGACATACATCGCCGAAAGTCAACGACCGCTAGGTCCGCTGAGCAGCCGCTCAAGCTGATCAACGCCGCCGCGCTCCCGCTAATGTCCGCAGGGAGCCCTAAGTGCGAATGCTGCCATTCAGAAAGCCGGCTGCCTCAAATCATGCAAAAAGGTCGCTTAACAGATCTTCATCGAAGGGACGATTCAGTTTCTTGTCTTCGGGGTGAACGGCGAGCCATTTTGCAAACACCTTCTTTGGGCGATAGTCGCCCTCCATCCTCCAATCATGAGTCTGCGGGTCTTCAACACTGGGGATGAGGTCTCCGCCTGTCACAGCAGAGTAAGAATAATAACAGCCATACAGCTGCTCCGCCTCGATACCATCCGCAACGAATTGGACACAGAAACTTTCATCCATTTCCCGCCCCACATCCTCCATCCATCGAGTAATGGCATAGTATGCCACATGGTCGCCTCTCGCCCCTAATTCGGCATAAGCAGCTGTGAGAAAACGAAACTCTTGTTCTTCACTTAGAGGTTTCCAACTGAGAGATGCCAGAAAACCTCCCAATTTCGCTAGCATCTCAAAATAGTTTAGTTCCGGGTTTGCAAGGTAGGCAAATTCATCCGCGTAAATCCCAATGTTCATCAAGCTATCGATGACTGGCGCGACTTCTGCTGAGTCTACTTTTCTAATATTTGTCTCGGGCGTTGGCCGGAAACGTGCAGCTAACCGTAGCAATCGAAAGTGAGGTTCGTCGAAAACTTTCATTTCTCTTGTACTTATGGCTATTCCGCTAGGTGGAGCTTCTATCTGTTAGCCCTTAAAATAGTGACAAACAGTGAGATGATGCAACTTAAACGAACGGCAGTATAGTTCGCAGTTTGCCAGTTCGCGATCGGCGCACTGAAGGGCAGCTATCACAATTTTCGCTCTATCGTCTTGAGACCGCTTTGGGCATTGAGCTGCCTTACCAAAACAGTGGCTCACGGGATGAACGGCTGGATGCCGTGGCCCCTATCGGGCCTTTCTGCCAACCACCGCAGATGACCGATCCCAGTACCAATAGGACGCAATTTGTGGGATCATGGGCGCAAGGTCGGTAGCGGAGAGAGGCGAAAGGCGGTCAGTCAAAGCAGCTCCTCACCAGGCCTGCTTTGGCGGCCCTTCGGGTTTCAGAGGGGCTCAATTCATTTGCTCGGCATCAACGCGGCTCACTTCCTGATACAGGGATTGCACCCAATTGCAGAACAGCCTGACTTCCTCTCTGGGTTGGGCGCGATCGTTTACAATCAGATAGTGCGACCGCCGCTTGGGCAAGCGGTAGGGAACGGGCGCAATCAAAAGCCCCTGATCCAGATATTGTCTGGCAAAACTCTCCAGCACCATGGTGACACCCTGCCCGGCAGACACCGTCTGCAGGGCGATCAGTGATGAATCCGCCTTCAGCCAATCGGTCGTCACCGTCAGGCCAAGATTATGTAGCTCCGACAGCTTGCCCCAATCGGTCTCGGACCCGATGATCTGAACCACATCGCCAGCGGCCAGGGATTGGATCGTCAGATCCTCGCCAAAGCTCTGGGCATAGTCCGCCCGGCACACGGGCACTGCAGATTCATGACCAAGATGCACAATCTGCGCCTCACCCCAATTGCCCAGCCCGTAGCGGATATCAATATCCAGTGTCTCGTCATCAAAACGATCCGCCCAGACCGATGTTGTCATTTGCACCAGAATATCCGGATGCACCGCCTTGAATTCCGCGAGCCGCGGGCCAATCACCAGCGCCGCGCAGGAAATAGACGCACGCACCCGTAGAATTCGGGTGCGTTTTTTACCAAACAACCCGTTGGTGGCCAGTGCCATGTCTTCAAAGGATTTTCCAATCGTCTGCGCATAGGCCTGACCGATGTCTGTCAGGGTCACACCGCGCGGCAAGCGTTTGAACAACTGCGCGTCCAGATGTTGCTCGAGGTGTCTGATTTGCTGGCTGATTGCGGCAGGGGTCAGGCCCAACTCGCTCGCCGCCGCAGCAAAGCTGTTATGGCGGGCTGCGGATTCAAAGGCCTTGAGCCAGGTCACATGCGGCAGGGTATTCATACAGATACTTAACCTTAATGATGCCTATGGGTGAAAACCCGTTGTTTGATTTACGCCTAATACTGCTTTCATGTTCTGGCAAGGTTAGGAAAGCACCCACCATGCAAACATTCGACTTCATAATCGTCGGCGCCGGCTCAGCTGGCTGTGTATTGGCCGACAAGCTCAGCCAATGTGGGCGCCATCAGGTGCTTTTGCTGGAGGCCGGCGGAAGTGATCGTCGCGCTTGGATCAAGATACCGGTCGGCTATGGCTTCACTTTTTCGGATCCGGCGGTGAATTGGCGCTTTTCGGCAGAGCCCGACCCTGGGCTGCAGAACCGCAGGGGCTATTGGCCGCGCGGCAAGGTCATCGGCGGTTCCAGCTCCATCAATGCCATGGCCTATGTGCGGGGGCTGCCCCATGATTTCGATGATTGGGAAGAGGCTGGCGCGCATGGCTGGGGCTGGGATGCCGTTCAGCAAATCTTTGATGCCCTGGAGAGCAACGACGAAACCGATCCGGAAGGCAACAGACGCCTGCGCGGAGATGGCCCCATTCGGGTCGCCGATCTGCAGGATCGAATGCATCCCTTTTCGCAGAATTTCCTGGCAGCGGCACGGGATATGGGCTGGCCCACTTCCACCGATATGAATGCCCTGCCTGGCGAGGGCAGCAATCAAGTCCCCGGCGAAGGTTTGAGCTATGTCCGTAGCACCGTACGCAACGGGTTTCGCTGGTCGGCAGCCGATGCTTTCCTGCGCCCTGCCCTGTCGCGCCCAAACCTCACCGTTATCCGTCAGGCCCAGGTTGAGAAGATCGTGATGCAAGGCACACGCGCCACAGGCCTGCGCTATTGCAAGGCAGGCAAGGTCCACGAGGTCACAGCCGCACGAGAGGTTATCCTGAGCGCAGGCGCCGTTAGCTCGCCGCACATCCTGCATCTGTCCGGGATTGGTCCGGCAGAAATGCTGAAAACCCACGGAATTGAAGTTACCCATAACCTGCCTGAGGTCGGTCGCGGGCTTCAGGACCATTTGGCGCTGTCGCATTTCTTCTGGTCCAAATCGGAGACCTTGAATGCCACCCTGGGCAATCGCTGGGGCCAGTTCAAGGCGGGGCTGCGCTATGTGCTGACCCGCCGTGGCCCATTGAGCGTCCCGGTCAATCAATGCAGTGGGTTTGCCCGCACCAGAGGTGCCCTGCTCCCGGATGTGCAGATCTATTGCAACCCGGCCTCCTATGCGACATTGCCCAATGGAAAACCGCAGATCGACCGGGACAACGGATTTTTGCTCTGTGTGCAGCCTAGCCGCCCGACCAGCCGGGGCGAGATCACCCTGCGCTCTGCCAATCCCAACGATGCTCCCGTGATCCAGCCGAACTCACTGGCGACCGAAGAAGATCGCCAGACAGCCATCCGCGCCAGCCACCTGTTGCAAGACCTGGCACAGGCCCCATCGATACAGGCTGTCACCCGAGCACGGCGGGATCCCGACATTTTGACCATGGATGACGAAGCACTGCTGGAAAACTTCCGCGCGCGCGCCGGGACCGTTTTCCACCCCACCTGCACCTGTCGCATGGGCAAGGATGCGGGCGATTCAGTATTGGACGCCCGGTTGCGGGTACACGGGCTAACGGGGTTGCGGGTGATTGATGCCTCAGCCTTTCCCAACATCACATCCGGCAACACCAATGCCCCAACCATGATGCTCGCGGCACGTGCCGCCGATCTGGTGCTCGAAGACAATTCAAACCTTGCTCAAGCGGCTGAATAACAGGATAAAACCGATGAAACTCGACAAGATCGAAACCTTTGTCTTTGGCAACCCACCCCCGCGCCACGGCGGCCGCTATTTCATCTTTGTGCGGCTGACCACCGCCTGCGGCATTACCGGAGTGGGCGAGATCTACAACGCCACATTTGGGCCCGATCTGTGCTGCGCCATGGCGGAAGAGATGTTTGCGCGGCAATTTTATGGGGCAGATCCGCACCATATCGAAAAGCTCTGGCGGCAATCCTATGGCGCCGGCTTTACCCTGCGCCCGGATGTGACCGTGATGGGCGTGCTCAGCGGTTTGGAAATGGCCTGTTGGGACATCATCGGCAAGGCGGCGGGCAAACCGGTCTACGAGCTGATGGGCGGCAAGGTGCATGAGCGACTGCGCAGCTATACCTATCTCTACCCGACTGAGGGCGATGTATACCCCGACCCGGACGCGCCCAATGTCTACAACGATCCGGACATGGCTGCTGAGGTTGCTTTGCAGCGGGTGAATGAGGGCTTTACCGCCATCAAATTTGACCCGGCCGGCCCCTATACCATCTATGACGGGCACCAGCCCCGCATGGAGGATCTGGAGCGCAGTGAACAGTTCTGCAAACGCATCCGTGAGGCTGTGGGCACCCGCGCCGACCTGTTGTTCGGCACCCATGGTCAATTCACCGTCTCCGGTGCCAAACGCATGGCGCGACGGCTGGAGCCCTATGAACCCCTGTGGTTCGAAGAACCCACAACGCCGGAAAACCCCGCCGATATGGCCGAGATTGCCCGCTTCACCTCTGTCCCGATTGCCACCGGGGAGCGGCTGTGTACCAAGCATGAATTTGCCCGTGTTCTGGAAACAGGGGCTGCCTCGATCCTGCAACTGGATCTGGGACGTGTTGGCGGGCTACTCGAGGCGAAAAAGATCGCAAGTATGGCGGAAACCCGGCAGGCGCAGATTGCGCCGCATCTCTACTGTGGCCCTGTGGTGGCGGCTGCGAACATTCAGATCGGCACCTGTAGCCCCAATTTTTTGATCCTGGAGAGCATCGGCACCTTTGAAGGGCCCTACATGTCCGGCCTGAAATCCTCGATCACCTGGGAAGAGGGCTATGTCATCCCCTCCACCGAGCCGGGGCTAGGAGTTGAACTTGATGATGCCGCCATTGCCGCAAGCCCTTACACTGGCACAAAACTCCACCTCGAACTGGCCCACGAGCCCGTCGTTCAGTGACATCTAGAGAAAAGACAACAGCATGATCCTTTGTGACAAGTTCTACATTGACGGCGCCTGGGTCGATCCCGTTGACCCCAGCGCCTTCCCCATCATGAACCCGGCGACCAACAGCCAGATCGGCAGCGTCTCGCTCGGTACCGGAGCGGATGTCGACCGCGCCGTTGCCGCCGCCTCCCGCGCCTTTGAGAGCTTTTCAAAAACCTCCAAATCCGAGCGCTTGGCGCTGTTGCGGCGCCTGCGTGATGTCATGGAGGCGCGTAACGAGGAAATGGCCAAGGCGATCAGCCAGGAGATGGGCGCTCCGCTCACCATGGCCCGCGAAGAACAGGCCGCCTGTGGCATCGCCTATGCCGAGGACTTCGCCGATATTCTGGAGGCGATGGAAGACCAAGAGACCCTGCCCAATGGCGACGTTGTGCTGCGCGATCCCATTGGCGTTTGCGGGCTGATCACCCCCTGGAACTGGCCGATCAACCAGATCACCCAAAAGGTGCTGCCGGCCCTGGCCGTTGGCGCAACCTGCGTGTTGAAACCTTCAGAATATACGCCACTTTCTGCGGCCCTCTTTGCTGAGATGGTAGATGAAGCGCGCTATCCTGCTGGTGTGTTTAACCTGGTCTTTGGCAACGGACCCGAGGTCGGTGCCGCGCTGTCTAAACATCCCGATATCACCATGATGTCCTTTACCGGATCAACCCGAGCTGGCGTTCTGGTTTCCAAGGATAGCGCTGACACCGTCAAGCGCGTGGCGCTGGAGCTGGGCGGCAAATCGCCCAACCTGCTGTTTGCCGACTGCGATCTTGAGACGCGTGTCACCGCTTCGGTGCAGGAGTGTTTTCACAATACCGGCCAGTCCTGCAATGCGCCGACCCGCCTGTTGGTGGAACGGAGCTGCTACGCCGAGGCGCTGGAAATCGCAAAACGCGCGGCTGAGGCTCAGCAGATTGGCAATCCAACAGAGGAAGGTGACCACATCGGCCCTCTGTTCGATCAGATGCAATATGACCGTGTCCAGGCCATGATCCAGATCGGCATTGATGAAGGCGCAACGCTCCTGGCTGGCGGATTGGGCAAGCCGGAAGGTTTTGAGCAGGGTTGGTACGCACGGCCAACAGTGTTTGCCGATGTCCACAATGACATGCGCATCGCCCGCGAAGAGATCTTTGGCCCTGTACTGGTGGTAATCCCCTTTGACAGCGAAGAGGAAGCCATCGCCATTGCCAACGACAGCGACTTTGGCCTCTACGCCTATGTGCAGACCGGCAGCAAGGCGCGCGCAGCGCGGGTCTCTGGCGAATTGCGTGCCGGTGCGGTGGCCATCAACGGCTGCGGCACATCGTATGGGTCGCCTTATGGTGGCTATAAACAGTCCGGAAATGGTCGCGAGGGCGGGAAGTTTGGCCTTGAGGAGTATCTGGAAGTAAAAGTGCTGCCCTCTCTGGATCAGCTAGACCGTGATGGCTGCTTTTCGCAGCCCTGAGCCCGCAAACGTGACGACCTGAAAGGTGCAACCATGACCCGCAGACCCAATGTTATCTTAATCCTTGCAGACGACATGGGCTTTGCCGATCTCGGTTGCACCGGATCAGAAATCCAAACCCCAAACATCGACGGGCTGGCAAGGGACGGCGCCTTGCTGACCTCCATGTATAACTGCGCCCGCTGCTGCCCCACGCGGGCCTCCCTGTTGACCGGGCTTTACCCGCATGACGCAGGGGTTGGCCACATGGGTGCAAACCTTGGCACCCCTGCCTATCAGGGCTTTTTGCGCAATGACGGCGCAACCATCGCCGAACACCTGCGCGACGCGGGCTACCGCACCTTGATGTCCGGAAAATGGCATGTCGCCGGGGATTTTGATGCGCGTGACTACGACAGCTGGCGCCCCGGTGAGGTCGAGCACCCAACGCCGCGCCAGCGGGGGTTTGACCGGTTCTATGGCATCATGGACGGCGCCACCCATTTCTTTTCACCGCACTACATGATGGAGGACGACAGCCGCGTCCAGGTGGTGCCCGATGATTTCTATTTCACCGATGCAATCACCGATAAGGCCATCGGCATGATTGAGGATTCCGTGGAGGACGAAAAACCGTTTTTCCTCTATCTCGCCCATACTGCGCCGCATTGGCCCCTGCATGCCCATCCCGAAGATATTGCCCGCTACGACGGTGTGTATAGCAAAGGATGGGACGCTACCCGCACGGCGCGGCACGAAACCATGAACGCAAAAGGTCTGTTCCATACGCAGTGGGATATCTCCGCCCGTGACAAAGACGTTCATCCCTGGCAGGCGGAAACCCATCAGGACTGGGAGGCCAGCAAAATGGCGACCTATGCTGCAATGGTCGACCGGATGGATCAATCCATTGGCACCTTGATAGCAGCACTCAAACGGCTGGATCAGTTCGACGATACGCTGATCCTGTTTTTGTCTGACAATGGCGGCTGCGCCGAATTCATGGCCGAAGACGGCTGGGCGCAGTTTTATCCCGATGTCACCCAGGACGGACGAAAAATCACCATGGGCAATGTCCCCGACCTGCGCCCCGGCAATGCCCAGACCTTCCAAAGTTATGACAAGCCCTGGGCCAATGTCTCAAATGCGCCCTTCCGGCTGTTCAAACACTATGTCCATGAGGGCGGCATCTCGACCCCACTCGTGGCCCATTGGCCCAAAGGGTTTGGCGCCCGTGGCCCCGCGCAGGCGGCCTGTCATGTGGTTGATATTCTGCCCACCATCCTCGAAGCCACCGGCGCCAGCTACCTGAAGGAACTCGGTGGACACGAGATCCAGCCGATGCAGGGGGAAAGCCTGCTTGATCTGTTCCGGGATCACGCCTGGGATCGCGAACAGCCGATCTTCTTTGAACACGAAGGCAATGCAGCGATCCGCCAGGGTCAGTTCAAGCTCGTGCGCCTGCATGACCATGACTGGGAACTCTATGACATAGAGGCGGATCGCACCGAGCTGAACAACATCATCAAAGGTGACGAGGCCCGGGCCCGCGACATGATCCGGCAATATGAGGACTGGGCTGCCAAATCCGGTGTCATGGACTGGAATATCGCATTGCCCAAGCTGCTGAAGGCCTGGGGGATGGAAACCCACGAAGGATAACCCGGTTGGACAAGCAAGCGCCATATCCTACAGTAGGAGTTATGAAACGGCGCCTGATCGATATTGTCTCTCTTGATGCGCTGCGCGTGTTTGACTGTACGGCCCGACTGATGAGCTTTTCGGCTGCGGCGCGGGAATTGTCGGTCACGCAGGCAGCTGTCAGCAGGCGGATCAAACACCTGGAAGACATGCTGGGGTTTACCCTCTACTCCCGCAACGGACGGCAGTTGACCCTGACGCCCAAGGGAGAGCGGTTGTTTCTGCGGGTGCAGGCTTCGTTAGAGTATCTGGGCAGTGAACTGGACGAGTTGACCGCAACTCAAACCCACACGACCCTGTCAATTTCCGCCTCAGCGGCGATTTCACATCTGTGGTTGGGCCAGCGCCTGCAACGCTTCAATGAAAAATTTCCCGAGATCTCGGTTCGGTTGACCACCACCGACAATCTGAGTGAGTTGGCACAATCCGATAGCGAACTGGCAATCGTGTTTTCCAAGGGGACACACCCGGATTGGAAGCTCTCGCCACTGTTGAGCGAGGAGCTGATCCCGGTGGCATCCCCCGATTTTCTACAGAGATCAGGGATCAAGGATCGCCCCGCCAACCTATGTGCCAGTGACCTTTTGAGGCTGGCTCTGTATGACTACGGCCGATCCGGCGTAAACAGTGTGACCCTGCTGGATTGGTTTGAATGGGCCGGTGTTGATCCCGCCGGTTTGTCGCCGCGGATCGTGTTTTCCGACTACATCCTGGCGGTGGATGCTGCCGTCAGAGGCGATGGGGTCATTTTGGGCAGCCGCGCCTTGCTACAGGCCCATTTGAACAGCGGCACGCTGGTAGAGCTTACGGACAATGCGCTGGTCACGGGTTTTGGGTATTACCTGGGCCTGCCGCGTCATGTCACAACCGGACAATCGGCTGAAAATCTCGCCAGCTTTTTAGTGGGTTCTGTTTCATCATAATATTTTGTGCAGGGAAAAGTTGAGATTTTCGTGGATTTGGTTACTGGGTTACCGGTGCTACACATGAGAAATGACAGGATTTTCCAATACAGCCTCGCTTGACTGCGTCTCTTTGAAAGGCGGCCGGTTCCGCATGGGGGCCAAACGCAGCTGCCAGAAAGATGACGGCGAAGAACCCGTACGCAGTATCTCAGTCTCCGGTTTTGGGATGACCCCTGGCACGATCACCAATGCGCAGTATCAGCGGTTCATCGACGAAACCGGCCATGTCTCAACGGCAGAGGGTTTTGGCTGGTCCTTTGTGTTTGATCCAACAGAGGCTGAGCTGGAAAGATCAGGGTCATGGTGGCGCAAAACCGAAGGCGCCTGCTGGCGGGCCCCCACCGGGCCGGGATCAGACGTTACAGGTAAAGAAACCCATCCGGTTGTTCATGTCTCATGGCACGATGCCGTTGCATATGCCGACTGGGCCGGTGGACGTCTGGCAACCGAAGCCGAATGGGAATTCGCCGCCAGAGGCGGGCTTGATCAGAAACGCTACCCCTGGGGCGATGCCTCACCTGTGGACAGCTTTCGATGCAATATCTGGCGCGGCAAATTCCCTCGCGAAAACACGGCCGCCGATGGCTATGCTGGCACCTGCCCGGTGGATGCGTTCAAGCCCAATCGCTTGGGTCTGTACAATATGGTTGGCAATGTCTGGGAATGGACTGCCGACTGGTTCAGCCGTGACTTCCATATCCTGAGCCGATCAGATCGGGAGCCAAAGGGGCCACCCTTTGGCGAAGGCAAGGTCCTGAAAGGTGGCTCGCATCTGTGCCACAAATCCTATTGCGCGCGTTACCGGGTTTCGGCCCGTAGCGCTTCCGCCCCTGACATGACCACCGGACATATCGGTTTCCGGGTGGTGTTTGATAAAAAGGACCCCGTCTGATGAAAGCCATTGTTGTCATGTTCGACACCCTCAGCCGCCATTTTTTGCCGAGCTACGGGAACGACTGGGTGCATGCCCCCAACTTCCAGCGTCTTTCAGACCGCGCCGTGACATTTGATACCTCCTATGTCTGCTCCATGCCCTGCATGCCGGCGCGCCGAGACTGGCACACGGGCCGTCCGAATTTTCTGCATCGCAGCTGGGGTCCGCTGGAGCCCTTCGACGACAGCATGCCCAAAATGCTAAGCGACGCAGGGGTCCACACCCATTTGACCACTGACCACAATCACTATTTTGAAGATGGCGGTCTGAACTACCATACCCATTACACAACTTGGCAATACTGGCGCGGACAGGAAGGTGACCCCTGGATCGGTGACCTGAATGAGCCCCAAATTCCCAAAGGCGCCTTTGGGAAAAACGGCATCTATTCTGAAGAAAAGGTTTTCGAAGACTACCGAAAAGTCTTTCCTGAAGAAAGCGATGCATCCATGGATCGGCTGCGATACCTGACCCGACAGGATTGGGTCAACCGCGGCTTCATGAATGTTGAGGAGAACCAGCCGCAAGCGCTGACCTTCAAAGCAGGACTGGATTTCATCGATAGGAATGCAGATCACGACAACTGGATGCTGCATATCGAAACCTTTGACCCACACGAGCCCTTTTATACGCTGGACCGTTATAAGGAACTCTACCAAGAGCACCACGATGCTTATGACGGGCCCTTCTTTGACTGGCCAATGTACGCGCGGACCAATGATCATCCGGAAGAAAACAAACATCTGCGCGTCGAATATGCTGCGCTTGTGAGCATGTGCGACGAATATCTGGGCAAGGTCATGGATATGATGGATGCCAAGGGTCTGTGGGACGACACCATGCTGATTGTTTGGACGGACCACGGCTTTCTTCTGGGTGAGCACGACTGGTGGGGCAAGATGTCGATGCCTATGTACCAGGAAATTGCCCACACACCGTTCTTCATCTGGGATCCACGTGTTGGCATTTCCGGTGAGAGACGCCAATCCCTTGTACAACCCTCAATTGACCTCGCGCCAACCCTGCTCAATTTCTTTGGCCTTCAGCCCACCAAAGACATGACGGGGCAGGATCTGGCGTGTGTTATCGCCAGCGATACGCCAGTAAGGGAGGCCGCAATTTTTGGGATGCATGGCGCGCATGTGAACATCACCGATGGGCGATATGTTTACATGCGCGCTCCGCAAAATCCCGAGAACAAGCCGCTTTACCAATACACCCTCATGCCAACCCATATGCGGGCGCATTTCGCGGTTGAGGATTTCTACGACCTCCAGGTAGCCGAGCCTTTTGATTTTCAAAAGGGTGCCAAAACCATGAAGATCGAAAACGTCACCTGGGTCGCGCGGGATCGGCAGTTTGATACCATGCTGTGGGATACACAGGAAAACCCAAGCCAAACGGTGGGGTTAGTGAGCTTTGAGGTGGAAGAGTGCCTTAAGAGCCAGATGATTGAGTTGATGAAAAACATCGACGCCCCGAGCGAGCAATTTGTAAGGCTGGGTCTTGACGCATAGAGCGGTTCTCTAATTTGATCGGTGGACATCGAAGGAGGCACGTTGGTTCAGGACCAGGCAACCGCCCTAGGTTCGTCAGCCGATCCACTAAGCGGATGATCGACCTCAAGAGGCTAGGTTTTCCACCACCCCAGCCAGTACTTCCTAACATGATCTAGGTAGGACATTTCTGGCTCAGAGGGGTTCAGAATGCCCCTTCTGCCCCCACCAGCATGTGACTCTATCAGGTTCCCTAACGGGGCTCTGAAGTGGATCTGAGACATCGTGGGCCAAGGATTCAAGCCCTCCAGGAGCTCGTTTTCAACCTGCTCCGAGACCTGTGATGGTGTCTGACCCAGCCTTTCCTTCATCTCTACTAGTCAGTCATGACATATTGCCCCCGATGCTAGGGGAGAGATCGCCTACACTGAGCACAAAAGAGCACCAGCGCAGTCGGCGCCGCCTGCACTCAGGTTCGTTCGAGACGCCGCCCAACCAGCTGGTAACCTCCCGGTGCCAGTTTGGCACGAAACTCAGGGTCATGGCTGACCAGCAAGATCGCCTGATCAAGCCCGGTCAGGATCTCGGTGAGCCGCGCATAATTGTCGGGGTCCAGCGCATTTGTGGGCTCATCTAGGATCAGAACCTCGGGCTCCATGGCCAGAACGGTAGCCAGAGTGACCAGGCGCTTTTCGCCACCCGACAGCTTATGCGTCACCCGGTCCCGCAGATGCACGAGATCCAGACGGGACAGCACCCTGTCGACAATCGCAAGTGCTTCGGCCTTGGATTTTCCCAGGTTCAGCGGGCCAAAGGCCACGTCTTCGGCAACGGTGGGGCAGAACAACTGGTCATCGGCATCTTGAAACACGAAGCCAACCCGCCGGCGCATGTCGTGGAAATCGGCCTCGGCCAGGCAGGGTTTGCCAAAGGCGGTGACGCTGCCGCTGGTCGGCGTCAAAAGCCCCATGATGATCTTCAGCAGGGTCGACTTTCCCGCACCGTTAGGGCCGATGAGCGATAGACGCTCGCCGGGCTGCAACTGCATCGTGGCCCCCTCGAGCACGGGGTCAAGGCCAGGGTAGCCAAAATGAATGTCTTGCAGATCAAGAAGTGGCATAGTGCACCTCGGCCCAGATCAGGGTGGCAAGAGCTGCGCCCAGGGTCAGAGCAAAGAGCAGATCGGCGCGCCGCAACTGAAAGGCTTCCAGCAGGATGATGCGACCGGAAAACCCCCGGCATTTCATCGCCGCCAGGATACGTTCAGAGCGTTCAATCGCCCGCACCAGCATCATGCCGATCAGATAGCCATAGCTGCGGTAGGTGTGCCAGTTGGTGCCAGGGCGAAAGCCGCGCAGCTTCATCGAGGTGCGCAGGCGTTGGTATTCTTCGCGCAATACGTCGATGTAGCGAATGGTGAACATCATCAGATGCACCAGCCGCTCAGGCGTTTTCAGCGCAAACAGGGCATGTCCCATGGTGACGGGCTCCATGGTGCCAACCAGGGTCATCACCGCCAGGATAACCGCATTGGCCGTAAGCGCGATCTCAACCGCGCGCCACAGGCCTTGCCAGCTGGCCTCGAGCCCCCAGAGCGAAAACATCGCATCACCGGGCATGGTAAAGGGCAAAAGCAGCAGCATGAAGATGATGAAACTGTCCATCATTGCCATGCGTTTCAGTGTTTTGCGTGGGGGAAGGCCGGACAGCGCCAATAGCGACAGCGACAGACCTAAGGCAGAGGTCAGAACCCATAGATTGCTGAGCCCGACCACCACCACGGCGTAGAGCGCCGTCATCACGATACGCATACGCGGATCCAGCGTGGAAACCTTGGCACGCATCCCGGCAAAGCCGCTGAGGGAGTCGTTTTCACCTGTCAGCACATAGGTCATGTGTTGTTGTCCATCTTGCGGCGGGCAGCGATGTAAAAGCCGAGACCAAAGAGGCCAAAAATATAACCAATACCCCCCAGAACAGACTGGAAGTTGGATTTGTTCTTAAAGGCAGTCAATTCCTGGCGCAGAGGTCGCAGCTCGTTGCGGATCATGGTGGCCAGCTCGGCGCGGGATTGATCAGACAGGGCTGTGTCGGCTGAAACCGTTGCCGCTTGCCCTGAGGCGCTGGCAGCCGGGGTGGCGATGCTTTGACCCAGCAGTTCCGCCACCTCATTGGCCGCCATCTGCACCTCGGCCACATGGCCGGCACCAAGATCGCCGCGAAAGATATGCGTCACGGGCTCTTTGGGTGTGAACAGGAAAAATCCATCAGCATCGGTCCGGGTTTCGCCCAATTTGGTGCCCGCCTCGTCAAAGACCTCGATCAGCAGGTCGACCGCCATGTCGCCATTGGAAAAACCGACCTCGCCTTCGATATCGGTACCTGAGGGGAAGACCGAAGAAATCACATTATGAGCCAGCGCGGGAAGCGGAGCCAGCAAGGCCAGGCTCAGGACAATGGAGCGGATCATGCCAGGCGTCCTTTTGTGTCGATGAACAGTTCCGGCTTGACCCGTCGGGCCAGGAAAATGGCGGCCGCAGAGAGCAGCCCTTCGATCACCATCACCGGGATATGGGAGAAAAACACCAGTTTGGCTGCCAGGGTGAATTCATCCCCCGACAACATCAGCGATACCGCCACGGCCAAAGTGGTCAGTGCAATCGCCATTGCGCCACCAATGCCACCCCAGATTGCCCCCTGCAGTGGCGAACCACGCGCCACCAAAGGACGGAAAGCCAGACCGACCAATACGGCCGGCAGGGCGATATTGACAGCATTGACGCCCAATACGGTGAGACCGCCAAAGCCAAAGAACACCGCCTGCAAAAGCAACCCGACAAAGAGCGCAGGGAAGGCCGCCCAGCCCAGCACCAGCCCGGCCAACCCGTTCAGGATCAGATGCACTGAACTGGGACCGACCGGCACATGGATCAGCGAGGCGACAAAGAAACTGGCGGAGAGAACACCTGCCGCAGGAATACGCTCCAGCGGCAGGCTGCGCAGCCCCATGGCGATACCGCCGACAGCGGCAACCGCGCCAGCGATCACAACCGGGTTCGACAATGCGCCATCTACGATATGCATGGGGTCAGCCTCACTTCAGATCAGTGGCTTCGATCCAGATCACCGCATCCTGGCTGAGTTCCTTGCCCTCATGCTCGGTTGCAGGTCCGGACCCCAGAGCTGCAAAGCCCCAGTATCCTGCCTTGGGAATGCCAAAGGTAAAGACGCCATTGGCATCCGAGATGGCAACAATCGCGCCGCCTGGCATTTCTCCGGTGGTGGGATCTGTGGTGGCAAAGGTTTCGAGATCAGGCTCTGATGCCATGAATTCAATCTCGATTTCAGCGCCTGCGACAGGCTTGCCATCGGCCAGAACCTGACCCGAGAAGGTGGAGCCAACAATGACGTTATAGGGCTTGTTCAGCGGCAGGATCTCGGTTGGCAGCCCCACTGGCTGGTCCCAATCGGTGGGCAGCGTGTTGCGGTTCAGAACAGATTTGGTGATCTGCTGAATGTAGATGTCTTCGCTTTCCTCATAATAGGGCGCGGGAACAGTGACCACGACATAGTCACCCGAACGCTTGACCGGAATCGAAGCGGTATAGGCCGCGGACTCATTTTCCGCACCCTTGAAGGTGGCTGGCTGCAGGCGATCAGACAGGTCGGTCTTTTCGCCATTGTGGATCATGTAGAACTCTTCCGGCTTGCCCATATCCATGGCGTGGCCATTGGCCATGGGGTGCCAAAAAATCAGACCAACCGGCACATCGCCGGGGCGTTCGATCAGTGAGCTATCGGTGTAGTGCAACAGGAAGTGCGCTGAAGCCGCAACCGGGCTCAGCAATGTTGCAGAGGTGGCCAGCAGAGCGGCCAGGGATTTAAATTTCATGTCGTCCTCATTCGACGATACAGGCATGCCTGCGATCAGGAATGAACAACGGGGAGTAGTGGCACAGGATCGGCAGATAGCCAAACGCGCCAGACGCGCACCCCGGCGTCCGGTGGAAAAGGGTCAAAACTCCGCAAACGGAGTCTCAATCCTTGTGTCCGGCAGGTCTCCTGACTCGCGGGTCATTGGTCAGCTGGCCTTCCCGGGAATGTCCCAGTGGCTTGTTCAGCGTCACTCACCGCTCACAGTTGCGGGGGCAGTCACGGATTTGGTCCCTTTTGGGTACGCCTCACCGTGTTCCCTATTGCTTCCGCTGTGCATTGAAACACGCACGGAACCGATCACTCTGGTTCAATGACAAAACGGGAAATACGAGTCAAGCGCCATGATGGCCTTTTAGTCTGTCATGAGGCATGGGCTTTTATCCCAGCAGTTTCCAGATACCGTTCAACAGATCGGCGGGTTGCGCCGGTTTCATCAGCGGATGCCTTCTGGCTGCAATCCCGTTCCACGCGGGGTGGCTTCGCTTGCGTAGTGGCGCCTTAACAACCAAGTGTGGCCCTTCAAGTACGCGTATTTCATGACGCTGGCGGAGCTTTCCAAGAAGTACGGCGTCCACGCCATCCAGATCGGGAGGTGGAAGTGTGCAGCGATAGAAAATATGGCGACGGCTTTTATGCGCCGAGGTGCTGCACCCAAGCAGGTGAGCGCGGCAGAAGTCGACAAGCTGCTGACGCTGACCTGATCCATTTGGTCCTATGAGCCGAAGGGCGAGAGCGCCGAGTCGACAACGTGAACCTGATCACATCCTGACGCCTGCCAAGCCAAGTCCAGCGTGTCAGTCACGTCTTCGCCCTCATGTTTGTGCAGAGTTTTCACTCTCTCAGGACATTGCTGCGCAATACCCTGCCGGGCAGAGGAGCTGATGTAGCGACTGTAATCGTCGAGGAATGAGACCCTGTCCGCCATCAGTCCGAGGACACTGGACGAAGGCTGAGATAGAACCAGCCCCACCCCAGAATCTTGATGTAGGTAAAGTCGGTCTGCCAGAGTTGATTGATGGCAATGGTTTTGTCTTTGAACTCGCTTGCTGCCTTGACCATAAGGAAGGCCGGGCTAGTGATCAAGTCATGCGCTTTCAGAACCCAATACACCGAAGCTTCTGATACAAAGTCACTTTCTGTATCCATGAACGTCACTGCGAGTTCACGCGGCGACAGCTCTGTTTCCTTCAATGCCAGCTTCACGACTCTGCGCTGCACCTAGTCACGGTTGAGGCTTCAGACATCCTTTGGCTTGGAAGCTTAATCCTCAGGGCCAGCCTCGCCACGCTGCAGATACCGATCATATCCCCTTGACCGGCAGGGCATCAAAGATGCCCGAGAGGGGACGGTAGAATGTGGTGCGAGGAATGCCGAGTTTGGCCAGTGTCAGGCCTGCTGACATACAGCTTTCTTCAACCGACCTGATGATCTCCAGCTTCTCAAAAGCAGGAGATGGCTAAAGCGGCTAGGACAGTCTCGGGGTTAACCGGCACCAAAAAACAGCCTGCCCAAATATCAGCCGGTCCCAGATATCAGAGCGCCAACGCACCAATACCACCAAAGGCCAGCATACAGCCCAGCCATTGTAGCGCCGTCATCCGTTCGCGCAGGATCATCCAAGCCAGCACCACGGTGAGCATCCCAAAAACAGAAGAAGACACAGCCGCGTACTCTGCATGCGGCATCCCGCCAGCCTTCAGAACATTTTGCAACGCCATGCCATCCAACACCCCCATGGTGACCAACAGGGGGAGTGCGCGCCAGCCTGGCCACACCAAGTTTCGGGTCAGCGCCATCAAGCACAACAACCCGATCAGTGCCGTAATTCGGGTGGCCAGATTTGCCTGTGGCGCTCCAAACTCTGCCGCGTATTGACCCAGAGCGAAGGTAGAGGCAAACCCCGCAGCCCCCAGCAAAGACAGGGCAACTGTTGCTTTCCAAGCCCCTGTTACGCCAGTTTCCTGAGGTCGGCCCGCAGCAGCGCCAACGCCCAGAACAATCACGACAACCGCCAGCCACTGCCAGGATGAGACCTCAACCCCGCGCCAGATCGCAAAACCCACCGACAGTACGGGGTAGCTGGCAACAAGTGGTGCCACCAATGCCACGGGCCCACGCCGGAACGCGGCATAAAGCGCCAGATCCGCAATCAAGAAACTCCCCCCTGCTGCAATGGCATAGCCCAGAGCCTGACTAGGCAGGGCCAGTTCTGCTCCGGACAGGCTGATCCCAGCCAGTTGAAACACAGTTCCCACAGCCAGAACCACCATCAAGGAGCCCATAAGCGGCACTGAATCCTTCAGGTAGCGCACCGAAAAATCATGCAAGCCCCAACATAGGGCCGCAATGAGACCCAAGCCCAGCGCGCTCAAGCGGTGTGCTCCTGTGTCAGGGGTATTGCCGTCATTACAACCTCATGAGTGTTGCGAAGAGAACCAACTCCGCACTACTGTTGTTAAATATATATTCCCACCAGGCAACCCAGAAACCCACTAGGATCCATCTATGACTTCGCCCCGAATCTCACCTCTGGATCAAATCGGTGGAGAGGATAAGCTGCGGCAGGTGGTCGAGCGGTTTTATGACCTGATGGAAACCGATCCCGCCGCTGAAACCTTGCATCGTTTGCATTTTCGCGGCCATGGACTGGACCATACGCGGCAGGCTCAGTTTGAATTCCTTTGTGGATTTCTTGGTGGTCGCAGTTACTACAAAGAACGCCTTGGTCAAATGAACCTGCGTGAGATCCATGGCCATATTCCCATTCGTGAGGCTGATGCCGAACTCTGGTTGACTCTCTTTGACAGCGCACTGGCCGATTGCAACATCGGTGGTCCAGCCCTGAACACTTGGCGGGCGGCTTTGCGTCGCGCAGCGTTCTCTTTGGTCAACGATGTATCCGATTGGCGACTGGACAGCCCGACAAGGAAATGATCGCCACATAATGAAAAATGCCCCGACCACAGAGGGCCGGAGCAGTGAGGGGGTGTAAAATCTCGGACTAGATATCCAGAGTGTTCTCGCGTTCCCAGCGACTGAAGTGGCTGACAAATGAATTCCACTCCTGGTGCTTCATCTTCAGATAGGCGTTCGAGAACTCTTCGCCCATCATCGCCTTCAGCTCACTGTCTTGATCATACTGGCGCAAAGCATCCAGCATGTTCAGCGGCAGCTTGGGCGCATCGGTGATCGACTGACCCTCTGCATACATATCAATGTCGTGGCGCTGGCCAGGATCCGCCTTGGAGCGAATGCCCGATAGCCCTGCGGCAATGATCACCGCTTGCAGCAAATAGGGGTTTGTCGCCCCATCTGGCAGCCGCAATTCAAACCGGCCCGGCCCCGGTACACGCACCATGTGGGTCCGATTGTTACCGGTCCAGGTCACCGTATTGGGGGCCCAGGTCGCTCCAGAAATCGTCCGTGGCGCGTTGATCCGCTTGTAGCTGTTCACCGTTGGGTTGGTGATCGCTGCCAGCGCACTGGCGTGCTTCATGATGCCGCCAAGGAAGTGTTTTCCACGCTCACCAAGCCCAACTTCACCGGTCTGGCCTTCGCCGTCCCCGGCAAAGACATTGACCCGCGAATCCGCACCAGGTGCGTCCCAGACCGAGATATGCGCATGGCAGCCATTGCCGGTTAGCCCCTCGATGGGTTTGGGCATAAAGGTGGCGCGGAAACCGTGTTTTTCCGCCACCGATTTGGTCATGAATTTAAAAAAGGAATGTTTGTCGGCGGTCTGCAGGGCATCGTCAAATTCCCAGTTCATCTCAAACTGGCCATTCGCATCCTCATGATCGTTTTGATACGGCCCCCAACCCAGATCGAGCATGTAGTCGCAAATCTCGCGTACGACCTCGTAACGACGCATCACCGCCTGTTGGTCATAACAGGGTTTCACTGCAGTATCGAAAGGGTCACTGATCTCGGTGCCCTCAGGCGTCAGCAAAAAGAACTCAGCCTCGATGCCGGTCTTTACATGCATACCCTCGGCGGCGGCCTCATCAATCAAGCGACGCAACACATTGCGCGGCGCCTGGGCCACATCCTGACCTTCCATCACGCAATTGCCAGCCACCCAGGCCACTTCGGGCTTCCAGGGCAGTTGGATCACCGATGAAGGATCCGGCACCGCCAGCATATCGGGATGCGCCGGGGTCATATCCAACCAGGTGGCAAAACCGGCAAAGCCCGCACCATCTTCCTGCATGCCTGCGATGGCCTGTGCCGGCACCAGCTTGGCTCTTTGTCCACCGAACAGATCGGTGAACGATATCATGAAATACTTGACGCCTTTTTCTTTGGCGAAAGCAGCCAGATCTACCGTCATGGTCTGATTTCCCTTCCCTGTTGTCTTGTTTTCAAAAGAAAAGGCGCAGCCCGTGTTGTGCTGCGCCTGTCATCATTTCACTCAGAAACCACCTTTTCCGGGGTACCATTCGGTGCCCGCCAAAGGCACCTGCGCCATGGCAGCGGCTTCCATTGTCAGCGCACAAAGATCCTCGGGTTCAAGGTTGTGCAGATGGTTGTGACCGCAGGCACGGGCAATGGTCTGGGCCTCTAGCGTCATCACGTTTAGATAGTTGCGCAAGCGTCGCCCGGCCTCGACCGGATCAAGCCGGGCCGCCAACTCCGGATCCTGGGTGGTAATGCCCGCTGGGTCCAGCCCTTCGTGCCAATCATCATAGGCTCCAGTTGTGGTGCCCAGTTTCTGATACTCGGACTCCCATTTGGGATCATTGTCACCAATCGCCACCATGGCCGCAGTACCGATCGAGACTGCGTCGGCTCCCAGTGCCAGGGCCTTGGCCACATCCGCGCCGGTGCGAATACCACCCGAGATCACCAGCTGTACCTTACGGTGCATACCCAGGTCCTGCAGCGCTTTCACCGCCGGGCGAATACAGGCAAGCGTCGGCTGGCCCACATGTTCGATGAACACGTCCTGTGTCGCAGCCGTGCCGCCCTGCATCCCATCCAGAACCACAACATCGGCCCCAGCCTTGATCGCCAGCGTGGTATCAAAATAGGGCCGCGCACCTGCGATTTTTACATAGATCGGCACGCGGCCATTGGTAATCTCGCGCAGTTCCAGAATTTTGATCTCCAGATCATCCGGGCCGGTCCAATCCGGGTGCCGACAAGAGGAGCGCTGATCAATGCCTTTTGGCAGGGTACGCATTTCGGCCACCCGGTCCGAGATCTTCTGCCCCAGAAGCATACCGCCGCCACCGGGTTTGGCGCCCTGCCCCACCACGATCTCAATTGCATCGGCCTTGCGCAGATCATTGGGGTTCATACCATAGCGCGAAGGCAGATATTGATAGACCAACTGTTTGGAGTGGCCGCGCTCTTCCGGGGTCATGCCGCCATCACCCGTGGTCGTCGAGGTGCCTGCCAATGAAGCGCCACGTCCCAGCGCTTCCTTGGCCGGGCCGGACAGAGCGCCAAAGCTCATCCCAGCGATGGTGATCGGGATGTCCAGTTTGATCGGGTTCTTGGCAAAGCGGGTGCCCAATAGCACGCTGGTGTCGCATTTCTCGCGATACCCTTCTAATGGGTAACGCGACACCGAAGCGCCAAGGAACAATAGATCATCAAAATGCGGTACCTTACGTTTGGCACCGCCGCCGCGAATGTCATAAATTCCGGTTGCCGCAGCCCGACGGATCTCGGCATTGATCTCGTTGGTGAATGTCGCCGACTGGATCGGCATCGTGCGAGGAATGTTGTGAGTATCGTCTGTCATGTCCATTCCCTCAGTAGGCGTTGTCGATGTTGAAATTATAAAGCCCACGGGCTGAACCGTAGCGTTTGAACTCTTCTGGTTTGGCGTCACAGCCACCACGGATCAGCAGCTCAGACAGCAATTCCAGATGTTCGGGTCGCATTTCCTTTTCAACGCAATCCGCTCCCAAGGACTTGACCGAGCCGCGTACAAACAGTCGTGCTTCATAGAGGGAATCCCCCAGTGCGTCGCCCGCGTCACCGCAGACCACAAGATTGCCGGACTGCGCCATAAAGGCGGACATATGGCCGATGTTGCCATGCACAATGATGTCGATACCCTTCATGGAGATACCACAACGTGAGGAGGCATTGCCCTTGATCACCAAGGTGCCGCCATGGCCAGTGGCCCCGGCATATTGCGAAGCATCACCTTCGACTACGACCATGCCGCTCATCATGTTTTCTGCAGCGCCAGGGCCGACAGAGCCATGCACATGCACGGTCGCCTGCTGGTTCATTCCGGCGCAATAATAGCCGGTAGAGCCTTTGACGTTGACCTCAATCGGTGCGTCCAACCCCACGGCAATCGCGTGACTGCCCTTTGGGTTTATCACTTCCCAATGGGTCTGATTGGTGTTTTCTGCCTGGCTGTGCAGGGTCGAGTTGAGGGCGCGCAGGCCCTCAGCTTCCAGATCAAATACCTGCATCTCAGGCTGCCTTCTCGTGAGTGGTCGGAGCGCTGTCATGGCTCCAGAAATAGACCGTTGCAGGCTCAGGCTCCCAAACCCGGGCCTCTTCGATCCCCGGCAGATTCACCAGAGCACGGTATTCCGAACCAAAGGCAACGTATTGATCGGTTTCCGCCATCACCGCAGGTTTGCAAGCAATCGGATCACGCACCACGCCAAAGCCATCCTTGGTGCCGACCACAAAGGTGAAGAACCCGTCCAGATCATCCAGGCTGGCCTCAAGCGCCTGGCCCAGGCTGGCGCCTTCGCGCATTTTCCAGGTCAGATAGGCCGCACCGACTTCGGTGTCGTTTTCAGTCTGGATATGCACCCCTTCGCGGCGCAGCTTGCGACGCAACGAGTTGTGGTTCGACAAAGAGCCATTGTGCACCAGGCACTGGTCGGATCCAGTATTAAACGGATGCGCGCCCATGGTGGTTACCGCTGATTCAGTTGCCATCCGGGTGTGGCCAATGCCGTGGGTGCCCGTCATGCTGCTCAGCGCAAAACGTTCCGCAACAGAACGTGGCAGACCGACTTCTTTGTAGATCTCAAGGCTTTCACCCTGACTCATGACCCTCACAGTGGGCCGGAGCTCAGCCAAGGCTGCGCGTGCCGCATCCAATTCAGCTGCGGGAACATCCAGTACAGCATGTGTATCTACCACCGAGATGGCAACCTCGCCCTGCAAGGCTGCAGTCAAATCGCTTGCCAGCGTGGCAAAATCGGCCTCAGGCGTTGCAGATTGAACTGTCAGCTTGACTGTTCCGTCTTCGCCCGAACCGTAGATGGCAATACCGGCACTGTCTGGTCCCCGGTCTGTCATGGTGATCAACATATCCGTCAGCATCGCGCCCAGCTGTGGCGCCAGTGACTGGTCTTTGAGGAATAATCCTACAATCCCGCACATGGATAATGGCCCTCCGTCAGGTTGTTTCGTTGAGTCGAGGCTAGCACCAACGCAAAGCCGTTACAATAATTTTAGGAAAGTATTTTTCCCCATAAGAAAGGCGCGACTACTGAGTAGCCGCGCCCCACTATCGCTGATGTTTTAGCTCAGTATCGTTCGAGCTGAGCGTGAACCTTATCCGGATCTCCGGTACGTTTGGCCTCCTCCAGATGTTTGCCTTCGCGGACAAATTGTATCCGGTGCCAGATGATCCAAAAGGCAATCCCGACCAGCGCCATCAGAAACTCTGAGCCCTGCAAGGGATAGATCGGGCCGACTTCCGCCAGATCCACCGCCCAGCTTTCAATTCCTATCGTTGACATGTCGCTGTCTCCTCACTCTGCTGGGGTTACTTTGGCGGCCAGATGGGCCTTATCTGCTTCGATGATTTCGGCCTTTGCGTCCTCGTAAGCATGGTGTTCCGCGTAATCGAGACCCATCAGTTCAACCTCTTCTGGGATCCGCAGCACACCTGCGCGCGCTTGTAGTTTGGCTACGCACCAGGCCGGGAGGAACCCTAAACCGAAGAACATGATCACCGCACCCAGGGTCTGGCCAAGTGGGTTTACGGCGGCATAGCCCTCAAACGGAGACGATGGTGCGCCCCAAAGGACAAACCCCGAGATGATCAGGCCAACAACACCAGCATATCCATGCACCGCAACAGCCCCGACTGCATCGTCCAGCTTGAATCGGCGTTCGACCCAGTAGTGCAGGTTGTAGACGATCACGACCCCGACAGCTGCGACCAGCATCGCCTGAATCGGGTGATACAGATCGTTGCCCGCAGAGGCGGTAATGACACCAGCCAATCCACCTGAGAAGGTCCAGAAAGCATCGCCTTTGGAGACCACATAGGCCGCCATCAATCCACCAGACAGCGACATCAGGAAGTTAAATGTGATGGCCGAAAGCGAGGTTGGCGCCAGATAGATATTGGTCGCGGTCCATGTTGTGCCGGTAATCTGGCCACCAATGGCTTCGGGAGAAATGATCGGCACGTTACAGGCCGCATAAAAGCCCCAGAAACCAGTGTAGATCAAAAAGATCCCGATGGTCAGCATCCAGGGGTTGTGCGGAGGAATGTCGCGCGGTGTGCCGTCTTTGGCGAATTTGCCAATCCGTGGCCCCAGTACCATGATCACACCCAGCGCATAGCCACCAGCAATCGCGTGGATCACCCCGGATGCATAGGCGTCGTGATAGCCCAAATATTTCACCATCCAGCCTGCATAGTGCCAGCCCCAGGCTGCATCAATGATCCACCAGACCGAACCGATCAGCACCGCATGCACCCAGAGCGCTGAGGAGCGGATACGCTCGATCACCGAACCAGACACGATCGACGCCGCGGTCCAAGAGAACAACAGGAAGGCCGCCCAGAACACTCCGGTGATTCGGTCACTCAGGTTTGGCCCCATGGTTTCAGACCATGGCAGATTCGCGTTACCCATTTCGTGGTTCAAGCCTCCAAAGAATGGAAAATCTGGGAAGGCCCAGTAGATCCACCACCCGAAGAAGTAGAAGGTCACGGTAACCAGAGGGATAACCATGACATTTTTCATCAGCGTATGCATGTGGTTGCGTCGCCGACTGGCGCCAACTTCATACATGCAAAATCCAACGTGAATTAGGAACATAAAGACAATTGTCACCCAGTAGTAAAACTCGGTGAACACTGTCGTAAGTGCATTTAGATTACCGTCCACGGCATCCTCTCCCCACTAGTTTCGTCTATTATTTTATCTCTCTGGTCACGCTTCAAACTTTCCCTTCAGGAAACAGTTTGCACTATGGGGATACGCGCAAAGGGCTTCTGTCAACATTTTTGTGAGCCATTATCCGTGCCGCATTTGCACAATGAAGCGGCGGAAATCTGTCCAAATCCTCCGAAAACGTGGGCGCAAACCTCAACCAAATATGCACTTTATCGCAAATGCTACCCTGCAGAAATTGCCGACTCAGCCTCCAATTTTTCCTGTTAGGAAAAATTACTGCACAAGAGTATTGATTTTACCGTCAATCTCGGCCTCAATATCGACAACAAGCAAAAAGACATCAGGGAGACGTGAGCTATGGCCATTCTGTGGAGAAGGTCCGCCTTGGCGCAGCGCCATGCGGAAATTGGCGGCGAGCTGGAAGACTGGAATGGTATGGGAACCGCTTGGTTCTACGATAACACGCCGGAACGCGCCAAAGCCGACTACGAGGCCATTCGCACCAAGGCAGGATTGATGGATGTCTCCGGCCTAAAAAAGGTTCACTTGGTCGGTGAACATGCGGCGCAGGTGATTGATCGGGTCACCACCCGCAATGTCGACAAGATCATGCCAGGGCGCTCGACCTATGCCTCGATCCTGAATGAGCAGGGAAAATTCATCGATGACTGCATCATTTACCGGTTGTCAGTGAATACTTGGATGGTTGTGCACGGCACGGGTGCTGGCATGGAGCAGCTCTCGGCTGTGGCAGCATCAAAAAACTGCGCTGTAATCTTTGATGATGACCTGCACGACATGTCCCTGCAGGGGCCGGTTGCCGTGGATTTTCTGGCGGATCATGTGCCGGGGATTCGCGATCTGGCCTATTTTGGCATCCTGCAGACCAAACTTTTTGGCAGACCCGTGATGATCTCGCGTACCGGCTATACAGGGGAGCGCGGTTACGAGATCTTCTGTCAGGCCCAAGACGCGGTGCACCTGTGGGACAGCATTCTGGCGGGCGGCAAAGACATGGGCATTCGCCCGGTTCAGTTCTCGACCCTCGATCTGCTGCGCACCGAAAGCTACCTGTTGTTTTACCCCGGCGACAACTCGGAAACCTACCCCTTTGATGATGGTCCCTGCGGCGACACTCTGTGGGAATTGGGGCTAGAGTTCACCGTTTCGCCCGGCAAAACCGGGTTTATCGGGGCGGAAAACCACTATGCCGCGAAAGGTAAGGAACGGTTCAAGATCTATGGCGTCGTGCTAGAAGGCACCACACCTGCAGATGAAGGCGCGGCCCTTTTGCAGAACGGCGAAAAGGTCGGCGTCGTGACCTTTGGCATGTATTCCGAGATCAACAACCACAACGTCGGCATTGCCCGTATGCCCGTTGCCTGCGCCACACCCGGCACCGAGCTGACGGTGCGCAATGGCGATGGCACTGAGATCGCAGCCAAGGCCGCCGAAATGCCGTTTTACGATCAGGATAAATCCATCCGCACCGCAAAAGGCTAACCCAGCTAGCAAAGGCGCGCGGGTTTGCCCATGCGCCTTTGCCCATGCGAGGCCCCACACGAGGACACAATGTCAAAGTTTGAATTCCCCCCCTCGATCCTAAGCCGCCCCATCTGGGGGCAGCTTGAGCCCCGCCCCGGCACGTATCACCTGATGATCGCTGATGCCGAAGGTGCCGAAGCAATCCTGGATGTCGCCACACCTGAATTGATGGCTCAATGCCACATCATCCACATCCCCAAGGGCACCGATTTTGCCGCAAGGCTGAGCAAACTCAATCCAGCGCAACTCTATGAAGGCCCCAGCTATGAAGCGGCACTGCCACGCATTCGGCGTGTCTTGGGTGATGGCCACATGGGGCTGCAGATCTATCTTGCGGGTACCGAGGGGCTGATGGGGCAAGCCATGGCGGAAGCCATGCGGGCCGGAATTCCGCACAGTGCAATCCAGACTGAACATCGCGGCTCCACCGGCCGCCGGATGCAATGTGTGCATTGCAAAGGCATCACGGAGGATGTGGAAACAGACCCCTTTGTCTGCAGCCATTGCGGTTTGAACCTGTTTGTGCGCGATCACTATTCCCGCCGCATCGCCGCCTATCAAGCCGTCTGCGTCGACGCCGAAGACCACGGCAACATTCCTGAACAAAAGGGGATCTACCAATGAGCGGTGCAGAAAAACTCCGCGTCCGGGTCAGCGAGATCACCCCCATCAACGCCCTGGTCACCCGCTTTCGGTTTGAACGCTGTGATGACAAGGAACTACCAACCTTCTCTGGCGGCGCCCACACCGTGGTCGAGATGCAGGATGATGGCGTCACCCGGCTCAATCCCTATTCGCTGATGTCGGACCCGTATGATCAGAGTTCATATACGATCTCGGTCAGGCGTGATGACACAGGGCGAGGAGGATCGCTGTTCATGCACCAACGGGTCAAGGCTGGTGATGAGATGACCATCAGCTATCCGGTCAATCTGTTCTCGCTGGATCTACGCGCCCGCAAACATCTGTTCATTGCAGGCGGTATTGGTATCACGCCTTTCCTGGCGCAAATCCATCAACTCGAGCGCTTCAATTCTCAGTGGGAACTGCACTACGCCTGCCGCGGTAAAAGCCTGGGCTCTTATGCGGATGAGCTGACCTCCCGCCACCCAAACCAGACCCATATCTATTTTGACGACCAATCCCAAACCATTGATCTGCCGCATCTGTTAGAGGGGCAGCCTCTGGGTACCCATGTCTATGTCTGCGGCCCCAAAGGAATGATCGACTGGGTGCGCAACACGGCATCAGCCCAAGGCTGGCCACAGGACAATATCCACTACGAAGAGTTCGTCTCGCCGCAACCGGGGAAACCCTTTGAAGTAAAACTGTCCGTGTCGAACAAGACCATCCAGGTCGGCGAACATGAAAGCCTGCTGGAGGCAATGGAACGCGAAGGCGTTGACGCACCCTACCTGTGCCGTGGCGGCGCCTGCGGCCAATGCGAAACAGCAGTGATTGGCTACGACGGAAAATTCATCCACCGCGACCATTGGCTAGAGCCGCAAGAGCACAAAAGCGGACAGAAAATAATGCCCTGCGTGTCCCGATTTGAGGGCAAGACCCTCGTGCTGGACCGCTGAGAGGAGGCAGAAGATGACCATTCAATTCAACGACGAAAGCTTTCGCGACGACTATAGCTTTCACAATTCTGAGCGTGCACTAAAGCGCTTTCCTTTCCCCTTCCACGAAGACAGTTACATGTACTCGGTCAATATGGAGCAACACCGGGGAGGACCCGCTGATTCAGTCTATGAGATGCGTTTCGACGTTGACGAACACTATGTGTCCGAGATGAAAGACCGCGCGATTGTGCTGGATCAGGATCCGCTGCGCTGCCAGTCCCTGCCCCATATGACGCTTGCCGGCTGGGATCTGCTGGAATTGATTATGGTGTCCAAATCCGAAGACTACCCGGATTTGTTTGAGCTTCACCGCGATGGCGATCACTGGCGCTGGATCAACAGGCCCTTGGGAATCGATGACAGCTTTACCTTTCTGGATGAAACCACCCTGCCCTATGGGCCGATGGAATATATCACCCGGCAGGCGCAGGGCGATTTTGCGGTTCTGGATCAACGCGATGACATGTTGTGGATGGATGCCGGCATGGTCACCACGCAGGCCGACTGGAGCCTGGACTTCGACATTGGCATGAACTTCTTTGAGTGGCACGCGCCAGTTCCCAAAGCCCATGAAATGGGCATCTTTGTTCGCGCCCTCAAATTTCTGCTGAACATTCAGCAAGGTGCACCCGCGCGACGGTTAAATTGGACCATGACAGTCAATCCCCTGCTGGATACCAGCCCGGAAAACTATCACAAATGGGGGATCCAGAAGACCACTCTGACGCCGGAAAACATCGGCCGCAAACAGCACCTCCGCGTCGAGCTGCAGACCTTTTACAGGCTGCCGCGCTCAAATGCGCTGGTGTTCCCGATCCGCTGCTATCTCTGCGCCTTTGAGGATCTTACCGCAGTGCCAAAATGGGGCCGCCGCCTGCACCGGGTGGTGCGGGACCTACCGGTTGAACTGGCCACCTACAAAGGCTTTATCGACAACCGCCCCTTGATGCTGGACTACCTCAGTCAGTTTGACGACGGGCTGCCCACCTCGTCGGGGATCTGGCCAGACCGCGAAAGCGAACCGCCACTGCAGAAATGATGCGACAAAAAAGACCCCGCTTCGCGCTGAGTTTTTTTCTTACATACGGGCAAGTAAGACCCAAGAATTCGCTACAACAACTGTCGATCCAACCATGAGGCAAGCCACACCAACAATTCGCAATAGCACTCTGTTGAACAGGTTTGACCGGCAGTAATATGAGGGCCACCGATTCTTGATCCGTTGATAGTATGGCCGACGCTCCAGCACCCAGTCTTCACGTGCGGCCCATCGCGTTGGGTCTGTCATGACATAAAAGATCAGACCTAAAACAGCAGCCACTCAGCCAAGCACGATTGGGAAAACGATATCCAGCATGGGAAGAGGCCTCAGAAAACTCGTGTCACTCCGAAACCTCAGGTATTCTGCGGATAACTGATCACTGACAGGTAGCGAGCTGGCAATTGTACCAGTTTCTCCGGACCATGCGGTGCATCCGCATCAAAGAACAGGGTGTCACCAGGTTTCAAAGGGTAGACCTCATCTCCATGGCGGTAATCCACTTGCCCCTCGAGCATATAGATCGTCTCAATTCCAGCGTGCTGAAAGGTCGGGAAGACATCGGATTCCTCGCTCAACGTGATCAAGTAGGGTTCGACAATAACCCCCGAAGCATTGGCGCCGATATGGCCCAGAAGATTATACTGATGGTTGGCACGGGTACCTTCGCGTTCCAGCTCCACGCCTTCCCCAGATTTGGTGTGCACCGCCTCACGACGCTCCTCAAAACGACGGAAAAAACTGGTCATAGGCACCGACAGGGCATTCGCAAGTGTTTGCAAGGTGGTCAATGAGGGCGAGGTATTGCCGTTCTCGATCTTGGACAACATGCCGATAGACAGGCCGGTAATTTGCGCCAAATCAGCCACGGTGATTTCCTTTTGCCGCCTAAACGCTCGAACTTCGCGGCCAATCGCCACCTCAAGCACCTTCTCTCGCTCTCCGTTGCGCAGGCTATGAGGATCTTGTTTTAGTAGAGAACGTCCCTCCGGATTTTGCTTGCCCAATTTGCATCCTTTCTGCCCATTACTTGCGCACCTTAGACTGTCTGAAACGCTCTGTGTACACAGATGATGCCAATAGAAAGTATATCAAAGCCAATAACTGGTGGGAAAATCCTTTGCTATGAAACAAAATGAATCTGGGATACCACACAGGTTGAGCAATAGAGGTTTTCTGGAGAATGGATGCCCCATTTTTCCAGGTGGGTTTGTCCCATAACCCTGGTGGCAAGTATGGGCTTTGTGGCTTTGTAGCGCAAATCGCGAGAGGGCCAGACTTCCCCTTACCCCGGACGGACTTATCCTACGGGCTCTGTGACAGGTATGCCGATTGCCGTGTAGCGGTTGAGCAATGAGACCTTTTCCGCCATTGGTCCGAGGACAATGGTCGAATGATGCGGATTTGGATCTCCGCAACCTGCGTTTCTAAGTCCCTTGCCATGAGCGATTGACCGAGAAGTTTCACACAATGCATCTTTGTTTCGACGCGGCTTCGGCGGTGGTACCCGGTCAATTTTCGCCACAGCGCCCGGCCCAGGTACTGTGATGCGCGCACAGCTTCGTTTCTGGCGATGGCACCAGCGCTCGTCGACCCCAGGGCTTGGCGTTTTTGCGCGGTGGAATGATGGCGTCAGCACCACGTACGGCAATCGCCTCGTGACATTTGCGGGTGTTAAAGGCCCCGTCCGCCGTGACTGATCCGAGCTTCTGGTCGGACGGGATTTGATCCAGCTGGTCTGGCAACATGGGCGCATCAAACCAGATTGCCAGCGATCCACGACGCTTCAATGCCGTGTTGTAGGTCGTCCAGTTCGTGGTCTTGTACTCCGCAGGTGTCCAACTGCTCATGGCCTCCAGCTATCATGCTGGATTTACGTCGTAAATCCTCTCAACCCATTTGCTCAACAAAGCCGGAGGGCTGCCTAGGAGGCGCTACGAAAGAGCCACAGAGTGGGCCTAGAGGGACCCCTAGAAGGCTTGGATCCCTGGACCCGAATTACGCTCATCCCACCACAGAGCCCCCTTAGAGAGCTTGATCGAGGCACATACTGGTGGGGGCATTACGAGGGGCATTCTGAACCACACCAGGTCAGAAGTCGCGTCTCTAGATCATGTTAGTAAGTACTGGCTGAGGTGGTAGGATTAAGGAGCCGCGATAAATCAATTAAAATCAATACAATGGATGAATTTTTGGGGTGCGCCGTTGATCAAAAAGTTGATGGATTGCGAAACATTGTCGATCCTCTTCCAATCAAGTCCTGCAACACATTAGATCACCAAGAAACGAGCTACTGCTTCGGGCCAAAAGGCGGTTAGGAACACCGGCAAACTCGATCGATAACAACACGAACAAGGCCCAGTTGACGACCCTGCGAAAATTCGAGAACGGCTGTGAGGCTGATTGCAACGACTGTTCGCAACCCAAAGAGGTCACCACACTGAGTGCCAAGCCATCCATGCCGCAATTGCGAGGTTTGAGAGTCAGTTGCCCGAATGCGGTCCACCCTGGCATTGGATTGCCACTGCTACAGTCAACACCAGCGACAGCTATGCGCAGAGAGGAACCTTTGCAAAGTCCGCCTTTCGGCCTGGGGACACAGACCTCGCCCGCTGCGGTGCCGCGTGAAAAGCGGTTGTTGATGCGAGGTGCAGCGATTTTCTAGGCTTGGACGGCAGGACTGCGGACTTTTCTGCCGTTCGTCTTCTTGCTAGTTTTGGACAAAGACTGACATTTAAAGAGATGCTATGTACAATAAAATTGAACTCGGAGCGGCTATTCAAAAACTCCTCTCGCATAAGATGTCGGAGGAAGACGAGAGCATTCATATCTCTGAAATGTCGGACAAAATCTTAGACCCTGAGTGGATGGACTACATTTTCCAAACTGACGAGTATTGCGACCATGAGGGTAATCTTGACGTCGAACGCGTCTGCGACAAGATACTCTCGTACAAACCAATTATGCTCTAATAAATCGATGCTGCTTTGGGCTCGAAGCCGCCGTTCTCTGCACTAGCTCACCAAATCGGTACTGAGGCAGGAGGTCAAGGTCGGCTGAGCGAACGAAGTGACAGTTCCATGTAAGTACGCCAAGGTTTGTTTTTTGCCCGAGTTCGTCACAAACTCGGCTTGCAGATCGTCATATCCCTGAACACTTACAGTCGGAGATGATATGCGAAAAACCGTTTTGATAGCTGTTGGAGGGCTTTCCCTTGTTACAGCTGCCTACATTTGGACCGCCACAAATCACTGGTACGACAGCATACCCGGTGTATCACTGACCGGTCCTCTCAATTTTCACTTTGCCAAGGACGTCGCGCTTGCCTACCTGGCCAGTGGTGCGGCGCTGGTTTGGGCGGGTGTAAAACATGACAGGTCAGCAGGCCTATGTGGCGCGTTATGGCTTGTGTTTCATGCAGTCTTTCACATCTGGATCTGGATACATCGCGGCAGCCCCATGGACGTCGTCGCCCTAACAAATCTGACCGGCATTCAGCTACCTGCCTTTCTGGCGATGTGGGCGGCCATCAGCGTTCCAACTGAGAGGGTAACAGCATGATACGCGCGTTGTTAAAAATAGGCGCCCAGCGGTTCGCGCAACGCTACAACTATGATACGGGTTTCATGTCGCATATTGTTGACACCTCTACGGCAGCGGGTCTGCGACTATCCACCCTGTCGCTCTACAGTCAGTTTCGCGGCCCAAAACAGGCCCGTGACGTCTGGGCCGGGGCGATGCTTGGATCGACGCAAGAAGGGGACTGTGGACCATGCGTGCAGTTGATCGTTGATATGGCGCTTGAAGCGCATGTCCCGGCAAAGCAGGTTGCCCTGTGCCTTGAAGGGAACGCCCATGGGGCAGGTGACGTAGGCCTTGGGTATAGGTTTGCGCAGGCCGCCATCGCCGATACGCCTGACCTGGCCGATCTGCGGGACGCGATTGAAACACGTTTTGGTGCAACCGCTCTGATTGCAGCTTCATTCGCAGCCTCTAGTGGGCGCATTTATCCGGTATTGAAACGCGGACTGGGGCATGGGCAAACCTGCCAAAGTGTTCAGATTGACAGCACGACAATACAGGTCCGGCAGCAGACATGAACATGGCCACAGACATATTTGAATTCGAGCGCTCAAAACTGATTTCCCTGTGCTATCGTATGATTGGCGAGCGCGCAGGCGCGGAGGACGCCGTGCAGGACACCTGGCTGAAATGGGCGGCAGCAGATACCAGCCAAATTGAAAACCCCTCAGCCTGGCTGCGTCGCGTCGCGACAAATATAGCCATCGACACATTGCGGTCTGCGCATCGCAAGCGCGAGGTCTATGTGGGCCCCTGGCTTCCTGAACCTCTTATTCAAATGGAGGTTCAGGAGCCAAACCATCAGTTTGAACTGGCGCAGGAATGTGAACTGGCCTTGCTCTGGGCCATGGAGCGCCTTACCGAGCGCGAGCGCGCAGCCTTCATTCTCAGAGAGGCCTTTGATGCCAGTTACTCTGAAATTGCGAACACGCTTGGCACAAGCGAGGCCGCCTGTCGCCAGCTGGTCAGCAGGTCCCAGAAGAAACTACAAAACTCTGGCCCCCGGTTCGATGCCACGCCAGAGGATGTTGCCGATTTGAGCCAGCGCTTTTTTATGGCGGTTATGTCGGAAGACTTTGATCAGGCGCTGTCGCTTCTTACCCCCAATTCTGTTGCGCTGTCAGATGGTGGGGCCAAGAGAAGAGCTGCGCGGCGCCCATTGGTGGGTGGCAGCGAAATCATACAGGTATTCCGTGCGCTGTATGAAAAGGCGAAGGCAGAACAGGGGTGGACGACCCAGTTGTCTATGGTGAATGCCAAGCCCGCTTTCCTGCGCAGACAGTTCGGCGTTTTGGATTCCATCACTACGCTTGCCCCGGACCAAAACGGCAAAATTGCATGGCTCTATATCATGAGAAACCCTGACAAACTGGGACAGGGAGCCCCATAGGCACCCCGTCAAAGGCAAATGTTTACAAGTGCTCTAATCGATGGATTTCACAGATATGAAAGCGATAACCGTGCTGCCCAAAGGACAATTTGATATCGGAGACATGCCAAGATTTGGCCTGTCCCAATTTGCAGACCGGTTTCCTGCCCAAACGCAGTGTCCGCAGCTTCAGGTTTCAGGGGACATGCGGCAGGAAATCACCATAGGGCCTGAGTTGTCAGAACTGCCCCAGACACAAGTTGTTGCCGATTTTCATTGCGTTACAACATGGAGCTCCCTGAACTTGAAATGGGAAGGGGTTCTATTCAAGGACGTTTTTGAACATTTCGTTCAGCCGCTTGGGATGCCAGACAAACAGGCGCGGTTTGTCATCCTCAGAGGACAAGACGGGGACAAAACCAGTCTGCCACTGGACGATCTGCTGAAAAGTAATGTGATCTTAGCCACCAGATTGAATGATGAACCCCTTTCAATGGCGCATGGCGCGCCCTTGCGCCTGGTTGCGCCGGATCACTATGGATACAAGAGTATCAAGTATTTGAACCGGATGTCCCTGCATGTTGAGAACCCCGGCTACAGGCCTTCTGGGTTCCGCTTTATGGAGCACCCCCGCGCGCGGGTTTCTTTTGAAGAACGGGGACAGTTCTTCCCGGGTTGGTTCTTGCGCTACTCCTATAGGCCGTTGATCAAGCCGACCGCCAAGTTGTTTGCGAATGCGGCTGAGCTTCACTCTGGAAAAAACAGGTGAACCGTAGTCGTGTTCTCCAGACCATTGCTACTTTTACTTACACAGGGTCCAGCTGGGGGCGTAGTTTTTATTGGCACTCAGCACTTCGGTCTCATTGCCGACATTGAGAGCAAGAAGCCGCGTTTGACCGCTTGAATGTCCGGTTCTGGGAAGTCGAGGCGCGATATGTGCATGTGCGGCAACGAGAGCCAACCTCGCTTCACATCGGTCACTTTGGGCTGACAGCAGTCATCCGCAACCTGGACGGATCGGCGCCAGCCGCGTAGCCCCTGCTACGTCGGCTATGCGCAGTAAGCGAGCTTTGCAAAGTGTGGCCCACTTCCCGACAGCGGACCTTCGTGCTCTGCGCGGCGAATTCGGGCTTGGAGCCCAATTTGTCTGATACCGCACTGAGTATGAACGACCGCTTCGGAATGCTTGATTCAATGTGTTGCGGACGGCAGCTCAATGGCGGGCGCGGATTCGACAATGAAACCTTTTCATCCCGCCTTTGCTTAGGCACGTAAAAATTAGCGCGTATAGACTGCGGTTAGCTCCGCCGTCGCGATGGTGTTGGCACCTGTCATGAAGCCAACAAGCGCAGCACTGGCGTTTTCATCTAGGCCGAGCGTCTTGACGCCCAATGCATGCACCTTGAACTGGTAGCGGTGAACTTCTCCAGCCGGGGGGCACGCACCGCCATAACCGGGCACACCAAAATCTGTGGAGATTTGAATCGTGCTTTCGGGCATGTCACCATCTGCGGAACCGGCACCTTGGGCCAGCGAGTTTATATTGGCAGGGATATTAAAAGCCACCCAATGCCACCAACCAGATCCTGTTGGCGCGTCTGGGTCATAAACCGTTAACGCCAGACTCTTGGTGCCTTCTGGAACACCGCTCCACTCGAGAGCAGGAGAAACGTTGCCTCCTTCACACCCGAACCCATTCAGGATGAATTGATTGTCCAACTCCTGCCCCTCGGCAATGTCGGGACTCGTCAGAACGAACCCACCTTCGGCCAATGCAGATGTTGAAAGTGTGGCACAAAGGCCTGCTGTTACTAGGAACTTCATATTTGATCTCCGTTAGAAGTGTTGATCGGCCGGATTGGCCATTTGAGTGGCAAGAAAAGACGCGTTTCACGCGTCAGGTCTTGTGCTCGGCGGGTAGGTCATGACCCGGACTTCTGGCAGGCGATTGAGTTTGAGGTCGCTCATGGTCGGTGACCTTGAAGGGCGACAAGGGTGCCCTGAGCCCGATCCAGCACAGGTTTATCCACCATTTTTCCGCGAAACAGGAAGCTTCCCTTCTGCTCTTCGGAAGCCAAGACAACGGCCTGCGCCCACTCCACTTCCGCCTCACTTGGGGCAAACGCAGCATGGACAACTGATGTTTGGCGCGGGTGTATGCACATCATGCCCCCCATGCCTGATGCACATGCGTGCTCTGTTGCGTTTTGAAGTCCGGTCGTGTCGTCCAAATTTGTGAACACGCCATCGATTGGTGGTGGCAGATCGCCCAGACGTGAGTTTGTCACCAACATAAAACGCGCTGCGTCCAAGGCCGTTTGCCCGCCGGGATGGTCCATTTCCAGACCAAGATCCAGAGATAGGTCAATCGTTCCCAAAAGAAGTCGGCCAAGGTCCGATAGGCTCACGATTTCTCTAAGATCAACAAGGCCTCGCACGGTTTCGATCAGGGGCCAGACTGGGTTTTCCAGTTTCTGGACAACTTTTGAACAACTCTCCGCATCCGCCTTGGGGAGTATTACGCCAGACAAGCTTGGATGGTTGGCTAAGGCTAAATCCGCTTCGAAAAATGTGCTCTCAATGCCATTAATCCGCACAAGAACTTTCTCAACCGTCACTTGATCAAGGAATTTTTTGGCGTGATGGCGCGCCTTCATCTTGGCCTCGGGCGCAACTGCATCTTCAAGATCAATGATAATTGCATGCGCACCGGATGCTGCCGCTTTTCCAAAACGCTCAGGGCGGTCGCCGGGAACAAATAGAAAACTGCGGGCAGATGTTAGATCAGTCATCAGATGACCTTTTCTTCAAGTAGTTTAGCAATGTCTTCTTTGGAGTATCCGATCTCGGCCAGTAGCGCGGACGAGTGCTCTCCCAGCGCGGGCACAGCATCCATGCGTGGTTCGGTCCCAATTCCCCCCGGAGGCAGAAGTGCCGGAACACGCCCGGCTGGAGTGTCAATTTCGCGCCAACGATTGCGGGCTTCGAACTGGACGTGGTTCCAGACGTCTGCCATCTCATTCATATTCGCATTGGCGATGCCCGCGCGATCCAGCCGCGCGATGACATTCTCGGTGGTCAAATCTGAAAAACTACCGGTGATAATCTCCGTCAGCACCACTTTGTTCTTGGCACGCAGGCTGTTTGACGAAAACTGCGGGTCGGCGGTCAGCTGTGGCTCTTCAAGCACAACATCGCAAAACGCTTTCCATTCGCGTTCGTTTTGCAGACCAAGAATAACCGTGCGCCCGTCACCAACGGTAAATGGCCCATAGGGAAAGATCGTTGCATGGCTGGCACCAGCACGTACCGGTGGCTCGGCACCTTCGTAGGAATAGTAGAGCGGGTAACCCATCCACTCGGTCATCGAATCAAGCATCGACAGGTCGACCTGACAGCCTTTGCCTGTTTGTCCGCGTTGCATAAGGGCCGCAAGAATATTGGTATAGGCATACATTCCCGCAGCAATGTCTGCGATCGAGATCCCTGCTTTGCTTGGGCTGTCCGGGGTGCCCGTCGTTGTAAGAAAACCCGCTTCTGACTGTATCAGAAGGTCATAGGCTTTGCGTTTCTCATCAGGGCCGCCCGTTCCATATCCGGAAATATTGCAAACGATAACACTGGGGTTTTCTTTCGACAGTTCTTCATACCCCAAGCCAAGCCGCGCGGCGGCCCCGGGTGCGAGGTTTTGCACAACGACGTCGGCCTCTGCTGCCAGCTTTTTCAAGATCGTAGCACCTTCAGCGTGTTTGACGTCCAGCGTCAGGCTTTCCTTGGAACGGTTGGTCCAGACGAAATGCGACGCCATCCCATTGACGCGGCTGTCATAATCCCGAGCAAAATCCCCAACACCGGGACGTTCGATTTTGATAACCCGCGCCCCCAGGTCCGCCAGTTGCCGCGTGGCAAAAGGCGCTGCAATCGCGTGTTCAAGGCTAACAACAGTAATTCCTTTAAGTGGCAGCATCAGAAAGACCTCGGCAGGCCGAGAACATGCTCAGCGACATAAGACAGGATGAGATTGGTTGAGATCGGCGCGACCTGATAAAGTCGCGTTTCGCGGAACTTTCGCTCGACGTCGTATTCGTCAGCGAATCCATATCCGCCATGAAACTGTAGGCACGCATTCGCCGCCTCCCAACTGGCCTTGGCGGCAAGATATTTCGCCATATTGGCTTCGGTGCCGCATGCTTGGCCCGCGTCGAAAAGCGCACACGCTTTGAACCGCATCAGGTTCGCGGCCTCCAATTCGATCTTGGCCTCGGCGATCGGGAACTGGACGCCTTGGTTTTGGCCAATGGGCCGTCCAAAGACTTCGCGTTCTTTGACGTAATTGGTCACCTTATCGATGAACCAATAGCCGTCACCAATACACTCCGCCGCAATCAACGTGCGCTCGGCATTGAGGCCATCCAGAATGTAGTGAAAGCCCATCCCCTCTTCACCGATCAGATTTTCGGTGGGAATTTCAAGATTGTCGAAGAACAGCTCGTTGGTCTCGTGATTGACCATGTTAGGAATGGGTTTAACCTCCAGCCCGTTGCCGATGGCATCCTTCAGATCCACAATGAAAATGGACATCCCAAGCGACTTTTTCTTGACCTGATCCAATGGCGTGGTCCGAGCCAACAGGATCATCAGATCGGAATGCTGCACACGGCTGATCCAGACCTTTTGGCCGTTAACCACATAGTGATACCCTTTGCGCACCGCTGTGGTCTTGATCTTGGTGGTGTCAGTTCCGGTTGTGGGTTCAGTGACTGCCATGGATTGCAGGCGCAGTTCGCCGCTTGAAATACGGGGTAGATAGCGTTGCTTCTGTTCCTCAGAACCGTGGCGCAGCAAAGTGCCCATATTATACATCTGGCCGTGGCAGGCACCGGAATTGCCACCCGCCCGGTTGATTTCTTCCATGATGATGCTGGCCTCGGTGAGGCCAAGCCCCGAGCCGCCGTAATCTTCCGGGATCATGGCCGCGAGCCAGCCCGCTTCGGTCAAAGCGTCGACAAATTCCTCCGGGTAGCCACGCTTTTCATCAATCTTGCGGTGGTATTCGGGCGGGTAGGTTGCGCATAGCGCTTGAACGGCATCACGGATATCTTGGTGATCAAAATCCACAGCTTGTCCTCACTCGATGATTGCTTTGGCGTTCATTGCCAATGTACCGTCTTTGCGCCGCGCCCAAAGTTGGAACGTTTTTCCATCTTGTTCGGCTGCGCCATGAACTGAGAATGTTTCATTGTCGAAAACCGTGGACACGGCACGGAATTCAAAACTACGAACGATTGCTTCGGGAGCTTCGCGACGCAACAAATCAAGAAGCAGCGTGGCAAGCAGCGGCCCATGCACAACAAGGCCCTGATATCCCTCGGACCCAACGCAGAACGGCTGGTCATAATGAATGCGATGGCCATTGAAGGTCAGCGCGGAATAGCGAAACAGAAGCACTGGGGAGGGATCAATATCGCGCGAGAAATCCCATTGCGCAGGCGCAGGTGGCGGCGTTTGTACGGGCGCGTCTGGGCGGGGCTCTTCACGATAAACGATGTCATGTTCTTCATCGATGCCGAGCATGTCGCCGTCAAACATTTGATGTCCAACGGTGACAAAAACCAGTTTCCCGGAACGGCCATCCTTGGTTTTTACAGATTTGATCGTTGAAACCTTTTTTAACTCACTGCCGATTGACAGCGGCGCGAGGAAATTCAGGCGACTTCCGGCCCACATGCGCCGCGGCAGTGGCACCGGAGGCAGGAAGCCTCCGAGTGCGGCATGGCCATCATACCCGACCTCTGACAGATTGAAGAGTTGAAGGAAATGCATCCAGTGCCAGAGCGGCGGCAGGGGTGTTCCGTCTGTATAATGCGGATCATCGCGATCCAGCGTTGCTGCAAGAGCGTTTGATGGAAAGGGAGCGATCCGCTCGACGTGGGATTCAGATTTGCCGATCCACTTTTCCAATTGCGCAATGTCCATCTTCGCCTCGCTTTCGTATCTCTGTGCCCATCTGTGTCAAATTCGTCGTATTCTGAAAATTCGCATTTCAGTAATGCGGCGTTCGTGGTAGGCGAATGCAGATGAATGTTGAATTTGTTGACCTCAGACTCTTTGTGAACGTGGCCGAATGCGGCAACCTCACGCGTGGTGCAGAGAGATCCTATCTTTCGCCGCCTTCTGCCAGTGCGCGGATGAAATCGCTGGAACTGGAAATTGGCCAACAGCTTTTCAATCGGGGCAACAAGGGGGTCACACTGACCCGGCCCGGAGAGCTGTTTCTGAAACAAGCGCGTCTGGTGCTGCGGCAGTTAGATTTCCTCAAGGATGAGATGTCTAACGCAGTGGATGGCCACATAAGACTGTACGCAAACACAACCGCCATAACCGAGTTTCTGCCTGAGCTGCTTGCGCAATTCCTATCTGAACGTCCTGGCGTGACGGTGGATCTTCAGGAACGGCTTACAAATGAAATCGTGCGATCTGTTGTCGATGGCACGGCGGATCTTGGTATCATTTCAGGCGATATTGAGGACCAAGGGCTGCAGGTCATACCGTTTTCGACGGATCGTCTTGTATTGGCAACGCCAAGCGATCACCCGCTTGCGCTCCGAAAACAGGTGCAATTTGCGAAAACACTGGAATTCGAACACATAAGTTTGCACGAGGGCAGTACATTGCTGGATTTTCTGCGTCGGCAGTTTCGGCGTAGTGGCTACGATCGCAGCCTGCGCATTCAAGTTCGAAGTTTCGAAGCCATGTGCCGGCTTGTCGAAGCGGGTGTCGGGATCGGGGTGGTGCCGGAAACTGCAGCCAAACGCCATGAGAAGACGATGGATATCGCCTTGCTCAACCTGTGCGATAATTGGGCAATCCGGACCAGATCGGTCTTGGTAAGAGACCGCGAAACTTTACCTCGTACGGCACTTGGCCTCATTGACCTGTTGGTTGATTCAAGCGCCGGAGGCAAGCGTCTAAAAGTAGATGGGTAATGGTGTCCTTTGTTTGTCTTTTCAAAAACTCTGCCTTTGCAAACTAATGATTTCCAGCCTGTGTCGACGCAAAAGCTGTCATTAGCATCTGATGCAGTGAATTGGTGCTTCGTTCGCGTTGCCGCCCTTAGAGCCTTAAAGTCGCAATTCTTCCTGACTGATGTTGTCGGATCACCGGTTTGAGTCCACTGCAGTCACTGCCTGGCCGTCTGAATGCTGCGAACACACGAGGCCACTCGCAGCCCGCAGTGGACCCATGGTCCTCGGTGCGAATTTGCAATAGTTGACCTTCGCCGCGCAGGTCGCGAAATCACACAATGCGGGACGAAGCGGGCTTTCGCCTCAGCTGTACGAACGACTGCTTTAGGTTCAAAATTTGTTTGGCCGAACCAAACAAAAACCGTCAATCGCATCGATGAATTGTCGCAGAGCGACAGGCAAATCAACGCATAGAAATTCAACTTTTTGAGAAGTTCTTGCAGTACTTTTATGAGAATTGGAGGAGGATCAGAGAGCTTTGGAAAACCCAAATTGAATGCATGCGGTTATTCAGACCGGACATTGCAGCTTCGAAACGTTGGAATACCGACGAGCTCCTACCCAACAAAACTAGCCTCACAAAACGTATGGAGCGCTTTCTTTGCGGTCCTTCATGAGCCGTGCAAAATAGTTGAACAAAGTCGCGGATAGTGGTCTCTCTGCCGCCCGGTACTCTGGGTGCCATTGAACCCCAATAATCATTTCCTCCGAACTTAGTTCAAAGGCTTCAACAATCCCATCATCGGATAGTGCCACGGGTTCCAACTCACCGGCAAGCTTGTCAACAGCCTGAACATGCACGGAGTTCACCAGTACACGGGGCTTGCCAATTGCCTCGCCAAGCTTGGTCTTTTGGTTGACCTTGATCGGATGCGCTTCCCGATAGACAAGGTCGGGGTCCGTTACCTTGGGCAGTTCGGGGTGATCTGGATAATCAGCAGTTCCGGCAAATCCGGTGCGGATGGAGCCTCCAAGTGCAACATTTATCTCCTGCATGCCGCGGCAAATGCCAAGCAAAGGCAGCTTCCTTTTGCGGGCCGCATTTACCAAATAGAAGGCGGTGGCATCTCGTTGCGAGTCAAAAGGGCCGTGGCTCTGACTGTTGCCAACTACGCCATAGGCATCGGGGGCGATGTTCGATTGATCGCCGGTCAGAATGACACCATCAACCAGGTCAAGGAAGGCGTCCAATTGCATCTTGCCGGACAGTGTCGGAACAATGATCGGTAGGGAGCCGCAACCTTCAAGCACCGCTGTCAGGTATTTGTCGTCTAGGGTTTGCCGTGTCAGGCCAATGTCGGTGTCAAACCCCGAGTTGGCCATCAGAGCTACTCTCAACGGAGGGTCAGTATACGCAGTCATCTTGACAATACTTCTTTCTGTGCTGACGGTTAGCGGATCAGAGATTTGGAGAAATGCAGCTCAATCCGCTTTTGGACGAGCTCCAGGACAATCGACATCAGCCAGTAGACAATCGAGGCTGTGATCAGCATTTCGAGGATTTTGAAGTCAGACCGTCCAACGGTACGGGCCAGGAACATCAGGTCCCAAACCCCCACAACACTTACAAGGGAGCTGTCCTTGAGCATGGCGATGAACTGGTTGCCTGTCGGAGGGATGATCACGCGCATGGCCTGCGGCAGGATCACCTTTCGGAAGGTCACCATGCGGTGCAAACCCAGCGCGTCGGCAGCCTCCCACTGTCCTTCGGGCAGCGATTGAATTCCAGATCGGAAGATCTCGGTCATGTAGGCGCCATAGACCAGCGAAAGTGCTGCAATGGCTGCGGGCACCGGATCTACGACTATGCCAATCTGGGGCAGCCCCAGGTAAATCAGGAACAGCTGCACCAGCAGCGGCGTGCCGCGAAAATAAGAGGTGTAGAACGCTCCGATGCCTTCAAGAATGCCAATGCCGGAGAGTTTTGCCGTTGCCCCGGCGAGGGCAAAGACAAATGCCAGGGTGATCGAAATCGCAGAGACATAGAGCGTTGTGACAGCCCCCTGCGACAAGAGATAGGGCAGTTTCTTGCTGATGAAGCCGAAGCTCAGATCAAAGGAATAGAATAACCCGAGCGCAATTGCCGCTAATACGGCCCAGATCAGATAGGCTTGCAAGCGGCGTTGAAGGCCGAGGAGGGCGTAGGCCACGCCCCCCGCGATGAGAAAGGCCACCAATGCCGCCGAAAAGCGCCCCCAGTTTCCGGCCAGAGTCTCAGGGCGCATGGCGGGCAAGAGCATCTCGCCCAAGGCCCCTTGATTGGCCGACAGTAGGAAGGCTGCCGCAAAGACCGACAGCGCCAAACCGGATGCCAGTTTCAGACGCTCCGGCCCATGCTGGAAGCTGCTTTTGAACAATGTGACCATTGGCTTGCCTTATTTGGTGCTGACGAGGTCAGTGCCGTGCCATTTGACCGACAGATTGGCCAATGTGCCGTCGCTCCGCATCTCTTCGATAATGTCATGCAGGCGGGCATTCAGCTCTGCGTCCCCCTTGTCGGTGGCTAGGGCAAGTGGTTCAAAGAAGACTGGCTCTCCCAGCTGTTTGATCGGAAGGCCAACGGAGACCGCCTCGGCAATAACTGGCACCGATTGCAATACTGCATGAAGTCGCGCGCCATCGCCAAGGGCGAGGTCATCAAACTCGTTCACATCGCTATAGGCCCGGATCTCACCGGGGGTGACATCATAGGTAAAGGCAGGCATCCCCACCACGTCGAGCTTCAGATCGTGCTCCAGATACCGGTTGTAGGTTGAGGCAGAGACCACGCCCACGGTTTTTCCGTCCAGATCCCCCGGTTTTTCGGCAGGCGATGTCTTATGCACCGCAAAAGCAGCGGGGCTAAAGTAATAGATTGCTGGAAAATCCAGGATCTCGGCGCGGGCCTTAGTGGGCGTCATCGAGCCAACAACCATGTCCCAGCGGCCAGCCCAGCGTCCTGCGGTCATGACCTCCCAGCCAGGGGTTACGAATTTGACGTCGACGCCCAGGCGTGCTGCAACTTCTTTGGAGACCGCGATATCAAAACCGTCGAGTTCATTATTGTCATTCATAAAAGAATTGGGGCGGTAGTCTGAATTGGTGCCGACGGTCAGCACGCCATTGTTCAGAATACGATCAAGCGTTTCTCCGGCCTGAGCGGCCAATCCATAGAAGCTCACTGAAAGTGCCGTAGCGAAGCCTGTGATCACCGCTCTACTTGAAATTGTCATGTCTATCCTCCCGTCTCGACGAAAACAAAAATCTGGCTGATCATTCGCCTAGCGGGTGGGATTTCGCAAATCAGTAAAGTTGAAAGTTCTATAGAAAACCTCTATGGATCAGACATGAGCGCCTCACGAAGATTCATCCCAACACTGCAGGAGGCACGATCTCTCGATGCGGTATCACGGCTGAACTCTGTTTCTGCCGCTGCGCGCGAACTCAATTTGTCACAGCCGACTGTATCATATCATATCAGGAAGTTAGAGGAGAGGTGGAACGCAAAGCTATTTCGTGCGAAGGGGCGAAATCTGGAGCCAACAGAGTTTCTGCGCGCCATCATCCCAGAGGTCCGCAGCGTGACACACCAGTTGGAACATATTGGTCATTTGGTGGGGAGTCAGTATCATCAAAAGGTTCTTTCAATAGGAATTGCCCCATCTTTGGCCTCAATCGTTTTGCAGCCAAGACTCGCTGCTTTTCTGAAGCGTTCCCCAGAAATCAACGTCAGACTCTGTGCTGCAAACCGTTTTGTGGATCTGGAGGAAGAGCGGATCGACGTCGCGCTGCGCCTGCTTCCATGCCCAAATTCAAAAGAAACAGAAGTTAATGGAAATACTTTGGTTCCCTTACCCAGTGAATACATGAGGGTGGTTTGTTCACCGAATTACCTAGCCTCCTTGACAGGTCAGTTGCAGCCAAGTGACAACTCGGATGCCAGGGTGCTTTCACAGGCGCAACTCATCCACGAAGACGAAACCGTTCATTGGGCCAACTATTTTGCTACCTATCTGGCAGGGTATCCCTTCGAATCGCGTCCGCGCTTGACCTTCAACAATGCGGACATGATCCTACAGGCCGCAATCTCCGGGCAAGGCTTTGCCTTGCTTCGCGACATCTATGTGATGGATGCGCTTAGAAGAGGGGAGTTGATTGAACCCTATGCGTCGCGCTTATCCTGCGAGCGCGTCTTTCAGTTCGTTGCTCCTGAAGCCATCGGTTTCACTCAACCCGCATCCAGCTTCGTCGCCTGGTTTGGGGCTGAGTTGAAAGCCCTGCTAAGCCAAGCTTGAAATCGATTCCTGCTTTCGTTGCGGCCGCACATCAAGATGCTTGGCTGGCGCGCTGCTAAAGGCACGATTAGCAAAGCCCGTTTTCTGCGCATCGCGACCGTTCGACTAGGGCGCTGCATTTGCCAGCGTCTTAACCAGCCGCTGAATGGTAGCTTACCGGAAAATCATTCAACCGCTTCGCATTCACAGCATATGAATTGCTGCGCCTGATGCGAAGGTCGTGTTTAGGCTGGGAGCCAACCACAGGCGCTTCTGTAGTTGATCACTGACCAAGCGGCCCGCCTCCGCTCGGCGTCGAAGGCAGCTATGCGCAGAGAGCGGGCTTTGCAAAGTATGGCTATCCAGTGTTGCCAATGAGCCTAGACGGCCCAGAGCCGCCATCCAACGGCACTCTCGGTGCTGCGGCGTCGCGCTCCGACCAGACATTCGCTACGCAGGCTCTGCTCTCCTAACTTCCGGTGGTTTTCTCGAATCCACGTATGCATCTGGCGTGTTTGGAAAGACGATTTCGCCAGAAGTCTCAACTAGTGCTTTTCGGCATGCTATTGCAAACTCCCCATCCGCACAGCTTGATAGGTATTGCGCTATTCGAAATAGCTCTGGTGTGGAAACAAGTCCAAGCGACATTGAAACTGCTGATGTTTTGCACTTGTCAGTGAAGCTCTCGTCGCGCTCGTTTGGCTTTGTCAGGCGGAAAGCGTTCCCAAATAGTATGCCCTTAGCTGGCACCAAAACATCTTCTCGCTCTAAGTCTTCGTGGATATTCGTAGACAGTTGCCTTAGTTTGCCAATGGCAATAGGCTTATTGTCTCTTCCTTCAGCCTCGCCCAAGAGTCGTCCTTCGGTGCTTTCAAAGACTGCATCAAACTCTGAGTTTGCATCTTCAAAGTTGCTGGCTTCGAAGCCAAGAATCCTAAGTGCTTTCAGAATCGCTGCCTCAAGCGGTTTACCCGTCTCAAACAAGAGGTCTCGAAGTTGTCCCGCCTCTGCCAGAAGGGTTGCTGACTGTTCCTTGTTCTTCTGAGCCTTTTTTAGCTCAGCCTCAGCTACCAGCAAATCGTCTCTCAAACGAATCTCGTCAGATAGGGCATAGCTTTCACTACCCGCCCAGTCTGGTTCTGGTGTCTTTTCAGAAGTTTTACGTAGGCTTTTTTCTAAGCCCACGATTTCCGCAATATAAGCAGATGAAAACTGATTTGCTGCTTCAGAAGATTGATACTCATCATCAACCTCGTCAAAAAATTCGTCTCTTTCAAAATCGAGGTCTGGCAAAAGCAGAAGTGAACCGTTGGACGACTTGCTGCCCATTTGTATTGCGACAGGTCTACTGCCATGTTTGGTAGTGATGCAGCAATCCTTTGTGTCCGTTGGGAAAACTACCTCGTAGTTAGATTGGCTACCAAATCGCCCCCAGTAAGGTGCAAGCAGATCTCGATAATTTTGACGTAGCGCCATCTCGCTGCCCTGAGTTGCAGTAGCTTTGAGTGTAATTGGCAGAGAAGAGTAGCTTGATAGCTCTGCAACGTGGCGAGTGACTTTTTGATTCCTGCCAGTGCCAGACGTTTCTTTCGTGCCTGTGGCCGCATAAACGACGTCTGGGGAATTGAGGTGAACGATCACTGTTTTGCCATTGTCAACGGCTTCACGCAACTCACGCCGCCAATGCTCGCAAGCCTCTTTCGCTCGAAACGACTGCGTGTCGTTCAGCGCGATTTTTCCGTTGTAGTATTCATAGCCAGTGAAACTGTGGGAGTTTCTAATGAAGTGTTCGATGTTTGGGCGAAACAAGATGATATCCCAGTCAAGTAAGGAGGTCTTGTCACTAAAGTCGGAATCAGGGATTTCACCAGAGGGCAGCTGAAATCCAATGCTAATGATCTTCTTCGCCATCAAGGTCTACCAATCTATATTGCGTTGCAGCAGATATAGCGTGTCTGTTCAAAGTTCGCCACTAACCATAGTCGGTGACCTGGCAATCAAGAGAGGAATTTTGGCCACAGTTTTTGTGGTGCGAGGCGGGCGGGTGCTAGATCGAAAACGTCCGATGCAGAGTTGATAGATGAACATCTGCATTGGCGACTTGAGTTGACAAGCGGGTATGCGGCGAACAGCGGCTATTGAAAGGGCGCACTGGTTTGTTCGTACAAGCAGTGAATGTCTCCTTTCCGACCTGACCTGCCTAGGCTGCCTTAGCGATCTGCCGAATTTTAAATGTCGCGTTTGGGCTGCGAGCATACATCCAAAAGCTTTGACCAACCTCGAAACCTGGGGTCAGATCCTGCCAGGCGGTGGGCGAACTTTAACCATGCCAAGGGCGTCCCTTTTGACTCATTCAGATTCTAGGTGCCGAATTCGAAGAACCTTAACGCACTCCCAAAGATCAGTTTCTCGAGCTCCAGTCCATAGTTTCGACCATTGCCGCAGGCGCTACTTGGTTAACTATAATGGTCTGCGTCAAGGATCGATCCGGGGTTTGTACGTGTTGATCTGAATCGTCATTGTAAGGAATTCCGGCTCTGTGGAGATAGATTCTAACGTCGTCAGAGCCATTGTAGCAATTGATCAATTGTAGCCAGAAGAACATCTCTGTTTGCTTGGTTTGCTCAGTTTCAAAGCTATTGATTACCTGGCCCACCGTACTCAAGCAAACATCAACATGCGCATTAAGCGACCATATCGCATACTCTTCGCTTTTTAGGGCTCTTTCTACCCTGTCGCCTTGGGCACCCATCTCTGCCTCGATCCATTCTCGATCACTTGGAGAGAGCCTCGGGACTCTTGCATTAAAGTTCTCCCAATATTTTTGGATTGCCTCTGCAAAGGCTAATCTTTGCTCTGCGTTTGGAGAGGCCAAGCCCAATGGAACTGTCGAAAAGACAGCATTTCTTAGGTCTTTCGTAGCGGCACCCGCGCCTCCAGTCGCAACAACCGAAAGAGTAAGAAAAAGTACAGTCAAGGTTTTGAGCATGGATACCTCCGGGAAGCGCCTTCTAGGTTAGCAGGGCATATCTCCATTGAAAACCTGAAGCATTGATCAACCTCAACTGGCAATACCGCCAAACTGCCTAGTGCATGAGTAGCCAAGCATGAGTACCTCCAAGATAGTTGAAGGTCCGTTTTGGGCTGACAGCAGTCATCCACCGCCTTGGAAGGTTCGCGTGACCATCGCGGCCCATGGGCAACGGCAGCTCTGCGCAGATAGCAATCTTTGCAAAGTCTGGCCAACTTCCCCAAAGCGGCCAGACAGTAGGTTACTAGGGTCGGTCGCTTTGAGCCCTTACCTGCCATTGCTGCGAAAATTGGCTGCTGCGGGTACATTTGGCCGCTTGCAGCCAAACATGGAATTTCTTGCAAACGTCGAAAAATTACCAAAGCAGACACCCCAATAGCAGTCAGTTCTGATAATTCTGCTAGCGGAGCACCACCATATTCCTTAGTTAACTGTCCCGCTAAACTGCGGCCCGAGCCAAGTGCACAAGCTTTTGTAGATAGTTCGTGCTCCAGTCAAATTGGCTCAATTCTACTGGCCCTCGCGACACAAATTCAGATACCGATGATTGTATTAGCGCACCTGTTGCTGCTTGAGCTAGCTCCTCCCCCTTTAGCTCAATTGGAACAGCTCGTTTTTCTGTTTCTGGCATCCCGGTTGCCACAAAGCAGGCATTGGGATTGAGTGGATACATAAACCAACTGAGGTTATCTATTTTGGTCAAAATACAGCACGTGTCCGGAATAACGAACTCAGGGCTTTCGGATCTCAATACAGCCCAACGGCTCCAATGTAGCGGGCGGGCAACGGCTCTATATAGGTCGTTATTTTGAAAGATCGTTTCGTAAACGTCTCGTTGAAATTCGGGCGACTTTGCTTTCTCATCACCAACTTCACGGACAGAGACCGGCAGCACGCCCTCGATCAAAATTTTTCGATAGTAAGGGTTTCGCATCTTCTGAACGATGAAAAAACCCATAAGTGCGGCCCTCTCGGGATCATTCAAAGGATACACGTCTAAAACTTTATTGATTGGATCAGTGGCATCCCCCTCGATCAACGAGAAACGATCTTCTAAAGGATCACTATACAGACCCGATTGATAACCCCAGTTACCAAAGGGTCTTTCCTGTACACCCCAATCCTTGACCGATCTTCTTGTGTAAACCGTGAGTTTTTGGTCACTTGACCAGAACCTTCTTAGGTGTGACTTCGGAATGAAATGATTATCGTTAACCTTTTTTGGTGTCCTTGCCTTTAGCGGCGGTGGATTTTTCTCATTACCTAATTTTCGATCTGTTTTTGGTTTCCAACGTACGTGATATCTCTCGAGCCATGAGGTAGTTAGAACCTTCGCAGTGCCTTCGATCAAGGCTTGCCCCGCGTCAGATGCCTGAAAGCTTGCTTCCTCCGTCGGACAGATGTCTCCAAGATCGCGGTTGGCGGTTCGAGCGGTCACAAGATTTGTGGCGATTTCGGTGGTGCAAGCAGCGATTGTGATGGCCATCTCTGGCTTTAGGTCTACGTGAATGGTTTCGGCTTCACCCCAAAAATCATGTTCAAATCTTGAAATGATCTGTGCGAGCGTATTTGACCATAATTCATGAAGCTTCATCCAGTTCGGCGATTTTGCTTGCGCAGGGAAACGTGATTCTAATGCGTTAGTAATTGCGTTCGAGAAAAGTGGGTCGATCATGGCAGAAAACACCTAAAAAAATTTGGCTGATTTGGATGTGCATAAATGGATCACAGGGAAGTTTTCCATTCTCTTAGCAGGTTGGCGATTGCTGGCTGATCGTCAAGGTCGATGTCGCGAACCTCATGCCCCCGTTTCCAAGTTAACAACCAAGAGAGAAAAGCAGTTTCTGGCATATTCCCAACGTATGCAGCTTCTATTTCTGGCATCCTCTTTCGGTGGCGTTGACCATCTCGGTCCCAAAGCTCTTGAAGTTGGTCAGTGGAATAGCCGGTTTGGGCTGGGAGCAGACCTCTAGCTATCATCTGAGCAGCTGCCGCTCATTGCCCAGCTTCAGAGGTCTGCGTTGCGCAGATATCGACCTTTGCAAACTTGGTCCTAGCATTCTGTCAAAGGCTCCTTGACCTCTCAGCCATTTACGATTCCCAATTACTCCGAATTCACTTACTCTCCGATGAAACTTATTTTTCGAGAAGCTTTCGGGAGTAAAGATTATGGAAAAGGCAATCATTATAGCACTGTCTGTCGCCCTTGGCGGTGGGCTTGGCTATGTTGTAGCGGACAAGTACATTGATAGAACCATCGTCTCGACGAATGCATCAATCTCGGAGCCTAAGATTGTCACGCGCGTCGAGACAACTGAGGTAGTTTCGCGGAATACGGCCGTGGCAATCTACGAGAATACGACGGTCACCGGTGCAGAGAACAACGCGGCAATGATGCTTGAATGGACGTCGGTTGCACAGATCGGTGTCGATTTTTCTGCTCCCGGTTGGCAGTGGACCAGCTTGTCTGGCATTGGTAAACCGGTCCCTGAGACGGGGACTATCCGGGTGTCTGGGGAGTTACCACCCCTGAAGCTCCTCAACTCCTTTTCACAGATCGGTAAGGAAACAGAAACAATGATTTCCAGAATTGCCAAGATCAATGAAGAGCAGGTACTTGGGCCAGTCTTGAGAAATCAGAAGGCCGATTTGACAGCCTGTGTAGGGAAACAGACACTTTACCGAAAGGAGAGCATCGACAATGCTCACAAGGTTATTCTTTCCCTTCTGACCGCTGCCATCCCTCCTCGTAGGGATGGTACTCCAACAGTCGTGTTTGACCTGAAATTTGAAAACGAAGATGAATTGTTGCTTGAGATTTCAAAACTGAACGGCCAACCAGTTTCGTGCGAAGGTAAGGTCATTGCGAACCCTTAGGTCATGTTGACAATTGGCGCTCCCAGGGTCCGTCTGCTTTGGGCTGCGATCGGTTATCTGCAAGCAAGGTGGGTGGCTCTTCTACTTTGGAAGACCGTTTGCGAAGACGGCTAGGGTAATTTTGGCAAACGCCCGTTCTTCATCGGCCAGAGGCCTTAACTCAGAAACCGGCAGTGTTTCATCCTCTGGTTCGACAACAACCCCAATCCAAAGAGCCACCCCTCGGAAATCCCCAACTGCCCAAGGTAACGGGGTGCGAATATACCCACGCTGCAGGGCGCCAGAAGGACCCACGAATACATTTGCAGAGGTATAACCTTTGTTCGAGCGCCATAAATGGAGAGGGCAATGGCGGCGAAGCGCGGAGCTCATCTTAGCCGTAGAACTTGACGATCACGCGGTAGCTGAAGGTTTCCGTGCAGGGATTGCTGACAGCTGAGACCCGATATTCGTTTTGAGGTCGGCGGCCAAAGTTTCGCAATAGGTTTGGGCGGAAAGTGTGAATTCGCCGCACCTGCAAGGGCGTTGCCTCAGGTTGTGGAAAGCAGCCATTCGAAGCTCATTCGGCCAAGTCATCGATGCTGCACTACGCACCAAGGTCAGGAATGCGCAGAGAGCGACCTTTGCAAAGTCCGCCTTTCGGCCTTGGAATACTGCCAACGACCGCTGCGATGCCGCGTGGAAAGCGGTCATTGATGAGAGTTGCAGCGAAATTTGAGGGTTGGAGTACAGCAGTGCGGGACGAAGCGGCCCTTCGCCGCACGTGCCGCCTGAGATGTCTGCTAAGGGTTATCTCAGCACCCAGCCCACTGTCACGTCGGAAGCGGTTGCAAGCAGTCAGTGCAGTGAAACCTCGGCTAGAAGGTGTGCAACTGCTGGCCTATCAAAAACTAGAGGCCGAGGGCATCAAGTCCCAAACATCGAAGCTTCATCTTGGTCATGGTTGTTTTCAAACTCAATAGACGGCAACGAAACGATATTGTGTGGCTGGGTAGTGAACTTATCAACTTGTTGAGCCAAGTCTGTCGCATCATTGGCCAGAATTTGGCTCGCGGCGGTAGTTTCTTCCACCATTGCGGCATTTTGTTGTGTCACCGCATCCAGTTGGCTCACACCAGTATTGATTTCTTCCAACGTTATCGATTGCTCATGCGCCCCCCGGGCAATTTCAGTGACGTGCCCGGAAATATTTCCAACATTCTCGATAATTGAACTGAGTTCTACTCCAGCTTGCCCTACCAGCTCTACACCCTTGGATACATGATTTGAGCTCTCCGAAATCAGCCCCTTGATTTCTCCGGCAGCCTCCGTTGAACGCTGGGCAAGGGCTCGAACCTCCGAGGCCACGACCGCAAACCCACGTCCGGCTTCACCTGCCCTAGCAGCTTCGACCCCAGCGTTTAGTGCAAGTAGATTAGTCTGAAACGAGATGTCATCAATGACAGAAATAATGTGGGAAATTTTGTCCGAAGACTCTTGAATGTGATCCATGGCCAAGATCGCGTCTTGCACAACTTGATTGCTTCCTTGAGCCGCAGCTCTGGCGCTCGCAACAATTTCTTCTACTTGTTTCGCCCCTTCTGCAGCAGAACGCACTGTTGCTGTAAGTTCTTCAATCGCAGCGGCAGTTTGTTCCAGTGTTGCAGCTTGAGTTTCTGTACGGTTGGACAATTCAGACGTCGAACCGTTGATCTCTTGTGCTGTTGATGAGACCGTACCTGACACTGTCTTTACAGCTTCCATGGCCATTGAGAGTTTTTCCATAGCTTGGTTTAGAGATTGGCCTAGTACACTTAAGTCTTCGATACTGGAGACTTGAACTCGTTGCGCGAGATTTCCATTAGCCATCTCTGTCAAACTGCTCGCGATATCATCTGTGTCCTCCCGGCGTTGAGTGACGTCGGTTGCGAGTTTGATGACTTTCTTGACCTTATTTTCAGAATCGAACACCGGCGCGTATGTTGCCTGGATCCAGATTTCAGAACCACTCTTTGTTAGCCTCGGAAACTGATCGGTGAAGAACTTGCCGGAGCCCAGGTCCTCCCAGAATGCTCTATAGGCTGCTGTTTTTCCGTAATCCTTGTCGACAAACATAGAATGATGTTGTCCGACAATCTCATTGAGATCATACCCTAGCGCCGAAAGAAAGTTTTCGTTGGCTTTTATGATTGTTCCATCAGGCTCAAACTCAATAACGGCTTGTGTTCGATCAATGACATCCATGAATGCCTGCTTTTCAGCCAGTTCTACCGCTTGAGCGCGACGTCCTGATGTAAATAACATGTTCTCTCACCTAGTTGGTTGAATTCGTTAAAGATGAGTGATTTTGGCGATTTGGGGTTGATAAAACGAAAACTTCAAAAAGTTCACCTAGTGGTTGATTCTTCAGCCTGACTTCTGGATTTAAGTGTCATTTTGAAACCATTCGGCAACTTTGAGTAGAAGCGGTTCTTGAAGGAACTGATTCCTAACTGCGAATCATCTAGCACAAACGAAAGAGGCATTTTTGCAGCCCCCTGCCTGAGTATAGTGGGTTTTTCTTCAGCCACGGCGCCGCAGTGAAGGTCAGGGCTCGAAGCCGACATCGAGGGCAAAAAGCCGCGTCTGACAGCTTGAATGTCCGCTTCCGGGAAGTCGAGGCGCATTTTTGCATGTGCGGCAATGAGAAGCAGCCTCCCTTCGCACCGGTCCGCTTTGGGCTGGCTGCGGTCATCAAGCGGCCAGTTTTCCTGACGATTTTGCTGCAGACATGTTGCCGCACCGCCGCATGGCGGCTCTGAGCCCAAAAATACCGATGCTGCGCCAAGCATGAAGGTCTGGTTTATTTAAGAAGTAGCCAAAAACCAACATTTTGGCAGGGAGGTTTTGACCTAAGTTTTTTGCACGCGACTCTAACCGTAGCCAGTGCTCGCTGTTTCTACAGAACAACGAACCGTGCAACAGGCCGTCACGATAGAGTATCAAAAGGGAACGCAGCATTCGGGAAGACTTCGGCTGCCTTTCGAACTCTATCGAATATCAATCTATCATCTTCTTCGTGATGCGCTCGGCAAAGGTAGAACGCCCCAAACGGCGTTTCGGAAAAGATCAACCAATGACCCGAAGTCAGGTTATTGCGCCTCCCTCGATTGGTGATCCCTTGGATGACTGCAAGGTTGGCTAATTTTCCAGCGAGATGCTCATCAAAAACACCACCAGCGTGATCTGCGGATAACCCATCGAATTTCTTTTCAAACCACCTCTGATCTGCTTCGCGCAGTAAGTTATGCGCGAAGTCTCCAAGACCTTGTGGAACAGTGTGAGCTTTCCATAAACCTTTCAAAGGCGGTTTCTGGAATTGACCTGGCTTTCTCGGCCCTTTTGGCCAGTCGACAAAATTGGTCTCACGGTGTCTTTGTATGAGCACGATTAAATCTAAGATGGCAAAGATTCCCGTAGATTGGCTTTGCTCTGTTAGTTGATCTATCAGTAAAGGACTGCAAAAAAGTTCCACGCCTGAATAGCGCAATTGCTCGCAAATGTAACGCCTCGCATCTTGAGTTTTTTTAGAGGGTTGCAATAAGCTCGGTGCCTCTGGTGTTACCGCTGAAACCTTCAGCATGTGCTAAACAATGGTGTGGGGGGACGGACTCGCACCGCCCCCTCGCGGTCTACCGGCTCAGGCTTTGGGCACTAAACTATCATCTTGCAGATGGCGTGGCTGCTCACCCAACTAGGCCCACAGAACCGCGAGAGCATTCACACCAGTTTTAAACGTTGCTTCCATGAAACCCTCCTTTAGCACTTTAAGGCTGAACAACCAATCAATGCAGGCCCAGAGGGTGAACAGACACGCCCCAACATCTCCAATAGCGATACCCAAAGTCGTTAACGCCGACCTCTGAATCTCTCGTCGAAAATAGGGTTGAAATGCTGATACTTCAAGTGAAGAAGTCGCCACCGCTTATGCATAAACGACCGTATTTGATTACCTGTTTTTCCTAAAGCTGTCATTGGCGCAGCCGCAGCGAAATGGCGCATTGTCCGCAGTGCAGTCATCCATCCATGGTCAAATGCTGCGTCCTGCGCGAATGTCCGCAATGCAGGCTGCTTGCGCGTCATTCGAACTCCCTCGCGAGCGGCGGCTATGGGCCGATAGACAAGACCTCTTCAAAACAATACTATTCATAAGATTTTGTTTTGGTTTGGATACTGCCGACAATGCCAACTTTGTACTCAGAGCTCCTTGATCAATTCGATCGATATGTAAACCTGGAGAAGAGACGACGGATTATTTACTTGCCTGGCCCTGATGGACCAAGTTTTCTGTTACATTATCAAAGCCATGATGATTTCGATCAAGCGGTGTTGAGCTTGCTCCTCGCGGCTTATGCCAGAACATTTGATTGTGAGTTTGTTTTGCGATCAATTGGATACGGAACCTATCAGGTGTCCTACACAGTCGTTGCCAAAACCAAGGAAGAGGCTAAAGCAATTGCTCGGCACATGAGCAACAGCAGGCGCATTGCAACTCTGACTGAGCATGCCGTTAGTGAAGAAGTGGTAGTGCAAGCACTTGATTCAGGGCAAACGGCAAGAGCATTGCTGCGCGACATGAAAACGGTACTAGATGACGCTAGCTCAACATCTGCAGAGGAAGCAAAGGCAGAAATCGACGCTATCGTTTCAATTGCGGAAACCGATCTGGGAATTTCGCATAGTGATGGGATAGAACTACCGGAGCGGCTGGCAAAACTTGACGAAGTTGCAGTCAAGTCGCCGCCTGCCAAAAGCAGCAGCTACTGGCGAGTGGGTGATGCCGTAGGTGCTGTGCTAGGCGGACTGTTGAAGTCGTTGGGAGCAGGCTAAATTCGCGTTTGTACAATGGCTGCTTTGCAGTAGCTGCAGTGCAGCGCAAGACTACTTCATCAAAGTCTGCAATGGGCCGAAAACACCTCTGCTCACGCCTCAGGAAGAAAACGTGCCAGATATTCGTCTGAGTAATCAACCTCAAGTTCAACCCAAATTGGAAGGTGATCGGACATCTCGTAGGTCATGAAGTTTGTGGCGTATTGTGCGTCAAAATCAGTGTATGGATCCTTGCCGTAAGCTGTCCGCATTGCGGCATTTATAGGCTCATAATGTTGTCTCTGTTCGATATCGGTTTTCCGACTGACGAACGGCGGGTCATCAGGGGCTGTTGGATCGCCCTCTTGTGCTGGGCCAAAAACCGAATTCCTCCAATCGAACACACCGTGCCGCAGCAGTCGCGTTTTGCGGGTCGAGGCACCTTTCTCCGTATAGGCGATCTGATCATAGAACTTGTCACCTTTCATGTTGGTAGCTTCGAAGCGCGGAACTTGCATGCCACTGTCTACGAGCGCTTGCCAAACTTGATCATCACGGCTTTCGATGTTCATATCGCCAAGGAAAACGAAAACCTGGTCCTCTTTCTTCGCACGTTTCAAAAGCGCACTTGTAATTGCTGAAATTTCCTCGCCACGCTTACGCAAGTCGTCACCATAGATGATGTGATTTGAACAAAGCGTGAAACGAAACCAATTCGACTGGAATGCGGCAAAGAAGGGTGTGCGCGCGATCTGGCCACCATCAGTCATCGCACTCGACGGGATTACTATTTCACCAATGACATTGCGGAAAAACACCTTGTCCTTATTAAAGACGAACCCCATTCGTTCGTGGTTAGCGCCCTCGTGGTTGCCAACGTCTGTGACGAAATAGTCCCAGTTGGGGCCAAGGAGACTCATGAGCCTTTTAACAGGGCCCAGATCATTGCGTAGTTCTTGGATAGCACAGATGTCGAAGGCTGAGACGATCTCCGCGATGTAGTGGTAGCTTTCATCAAGACGTGGCATTCCGCCGTCAAACGCACGGATGTTCCATGAACCTATTATGAGCGAATTGGGACGTCGCGCCTTTGAAATGCTTTGAGCCAGATCGTAGCGCAGGGTCAGAAGGCGGCGAGCGATCCATTCAGCTTTGTTTGGATAGATGGGGTCTGGATCGTAATTCTTCAGGTCGTGATAAAAAGGCATAGCATTCTCAATTCCGTATATCTAATTGTGAATAAATGTCTTAAGCACCTCCGAGTTGACAACATGTACTTCTAGTACGTCAATGCCCATGGCTTGAACCGGACGGTTATGTGCTTCTGCCACTATTTCCAATGTCTGCAATGCGAAAGTTGCGGTGCAGCATAGAAAGGCCTTGTAGGTGGCAGGTTTGGGCCGGATGGCGCCATGGGCCTGATCAGTTTAGCGTCGACTTTGCGAATGCCGGTTTCTGCACTTTTCTGACAAAGCTACCTGTGTTTGTTAAGCCGGAAGCCTGAGAGAGTGCCGAAGCATATACATCAGGGTTTTGGGCTGTTGCGCGAATTTGTGCTTGGGAGCGCCGTTTGGACGTAGCCGCAACACAGGGCCAAGGATTGGGCCATTTCGACTATGGCAAGGGTTGCAGCGTCCTGAGCCGTTTCATTGGATGAAGTGGCCCCGGCTTTGCGCAGGATCTCTGCTCGGCTAAGTTCATCTACACCGACCCATTGGGCAAGTTGGCGATAACTCACTCGGGCCAGACCATCGGATCGGCGCAGGCGGCGAGCGTCTTTCAGCGGTACAACCAGCTCACCGTCGGCAAGCACTGCGTTCATTTGACGTAAGCGTGTTGCGGCCGTGAGGGCGCGAAGACTGGGGCCGCGTGAGCCGCTTCTACCCGTGCCTCCAGTCGGATCAACTGTGCGCCCTGAAGAGTGTACGGCCTCGAAGACTTCCGCATAGTCCAGGACAGCAGCGCGCCCAGCTGGGTTGAGGATGCGCAGGGTTGAGTGCGTTTTCACCCGCCAAACCCGTGCTCGGTTCAGAACCACCTGACCATCGGCCCCTTGGCTGGTACCTGTCTCCATTTTAACCTGTTCAAGGCCGGGTCTTGCAAGCGAGGCCACGGTACCGTCGGCTAGTTTGGTTTTGGTATCCCAGGTAAAGGGAGGCAGTGTGACTTTGGGCGTTGCTCGAGTTTTGCGCTTTTTGACCATTCGTCTTTCCTTTCCGGGTGGAGGGGGAGACGGGTTGCCCACTCCCCAAAGTTCTCTAATTTTTCCGATACATGATTTTTTCTACCTATAGCGCGTACTCACCCTCTTCTTCTTTCTCACCCCTTTGTTTATTTTCAATAAGTTAGAAGAACAAAAGGGGTGAGTGTAAGGGTGAGAAAGGTGATGAATTTACGCCAGATTTGCGCCTTTTCGCTTACTTCTTCCCCGCCGGTTTACGGCGGGGGCCGCTTGGTCCTCGCTCTGTTTTACCCCCCGGGTGAGGGTTCTCCCCCTGTCCTAAACAGGGGCGCGGGGATCAGAAGGCATGTCTGGGGCCATCAGAATGCCGGTCCTTTCTCGGCCGGAGGGGCGCCTTTGGGCCTGTTGCCGGTGACGTGCTCCACCAGGTCTGCGGCCTCTGGTTTCCACTTCAAACCTTTCCAGTGCGAGCGCCCCCGGACAGGGCCGCGCTCAAAGCCCTTTTCGACCATGATGTCGCCCACTGTTTTCATCTGGAACAGCTGACGCCCTTCCTGTTCGCACCAGGCTTCATGCACCTTGTAAAATTCACTGACAGAGAGGCGACCCTTGGTTTCCTTGTAGGTCATTTCGGTCAGAAACACCCCGACGGGATCAGCCGATTCAAGCAGTTGGATCTTGAGGCGTGTCATAGGCTCAGGCAGGGCGATGCCGCGCCGCAGGAAGTCCTGAAAACCTTCCAGGAGCCAGTTCAGAATGCCGCTGGCCTCGCGGCGCAGTTCTGCCTCAACCTCAGCCTGGGAGCGCTGTTGGTCCTGCGGCAGGCTACGCAGATCCACGTCAAAGGGCACAAAGACCAACCGGCGGCGGGTGCCTTCGTCCTCATCTTTGATCTTGGGGGTGCGATTGCAGGAAATCAGCGGAATGCCGGTTGGCGTCCAGAAGAACGGGTTTTCGTAATTGCCCCGGCTCATACGCCGATCACCGCCAGTGAGGCCTTTGATTTTCTTGGCGCTCAACACGTCTCGCGCGCCTGGCTCGGTGGCGATATAGGCGCGGGCGCCGGGTAAATCGACTTCTTCGGGATTGGCGCCTGAGGGGCTTTGCTGGCCGGTGTCCAGGAACATTTCCACCTTGCAGGTGGCGGCATAACCATCACGGCGCCCTAACACGTAGGCGATTGTGTTCAGCAATGTGGATTTCCCATTCCCACCCGGGCCACGTAGCAACACGCATATCTGCGCGGGGTTCTGGCCAAAGAGGCAGGCACCAAGAATGCGTTGCGTGCAGTTCCTGATGGCCGCATCCGGCAGGATCAGTTTCATGAAGGCCAGCCAATGTGGGCAGCGGGCCGCTGGGTTAAAGCGCACACCACCGCATTTGCTGGGCAGTTTGGAGCGATCGGTGTCTTCCAGCCACACCATTTTGCTTTCGATCTCTTCGGTTTCGGTCGCGCCCTCGGGCCGCTGCCAGTTCCGCACGGCGCGCAGGTTCAGATCCCCATTGGGTAGGACCAGTGTCCAGGGATCGGCGTCCATATCTTCCACCTCGGCGCGGCGCTGGTGTTCGCAGGTTTCAAGCGCGCTTTTCACCTTGGCGGCATTGCCGCATTTGGTGGCGTGTTGGCGCAGTTTGGAAGCGGCGGCAAATCCCATCATTTGGCGGGCATCACTGGCGGACCGGACGTAGATTGGCGGCCGTCTGCGTTGACAGGCCTGAATGAAGTCTTCGATCTCCTGCTCTGTAGGGTCAAAGGTCCGTTGCAGATAATCGGCCTCTTCCAGCACTAGGCGCCGAAGCCTGTGGCCGATCTCACGGGCAGCCAGCGCACCGGAACGGAAGGAATAGCGAGTGCCATCCCAGACAGCCCAGCCCTTGCCGGAGACAAAGATCAGATCTTCACCATAGGCCGACAAGATACGGGCCGCGTTGTCTTCATCGTTCATTTCCAGGTCAAGCCGCTCGGCAAGTGACATGTTAAACATAGAGTTCTCCATTTTTGGTGAGGTCTGCAAAATCATCGTCGTGGTCCCAATGCCCCCTTGGGATGGCCAGCCGGGCGCCCTCTGCGCAGTGGTGGGCCAGTTTGGCCTCGGCGCGGGCCGCGTGCAGGCGGGCGGTGTCGGGGCACTTGGTGCCGGGGTCGGCCAGGATGGTGGCGCGAGTGATGCCGTCCGGGGGCAGCCAGCCAGGGCGCGGGCTTTCCAGATCGGGCAGCGGTGACGGCAGAGGCCTTCCTGTACGCGGGGACTTGCCCCGGCGGGCGCCAGTCCTGGCTTCTGGCCCGCAGAGGGCACCAAGCGATAGGGCGGCCTCTACTCGGGCCTTGAAGCCAGGATTGCGCAAGCGGGTGGCGGCGAGCACCGCCAGGGTGGTTTCAATGCCTTCACCGACCATCACCAGGGGGCAATAAGGCTTGGACAGAACCACCGGCTGGCCCCAGATTGCACCTGTGCGGCCTTTGAGCTTCTTTGGAACCTTGGAGCCATCATCAAACCGGGCACGGCCGCGCGCCGGGTCCTTAGGGTCAATCCAGGTCAGATGCACGCCAACCAGACGCTGGCGCCCGATAAAGCCCACCATGGCCGGGCCGCGGTGGGTAATCCGGGGGCGGCCACTACCGTTGCCCTCATAACAGGGTAAATCTGGGTGATAGCGCAGGGTTGGGGGCAAACCACCCAATGCCGATATACGGATGCCCCGGCCGCGTTCCAGATAGGCCGCCAGGCCGGGGTGATTGGCGAAGGAGGCGCGCCAGATCCGCAGCGCCCGAGAGATACCCCGTTCTGCCAAATCGCGGGATTGGATCTCGGCCTGTCTTTGGCGTTCCTCGGACTTTGCTTTGAAACGGGCGATGCGGGCAGGATCGGCGGTGCGGTCTATCCCTTCCTGGTCAGCCAGGTCACGCAGGGCGGCGGTAAAGCTGAGACCGTCGCGGGCCATCAGGAAATCAATCACCGATCCTTTGGCGTTGCAGCCAAAACAGAAGAACTGGCCGCCATGGCCTGTGGGTTCTGTCACATGAAAGGATGCGGTCTTTTCACCGTGTAGAGGACAGGGCGCCCAATAGTCACCACGCCTGATGTTGGACTTGCGCATGTCCCAGGTGACAGTCTGTTCAACAATCGCCCGCAGCGAGACACGCGCTTTCACTTCATCTGACAAGGCCATGGGATTATTCCTTGAATTGAGGTTGATCAAAGACATGCACGCGCCAAACTTTGCTCAGTTTGACGCCGGATCTGGCAGCCGCCTTGACGGCGCGACGTTGCGCGGCGAGGTCACATTCGGACTGGGTGCAGATCCACAGACATTCCCCGCGCAGGTAGTCCGGCAGGCCTGGCAGCGCATTTGGGGCAAGGGGGAAGCCCAGCCCAAAACGTGAGGGCTGTTCTTCGCAGACCTCGCAGAGCGCGGTCATGGGCCGGGTCACGTCAGGGCGCCAGTGTGGTCCAGAGTTTCCAGCGCCAGCGCCACTACGGCCTTTCCAGATCGCGCGGGAATTTTCAGCATGGTTTCCAGCGCTTCAAGTCCCGTGGACTTGCCGCACACCTCTTCCAAGGCAGTCAAAAGGCGTGGCGCAAGGCGTTGGCGTACAACGGAATACACATCCCCCGTCACGTCTTGGCGGCCTAGGTAGATCATCTGGAAATCGCGGGCGATGCGCATGTGGTCGGCAGTGATCAGGCCGGGATTTTGGCGGTGGAGCACTTCCAGCGATGAGGAGCGCCAAGCCTGCGCGCTGGAAGACCGCTTTGTCGGATGCGAGCAGGTGGCGGTAAAATCGCGCCCTGTGCATTCAATTGCGCTGGGGGTTGGTTTGAATTGCCGGACCTTGCCAGTGATTACGCCCACGGGCACCAGCCAGCCAAAGGCAAGCCCCGCCAGGGCCACAGAGCGGCGCATTTTGCCCCGGACCTCGCCTGCAACTGTCACAGCACCGCCTGGCATATCTCCAATCAGCAAGAGGCTGTCCGCCTGCTGCAAGAGCTGGAGCTGAGGGGAGAATTCCTTCGCAAGGTGGGCGGCATTCAGTTTGAGGGCCGCCAGAACTGTCTCCCTGGACAGATGGGCAGAAAGAGATTGCCGGGTGTCTTCCTGGTGGTTTTCCAGGGCCGTGAACAGCGCGTCCCATTCCGGGTGTTCGCGCAGATCCTCACATCTGCGGATGCGGCGCAGGACGGTGGAGGCTTGGCAGTCCTGGAGCCTGCCGATTTCCCGCATGGATTTGCCCTCCAGGATATTGAGGAAATAAGCGGCGAGAGCATTGGGTGAAACAGCCAAGGAGGAATTCATCGGATTGCCCTCCCTGAAAGGTCAGTGGCGGACATCAGGCTTAGCAACGGTGCCAGCTCCACCGCAGCCCAAGCGCGGCCTGCATTGGTGAAACGCAGAGAGGGGTGGATTCGACCCGTGGCCTCAACAAGGCCAAGATCCTGCGCGGCAGAGACCGCGACTTGCAGTTCAAGCGGGTCATAGCCAGAGGCGGCCAAGAGCGTGCTGCTGGTCTCGGAATGGTGCTGGACGGCACCCAGGAACCGCAACAGCGCGGGGTTTTTGAGTTTTGACAACATAAGGGGTCATTCCTTTTGCAAGAATGACCCCTTTTTGGAACGTCCCAGTTTCTGATAGCAGTTTGATATTTAGGTCGTTTCTGATGAAAACACGTCTTACTTGGTCGCCTACCAATCCATTCAATTTGCCTGAACTACTGAACTACTTGTTTTTCTTGTTTCGTACGGAAATCGGCCTTCATCAGCCGGAAACCCGCAGGAAGAACCGGAAACTCGGTCTAAGGTCATTTCCAAGGCGCAATAGCATTTGTTGTCCTCAACGCATTGATACGGTGCACCGATGCGTTGCGCACGGTAGCCTGCGAGCCGTAGGGATCTGCGCAATGGTGGAGGCGAAAGGGAAAGCAAGGCACGGGCACCATTCTGCTTGCCTATCCCGACCAAGCCTCCCACAAGTAATTTGAATGAGGTCAGCCTGTCTGCACCCGGCAATATGGGATTTGTGACCAAACGAGAGCATTCCCATGTGTTGGAAAAATCATAGCCTTTGGGGAAAATTCCAGGCGCGACGGTCGGAACGCGGCCAGCCTCGGCATCCACCAGCAAATTGTGCCAACCGTACCAAGCTGGATCTGAGGGGATTAGGCGAGCGGCGGCGATAAGCTTGTTGCCATCAACAACAAATGAATAGTGGGTGTTCGGGTTGTCGTACTGGTCAATCTCTAGGCTATCATTGTGCCACAACTGCCAGCTCAGCCCGTCCACAAACTGTTCTTTTCGAAATTCAGCATAGTTGTGAAACCACTTCCAGAAATCAGTAGTTTCCGCGTATTTGTAGGTAACAGATTTCAGCATTTTTCCACCTCGTGCAAATCTACATGCTCAAGGTATGCAGGAAATTCAATTTATAGGTGAATCATGCGGCCTCTAGATCACGCTAAATGAGGCCTTCCCGCAAGCACGTGGCTACTAAATGGGCGGGAGTTTTTGTTCCAGTTTTGGCATAGGCTGAATTTCTGCGTGTTCTTACGGTTTCAATTTTCACCCCAAGCGTTGCCGCGATCTCTTGATCACGCAAGCCATCGGCCAGCAGATTGATGACCTCTGTCATTTTGGGATTGAGCTTGGCAGCCTCATATCTCGCGTGTAGGCGGTGAAGCGTTCCCAGGGCCAAAACTAGACGGGGAAGCAATGATTTTGGCCAAACTGGTCCGGCCCCAGAAGCCAGAGACCTACGCCCATTGATCGAAACGCTAAGGGTGTTTCCTTCACCCAGGCCAAATTTGGGGCTTTCCATCATAACCCGGTTGTCGGGATAGTCCGCCGCCAACTGAGACCAAGCAATATGACCGATTTCACTTTGAGCAAATGTGATGGTTGGATCTATGTTGATAAAATCGTTCTCCACATAGTGTTCCACCCAAGGTTCCGGGTATTCCATGTGAACCCAGTCAAACTCTTTCGCTCCAAGATTGACCACGATGGCAAAGCCGGTGGGGCTGACACTTCGAAAGGTATCAAGGCACGCGAGTTCCAGAGGGTCATCCACGGTCAAATCTTTCTATTTTTGAAACTTTCCGCGAGGCGTTCTGCTAGGTCCGGCCGGTTCCCACCAACAGAGCGTTGCAGCATATTCAAGGACGTTAATTTGCTATATGAATCGGGATCTACAAAAATTTCTGTGGGATCAATGCCATTGCAGATGCAAATTGCTGCCAAACTACCCAGTGACGGGTTGAAATTTTTTGACCTTTCTGACAGTGCTTTACTTAGATATTGAGGATTTAGTCCAGCCGGAACCGACGCCTCTCCAATAGGAATTCCAGCGGCTTCCAGGCGCGCCCTGATACGCGATTTAACCGCGCTCAGGTACTCATCAATCCGCAATTTTTCCAATTCATCCATGCATACATTTAAAGGGAATTGGAACTATTTGTCCAGTTTTTCCTCTATAAGTGATATTTTTTACTCCGCAAATAATCCGTGAGTTGTGAAGTTCTCATTAGTTATAACTTGTCATATTGAAAAGTAACTCATACAAACAATCTAAGGTAGAGAAATCTCCGAAGGTTCAGTTATGATGAGTCCAAATCTTGAGTGTGTTCAAATTGATTTGGGAGACCGGACTCTCTCTCAGGTTCTAATGGAAGTCGAGCGCCTATATCTCGAAACCGTTTTGACAAAAGCATGTGGTAACAAAACACTAGCAGCCAAATTTGCAGGTGTATCGCTGTCAACATTTCGCGAAAAGCTCTCACGCTTCACCGTAAAAATGGCCATTTCTCTTGAGTAACCTTGCAGAAATAAGAGATGCGATGATCACCATGGCGCTGGTTATTGAGCGAGATGGCCCGGTCTACCTCCCCCTGTTTTTACGACTTGAAGCAGAAGAAAAAGCGCTACTGCGGAATGAAGCTGGAATGGCGCGGGCACTAAAGCTCGCGGAGAAGTTTGGAGAAGCCTCCCACTCAACCAAGGACAGAACATGCAAAAGGCAGTGAAAGAGATAGCAATAGCCGCCAATGAAATAGCAAAAATCGCGAATGTTGGAGGTGCAGAAGTTGCCGGGTTAATCATTTCGGTTCTGGCAGTAAATCCACGCCTGACTGAGGAATTTACCCGCAAAGGTCCATCAGCTCTTTTGACCCACAACCTATGTTGGGAAAATGGCTGTTTAACCTGGTATGGCCCAGACGGCAGGATCAGATCACCTCAACCCCCAGCGCCCCCACGCTAAAGCGCGATCTTCTCCAATGCCAGGCGCCGCCCTTCCAGCGCCCCACCGTCACCATAACGCGGCCGATTGTACTTGTGACCCAGAATATCAGCCCTCACCCGGTCATCCACTTCGGCTGCCAGAAGCGCATTTTCCACATAGTGGCGCAAAGAATAGGCGACGTGCAACGGCGACTCTTTCAGGTGGTTGTTAGAGAGGTACTTATTCACCGCCGCCGACCATGCCCCCGCCTTGTGTCGATAACGGCAGATCCCACCACGGTGGCCGATCCGGCGCGCCGCTTCGAGCGAGACCCCCAGCAGGGGTATTTCGCGACTGGTGTGAGCCACCTTCAATTCCCGGCCATGCGCAGCAACCCGAAAAAATGGAATGTTGTTGCTTGTCTCAAAATCTTCCAGAGGCGCATCGGTGATTTCACTTGGACGCAGCCCTGTATTGATCATCATAAGAAATACGTCACGCGCTTCATCGTTGAGCCGCGAGAAAGCACCTGGAGCCAGAATCTTGTTCGCGATCCAGTCACGCGTGAAAGGCGGCACACTGCGTTCGTCTCGCCCCTCAAGACGGAGCTTGGCAAAGGGATTGGAAATTTCAGTTTCGGTCAGTTCAGCCCAGGTTCCATAAATCTCAGACAGGTGGCCAAAATCCTTATTGGCACTTTCGATCTTCATGCCGCCCTCAACGCGGGCAGACCACCACTTGCGAAACTTGAGCGCATCAGCACGGGTGATTTCGTCAACGGGGACGCCAACTGGCTCCCCCTGCCCGTTCTTGCGTCCGGTCACTTTCAGAAAGTTTCTGACCGCCCGCTCGCGCGGCAGCTTCCAGCGGTGCTTTTGTGCATCGGACTTTTGCAGATGGCGCGTTCTGGTCAGGCTGTAATAGTCTTCCAAAATTTCGCTTAGAGTCGGCAAGGTTTCTGGTGCCGCACCAAGTATAGCCTTGGTGACCGCCGCTGGCTCTGTCAAACTGCGGCCATCAGCTAGAGACAGAACTCGGTTCACCAGGTCCACAATGTCACCCGCGGCCAAATCATCTATGGGCTTGTAAGAAAGCCCCCTGGCCTCGGCCAGTTTCCGGGCGGTCAGGTAATTCTTGCGCGCACTCTCACTGTCTCCAAGCCGCAGGGCTTCCCATTCTGCAAGGCGCGCCGCCTCAACTTGGCTTGCCTTAGACTGAGCCTCCAACTTACTGTCCGTATACAATGCTTGCCGCACCTGGACTACCGGCTTGCCGGTGACCCCCACCACAAGGCCCTGATAGCGCTTTGGGACACGCTTCACCCAGTAATACCGCCCACGGTTTAAGACTATCCCCATGGGACGCACGCGAGGAAAGAGGGCGCCGAGATCAACCCAAAGTACTTTGCCACTAGGTATATTTTGGCAAAGACGACCAGATAAGCAAAGATCAACAGGGCAGTGTCGATAGCAAGGTGAAAGCCCAAGCGCAAAGACTTGCCACGAAACGCGGCTATGACCTCCGTTTTGCCCACTGCTTCCACCTCCTCCGATCACGTGTGCCAGGTACGAAACCGACAAAATGTTGATGGATTTGTTTATGGAAATGTTGATGGATTAGCGAAGCCAAAGCAATGGGCCTGAAAGCTTGAAGCAGTCAAACTACCAATAATAAAAGTCAAAAATTGAAAAGGCCGATGCTTATAGCATCGGCCTTTTCAAATTACTGGCTGGGGTGGTAGGATTCGAACCTACGATCTTCAGTACCAAAAACTGTTGCCTTACCACTTGGCCACACCCCATCAGTGAGCGGCGTTCTAGTGTGAGTTTCGGGGGGGCGCAAGAGGGTTTTGGAAAAAAGTCAAAAATTTTTCGCGACCTGTCCCGCGCCCTCCAAAACTACTCTTAGTCCGCCAGAGCTTCACCCATCTGGATCAAGATCGCGCCCTCGCGTGCGCCCGCCTCTACGGCCTCGTGGGCAAGGCAAGCCTCTGAAATTTTGTACACCTTTTCGATATCAAAGCGCAGCGCTCCTGCGCTCAAGGCGGCGTGCAAGCGAGAGATCGTCGCCGTGCGCTCAACTGCTGTGAGCAAGTAGACCAGAATGATTTCCAGCCGGACAGCTTTAAAAAGAAGCGGTAAAAAGGGCAGGTTTGGGGACATCTCCTGGGCCGAGCCATAGGCCGCAATGCAGCCCTTTTCGGCAATCACATGAGAATCTGTTTCAATGTTGAGGCCGAACTCAACTTCCACAATGAGATCCACAGGATTTGCGCCATTGGCTTGCAGGATTTGCTCCGCCAAGTCCTTTGCCCGGTAATCCAACACAACATCGGCACCAGCGGCCAGCACACGCTCATCCGCCCTAGGACTGCAAGTGGCAATAACGTGGGCGCCGCCCCATTTGGCCAGTTGCACCGCCAGGATACCGACAGTCCCTGCCCCGCCTTGCACCAAAACGGTCTTGCCCGCCACCTCTCCCTGGCCAAAGACCGCATAGCAGGCTGTAAGCCCCGGGATCCCGAGGATTGCCCCCACCTCAAGGCTGACACCATCTGGCAGAGTGACCGCCTGCTCGCCGGGCAGCGTGATCTGTTGCGCAGCTGTTCCACAAGAACGGCGGAACTGCCCATTCCAGATCCAAACACGCTCCCCTATTCGGCTGCTGGAGACGCCCTCGCCCACGGCTGTAATCACCCCGGAGCCATCACTATGAGGAATGATATAGTCCCAAGGGAATCCAGAAAGCCCTGGCTGTCCTCGGGTGCGGGTTTTGACATCCGATGGGTTCACCCCGGTGAAGGCGACCTCTACCAGCACCTCTCCTGCGGCAGGTTGCGGAACTGGCAGGTCTTCCAGCTGCAAAACCTCGGAAGCAGCGCCAAAGGCGCGGTATGTAATGGCTTTCATCGTCGCGTATTCCTTGTGATGTCCAACCCGTTGAGTACGTGCTTCCTGGCTGCATGAACCGTGCGGCCAAGCGCCCCTGGGCTTGGATATCAGAATACAGAGCATTTTCCGAAAGGACAGAGCTCCAAGTGTGACGACATTGCGTGACTCTGCTAAAACTTACCTTCGCCACAGTACCGAGAGGCCCCGCTGCAACCGCGTCCTGGCCTTTGATTGCGGTGCCTTAAGCCGGAACCCCTGCCTGTTTCAGGGCATCGGCCCATTCACTGCCCTCCAACGAGGCGGCGCCTGGGTATTCCCGGTGATACTGAGTCAGGTTAAACTGCGGTGACGCCGCCATCAGGTTCTGAACGGCCTTACGTGCCTCGCCTGGGCGGCCAGAGAGCTGCAGCGCGATAGCCTTGGTGCGCAGGCTGGCAGGATAAGCGGCATTGGCCTGTAGCGAGCGCTCGGCCAGCTCTATGGCGCGGTCATAATTATGCGCGGATAGATTGGCAGAAGCAGAAACCGAGTCGAAATAGTATTTTTGCGGCCCCAATGGCGTCAGCCGCCGCGCCGCGTCGGTGAGTTCCACCGCCTCGATCGGGTGCCCCTGGTAGGCCCAGGTTGCCCCTTTCAACAGGATTGCCAATGCTTCATTGGGGTTATCCTTCAACGCCAGGTCATAGGAGTTCTGCGCCCTGCCAAAATCAAACAACAAATGACTGGAAATCGCCCCTTTGAGTGTATGAGCCAAAGAGAAAGAGGGATCAGCTGCCAAGGCGGCGCCAGCATATTGACTGGCCAAGCCAGCATCCATCTGACGGTCACTGGAAAATCCTTTTTGCACGCGCAGTACGTGCCAGAAACCTACCCAGGTCAGCACCACTGGGTGTTTGGGGTCACGGTCCAGCAGAACCTTCAAAATTTCACGGGCGCGGCCAAAACGGTCAGGAGTCATTTTCTGCATCATCGAGATCGCCGCCATCAACAGCATGTGACCTTCCAGACTGGGGAGTGGCTTGAAGGCGGCAATCCGAACAGCTTCTCCAACCAGGGTTTGGCCAATCTGACGGGTTGCTTCACAAAGAGCTTCGCTCCGGCCCGCCATCAAATCCGGCAATGGCCCCTCAAAGTGACGCGACCAGATCACCTGCTCGCGCTCGGCATCGTGCAACTCGATTTCGGTGGACATGAGCTGCCCGTTTGCCCGCACTGAGCCGGAAACCAGGTATTTCACCCCGGCAACGGCCGAGACTTCTGACGGACGCACCCGGGATAGGTCAAACTGGCGGGATGCCAAGTAGGAAGTAACGGTAAACGCCTGACTGCGCGCCAGACTGCGCGAGAGCTCTTCTGAAATCAAAGACCCCAGCGGCGAGGCATCTTCTCCCGGGGCCAACTGTACAAAGGGAAGGACCGCGATCAGCGGCAAGAGCGCCTCGGGCCTTGGGCGGCGTTCCTGTTGTGGTGGCTTGCCATTACGGGCAGAGCTGCGACCGATCTCCAGCCGGGTCTGTTGCAGCCAACGGGCAAAATTGGCCTCATATGGCAGATCAAACCCTTCCATGAATTCGGCGTCGCGCGCACAGTCCTCAAAAGCCACCCTGCTCAGATCTAAAGTCACCCTTTCCCTATTGGCACTGATAACCTGTGCAATCGTTGGCCCCAGGTGACGTCTCAGCGTTGACAAGGCAGTTCTGAGGCTGGCTTTGGCCTGCTCAGGCTGCGCCAAACTCCACAAGGTCTGCTCGAGGAAGGCACGTGTGCGCACCCCTGATTCCGCCATGCACAACAAGGCCAAAAGCGCCTGATGTTTTGCGCCTAAAGGGATGGGTGTCCCATCGCCCTGGGCGACGTTAAAGGCTCCAAATTGACCGACACGAAGTAAAACGCTCATGACACACACCCAAAAAATTATAGCATGATTAAATTACAACAATACTTCCCTGAATTGTAAATAAAAATCATCAATAAATTTTGCGGAGATTTAGTCAACCCATCTCCAATCACATTAACTCTTTTACAACCTTTGAGGTATTTTTGTTTACTAGCAGCACTTTGGGGCTGATTAGATCAAGGTAAACAGGGAACCATTCCACGACCTCCCTCTCCTTGCCAGAAGTCCTCCCATAACTGAACTCTTTGAGTAAATCCCGAGGAAGCGAGTCTTTTCTCCCATAACAGGACCAAAGTTCCAGACTTCTCAGCGGGCAGAATTTGACGGCACCGCAAGAGAAAAGGAGGCTTTACCAGCCTCCTGTGTTCAAAAGCCGCTCCCCCTAGTTCGCGGGGATAAATCGATAGCCATTCTGCGCAGTTTCGACCCGTCCGATTCCACCATTTGGCAAATGATAGCCAATCAGCTGCATTTGGTCGTGCGCCAGCATATCCAGCAGACGAAACCTCGTTTTTGCAGCGAGGTCGACGTCCTGATCTGTGCCAATTGCCCATCCTGGTTGCGCAAAGCTAACGTGGTGATTGCCAATTGCATCGCCGCCGATGAGGGCACTTTTCTGACCATCACGCAGTTCAAACGACATATGCCCCGGTGTATGGCCATAGCTTGCATGTGCGGCCACTCCTGGCAAAATCTCTTGCCCATCGCCAAATCTGCTGAGGCGCTCTTCGATGGCTTCCAGACGGCGACGCGCACCGACCGCCATTGACGCCCGATCCCCAGAGATCGTCGATGCCGTGTTGGGATCAAACCAATACTCCCACTCGACCTCTCCCATCAGGTATTGTGCATTGGGAAAGAGAGGATCGTCAAAATCATCCAATACCCCCCACAGATGGTCCGGGTGGCAATGGGTAAAGACCACATGGGTCACCTCGTCTGGGGCAAGACCCACCGTATCAAGCGCCGCTGTCAATTGCCCCGCAGTGCTTTGGAAACCCGGACCGGACCCCGCATCAAATAGCACCACACGCCCTGCATGGCGTAGTAGGGTCACGTTGATTGGCGGATGGATCGCCCCCGCAGCTACGCCGCGTGCCTGAAGGATCTGATCCACTGCACCAGGCTCTAACCCGGCAAAGAGCATGGAGCGTGGCAGAGTCAAATGCCCATCTGACAGGGTCATCACCTGCATTTCTCCAAGCGTAAGCTGCCCGGGCATCCCAGATTTTGCCCTACTCACTGCTGGCGCCATCCCCGCAGCAGCCAGGCCTGCGATAAACACGCGACGGTTCACTGTCATTTTTCCCCCAATCAGATTAATGCGCTATACGGAGCGCTCAACACATTCTTACATGTGAATTTATATGAATTTGGCGCTTTGGCAAGATTGAGAAATTGCCTGACTATTCAGACGAAAAGCCTAGTCGAGGATAACCTCAGCGTTTCTGGCATCAAAAAGCCCGGCGCACGTATAATGCACCGGGCCTCCTATGTGCTACGCTCCCTCATCTGCAAAAGGGAGCCTTTTCGCCGGTTACTGGCGGCTCAGTTCTTTCCACTTGCCGGCTTCGACAACCGAGATCACGATATCATCTGCCCCACGGTGGTCCGTGGCGGTGTAGGAAATCTGAGTGTCGGTCAAAGCATCGAAATACTCGAGCGTTTCCATACCTTTGATAAAGGACTCCTGGGTCAGATCCTGACCTGCGGCTTCCAGCGCACGCACAACGGTATCCGCTGCCGAGTAGCCAAGCATGGCAAAGCCGCTTGCAGGATGGCCAAATTCGGCTTCATATTCCGCAATGAACTTAGCCGGAGCTTCGTCTTCGGCGCGGGCGATAAGATCCACCCAACCGGCAGCCGCATAAAGCCCTTCGGTCACGCCACCCGGAACAGCGGCAACAACATCAAGGAAACCAGCCGAAGTGTTGAGGAACTTGACGTCGGTCCAGCCCAGCTTTTTGGCGGTGCCAACGACAGTGATACCTTGACGCACGCCCAGAGCCATGGCAACGACGTCGCAGCCAGCGGCTTTCAGCTTGGTCAAAGACCCAACAAAGTCCAGCTCATCCGGCTTGTGGCTGGTCTCGGCGGCAAAAGTCAGCCCCAGCTTGGCAGCGGTTTCTTCTGCGCTCTCCTTGATCTCCTTGCCAAAATCCGACGGGATATACATCGAGCAGATTTCTTTTGCTTCAAATTCACCCGCCAGATAGGTCACACCGGCCTCGACCTGATCATAGTAGCTGGAAAAGCCGATGAACTTGTTTTCGACCGGATCCTGCAACATCTGACGCGCTGCCGACAGCGGGCCAATGTTTGGAATACCCTTGGGGTCCAACAGCTTGAAGCCCGCGATATTCATCGGCGTGCCAAGCGACAGCAACATGCCAAAGACCTTGTCGCGGTTCAAAAGCTTGTTGTAGCCCTGCATCGCACGGGGAATCTGGTAGCCATTGTCCTCAACCACAAAGCGGATCTGGCGCCCATGTACGCCGCCCGCCTCATTGGCCTCGGCAAAGCGCATATTGGCCCCATTGGTGGCAGGAACGCCAACCGCTGCAAAGATGCCGCTCAGGTCATTGACCGAGCCAAAGACCACTTCGCTATCGGTCACGCCCTGGCTATCGGCCTGCACGGCAGAGCCAGCACTCAGAGCCATTGCGCCGGCCATCACTGTGCCCGCCATCACCTTGGATGTAAGTTTCTTCATTTCCATTTCCTCCCTGGATTGGTTCGCAGCGTGTTCAGATCACGCCGTCAATACATGTCGTCGATCAGTGCCTTATGTTTCTTCTCCACAAAACTGCGCTTCAACTTCATCGTCGCTGTCAACTCGTCGTCCTCAGCGGTGAGCAGCACATTGATCAGGCGGAAATCCTTGATCTGTTCCACCCGGGCAAAATCCTTGTTCACCGCCTCGACCTCCTCGCTGATCTGCTTGACCACCTCCTCCGCGGCACAGAGCGACGCAAAGTCACTAAAGGGTATCTTCCGGTCCTGAGCGAATTTTTCAACATTTTCCTGATCGATCATGACCAGACAGCTGAGATATTTTCGCTGATCGCCGATCACCACCGCATCCGAGATATAATGGCTGAATTTCAACCGGCTCTCGATTTCAGCAGGTGTAATGTTCTTACCGCCTGCCGTGATGATGATATCCTTGATCCGCCCGGTGATGGTCAGATTACCTGCATCATCCACCCGGCCAACATCCCCCGTCCGCAACCAACCATCACTGGTATAGGTCTCGGCGGTTTTCTCATTGTTGCGCCAGTAACCCTGGAAATTGTTCAAACCCTGGGTCTGGATTTCACCATCTTCGGCAATCCGCAGTTGCACCCCCGGCACCGGATGACCAACGGTCCCCGGCAGGTTCTGCTCCAGCGTGTTGATGGTGGCAATACCGGCGTTTTCCGTCATGCCGTAGCCCTCGATCAGAGGCACGCCAATGGACCAGTACCACTTCAGCAGTTCAGGAGAGATGGGCGCGGCCCCAGTGCCTCCACGGCGCATTTTATCCATGCCCAGCATCCGGCGCAGATTGCGCAACACCATAAAGTCCCAAAAGGCATAAGCCGCAGCAATATTGGCTGGTGGCTCTTTGCCGACCATCACATGTTCAGCCCGCGCCTGCCCTGCCTTGATCGCCCTTTGGAAGGCCCAGCGCCCCATTGGCGTGGCTTCCTGTGCCAGCACCAGGACCCGCGAATAGATCTTTTCCCAGACCCGTGGCACCGCAAAGAAGGTTGCCGGAGAGATTTCCTGCATATTGTCAAAAACCGTCTCGGGGCTTTCGGCAAAGTTCACTGTGCTGGAGGCCCCAAGTGGGAAATAGACCGAAACATTGCGTTCCAGAATATGGCAGAGCGGCAGGAAGCAGAGCTGCTCATCATTTGGATCCACTGCCAGGGCGCGTGCACCGGCCTCCATTGAGGCCAGGATGTTTTCATGCCCCAACATGGCGCCTTTTGGCATGCCCGTGGTCCCGGAGGTATAGATCAGCATGGCTGTATCTTCGGGCTTGGACTTTGCAATTTCAGTCTCAAACGCGCCTGGGATCTTGGCCTCATAGGCCTGTCCCATTGCCACCAGGTCTTCGATAAAGATGCACTTTTCCTGCTGAAGATCATGCAACCCATCGCGGTCATAGATGATCACCTGGGCCAGATCCGGCACCTGGTCGGCAATTTCCAGATATTTGTCCAGTTGTTCATCATTCTCGACAAAGAGAAACCGGCTGCCGCTGTCATTTACAAGATAGGCAAGCTGCGAGGCAGAATCCGTGGTGTACACACCCGAAGCAATGCCACCGACGCCCTGCACGCCCATATCCGTATAGAGCCATTCACGGCGGTCTTCGCTCAGGATCGAGACCACTTCGCCGCGCTGCAGCCCCAAAGAGACCAGCCCCAGACCAATCCATTTGGATTGCTCCCAATAGGTGGTCCAGGAAAAGGATTTCCAGATCCCCATGTCTTTTTCGCGATGCGCCGTGCGATCTTGCAGGCTCATGCAGCGGGTCTGGAACAGTTTTGGAATGGTATCACAGCCATCCACCAGAACCGGACGTTGGCCCGGTTCCGCATTAAACGAGACGCCGTTGATTTCAATCTGGGCGAGCCCGGTCTGTTTTCCGACTTGCATATTCATCTCCACCCCTCCTAGCGCCAGGTTTTCTTGCGTTTCCAGCGTTTCTCGCCGCGCTGGCCCTCTTCCTGATGGCCCAGGTAGAAAGACTTGATATCCTCGCTTTCCATCAGGCGATCAGCTGAGCCGTCCATAACGATGCGACCGATCTCCATCACATAGCCCACATCCGCCAGATCCAGAGCGATACGGGCGTTTTGCTCCACCAGCATCATGGTCACATGCTCTTCGCTATTGAGCCTGCGCAGAATGGCAAAGATCTCCTGGACCAAGAGCGGTGACAGACCCAGACTTGGCTCATCCAGCAGCATGATCTGCGGCCGCAGCATCAGCCCACGGCCAATGGCCAGCATCTGTTGCTGCCCCCCTGACAGGGTGCCCGCCTCCTGGTTGCGACGTTCCGCCAGAATGGGGAAATAGTCAAAGACCATCTGCCGGTCGCGCTCGATCTCGGCCTTGTCCGACCGGGTATAGGCGCCGAGGCTGAGGTTCTCATCCACCGTCAGCAGCGGAAAGACCTCACGTCCCTCTGGCACATGCACGATGCCCTGATCGACAATGCGATGTGGTTCCTGGCCCTGGATCGGCTTGCCGTTGAACAGCACCTCACCCTTTTCAGGGTCCATGATGCCCGAGACAGTTTTGAGCAGGGTCGATTTACCTGCACCATTGGCGCCCAGCACGGTAACGATCTGCCCCTTGTCCACCTTCAACGAGACCCCCCGGATCGCCATGATCGGCCCGTAAAAGCTCTCGAGGTTTTTGATTTCCAGCAAAGGTTCACCCATTAGACTGCCCCCGCGCCGAGATAGGCCTCGATGACTGCCGGATTGGCCTGCACCTCTGCCGGGGTTCCCTCGGCCAGTTTGGCGCCATCTGCCAGGGCCAGCACCCGGTCGGATACCCCTGAAACCAGCCCCATGTCATGTTCCACCATCAAAACAGTGATCCCCATCTGTTTGCGGATGTCATCAATCCACCAGCGCATATCCTGAGTTTCCTCCACCGAAAGCCCCGATGCGGGCTCATCCAGCAAAAGAAGACGCGGTTTTGAGGCCAGGGCACGGCCCAGCTCAACCACTTTGCGGACCCCGTAGGGCAGACCGGCGATCATCTTGTTGCGGTAGGGCTGCAGATCAAGGAAATCGATCACCTCTTCTACCGCCTCGCGGTGACGTTCTTCTTCGCGCCGCACGCGCGGGGTAAAGAACATCTCTTCCAGAAGGGTGGTTTTGCGATGGCGATGCCGCCCAACCAGAAGGTTTTGCAACACCGTGGCATGCTCGAACAGTTCAATATTCTGAAAGGTCCGGGCAATACCCAGATCCGCCACCTGATCCGCGTCCCGTTCCAGCAAGTTGTTGCCGTCAAAGGTAAATGTGCCTGCAAAGGGATCATAAAAGCGCGAGATCAGGTTGAAGGCGGTGGATTTGCCAGCCCCGTTCGGGCCGACGATGGCATAGACCTCGCCCTCCTCAACCGAAAAGCTGAGATCATTGACCGCCACCACGCCGCCGAATTTGAGCGTGGCATTGTTGATTTCCAAAAGGCTCATCTCAGACGCTCCGTCTTCAGGTAGGATTTCTGGCGGCGGAACATGTCCTTGCGCGCAAATGGGAACAGCTCGAACCAGGTGCGGATTTTAAGCCATCGCCCGTAGATTCCCATGGGTTCAAACAGGATGAACAGGATCAGAATCATGCCGAATACGCCGGTCTCCAGCCCGGGAATGGCGACGCCACTGCCGACGACATTATCCTTCAGGATCGACAGGGCCTGCGGCAAGAAGGCAACCACAATTGCCCCAAAGAAGGCGCCATGGATCGACCCCAGCCCACCAATCACGATCATCATCAACAGGGTGATGGAAATCACCAGGCTGAAGGTCTCGTTGTTGAAGGTGCCCGCGTAATACCCCATGAGCGCTCCGGCCCAGCCCGTGATCATGCAAGACAGGCCAAAGGCCTTGCCCTTGGTACGGGCAATATGAACGCCCATGGCGGTGGCAGAGACTTCACTGTCGCGCACCGCCGCAAAGGCACGCCCTAGGGGAGAGCGCAGCAGGTTGCGGTAAAACAGGGTGCAGATGATGGTGACCACCAGAACCAGATAGTAGAACCGCGATGGCATCGACCAGCGTTCGATCTCAAAGCCAAAGATGGTGATCATCTCCGGGAATTTCCCCGACACGCCGCCGCTCCAATGTTCGGTCAGCACAATGATATCATCGGCCAGAACCGACAGGGCGATGGTGGCAATCGCCAGATAGATCCCGTGCAGGCGCAGCACCGGAATTGCGATCAGCAGGCCCACAAAGCCAGTGATGATCCCCGCCAGCGGGAAGGCAATGATAAAGGGCACGCCCTGTTCGATCAGGATGGTATTGGCGTAGCAGCCAATCGCCAGAAAGGCCGCATGTCCCAGGCTTGCCTGACCGGTCTGCCCCGTCAGCAACATCAGGCCCAGGCCTGCGATGGCCCAGATCAGCACATTGGTGACTTCGCCCAGGTAGAACTCGCCGATCAGATAGGGCAGCGCAAAGGCCAGTACCAAAAGCGCGCCGTAAACCGAGAGCGTCCAGCGATCTGGGAACAGTCGGATGTCGTGCTGGTAGGATGTTTTGAAATGAATACGCATGAGATTATACCTTCTTCACGCGGACCTGGCTGAACAGACCATGGGGTCTGAAGATCAGCACGGCCAGCAACAGGGCATAGGGCGCAATTTGTGAGTAACCAGCAGCGAAGTAGCGCGCTGCAAAGGGTTCGATCACCCCAACGATGAGACCACCAGCCAGGGCGCCAGGAAGCGAGCCAAAGCCGCCGATCACTGCTGCGGCAAAGGCCTTGATCCCCAAGAGACCGGCATTGGGGTCGATTGCCCCTTTAGAGGCAAACAGGATACCGGCCACCGCAGCCGTGGCACCGGACAGCCCCCAGATCAGCCCCTGAACACGTTTCACCGGAATACCCATGAAATAGGCTGCCATCTGGTTTTGACTTGCAGCCTGCATCGCCAAACCCAGCTTGGTGCGCTGGAAAAACTGATACAGAAACCAGGTCAGCAGGAAAGTAACAACGATAATGGCTACATCAGCCATACCAAGAACCACGCCGCCTATATGAATATCTCCCAAGGCTAGCGGGCTCTCCAGTGTCTGTGGCTCATGGCCCCAGATGATGCCCGCGATAAACCGCAGCACAAATCCCATGGCAATAGTCAGGATCACCACCGCTGTCTGGTTCTGGCCAAAGAGATGGCGCAACACAAACAGATCGAGCAGATAGCCAAACACCGCCATGATCGAAATCGTCAGCGGCGCTGCGATCCAGAATGGCAGGTTCATGTGTTCCGCATTGGTCAGACCAAGGCTGACAAAGGCCCCGATCATCATGAAATCACCCTGGGCGAAGTTCACCGCCTCGGTGGCTTTGTAGATCAACACGAACCCAAGCGCGATCAGGCCGTAGACACAGCCATTCGCAAGCCCACTGATCAAGAGCTGCAATACTTCCAAATTTTCCTCCCCCCGCTCCTAAAGAACGGTTCCTCGCCCGGTCTGATCCAGGCCTTTGCGCCTTTTTTAGTGGAATTTCGCGCTGCCTCCTCAAGCGGCGGAATCCCAAGCGTCTAAAAACAGACTAATGAGTATGTTTTTGACCTGTCAATTGGCGGGACCCAGCGTCAAACTCTCAAAAAACGCCTATTCTTTGTGCCTCTGGCCCCCTAGGCTGATTCTATTCCTCGTCGAGCCAGCACCCGTTGCCCGGCCCCCTAAAGGCGAGTTTTTCGGACTTTGTTTCTCTGGCTTCAGCCCCGTACTTCGGCTTTGATCTCTGAACAGCCGCGGCTGGCTGACAGGCGCGCGGTGACGTGAACTGGCCGCAACAACGCTGGGGGATTGCCTCTTATCCGGGCCGTCTGATAGGCCAAGATCCAATCTGAATTACAGGCAGAGCCCGGATGTTAGAACAGATCAGCACCTCCAAAAGCGAGATCCTGGACGCTGCCGCCCATTGTTTCATGACATTGGGCGTCAAAAGCGCCTCTGTTGATGATATCGCGGCGCGGCTGGGCTCAACCAAGGGGCGGATCTACCACCACTTCCCTTCCAAGGGCGCCTTGCTCGCCGCAGTTCAGCTGCGGGCTGCGGGCTTTACCCATCAAGCGGTCGAACAACTGATCGATACCAGCCGGCCGGCAATCGCCTCTCTCGACAGAATGGCGCGCGGGCATGTCTACGAGGTGCTGAACTCACTAGCCTACCACAAGGTCGTGTTGCAAACCTACACCGGCGGCACCCAGCCCAAAAAGATCACCAATGTCGAGCAAGAGCTACAGGAGCAGTTGCGCACCGGGCAGCGCCAGTATGAGCTGCTGTTTCGCAACGAAGTGGCTCGCGGCATTTCAGAAGGCAGTATCCAGAACCGCAACCTCACAGTTGCTGTGGCCGGGCTGATGTTGATCCTCAATTCTCCGGTTTTCTGGTTCCGACCCGAGCGCGGTGCCTCGCAGGAGTTCATCGATACAATCGCCCGCGATATAAGCAGCATGGCTCTGGCCAGCCTGCGCGCCTGATCGCCACAACCCTGCACAAAAACCTAATCAGCCTGACGGCACAGCTCCCGTATGCAGGCACAAAACCGCGCGCCAGTGGCCGATAGCTGATGCTCACTGCGAATACACAACCCCACCGGCCCCCGCGTGCTAGTGGTGTCCAGCGGTAGCTTTTGTACGATCCCCGCCGCCAGATCGGCATGCACCACCCCCTGACTGATGAACCAAATCGCACCATGGTCGAGAACAAAGCGCCGCCCGAATGTGGCCGAGACCGTCTCGATTGGGGCCTGCGGCATCATCAGCCCCTGCTCCAGAAACATATGCTCCACCAAGGGGCGAATGATTGAGCCCTTTGAGGGCATCAATACCGGATAGGACTGCAGTGCCCCCGCCGGCAGATGGCTGATGTCCCCCAGGGGATGCCCCGCCGCCACAACAACTGCAACGCGCTCGTGAAACAGCGGTTCAAACTCAATCCCCACCATGCGCTCAGGGGCGGGCAAGCGCCCCACAACCAAGTCCAACTCCCCACGGCGCAGCTGATCCAGAAGATATTGATTGTCACCAGTGAGCACCGAATACCGGCTGCGCCCTATGCCGGCCTCCAGCTGAGCCAGTGCATCTGGCACCAGAGTGGCTGAAACCGTCGGCAAGGCGCCGATACGCAGTTGCGGCCCCTCACCGGCCTCCAGTCCCTGCAACATCGCCACGCCGTCCCGTGCCAAGGCCAGGCTGCGCCCGGCGTGGTGGCGAAACATCTCCCCATAGGGGGACAGGCGAATGCCCCGCCCATGGCGCTCCACCAAGGGCTTGCCGCAGACCGCCTCCAACTCGCGCAGAGCGCGGGTAACGGCGGGCTGTGTCATGCCCAGCGCCTCGGCCGCCTGGGTAACACTGGTTTGACGGGCCACTTCGACAAAGACTTCGAGATGGCGCATTTTGAGCTGTGCAGATAAACGCATATCATTTTCGCAATGCAAACATGTATATCTTCACATTATACAGCACAATTTTGATATGTGATACTCCTTGTGACTGCAAACCAGAGGGCACCCCCTATGAGTAACACCAGATATGATCAGGGCATGAAGACTCGTCGCGCGGTTCTGGGCGACACCCATGTGGATCGGGCCGAGGCGGCCAAGACCGATATGGATCAGGCTTTTCAGGCCCTGATCACCGAAGGCGCCTGGGGCACGGTCTGGTCATCGGATGCCATTGCACCGCGCGAACGCTCGATGTTGACCCTGGCCCTGCTGGCCGCCCTGGGGAACTTCGACGAGATCCCCATGCATATCCGCGCCACCGCCCGCACCGGCGCCAGCAAAATTGACGTGCTGGAAGCTTTTCAGCATGTGGCCATCTATGCAGGCGTGCCCCGCGCCAATCACGCGCTGAAACTTGCCAAACAAACCTATGCGGAAATGGAAGCCGACGCCGCCGCACCCAAGGCCTGAGGAGGAAGACCACAATGACCCAGACACCAAAACAGGGTGAGTTCTACCAGCGCGACCGCCGCTGGCATCCCCCGGCCTATGACAAGGACTACAAGACCTCTGTAGCGCGTTCGCCCAAGCTGTCGCTGATCAGCCTGGAAAACACCCCAAGCGAAATCACCGGCCCCCGCTTTGGCCATGGTGATCTGACCGCGCTCGACAATGACCTGTTGTCAAACTACGCCCAGCCAGACCAAAGCCCCATTGGCGAGCGCATCATTGTGCATGGCCGGGTGCTGGACGAAAACGCTCGCCCGGTGCCTAATACGCTGGTCGAGATCTGGCAGGCCAATGCCTCTGGCCGCTATCGCCACAAAAAGGATACCTATCTGGGGGCCATCGACCCGAACTTTGGCGGTTGTGGCCGCACCATGACCGATGAGAACGGCTACTATTACTTCCGCACCGTGAAACCCGGCGCCTATCCCTGGCGCAATTGGGTCAATGACTGGCGGCCCGCGCATATCCATGTCTCGGTCTTTGGCACAGGTTTCGCCCAGCGCCTGATCACCCAGCTCTATTTTGAAGGTGACCCCCTGGTCAAAACCTGCCCCATCGTGGCGACAATTCCCGACCCGGATGCGATCGAGCAGCTGATTGCCAAGCTGGATATGAACGCCACCATCCCGCTGGATACCATCGCCTATAAGTTCGACATCGTGCTGCGCGGCCGTCGTTCAACCCTGTTTGAAAACCGCCTGGAGGGGAACTAATGCCACAATCACTCGATTATCTGAAGGAAACCCCCTCGCAGACCGCTGGCCCCTATGTGCACATCGGTCTGGCCCCCGGCGCGGCTGGGTTTCAGATCTACGATCAGGAGTTAGGCCAGGACATCGCAGGCCCCAATGCAAAAGGTGAGCGCATTCGCGTCGAGGGGCTGGTCATCGACGGCACCGGCTCGCCCGTCAAGGACGTGCTGCTAGAGGTCTGGCAGGCCAATGCCGATGGTATCTATCCGCACCCTGAACATGCCGGGTATGAGAATGTTGAGGAGGGCTTTCGCGGTTGGGGCCGGGTGATCACCAATTTTGAAACCGGCGAATGGGCGTTTGATACGGTCAAACCTGGTGGGTTGATGGGCCGCAATGGCCAGATGATGGCGCCGCATATCAACCTCTGGATCGTGGCGCGCGGCATCAATGTGGGGCTCAACACCCGGCTCTACTTTGACGATGAAGCCGAGGCCAATGCCGCCGATCCTATCATCAATGTGATCGAGTGGGAAAAGCGCCGCGAAACACTGATTGCAAAACGCAGTGAACGCGACGGTGAGACGGTGTATCGTTTCGACATCCGCCTGCAGGGCGAAGATGAAACCGTCTTTTTTGACATCTAAGGGAACATCCATGACCATCTTCAGCCAGGGAAAACCCTGTATCATCTGCGTTGCCATCACCGGATCCGTGCCCCGCAAAGAGCACAATCCGGCGGTGCCCACCACCATTTCGGAACAGATTGAAAGCACCCAAGCGGCGTTTGAAGCTGGTGCCTCGATTGCCCATTGCCATGTGCGCAACGACGATCAGACGCCTTCATCTGATCCGGAAAAGTTCGGCCTGCTGCTGGAAGGGTTGAACAAACATTGCCCCGGCATGATCGTGCAGCTCTCGACAGGCGGACGGTCTGGTGCGGGTCAGGAACGTGGCGGCATGCTGTCGCTGCGCCCTGATATGGCCTCGCTCTCGGTGGGATCGAACAATTTCCCCACCCGCGTCTATGAAAACCCGCCAGAGCTGGTTGATTGGCTGGCCTCTGAGATGCGGCAATACGAGGTCAAGCCCGAGATCGAAGCCTTTGATCTGTCCCATATCCACCAAGCGGTGAAGATGAACCAAGATGGGCGGATCAATGGAAAGCTCTATGTGCAATTTGTCATGGGGGTGAAAAACGCCATGCCTGTGGATCGCGAGACCTTTGATTTCTATATCAAAACCGTGGAACGGCTGGCACCAGAGGCAGAATGGTGCGGTGCTGGCATTGGCCCCGGCCAGATCCAAGTCAATGAATGGGCCATTGCTGCAGGCGGCCATACCCGTACCGGGTTAGAGGACAATCTGCGCCTGAACCGCGAGACCCTGGCACCGTCAAACGCCGCGCTGGTACAGCGTGCAGTGGAACTCTGCGAGAAATACGAGCGCCCCGTTGCCAGCTGGCAGCAGGCCCGCGAAACTCTGGAACTGCGCCCTGTCTGATTCAGACACCTCTTTGCTAAACTCAGAGCACCAGCCCAACGCAATCTCCCGACCGCAAGGTCGGGCAGCCCCCGGCCGCCCCCTCGGGCGGGGGCTACTCCCCCACCCGCGGCCGATTGCTGCCCTTGCTCGGTATCTCCAACCGGTCCAACCCGTCTTCGCAGCCAATCTCGTTGGCTGAAAATGGCTTCAGCACTTACCCGACAGATCCTTCAGGATCGGGCAATCGGGGCGGTTGTCGCCCGCGCAGCAATGAACCAGCTCGGTCAGGGTATCGCGCATTGCTTGCAGGTCGGCGATTTTGGTCTCGATCTTGCTCAGGTGTTCCTGCGCCAATTGTTTGACATCACTACTGGCGCGGCTTTCGTCTTCATAAAGCGCCATCAACATGCGGCAGTCCTCAATGGTAAAACCCAAGGCCCGCGCCCGCCCCAGAAAGGCGAGTTTGTGCAGGTCTGCCTCGACAAAGCAGCGATAGCCGTTTTCGCTGCGCTGCGGTTTGATCAGGCCGATATCCTCGTAATAGCGGATGGTCTTGGCCGGCAGTCCCGAGCGGGTAGAAACATCACCGATATTCATGCGGACCTCATACTGTGCCGTCAGGTGGCGGGGCGAAGTGAACCAGTGCCGGATGCCGACACCTCTGCTCCTTCATCTAAGCTGGATTTCAGCCGATGCAAGCGCAGCGCATTGCTGAGCACAAAGACACTGGACAGCGCCATGGCGCCCGCCGCCAGCACCGGCGAGAGCAATGGCCCGCCAAAGGGATAGAGCACTCCGGCGGCAACCGGTACCAGAAGGACGTTATAGCCAAAGGCCCACCCCAGGTTCTGGCGAATATTACGCATGGTGGCGCGGCTGGTGGTCAAGGCATCCTGCACGCCGCGCAGATCGCCAGAGACCAGCACCACATCTGCGGCCTCAATCGCCACATCGGTGCCGGTGCCAATCGCAATCCCCACATCCGCCACAGCCAAGGCCGGAGCATCGTTGAGACCATCACCAACAAAAGCTAGGGCACCAAAGCTGTCTTGCAGATCCTTCAGCGCCGCGACCTTATCCCCCGGCAGGCATTCGGCGCGCACCGCATCAATGCCAAGACGTGCGGCAATGGCCTGTGCCGTGGCCGCGGCATCTCCGGTGATCATCGCCACCTTCAGCCCCTGCGCCTGCAAGGCCCGGATTGCCTCCGGCGTGCTCTCTTTGATCGGATCCGCCACTGCCAGCGCGGCAGCGGCCTGACCATCAATCGCCACATAGAAGGGTGTCTCCCCCGCCGCTGCCCACAGCGCCGCGGACTCGGTCAACGGACCAAAATCAATGCCTTCGCGCTGCATCAAGCGCGCAGCTCCAATCAGAATGTTCTGACCTTCGACCTGCGCCTGTAGGCCATAGCCAGGAATGGCCTCGACGCTATCGGCCTTGGGCAGGCCTTTGCCTGCCGCCTGCACAAGCGCCTTGGCGATTGGATGCTCCGACTGGGCCTCGGCGGCACCGATCAGGCGCAACACCCCGTCGCGGGTAAAGCCTGGGGCGGGCTCCAGATTGGTCAGGGCCGGATGACCCTCGGTCAGGGTACCGGTCTTATCCAGGGCAACCACATGAACCGACTGTAGTTTTTGCAGCGCATCACCTTTGCGAAACAACACCCCCATCTGCGCGGCGCGCCCGATACCCACCATGATCGAGGTCGGGGTCGCCAATCCCATAGCACAGGGACAGGCAATGATCAGCACCGAGACACCAGCCACCAGAGCCAGCGGCAGAGCGGGTGCTGGCCCAAGCACCAGCCAGACCAGCACCGTCAGCGCCGCTGCCAGCAGAACGGCAGGCACAAACCACAGGGTAATGCGATCAACCAAGCCCTGAACGGGCAGCTTGGCCCCCTGCGCCTGCTCAACCATCTGAATGATCTGCGCCAGACCCGTCTCCCGCCCCACATGAGTGGCGCGAAACTCCAGCACTCCGGATCCATTCACCGTGCCAGCAGAAAGCCACGCAAACTTGCCTTTCTCCACGGGTATCGCCTCGCCGCTCAACATGCTTTCATCCACAAAGGAGCTGCCAGACGTCACCTCTCCATCAACGGCAATACGCGCGCCCGGGCGCAGACGGATCAGGTCACCGGGGGCGATCTCTTCTACCGGAGTTTCGATCACTGTATCGCCGCTGACCAGCTCAGCGGTTTTGGGCTGCAAGGAGACCAGTTTGCGGATCGCTGCCCCGGTGCGCCCCTTGGCGCGGGCCTCGAGCAAACGGCCTGTCAGGATCAGAACCACGATAACGCAGGCGGCCTCAAAATAGACATTGGCCGACCCATGAGGCAGCAGCTGCGGGACAAAGGTTGAGATCACCGAGAACCCATAGGCCGCCACGGTGCCCAGCGCCACCAGGGCATTCATATCCGGCGCACCACGCAACAAGGCGGGCACGCCCTTGCTATAGAACTGGCGACCGGGCCCAACCAGCACCAATGTGGCCAGCACAAATTGCAGCAAATAGCTGTTGTTGAGGCCAATATTTGCCATCACCCAATGATGCATGGTCGGCACCATATGGCTGCCCATTTCAATCACAAAAACTGGCAGTGTCAGAACCGCCGCTATTGCCACCTGCCGGGTTAGCGCTGTGATCTCCTGCCCCCGACGCTGCTGCGCCTGCTCTGCTGCATCCACTTCAGCCGCGCGTAGAGAGGCGGGGTAGCCTGCACCGGTGCTCGCCGCCCGCAGGTCTGCCGCGCGGGTTGCGCCGGTCAGATAGCGGATCTCAGCCCGCTCCGTGGCCAGGTTCACATCGGCTGAAACCACGCCGGGCACCGCCCGCAACGCCACCTCTGCCCGCCCCACACAGGAGGCACAGCTTAGCCCCTCAATATCGAGGCTCACCTGAGACAGGGCCGCTGGATAGCCCGCCTGCTCCAAGGCCGAGACCAAATCTGCTGGTTCGAGATCCAGCGCTGCGTGAACCTGGCCCTTGGAGGTCGCCAGATTGACCGAGGCCTCAGTGACACCGGGAAGCGTGGACAGGGCTTTTTCTGCCCGCCCAACACAGCCTGCACAATTGAGACCGGTGATTTGCAATGTTATCTGGCGCTGTTCCATGGTGGAAATCCCGAGAGTCGTCCTACAATTGCGATTGGATATGGGGCTTCCAGTGAGGGGAAGGTCAAGACCAAACCTCGTAGAGAATCTGATTTATCCTACAATTGTTTCACCCTAGCCCAAGGAGCTGCCATCACGGCCAATTGACTGGAAAACGTCACTTTTCGTCGTATTTGGATGGGGCGCAAAGGGCTGGAAAAGATAGAGCCAAAGGCAATGCTTGCCTGATCACTTTGGCAAATGTAACGCTGGGCGGATCAGGCTCTGGTCAGATCACATGGGCCAATCCCTTTGATCGGGCCGAACAGTAATTCGAAAGGGTCAGCGCCTAGCTGTGGCGCGCCCCTCACAACAGGACGAAGGATCGCAATCATGATGCGTACACGTGCAGCCGTTGCTGTTGCTCCGGGCAAGCCGCTCGAAGTGATGGAAGTGAACCTCGAAGGGCCAAAGGCCGGCGAGGTACTGGTGGAAATCAAGGCCACGGGTCTCTGCCACACGGATGAATTTACCCGCTCTGGTGATGATCCCGAAGGCATCTTTCCCGCCATTCTGGGCCATGAGGGCGCGGGCATTGTTATCGAGGTGGGCGAAGGGGTGACCAGCCTGGAAGTGGGCGATCACGTGATCCCGCTCTATACGCCCGAGTGCCGCGAATGCGACTATTGCCTCAATCCAAAAACCAACCTGTGTCAGGCGATCCGCTCGACCCAGGGTGCTGGTCTGTTGCCCGATGGCTCGACCCGGTTCTCTATGCTGGATGGCACTCCTATCCATCACTACATGGGCTGTTCGACCTTTGCCAATCACACCGTGGTGCCGGAAATCGCCCTAGCCAAAGTGCGCAAGGACGCGCCCTTCGACAAGATCTGCTACATCGGCTGCGGCGTCACCACCGGCATCGGCGCGGTGATCAACACCGCCAAGGTGGAAATCGGCTCGACCGGTGTGGTCTTTGGCCTAGGTGGCATTGGCCTCAACGTGATCCAGGGTCTGAAACTGGCCGGTGCCGATCAGATCGTCGGCGTTGACCTGAACCCCGGCAAGGTCGAGATGGCGACGCATTTTGGCATGACCCATTTTGTCAATCCGGCCGAGGTCGAGGGCGATCTGGTGGCGCATCTGGTCGAGCTGACCGGCGGCGGTGCCGATTACACCTTTGATGCCACCGGCAACGTCAACGTGATGCGCACCGCGCTGGAATGCGCCCACAAGGGCTGGGGCGAAAGCATCATCATCGGTGTGGCCCCTGCGGGTGCTGAAATCTCCACCCGTCCCTTCCAGCTGGTCACCGGTCGCAGCTGGCGCGGCACCGCCTTTGGTGGCGCCTCCGGTCGGACCGATGTGCCCAAGATCGTTGACTGGTACATGGACGGCAAGATCGAGATCGATCCGATGATCACCCACAAGCTGACGCTGGACGAGATCAACCACGGCTTTGACCTGATGCACGAAGGCAAATCCATCCGCGCCGTGGTCGAGTTCTAAGCCCTAACGCTCTCAACAGATCTAAAATTAGAAAAGGCGCGCCCCCTGATGGGGCCGCGCCTTTTTCACTGCTCTATCCTGTTCAGCCCTTAGCCACCGACAATGGTCAGCTCTTTGGGGAACTGGGTCAGCACCTGACAGCCCTCTTCGGTGATCAGCACGTCATCTTCGATCCGGACGCCAAACTTGCCCGCCAGATAGAGCCCCGGTTCATTGGTGTAGACGGTGCCCGCAGGCAGCAGCTGATGATTGCCCCGCATGATATAGGGGGCCTCATGCACATCGCGGCCCAGACCATGTCCGGTCTTGGTCTCGATATGGGCGGCAAAGGGAGAGGCCTCCAGCACGCCGATCACCACATCATCAATCTGATGCGCGGTGACCCCGGCCCGCGTCGCCGCAAGCCCCACCATATTAGCGGCTAGAACGGTCTCGTAGACTGCGCGCGCCTCATCGCTTACCCCGCCGACAAAAACCGTGCGGGTGATATCAGCGCAAAAGCCATCCTTGCGGGCACCAAAGTCAAACAGGAGCGCGTCACCGGACTGGATTTTATAGTCTTCGCGGGCATGGCCATGCACCCGGGCCGAATTGTCACCTGCCACCACAATCGGTGTAAAGGCAAGATCATCAGCCCCCTCGGCAAAAAGCGCCTGAATGAGGCGGCTTTCGATCTCTTTCTCGGTCTGCCCCACCTCGACCTCAGCCAGCACGCTGTGCAGGGCGCGTTCAGACAGAGCAATGGCCTTTTGCAAGGCGGCGACATCGGTGTCGCTCTTGATCATCCGCAGACCCGAAATCTCTTTCTCTGCGTCGATGATCTCCAGCTCCGGGCTGGCCTGTTTCAGCGCATGATGCACAAAGACCCGCATCACCTGCCCCTCGACCGCCAGGCGCGCCATTTGCATATGGTCGGCCAGATCCGCAAAGGCTGCCTGGTAGCCATCCTGATCCCGCCAGTCAAAAACCGCCCCATCAAATGCGACCAGCTCCCAGGATCCCAGCTCCAGGTTTGGCACAATCGCTGCCGGTGCCCCTTCTGCCGGGATTACCAGGACAAAGGGACGCTCGTGGCTCATAAACCCCTGCCCCAGTGCCCGGGTGAAATTTGGCCCCGGCACCAAGGCCACTGCGTCCACCGATAGGGATCTGGCCAGTTGGCGATACTCTGCAAAAGAAGCGGTCATGTGATGTCTCCAAGGGATCAGATTGGGGGATCGAAGCCTGCCCCCCGATTTCAAAGCATGGTGTCGGCGCGAGGGCTCCGCGTAGCGAGTGAGAAGCGTCCTGTTTGGAATATTGTATCCAATTGAGAGGGGCGCTTGTCAATGACTTGCGGTGCCACCGCTCGGCAAGAGGCAAACAGTCTTGAAAACATCCTCCCCAGGGGGATATATGAAACCATGAAACAGCCACATACACATCTTTCCCACCCGCGCATTGCCACCCGGCTAAAGCGTGCAAACGGCCACCTGAGCAGCGTCATCTCGATGATTGAAGACGGACGCCCCTGCGCAGACATCGCCCAGCAGCTGCAGGCCGTTGAAAAGGCCATTACCAATGCCAAGCGGGAATTGATCTTTGATCACATTGATCACTGTCTGGAAGATGCGCGCAATGAGACCCGCACCGAGGGGCAGAGCGAGATGTTCAAAGATATCGCGAGGTATCTGTGAGCCATGCTAGCCATCTTGAGAAATCGCACCTTTCGCCATCTGTTTGCGGCGCAGGTAATTGCCATCCTCGGAACCGGTCTGGCAACCGTGGCACTGGGGCTGATTGCCTATGATCTGGCCGGGGCCGACGCCTCCATCGTGCTGGGTATCGCCCTCACCATCAAGATGGTCAGCTATGTGACCCTTGCCCCAATCGCCGCAGCGCTTGCCAGCCAGTACCCGCGCCGCAATTGGTTGGTGACGCTGGACATTCTGCGGGCCCTGGTGGCACTGGCGTTGCCCTTCGTCACTGAAATCTGGCAGATCTATGTACTGATCTTTGTGATGCAGGCCTCTTCTGCCGGGTTCACCCCCGCCTTTCAGGCCACAATTCCCGATGTCCTGCCAGATGAAGACGACTATACCAATGCCCTGTCTCTCTCGCGGCTGGCCTTTGATATCGAGAGCCTGCTGTCCCCAACAGTGGCTGCACTGCTGCTGACCCTGATGACTGCTAATTTTTTGTTCTTTGGCACCGCTATTGGCTTTGTTGCCTCGGCACTTTTGGTTGTCTCGGTCGCGCTCCCCTCGCCCAAGCCAAGTGTTGCCAAAGGGTTTTATGAGCGCACAACACTGGGCATCCGCATCTACCTGAAAACACCGCGCCTGCGGGGGTTGCTGGGGCTATCGGCGGTTGCCGCCTCTGTGAGCGCAATCGTGATCATCAATACCGTGGTCATTGTCCGGGCTGAGCTGGGTCTTGGAGAACATATGGTCGCCCTGACGCTGGCGGCTTTTGGGGCCGGGTCCATGCTGGCAGCCTTTACCCTGCCAAAGCTGCTGATCCGCATTCAGGATCGCCCGGTCATGATAGGCGGCGCACTTATTGCCATTCTGGCCCAGACAGGGCTGGCAACCTATACAGGTTTGGTCGAAGCAGAGTTGATCCCGGTGCTCGCCTGCTGGTTCCTATCCGGGTTTGGCTATTCCACCATTCTCACCCCATCGGGGCGCCTGCTGAAGCGTTCTGCCCAGACTGAAGATCGCCCAGCGGTCTTTGCGGCGCAGTTCACCCTGTCCCATGGTTGCTGGCTGATCACCTATCCACTGGCGGGCTGGAGTATGAGCAGCCTTGGAATGGTGCCCTCGCTCTTGCTGCTAAATTCATTGGCCATTTTGGGGCTGCTTTATGCGCGGAGCCAATGGCCCGCAAAGGATCCAGAGAGCCTGCCCCATGACCACCCGGAGCTGGCAGCGGATCATCCGCATCTGAAAGGGACAACAGGCCAGGCTATGGGCGGTCCCAAACGGCATTCCCATCCCTATGTCATCGACGATCTGCACAAGAGTTACCCGCCAGACGACACCTGATGCCGGAGCAAGAAGGATCCAAGGCACGCTCATGGGCCTGCCTACTCAGGTTTCGATCCGTGTCTCCACCGCATTCAGGCAAACCTCATACCCCCAGAGTGTGCCCAGATGCTTTAGCACTTCGCGCTTGTTGTCCTCTTCCAGGTGAATGCCATCGCGCACTGTATGGGAGAGGATCAGGCGCCTGTCGCCGCTCAGATCTGCATCGGTGACCTGAATGTCAGGCTCCAGATAGGCCAGATCATATTGCTGTGCCAAGGCCCGGCGGATCTCCTTATAGCCAGCCCGATTATGGATCTGGCTTACCACCATCTCCTTTTGATCCTCTTGATCCACCAAGGCAAAGAGTTTGAATTTACGCATCAGATGCGGTGACAGGAACTGCTGGATAAAGCTTTCATCCCGGTAATTGGCCCAGGCATTGCGCAGCACTGCACGCCAATCGCCCTGACCGGCGATATCCGGGAACCAATCCCGGTCCTCCTCCGTCGGCTCTTCGCAGATGCGCTTTATGTCCATCATCATAGCAAAGCCCAGCGCATAGGGGTTGATGCCGGAATATCGCGGATCGTTATACTCTGGCTGCAAAACCACATTGGTATGACTGTGCATCATCTCCATGTAAGAGCCTTCGGTCAGACGCCCCTGGGTGAACAGCTCATTGATGATGTAATAATGCACAAAGGTGGCGCAGCCCTCGTTCATCACCTTGGTTTGTTTCTGCGGGTAGAAGTACTGCGCCAGCATCCGTACGATGCGCAGCAGCTCACGCTGCCAGGGCTTCAGGATCGGACTGTGTTTTTCCAGGAAGTAGAGAATATTCTCCTGCGGCAGGTTCAGGCTTTGCCGACGGGCCGAATAAGACTCATCATGAGGCACCCCATCCTTGGCTTTGCCCAGAGTGGCATCAGTCCAGATATCCAGTAGGCTGCGCGCGCTTTCATGGCCATCGCGCACTCGCTGCATTGCTTCCAGCTCCTGCGCGGTGGGTTTGGGCGGACGCCCATACCGAAACACGCCTTGGGTTTGCAGGGCATGGGCCGCATCCAGAACCTCTTCGACCGCATCCAACCCATAGCGCTCCTCACAGGCGGTGATGTAGTTCTTGGCAAAGGCCAGATAGTCGTGAATGCCATCGGCATCGGTCCATTGCTGGAACAGGTAGTTGTTCTTGAAGAAATGATTATGACCAAAGGCCGCATGGGCCATCACCAATGTCTGCATCGACATGGTGTTTTCTTCCATGTTGTAGCTGATGCAGGGGTTGGAGTTGATCACGATCTCATAGGCCAGCCCCTGCCGCCCGGTGCGATACAGCGCCTCGTCGCGGGCAAAATGTTTACCAAAGGACCAGTGCTGATACATCAAGGGCAGCCCGGTGCAGGAATAGGCATCCAGCATCTGCTCCGCCGAAATGATCTCGATCTGGTTCTGGTAGACATTCAGCCCCAGATCGTTCAGCGCGATATCCTCAATGGCATCGCGTGCCTTTTCCAGTAGCTCAAAACTCCACTCCGGCCCGTCAAACAGCAGGTTGGATCCTGGTTTTGCATCAAGCATTTTGACCTCCCCTTATCCGTGGCAGAAAGAACTCTCTGAAGATCGGATAGATATGGGCCGCATGCGCCACTCGCTGCATTTCAAAATGTGGGGCCTGCGCCTTGACCAGTCGGTAGTTCTGCCACAGGTCGTCGCCTGCCTCGGTGTCATTAAGAAGAGTCTCCGCGCTCTCTTCGACGATCTCCATATAGGCGTAGTACTGGCAGACCGGCAGCAGATCCTCGAGCAGCAGCTTTTTGCAGCGCGCCGAGTCATTGCCAAAGTTCTCGCCGTCCGAAACCTGAGCCCCGTAGATGTTCCATTCCTCCGGCGGGAAACGCTCGGCAATCACCTCACGCATTTTGTCCAGCGCAGTAGAGACAATGGTACCGCCGGTTTCGCGGGCATAAAAGAAGGTCTCCTCATCCACTTCCTCTGCCAGATGGGTGTGGCGGATAAAGACCAGCTCTGTGTGCTCGTAACAGCGTGACAGGAACAGGTGCAGCAGTAAAAAGAACCGCTTGCCCAGATCCTTTTCACGTTCCTGCATCGAGCCAGAGACATCCATAAGGCAAAACACAACTGCGCGGGATTTGCGGATCTTTTCCGGCACATGGGTATCAAAGCGCAGATCAATCGGATCGATATAGCCCACCACCTTGCGCTTGCGTTGCAGCCCTTCCAGCCGCACCTGCAATTGCTCTAGCAGCTCGGCCTGGGCCGCTGTTCGACTGGGCAGCGCCTCAAGCATCTCGATTTGTGCCCGCAGATCCGCCTCTGCCTGGGCCGAGGGACGTCGCAGAGCAATGCGTCGCCCCAGAGAGTTCCGCATGGTGCGCACCAGATTGAGATTGTTGGGGGTGCCAGCCGTGGTCAGCCCAGCGCGGCGGGTGCCAATGGTTTCTGTCTCGACGGTGGGTTTCTCCACCAGATCCGGCAGCTCCAGCCCCTCAAACAGGATCTCCAGGTACTCATCACGTGTCAGGGTAAAGGAGAAATCATCATCGCCTTCGCCACCCTCCGAGGCCTTGCGCCCGCCCTGCCCCGAACCACCATCCGGTTTGGGAATGGTATCGCCAACCACAAACTCCTTGTTACCCGGCAGGACATATTTGCGGTTGCCGCCGGGTCCATGAAAGAACCGCGGCTCCTGCAATCCCTTGGAAGGGATTGTCACCTTTTCTCCCTCCGGTGCGACGCCATCCCCGTCCTGGATGGATTTGTCCCGCACCGAGCGGTCAACACGCTCTTTGATATTGTCCCGGGCGCGACGCAGGAACCGTTGCCGGTTGCCGTGGCTTTTGCCCTTGGGGTTGGCGCGTCTATCGATGAATTGATGCATCTTTCAGCGCCCCCGTTACCCGGCCTTGTTGACCCGCATGTACCATTCCACCAGGCGCCGGACCTGACGGTCGGTATAGCCATGGCTGCGCATGCGTTCGACAAACTCCTGGTGCTTGCTCTCGGTCTTGCTGTCCTTCTTGCTGCCAAAACTGATCACCGGCAGCAGTTCTTCGACCTGTGAGAACATGTGTTTCTCAATCACGTCGCGGAGTTTCTCATAAGAGTTCCACGCTGGGTTTGATCCGGTATTGGCACGGTGGCGCAGCGCAAACTTGACCACCTCGTTGCGGAAGTCTTTGGGATTGGCGATGCCGACAGGCTTTTCAATCTTGCTCAGTTCACTGTCGAGGATCTCACGATCATAAAGCTGGCCTGTATCAGGATCTTTGTAGTCCTGCTCTTCGATCCAGGCATCCGCATAGGAGATGTAGCGATCAAAGACGTTCTGGCCATATTCGGTGTAACTCTCGAGATAGGCCTTCTGGATCTCGTTACCGATGAATTCCTCATAGCGCTGCGCCAGATCGGTTTTGATGAACTCGAGGTATTTGGCCTCGGTTTCGGCCGGGAACTGCTCGCGCTTGATCATCTGTTCCAGCACATACATCAGATGTACCGGATCGGCGGCGATTTCATCGGTGTCGAAATTGAAGGTTGAGGAGAGCACTTTAAAGGCAAAACGGGTCGAGATGCCGTTCATACCCTCATCAACACCAGCTCGGTCCTGATACTCCTGAACCGTCTTGGCCTTGGGGTCTGTGTCTTTCAGGCTCTCCCCATCATAGACACGCATCTTGGAATAGAGATTGGAGTTCTCATGTGGCTTCAGCCGGGTCAGAACCGAAAACCGGCTGAGGATCTTCAGGGTTTCCGGCGCGCAGGGCGCCTCGGCCAGCTCACTGTGCTGGATCAGCTTGTCATAGATCTGCGCCTCATCACTGACCCGCAGGCAATAGGGAACCTTGACGATCGAGACTCGGTCGATAAAGGCCTCATTGTTCTTGTTGTTCTTGAAGGCCTGCCACTCGCTCTCATTGGAATGCGCCAGCACCAGGCCGGTAAAGGGAATGGCCCCAAAGCTTTCGGTGCCCATATAGTTGCCTTCCTGGGTGGCGGTCAGCAGCGGGTGCAGCATCTTGATTGGCGCTTTGAACATCTCGACAAATTCCAGCACACCCTGATTGGCGCGGTTCAACCCGCCAGAGAAACTATAGGCATCCGGATTGTCCTGGCTGAAGTGTTCCAACTGACGAATGTCCACTTTGCCCACAAGGGTAGAGATATCCTGATTGTTCTCATCGCCCGGCTCGACTTTGGCGACCCCCATGCGCCGCAAACCCGACGGATAGATCCGCGCCACGGTGAACTTGCTGATGTCGCCACCATATTCGTCCAACCGCTGCACCGCCCAGGGCGACATCAGCCCCGGCAGGCGATGACGGGCAATGCCGTATTCCTCTTCGAGTACCTTGCCCATGCGTACCGGATCAAACAGGCCCAGTGGGCTCTCAAAGATCGGCGACAGCTGGTCCCCGGCTTTCAACACATAGATCGGCTGATCTTCGACCAGACATTTCAGTTGTTCCGCAAGCGAGGACTTACCGCCCCCTACTGGCCCCAGCAGATAAAGGATTTGTTTGCGCTCTTCCAAGCCCTGGGCCGCATGGCGGAAATAGCCGACGATCCGCTCGATGGTGTCTTCCATCCCGTAGAAATCTTTGAAGGCACGATATTGCTTGATCGTTCGATTCTGAAAGATCGGCCCCAACCGGGCATCCTTTGAGGTATCAACCAGCTCCTCTTCCCCTATGGCTTTGAGCATCCGCTCAGCCACATTGGCATAGAGGCTCGGGTCATCGCGACAGGCATCGAGATAGTCATAGAGTGACATCTCCTGCTCACGCGTTTGGCCGTACTGCTCAACAAATATCTCGGCAATGTCTTTCATCGGGATCTAGCCTCCTGGGTTACGCTTCGCCCTTCCTCCTGGCGGTAGTGAAAACGCACAGACATAGAGACCCCAGCAACTGGGCCACGGATGCCCGCGGTCGATTTTGGTTTTGATTTCTGCTCTTGGTCGACGGCGTCGTAAGCACCGGATGCCCGCTCTGATCAGGGGGCTTGGTCCGGCAATCGAGGGTCTCAGACGCCGTTCAGTATTCCGCAAGGGTACACTATCTACGCGTTTCATACTATTAGGAACTGGTGTAATTTTAATTAATTGCCAGAAGATTTTTGTCAAAGATCCTTCACATTTTCACCAGAACTTGTGATCTCACCCTGCATCCCTCCCAGTAAGCGGCCGTGTTTCGATGTCGAAGCCACCAATCGACGTGATGCCTTTGGGACCCCATTTTGCCAAGGCAACAGCCAGGGCACCTGGTAAGGCTACGCCCTCCGCTCAGCCCTGTTTCTGCCCAATTTCCGCCCGAGTCTCATCCCGTGCCGCCATCCCGGAAGGCGGCGTTTCCATTAACACTTTGTTAACAAATCACCCAAAAACAAGGGGACCAGCCCCCATGCCAAAGAAAATCTGCGGCAAACAAGACACTATAGTGCGTAATTCATCCACAGTTTCTGCCAGCACCGACTAGACATTTGATATAAATTCGACGCAATATACCCACAATATGGCCGCAAAGAACGGCCTTCGGCAGAAACATACAGGCACCGGATCCTCCGCGACCCCATGATTTAGGGCGTTGCGTGGTCCATAAGCGAGCGGCAAAAAAATGAGCACTGTTGGATTTATCACCCGTGATCTTTCGGGGACCACACGTCAAAGCACTTTTTCCGAGGGGTCTCCCTCTCTTCTCAATGTCACGCACTCCAAGGACATTTCGCTGAACCTCAGCGCCTCGGACATTGACGCCTATGTAAGGCGGGGATCGGATCTCCACCTTGTATTGGCCGATGGCCAGATCCTTGTTTTGCAGAACTACTATACCAATGGTACTGCCGGCGGCAAAAACCTGTTCCTCAGCGAGGAAGGCAATTTTGTCGAGGTCGTGTTAGAGGACAAGGCCGAGGGCGCGCTGTTTGCAAGCTACGAGCCGCTGGATATTTCCGGCAAATGGTCTGCCTATGACGAGATGGTCTTCCTAGATGTTGACCGGATCGAGCCGGTCATTGCCCCACTGGCAGCCCCTCTCTTTGGCGGCCTGGGCGCAGCGGGCGCAGCAGCCGGTGTAGCCGGTGCCGCGGTCGTCGCTGGCGGTGGTGGTGGCGGCGGTGGTGGCGGAAATGCTATCATTCCTACCGTGGACAATCCCGATGCCAGCTACCCAATTGCAGGCGCAACCACGGATCCGGTTGTTATCACCGGCACCGGTACCCCCGGCGCTGTAGTCGAAGTCAACGTAGGTGGCGAAACACAGACAGGCACCGTCAAGGATGACGGCACCTGGGAAGTGACCTTCCCGGTGGTATCCCTGCCAGCAGATGGCAACTATGACACAACCGTCAAAGTTGTCGATCCCAACGGTACAACCCATGATCTGGATGGCCCAACAGTGGTTATCGACACCACGCCACCAGTCCTGAACGTCACCAGTGGCACCCAATCCACCGGCGATATTGTCAATGGCAGTGAACATTCCTCTGGCACCGTGATCACCGGCAGCGGCGAAGCTGGCGCCAGCGTCAGTGTTGTCATCAACGGCCACACTCAGACAACAACAGTTGCCCCCAATGGCAGCTGGTCGGTTACGTTTGACTCGACCCAGATCACCACCGGCGAATACACCACCGGGGTTGCCATCACCACAACCGACGATTTTGGCAATAGCGCCAGCTATACCGAGACATTGGTGGTCGACACCGTCGCGCCCCCCATTGGCATCAACACCGTAGAGGGCGACAATATTGTCAGCTTCTCCGAAGCCTCCAATGGTGTCACCCTCTCTGGGACCGGCGAAGCAGGGGCCTCGATCTCTGTTCTGTTCCAAGGCGTTACCCAGACCACAACCGTTGCAAACAATGGCACCTGGTCTGTTGATTACAGCAGCGCCCAGATCACTGGTGGCAATAACTACGCCAGCACCGTCGAGGTCACCTCGAGCGATCTGGCAGGAAACAGCTCGACCAGCACGCATACGGTCCACATTGATACTCAAACCAGCGCGACCCTGAACGGCGGTTTTGCAGGTCCGGATGATGTATTGTCCGGCGCAGAAGCCCAGGGCGGTGTTCAGCTGACCGGCACTGCCGAGCCAGGCTCCACAGTTCAAGTGTTCTTTGGCGCCTCCGGTGCCCAGAACGCCACGGTAGATGCTGCGGGCAACTGGACAGTGCTTATTCCGCAAAGCTCGATCCCAACCGGCACCACGAATGTCGACATTGAAGTGCACGCCACGGATGCTGTAGGCAACACCGATGTGGTGACCCGTTCCCTTGCGATCGACACCGAAGTTGACCCCTTTACCGTCGAGGCCAATCAGACCGCCAATGACGTGATCAATCAGGATGAGTTGAACGCCGGCTTTGCCCTGCAGGGCACGGTCGAGCCGGGCTCTGAGGTGATCGTGACAATCCGGGGCGTGGCAAAGACGGCCACCGTGGATGCTGCAGGTAACTGGAGCGCCGAGTTCTCGGGCGCAGACCTTCCCGCAGGTGAATACTCTACCTCTGCCACAATCGTTGCAAAAGATCCTGCTGGCAACACCAGCACCCTGACTGAAAACTTCGAAATCGATACCGTCTTTGAAGCCCCTGTTCTGGACTCGGTCACCTATGAGATCGGCAGCCAGGACGTCAGCGAAATCACCGTCGAAGGCATTGCCGGCGCAGGTGAATCCATTACCGTCAACACGCTCGAAGGCGATGGTTCCACCTCCAATCCGGGTGCAGTTGTCACTCCTGGGCGCGGCGTTACCGAGTTCGACTTTACCAATGCGATCCCCGATGGCACCGATCTGGTGGTGACCAATGTTGATACGCTTGGCAATGGGTCCAGCACCCTGCTTGTTCTTGAAGACAATGCCACAACGGCCAGCACATTGAATCATGCCTCCCTTGGCCAGTTCAACATCGATGAACTGGATCTTGGTGCGGCCAGCAATGTGTCTCTGGTTCTGACCGAAGCGGATATCAAGGCGCTCTCCGAAAACTCGGATACCCTGACCATCCACAGTGGTTCGACCCCGGGCGACGACACTGTCACCGTGGCAGGCGCGACCTTGTCAGGAACCCGCAGTGTCGGCGGTGAGAACTACAACGTCTACACCGTTGGTAACGACGGCACGACCCTGGTCATTGATCAAGACGTCACCGTCATCATCTGATCAATTGGACCGGCACAGTCCCTGACCGCTGCCGGTCCCAACCAAAACCCTACAAAAGGGCGAGGGGCAGTATGCAACTGGCACGACCCATTGGCGCATTGGCACTTATGTGCAGCCTCTCTGGCTGCGCCGATGGCGTGCCGTTTCTTACAGGCAAAACCACGGACGAGACCGAAGTCTCCCGGCGCGGCGGCAACTTTGTGCAGCCCGAAGGCGAGGCCACTTCCGAGGTTATCTCAACCCTGCTCGCGCGCCGCTCGCTGCTGACCGAAGGCACCGTCTACAATGACGTCGCCGAGGCCGCCGTTGCTGCCTCTGCCCGCGCCTCCGAAGCGGAACTGATCAGCGCCAAACTGCGCGCCGAAGCCGAGTCGAAAAACTGGCTGCCCACAATCGGCCCCTCCGTCAGCCTGACGGATCTGGGGGATCTGGTGGCAGGGATGCTCATTCAGCAGGTGCTTTTTGACAATGGCCGCCGCAAAGCCGAACGCGCCTTTGCAGCCGCCGATGTCGAAGTCGCCGCTGTCAATCTCTCGGTTGATATGAATGAGCGAGTTGAAGATGCCGTAGGCCTCTATCTGGCCGGGCTGCGCGGCGAAGAGAAAGCCGCCTATAACAGCCGTGCCTTGAACCAGATGCAGGAATTCCGCCGCATCGTCTCGGGGCGGGTTGACGGTGGCTTGTCCGACCGTTCCGACCTGAATGTGGTCGACAGCAAGATCAATGGCATGCGCAATGCCCGCACCACCGCACAGGATGCCGCCACCACCGCCCGGGCTGAGCTCACGGCGATGACCGGTGAGAGCTTCCCCGAAAAACCCGGCAAGCTCGACCTCGGGACACCGCCCGAAACCGTGCAGTATCTCTCGGTGTTGAAATCCGAAGCCACCGCCAATCGTGGTGTGGCCCAAGCGGTGATTGGCCGGGCCGGTCTCCTGCCGCAGATTTCAGCGGCCGGCAACGTCACTTCTGACGGATCTGGTGCCGGGCTGACCCTGGATCTGGCCGAACCGCTGGGGCTCGGCACCGGGGCCGCGCTCAAAGCCATCGAAGTCTCCAAAGAAGCTGCCCGTCGCCAGATTGGTGAGGCCGAAGAAGACGCCCGGCGCAGCCACTCCCGTCAGGAACAACGTCTGGCCTCCTATCAGCGCCAAACTGTCGAGACCGCATCACTGGCACGGGCCAGCCGGGAAACCTACAGGCTGTTCAAATCCCAGTTCGAAGCGGGCCAGCGGCCAGTGATGGATGTTGTCTCCATCTACGAAGAGCTGGTCCAGCGCGAGCAGGACCATATCGAAGCAAAGTACGAAGTTGTGTTGATCCAGCTGATGCTGGCGCGTGACATGGGCCTTTTGGCGGATGGGGATAAGATTTGACCGATACAACTTTTCCACCCCGGCCTGGTTCCACCGCCAAAGCCAGTAAGCAGTCCCGCAAACCAGGAAGCCCCCTGTTGCGGGCAGTTCCCCCCAGCCCGGCGCCGCTCGCCGACCAGGACCAGGCTCCCGTTACTGGTCAGATCATCGATGGCACCGCTTCAAACACCACTGCCCGTAGGCGCACCACCGCCCCCTCCCCGCAGGTGGCAACCCAAGCAGCCAGTGCCCCAGCCCACAGCGGTGCAGGAGCCCAAACAGATGTTGCCGCCGCGGGAGGTCGCCGCGAAGTTGGCACCCTAATTGAGGGCGCCTCTGCCCGGATCCAGCACCGCGCCACGCTGATTGCCACGCTGGCCTCCCTGAAGGGCACCGAAGCCCATGCAGGCGATATCGCCAGCTTTATGTGGAGCAATAACCCCGGTGATTCCACAGCCGAGAGCCTGGCACAGGCATTGGGGTCGACCGGACTGCAAGTGAAACTGCAACGTCGGCCGGAGCTGACCCCCAGCGACTGGCCTGCTCTGGCGATGATGAAGGGCGGCCAATGTGTCCTGGTTCTGGGTCAGGACCAGGGTCGGCTCAGCATTTTTGACACCACCTGCCCCGACAATCGCACCGAGGTCCCGCTGGGTGAGTTCACCCCGTTTTTCACCGGCACTCTGGTGGTGGCGCGTCCCTCGCTCAAACAAATGGCAGCCCGCCATACACCGCAGCTGGAGAGCGATCACTGGTTCTGGGGCGAATTCCCCAAATACCGCCGTCAGGTGGGTGAAATCATGTTGGGCTCCTTGGTGGCCAACATCTTGGCCGTCTCGGTCGCGCTGTTCTCCCTGCAGGTCTATGACCGGGTGGTGCCGCATCAGTCTCATGCCACGCTTTGGGTTTTGGCCATTGGCGCCTTCCTTGCGATCATGCTGGAAGCCCTGCTCAAGGTGGCCCGTGCCCGGCTGACGGATGCTGCCGGACGCCAGATCGAACTTTCGGTTCAGCACAATCTGATGCGTCGCCTGATTGGCATGCGCTCGGACAAAAAACCGCTGCCCCCCTCCGGGCTGTTTGCAGCGATGCGCGATTTTGGTGCCGTACGTGAGTTCTTTACCTCTTCGACGATCTCCACCCTCGCCGATATTCCCTTTATCGCCGTCTTCCTGCTGCTGGTGGCCTCGATCGCCGGGCCTGTTGTCTATGTGATCATGGTTGGCGGTGCATTGATGCTGCTGCCGGCCTATTTCATGCAGCGCAAGATGATCGCGCTGACCCGCCAGACCCAGGGCGCCAATGCCAAGGCTGGCCGCCTGCTGCACGAGGTGATCACCGAACTCGACACAGTAAAGACCCAGCGCGGCGAAGACCGCGTTATGCGCAACTGGGACGAGTTGAATGTACTGTCCTCGCATTCCTCAACCGAACAACGTCGCCTTGCCAGCGCCCTCACCTTCTGGTCGCAGGGCATCCAGCAGGCCACCTATATCACCGCTGTGGTTCTGGGTACTTTGCTGGTCTTTGCAGGTGAGTTCACCGTCGGGACGATTATTGCCACCGGTATCCTCACCAGTCGCACCCTGGCGCCGCTCACCCAGTTTGCCGCGACCATGGCCCGTTGGAGTAACGTCAAGGGCGCTCTGGAGGGGCTGGAGGCCATCGCCAGCGCCCCGCAGGAAATGGATGCCGAACGCAGCTACCTGCGCCGTGAGCAGCTTGAGGGCCGCTTTGAGATGCGCGAAGTGGTGTTCCGCTACGATGAAGATGCCGCCCCTACCCTGGATGTCCCCGGTGTCGCCATTACCCCAGGCCAGCGCGTTGCGGTTCTGGGCGTCAATGGCTCGGGCAAATCCACGCTGATCAAACTGCTGTCGGGTCTCTACGCCCCCGATACAGGCCGGATCATGATTGATGGCACCGATATGGGCCAGATCGACCCACGCGATCTGCGCCGCAATATCGGCTACCTGAGCCAGGATGTACGGCTGTTTGCTGGCTCTCTGCGCGACAACCTCAACCTCAACCAGCTGGAGCGCGACGACACCCGCCTGATGGCTGCTTTGGACTTTTCTGGCCTGGGCGCCTATGTGCGCGGTCACCACAAGGGCCTGGACCTGGATATCGGTGATGGCGGCGGCGGCTTGTCGATTGGTCAGCGCCAGTCGATGGGCTGGGCGCGGCTTTGGTTGCAAAACCCAACAATCGTGCTGCTGGATGAACCCACAGCCGCTTTGGACCAAACCTTGGAACGCACTCTAGTCAGCCGGTTGGAAACCTGGCTGCAGGGCCGCACCGCCGTTATCGCCACCCACCGGATGCCCATCCTGTCGCTGACCAACCGCACCCTAATCCTGCAGGACGGGCGCATGGTGGTGGATGGTCCCCGTGATAAGGTTCTGGCGCATCTCGCCGCAGGAGAGGGCAAATGACCTCATCCGCGCATTATGATCTCGCCGAGAGCGCCCGGGGCGCCAGCCGCATTGTCTATCTGGTTGGCGCAGCTCTGTTGCTGTTCATCGGCTGGGCAGCCTTTGCTTCGGTGGATGAGATCGTGCGCGGCGAAGGCGAAGTGGTCTCCTCCTCCAGGGCGCAGATCGTACAGAACCTTGAAGGCGGCATTCTGGCGGAACTGCATGTACGCCAAGGCGACGAAGTGCGCGCCGGACAGGTTCTGGCGAAGCTCCAGGACACCAAATTCCGCACTATTGCCGATGAGTTGCAGGACCAAATCGACACACTAGAGATCAAGCAATTCCGGCTGGAAGCCGAAATGGACGGGGCCTATGAGTTCACTGTCCCCGTTGATCTGGCAGACCGCTCCGCCGAAATACTGGCGTCAGAGCGCGCCCTGCTGAATGCCAGACAGGGCGATTTTGACAGCCGCCGCACCAGCGCGCGCAAGATCCTGGATCAGCTGAACGATGAGCTGGCCAATATGCAAAGCCTTTACGAGCAGAACATCGTCGCCCTGATCGAAGTGAACCGCTCGCAGAAAGCTGCCACCGATGCGCAGGCCAAGTTCAATGAGATCGGCACCCAGAATGAACTGAAACTGGCAGAAGAATATTCCGAAGCCCTGCGCGAGCTGGCCTCGCTGAGGCAGGATCAGCGGCTGGCACAGGACCAGTTGGATCGCACCGTTATCACTTCGCCAATGTCCGGCATCGTCAACAGCCTGGGCGTGACCACCATTGGCGGCGTTGTGCGCCCCGGTGAAGAGATTTTTGAGATCATCCCCATGGGGGAAGAGCTGTTTGTCGAGGCCCGCGTCAATCCCAAGGATATTGCCAGTGTACAAACCGGCCAGACGGCGACCATCAAGCTCTCGGCCTATGATTACACCATCTATGGCGCCTTGAATGGCGAGGTTGATTTTGTTTCGGCGGACACCTTTGAAGATGAACGCAATCCCCGCGCCGAACCCTTTTACCGCGTTACGGTTCGGGTTGATCGTTCTGATCTAACGGAGCGTCAGAAAGGCATCGAAATTCGCCCCGGCATGCGCGCCATTGCAGAGTTGCAGACAGGATCAAAAACCGTGCTGAACTACCTGTTGAAGCCTCTGTACAAATCACAAGAGGCCTTCCGTGAACCATAAACCCACTCACACAGGACCAGATACCACAGGGGAAGCATCGGAATGCTCCGCGCTGTTCCCCGCTGTTTGCCCTCCTCTGCCCTCTTGTTCTGGGCAGCGCCCTATCGGGCCACGTCCTGTGCGTCTGGATTCCCGGTACCCCACTGCCATTCTAGCAGTAGGTTCCGTGGGAACGTCGCTAAGGAGGGACGTATCTGTTGTTAGCCGGCCTGTTGCATCAAGCGCCACAGGGTTGAATCAAGCGCTGTCCCAATCGAAACCCGCCTGCTGCCCATCGCGGCCTTGGCAGAAATCACCGAGACCAGTCGGGGCAATCGGCCCGGTATCACCTGTAGAACTGGCGCACCTGAGGCCCCAAAATCCACAAGGCAGGACATCACCAATGTCGTGCGCTGTTTTGCAAGAACCTCGCAACTGCGTTCCAAACTGGGGCGCGTCGCATGGGTAAAGTTGTAAGACAGCACCCCAACGGAATCTCCGCGATCGGCATCCAGGGACATTCTCAAGGGCTGGATCTCGTTCGAATTGATCGGTCGAGCCAAGCGCAACACCGCAATGTCACTTCCCATCAGAGAGCCACCTCGCTGACTATGCCGATAGCCCGGATGCACCACCGCCTTCGCAATGTTGCGTGCAGCTTTGGCACGTCGCCCCATGAGGCCCGCTTCAAATTTGATCGTCGTCGGATCAATTGCGCGCCCAGATGCCGGATCATACAGGCAATGGGCCGCAGTCAGTACCAAGTTTGGCGCTATCAAGGATCCGGTACACATATTGCGTCCCGAGATATTCAGACGTCCGACCGCTTCCCACCCAGGCAACGATCGAGCTCCAAATTGCGGATCACCCGCCCTCGCGCCGCTGGGCATACTTGCAAACAAGTAAGCCGCAGCCACAGCGATTAGTCGTTTCATTTTCCACTCCAAATTCCCACATCAACATGTTTGTTCAGTCGTGCGGCTGGAATGGGGCCCAATCTTGTGCTTGGTGGACGAAATAATGGACAGAATGTGGCAGTGTTAACAATTCTCTAACCCCCCGGTTATTGATGCCCCAGAATGACGTTAAAACGGGGTAAATAGCCACCCGGCGTTAAGACTCTCCCTAAGGTTTTAGGCAAATACCTGTAAAAACATGCATTTTTATGTCCTACAGGACCCACATTTTACCTCCCAAGGTGCAAGACTTCGGTAAGATTTGGATTTCTAGCCCCCTAAACGGAAGCAAATGCGGCGAGAATCAGTCGTGAGTCGCATCCAAGCAGCACCCAAATCTCTTTCCAAATCCATAATCCCGCGCCCCGGCGTTAAGATGTTGTCCTAGGGGAAAGCGAGCCTCCGTCAGCATAGGTCAGCGGCATGTTCTGGGTGATTGGTGCCGAAGCGAGGCTTTGCGTGGCCCCCTCCTCACTTCAGAGCCTCACCCCAGGCAGAGCCCCAGGGAGGCTAAATAGTAAAACGGCTGCCCACTGCTTTACCTCTCCTAGGAAACCCTTAACTCGGAAGGAGCAAGACCTGCCCGGTCAGGCAAGGCCAGTCTCACCCCAAAATAAGGTGGGTGTCGGTTGTGCAGGCTGTTCGCAGGTCATGCCCATGAGGACAGTGCTGTGGGCTCTTTTGCAGCCGCAGCACCCAGGTTTTACCCAGAATGCACAGCCACAAGCAAAAGCCTCCCTAGGATAACCTGCAGCTCGCGGGACAAAGGCAATCCCAGTCATGTAGAGACGAGAAGGTCCACACCATTGGTCGGCAAACCGGTGGGACAGGCCAAGCCCTGCCCCTGAGCCAAGGTGCAGTTAGTCCTGCGGCCCCATCGGGAACCGCGACCGACGCACTCGCGTTTTGAAATCCTTGCGCCCGTAGCGGGCGGTCATGTCGGCCTCATAGACCGCGATGAGCCGTCGGCCAACGGCACCACGGAAAGGCTCTTTGACAACCTGACGGTAGTTGGGTTTGCGCCCCATCCAGCGCAAAAGCTTTCGATTGCCGATGGGATCGTGAATATGGTCATCAGCCGCGGTTGCGGGCCATTCATAGGGTACGGTCACGATGACCATATCGCTGATCTCAAGCAGCTTACGTGCAAAAGGCACCACATCTGGAACATGTTCCAGCACCTGCAAGCAGGTGGCGACATCATATTTCTTGCCGCCAAAGTCATGCGTCAGGAAATCCCCTTGAATCCCCTCAACCGTCGAGGAGCGATAAGGCTCTGCCATGTCAAAGGAGACACGTTCGGGGATCCAATCGAACCACTCAAGATAGGGGCAGCTCGCGGTTCCGATGTCGATCATGGATTTGGCGTTCTTGCCCAGACTGCGCACGATATAGTCCAGGTAAGAGTAGTACATGAGATCCATGCGGTTTTGCCAATACTGCCCGGATTTGTACCCAAGCAGGATATTTGGATCCACCTCATCAATACTCTTCATCCTAACAACACCCCTAACCTCAAAATCCTTATGGCCTAGACCTCCTCCTCACATGAAACATAGCGGGAAGTTTGGCTCAAATTTGTCCTGCTAAGAAGCCACAAAACGCCCCCGGGGTAAATCACCAAACAACCTTCTGGAGAGGTAAAATGAACGCCCGCGACGCGATCAGACAGCCGATCTTAGCCGCCTGTGTTGCAGGTTGGAATTGACCCGATATAGCTCCAGGGCGATGAGCGGTACAAAATGCACTAAGGCCGGGCCTACCCCTCCCCAATTGTGAAGGGCTGCCCAGTGAACAAGGGTCAAGACAGCAGCGCCGTAGACACCGCGTTGCAACATCTTCCAATGCGGCCCAAGTTTGCGCAGCCAGCCATCCGTTGAGGTCACCGCAAGGGGCACAAAGATCAGCAAGGCCAGCCAGCCCGTCCAGATATAGAGTTTGGACAACTCATTGCCGGAATAGGCCACCACCCCTATGTCGATCAGATAGAGCACCGTATGCGCCGCTGCATAGCCAAAGGCTGCAACCCCCAGATACCGGCGCCGCTTCATCAGCCAACGTGGCCCCCGCCAGCCTCTGAAAAGCATCGTCAACGGGGTAATCATCATCGAAATGATCATGAAACGTGCTGCAAACTCACCTGTGGGGTGCAGCAGCATATGGATCGTTTTGGCATCTCCCGTGGCCAGCGCAGCTGTCATCGGGATTGCGGGCAGGCATAAGAGCGCCCAAAACGTATAAGGGTGATTTAGAAAGGATCGGACTGCGGACATACTCAAGGCTCCAGAACTCGTGAAGCCTATACGGTTCAGCCCAACTTTTCCGTCGCTCTTTTCGATAGTAGTGGTGGAAAACCCTGCCACCCCCGGTGTCGGCGCGCCAGTTGGTCAGCCCCGCCCTAGTTTGGCCAAGTCCTTAGGGCAAGAGTGCCAGGCGCTCCAAGAACAGCGTTTTCACCGCTTTGGCATCCACCCCAAGGCACACCGAAGTATCCCCCCGGCTGCCCTTGTCCGCCACCAGTGTCTCCCCCGAGGTCTCGCCGGAACAGGACACGCGAATGGGCAGTTTCTTGACCTGGAACAGCTGCGGATGGCTACAGGCGATGACCGCTGCCGGGTCATGCAGGGAGCAGCCGTCAAACTTGCCCACGGTTTCATAAAACCGCAGGTAGAACTCTGACATGGACTGCAACATCCCCCCCAATTCCGGCGACTGCGCCGCAATAGCGGTGAAATCCGCTTTGGTGCAGAGAATTTGGTGGGTCACATCCAAGCCAACCATTACCAGTTCGGCGCCCGATCCAAAAACCACATCCGCCGCATCGGGGTCGTGATAGATATTGGCCTCCGCATGCGGGGTGATATTGCCGCCTTCCTCCAACGAGCCGCCCATGATGACGATACGTTTGAGGTTTTTGACAAACTCAGGGTCGCGCTGAATGGCCAGCGCGATGTTGGTCAGCGGGCCAATAGGACAGAGTACCAACTCACCTTTATGTTCGCGCGCCATGCGGATCAGGAAATCGGCGGCCTCCTCGGCCAGAGGCGCGCCTTTGGGCTCTGCAGCTGGAATATCCCCAAACCCTTGCGCACCGTGAACCTGGGCTGAGGGCTTAAAAGGCGGCAAAGACAGGGGCACGCGCGCACCCTCGGCAACTGGCACCTGCAGATCCGCTGCTTCGAGCAGGCGCAGGGCGTTTCGGGTCGCAATCTCAGTGGTGACATTGCCAAAAATCGTGGTGAGCCCCAACAGCGAAATCTCTGGTGCCGCCGCCGCATAGAAGATCGCCATGGCGTCGTCGATGCCAGGATCCGTGTCGATAATCAGTTTCATCATAGCTGTCTCCGCCTCACTCACCCCGCCGGCCTAACATTTCCCCCAGTGCCCCGGCAAGCCGTCCACTGGCTGACCGCAACGATGCCACATAAGCAAAACGCCCATGCAGTCTCTGCGCGGGCGCTTGCGAATACCTCTGATGACCGCCCCACCAAACCGGGGCAATCCAAAGGCAGGATCAGGTATTGAACAGGAAGTGCATCACATCGCCGTCTTTGACGATGTAGGATTTACCCTCGGCCCGCATCTTGCCAGCCTCTTTGGCACCCTGCTCCCCATTGCAGGCGATAAAATCGTCATAGGCAATGGTTTCGGCGCGGATGAAGCCCTTTTCAAAGTCACCGTGGATAACCCCAGCCGCCTGTGGCCCGGAAGTGCCCTCACGGATCGTCCAGGCGCGGGCCTCTTTGGGGCCAACGGTGAAATAGGTCTCCAGATGCAACAGCTCATAGCCCGCTCGGATTAGCCGGTCGAGACCGGCCTCTTCGAGGCCCATTTCCTCGAGGAACATTTGTGCTTCCTCGGCTTCGAGCTGGCTGATCTCTTCTTCGATCTGCGCCGAGATAACCACATGGGAATTGCCCTGAGCTGCCGCCATCTCAGCGACTTTGGCAGAATGCGCGTTGCCTTCAGCTGATTCCGACTCACCCACATTGCAGACATAGAGCACCGGCTTGGTGCTCAGCAGCTGCAGCATCTTCCAGGCTTTGGCGTCTTCGTCGTCGACTTCGACCAGGCGCGCGGGCTTGCCCTCTTCCAACATCGCCTGGGCTTCGGCCAGCAAACGCTCTTGCTGCTGGGCCTCTTTGTCGTTGCCTTTCAGCTTGCGAACCAGATTAGCGCGACGTTTCTCGATGCTCTCTAGATCCGCCAGCATCAGCTCGGTCTCGATGGTTTCGGCATCTGCAACCGGGTCAACGCGACCGTCGACATGGGTCACGTCACCGTCCTCAAAGCAGCGCAAAACATGAGCAATTGCATCGGTTTCGCGGATATTGGCCAGGAACTGATTGCCCAGTCCCTCGCCCTTGGAGGCGCCTTTGACCAGTCCGGCAATATCCACAAAGGTCATCCGTGTTGGGATGATCTGCTTGGAACCGGCAATCGCTGCCAGCTTATCCAGACGGCTGTCCGGCACGCCGACTTCACCGACATTGGGTTCGATGGTACAGAACGGAAAATTCGCCGCCTGCGCCGATGCGGTTTTGGTCAATGCGTTGAACAAGGTCGACTTGCCGACGTTCGGCAGGCCCACAATTCCCATTTTAAAGCCCATCTCAGCCTCCTGATGCCATTTGGGAAAGGCTTCTAGGCAGCATTGCCTCTCGGCGCAAGGCAGCATTGCCCCTCGCTCGCGACTCGAGCTATCTCTTGACCCCCTATATGACTCTGTGAAATGTAAAAAAGCCTTCACACATTTTCTCGTAAACGTGTAGGGAGGTTTAAAAACGATATGTGCTATCTTAACTCCTCCCAAGTTCCACGATGTTATGGGGAAAGAAATGAAAAACAACATTCTGCTATCAACAGTTTTGGCCGTTGGCTTTGCAAGCTCTGCCCTTGGTCAGGAAATCGTTCTTGGTGCAGGCTATTCTGACTATTCTCTGCAGGGGTCAGAGGACGGCGTAACTTTGTCAATGGAGTACATTCACCGTCCCTTTTATGAAGGGCGTGTTTTTTCCGCCCGCCTGGCAGGCGCACTTGAAGTCGTCGAAACCGGCGATGCCTTTGTTGGTGGCGGTGTGAGTGGCAAATGGGATCTACAACAGGACTGGTTTATCTCGGCCAGTGTCTTACCAGGAGCCTATGTCGAAGGGACCTCCTTGAATGATCTTGGTTCCACCTTTGAGATCCGCAGCCAGCTGGCCGTCGGCAAACGGTTCAAAAGCGGCAAGGCGCTGTCATTGGCGCTGAGCCACAAGTCCAATGCCTCGACAGCCTCGATCAATCCCGGTGTGAACACCCTGTCTCTGCGCTGGCATATTCCGCTGAACTAGTGGCAGCAAAACACAAATGGGGCCTGGCTCGGGATTGATTTCCCCGGCAACTTTCGGCACACCGGAGCGGTAAGTTGCAAGAGGCCCCATCATGACCCGTATTGACGCAAAATTCGCCGAACTCAAAGCCGCCGGCAAAAAGGCCTTTGTGTCCTATGTCATGGCCGGTGATCCTGACTATGATCTCTCGCTCGAGCTGGTAAAAGGGCTGCCCGCAGCTGGCGTCGATATCATCGAGCTTGGTCTTCCTTTCACTGATCCAATGGCCGATGGCCCCACCATTCAGTTGGCAGGTCAGCGGGCGCTTGATGTCGGCATGACCCTGGAAAAGACCCTGCAACTGGCTGCGGAGTTCCGCAAGGAAGACGACACCACCCCGATTGTTTTGATGGGCTATTACAACCCGATCTACAATCGCGGCGTTGAGACCTTCCTCACGGATGCCAAGGCCGCCGGTATTGATGGGTTGATCGTGGTCGACCTGCCGCCGGAAGAAGACGAAGAGCTCTGCATTCCGGCGCAACAGGCAGGGCTGAATTTCATCCGTCTAGCGACCCCCACCACGGATGACAAACGCCTGCCCACCGTGCTGCAAAATACCTCTGGCTTTGTCTACTACGTCTCCGTCACCGGCATCACCGGCGCCGCCGAGGCCCAGGCTGGGGATGTTGGCCCCGAAGTGGCCCGGATCAAATCCGCCACTGACCTCCCCGTCATCGTTGGCTTTGGTATCAACACACCGGAAAAGGCACAGAACATCGCTTCGATCTCGGATGGCGCCGTCGTCGGCAGCGCCATCGTCAGCAAGATGGCCGAGAGCCAATCCGTATCTGACACTTTGGCCTTTGTAAAATCGCTCGCAGATGGCGCCCATAAAGGCTAACCAGACTTCACGATTTTCGTCCTGTTATGGCCGCGCCTCTGGGTGCGGCCATTTGCGTTTTAGGAATATCGCACTGAGTATTGCAGCGAGAGGTAAAAATTGGTAAGGAAACTTTACCACATCAGAGCGAGGGTTCATCCGTGCCGGTCATTACCAATATTCAGGATCTGAAACGCATCTACGAGCGGCGGGTGCCGCGGATGTTTTTTGACTACGCAGAGAGCGGCAGCTGGACCGAACAGACCTTTCGTGAAAACACCTCTGATTTTGAACAGATCCGCCTGCGCCAGCGCGTCGCCGTGGATATGTCGGGACGCAGCACAGCAGCGCAGATGATCGGCGAAGATGTCTCCATGCCTGTCTCTCTGGCGCCGGTTGGTCTCACTGGCATGCAACATGCCGATGGCGAGATCAAAGCAGCCAAAGCAGCCGAAGAGTTTGGCGTGCCCTTTACACTCTCGACCATGTCGATCAACTCGATAGAGGATGTCGCTGAGGCCACGACCAAGCCCTTTTGGTTCCAGCTTTATACCATGAACGACGAAGACTATGTGCGCCGCCTGATCCAACGCGCCAAAGACGCCAAATGCTCAGCCCTGGTGATCACCCTGGATCTGCAGATCCTCGGTCAGCGCCACAAGGATCTGAAAAACGGCCTCTCCGCCCCGCCAAAACTGACGCCAAAAACCATTGCCAACCTGATGACCAAATGGGCCTGGGGCATCGAGATGCTCGGCGCCAAACGGCGCGAGTTTGGCAATATTGTCGGCCATGTCGAAGGCATCTCCGATGCCTCCTCATTGGGGGCCTGGACCGCAGAGCAATTCGATCTCTCGCTGGACTGGGGCAAAATTGCCAAGCTCAAAGAGATGTGGGGCGGCAAGGTGATCCTCAAAGGCATCCTGGACGCCGAAGACGCCAGGATGGCCGTCAAAGTGGGGGCCGATGCCATTGTTGTTTCCAACCACGGCGGGCGTCAGCTGGACGGCGCGCTCAGCTCGATCCGCATGCTGCCACAGATCCTGGATGCGGTTGGTGGCGAGGTCGAAGTGATCCTGGACAGCGGTATTCGATCTGGCCAGGACGTCCTGAAATCGCTCGCGATGGGCGCCAATGGCACCATGATCGGCCGCGCCTTTGTCTACGGGCTGGGGGCTATGGGGCAAAAGGGTGTCACCAAGGCACTGGAGGTGATCCACAAGGAGCTAGACACCACCATGGCGCTTTGTGGTGAGCGCGATATTGCCAATCTTGGTCGGCACAACCTGCTGATCCCAAAGAACTTTGAAGGCGACTGGCAGGGTTGATCCTGGCGGTATGCGATCAAAAAATCCGGTCCTGAAACCAGATCAGGGCCGGATAGGCGCAAAGCCAAATCCAGAAAAACCGGTTCAGACCAAAGAAACAGGCATTGGAAAAGTGAAACCCGGCAGCGCAGAGCAGTGCCAGCTTCAGTGCCACAGGATCCAGCAGAGCCAGCGGAAAGACCAGCTCAAACAGGATCACCGCCCAGCCCATAACAAACAGAAAACGCGGGCGCTCTGCCAGGGAGCGCAGCGCCTCGCTCACGGGATAGGCAGAAAAGCGAAACACGTCACAGAGCGCCTCACCGCAGCGCCATTCTGGGTTCACCACCTTGACCCAGCCGGAAACAAAATAGGACAGCACCAGCTGCACCGCCAGATAAGACAGCGCCATTTCCTGCCAAAACGGCGTTGGCGCCAGATGAGCGAGGCTGAGACAGCTGAGGATCAGCATGGTCATCTTGTCGCTGCCGCCATTATAGGGCCCCTGATACCGCCTGAGCATCGCCAGGCTAATCACCCAGAGCCCCCAGACCGGCCAGGCACCGCCGATTCCCAGCCCCATGGCACCACAGAGCATGAGGCGCGGTACAAAGATCATCCGATCCCCCCGCACCAGATGCTCCAGGCTTTGCTGACCAATGGCAAAGGAAAGCAATAGCTGCATCCAGCCCATCGCCTCCCCAGCAGTGAGGCTCGACTGCAAAAATACCAGCGCACTCATGCCGCCACCGCCTGCAAACTGGCCAAGGCCACCTGGGTGCTTTCATACTCCACCAGCTTGACCAGCCGAGCCCCCTCACGTGACAAAAACACCAGACGAAACTGCAACATCTGCGCCCCCTCAGGCAGAGTCCGGGCAACCCTCAGATTGATCTCATCCACACTATGCTGGCTTGGCGCTTCGATCAGCCTCTCAGAACAGCTGACAAGATAAAGCTGCTCGTTCCAGTCCGGGTTCCACAGCATGCGGCGCAAGACCTGACCCAGCCCCAGATGGGTCGGTCGCGGGCGGTCCTCTTGCCAGTCCCCAATGCTCTCCCCCTCAATAAGGCGGTATTCAATCCGCGGCGAGGGGGCCACGGTCTTGAAGAATCGCCAAGAGGGAATCACCGTCGGCAAAAAGAGTGAAAGTAGACGCAGCACCGCAGCAGGCTCCAGCAAATGAATATTGCTCTCCAGATTAGTCGGCGGCCTTTAACACTTCCTTTTGCCCACCCTGTTTCTTTCGGCGCATCACTCCCCTTTGCCATTTCATTTGGCCATAAATATCCCGGGGGGAGGCCACAGGCCGGGGGGCAGCGCCCCCAATCGCCCGCTTCAACCAAAGACCCCCTTGCGAGAACCCTAAATCCCCTGTAAGGGCAGGCCTTCACGTGGGGTGACAGCCTTGGAGGCACCCTGCATAGATATATTGGAGAATTAAGATGGCAAAAGAGATTCCTGATCTCGTCGCCGAGGAACGTGCGGGGACGGGCAAGGGCGCCGCTCGCGCAGCACGTCGTGCTGGCATGGTTCCTGGTGTTGTTTACGGTGGTGACGCGGATCCTCTGTCGATCCAGATCCCTTTCAACGTTCTGTTGAAAAAGCTGAAAGCCGGCAAATTCAAGTCCACCCTGTGGAACCTGAAAGTTGAAGGCCAGGAAGACGTGCGCGTGATCTGCCGCGACGTTCAGCGTGATGTTGTCAAAGACCTGCCAACCCACCTCGACCTGATGCGCCTGCGCCGGACTTCGGAAATCAACCTGTTCATCCCGGTTGAATTCATCAACGAAGACACCTGCCCCGGCGTCAAAAAAGGCGGCATGCTCGCAGTTGTTCGTCCTGAGGTCGAGCTGGTTGTGACCGCTGGTGATATTCCTGAGAAGCTCACCGTTGATCTGGCGAACAGCCAAATTGGCGATGTGATCACCATCTCGTCGATCGAGCTGCCCAAAGGTGCACGCCCAACAATCGACCGTGACTTCGTTGTTGCAAACATCGCAGCACCCGGCGGCATCTCTGCCTCCGACGAAGACGAAGAAGGCGGCGAAGAGGCTGCTGCCGAAGAATAAGATCACCGCCCCAATGGGGATGTGATGAAACGGGGTCCTTCGGGGCCCCGTTTTTTTCCGGCGATAGCCTGCCTCTAGCTCCTGCCCCTGCAGATTTGGTATCTACCCAGCCCAACAGAATCGGCGCAGCCCAAAAAAGTAAAACAACCCATAAATCCGCAAAAACTGTTCAAAAAAAGGGACAAGCTCTAAACAGAATCCTTGTCCTTACAAACCTCTCGTTTGCCTTTTCCCATCAGGCTCCCATTTATCATTAGTAAGGGGTGATGTGAGATGATGGATAGATTGGAGCAAGAAGAAGCCAAGCTGCGCAGAAGGCTGTTGTTCAGAATTTTGCGAGGGTTCAATTTTGACTCCCCCAGATTTGGCGGTGAGACCATATCGGATCCAATTCCGCGCCATTTGCTGGGCAAGGAAGCAGAGTATCTCCTACCGCAAAGAGGCGTGCAAAGAATTTGATGCTCTAATTGCCCCCTAAGGGCGCCAGAGCCGATCTTTGCAGGAGTGCCTCTCCTGCGAGATTTCTCCGCCCTGCAGATGGCTGCTCTGGAGTTTTGCCAAAAACCTCTTCATATAGCGTCAAAGACTGGGACTTGGCTGCCTGCCCCGGATGGAATTGCAGACAGTCAAGGACAGGCAGCGCCCTACACTTAGGATGAGACAGGCCATGAAACTCTTTGTTGGGCTCGGGAACCCCGGTGCCAAATATGCCCGTAACCGGCATAATATCGGCTTTATGGCGCTGGACGAAATTGCCACTGACCATGGGTTTTCACCCTGGAAATCCAAGTTCCAGGCCCAGCTCTGCGAGGGAAACCTGGGCGGCATCAAAGTCATTTTACTCAAACCACAGACCTTCATGAACCTCTCTGGCCAGGCGGTTGGCGAGGCGATGCGCTTTTACAAACTGACCAGCGAAGATGTCACCGTGTTGCACGACGAGCTGGATCTGGCGCCGGGAAAATGCCGGGTCAAACAGGGCGGCGGCCATGCCGGCCATAACGGGCTGCGCTCATTGCAATCCCATATCGGGGCCGATTATGGCCGGGTGCGACTGGGGGTTGGACACCCCGGCCATAAGGATGCCGTTGCGGGCTATGTGCTGCGCGATTTCCCCAAGGCCGATGAGGCCTGGCTGGATGATCTTCTGCGTGGCATCTCAGATGGCGCCGCAGCGCTGGCCGCAGGGGATGGCGGCAAATTCATGAATGCCGTGTCCCTGCGTGTGGCCCCCCCGCGCAGCTCGACCGGATCAAAACCTACCGGATCAAATTCCTCCAAGGCCAAGCAATCCACCAATCAGCAGCCGTCACAAGAGCCTGTGACCCAGCAAGTAAAGCCACAGGGGAAACCTGCCGCGGTTCAAGAACCTGACTCCCGCTCGGCGTTGGAAAAACTGGTCGATAAGTTCAAATAGCGGCGGTTTCCGCGGCGTCCTTCTTTGTACCCTGCCCCTCCCGGTTTAGACCTAGAGAAACGAGGGAGGCACTGGACATGAAGAAACATCTCAAACGATTGCTACGGGCACTGGTGGTCTTTGCCATCATTCTGGCGGGCTTCGGGATTTGGAAGCGCGAGCAAATCCAACGGCTCTGGGCCGTGAACTCGCTGTTTTCTGCGGAAAAGATCGTCAGCAATTTCTCCCACATGGATAAGGCCTTCCTGACCACCCCTGTAATGCGGGGCAGCGGGCCGGTCAGCCACCTTCCGACGGGCAGTACAATGACGCTGCCAGCTGAAACCGATGCCTGGATCAAAGACCGCTCGGTGACCTCCCTCTTGCTGATGAAGGCCGGGGAAATCCGTCATGAAAGCTATCATTTGGATACCCGTGCCGAAGATCGCCGCATCTCATGGTCAGTGGCCAAAAGTTACCTGTCGGCCCTCTTTGGGGTGCTGCTCGACGAGGGGGCTATTGCCTCCATTGATGATCCGGTGACCAAATATGCGCCGCTGCTGAAAGGAAGCGCCTATGATGGCGCCTCTATCCGCAACGTGTTGAACATGGCCAGTGGCGTCACCTTTGACGAAGACTATCTGGACTATGACTCCGACATCAACCGCATGGGCCGCGAGGTCGCACTCGGCGGCACGCTGGATCAGTTCACCGCCGATCTGAGCGAGACCTTCGCCAGCCCCGGCGAGCGCTGGCAATATGTCTCAATCGACACCCATGTCATCGGCATGGTCATCCGTGGGGCCACTGGCAAAAGCATCGCCAGCCTGTTGCAGGACCGGATCATTGCACCACTGGGGCTGGAGCAGGATATCTACTATGTCACCGACGGTGAGGGCGTTGCCTTTGTGCTGGGGGGCTTGAACATCACCACCCGCGACTATGCCCGCTTTGGCCTGATGATCGAACAGGATGGGCAATACGATGGTCAGCAGGTGATACCCGCGGACTGGATTGCGGCCTCCACCGCGCCCTCAGCCCCAACCAAGTCCGACAAAATTGGCTATGGTTACCAGTGGTGGATCCCGGTTGGTGCCGAAGCAGGTGAATTCATGGCGCGCGGTGTCTATGGGCAATACATCTATATCGATCAGGCGCGTGACGTTGTCATCGTCAGTACCGCTGCAGACCGTAAGTTCCGCGAAAAGGGCGTCAACGAGATCAACATCGAAATGTTCCGAAAGCTGGCCCGAATCCTGTAGGCTGCCTGTTATGAAACAGGATCAAAGCATAAATGTACTGGGCGGGGCTCTTGAGCCCTGCTCGCTCACCCCTCTCACTGGCTTCTTTCGCGATGGCCACTGCAACACCTGCGCCGAGGATCAGGGCAGCCACACTGTTTGCGCCGTCATGACGGCTGAGTTTCTTGCTTATTCCAAATATGTCGGCAATGACCTGTCCACACCGCGCCCCGAATATGGCTTTGCCGGCCTGACCCCTGGGGACCGTTGGTGTCTTTGTGCAGGTCGGTTCTTGCAGGCCGCGGATGAGGGCTGCGCGCCGCTTGTTCGTCTTGAAGCGACCCATGCACGGGCCTTGGACGTAGTCCCCCTGCCACTGTTGCAACACCACAATGTCAGCACCTCTGGAACAGGCAGCTAAAGGCCCCGTCCGGGCCAACTGTTGGTACTCCTGCAGTTCTATACGATTGACCCGCTCTCGGTTTTGCAGCTATGGCAGGGCCGTAGCCAGCAATCACCGTCCCCTCGGGCGACCGACGCCAGCCTCTTTTCAATAATCAAACGAGGAGACCGGCATGAGCTATATCGCCATGAACCGTTTTAAAATTCGCCCCGGCCGCGAAGCAGATTTTGAACAGATCTGGAAATCGCGCGAATCGCATCTAAATGAGCTGAACGGTTTTCGTGAGTTCCGCCTGCTCAAAGGCCCCCAGAGCGCAGAATTCAGCCTCTATTCCAGCCATGTTGTCTGGGACAGCCAGGAAGACTTTGACGCCTGGACCAAATCCGAACAGTTCCGCGCCTCGCACCGCAATGCGGGTAAGCGCGAGGGCGAAAGCCCGATCCTGGGTCACCCCGAGTTTGAGGGGTTCGATACCGTTCTCCTAGAATCCGCTTGAGAGATAAGAAACCTCTCTAAGCAAACTGCAGTGGCCGACCCGGTTACCCGGATCGGCCATGGTGTTCAACGCTCAATCCCGCAGGCGCACAAGGTCGCTCATCAGGCCTTCAGTGCCATTGTGCACGGTCAGACAATCAACCTTGCTGGCGATGCTTTCCAGCGCCTCCAGCTCCTTCAACCGTAGCATGACCGGGTTGTCGGCCATGACCTTGGCTGTATTGAGCAGCGCGCGCGTCGCGTTAGTCTCTTCGCGGCGCCGGATCACATTGGCCTCAGCCTGTTTTTCCGCCGCCACCACCGAGGTGAGAATTTCGCGCATCTCGCCGGGCAGGATCACGTCTTTCAGCGCGATCTCCCCAACCTTGATGCCGATCTCTGCCATCTCGGTGCGAACCTTGTCGGCCGCAACTGCATCGACATTGACCTTTTCGGCCAGCAGCCGGTCCAGGGTCAGCGCCCCAAGGGTACGGCGAAAGGCCAGTTGCAGCGCCCGGTGCAGGGCCGCTTCAAAGTCCTTGACCGCGCCAACCGCCTTTACCGGGTCAACAACCTGGTAATCCGCCGAGAGGTTTACCCGGATGGTCACCCGGTCCTTCGTCAGGATCTCTTGTCCGGTCACCTCATGGCTGCGCAGACGCAGATCCACCTGTTTCACCGCCACATGACGGCCCAACCGCCAAAAGGCATGGGTGCCAGGGGGCAGTTGCTCCAAGAAGTTCCCGTCCACTGTCAGCAGCCCTGTATGACCCTCGGCAACCTCAACCGTGCTAAAGCGCGTGGCCAGCCCCAGCCGCACCAGACGTTTGGCCAGCGCAAGCGGCAATTGCAGGGTCTCGCCCAGCACATGGCGCTCCACCTCCCAGGGACCGGCGTCTTTCCAAAAGACCGCCCGCTCTTCGGGCAGGAGAACCTCATGCGGTGTCCCGTCGCGCAGAACAACCAGCACCTCGCCTTCAGCGGCGCGGAACTCCTGCAGATGCGCCTCTGCCAGATCAGGGCTGGCCTTTAGCAAGGCCTCCGCATAGCGCGACTTGAAACGGGGGTGGTCCATGGCATGCATCTCAACTGCGCAGTTTTTGTGTGGGATCCGGTTTTCACCAGCCCCCAGAATGGCGTGGAACCGCCCCTTGTGGAGCACCAGCATCCGCTGGCCTTCGCTCAAGGTAACCCGGGTATGGCCGGTCACAAGGTCAGCAAGTGTTTGCACGATTGTCATTTTTCTTCTCCTGTTCAAATCGCCTATCGTCGTCGCAAAATGCGAACTCCTTTTTGTTGTCAGGGGGTTGCAGCCCGATTGGCTGTCAGGTGTGGGCCCCAAAATCTGGGGCGAAAAGATCCGGAAATCCGCCGCGCCATGGAGCCTTGCGAAAGTTCTGCGAGAGGGCCATTGGATTGCAAGCGCGCCTTTGGGAGCCTTCCCCAGGGCGGACCTGCAACCGGCAGAACCGTCATCAGCGCTTCGGCAGGGAGTCAGAGCAGCAGGACCAAAACCCAGTCAGACCGGAGTCTGATTGGCAGGGCCCTCCTGCTGGAAGATCCCCGGATCCGATAGTTGAGGACCGCTTACGCGGCCGGCGTTGAAGGCCGGTGCTGATTGAACGGCTTTTTCAAATGACGGGAGTCGAACCCGCTCCATTTCGATTAACAGTCGAATGCTCTTCCAGATGAGCTACATTTGGTGCTTAGGGAGGGATCGAACCTCCGCCTACAGAACCTGAATCTGTCGCTCTCCCACTGAGCTACTTCAGCCAACCAATCCGGAATTCCGCGGCCCTGGCATACGGGATCGGCAGCGCCGTCCGCACCGGGAGAGTGATCACCTCTGCCCGCTAGGGTCCGGTTCAACCTGACCGGTGAAGCGCTGTTTAGGCGGGAAGCATGATTTCACTCAATAAGTTATTTTGGCACCCAGCACACCCTTGGCGTGTGCGCAGCAAAATTACCCAGTCACGCAATATCTGCAAACATCCCGCGACAATAGCAAAACGGCGCCCCTGATTTGGGACGCCGTGTTTTGCAGATGTTTCAAAAACCGACTGGCCGGTTTGGCCTGTTCAGCACCAAGGGCTTACTCCTCGAAGGAGCGCCCCTCTTCGGTGTCGGACATGTCAAAGCCCAGGTGTTTGGCCACGGTGAAGACATCCTTGTCGCCGCGTCCGCACATGTTCATCACGATGATGTGGTCTTTTGGCAGATCTGGCGCGATCTTGATCACATGAGCCAGCGCATGACTGGGCTCCAGCGCTGGGATGATGCCTTCCATCGCACAGGACAGCTGGAAAGCCTCCAGGGCCTCCTTGTCGGTGATAGAGACATATTCGGCGCGGCCAGTGTCATGCAGCCAGGAGTGCTCCGGGCCGATGCCTGGATAGTCCAGCCCGGCAGAGATCGAGAAACCTTCCTGGATCTGGCCATCCTCATCCTGCAGCAGATAGGTGCGGTTGCCGTGCAAGACGCCGGGGCGTCCACCGGTGAGCGAAGCACAGTGCTGCATCCGGTCATCCACGCCCTTACCGCCGGCCTCAACGCCGATGATATTGACGGATTTATCATCCAGGAAAGGGTGGAACAGGCCAATGGCGTTAGAGCCGCCACCGATGGCCGCGATCAGCGTATCCGGCAGGCGGCCTTCTCCCTCCTGCTCGGCCAGTTGCCAGCGGACTTCCTTGCCGATGATCGACTGGAAATCCCGGACCAAGGCCGGATAGGGATGTGGGCCAGCTGCCGTACCGATGCAGTAGAATGTATCCTTGACGTTGGTCACCCAGTCCCGCAGCGCATCGTTCATCGCGTCCTTCAGGGTACCACGACCCGAGGTTACGGGGATGACTTCGGCGCCCAGCAGGCGCATGCGGAACACGTTTGGTGCCTGACGTTTCACGTCATGTGCACCCATATAAACCACACATTTCAGGCCAAACTTGGCACAGACAGTTGCGGTTGCAACCCCGTGCTGGCCCGCGCCGGTTTCGGCAATGATGCGGCTTTTGCCCATGCGGCGCGCCAGCAGGATCTGGCCCAGCACATTGTTGACTTTATGGGCGCCAGTGTGGTTCAGCTCGTCGCGTTTCATGTAGATCTTGGCACCACCCAGATGGGTGCTCAGACGTTCCGCATGATAGAGTGGGCTGGGACGACCTACATAGTGCTTCCACAGGTCATCCATCTCTGCCCAGAAGCTGGGATCATCCTTGGCGCGATCATATTCCTCTTCCAGGCTGAGGATCAGCGGCATCAGGGTTTCCGAAACAAACCTCCCGCCAAAGATACCAAAACGACCCTTTTCGTCAGGTCCGTTCATAAAGCTGTTGAAGAGATCGTTTGCCATGGTTCTTCCCCTTGTCGCAGCACTGATCGCAGCGCCCGACATGACTAGCGCGCAGGCGGCGGCGGGTAAAGAGAGGCCGGGCAGGATTCTGGTCTCCTAACCACAGTTTCACCTATGGATGCGCCCCTTGCCCTGTCGGCAGTCAGCCCGCAGCAGACAGGGCCGCGGAGGTAAAGCGACCGATCAGATCAGCATCCTTTTGCCCCGGTGCGGTCTCGACTCCGGAAGAGACATCGACCTGACGCGCGCCAGTCAAGCGCACCGCCTCAGCCACATTGTCAGGGGTAAGACCACCCGCCAGCATCCAGGGGCGTTGCCAGTATTTGCGCCCGGCCAGCAGACGCCAGTCAAAGGCCAGCCCATTGCCACCCGGCAGATCAGCATCCTTGGGGGGCTTGGCATCGATCAGCAACTGATCGGCAATCTGTGAATAGAGGTCAATCTTTGCCAGATCTTCGGCCCCGGCAATCCCAATTGCCTTCATAACCGACAAACCATAGCGCGCCTTGACCTGCGCCACCCGCTCCGGGCTCTCGCCGCCGTGCAGCTGTAGCATGTCCAGCGGCACCGCCTCGGTCAGCGCGTCCAACATGGCGTCATCAGCATTGACGGTCAGCGCCACTTTGCACAGCCCAACGGGGGCTTCCAGCGCCAGGCTGGCGGCCTGTTCAAAGGAGACGTTACGTGGGGATTTGGGGAAGAAAACAAATCCTACATAGCCAGCGCCCGCAGAGGCAGCCGCAGCCACATCCTGCGGGGTTTTAAGCCCGCAGATCTTAACCCGAATAGCACTCATCCGCCTTACTCAGCCAGCTTCTTCCAGAAGGGCCAGAACCTCGTCCTTGCCCTCGTGTTTTTGCTGCTTCAGCTTCTTCACCTCGCGTGAGAGCTTTTTCACTTCGCGATTCTGAGTGCTGACAGCGCGGCGGTGCTTATGCTCGCGGAGCCACTCCCAGGTAAAGCCAATCGCCAGACCAACACCCAGACCGCCCAGAACCACCACAAAAAGCGGCAAAGAGATCGAGGGGTTCATCCCGGCAAATTCCGAAACTGCATCCGGCAGCAATTTCAGCGCAACAACAGAGCGGTTTGCGATACAAACCGACACCAACAAGAGCCCCAGAGTTCCCAGGACAGCGTAGCGAATATAACGCATTTAGGCCTTTCCGTTCAGGCGGTCCCTCAAGAGCTTACCGGTCTTGAAGAACGGAACATGTTTTTCTTCAACTTGGACAGTTTCCCCGGTGCGTGGGTTGCGGCCAACCCGCGAATCTCTTTGTTTGACCGAGAAAGCGCCAAAGCCACGCAATTCGACCCGGTCACCCCGGGACATCGCGTCAGTCACTTCCTCAAACACCGTGTTCACGATCCTTTCGACATCCCGCTGATACAGGTGCGGGTTTTCGTCTGCAATCTTCTGAATCAATTCAGAACGGATCATACTTACTGCCCTCCCAGATGTACGCAAGCCTTTGTCGGCTAACGACAACTATAGGTACAAAAGCCCCGTCTAGGAACCAAAACAGAGGACACATGGCCGATATTTGCCCTGCAAAATTCGTCAAACGACCACAAAATCTCGATTTTGCCTCCGGTTAACAGCAAAGTTGACGCAGCGAAGGCCTCAGCCGACGTCACAAGGCCCCAGGAGAAGTGATTGATTCGCAATCGGTTACCAGCGATGCCATGAGCACCTGTTCGGCGGATCCTCAGGACCTGGACAAGGCACGAACCCAGGGCAGGCCCCCACTTCCACCTCTAACCAGATTGGTGGAAATCCGCCCAAAAAGAAACGGCCCCGCCAAAAGGCAGGGCCGCTCGAATGGTTTAAAACCTAAAGTGCAGGTCGAAATTAGTCGTTGTTCAGAGCTGCGCCCAGGATGTCGCCCAAGCTTGCGCCGGAATCCGAGGAACCATACTGCTCAACAGCTTCTTTTTCTTCTGCGATCTCGCGGGCTTTGATCGACAGACCCAGACGACGGGTCTTGCTGTCGACATTGGTGACGCGAACGTCGACCTTGTCGCCAACATTGAAGCGCTCGGGGCGCTGCTCAGCACGATCACGCGACAGGTCGGAACGACGGATGAAGCTCTTCATGCCTTCGTATTCGACTTCAATGCCGCCTTCTTCGATGGCAGTGACGTTCACGGTGACAATGGAGCCACGCTTCACGCCGCCAACGGCTTCAGCGAACTTGTCGCCGCCCAGGGCTTTGATCGACAGGGAGATACGCTCTTTTTCAACGTCTACTTCGGAGACAACGGCCGAAACCATGTCGCCTTTGCGGTAGTTCTGGATCGCATCTTCGCCGCGCTCGTCCCAGGACAGGTCGGACAGGTGAACCATGCCGTCGATGTCGCCTTCGAGGCCGATGAACAGACCGAATTCGGTGATGTTCTTGACTTCGCCTTCGACTTCGGTGCCCTCGGGGTTGCTCTCGGAGAACACTTCCCATGGGTTACGCTGTGTCTGCTTGAGACCCAGGGAAACGCGACGCTTGGAACCGTCGATTTCCAGAACCATGACGTCGACTTCCTGCGAAGTGGAGACGATCTTGCCGGGGTGTACGTTCTTCTTGGTCCAGGACATCTCGGAGACGTGGACCAGACCTTCAACACCGGGCTCCAGCTCAACAAATGCACCGTAATCGGTGATGTTGGTAACACGGCCTTTGTGGACCGAGGAGAGCGGATACTTGGCGCCAACCAGATCCCATGGATCTTCCTGCAGCTGTTTCATGCCGAGGGAGATACGGTGGGTCTCTTTGTTGATCTTGATGACCTGAACCTTGACGGTTTCGCCGATCGCCAGGATCTCGGAGGGGTGGTTCACACGACGCCATGCCATGTCGGTGACGTGCAGCAGGCCGTCTACGCCGCCGAGGTCAACAAAGGCACCGTATTCGGTGATGTTCTTGACCACACCGTCAACAGAATCGCCTTCGGAGAGTTTGCCGATAACTTCGGCGCGCTGTTCGGCGCGGGACTCTTCGAGGATCGCACGACGCGATACAACGATATTGCCACGACGACGGTCCATTTTCAGGATCTGGAAGGGCTGCTTCAGACCCATCAGAGGGCCAGCGTCGCGCACGGGGCGGACGTCAACTTGCGAACCTGGTAGGAAGGCAACTGCGCCACCCAGATCGACTGTGAAGCCACCTTTGACACGACCAAAGATCGCGCCTTCGACGCGCTCGTCGTCGGCATAGGCTTTTTCCAGACGGTCCCAAGCTTCTTCGCGGCGTGCCATCTCGCGGGAGATAACGGCTTCGCCACGGGCATTCTCAGCGGAACGCAGGTAGACTTCTACCTCGTCACCGACTGCGATTTCAGGAGCTTCGCCAGGGTTTGCGAATTCTTTAAGGTCGACGCGGCCTTCCATCTTGTAGCCTACGTCGATCAGGGCCTGGCCCGCTTCGATCGCGATAACCTTGCCTTTAACAACGGAACCCTCATTTGGGGTGTCCATTTCGAAGCTTTCATTCAGAAGGGCTTCGAAGTCCTCCATAGATACGTTTTGAGCCATGAGGTCTCAGGTTTCCTTTACAAAGTTTTCTGGCCGTGCGGTTGTCTCCGCCGGTCTTGGGGTTTGGTCGCATGGAACGTGGCACGAAGACATCTGAAGCAAACAAACACAAAGGGCCGGAACTTACCCCGACCCTGCTCAGATTGTCATTCGAGCGTTAGCCGCCCCTATACTGACAGCGCGCTTATTAAGCGGATTCCCTGCCCCGCGCAAGAGAAACCCGCGCAGGGTGCAAGAATAGGCCTTGTTTATCAGGAGCGATGGTAGAAAAAACCGCACAATCGGCCCGTCCCTTTAGGACCTGAATGGGGCGGCTCTGGGTAAGCTGCACCATCCTGTCTGATCAATCCATATTGGTGACAAATGTACTCAGCGGTTTGCGTACCTTCTTGAGGTTCAACAGCCAATCGCCGCTCTCATCGCGGGTGCCCAACGGCAGCAACAGGACCGAACGCAAGCCTTTTTCCTTCAGGCCCAGGATCTCGTCCACTTGCGCCGGATCAAACCCTTCCATCGGGGTGCTGTCCACGCCCAGCTCTGCCGCGGCCGCCAGAGCAAAGCCCAGACCAATATAGGCCTGACGAGCTGCATGGGCGTAGTTTTCCTCTTCGGAGCGGGGCAGGTACATCGCCTTGAGGCGATCATAATAGCCCTGCAACAGGTCATTCATGCCGCCGCGCTCGGCTGCCATCTGGTCGACCACCGCGTCGATGCGCTCTTCGCTGTAGTTATCCCAGGCGGCAAAGACCAGCAGATGCGAGCCATCGGTAATCTGCGCCTGATCCCAGGCAACAGGGCGAATAGTCGCCCGCAGGTCTTTGTTGCGCACAACCAGCAATTCATAAGGCTGCAAGCCGCTGGAGGTTGGTGCCATTTGTACAGCCTCGACGATCTTCGCCACGGCTTCTTCCGCCACTGGCTTGGAAGGGTCCATCTTTTTGGTGGCATAGCGCCAGTTCAGCTTTTCTAGAAACATCGTCTTTCCCGTCATTGGAAGGTTCACCTCCCCATATCGGAACTAAACAGTTCAGTTCAATATCTGACGAAAAATTTCTTCCGACGAGACCTAACGGAAGCTTTGAGCCCAAACCTACCTCTAAGAATCCAGCTCTGTTCAATTATTGTGAGAGGCAAGCTATGCCACTAGTGTCTCATCAAATTGCTTGGGGGAATGGCGTTTGGGTTTTCGGATTTGTTACCTTGCCAGCAAGGCATCACCAGAAAAACTAGCAGAGGCTTTGAATTTGACTCTTGGTGACCGGCAAACTGAAATGCCGGACGGCCAATGGTGGATCGCTAAGCTCATAGAAAGTGGTTGGACAATACTTTGGTCGGAAAGCGAAGGTTTTGGCCAAAACACTTTAGCACAAGTGTCTGAGCTTTCGAGGCAGTATGAAACCTATATTTGTGAAGTAAATGAAACGGTTATGTGGAGTTCGGCTGAATTCTGGAAAGGTGGGCAGCAAATTTGGAAGATAACACACGCTGGTGATGGCGACGATTTATTCGATTTGTCAGAATCTGGCGTACTTCCTGAAGGCTTTTCGGAACTGAAACAAATGCACAACTCAGCCCAACAGAATGATGGTGAAGGAGACGATCATATTTTTGAGATCCCGCTCGATCTAGCTGCATTGGATTTCGGATTCAGGCACGAGAATTACTTGAAACACAGTGATGTCGAGTCCTTTTTCACCATCTTTGTTCCTAAGAAAAAGAGCCTCTTTTCGCGTATCTTTGGACGTTAGTTCGAACGTCGCTTTGTCCGCATAGCCGCTGTTGGTGAGCTCCAGCTGAAGCACGTTTGTTGTCGTTTCACTGAATCTTGGAAACCTTCAACGACGGGTGGCAACCTCTTGCAGAGCCCGAGCCACCGCCTCTTCAATGGCCAAATCACTGGTATCAATCACCACGGCGTCTTCAGCCGGTTTCAATGGTGCCTCAGACCGGTTCATATCACGCTCATCGCGGGCTTTCACATCTGCCAGGACTTCTTCAAGCGTCTCAGCTTCCCCTTTGGCGGAGAGTTCCAGAAACCGCCGCTGCGCCCGCACTTCGGCACTAGCAGTGACAAAGAGCTTCACCTCAGCATAGGGGCAGATCACCGTGCCGATGTCGCGCCCGTCCAGAACCGCCCCGCCCGCGCGCCGGGCAAAGGCGCGCTGGAAATCGACCAGCGCCGCGCGCACCTCGGCAATGACCGCAACTTTGGAGGCCGCCTGTGCCGCCTCGGGGCCGCGCAGATCACCGCGTTGCAGATCTTCGGGCGTCAGGCTCTGTGCTGCGGCGATGGCTGGCATGCCCTCCAGCACTTTCACCCCAACCGCACGGTAGAGCAGCCCGGTGTCCAGATGTGCGAGGTCCAGCGCAGCGGCGACAGCCTTGGAAATGGTGCCCTTACCCGCAGCGGCGGGTCCATCAATGGCAATGGTAAAACTTGCGGTCATCTGCCCTGCCCTCCTGGCCTGTCAGCCCTTGCTCAGCTTGGCGCCAAGGCCGGTCATCAGCGGCTCAAAAATCGGAAAAGAGGTAGTGATCGGGTTGCCGTCATCAACAGTCACCGAGTTTTGCGCGCCCATGCCCATCACCATGAAAGACATGGCGATACGGTGATCCAGGAAGCTCTCGCAGGTGCCGCCGCCTAGAACCCCGTCTGGGCCGAGGCCCTCAACGGACCACCAATCCTCGCCCTCATCCACGGTGACGCCATTGGCCCGCAGCCCCCGCGCCATCGCGTCGATGCGGTCGCTTTCCTTCACGCGCAGCTCTTTAACGCCAGCCATCATTGTTTTGCCAGTGGCAAAGGAGGCAACAACCGACAAGACGGGGTACTCATCGATCATCGAGGCCGCGCGCTCGGGCGGCACCTCGATCCCCTGCATATTGGGGGAGAATTTCGCCCGCAGATCCGCAACCGGCTCACCGCCCTCTTCGCGCGGGTTTTCAAAGGTCAGATCAGCACCCATGTCCTGCAGGGTGTAGAACAACCCGGCGCGAGTGGGGTTGAGGCCAATGCCCGGCACCAAGACATCCGACCCCGGCGTGACCAGGGCCGCACAGACCGGGAAGGCCGCCGAGGAAGGGTCACGCGGCACTGCAATCACCTGCGGCTTCAGCTCTGGCTGCCCCGTCAGGGTAATCACCCGGCCTTCATCCGTGTCTTCAACTGTGATTTCCGCGCCAAAGCCCGCCAGCATCCGCTCAGAGTGATCGCGGGTGGCTTCTTTCTCAATCACCACGGTTTTGCCCGGCGCATTCAGCCCCGCCAGCAGCACCGCGGATTTCACCTGCGCCGAGGGCACCGGAACCACATAGCGCACAGGCGTTGGTTCTGCCGCCCCCACGATGGTCATCGGCAAACGCCCGCCCTTGCGACCAACCGCTTTGGTTCCAAACAGTGCCAGCGGATCAGTGACCCGCGCCATGGGGCGGCCGTTGAGGCTGGCATCGCCGGTAAAGGTCACCGATATAGGCGAGGTCGCCATGCAGCCCATGATCAGCCGCACGCCAGTGCCGGAGTTACCACAATCAATGACCTGATCCGGCTCGGCAAAACCGCCAACTCCAACCCCGTGTACGGACCAATTACCGCCACCGTGGTTGGTCACTTCGGCGCCAAAAGCCTGCATGGCCTTGGCGGTGTCCAATACATCATCGCCTTCCAGCAACCCCGAGATCTTGGTCTCACCAATGGCCATGGCCCCCAGGATCAAGGAGCGATGCGAGATCGACTTGTCGCCAGGCACCTCGGCGGTGCCTTTCAGGGGCTCGGCACAGTGAGAGGTCATCGGGGTGGGGGTACCGTGTCCGGACATGGCGCTTCCTTTGTCTTTGTCGTGTCTGCTGGCATCCTGTCTGCCTGCATATGTTTCCGCTATCGGTAACGAATTGCGCCCCCAGCGTCCAGCACCGATCCTTCTCGGGCAGTCTCAGTCTATCCGAGGCGGCGGAACGTCAGATAGGTCGGGGTGCGGCCTTCGCGCAGGGCCTTTTGCTCATAGCGGGTGGAGATCCAATCTCCCCAGGGCTCACGCCAATCAGCCGCCTCAGAGGCGAGCCATTCAAAACCGGCTTTTGGCACCTCTTCCAGGGTCTGGCGCACATAGTCGGGAATATCCGTGGCCACCCGAAAGATCGCACCGGGTTTGAGACAGCGCGCCAGCGGTTCCAGATGTTCCTGGGTCACAAAGCGACGACGATGATGGCGGTTTTTTGGCCAGGGATCAGGATAGAGCAGAAAGGCCTTGGCAATGGATTGCGGCGGGATCACATCCATCAGATCACGCGCATCGCCAGGATGCACCGCGATATTTTCACAGCCTGCCTTGCGGATTTTGCCAAGCAGCATGGCAACCCCATTGATAAAGGGCTCGGCCCCGATGATGCCCACATCCGGGTTATTGCTGGCCTGATGCACCAGATGCTCGCCACCGCCAAAACCCACCTCAAGCCAGGTGTCGCGACCGCCAAACAAGGCGTCGAGATCCAGCGGCGTGCGATCCGGGTTTTCCTCCCAGCCGACAGCGCCGGGGCTTAGTGCTTCGAGATCTTCTGCCAGATAACGTCGCTGACTGTCCTTGAGGGTTTTACCGCTGAACCGGCCATAAAAGTTGCGCCAGGGCGCGCCACTCACATGGGCGCCGTTTTCCGGGGCACCGCTTTCTGGGCCAGTGTCTTTACCAGCCTCAAGGGGCGTCTTCTTCTCGGCCATGGCAGGGCACTTCCTTTGTTCAGGCGCCGACTTTGGTCAGAAGTGATCAAAGCGACCTTTACAGACAAGGCCCGTGCGCAGTTGGCCGCTCATCTGCCGCAAGCAGCGCCGCAGGTCAAGAGAGCCACCAGTTTAAGAATGCCTGCGCTACTTCTTCTTCTCCAGCTCCACCAGTGGTGCCTGCTGAGGATTCACCAAGGGCTGGCGCGGCCGCGCAACAACCCCAGGCACTGCCTCGCGCAGCACCCCAGCAGCCTGTAGCTCTTCGTGAGTGGGATACCAGACTTCGCTAGCTTCGGCCTTCAGTGTTTCGACAACAAAACCGGGATCCACCCCGCGCGAAATCATATAGAGCTGATGGGCATGGATTTCTGACTGGGTGTCGGCATAGATCCAAGACCCAAATTCAAAGGGTGTATCCCATCGATTGTGACTTCGGTTACTTCGGTAAAATCGCTGCACCGCTTCGGCTGCCCAGCTGCGCTGATGAAAGCCAATTTTGGCCCCCCGGGCCATATGCCGCCGATTGCCAGCCAGAAAGACATCCACACAGGCACTGGTGCATTCGCCCTCTACATAGGTGTCAAGACTGTATTTTATCACCAGCTCCGCCATCTCGGTCCCGGCATGGACGCTGCCGCCGCTGCTGTTGAGGTGCAATTCCTTGACCTCAACGTGCTTTCGCAAGGACCTGTTCAGCGCCCGAATATCTTCATCCGCGATCTCGCCGTTGTTTTTTTCGGTATCATAAATCAACACAGAGCCCTGGACTTCGAATTTCTCCGACAGCGGCTCCTTTGCCAGAAGCGGCAGGGGCGCGAACGCCAGCGAGGCAGTGGCAAGGAATCGGATCGTCGAAGGGATCATCATGTCCTACCCAAGTCAGTTACAGGTCCAGCCCCCAGCATGACTCGTGCAGGGGCTGTTGGCAAAGTACAAATTGATGCCACCATGGCCCAGCATTGGCGGCCCGGGCCCTGAAGACCCAAATCAGCTCTTGGAAAAAATTGCCCGCAGTACAAACATCCCCGGGATGGTCACGATATACATGGTGATCCCATAAACCGCAGCTGGGATAGCATAGTCGGGAATGCCCCCCACCTGTGCCACAAGACCGGCAACCGCAATTCCAAGGGCCGCGTTTTGCACCCCCATCTCGATCGAGATGCATAGCCCGTCACTGCCGGTTAGCCCCAGAGCTGAGGCACTGATCCTTCCCAGCAGCAGGAGGGCCACATTCAAACCGATCAGGATCGGACCCAGCTGGCCGATGCTATCGACAAACAGCTGCCAATTGCTGGTCAGCGCCACCCCCACGATGACGACAAACAACACAGTTGCAATCAGCGAGACTGTCTTTTCGGTGCGGATTGCAAACTCTGCCTTCAGATTACGGACCAGCAGGCCAATCCCCACCGGTACAGCTGTAATTGCAAACATCGAAACCGCAATACTGGTCACATCGATCTGCGGCGCAGTATTCCCCAGAAACCGCGTGGCGGCCCAGAGGATCAGCACCGGCACCGTGAGCACAGAGAGCAGGCTGACAATCGCCGTCAGGGTAATCGATAGCGCAACGGTCCCGCCTGCAAGTTTTGTCAGGATATTGGAGGTCACCCCGCCAGGGCAAAAGGACAGCAGCATGACGCCAAAAGCCAATGCGGGCGGCAATTCAACCAGCATAAGCGCCAGAAACGCCACAGCAGGAACCGCGACGACCTGCAAAAAAACGCCGGCCAGTACGGCCTTTGGCATGGCAAATACCCGGCCAAAATCAGCCAGAGTCAACCCATAGCCCAATGAAAACATGATAAAGGCCAGCGACAACGGCAGCGCCACATCGATCAGCATCCGGCAATTCCTCCCTCATTCAGGACAAACCGTGACACAAAACGGCAAAAGGGCCAAAGCTTCCCTGACGGAAGGCTTTGACCCCTGCGTTTAAGCTATGGACTGGCTTAGACCGCTTTTTTCAGCGCTTCGACCAGATCGGTGCGCTCCCAGCTGAAACCGCCATCGGCATCGGGCTCACGGCCAAAATGGCCATAGGCTGCGGTGCGCTGATAGATCGGTTTGTTCAGGCCCAGGTGCTGACGAATGCCGCGCGGGGTCAGATCCATTGTCTGATCAATTGCCTTTTCAATGGCTGCCGGAGCAACTTCACCGGTACCGTGGGTATCGGCGTAGATCGACAGCGGCTTGGAAACGCCAATCGCATAGGACAGCTGGATGGTGCATTTTTCAGCCATGCCCGCAGCGACAACGTTTTTCGCCAGATAGCGCGCTGCATAGGCCGCCGAGCGGTCAACCTTGGTTGGGTCTTTGCCAGAGAAGGCTCCGCCGCCATGTGGCGCCGCGCCACCATAGGTGTCGACGATAATTTTGCGGCCCGTCAGGCCCGCATCCCCATCAGGACCACCGATGACAAATTTGCCAGTCGGGTTTACGTGCCAAGTGGTTTCATCCGTCAACCAGCCCTCGGGCAGGACTTCATGGAAATAGGGGGCAACAATGGCGCGGATATCGGCGGAACTCAGGCTTGCATCCAGATGCTGGGTCGACAGCACCAGCGAGCTCACACGTACGGGTTTGCCATTTTCATAGACCACCGACAGCTGCGACTTGGCATCAGGACCCAGGGCAGGCTCAGTACCATTCTTGCGCACCTCGGCAAGGCGGCGCAGAACTGCGTGGCTGTATTGAATAGGGGCAGGCATCAGCTGTGGGGTTTCAGTGGTGGCATAGCCAAACATGATACCCTGATCGCCTGCGCCTTCGTCTTTGTCAGCCGAGGCATCAACACCCTGGGCAATATGGGCGGACTGCTCGTGCAGCAGGTTGGTGACTTCCACGGTCTCGTGGTGGAATTTGTCCTGTTCATAGCCGATATCTTTAATACAGGCGCGGGTGATCGCGTCGATCCGCCCCATGTAGTCGTGCAGCTTATCCTGATCGGAAAGGCCCACCTCGCCGCCAATTACGACGCGATTGGTGGTTGCAAAGGTTTCGGCTGCAACGCGGGCTTCTGGTTCTTCGGCCAGAAATGCGTCCAGAACAGCATCCGAGATCCGGTCACAAACCTTATCCGGGTGGCCCTCGGAAACGGATTCCGAAGTGAAAGTAAAATTCTTACGAGACATGAAAAATGCTCCATTGGGTTAACCTCGTCACGTCAGGAAGCCGTTGTGAGAGGAGATAGTACCAAGTACGCGGGGTTGATCGAGAGGTCAAACACTAATCGGCAAACGTTAATTCGCTATGAGCCTTTGGCATTTTTTCGCCGCTTATTGACCGCCCCCAAAACCACTAGGATACAGAGCAAAAACACCGGCCAATCTCCGGTGCGGCTGTAGAGAGTTGCCGCCAGTGGTTTGGGTACAAAGGCATCAATCGCCCCTGCCTCACCCAGTGCAATTTTTTCCCGCAGCCGCCCAAAAGGATCGATCATCGCGGTGATCCCGGTATTGGCCGCACGTAACATCGGCAGCCCCTGCTCAGCTGCACGCATGCGGGCCTGTACCAGGTGCTGATACGGACCGGAACGGGTGCCAAACCAGGCATCATTGGTAATCTGGATCAGCATATCGGGACGCGACGGAGCGGCAAGTACATCCCTGGCAAACACCGCCTCATAGCAAATCAATGGCAGAGCCTGGCCAATTCCCAAATCCATCAGAACTGCACCCGGGCCAGCGGAATAGCCCGCGCCACTTTGTGCTGCAAAACCATAGATCCCAAACCGAGCCATCAGATCACCAAAGGGCACATATTCCCCAAAGGGCACCAGATGAGCCTTGTCGTAGATCTGATCCACACGCCCTCCTGCATCCACCAAAACAGCTGAGTTGTAATACCGCCCCTCTTCGCGACGCTGGATCCCCAACAGGACCGGCGTTCCTGCAACCCGTTCAGATATGGCAGAAAGCGTATCGCTGGCGTTGTGCAACAGCTGCGGCACCGAGGTTTCTGGCCAGATGATCAGATCTGGCACGAATTTTGCGGCAAGAGCAGATAGCTCTGCGTTCTGAGCAACCGGGTATCCACCTGTCTCGCTCAGCTCAATCGCACGGCGGACAAAATCCCAGCGCCGCTCCGGCAGCCATTTTTCCGCCTGTGGCGCGTTGGGCTGAACCAGTCGCACCAGATGGGAGGTCATTTCCGGCGCCGCGGTTCGTGGCAAGGCATAGCCCGCCAAGGTGGTCAGCAGTAACGGAGAGACCGCCAGCAGGGGCCGCCTGCGCACAAGCGCAAGTGGCAGTGTTGCCGCGAGGGTCAGCAGGGCCAACCCCTGCTCGCCGATCCAGGGCAGCAACTGTGCCGCTGGCGTATTGATCCAGAACTGTCCAAACCCTGCCCAGGGAAACCCGGTAAAGAGATAGGCCCGGGCAAACTCCGCCAAAGACCAAAGCCCCAGCAAAAGCACCAGACGCCTGCCATCCTGTTTGCGGCCCAGCTCCGTGCCTGTGCTCCAGCGTGCAGCCAGTCCAAAACTCAGGGCCCAAAAAAGTGCCAATCCAGCCGCCAGAAACACCAGCGCAAACGGTGCCATCCAGGCATAGCGCGCAGCATCAACTTGAAAGGGTTCAACAATCCAGGACAGCCCAAAACTGAAATACCCCAGCCCTGCGAGCCATCCAATTACCGAGGCCTGCAGCGGAGATCGCGCCCAAAGCGCCAGCACTCCCAAGCCGCCAAGCGCCAGCGGTAGACTCAACAGGAAATGCAGCGGGGCCAGTGAAACTGACAGCAGCGCCCCCAGACCAAAGGCCGAAAACGCTGCAACCCAGCTTGACCTCTGCCCTGCTGCCCGCAGGCACCTAGCCCACAGGCCACTCCTCAGGCCGCTCCTCACGCGGCGGGGTCCGGCATCATCACCCGCAATCGCTTGATGCGGCGTGGGTCGGCGTCCATGACTTCGAATTCCGGCCCATCGGGGTGCACAATGACCTCTCCGCGTGCGGGCACCCGGCCAGACAGCATAAAGACCAGACCGCCAAGCGTCTCGATCTCTTCACCGTCAACATCTTCGTGCCGGGTCAGCGACTGGCCAACCTCGGTCTCAAACTCAGCCAGGGGCGTACGGGCCAGAGCGATATAGCAGCCGGCTTTTTCCTGATACCAGGTCTGATCTTCGCCGGGGTCGTGTTCGTCTTCGATCTCACCGATGACCTGCTCGATCAGGTCTTCAATCGTCACCAAGCCGTCGACGCCGCCATATTCGTCGATCACCAAGGCCATATGGCGACGTTCTGCCTGCATCTTGGCCAACAACACCCCAATTGGCATCGAGGGGGGGACAAAGAGCAAGGGACGCAGCATCTGGGACAGCTCAAACGGCTTGCTGCCGCCATTGAACCCATGTGTCAGGGCAAAATCCTTGAGATGGGCAAAGCCCAAAGGCGTATCCAGGGTGCCCTCATAAACAGGGATCCGGGTATAACCGCTATCGCGGAAAACCTGCACCAGATCATCGCGATCAATGGAAACCGAAACCGAGAGAATTTCAGCCGAGGGAATGGCCACATCCTCCACCCGCATACGGCGCAGATTCATCATCCCATGTGACTGCGGCTCAAGGTTTGGCCCCTCCGGCTCCACCTGAGGCTGCTGCATGGGTGCATCCGGCGCCAGGGAGCCAAAAATGCGCTCCCAGAAACCTGGTCGTTGAGCAGTGCCGGCTTCTGCCGCAGTGCTGCTAATGTTCTGCAGCGCGCCATGCGCCGCGTTAGAACTGCCTTCTATATCGCCCATCTGTCCTATCCAAAATGCCCCGCTAGAGGCTGTCATCCACTGTATATGGGTCATCCAGACCCATATTGCCAAGTATCTCGACTTCCAAGCCCTCCATCACTGTGGCGTCAAGGTCGCTAATGTGATCATAGCCCAAAAGATGCAACACTCCGTGAACGATCAAATGGCGCAAATGATCAGCTAAGGGCATTTTTGCGGCAAGAGCTTCGCGTTTACAGGTATCGTAGGCAATGGCGATATCGCCCAGCGGGATCTCGCCGGTGAAATCCGCCTGCGGTGCGACGGGTTTTCCGCCCGGCTCAGATGCGGCCAGATCCCCTGCGGGCCAGCTCAGCACATTGGTCGCGACTGGTTTTTCACGGAATTCTGCGTTCAGTTCCGCGATCTGATCATCATCGCAGGCCAGCAGAGCTATTTCACATTCATCAGGATCAAGATCAAAATGCCCAAGCGTTGCGATAACCGCCTGATGTGCCAATTCTTCCAGCCCAGCCTGTTGCCAGCGACTGTCCTCGATTGTGATCTCCAAAGCCATTTCGCCGTCACCCTCACATCACAGCACTACTGCGCCGCCTACCAAAACCTCGCCGCCTCTCGCCTTTGTTCAGGCTGGGGGTGTCTCGGCGTCATAGGCCTCGATGATGGCGGCGACAAGCGGATGTCGCACAACGTCACGCGCGGTGAAGTAATTAAAGCTGATCTTGGAGATCGGCGCCAACAGCCGTTCCGCATCCGCCAGTCCAGAGGTGACCCCACGCGGCAGATCCACCTGGGTCCGGTCGCCGGTCACCACCATGCGTGAGCCTTCGCCCAGACGGGTCAGGAACATCTTCATCTGCATCGAGGTGGCATTCTGCGCCTCATCCAGAACCACAAAGGCATTGGAGAGTGTCCGCCCCCGCATAAAGGCCAGAGGCGCGATCTCGATCTGCTTTTCCTCCAGCAGTTTTGCCAATTGCTTGCCCGGAAGGAAATCATTCAGCGCGTCATAGAGCGGCTGCATATAGGGATCGACCTTGTCTTTCATGTCGCCCGGCAGATAGCCAAGTTTCTCTCCGGCCTCGACGGCAGGGCGCGACAGAATGATCTTATCAACCTGGCCGGTGATAAACAGGTTCACCCCGACAGCTACCGCCAGATAAGTCTTACCCGTGCCTGCAGGACCAATGCCAAAGGCCAGCTCATGCTCAAACAAAGAGCGCACATAGGCCTTTTGCGCGTCAGTGCGTGGCTCTACCAGCTTTTTGCGGGTCTTGATCTCGACAGGGCCACCCTTGAACATCTCCAGCTGATCGTCAGCATCCCCATCCTCGGAATGGCCCATGCGCAGCTCGCGATCAACGTCGCCATGTTCAACACTGCGCCCCGTCTCCAAGCGGTCATAGAGCGCAATCAGCACTTCAGCAGCCTGATCACGCAGCGCCCCCTCCCCCAGAACCGAAAGCTGGTTGCCCCGGCGGACAATCTGTACTCCGATCTTCTGCTCGATCTCAGTCAGGTTGCGATCATATTCACCGCAAAGATCAATCAGCAGGCGGTTGTCAGGAAATTCAAGCAGCACCTCATGCGTACTGCTGGTGGTCGGTGGCTGGATCCGGGCGCTTGTGGCCAATGGGGGGGGCTCCTGTGTTTGGTGTTTCTCCCCTCAGTCTGCATCTGCCATCCGGCAGGCGCAAGCAGGCGGCCCGTAAATTCACGCAAATGAGACAAAAAAGGCCGCCCCAATCGGAGCGACCATATCATAATCCCATAAGATTTCAAAAGGCACTAGAGCCTTAGAGAGAATCCGGGAGGCTCGAGCCATCCTTGAACGGGCCAGTTGCAACATTGCGCGGCAGCGGACTGTTGCAGACGGGCTTGCCATCGGGGGTGCGCCGCAGGTCAGCATAGCCTTCGAGGCCATCATCAATGATCCAGTGCTCACAGCCCTGCGGATCAACCCAGATTCCCGCAGTCATATTCGACAGATGGCTGTTTGACCCGTCCCCCGCGTGTTGATCACGGGTTTTGTCATGAGTGACTTCACAGGCTGCCACAGCGGTCAGTGCAAGGGACAGCACGGTTGCTTTGATTAGGTGCATCTTGATGTCCTTCTTTAGCGCAAGCAATAGATTTCGACGCGACGGTTCTTCGCCATGTTAGCAGCACTGGTATTGGGAACTCGAGGATCACGTTCACCATAAGCGCGAATATCAGCGATCCGCGCGCCTACCGATCTGGCAACACCCGCAACCGCATTGGCACGACGCTGCGACAAGCGGATATTATACTCGTCCGAAGCACGGCTGTCGGTATGACCGGCGATCACAAAATGGCGCACGTTGCCCTTATTCGAGTTGAAGAACTCTTTCAAACGCGTCTTACCTGCAGCGTTGATGTAATGCTTGTCAGTCGCAAAGAACTGATCCGTCTCCATCACACCACAGAGATTGCCACGACGGCAAACAGGTTTGCCATCTGGCATCACATGCGGCGTCATAAAACCTTCGGCGCCGTCATCCATGACCCAGTGCTCGCAACCGTCAGGGTCAACCCAGATGGTCGGAACATAGCGCTCGCCAACAACTGTGCGCTGCTGCGCCTGAACCGAACCCGTCGACAGGCTCACCGCGGCCACGGCAGCGACCACCAGTGCGAACATGTTTTTTGCATTAGATGTCATCACAACCAGATTTCCTTCACCAAAGCCCCCCCAGGGATGCCGTCCGGGGAAGCTTGCGTCTAAATTCTTAACACTCAGGTTATCAGCAGCAATTCAAACGGATTTTTCGCAAAAACAGCCCCTGCCCTTGCAGGCTTTTCGCAAGATTATGCGCTTTCAGGCAACACTCATACTGTTTTGTTAAAATTGTCGCCAAGAGCGCTGCAATTATGACTCACTCTGCAAAAACAGCCGATGGGAAAATTGGTTTTCCCAGTGAAATCAAACCACAGCCGGCGGCAAAAAGAATCGCCTCTGGCCCAGACGTTTATCCAATCAGAACGGATCCGACGCCCAAATGCCCCAACAAACCTGCGTCTCGCTAGTCGATCAACTCCCCCGCCAGCGAATTTGTACGCGAAGAAACGATACGCACCCGCGCCAGATCACCGGCCTGACGATCACAATTCGCGACGTGAACCGCATGCAGATAGTCTGATTTCCCCAGCATCTGACCCGCTTGACGACCAGGTTTTTCAAACAGAACGCCAACCTCGCGCCCCACCATACTGTCCTGAATTTCCCGCTGCTGGCGTGTCAACAGAGCCTGCAAACGCTGCAATCTATCGTCGGCCTCAGCGGGGTCCACCTGCGGACGCTCTGCGGCAGGGGTGCCGGGGCGGGTCGAGTATTTGAAGGAATAGGCGGTACCATATTTCACTTCTTCCACCAGATCCAACGTCGCCTGGAAGTCCTCTTCCGTCTCCTCAGGGAAGCCTACGATAAAGTCGCCGGAGATCAGAATATCCGGCCGCGCCGCACGGATCCGCTCCAGCAAGCGCAGATAGCTCTCTGCGGTATGGCTGCGGTTCATCCGCTTCAGGATCTTATCCGAGCCCGCCTGCACCGGCAGATGCAGATAGGGCATCAGCTTCTTGCAGGTGCCATGTGCCTCGATCAGGTCATCCATCATGTCGTTGGGGTGGCTGGTGGTAAAGCGGATACGCTCCAATCCATCGACCTTATCCAGCTCCCAGATCAGCTGTGCCAGGGTCAGATCGCCATTGGCACCCGCGCCGTGATAGGCATTCACATTCTGCCCCAACAGGGTGATTTCCCGCACACCGCGCTCCACCAGATCGCGCGCCTCGGTCAGGATGCGATCCGCCGGGCGCGAAACTTCGGCCCCGCGCGTATAGGGCACCACACAAAAGGCACAGAACTTGTCGCAGCCTTCCTGTACGGTCAAAAACGCCGTCGGGCCGCGCTTTGCTTTGGGGCGGCGCTTGAGCTGCTCAAACTTGTCCTCTTCGGGAAAATCGGTGTCCAGCACCTTCTCCCCGGTCTGCGCCTTTTCTTCCATCTCTGGCAGGCGGTGATAGCTCTGCGGGCCAACCACCAGATCCACCAAAGGCTGGCGACGCATGATTTCCTGCCCCTCGGCCTGGGCTACACAGCCCGCTACGCCGATCTTCAGATCCGGTTTTGCTGCTTTCAGCTTTTTGAACCGGCCAAGCTCGGAATAGACCTTTTCGGCAGCTTTTTCGCGAATATGGCAGGTGTTGAGCAGGATCATATCTGCCTCATCTGCCGATTTGGCTTCTGTATAGCCCTGCCCGCCCAGCGCTTCGGCCATGCGTTCACTGTCATAGACATTCATCTGACAGCCATAGGTCTTGATAAACAGCTTCTTGGGCGCAGTCATATCTGTAATGCCTTCCAGCAGGGATCGGGAACAACGGCCTGCCATAACGGCAAATCTCGCAGCTTGCAATGCAGGCGGGATTAACCGATTTTAGAGGCAAATGCCAGAACGGCAACACTAGGTCAGAGACACAAGAACATGATGTATTCTTCGCTGGAAGATTTTCTCAAACAACAAAGGGCCCTACTGGTGAAAGGCCCGGTGGCGCTGATCTTTGTCGAAGACGATGTCGAAGTGGCCACAACCCTGCGACATCATCTGCAATCGGGCTTTAAAGCGGTTGTTGCGCTGATGCCGGATGCCTTTGATTTGCCGCGCGACATCAAATCCAGAATCCACCGTGTCCCTTTTGACTGCAGCGCCCCCGAAAATGTCTTCAAAGCCGTCAATCAGATCATAACAGCCGCGCAGCCGGGCTGCTGGCTCTATTACTGCTACAATGCCGAATTTCTGTTTTTCCCTTTCTGTGAAACCCGGACAGTGGCAGAGATGCTCACCTTCCACACCGAAGAGCGGCGCTCGGCGATGCTGACCTATGTGATCGACCTCTATGCAGGTGACCTGCAACAACACCCCAGTGCGGTCTCACTGGAAAGCGCCTTTCTCGACAAATCGGGCTACTACGCCCAGGCCCGCTGGGACGAGACCACCAAAGGACCGCGTGAAAGACAATTGGATTTCTTTGGCGGCGTCCGCTGGCGCCATGAGGAACATATCCCCTGGGCCAGCCGTAAGATCGACAGAATTTCCCTTTTCCAGGTCCAGGAGGGCCTGGAACTGCAACAAGATCACACCTTCAACGATCAAGAATACAATACCTACGCCTGCCCCTGGCATCACAACCTGACGGCCGCAATCTGTTCCTTCCGCACCGCCAAGGCGCTCAAACGCAATCCAGGATCTGACTTCGCCATCGACAGTTTTCGCTGGCACAACTCAACCCCCTTTGACTGGCACTCCCGGCAATTGCTGGACCTTGGCCTGATGGAACCTGGACAATGGTTCTAAAACACCCAGAACCCTGGCTCCCCCCTTGCTTTCATTTGGCCCCAAATATCCCGGGGGTGAATTGCGCCCCTCAGGCGCAAGAGGGGGCAGCGCCCCCTCCCCTTTGATCTCTTCCGATGCAGGTTACCGCTGCAACAGCACCGGGAACCAGTCCTCCCGCAAGCGCTGCCCCGGCTGCATCTCATGCCCAGGATAGGGCGGCGAAGTTGGGCCAGGCCGCTCCACATAGCGCGCATCATCGCCTACCAGCCGCAAGGAAAACGCCCGACGACGGGTTTCGCTGGTATTGGCACGGGCGCCGTGCAGGGTTTTATAGTTGAAAGCAACCGCATCCCCCGGCGCCATTTCCCACTCAAGAATGGTCATGCCTTCGGCTTCGGGATCAGGCACCGCCATATACTGCCCCTCATCGGCAAAGAAATCTTCCTCCGAAACCCAGCGCGTCGGCAGGACTTCCTTTTCCCATTTATGCGATCCAGCTACACAGCGCAGGGCGGCATTTTTCACCGGATCCAAGGGCGACCAAAAACTTACTGTCTGATCCCCTTCGACAAAATAATAGGGCCCGTCCTGATGCCAAGGTGTTGCCATTGAAGTCCCGGGCTCCTTCACCAGAACATGGTCGTGGAACATCTGCACGCGGTCTGATTGCATCAGGTCAGCAGCGACCTCTGCCACCGGCGAGGTCTTGATCGCCGCCTCAAAATCAGCAATGCGCGGCCAGTTGCAATAATCGTCAAAAAACCGCCCGGTCTGGCCCGCCTTTTCATTGTTTGACGCATAGGGGCCGGGTTCCGCCATGTTCTGCTCCACGCCACGGCGCAGCTGATCGACCTGATCTTTGAACAGCCCCTTGATCAAAACAACGCCATCGCGCTGGAACTCGTCAATATGGTCTTGAGTGATGAGAGGGTGCACCATGCGGATCTCCGTCTAAGTTAAAGCAACCAGCCAGCTCGTCGGACCCTTGAAGGCCTGACATTGCGAAATCTAGCTACAGTCAAAAGATGTATTTTTGCTGCGCCGACCCTGCCGTTCCTGAATGTTAGTTTCAAATAATATATTTCTAATATAGCCATAATCTCATGCTATATCTAACCCTGCGCCACTACGAATATACCTGTGCCGTTGCCCAGCACGGCAGCCTCTCTGCAGCCGCAGAGGCCCTGCATGTCAGCCAACCCGCGCTCTCCACCGCACTGGCACGGATCGAGGATCACCTGGGGCAAGCGCTGTTTGTGCGCCGCCGGGGGGCCCCGCTCACGCTCACCCCACAGGGGCGCGACTTTGCCAAGGCCGCGCAAAATCTGGTGGATCAGGCCGCTCAGCTGGAGGCCCCCAATGGCGCTAGTCCGGTTCTGCAAAATCTGGTCATTGGCTGCTTTTCCGATCTGGCACCCTTTGTTCTGGCCCCAGCCCTGAGCTGCCTGCGCCAGGCCTTTCCTGACCTGACTGTGAACCCGCGAATGCTCGGGTTTTCCCAGCTCACAGAGGGGTTGCTACAGGGAGAGATCGATCTCGCGGTCACCTATGATCTGGGGCTGGATGCCGGATTTGACCGGCGGGTGATCGACAGGCGCGCGCCGCAAGCCCTGATGCCGCCAGACCATGCCCTGGCACAGTACCGCAGCCTGTCGCTGGCTCAACTGGCCGACGTGCCGCTGGTGCTGTCGCAGGAGGGGCTATCGGTGCAACATATGCTGGGGCTGTTCAAAACCATCGATCTGACACCCCGCATTGCCCATCGCGCGGCCTCACTAGAGGTTCTGCGCAGTCTCGCCGCCAATGGCGAGGGGATTGGCATCAGCTATAGCGCCCCGCCTATCAACCAAAGCTACGATGGCAAAGCACTAGTGAGTATCCCAATCAGCGATTCTTTTGCACTAGAGCCGGTGATTGTCGCCAGCCACGGCACCCCAAAGACCGATTCGCCCCTGGCCCGCGCCATAGACCTGCTCTCAAAAGCACTGGGGCAGAACGGCTAAGGACTTAGTATCAGACTTTGCGCAGACGTATGACCACATCCACCGAGGCAATCTCCATGCCCTCTGGGGCCTCTGGCAGGCTCTTGATTACCAATTGATCAGAAGGCGCATCGGTCACCCGGTTGCCGTCCTCCCAATAAAAATGCGGGTGATCATGGGTATTGGTGTCAAAGTAGCTTTTTGACCCATCCACAGTGATTTCCTGCAACACCCCGGCCTCACAAAAGGCCCGCAGCGTGTTGTAGACAGTGGCCAGAGAAACGGCTGTTCCCTTGGTTTTTGCCGCGCCAAACAGGCTTTCAGCGGTGACATGACGATGGTTGCCATCGCCCACCAAAAGCTCCGCCAGGGCCAGCCGTTGACGGGTTGGGCGCAGGCCGGCATTCACCAACCAATTTGTTGCCAGGTCTTCGCTGTTTGGCGTCATGTGCGGATCCTGCATCGCGTTGCTATTGGTGTTTATACTGCGAATGAATTGCATTTTTCAAACAGAATTCCCATTTCCTGTGAAGCTCAGCGGCGCGCGCCTGTGACACCATCACCCTGCGCCGCATGGCTCACTGCTCTTGCAGGACCTGTAAGCCGGGTGCTACAGGAGGAAAAAGACATGAAACACCTCAGGCAGGAGACGTGCCAGCATGGCCGATTACCCCAGCAGCTTTGACAAAGACGATCTGTTGAAATGTGCCCGCGGAGAGCTGTTTGGCCCCGGCAATGCCCAGCTCCCAGCGCCGCCAATGTTGATGATGGACCGCATCACCGAGGTCAGCGCCGATGGTGGTGCCCACGGCAAGGGTCACATCCTGGCCGAATTCGATATCACGCCTGAGCTGTGGTTCTTTGACTGCCACTTCCCCGGCAACCCCATCATGCCAGGCTGCCTGGGCCTGGATGGATTGTGGCAGCTCACCGGCTTCAACCTCGGCTGGCGCGGCTGGAAGGGCCGCGGCATGGCCGTGGGCGTGGGCGAAGTAAAGCTCACCGGCATGGTCCGCCCCGAGCGCAAGATGCTGACCTATAAGATCGACTTCAAAAAGGCGATCCAGACCCGCCGCCTGACCATGGGCGTTGCGGATGGTATCGTCGAAGCCGATGGCGAGATGATCTATGACGTCAAGGACATGAAGGTCGTTCTGTCCGAGGCCTAATTTGCTCGGAGAGCTTGAGACTGAAGAAGAGGCCTCTGGGCCTCTTTTTTGTTGAGGTATGTCCGCTTCGAGCCCAAACCGACTACACGGCATCCATCAGGAGACGCCGAATTTTGTCAGTTAGATTAGCTATCGGATTGTTTTGTGGAGAACTGACTTTGAAGAAATGGCTTTTCGCTCTTTGTATTGGTTCAGTTGGCATTTTTCTTTTCTGGCCTCGATCGTATCATGCAAAAGCGACGTTAGGTTCTGGGCCAGAAATTACTATGTCGATCTCTCCTATGTTTGGATTGCATAGCGATTGGACGCGACAAGTGTCCGTTGAATATAACGGGGAGCGGATATCCAAGGAGTTGATGTCGGATACTGGATGGTGGCGTGGATCTAATTTATATCGCCACACTTCAGGGGCTTATGTCATACATGAAGGTCAAGGGTGGTGCTTTAGCTTTACACTCGAACCTTTGGAGTTCGACACCACACCTAAAGTTTCCTGCCTCAAGAATACTATTGTTCATGAGTCTCTCGGCAAAATGTCCCCGTATTATCAAGATATGAGCTACCTAGGTCGTTTCATTGAAAACTCGCACCTTAGTGGCGGGCAGAAAATTAGCTTTACTTTAGCGGACCAAGCACCCGAACTTGAACTTCCTGACGGGCCATAGGTGTTTTGTGAATCCCCCCTAATTTTCCTGCTATGCTAAATGTCCGCAATGCCAGCTCTCGACCTGCACCACACCGCCATGCCATCTTGCACCTCTGCTTCGCAATGCATACTAAGACATAAGCAAACAAGGGAGTGCACGTATGCGTCGTGTCGTCGTCACCGGTCTGGGGATCGTCTCCTCCATCGGAAACAACACCGAAGAAGTCATCGCCGCGTTGAAAGCGGGGAAATCCGGCATCGTTGCCAGCCCGGAAATGACCGAGCACGGCTTTCGCAGCCAGGTCGCCGGCACGCTGAAGATCGACATCAAGGAACATGTCGACAAACGCGCGCTGCGCTTCATGGGGCCAGGTGCCGCCTATGCCCATATCGCCATGAGCCAGGCCATTGCCGATGCGGGCCTCTCTGACGATCAGGTCGTCAATGAGCGCACCGGTCTGGTGGCGGGCTCTGGTGGTCCGTCGACCTCTGCCATGTTGACGGCGCATCAGGTGGTGGAAAAAACCGGCGCGACCAAGCGTATCGGGCCTTTTGCGGTGCCAAAATGCATGTCCTCGACCATTTCGGCCAACCTGGCGACGGCCTTCAAGATCAAGGGCATCAACTATTCCATCACCTCGGCCTGTTCCACCTCGCTGCACTGCATCGGCAATGCTGCAGAGCAGATCATGATGGGCAAGCAAGACGTGATGTTTGCCGGCGGCGGCGAAGAGCTGGACTGGACCCTGTCCTGCCTGTTTGACGCCATGGGTGCGATGTCTTCCAAGAAAAACGACGACCCAGCGGCGGCCAGCCGTGCCTTTGATCAGGACCGCGACGGTTTTGTCATCTCCGGCGGTGGCGGCATCGTGGTGCTGGAAGATCTCGATCATGCGCTGGCGCGCGGTGCCAAGATCTATGCCGAAGTGGTCGGCTATGCCGCCACCTCCGATGGCCACGATATGGTTGCCCCATCCGGCGAAGGTGGTGAGCGGGCCATGCGTCTGGCGCTGTCCACCCTGCCCGAAGGGCGCAAGGTCAGCTATATCAACGCCCACGGCACCTCGACCCCCGTTGGCGATGTTGGTGAAGTGGAGGCCGTGCGCCGCGTCTTTGGCGAAGGCCAGACCCCGCCGGTATCTTCAACCAAATCCATGACCGGTCACGCCCAGGGCGCTGCCGGCGCATTGGAGGCAATTTTTTGCCTGTTGATGCTGGACAATGATTTCATCACCCCTTCGATCAATGTGGACACCCTGGCCGAGGGCATCCTGCCCGGCGAGATTGCCACCGAGCTCGTAGAAAACGCAGGCCTCGATTGTGTCATGACCAACAGCTTTGGCTTTGGCGGCACCAATGGATCGATGGTTTTGAGCAAATACAAAGGATAACCCAACAATGTCTGGAATTTTGACGGGCAAACGCGGCTTGATCATGGGCGTTGCCAATGATCGCTCTATCGCCTGGGGCATTGCCAAGGCCATGGCAGAGGCCGGTGCCGAACTGGCCTTCACCTATCAGGGTGAAGCCTTTGGCAAACGCCTGGAGCCACTGGCACAAAGCGTTGGCAGCGATTTTATGGTCGATGTGGACGTCACCGATGATGCCTCGCTGGATGCCGCATTCGCGCAGCTGGGCGAGCGTTGGCCGACGATTGACTTTGTTGTCCATGCCATCGCCTATTCGGACAAATCCGAGCTGACGGGGCGCTTCCTGGATACCAGCCGCGCCAACTTCAAGAACTCGATGGATATCTCGGCCTATTCCTTTATCGAGGTGGCGCGTCGGGCCTATCCTTTGATGAAGGACAAGGGCGGCACCCTGCTGACCCTGACCTATCAGGGCTCCAACCGAGTGGTGCCCAACTATAACGTCATGGGCGTGGCCAAGGCCGCATTGGAAAGCGCAACCCGCTATCTGGCCAATGACCTCGGCCCCGAAGGGATCCGCGTCAATGCGATCTCCCCCGGCCCGATGAAGACTCTGGCGGGTGCCGCCATTGGCGGTGCACGCAAGACATTCAAGCACACGGCACAAAACGCGCCAATGCGTGACAATGCAACGCTTGAGGCCGTTGGCGGCACCGCTGTCTATCTGGCCTCAGATGCAGGGGCCTGCACCAGTGGCGAGATCATCCGCGTCGATGGCGGTTTTCATGTGCTGGGCATGCCCCAGCCGGATCACCTGTAAAACGGGTCGGCAAGACAGATTAAAAAGGCGCTCCTTTTGGGGCGCCTTTTGCTTTGGCAGGTTAGCGCTGCCCCTGCGCCGCCTGCATTTCCTGCACTAAAAGCCGCAGCATTTCACCGCTTGCCATCGGACGTGAGCCTGCTGCCCCCTTGCCTGCCCATTGCGCTCCAAAGCCTGTATCGCCTGCCGATTTGGCCGCCGCATTCAGGGCTTTGCCTGCATCATAGGCAATGGGGTAGTCCGGGATCTGCGCTCCCCCCTGTGCCTCGGCCCAAGAGGTAAAACCATTGACCAGACAGCGGGCCGATCGACCAGAGATCGCAGCTGTCATACGCGTTCCCGCTTCAGCTGCAGCAGCCAGAGCATCACGATACCCCTGATCCGCCTGGCTTTCGTCACTGCCCACAAAGGCGGTTCCCAACTGCGCTGCACTTGCACCCAGTTGCAGGGCATGGGCGATATCACCGCCCGTCATCAAACCACCGGCAGCAATCACCGGGATGTCCAGCCCAGCGACCAGCGCAACCGTCAGATCCCATGTGCTTTGCTGCGGATCCTCAGCCTCCGGGTCAAAGATGCCACGATGCCCCCCGGCCTCCCAGCCCTGCGCCACAACCGCATCAATACCTGCCGCCTGAATGGCCCGCCCTTCGTCCGGCGAGGTGGCTGTGGCCATAAGCAAGATCCCCTTGGCTTTCAGCGCCTTGATGAGCGCTTTATCTGGCAGGCCAAAATGAAAACTCACCACAGGCGGGGCTTCGTCCAACAGCATCTGCTGGGCGGCAGAATCCACACAGAAGCTGGTATAGATTTCAGAAAGCCTTTGAGGTGGGGCAGCGCCAAAGCGCGCAAACAAAGGCGCAAGCCGGTCAAGCCAGGACGCCTCGATCGCTGCATCCGCCTGCGCGGGCCTGTGGCAAAACACATTTATGTTGAAGGGCTTATCGGTCAGTGCACGGGTGGCGCGGATCATCTTGCGGGCCTGTTCGGGCGTGGCGGCCCCAATGCCCAACGCGCCCAGCCCCCCAGCCTCGCTCACGGCGGCAGCCATCGCAGGGGTACTGACCCCCGCCATTGGCGCCTGAAAGATCGGCCAGTCAATCCCGATCCGCGCTGTGATACTCTGCCCCTGCATGACCTATACTCCTGCCCCGTTCCAAGCACAGAAAACCAGATCAGCAGCCGAAGGCAAGACAAAGAGAAGGGGCCAGTGTTTCTACTGGCCCCTGCAAAATACGATCAATCGCGGGATTACCCGATCGAGACCAGCTCGATGTCAAAGTTCAGGTCCTTACCCGCCAGCTGGTGGTTGGCATCCAGGGTCACGGTGGAGTCAGTGACTTCAACAACAGTTACCGGCAGCACATGGCCTTCGGGGCTTTGCATCTGCAACTGAGTGCCCAGCTCCAGCGGGATATCATCAGGAATGCCTTCGCGCGGGATCGCTTGACGGGCCTCGGGGTTCAGCGGGCCATAGGCATCCGCTGCTGGAATTTCGAGGCGCTTTTTATCGCCAACAACCATGCCCGGCAGCCCGGCATCCATGCCTGCAATCACCTGACCAGAGCCCACAGTGAACTCCAGCGGATCCCGTCCTTCGGAGCTGTCAAAGACAGAGCCATCTGTTAGGGTGCCCGTATAGTGAATGCGGACGGTATCGCCGTTCTTTACCTCGGTCATGTGACCTCCAGTCTATGTACAAGTTACAGTGGCCGGCACCCTACAGTTAACGGTGGCGAAGTAAAGGCGCAGGCGCCTTTTGGCCTGCCTTGTCTGGGAAATAGGGACCCCTCCCTGCGGACCTCTGAGATCCGAGTGAGAATTGTATCCATCACAAGTTCGCGCTTTGCGCCCCGCCCAAGCCCGTGACAGGATGCCACAAAGGGAGAATGCAATGCCGATCACCACCTGTGTTTTTGACGCCTATGGCACGCTGTTTGATGTCGCCGCCGCAGCCCGCCAGGCTGCCTCCGAGCCCGCGTTTCCACATCTGCAGGACAATTGGGCTGCCCTAGCCAACCATTGGCGGTTGAAACAGCTGCAATATACCTGGCTGCGCGCCATCACGGATGCCCATTGCGGCTTTTGGCAGGTCACGCAGGATGGGCTCGACTGGGCGCTGGAAGCCACCGGGCTGGCCGGAGATCCAAAACTGCGCCAACGGCTGCTGGATCTGTATTGGGAACTTCAGGCCTATCCGGAAGTCCCCGCCATGCTGCAGGCACTGAAAGACGCCGGGATGAACACGGCGATCCTGTCCAACGGCTCCCCCGACATGCTGGACGGAGCGGTGCAATCGGCGGGTATCGGAGCTGTGTTGGATGATGTGCTCTCAGTCGAAAGCGTCGGCATCTTCAAACCGGACTCGCGGGTCTATGACCTGGTAGGACAGCGCTTTGGCTGTGCCAAGGACGAGGTACTCTTTGTCTCCTCCAATGGCTGGGACGCCGCCGGTGCCGCAGGCTACGGGTTCACCACCGCCTGGGTCAATCGCGCGGCAGAGCCAATGGACCGGCTGCCCTGGACCCCACAACATGTGCTGAGCGATCTGACCTCTATCCCTGATTTAGCTGCCAAATAACCGAGGTTTTCCAGCATGAGCTTTTTCACCACCTCGGATGGGTTGTCGTTGTTTTACGAGGAAAGCGGCACGCCGACAGGCACGCCGCTGATCTGCCTCGCAGGCCTCACACGGGATAGCCGGGATTTTCGCTACTTCACCCCCCATGCCCAGCACTATCGCCTGATTACGCTGGATGCGCGCGGGCGCGGTCAGTCAGAGCATGACACTGACTTCAGCACCTACAATGTCCCGCGCGAGGCCCAGGACGTGTTGGAACTGATGGATCATCTTTCCCTTCCCAAGGCCGCGATCCTTGGCACCTCACGTGGCGGCATGGTGGCCATGATGCTGGCGGCTACGGCCAAGGAGCGGCTCACGGCGGTGATCCTCAACGATGTCGGCCCAGTCATTCCAGCCGATGGCATCGACCGCATTATGCAATATGTCGGCCGCCGCCCCGCCGCCAAAACCTATGCACAGGCTGCCGATACCCTGGCCGCCCTGATGGCGCCGGCCTTTGGCGATGTCCCCGCCCAGCGCTGGCGCGAAGAGGTAGAGTCCTTCTACGATGCCAGTGATGACGGCCTGCAGCTGCGTTATGATCCGCGCATCCGCGATGCGCTGCTGGCCCAGGCCGAGACAGGCCCGGTGCCGGATCTCTGGCCACTGTTCATGACGCTCGAAGACCTCCCCTGCGGCGTCATCCGCGGCGCCAATTCTGATGTGCTGAGCCATGAAACCTATCAGGAGATGCAAGAACGCCTGCCGAAGATGCAGGCCGTGGAGCTTGCCAATCGCGGCCATGTCCCCTTCCTTGATGAACCCCAATCCCTTTCTCTTATTCATTCCGTTCTGGAGAACATCTGATGTCATCCTTTGAAATGATCCAGGCCGCAGCTCAGCGGCTGCAGGGCCACGCCCGTGTCACGCCGATGCTAACCTCTCCCTTTCTCGATGAAATCGCCGGGCGTCGTGTTTTGGTCAAGGCCGAGTGCCTGCAACACACCGGATCCTTTAAGTTTCGCGGCGGTTGGGCTGCGGTCTCTGCCCTCTCAGAAGCGGAAAAAGCGCGCGGTGTTTTGGCCTTTTCCAGCGGCAATCATGCCCAGGGCGTCGCCGCCGCCGCCAAGGCTCACGGCGTCACGGCTGTCATCCTGATGCCCAATGATGCGCCGAGCCTCAAGATCGAAAACACCCGCGCCCTGGGGGCCGAAGTGGTGCTCTATGATCGCGCCGGCGGAGAAGACCGCGACGCCATCGGCCACTCCCTGGCAAAGGAGCGCGGCCTCACCCTGATCAAACCCTATGACGAGCCGCAGGTGATCGCCGGTCAGGGCAGTGTTGGCCTGGAAATCGCAGAACAGGCCGCCCAGGAGGGCGTCAGCAAAGCCGACCTTCTGGTTTGTTGCGGCGGCGGGGGCTTGACCAGCGGCATCGCACTGGCAGTGGAACAGGTCGCCCCTGGCCTGCGGGTCCGCCCAGCCGAGCCAGAACGGTTTGATGATGTCACCCGATCCCTGGCCAGCGGGCAGATTGAGCGCAACGCAGAGGTCTCCGGATCGATCTGCGACGCCATTCTCACCCCCTCGCCCGGGGAAGTCACCTTCCCCACCCTGAAACGCCTCTGTGGGCCGGGAATTGTCATTACCGAGGAAGAGGCCCTGCGTGCCATGGCGCAGGCCTTTTTGCGGCTCAAGATCGTGCTGGAACCCGGTGGAGCCGTTTCCCTTGCTGCGGCCCTGTTTCACGGAGACCAGATTGAAGGTGATGCAGTAATTGCCGTGGCAACTGGCGGTAACGTTGATGCCGCGCTGTTCCAGCGAGCAATCAGCAGCTATGCTTAACCGCATAAGCCCTTATCCATTTGACGGAGTTCGACATGAGCCGTTTCACCATCGCATCTTTCAACGTCAAAAACCTGATCGGAGCGGAAAAGGAATACTACCGCTTCCAGAGCTATACCCCCGAGGAATATGCTTGGAAATCCGACTGGATGGCGGATCAGCTGCTGACCCTGGACGCCGATATTGTCGGCTTTCAGGAAATCTTCGAAGAAGAGCCCCTGCGCGAAGTGATCGCCGAGGCTGATGCGCGCGGCATTCAGGCCAATGCGGCCACGGTGCCGGATCGCTCCAAACGCTATCACCGCAAGGCAATCTTTCGCAAACTCGCCTATGGTCCCTATGGCGATGCGGGCCTAGCCTTTGCCCCCAACGCACATGACACTGGCAAACCGGGTCAGCGCCGCCCAGGCCTGGCAATCCTGTCGCGCTTTGGCTTTGTCGGCACGCCCGAGGTGATCCAAGAGCTGGACCCGCCGCTGGATATCCCCATGTCCCACCTGGGCGGCGAGGACGAGGCAGGCCATTACACCCTGCGCTGCCTGTCGCGCCCCATCCTCAAGGCGCGCATTCCTATCAATGGCCAGGTTGTCACCGTCTTCAACTGCCATCTGAAATCAAAACTGGGCGAGTTCATCACACCGCCTGGCGCGCCCCAAGCCCCCGAAACCGTGCTGACCGCCTATGATCCGGCAGGTCGCGCGCTTGGGGCGCTGCGCGCGGCCCTGCGGCGCATGGGAGAGGCCTGGGTTCTGCGCCGCGCTATCCTTGATGAGCTGGAACAGGACCGCCCCGTTCTGGTGCTGGGAGATTTCAACGACGGCGAACATGCAGTCAGCAGCGAAATCATCTCGGGCGAGGTGCCTTTCCGCAATTATTCCTGGATGCTGCGTCACGACGCCAAACATGGCAGTGACCGCTACAGCAGCCGAGAAAACGAACAGATCCAGGAGGCCGTAGACAAGGTTCGCCTGCGCTCGGCGGAAAAGACCTTCCTGAAACGCTCGCTGCGGGATGTGGTCTACACCACCGCCTTTGGCGGCGTGCATGAAAGCATCGATCAGATCTACATGTCGCGCCACTTTGATCCCGACTGGAAAGGGGCCACCGGAAAAATGCACTACTTCAGTGTGTTCAACGACCACCTCACCGATGGCAGCCACCCAGAGGCCCCCTATAACAAACTCGCCTCGGATCACGGGCAGATCATGGCCCATATGGAACTGGCAACTGCGGAACCTCCCGAATAACGCTGCCGCGCAGCGCCCGCAGGCTTTACCCTGCCACGGCAGCCCCTTAGATTGCGCCAAAGATCTACCGGAGAGACCACATGCAGATCGCAGATCTGGGCGATGTCCAGCTACACTACCGTATTGACGGTGACCCCAACGGGACCCCCATTGTGTTTGCCAACTCATTGGGCACCGACCTGCGGGTCTGGGACGCAGTGGTAGAGCGCCTGCCCGCGGGACTGAAGATCATCCGTTATGACAAACGTGGCCATGGGCTGTCCTCCTGCCCGCCTGCCCCCTATTCCATGGGCGCCCTGGTGCGCGACGCTGAGCGCCTGTTGGATCACCTGGAGGTGCGAGACTGCGTCTTTGTCGGCTTGTCGATTGGCGGCATGATTGCCCAGGGGTTGGCGGTCAAACGACTGGATATGGTGCGCGCGCTGGTGCTGTCGAACACCGCCGCCAAGATGGGCACCGCCGAGATGTGGAAGACCCGGATGCAGACGGTCACCGATGAGGGGATCGCACCCCTCGCTGACGGCATAATGGAGCGCTGGTTTGGACGGGATTTCCGTGCAACGCCTGAATTGCAGCTCTGGCGCAACATGCTGCTGCAACAATCACGCGAGGGCTACGCGGGCTGCTGCGCGGCTATTGCCGGCACCGATTTCTACACCCCGACCAGCGGCTTGCGCTTGCCCTGCCTTGGCATTGCCGGTTCCGAGGATGGCGCTTCGCCTCCGGATCTGGTGCGCGAGACCACTGATCTCATCCCCGGCAGTCAGTTCCACCTGATCCGCCGCGCCGGACATATTCCCTGTGTTGAGAAACCGGACGAATATGCCGAGCGCCTGACACAGTTCCTGCAAGAGACCGGACATATTGGCTGATTTTCTCCTGATCCACGGGTCCTGCCACGGTGCCTGGTGCTGGCGCGATGTGATCCCCGCCCTAGAGGCCCAAGGCCACAGCGCCCGCGCCATTGACCTGCCCGGTCACAATGACGGCCGCGACCTGGCAACGGTCACCCTAGCAGAAACTGCCCAGGCCATTCTCGCGGCCTCAACGCCTGACACAATTGTGCTGGGGCATTCCTGGGCTGGCTTTCCCATCTCTGCGGCTGCTGAGCTCGATGCCAGCGCTCTGCGCGGGTTGATCTATCTCTGCGCCTATGTGCCCCTCTCGGGCCAGTCGCTAATCGAGATGCGTAAGGCAGGCCCGCGCCAGACCATCGGCAATGCGGCCATTAAGGCCCTGGATGGCAACAGCTATACAATTGATCCGACGGAAGCCCCACGGCTGTTCTATCAGGATTGCCCGTCCGAGGCCGTTTCTTATGCCCTGCCCCGGCTCTGCGCCCAGCCTATTCTGCCTCAGGACACACCTCTGAGACTGGGCCACAACTGGCACACCACCCCCAAGGCCTATATTCGCTGCACCAAAGATCAGACCATCCCGCCAGAGTATCAGGCGCAAATGGTGGCGGACTGGCCGCGCGACCGTGTACACGAGATGCACTGCTCTCATTCGCCCTTTTTCGCTGACCCTGAGAGGCTGGCGGATCTCATCGGGCATATCGCAAAGGACTTCTGAATGGCGGGATCCGTCTTTGACAGCCAGATCTATGGCGACCTCTTTACCTCGGGCGATGTTGGTCGCCTGTTCACTGATACCGCCGAGGCCCGCGCCATGTTGCTGGTCGAGGGCGCACTGGCCCGCGCCCAGGGGGCGGCTGGTGTTATCCCGCAAGACAGCGCCGCCGCCATTGGCCGCGCGGTGATGGAAGTGGCCGTGGATCCCGGTACGCTGCGCAAACCCACGGGGCAAAACGGCGTGCCAGTGCCGGGGCTGATCGCCGCCTTTCGCGCCGAAATGAACGCGCCGGAACATGCGCAATATGTGCATTGGGGTGCCACATCGCAGGACATCATGGACAGCGCCCTGATGCTGCGTCTGCGTCAGGCCCTGGCCCTGATCGAAGACGACCTGAAGCTGGCACTCTCCGCCCTGGCAAAACTGGCAGAGACCCACGCAAACCTTCCCATGCCCGCGCGCACCTACGGTCAACATGCGACCCCGACCAGTTTTGGCGCTGTTGCCGCCTCTTGGGGGATGCCAGTCTTGGCCTTGGTCAATGAGCTGGAAGAGCTGCGCCGCAGTTGCCTGTTGATGTCTCTTGCTGGTGCGGCTGGCACCGCAGGAGCCTTGGGGTCAAAGGCAGGGGACGTGCGCGCCGAGATGGCCAAGGCGCTGGGGTTGAATGACCCCGAGCGTAGCTGGCACACGGATCGCACACCCGTCCTGCGCCTGATGGACTGGATAGTGCGGGTCAATCTTGCGCTGGGAAAATTGGGCGAAGACTGCATCGCCCTGGTGCAAACCGGCATTGCAGAGATCTCGCTGGGCGGTGCCGGTGCCTCTTCCACCATGCCGCAGAAACAGAACCCTGTGGCGCCCTCGGCGCTGGTCGCCCTGGCGCGCCAGGGCTCTGGGCTGCTGTCGATCCTGCATGGCAGCGCCCTGCACCAGCACCAGCGCGATGGCGCCGCCTGGTTCAGCGAATGGCTTTGCCTGCCGCAGATCGTTCTGGGCGCCGCCAGCGCCGCCCGCACCGCGCGTGACCTCTGCGCCGGGATCAGCCCCAATGCAAAAGCCATGAGCACGGCGCTGGCCTCTGGCCTCGACATGATCCATGCGGAGACGCTGAGCTTTGCGCTGGCCGCCGAAATGCCACGTCCCGAGGCGCAGGCCGCAGTCAAGCTGCTGTGTCGCGAAGCCGGTGACAGCAACACGCCCCTGCGCCAGCTAGTGGCACGGGACCACCCACAACTCGACGTGGCGGCACTGTTTGATCCGGTGGCTCAGCTCGGCGCTGCCCCAGCGGAAGCCTTGCGTTTCAGTCAAAAAGTCGCGGAACTGGCCACCAAATGAACTGAGACACCAAATGGCATGCCTGCAGGCTCTGCTCGCACCCTTTGGTGGCCTCCCCCGCTTGCAAAGACGACTCCGATGCGCCTGCCACTGTTTTTTGTCCTGACCACGGTGATGATCGACGCCATGGGCATCGGTCTCATCATGCCGATCATGCCCAATCTGCTGCTGGAGGTGCAGGGCGGCAGCCTGGCGGATGCGGCGATCTGGGGCGGTATTCTCAGCACCGCCTTTGCCGTGATGCAATTCCTGTTCAGCCCGGTGCTCGGCTCACTCTCGGACGCCGTGGGGCGGCGCCCGGTTTTGCTGGTCTCGCTCTTTGTCATGGCCCTGGACTATCTGGTGATGGCCCTGGCAGGGTCGCTCTGGCTCTTGCTGTTGGGGCGGATCATTGGTGGTACCACCGCTGCCACCCATGCCACCGCTGGCGCTTATATCGCTGACATTTCAAACCCCACAGAAAAGGCCGCCAACTTTGGCCTGCTGGGGGCCGCCTTTGGCATTGGCTTTGTGCTGGGTCCGTTGACGGGCGGTCTGCTGGGCGAGATCGACACCCGAGCGCCCTTTTATGCAGCGGCTGCGCTGGCTGGGCTGAACTTCGCCCTTGGCTGGTTTGTGATGCATGAGACCGTCACCGATGACAACCGCCGCGCCTTTGACTGGCGCCGGGCCAATCCCTTTGGTGCCTTTCGCACCATAGGGCGCATTCCCGGGATCAAGGCCCTGCTCTGGGTCTATTTTCTCTATTCGGTGGCAATCTACGTCTACCCGGCGATCTGGCCCTATTTCACCGCCGAACGCTTTGGCTGGCAGCCGCAGATGATTGGCGCCTCCCTCGCAGTCTATGGTATCTGCTCGGCGCTGGTTCAGGGCGGTCTGTTGCGCTACATGGTGCGATGGTTCGGCGAGCGCGGATCGGTCATTTGGGGGCAGGTTTTTGACTTTGTCGCCTTTGGCATTCTGGCCGTCATCGTCAGCGGCAATTTGGCCCTTGCGCTGATCCCGATCGCCGCTCTGGGGGCCCTGGTGCAGCCTGCCCTGCAGGGGCTGATGTCCCGCACGGTTGCCGACAACCAGCAGGGAGAGCTCCAGGGGGTGATGACCGCCGTCCATGCTCTATCGGTGGTGATCTCGCCGTTGATGATGACAGCGGTCTTTGCCCAATTCTCGGACCCGGAAACCAGCCACTACCTGCCCGGAGCCCCCTTCCTGCTGGCCCTGGCACTGATGATGATCGGCTGTCTGGTGCTGCTCCGCAGCCGGTCTTCCGTGACGTAAAACCACGGGGGCTGCCACGGTTTCCGCCTTGCGACGGTCTGACCTGCGGGCCACCGTAGTGCAAAACAGGGAGAACACCATGCAAACCATCAAAGCCGCCGTCTGCCATGCCCATGGTGAACCCTTGGTCATCGAGGATATCCAATTGGCCGCCCCCCGTATGGGTGAGGTCGAAGTCACTCTGGATGCGGTAGCGATCTGCCATAGCGATATCTCTTTTGCCGAAGGCGCATGGGGCGGCCCTCTGCCCGCCGTCTATGGGCATGAGGCAGCCGGGGTGATCACCGGGCTTGGCGATGGTGTCCGTGGCTTTGCGAAAGGCGACAGCGTAGTTGTGACCCTGATCCGGTCTTGCGGCAGCTGCCCCAGCTGTGCGGGCGGCAAACCAACGATCTGTGAAACATCCTATGACGGCTTCAAAAATGGCCCGCTAAAGACAGCCGATGGCGCACCCTTGATGCAGGAAATGGCCTGTGGCGCCTTTGCCGAAAAGGTGGTGGTGGATCAGCGCCAGATCGTGAAGATCCCCGATAGCCTCAGCAAGGAAGCCGCTGCGCTGATCTCTTGTGGGGTCATCACCGGTGTTGGAGCCGCCGTGAACGCAGCTCAGCTGCGCGCCGGGCAGGATGTGGTGGTGATTGGTGCCGGCGGGGTTGGCCTCAACGCCATCCAGGGGGCGCGCATTGCCGGCGCCCGCCGTATCGTTGCGGTCGACATGACCGAAGAAAAACTGGAAATCGCCAAGGAATTTGGTGCCACCGATGGGGTGCTCGGCAGTTTGAAATCCCCCTGGAAGGCCGCTTTCAAAGCGCTTGGCGGCAAGGGCGCCGATGTGGTGCTCGTCACCGTTGGCGCCATCCCCGCCTATGAACAGGCGCTACGCTACCTGGGCTATGGTGGTAAGGCTGTGATGATCGGCATGCCGCATTCCGGCCAAAAGGCCAGTTATGAGCCCGTCATCATGGCCGCCGTTGGTCAGGGCATGATCGGCTCCAAAATGGGCGATGTGGTGATTCAGCGCGATATCCCCTGGATGGTGGATCTCTATGAGCAGGGCCGCTTGAAGCTGGATGAGCTGATCTCTGGCCGTTGGAGCCTGGATCAAGTAAACGAGGCGATTGCCGATACAAAGACTGGCAGCGCAAAGCGGAATGTGATTCTGTTCAATCGAACCGACTAATCACGGAGCTTCCCCGGTGCTGCAATTTCTGACCAGCCTGTTCAAACCCAAGCCTGCCGAGGCGCCGCCGATAACGTCGGAAACCTCGATGAATTTTGATGGCGAAGAGGTCGGTCCCTTTCTGAACCGGCTGGCAGATAACCCGCGTTTTGCGCTGCCCCGTGATTTTGCCGCAGCCATCTCCGAGGCCCTGCCCGAACTGGCACTGGATGAAACCCGGCGCTGGCGCATTGATGGTGACTTTGACGGTGTCGCCATGCGGCTGGAGATCCAGATCTACATGGATGATATCAACGCGCCGGATCTGAGTTTTCACAGCTCAGCTGAGGTGGTGGCAGAAATTGACCAAGCACTGAAACAGCTCGACGGCTGAACTAGGGAAAAATCTGATGAAACTGCAGGATCTAGATATCATTGTCACCGCACCACCTGCGCCGGGCTGGGGCGGGCGCTACTGGATTCTGGTCAAAGTGACCACCGATACCGGCATCACCGGTTGGGGCGAATGTTATGCTTCGACCATTGGCCCTGAGGCGATGAAACCGGTGATCGAAGATGTGTTTCAGCGTCACATGCAGGGCGAAAACCCGGAAAACATCGAATTGATGTTCCGCCGGGCCTATTCCTCCGGCTTTACCCAGCGCCCCGACCTGACGGTGATGGGCGCCTTTTCGGGGTTGGAAATCGCCTGCTGGGATCTCCTTGGCAAAGACCGTGACCGGCCCGTACATGCGTTGATTGGCGGGCGGATGAATAATCGCATCCGCGCCTATACCTATCTCTACCCGCTGCCGCATCACGACATAAATGAGTTCTGGACCTCGCCGGAATTGGCTGCCGAATCCGCCGCCGAGATGGTGCGCCAGGGCTATACCGCAATCAAGTTTGATCCGGCGGGGCCCTATACGATTCGTGGCGGCCATATGCCTGCGATGCGCGATATCGCGCTCTCGGTCGACTTCTGCCGGGCAATCCGCGCAGCCGTGGGGGACAAGGCAGACCTGCTCTTTGGCACCCATGGTCAATTCAACACAGGCGGCGCTATCCGTCTGGGTCAGGCACTGGAGCCCTATTCACCACTCTGGTTTGAAGAGCCAACCCCGCCCGACAATATCGAAGACATGGCCCGTGTGGCCCGCAACGTGCGCATCCCTGTTGCCACCGGCGAGCGGATGACCACAAAATCGGAATTCGCCGCTGTCCTGCGCGCCGGTGCCGCAGAGATTTTGCAACCAGCCTTGGGGCGTGCAGGTGGTATCTGGGAGATGAAAAAGGTCGCCGCGCTGGCAGAGGTGTTTAATGCGCAGATGGCGCCGCATCTTTACGCAGGTTCGGTGGAATGGGCGGCCAATATCCAGCTCGCGGCCTCGATCCCCAATATCCTGATGGCAGAGTGCATTGAAACGCCGTTTCATGACGCGCTGATCCGGGGCAGCATTCGGGTTGAAGAGGGTTTTATCACCGTGCCTGACACGCCCGGGCTTGGCATTCAGGTCGATGAAGCCCTGGCGAGGGCCCATCCCTTTACCGGCTCTGATTTGCATCTCAACATGCGCGAGGAGCCCTGTGACTATCAACAGGGCAACAATTTTGCCGGTGGCGCGCCGCCGCTCGAAATCTAGTCCCGGACACCCCTCATCGCGGGGGGTGACTTCCCTACAGGAAATAGGGCAGTATAGGTCGACCAATCACCGCAGGATGCTGGATACGTGCCCCTTCAGACCTCAGAGACCATTCATAATGCAGCCGCCTCATCTGAGGGGGTACAGACAGGGATTCATCCGGAAACGCCTATCGACATGGCCGAACGTGCCGCCGAGGCGGCGAGCTTTCTCAAGACGCTGGCCCATGAAGGTCGGCTGATGATCCTGTGTCATCTCGGGACCGGTGAGAAATCCGTGGGCGCGCTGGAGGCGCTGTTGGATATGCGACAGGCCGCAGTCAGCCAGATGCTGGCACGACTGCGCGACGAGGGGCTGGTACAGACCCGGCGCGAGGGGAAAACGATTTACTACTCTCTGAAGAACCGCAACACGGAAGAGATCATTGCCCTGCTCTACCGTCAGTTCTGTAGCCCCAGCTAAGCCCAGCTGCTTTAATCTCTGGAACACCCTTGTCGGCGGCTCAGGCTCACCCGATAAACTGCGCCAGTGTTTTGACGTGCTTCCGGAGAATCCTGCACCTGCGCGCCTGATCAGTTAGCCAACGTAGCCCGCAACCACCTGCAACAGTTTAAAGGCCGTATTGGCATCGTTTTCAACCACGGCCAGGAATTCCTCCTCACCGATCCGCAGGCAGGTCAGCTCGGTCCTGGCAATCATGCTCAGCGCACGGGGTTCCTGACGGATAAGGCCCAGCTCTCCCACCAAATTCCCCGGTCCAACCGAGGTGATTTTGCGATCCTCTCGCCCCTCCTGCGGCAGGAACAGACCCGCCTCACCTTCGAGGATCATATAGACACCATCACTGGCCACATCATCTTTCAGGAAAACCGCATCCCCGGCTTCGGCTGAATACCAGCGCGCGCCAAAGGCCAGCAGCCGCAACTGCCGCCGGTTCAACCCTGAGAACAGCTCTGTCTGTTCCAAGGCCCGCAGTTTGCGCGCCAGATCCTGGCTCGCCGCACTATCTTCAGCGACTTCGTGATGCGGGTCGTCACTGACCAACCGGCCCTGACGCAATTCATAGAAAGCATCAAAAACATCCGCCCGTTCAAAAGCCGCCTCAAGATAAACAAGGGTCGTTTCTGGCAAAAGGCGACGCAGGTTTTTGTGCACTGCGATCCGGGTATCCAGATCATAACTGGAGAAGGCTGAATCCAGCAGCAAGATATCCGGGCGCTTGATCGTCGCCCGCGCAAATGCCAGAGGTTCCGCATAGCTGGAGGGAAGCCCCTGCCCGCCCAAAGCAATCGGCAGGTCAAAGATCAACTCAACCACCATGTCGCGACTGCCGTTCTCGACCAAAACCTGGGAAACCAACCGCCGCAGTTCATCCCCACGCGCACCAGAGCTGTCGGAAATCTTGCCAAACAGCGCATTCTCCAAAACGGTCAACCCGGGGGCAAAACTCTTTTCATCCAGCCGCTCAAAAACATCGGACAGGGTTCCCAACAACTCATCCGAATGGCTGTCACGGAAGGCAAGGATCCTTTCCTTCATCTCATCCGTAAAGGCAGGGCCGATCTGTTCGGCTGAAATGCTGAAGGGCACGATCATGAGCTGTGCCAGCTCGTCATGCTCCAGCGCCTCCGCCCCTCCTTTACTGCGGGTCTTGTCTACCAGGGCTGAGGCCCGCTCATAGGCCTTGGGGTCCAGCCCCAGCTTGCGAAACAGCGGATGATCCGTGCCATCCATACCAAAGATCTGCCGCAGGATATCCACCACGTCCTGGGTCAGAGACACTAGGTCATCGACCAGTTTCAACTCTCGCAAGCGATCCAGAAAATCGACATGCTCACGCAGCATTTCCTCTGAAATCGGTGCACGCAGCGTGGCATAAAGCAGGTTCTCAGCCACGGGCAGCGCCGGATTATAGGCGTCCGGAGCCAAGCCATGTACCTGGCTGCCCAGTTCAGATTTGGCAACAGCGGCGCGCACCTTGGGGCGCAGATCCACCAAGCACTGCGCCAAACGCGGATGCTGTATGGGATCAAAGGTCTGTTCCATGCCCCGCTGAAACAGCGCACTCTCTGTGCCGATCCCAGCCAAAAGCTGAACCCACCAATCGCGCAGGTCATGCTCGCTGGCAAAGCCCGCCAGGGCCGGATCGAGCCAGGGCGCATCAAAGGGATCAGAACTGTTGCCCGCCAACTGAGCCGCCTGAAAGCGTCTGGGGTCCTGAGCGCTGCCCTTGGGGCGGTGGCGCATCGGCATCATCACATTGTCACCAAAGGATCCCTGAAACAGGACTGGCCGCGAGGTCACGTGACCAATGCGCAGCGCCAGTGTCGCCTGATGCAGTTCGCGCAGATCCTGACCCGCGATACTCACCTGCCCGGCAGAGGGCAGGACTTCGCGGGTTAGCAGCTCAGCCATCGCCCGCCTGTCCTCCTCTGAGGGGGCGGCAATGCCGATGACCTGCCCCGCGGGCAGGGTTGCATTCAGGTCTTCCAGTACCAGATTGCCATCCGAATCCCGTACATTGACTGAATTGAGCGCGACATCGCCATTCAGGCGCAGAGGCTTGTCCGGTTCACCGGACATCAACTCCTCGCGCACCATACCCGGAGGCGCAAACCGTTCCAGGATCACATCCCAGCGCAGGGACATATCCTGGGTCTGGTTGTAATAGGCCAAAAGCTCTTTCCAGGGCGAAGCAAGATCCTTGTAGGCTGCCAGAGCAGCCACCAGGGCCCCAAGCGAGACTTCGCCCTCGAGCACAAGGTATCCGCCAACCGCATAAAAGAAAAACGGTGTCAGATTGGTGATGAAGTTGTTCAGGAACTTCATGAAGAACTTTTTCTGATAGATCAGGAAGCGAATGTCATAGAGACGCCCCAACCGATCCGTGATCGCCGCCATCCGATAGCGCCAGCCGCCATTGATGCGCAGGGTTGCAGCCCCTGCAGCGCTTTCGCCGATTTCAGAGGCCAAGGCCCGCACCTGATGGATGCGGGTCTTGTTCAACAGGTTGATCTGGCGTTGCAGCATCGGGATCAGCCAGCCCTGCAGGGGAATCAGAGCCACCGCTGCCAGACCAAACCAGGGGCTTTGGGTGAAAAGGAAGAACAGAATGGTCAGCATCTGCCCGGCCTGCAACACAGGCTGGCTGACCGCATCCCCCATCAAGCCCCCCATTGGTTCACTCTCAGAGGTGATCATCGACACCAGTTCGCCCTGGCTTACCCGTTCAAAATAGGGCTGAGGAAAGCGCAATACACGGGCGATCAGCTTATATCGAAAGCGCCGTAACATGCGCTCAGCCAAGACCCCTTTCATGGTGTTGATGCGCATCTTCAGCAACCCATGCAGCAGCACGGCAATCAGGAAACCCCCGCAGAGAATCCACAGATAGTCAAGCTTTTCAACAGAATAGCCGAGCAGATCTATATGATCGCTCTGGGCGCCTATGGCGTCATTGATGATCCGTTTGGGCAGTTCCAGCGTGAGATACAAAAGCGGGAACAGACAGGCGGTGACCATCAGCAGGACGACTTGGTCGCGTTTAGAATATTTCCAGATGAAACGAAATAGAGACGGTTCTATGGGAGAGCTCCAACTTTGGCTGCAGCAAAAGAGACCCCCCATGCCTAGCGCGGTTTACACCCGACAGGCAATGGCAGAACATCTGTTGCTCATGTGATCGAGGTCACTGTCCCGTTACGGCATCTCTGCTACACAGTATTTGCCAGTCAGAAAAAAAACCGTATGGTTTCAGTGTGTTTTTGAAACAGGGGATTGCCTTGCCAGGACTTGTCGGATCCGTTTTGATTTTGCTCTGCCTCTTGCAGATCAAACATCTGTTTGCCGACTTCTTTTTGCAGACCCCCAAAATGCTCGCTGGCCGCGACGAATACATGCACGCGGGGCGCGCCCAGCACGCGGGGGTCCATGCGCTGTTTTCGATTGTGGTCTTTGTGCTCATGGGGGCATCCGTGGGGTTCATCCTGCTGATCTGCGCGCTTGAGTGGGTGGTGCATTTCCACATCGACTACGGCAAGGCGCATTATTCCGAAAAGAAAGAGTTGAACCCGCAGCAGGCCTCCTTTTGGCGCGCCATGGGCACGGACCAATGCCTACATCAGCTGACCTATATCGCCATGACCGCAGCCTGGGTGAAATGCTTCGCCTGCTAGGGCTAATCTGCACCGCCCCCCCCCAATCGTTTGCTACCCCGGCAACACCACAGGGCGATCGCGTTTGATCGTGCGCAGCACCACGTTGGTCTGTGCGCTGGCAACCGCCGGTAGGCGAAACAGAAACTCCTCCAGAAACCGATTATAGGCCTCTAGATCCGGTGCCAGGACCCGCAGTTGATAATCCGATTGCCCCGTGGTGGCATAACATTCCTGCACCAGCGGGCTCAGCTCCACAGCGCGGATGAATTCGGCCAGTTTCTCCGGGTCATGGCGGGTCAATTGTACATGTACAATAGCCTGAAAGCCCAGCCCCATGGCGGGCGCATTCACCACCGCACCATATCGTTCAATCACCTTGGCGTCTTCCAGCGCGCGCACCCGCCGCCATAGGGCTGAAGGTGACATACCGACTTTTTCCGAGAGTTCCGCATTCGAGATGCGAGAATCCTCCTGCAAAAGCCTCAAAATATGGCGATCACGGTCGTCCAAACTTTGCATCAACACCAGCCTATCCAATATTCCCTCAATTTCTGGTCAATATAACCAATTATCCTCCAAAAACTAGCAATTCAGACAGATCTTTTCACCTCAGCCGGAATATCCTGCCTCAAAGAGCGTTTTACCCGCTCATTCCAGCCATACGACGCGCAAGGACCACCAGAATGACCGAGCTGAGCCACGAATTTCGCAGCTACAAACTAGATGACCGTTACGAGCAGGAGCAGGGCCGTGTATTCCTTACCGGCACCCAAGCCCTGGCGCGGGTGATGCTGGATCAGGCCCGGCGGGACCGCCTGGCCGGGATGAACACAGCCGGGTTTGTTTCCGGCTATCGCGGCTCTCCGCTCGGCGCTGTCGATCTGGAGTTCTGGCGCTCTCGTCAACGGATGGAAAAAAACCGCGTCACCTTTATGCCCGCCGTAAATGAAGACCTCGGCGCCACCGCCGTGCTGGGAGCACAGCAGGCCATTCTGGACCCTCATTGCGAGGTCGAGGGCGTGTTTTCCATGTGGTATGGCAAAGGCCCCGGCGTCGACCGGTCTGGCGATGCGCTGAAACACGGCAACGCCTATGGCTCTTCGTCTAAGGGCGGTGTGCTGGTGGTGGCAGGCGATGACCACGGCTGTGTCAGCTCTTCGATGCCGCATCAATCCGATGTCGCCTTCATGTCCTGGTTCATGCCGGTTCTGAACCCCGCAGATGTCTCCGAGTTCTTGACCTATGGCGAATATGGTTTTGCCCTGTCGCGCTATTCCGGCACCTGGGTTGGTTTCAAGGCGGTTTCAGAGACCGTCGAAAGCGCACGTTCGGTCGAATTGCAGGCGGATCGCACCTTCACTTACCCTGAGCTGCCCGATTACCCCGGTGGGCTGCACATCCGCCGCGCCGACCTGCCCTCGCCCGAGATCGAAACCCGCATCCGCGCCAAGATCAAAGCCGTGCGCGCCTTTGCTGAGGCCAATCCGATTGATCGCCGCATCTACGATGTCGACGATGCCAAGTTTGGCTTTGTCACCACCGGCAAAGGCCATCTGGATCTGATGGAGGCACTGCGCCTACTGGGTCTAGACGAGGACACCTGCCGCCGACTTGGCATCGATATCTACAAGGTCGGCATGGTCTGGCCCCTCGCCCGCCCCGAAGCCCTGCGGTTCATGCGCGGCAAGGAAGAAGTGCTGGTTGTTGAAGAGAAACGCGGCATCATTGAAAGCCAGTTCAAGGAGTATTTCTACGACTGGCCCGGCGACAAACCCAACAAGATGGTTGGCAAATACGACAGCGCTGGCGAGCCGCTGATCCCCTGGACCGGCGAGCTGAGCCCGCTGATGCTGGCCCCCATTGTGGCCGCGCGTCTGGACACATTCTTCCCCGGTGAAGGCCTGCCTGCCAAGGCCGCCGCGCTGCTGGCGGAACAGCCCAAGCTGATCAATGTACCCGGCGCCAATCGGACGCCCTATTTCTGCTCAGGCTGTCCGCATAACAGCTCGACCAAACTGCCCGAGGGCAGCGAGGCCAAATCCGGCATTGGCTGCCACGTCATGGCCAGCTGGATGGATCGCGAAACCTCTGGCTATGCGCAGATGGGCGGCGAAGGCGTCACCTGGACGGCCGCCTCGCAGTTTAATGGCGGCAAACATGTATTCCAGAACCTTGGTGAAGGCACCTGGTATCACTCGGGCTCGCTTGCCATCCGCCAGGCAGTCGCGGCGCGGACGAATATTACCTATAAGATCCTCTATAATGACGCCGTTGCCATGACCGGCGGCCAGCCTGTTGATGGCCCCGTCAGCGTTCTGGGCATTGCCCAGACCTGCCGTGCCGAGGGCGTGCAGCGTATCGCGCTGGTCTCGGATAATATCGACAAATTCAACCGGGGTGATTTCCCCGCAGGCACCACCTTCCATGACCGCGCCGATATGGATCTGGTCCAGCGCGAGTTGCGCGAGGTCAAAGGTGTCTCGACCCTGATCTATGAGCAGACCTGCGCCACCGAGAAACGCCGCCGCCGCAAGCGGGGCACCATGGAAGATCCCAAGAAATTTGCCTTTATCAACGATCTGGTCTGCGAGGGCTGCGGTGATTGCTCGATCGAGAGCAACTGCCTGAGCGTCGAGCCCAAAGAGACCGCCTTTGGTCGCAAGCGCAAGATCAACCTCTCCAGCTGCAACAAGGACTTCTCCTGTCTCAACGGGTTCTGCCCCAGCTTTGTCACCATTGAGGGTGGCCAGCGGCGCAAGAAACTGCCTGCGGGGTTGGACCGCGACGCTCTGGCGGAAAATCTCCCTGCGCCTGAGCTGCCCGCACTGGACAAACCCTTTGATCTATTGGTCACCGGCGTTGGCGGCACTGGGGTTGTCACCGTCGGAGCACTGATCACCATGGCGGCGCATCTTGAGGGCAAGGGCTCCAGCGTGTTGGACTTCACCGGATTTGCACAGAAATTTGGTACGGTTCTCAGCTATATCCGGCTCTCCTCCAGCCCTGACAGCCTCAACCAGGTGCGCATTGATCAGGCCGCCGCAGATGCAGTCATCGGTTGTGACGTGGTGGTCAGCTCGGCGCCCAAGGCCTCGGCTCATTACCGCACAGGCACCCGCATCGTGCTGAACCGCGCCGAGATGCCCACAGGGGATCTGGTCCTGCGCCGTGACGCTGACCTGATGACCGGGGTGCGCGAGCAACAAATCGCTACGGCGGTTGGCCCCGAAAACCTCAGCGGCTTTAACGCCAATGAGGCCGCCGAAGCCCTGCTGGGCGATGCGGTTTTGGCCAATGTGATGATGCTGGGCTTTGCCTGGCAAAAGGGACTGGTCCCGGTCAGTGGTGCCGCGCTGGATCAGGCGATTGAGCTCAACGGAGTTGCAATCGACAAAAACCGCCTCGCCTTTACCATTGGCCGCGCCATGGCCACGGATCCTGAGTTGGTGTCACAGTTCTACGCAGAGACCCCGGAAACCGAGGAAACACTGGAACAGATCATCGAGCGTCGCGCCGTCTTTTTGGCCGGGTACCAAGATGCCGCCTACGCCCAGCGCTATACGGAAACCCTAGGGGCCTTTCGCAGTCTGCTGCCCGATGACGCCAAGGAGGAACTCACCGAGGCCGCCGCGCGCTCGCTGTTCAAACTGATGGCCTATAAAGACGAATTTGAGGTCGCCCGCCTGATGACTGGCGAAGGGTTCAAGGATCAGATCGCCCAGGAGTTCGAAGGGGACTACAGCGTCAACTACCATATGGCCCCACCCTTGCTGAGCCGCAAGAAAGACGCCCGTGGCCGCCCGCTCAAAAAGAGCTTTGGCCCCTGGTTGCGCCCTGCGCTTTCGCTGCTGACCCGTGCCAAGTTCTTGCGCAGCAGCCGGTTCAACCCCTTTGGCTACCACGAAGAGGCCCGTCTGCACCGCAGCCTTCTGGCCTGGTACGAGGCCGCGATGCGCTCCGTCACCGCTCAGTACAACAGTGAAAAGCACCGCGACTGCCTAAGCATTCTGCAATCCCCGATGGAGATCCGCGGTTATGGCCCGGTTCGTCTGGAAGCGGCGCATAAGAATCGCGCCAGCGCCGAACGTTTGCTGAAAAAGCTGTAAGACGCCAAATGGCCCCTCTCTTGCGGGGCCATTTCCCTTATCCCGGCCGGGCTAAAGGTCCCAGTGCCTCTCGGTAAACTCGGCGAACTCGTCCAGTTCAGCCGCACTGGGTTCGCGTCCGGTAAAGACCTTGAGATACTGCGGGGTCATTTCCAGCCGATGCGCGTAGCTTTCATTTGGTTCCGCCATGTCATAGCCCAGCTGCATGTAATACAGCACCTTGGCGCGGGTCATGGCCTCCAGCTCGGCGTAGTCGTAACGGATGAACATCTGCGTCAGGGCCTCAACCCGGCGTGCATCCGAACGGTCCAACAGACTGCGCACCTTACCCGAGCGCCGCGCCCAGTCCCGCACCGCAAAATCCAGCGCGGTGTTGAACAGGGATGGATTGGCGATACAGTGGAAAATGTTCAAAACCGCGCCTGTAATCGCAGCAGCCGGGGCTTCGGACCGTTCCACCATGGCGGCGGTATTGGTCTGCTCCCAGGTTTTCAGCAGGGCATCCAGCAGATCCTGGCGCGATTTGAAATACCAGTAAAAGGACGAGCGCGACACGTTCATCCGCTCCGCCAGCGCCAGCACCTTGACCTGTTCAACCCCGTCGGTGATCAGCACATCCATGGCCACATTGAGCCAGTCATCGCGGGTGACTTTGACATTGCCAACCAAAGGTTCGGCGCTGGGGTTGTCACGATGCAAAAGTGGCTTGGGTGGCATGGAAACTCATTTCATCCGGAAGTGGGGCAACCAGTGGTGCAGACTGCAACACCCTGCGGCGCGCGAAGGGTGTTGTCCAGTCTTGTCAGAGCCGTGCAGATTTCGCGCGGCGATCAAAGCTGCGCGCTGGGGCGGGACTTGATCGCCTTGTACCAAGCTATGCTTGCTGCGTTTTCTTCGGGCATGCGCTGTTTGATCACCCGGGCAAACTCAACAAAAACAAAGGCCGAAATATCCGCCAGGGTGAATTCATCCCCCGCCAGATAGGGGCTCTCGCGCAATCGTTCCTCCAGCAGAGCAAAAAACGCCTGTGTACGTGCCAGGCCACGCTCTGCCAGTTCTGGCAGCTGTGCGTAGTTGTCCGGCCCGGGGATGGCACGATCACTAAAGGCCGGATGGGTGTTGCGCAGGGCCTCGGCGATCGGCATGCCGCCCTGCTGCTCGACAATCGAGTTCCACATCAGCACCAGACCTTTTTCATCTGCAGTCCGACCCATCAAGGCCGGTTCCGGGGTATGGGCCTCCAGATAGGCAGCAATGCCGAGGTTTTCGGTCAGGACGCTGCCGGCATCGGTGACCAAAACCGGGATGGTCGCACGCGGGTTCACGGCGCGAAACTCCGGCTTCAGCTGCTCGCCCTTGGCAATCGAGATATCATGGCTTTCTGGCGCAAGCCCCTTTTCCGCCAAAAACATCCGCGCCCTGCGTGGATTGGGCGCGGTGGAACAATCATAAAAAATCATCGGCTGGCCTCCCTGGTCACCGGTTTGGTCAGGCACCAACCTAGGGATCAGTACCGGGCTTCGGCCAGCATGACCCGACGTCTCGCCGTAATTTCTACGCTCAGCTGTCGCGGCGATAGATAAAGCAACGTCCCTCAACCGCCTCTGGCGGCAGAGGCATTTCGCTAAGCCCCTCAAAATACATCCGGTCAGAAGAGACCATCAGCCCGCCAACAGCTAGTAATGGCTCCACCAGCGGCGAGATCAGACGAGCAAAGGCATCGTTCTTGGCCCGGTTATGACCGCCAAGATCCGCATGAATCAGGCTCGCCGTGGCGCCAAAGCGTGTCAGCGCAGCGGGCAGGGTCTCGCGTACATCGCCCAAAATGGTCAGATCCTCGGGCGGGGTGCTGTCGGGATGTGAGGCCACGGCACGTTCAAACACATAGAGATCGCGGTCTTTTACATTGTGCTTCATGTGGTGATAGGTGCGGCCATTGCCCAGCCCCAGCTCAAACACCGGCCCCTGCATGTCTGCGGTTTGGCTGATGCCAAAGTCCAGACAGGCGCGCTGCGACACCATGCGGTCGATAAAAAGGTCCAATCGAGTGATCATATCTGGTCTCCTATGGCATGCCTGCAAAAGCGGCTGGCTTAGGCAAAGTGCCAGTGCGCCTCAGTCTCGCACTGCTTTGTCAGATCCTGAAACAAATGTGTAGCACTTGCTGTCTATCTGCAGACCGCGGGCGCAAATTGTGGCAGGCAGGTGCCGTTTCATCAAATTTACTTCAGCAAATACCTGACAGGGCAAATGGGGTTTGACTAGAGCACAGGCGCCGCGCGATGGTGTGGGCAAAAAAGACCAGGGAAAGACGGGACATAATGGCCGGACTACGACATCACCTAGGGCAGCGCTGAATGGCGCCTCTGCTCTCGGTAAAAGACCTCAGCATTGGCTTTGGCAAGGAAGACTCTGTTGTACGCAATGTCAGCTTTGACGTCGCCGCCGGAGAAACACTCGCCTTGGTCGGGGAAAGCGGGTCCGGCAAGACCATCACCTGTCGCGCCGTGCTGCGCATTCTGCCAAGGGCGGCTCAGATCCGGTCGGGCAGCATTCAGTTTCAGGACAGCTCTGAGACCAAAGAACTGGTCCATCTGCCCGAAGCCAAAATGCGCGACCTGCGCGGCAATCAGATTGCGATGATCTTTCAGGAACCGATGCGATCCCTGTCGCCCCTGCATCGTATTGGCAATCAGGTCTCCGAGGTGCTGTGGCTGCATGGGCGCAAAAGCGAGGCCGAGGCCAAAAAAGAGGTGCTCGCCTGTTTTGAACGCGTCGGCTTTCCCGATCCGGAGCGCACCTACAGCTCCTACCCCTTTGAGCTCTCAGGCGGCATGCGTCAGCGCGCCATGATCGCCATGGCCATGGTGGCCAAGCCAAAACTGCTAATCGCGGATGAGCCAACAACCGCTCTGGACGTGACAACCCAGGCGCAGGTTCTGGGGCTGATGAAGGAACTGCAGCGCGACACCGGCATGGCGATGATCCTTGTCACCCATGATCTGGGCGTGGTTGCCAATATGGCCGAACAGGTCGTGGTCATGCACAAGGGGCGTGTGATGGAGGCCGGGGCCGCCGAACCACTGCTCTGCGACCCGGCGCACCCCTATACCAAGGCTCTGATCCAGGCGGCGCCAAAAATTCCCGCCGCAGCCGCGCCCAAAGCAGCGCCCCAGCAAAAGGACCTGATCCTCGAGCTGAAATCGGTCTCCAAGACCTATACCATGCGCGCGGGAAAGGGCTGGAAAGCCCCCAGTCTGATCTATGCCTGTCGCGGTATTGATCTGGAACTGCCTCGGGGCAAAACCCTTGCCATCGTCGGCGAGAGTGGCTCAGGCAAGACCACAGCCGCCCGTATCGCCCTGGGCGCAGAGCCCCCGAATGAGGGCGGCGAGGTGCTGTTTCGCGCCAAATCTGACGCGCCGCTGATCGAAGTGCACAGGATGGACCGCGCCGCCCGCACCGCCTTTCAGCGCGAGGCGCAGATGGTGTTCCAAGATCCTTATTCCTCGCTCAGCCCACGAATGCGTATTCTCGATACCATGGTTGAGCCGCTGGAGATCCATGGGATCGGCAATCGCTCCGAACGACGGATAAGGGCAGCGGAAATGTTGCAGATGGTGGGGTTGGGGCGCGATATGCTGCAACGCTATCCACATGCCTTTTCCGGCGGCCAGCGCCAACGGTTGTCAATTGCCCGCGCATTGATGCTGGATCCCTCGCTTATTGTCTGCGACGAACCGACTTCGGCGTTGGATGTCTCGGTGCAGGAGCAGATCCTGAACCTTCTGGAAGAAATCCGAGACCAAAAACAGCTCTCCTATCTGTTCATCAGCCACGATCTGGCAGTGGTCGCCCGTATTGCCGATGAGGTTGCCGTGATGCGGCGCGGGTTGGTGGTTGAACAGGCAAGCCCTGAAACTCTGTTCCACAATCCCCAGCACCCCTATACTAAGGCTCTGATTGCGGCGCAGCCCGAACCGGACATTCGCCGCCCCATCAACCTGAAGCTGGTGGCGCAGGGCGCAGGGCGCCCGGAAGACTGGCCCGAACAATTCAGGTTCTCTGGATATGAAGCGCCGCCACTCACGCCGCTTGCGCCCGGACACAAGGTACGCTGCCATGTTTAAGACCACCAAATTCGCGCTGACCCGGATCTCCTCCGCCTTGGCAGCCGCGGTCCTCATCTTGCCATTGCCTACGCTTGCCGGACCCAGCTTTGTCGAAAGCCGCTTTTGGCAGCCAGAGGTCGAGGCGGGCAATCTGCCAGCGATCTCGGAGCGCCTGCCGGATGTTCCGCTGATTGTTGACCTCAGTGCCAAGGGGCGTGAATTTGGCATGCAGGGCGGCACACTCAACACCATGGTGACCCGCTCCAAAGACATCCGGCAGATGGTAGTCTATGGCTATGCCCGGTTGGTAGGATACACCGAAGACTACCAGCTACAGCCCGACATTCTGTTGGGCTATGAAAACGAAGAGAACAAGCGCTACACGCTGAACCTGCGGCCCGGCCATCGCTGGTCCAATGGCGATCCCTTTACCTCTGCTGATTTTGAATACTGGTGGCAGGACATCGCCAATAGTCCACTGCTGAGCCCTGCCGGACCACCGGATTTTCTGTATTCAGAAGGTGAGCTGCCCCAGGTCAGCTTCCCGGATGAGACCACCGTCATCTTTGAGTGGCAAACACCGCACCCTCAGTTTCTGCAAAACCTGGCGCAGGCACGCCCGCCCTTCATCTATCGCCCCTCAGCCTACCTGAAGCAATTCCATGCTGATTACGCCGATGCAGAGGTTCTGGCCGAAGAGGTGGATTATGCCCGGGTCAAAAGCTGGGCGGCATTGCACAACAAATACGACAATATGTACAAGTTCGACAATCACGAGCTGCCCACCCTACAGCCCTGGATCAATGCCACCGCAGGCAAGCGGATCCGCCATCAGTTTGTGCGCAACCCCTATTATCACCGTGTCGACAGCCGGGGTGTTCAGCTTCCCTATATCGACACCGTCGAGATGGAAATCGTGGCCGGCGGTCTGGTTGCGGCCAAGTCCAACGCCGGGCAGGCTGATCTTCAGGCACGCGGTCTCGGTTTTCGCGACATTCCGATCCTGCGGAAAGGCGAAAACGATGGCGGCAACTACAAAACCTATCTCTGGGGAACAGGCGCGGCCTCACAAATCGCTATCTATCCGAATCTGAACACCGCTGACCCGGTTTGGCGTGAAATCCTGCGCGATGTCCGCGTGCGCCGGGCCCTGTCGCTGGCGATAAACCGGGCCGCTATCAACCGGGCACTATACTTCAAATTGGCCAAGGCCGGTGCCATGTCGGTGCTGGAGCAAAGCCCCTTTTTCAAACCTGAGTTCCGCGAGGCCTGGGCCTCCTTTGATCCTGCATTGGCAAACCGTCTGCTTGATCAGGCTGGGCTTACCGAAAAAGACGGTTATGGCATTCGCTATCTGCCCGATGGTCGCCGTATGGAACTGGTGATCGAGACGGCAGGTGAGCGCCAGGAGGTGGAGAATGCTCTGCAAATCATCACCGACGACTGGAATGATGTCGGCGTCAAACTGATCATGCGGCCACTGGATCGTGACATTCTGCGCAACCGGGTGTTTTCCGGCAGCACCATGGCCTCGGTCTGGTACGGCTGGGACAACGGATTGCCGCAGAAACACACATCTCCTGCCTATCTAGCGCCAACCGATCAGGTGTTTCTGGCCTGGCCCAAATGGGGGCAGCACTACCAAACTGGCGGCGCCGCAGGTGAGGCCCCGGATATGAAGCCTGCCCTGCGCTTGATGGAGCTGCTACATCTTTGGGAAGCTGCTTCAGATGATGAGGAACGCGCAGACATCTGGCATGAGATGCTCTCGATCCACTCAGAACAGGTCTATGGCATCGGCATAGTCGCCGCAGCACCACAGCCTGTGGTGGTTTCAAACCGTCTGCGCAATGTTCCCCAAAATGCTACCTGGGCTTGGGATCCCGGCGCCCATTTTGGCGTCTATCGCCCGGATGAGTTTTATTTTCAGGATGGTGACGGCTGATGGAAATCCTACGCTACGCCTTTTACCGATTTGGCACCATGCTGCTGACCCTCTGGGTGGTTTCCATCCTGGTTTTTGTCATCATCAACCTGCCCCCCGGCGACTATCTGTCGAACCAGATCGCTGAGCTGCGCGCCAGCGGCCAATCCGCCGGGGTGGCCAAGGCCGAGTTTCTGCGCAGTGAATATGCACTGGATAAACCCCTGTGGCAGCAGTATTTTATCTGGGTTGGCTTCATGCCCGGTCCGCATGGGTTCTCCGGTCTGGTCCAGGGCAACTTTGGCTGGTCTTTTGAATTTGACAGCCCGGTGTCGGAAATCGTTGGCGACAGTCTTTGGCTCACCGTTCTGGTCAATCTGGCCGCCGTGCTTTTTGTCTATGTCGTGGCGCTGCCGCTTGGGGTTCTGGCCGCCGCGCGTGCGCGCAGTTGGGTTGACTATACCTCTGCCTTTGTTGGCTATCTCGGCCTGGCCACACCAAACTTCCTGCTGGCGCTGATCCTGTTCTACTATGGGCATCGCTGGTTCAACCTGCCCATTGGCGGCCTGATGGACCCCGCCTTTGAGGGTGAGCCCATGGGCTGGGAGAAGGTCAAATCCATTCTCATCCACCTGATCGTGCCAACCTTTGTTATCGGCACATCAGGGGCCTCGGCGATGATGCAGCGGTTGCGCGCCAATATGCTGGATGAGCTGGGCAAACCCTATGTGGAAACTGCCGTGGCCAAGGGCATGTCGCCCTCTCGTATGCTGGCAAAATACCCGCTGCGGGTCGCCTTCAACCCCTTTGTTGCCGATATCGGCAACCTGCTGCCGGCGATGATTTCCGGCTCGGTGTTGGTTTCGGTGGTTCTGGGCCTGCAGACCATCGGCCCGACCCTGCTGACGGCGCTCAAGACCCAAGATATGTTCCTCTCCGGCTTTGTGCTGATGTTTGTCGCCCTGCTGACATTGATTGGAACGATGATTTCCGACGTGCTGCTGGTCCTGCTGGATCCCCGCATTCGCTACGAGGGACGTGACGCATGACCCATCTACCCGACGGACGTTTTGTTGATGACGCGCCCTATGATCCCCAGACCTCCCTGCAGGAGCTGGAGCGCAAGGATCTGGATGCGCCCAACTGGGTGCTGATCTGGCGCAAGTTCAAGACCCATAAGCTGGGCTTGATCTCTGGTGCCTTCCTGCTGATCTGCTATCTGTTGCTGCCGGTGGTGGGCTTCATTGCCCCCTATGGCCCCAACCAGCGGATGAGCGAACATCTGTATTCGCCGCCACAGTCGATCAACCTGTTCCACGAGGGTGAGTTCCTCGGCCCTTTCATCTATCCGATGACCTCGGAGGCCGATCTGGAGACCTTTCAATGGGTGTTCAAGCCTGATCTCGACACACCACGCAAGCTTGATTTCTTCTGCGAAGGGAAGCGCTACAATATCGCCGGACTGATCCCTTCAAACACCCATCTGTTCTGCGCCCCCGAAGGGGCGACACTGTTTCTTTGGGGCTCTGACCGATTGGGCCGCGATATCTTCAGCCGCATTCTCTATGGAGCACAATTGTCGCTGACTGTTGGCCTGATCGGGATCTCGGTTTCTTTTGTGCTTGGCATCTTCTTTGGCTCCGTTGCCGGCTATTTCGGCGGCAAAATCGACTGGGTGATCAACCGGGTGATTGAGGTTCTGCGTTCCCTGCCAGAGCTGCCGCTCTGGTTGGCGCTCTCGGCTGCAGTGCCCTCCAACTGGTCGCCAGTGGCGGTGTTTTTCATCATATCAGTGATCCTCGGCATATTGGATTGGCCGGGACTGGCGCGATCTGTGCGTGCCAAGTTCCTGTCGCTGCGCGAAGAAGAATACGTGCGCGCAGCTGAAATGATGGGGGCCTCCTCGGGGCGTGTCATCCGCAAACACCTGATCCCCAATTTCATGTCGCACCTGATTGCCTCGGCCACGCTCTCGATCCCGGCAATGATCCTGGGCGAGACCGCCCTGTCCTTCCTCGGACTAGGCCTGCGGGCGCCAGCGGTGAGTTGGGGGGTGATGCTCAATGATGCGCAAAACCTTGCTTCGATCGAGATCTACCCCTGGACCGCAATCCCGATGCTGCCGATTGTAGTAATCGTCTTGGCTTTTAACTTCTTTGGCGATGGGCTCCGGGACAGTCTGGACCCCTATCAGCAATGAACCTGCTGCAAGACTTCCCAGCTCCCGAAACCTACGAGATCACGGGCAGCGGCTGCTATGACAGTGCCTTTGCCGTCAGTGAGCTGGCCAATGCCAGCTTTGCCGCCGTCGGCCAGCAAATGGCCCTGTTGATACAGGCCATAGGGCTCAGCTCGCGGGTCTTGCCGGTGACTGTGGATCAACGCCTTGCTTCGCTCTGGTTTGGCTACAGTTTTGCCGCCCAGGGCTGGGAGCTGCCCAGCCTCTGGGATCCGATCGCCGGCAACTACCGCTGCCGGGATGGCTGGATTAGACTACACACCAACCTGCCCCATCACCGCGCCGCTGCCCTGACCGTTCTGGGCTGCGCCGAAGAGCCTGATGCCGTCCGTGCAGCGGTCGCCACCTGGGACGGTGAACCGCTCGAGACTGAGGTGGTCGCGCAGGGCGGGGTTGCCGCCTTTATGCGTAGTCGCAGTCAATGGCTGGCCCATCCACAGGGTCGGGCAGTGGCACAGGAGCCTATGGTGAACTGGGTGGCCCCTCGCCCCGTGTCGCTCCGCCACCGCTCAATCGCAACCGCTGCGCGACCTCTGGCAGGGCTAAGGGTGCTTGATCTCACTCGGGTGCTGGCCGGACCAATTGCCACTCGGACCCTCGCCGGTTTTGGAGCCGAAGTCTTGCGCATAGATCCCCCTGGCTGGGATGAACCCGGCGTGATTCAAGACATTTCCTTGGGGAAATCCATGGCCAGTCTCGATCTGCGGGACAGTACCGATCTACAGCGGTGCAAAGATCTCCTGGCTCAGGCGGATGTCGTGGTGCATGGCTATCGCCCCGACGCCCTAGAGGGGCTTGGGTTAGACCATGCCACGCGGGACCAGATAGGGCCCAATCGTATTGAAGTCACACTGGATGCCTATGGCTGGACCGGTCCCTGGGCAAAGCGTCGCGGCTTTGACAGTCTGGTGCAGATGAGCGCCGGGATCGCGGATACAGGCGCCAAATGGGCCGGGGCCGACAAACCGACGCCTCTGCCTGTGCAGGCACTGGATCATGCCACCGGCTATCTAATGGCTGCTGCTGTACTCAACGCCATAACAACTGCCGCCACGACCCAACGAGCTGCCAGTGCACGACTGTCCCTCGCCCGCATGGCAGAACACCTGGCGCAGATGTCACAAAGGCTGAGCGGCCCCAAGATCACCGCCCCTCAGCCAGAGGATTATGCACCACAGATCGAAGACAGCAGCTGGGGCCCGGCTTTGCGTCTCCGCCCTGCCCTGAAAATCGGAACAACCCAGATGCAATGGGATAGCCCGGCACAGGCCTGCGGCAGCGCGCCTGCCCGCTGGTCAAACGCCTAGACCGAGCGCCTGCCAGCCAAAACTGATCTCTCAGCTCTACCCGGCACTGGCAATCCGCACCCGCCGGGCCTAAAGCCCGGCGCCCGGCCCAACACCAAACAAGGCGCGTCAGCGGTTTGAATTGGGGGCGGGAGCCCCCCTTGTTCCTGAACACACCAGTGCAAGGGGACGAAGCGTTACCGGTCGTCGCCGCCGCCTTCGTTCACGTCGAGCAGATCTTCATCAATGGCCGCCTGCACCGCCCCTGCCACGGCCTCTTTCTTCTGCTGCGGCATATCCTCCGCCTGATCTTCGGCCAGTCGCACGGTGACTTCGCGATGAGCAAACTTGATGCCTTCGCGGGCAAACAATTCGCGAATATCCTGATAGACCCGCTTGCGGACCAGCCATTGATCGCCCGGCTTGGTCATGAATTTGACCCGGATAATCATCGCCGAGTCCTGCATTTCAATGACCCCCTGCGACTTCAGGGGCTGCATGAAACTCTCGCCAATGACCGGATCGCTCAGCAGGCTCTGACCCAGTTTCTTGATCAGCTTGCGCACCTTTTCGACATCCGTGTCATAGGTCACCCGCAGCGGCAGTTTCATCATCACCCAATCGCGCGAATAATTGGTCAGCACCTTGATTTCGCCAAAGGGAATGGTGTGCAACGCGCCCAGATGATGGCGCAGCTGAAAGGAGCGCACCGAGATCTTTTCAACCGTGCCTTTGACATCGCCGATATCGATGTATTCCCCCTTGCGAAAGGCATCGTCCAACAGGAAAAACGCCCCCGAAAAGATATCCCGCACCAGGGTCTGCGAGCCAAAGCCGACAGCCAGGCCAACCACACCAGCACCGGCAAACAGCGGGCTGACATTCACTCCCAGCTCCAGCAGTACAATAAGCACGATCGACACCAGAACCACGGCCAGGATAACACCGCGAAACAGCGGCAACAGGGTGGCAAGCCGACTGGCCCCACCATGGCCACCTTCATCGCCCAGTTCGGCCTCGGGCAGATCGCCGACCTCCTCGTCGATCTTGCTGTCGATCCAGATCCGTGAGGTGTGATAGATGATGTAGCCCAGGAACAGGATGACAACCACATCAATGCCCCGCTCGGCGGCCGTGGTCTCCATCCAGTTGGCTTCTGGCGTCCAAACAATCACCAGCGCATAGGCGCCAACCAAAAACGCAAGGATCCCAGCAACCCGGCGTGCCAGATCCTCAAAGGTCGAGAGCTGGTACCCCTGCCGAAGGGACATGGACTTGATCTCATCCTCAGAGATTTCACCAGTAACACCATCCTCGCCAGGCTCGCCAAGGTCCGCCCCGGGCTCAGGCTCCAGAACCTCTGGCAAGCGACGGCGGTAGCTATAGGCTTCAATGCCGTAATTGATCACGCCGTAAACCACCAGGATTGAGGTCAGCACCATATAGGTTCCCGCCATCAGCGGCACCGACATATCGCGCTCCAACACCAGGTCAAAGGCCAGCTCTAGCCAGCCAAAGAGGATATAGACCGCCACTGTCGGCGCCCAGACCATCGACAGAACCTTAAGCAACCAAGAGCAGTCTTCCTTGGGGCGTCCTGCCCGAATGGCATGGGTAATGGCGCGCGCATTAAGCGCCAGCAAAATCAGACTACCCAGCGCTCCAACCAGAGCCAGCAGCCCGTAGACCAGCGCATAGACGTTGTAATTGAGCCCAAAATCACCGACCCAGGTGGCAAAGATCAGCGAAAAGATGTCATAGGTCGCCAGCAAAGATGCCGAATAATAAAGTCGTTTGGCATCGCGATCCGAAAACACCGGCATACGATACTGGCGAAGATAGGGCGACAGCACCATCCGCCACAGGTCAGAGACCACGCTGGCCACAAAGAAGGCGGTATAGATGGCGGTCACAGTAAATTCGATGGAGCTATCCCCTGACGCCCCAAAAATCAGAAAGGATAGCAACAGGGCAAAAACCATCGAAAAGATGGTTCCCAGAACCCCCATGAAGAAACGATAGACCAGGAAAGGCATCTTCTCGTAGTAGCCTTCCGGATCCGCCTTGATCCGGGCCACCACATAGCGTTTGGCGAACCGCTTGCCGTAGATCTCGACCGAGAGCCAGCGCCCGATAAACAGGAACAACAGGCTCCAGCCAAAGACCTCGACATAGGTCATGATCCGCCCATCTGGGCTGGTCTGACGCAGGACGTATTTCATCTCAAAGATCGAATAGGGCAATGCCTGCAACCGGCTTCTCAGCTCCTGACGGAAGGACTGAAACTCCGACTGCGCCTTCATCAGCGTTGAATGCCCCTCCATCGGCGAGGTCTCAGCACTTTGCGGGGTAGCCGCTGCCCCAGTGACAGCGCCACTGCCATCAACAATAATCACCCCCAACCCGCTTTCGGCCGCCAGCTCTACTGCACGTGCAACCGGATCGGAGGTCTCTTCCGCAGCCTCCTGAGCAACCCCCGCAGTGGGTATCATCAGGGTAGTGAAAAGCAACAGCAGACTAAAACAAAGAAACTGGCAAAGACGATGGATCATAACTGACGGGCTCCAGACAAAAGCCATTTCACGGTAGCGACAAAATCAGATATTCGCAATTGAACACATGCGGTTCACGCGGGGAGATTTTACAAACCGAAAAGAAAGCGCCTCTCCCCACACACCCAAGACCTCGTCTTCTCCGCCGAGCCCAACCTAAAACACCAAGCCCGTGACTCGGTCTTCCGCTGCGCTCTTCCCTAAGAGAAACGCCAATCAGGGGATAAGATCTGTCTCCTCACTGCCATATCCCTCAAATTTGGGTGTTTGAAAGGTTAACCCTCTTGATTTCGGCACTTTCCTATTGCACCACCCAATCTGTAGTACATCTGCAGGCTAGCCCATGACTTCGACCACAGAGACCTCTCGCGAGCAGACCCAAACTAAACGCGGCCCTCGGGTAATGCTGTACAGTCATGACACATTCGGGCTGGGGCACCTGCGCCGCTCCCGTGCCTTGGCGGGTGCAATCACCGCCGCCGACCCCTCAGCTTCCGCTTTGATCCTGACCGGGTCGCCAGTGGCGGGTCGGTTTGCCTTTCCAACCCGTGTAGACCACATGCGCCTGCCTGGGGTGATCAAACGCTCTGACGGCAGCTACGCCTCGCGTACCATGGGCATGAGCATCGAGGAAACCACAGAACTGCGCAGCGGCCTGATCCGCTCCATGGCCGAGCAATATGACCCCGATGTGCTGATCGTCGACAAAGAGCCCACCGGCTTTAGAGGTGAGCTGCTGTCAACGCTGAAACTGCTGGCCGAACAGCAACGAACCAAACTGGTTCTGGGCCTGCGCGATGTGCTGGACGAGCCCGAGGTGCTAGCGGCCGAATGGGCCCGTAAAGAGGCCGTTGAGGCCACCGAGAGTTTCTACGACGAGATTTGGGTCTATGGGTTGGCATCAATCTATGACCCGGCCCAGGGGCTTGCACTGAGCCCGGCCACCCAGCAGCGCATGCACTGGACCGGCTATCTGCGGCGCGATCTGGGCGTCTGGGATGACCCGCCAGAGCAGCCCTATGTGCTGATCACCCCCGGCGGTGGTGGCGATGGCGCCATGATGGTGGATCTGGTGCTGTCCGCCTATGAGCAGAATCCCGAACTGTCGCCACGCGCAGTACTGGTCTACGGCCCCTTCCTGTCGGGTGAGACCCGTGAAGCCTTTGAAACCCGCGTTGCGGCGCTTGACGGGCGTGTCACCGCTGTGGGCTTTGAATCCCGTATCGAGACCCTGTTCTCCGGCGCCCAAGGGGTTGTTTGCATGGGTGGCTATAACACCTTCTGCGAGGTGCTCTCCTTTGACAAACCTGCGGTCATCGTGCCTCGAACAACGCCACGGCTGGAACAATGGATCCGCGCCAGTCGGGCTGAAGAGTTAGGCCTGGTCGCCATGCTGGACGAAAAGCGCGATGGCTGGACCCCAAAGGCGATGAACAAAGCAATCAGCGCCCTGGCAGAGCAAAAGCCCCCCTCTGCAGCCTTCTCTGATGGATTGCTCGACGGGCTGGATTACGTCACCCGCCGCGTTGCCTCCCTGTTGCATGACCTGCCACGAAAGGCCGCTGAATGAGCCAAGATCATCCCCCTCTGGCGGTTCTGGTCAAGGGCTGGCCACGGCTCTCCGAGACTTTTATCGCCCAGGAGCTTGTCGCCCTGGAAGAAGCAGGACAGGCGTTCGAGATCTGGTCCCTGCGCCACCCCACCGATGTGAAACGTCACCCCCTGCATGACCGTTTGCAGGCCAAGGTGCGTTATTTGCCCGAATATCTGTATCAGGAACCTGACCGCGTCTGGGCGGCCCGGGCTGCGGCGCAGGCTCTGCCCGGCTACGCAGAGGCCTATCGCATCTGGCGCGCCGATCTGGCGCGTGACCGCAGCCGCAACCGCATTCGCCGGTTTGGCCAGGCCTGCGTGCTGGCGGCGGAAATGCCGGATGAGGTGCTGGGTCTTTATGCGCATTTCCTGCACACCCCTTCCTCTGTGGCCCGCTACGCGGCCATCATGCGCGGACTGCCCTGGAGCTTTTCCGCCCATGCCAAGGATATCTGGACCTCGCCGGATTGGGAAATCTCCGAAAAACTGTCCAGCCAGCATCACGGCGCCGCCTTTGGCGCCACCTGCACCGGCTTTGGCGCGCGACACCTGCAACAGATGTCCGACGATGCCAGCCGCATTGACCTGATCTACCACGGCCTGGATCTGGCGCGCTTCCCCGAGCCTCCTGCCCGTGCATGGCGGACGCCATCTGATCCGCTTAAACTCATGTCCGTTGGCCGTCTGGTGGAGAAGAAGGGCTTTGACCGGCTGATCGCCGCTCTGGCCTTGCTGCCACAGGATCTGGAGTGGCACTGGACCCATATCGGCGGCGGCGGCCTCAACGATCTGTTGCAGGACATGGCTGAGGACGCAGGCGTCGCCCAGCGCATCACCTGGCGTGGTGCCTGCGATCAGCCCGAGGTTATCGAGGCCATGCGCGCCTCTGATCTGTTTGTGCTGCCCAGCCGGATCGCAAAGGATGGCGATCGTGACGGTCTGCCCAATGTGCTGATGGAGGCAGCCTCGCAATTGCTGCCGATCCTGTCCACGCCGGTCTCTGCCATCCCTGAATTCATCGACAGCGGCACTCATGGCTTGCTCAGCAAGGATGACCCGCAGGATCTGGCCGAGGCCATCCTGTCTCTCGCCCGCACGCCAAAGATGGCACAAGGGATGGCTGAGGCGGCGCTGCTGCGGCTGCGACGCGACTTTGGCATGGATCCCGGCATTGCCCAGCTGGTTGCCCGACTGGATGCCATGCTGCAGGGCTCATGAGCACCGCAGCCCCCAAACGGCTCGCCTTTTATGCGCCGATGAAATCGCCACGCCATCCCGTACCTTCGGGCGACCGGGAAATGGGGCGCAATCTGATCGATATCATTGCCGCCGCAGGCGCTGAGGTCGATCTGGTGACTGAACTGAAGATCTTTGACAAGATAGGCGACGCCGTCCTGCAAACCAGACTGCGCGACAAGGCCGCCCAGGAGGTCAGCCGACTTTGCGCCGAGATGCCCCCCGTGGATCTCTGGGTCACCTATCACAACTACTACAAGGCACCGGATCTGATTGGCCCTCAGGTAGCACAGGCGCGGGGTATTCCCTATGTGCAGATCGAAAGCACCCGCGCGTCAAAGCGGCTCACCGGGCCGTGGGCGGGCTTTGCCCAATCCGCCCATGACGCGGCTGATGCGTCCGCGGTGATCTTCTACCTCACCGCCAACGATCTGATCACGCTGGAACGCGACAAGCATGCACGTCAAACCCTGATCAACCTGCCGCCCTTTCTGCCCAGCGCCGCCCTGCCCGCTGCCAGCACATTGGACGGGCCGATGTTGAGCGTTGGCATGATGCGCCAAGGCGACAAGCTCGCCTCCTATCAGATCATCGCCGACAGCCTGGCCGGGTTGCAGGGCGACTGGCAGTTGCACATCGCCGGCGATGGCCCCGCCCGACCTGAGATCGAGGCCCTGATGGCGCCCTATGGCAATCGCGTCACCTTTCTGGGCCAGCTGTCGCGCCCTGAGCTGATCCGGGCCTATGAGCAGGCCAGCCTGTTCTTCTGGCCCGGCGTCAACGAGGCCTTTGGCATGGTCTATCTCGAAGCCCAAAGCCATGGGCTGCCCGTGGTGGCCCAGGACCGCCCCGGTATGCGGGACATTCTGGCGCCGGGGGAGTATCCCGACGTCTCGCTCGGCGCTGAAGCGCTGCGCGCAAGGCTGCAACTCTTGCTTTCCGCACCAGACCTGGGGCAAAAACTCGGGTGTGAGGCCCGCAAGATGATCGCGCTAAACCATCTTGCCCCAGCCGCCAGCGCCCGTTTCTGGTCCGCTGTCACCCCCTTGTTTGAGGACAGCCGATGATCCGCCTTGCTCTTTTGCGCCACGGCCATACCGCCTGGAACCGCGCCGGTCAGATCCAGGGCCGCAGCGATATCCCGCTGGATGACGCCGCCCGCGCCGAGCTGGCACAGTTTGCCCTCCCCAGCCCCTGGGATCAGGCTGCGCTTTGGTCCAGCCCATTGTCACGCGCTGTAGAGACTGCTGAACTGGTAACAGACTGCCCCCCCAAAACCGCGCCAAACCTGACAGAGATGTTTTGGGGCGACTGGGAAGGCAAGAAGGGCCTGGAGCTGAAGGCTGACCCGAACAGTGGGTTTTGCGATATCGAACACTGGGGCTGGGATTACCGCCCGCCCGGAGGCGAAACTCCGGCAGAGGTCTGGGCGCGGATCAAGCCCTGGTTGGCGGGCCTGAAGCGCGATAGCGTCGCAGTCTGCCATATCGGCATCATGCGAATGATCCTGGCACAGGCCTACGGTTGGAATTTTAACGGGCCTGCGCCGTTCCGGATCAAACGCAATCGACTGTTTGTTGTCGAGATCGACGGAGAGCACCTCACCCCATGGGCTGAGCCCGTGCGCCTGCTAAAAAGAACCACGCCATGAAGGTGATGATCGTCGTTACACATCTGTTAGGCACCGGCCATCTGTCGCGGGCGCTGACCCTGGGCCGTGCTTTTCAAACTGCTGGTGACAGGGTGCAAATCGTCTCTGGCGGTTTCCCCGCGCCGCAGCTCGACACCGACGGCATTGAGCTGGTGCAACTGCCACCGCTGCGCTCGGACGGGGTGAATTTCACCCAGCTTCTGAATGCGCGCGACGATCTGGCCGATGCTGCCTATCACCAGCAGCGCCAGGCCATGTTGTGCCAGGCCTTGCACCAACAGCGCCCCGATGTGCTGATCACCGAACTTTACCCCTTTGGCCGCCGCGCGCTGCGCCATGAGTTCCTCATCCTGCTGCAAGCCGCCAAGGCCCTGCCCCAGCCTCCAAAAATCCTGGCCTCGATCCGCGATATCCTGGCACCGCCCTCAAAGCCGGAAAAAGCGACGAAGGCAGATCAGGTGATTGCCGACTTCTACGACGGTGTTCTGGTGCATTCCGACCCGCAGGCCACCCGGCTCGAGCTGAGCTGGCCAGTGTCTGACATGCTGGCGGACAAGTTGCATTACACCGGTTTTGTCGCGCCATCTCCGGCCGGACCTCATCCCAATGCCGAGGGCGAGGGGGAGATCCTGGTCAGCGCAGGCGGCGGCAGTGTTGGAGATGAAATCTACCACTGTGCGCTGGCAGCAGCGCAACAGATGCCCGATTACCCCTGGCGCCTGCTGGTTGGCGGCAGCGATGCAGAGGCACGGATCGCACGGCTCTCCCAAATCCCTTCGCCTGCCAGAATTGAACCCACCCGCCCCGATTTCCGTCAGATGCTCTCCCATGTGGCGGCCTCGGTCAGCATGTGCGGCTACAATACCGCGCTGGATCTGTTGCAGGCGGAGGCCCCGGCGGTGCTGATCCCCTTTGATGCCGGCAAAGAAGTCGAGCAGAGCCTGCGCGCCAAGAGCCTGACACCGCTGCCCGGATTTGAGGCAATACGCACCGCGGACCTGACCCCAGAACGCCTGATTGAGGCAGTTAAAAAAGTTGTTGCCGCACCACGCCGTTCGGCCGCGCGGTTTCAGTTTGACGGCGCCCGACGCGCGGTTGAGATTGCCCATGATCTGGCCCAACCCCAGGCAGGAACACAGGTATGATTTCAGGCATGACCCCGGATTGGTCTCCGCTGGAGAAAGAACTGGCCAAATGGCAGGCCGAAGCGCGGCATCTGCCCCTGTGGTGGCGCGACGATGATGCCATTGCACCGACAGCCCAATTGGATCAGCTCAGCGCCTTGGCGCAGAAACTGGCGCTGCCGGTACATCTGGCGGTGATCCCTGCCACCGCGGAGCCTGAGCTGGCGCTCTATGTGGCAGATCACCCAGAGCTGATCCCCGTCATCCATGGCTGGGCGCATAAGAACCGGGCCACCAAGGGGCAAAAGAAATGCGAATTTCCCGAGCAACGGCCAAAACAGGAGTCATTGGACGATATGCAGCAGGGGCTGGCCCGTTTGCAAAAGCTGTTTGGGCCCCGGCTGGTGCCCCTGTTTGTGCCGCCCTGGAACCGTATCTCACTAGAATTGCTCCCTGCGCTCCCCGATCTCGGTTTTGCTGCTCTGTCGACCTTTACCCCGCGCAAAGCCCCATTGGCGGCGCCGGGGCTGGCGCAGATCAATACTCACCTGGACCCCATTGACTGGAAGCAAACCCGGTCTTTGGTTGCGCCTGAACGCCTGATCGCACAGGTCTGCGAACAATTGCGGTCGCGTCGCAAGGGGGCTGCCGATAACACCGAGCCCTATGGTATCCTCACCCATCATCTGGTGCATGACGCGGAAATCTGGGGTTTCACCGAGGCGCTGATCATGCGCCTGATGATGGGGCCAGGACGGGTCTGGAAATTTGACAACAAGGACGATCTGAGATGAGCCGATTGGATTCGATGCTGCGCCGTTTTACCGCCCAACGAGATGGGTTGAACTGGGCCGCCGCTGAAATTGCCAGGGTTGCAGGCGATGTGCTGGATATGGGTCTGGGCAATGGCCGCACCTACGACCACCTGCGCGAGACCCTGCCCGACCGCCGCGTCTGGGTCATCGACCGGGTCCTTCAATGCCACCCCTCCTGTGTGCCTCCCAAAGAGGATTTCCTGCAAGGCGAGGCAGTTCCGATGTTGGAGCGCCTCAGAGCCGAAGGACACAAGATCGTTATGGCCCATTACGATTTTGGCTTTGGTGTCAAAGAACAGGACGTGGCAGAAGCCGCCGCCATGTCACCGGTGATCGCATCCGTTATGGCCAAGGGCGGCATCGTGGTTTCAGGCCAGCCACTGATCGGATTTGAGGAACTCAAAGGCCCCGAAGGCATCCCAGAAGGGCGCTACCTGTTCTACCGTGCCTGAGTTTCGCTGCGTCAGAATTTCGACCGGACCCTCATTTCCTGGATTTCATTCCCTGCAAGGCATCGAAACGATAGAGGCGCATATTCGAAATGTCGCTTTGCGGACAAACCTGCCGTTTTCACCTGATGCTCCAATGGCTGCTGTAGTATCTCTCAAGTAGTCGAAATGGTCGCTTTAGTCTTGAAGTCGGGTATATTTGGTGTCTGAAATAATCGAGCATCCTATTGCTCAGATTTTTCGTGGGGCCAGGATCACCCCATCCGGTTCCAGGGCAACCTGCCAGCCACCCGCCCAAAGCTTATACAGCTCCGATTGCAGCTTGTCCGTCAAGCCACCTGTCATGGCTGCGGTAACCCAATTCGATACCTGATAGAAGTTTCCCGCGGCGGCATAGAGCGGTTCGGTCAAAAAGAACTCTGCGGCGATCTTAGTTAGTTCTTCGACAGGGTAAGTAGGCAACAAGTTCTTTTCCAACAATACTGTGATATCGTCTGTGTTGCAGAGTTCGCCGAGACCTCCTTCAGTGTCGCGGTCAACGACCCTAACTTTTGAAAGATCCACGTCTTCGTTTGGACCAATTTCTTCAATCAAAGCAACGACCTTTGTCAATCGCTCACGAGCCTCAGTCTCTGAAAGGGCAACCGGTTTGGAGGAAAGGAATTCTTGGAAACGCGGGTGCATTTCTGGTCCTGACGGGAAGAGTGCAAAGCACTCTTGTCTTGTTTTGGAGGTTGCGCGAGGCAGACCGAAAATTAGACGAAAGTCGCAGTCTATTTCGCCAGGTAGGGGGTGAGGTCGGTCAAACTCGCCAGCAGCAATAAGATCACCGTCAACGTCTAATAGATCGTGCCATCGAAGTTGCCAGTGACGGTTTGCAGCATTGATCCAATCGCGCTGCGTACCGCGTTCCTTCGGGAGATTAGAAGCGCGCGAACCAAACAATATTTGCTTGAACCACCGAAACAAAACCATTCCCTCAAATTGCTCTTGATATGGCTACATCTCATTCTGGCAAGATGAAAGTGATTTTAGTTCATAGCCCGGGAAAGCGGCCAATTGTTTGATCCGCATCTCTGGTCAAGATGGGCTCCAAGCAGACAATTAGCTGCCAGCTCTGCTAACTCTGCTGCACCCGCAGCAAAACCAACCTCTTTAGTTCAGACCGGGCACCACACAGATCTGCACCAAATTAGGAATGCAGATCCGCGTGACATTTGCTCCCATCACGCAACCCTTTGCCCGCGCGCCCAGGTGCCGCGCAGAGCGGGCGTATTGTCCACCAGTTTAAATCGGATCAGATCTGCCCGCTTGCCGATCTCAATCCGGCCCCGGTCAGACAGTTCAACCGCATCGGCAGGGGCCTGAGTAACCGTAGAGAGCCCGCGCGCCATATCGCCCCAGATCTGCCCCAGCTTGACTGCTGACATCAACAGCGCACCGGGAACATAATCCGACGAGATGATATCCAGCAGTTCCAGTTCGGCCAGTTCCTGTGCGGCCACATTGCCAGAATGTGAGCCACCCCGGATCAGGTTCGGCGCCCCCATCATTACCTTGATGCCATGGGCATGACAGGCGCGGGCTGCCTCAACCGTGGTGGGGAATTCCGCCAGGTGAATACCGTGACCCGCCGAAGTCGCAACCTGCTCTGCCGTCGTGTCATCGTGGCTGGCCAGCACTGCGCCAAAACGGCGGGCGGCTTTGACGGCCTCAATCTCATGCAGGTCGCCATGGGTGTCGCGCAGGTCTTTCAGATGCGCGATATGGGCTTGGAACTGGGCATCATCAAACCCGTGCTTGCCTTTGACATAGGCCTCCAGCTTGGAGATATCGCGGAACTGGCGCTGGCCCGGCGTGTGATCCATCAGGGAGACCAGACCAACCCGGTCCGCCTCGCCGAACGCCGCCAGTTCTTCGACCAGTGTATCTGAACAGACCTCGGCCCGCAGGTGCAGGAAATGGGAAATTTTCAGCGCATTCTTTGCCCGCAAGTCCAAAAGTTCGGTCGCCAAGCCGCGCGCATAAGATCCATAACGGCTCTCCTTGCGGCTGACCGACCCCACCCGCATGGCATCAAATACGGTGGTGATACCGGTGCCAGCCAATTCAGCGTCATGGGCCATAATGGCCGCAGCATGCGGCCAATCCACCGAGGGGCGCGGCTGAATATGGCGCTCCAGGTTATCGGTATGCAGCTCAACCAGTCCGGGGCTCAGGTAGTCGCCCTCACAGTCCACCGCACCCCCGGGAACAGCGCTGCCCCCAGAGATATCCGCGATTTCTCCGCCCAGGAGTTTGACCTGTCCGCGCAGCGTTTCACCGGGCAGCACAAGGGTGGCATTGGCAAGGATCAATTCATCTGTCATCTGGGCTTCACATCTTTCGAGCTATAGGAATGGCCACGTATAGGAGGCCAATGTGACATTCACGCGATACGCGATTTATTACGCTCCCCCGGCAGGTGCCGAGTGGAGCCAGTTTGCGACCCGGTGGCTGGGGTGGGACATGGCGCGCGGGTGCATCGTCCCCCAGCCGGAAATCCCAGGTCTGGACATGGCCGCGATCACCCGGGTGCCGCGCAAATACGGGCTGCATGCGACGCTGAAGCCGCCAATGCGACTGGCGCAGGGGTATTCTCTGGCGGATCTGCAGGCGGGCTGTGCCGACCTGGCGGCCACCCAGGCTCCGGTAGTGCTGGAGGGGCTGCATCTGGCCCGTTTGGGGCGGTTTCTGGCCCTGCGCGTCAGCGGCGATGAAACTTCCCTTGGCGCACTCGCTTCGGCCTGCGTGCGTGATCTGGATGCCTTTCGAGCGCCAGCCTCCGAGGCAGAACTGGAGAAACGCCGCGCCGCCGGCCTCTCCCCTGCTCAGGAGGCAAATCTCTCGGCCTGGGGCTACCCCTATGTGCTGGATCAGTTCCGCTTCCACGTCACCCTCACCGGCAGGTTGCCCAAGGCCGAATTGCCCGATGTTGAGGCTACCCTTGAGGCGCATCTGCTGCCTCTGCTGCCTCGCCCCCTGGAGATCCGTGATCTTGCCATGGTGGGCGAAGATACCGAGGGTAGATTTCATCTGATCCACCGCTATGCCCTCTCAGGTGTGGCTGCGGGATAGATCACAGCGCGGGCCGCTGCGACGGCCCGTTGCAGATCTGCACTGTTGTCGATCTCGTGCAGCCGCCGTAGCCCCGCAGGCAATGGTTGGCGCGCGCGGGCAAGGCGACGTTGGATCTCGGCGTGATCCTCGCGCCCGCGCTTTGTCAACCGCTCGGCCAGAACCTCTGGCCGGGTGGTGACAGACAAGACGATCAGATCACCAAAGGTCTCCTGCGCCTGCAATAGCACTGCACGCGACAGGTTGACCAATACCCCCTGCCCGTTTTTTCGCAGGTCTTCGATCTGATGCGGGATGCCATAGCGTAGACCATGCGCCGCCCAATGCAGGGCAAATTTTTCCGCGGCAACCAAATCTAAAAAAACTTCTTCCGAGACAGCGCGGTAATCCTCGCCGCCTGCTTCGGGGGCGCGCGTGATCACCCGGCGCATCAAATGCAGGTCGGGAACCGCCGCTACCAGCGCCTCCATCAGACTGTCCTTGCCAACGCCCGAGGGGCCAACAACGGCAATCACCGGCCCCTTTGAGTTTTGGCCAGTCATGCGGCCACCCGAGGAGAAAAGGCAGAGACATCGACAAAGCTGTCACAGACCTGGTCACGGGCCGCCTCATCATGGAAGATCCCGATGATGGCCGTGCCGCGCGCCTTGGCGCCTTCAACCAAGCGCAAGACTGTGGCACGGTTCTTGGCATCCAGACTGGCGGTGGGCTCATCCAGCAAAAGCGCTGGATAGTCATAGGCAAAACCACGCGCGATATTCACCCGCTGCTGCTCACCGCCAGAAAAGGTCGTCGGGCTCAGCGACCAGAGCCGCTCCGGGATATTCAGCTCAGCCAGCAGGCTGGCGGCTTTGTCCCGCGCCTTGACCTGATCCGTGCCAACCGCCAGCAGAGGCTCAGCCACCACGTCCAGTGCCGCTACTCGTGGTACCACCCGCAGAAACTGGCTGACATAGCCCAGGGTCTCGCGGCGCAGCGCAATGATCTGGCGCGGCTCCGCCTGAGCCACATCCAGATCACCGACCATGACCCGACCAGAGGCGGCCAGGTAGTTGCCATAGATCAGCCGCATCAGGGTGGATTTACCGGCGCCCGAAGCCCCCACCAGACCAACACATTCCCCGGCATTGACCCGCAGGTTGACCTGCTCCATCACCGGGATCACCGCACTGCCTTGGTTGTGCAGGGTGAAGCTCTTGCTCACGTTTTCAAGTTCAATCATCTTCTTTGTCCTTCAAACCTGCAACACCGAGGAAACCAGGAGCTGGGTATAGGCATGTTGCGGATCGTCCAGCACCTGATCGGTGAGACCACTTTCGACCACATACCCGTCCTTCATCACCATGAGCCGATCGGCAAGCAGACGCACAACCGCCAGATCATGGGTGACAATAATGGCGCTGAGGCCCATTTCACGCACCAGACTGCGCAGCAAATCCAGCAGACGCGCCTGCACCGAGACATCCAAGCCACCGGTGGGTTCATCCATAAAGACCAGACGCGGGCCGGTAACCAGATTACGGGCGATCTGCAGACGCTGCTGCATGCCGCCGGAAAAGGCAGAGGGGCGATCGTCAATGCGGGTGTCAGAAATCTCCACCCGGCCCAGCCAATCGGCCGCCTGTTCGCGGATCTCACCGTAATGGCGCCCACCGACGGCCATCAACCGCTCACCGATGTTTCCCCCCGCGGAAACCGACATGCGCAGCCCGTCGCGGGCATGCTGATGCACAAAGGCCCAGTCGGTGCGCCCCAGCATCCGCCGCTCTGGTTCGGACATCGTCAATGTGTCCACCGGGCCGTCAGTGCGGGTGTCAAAGACTACCTCGCCGCGATCTGGTGCATGGTGTCCGGCCATGGCATTGAGCAGCGTCGATTTACCTGAGCCACTTTCGCCAACGATGCCCATGACCTCGCCGGGATAGAGATCAAAATTCACATCCTTACAGCCAATGCGAGGACCGTACATTTTTGTCAGTCCGTTCACCTGCAACAGCGGTGTCATATCCTGTTCCTTCATCTGAGCCCCCATCACGCGGCCTCCCCTTCGCTTTCGCCCAGACGGCCGACATGGCCTTCGGCCCGACGCGTGCGGCAATAATCGGTGTCAGAGCAGACAAACATCCGGTTGCCCGCATCATCCAGGATCACTTCATCCAGATAGCTGTGCTCAGAGCCACAGAGATCACAGGGGTGATCGGCCTTGGTGGCCTCAAATGGGTAGTCTTCAAAATCGAGGCTGACGACCTTAGTGTAGGGCGGCACCGCATAGATGCGCTGTTCGCGGCCCGCACCAAACAGCTGGATTGCCGCCATCTCGAGCTTGGGGTTGTCGAATTTCGGGATTGGCGAAGGATCCATCACATAGCGATCCTCCACCTTGACCGGATAGGCATAGGAGGTGGCGATATCACCGTGCTGGCTGATGTCTTCATAAAGCTTCACATGCATCAGGCCATATTCCTCGAGGCTGTGCATCTTGCGGGTTTCCGTCTCGCGCGGCTCGAGAAAGCGCAGCGGTTCCGGAATTGGCACCTGGTAGACCAGGATCTGATCCTCGGTGAGCTCCGCCTCGGGGATCCGGTGGCGGGTCTGGATGACGCTGGCCTTGGTGGTTTCCTCGGTGGTGGCAACGCCTGCGGTGCGTTCAAAGAACTTGCGAATGGACACCGCATTAGTGGTGTCGTCCGCACCCTGGTCAATCACCTTGAGCGTGTCCTCTGGCGTCAGTGTCGCTGCCGAGACCTGCACACCGCCGGTGCCCCAGCCATATGGCATCGGCATTTCACGGCTGGCAAAGGGCACCTGATAGCCCGGCACGGCCAGACCTTTCAGAATGGCGCGGCGGATCATTCGCTTGGTTTGTTCGTCCAAATAGGCAAAGTTGTAGTCAGACATGGTTTGTCCTTTCCCTCGCTGCGGTTTTGCAAAGGAGATTTGAGAGATGAATTCCGACGAATTGCTGGGCACCGTTTTGGGCATTCTCATCGTGATCTTGGTGGTTGCGGTGATCCTGGCCGGGCTGTTCTATCGCCCCAGACGGCACAAGAAACTGCGCAGCAGGTCGACCTTTACCCAGGGCATTGATGATGCTTCCGTCGATAGTGACGGTGGGGGAGACTAAGCTCATTGCGCAGCCTCCCGTGCGGCCATACTATCGGCCAGCTCTTGCGCTTCGCGGCGCAGTTTACGCACCAGCTCCAGCTCGGACTGGAAATCGACATAATGCGGCAGCTTGATATGCTCCAAAAAGCCCGTCGCCTGGATATTGTCGGAATGGCTAAGGACAAATTCCTCGTCCTGCGCGGCAGCACCGAGATTATCCTCTCCCAGCTCCTCCCAACGCAGGGCGCGGTCGACCAATGCCATGGCGATGCTTTTGCGCTCCGACTGGCCAAAGACCAAGCCGTAGCCACGGGTGAACTGTGGCGGTACGGTTTTGGAGCCTTTGAACTGGTTCACCGTCTCACATTCGGTCAGCTCTACCTCGCCAATCTCCACGGCAAATCCCAGCTCGGGGATTTCCATCTCCACCGGCACCTTGCCGATGCGTAGCTCGCCAACAAAAGCGTGGTTGCGCGCATAGCCACGCTGGGTGGAATAGGCCATGCCGAGGATAAAGCCCTCATCGCCCCGCGCCAGTGATTGCAGCCGCACCGCGCGCCCCGCCGGAAAGCTCATCGGCTCGCGAGTCAGATCGCCGGGCACGGCCTGAGAGCTCGGCTCGCGCTCAATGATATCCTCACCCTGCAGGAACTCGGTGATATGGGGGGTGACCTCCATGCGGGGGTCCGCAACCGGAGCCTCTGGCACTTCGCCATCTGCCGCCAGTTTGAAGTCCAGTAGACGGTGAGTGTAGTCAAAGGTCGGCCCAAGCACCTGCCCGCCCGGGGCATCCTTGAAGGTGGCTGAAATCCGGCGATCACAGGCCATGTCACCGGTATCCACCGTCTCGCTATAGCCAAAACGCGGCAGCGTGGTGCGATAGGCGCGAATAAGAAAGATCGCCTCGATCAGGTCGCCGCGCGACTGTTTGATCGCCAGAGCTGCCAGGTCAGGATCATAAAGCGAGCCCTCGGCCATGACACGATTGACGGCGAGGCTCATCTGCTCGCGGATCTGCGCCAGGCTGAGTTCCGCCACGCCTGTGTCACCGCGACGTTCCTCGGCGAGCCAGGCATGGGCATTGTCGATGGCGCGTTCGCCACCCTTTACTGCGACATACATGCGATCAGTCCTTTGCCAGAATGGTGGTTGAACGTGGCAGGGCCGCCAGTTGGCCCCCAGAGGTAAAGAAGAAGTCCACCCCCAGCGGGAAATGCTTGGCATTGCCCTGACAGGCGGCACTATCGGGCAGCGCAAAATCTGTGCTGTCCTTGATGCCGGGACCGGAAAGGCTGGCATTGGCTGCGGCAAACCCCTCCAGTTCAACAATCAAAGTGGTCGAGCGATCCGGATACTCCGAGGTGCCAATACGGTATTGTTCAAGCGGCATCAGCGCCTGCCAGCTGCCCAGGGCAAAATCTGCCCTGTCTGCTGCCACAAAGGGCGCGCCAGTGTGAAAGGCCAGCCAGGTGCGCAGCGCGGGGCTGTCCACATCCGGTGCCAGATAGACGCCGGTTTCCGGGTCACAGAGCGTCAACAGCAGACAACCGGCAGCGGCAGAAATCCCTACGGGCGGCTCTGCCCCGGAAATGTCCTGCAGGCTGCCCGGGCGCGCCATGGCGTTCATCGCTGCGCGAAAGGCATTTGCCGCATCCACAGGTGGCGTTGCAAATCCGCCGCCGTAGCTGTTGGTTTCCATATCTAGGGACATCAATCCTCTCCCCGAACCATTGTGAAGAATTCAACCTTGGTGGCTGCGGCCTTGGCGGCGCGCGCCTCTTTGCGGGATTGCTGCGCCTGCCTCAGCGGCTCCAGAACCACCCGGCGCAGTTCCTGTGCTGCTTCGGTCTGCATCAAGGCGTCCACCTTGGCCGCGATCTCGGCCTTGGGCTTGGAGCGCCCCTGCACATAGGCATGACCCACGGTGCCATCCGCCAGCGTCAACGCGCAGCGCGTCACAGTCATCTCGCCCAGGTTAAAGGGCGCGCCACTGCCGCCCATACGGCCCCGCACCATGACACCGCCAGCCTCTGGCGGGCGCAGCCAATCAAATTCGGGACTGCGGTCAAATGCCAGCCACAACTGGCTGAGCTCCCCCTCGTCGGCCTGAGCCAAAAGGCTCATCCAGGTCTTGCGCGCAGGGGCGGATATTTCTGTGTTCATCTGTCAGAGCCTCTTGGCCAGCTTGTCTACATGTTCTATACAACTAGACAAATCATAGCGAAGCCCCGCCCCAAAGCGCAATCGAAACCTTGTGAAAGTTTAGTGACATGTCCCAGAGCAGCACCAAGCCCCCTGCCCCTGCAAGCCGCACAGCTGTTTGGAAATCCATCACAATTACGCTCACAGATGACATTGCACAGGGGCGTTATAGCAGCGGCGACAAACTGCCCTCCGAGGCGCAATTGGCGGCGCGCTTTGGGGTGAATCGGCACACGGTCCGGCGCGCCCTGGCCGCAATGGCCGAACAGGGGCTGGTGCATGCCCGGCGTGGTTCAGGCGTCTTTGTCGCAGCGACACCAACGGATTATCCCATCGGCAAAAGGGTGCGGTTCCATCAGAATATCAGCCGTGGGGGGCAAACTCCGGCCAAGCGCATCCTGGCCCTTGAAACCCGCGCTGCCGACAAAACCGAAGCTGCTGCCTTGCAGTTGGAGGCTGGAGAAATGGTACATGTCTACGACGGGCTATCCCTGGCAGATGATCAACCCATCGCACTGTTTCAAAGTGTCTTTCCTGCCCTTGTTCTACCCGAAATACTCACCTCGCTAGAAGAGATGCAATCGGTGACGGCGGCACTCAAGGCCTGTGGCATTGCCGATTACACCCGACAGGAAACCCGCATCACCGCCAAACTGGCCACCACAACCCAGGCCCTGCATCTGAGAATAACCGAAGGGTCACCGATTCTGCGCACCACCGGGGTCAATGTTGATCCCACTGGCCGCCCGATCGAGTTTGGCCGTACCTGGTTTGCCGGCGACCGGGTGACGCTGACAATTGATGGCCAGGAGAGCTAAGCAATTCTATTGAGGCCGCCCCGCATCTGAGGGACGCCCTCTTGATTTGGTCAGAGGTTAGGCGCCTGGCATTGCCATCTTGCGGTTCACCTGCCCCGAGGGCGCGTGAAGCTCATCCTCGACAAATTCAAATCCGTAACGCTCATAGAATGGGCGCCCGATCTGGTTGTCGCGAAAAACTTCGACCTTGAGCGGACCTTTGAGGCCAACGGCATGATCCACCAAGGCACGGCCATAGCCGCGCCCATGGCAAGCGGGATCAAGGAACAATCCTCCGATCTGATTGTCCATCAGCGCGATAAAACCAATCACTTGCTCTGCATCCTCAAGCACATAGGTCTCTGAAATTGGCAGGAAATCCTCCCGGATTGAGCGCTCAACCTCGGCGACAAACCTCTTTGTCAAAAAGGGATGCGCTAGTGCGTTGGCGGCTTTCCAGACCGCCATCACTGGTTCCAGATCTGCAGGGCGATAGGCCCGGATCACGGCCGGCTTAGTGTTTGTGTTCATTGGTCTTTCCCCTGTCATCTTTGGTTGAGCTGCGCACGCACCGAGGTCACCCCAAGCCGCGAAACGCGGTAGGGCTGACCATTTCTGGAACGGACAAAGCGGCGCTTCTTCAGGCGGATAAAGACCTCCAATGTGCAGCTGGTCAGCACATGGCCTTCACGGGTAAAGCAGGTGACTTCTTGGATTTTTCCATTGGAGCCACGCAGATGGCGGATCTCGCCGCCCAGCGCCAGTTCATGCAGAACGCGCTGTTCTTGTTTAGATAAATTCAACGTCTTGTCTCGATTTCATGAGAGCACAGAAAAAGGCACACCCAGCATCACGCCTTGAGTGTTCCTGTGGTTTTCTGGTGTTCCCGATCAGCTACTGGTGATCAGAAACCGGCGCAGGCCCGGGGCTCTAACATAAAATCTCCATCACCCGAGCTGCAACGTCTCAGGCTGAGACCCAGATAGGTTGGAACCTTTGCCCAAACAAGAGCCACCACGCCCATCCCGCGCAGGCGTGTCAGATAGGCAACGCGAGAAATGCAAAGGGCCCCCACCAAATAGTGGAGACCCCAAAACTAACACGGTTCGAGCTTGGCTTTGACCTGATTTACCGATCAGCGTTAAAGACAAACAGGGTTTCCCCATTGATCTTATAGGCGTTGATCAGTTCCTTGGCCCGGTCCGAGGTCAGCCAGGCCTCCAGCTTCATCGCCAGATCGTTTTTGGCATGGGCGTGCTTTTCCGGGTTCACTGGCAGATAGGCATACTGGTTGAACAGCACCGGGTCTCCTGCGAACAGCAGTTCCAATGCGCCCTTATTGCCAAAGTTCAGCCAGCTGGCACGATCCGCCATGATATAGGCCTCCATCCCAGAGGCCGTGTTCAGTGCAGCCCCCATGCCTGCGCCAACGGCCCGGTACCAGCCGTCAAACCCGGCAGGATCCAGATCCGCGCTAACCCAAAGGCTCAGCTCTTTTTTGTGGGTGCCGCTGTCGTCACCGCGGCTGACAAAGGGCGCCTGAGCCTGCGCAATCCTTTGCAGCGCCTGCGCCGCATCCTCAGCCCCCTTTACCCCTGCGGCATCCGCTTTTGGGCCGATAAAGACAAAATCATTATACATGATTTCCCGGCGATGGGTGCCGTTGCCGCCGGCCAGAAACTTTTCTTCGGCCTTTTGCGAATGCACCAAAATAGCATCCACATCGCCCGCTTCGCCAAGGCGAATGGCCTGGCCGGTGCCAACCACCAAGAGCTGCACCTCCAGATCCAGATCGGCCTTGATTTCGGGCAGCAAAATTTCCGCCAGTCCTGAATTATGGAAAGAGGTGGTCACCGCCAGTTTCATTTCATCGGCCAGAGCCGCAGTGGTCATCAAAAGGCTGGCAACAGCGCCAAAAAATACGTTCTTCATTCTACAATGTCTCCTCTGAGAAAAGCATGTGCCTGTGTGGTTTTTGGCCCATCAAAAAACTCCCCGGCCAATGAAAACTCGTGAATACGTCCTTGCAAAACAAATAGAACCTCGTCGGCCAGACGTTGGGCCTGCCCCATGTTGTGGGTCGACATAATCAGCCTTGTGCCCGAGGCCGCCGCCCGTTGCAGGATCTCTTCAATCTCACGGGTGGCCCGCCCATCCAGCGAGGCACAGGGTTCATCCAGAAACAACAGGTCCGGCTCGCGGATCAGGGCACGGGCCAGCGCCAGTTTTTGCCGCTCCCCTCCAGAGAGCAGCATGGCCTGGCGATCCAGCGCATCGCCCAGATTGATCTGCTCAGCCCAAAGCGCCGCCCGCTGCCGCGCCTCTTTGCGCCCAACACCTGTCAGCTGCAGTGGATAGGCAATATTATCCACCACCGTGCGGCGCATCATGATTGGTGTTTGAAACACAAAGGCCTGGCGTCGCTGCGCCTCTTCCTTGGGGCACGCCCAGTCCAGAGAGCCGCCATTCATCCGCTCGATCCCGTGCAGCATCTTCAACAGAGTGGTTTTCCCGGCGCCATTCGGACCGATGACGATAGTAGTTCCCTTGCCCTCAAGCGTCAGATCAATCGGTCCCACCAGAACCTTGCCACGACGGCGCACCAGGGCCTGTTTGGCAACCAAGGGAAACAATGGCTTTTGCATCACCAGCGCCCCTCTGTTTCCGTGTGGCCCAACCAGTGGATCGCCAGGTTGACAGTGATTGCCATGGCGATCAGCACAAAGCCAAGGCCCAAAGCCATGGCAAAGTCCCCCTTGCCGGTCTCCAGTGCGATTGCCGTGGTCAAGACCCGCGTCGCATGATCAATATTACCGCCCACCACCATGATGGCACCAACCTCACCAATGGCCCGGCCAAACCCTGCCAGCGCCGCCGTCAGCAAAGCCCGCCGCCCATCCCAGAGCAGCGCCTTGACGCGTTGCGACTGACTGGCATTCATCGAGATCAGCAGATCGTGGTAATCGCTCCACAGCTCTCGCAGCGACTGATGCGCAATCGAGGCAATGAGCGGCACAATGATGATGACCTGCGCAATGATCATCGCCGTTGGGGTAAACAACAGCCCCATGACCCCCAGTGGCCCTGCACGGGACAAAAACACATAGACGATCAAGCCCACGACGACGGGCGGCAGCCCCATCAGTGCATTCAGAACGGCAATGGTAATGCGCCGCATCCGAAACCGCCGCACCACAAGCAAAGCCGCCATGGGCAGAGCAATCGCCGAGGCAATCGCCAAGGCGGTCAAAGTGACCCGCAGAGAGCGCAGGGTAATTTCCAGCAAGTCAGAATCCAGGGTCACCAACAGCCAGAAGGCCTGTAACATACCGTCCAACAGATCAGCCATCGCGCCTGGTTTTCTCCTCTTTGGCTGGGAGGATAGCCGCCTCCTGCCTTGTCACCATCTGATTGTCTTCTGGTTCAAAATCACAGCTATACCTTCAAAAACAGGGCTAATTTGCCCGGGGCTGAAAATTGGACAATTTGTCTATCCCAATCATCCGCGGCCCTTCCTTCCGGGCCAAATTCACCGCTTTCTCCTAGCGGATCTTTGCCATTCGCAGTAGCCGATTCAGACGGGAAAACCGAGAATTGCGACACGCCAGACGCATTTGTAGTTTCCTTTTGCCGCCGCAATGCGCCAATAGCCCCCAAAACTAGACTTTCCTAGCGCCATATTACCGCATAAGCCCCGCTAATCTCCTTGCCTCCCTTGCGTGCCGATTTTGAACGTGAAACAAGCCTCACCCAAAGTTTCATCCTGAACACCACTTTGAGGATTAGCCATGTTTGATCTGCAAACCATGCGCGATCAGCTCGCCGCTCACTACGATCTGGCGCCAAACCCCACTTTGGCACAGGAGATGTCCGAAGAATATGCGCGTATGAAACGCGTGGTTTCGCCAATGGATTGGGCCATCCATGCCCCCTATGTGGCCGCGATCAACGCTCTGAAAAAAAAGCGCAACGCGGTGATCCTGGCGCATAACTACATGACCCCCGAAATCTACCACGGGGTTGCGGATGTGGTCGGCGACAGCCTGCAACTGGCGATCGAGGCCACTCGGGTCGAGGCCGATGTCATCGTGCAATGCGGCGTGCATTTCATGGCTGAGACCTCCAAGATTCTGAGCCCTGACAAAATCGTGCTGATGCCAGACATGGAAGCGGGCTGTTCACTGGCGGAATCGATCACCGCCGAGGGTGTCGAAGAAATGCGCCGCAAATATCCTGGCGCTCCGGTTGTCACCTATGTGAACACCACCGCTGAGGTCAAAGCTGCCTCTGACATCTGCTGCACCTCCTCCAATGCCGCGCAGATTGTCGCCGCGATGGAGAGCGACACGGTGATCATGACACCAGACAAATATCTGGCGCAGAACGTGGCGAAGGATGTACCGCAGAAAACCATCGTCTGGTGGGACGGTGCCTGCATCGTGCACGAGCAATACACCGCCAAGGATCTGCAGGAATTCCGCGAATGGAACCCCGACGCCCGGTTGATTGCGCATCCTGAATGCCCCCCGGATGTGGTAGCAGAGGCCGATTTCTCCGGCTCGACCAGCGGCATCATCAAATATGTCACCGACGAAAAACCGGAAAAAGCGCTACTGATCACCGAATGTTCGATGGCATCAAACATCGCTGACAGCCTGCCAGAGGTCGATTTTTCCGGCCCCTGCAACATGTGCCCTTTCATGAAGATGATCTCGCTGGAGAAAATCCTTTGGTCGCTGCACACCATGTCAGAGCCCATCGAGGTTGACCCCAAGGTGGCAGAAGGCGCGCGTCAAGCCGTGCAAAAGATGATCGACCTGTCGCAAGAGCTGGGCATCTGATAGGTGCCGGGTCATCCAGTGACAACACAATCTTCGGAGCCAAGTGCATGACAACCCCGGTTGAGACCAAGCCGCTTCTGACGGATCGCATCGTCATTGTCGGCGCCGGTCTTGCGGCGCTTTATGCTGCGCTGGAGCTGGCACCACGTCCGGTCTTGATGATCTCTCCCGAGCCCCTTGGGCTTGGCGCCAGCTCGGCCTGGGCTCAGGGCGGCGTGGCGGCGGCCATGGCCAAAAGTGACAGTGCCGAAGCCCATGCCAGCGATACCTTCAATGCAGGCGATGGCACCGTCGACGCCGAGGTGGCCGATATGGTCACCCGCATGGCCCGCGACCATATCCTGGATCTGACCGAGCTGGGCGCGCCTTTTGATCGCGATGCCCAAGGCAACTATGTGATGAGCCGCGAAGCCGCCCATTCCGCCGCCCGCGTTGTGCGGGTCAGAGGCGATCAGGCAGGCCAGCAAATCATGCAAACCCTGATCGAAGAGGTGCGCGCCACCGCCTCGATCCAGGTCATCGAGGGCACCGAAGCCCTGCGGTTGGAAACCAAAGATAAGGGCGTGACAGGTGTCTGGGTCCGCCGCTCTGATCTACCTTCGGCCCCGGTGCTGATCTCCTGCCCCGGTGTTTTGCTGGCGGGGGGCGGGTCTGGTGGGCTGTTTGCCCATACCACCAACCCGCCGCGTATTCGCGGTCAGGTGATCGGGCTGGCGGCCCGGGCCGGGGCCCGCATTGCGGATGCGGAATTTGTCCAGTTTCACCCCACTGCGGTGGACTGCGGCGAAGACCCCGCCCCCCTCGCCACCGAAGCGCTGCGCGGCGAAGGTGCCACCTTGATCAACCCTGACGGCCATCGCTTTATGCTGGATCAGCACCCGGACGCCGAGCTGGCACCGCGTGACGTGGTGGCGCGTGGCATCTTTGCCGAAACCCAGGCCGGGCGTCGCCCCATGCTGGACACCCGAGATGCCCTGGGGGCCGAAGTCCTGACCCGCTTTCCGGCCCTGGCCGAAACCTGTGCCCGCGCCGGGATTGATCCAGTGAAAGATCCGATCCCGGTGGCGGTTGCTGCCCATTACCATATGGGCGGTATTGAAACCGATATGCGGGGCCGGGCTTCTCTTGATCACCTCTGGGTCAGTGGCGAGGCTGCCTCAACCGGGTTGCATGGTGCCAACCGTCTGGCCTCGAATGGGCTGTTGGAAGCCCTTGTCTATGCCCGCCGCGCTGCTGTGGACATCGCAGATAGCATTGCGATGCCCTCAGCTCCAGTCGCAGAGCTGAGGCCAGAGTTCACAGCAGATGGGCAACCCATGGACGCGGATGCGGTACAGCAGCTGCGTCAGACAATGACCACCCATGTTGGCATGCGTCGCAACGCAGCAGGACTGCGGCAGGCACTTGCCACTCTTGTGGCGCTTGAGACCGCCCAGTCGCAGGACGAGGGGTTTCTCAATATGTGTGCCACCGCCACCCTGATCGCCACCAGCGCGCTGGAACGCCGCGAAAGCCGGGGCGGGCATTTCCGCACCGATTACCCGCAGGCAGAGCCCGCTCTTGCCCAGCGCAGCCAGACCACCCTCGCCGCCGCCCAAGCGCTGCGCGACCGGGTGCTGAACAGCCTTTGAAAGGACATGCCATGATCCGCCAAGCTCCCCTGCCCGATCTGTTGCTGGAACCTCTGGTGCGCGCCGCCCTGCATGAAGACCTGGGTCAGAACGGCGATATCACCACCCGCACCGTGATCCCGCCTGAGGTGCGCTACACCGCGCGACTGAATGCCCGGGATGCTGGCGTGGTCTCTGGCATGCAGATTGCCCGCATCGCCTTTCATCTGGTGGACCCTTCGCTTCATGTAAAGACCCTGGTCGAAGACGCATCGCCCTGCGCCCCCGGCGACACACTGATGACCATTGAAGGTTCTGCCGCCTCGATCCTGTCGGGGGAACGCATCGCGCTGAACTTCTCTGGGCGTCTGTCGGGCATCGCCAGCCTCACCGCCGGGTTTGTTGCTGAGACCAAGGGCACCCAGACCCGCATCACCTGCACCCGCAAGACCACGCCGGGGTTGCGGATGGTGGAAAAGCAGGCGGTGATCCATGGTGGCGGGTCAAACCATCGCTTTGGCCTCTCGGATGCCATCCTGATCAAAGACAACCATATCGCCGCCGCTGGCGGCATCGCGCAGGTGCTGAGTGCCGCCAAGGCCAGTGTCAGCCACATGATGAAGGTGGAGATCGAAGTCGACACCCTGGATCAGCTGAACCAGGTCCTGGAAACCGGCGGTGCCGATGTGGTGCTTTTGGACAATATGAGCACCGCTGATCTGACTCGCGCCGTTGAGATGGCACAGGGGCAGCTGGTCACCGAAGCCTCTGGCAATATGAAACTGGAGCGCATCGCCGAGGTCGCCGCCACCGGCGTCGACTACATCTCATCTGGCGCGCTCACTCATTCGGCGCAGACATTGGATCTGGGTCTGGATTTTTAGGCCTACCCCTAAATTCAAATGCACCGCTCGACCGTAAGGTCGGGCAGCCCCGACCGCCCCCATGGGCGGGGGCCTTTGCCCCCACCCGCGGTCCGGGTCAACCCTATCGCGTTCCACAGTCTGCTCGTGAAGGGATTACAACATCCCCCGCGCAATGGTCTCCTGCCATTCCTTGACAAAAACCTCTGCGCCCTCTGCCCCCTCACGGGCCGTCACTTTCCGCCACAAATAGAAATTCTCCACATCACAGGTCATCTTGTTTTCGGTATCAATCGAGACCTGCCAACCTTCCTGTTCAAAGGTAAAGTTCCAGTCACTGGCAAAGGTGGCCGAGGCCGGGTCGTCAGGGTGGATCGCATAATGCATGGTGACATGGCTGCCCACAGTCAGCCCGTGATAGGGGTCTACCGCCTTACCGTAGTCATCAAAGGTATCCAGAACCAATGTGCCATCCGCATGGGTCTTGGTCTCTGACGTTCCGCTGGCCTCTCGCAGCACCTGAGCCTGCAGGGTGGGATAGTCCCGCGGCGCGCCAGGGTTCTGCGGGGCGATTTCTTCTGCAACACGCCGCTCTGGCAGGGTGAGGCAACAGCCCTCCAGATGCAGTGTCACCTCTGCGGCCTCTGGCGCGGGCCAGACGATGGGCCAGTAGGAGGTCGACAACGCCAGCCGCAGCTGATGCCCGGCCCGCAGGTGATGGGCGCATTCATTCAGCGCAATCTCCGCCTCATAGCGCTGCCCCGGCACCAGCATCTCTGGTGTCTCGTGGCTGTCACGATGGGTCAGATTCAAGGGACGAAAGGTGATCCGCTGCGATACCCCCTCGGTAGAGACATCACAAAGCCGCGCCACCAGCTGCGCCACGGGCCGATCAACACTGAAGGACACCTTTAGGCGCGGACGCCCCATGATCTCCAGAGGTTCGTCCAGCGCTGCCGTGTCAAAGCAGGCCGCCAGCGCATCATCTGCCGCCTGATCCCCCGCCAATTCGTTTTCAAACCGCATGCCAGCGCAGAAGTACCCCCCCGCTTTGCCCAGCGTGGCCGGATTTCTGACAACCCGCTGCCCGGAGCAGGCTTCGTCCGACAGCCCCTCGGCTCCCAAATACATCACCCTCTCGCGGATATTTGGCGAGGGCCAATCGGCCTCTGCCACCCAACGTCCCTGACGGGGTTTGTTCTGCATGGTCGGGTTAAAATGCTGCTGCATATAGGTGCGGTAGTCCGGCAGGAACTCCACGCCGCTATCTTCTCCACGCAGATATTGATCAAACCAGGCCAACACCTCGCCATGGAAATCCGCCGGGTCCAATTTGGCAATATGGGCATAGCGATGCTCCCAGGGGCCAACCAGTGCCTTGGCGGGCCCAGAGAGATTGGCGGCCAACGCCGAGGGCGTGTTGACATAGGCATCCGCCCAGCCGGTTATGGCCAAAACGGGCACTGTGATAGCCGACCAGTCCTCGCAGACAGAGCCGTGTTTCCACTGGCCGTCACGGGTGGGGTGGCGCAGCCAGTCAGCGGCCATAAAGGGCATATCCTCGATCCGCTTGATCCAGTCTGCACGCCAGTCGGCACGGTTCTTTGGATTTGCGGGACGCGATTGATAGGCAAACATCTGACTGCCCCAATTGGCATTATCGCTAAGCAGGCAGCCCCCCATATAATGGATATCATCGGCATAGCGGTCCGCAGTTGAGGCGACCGAGACCACCGCCTTGAGCGTCTCTGGGCGGCGATAGGCCAGCTGTAAGCCGTTGAAACCGCCCCAGGAAATACCAATCATACCAATATTTCCATCGCACCAGTCCTGTGCCGCGATCCAGGTCAGAACCGCCTCACCATCGCTGAGCTCCTGTTCCGAGTATTCATCATCAAAGACACCTTCGCTGTCGCCAGTGCCGGCGATATCGACGCGAATGCAGGCGTAGCCTTCACTGGCAAAAACGGTATGCGTGGTCTCATCCCGGGGCGCAGTGCCATCGGCTTGGCGATAGGGCAGATATTCCAAAATGGCCGGAACCGGTGTTGCCACCTGAGGCAACCACATCCGAGCGGCAAGGCGGCGTCCATCGGGCAGATCGATCCAGGTTGTCTCGATCAGGTCATAGGCATTTGGCATCGGGCGGTCTCTTTCTGACTGGCTGTTTCGCATCAAACTCGCCCAGGTAGCTGAGTTCAGCTATTGCGTGATTGTGAGCAAAGTGACGCTAATGTAAGCACGTAGGCATATCGACCCAAGCAGAGTGCCACATGCCCACCTCCTTTTCGCAAAATCTGCGCTGGCTTTGTGCCGAAGCAGGCCCGATTGCCCAGACCTGTCGCGGCATCGGCATCAATCGCCAGCAGTTCAATCGATATCTGAATGGCAACGGGGCCCCCTCTGCGCATAACCTGCGGCGCATTGCCAAGTATTTTGGCCTGACAGAGACAGAGCTCTCGGCACCCCACGCGGAATTCTGCCTGGCCCAGGAGCTGCAACAACCGCAAAGCTCCAGCTCTGGCCTACTGCCCTTCAACAGGTTGTTTCAAAACCAGGCCCGGCCCCTGCGGCGGTTCTTGGGGGTATACCATGCCTATTTCTGCACCCCCACCTGGCCGGGACAGATCCTGCGCAGTCTGGTGCAGCTCCGGGCCGAGGACGGGCTGGTTGTCACCCATACCTATGAGCGGGCGACATCCGGCGATGGCAGCATTCGCCAGCGCGGGCGGTATCACGGGTTGGCCAGTTTTCAGGGAAACCGGCTTTGCATGTATGAGACCCCCCGGCGCGCAGGGGGGTTTTTGTCGGAAACGGTTCTGATGCCCGAACACCCGCAGCAAACCACCTATCTGCAGGGCTTGACGCTAGGGGTCTCGGCACGCCCCGGTCAGCAGCCCTTTTCCACCCGCACCGTCTGGGTGCGCATCGCCGAGCGCACCAGTGCGCGCGAAGCCCTCGCCCTGACGGGGGCCTACCCCAAGGCCAGCGCAAAGCTGGACCCAAAGGTACGCCGCCTTTTGGGGGATCAGCCCCCCATCAGCATCAACACCCAGACGCCCTAGGGCTGCCGCCGGATCAACTCGGCAGCTTGGGCAGCTTAGGAGCGGATTTGTCCAAAGCCAGCTCTGCATCAGAAAACTTCCAGGGGCCGCGCACACCGGGGATGCCTTCTGGGGAAATCTGCATGCCACGATGTTGGATCTGTGGATCCTCAAAGGCCTGACCCACGGTATTGATGGGCCCGGCCGGAACTGTTGCAGCCTCCAGCGCTGCCAGTAGGCCTTCCTGGGTCCAGCCTGCCACTACCGCTTCCAGCAGGGTGGTCAGGGCAACACGGTTGGCAACCCGCAGCTGGTTCGTCGCAAACCGCGCGTCTTCCTTGATGCCCGCAAGGCCCAAAACATCGCAGAGCCGCTGGAACTGGCCGTCATTGCCCACTGCCAGAATGATATGCCCATCCTGCACCGCCATGACCTGATAGGGGGCAATATTGGGATGTTCATTGCCCAACCGAGTCGGGCTATTGCCTGTCGCCAGATAGTTCATCGCCTGATTGGCCAGAACGGCGGTGGCGCAGTCCAGCAGGGACATATCGATATGCTGGCCCCGCCCCGTCGTGTGGCGTTGTTCAACCGCTGCCAGGATGCCAATGGTGCCATAAAGCCCCGTCACCACATCGGTGATCGCCACGCCGACCTTCTGCGGCTGGCCTTCGGGCTCGCCGGTGATCGACATCAGCCCTGACATGCCTTGCAGCAAAAAGTCATAACCGGCGCGTTTGGCATAGGGCCCATCCTGACCAAACCCGGTCACGGAGCAATAGATCAGCCGCGGGTTCACCTTGGCCAGGCTGTCGTAATCCAGACCATATTTGGCCAAACCGCCGACTTTAAAGTTCTCGATCAGGATATCGGCATCCCGGATCAACTCCAGCACCTTTGCGCGGCCCTCTTCGGTGCGAAAATCCGCCACCACGCAGTCCTTGCCGCGATTGGCCGCGTAGTAATAGGCTGCAGTTTTGTCCTCTTCACGCTCGATAAAGGGAGGCCCCCAGGTTCGGGTGTCATCACCATTCGGGCTTTCGACCTTGGTGACCTCAGCGCCCAAGTCAGCCAGCGACTGGCCAATCCAGGGCCCTGCCAGAATACGCGCCAGTTCAACAACTTTGAGGCCAGAAAGCGGGGTCATGGGCAATTCCTATCCGGGGCCGTGCCCCTTGCATTCATTCCTGACCGCTACCTAACCCATCTCGCATTTCCCTTGCAATAATTTGATCAAAAATAGGACTGCGGCGCGCCGTCGCTTCAGTTTCCCTTGATCCGAACCGTAAAGCTGGTCCGCGCCCCAGAAGGCGGTGGCGGAAAAGGCGCGGCGCGGCGGACCTGCGCCAAGGCAATCCCGTCCAGCTTGGCTGAGCCAGAACTGCGCGCGATGCTTAAGCCCGACAAGCCACCTCCGGCAGTGACCCGGAAGCGGACCACAGCCACGCCACGGACATTGGCCCGGCGCTTGGCGCGCTGGATGCGTCGCATCACCAGCCCGGGGTAATTGCTCACAGCTGCATTGCCCTGCACCTTGGCACGGCCGCCAGTGTTTGACGCCTGACCACCAGGTGCATTGCGGGTCGCGTTCACCTCTCCCTGAGTTGCACTGGCCTCGCTATTGCCGCGCGGTTTGGCCGTGGGCGCAGGTTTGACCGCTGGTTTTTCAACCCGCTGCGCGGCGGGTTCAGGCTCTGGCTGCACCGGAGGCTCAACCGGGCGTTCTGGTGGGCGCAGGGAATGGGTGACGACGGGGCTTTGCGGCTCAGGCGGTTGCACCTCGATGGGTTCTGCGTGAACTGCGCTCTCCTGCAAGTCCGTAGTTTCCAATACTGGTGCAGGTGATGGCTCAGGAAGTACAGCAGGCTCTGCTGGTTTCGCGGTTTCCGCCAATTCTGTCGCCACCTCCGTAGCGGCGTCAGCAGCAGGTTGCGAAACAGGCACAATGGTCGGGTCCTTGGCGGGTGTAACCGATGACCGCTCGGGCGAAACAACACCCAAGGGCACCCCGCCCTGAACGGCTTCGATCTGCGCAACAGGATTCAGAACCTCAGCGACAGGCTGTTGGGCAAGGGGTTGCTCAGCCGGCGCAACGGCTTGCGGCTGAACCGGTGGTAGTGGGTCGGCCTCCAGTGTTTGCTCCGGCACATCGGCCTCTATTGGAGTTTCAACGCCAATGGCCAGATTGACAAAACTATTGCCCTCGCCTGCCAGTGCTGTGTTCCCCCCCGCCAGCTCCACCACCTTGGGCTGGTTTTGTAGGACAGGGACAGCGTGCAGCCCTAACGCCAACATAAGCGCCGAAACCGCCACCAGATAGGAATGCGGCACCTGCCGCAGTACGGCATTCACTTGCGCGGTCATCGCTACAGAGCCCTTTCAGAGATCAGGACCACCCGCTGTGCGCCAGCCGCCCGCAGAGCGTTGCCAAGCCGCACCAGTTCCTTGGCGGGCAGGGCCTGATCCGGCACTATTTTCACCACCTCTCGCGCCTCGGCGGGCAGACCGAGGACATAGCTGACGGCATCCGGCACAGGCTCACCACGCAAGGACAGCCGACCATCTGCGTGCACAACCAAGGTATCCGGAGGCTCACGCCCTTCCAGATCTGTAGTCTTGACCAAGGAGAGATCCTTGTCGATCGGCGGCGCCAAGGTGCCCGCGATCATGAAAAAGATCAGCATCAGAAACACGATATTGATCAGAGCGATGGTCGGCTCTTTCTGTGCCTGTGCCAGTGCTTTCAATTGCATCAGCCCAGCACCACCGTTTGCAGGTTTTCTACCTGGCGCAGCGCCGCCAACAAATCCACAAGCCGCTGCGAGGACGCCGCATCATCAGGGCTGATCAGGACCAGATGCCCCTGCCCGTCCTGCGGTTGACTGCGCACCAGATCTGCAATCCGGCTCAGATCAACGGGCTGCCCGTTCAGTGTCACCTGATCTGGCCCCAGCGTGACAAACAGTTTTTGGCGCTCTTCCGCAGTCGTGGCTTTGCCAGCCGCCATCAGCTCAACCTCGCCATATTTGGAGAAGGTCGAGGTCAGCATGAAAAACAGCAACAACAGGAAGATCACATCGATGAGCGAGGTCATCGACATACGCCCGCGTTTGGGTGGTGAAAGCTTAACCGGCATGCGCCAAAGACCCCATGGCCTGTGCCGGATCCGCTTCAGCAGAACTCTGCGGTGCAAAAGCAACCCGCAGCGCCTGGTTGGCAAAGACGCGTTCCCGCTGCATCCGCGCCGTGAGCCAGCTCAGCACCAGCGAGGTCGGCATTGCAACTGCAAGGCCCGCAGCCGTGGTCAAAAGCGCCACCCAGATCCCACCCGCCAGCAGCGACGGATCCACGGAAGAGCCCGCAGATTGCAGCTTCTGAAAGGCTTCGATCATACCAATCACGGTGCCAAACAGCCCCATAAGTGGCGCCAGCTGCGCCACCACATCCAGTGCCCCCAACCCGCGTTCAAGCTGGGCAAACTGGGTTTCCGCTTCGGCATCGACCCGCGCCGACAGCTCAGCGGTCTGGGGCGCACTCAGCGCCATGCGCAGGACCGGGCCAAGATAAGACCGGCTTTCGCCCAGCATTCTCAGCGCGTGCTCCCGATCGCCAAGATCCCAGGCGGCGACAGCTGCTGCCAGCTGCCGGTGGCGCCCCACCCGCGCCGCCTGGTATTGCCACAGTTTGTAGAGCACCAGCGCCGCTGTCAGCACTGAGACACACAAAAGCAGCAAAACAACGGGACCACCCAGATCCAGAACACGCGAGATTGCATCTTGGATCAGGGTCATCCCAACAACTCCATCTTGGTCCGGCTGGTCAGGGTCAGCCCCTTGGAGCAGCCCGTCTCCTCCAGCCCCGCCCCGGAACAGGTCTGTGCCCCGTTGATCAGCACCCGGCTGATATCAGCGCAGGCCTGCGGGAATTGAAACTGCCGCACACGCAGGCGCCCGGCAGGAAGGTTTTGAAAATCCAACAGAGTCAACCGGGACACTTGGCCGGCACCATCAAAAAGCACGGTCTCATAGACCGCCTGGGAAATGTCCTTGTCGTGGCCATTACGTACCACAAAGGACAATTTACAGGCCCCAGAAGTCTCTTCAGCCGAACTCAACTCGATTGCGATGCCTGGTGTAGGGGCGGTGGTCTGCGCCACGATTTCTGCCCCTGCCACGCCTGCTGCCCCTGCCCATCCTGACAGCGCAAGCGCTGCCAGAGTGCGTTTTTTTTGTGCCAGATGTCCCATTGGTTTCCTCTCGGTTGCGATTGGATCAGAAGGTTTTTGCCACGCTCAGTTTGATGTTGCGGCCTGCGGCAACCTGAGTAGCAAGGTTTGGCTGATAAACGCGGTCAAAGGCGTTTTCGATCCCCAGACGGACCTCGGCCCCGGCCAGCACGCCATTCTGCGGACGATAGGTGGCCCGCAAGTTGCTGATGCCATAGCCACCGCGGTTGTTGTTGCCGTTCTTGGCCACCACCTGTTCCCAGCTGAGGTCCCAGGTCTCGTTGATGCGTTTGCCGACGGTCAGACGTACGCCATTGGCTGGCGCATTATCCCAAAGCTCCCAGACCCCGGTTAGGACAGACGTATTAAACGCCTCGTAATCCCCATATGTGGCATTCAGATCAAAGTAGGTTCCATTGGACATGGCATAGGTCAATTCGACCTCCACCCCGTGGCTATCCACCCTGCCAATGTTTGAATACGAAGTCACATCCCATAGGTCAGTAAAGAAGACATTTGCCTTCACTTGCAACGAGTCATCACCTGTAAAAACATCGCTGGACACATAAGAGGCACCCACTTCATAGGTGGTCGATTTCTCCGACTGATTCATTCGGCTGGGGACGCTCAGATCGTCGATAATTGGCAGGTTTTCAGTATAGGCGGCGCTGGCAAACAGAGCCAGACCGGAGTCAAACTCATAGCGTGCAGAGATACCCCCCATCAGCGCAGAATTGTCATAGCGAGCACCTGCAAATGTCGCCGCACCGGTGATCTTCTGGTCCTCCCAGCGCAGGGCCGGAGTGATCGTCCAGTTGTTGCCCAGAGCGATTTCATCAATGATGAACAGAGCAATCCGCTCGTCCTTGCCACCGGGAACCGAGACGCTGCCAGAGGTCGGGCTAACCTGGCTTTCCAGCCGGTCCTTGCTGGTGAATTCAACACCAAAGCGCAGATCATGCGAGACAGCACCGGTCTGGAAAAACATGGCATTTTTGATGGTCAGCTTGTCGATGGTATAGTCGTGATCGCCATCCAGCAGGTAATCAACAAACCCACCTGGGTTGGTTGGCTCACTTTCGATATAGATGTCGGAATAGGAGTATTGAACTGACAGATCGATCAGATCATTGCCAACTGGACTATATTCGTATTTCAGTGTGGCAACCTTGGATTCCGTGCTCCGGTTCACATTACCAAAGTTGACCACATTGAACTGGTCATAAGGTGAGTCGAACTCATCCGAATAGGACTGTTGATAAGCAAAGGTCAGGGCATGTTCGTTGGCTTCGCCAAAGGTGTATTTGGCCTTTGCCAGTGCTGAGTAAGGCTCTGTCGAAGTATTGTCGACTAGATTGCCATTGCCATCATCATAGGAATCGGTGTCCCGCTTGACGTAGCTCAGCAGAACTTCGAAGTTCTCCATGGGTTGCCAGGCCAGGATGGAAGAACTGTTGTAGCCCTCACCATTGGAAGAATAACCAAGTTGCTGGCGGAACCGCAGGCCGATCTCGCCACCGGTGAAGTCTGAGGCGTCTTTGGTTTCCAGTTGAACCACCCCACCAATAATACCCGACCCCCATTCAAAGGAACCGACGGTACCGCGGATCACCGAGACGCTTTTGTAGAGTGCAGGATCGGTAATCAGCTGTGTGCCGATGCGATAGATTTCTTCCGAACCAGTTGTGGCCCCATCGATAACGATGGCCACCTTCTGGTCGGTCCCGTAGGTGCCATTGGCACCAAAGCCGCGAATATTGATCCCCGAGCCTTCTGGGCGCGACCCGTTCACCAGGGAAACCCCGGGAACCGAATCGATCAGCTCGGCGATCGTACCGGCCTGACGGTCATCGATTTCTTCCTGATTAATGACTGTAAGGGGGACAGCGGTGCCGACCTGCACTTCGCGTTTGCCCTGCCCCAGTTCCACTGTTCCCAGGAATTCTTCGCCCTGCAATTGCTCCTCAGGTGGCAGTTCATCCAGCAGATCTTGCGCCATAGCGCCCGATCCGAGCGTCAAACCCAATACGGAAACGGTCCCCAGCAAATGCTGCGTCAGCCGAAATTTCCCCATCTCATGTCCCTTTGCATCTTGGTCTTTTAACCGATGCTTGCAGGTAGGGCTGGCGCGGTAGTTTGGTTGTTTCTGGTGGAACCGTTGATTTCCACTTGAGCCTGATAGTAAAGGTGATAAAAACAGTCAACATAAATTAACCACTGCTAAACAGCAGCCGCCAGCCTGAATTTTCTCCCCAAACCACATGGGGCAAAACTTCGGAGCCAGCCCTTTCCGCAGAACTTGCAACTTTGAAAGGGCCCAAAATGAGCCTTACTCCGCCGCTGGATCCGCAGGCCATCCGCGAGATGCGCCAGGAAAATCCCAAGATCCGTGATCGCGATTTTGCCGCGCAGTTCGACATCAGCGAAGCCCAGCTGGTGGCTGCATACCTGGGCGAAGGCGTCACCCAGCTTGACGCAAATATCGACGAGATCTTCCCCAGGCTTGCCGCATTGGGCGAGGTCATGGCCCTGACCCGCAACGCCTCCTGCGTGATCGAAAAGGTTGGTACCTATAACGATTTTCGCCCCGGCAAACATGCCTCCATGGTGTTGACCCCAGAAATTGATTTGCGGCTTTTCCCCCGCCACTTCGCCACGGCCTTTGCGGTTGAGCGCAATTCGGACGCGGGCATTCGTCGCTCCGTCCAGTTTTTTGATGCTGCCGGGGATGCGGTGCACAAGGTCCACCTGCGCGCTGCTTCCAATCTGGAGGCCTGGGCCACACTTGTCAGCGATCTGGCCCTGCCTGAGCAAGAGCCACATCTTAGTGTGACACCACGCCAGCCTGCAGAAGCCCCCAAGGCGGATCCACAAAAGGCCGAGCATCTGCGCAGCGCATGGGCTAAAATGACCGACACCCATCAGTTCCGCCAACTGACCTCCAAACTGAAGATGAACCGACTTGGCGCCTATCGGATTGCCGGGGAGCCTTTGGCGCGCCAGCTCGAGGCCGGTTCGGTTGACACCATGCTGCATGCTCTGCGCGATCAGGGCATTGAAGTAATGATTTTTGTCGGCAACCCAGGCTGTATCCAGATCCACGCAGGCCCGGTGCAAAACCTGCGCAGTATGGGCCCCTGGCAGAACATTCTGGACCCCGGATTTGATCTGCACCTGCGTCTCGATCATTTGACCGAGGTCTGGGCGGTGAACAAACCTACCCAACGCGGAGATGCCATCTCGGTTGAAGCCTTTGACAGTCAGGGGCAAGTGATCCTGCAGGTCTTTGGTCGCCGCGACGGTGATCGCGATCACCGGCCGGAATGGGCAGAGATCGTCGCCGCCCTTCCCTCACTTTCTGACACCAATACAGGGCAGCGCACCCTACCAGAAACGGAGGCAGCCCTATGACGCTGAGTTCTTCCTTTTCTGCTGGCCTAAAAGCCGCAGGAGCCCTCGCTCTATGTGCCCTCCTCCCCGTTCAGGCTGTACAGGCTGAAGAGCCAAGTCGGATCGTCTCAATCGGTGGTGCTGTAACAGAAATCGTCTATGCCCTAGGCCAAGAAGATCGCCTGGTGGCACGCGACACCACCTCCAACTTCCCCGCCAAAGCTGCGGCCTTGCCCAATGTTGGCTACGCCCGCGCCCTCTCTCCCGAGGGCGTGTTATCAGTTGATCCCGACTTGATCCTGGCCTCCGAAGGCTCCGGCCCGCCAGAGACCCTGGCAGTACTGAAACAGGCCGGTGTGACCTATGTGGAAGTACCGGAAATCTATTCCGCCGCTGGCGTTATTGCCAAAATTCAAACCGTGGCGGATGCCTTGGATCAATCCGAGGCAGGACAAGCCCTGATCACCCAAGTCAGTGACGAGCTTTCAGCCGCGCAGGCGCTGGCGCAGAAGACTGCGGGCGACAGTCCCAAGCGGGTGCTCTTTGTGCTCTCGACCCAGGCCGGTCGCATCACCGCAAGCGGCACGGGAACCGGTGCCGATGGCATCATCACCATGGCCGGGGCGGTCAATGCGATCTCCGAGTTTGAAGGCTACAAACAGCTGACCGATGAGGCAATTGCCGCAGCAGCGCCGGATGTCATTCTGGCCATGGATCGCGGCGGCGACCATGGGTTGACCAAAGACTCCATCCAATCCCTGCCCGCCCTGATGCTGACCCCGGCTGCGCAAAATGGTGAGCTGATACGCATGGATGGCGCACTGCTTTTGCAATTTGGCCCCCGTGCCGCCAGCGCGGTCAAGGATCTGTCACAGGCAATCTACGGAGCCGCCCAGTGAGCGCCCTGACGACGGATATCAATGATGCAGATCCAAGCGATGGATCTGCACCCCTTGTTGATCGGCGCATTCGGGCCCGTCAGCTCACTGTCCTTTTACTGCTTCTCCTTCTGGTGACCTCGATCCTGTCCCTCACCACCGGGGCCTCCAGCGCCTCGCTTTGGAATGCCTTGACGGATCTGGCTGCAGGGCGAGATCTGTCAACGATGGATCGCGTGGTGCTGTTGGATATTCGCTTGCCACGTCTGTGCATGGGTATTCTTGTTGGGGCCTCACTCGCCGTTTCTGGCGCCGTGATGCAGGGGTTGTTTCGCAACCCACTGGCGGACCCCGGTATCGTTGGCGTCAGTGCTGGGGCAGGCCTCGCTGCCATCTGCGCAATTGTCCTGGGCAGCCTGCTGCCAAGCGCGATCCAGCAATTCCTTGGCACCGCTTTGGTGCCCATTGCCGCCTTTTTGGGGGGCTGGGGATCTACCATTTTGCTCTACCGGGTCTCGACACGTGGCGGTCAGACATCGGTGGCAACCATGCTGCTGGCCGGGATCGCACTGGGAGCTCTGGCCGGGGCCGCCTCTGGTGTCTTGGTCTATTACAGCGATGACAGCCAGTTGCGGGACCTCACCTTCTGGGGCATGGGATCCTTGGCCGGGGCCACCTGGACCAAGGTTCTGGCGGCCCTTCCCATCATCGGCCTGGCCCTTGCAGCCGCACCTTTTCTGGCGCGTGGCCTCAATGGCATGGCCTTGGGAGAAGCCGCAGCCGGGCATATCGGCATAGCGGTGCAACGCGTGAAAAACACCGCGATCCTATCCGTTGCCGGAGCCACAGGAGCTGCTGTTGCCGTTTCGGGCGGGATTGGGTTTATCGGCATTGTGGTGCCACATCTGCTGCGCCTTGCAACTGGTCCGGATCATCACAGCCTGCTGCCCAATGCCGCCCTGCTTGGGGCTTCGTTGCTTCTGGGCGCAGACATGATCGCGCGGGTGGTGGTTGCCCCGGCAGAGCTGCCGATTGGCATCATCACCGCCATCCTTGGCGCCCCGGTATTCCTGTGGATTCTGCTCAATCGACGGGGGAACCTGGGCCTATGATCACGTCATTGGAAGCCCGCAACATCAGCGTCAAACTGGGGGGCAAAGAGGTGCTGCATGGCGTCGACTTCACCGCCAGATCTGGCAAGGTAACCGCGATTGTTGGTCCAAATGGGTCGGGTAAGACAACTCTGTTGCGTGCCATGACCGGTGAAGTGCCTCATCATGGCCAGGTCAGCATCAACGGCGTTGATGTGGCCAGTTTGCAGCCCTGGCAACTGGCGGCAATCCGGGCCGTTCAACCTCAAAGCAGCACGATTGCCTTTCCCTTTACCGTGCTTGAAATCGTTCGCCTGGGCCTGAGTGCAGGCCTGTCTGCTGCCGACAGTTCCGTGCCACTGCAGGCGCTGGCCTGCGTAGGGTTGGGCAGCTTTGCCGGGCGCATGTATCAGGATCTGTCCGGCGGGGAGCAGCAACGCGTGCAGCTCGCGCGGGTCATCACCCAGGTCTGGGAGCCCATAGTAGACAATGTGCCACGCTGGCTGATCCTGGACGAGCCTGTCGCCAGCCTCGACATCGGCCATCAGTTCACCGTGATGGATCTGGCCCGTTCTTACGCCGCCCGTGGTGGGGGTGTTGTTGCGGTAATGCATGACCTCAACCTCACCGCGATGTTTGCCGATCATGTGGTACTGATGCAGGCGGGTCAGGTGGCAGCAACCGGCTCTCCAGCCCAGGTTCTGACCAATGAGACCCTGGCCAGCACCTACGGCTGCCCGATCCCGGTCAATACCACGCCCCCCGCTGAGATGCCCTTTTTACTGCCCCAGGCGCGGGCTGCCCTGGCCATTCAGCCGGGTGAATGACCCCTGCATCGAGCCCAGCCTCACCTCTGGGCTCGAATGGATTTATGCCTCTCGAGGTTATTCAAACCACTGCGCCCAGCCATCCAGGTAATATCCGACCAGAGCATGTGATTGCAGCGTATTGACTTCCACCTCCGTGGGGCCACTTTGCGGGTCAAAGACCCCTGCGGCCTGCCAGACTTCAGGTGTGAGGTATTTCAGCTCTGTGGCGAGAGTTTCCGGCAGGTCAAGCCCTGTCGCGGCAGGCATTTGCGGGCTTGCCAGCACAAAGCCCCAATCGCCAAAACTGGGCAGATAGGCGTGATAGGGCTGTGTCGCCAACCCAGCCCCAGGCGCCCATGGGTTGCGGCTGGATTGCAGCGTTGCATTGATGGACCAAAACGCCTCGCGGGCAAAAAGCGGTGATCCCGCCTGGGTCACCATGATCCCCTGTGCGCTCAGCTGCTCGACCAATGCTCCGTAAAACTGACGGCTGTAGAGCTTTGACAGGGCGAGGTTTTTGGGGTCAGGCAGATCGATGATAATGACATCATAGACCGTGCTGCTATCTTCAACAAAGCGCCAGGCATCTGCGTTTTCGATCTCGACCCGTGAATCGGACAAAGCACCTTCGTTCAGCTGTGACAGATCTGGATGATCGCGAAACAGCTCGGTGACACGGGGATCCAGATCCACCAGTGTGACGTGCTCTACCTCTGCCCAGCGCAGCACTTCACGCACCGCCATGCCATCACCGCCGCCAAGCACCAGAACCGACTTGCGCCGCGAGGCCTGCGCCATGGCCGGATGTACCAGACTTTCGTGATAGCGGTGCTCATCCAGACTATCGAACTGGATCGAGTAGTCGAGAAACAACCGGGTGCGGTCGCGGTAGCGGGTGACCGTGATCTGCTGATAGGGCGTTGCTTCGCTAAGGATAATATCATCCTCAAACAGATTGGCCTCGGTCACCGAGACCAGACGCTCGGCCTGCCAGAGACCAAGAAGTGTCACCAAGAGCGCAACCGCCCAGACGCCGACCTGCGCTCCACTGGTATCGCGGCGAAAAATCCACAGGGACAGCCCGGCCACGCCAAGGTTCAGCGCCCCAAAGGCGAGGCTCCCGGCCATCAGCCCGAGATGCGGAATGATCAACAGCGGAAAGGCCAAGGATGCCACAAGCGCGCCAATGTAATCGACGCTCAGAACATTCTCAAAACGGAACTCAGGCGCGCCAATCTCTTTCAGCACACGGGCGATCAGCGGGATCTCCATCCCTGACAGCACCCCCACAGTGATTAACAGCCCATATAGGGGCAGGCTGACGCTCTCCATCCAGGCAAAGCTGAGAAACACCGCTGGCGCCATAAAGCCACCGGCAATTCCCAACAGGATCTGTGCCCAGACAAACCCCGACATGGCACGGTCAACATAGCGTGACAGCCAGGCTCCCAGCCCCATGGAGGAAAGGAAAACCCCGATCACATATGAAAACTGGCGTACAGAATCGCCCAGCAGGTAGCTCGACAAAGTGGCCGCGATCAGCTCATAGATGAGCCCCGCCACAGCCACCAGAAAGGTCGCCACCAAGAGCCAGGTTTCGCGCAGGCGCAGGGCGGCGGTTGCCGCAGCCGGGTCAGCGGATGCGCCCGCGTCCTGTGCCTGTGACACCGGCGCTTCAGGAGACAATGACGGCCGCGATGATGATTGAGATCGACACAAACAACATGCCAATCAGCACCGCCAGAGCCATGTTCTGATCCTGCTCGATCTCTTTCATGATCGGAAACGGCGTCATCCAGTCGATCACCTTCCAGACCGCCCCCATAAGCGCCACACCCAGGAAGGTATAGACAATGGTGCTGATCATTTCAGCCAGCTGAACTGCGGCAAAATACTCCATGAGAGTCCTTTCTATTTGATACTTCCATTCAATCCCCGCCCAGCGCTGACGGCGCGAATAGAGCGATCCAAATCACGGCTTTCGCCGCCATGTCCCAGATAGGCAACATAGGTGGTTCCGGCGATGGCCGTGGCCGAGAGCAGGACAAAGATCAGGCGAAACAAAATCATCTCAATCGTCGTCCTCATCAACCCAGTCGCTGTCGCGCCAACGGGCCTTGTTGTGCAGATAGCGGCGCAGCAGTGGCAGCCCGCCAATGCAGCCAAATCCAAGGCCCAACAAGACCAGCCAGAAACCGCTGGAAACACCATTGCGAATTTGTAGCGACACCTGCGTCATTTGATGTTGCGGCGAAGACGAGCGATTCACATTAGGCGCCCAAAACCCGCTCTCTTCCAGGTCCAGCGTCACCGAATAGGTGCCTGTCACTGGCGGGAAAAAAGCCAGGCTCGCCCTATTGCTCCCCTCGCTCCAACTGCCATCCTTATCCCGGCCAGAGTAATATTCCACGGTGCGGCCCGATTCAAACAGCACCTCCCCCTCTGGGTCTTCCAATTCAACCGCCAGATAGTTCCAGCTGTTACGCCCATTGCCACGCAGATTTATCTTCGTCAAACGGCCCGCTTCTGGCACGTCAAACGATATGCTCACCGGCAATTGGGCGACATTAAACTGGTGCTGGCGGTCAACCAAGGTGCCGTTTTGCAGGCCCATCATGGCCCCCAGCACAAAACACAGCACCATGGCACAGAGCCCTGCCACCATCAGAAAGCCAGCGTTGGCCCCGGCCTTCATCTTCTTCAGCGCATGTATACCGCTGGGCTTGAAAGTTGAAGGCAGGTCAAATCCAGTTATCTCTACCGACTCCAAGTAAACCGTATGATAGATCTCACGTTCCCGATTGGTGGTGGAAAAGCCCAACATGGCATTTTCGGACATCGCAGTGATCGTGGTGGTCTTGGCGCCCTTGCGCGGTGCCCAGGTAAATTCCCCCTCAGCATATATGACCTCGCTGGTGGAGGTGTCGTAGTACTTGAACCGTTCCCCCTCGGAGCGCAGAGTTGGGCAAATCTCGGCCCTATTGACCTCGCCCTCCGACAGCCAGCGCACCGGCTTGCGGTAGCGACGCGAAAAGGTCAGATGCCCCTCTTCCAGCGTCACCCAGGCATAGCCATGGGTCGGGGAAAACACCTGATGATCCACCCATTTCCAGCTGCGCGGCCCCCAGGTCTCTTCGTGTTCCAACAGGCCAATGATGGTGTAATCCACGCCAAAGATCTGCCCCGCCGCACCAATCTTGAGCGGGGTCTCCGGGCGGTTCAAAATATTGAATTTCATCAGCGTTTTATAGCTGTCCAGAGCATCCAACGCGGTGCCGCAATAGCTGCAAATATGGGTGGTCACCCGGCCACCACCCAATATGTCCAGCCCGGCCCCACAGGCGGTGCAATTGATCGACTTCAACTCGGGGTTAAGGCTCATGCGGTTTTTACCACGACCTCAAAGGGGTCGATCCATTGGCCAATGAACCATTCAGTCTCCTGACCGGAAATCTCGGCTGAGAGCACCGTCCCACTCTCGCCTTGCAGGTTGAGAAAACGATAGGTCTCCCCCACAGTCAGCGGATGGCCGAAGCTGCCCTTTAGACCCACACAGGTGCCGGTGCCATCCTCGTCGACCCGAAACCCCTCAGCCTTGTAGCGCAGATTACGCCCCAGGCGCAGCGTGCCCCGGTATTCAGGCCAACCTTTTGGAGGCAATACCCGTTGCAGGATCAGATCGCCCTCATCGACGGAGATCCAGACCGGTTCACCAGATGAATCGATTGCCCAAAATTCGTCCCAGGTGCCACGCCCGTAGGAAAACCGCGCATGACCCAGGATCTGATAGCGCCCCTTACCGATCTTCAACTCGTCACCCAGCTGACAAATCAGCGGCACCTCATGCAGCACCCCCTGGTCGCCCGCCAAACGCAGCCCAGCATCTTCAAGAAGCAGGGTTGTCGTGCAGGCATCGCAAGTAATCATTTTGGCGCTCTTGATCGCTGGGGCGACCCGATTGCCACAATTGGGGCAGTTCAATTCACTCATGAGTGAACTGTTATCATCGATACATGGATCGCAAACGGGAAAAATCACCAAATCCCCTCATGCTTTCATTTTTCAGCTGATCGCTTGTTCCATGCGACAGGCCTGACGGTTTCACATGACGCGGAAAACCTATCCGAAATGCTACTCCTGTGCCTGAGATTTGAGCCTGCATGTTTTCTGCGCTCGGCGCATAACGGCTATGCCAGCACAAGAGCTACTCGCACTAAGACCCACCGCCTATGTTCCCTGCATGGGAGACTTTTATCAGGAGTGACCTGCAATGGCACATACCGCCCACTTCACGACCCCCGCCACCTATGGCGTACTGAACCTTCTGGCAAAGCCCTTCACCGCCCTGGGCAAAGGCCTGATTGCAATCGCCGAAGCCAACAGCCGTTCTCAGACCCTCAACTCTCTGATGGCCATGAGCGACGCTGAGCTGACAAAACGAGGTCTGAAGCGTGATCAACTGGTGCATCACGTCTTTTCCGACAGCTACTACCTTTAAGGCAGGTCTTGCGACTTAGCGGGCACGCCCTGTTTGAATTGCGGTCTGCAGTTCACCACTGTTCAGAACAGGGCGCACCCGGCCTTTGTCCGGCTCATCAACAAGCCACTGATCGGGACCCTTGATCTAGGCGGAACGCGAAAGCACCTCTTCCTCATAATCGATCACCCCGGTTTCGAAATTCTCGGCAACCTCAGCAATTGGCGGCTCAGAGACCCTGCCCTGCCACTGGCCGTCTCCGGTGGCCAGAGTCGAATCTTTGTGTAGTACGAACTGACCGACCAGCTGAGTAAGCCCGCTCGTTTCGTTGTTCAAAGACAAGATTGCCGAGCTTGAATCCTCCACCATGGTTGCATTTTTCTGAGTCACCTCGTCTAGTTGAGACATGCCAATATTGACCTCGTTGATACCTGTGGCCTGATTGGCAGAGACCGCAGAGATACCGGACACCAGCTCTGATATCTGGGCGACCTGAAGGACAACGGCTTCCAGGGCTTTGCCCGCCCCGTCAACCTGCTGCACCCCATCCTGAACATGGGCTGAACTGGTGCCGATCAGGATTTTGATCTCTTTTGCCGCTTCAGAAGACCGTTGTGCCAGACCACGGACTTCTGAGGCTACAACCGCAAAGCCCCGCCCGACCTCGCCTGCCCGTGCCGCTTCGACCCCAGCGTTGAGCGCCAGAAGATTGGTCTGGAAGGCGATATCATCAATAACACCGATGATCTGGGAAATGCGGCTGGAAGAGGCCTCAATCTCATTCATCGCCGCAATTGCCCCCTCAACGACCCTGCCGCTGTGTTCAACATCGCTGCGCGCGGTCACAACGGCTTGCTCAACTTCTTTGGTGTTTTCCGCAGCTGTATTGACGCTAATGGCCATCTGCTCCATCGCCGCCACTGTTTCCTCTAGTGTTGCGGCCTGGCTGGCAGTGCGCGTCGACAGATCCTCAGAAGCAACCCGAATTTCGCTGGATTTCCCCTGAATGCCCTGGCTGGCCAGAACCACCTTGGAAATCAATTCGTTCAAGTTATCCACCGTTTCATTGTAATCAACACGCAAAGGATCGTATTCATCGTCAAAAACTTCAGAAATACGGTCGCTGAAATTTCCTTTCGACAGGTTTTGCAACCCACTCCCGAGACGCGTAATGACACGTTCACCTTCGGCACGTCGTTTTTCCTGTGTGGCAAGCGTTTCCACCACACGTTCTGAAATCAGATCAATATCATGGGCAATTTCGCCAAACCCGTCTGCCCGCATACGTGAGGCGATTCTGATTCCAAAATCCCCTTTTGCCACTTCTTTCAGGGCAGATCGCAACCGTTCGATTGGTCTGGTAATGGTCAATGTCGTCTTGCGCGCATTATAGAGCATGATAGAAACTGTAAGGACGGATACCGCCAACAAAGTATACAGCATATTCATATCATGCTCTCTCGCTGCGATAGCAGTATCATGCGCAAACGCCTCTAGGTTTGCACCGAGGGGTTTTAACAGGTACTCGAGATCCACAAACTCCTTCATAAAGGATGGCAACATCTGCCTTGCCTGCGCATTATCGCTAAAGGCCAGCTTTTGAAGAGAAAGGCTAGAATTCACATAGCTCTCTGAAGACGGAAGAGCTGCTTCAATCAGGGCCGTGATCTCCGGTGTGCTTGGCATCGCATGAAACTCGCGCAGAGATCTCAAGAAGACATCGGCCTCTTCCGCAAGCTGCAATGAAAGTGCAGTCTGCTGGCCAGCGGGCAACGTCTCCCCTGCAAGCAAACTGTAAATAACAAGCCCCTCCATCGATTTATGCTTTATATCTGCAGTTAACTCCTGGCGCACGGCCTCGGTTACGGAAATTTGCCGTTCAAGTTCCAGCTCACTCTGCCAAAGACTATAGGTCGCCAAAGCAGCCAAAAATAGGATAGATGACACCGCGGCAAACCCAGAAATCAAAAGTCTGGCATTTATTGATATATTCCTTAACACCTTAAAACTCCAACTGGTTGCTTTTTTCTTTTCTAAATCAACTTTCTTAAAATTTCAAAAATTGAATAAGTAGGCAAAATCTTGGCTTAGAGAAAAATCTCAAGCCAAATCCGAATTCACGTTTTTTTGCGGTATTTTTATTTACTACCGAAAATGATGGCGTCTCGCCGGTCGCATCAATTTGGGTTTCTTCTGTGCAGGGCTTTGAAGGATGCAGGGCATGACAGGTTCTAGCAGGACGCCAGCCAATCTCGCCCTAAGACTTGCGAACCTGCAATAAGGTCTCTGCGACACATCTCAGATGATCCTGCATCGCCTGTCTGGCCGTAACGCTATCACCCTGTAAGATCGCAGCAGCAAGTGCCTGATGCTGCTGCCCCAGAACCACCATCACTTCGGGCGAGTAGACCGCCGCCCGGGTGTTCGCCCAACTGGCCTGTGCCCGCACCGATCGGATCGCCTCATAGACTGTCAGAAACAGAGGGTTCTGCGCCATCTCGGCAATTTTGTAATGAAAGAGATCATCCGCCGCATCATAGCTCTGCTGGTCAGATGCATCGAGCGTCGCCTGGGTTGTCTGGGCAAAGACCTCGCGCATTTTTGCATCTGCACGCAGGGCCGCCAGCTCTGCCAGGGCTGGCTCGATCTGCAGGCGCACCTCCATCACCTCTTGCAGGCTCACCCGCCGCGCCAGGCTTTTGAGCCGCGCCGCATCGGTGGCAGGGGGCGGTTGTACAAAGGTGCCCTGCCCACGACGGCGAAAGAGCAGCCCCTCCCCCTCTAGCTGGTCCAGCGCCTGTCGCAGCCGGGCACGGCTCACCCCCAGGTGCTGTGCCATCTCCCGTTCCGGCAACAGCCTGTCGCCGCGCAGCACTGCCCCCTTTGAGATTTCTAATCGCAACTTTGCCGCCAGCAGCTCTTGCGGCTGAGGGGTATCAGAGCTCTCTTTGGTGGTCTCCCGAGGCGCATGATCCGTCATCGGCTGCTACAGTCCCGCAAGATCGGAAAACATGCGCGCAGAGGTAAGCATCAGGAACAGACCAAAGGCCAGACGCAGGGCACGGCGCGGAATGCTATGGGCCAGCTTCACCCCGAGCCGCGCAAAGCTGGTGCTCAAGGGAATGATCACCGCTGCCAGAAACAGATTGACGTAGCCAAAGGAAAACGGCGGCAGGCCGTCGGCGCCAAACCCGGTCGCCATATAGATCAGAGCTCCGGGGACGCCGATCACAAACCCAATGGCCGCCGAGGTGCCAACGGCCTTGCGAATATCATAGCCGAGGAAATTCAACAGCGGCACGCAGACAGTGCCGCCGCCAATCCCCATCATCGCAGAGATCGCCCCGGCCACAACACCCAAGGCTGCCCAGACCGGTTTGGCAAAGCTGCGGGGCGCAGATTCTCCGCCGCCGCTACGCAGGATCATATCAAGGGCGACGATGGCTGCCACAGTGGCAAAGACCGCGATCAGCACCTTGCCGGACACCAACCCTCCCAAGACACCGCCAATCACCACGCCAAGCAGGATCGATGGCGCCCAGAGCTTGAGCAGCCCCATATCGATGGCGCCTTTGCGGTAATGGCCATAGCCCGATGACAAAGAGGTAAACACAATTGTCGCCAGCGATGTCCCAACCGCCACCTGCATGGTGAGGGCGCTGTCCATCCCGGTCAGCGACAAGGCCAGGTAAAGGGCCGGCACAATAACAATGCCGCCACCAACCCCCAACAGACCGGCCAATATGCCGCCCACAACGCCCGAACCGGCAGCCACAGCTGCCAGGGTCAATAGGGTCTCGGTTTCAAACATGGCTCTGTTTCCTGTTCTTGCTTGTGTCTTGTTCGCGCTGGTGCTCGAGTGCTGCCCTTAGCGGCCGACCGCGTAGGCCTGCATCAATCGTGGCGTTGCCGCCGCTTGCAGGCTGCCGTCCGCATGACGCAAAGCAGCGGTCAAACGGCCCACGGTCCAATCCTCCGCCACTGTCACCAGATGACCGCGCTGGCGCAGATCAGTGATCACCGCATCGCCGTAGGCTGCCTCAATCATCATTTCCCCGGGCAGGGCCGCACGTGGGAAAAAGCTGCCCTGAAAATGCATGGAATGAAACAGTGGCGCGTCTAACCCTGCCTGCAGATCCAGCCCATGATGCACAAAGCGCAGGAACCAGATCAATTGCCATTGATCCTGCTGATCCCCACCCGGAGTGCCAAAGACCAACCGGGTGCCATCTTTCTCTGCCAGGCTTGGTGTCAGGGTGGTACGCGGGCGTCGCCCCGGGGCCAAGGAGGTCGGCAGGCCTTCTTCCAGCCAGAACATCTGGGCGCGACTGTTCAGAGGAAAGCCCAGCCCCGGCACCACGGGGCTCGATTGCAACCAGCCGCCTGATGGTGTTGCAGAGACCATGTTGCCCCAGCGATCAATCACATCCAGGTGCACGGTATCGCCGCGCTTTTCCGTGAGATGCGCCATGGTCGGTTCCTGAGGCGCAGCATCCGTGACACCAAAATCCTTCGCAGCACGGGCTATATAGGCCTCGGCCTGATGCTCAAACCCCGGCACCCGCCCCGGGCGTTGCTCCAGCGAGGCCTGATCGGTGATCAGCGCCGCACGCGCGGCATTATAATCCTCTGACAGCAGCACATCCATCGGCACAGCACTGTGATCCGGGTCACCGTAATAGGCCTCGCGGTCGGCATAGGCGAGTTTCATCGCCTCAATGACTGTATGCGTGAATGCGGCCCCCATGGGATCCATCGCTGCCAAGTCAAAATGTTTCAGGATCGCCAGGCTTTGCAACAGCACGGGCCCCTGCGACCAAGCCTGGGTCTTGTGGACCTTCCAGCCGTGGTACTCATAGCTCAGCGTCTCTTCATAGCCAGCCCGCCATTGGGCCAGATCCGCTGCCGTCAGCACGGCACTGTTCTTTTGCTCAGAGACGTCATGCACATGTGCTGTTTTCAAATAGTCACAAATTGCCTCGGCAACAAAACCTTCCGCCCAGGCACTGCGGGCGGCGTCAATCTGTGCCACGCGGTCCTCTCCACTTGCCTCACCCAGATCCACCAGGCGCTGATAGGTCCGGGCAAGGTCGGGGTTCTTGAAATTGCTATTGGGTGCAGGGGCCGTGCCATCCGGGCACCAGGTTGCAGCGGAGGAGGGCCACTCATCGGCAAAGTACTCCGCAAGCCCGGCAATTGTATGGGCGACCCGCGGCAAGACGGGATGGCCATCACGGGCATAGGAAATCGCCGGTTCCATCACCTGCGCCAGGGACAGGGTACCATGGTCACGCAGCATCAGCATCCAGCCATCAAAGGCGCCGGGAATGACCGTCGCCAACAATCCAGACCCCGGGATGAGCTGCAAGCCCTGCGCCCGGTAATGCGCAATCGTAGCTCCTGCGGGTGCAGGTCCCTGGGCCGCAAGCACCTCTGTCTTGTCACTTTGAGCCGAATGGAAAATGGCCGGCAAATCCCCTGCCGGGCCGTTCAGATGAGGCTCCACCACCTGCAGCACCAACCCGGCTGCAACGGCCGCATCAAAGGCATTGCCGCCGCGTTCCAGAATGCCAAAGCCCACCGCAGAAGCAATCCAATGGGTCGAGGTGGCAACCCCAAAGGAGCCGCGAATTTCCGGCCTTGTGGTAAACCCCTGCATCCTTGCCCCCTCGCTACCAGTTGAACCAATGTTGAATTGGTTCAACAAGCACGCAAAGACCTGCCCGAGTCAAGCCTTGCAGCAAGGCAAAGGGGATCAGATAGGTCAGAACAGCGTGGGTCAATTTTTGCGGGGTGGTCCTTCGTTAATCAGATCAAACACCGTGGCGCCGGTATCCGCCGAGGTCACCGTACGGCGGAACATCCCAAACATCTCGCGCCCTACGCCCTGTTGATAGGCGCTGAGATCAGCGCTGGCACAGGCACGCTCCAATACTCCGGGCGTGAGAATCTCCAGCACGCCAGCAGAGGCGTCCAAACGGATCACATCGCCATCGCGAAGCTTGGAAATGGGGCCGCCATCCAGCGCTTCGGGCACCACATGAATGGCCGCAGGCACCTTGCCCGAGGCCCCTGACATGCGCCCATCAGTGACCAGCGCCACCCTGTGCCCCCGCCCCTGCAGGATCGCCAGCATCGGGGTCAGGCTGTGCAGCTCTGGCATGCCATTGGCCTTGGGGCCCTGAAACCGCACGACAACAATCGTATCGCCAGTGAACTCGCCTGCCTTAAAGGCCGCCTTGGCGTCCTCCTGATCATGAAACACCCGCGCAGGCGCCTCGATCACATGGTGCTTTTCATCCACTGCCGAGACCTTGATCACTGCGGTTCCCAGCGAACCTGTCAGGCGCTTGAGCCCGCCAGAGGCCTGAAACGGCTCTGCGGCGGGGCGAACAATCGCCTCATTCAAGCTCTCCGTGGTGCCAGGGCGGAAGGTCAGCCCCTCCTCCGACAGGAAGGGCTCTTGGGTGTAGTTGGCCAGCCCATCGCCCGCCACAGTTTTGGTGTCGCCATGCAGGAAGCCCGCGCCCAAGAGCTCTCCGATCAAAAAGCCAAGACCACCTGCGGCGTGGAAGTGGTTCACATCGGCCAGCCCGTTTGGATAGACCCGCGCCAGCAATGGCACCACCTCGGACAGATCCGCAAAATCCTGCCAGTCCAGAATGATGCCCCCAGCCCGCGCCATGGCGATGAGATGGATCAGCAGATTGGTTGACCCGCCCGTCGCCATCAGCCCAACAATGCCATTGGCATAGGTCTTTTCATCCAGGATCTGACAGACCGGCGTGTAGCTGTTGCCAAGCGCTGAAAGCGACAGCGCCCTATTGGCGCCTTCAACAGTCAACGCCTCACGCAGCTTGGTGCCCGGATTGACAAAGCTGGACCCAGGCAGATGTAACCCCATGAATTCCATCAACATCTGATTGGAATTGGCAGTGCCATAAAAGGTGCAGGTGCCGGGGCCATGATAGGCGGCCATTTCTGCCTTCAGCAATTCATCCCGCCCGATCTCTCCGGCGGCGAATTTCTGGCGGATCTGAGCCTTTTCATCATTGGCCAATCCGCTGGTCATAGGGCCGGCTGGCAGGAAAACCGCCGGAATATGGCCAAAGGCCTGCGCCCCAATCACCAGCCCCGGCACGATCTTGTCACAGACCCCGAGGTAGACCGCCGCATCAAAAACATTGTGGCTCAGCGCGATGCCCGCCGCCATGGCGATGGTATCGCGGGAAAACAGGCTCAGCTCCATGCCTGCCTCCCCCTGGGTGACGCCATCACACATGGCAGGCACCCCGCCCGCCACCTGAGCAGTACCGCCAGCCCCCCGCAGAGCCTCACGGATCAGCGCCGGATATGTCTCAAAGGGTTGATGCGCCGACAGCATATCATTGTAAGCCGTCACAATGCCCAGATGCCCCAGGCTGGCCTGCGCCAAAGTTGCCTGATCAGCACCAGCAGCCGCATAGGCATGGGCCTGCCCCGAACAGCTGAGATGCGCCCGCGCCGGCCCCTTGCCAGCAGCGGCCTCCATGCGTTCAAGATAGGCCCTACGACTTGAGGCGCTGCGGGCGATGATCCGGTCGGTGACCTCGGCGAGAGTTTTATTTGGTCGCATGTTGGAGGCCTTTCGGGTGTCTGACGGGGCTAGCCATGAGCGGGCAAGGGGTGGCGGCGGATCATATCAGGCGCCTATCGTGCGCCAACGACGGTTGTCGCGGTGCATCAACAAGAGTGAATCTTCAGGTCCGGAGCTGCCACGATCATAGGCCTGTGGCACCGCTCCTGCCTGGCTCCAGCCAGCAATGATGGGATCGGCCCAGGCCCAGGCGGCCTCAACCTCATCGCCACGCATGAACAGAGTTTGATTGCCACGGATGACATCCATGATCAGCCGCTCATAGGCGTCCTGGGGCCGCCCCGCTTCGGGCAGAGAGTCGGCAAAGGTCATGTCCAGATTTGCAGCCGTCAGGCGCATACCGCCCGGACCCGGATCCTTGATGGTGGTGCGCAGGATGATGCCTTCATCAGGTTGCAGGCGGATCACCAGCACATTGCCATGCACCCCCGCCGCACCTTCAAAAATATTGTGGGGCGGGTCGCGAAAATAGACCGCAATCTCACTTTCGCGCGCACGCAGGCATTTGCCTGTCCGCAGATAAAAGGGCGTTCCCGCCCAGCGCCAATTGGCCACCTGCACCTTCATCGCAATAAAGCTCTCGGTACGGCTGCTGGGATCGCCGGCGTGATCCAGATAGCTGTCTGCATCAGAGGTGGCCGGGTTGGCGCGATATTGCCCTCGCGCCAGATCATTCTGTGAGACCGGCTCCAGGGATTCAATCACTTTGACCTTCTCATCGCGCACCGCATTGGGCGTAAACCTTGAGGGCGGTTCCATCGCGGTGAGGCAGAGCAGCTGCATCAGGTGGTTTTGCACCATGTCCCGCATCGCACCGGAACGGTCATAATACTCTCCGCGCCCAGAGACGCCGATGCTTTCGGCAACAGTGATCTGCACATGGTCGATATGGGTGGAGTTCCACAAAGGCTCAAACAGGGAATTGGCAAAGCGCAGCGCCATCAGGTTCTGCACGGTTTCCTTGCCCAGATAGTGGTCGATCCGGTAGATCTGGCTTTCGTCAAAATGATCTCCCAGCGCCGCATTCAGGGCCTGCGCCGAGGCGAGGTCATGGCCAAACGGCTTTTCCAGAACGATCCGGCTGTCGGGGGTGGCTATGCCACAGCTGCTGAGACGGCTGGCGATTTCAGGGAACAGACTGGGGCCAACCGAGAGATAGAAAGCCCGGATCACATCCGGGCGCAGATGGGCCTTCAGCTCCTGCCAGCCGCTATCGCCCTTAGCCTCCACTGGCACATAGTCCAACAGCTGCACGAAAGCGGCGATATCCTCTTCTCCAGTTTCGCCTTCCTGGCCAAACTCCCGAATGGCCTCGGCCACCAGCTCCTGAAACCCTGCCCGATCCAACCTGCTGCGCGAGGTGCCGACAATGCGGCTTTTGGGACAGAATTGAGCGATCTGGAAACGATGAAACAGGCTGGGCAGGATTTTGCGCCGTGCCAGATCTCCAGTGGCACCAAAGAGAACCAAATCAAAGGGATCAACGGGGATGACGCGAGAAACCATAGTGTATCAGATCCAGTTATGATGGGCGCCCCTCTGGGCGTTCCTCAGGGTGTGGGTTTGGGCGCTGTCAGTTTGGCCACCAGCCCAAGGGTGGAACCATCCTTGCTCATATCCTTGGCGCCCTGAATGAGGGGCAGCAGATCAACGGCAAGTTCCTTGCCCAGCTCGACGCCCCATTGATCAAACGAATTGATACCCCAGATGACGCCTTCGGTGAAAACACGATGCTCATACAGGGCAATGATCTGACCCAGTGCAAAGGGGGTCAGGCGCGGATAAGCCAGCGTAACCGATGGGCGATTGCCGGGAAAGGTCAGATGGGCTGTCATGCGATCGAGGTCATCTTCGGCAATGCCTCGGCTCTCGGCCAGGGCCCGGGCCTGCTCTGATGAGCGCCCCCGCATCAAGGCTTCGGATTGGGCCAGACAATTGGCTTTGAGCAGATCATGCTGATGCGTCAGCGCGGGTTCATGCCCTTCTGCGGCAATAAGGAACTCTGCCGGCACCACATGGGTGCCCTGGTGCAGCAATTGATAAAAGGCATGCTGGCCATTGGTGCCGGGCTCTCCCCAGACAATAGGGCCAGAGGCGCGCGCAACAGGAGCCCCCTCCAGCGTGACACCCTTGCCGTTGCTCTCCATATCCAGCTGTTGCAGATAGGCCGGCAGCCGCGCCAGCCGCTGTTCATAGGGCAGGATTGCCCGGGTGGCGTAGCCGCAGATATTGCTGTGCCAGATCCCTACAAGCCCAAGCAGCACCGGTAGGTTGTTACGAAGATCCGCACTTTGAAAATGCCGATCCATTGCCGCCGCCCCGCTGAGCAGAGCCCGGAAGTTTTCACTACCAACCGCAATCAGGATGGGCAGACCAACTGGCCCCCAAAGCGAATATCGCCCACCGACCCAATCGCCAAAACCAAAGACGCGCTCCGGAGAAATACCCATTTCGGCAGTTTTGTCCAAAGCAGTTGAAACCGCCGCCAAATGCTGGCTTGCCTGATCGCCAAGGGCGGCGCGCAGCCAGTTGATCGCCGTTGCTGCATTGGTCATGGTCTCAACAGTGGTAAAGGACTTGGAGGCGATGACGATCAGCGTGGTTTGCGGGTCCAGCCCTTCCAGGCTATCCGTGATATCGGCACCATCCACATTGGAGATAAAGTGGCAGCGTGGCCCATCGTGATAGGGCGCAAGAGCTTTGACCGCCATCACCGGGCCCAGGTCGGAACCCCCGATGCCGATATTCACCACATCCGTGAAACGCGCCCCTGTTGCGCTTTTGTGTAGGCCATTGCGCAGACCGCCGGCAAAACTCTCCATCCGTTGCTTAGTATGGTGAATGTCATGCATAACATCCTCACCATCGACCAGCACCACGGGTTCGCCCTGTGCCCGCAAGGCAGTATGCAACACGGCCCGGCCTTCTGTCACATTGATCGGGTCACCGCGGAACATGCCCTGGATCTTGCTGGCCAGGCCAGCTTTCTCTGCCAGGTCGATCAGCAAGTTCAGCCCGACATCATCCAGGCTGGTTTTGGAGTAATCCAGTAATAGCCCGTCAGCTTCGCAAGAAAAGGTCTGAAACCTGTTTGGATCCAGCTCAAACAGGTCGGCAATCGTCGTCGCGCAAGTCTGCCGACGATGTTCGCTCAGCCCTGACCAGATTTTGTTCATTTTCAAATACCTTTACGAAACCACTTAGCCGAATCACACCTCCTGCCCTTATGCAATACAGTTAGCGCTAACAGGGAGGGGTGAGAACCCCTTATTCTTGATTGCCTCCACACCACCCGGCAGAGAAGAAAGCAGCGGGCAACTGTAGGGAATGGGAGGGCTGAGGCTCCTCACCGCACAAAGGGTGTCCTTGCGCAACACCCCATGTGAGCACGGTGACCTGGGAGGGTTTCACCCCCCTGGTCGCCCTGCGGGCACCAGGCTGCTGAATGGTTTTCCGGTGGCCTCTTCATATTCCTGCTCATCCCAGAACCCGATCAGGATGCCGCCCTCGGCGGCAATTTTCTGGCTGGCAAGGACCGCCGGTGTCGCTGTGATGCGGGTGTGATGGCGCCGCGACCAATCCAGCAACGCGGCCTCCATACGGGCGCGCACGGCGATGTGTTCTGCCGCATCCGAAGCGCCAAGGTCGGTCAATTCCTGCGGATCCGTTTCCAGATCAAACAGTACCGGACGGAAGGTTTCGCAGCGGATGAACTTCCAACGGCCGTCAAAAATCATCACCGTATGGGCCTGTTCCTGCGCCACACCCAGCTCGCGCGCCATTTCGGACCAGTGATAGTCATGTTCGCAGATAGCATAGCGCCGGGAGAAGCCATCCGTCCCGGTCAGGATCGGGGTCAGGTCGCGCCCCTCGATGATATGGGGTTTGGCCTCCGCACCAAGTGCATTCATGAAGGTTGGCGCCAGGTCGATCATCTCGACCAGCTCTTCAGCAACCGAGCCACGCGACGCATCGGCCTCTGGGCGGGGATCCGCAATGATCAGCGGTACTTTGGCAGCGACATCGTGGTAGAAATCCTTGTCCCCCATCCAGTGATCACCCATGTAATCACCATGATCCGAGGTAAAAGCGATGATGGTATTGTCGCTCAGCCCCGCCTCATCCATCCAGGCAAAGAGCCGCCCCAGATTATCATCCAGCTGCTTGATCAGCCCCATATAGGCGGGGATCACATGTTCGCGCACATGATCGCGGGCAAAGCTGCGACAGACGCGGGCATTGAGATAGGCCCCCAGCAGCGGATGATCGGTGTCGCGCTCGGCCTCACTGCGGATCGGGTCAACCACATGTTCGGGCCCGTACATGTCATGATAGGGCGCGGGCACGATATAGGGCCAATGCGGTTTGATATAGGACAGATGACACATCCAGGGTCGCCCATCAGCACTGGCCTCGGTCATAAAATCAATCGCCCGGTTGGTCATATAGGCGGTCTCGGAATGCTCTTCCGGCACATCGGCTGGCAGGCGCGAGTTTTTCAGCAACCAGGCCGACAGGCGCTCGCCCTCTTCATCCAGACCGGAATTGGCAAAGTCACCCCAGGGGTTTTCCGACTTGTAGCCGTTTTTCACCAGGTAATCGTCGTAGGCAGACCAGTTCTGCCGCGCGCTGTCGGGATGCAGCCCATCGTCGCGCTCAAAGGGTTCAAAGCCGCATTCCGAGCGGCTCACTCCGATGGTGCTGTTGGGATCAATACCTAGCCAGGCCATGCCCTCCAGATCTGCGCGCATATGGGTTTTACCCACCAAAACCGCCCGCGCCCCTGCTTCGCGCAGATGATCGCCCAGGGTCGGCTCGCCCACCCGCAGCGGCATGCCGTTCCAGGTCGATCCGTGACTGCGTACATAGCGCCCCGTATAGGCCGACATCCGCGAGGGGCCACAAACTGGCGACTGGATATAGGCCTTGTTGAACTGCACGCCACGCTTGGCCAGCGCATCAATATGCGGCGTGTGCAGATGCGGATGGCCATAGCAGCTCAGGTAGTCAAATCGCAGCTGATCCGCCATGATCCACAGGACATTGGGGCGTTTACTCATGGGTTTTTCTCCTCCTCCAGCAGGTCCTCTACGGGCTGGCGAAGAAACTCTTCGAGCCGATCAAATAGACCTGCAAACTGCTCTAATTCCTCTGCAGAAAAGACACGTCGAAGCCCTTCCCGCCGTTTTCTCATGATTGGGGCGGCCTGTGCATAGGCCGCGCGGCCCGCTTCGGTCAAAGCGACATTCATCTGGCGGCGGTCTTCCGCGTCCCGCTCCATGGTGACAAAACCCTTGCGCCGCATCCCCGGCAGGGCGCGGCTCAGCTGCGAATGATCCACCCGCTGGATTGAGGCCATCTCGCGGATCGACAAAGGGCCCGCCTCACTGAGATCCCAAAGCACCCGCCATTCCACCACCGACAGCCCACCAGCACGTTGCAGGAATTTCGCCGCCTGCCCGCGAGATGCAGCATAGGCCGCAGGCATCCGGGCAAAGATATTCACCTCTTCCCGGGCGCGCCGCGCTTTGATCCGCTCGGCCTTTGTTAGGACAGGTTTTGGCATGCGTTCCTCCGAGATCCCATAAAGCCGCAAAACCACATACATGACAAGTCATGTATTGGAACACCCCCACCCAGGTAGCGGACATGCCACTGCCCCAAGCACAGCGGCCTGACGTTCAAGGATGATGCCAGAGCCCTATTCAGCCAGGCTGGAGCCCGCAGGAGCGTTTTCACGCAGGGCGCCGCGGTAGGCTTTTGGGGTTTGACCAGACCAGCGTTTAAAAGCGCGCGAAAAGGCGCTTTGTTCGGAGAACCCGGTCAAAAAGGCTATCTCGGAAAAGGAATAGGTTGATGAGCGAATAAGCTGCTGGGCAAGTTTGCGACGGGCCTCATCGGTGAGGGACTGAAAGCTATGGCCCCTCTCACTCAGACGTCGTTGAAAGGTACGCCCGCCCAGCCCCATGTTTTTTGAAACCTCTGACAGCTGCGGCACCCCGCCACTGAGCAGTTTTGCTATTTCTTCCACAACACGGGCTTCAAAGCTTGGCTCTTGGTCCGGCTCTTTTTCCATCATCTGATCTAGATGAGAGATCAGGTATCTCCAGACCCCAGCATCGCCAATGGCACAGGGTTGATCAACGTCCCACAGATCAAAATGCAAAGCATCAGACGGCGCTCCAAATTCCGGTTCGCAGCCAAAATGTTCAACCAGGGCCTCAATAGATCCCTGTCTTTCATGCACGAACTGAACATGACAGGGCTTTAGATCCTGCGTGGTTGTTTCGCGACAAAGCGTCAGTGTGGTGCCCATTGCGGCCTCTCTGGACAAAAAGCTGCCAATCCCGCCAGGGTCAGGGACCTGCATGGACCAACAGAACCGATCGCCCTCTTGCATGGCAGAGAAACTGGCAAAGCGGTTATGCAGCCGAGTGTAGCGCCAAATGCGCTGAAACCCGTGACGCAGGGTTGGGGCAGATTTAAAGGCAAGCCCAAAGACCCCAAATTCATCGCACCGCATGCTCTGGCAGGTCTTCATGTGGAACTTCAGGTCGGGAAGTTCGCTTTCGGCGATGACTTCCATCAGGGCATGATAGGTGGCAACCGGCACCATCACGGAAGGATCATCGATCATTTCCGGCGTCAGCCCAATCAGATCCAGCAGCTTTCCCTTGTCTGGGATCTGATCCGCATTCTCGATCTGTTTTTTGGCGTAGATAGTCGAAACGGAGGTCAATTCTCTACTCCAGAAGAACACTCATAGGGGAGAGGAAGCATTTTGGCTGCGAACAAAACCCCATAACAAATACGTTACCACAGGTTCAGCCTTTGGCATGCGCTGTCAAGTCTTTGGCACATCCAGTCAATATTTCGGCACCGCTAGTCACCTATTCATTCAGGCATCCGAAGGGTTTGGAGCTGTCGCTTCGCTGCAAAATCAAGCCCGGCCCTTCTGCGCTTCGTTTGGACACAAGGAATAGATCAATGAACAGCTCTCTCATGCCGCTCTTCAAATTCATCATTATTGCCTTACTCGGGGGCTGTGCGACCCTGACAGCAGCCACACTGGTTCTGGATCTTGGCCCCCCGCAGGCCCGGGCCGAGATCCAGCCTATCGCTGCGTTTTTATTGTTCGATCAGGCCCTATCCCACCTGACGTAGAGGCGTTTAGGCTCTAAGGATCGGTACTCGAATAGGGTTACCCCCCCATTGCCCCACTCCTGGCAAAGCGGGCTGTGCCACCAAAGAGGGTCAATCTTCCAAAAGGTGTCTGATCTTGGAGATCAAAACAGGTCCGGAAATCGGCTTGTTCAGCAGAAGGCATCTTGAAAGATCTGAGAGGCCGTCGAGAGCATCCGAGCCATAGCCGGTTAAGACGACAATTGGAACTTCGCCAAATGTGTCTCGGGCCTGGCGCACCCAATCCACCCCCTGAATGGACCCCGGCATTGTCAGGTCAGTGACCAGCAAATCAAAACCCGTTGAGCTGGTAGCCAACTCCAAAGCCGCCGCCCCGTTGCTGGCCTCTGTCACGTTGAAGCCCGAGGCTGAAAGCCGCTTGCTTAGCGCGTGCCGGACATCTTCGTCATCTTCAACCAACAGGATTTTTTCATCGCCCAACAGCTCTGTGGAGGTATCACTGCCCGCGACCGTCTCCAGCTCCTCTGATGTGACCGGGAACCTCAGTTCAACCGTTGTCCCCTGTTCCCAGATGCTATGAATACGAATTTGGCCACCTGACTGGGTCACAAAACCATGCACCATCGCCAGGCCCATTCCAGAGCCTTTGTCGATTTCCTTTGTTGTGAAAAAGGGTTCAAATACCTTGTTCAAAGCCTCCTCTTTGATCCCTATTCCAGTATCGGTGACAGACACGACCACCTGATCAACCAAAGGCTCCCTGCCTTCTGTCCCATCTGAACTCAGGTTGGAGACGGAAAGTGTCAGCCTGCCACCACCCGGCATCGCATCCCGGGCGTTCAACACCAGGTTCAAAATCGCGTTCTCTAGCTGCCCCTGATCCAGAAGAACGGCCTTTAAATCCGGGTCATATGAAAACGCTACAGAGATGTTCTCAGGCAAGGTCCGACGCAGCATTTCCTCAATACCGCCCAAGACCAGATCAATTCTGAGCACCTGCGGAACCAATTGGGCACGGCGCCCAAAGGACAGCAGGTCATAGGTCAGCTTTGCCCCGCGTTTGGTCGCCAGAAGCGCCTGATCGGTGAATTTCTGCGATGTCGCGTCGAGCTCCTTTTGGTCCTTCAGTAGTTCAAGATTCCCCATGATCACCGAAAGCAAATTATTGAAATCATGCGCAACACCCCCAACCAACCGCCCGATCGCGTCAAACTTTTGCGTCTCCAGAGCAAATTTCTCCGCTTTCTTACGCAGGTCCATCTCTGCACTCAGCGCTTCAACTGTCGTGGCAAGGTCCGAGGTACGTGCCTGAACAACACGACGCAGGATGAAGATAAGCGCCCCCGACAGTAACAGCACTGAAGCTGTGATAAGGGCGGCAGTCGTCAGCCAACCGGGGAGTGGTGCTTTGTGAAATGAGATCCATTCGTACTCAGCTGAATGAAACTCCGATCCAAATGTCATTTGCTGTCGGTAAGAGGCCAGATTCATCGCCTGCACAAAGCTGTGCGGGGCATCTGTCGGGACGATGTAATGATAGGAATTGACCTGAAATGGCAATTCAGGAATGCGCAGGCTGTTTTGCTCGGCCATTTTGACTGCAAAGAAGGTGTTGGTAATTGCCATATCCGCATCACCGACCAGAATGGCATCAATCGCGCCCTGCACGGATGACGTCCAGATCAGCTTGCTCTTCAACCCCTCCTCCCGCAATACCCGGCTCAGGTCGCGCTCCTGAATGCTATTGGCAAGAACGGCGATCCGCTTTCCTTCAAAATCCTGTAGCGATGCAATCTCAACCTTCTCGGAGGTGACAATTGTGGACCAAGAATAGATGAGCGCCTCATTGATGAACTGAAACTGCTGCGCCCGTTCTTCAGAAAAGGCCACGTCCGGCATCAGGTCGAGCTGCCCCTGCCGCACCATTTCCAGACAGGTTTCCCACTCACAGTCGATATATTCAAAGTCATACCCCAATCCGGTGAGTATGGCCTCCGTCACCTCCGGCCAGAACCCTGTCGGTTGCCCCTTCTCATCGCGAAAGATCTTGGGAGGGTTTTCATAAAACCCGACCCGCAGCGGATCTGCATTCCCCTGTCCGGGCAATGCTGCAAGGACAGCCAAACCGACCAGGGCGCCGCAAAGTCTATACAGGTATTCCTTTATCACTAGATGTGCCCTTTGACGTCTCAAGCCCAATCCGTTCTGAACATTCCCACAGGTCTTTGCAGGAGAGGGGATGCCTAGTCCAAGCACCAGTTTCACTCGGGTTTATACCCTGCATTTCGCAGGATATCCCGATTGATGTCGTTGACCGCCTCGTTCAGCATCTCCTGAACATCGGCCCCGCCGGCGATCTCGACCAATGCTCTTTCAAACACTTTTGCGATCACAACATAGCTGGGGGATACCGGACGCAGCATTGCCTGCTGTCGTGACAAATCGACAAACCCCGACAAGCGCCCATCGGGGCCGTAGTTCTTCGACGCCTTTGCCGCGGCAGGGGTCGGCGGGATCAACCCCAAGGTATCCGCGATGCTAGAAAGGTACCGGTCCTGGATCGCAAATTCCACAAAGGCACTGGCTCCGGTGACATGCTCTGACGTGGCAGAAACACCAAACTGCCAACTGCCTGCGCCAATCACGCTGCCCTTGCCAAAATCAGGCGCAGGCAAATACACAACGTCCTCACCATGGGCTTCGATAACGTCCAGCACTGTCCAGTTGCCATTCCAGGCCATAGCATAGGTGCCATCAATCAAACCTTCGGTCCGATCTTTCTGGGCTAATCCTACAGCTGGAACCAGCGCGCGCGTAAACAGGGATTGCCACCATGCCCCAAAACGCAATGCGGCCTCGCCATTCAGCACCCCCTGCGCGGTCATATAGGTGGATCGGTCAACCAGATCGCCCCCGTAGCTTTGCAAAAAGGGGCTTAACGCATAGGGAAACCATTCCCCCTCCCCGGAGACCCCCAGGTCGAGCGGATAATCGAACTCTCCTGAAGCCTTGATTTTAACCAGGGCCGCTTCGAACTCGGTGGCGGTCCATGGCTCAGCAAGGCTAGGCAAACGTATGTCATATTTTGCCAAAGTGGATTTGCGTGTCAGGATCGCAAGGGCGGCCTCCCAGAGGCCAACCGAGTAGATCTCGCCATTCCAGCGCCCGACGGTAGAGGGCAGAAAAGGATCTACAAGAGAGGCATCAATTGCCAAGGGCTGCAAATACCCCTGCCAGGCCCAATTGGCGACCACGGGTGCATCGACGTCAATAATATCAGGCAGGTTCCCGGTCCAAGCCGCCTGAACAACAGCATCGTTATAACTGCCTTCCGGGATACTCTTCAGTATGACTTTCCAATCCGGTTGGCTGGCGTTGAAGTCATCAACAATCTCCAGAATGATTCCCCGTTCAAGCTCATTCTGAGATCCATGATACCACATGCTCAGCTCGGTTTGCGCCGCGGCCGGACGGGCAAAGAACATTGAGGCAAGCAAGGGTATGATGAGTCCAAACCGCGAAACCACTATCGATCTACCTTCCAATAACTGACCCAACCGCCCTTTGAAGCAAGAACTCAACCCTGGGCGCACCTCCACAATCTTAGGGCTAACGTAATCCGACTTCGCCACAGACGACCACCCTAAACTTTGCAGCGCCAGCCTCTGCAAAAATGCCCGCTCAAAATCTGACGTCGCGTCCCCCCAAATGATCGGCAGCCTGTCTTGACTCAAGAAATGAACCCATGTTCATTATTTCAAAATGAATCTGGATTCACATCATGGCCTATCGGGCGACTGAAAAGACCCGCAGACACAAAGAAGACATCCACCAAAAGATCCTGAGCGTGGCGCGAGAAGCCGTCGCCGAGGGCGGATTTGCGGCCGTTCATATGTCTTCGATTGCCGCCGCTGCAGGCCTGGCAACTGGTACGCTCTATCGTCACTTTCCTTCAAAAGCGGACCTTCTGGCCGAAGTTTTTCGCCGTGTCACCAAGCGTGAAGTCCAGGTGATGGCCGAGATTGCCGCCTCTGACGGGCCTGCAATCCCACGGCTGAGCGATGCGCTGGATGTCTTTGCCCGCCGCGCTCTGCAATCACCAGTGCTGGCCTATGCGCTCATCTTTGAACCCGTCGACTCCATGGTCGACAGCGAACGCCTGGTGTTTCGCAGGTCCTATGCGGCTGTTTTGGGCCGCATCATCGATGATGGCATTAGGAGCGGCGAATTCCCCGAGCAACCGACACAGCTCGTTGCCAACTGTATGGTTGGCGCCCTGGCAGAGGCCTTGATCGGGCCTCTCGCCGACAAACCCAATAGCAGCCCTAACGACAGAAGCACTGAAATCGCGGCGATCGTTCGTTTTTGTTTAAACGCCGTTACTGGACACCTGAAGGGGAGCCCCTCATGAGCATTCGTAACCCGGTCGCTGTGTTGCCGACCCACGAAGTCACCAATACGCCACCCCATATGGGGGACCAGGATCTTTGGACATCGGATCTGGCCCTGCGCGAAGGCATCACGCGTGAAGGAGCCGCCTGGGCCGAACCTCAGATGGCAGCTTTTGGCAAGGCCGCAGGCCGTGAGGACGTGCTCGAACAAGCCGATCAGGCCAATCGCTCTGGCCCCGAGCTAAAGCCCTTTGATCGCTACGGGATGCGGGTCAATCAGGTGAGTTTTCACCCCAGCTACCACGCGCTTCAGGATTTGGCGGTGTCAAACGGTTTGCCAAATTTTGCCTGGAACAACGCCGGGGCTGGCGGCCACGTGGCCCATGCGGCTCTGAACTATATGCTCAACCAGATCGAGGGCGGCGTCCTGTGCCCCATCGCCATGACCTATGCAGCCATTCCAACCCTGAAGGCGAGCCCGGCCATTGCCGAGGAATGGTTGCCGAAACTGCTGTCAACCAAATATGACAAACGTGACATTCCCGTTGGCGAAAAAACTGGCGCCCAGATGGGAATGTTCATGACCGAAAAGCAAGGCGGATCAGATGTGCGGGCAAACACCACCCGGGCAACCCGTGATGGCGAGGGCTACCGCCTGACGGGGCATAAGTTTTTCTGCTCGGCCCCGATGTCGGATGCCTTTTTGACACTGGCCTATGCCGAAGCGGGCCTGTCCTGCTTCCTGATCCCGCGCTTTCAGCCCGACGGGCAGCGCAACGGGTTGTTCCTGCAGCGGCTCAAGGACAAACTGGGCAACACATCAAATGCCTCCAGCGAGATGGAGCTGCAAAACACCTGGGGGCTACTGGTCGGCCCCGAGGGCAAAGGCATCAAGACCATCATCGAGATGGTACAGGGCACCCGGTTTTACTGCGCCTTTGGCTCTGCGGCCCTGATGCGGCAGGGGCTGGTTCAAGCACTGCACCATACCTCGCATCGCTCAGCCTTTCAGAAACGGCTCATTGATCAGCCGTTGATGCAAAATGTCCTTGCGGACCTTGCCCTGGAATCCGAGGCGGCCACCACGCTCAGCCTGCGGCTGGGTCGGGCCATTGACGAAGGTGAGGCTGGCAACACAGAGGCCGCTGCCCTGGCACGCATCGGCACCGCCATCGGCAAATACTGGATCTGCAAACGTGCCCCCAATCACACCTACGAGGCGATGGAGTGCCACGGCGGGCCGGGCTATGTCGAAGAAAGCATCATGCCGCGCCTCTACCGCGAAGCCCCGGTGAACTCGATCTGGGAGGGCTCTGGCAATGTGATCTGCCTGGATGTGTTGCGCGCCCTCCAACGCGATCCCGAGGCGGGTGTCGCGTTTCTGAACGAAGTGGAAAGCGCCAGAGGTGGCAATGCGCATTTTGACAAATCCCTGGATGATTTGAAGGTGGCTCTGGCCGATACCAGCGATATTGAACTGCGGGCCCGTCGCATGACCGAACACATGGCGCTGGTCTGGCAGGCTGCGCTCTTGGTGAAACACGCCCCGGCTCCTGTATCGGATGCCTTCTGCGCCTCGCGTCTGGGCGCCCCCTGGTCTGGCAGCTACGGCACCTTGCCAACCAGCGTAGACTGTGGCGCCATTGTGCAAAGAGCCCGGGGGCTCAGCTGAAGTGGCAGGCCAGACAGTCGCGATTGCACCAACAGTTTCTTGTTCGTGCGCAGCCTAACAGCGCAACAGAGCGCCTAGTCGATTGCAAGGTCCATCAGAGCATTTCGCCTCTGTCCAGACCGTGCTAGGCCTAGCCTTATGAAAGCATGGATAGGATCAATGATATTGGAACGGTTCCTCTGGCTTGCAATCCTGCTGGCCATCATCTGGGCAGTTGAGGTGGTGAACCTGATCTCGGGCTACGCGCTGAATGGTCTGTTCGGGCTGCTGCCGCGCTCCCTTGGCGGGCTGGATGGCATCCTGTTCATGCCCTTTCTGCACGGCTCTTTGAGTCATGCCGTCGGCAATTCAGTTCCCCTGCTCATCCTCGGCGGTCTGCTGGCGGCCACCGCTCAGAGATTGGTTCTACCAGCCTCGGTCATCATTGTCGCTTTGGGCGGGTTCGGTGTTTGGCTGTTTGGTAGCACCGCGCTCCATGTCGGCGCCTCGGGGTTGATCTTTGGCTGGTTTGGTTTTCTGCTGACCCGAGGGGTGATAGAAAAACAGCTGGTGCCGTTATTGGCCGCCACCGGAGTCGCTTTCCTGTATGGCACGATGCTCTGGGGCCTCCTGCCCGGACAACCCGGTGTCAGCTGGGAGGCCCATCTCTTTGGCGCTGCCGCAGGGGTTTTTGCAGGCTACGCCCTACGCAACAAAGCCTAAGTTCGCAGCCTGCTTGAAGGATGGTTGGGGCGCTCAGTCCCCTTCTGCGACCCCCTGCGCCCGCAGCCTGGCGCGGCGCGCCCGGTAGCTGGGCAACAGCACCAGCAACGCGGCAATCACCAACAGACCTAGCGTCAGCGGTCGCTCCCAGATGAATGCCGCCCCATCATATAGCTGCATCGAGCGTGAGAAATTATCCTCCAGCATGCCGCCCAGAATGAAACCGATCAACAGAGGTGCCAGCGGGTAATCTGCAAAACGCAGCGCCGTGGCACAGACGCCAAACCCAACCAGCAGCAACAATTCAGTTGCGTTATTCTGGCCGATATAGGCCCCCATCAGGGTGAAGAAGAGGATGAAGGGGATCAGATAGCTGCGCGGCACCGACAGCACCTTGGCAATATAGGGGATCAGCGGCAGGTTCAGGATCAGCAGTACCAGGTTGCCAATGAACATCGACATGATCACCGCCCAGAACACCTCTGGCTGATCAATCATCAACCGCGGCCCCGGCGTCACATTGAGTGCCACCAAAGCGCCAAGCAAAATGGCGGTGGTGCCAGACCCCGGAATGCCCAGGGTCAACAGAGGCACAAAGGACCCGGTGCAGGCAGCATTATTGGCGCTTTCGGGCGCTGCCAGCCCCTTGATGGAGCCTTTGCCAAATTCATCCTGCTCATGCTTTGGCGCGATATTACGCTCCACTGCGTAGCCCAGAAAACTGGCGATTGTGGCCCCGGCTCCCGGCAAAACACCGATGAAAAAGCCCTGGACGGACTGTCGCCCAATGACGGGGGCAATGGATTTTGCCTCCGCACGGCTGATGCGCAGATCCTTGATTGCACCGCTGTCGCCCTCTTGGGCGGTCTTGGGCTTCAGCACCAGAAACAAGGCCTCAGGTAGAGCAAACATAGCCATCGCCAGGGTGATAAATCCAAACCCTGACTGAAGATCCATCAACCCCATGGTAAAGCGCGGCAGATTGAACAGCGCGCCCTCGCCCACCGTGGCCATGATCAGGCCAAGCACCGTCATCAGCAGCGCCTTGGCCACCTGCCCGGTGCCCGCAAAGGCGGCGATCGCCGAAAGACCCACAACCATCAGCGCAAAGTATTCAGGGGAATGAAACAACAGCGCCACCGAAGACAAAGCGGGTGCAAAGATCATCAACAGCAAGGCGCCAATCGTGCCCCCGGCAAAGCTGGCAATGGCAGCAATGGTCAGGGCCTTGCCAGCCTTGCCCTGACGGGCCATGGGGTAGCCATCAAAACTGGAGGCGACAGTTCCCGCCACCCCCGGCGCATTCAGCAGGATCGAGGAGGTCGAACCGCCAAAGATGGCGCCATAATAGACCCCCGCCAAAAGGATCAGCGCCGCCGAAGGATCTCCCATCGAAATCGCCACCGGTATCATGATCGCGATGATCGACATCGGCCCAAGCCCGGGCAGCATGCCAATAAAGGTGCCAATCAGGCAGCCGCCAATCACCATCAGAAGATTTTGCATCGACAGGGCCGTTTGTAGGCCAATCAAAAGTCCTTCGAGCATGTCAGCCTCCCCAAAAACCCGGCAATGGGCGCATATAGATGCCCAGAACCTGTTGAACCAAAAACCAGACGACCAGTGTCGCCGTCACTGCGACCGGCAGCAGAATAGGCCATTTGCGCTCCCCCAGGATCAAAGACCCCAGAATGAGGAATGCGGAGGTCGAGACAATAAACCCGACAGGGCGCAGGCAGAGCGCATAGGCAACCATCAGCCACAGCAGCAGCAGCGCTTGGCCCAGATGATAATCGCCCAAGCGGCGGTAATTGATCTCGGCGGGTTTCTCCTCGGCCTTTTCCAACCCCAATAGGATGGCACAGGAGGAAATCAGCCCCAGAATGGAGAGCACCTTGGGAAAGGTACTAGGCCAGATCGGGTTGCGTTTCATGAATGGAGCCAACCCGGCATCCATGGTGAACCAGGCCGTATATCCATAGGCCAGACAAATGCTTAGCAGGATCAGTGCGATCCATCGATCAAGCGCCATTTTCCCCTCCCTGCGCGTTTCATGCGGCAAGGCGGTCGCCGCCCTGCCACATTCGGTCTCACCGTCAAATCAGAGCTACAGGAAGCCCAGCTTTTTCATCAAATCGCCAATGACCTGCTCCTGCTCTTCCAGGAAGCCTTTGAAATCATCACCCGAATTATGGATGTTCACCCAGCCATTGCGGGCGCGGACCTCTTCCCACTCAGGGGTCTCATACATCTTGGCCAGGGCCGCCTGATACATCGCCAGTTTGTCCTCAGAGAGGCCGGGGGCGGCAAAGAAACCACGCCAGTTGACAAAGCTGGTGTCGATGCCCTGCTCCTTCATGGTCATGGCCTCCGGAGCGGCACTCACGCGCTCCTGCGAGGTGACACCGATGATTTTGACCTCACCCGCATTGGCCAGATCGACCGCCTCGGAGAATCCGGTGGACAGGGCTGCGATCTCCCCCGACAGCAGCGCCGCCATGGCTTTGCCACCGGCATCATAGGGGATGTATTTCACCGCCAGCGCATCCTTGCCTGCGGCCTCCATCACCATGGCAGCAACCAGGTGGTCCATACCGCCGGGAACCGATCCGCCCCCAATGGCGGTTTTGGACGGGTTGGCATCATAGGCTGCCAAGAGATCACTCATCGAGTTAACCGGGCTGTCCTTGCCCACAACAATGGCGGCGTAGTCGCCAATCGTGCCGGCAACCAGCGTCAGATCACGAAAGTTATGCGGGAACACCCCGGTCAGCGAACGGATCACGATCGGGGTCGAATTGACCATCAGCGTGCCCTGATTGCTGTCGGCATTTTCGATCAGGTAGCCAATGGCTTTGCCACCACCGCCGCCAGACATGTTCTCGTACGAGGCAGTGGCAACCAGCCCCGCCTTGGTCAGGGCTTCACCCGTTCCACGTGCAGTCCCGTCCCAGCCACCACCGGCACCGCCGGGGATCAGAAAGTGAATGCTCTCGAGGGTGTTTTCCCCCTCGGCCAGAACCGGTGTTACAAGGCTCAAGGTGGCGATTGCACCCGCCATCAGGGCGCGGCGACCCAACTCAAATGTCATCATGATTTCCTCCCATTTGACAACTGTCCGAAAGGCGGCTCAGTTGAGGGAGACAAACATGAGAAGCTGACACCGAGCTGTCACGCCCTGAAAAAAGTGAACGAAGAGCATGAAATTCCTGCTGGTCGAAGACAATCCAGACCTTGCAAAAGCTGTTTGTGACCGGATGCATCTGGACGGTCATACTATTGATCATGCTGAAAATATTTCGGATGCAATTGGATTTTCCGAAACCGGAGACTACGATCTGATCCTGCTCGACATTATGCTGCCTGATGGCGACGGGCGCAGCTTTCTGAAACGCCACCGCGACCAGAAACGCGACACCCCGGTCATTGTCCTGACGGCGCGCTCACAGGTTTCCGACAGAATCAGCATGCTGGACCTGGGGGCCGACGACTATGTGACCAAACCCTTTGATCACGAAGAGTTACAGGCCAGATGCCGGGCAGTTCTGCGCCGTAAAGCGGGCACCGCACAGAGTGTTTTGCAGATCAAAGATGTCTCCTTTAATCCGGTGGCCGGGGTGGTCACTGTCTGTGGCAAGACCATCAACCTGCGCAATCGGGAGTTGCGATTGCTTGAACTGTTGTTCAATGCTCCGGGACAGATTTTCCCCAAGCAAAAGCTGGTCGACCGGCTGTTTTCCTATGAAGAGGATGTCTCTGAAAATGCGGTGGAGGTCTATATCGCACGGCTGCGCAAACATCTCGAAGGTTCCGCCCTAAAGATCACCACCCATCGCGGGCTGGGGTACCGGCTGGACCATGACTGAGTCACCAAAGGTCTCAGGATCCCTACGAAATCGGCTTGCAGTGACGCTGATTGGTGGCGCCTCACTGCTTGCGGTGCTGTTGTTTCTGGTGGTGCGCACCTACGCTGCCCAGATCGCACAACAGGGGCAGGACAGCATCCTGGGCGCCTCTGTTACCTCGATTCTGGACGCCGCAGTGCTGCGTGATGATCAGGTAGAGATCGACTTTCCCTACGCCGCCTTTTCCATGCTGACCACACCAGCGCATGACCGCGTGTTCTATGCGATCTACCGCGATGCCGAACTGCTGTCCGGATATGCGGACCTGCCCCTGCCAAAGGGTTCAGACAGCGGTGAGCGGCGCTATCAGAGCGCTGAATTCATCGGCAAACCCATCAGGATATCTACCGCGTCACGTACCCTGCTCGGTGCCGATGTCAAAACCCGCATCACCGTTTCGGTGGCCCAGACCCAGGATGCGCTGTCGGACAGATTGAATGCGATCTCGCGAAATATTGCCTCTTTTGGCATTGGCTTCTTTGTTCTGGTGGTGCTTTTGTCCTTTTGGGCCACCTCCAGCACCATCGCGCCGCTCAATCGTCTTGCCACCTCGGTTACCAGGCGCGGCCCCCAGGATCTGAGCCCGGTCATCAAACCCGTGCCCACAGAGATGCTGCCCCTGGTCGCCTCTCTCAACCGGTTGATGGCGCGGCTGAATCAATCGCTGACCCAATCCGAAGATTTCATCGCAGAGGCCGCCCATCGCGTCCGCACCCCATTGGCGACAGTGCGTTCCCATGCTGAAACCACCCTCCAGCGGGTCGATAAGGAACAAAACCGGCAGGCCCTGCGCGCGATGATCCGCGCCATCGATGAAAGCTCACGCGCGGCGGGGCAGCTGCTGGATCACGCCATGATCACCTTCCGCGCGGATCAGCTGGAGTACCAACAACTGGATCTGGTGGAATTGGTTCAAAAACTGGTGCTGCGCCTGTCCCCAGTCGCCGAAATGAAAGACATCGACCTGCGGTTTCTTGGCGATCAGCCGGTCCTGTGTCAGGGCGATCCTATCCTGTTGCAAAATGCCATTCGCAATCTGATCGACAACGCCCTGAAATACTCCCCAAGCGAAAGCGCAATCGACATTTGGGTGACATCACAGCCCCAACCACAGGTGGAAATCCGCGATCAGGGGCCAGGGTTCCCCATTGATGAGATCTCGGATCTGGCCCAGCGGTTTTCACGCGGCAATAACGCAGCCGGGACCATCGGCTCAGGGCTGGGGCTGACAATTGCGCAGGATGTCGCCATCGCCCACGGTGGGAAACTGGCCCTGTCCAACCACACTGGAGGCGGTGCATGCGTTATATTCTCGCTCTGATCTTTGCGCTTTTGCCGCTGATGGCACTGGCACAGCAACAGGAAACCTGGGAAGACCGGGCGATGTTTCACGGCAGTGGCAGTGGCAGCGGACCGACACTCACGATCCTGTCCAGCACCGACAGATCCTTCTTTGCGCCGATTATCACCAGTTTTCTAGCCCAGCGGCCCGATTTGTCTATCGAATACCTTGTCTCGGGAACGGCTGAGATCGACCGCATTTTCCGTCAGGATCCCAGCGGGTTTGATCTGGTCATTTCCAGCGCAATGGATCTGCAATTCAAACTGACCAACGATGGCCATGCCTTGGCGATTGAAGGGGTCACGACGCCGGATTGGGCTCAGTGGCGGCAAAGCCTCTTTGGTTTTACCACGGAACCCGCAGCCATTGTTGTTCGGCGCGCCGATTTTGCGGGGCATTCGCTGCCGCAGACCCGCCAGGATCTGATCAAGGCCCTGCGCGCCCGCCCAGAAGTTTTTCGCAACAGACTGGGAACCTATGACATTCGTCAATCTGGTCTGGGGTATCTTTTTGCCACCCAGGATGCCCGTGCCTCTGAAACCTATTGGCGGCTGATGGAGGTGATGGGGAGTCTGGGGACACGTCTGTATTGCTGTTCCGGCGATATGATCACCGATCTGCAAAAGGGGGAGCTTGCTGTCGCCTATAATGTGCTCGGCAGCTATGCTGCAGCCCGCACCAAAGACAGCGAGGAACTGGCCATTATCCTACCTGCCGATTTCCCGATCACCATGATGCGGAGCGGATTTGTATCTGCCCAAACCAAGCAGCCAAAACACGCGAGAGATTTTATCCGCCACTTGCTTAAGGTCCAATCCGCCCCAGTGGACCCCGGCATCTTTCCTCTGCCGCCTCTGATCCCGGCACTGGACCCACGACCGCAATCCGCAATTGGGCTGGGTCCCGCCCTGATGACCTATCTGGACCCCCTAAAACGGCGCACCTTTTTGCAGGAATGGACAAGCGCCGTCATTCAATAGACAGCCCAGCGATCTCACCTGCCCACCCAGCCTCGGCAGAGGCGTCACGGCGCAGCATCAGGGTCCGATAAAATCAACACGCCGCTCCTGCAGGGCAGCATGAAGGTAATCCACCAGCAGGCGCACCCGCAGGACCCGGCGCAGATCCCCATGCAGCAACAACCAGGTGGAGCGCTCCTGGTTCAGTTCCGTGCCCGGAACCCGCTGCAATTCGGGGAACTCCTTTTGCACCCAGCTGGCCAGAAAGGTCATCCCTGCCCCGGCCCGCGCCATGTGCAAATGCATTTGTGGATCGGGAATGGAGTGGCGTATCTTTGCCTCAGGAAAGGGCGAATTGGCGATCATCGCCATCAAACTGGGCTCAGCGCCATAGCCGATCCAGGTCAGCCCCCGCCCCTTTGGTCCCGAGGCGGGCAGCATCTGATCGATGTGAATATCGGGATAGAGCTTGCAAAATTCGGCCAAGACCGGCGCCAGAAGATAATGCGCGGTCATCGGGTCGGCGGACAGGCGCACCCGCCCGGTTGCTTCACGGTCCAGCCCCTGCACCGCGTTGAACCCTTTCAGCAATAGCGCCTCTGCCTCCAGTGCCTGCGGCAGCAGTGCCCGGCCGGCGGCGGTCAAATGCAGCCCATCCCCGCCGCGTCGGAACAGTTGCACCCGCAGCCCGGCCTCTAGCGCCTCAATCTGGCGGCGCAGGGTTGCATGGGTGCTGTCGATTGCCACGGCCGCCGCCCGAAGCGAGCCATGTCGGGCCACAGCCAAGAAGGCGGGGAGAGGTTTCCAGTCCTGCATAGCGGAACAATATCAAACCGTACTGGACCACCTCAAGCCCTTATCGGAGTGCAAACAACCCATCATAACGCCCCTATTCCTGACTACAGAAGGCAAAGCAATGACAGAGACATTCCGCGCCTGGGCGATCCCCCATTATGGCCCCACAGAAGTTTTACAGGCCGTGACAACCAGGCTCACTGCCCCTCAAGGGCAGCAGTTGCAAATCGAAATCAAGGCCTCGGCGGTGACTCGCGCCGATTGCATGATGCGGGCGGGGGAACCACAATTTGCCCGCGCCTTTCTTGGCCTGAAACACCCACGCAACAATCTGCTGGGCACGGGGCTATCCGGTTTAGTCACCGCCATTGGTCCTGAGGTCAAAGGTTTTGCCATTGGCGACAGCATCTTTGGCGAGAGCGGGCTGCACTTTAGTGCCAATGCCAGTCATATCTGTCTCGACGAGAGCGCCCTGCTGCTGAAAAAGCCCGAGAACCTGTCACATGCCGAGGCCAGCACGCTTTGTGATGGTCCTTTGACTTCGCTGCATTTTCTGACCCGCGTCACCAGATTGCGCCCCGGCGCGCGCCTGCTGGTGCTGGGTGGCTCTGGTAGTCTGGGCAGTGCAGCCATCCAGATTGCCCGCCATTTGGGTGCCGAAGTCAGCGCTACCTGTAGCGCCCGCAACGCAGATCTGGTTACCGCGCTCGGGGCGCATCACGTAATCGACTACAACCGCATCGATATCGCTGACACGGCCAGGACCTATGATGTGATCTACGACACGCTGGGTATCTCTTCCTATGGGCGGCTCAGAAATAATCTGGCGCCACAGGGCCGCTATCTCTGTCCGGTGCTGAGCGGCGAACTGCTCCGCGCAGCGCTAAAAACTGCGCTCTGGGGCGGACGTAAAGCAAGGTTCTCAGCGGCGGGTATGCAGACGACATCCCATCTGCGGGGGCTGCTGACACAGCTGCTGTCCCTGACGCGCAGCGGGGCTTTGACGCCCCTGATGGATCGTGACTATCCCCTGGCCGACCTGATCACCGCCCAGCGCTATGTCGAGACCGGACGCAAGACTGGCAATGTGGTGTTGCGCTGACCCCAGCGTCCGGGACCAGCTATTCCAGATCTGATCGAGGGCCACCTGTACAAGGGCCCTGTGCAGGGATCAGGCCTGCACAGCCTTCATGAACCGATCTTTGATCACCACCGGATCCAGGGTGATCACCGGCATCTTGGTATTGCCGCTGTCACATTTGACCACCAGTACCGTTGCCTGGCCCGCCGCCAGCGCCTGTTTCAGTGCCGCACTGGTGTCCACATCCTGCACCTCAACCACATTGTCACAGCCCGCCGCCCGCGCCATGCCGGCCAGGCTGGTCTTTTTGCCAGTGTAGGTCGGTTGATCCCCGGTCGAGCCATAAGAGCCATTATCGATGATCATCAGGATATAGTTGGACGGGGCGTTATTGCCGATTGTCGGCAGCGTGCCAAGGTTGGTCAGAACCGAGCCATCACCATCAATTACCACCACGGGCTTAGGCTGTGCCAAGGCAAGGCCCAGACCAATGCTGGAGGCCAATCCCATGGTGCCAAGCATGTAAAAATTGCTGGGTTGGTCATCGATGGCATGCAATTCCTGGCTGGGAATACCAATGTTACAGACAACCAGTTGATCCCGCAGCAGGGGTGCGATCTCCGATAGGATTTCAGAACGGATCATTATTCGCCATAGCCTCCCCAGAAATTGGCGTCCGTCAGGATCGCCACCGGTTTGTTGCTCATGAAGGTATATTTCAGGATCATATCAAGTTCCTCCACATCGGACTGTTTGTGGAAATGGTAGGTCGGGATATTCAACTGCGCCAGCAGGGCCTTGGTATGCACCGCCATCTCGACCTGACAGGCCACCGGTTCGCGCAGCTCACCGCGATAGGAGATCAACATTGGCAGGGGCATGCGGTAGTACTGGATCAGCGTGGCAAGGGTGTTGATTGTGCCCCCGATCGCCGTGTTCTGCATGATGATCGCCGGACGTTTGCCCCCCATCCAGGCCCCCGCACAGAGCCCCATACCCTCATCCTCCTTGTTGGAAGGGATATGAAAAACCTCGTCGCGTGCCTCGACTTCTTCAATCACCCCGGCCAATTGTTTGCAGGGAACAGTGGTGACAAAGGAAATACCGTTGGCAACAAGATCATCCACGATCTTCTTGTCGATGTTCATTTTGGACATGCCTTTTCTTTGCGCTGTGAACCCTTCCTCTACCACAAGAGGCGGTTGCAGGCATAGTTTGGCGCTCCTCAACATTTGCGACCTGCGGGTCGGTGCGATCTTTGGAGCAAAATGGTGTTGAATTCCCGTGCGGAAGCCATCTTGCCTCAGTCACCTTTCATGCTACCTTTCTCCTGTATTGAGGAGAGTTGTTATGAGTATTGTTAAGCGAGTTGTTGTCGCTGCGCCCCTGATTGCCCTGTTTGCGCTGGTACAAAGCCCTGCTCCTGTTCTGGCAAGTGATGGCGGGGGAGATGGTGGTGGGAGCGGCGCCTCATATGGGTTGAGCAACTCAACAACCCGATCCGTGGTAAAGATTCTATCCCGGGGGGGCGACCGCTGCGCCGAGCAGCCAAAGGTCTACCGTTTTGACTGTTATCGCTGGGTCTATAGGCGCGCAGCAAACAAGTTGGTGGGGAATGGTGCCTATTCTGAAGCCCAAGAAGCACTGGAGCAGGTCGAGCGTCGATTGCAGGCCGTGGTCGCGCAAAACCGCGACACCACCCAGCCCAATCGCCGCCGCGCTCTTGAAACCTACACACCTGTAAAACCGGCGTCCGTTCCTAGGGTGAAACGCGAAGCTGTTCGAGCAATGGCCCAGGCTGAAACCGTTTTGTTGCGCTCTGCACCCAACAAACAAGAGCACTATGCCCGCATTGCTCAGGCCGTTAATTCCAACAAGGTTCTGTTGCGTTCCGCCCTCTTGCCCGGTGGCATGATCCGCTTCGCCAATAGATTGATCACGGGTTTTCTACGCCAGATTTGACACAGAGCCTGCCCCCTCGTTGCGCCCTCACTTCTCGCGCAACGGGGAGGCGGCAAAGTCATAGCCTCTCCCGCTGAATCCCTAACTGCAGAGCTCTGGCATTAGATCGTCGCGCCATAGAGGTCAGCGGACCACATGCACCGCACAGGCTGCATGGCGCACCACCTGACTGGCCGTCGAGCCCAGCAGCAAATCCTGCATACCCGGACGATGGGATGAGATAATCACAAGATCGGGTTTGTTTGCCTCTGCCCAGTCGAGGATAGACCGCCCGGAATGCCCCTCGATCACCAGGCTGCTGGCCTTGCCTGGCAGGGTCTTGGCCAGGGCGGCCAGCTCTGTCTCCAATGCCCTGCGTGTCTCTGCCATATAGTCTGCCGACATGTATGAAATCGCATAGGCCGGCACCTGTTCGACCACATGCAGCAGGGTGATCTTGGCCTCTGGCGTGGCCAAGAGCTGTGCTAGTTTGAGCGGTGCCGATACATCGCGATCAGGATCAAACGAAATTGGCACGAGAATATTGTGATACATGAAAAGCCTCCTTGGCTACTCGCCTAAGGTGAGCATGTACCCAGATCATCCGGCGGGCCTTGATTCAAATCAGGGACTTTGCCCTTTCTGAAGCGCCCCTGTTTGGGGTCAAATACTCTCGAACGTCGCTGAAACCTCATACATCACCGGCTCGAAACTCCGGCAAAGCTCGTTGATCTTGCGGTTGCGCGCCCGCATCTCGTCAGAGCGCAACATCGCCATAAAATCCTCGCGGCGGCGCCATTGCGAGTAATTTGCAATCCGTGTCTGGGCGTCATTTACATGCAGCCCCGCAGAGATAAACCCCGGCTGTTTTGAGATGAATGCGCCATAGGCGTCCCTCAGTGCATCCAACAGATCCTGGCAGGTCCCTGGTGTCATTTCAAAGGTCGTAATGACCGTTTGGATATCCGCACCATCGGTAATTTTAGGCATTGGCTTCTCCTTGGCTATCTCGCTGAGTGTGACCAGCCTACGATGGTTGCGCCAAGAAACAGACTCGTTTTTACCACAGGAGTTTTCCAACCGGAATAATACTCGTAAAAAGAGTGCATGATATCATTTTTTCCACGATAACCCCATGTTCCGCCCAGAATATCTGGCTCTGGCGCTTTGCACCGCAGCCCTGCCTCTGCCCGCTACCGCCGGTGCCTGGAAGCACCCTGTCGACGGTGGCTTTGCCGCGACCAGCTTTACCCTGCGCAGGTCAGATCAGGGGCTGGTCAGCGAGTTTGGCTTTTACCGTGATTTTGGTGTTTCACCGCATTTTGATCTCGGAATTGATCTGACCCATCAAGGGAGCCAGCGAGTTGGCCTGCCAGGTCGTCATTCCGGGCAGCAATCCGGCCATGTGCTCGTCTTTGCCCGTCTGCCCCTGCGCCAAGGCGCCAGTAAAACCCAAATCGCGGCTGAGTTGGCCCTTGGCAGCAATCATACAAACCTTCTGTGGCATCCGATGTACCGGGTCTCCCTGTCGGCCGGGCGCAGCAAGGCAACACAGCATGGAAATCTATGGGGTAACCTCGACCTGATCTATGAACAGCGTGGCGATGCCCCGCACCCTCTATGGAAGGTGAATGGTAGCTTTGGGTTAGACAGCAACCGCCGGGTCTCGCCGCTTTTGCAGATTGAGACCTCCTTTGGCCGGGACACCGATCTGAGCTATTCGCTCACCCCATCTCTGCGTATCAAACTCGCTGGCTTTTCCTTTGCCGGCAAACAACGCTTCGAGAACAGTGAACTGACCATCGGGCTTGAATATCGCCGTGCAAACACGCAGAGTCTTGGCCTCAAGATAGCCCTGTGGCAACGCTTCTGATGCATCGCTCTAGCCAGATCTTTCCTTGCTCAAATGACGAAGAGACTGACCCGATGACAAACCCGATCCGCCCAACCGATGAGGATGCCCGCGCCCTGGCACAGGCCCTGATGACAGAGGCACGCTTTGCCGCCCTCGCCACACTGGACACAGAGGGCTGCCCCCTGGTCACAAGGATCGCCTTTGGCCTGTGTCCCGCAGATCAGCCGATAAGCCTGATGTCCAGCCTCGCACAACACAGCCAGAACCTGCGCATCAATCCCGCCTGCTCACTGCTGGTCGGGGAACCTGGCCCCAAAGGCGACCCGCTCACCCATCCCCGGCTCAGCCTGGTGGGCACGGCGCGGCCTGTCGACAACCAAAGCCTCGAACATGCGGAATTGGCCACGCATTACCTGCGCAGCCACCCCAAATCCAAGCTTTACATCGGATTTGGTGATTTCTCCTTTGTCCGGTTTTCTGTGCGACTGGGCAATTTGAACGGTGGCTTTGGCAAGGCGTTCAACCTCACTCCTGATGATCTTGCCCAGTCCAGATAAACGCCACTCTATTTGTCGACCCGCAGCACCACCTGCACCTCACCGCGCAGGGCCTCGCCCCAGTTCAACCGGATCTCATCCTTGTTGCTGCCCTGTTCCAACTGCACCCAGGGGCGCGGATAGCGATAGGTGCCACTGGAATTGCGCATCGGTCCAATCGCAACCACCGCATCCGCCGCCCGTGCCCGCCCTTGAAACGGCAGGGCCCCTGCAGCCGAGACCGCCCAACTGGTAGACACTGAGGCCTGCTCATGGCGGATCCGCAGCGGGCTGGCCACCGCAGTTGTGATCCCGTGAAAGGTATTGCCTTCAAAGAACACCGATTTGCTACGGCTGAAATCCAGATCAGAAAAGCTGGTATCCACCCGGTCTGCCCGATCAATATTGCCATTGATCGACCGAAACTTATTTCCGGAAATGCTCACCCCATTGAGGAAATGCCCAGTGCCATAGGGTTTGATCACCACATAGCTGAACCAGGGCGCCACATCGCTGGACAGAAACACATTGTCGGTGATCGACAGCGCAGAAAAGGAAAACCCCCCAGTGAAATTTGGTGTCGGATCCTGCTCATTGGTCCACTCAATGAAGCAATTGTCGACATAGTTATCCGAGATCGTCGAAGCACAATAGGTCGAGGCCATGACCAGCCCCGCCGTACGCACCCCGCCCGCGATACTGTCACCTTGGAAAAAGTGATTGCCGGTGATGGTGTTATTGGCGCCCGCAAGCAAAGCAAAATGGCGGAACTTGGTCACCCGGTTGTTGCGCAGCTTGGCGTCATTGGCGTTCACATTGATCCCGACGCTGCTGCGATTGGGCACCGTTTCGGCCTCCTCCGACGACAGGAACTGGCAATTATCCACCAGAATGCCCTGACACCCCGACCCAATCGAAGTAATGCCACGATCCTTGGGTCGGGAAATAAAGCAATGATCCAGGCTGAACACCGTCCCGGCCGAAGGCAGGCGTAGTGCCGAGCAATGGGAATTACACTGGATCTCCACTTCGGTCATGCCAAATTTGCTCAGCGCGCTAAAGCCGCTGAAATCCAGCAGGTATTTGAAATCCTTGAAGGTAAAAACCTGGGTGCCTGCCGCATCATAGAGCGGCGCGTTCAGAGTGATCTCACCGGCGCCAGTGTTTTTGCTGCGCACATAGATCTCGCGCCCAACGCCTGCCCCCTCGACCAGCGCGCCAATGGGAATATTGGCGATATTGCTCACGCTCTTCAGCTTGCGCGGATCATTGGGGTCATAGGTGGCCTGCTCACTCCAGACCTGCGTATCCCAGGCCGCCCCGCCCGAGGCCGTCAGCTGGCCATTGCGGATCACCCGCCGGGTCGCATAGGAGCTGCGATTGGGCACCGCCGCCTGCATGTCGATCGGAGCGGTGACCGTGACCATCCGCCCACCCAGGTCCAGCGATTCATGGTCCGAGGAATTCAGCAGTGCCTGAAAGGCCTTCCGGAACCCCTCTTCCTCATTGCCAAAAGCTGCCGCATAGGAAGAGAAGTCAAAGCTTTTGCGCAGCAGCAGCATCCTGTCCACAGGCATACGCAGGCTGCCCTCAAAATGCACCGGGCTATTCAGGGAAACCGTCTGAGCCAAAAAGAACTGCCCCGCAGGCACCAGGATCTGCCGCCCTGCAGCCGCGGCATCCGCCGCCTCAAAAGCCGCGGTATTGTCGGTGACATCGTCCCCAATCGCGCCAAAATCCGTGACATCCACCACGCTCACCATATCGCGCAGAAAGGCGCTGGTCAGATCGGTGATCTCGATGTCATCAATACGGACCACGCCCCCATTTGGGCCAATCAGATCCAGCCCCAAATGGCCATAGCTGGCCTCCAGCCCCCAGGGCATGTCGACACCCGTACGACTGCCGGTGCCGACAATGGCGCTCACCTCAACCACCGACCCATAGGAGGTCAGCGTGGTACTGCTGCCCACCTCGGTGACCCCAGCAACATGATTGTCACTGCTATCCCCGGCCCAGCCGGCAATCCGCACCGTTGGCAGGGCACCGCTGACGGCTTTGATCCGGGCCTTTACCTGCAAATAGAATCCCGGCAAAAGCGGCGTTTTCCCCATGTAGCGCAGCTTCTGGGTGGCCTGCAATTTCTGCAGTTCCAGACAGCCGGCAAAATCCGCATCCGCCACCACAATTGCTGCATTTGTCGCCCCGTCATAGGTGTCAGAGCCCGGCGTGCCATCACCGCTCGACCAGACATCCAGTCCGGCCTCAAACTCCGGCGGCATCAGCTCCAAACCCGCAGTAATCACCTTGTTCATCCCAAAACCCTTTCCAAAAGCGCCCATGCATATCGCCGCCAAGAGATAGAGCCCCGGGTTTAAGACTGCTCCATCAGGGCGCGCGCTGCCCCTGCACCTCGCGCCTCACCTGGCCTGGCTTTGCTTTGGAGCCTGCCTCTCGCCTGAGGACCGCCCGGCAGGGAAAGGCGGCTGCCCCGGACCAAATCGCCGAGGGGCCCCGCCCCTTTAGGTGGGGATACGGCTATTTTGTTTGGGACGCAGCCACCGGCCCCTGCCAGGACCTCAGATCAGGCGAGGGGTGAGGTCTTCAAAGCATTGCTTGGGTGGGATCTTGAGCTGAAAACACTGCTCTTAAACAAAAAGAGAGCGCCCAGAGGGCGCTCCCAATTCTTAATAGAGACCAGGTCTCGAGAGACTAGTCCGCCAGGGCTTTCTCGATCAGTGTGATGGTCTCTTCCACCCCATATAGTGCGATAAAGCCACCAAAGCGCGGGCCTTGGGAGGCCCCCAGAAGCACCTCATAGATTGCGGTAAACCAATCGCGCAGAGGGTCAAACCCATGGATCTTGCCAATGGCAAAGACCACGGATTGCAGGAATTCCTCATCTGCAAGATCGGCCTCAGGCAGGGGATCATCCTTGCCCAGAACCTCGTTTTTCTTGGCAATCGCCGCAAGGGCAGCATCCGCCGATTTCAACGCATCCGCCAGGTCCTGCAGGGCGACACGTTCCTGATCGCTGGGCGCGCGGAACACCTTGGTGGGTTTGACCTTGTCATTGAAATAGGCCACCGCAAAACCCGCCGCCTGATCCATGGCCGGATTGCTTTCAGGTGTCGCATCGGGGGCGTATTTATTGATGAACCCCCACATGGTTTCCTTATCTTCGGCACTGGAGGCAGAGGCCAGGTTCAGCAACATGGAGAAGGGCACCACCATATCCGAGGCTGGCACATCACCCGCATGGATATGCCAGACCGGGTTGTTCAGCTGCGCCTTGGTGTCCTGCGTCGCATAGGCGCGCAGCTGCTGGTGGTATTCATCCACCGCTTTGGGGATCACGTCAAAATGCATCCGCTTGGCGGTCTTGGGCTTTTGATACATGAAATAGGACAGGCTCTCGGCGCTGGCATAGGTCAGCCACTCGTCAATCGAAATCCCGTTGCCAGAGGTTTTGGAGATCTTCTGCCCATTGGCATCCAGGAACAATTCATAGGTGAAATGCTCCGGCGCCCGCTGGCCCAGCACCCGGCAGATGCCATCATAGATCGGCGTATTGGTGCTGTGGTCCTTGCCGTACATCTCAAAATCCACGCCCAGCGCCGCCCAACGGGCGCCAAAGTCCGGCTTCCACTGCAGCTTCACATTGCCGCCGGTGACCGGCAGGGTCCATTCCTTGCCGTCCTCATCGTCAAAGGTCACGGTATAGGTTTCGGCGCAGACCTTTTTCATCGGCACATAGAGCACCCGGCCGGTCTCGGGGTGGATCGGCAAAAAGATCGAATAGGTCTGGCGGCGTTCTTCGCGCAGAGATTTCAACATGATCGCCATGACATCATCGTATTTATCGACAGCGCGTTTCAGCACTTCGTCAAATTGGCCGCTCTCATAGAAATCCTTGGCCGAGTAGAAATCATACTCGAAGCCAAAGGTATCGAGGAACCGGCGCAGCATGGCGTTGTTGTGATGCCCAAAGCTCTCATGGGTGCCAAAGGGATCCGGCACCGAGGTCAGCGGTTTTTGCAGGTATGACGTCAGGCTATTGGCATCGGGCACATTACCCGGCACTTTGCGCATACCGTCCAGATCATCGGAAAAACAGATGAGCTTGGTTGGGATATCACTGATCACCTCAAAGGCATTTTTGATCATCGTGGTCCGGGCCACTTCGCCAAAAGTGCCGATATGGGGCAGGCCCGAGGGACCATAGCCGGTCTCAAACAGCACATAGCCCTTCTCTGGCGCGCCCTTGGCATAACGTTTGAGCACCCGGCGGGCTTCTTCAAACGGCCAGGCTTTGCTCTTCAGAGCGGTGTCGCGCAAGTCAGACATTGCTGTTCTCCATCAGCGGCCCCTATGGCCGCCTCATTCCTGTCCCACTGCCCCATGCAGCAGGTCGGCTTGGTCTATGGTGCAGATGCAGCATGAGTCAATGAAGAGAGCCGCGCTTGCGCCCGTTTCAACCGCTAAAATGCGCCTTTTCAACAATCCAGTCCAGAATCTGGCGCACATCCTGCTGAGCGGCAGCCCCGTCCCGCAACCCGGCAAAGTAACCCCGTGCCGATGTGGTGGTTGGCGCCTCTAGCCGCAACAGCGCACCGGTCTCGATAAAACTGTCGAGAATGCCCCCCCAGGCGAGAAAGATCCCCTGTCCCGCTAGGCCAGCATTTACCAGCATCGCATAGGAACTGAAATCCAGCACCCGCGCCCCCCGTGGCATCACCTGACCCGCAGATTTGAACCAGCTTGGCCAGTCATGCCACTGGCTGCGGGCGGCCTCCATCGTCAAAAGGGTCATGCGGGAGAAGTCATAACCCTGTGCGGTCATGCCCAGCCGCGCCAGATAGAGCGGGCTGGCCGCCGCATAGACCTCATCGCTCAGCAGTCGGGTCTCTGCATCGCCACCACCGCCGGGCAATCCAAAGCGGATCGTCAGATCGCCGGGGCGCACTGCCTCTCCATACTCCTGGCTTATGATACGAATCGTCACATCAGGAAAGGCCTGCTCCAGTTCCCCCAAGCGCGGAATGAGCCAGAAACCGACAAAACCAGAAGGTGCCGTGACCGTCACCACCCGCGTTTCCGCCGCTTTTCTGATCTGTGAAACCGCGTCGTCGATCTGCCCAAAACCACTGTGTAGGGCCTGCAAAAGATCCTTACCTGCATGGGTAATTCGGGCGGGTTTGTGGGTTCGGTCAAACAGATCACAGCCCAGATCCGCCTCCAGCGTCGCGATCCGACGTGAAACTGCCGGTTGCGAAACATTCAGCTCATCCGCAGCCGCGGTCAGTGTACCATGGCGTGCCGCCGCATAGAAAGCCGTAAGCCCCGAAAAGCTGGGAAGACGCTGCATCTAACATAACCTCACCGTATATTAGACTGCAGCTTTACCGCATTGAGCCAAACATCAAAAGCCCCTTATCTACATTCAGTCAACCTGCACACCAACCTCACGGAGGCCCAGCACATGCAACAGGAAATGCCCCAGGATATTGCAACGGATATCACCACCCTTGCCACTGATCTCAGCGAAACCGAACAGCTGCATCAGGCCTCCAACCTGCCTTATGCCCCCCAGGACAACCTATTGGTGGTGGATGCGGCACAGGTTCCGCTTTCTGGTGGCACAGATGCCGCCTATGGCGAGGTCCGCTGGCGCACCCTGATCAACAGTTGTTCTGAAAAGTCCCGCGATATGGTGCTGGGCATTGCCGAGTTCGAACCCCATGGCCGTCTGCTGCCCCATCGCCACGACCCCGCCGAGTTCTACCTTGGCCTTGAGGGGTCCGGCATCGTCACCATCGATGGCATCCCTCATGAAATGCGCCCCGGCGTTGCCATCTATGTGCCCGCCAATGCCGAGCACGACACCAAGGCCGGCCCCGACGGGCTGAAGTTTGCCTATGGGTTTGCCGAAGGCAGTTTTGAACAAATCACCTACCGCTTTACCGCCGCGACAGAGGCTCAGGGCTAAATCCACCAGCGCGCAGGCTGTTTCCCGCCAGTTTCGCATCAATTGACCAGAGGCAGCAGTTGAACCTGTCTCTGGCCATGCCTATCCTTTGGCTTGAAATTTCGCGCAAAAAGGATCTCCCATGCCCGAGCAAAACGCCCAATCCATGTCCCAGCAGGACTGCCTCGTGGCCCTGATGGTGGCGGTCTCTGCCTCGGACGAAAACATCCGTACCGCCGAGCTGATCAAGATCCAATCCGCCGTCAACATGCTGCCGGTCTTTGCCGATTACGACATCGACCGCATGACCCGGATTTCCAAAACCGTGTTGGATCTGTTTGAACAGGAAGACGGGCTGGAAGCCCTGTTTGGCCTGATCCGCGACGACCTGCCGGAACGCCTCTATGAGACCGCCTATGCTCTGGCCTGCGACGTTGCTGCCGCCGATGGCAAACTGGCCGAGACCGAGCTCGAGTTCCTCGCTGAGGTGCGCTATGAGCTCAACATCGACCGGCTGCACGCCGCCGCTATCGAACGCGGTGCCCGGGCCCGTCACATGGTCTAAAGCGCCCTCGGAGCCTGCCCATTTAGTCTTTTGGCGGGACAGGCGCCGACCAGCTCTTGGAATAGCTCTCCATCAATCCCCTTAGATCCTCGGTACTCTCAGGAAACCGAGAATAGCTGTAGGCGGCAGCAACCTCAGCCCAGTCCTGCTTTTCATCTGTCATCACCTCAACATAGGGCGGCAGTGCCCCTGCATTGTCGAGCACGGAAATTCGCAGGTTCACCCGATCATCAGCTCCGGCGATGCGGGAATAGACAAAGGTCAGGCAGGAGCGGCAGTAGTAGTGTTCTCGGCCTTCGCTGCGCAGCCCTCCTCTCATCAGATCTCCGGTGACAGAAAAACTGTCCACCGGAAACATCGCGGTCAGGGAATAGGCGCTGGCGCATAGTTTCTGGCAATCACGACAGTGACAGGCCAGAGTCAAAAGAGGCAGGGCAGTCAAGCTGACATGCACGGAACCACACAGGCAGGAACCTTCTAGTGGAAGTTTGGGAGGTTTCATGGGGGGGGGCCTCATAGGGGGTGCCCGGAAGGCGCCGCAGCTGAATTGAGCCTGACCAAAGCTACCGCGCCCAATTGGTCTGGTCAATTTCCCCATTTTTGGCACTTAATGACATGACCCTCTGGGCGATAGACTGGCACCAACACCGCCTTTGGAGCCAGATCATGAACCAGCCCCTCGACATAACCACCCTCCCCTCAGTCTGCCCATTGGACTGCCCCGACACCTGCAGCCTCAGCGTCAAGGTTCAGGGGGGCACGGTGTTAGAGGTCAAAGGCTCCACCGCAAATCCCTATACGGCCAATGTGATCTGCAACAAGGTGGCGCGCTATTATCCAGAGTTTGTGCACGGCAAAGCCCGCCTGACCCATCCGCTCAAACGGGTCGGCCCGCGCGGCTCTGGCCAGTTTGAACAGATCAGCTGGGACGAGGCTTTGGACATGGTCCACGCGGGTTTCACCCAGGCGATTGAGGCCCATGGCCCCCAATCCGTGCTGCCCTTCAACTATGCTGGCCCCCATGGTGAGCTGGCTGGCGGCTCGATGGATCGGCGGTTCTTTTACCAGATGGGGGCCAGCATGCTCAATCGCGGCCCGCTCTGTGGTGGCGTGCGTGGTGGCGCCTACGCCAGCCTGTTTGGCGCCGCTCCCGGCATGCCGCCGGTTCAGCTTGAGCACTCCGATCTGGTGCTGGTCTGGGGCAATAATGTCACCGTCTCCAACCTGCATCTGGCGCCCCTGCTGAAGAAGCTGCGCGCCCGCGGTGGTAAGCTGGTGGTGGTGGACCCCAAGCGGATCAAGATTGCCGAGCAATGCGACATGTACTTGCAAATCAAGCCTGGCACCGATGTGGTGCTGGCCATGGGGCTGGCTGCCGAGTTGGAGCGCCGGGACGCACTGGACCAGGGATTTATTGCGCAATGGGTTGCGGGCTTTGATCCCTATATGGCCCAGGCCCGGCAATATGGGCTGGATCAGGTGGTCGAGACCTGCGGGATTTCAGCTGCCGAATTTCACGCCCTGGCCGATATGATGGTGGCGGCCAAAAAAATGGCCTGCGCCTTTGGCAACGGGATCGAGCGCGGTCGCTCCGGCGGCTCGGCGCTACGGGCCGGCATGGCGCTGCCCGCTCTGTTGGGCCACCACGGGCGGCTGGGTGCCGGGGTCATGGCAAAGTCCGGCGGTGCCACCCCCAAAACCCAAAGCCGTCTGCACGGCGATCACCTGATCAGGCCCGGCACCCGGACCTTCAACATCGTCGATCTGGCCAACATCCTGCAGGACGACGGCCTGGAGGTGCCGATCAAAGCAACCATGATCTACAATCACAATCCGGTGGCCACGCATCCAGATCAGGCCAATCTGATGCGGGCGCTGATGCGCGAGGATCTGTTCATTGCGGGCTGCGATGTGGTGATGACCGACAGTATGGCCTATTGCGACGTGATCCTGCCAGCGGCTTCGCATTTTGAATTCGACGACATCTACGGTGCTTACGGCCAGAACTACCTGCAACGGGCCGCGCCAGTGATCCCTCATGTCGGGGAAAGCCTGCCCAATACCGAGATCTTCCGCCGCCTGGCTGCGCGTTTTGGCTATACGGATCCGCTGTTTCAGGCCAGCGACACTCAGCTGATGGATGAGGCCATCGACGCCAGCCATCCACAGCTGGAGGGCAAGCGCCCCAGCGAGATCCCACTGGATCGCGCGATTGAGATGATGGCCTCTGACGGGGAACCGCTGGTGATGTGCAAGAACGTACGCCCCGCCACCGCCTCGGGCCGGATTGAACTGTTCAGCCAGGACTATGAGGTCCGCTATGGCTTTGGCGTGCCGCGCTACGATCCAGCGCCACAGGATCTGCCTTTGACGCTGATCACCCCCAGCTCCTCCAAACGGACCAATGCCACCTTTGGCAGCGACTCGGCCTCTACCGGGCCGGAACTCCTGGAGATGCACCCCAAGGATGCGGAGGAACGCGGATTGCAGGATGGCGAGATCGTCTCGGTCTGGAACGCCCTTGGTGCGGTTACTCTGCAGCTCAAAGTCACCGAGGTGACCCGCCCCGGCGTGCTCTACTCGCCCAAGGGCACCTGGCGCGGCACCTCGCAGACAGGCTTCACCGTCAATGCGCTGATCCCGGCGGATATCCGTACCGATATCGAGGATGGCGCCTGCTATCACGAAACCTTTGTCGAAGTGAAACCTACACAGTAGCGACCCGGGCACTTTGGCTCTGCCTCTCGTCTACTTGAGGCAGGGCTTTAGGTGCCGTAGCTCTGCCCCCAGCGTTCAATCAACTGCTGCTGCAAGCGCTTGGCCTTTTTGTTCCAGCTCCGGGCGCCTTGTGGGCGTTCGCGTTCTGCCCGGCTGATGCGGGCCCGTGCCTTGGTATCAGCAGCAAAAATCGCAAAGGCCAGTACCGTGCCACTGGAGGTGGTCAGGAAGCCACCCAGCCCTGAGACAAAATTCAATGTTCCGGTTTTTGCGGCCACCTTGATCGGATGGCTTTTGATTACCCGGCCATTGCCATCACGCATCGGAAAGCTCTTGAGCAGCGGCTTCAGACTGCCTGATTTATAGGCCGCCACCAGCACCTTGAGCATCGCGTTGGGGGTCACTCGTGACGCCTCTCCCAGGCCGGAATGATCGACCATGCGAATAGAGCTGGCACCATATTTGGCTCGGGCCCAGCGCGACATCTCAGCCGCAGAATCTTTCAACCCCTTGGGGCGTTTGCCGCGTTTACTGGTGGCGGTCATACCAATCATTTCAGCCATCAGATTGTTGGAATACTTCAACATCGCCTTGAGCATCATATCCAATGGCGGACTGTGGTGCTGTGCCAGCAGGGTGGCGGTTGGCAGGGATGAGATCTTTTTTGCCGCCTTGAGCTTGATGCCATGAGCCCGCGCCATGGTGCGAAACACATCGGCGGCATATTCTGCCGGGCGGCGCACCGGCAGCCAGCGCGCGCCCCCTTTGCCCAGCGCCTGCGAGGCCACGGTCCACTGATCCGCACCATTGCGGTCTGCATAGGTATAAACTGGCAAGGACCGATTGGCGATTTTCATCCGCGCCATGCTGACCTCGGGGCGGTATTTTTCCGTGCGGGCATCCATGTTTACCGTCCAGCTATTGCCGGCCCGCTTCCATTCAAAATGTACCCGGTTGAAGTTCAGGGCGATCCCCGCGACCGCCGGGCTGTAGCCCACTTGGTCCGGCTGCCCCGCATCAATTGTGCGCACGCGGGGTAGTGCCCCGTCCCAGACCTTAAAGGCGCCGCGCACTTCGCGAATACCGGCCTTTTTCAGCGCGGCTGCCAGCTGTGCCAGGTGATCGGTGTTCAGCAGCGGATCACCGCCCCCGGCCAGGATCAGATCGCCCTTCAGCACCCCGCCCGTCACCGTGCCAGCCGCCAGAACCCGGGTGGTAAACCGGTAGTTTGCCCCCAGAGTGTCGAGCGCATAAAGCGCCGTCAGCGCCTTGGCGACACTGGCTGGCGGCAGCGCCTCTGCCCCTGCATGGGCTTCCAGCTCTTTGCCATTTGCAACCTCGGCCACCGCACAGCCGATCTGACCAGACAGCCCGGAGCGCGCCAAAAGCACCTTCAGACTGGACGCGGCATTGGACTGGGCGGCGCCCGCTCCGGACCTCAGCCCAACCGCTGCACGGGCCTGGGGTCGCAGGGAGGTTTTAGGCGCATTGGCCAGCGCCGCCGGCGCGGCCAGAGCCGCCGCGGCGGCTGAAAGGAAAGAGCGTCTCGAAAACATGTCAGTCAATATCTAATAAAAATGCATTCAAACGGCAAATGAAGACCATATTTTTTGTTCGTGCCATAGCTCATACCCTATCTGCGGCAAATGCGCCTGCAAAAAGTTCCAGCCCAGTATCTTCCTGCTGCGTGAGAGACCATGGGCACTCAAACCCTGGCACGGTAAAGGGTCGCCAAAAAGGCAGCAATTTGATCTTTTCTGGTCAGGTGATCACTCCGCCCTGGAGGGCCAGCCCCCGGTAGCGCGGATCGCAGAGGAGCTCTCTGCAATCATCGGCACATTGACAAAACACCAGGCCGGAGCCACTGATCGCGCCAAATTTTGACTCTGACTGTCCTGGAGCATCTGGCGGCGATAGATGCGCGCGGCAGGCGATAATCGCGCAGAAATCCGGTCTCCGGGACGGGCCAGCACACCAATCGGCACCGTCTCCATAATCTGTTGCCAATCCTTCCAATGATGGAAATGCGCCAGATTGTCCGCCCCCATCAGCCAGACAAAGCGCACATGAGGGTAAAGCCGCCGCAATGCCCGCAGGGTTTCAGCCGTGTAACGTGTCCCCAGACGCGCCTCGACATCGCTGATCTGCACTTTTGGGTGATCCATCAGCTCCCGGGCAGCTGCAACGCGCCGCTCCATACTGGCGGGTGCGCGGGACTTTAACGGATTGCCGGGCGAGACCAGCCACCAGAGTCGATCCAGATTGAACCGCTGCAAGGCCGCCCGGCTAATCTGCACGTGTCCTTGGTGGGCCGGATCAAAGGATCCGCCCAGTAATCCCACGGTCATGCCGGGGCGCAGATATGGAAAACCCTGCTTCATGCGGAGGTTGATGCACATAAATTTCCGAAATTCCAAGCCCCAAGCCCAGGTTGATGCCACACCCAACACACCTGTCTGTCCAGCCGGCCGACTTGCGCTGCCCTGCGCACCCTCTAGAGTTGCGAAAGTTTTTTCATGTATTGGAGACTTCCATGCACATGATCTTGCAAGTGATTTCGCTAGAGGGCGCACAATGAAAACTGAAAATTTGAATGTACGATTTGGTGAGCTGACAATAACAAAGGCAGACTTAGAAAGGCTTGGACCCCGGCTAGCTCAAGCCTTTGTTTCAACCTCTTTTGTCTCACAAGAGATCAGAGAATTCATTCGCCTCGTTGATGGCGCGATCGTCGAGAATGATACTGAACAAAAAGTACAGCTAATGGAGACGACACAGAGAGGTATTCTCCTTCGCACCTTAGCAATGAAAGTTGAGAACTTTCTAGCGATTTGGGCCAACCTGCTGTCAAAGGCGACGATTCACAAAGAGGACGAATTTGGCATTCTGAAAGAGCTATATGACCATCACAAAAAGAACTTCGCTTCGCTGGACGGACATCCAGGAAAAGAAATCGCGTCACACATCCGCAACAGGATAACAGCGCATGCAGACCTTGTAGGCATCCAAACCGCTATTGAAATGACCATGGAAAACTGGACCCACAGCATTTTGTACTGTGAGGATCAAGGGAATTCCTTCTTTGCAATCGGTGAGGATATTGTCTTTGGTCTAGGTCTCCGGCACGAGAACGGACGCAAAAACGGTAGCCCGGAAAAACGGTACACTCCGAGCGAGGGGTTAGATAGGCTAGGCATTTGGCAAGGCTATGTTATCTTGGCAGCAAAGATCTGCTTAGACTACCATTTTGACCTCATACACGACGTACCTCCTAAAGCTCTAGGCAAGGAAAGTGTCACTTGGGTCCACACATCAATCCCAAACGGGCGTCACAGCACGCTTGAAGACTTTCGACTTCCTGTCTACAGCCATAGACCAGTTTCTGAATAACCCCATCATGGAGCAGTCACATGGCCGCCTATCAATATGTCTACCACATGCAGGGTGTCTCCAAGACCTACCCCGGTGGTAAAAAATGCTTTGAAAACATCCACCTCTCCTTCCTGCCCGGCGTAAAAATCGGTGTGGTCGGCGTCAACGGTGCCGGTAAATCGACCCTGATGAAAATCATGGCCGGTCTCGACAAGGACTTCACCGGCGAGGCCTGGGCCGCCGAAGGCGCCAAAGTCGGCTATCTGCCGCAGGAGCCTAAGCTCGACGAGAGCCTGACAGTCCGCGAAAACGTCATGCTGGGCGTGGCGGAGAAAAAGGCCAAGGTCGACCGCTTCAACCAGATCGCTGTCGAGATGGCTGAGAACTACACCGACGAGCTGATGGAAGAGATGACCGCTCTGCAGGACGCCATCGATGCGGAGAACCTCTGGGATCTGGACAGCCAGATTGACATCTCAATGGAGGCGCTACGCTGCCCCCCCGATGACGCCGAGATCGCCAATCTCTCAGGCGGTGAAAAACGCCGGGTGGCCCTGTGCAAACTGTTGCTCGAAGCCCCCGAGATGCTTCTTCTCGATGAACCGACCAACCACCTGGATGCGGAAACCATCGCCTGGCTGCAACAGCACCTGATCGACTACAAAGGCACCATCCTCTGCGTCACCCACGACCGGTATTTCCTCGACGATATCACCAGCTGGATCCTCGAGCTCGACCGCGGCAAGGGCATCCCCTATGAGGGCAACTACTCTGCCTGGCTGGAGCAAAAGGCCAAACGCCTGGAGCAGGAAGCCCGCGAGGACAAGAGCAAGCAGCAGACCCTGCAGCGGGAACTGGATTGGATGCGCCAGGGCGCCAAGGCGCGTCAGGCCAAGAGCAAGGCCCGGATCAACGCCTATAACGATCTGGCTGGCCAGTCCGAGCGCGAAAAGCTCACCCGCGCCCAGATCGTCATCCCCAACGGCCCGCGTCTGGGCAGCAAGGTGATCGAGGTCGAGGGCATCTCGAAACACTATGGCGACAAGCAGCTGGTCGAGAACCTGTCCTTTGACCTGCCCCCCGGCGGGATCGTCGGTGTGATCGGCCCCAACGGCGCCGGTAAATCCACCCTGTTCCGCATGCTGACCGGCCAGGAACAACCCGATGCGGGGTCGGTCTCCTATGGCGACACCGTCAAACTCTCCTATGTGGATCAGTCGCGCGATGACCTGAAAGACAACGAGACCGTCTGGGAGGCGATTTCAGGTGGCGCCGAGATCATCGAGCTGGGCGACGCCCAGGTGAACTCCCGCGCCTATTGCTCCTCGTTCAACTTCAAGGGTGGCGATCAGCAAAAACCGCTGAACCTGTTGTCCGGTGGTGAGCGCAACCGTGTCCACATGGCGCGTCTGCTGAAAGAGGGCGGCAACGTGCTCCTCCTTGATGAGCCGACCAACGATCTGGACGTGGAAACCCTGCGGGCACTGGAAGATGCGCTGGTAGATTTTGCCGGCTGCGCCGTGGTGATCTCCCACGACCGCTTCTTCCTTGACCGGATCTGCACCCATATGCTCGCCTTTGAAGGCGACGCCCATGTGGAATGGTTCGAGGGCAACTTCGAGGACTACGAGGAAGACAAGAAACGCCGCCTCGGAGCCGACGCGCTGGAGCCCAAGCGCCTGAAGCACAAGAAGTTTGTGCGGTAGGAGTTAGATCACAAGGCCCGCCCATTTTGGCGGGCCTTTTTTGTTTAAGGAAAAGTTATGGCAACGGGACGATCAGTACGTCTATTTCTTGCAGAAGGTATTCCAACAGGCATATTAACTGCCGAAATCGTCAATTGGACTGGCCACGTTTTGGCTGCTCCAAGAACGAAAATTGAAACAGCCTTGCGACGCGAAGAGTTATCCAGAACTGGTGTCTACGTTCTTTTAGGTCAGTCTGTGGAAAGTACATTGCCTTCGGTATATATTGGAGAAGGCGACGACATTTCCAAACGTTTATATGCCCATTCGAAGGACGAAGGAAAAGAATTCTGGGATCGCTTCGTGGCAGTCACAAGCAAAGATATGAACCTGACGAAAGCCCATGTTAAGTTCTTAGAAGGAAGGCTAATTTCGATTCTTTCCGACGCTAAGAAATCAGTTTTGGTAAACCGCACCGAGCCAACTTTCGATCGACTTCCAGAAGCTGACATTTCGGACATGGAAGCTTTTCTTCTGGAAATTCAACTAATCTTACCAGTTGTCGGGATCGATGTTTTTAGGAAAGCAAGCGACGCCAAGAAACAACAGATATCTGGAAAAAGTCAGAAGACAGTTATTTTCATCCTTCAACATCAATCCAAGGGCATTAATGCAGAGGCTGCCGAAGTCGACGGAGAGTTCGTAATGCAAACTGGTAGTATCGGAGATCTCTACGAAGCATCATCTTTCTCACCAAAAATCAAAGAACTACGGGAGCAATTGATAGAAAGTGGCCGGGTTGAGGTCTTGGGTGGCAAGAAATTGAGATTGACCGAGAATGTTGCCTTTACGAGTCCCAGCGCCGCTGCTGTTTTTCTCTTCGGAACCTCAAGAAACGGGCGCTTCGACTGGAAGCTTAAAGGTAGCGGGAAAAGCTACGGCGACTATAAAGACTCCTTGATAAATCAGAATTAGTCTCGAAATTCGAACAATGGTGGCTCGTGCAACCCACTTCAAGGCCCACACCTGATCTTGGGGAGGTGAGAAAGAAAGCGCCTTCCCGTGGGAAAAGTCAGGCGCGGGCCTGGCGGCCCAAGGACAAACCCGCAATCGTCGCCTTCCTTAGCAGCCTGCACCAGCGAAGGGCTCCGCCCGTCCACACTTCAAACAGTGTCCCACACTGTTTGTCCCTGCGGGAACCAGTGTGAACTCCACGGGGGGAAGGTCAGGCGCGGGCCGTGCGGCCCAGGGACCAGCCCGCAATTGCCACCATCCAGAGTCTGCACCAACTGCGGTAGGCTCTACCCGTTCCAGGCTCTGTTAGCAGCGGTACAAACGGACAGCCTATCATCTTTCTAAAAATATTCCCGCCGGAGGCAAGGCAGGATGGCGCTTACTCTGCGCCCCACTCCCCCTTGCATTTTGCCCTTTGGCCGCGCTGCGCTAGGCTTGTTTCATCACCACGTCTCCAGTTCACGATTGTCCTGTTTAAAAGGTTCCTCCCATGCCGATCTCTCCCGAAGAAATCACCGCCAAAATTGACGCCACCAAGGGCCGCAAGGCCAAGCGTCGCAAGCTCACCTCCACACCCGAAGGCACCAAGGGTAAAAAGCTGCCCAGCGATCTGCGTAAAGGGCTGGAGGCGCATTTTGGCAGCAAGCTCTCCAAGGTCAAAGTCCATATCGGTGGCAATGCCAAAGACCTGTGCAAAGAGCTGCGGGCCAAGGCCTTTACCATCGGGAACGATGTTTATTTCGCCCGCCCCGCCAGTGCCAAGAACACCGATCTTTTGGTGCATGAGCTCACCCATGTTCTGCAACAGGGCCGTGGCCGGATGCCAAAACCACGCGAAGGCCAGGCCTTGGTGTCAAAGTAATCACCGCAAACTCACAGGGAAAACCCGCCGCAGGGCTGGGCGCTTTCTCTTTGGTTTTCTGCACCTTGAAACCTGCGCAATCTATCCGGGCCTCAGAGTGCACACGGTTTAAACAAAATCTTAACCAATTACCCCTGTATTGGAAGGGCACCGCCGCGCTACCTTCTGTTTGTGGCCGTGCTGAGGGAGAGGTATTTTGGCTTTTGTGAGTATCATGTTTGGCTCGGTCTTTGGGCTCCTGTCGGCCGTCACCGGCTTTGCACTGTTCGACCTGCAGGTCTGGCAGAGCCTGCTGCTCTACACGACCTCCGGCACCCTTTTTGCAGCAGTGGCAATCACCCTATTGGTTCTGCGCAGTGGCCTTGCCACAAAGCTCCCCTTGGAAAAACCGACAACAATTGGCGCCTGAAAAATCAAACCCGACAGCCAGTGTCGAACGATCGGGGCCAAATAGTCAGAGCCTGAGCCGCGCTAAATGCGGCACAAGCAAGCGCTAGCGGGCCTTGACCCAGTTCACAATCTGCCCTTCCCGCAAAGCGCCTGACTGGCGCTTTTTCTCTTTGCCCCGTTCAAAGGCCACCAGAGTGGGAATACCTTTGATCCGGTAACGCCCGCCTGTGGACTGATGCCGCTGAGTGTCCAGCTTGACCAGACGCGCCTGCCCAGCCAGCTTCCTGGAAGCCTTGGCAAATTCCGGGCCCATCATCTTGCAGGGGCCACACCAGGGCGCCCAAAAGTCCACCACCAGCGGCAAATCGTCGTTTTGAGCCGCCTTTTGCAGCACGGCCGGGTCCACATCCACGGGTTGCTTTGGGAGCAAAGCCGCGCCACAGCTGCCGCATTTTGCCTGCGCCGTAAGCCTGTCTTCTGGAACCCTGTTCAGCTGTGCACAGCTAAGGCAGGTCAACGTCTTCATGGGCCTTTGCTCCGCCATCAGGAGGTCTCCAATGCTCTAACCAATCTGTTGTTGCGGCAAGATATAAGCCCTCATTTACCTTCTGCAAGCCAATGGGCAGGCCTGCAGGCTTGACCCCACTGGCAGCGAAACGCAGACTGCAGAGACCCTGTTCCAACATGTGAGGCCCAAATGGTTTCTCGCCGCGCGTTTTCCACCTCTGCTCTGGCAGCATTTTCTGCTGCATCGCTGACCGGCCTTGCCCTACCAGCCCCTGCCCTGGCCAAAGAGGCCCCGGCATATGATCCAACCCCACAATATGTGCGGATCAAAAAGGAGTTTCTTCCCGGCCAAATTCTGATCCTGACCCGATCCTACTATCTCTATTTGGTGACCGATAAGCGCGAGGCAATCCGTTATGGCGTTGGGGTCGGGAAAGCCGGATTGGAATTCACAGGCAGTGCGATCATCGAACGCAAACGCGAATGGCCCAGCTGGCGTCCCACTGCGGAGATGATCAAACGCAGCCCCCGCACCTACAGCCGCTTTGTTGACAATGAATATATTCAACCGGGAGGCCCCAATAATCCGCTGGGGGCCAGGGCGCTCTATCTGTACCAAAACGGCGTGGATACCTATTTCCGTATCCATGGCACCACCCAGCCCGAGACCATCGGCTCGTCAGCCTCCAACGGCTGCATACGGATGTTGAACGAACATGTCACCGATCTCTACGATCGGGTCCCTGTCGGAACCAAAGTCACAGTCATGTAGCAGGTCTGACAACGGTCAGAGCCCCGCGAATTGCCTCCAAAACCACCAACCAATGGCCTAATTGACCCATTGGGACGCTTTTCGCGCGCCTGAGGCAACGCTTCTGGCCATGACGCCAAGTACAGCAAGAATTTTTCTTGCGTGGACGCTTCTTCTGTCCAATGCTGTCATCGCGAGGTCATAGAAGGGGTGCTATTGGTCCCTGACAGGGGATTTCCCCCAGTATGAGCGAGCCATACTGCCGCATGTTGCGGGCAGAACGCGTGAGAAGAAACTAGGAGAAGAGACGATGGCTACTGGCACCGTCAAATGGTTCAACACCACAAAAGGCTTCGGCTTTATCGCCCCCGATAATGGCGGCAGCGATGTATTTGTTCACATTTCTGCAGTTGAGCGGTCCGGTCTGACTGGTCTCGCAGACAATCAGAAAGTGAGCTACGAGATGCAGCCCGGCCGTGACGGTCGTGAATCTGCGGTGGATCTCGCGCTGCTATAAGTCGCCATAGATAGGTAATTCTTGCGGCCCCTGTTTCGGGGCCGCTTTTGCGTTCAGGCCCCTAGCTGCCCTGTTCGGAGCCCCTGATCCGGTTTGCCAGCTCCTGCACCACTGGTCCAAGAGCCGCGACATTCAGCGCAACCCCAGCCCTGTTGGGGTGGATATTATCCGCCTGCATATAGGGCTGCGCTGCCGCCGGATCTGCACCTGCAACACCGCGAATTCCGGCAAAGGCATCTGGATGCAACAGGGCGTCAAATTCCTGCGCCAGCTCTGCATAGATCACATCAAAGCTTGCCTTGTACTCGGGGCCAAAATTCCCCGGGGCCTGCATGCCGACCAGTAGCACCTCAACCTCGCGCTCCCGCGCTGCCTGCACAATCTGGCGCAGGTTGGCACGCGCCTGCTCTGGGGAGAGCCCCCGAAGCAGATCATTGCCACCCAAAAGCACAATAATCCCCTGTGGCTGGTCTGACAGCGTCCAGTCGATTCTGGCAGCGCCGCCAGCAGTGGTATCGCCGGACACCCCGGCATTGCTCAACCGAACTGCAACGCCATGCTCCTTAAGCCAGGCCTGCAACTGCGGCACCAACCCGTCCCCCTGAGGCAGGCCATAGCCCTGCACCAGACTGTCGCCAAACGCAGTAATCCGCAGATCTTCGGCCCGAATCCCGGAGGCGAGGGTGGCAAAAATAATAATCCCAAACAGGGCCAAAACCTTGCGCATCGCAGCAAATGCTCCATATCCGATACAGTATATTTAACAGGCGCAGCTTCATGACAGAAACAGACAGACCCGTTCTTCACCTTAAAGATGCGTCTTTAACGCTGAATGGCAATACCGGGCCGGTGCGAATTTTGCAGGATATCTCTCTGGATGTCTCGCGCGGAGAGACCCTGGGCCTGATCGGCCCCTCCGGGTCCGGCAAATCCTCGCTGTTGATGTTGATGGGGGGGCTGGAGCTGGCAACCGGAGGGCACATTTCCGCACTTGGGCAGGATCTCACTGCCATGGATGAGGACGCTCTGGCACGGTTTCGCCGCAACCACATGGGGGTAGTGTTCCAAAGCTTCCACCTGATCCCCACCATGACGGCCTTGGAAAACGTCGCAACCCCGCTGGAACTGGCCGGGCGGCGCGATGCCTTTGAGGTCGCTCAGGCAGAGCTGGAAGCTGTGGGCCTAGGTCATCGCGCCGGTCACTTCCCGGCGCAGCTATCCGGTGGCGAACAACAGCGCGTGGCCCTGGCCCGCGCCCTGGCCCCCCGTCCTGAAATTCTGCTGGCGGATGAACCCACCGGCAATCTGGATGAGGCCAATGGGGCAGCGGTGATGGACCTGCTTTTTGGTCTGCGGGATCGCTCAGGTGCAACGCTCATCATGGTCACCCATGCGCCAGAACTGGCCAGCCGGTGTGATCGGGTGATCCGTCTGCGCGATGGGCAACTGGCTGAACCTGAAGTCGCAACCGAGGCGGCGGAATGACGGCTTTGGCCCGCAGCCCCGCCTCCTCTTTCCGACTGGCCTGGCGTTTTGCCCTGCGGGAATTGCGCGGCGGCGTCAAAGGCTTCCGCATCTTTCTCGCCTGTCTGGCCCTTGGGGTGGCTGTCATCGCTGCCATTGGCTCGATCCGGGCCTCGATCGAGGCCGGGCTGACCCAGGAAGGCGCCAGCCTGTTGGGTGGCGATGCTGAGATGACCTTCACCTACCGTTTTGCCAATGACGAAGAACGGGCCTGGATGGTTGACCAGGCCGAGGCGGTCTCGGAAGTGGTCGAGTTCCGCTCGATGGCAACTTTGGGCGAAGAACGCGCACTGACCCAGGTAAAGGCCGTGGATACGGCCTATCCGCTGGCCGGTACCCTGACCCTGCAACCCGACATTCCTCTGGCGCAGGCACTGGCTGGCAACGGAGAGCTGCCCGGTGTGGCAATGATGCCGGTTCTGGCCGACCGATTGGGACTAAAGCCCGGTGATACCGTCCGCTTTGGCACCCGCGATTTTGTGCTGATGGCCACCATCAAGGCCGAGCCGGACGCCGCTGCCTCTGGCTTTGCGCTGGGGCCACGCACGCTGGTGGCCCTACCTTCGCTGGAAGGCTCCGGCCTCTTGGCGCCTGGCTCGCTCTATTCCACCAAATACCGCCTTGCCCTGCCGCCAGAGAAAAATCTCGACGCGCTCCAGGCTGAAGCCCGGGCCCAGTTCGAAGACAACGGCATGCGCTGGCGTGATGCGCGCAATGGCGCCCCCGGCATTGCCACCTTTGTGGAGCGCCTGGGCGGGTTTCTGGTATTGGTAGGTCTGTCTGGCCTCGCCGTGGGCGGTGTTGGCGTCTCTGCTGCGGTGCGCGCCTATTTGGCGACAAAAACCGAAACCATCGCCACCCTGCGCACGCTTGGGGCCGAGCGACAGGTGATATTCCTCACCTATTTCCTGCAGATTGGCGCGCTGACCCTGCTGGGGGTCAGCATCGGACTGATCCTTGGTGGGCTGGGCCCGATCCTGCTGGGGCCAATGATTGCCGCGCAATTGCCCTTCCCGGCGCTGTTTGCCATCTATCCCGCCACCCTGATTGAGGCCGCCCTTTATGGCTTTCTCACTGCTTTTATCTTTGCCCTCTGGCCGCTGGCCCGGGCCGAGCGTATCCGCGCCGCTTCGCTGTTTCGCGGTGCCCTGGGCGAGGTCAGCCGCCTGCCCGCTCTGCGTTATATTCTAGCCACCGCTTTGGCGCTGGCCCTGCTTGTCGGCTCTGCTGCCTGGTTCTCCGGCGCGGCTGAGTTGACGCTCTGGACCGCTGGTGGGCTGATGGGTGCGCTTTTGGTGCTGCTGGTTGCAGCCCTGGGCCTCGGCTGGTTGGCGCGACGCGGATCTCACATCACCCGTGGCCGCCCGGCGCTGCGCTGGGCGCTGGCTGCCATTGGCACCTCGCGCGATGGCGCGGCTCCTGCAGTGCTGGCGCTGGGTTTGGGGTTGACGGTTCTGGCTGCCATTGGCCAGATCGACGGCAATATGCGCCGCGCCATTGCCGGCAATCTGCCCGATGTGGCGCCCTCCTATTTCTTTGTCGATATCCAACGCGATCAAATGCCCGCCTTTCTGGCGCGCGTCGACGGGGATCCGGCAGTCAGCAAGGTCGAAAGCGCCCCGATGCTGCGCGCTGTGATTACCAAAATCAACGGCGTGCCCGCTCAAGAGGTTGCCGGCGATCACTGGGTGGTGCGCGGTGATCGCGGCATCACCTATGCCGCCGCCCAACCCAAAGGCACCGAGGTCGTGGCCGGCAGCTGGTGGCCCGAGGATTATACCGGCCCACCCCAGGTCAGCTTTGCCGCCGAAGAGGCCGAAGAGCTGGGCCTGAGCCTGGGCGACACCATCACCCTGAACGTGTTGGGCCGGGATATCCAGACAGAGATCACCAGCTTTCGCAATGTCGACTTCTCCACCGCTGGCATGGGCTTTGTGCTGACTCTCAACGAGGCCGCTCTGGCCGGTGCGCCGCATAGTTTCATTGCCACTGTCTACGCAGAAGCCAGCTCGGAAGCGCAGATCCTGCGTGATCTGGCCCAGGCAATGCCCAATATCACTGCCATCCGGGTGCGCGATGCCATCGATCGGGTCTCTGATATTCTGCGCCAGTTGGCGGCAGCCACCAGTTATGGCGCGGCAGCCACCCTGCTCACCGGGTTTTTGGTGCTGCTGGGCACCGCCGCCGCAGGTGAGCCCGCCCGCCGCTACGAAGCGGCCTTGCTCAAGACACTCGGGGCCTCGCGCCGCAAGATCCTGCTCAGCTTTGCGCTGCGTTCGATCATTTTGGGGGCCGGTGCCGGGGTTGTGGCGCTCAGCGCCGGCATCGCCGGGGCCTGGGCGGTGAATCTCTATGTCTTTGAAACCACCTATGTGGTGATCTGGCCCAATGCACTGGCAGTGATCTCTGGCGGCGTTGCAACCACGCTTCTGGCGGGCTTGATCTTTGCCTGGCGCCCACTGGCAGCCCGTCCGGCCCGCATTTTGCGCGCCCGAGAATAGTCAAACTGCTCCTTAAGGATAGGGATTTTGGAGCAGTGCAATCGCCAAAAGAAAACCCCTGGCCGGATCGGACCTGGGGTTTTCTTTTATTTGGAACAGGCGACCTGACTGTCAGGGTAGCAAGAGATTGCAGGCAGGCTATCAGGTCCAACTCAGCTTGCAGTCGCAGCACCAGCGCAGGCGACCGGCTGCAGGATGCGCATCAGGTCGTGATTGTCGCAAATCAGCGATTCCAAAGTGATGTCATCCAGCGAGGCATAAAAGGCCTGTGCAGCCGCTGAGAGCGCCACCTTCAGGCGGCAGGCATTGGAGAGCGGGCAGGTGTTATCCGCATCAGCAAAGCACTCCACCATTGGCAGCGCCCCTTCGACATCGCGAAAGACATTGCCAATCTGGATCTCCTCCGGTTGACGCCCCAGAGCCATGCCCCCATTGCGCCCGCGTTGCGTATGCAGATAGCCCAGCTGGCTGAGCTGGTTGATCACCTGCGCCAGATGGTTCTCCGAGATATTGCAGCATTCGGCAATTTCAGCCTTGGTGACCAGGCGATCCGCATTTGCAGCACAATACATCAATAGCCGGACGGCAATATTGGTCCTTTTTGTAATGCGCATAGTCCAAGCTCCCGCTACTTTAGGCTCAGCCTATATTGCACGGCCCAGCAAAAGGCGGTTTGACATACATCAATTGGGCTTTTTTTCAAAAATGGAATGACGATCAAATGACGCTGCGCCCTCCCTACTTCTTTGGCTATGGCAGCCTGGTGAACACGGCCACTCACGACTACCAGGATCCACAGCCCGCGCGGCTCGATGGCTGGCGTCGCAAGTGGTGTCATACGGCGCTGCGGGATGTGGCGTTCTTGACCGTGGAACCCGCCCCAGAGGTGCAGATAGACGGGTTGATCGCCGCCGTTCCAAATGCCGACTGGCAGGGGCTGGACAGGCGCGAGTTCGCCTATGATCGCCTTGCTGCGGATCACCAGATCCAGCACCCGCTGCCAGGCAATCCCGAGATTTCGCTCTATGCGGTGCCCCTTGAGGCACAGAACCAGGGCAGCGCTCGTCACCCCATTTTGCTGAGCTATTTGGACGTGGTGGTGCAGGGTCATCTTCAGGTCTTTGGCGAGACGGGCGTGGATGATTTCTTTGCCAGCACCAGGGGCTGGGACGCCCCGATCCTGAACGATCGGCAGAAGCCGCGCTACCCGCGCCATCAGCTTCTGACAGCGGTTGAGCGGCAATTGGTCGACCACCATCTGAACCAGCTAAAAGCACAGATTTTGACCTGAGCTCACTCTTCCCGTTCGGCAATGAAGGGCAATGAGGTCGGCGCCGCACGCCGCGCCGGGCAGAGCCCGGCGCCCGGCCCAACTGTGTTGTCCCATTCTTTGAATGGGGCTGAACAGGCGGGAGCCCCCCCTTTTTCTGGGCGCTCTTCTGAAATTGAAAAAGGCGGCCCTCTTCAGGACCGCCTCTTGTATCATCTGATATCGTCAGCGCGTTTAGCCGCGCGCCTGAACCACCGACATCAGCGCCAAAAGCGCACTCATGTCGGGTCCGCGTTCACGCCCCGTAACCGCCTTGCGCAGCGGCATGAACAAGCCCTTGCCCTTGCGGCCGGTGGCCTCCTTCACGGCTGTGGTCCAGCTTTTCCAGCTGTTGTCGTCATAGGGACCTTCGGGCAGCAATTTCATTGCTTCAGCGATGAACTCCGCGTCCTCATCGGCGATCAGCGGCGCAGCCCCCTTCTCACAGAGCTCCCACCAGCCGCTGAGATCCTTCAGCGTGGTGATGTTTTCCTTGGCCATCGCCCAAAAGGCTTCCTGCTTCTGTTCAGGTACGCCCAGGGCCTCCACATGCGGTTTCACCTGTTCCAGCGTCAACATCTGCAGATAACGCGCTGTCAGCGGATAAAGATCCTCAACATCAAACTTGGTTGGCGCCGCACCAAAACGGTTGATGTCAAAACCCTCAACCAGTTCCGCCATCTCGGAGCGAATTTCCACCGGATCCGAGGAGCCCAACCGTGCCATCAGGCTCAGCAGCGCCATGGGCTGCACGCCGGCTTCGCGCAGATCGCGCAGCGCCAGGGTGCCAAGCCGCTTGGACAGTGCTTCGCCCTGTGGGCCCGTCAGTAGCGAGTGATGAGCAAATTCCGGTACCGTGCCGCCCAGCGCCTTGATGATCTGGATCTGGGTCGCGGTATTGGTCACATGGTCTGATCCGCGCACCACATTGGTGACGCCCATCTCGGTGTCATCCACCACAGAGGCCAGCGTATACAGGAACTGGCCATCGCCACGGATCAGCACCGGATCCGAAACCGAAGCCGCGTCAATCGAGATGTCACCCAGAACCCCATCCGCCCATTCAATGCGTTCGTGATCCAGTTTGAAGCGCCAGACACCATCGCCGCGCTCAGCCCGCAGAGTGGATTTTTCATCCTCCGACAGAGCCAGGGCTGCACGGTCATAGACCGGCGGCTTGCCCATATTCAGCTGTTTCTTCCGCTTCAGATCCAGCTCGGTCGGGGTTTCAAAGGCCTCATAGAAACGGCCTATGCTGCGCAGTTCTTCGGCGGCGGCGACATAGCGGTCCAGGCGGCTCGACTGGCGTTCAAGCCGGTCCCAGGTCAGGCCAAGCCATTCCAGATCCAGCTTGATCGCATCAACGTATTCTTCTTTCGAGCGCTCCGGATCGGTGTCATCGATGCGCAGAATGAATTCACCGCCTGCTTTGCGGGCGATCAAGAAGTTCATCAGCGCGGTGCGCAGATTGCCGACATGGATATATCCAGTGGGCGACGGGGCAAAACGAGTGGTTGTCATCAGATATCTCCTGTTGCCTTGCCCATCTCATATGGGGCTGGATTTGTCCAGTTTTTGCCACACCCAAGATCCAGGCCAGTCCTCAAGCCAGTCCTCAGGTCAGTCAACCGGACACACAGTTGCGTGATAGCCGCTCCCAGGACCCCCGATCTGTGCAATGCTGAAACAATCCAAGGTGGAATACCACGTTTCGACCAAACCAGACCTGAAGAAAGTCAGCGATCCCCCACAGCCCAGCACAGAGGACCTCCCATGACCGCAAAATTCTCCCGCCGTTCAGCCCTTGCCGCCGCAGCCGCCATTCCCCTGGCCGCAACTGCCCGCAAGGCCAGTGCCACAACCGCCAGTGCGAAACCGGGAATTGCGCCTGCCTCCCACACCCGCAGCGTCAAGCTGGGCGGTTTTATAGTGACCACGCTGCTGGATGGCAGCCGCCCCGTTGGCGATGCCAAGGCCATTTTTGGTGGTGGTGCCACTGACGCCGAGTTTGCTGCGAGTTCAGCACAGAACTTCATTCCCGCCGATATGGCGCAGTTCTTCTTTACTCCCACCCTTGTCGACACCGGCCAGGAGAAAATTCTGTTTGATACCGGTCTGGGTCGGGGAGGCATCCAGATGGCCCTGGCCGAAGTGGGACTGACCCCGCAGGATATCGACGTGGTCGTGCTCACCCATATGCACCCGGACCATATCGGCGGCATGACGACAGATGGCGCCGAGACATTTTCCAAGGCCCGCTATATCACCGGTCGCCAGGAATATGATTTCTGGGGAGGCCAGGACAAAACCAGCGGCATAGGCGGCTTGATGGCCCAGAAGCTAACGCCTTTTGCCGAGAAGCTCTCCTTTCTGGAGGATGGCGGATCGGTCGCCTCTGGGGTGAGCGCCGTTGCCAGTTTTGGCCATACCCCCGGCCATATGGGCTATATGCTGGACAGTGGCGGTCAGCAACTGATGCTGACCGCAGACCTGGCCAATCACTATGTCTGGTCCTTTGCCCATCCGGACTGGGAGGTCAAATTCGACATGAACAAGGAGGCTGCAACCACATCACGGCGGAAGATCCTGGATATGCTGGCCAGCACCCGCACCCCTATGATTGGCTACCACATGCCCTTCCCGGCAGCTGGCTATGTGGAAACACGTGGCTCCGGCTTTCGCTTTGTGCCGGTCAGTTATCAAATGATGGGCTGAGGCCAGACAGAAGAGCTGTCTCAGACGAGTCGCCTGGGCAGCTCATCAATAGCGTCACGCAAGTGAGATCAGGCAGAAGAAACCAAGCCGACGGTCAGGACGCTTGTCGGGTTACTTCTTACAAAAGCGCGACAGGCGGAATTCATGGGGGTCCACCACGGGGCGATCTCCGGTGACCAAATCCGCCGTCAGCCGCCCTGCCGCCGGGCCAATGCCAAAGCCATGCCCGCTAAAGCCGGTTGAGACAAACAGCCCCGGCAGATCATCCACCTGCGAGATCACCGGCACCGCATCCGGGGTGACATCAATCATGCCGCCCCAGCTCTGCACCACATCGGCGCCCTGCAGCACAGGAAAGGCCTTTTGTGCTGCTTCCCAGCCCTGTTTGATCGCCTTTTGTGACGGCGCTGGGTCCAGCACGCGCGTGTTCTCAAACGGAGTGGTTTGCTGTGGCGACCAGCGCCGATCCTGTGACGCCTCTTCGCGCCAACGCCCCGAGCCGGTGAGGCGCAGCTGAAGCGAACGCCATTCCTGCAGATAACTGGGCAGGAACTTCAGCCCCAAACGCAGTGTGTCAGGGACGATATCGACAATATTCTCGGTGCCATTTGCAATAGTATAGCCGCCATCCAACCGCTTGCGCAGCGAAAATCCATCATTCCAGATCGCGGTTTCCGGCCCATCCTGAACAGCAGAGGTCCGCAAAACAGAATTCAAAACCTTGAGCTGCGGCAAAGAGATGCCAGCATTGCCGAGGAACAGGCGTGACCAGGCACCACCTGCGACCACCACGGCAGAACAGGCCACCCGGCCACGTTCCGTGATAACACCACTGATGCGCCCTGCTTCGGTTTCCACCGAACGCACCGCGCATTCTGTCATCACTTTGGCCCCCGCAGCCTGCGCCGCCCAGGCGATGGCATGGGTTGCCAGTTGCGGCTCGGCACGACCATCCTGTGGAGTATAGTAGCCGGAAATCACCTTGCCTTGGAAACCGGGCATCACCTGTTTCAGCAACTCGCCGCGCAGCATTTGGCCCGGCAGGTCCATCGCCGCCAGATGCGGTGCCCAGGTTTCCAGTTTGGCCTCTTCGCGGCCACGTTCAGCCGTATAGAGAATACCAGATCTCTGATAGCCCGTGGGATGGCCGGTGCGTGCTTCCAGCCCCTCCCAGATCCGCATGGCCTCGGCCATCAGCGGCAGCTCACGCGGGTCACGCTGGGAGATTCGCACCCAGCCCCAATTGCGCGAACTCTGCTCACCGGCAATCTGGCCTTTTTCGCACAGCAGCACAGAGAACCCGCGCTCGGCCAGTTCTAGTGCCGTTGAGGCACCAATAATCCCGCCGCCAACTACAACCGCATCAACGCGTTTGGGCAGGGCAAGATCGGCTTGGAAATGGGGCAGCTTAGGTCCAGGCATGCTGGTGTCTATGCCGCGCTACTGGCTTTGGGTCTAGGGGACAAAACAGCCCTCCTGCGGGCTGGGAACAAAATGTGATCTTTGGGACGCATCAATGGCTCACTCGGTACAGGTTATTACTCATAAATCACTTGAGATCAGGCAAATTCCAGCAGTCCAGCACAAGATCCCTGCTGCCCAGTCTCAATGTAATAGTCAGGATGAATCACGAAAACGATTGACAATAGGGTAGCGACGATCCAGCCAAAATGCCCGCGGAGACAGCCGTGCGCCGGGGGCCGATTGGTAGCGTTTATACTCGCTGATATAGATCAGGTGTTCCACCCGCTTGGCTGTTTCGCGCGCGAAACCTTTGGCGACGCAATCCGCAATCGAGCCCTCCTGATCAACCAGAATCTCAAGAATGGCATCCAGCTCCGGGTAATCCGGCAGGCTGTCGCTGTCCTTCTGATCGTCACGCAGTTCCGCCGAGGGCGGTTTGTCGATCACATTGGGGCGAATGACCTCTCCGGCCGGCCCCATCATCCAGGGGCGGTGATTGGCATTGCGCCAGCGGCAGGTCTCAAACACCCGTGTTTTATAGAGGTCCTTGATTGGGTTGTAGCCGCCATTCATGTCGCCATAGATCGTCGCATAGCCCACGGCCACTTCGGATTTATTGCCGGTGGTCAGCAGCATTTCGCCAAACTTGTTCGACATCGCCATCAGCAACAGCCCGCGCAGGCGGGACTGGATGTTTTCCTCGGTCAGGTCCTCGTCATACCCGGCAAAGAGCGGCGCCAGGGTGTTTGAGATGGCACTGCGGCCTTCGGCAATTGGCACATAGTCGTAGTGCACGCCCAGGGCCTCGGCCACAGCTTCGGCATCGTCCAGCGATTCCCGACTGGTATATTCCGAGGGCAGCATGACACAGCGCACATTCTCCGCCCCGATGGCATCGACAGCAATGGCTGCAACAATGGCGGAATCCACCCCACCGGAGAGCCCCAGCAGCACCTTCTTGAACCCGGTTTTCCCCATATAGTCACGCAAGGATTCGACCATGGTGCGATAGTCCTGCTCCCACTCATCCGGCAAATGCGCCTTGTCGCCCTCGACCGCGCGCCAGCCATCTGCTGTGCGTTCCAGATCCAACTGCGTGATGGCCTCGTCAAAGACCGGCATCTGCAGTGCCAAAGCGCCATTGGGGTTCAACACAAAGGTGCCGCCATCAAAGACCTGATCATCCTGCCCCCCCACCAGATTGAGATAGATCACCGGCAGGCCGGTCTCGACCGCACGGGCCACCATGTGATTCTGCCGCACTTCCATCTTGTTGCGATAATAGGGCGAACCATTGGGGATCAGCAGGAATTCGGCGCCAGTCTCTTCTAGCGTTTCGGCCACATCCTCATGCCAGCCATCTTCGCAAATGGGTGACCCAATACGGGTATCGCCCACCGCATAGGGACCACCCAGAGGCCCCACATCAAAGATGCGCACCTCGTCAAAGACGGTTTCATTGGGCAGATGGTGTTTCAGACAGCGCGAGGCGATTTTGCCATCCTTGAGGATCAGATAGGCATTATAAAGCTTATCTCCTTCGACCCAGGGACAGCCGATTGCCAGCGCCGGCCCATCGGCGCAGTCCAGCGCCAATTGCTCGGCTGCGGCTATGGCGGCCTGATGGAACACTGGCTTCATCACCAGGTCCTGGGTATTATAGCCCGTCAGGAACATCTCGGGCAGCGCTACCAGATCCGCGCCCGCCTCGCGGCCCTCGGCCCAGGCCGCGCGGGCCTTTGCAGCATTGCCTGCAAGATCCCCAACGGTGGGGTTCAATTGCGCCAGTGTCACCCGGAAACGATCAGCCATCTTGCACAAGCCCTTTGCAAAACATGTTCCCAGTCGTTTATCAGATCAGCAGCCAAGGAAAAGGGGCGAGCGCAAAAGACATTGCGACAAGCTGTTTGCTCGCTTAGTTTCCCAGCAAGTCGCCCGAAGTAACCCATTGGCAAAACAAATCCCGTGTTGGCTCAGGCCGGTCTCGGGTTAGACAGAGGTTTTTATGACCGGTTTCAGCAGAACGCTTGCGATACTCTCCCTTCTGACCCTGGCCAGCACCGCCGGGAGCCCTTCCTGGGCCCAGGAGGGTACGATCATCACCAGTCAGGACGAAATCGGTGGCGTCTATGAGGGCACCTTCAAAGGTGGGCTGCAACATGGCACCGGCACCTATCGTCTGCCCAATGGCTATGAGTATTCTGGCGAATGGGTCGAAGGCGAAATCCTCGGCCAGGGCGTGGCGCGGTTCCCTAATGGGTCGGTCTATGAAGGCGAATTCGTCAAGGGCAAGCCCGAGGGTCTGGGCAAAATCACCCTCTCTGATGGCGGCACCTATGAGGGCGAATGGATGGCGGGTGTCATCAACGGCCAGGGGGTCGCGGTCTATGCCAATGGGGTGCGTTATGAGGGCAGCTTTGTTCAGGGGCAGCACCAGGGCAAAGGCGTCTTACAGATTCCTGGCGGCTACGAATATAATGGCGATTGGGTTGAAGGCCGCAAAGAAGGCACTGCAACCATCACCTACTCGGACGGCGACACCTATCAGGGCGAAATCGCCGATGGGCTGCTGCACGGCAAAGGCACCCTGCAGATGTCGGACGGGGTCCATTATGAGGGAGACTGGGCCAACAACCAGATGCATGGCACTGGTACGCTGACCCAACCCAATGGTGATATCTATACCGGCCCGCTGGATCAGGGACGACGCCAGGGAATTGGCACTCAGACCTATGCCAATGGCGATATCTATGAAGGCATGTTTCAGGACGATCTGCGCCATGGCACCGGCACTTTTACTGAAACCGACGGCTTTACCTATACTGGCGATTGGCTGGCAGGTCAGATTGAGGGCAATGGTCGGGTGACCTATCCCGATGGCTCGATCTATGTCGGGCAGTTTCAGGACGACCTCTCTCATGGCACCGGCAAGATCACCTATCCGGATGGCTCCACCTATGAGGGCGACTGGATTGCCGGGGTGATCGAGGGCACCGGCACCGCCACCTATACCAATGGTGTCACCTACACCGGCGCCTTCGAGAATGCCCGCAACCATGGTCACGGAGTGATGACCGACGCCAACGGCTATCGCTATGAGGGCGGCTGGCAGGATGGTCAGCGCCACGGCGAGGCCCGTGTCACCTACGCAGATGGCTCGATCTACAGCGGTCGTTTTGTGAACAGCCAGCGCCACGGCAAGGGCAAGATCGACGTGCCCAATGGCTTCTCCTATGAGGGCGACTGGACCGAAGGCAAAATCACCGGATCAGGCACCGCCACCTATGCCCATGGCGATATCTACGTTGGCAGCTTTGTAAACGGCAAACGCCAGGGCCCCGGCACCATGACCTATGCCGGCGGCCAAACCGTTAGCGGCGAATGGGTCAATGGCGCGCCTCCCACTGCCGAAGGCGCGGCAGCCGATACTGAAACCAGCGCAGATGACAGTGCCGATAGCAACTAAGACGAATTCATCCAGGTTTCAGGTTTCCCCCTAAGGCAGCCAAAATCTCTTAGGCCATTTGAATTCTGGTCAGTTGCCGGCGGGTTGTCAGGACCAGTAGGCAAAAGACCACCAGGGCACTGACCGTCAGGATCACTGGCTCGACGCCAAATGCCTCGACCATCGCGCCCATGGCAAATGTTCCAAGAGTCGCAAGGCCCCAAAAAGCCGTTTGCTCGACTGCGATCAACACCCCGCGCGAGGGCTCAGGGCTGTTATGCAGATAGCGGCCATAGACCAGCGCCTTGCCCAGTTTGCCCCCACCCATGATCAGGACAACAAGGCACATCTGCCAGAAACTCTGCACCAACAAGAGCACACTCAGAAGTACAGCCCAGGAAAACCAGATCATCAGTGCAAACCGCCCAGGACGCTGCAGCCGCGCTGCGTAGCGCCCTGCAAGAGCGGTTAACGCAATGGCGCCGATCCAGGATGAAATATAGAGCAATGCCACCAGATCCCCCTGGTCAGGAAAACGTTCTCGCAGCAGCAGTGGCCAGAGAATATATCCAACCGGCACGATCAACAGCCCCAACATGGCGCTGGACAGCAGAATGTCGAAATTCTCGGGACAGCTGCGATAGTGCTGCACAATACTGGTCCGCCGCGAAGGGCCATCCGACGCGGTCACTGCCACATTAGACCTAGGCCCCTTGGCCTGAAAATGCAGACGTAACAGTAGAACGCTTGCGCCCATCAGCAGCGCATTGAGCCCGAATCCCCCAAGGGCCAGCAACCAGGGCAGCAGCAACCCGCTCAGCGTGCCAAACAGTTTGGCAATATTGTGAGCAGTGGCGGCCAGAAGGGCATTCGCCTGGGCCGAGCGTGGCGTTGCCTCGGGGACGAATGTGTCAATCGCTGGGTTAGAAATCGCACTGGTGATCCCGGCTGCCAGGCAATAGGCAAAAAACGCCCAGGGCAGAAACCCGACCATCTGATCCGCCAGACCATAGACTGCCAGAACAATCGCAAAACACAGGGTGGACCAACTATAGCTTCGTGACGCGCCAATGCGATCACTCAAAGCCCCACCAGCGATGGTAAATATGAGAAAGGGCGACAGGACCAGTGCCTGGTAAAAACCAATCTGCGCCGCCGACAACTCAGCGTGAAATGTCATGTACCAGGTAAAGAGAACTGTCTGCAGCCCCTCCCCCCAATGCCAAAGCCCGTAGGCACGAAAGAAAGGTGAGCGGAACATGAATGTACCCTTGCAGCTGTTTATCTGAATTCGGAAATGAATTATGATTCATTATCTTAATTTTCACCCTCAAATTATGATGAGTCAAGTTGAATGGACAAATCTGCCCCAAAATCCACTTCACGGGAAACCCAAACAATAATCGGCCAGCGCATGCGAGAACTGCGAAAGGCTAAGGGTTTGACGCTGAAACAACTGGCCGCGGCAACAGGGCTCTCAATCGGCTACCTCAGCCAGCTTGAGCGCCAGGATGCGGATCCCTCCATTCGCGCGCTCAATGTGATCGGTAAGGCCTTGGGCGTGGGAATAAACTGGTTTTTCCCCGACTCACAGGACGCGCAAAACCTCGAGGCCGACTTTGTAGTGCGCGCCGATCGCCGCCGTGCCTTGCGATTTGATTCTGGCCTCAGGGATGAATTGCTAAGCCCGTCCCTGTCGGGGCAGCTGGAACTGGTTCTGACCACCTTTGAGCCCGGCGCCAGCTCCGGGGCCGAACTCTATTCTCACAAAGGCGAAGAAGCGGGTTTTGTTGTTGAGGGTCAGTTGGAGGTCACAATTGAGGATCAGGTCTTTCTGTTAGGCCCAGGTGACACCATCCAATTCACCTCTGACCAACCGCATCGCTATCGCAATCCCGGTCCCAGTCCCACCCGGCTGATCTGGGCTGTCACCCCGCCGCATTACTGAGCCGGACTGGCAGCCCCGCGCAGTGAATTTCTCTCTTTTCATTCGCTGCTGCCTCTGTATAAATCACCCCCATGACACGTTTCGCAGATATCCCCATGACCGACGCCGCTCTTCGCGGCGCGTCTCTGCGTGCCCTACTGCTCCTAGCCCGCCTCTGAGCGTGCCTTTTGGCGCGTCCGCTCAGAGGAGACAGGCTTGCGCGTCAAAAATGGACCTAGGACAGAACCAGAAAGCTACCAACATGACCAATATTATTGACAAAGATCGTGTGCTGATCTTCGACACCACTCTTCGTGATGGCGAACAAAGCCCCGGTGCGACCATGACCCATGACGAAAAGCTCGAGATTGCCGAGCTGCTGGATGACATGGGCGTCGACATCATTGAGGCCGGTTTCCCAATCGCCTCTGAAGGTGATTTCAAAGCCGTCAGCGAGATTGCGGAACGCTCAAAGAACTCGGTGATCTGTGGGCTGGCGCGCGCCAATTTCAAGGATATCGACCGCTGCGCCGAAGCCGTGCGCAACGCGGCCAAGCCGCGTATCCATACCTTTATCGGCACCTCCGCCCTGCACCGCGCCATTCCAAACCTCACCATGGATGAGATGGCCGACAAGATCCACGAGACCGTCACCCATGCCCGCAATCTGGTGGACAATGTGCAGTGGTCACCTATGGATGCCACCCGCACTGAATGGGACTATCTGTGCCGGGTGATCGAAATCGCCATCAAGGCCGGCGCCACAACGATCAACATCCCCGATACCGTCGGCTATACTGCCCCGGCTGAAAGTGCAGACCTGATCAAACGTCTGATCGAGACCGTTCCGAGGGCTGATGAGGTGATCTTTGCCACCCACTGCCACAACGACCTTGGCATGGCGACCGCCAACTCGCTGGCTGCGGTGGCTGGCGGTGCGCGTCAGATCGAATGCACCATCAATGGATTGGGTGAACGGGCTGGTAACACCGCACTGGAAGAGGTGGTGATGGCGCTGAAGGTGCGCAATGACATCATGCCCTGGAAAACCGGCATCGACACCCAGAAGATCATGCATATCTCCCGCCGCGTTGCCACTGTCTCTGGCTTCAACGTGCAGTTCAACAAGGCCATCGTCGGCAAGAACGCCTTTGCCCATGAAAGCGGCATCCATCAGGATGGCATGCTCAAGAACAAAGAAACCTTTGAGATCATGCGCCCCGAAGACGTGGGCCTGTCCGGCACCTCGCTGCCGCTTGGCAAACACTCGGGCCGCGCGGCCCTGCGCGACAAGCTCTCTACCCTGGGGTTTGAGGTTGGCGACAACCAACTGAAAGATCTGTTTGTGCGTTTCAAAGACCTGGCTGATCGCAAGAAAGAAGTCTTTGACGACGATATCGTCGCATTGATGCGTTCTGGCGAAGATGCTGACGACCATTTGCAACTGGTCTCAATGAAGGTTGTCTGCGGCACTGGCGGACCGGCAGAGGCCACCGTTGAGATGGAGATCGACGGCGAGGATCTAACCGCAGTCGAAAATGGCGACGGGCCGGTCGATGCGACCTTCAAGGCGATCCGCAAGATCTACCCAAACACTGCCCGCCTGCAGCTCTATCAGGTGAACGCCGTGACCGAAGGCACCGATGCCCAGGCCACCGTATCAGTACGGCTGGAAGAAGACGGCATCATCGCCACGGGTGAGAGCTCCAACACCGATACAGTCATGGCCTCGGCCAAGGCCTATATCAACGCGCTGAACCGGGTGATCATTCGTCGCGGCAAGGTTGGCGAAGGCGCCGACACCCGCGAGATCTCGTACAAAGACGTCACCTGAAGGTAGACCCACTGCCATCGCGCGCTGCAAAACACTGCGGCGCGCGATGCACAATGGCCTCAGGTGAAGAGGACGCGCCTAGGTCAGCGCAGCAAAAATCTTATCCAACCGCGCACATTCGGCTTCGGTGCCAAAGGGCGTGTTGACCAAAAACATTCCCGATCCAATCATCCGGTGCCCCTCACGCGCGGGAGGAAAGCGGACCTCGTGGCGCAATGCCCCCGGCAGGGCCTGATTTTCCAAGGCCCGCAGCATGGGCGCGTGGCTGCCATCCTTCAGGATCGGATACCACAGCGCGATCACCCCCACATTCCACTTGCGGTGCAGATTGGCGATGATGCCGGGAATTCGGCCATAGTCGCTTTTGATTTCATAGCTTGGGTCAATCAGCAAAACCCCGCGTCGGGGCGTTGGCGGCGCCAGGGATTGCGCCAGTTCAAACCCGTCCTGCAAATGCACCTTGGCCCGCCCCCTTGGCAGGGCCTGACGCAGGGCCTCGTGTTCGCCGGGGTGCAGCTCGGCAAAATGCAGTGTGTCCTGAGATCGCAACAGGTTTGCAGCAATCAGCGGTGAGCCCGGATAGGCCGTGTCACCATGTGTGGCCTGACAGGCGGCCAGCGCCTGCCGCAAGGGATGGTCCGCCGGCAACAATCCATCACCAAGCACCCGATCAATGCCCGCTGCGGCCTCGCCGGTTTTGACCGCCTCTGGTGCGTCCAGTTGATAGAGCCCCCGCCCGGCATGGGTCTCGATATAGCTGACCGGCTTATCCTTGCGGGTGAGGTAGGACAGAATCACCGCCAGAAGCGCATGTTTCTGTACATCGGCCAGATTTCCGGCGTGATAGATATGTTGATATGAAAGCATAGCACCGGCTTTAGCCCGAATTTGCCTGGCACGGAACCCAAAGAAATCACGAAGAAACCCCCTCCCTCCTCCCTCACACTGCCCTGTGGCCCCACCTCCCCCGGGCAAAGAGATCGCGGCGAAAATACAAGGTGGCTGCCCAGAATATCGCCCGGGCCGGCGAAAAGGCGCTAGTTGACCTTAAAACGCCCTTTCGCGGCGGGGCTGCGCTGGTATAAGACCTTGATCTGCGACCCTCGCGGAGTCGCCCCTCGTTGCAGTTCAATAGGATCACATTTTACATGGCGCTTTTCGGAAATCTTGGCGGGTTGTTCACCACGGACATGGCCATCGACCTCGGCACCGCAAACACTCTGGTCTATGTCAAAGGCCGCGGCGTGATCCTCTCAGAACCCTCGGTGGTGGCCTATCACATCAAAGACGGTATCAAAAAAGTGCTGGCCGTTGGCGAGGACGCCAAGTTGATGCTGGGCCGGACCCCCGGCAGCATCCAGGCGATCCGCCCGATGCGCGAAGGGGTGATTGCCGATTTTGACACCGCCGAAGAAATGATCAAACATTTCATTCGCAAAGTGCACAAACGCTCGCCCTTCTCCCGCAAACCAAAGATCATCGTCTGCGTCCCTCATGGCGCCACCCCGGTTGAAAAACGCGCCATTCGGACTTCAGTGCTGTCAGCCGGTGCCGGGCGCGCCGGCTTGATTGCGGAGCCAATTGCGGCCGCCATTGGCGCGGGCATGCCGATTACCGATCCTACCGGCAACATGGTAGTTGATATCGGCGGCGGCACCACCGAGGTGGCGGTTCTGTCGCTGGGTGACATCGTTTATGCCCGCTCGGTGCGTGTTGGGGGTGACCGCATGGACGAAGCCATTATCTCTTATCTGCGCCGCCAACAGAACCTGCTGATCGGTGAGGCCACGGCTGAGCGGATCAAAACCTCTATCGGTACTGCCCGGATGCCCGACGATGGCCGCGGCCAGTCGATGCAAATCCGGGGTCGTGACCTCTTGAACGGCGTGCCCAAAGAAATCGAAATCAGCCAGGCCCAGGTGGCCGAAGCGCTGGCAGAACCCGTGCAGCAGATCTGCGAAGCGGTGATGACCGCGCTGGAAACCACCCCGCCAGATCTGGCGGCTGACATCGTCGATCGTGGCGTTATGCTCACCGGTGGTGGTGCGCTGTTGGGGGATCTGGACCTTGCCCTGCGCGAACAGACCGGGCTGGCCGTCTCGATTGCCGATGAATGCCTGAACTGTGTGGCACTGGGCACCGGCAAGGCGCTGGAGTTTGAAAAACAGCTGCGCCACGCCATCGACTACGACAGCTAAGCCTGAGGCTGCCTTTGCTTTGCCTAAGGCAGCAGTGACAGGCGCCGGAAAGGAGCCCCTTGGCGAAAGACCGCTCCCAGCGCGAAGACTATACAACCCCGCTGCGTCGCCTACTGGTGGGAGTGGCCTGTCTGTTTCTGGCCGCCTTGTTTCTGGTCTGGCGGATCGACAGCCCCAGGGTCGAGCGGTTCCGTGCCCAGTTGATTGATGCGGTTGTGCCCAATATGGACTGGGCCATGGTGCCGGTGACCGGGGTCGTCAACCTGTTTCGCGACTTCCAAAGCTACCAACGCCTGTCTGAACAGAACCGCGAGCTGCGCTCGGAGCTGCGCCAGATGCGCGCCTGGAAAGAGGCCGCCTTGCAGCTGGAGCAGGAAAACGCGCGGCTGCTGGATCTGAACAATGTGCGGTTGGACCCAAAGCTCACCTTCATCACCGGCGTGGTGATGGCGGACAGCGGCTCACCCTTTCGCCAGTCGGTGATTTTGAACGTGGGCGCCCGCGATGGCATTCAGGATGGCTGGGCCACCATGGATGGCATCGGCCTGGTTGGGCGCATTTCCGGCACGGGCCGCAATACGGCACGGGTAGTGCTGTTGACCGATGCCGCCAGCGCGGTTCCCGTGACCATCCAGCCCTCGGGCCAGACGGCACTGGTCACTGGCGACAACAGCACCGCTCCGCTGCTCACCTTTCTGGAGAATGCCGATCTGGTGCGCCCCGGTGACCGGGTGATCACCTCAGGCGATGGGGATGTCTTTCCGGCCGGGCTGTTGGTGGGACAGGCGACCCAGGACCGCAGTGGCCGGATGCGCGTACGGCTATCAGCGGATTATGAACGCCTCGAGTTTCTGCGGGTTCTGCGCCATCACGGCACTCAGGTGATCCGTGATCCCGGCGGCTTGATCGTCCCCGCCCCCGGCGCCAACACCCCCAGATCCCGCCCCGGCTCTCTGGAGCTAGCCCCCGCTGCCAACGAGGCACAGGACCCTGGTGCAAGTGGAGCCGGAAATGGCTGAAGTTGCGCCGGGCAAAATCCAGATCATGCGGGTCAGTTTTGCGGCGCTTGCCTTTTTGATCATCTTCTTTCACCTGCTGCCTCTGGACACGCAGGCGCGCAGCTGGGCACCACCGGATCTGATCCTCTGCCTCGCCATGGCCTGGTCGCTGCGCCGCCCCGACTATGTCCCGGTGCTGCTTCTTATTCTGGTCCTGTTGATGGCCGATCTGCTGTTTCACCGCCCCCCCGGCCTGCAAACGCTGCTGGTGGTGCTGGGCTGCGAATTCCTGCGGTCGCGCTCTCAGCCACATCATGAGACAACCTTTGCAGCCGAGTGGCTATCGGTGGCGCTGGTGATCACCGTGATCACCCTTCTGAACCGCGTCACCCTTTCCGTCTTTTCCATCCCCCGCGCCCCGCTGAGCTTGTCGGGGATTGAAATGTTTGCCACAATTGCCACCTATCCTTTGGTGGTACTGTTTAGTCAAACTCTCTTGGGAGTGCGTAAACTCACTGCCGCCGAAGCCGAAATTCTGGAAGCCCGCAAATGAGACGCTCTCCCAAAGATCTGGAAGGAGCCCACCGCAAGCTGAGCCGTCGCGCCCTGCTGCTGGGTGGTTTGCAATTGGGATTTGTCGGCGCCTTGGCGGCGCGCATGCGCTATTTACAGATTGATCAGGCGGATCAGTTCCGCCTGCTGGCCGAGGAAAACCGCATCAATATTCGCCTGCTGGCCCCTGCGCGCGGCGAGATATTTGACCGCAACGGGCAGACCTTGGCGCATAATTCGCCTTCCTACCGGATCATTCTGGTCCCTGAAGATGCCGGCGACGTTGAGCAGGTGATCGCCAAGCTCTCGGAGCTGATCACCCTGCCACCAGAAGACATCGAACGGGCCCGCACCGAAATAGGTCGCAACCGTCCTTTCCTGCCCATCACCCTCGCGGATCAGCTGAATTGGGAAGATATCTCCAAGGTTGCGGTGAATGCCCCGGCCCTGCCCGGCATCACCCCCGAAGTGGGCCTGACCCGCATCTACCCGCAGCTAAGTGATTTTGCCCATGTGGTTGGCTATGTCGGCCCGGTGTCAGACTATGACCTCAACAAGCTGGAAGCCCCCGACCCGATCCTGCGGATCCCCCGGTTCCAAATTGGCAAGGTCGGGTTTGAGGCCAAGCGCGAGGATGTACTGCGGGGCACCGCCGGGGCCAAGCGGATTGAGGTAAACGCCGGTGGTCGGGTGATGCGCGAGCTGGACCGCAAGGAAGGCCAGGCTGGGGCCGATATGCAGCTGGCAGTCGACGCCGATCTGCAAAACTACGCTCAGGCCAGACTTGGCGGCGAAAGCGCCGCCGTTGTGGTGATGGACTGCGAAAACGGCGATCTGCGGGCCATTGCCTCAGCGCCGAGCTTTGACCCCAACCAGTTTGTGCGCGGCATCTCGGTGGCGGATTACCGGATGCTGACCGAGGACCCTTATCGTCCGCTCGCCAACAAAACCGTGCAGGGCACCTACCCGCCCGGCTCCACCTTCAAAATGGTGACCTCCCTTGCGGCCCTCGAAGAAGGGCTAATCGGCCCCGAGGACACGGTCTATTGCCCCGGTCATCTGGAAGTTTCGGGACGCAAGTTCCACTGCTGGAAGCGCGGCGGTCATGGTCATGTCGATCTGAATACCGCGCTCAAACAATCCTGTGATGTCTATTACTACGATCTCGCCATCAAAGTTGGCATCGACAAAATTTCTGCCATGGCCAAGCGGTTGGGCCTTGGCATTCGCCATGACCTGCCCATGTCAGCTGTGGCCAGTGGGCTGGCGCCCAACCGCGAGTGGAAGTCACGGGTGAAGGGACAGGACTGGCTGGTAGGCGATACCGTCAATGCCTCCATCGGCCAGGGCTTCATGCTGGCGTCGCCGCTGCAGCTGGCAGTGATGACCGCCAGACTGGCCACCGGGCGGGATATATCCCCGCGCCTGATCAAATCCATTGACGGTGTTGAACAGCCCTCCGGCGCGGGTGAAATGCTGGGCATGAACGAAAACAACCTGCGTATGATCCGGCGTGGCATGTTTTCGGTCAGCAACGACCGGCGCGGCACCGGCTATCGGTCACGTATCATCGCCGAAGGCATGCGCATGGGTGGTAAAAGCGGCACCAGCCAGGTGCGCAACATCACCGCCGCCGAACGCGCCGCCGGCGTGATCAGCAACAAGGACCTGCCCTGGGAACGCCGCGACCATGCGCTTTATGTCTGTTTTGCCCCCTTTGATGACCCCAAGTTTGCCGTTTCGGTGATTGTTGAACATGGCGGCGGTGGCTCCAAGGCGGCCGCGCCGATTGCCCGCGATGTGATGTTGCAGGCGCTTTACAATGGCACCCCGCCGCTGGAGGCCTACCCCAAAGGCGACCGCAGCCGCATCAAGGCGCAACAGGAGCGGCTGGAACGCGAACGTCTCAAACGTGCCGAAAACCCGGACAGTGACCGCGCATGAGCTATCTTGAGTATAACGCCAAATCGACGCCCTCGGGCCTGCACAAGATCCTGTATCTGAACTGGCCCCTGACCCTCTTGCTGGCCTCGGTGGCGGGGGTTGGGTTTTTGATGCTCTATTCAGTTGCGGGCGGCTCTTTTTCTCCCTGGGCGGAGCCTCAGTTCAAACGGTTTTTGCTCGGTATGGGCGTGATGTTGGTGGTGGCCCTGATCCCGATCTGGTTCTGGCGCAACATGTCGATCCTGGCCTATCTGACCTCCGTTGTCCTGCTCTTGGCGGTTGAGTTCTTTGGCACCGTTGGTATGGGCGCACAGCGCTGGATCGATCTTGGCTTTATGCGCCTGCAGCCTTCCGAACTGATGAAAATCACCTCGGTGATGTTGTTGGCCGCCTATTACGACTGGCTACCCCCAGAGCGCAGCTCGCGCCCGATCTGGGTTCTGATCCCGGTGATGATGATCCTGCTGCCAACCTTTCTGGTGCTGCGCCAACCTGACCTCGGCACCTCGATCCTGCTAATGGCAGCTGGGGGCGGGGTGATGTTTTTAGCGGGGGTTCACTGGGCTTATTTTGCCGCTGTCATTGCTGCGGGCCTTGGTCTGGTGACTGCTGTCTTTCAAAGTCGCGGCACCGAATGGCAATTGCTGAAAAACTATCAGTACCTGCGTATCGACACCTTCCTTGACCCCTCGCAGGATCCGCTGGGAGCGGGCTATCACATCACCCAGTCCAAAATCGCCCTGGGATCTGGAGGATGGTCCGGGCGCGGCTATATGCAGGGCACCCAGTCACGGCTGAACTTCCTGCCGGAAAAACACACCGATTTCATCTTCACCACCCTGGCCGAGGAGTTTGGCTTCATCGGCGGCCTCACCCTGCTCAGCCTCTATGTGCTGATCATCGTGTTCTGCGTGGTTACCGCCCTGGCGGCCAAGGACCGCTTTTCCTCTCTGGTCAGCCTCGGCGTCGCCATCACCTTCTTCTTGTTCTTTGCCGTAAACATGTCGATGGTCATGGGGCTGGCCCCGGTGGTCGGCGTGCCTTTGCCATTGGTCTCCTATGGGGGCTCTGCGATGCTGGTACTGCTGGCCGCCTTTGGCCTGGTCCAGAGCGCCAATATTCATCGCCCGCGCTGATCCGCCCCTGCAACCTGAGTGCCATTGCCCTTTAGGATCTCCAACAGCAGGCTGAGCACCGGCCTGCCGCGATCCCGGCTCCAGCTCAACAGGCCAAGTTCACGGTAAAGCCCGGCAATCGGCACAAAACGCGCGTTTGCGGCATAGCGATCAAGCGTGGCCCACCTGGGCAGAACCGACCGGCCCAACCCATCCTGCACCAACATTGCAATACTCTCTAACGCGTCCATCTCCGCCAGAACCTTGGGGCTGCTCTCCTGCACCTGCAGGGCCTGCCAGCAGGCAACACCGCCCCAGGCCTCGCGACTATAAAGAATGCAAGGCAACTCCCCTTCCGGCACAGCGCCCCCTCCGGCTTCGGGCAGCAGCCAACCGATCTGTTGTCTTGATATCGGCGTAAACTGCATGGTCTTGGGCAGCGTAAACTCCGGCTGTACGATCAGTGCTGCGTCCAAACCTTCTGCTTCGAACTCAGCAAACAGGGCACTGGACGCCCCCGGGATCAATTGTAGCTCGACCTGTGGCGCCGCGCTCCGCAGCCCGGCAACCAGATCCTTGGCATGATCGCTGATCACCGTGGAAATGGCTCCCAATCGCAACTGACCTTGCAGCCCGTCGGCCTGCAACAGACCCTTAAGCGCCGCCTCGTCGCGCAGCAATTGCCGCAACCCCGGCAACAGGCGGCGGCACTCGGGCGTCGGCTGCATCACCCGCCCCGCACGCACCAATAGCGACACCCCCAACAGGGCTTCCAATGTGGCAATCCGCTGCGCCACCGCCGAAGGCGTGATACCTCCCATCCGGGCTGCCGCCGCCAAAGAGCCCGCGTCGATAACCAAAATGAGGCTGCTGACAAATCTTAGATCCATGAGAAAAACTTATGTCTGAACACAGTAAAGCAAGCTAGGGCTTTCTTTTGTCTTCGCGTAAATCAAGGGCACACAAACAGGAGAACGCGACATGAGCATCTTTCACCTCGCTTACCATGTAGATGACCTGGACAAGGCCCGCGCCTTTTACGGCGGCCTGTTGGGCTGCACGGAGGGGCGCAGCACCGAGACCTGGGTCGACTTCAACTTCTTTGGCCACCAGATTTCCCTGCACCTGGGACCGGTCTTTGCCACCAGAAACACCGGCAAGGTCGGCGACCATATGGTCCCCATGCCCCACCTCGGGGTGATCCTGCCGCAGGAGGAGTGGCAAGTGCTCGCCGACCAACTGACCGCTGCCGGTCTTGACTTCACCCTGGCGCCAGTGACACGTTTTGCCAATATGCCCGGTGAGCAAAGCACCATGTTTTTCCATGACCCAGCCGGTAACCCGATTGAAATCAAAGGCTTCAAAGACATGTCCGGAGTATTTGCCACATGATCAAGGTTCAGTTTGCCGCCCGCCCGGAACGCTGGGACACTTACCAGACCCCACTGCGGGACGCCTTTGCCAAGGCTGGGCTCCAGGTCGATCTGCGCCAGAACCACCCACCGGGTGAGGTGGACTATGTGATTTATGCGCCCAATTCCGACCTGCAGGATTTCACAGGCTATACAGCCTGCAAGGCCGTCCTCAGTCTCTGGGCCGGGGTGGAGAAAATCACCGGCAATACGACCCTCACTCAGCCACTGTGTCGAATGGTGGATCCAGGCCTGACGGCGGGCATGGTGGAATGGGTCACGGGCCATGTCCTGCGCTACCACCTGGACATTGACCGCAGCCTCAAAACCCAGGACTGCTGGGATCCGGTCGTGCCTCCCCTGGCTCAGGAGCGCCCAGTCACCGTGCTGGGGCTCGGCGCTCTGGGCGCTGCCTGCGCCACGGCTCTGGCGCAGCTTGGCTTCCCGGTCACCGGCTGGTCTCGCTCCGCAAAATCTCTCGACCAAATAGCCTGCGCACATGGTAGTGACGGTTTCCAACGCGCCTTGAGCCAGGCCCAAATCCTGGTGCTGCTGCTGCCAGACACGTCAGCAACCGAAAACACGCTTAATGCAGAAACCCTGGCAATGCTGCCCAGGGGCGCGCGTATCATCAATCCAGGCCGTGGCCCCTTGATAGAGGATACAGCCCTGTTGGCAGCTCTGGACAGCGGCCATATCGCCCATGCCACCCTGGATGTCTTCCGTCAGGAACCCCTGCCCCAGGAACACCCCTTTTGGGCACACCCCCATATCACAGTGACACCGCATATCGCCGCCGAAACCCGCCCTCTGACAGCATCACAGATGATTGCCCAAAACATCCAGCGCCGCGAAACAGGCCTGCCCCTCCTCAATCAAGTCAACCGGGAACTCGGATACTGACCCCCAATTCCCCAACCACTCTTTATCATCTTTCCAAAAAATATTCCGGGGGAGGTCGCAGACCGGGGGCAGCGCCCCCTCCCCCGGCTCAAAATGACAGCCTATTCAGCAGCCAATCCGCGCCCTTTCAACAGGGCCTCCACCCCGGGCAGACGCCCCCGAAACGCAGTATAAAGCTCCGCCGGATCCACTGATCCGCCCCTCGACAGGATATGGCGCTCCAAAGCGCGGGCGCGCTCAGGATCAAAGGCACCTCCTGCCTCTTCAAAGGCGGCAAAGGCATCTGCATCCATAACTTCGGACCACATGTAGCTGTAGTAGCCCGAAGAATAGCCGTCCCCGGAGAAGACATGGGCAAACTGCGGCGTCGCGTGCCGCATTTTGATAGCAGAGGGCATGCCGATCTGTTCCAGAACCTCCGCCTGTTTTGCCATCACATCCTCAGGCGCCACCCCCTCGTGGAAGGCAAGATCAACCAGCGCCGAGGCGACATATTCAACGGTCTGGAACCCCATATCAAAGGTCGAAGCACCAAGCACCTTGGCCAACAACTCCGGCGGCATGGGCGCACCAGTCTCGGCATGGGTGGCAAACTCACTCAGGACCTCGGGCACCTCCAGCCAATGTTCATAAAGCTGACTGGGCAGTTCCACAAAATCACGCGCCACCGAGGTGCCGGAAATGCTCTCGTAGCTCACATTCGACAACATCTGATGCAGCGCATGGCCAAACTCATGAAACAGGGTGCGGGCGTCATCCCAGGACAAAAGTGCGGGCTCACCCTTGGCGAAGTTGCAGACATTGATCACAATCGGGTTGGTTGGTTTGGGGAAATTGGCCTGGGCGCGCATCGCGGAACACCAGGCACCAGAGCGTTTGGAACCGCGGGCGAAGTAATCACCAATAAACACCGCCAGATGTTTGCCGTCGCGGGTGACCTCCCAGGCGCGGCAATCCTCATGATATAGCGGCACCTCCAGCGGGCGGAACTCCAGGCCAAACAGCCGCGTGGCACAGGCAAAGCTGGCCTCGATCATCCGGTCCAGCTGCAGATAGGGCTTCAGCTCGGCCTCATCGAGATCATGCTCGGCCTTGCGGCGCTTTTCCGCGTAGTAGCGCCAATCCCAGGGTTCCAGATCACCGTTGATGCCCTCCTCGTGCATCATCTGCGCCAGAATTTCCGCGTCCCGGTTGGCCCGTGCCACCGCAGGCTCCCAGACATCCATCAGCAGGCCCCGCACCGCCGAGGGTGTCTTGGCCATCTCGGTTTCAAGTTTGTAGTCGGCAAAGCTGTCATAGCCCAACAGTTCTGCGCGTTCGGCGCGCAGGGCGAGGATCTCGGCAGCGATCGCCCGATTGTCCGTCTCGCCCCCATTGGCCCCCCGCGCCGTAAAGGCGGCAAAGGCCTTTTGGCGCAAATCCCGACGCGGCGAGAACTGCAAAAACGGCGTAATGATTGATCGTGACAGGGTCACCACTGGCCCAGCAGCGCCCTTTTCCGCCCCGGCCGCGCGTGCGGCATCGACCACAAACTCTGGCAGCCCTGCAAGATCCTCCTCACCAAGCTCCATGTGCCAGTCGCGTTCATCCGCCAAAAGGTTCTGGGTGAACTCCGTGCCCAGAGTGGCAAGCCGTCCCTTGATCTCCTGCATCCGGGTATCAGCGGTCCCTTCCAGTGCTGCACCACCGCGCAGAAATCCACGGTGAGTGATCATCAAAACCCGTTGCTGCTCAGAGGTAAGGTCAAGGCTGTCGCGTTGATCCCAGACCTGCTTGATCCGAGCATACAGCGCCTTGTTGGCGGTGATGGTGGAAAAATGCGCCGCCAGTTTCGGAGAAAACTCCCGCTGCAGCGCCTCGCGCTCGGGATTGCTATCCGCACCTGCCACGGTGAAGAACACCGACAGCACCTGTTCAAGCGCCGGAACCGGGGTCTCCAGCGCCTCAATCACATTGGCAAAACTCGCCGGGGCTGGATTGTCAGCAATTTTGCCTATCCAGGCCTGGTGCTGTGCCAGCGCCTGATCCAAAGCCGGCGCAAAATCCGCATCCTTGATCTGATCAAAGGGGGCCAATTCAAAAGCAGTGTCCCAATGGGCCAAGAGGGGGTTTGTCATCGTTGCGTTCTCCTTTGAGAAGAGGCTAGCGATGATGCGCAGCGGCTGCAATCAAGCAAGGGCTTCTCTGGCGTTTCACGACAGCATTTAGCCCCACAAAGGGAGCTCTCCCGCCAGCGCCAGCTGCATCAAAGATGCCGCCTTGCTGTTGGGCCCGGCCGCGCGCCAAAGCGCGCGGCGCAGGCGTCCAGTCTCACCGTTGCGAAGCCTTCCGTTGACCGCTGACAGTTGAAAACAAGGCTTAGCCCGGGGCACAGACCGGGCAATCCTCCCGGCGGCTCAGACGGATTTTGCGGCTTTCGCCATAAAGCGCATCATAGATCAGCAACTCCCCCTGAACTGTGGTGCCCGCCCCGGTCAGCGCCTTGATCGCCTCCAGCGCCATCATTGCACCAACCACCCCCGGCAACGGGCCAACAACACCGGCCTCAGAACAGGAAGGGGCCAACCCGGCAGCCGGTGCTTCGGGGAAGATACATTGGTAACAGGGACCGCCACTTTTGGGGTGAAACAGGCTCAGCTGGCCTTCCCATTGCGACAGGGCGCCGGAAATCAGCGGCTTGCCTAGTTTCACTGCTGTTTCATTGACGAGATAGCGGGTCTCAAAATTATCGGTTCCGTCCAGGATCAGGTCAAAATCGGCAAACAGCTCTTCCGCCAAATCTGCGGTCAGCCGCCGATGATAGGGGCGCACCTCGACATAGGGGTTTTGCGCCCGCATCGCGGCCTCGGCAGAAAAGACCTTTGGCATGCCGATATCCTGATCACGGTGGATCACCTGACGTTGCAGATTGGCATTTTCCACCTCGTCATCGTCAATCACGCCGATGGTGCCAACCCCAGCAGCGGCCAGGTATTGCAGTGCTGGTGCACCCAACCCCCCGGCGCCGATCACCAGGACCTTGGCCTGTTTCAGTTTTTTCTGCCCCGGCCCACCCAGCTCTCGCAGGACGATATGGCGGGCATAACGGTTTAGCTCAGTGTCTGAGAACAGGGAGGGAGGCTGTGACATGGGGCTGGGGCTGCCTTTTGATTGCGCGCGAAGCTTGAGCCAAGAGATAATCCAGCCATATCCCGCCGCCAAGAGGCCAAATCCGCCGAGCATCAGCAAGGGTGCCGGCGTGCCCCCGGTGGCTTCGCGCAGGGCGTGGCCCTCAGGCAGGGTCAACTGTAGCGCCAAGACCGTCATAAACAGCAGCCCCAGAAGGAGCAAACGCAGGGAACGTGGCAGGTGAACCAAACGACCGCCCCACCAGATGAGCCCCGCAAGAAACAGAACAAGAAACATCAGCCAACCCCGGTTGAGCCAAAACCGCCGCTACCGCGGTCGGTTCCGGACAGGGCATCAACCAGAGTGATTTGCGCCTGTAGCACCGGGGCCACCACCATCTGGGCAATCCGGTCACCATGGGCAATGGTAAAATCCGCCTCTCCCGCGTTCATCACGATCACCCCCAGGGGGCCGCGGTAGTCGCTGTCGATGGTGCCGGGGCTATTGGGCAGGGTAATCCCGTGCTTCAAGGCAAGCCCCGACCGCGGACGGATCTGCACCTCGTATCCCAGAGGGATCTCCAGCCGCAGCCCGGTCGGCACCAGCGCACGGGCACCGGGGGCCAGGGTCAGACTGCTGCGATCTGGCAGATTGGCCCGCAGATCTGCGCCGGCCGCTCCGGGCGTTTCATAGGCTGGCAGGGGCAGACTTTGATCTGCGCCTTCGTCGTGGATCACCTTGATCTCAACCATAGGGGCCTCGTTCATTGAATTGGAAACTTATGGGGGATGCTCTATGGCCAGTCCCGTGCCGCATAAATTTGATAGCTTGGAGTCAGTCTAGGCTCTGTAGCGCGGTGGCGATACGACTGGCGAGCCGGGTGGCGACCTCTGCCTTACCCATGCGCGGCCAGTCCTCTGCGCCCTGATCCGAAATCAGGATCACCGCATTCTCCTGCCCCCCCATGTTTCCCGTCGCCGGTGAAACATCATTGGCCACGATCCAGTCGCAGCCTTTGCGCAGGCGCTTGGCGGTGGCGTTTTCCACCACGTCATTGGTCTCGGCGGCAAAGCCAACCACCAGAGCGGGGCGGCCCCTCTCCATCCGGGACACGGCCTTGAGGATATCCGGGTTCTCGGCAAACTCCAGCACTGGCAGCCCGTCCTTTGATTTCTTCAGTTTGCGATCCGAGGCACTAGTCACCCGCCAATCGGCAACCGCTGCCGCAAAAACGCCTGCATCCACCGGCAGGGCTGCCTGCACTGCCGCTTCCATCTCTAGCGCGCTTTGCACCGAAACGACCTCTACCCCCTCAGGGGGAGGGACCTCCGCAGGGCCCGTGACAAACACCACCTCAGCGCCCTGATCGCGCAGAGCACGGGCCAGCGCTGTCCCCTGCGCCCCGGAGGAGCGATTGGCGATATAGCGCACCGGATCAATTGGCTCATGCGTCGGACCGGAAGTGACCAGAATACGCCGCCCTGCCAGGGCACCCGGCTGGGTCGCTTCAGCGAGCTGCGCCGTGATCGCGGCCAGGATCTCGGCGGGTTCTGCCAAGCGGCCTGGGCCATATTCACCACAGGCCATGCCGCCCTCATTTGGTCCAACAAAGCTCACCCCATCCCCGCGCAGGGTTTTGATATTGCGCTGAGTCGCGGCATGTTCCCACATCCGGACATTCATCGCAGGCGCCAGCAGAACCGGGGTATCCGTCGCCAACAGCAGGGTTGAGGCCAGGTCATTTGCAAGCCCCTGCGCCATCTTGGCCATCAGGTCAGCGGTGGCAGGAGCAACAACAACCAGATCAGCGCTGCGCGACAATTGGATATGGCCCATTTCGGCCTCAGACGTCAGGTCAAACAGATCCCGGTGCACCGCCACCCCGGCAAGGGCAGAAACGGACAGAGGCGTGACAAACTCTTCGCCCGCGCGGGTCAGAACCGGCGTCACAGAGGCGCCTTGATCCTGCAGCCGCCGGATCAGCTCCAGTGATTTATAGGCCGCGATGCCACCACCAATGATCAGAAGAATTTTCTTTCCTGCCAGCATCTCGCCTGCCCTTTGTTTTCCGGGCTTGGCCACAAGCCCCCGGCAACATTAGCCTCTGCGCAACAAAGAGTGAAACGGTTTTGCCTCGCCCCGAACCCTGCCTGTGCCTGTCCTTGCTGGACAGCTATTCGGATTTGGAGAAGGCAAGGCAGGGATCGGGGCGAGGCACTGCCGGAGCCGAGAGCACAACATCAAATTGCCCCTGGATAGACCCATCTTCCATTTGCCCCAACGCGCGGATCACGCTGTCTGGCATGGCACGTGCCAGGTAGATCGCAAGGCCGCGATCCAACCGCGCATGACCATTGCCTGTGATCACCACCACCGGCCCGCCAGTCTGGCGCAGAGCCGCTTCGGCGGCAGCGGCAAGGCTGGTGTCTCGCAGCCTTTGAAAATCGACAAGCATCGGCAGGATATCTTCCGGCATAGCATTGCAATGATTGGCCATCTGCTCAGCCTCGCGCACGGTTTGCTCTGCTTTTGGCAGCGCTTGATCCAGTCCAAACCGTTTTGCATCCGCCCCAAAATGACTGGCCACCCCGGCCTTTAATGCCGCCTGCGACTCAGCACGCGGCACCAATGCGCCAAAATGCGCGGCCTGCTCCGCCGCCTTGAACACCGGCGCATAAAGCGAAAAATCTGGCCAACCAGAGGCCTGCCAGTCCAAAGCTCGCGCGGTCGCGTCTGGATCCTGCAGGATCTGCGGTGTCAGACCCTCCGCCTGTGCCTGGGTGATCATCTCCCAAACCAAGGCGTGTGGCTGTAGCGCGGCGATCAGCTCCGCCTGAACCTGATGATGGTGCGGGTTATCATGCACCTCGCCCAGGATGATCACATCCGCCCCGCTCAAGGCCTCAGCAACCTCTGCCAGGGTCTCAGCCCGGGTCCCAAACTGGGGCTCAGCCTGAACCACAGAGGCTGTATCATCCGCCCTGATGGCTGTCCCGAGACCTGTCACAAGAGCCGTTGCAATGCTGATAGTTGCGAGGCCAGAAACGAACCTCGACGTAATTCCGAGTAAAAAACTATGTTTTTTCATGAGAGCAGTTTGTGCACTTCTCGCGATCGGGTATCAAGCGTTTTCCGCATTTTCACAAATGCTCCAGCCTCCAGCTGACGCACCCGCTCTTTTGACAGGCTCAACTCGCGGCCCAGCGCCTCCAATGTGCGCGGCGGGCTGCTCAATTTGCGCGCCACCACAATTCTCTGTTCACGCCCGGTCAGGGTCTGCATCGCCTCCACCAACCATCGACGCAGTTTGCGGCGATCATGACTGCTCTCAACCAGTTCAGCCGCCTGGGCGCTGTCATCTTCCAGGATCTCGATCCATTCGCGCCCCTCAGCCTCGCTCGACTGCACCGCATTGAGAGAAAAATCAGACCCCGACAGGCGGCCATCCATCATTTCAACATCGCGGAGAGGCACCCCGATTTCAGAAGCAATTTGTTGATGCAGCTGATGTTTGTCCAATCGCTGGCCCTGAGTGTGCGCCTGCCGTTCCAACTGGGCCTGTACTCGGCGCATGTTGAAAAACAGCGATTTCTGCGACGCGGTCGAGCCCGTGCGCACCATGGACCAATTGCGCATCACATAGTCCTGCACCGAGGCTTTGATCCACCAGATCGCATAGGTGGAAAACCGCACCCCCCGGTCGGGATCAAATTTATCCGCCGCCTTCATTAGCCCCAGCCCCGCCTCCTGGATGAGGTCATTCATCGGTGCTCCGTAGCGTTTGAACTTCACCGCCATGGAAATCGCCAATCGCATATAGGCATTGGTCAGCCGATGCAGCGCCTCGACATCGCGGTGATCGCGCCAGGCATAGGCCAGCCTTTTCTCAGTTTCTGCATCCAGCAGCTCTGCCTTCATCGCCTTCTTTGGCAATGGGTTATCTGTGCTACGGTCAAGCGCCATTGTTCCCCCCGGAATCAGTTCGTCTTGAAAACGAGACACTCCGGCAGCACGTAATTTGGTGAACTCAAATCGGGCCGGATGTCTCAAACTCCGCAGCGCAATGCCACGGCACAGTCTCGAGAAGTTACTCATTGCCCTATCATCAGAGCTCTGGTCCTCGCCAAATCCGCGAGCCAGCTATGCGAGTGGATGCTGTCTTCGCCCTTGTTTTGGGCGTCTTCAGCAGGTACGCACAAGAGCGAAACCGTTCATTTCTAAGGATAAAGAACTTGTCGGCACCTGTCACATTCATTCTGGGCGGCGCCGCTTCGGGAAAGTCCAAATTTGCGGAAGATTTGTGTTTTAAAACAGCAAAACCAAAGTCTTACCTCGCAACATCACAAGTATTTGATGATGAGATGAAAGCGAAGGTCGCTGCCCATTTACGGCAGCGCGGAGCTGATTGGACAACCTATGAAGAGCCTCTGGAGGCCGCAAAGCTGTTGCACCAATTGCCGAGCAATCATGTCTGCCTGCTGGACTGCGCCACCATGTGGTTGACCAATCACCTGCTGGCCGACCATGATCTGGCTGCGGCCCAGGCTGAGCTGCTGGAGGCCATTCACGCCTGTCCGGCAGAGCTGGTGGTGGTGTCCAATGAGGTTGGTCTTGGCATTGTGCCGGAAAATTCCCTGGCCCGCCGCTTCCGCGAGGCGCAGGGGCGGCTCAATATTGCACTGGCCGCAGGCGCCGATACCGTGGTGCAGATTACCGCTGGCCTGCCGCTGGTTTTGAAAGGTCAATTATGAATGCCCGCCTGTACCTTGTCCGCCATGGTCCTACCCATGCCAAAACCATGGTTGGTTGGTCGGACCTGCCCGCAGATCTCTCTGACACTGCGGCGCTGGCGCGGCTGGAGGCCGCCTTGCCGCCTGAGGCTCTGGTGGTTTCCTCCGACCTGATCCGTGCAGTGGATACTGCCACAGCGGTTCAGGGCAATCGCCAACGTCTGCCCCATATGCCCGGCTTGCGCGAAATTCACTTTGGTGACTGGGAGCTGCGCAGCTGGAAAGAGATCGACGCCGAGGATCCCACCCGCATCCGCGCCTATTGGGAGACCCCCGGCGATACCACCCCACCGGGTGGGGAAAGCTGGAACCAGGTCTGTGCCCGCGTCAACGATGCCATTGACAGCCTGCTCACCGCGCATGCCGGGCGCGATCTGGTGGTGGTCGGTCACTTTGGCCAGATCCTCACCCAGATTCAACGCGCCGAGGGCCTCAGCCCCGAAGCCGCTTTTTCGCACCGTATTGACAACCTGTCGCTCACTGAGCTGTTCTATGGGCCAGATGGCTGGCGCAGTGGCGCCCTCAATCAGCTTATCTGACCCCAATATATCAATATTTGTAATTTGTTTTCACACAAATATTCGATTTTAGAATGTCTCTTGCGGCGTTAGTCTCCCAGCATGGCTTATGAACTCTATATTGGTGATCGCATGTATTCCAGTTGGTCGTTGCGCGGCTGGCTCATGCTCGAAAAATTTGCAATCCCGCATAGCACCCATCTGGTCGGGCTTTACTCCGGCAGTATGGCGCAGGACCTAGCGCATCTAGCACCGGCCCGGCTGGTGCCGACGCTAAAGACCGACCAGGGGCTGGTGATCGGGGAGAGCCTCGCCATGGGGGAAACCCTGGCCGAGCACTTCCCCACTGCAGGTCTATGGCCGAAATCCGCAGATCAGCGCGCCACGGCCCGCTGGCTGGTGACGGAAATGGTGGCAGGGTTTTCCGCCCTGCGCGGTGATTGCCCGATGCAGCTCTCCCATGTCTGGAAGGACTTTACCCCCTCCCAAGCAGTGCTGGCCGATGTCACCCGGATCGAGGTGCTTTTTGCCCATGCCCGCAGCATTTCAGGCGCGCAGGAGGGATACCTCTTTGGCCACTATTCGCTGGCTGAGGTGTTCTATACCCCGGTCGCTGCGCGGATCATTGGCTATGACCTGCCAGTCTCTGCCGCGACCCGCGCTTATTGCATGCTGCTTTTGTCGGACCCGGCAGTGCTGAAATGGCAGGCCCAAGCGCGCGAGGTCACCTATGACCCGGAGCCCTACCTGCTGGATCTGGACCGTGCGACCTGGCCCATCGGCTAGTCTTTTCCCATCTCGCAGGTCTTTCGCCTGAACCGGCCCAAACTGCCCAAGAGCGTAAGGTCTGCGAGAAATCATCACAAAAATCGCTCTCATCATCCCTATCCTTGCTGACTCCAAAACCACGGCGCCTATGGTTTTTCCTTGTTTGTTCAAAGAAATGGAGAGGCATGATCAGCCGCGCCAACACAGTGGCCTTTCACGGCATAGAGGCCCGACCGGTTGAGGTGCAATGCTCGCTGGTGGCAGGGCTCCCGGCCTTTGCCATCGTCGGCCTGCCGGACAAGGCGGTATCGGAAGCGCGCGAACGGGTACGTGCCGCCTTTGCCTCCATGTCAATCGCGCTGCCTGCCAAGCGGATCACCGTCAATCTCTCGCCTGCGGATCTGCCCAAAGAGGGTAGCCATTTTGATCTCCCCATCGCCCTGGCCCTGCTGGCGGCCATTGGCCTTATCCCGCCGGACGCGGTGGCGCAAACTGTCGCATTGGGGGAGCTGTCACTGGATGGGGTGCTGATGCCCGTCACTGGCGCCCTGCCCGCCGCGATGGGGGCGGCGGCCCTGGATCGCCACCTTCTCTGCCCAAAACCCTCCGCCGCCGAGGCCGCCTGGGCCGGTGATGCACTGGTCATTGGTGCCGCTTCCCTGACCGAAGTTGTACGCCATTTCACCGGCGAGATGCCCCTCGCTCCGGCCCGCCCCGGTGAAATACGCAGCGATCCCACCCAACGCGACCTTCGCGACATCAAAGGTCAGGAACAGGCCAAACGGGCCCTGGAGATTGCCGCCGCCGGTCGCCACCACTTACTGTTGGTCGGCCCACCCGGATCCGGCAAATCCATGCTGGCTGCCCGCCTGCCCTCACTCCTGCCGCCACTGACCCCGACGGAGGCCTTGGAGACCGCGATGATCCACTCTCTTTGTGGTCTCATTGACGAAGGCGGCATCAGCCGCAGCCGCCCCTTTCGCGAACCTCATCACACCGCCTCCATGGCGGCTATTGTGGGGGGTGGCAGGCGAGCGCAACCCGGTGAAATCAGCCTGGCCCATAATGGTGTCTTGTTCCTGGATGAGCTCCCCGAGTTCAATCGCGCGGTGCTGGAAACCCTGCGCCAGCCGCTGGAGGCCGGCGAGGTGATGATTGCACGGGCCAATGCCCATATCCGCTACCCCTGTCGGTTTATGCTGGTGGCAGCCGCCAACCCCTGCAAATGCGGTTATCTCGCCGATGCCGCCCGCGCCTGCGCCCGCGCGCCCGGCTGCGGCGAGGACTATCTGGGGCGTATCTCCGGCCCGATGCTGGACCGCTTTGATCTGCGTATCGAAGTCCCCCCTGTGGCCTATAAGGATCTGGAGCTGCCTGCGGCCTTTGAGGGGTCAACCGAAGTGGCCCAGCGCGTTACAATCGCCCGTGAGATCCAGACAGCGCGCTACCATACCCTTTCCGAGGTCTGGCAGAACGCCGATGCCGAGGGGGAGGTGCTGGAACAGGCAACCGCGCTGAGTGCTGAGAGCCAGGAGTTATTGCAGCGCGCCGCCGAGCAGTTTGGTCTCTCGGCGCGCGGCTATCACCGGGTGATGCGGGTGGCGCGCACCATTGCTGACCTCGCCTGCTGTGATCAGGTCGAGCGAGGGCATCTCGCTGAGGCCCTCAGCTTTCGGCTGCCGCTCATCGGCTGATGCACCCCACCGCCAGCCGCCCGTAAAACAGCGGCCATGTTCTCGCAAGGCTTTGCCAGCACGATCCTGGATCAACACGCACGGCAGGTCGGAAAACCGGCAATCGATGGTGAGCACCAAACTCTGTTGGTGCATCAGCTAACCTTGGCTTCAATCGCTTGCCAGATCTTCTCAGCGATGTTCACCCCGTCAAAGCGTTCCAGCTCCTGGATGCCGGTAGGAGAGGTCACGTTGATCTCCGTCAGGTAGTCACCAATCACGTCGATGCCGACAAAGACCTGGCCCTTTTCTTTCAAAAGCGGCCCGATGGCGGCGCAGATCTCCAGATCCCGCTCGGTCAAGCCAACCTTTTCGGGACGCCCACCGACATGCATGTTCGAACGTGTCTCACCCGCCGCAGGTACGCGATTGATGGCCCCAACGGGTTCGCCGTCCACCAGGATGACCCGCTTGTCGCCATTACTCACGTCAGGCAGGAATTTTTGCACGATCAGCGGCTCGCGGCTAAATCCGGTGAACAGCTCATGCAGGGAGGTCAGGTTGCGATCCTTGGCGTCCAGACGGAACACCCCGGCGCCGCCATTGCCATACAGCGGCTTGAGGATGATATCACCGTGGCGCGCCTTGAACGCCTTGATGGTGTCCAGATCGCGGGCAATCGCGGTGGGCGGTGTCAGGTCCGGGAAATCCAGCACCAGCAGCTTTTCCGGGTAGTTACGCACCCAGAAGGGATCATTCACCACCAGGCAGTCATCCTTCAACCGGTCCAGAAGATGGGTCAAAGTGATGTAATGCATGTCAAAGGGCGGGTCCTGGCGCAGCCAGACCACGTCAAAATCAGCCAGATCAACTTCGCGCATCTCACCCAGGATGGCAGGTGTACCCGCCACCCGCTGCACCGTCATGTCCTGACCACGCGCGGTGATCTTGCCTTCCTGATAGGCCAGCTGATCGGGCAGGTAGAAAAACAGCTCATGGCCGCGCGCCTGCGCCTCTTCCGCCAGGCGAAAGCTGCTGTCGGCGTTGATGTCCACACCCATAATCGGGTCCATCTGAAAGGCAATTTTCATAGCAGTTTCCCTTTTGCTTTCGCCATAGATGGCGCAGCGGGCTGTCAGGTTCAATATGCCTTGTTCAAATTGCGCGCCGCAGGGTCAGCCCTGACCATAGGCGTTTTCCAGGATCTCGACCTCGCCCGCGCCAAAAACCAAAACCACATCAAGACGCGCCTCGCTCAGGCTGCCATGCGGTTGCTGATCCAGAAACAGGGCGGCAGAGGCCTGAACGCGCCCCATCTGACGGGGGTTGATCCGGGCAACAGCCGCCTCATAGCTGGGCCCGGTCTTGACCTCGGCAAAGACCAGCAGAGGGCCTTTGCGCAGGATCAGGTCAATCTCACCCGCTGCCCCGCGCCAACGCTGCTCAACCAGCTCATAACCAAGATCGACATAGGCGCGCGCTGCCTGATCCTCAGCTGCGGCCCCTGATAGATGGGCCCGCAATCCGGCAGAGGCAGGCGGTTTGGCCATCTCAGCTCTCTTTGGCCAGTTTCAAGGCCATTTGATAGACTTTGCGGCGCGGCATCTCATGGGCTTCCGACACAATGGCGGCGGCGTCCTTGACCGAGTTGTCAGCAAGTGCGGCCCGCAGATCGCTCTCGATATCGCCATCGCTCACCGCCACCTCCGAGGCCCGATCCACCAGGACGACAATTTCGCCCTTCACCGGGTTTTCCTCCAAGCTGGCGGCCAGCTCGGACAGGGGCATGCGGCGTACCTCTTCGAATTTTTTGGTCAGCTCCCGACACAGGGCTGCGGGTCGATTGCCCAACACCTGGGCCATATCCGCCACTGAGGCCGCCACCCGTTTAGGGGATTCGTAAAAGGCCAGGGTACCGGGAATCGACGCGACTTCCTCGAGCCGTTTGCGTCGCGCCCCACTGGCATTGGGTAAAAACCCCGCAAAAAAGAAGGCATCCGTCGGCAGTCCAGCCAGCGCCAGCGCGGTGGTTACCGCCGTGGCCCCTGGTGCGGAGGTCACCAGATGCCCGGCCTCGGAAGCGGCTTTGGACAGGGCATAGCCGGGGTCAGCTATCAGGGGCATGCCCGCCTCGGACGCATAGGCGACAGATTTTCCGGCCTCCAATACCGAGAGCAATTTGCCGCGCGCACCCACTCCGCTATGGTCGTGATAGGCAATCACTTGCCGCTCCCCCAGTGGAACGCCATGGATCTCCATCAGGCGACGCAGGGATCGGGTGTCTTCTGCGGCAATCAGATCCGCCGAGGCCAGCACATCCAGCGCCCGCAGCGTGATGTCGCGCGCCGTGCCCAGAGGTGTTGCCACAAAATACAGTCCCGGCAACAAATTGACGATCTGATGATTCACGCTGGACCCGCCTTTTTGGTCGTTTATGATTGCCCCAGAACCAACACGGCGCACAAGCGCCGGACAAGGGGAGTTACAAGTCCATTATGTTTGCTGTTTTCAAGCGGGCCCGCAAGGCAACTTTGTCTGCAATCGCCGCGATTTCCACATTTGCCCTGGCCGCCTGTGATCCGATTACGATCGGCGGTGGCCCCACAATCAATACATCCAAACCCGTGCCTGTGGCGCTGCTGGTGCCGCGTGGCTCGGCGCAGTCCGGCGATAGCGTATTGGCACAGAGCCTGGAAAACGCAGCTCGTCTGGCCATTGCCGATCTGCAAGGCGTGCAGATTGACCTGCGCATCTATGACACTGCAGGCGATCCCACCCGGGCCGCAGCTGCTGCCACCGAAGCCGTCAACGCAGGCGCGCGGATTATTCTGGGGCCGGTCTATGCCGAGGCCGCCAATGCCGCTGGCATTGCTGCCGCTCAAAAGGGCATCAACGTCCTGGCCTTTTCCAACACCACCTCGATTGCCGGGGGCAATGTTTTCATCCTCGGGCCAACCTTTGACAATACCGCCCGCCGCCTGACCGCCTATGCCAAGTCGCAGGGCAAAAACAACATCCTGATCGCGGGCGGCAATAACTCATCTGGTCTGGCCGGACAGGCCGCAATCCGCAATGCAGCGGCGCGGTCCGGTGTGAACATCACCAGCAGCGTTGGCTATGAACTGTCGCAAAAAGGCGTCATCAACGCCATTCCACAGATCCAGTCCGCCACAAGCGGCGGCGGCGCAGACGCGCTGTTCCTGACGGCCACCACCGCCGGGGCGCTGCCGCTGTTGACCCAGCTGCTGCCCGAAGCTGGCGTCAAACCCGAAGACATTCAGTACATTGGCCTCACCCGGTGGGACGTTCCTGCCCAGACCCTGGCCCTGCCTGGCGTCCAGGGCAGTTGGTTTGCCATGCCCGACCCTGGCAAGGCTCGCGGTTTCCGGGATCGCTACGAAGCCACCTATGGCAGCGCGCCTCATTCCATTGGCGGCTTGGCCTATGATGGGATTGCAGCAATTGGCGCTCTGGTCGGAGCTGGCAAGGCCGATGCGCTGACAGCAGCAGCCCTGACCCAGGGGGCGGGCTTCCAGGGCACTGGCGGCATCTTCCGTCTGCGCCCCGATGGGACCAATGATCGCGGTTTGGCCATCGCAACGATTCAAGAACAGAAGGTAGTCATCATTGACGCAGCCCCCAGCAGCTTCTCCGGCGCAGGATTCTGATCCAGCCCGGATGGCCCCTCGTGATCAGCTCGGAACGCTCCCCGCTTCCGAGCTGATCTGCGATGCTCTTAGCATTTTCAACCTCTCCGAGATGCAGGAAAAGATCGCTGCTCTGGCCAAAGAGGTCGAGCCAGAAGCCCTGCGTAGTGAGACTGTGGCTCTGCTACGGCAGGCCAACAAACAAGGGCGCGCGGCCATTGAAGAGGCCTTTGCCAAGGCGCCTTTTGCGGCCCGTGCCCTGACCAAATCCTATAGCTATCTGACCGATGGGCTGGTTCTGACGGCCTTTCATGTCGCCACCACCTATCTGCATCCGGTTGGCACGCCGACCTCTGGTGAACGGATCGCTCTGATCGCCGTGGGCGGCTATGGCCGTGGTGAAATGGCGCCGTTTTCAGACGTCGACCTGATGTTCCTCACCCCCTATAAAGTCACCGCCTGGGCCGAGAGCGTCATTGAATCGATGCTCTATATCCTTTGGGATCTGCGGCTCAAGGTCGGCCATTCCAGCCGCACCATCAAGGATTGCATCCGGCTTGGCACAGAGGATTACACCATCCGCACCGCCATGCTGGAACAGCGTTTTTTGACCGGCGACCAGGACCTCGCTGATGAGCTGGAGGACCGGCTGCGGGCGGAGCTGTTCTCTCGTGATGCCCATGATTTCATCGAAGCAAAACTGACGGAACGCGACGAGCGCCACCTCAAGCAAGGCCAGCGCTATATGGTCGAGCCCAACGTCAAAGAGGGCAAAGGCGGACTGCGCGATCTGCAATCGCTTTATTGGATCGCCAAATATGTCTACCAGGTTCAACACGCCGCTGATCTGGTCTCGATCGGGCTGTTTTCGCCAGAGGAGCTCGACACCTTTTCCACCGCAGCCAATTTCCTTTGGGCTGTGCGCGCGCATCTGCATCTGACCACCAAACGCGCCACCGAGCAGCTCAACTTTGATCTGCAGGTCGAGGTCGCCAGCCGCATGGGCTACAAGGACCGCGCCGGTCGGCGCGGCGTTGAAATCTTCATGCAGGAGTATTTTCGCCATGCCACAACCGTTGGTGACCTCACCCGGATCCTGCTGACCAAACTTGAGGCCAGCCAGCAAAAAAGCGCGCCACTCTTGGAGCGGATCTTCCGTCGCCGCCCGCGGGTAAAACCTGGCTACAAGGTCATTCACAACCGTCTGGATGTGGCCGATCCCGAGACATTCCTCGACAGCAAGCTGAACCTGCTGAAGATCTTTGAAGAAGCCCTGCGCACCGGCATGTTGATCCACCCGGATGCCATGCGGCTGGTCACGGCCAATCTGGATCTGATCGACGACGAGATGCGCGGCGACAAGGAAGCTCGGCGGATTTTCCTGGATCTGCTGCTGAAACACGGCAATCCGGAACGCGCCCTGCGCCGCATGAATGAGCTCGGCGTGCTCTCGGCCTTTATCCCAGAGTTCGAACCGATCGTGGCGATGATGCAATTCAACATGTATCACTCCTACACGGTGGATGAACACACCATTCAGGTGATCTCCAACCTCACCGCCATCGAGAAGGGCGAGCTGGAAGAAGAGCTACCCCTGTCGTCGGAAGTGATCCGTCAGGGGCTCAACCGCAAGGTTTTGCTGGTGGCCATGCTGCTGCATGACATCGGCAAGGGCCGCGAGCTGGATCATTCCATCCTTGGTGCGCAGATCGCCCGCAAGGTTGCCCCCCGTCTGGGATTGAACAAGGCTGACAGCGAAACCGTGGAATGGCTGGTGCGCAACCATCTGTTGATGTCGGACATGGCGCAAAAACGTGACATTGCCGATCCGCGCACCGTGCGGGGCTTTGCCAAGGCGGTGCAATCGGTCAAGCGGCTGGATCTGCTCCTGGTACTGACCGTCTGCGATATTCGCGGCGTTGGCCCTGACACCTGGAACAATTGGAAGGCCGCCCTGCTACGCGCGCTTTATAACCAGACCCGCGAGGCGCTGGACAACGGCATGGAGGCGCTGAACCGCGAACACCGTGGAGCTGCCGGCAAAAAGGCCCTGCGCGCCGCCCTGCCTGATTGGTCCAAATCCGATCTAAAACGCGAAACCGGACGCCACTATGATCCCTATTGGCAGGGGCTGCACGTCACCGCCCATGTCGATTTTGCGGAGATGCTGAAGGAGCTGGAGGCCAAGAATGACGACGCCGGAATTGTCATCCGGCTCTATCCGGATGATGACCGTGATGCGACCCGCGCCTGTTTTGTCATGGCTGATCACCCTGGTATCTTTGCCCGCGTCTCTGGTGCATTGGCCCTGGTTGGGGCCAATGTGGTCGATGCCCGCAGCTATACCACCAAGGATGGCTATGTAACGGATGCCTTCTGGATCCAGGATGCCGATGGCCACCCGTTTGAGGCCTCCCGGCTGCCACGACTGAACCAGATGATCCTCAAGACACTGAACGGTGAGGTGATCACCGGCGAGGCATTGGAGACCCGCGACAAGTTTAAAAAGCGCGAAAAGGCCTTCAAGGTGCCCACGCATATCACCTTTGATAATGAGGGCTCGGAGATCTACACCATCATCGAAGTCGACACTCGCGACCGCACCGGATTGCTCTATGATCTGGCCCGCACTCTGGCCGGCGCCAATGTTTATATCGCCAATGCGGTGATCGCGACCTATGGCGAACAGGTGGTCGATACCTTCTACGTCAAGGATATGTTTGGCTTGAAGTACCATGCAAAGTCAAAGCAGGATTTCCTCGAACGCAAACTGCGCGAGGCGATCTCCGAAGGGTCAAAACGGGCGCGATCATGAAACCGGTAAAACTGCTGTCGGGCTTTATGACCGTCGGGTTCTGGACCCTGGCCAGTCGTGTCTTGGGGTTTGCCCGCGACATCATGATTGCCAGCTTCTTAGGCACTGGCCCGGTGGCCGAGGCCTTTCTGGTGGCCTTTAGCCTGCCCAATATGTTTCGCCGTTTCTTTGCCGAGGGGGCCTTTAACACCGCCTTTGTGCCGCTGTTTTCCAAAAAGCTGCAAAAGGATGAGGATCCGGTTGGCTTTGCCCGCGATGCCCTGACCGGCCTAGCCACTGTGTTGATCGTTTTTACCCTGGTGGCGCAGCTGGTGATGCCCTGGCTGGTCATGGCTATGGCCAGCGGTTTTCGCGGTGATGCCCGCTTTGATCTGACCGTTGATTTTGGCCGCATCACCTTTGCCTATATCCTGTTCATCTCGCTGGCGGCACTGCTCTCTGGCGTGCTCAACGCCTCGGGGCGCTTTGCGGCAGCAGCGGCGGCTCCGGTCTTGCTCAACATCATCCTGGTCGGGGCACTGGTATTGGGGGAAAGCGGGTTGCTTGATGCCTATCTTCCGGCCAGCAAGCCGGAATTGCTGGGCTTTTCGCAGGGCACCTTGCTGGTCTGGTCGACGCTGCTGGCCGGGGTGGCGCAGATGGCGCTGGTCTGGATTGCCGCCAGCCGAGCCGGCTTTCGCCTGACGCCACGCCGCCCTCGGCTCACTCCGGATCTCAAACGCCTGGCTGTAATCGCTGCTCCGGCCATACTGGCAGGCGGGGTTGTGCAGATCAACCTGCTGGTTGGTCGTCAGGTCGCCAGTTTCTTTGATGGGGCCATCGCCTGGCTCAGCTATGCCGACAGGCTCTATCAACTGCCCCTCGGCGTGGTTGGCATTGCTGTTGGTATCGTCCTGCTTCCGGATCTGTCGCGGCGTCTGGCCGCCGAAGACACAACGGGCGCGCAACACGCCTTCAGCCGCGCAGGGGAGATTTCGCTGGCGCTGACCGTGCCTTCAGCCATCGCGCTCATGGCCATTCCGCTGCCACTGGTCTCGGTTCTGTTTGAACGGGGCGCTTTCTCCTATGAGGACAGCCAGGCCACCGCCCTGGCCGTGGCGATCTACGGGCTCGGCCTGCCTGCTTTTGTGCTGCAAAAAGTCCTGCAGCCGCTCTATTTTGCCCGCGAAGACACCCGCACCCCCTTTCGCTTTGCGCTGAACGCGATGGTGGTCAACGCGGTGGTGGCCATCGCAGGGGCTGCCCTTCTTGGCTTTATCGGCGCCGCCATAGGCACCACCATTGCCGGCTGGGCCATGGTCTGGCAGCTGGCGCGTGGCACCGGTGCGATGGGGCAAAGCGCGCGCTTTGATGCCCGGTTCAAACAGCGGATCTGGCGGATTCTCATCGCTTCTTTGCTGATGGGGGCCCTGCTCTGGGGCCTGGCCTGGATGCTAGAGCCCTGGCTCTATAGCGCCAGTATCCGCTATCCTACACTGGCCTTACTGGTCGCGATTGGTATCATCAGCTATTTTTCCATTGGTGCTAGTATCGGCGCCTTCCGGCTGTCGGATTTCAAGGCCAGCCTGCGTCGAAACAAGGGCTAAATCAGCGCCTCAATTGCATCAGGCGCAACCGCGCCGCGCGGTAGCGCGGCGCCCGGCCCAACGGGATAAAGCATCTTGATGCTGCAAGACGGGCGGGAGCCCCCGTTGCTACAGCCACGTTAGTCGCGCCGGATATTGCTGCGGATCCGCGCCCAACCGCCCGGGGCCAAAAAGAACGACAGGCCAAAGCCGGTGGCAAAGCCGCAGAGATCGGCAACCCAGTCCTGGGCGCCACCAAACAGCAGACCAAACAACAGCTGGATCCCCATCAAAAAGGCAATCAGCGAGAAGGCGCGGCTTTGCTGCGCCCCCACCAACGACAATTGCCGCCACAGAATATAGGTAAAGGCACCGATCAAGCCGTAGACCGCCGGAAAGCCACCGATCAGCGGCACCGATGCATTCATCAAAACCGCATATCCAACCGCACCGCCAATGGCCGAGAGCAAAAAGATGATGACCATCGCCAGATCGCCCATCACCTCGCCCACCATCTTGCCCATGGCCAGCACAAAGACGCAGACAAACAGCGCATGGGTAAAGGCCCCATGCACAAAGGCATAGGACAGGAACCGGATCAGATGTTCGGCTGGCCATTGCCCGGTCTCCTGCATCCACCAGAAGATCTCTGAGGAAAACGCATAGGACTGAAACGCCTCCAGCCGCCATCCAATGGCCTCGGGGCCACCAATGATGCCCCGCATCCCCAAAGAGAACGCCGCTTCAATCCCCATGATCACCAGCACCAGCGCCACCACGGCCGGGGGCAGCGGGTTGACGGGAGAGATATTTGGATCGTCACTCATAGTTTGTCGTTCTCCTTGACCTGAAGCGGTCGTTTTACGGCCCGCGCAGCCTGCCTGTGGGCGCTGCCCTGTTGACCCTGCGCTGGCCCATGGGTAAGCGACTAGGGACCATAATTCCAGACGGGAGTTTCGCCCCCATGAGCGATACGACATTTACGCCGCGCGTTTTCTCCGGCATTCAGCCTTCCGGCAACCTGCACCTGGGCAACTACCTGGGCGCCCTGAAGCGCTTTGTCGACTGGCAGGCCAAAGACATGGAGACCATCTATTGCATGGTGGATCTGCATGCGATCACCGTTTGGCAAGACCCAAAGGATCTGCAGAAATCCACCCGCGAGCTTTGTGCCGGGTTTATTGCCGCCGGTCTAGACCCCGAAAAATCCATCCTGATCAACCAAAGCCAGGTGCCCGAGCACGCGCAATTGGCCTGGATCTTCAACTGCGTCGCCCGCATGGGCTGGATGCAGCGCATGACCCAGTGGAAGGATAAGGCCGGCAAGAACGCCCAGAACGCCTCGCTGGGTCTCTTTGCCTATCCGGCGCTGATGGCGGCTGACATTCTGGTCTATCACGCCACTCATGTGCCTGTGGGCGAGGATCAGAAACAGCACCTCGAACTGGCCCGCGATATCGCTGCCAAATTCAACCATGATTACGGCGTCGACTTCTTCCCACTGACCGAACCTGTTATCGAAGGTGCCGGCACCCGGGTGATGTCCTTGCGCGATGGCACCAAGAAGATGTCAAAATCCGACGTCTCCGACGCCAGCCGCATCAATCTGACCGATGACGCCGATACCATCGCCAAGAAGATCCGCAAGGCCAAGACCGACCCGGATGCCCTGCCCTCTGAAGCCGAGGGTCTGGAAGAACGTCCCGAGGCGCGCAATCTGGTCAATATCTATGCAGCGATGAACAGCCAGTCGGTTGATCAGGTGCTGGCCGATGTCGGCGGCAAGCAGTTCTCCGAGTTCAAGCCGATGCTGGCGGAACTGTCGGTCGAGAAAATGTCTCCGATCACCACCGAAATGACCCGCCTGATGCAAAACCAGGATGAGATCGACAAGATCCTCACCCGCGGTTCCGAGCGCGCCCGCGCCATCACCGCACCGATCCTGCGCCAGACCTATGAGATCGTCGGCATGGTCCCCCCGGCCGAGATCTGATCAGATCCAACCTTCGGAAACTTAGCAGGCCCTCCAAGTTGATTTGGAGGGCCTGTCTTTTCTGGTTCGCCCGAAATCTTAGGGCAGCGCCTGACCCTGGGTGGGTGCGCAAGCGCCCTCCCGCGGGGAGGGTCGGGCGCTGCCTGGCCTATCGGCCAGGTATTCAATGGCAATAATCGTGAAGCTCAACCCGCCTCGCCGGTGCTGCAATGGCGGTCCACCATGCGCTGCACCATGGGGGCAAAATGCCAATAGTCCGGCGTCTCCATGTCGGCGCGTTTCCCCGCCTCATCGAGATAGCGCACTGCGATGATCTCTTTCAGGTTGGGATTGCCCTCAAACTCGGCAACCTCTTCGGCATTCATCGGCCCGCCCTGCAATTCCAGCGTATGCACCGAGGCCGGGCTTAGCCGTTTGAAATACTCGGGTTTGGTGGCGCAGAGATAGCGCTTGGCCGCCACATGATAGCGGCAGCAATCGGTGATCACGCTGGGAAAGAACTGCTCCAGCACCTCGGCGCCCGCGTCTTCGTGATGACGGTCTTCGGTGTCATCCGGGTGATATGTGCCAAACTCCGAAGTGAAGTGACCGATGTCATGCAGCAACGCACCGACAATGATCTCTTCGGCCTGACCGTTCTGCTCGGCAATGGTGGCGCCTTGTAGCATATGCTCGCCCATGGTCACGGGTTCACCCAGGTATTCCTCCCCGCCGCGGCGCTCAAAGATAGAGCCGAGGAAGTCGACGATATTGCTGTGGTTCAGGCTGGCGATATCTGGCTTGCTCATGAGCTCATCCTTCCTGGTGTGCTGACAGGGCGGCATATTTCGAACGCAGCCCATCCTTATCGGCGTAGCAGCCCTGCAACCAACGGGTTCCCGCGCCGCTATAGGCTTTGCGCGCATGCAGAACCCGGGTGTTATCAACCACAAAGCTCTCACCGGGCTCCAGACGGAAGGTCACTTCCATGGCCTCATCATCAATGATTTCGCCCAACCGGCGATAGGCGGCATAATAAGTGCCCATATCCTCAAAGGGCACATCCTGCACGGCAGCCAGCGAACGGTTGTTGAAACGCACGCCGATCAGCTCGCCATCCGGTGCCAACTCGATCATCGGGCGACGTGACTGCAGGCAGGTATCGGCATCGCCGGCATATTCAAACCGGGCGCAGTATTTGGCCAGCACGTTAAAATAGGCCTCATTCTCGGCCCGCAGGCGCAGTGCTGCGGCGAAGCCGTCGACCACCATGTTTTCACCACCCGCGGCGGAGCTCTCAAGGCAATAGAGCACCTGGATCGAGGGCACCGGGTCGCGATATGGATTGTCGGTATGGGCCTGCAGCCCCAATCCGGTGAAGGCCAGATTGGTTGGGTTCACCTCGGTGCGGACCTCAAAATGGCGGCCATAATTGGTCTCGCGCACATAGCCAAACAGATCAACCACCTTAAACAGCGAGCCATCTTCGGTCGGACCATTCTCGATCTTGCCAAAACCATAGCGCGTGACCTGCCCCAGCCAGTCGCGCAGCGCATCACCACCCCCGCTCAGCGCCTGAAAATCACCAGTGGGCACATAGGACATCAGGCTGCTGTTCCAGGGTTCTACCCCCTCGCCCAGCCAGCCTGCCTCTGTCGGGGTGGCCTTGTCATAGCTATTGGCAGCCAGCCAGCTTAGATCAAACTCTACTGTCTTGTCTTCAGGGGCAAAGCTCACCTTCAAGGTATTTTCTGCAATCTCGGCCGCCACCAGCTTGGTCTCGGCGGGAATGTCGCGCAGGGCCACCAGACGCTGGCCATTGCCCGGTGCGCGGGTCTCTGGATCCCAGGCGTTGTCGCGCAGCCAGATGGCGTGAAAGCGGTGGGGCTGACCATCCAGGTCTAGGGTCAGGAAATCGCCATTGGCGGAGAGGGATACGGATGTCATCGCTTGAAAGGTCCTAGCTGATCTATTCACGGGTGACAGTCTCAGCCAGCCCGCCTATAAAATCAAATCAGCAAAAGCCCACATGAGACTCAGGTTTTCTTATGAGTGATTCCAAATTCGACAGCATTCCGCTGGAATGGGTGCGCGCCTTTGAAACTACCGCGCGGCTGGGCAGCTTTACCGCTGCGGCGCGGGAAACGGGCTTGACCCAACCCGCCATCAGCCAACGCATTGGCAACCTCGAACATCAGCTGGGCACCAAGCTCTTTGTGCGCAAAACCCGCGCCATCCATCTGACCACCGAAGGCGAGGCCTGGTTGCCGCATGTGCAGGCTTCGCTGAACGCGCTGCGCGACAGCTCAGAGGCGCTGTTTGGGGTGGGGCGCAACAAGATCGTGATTTCTGCAAGCTCCTCGATCGTGCAGCACTGGATCACGCCGCGCCTGCCCGCCCTGTTGGCGGCCAGCGGTGCCGAAGTCACCATCAACACCATGGTCCTGTCCGGGGATGCCGCCGAGGAGGACGGCACCGTCAAGATCCGCTATGGTGCCGGCGACTGGCCGGGCATGTACAAGGCGCCCCTGTTTGAAGAACGCATTGCCCCCATGGCTGCGCCCGCCCTGTTGCAAACCACCAAGGATTGGCGCGATCTGCCGCGCCTCTCCGTCTCTGGCCCCCGCCCCAGCTGGCGCGATTGGCGCGAGTTCAGCGGCCAGGTCACCACCTCCCCCACCGCGCTGCGCTATGACACCTTTGCCTCGGCCTTGGCGGCCGCGCGTGCAGGACTTGGAGTGCTGCTCGGCTCGCTGCCTCTGTGTCAGGCGGATCTGGACAGCGGCGCATTAATACAGGTGAGCGCAGAGGTGATGCCGCATCACGAGAGTTATTGGCTGCTGGCCTCCAAAGAGCGCATGTCCCGGCGGCAATGGGAAGTGCTGCGGATAAGCTTAGCAAGCTAGTTTCACCCCTTAGCTGCAGGTTGCGAAAGCGAGGGGCAAAAGGACTTATTCTGGTAGCGCACCCAAAAGTGAACAACCAACTTTCCCAATCTTTTGAGACACATCTAGTGGAAAGGGAAATTGCGAATAGAGCCGCCTAAACAGGCCGAAAACAAGACCATCGTAGCACCAGCCCACGCGTCCCCAAAGTCAATGAAGACTTGCGCACATCCCATGAAGCCAATGCTCAAACAAATGGCCCACCCCAGAAACCGCACTCCGCTCCCCAATGGTCTTTGCCTAAGCAAATGCCAGCACGACACAATTGTGAATAATCCCGGTACGCTTCCAAGGAAAACAAGCAAAACTCCCAAGGAAACATTGGAAAGAATAATCTCTCCGCGCCCCATACAATCCGAAATCGAGCACAACCCTGCAAAGCTAAAAATGGATAGCAGGAGCATAGACAAGACAAAAGTTGGGATAAGAAAAAATAAGAACTTTGAATAGTCTGTCATGCCAGACGACTAAGACACCCTCACCACAAAAGCAACCAGGAGGAGTATCGGGTAGCTTACATACCAAGGACAGCGCCCGAGCCTGGGTGGGTGCGAAAGCGCCCTCCCATGGGGAGGCTCGGGCGCTGCCCGGCCTGAGGCCGTACTTCAGCGGTTCGAGTGCTACAGCCCCCGCACCCCGTTCAGGGTCAGGTTGGCGACCAGTTCGGCATAGTCCTCGCGCGCCTTGGGGCCGGCGCCGGAGTTCCACATATAGTACCAGTTCAACATGCCAAAGACCGACATGGTGGCGGCGCGCAGCTTGCCTGGGTCTGCGGCAAAGACCTCGGGCGCCACGGCCTGCAGTGTATCGCTGAGGAACTGCACCATTTCGCGCTGATAGGCGCGCAGCAGCTTTTGCTGTTCTTCCGGCAATGCCCCCATCGAACCGGACTGCACCTTATGCTCGTAGTCAGCCCCCTGATAGGCGAGCAGCACCTCTGCCACCACCTGACGCAGGGCTTCATCCGGGGCAAGATCCGTAACCTCGATCCCGCAAACCCGGTCGCGCAGGTCGCACAGATAGGTATCAAGGAGGCCAAAAAGCACGGCCTCCTTGCTGTCATAGTAGTGATAGATATTGGCCTTGGAGATCCCGCATTCGCGCGCCAATTGCGTCATGGACGCGCGATCATAGCCCGCCTCGGCAAAGACCTTGGCCGCAGATTTCAGAATCTGGGCGCGCTTTTCATCGTGGTCTTTTGCAATGGTGCGGGCCATGGGCTCAGCTCTCTCCTTGGTTAGTCAGCGTCGCGGTTGTCAACAACGCGCTTGGCCTTGCCCTGGCTGCGCTCAACCTCGCCGGGCTCTCCTACGATGATCTCGGTGGAGACACCAACCATATCCTTGATGCGCTTGGTCAGCATCCGCGCTGCGGCGGTCTTGGACAGCTCATCGGTGGCATCGGCTTCGGCCTCAACATAGACCCGCATCGCATCCATGCGACCGGCTTTGTAGAGCTCGATCTGATAGTGCGGGGCCAGACCACCGGTGGCCATCAGCTGTTCTTCGATCTGGCTGGGGAAGACATTGACCCCGCGCAGGATGATCATGTCATCCGAACGACCGGTGATCTTTTCCATCCGCCGCATCGAACGCGCGGTGCCGGGCAGCAGACGCGTCAGGTCGCGGGTGCGGTAACGCACCATCGGCAGGCCTTCTTTGGTGAGGGTGGTAAAGACCAGCTCGCCCATTTCACCGTCCGGCAGCACTTCGCCGGTCTTGGGGTCAATGATCTCGGGCAGGAAGTGGTCTTCCCAGATCACCGGCCCGTCTTTGGTCTCGACACATTCGCTGGCTACACCGGGGCCCATGATCTCGGACAGACCATAGATATCAACCGCATGCATATCAAAGGCCGCCTCAACCTCACGGCGCATCGCATCAGTCCAGGGCTCGGCACCAAAGACACCAACCTGGAGCGAACTGTCGCGTGGATCCATGCCATTCTTGCGATATTGCTCAAGGATGTTGAGCATGTAGGACGGCGTCACCATGATGCCATCGGGTTGGAAATCGGTGATCAAGCCGACCTGCTTTTCGGTCTGGCCGCCGGACATCGGCACCACGGTCGCGCCCAGACGTTCGATACCGTAATGCGCCCCCAGACCGCCGGTGAACAGCCCATAGCCATAGGCATTATGCACCATATTGCCCTTGCGCAGACCCGCAGCCCGCAAAGAGCGCGCCACCAGATCGGCCCAGTTGGAGATGTCATTGGCGGTATAGCCCACAACAGTCGGCTTGCCTGTCGTACCGGAGGAGGCATGCAGACGGATGATTTCTTCGCGTGGCACCGCAAAAAGACCAAAGGGATAATTGTCGCGCAAGTCGTTTTTGTAGGTAAACGGGAACTTCGACAGATCCGACAGCTGCTGCAGATCATCCGGGTGTACACCAGCCGCGTCAAAGCGCTCTTTGTACATTGGCACGTTGTCATAGGCGTGACGCAGCGACCACTTCAGGCGCTCCAGCTGCACGGCGCGGATTTCATCAATCGAGGCAATCTCGATCGCGTCGAGGTCAGCCTTATTCGGGGTCAGATCTTTCATGGCGTTCTCCTCACTTATTCTTCAAACAATTGGCCCTTGATCGCACGGGAAAGCCCGCGAAAGGCAGCGATCATCTGGCCGGATTGGTTTTCAACTGTCACGTCATAAATGCCGCTGCGCCCGGTGAGGGATACCTCAGTGGCACGGGCAATCAACCGCTCGCCCAGCTTGCCGGGGGCTGTAAAGGTAATGCTGTTGCTTTGCGCCACCGTGGATTGGTTGCGGCTGTTACAGGCAAAGGCAAAGGCGCTATCGGCCAGCATGAAGGTCACGCCCCCATGGCAGATACCATGGCCATTGCAGTGATGCGCCTCGACCGTCAGTTCCAGCGTAGCAGAGCCTTCGTCAATCGCGGTGATCTCCATCCCCGCCCATTTTGAGGCATTGTCGCTGGCCCACATGGCCTCTGCGGATTTTTCAGCACGCTGTTTAGGCGTGAGTTCTGCGGTCATGCTCATTTCCCCTGAAACTTGGGCGCGCGTTTTTCCAGAAAGGAGGCAACACCTTCCGCATAATCGGCGCTTTCGCCGCAGGTCTTCATCGCGTCGGCCTCTTGTTCCAGATGATCCTGCAGCGTGGCAACAGCGGCATCCTGAATGCAATGTTTGCTGAGGCCTAGACCCAGGGTGGGCCCATTGCCCAGCTGCGCGGCCATGGCGCGGGTGGTCTCCATCAGATCGGCATCCGGAACAGCCTTCCAGATCAGCCCCCAGTCTTCGGCCTGTTTGGCGGGTAGGGGCTGCGCGGTAAAGGCCAGCCCCTTGGCGCGGGCCTCGCCCAGCAGCCGTGGCAGATGCCAGCTGCCGCCGGTGTCCGGTATCAACCCGACCTTGGAGAAAGACTGAATGAACTTGGCGCTTTCCGCCGCGAAAACCATGTCACAGGCCAGCGCGATATTGGCACCAGCCCCTGCAGCGACACCGTTGACCGCACAGATCACCGGAAACTCAAGCGAGCGGATCAGATTGACCAGCGGCGCATAGAAGGTACGCACGGTGTTGCCCAGATCCGGCGGGCCATCCATCTTGCGCGGGTCGCGGTCGCCCAGATCCTGGCCAGCGCAGAACCCTCGACCGGCACCGGTCAGCAGGATCGCCCGCGCACTACCATCACGCGCGGCCTCGATGGCTGCGCGCAGGGCATAGTGCATTTCATCGTTGAAACTGTTGAGCCGATCCGGCCGGTTCAGGGTGATCTCCACCCAAGTGCCGTGATCCGCGACCAGAATAGAATCGCTCATGTCTTTTTCCCTCCTGCAGCCCCGTCTCGCTGGATCTGACCAGTCGAAACAGGCGCGATGCAAAACTCCGTTGACAAATTTCTTGCATAAACCGACCAGTCGGTCAATATATCATTGAATGCGAATTTGAGGCCCCGGCGCGGCGAGTCGTCTCACTGCGGGGAGGTCGGCCTCACTCATAGGAATGAAAAGGACAGAGCATGAGCCTTCTAGACATATCGAGTTTTGCCGCTGGTGAATGGATCGCCCCGGGTGCCGGCGCCCGCAATATCGCCAGCGCCGTCACTGGTGCCCCGCTGGCGCAGGCCGGCAATGACGCTCTGGATGTGCAGGCCATGCTGTCCTATGCCCGCGACGTGGGTGGCCCTGCCCTGCGGGCGCTGACCTTCCATGACCGCGCACGGATGCTCAAGGCGCTGTCGGCGCATCTGAATGAGCACAAGCAGGCGCTTTATGATCTCAGCTTTGAGACCGGCGCCACCCAGGCGGACCACATGATCGACATCGACGGCGGCATCGGCACCATGTTTGTCTTTGCCTCCAAAGGTCGCCGTGAAATGCCCAATGCCAAGGTCTATCTGGATGGCGAGGTCGAGCAGCTGTCGCGCAACGGCACCTTCCTCGGCCAGCATATCTGCACGCCTTTGCAAGGGGTTGCGGTCCATATCAACGCCTTCAACTTCCCCGTCTGGGGCATGTTGGAGAAACTCGCCCCCACCTTGCTGGCGGGTGTGCCTGCCATCGTGAAACCTGCGACCGCCACCTGCTATGTCACCGAACTGGCCGTGCGGCTGATGCTCGACAGTGGCATCCTGCCTGCCGGTGCGCTGCAACTGGTTTCGGGTGGTCTGGGCGATATGCTCGACCATCTGACCATGCAGGATGTGGTCAGCTTTACCGGCTCGGCCCAGACCGCACTGAAGCTGCGCCAGAACCCGGTAATTCTGGAAAACTCGATCCGCTTTGTTGCTGAACAGGACAGCCTGAACGCGTCCATTCTGGGACCAGATGCCATGCCCGGCACGCCGGAATTTGATCTGTTCATCAAAGAGGTCAGCCGCGAGATGACCACCAAGGCGGGACAAAAATGTACCGCTGTGCGCCGCATCATCACCCCGGAATCGCAGACTGAAGCGGTGATCGAAGCGCTGTCAGCCCGCCTGGCCAAAACCACCATCGGTGATCCCCGTCTGGAAGGCACCCGTATGGGCGCGCTGGTCTCTATCGGTCAGAAACGCGACGTGCTGGAAAAGGCCGCGATCCTCGCGACCGAGGCCACCCGTGTCTACGGCAACCCTGATGATTTTGCGGTTGAAGGCGCCGACGGCGAAAAAGGCGCCTTTATGCCGCCGATGCTGTTCCACTGCGAAAACCCTGATGCCGCCCAACGCGTCCATGACACCGAGGCCTTTGGCCCGGTTTCCACCGTGATGGGCTACCGCGATCTGGATCACGCTGTTGCATTGGCAAACCGTGGCGAGGGCTCGCTGGTGGCCTCCTGTATCACCAATGACCCCGAGGTTGCCCGCGAGGTTGCCCTGGGCTCCGGCGCCTATCACGGTCGGATCTATTTCAACAACCGCGCCTCGATGAAGGAAAGCACCGGTCATGGCTCGCCCCTGCCCCATATGGTGCATGGTGGACCCGGTCGTGCCGGTGGCGGCGAAGAGCTGGGCGGCGTGCGCGGTGTGAAACACTACATGCAGCGTACCGCCATTCAGGGCAGCCCCGACATTCTGGCCGCCATCGGCGAACAATGGGTGCCCGGTGGTACTGAGATCGCCGCCCCGACGCATCCTTTCACCCGCAAATATGGCGAGTTGGCCATTGGTGAGACGCTCAACAGCCCTTCGCGCGAGGTGACGCTGGAAGATATCGAGCATTTTGCCACCTTCACCGGTGATACTTTCTACGCCCATATGGATGACGAGGCCGCCAAGCGGAACCCCTTCTTCCCCGGTCGCGTCGCGCATGGCTATCTGCTGCTCTCCTTTGCAGCCGGCCTGTTTGTCGAACCCAATGAGGGCCCGGTTCTGGCCAACACGGGTTTGGACAATCTGCGATTCATGAAGCCGGTTTCGGCCGGCGACAGCATCAAGGTGCGCCTGAGCGTGAAGAAAAAGACGCCTCGGAACGAGGAATACGGCGAGGTCCGCTGGCACGTCACCCTGACCAATCAGGACGACGAAAAGGTCGCGGAATACGAACTGCTGACCATGAACGCCTTCTAAGCGGCGAAACCGATATGCCCTCACGCTCCGGGCTGGTCTAACTGGCCCAGAGCGCTTATCCTGCTGTCATGACAGCACTATCCTCTCAAACCTTTGAGGCGAGCATCGCCCAGCTCACCGATCTGCAGAACCTGCGGGTCTGGTCGATCATTGTCTCGCTGTTTGGCGATCTGGCGCAGATACCCGGCGATCAGATCAGCGGCACCACCCTGACCCAGATCATCACCCCCATGGGGATCAAGCCCGAAGCCATCCGCGTGGCGCTGCATCGGTTGCGCAAGGATGGCTGGATCGAGAGCACCCGATCGGGACGGGCCTCGGTGCATTACCTGACCGAATTTGGCCGCAAGCAATCCACCGCCGTGACCCCGCGCATCTATGCCCGTACACCGCAGCCACCAGAGCTCTGGCATCTGCTGATCGCAGAGGACGGCAGCGGCCAGACCGTGCTGGAAGAGACGCTGTTGTTACCGCAATATACTCAGGTCAACCGCCGGACAGCACTGGGGTATGGCCCGGCCCCAAAAGGCCTGGATGATTTGTTTGTGGCAAGTGTTTCTGATCTCTCGGTGCCCGGATGGCTGCAGGCCCGCCTGTTCCCGCAGGATCTGGTCGAGGCCTGCCAGTCGCTGCTAGAGGCCTTGAACAACATCGCACTGCCCGAGCCAGGTCTGGCCCCGGTGCAGGTCGCGACCCTTCGCACCCTGATCGTGCACCACTGGCGCCGTATAGCCCTGCGTCACCCGGTTCTGCCAGTAAGTTTCGCCCCCGATGCCTGGGCCGGAGAAGCTTGCCGGGCCCGTGTCTTTCAGCTCTTGGACCGCTTGCCGCAGCCACAGCTTCAGGCACTGGAGAGCCCCCCTTCTGCATAGCGCCCCCCGTTTCCCTCGGAGTATTTTGATGTCAGCCCTTAGCAGTCTTGCCCTCATCGCCCTCGCCGCCCCTGCGGCGCTGCTGGGGGCATCGCATCTCAAAACCCGAAGGCTGGCACGCGAGGCCCGACACTTGGTGCCGCCCATCGGCCAGTTCTGCAACACGGTACAGGGCAAGATCCACTATATCGACATCGGACCGCGTGATGCGCAGCCTCTGGTACTAATCCACGGGTTGAGCGGTCAGTTGCAGCATTTCACCTATGCCCTGGCCGAGGACCTGGCCAAGGATCATCGGGTCATCGCTCTGGACCGACCTGGATGTGGCTATTCAACACGCAACAGCGATGCCCTGGCCCGCCTGCCGGAACAGGCCAAAACCCTGCTGGATGTGCTGGATCAGCTAGAGATCCAGCAACCAGTTCTGGTCGGGCATTCCCTGGGCGGTGCGGTCTCACTGGCCATGGCGTTGCAGGCCCCTGAGAAAATTCGTGGCCTGGCCCTGCTGGCGCCACTGACACATCCCTCGCCTCAGGGCGCTGAGGCGTTTAAAGGATTGATCGTCCACACCAGTGTCATGCGGCATCTGATGGCGCAGACTGTTGCGGTTCCGACCGCAGAACGCACCGCCGCACCGGTTCTACAGCAGATCTTTGCCCCGGAGGTCTGCCCGGATGACTTCCTCATCAAGGCTGGCGGCGCATTGGGCCTGCGCCCTGAGAGCTTTGTCGCGGCCTCGGCAGATGCCTCCTACCTCTACCCCGCGATCGAAACCCAGGCCGACCGCTATGCCAAGGAGCTCCGCACGCCTGGGGCGATTCTCTTTGGGGCAGAGGATGCCATTCTCGCACCGCAATCTCAGGGCAAAGTGATGGAGATCTATGGTTTGGGCTGCGAAATCGCCCCGGATCGTGGCCATATGCTGCCGATCACCGCGCCTGAGCTGTGTATTGACTTCATTCGCGCCACTTTGCGGGACCTGCCCAGCGCCTAGCAAAGCGCTGAAAATCAAGGAAACTGCCGGGCGAGACAAAAAAACATCTCCGAAAGCGGGTTTCTCCTGCATTTGCGCCTTGACCCCAGGGGCGCCATTCCGTAAATCGCCCCTCACAGAAGATGGCGCGGTAGCTCAGTTGGTTAGAGCGATCGACTCATAATCGATAGGTCGGGAGTTCAAGTCTCCCCCACGCCACCATTTCTCTCCTGCAAATCAGTAGTTTGTCATTCGGCCCCCGGGCCGAGACCATTCCGTCTACGACCTGTAAACCGGCTACCCTTTGGTGGGCCAATCTGGGGCTGGCTCCCTTGGAGACAGACACTTATACCTGAATCCATGACACAGAGACCTCCCTCAGCACTCCTGGCCATTGATGGCGGCGGTACCCGATGCCGCATCGCGCTGGAACGCGCCGGTGAGATCCTCGTGGTGGAAAGCGGGCCTGCCAATGCCTCCAGTGATTTTGACGAAACGCTTGTGCAGATCCGTTTGGGGCTGGAACAGTTAAGTCACAAAGCCAACCTGCCGCTGGCGCAACTGACCGAAGTCCCCGCGTTTGTTGGGCTCGCCGGTGTTGTCAGCTCTGACATTGCCCAGCGCCTTGCGCAGCACCTGCCCCTCACCCGGACCCACATCGAAGACGACAGGCCCGCAGCCCTGCGTGGGGCGCTTGGCAACGCCGAAGGCGCCATTTCCCATTGTGGCACCGGATCCTTCCTGGCCAGTCAAATCAAGGGGGAGCGCCGCATCATTGGCGGCTGGGGTCAGCATCTTGGGGATCAGGCCTCAGCCCAGTGGCTGGGGCGCCTGGCCCTGGCCCGCACCCTGAATGTCATCGACGGTCTGGAGCCCGCCTCACCTTTGAGCGCCACCCTGTTGAGCCGGTTTTCAAATTCCGCGCAGATTGTCGCCTTTGCCGCCCAGGCCAGCCCGATGGAGTTTGGCGCCTTGGCCAGAGATGTCACCCGCCATGCCAGCGCAGGCGATGCCCTGGCCATGGACTTGATGCGACAAGGCGCCCACTACATTAGCGAGATCCTGCCACGAATTGGCTGGACCCCCGGGCAAGCGCTCTGCCTGACGGGCGGTCTGGCCCCTGAGTATCGCGCCTATCTGCCCTGCCAGATGCAAGACGATCTGCAGCCCCCCCAGGGCGATCCTTTGTCCGGAGCGCTTGCCCTGGCGCGGGACTTTGCCACCAAGGCCCAGACCATCGCACAGACTGAGGCACCGCCCCCTATCAGGACAGATCAATGAACAAACCTCCCATTCTCTACGGTGGCGGCCCGATCTTTGATGGCCAAAGCCTGCACCAGGGCAGGATCGCCCGGTTTGAGGCAGGCAAGCTGGTCAGTCTCTTGCCAGACACTTCCGCCACAGCGCAGGAGCACTATGTCGACCTTGACGGCGACATCCTCAGCCCCGGTTATCTGGATCTGCAGGTCAATGGCGGCGATGGCATCATGCTGAACGCTGAGCCCAACTGCGACGGTCTTGCGCGTATCGCCAAGGCCCACAGGCGGCTGGGCGCGGTGCAGATCCTGCCGACCTTGATCACTGACACCCCTCAAAAGACTGCGCAGGTCATCGACGCCACCCTTAAGGCGCTCAGGTCTGGGGTGCCCGGCATTGCCGGGCTGCATCTGGAAGGCCCCCATCTGGCCCAGAGCCGCAAAGGCGCCCATGACGCTGCACTGATCCGTCAGATGAGCGCGGCTGATCTGGATATGCTGCTTGCAGCTGCCAAGGCGCTGCCCGTTCTGATGGTGACCCTGGCGCCGGAAAACACCAGTCTGGATCAAATCAGAGCCCTGCGTGCGGCCGGGGTGGTCCTGTCGCTTGGACATAGCGATGCCCCCTGTGAACAGGCCATGGAGTATGCCGAGGCCGGCGTCTCCTGTGTCACCCATCTGTTCAACGCCATGAGCCCGCTGAACCATCGTGCTCCCGGCCTGGTCGGGGCCGCGCTGAGCGCTCCCAATCTAAACGCCGGGCTGATTGCCGATGGCATTCATGTACATCCTGCGGCGATGCGTGCCGCCTGGGCTGCCAAAATGTGTCGTCCCAGCCCCGAAGGTAAAATCTATCTAGTGAGCGACGCCATGGCCCCGGCAGGCAGCGATATCTCCTCCTTTGAACTGGAAGGCCGCCAGATCCTGCGAGGGGACGGGCGTCTCACCCTGGAGGACGGCACCCTGGCGGGGGCTGACCTTGACCTCACCACCGCGCTGCGGGTGCTGGTGACCCAGTGCGATATTTCCCTGCAAGAGGCCCTAACGGCCGCTGTCACCACCCCCCGGCAGGTGATCGGTCAATGGCCACAAGACAGCACCGCGCTTGGCATGGATGAGCTCGATTTCATTCGTATCCGAAGCGACCTGAGCACAGCGGCGCCACTCTGTGAGATCTCGCTCTAGCAGGCGCTCTGTTAGGGTGCCCAGAGATTTTGCTCGGTTGATTGAAACCACTTGGCCAGATGTTCGATCAAGGCGCGAATGCGCGCCGTCAGGTGGCGGCTGGGCGGATAGACCACATAGAGCGGCAGCGGCTTGTCTTCGCGATCCGCAAAAAGCAGCTGCAGGCGTCCGGCGTCGATAAAGGGTTTCACGGTATAATAGGGACAGCGGGCAATGCCCTGTCCTCCGGCCGCCATATGGGCAACCGCGCGCGGGGAATTGGCGCGGAAACTGCCGTTCACCAGAACCGACGTGACCTTATCCTTATCCTTATCCTGAAACCGCCAGGTTTCCGGCTGCGCCGAGGATTGCAGCATAAGACAGTTATGGGTCGCCAGTGCCTTTGGGTGCCCCGGCTCACCATGTCGTTGCAGGTAGTCCGGCGCGGCCACAACCACCAGGCGCATGTCGCAGAGTTTGCGCGCCACCAGAGTCGAATCCTGCAGCTTGCCAAAACGAATGGCCAGATCAATGCCCTCTTCAACGATGGGTGCGTGGTAGTCCGACAACAGCATTTCGATCTGCACCTTCGGGTGGCTTTGCTGAAACGGCGTCACCGCCTGGACCAGCTCGCGGCTGCCAAATCCGGTGGGGGCTGTGAGCCGGATAGGGCCACCCAGCTCGGATTGGCGCTCCTGTATGACCCCCTCCATCTCGTCGATCTGATCCAGCAAAGGCAGGCAGCGCTCCAGATAGGCCTGGCCGGTATCGGTCAGGGTGACCGACCGTGTGGTGCGGTTAAACAGCTGCGCGCCCAGCCGTTCTTCCAGCCGGGCCACATATTTGCTGGCCAGTTTGGTGCTGATGCCGATCTGGCGCGCGCCCGCGGTAAAGGAGTGCTGCGCCGCAACCGCAACAAAGGTCCGCATACAATCTAACGTGTCCATCGCCTGTTCCTTGGCCCGTACCTCACCTGATCAGGATATCTCATTATCCCCAATACGTACATACTCACTCCACAAATGGGTGTATTATCACCCCTACGTTCTGAATGTATTTCTTCCTCATCGAAACGGCGGCTCTCATCAGCTGCTTCCCACTCCCACCGCACCAGCGGTAAATCTCTGAGGAACATCCAATGTCCAATACTCTGCGTATCCACAGCTTCCCTCTTTCCGGTCACGCGCACCGGGTTGAACTTTTTGCCAGCCTGGCGGGCATCGCTCATGAGGTGATCAACGTTGATCTCGCCAGCGGCGAACAAAAGGGCGAGGCCTTTCTGGCGCTGAACCCTGCCGGTCAGGTGCCGGTGATCGAAGACGGTGAAGCTGTGATCAGCGATGCCAACGCCATCCTGGTTTATCTCGCCCGCAAATACGCCCCTGCCTATCTGCCCAGCGATCCTGTGGCCGAGGCCGAGGTGCAGAAGTTCCTGACCCTGGCCGCAGGCGAAGTCGCCTTTGGTCCCGCAGCAGCGCGGCTGATCAATGTCTTCAACGCGCCGCTTGATGCGGAATTCTGCAAGACCGTGGCTGAGCGTGTGCTAGGCAAGCTGGACGCCCACCTCGCGGGACGTGACTTTCTGGTTGGCACCACGCCTACAATCGCGGATGTGGCGATCTACTCTTATGTGGCTCATGCCCCCGAAGGCGGCATCTCACTTGAGCCCTACGCGAATGTGCGCCGCCTGCTGAGCAATGTTGAGGGCCTGAAAGGCTTTAAGCCAATGCCAGTCACCCCTGTTGGCCTGCGCGCTGCCGCCTGATTCTGCCCACTCACGACAGGTTCCGGGGCGTCACGCGCGCGCCGGAAACCCCTCCCTTGCAGTCTATCCTCCGCCCCCTTTCCGTCTTTACCCGTGATGAGGTCCGCCATGTCCCCCGCCATCCCCGCCCCGCTTGACGACAGCCAAAATGCCTCCCCCTTCCATGCCGGGGAGCAGCAATTGCAAAGCGAAAACGGCAGCCGCGAGATGATGGAGAAGTTTGGCCGCAAGGTGATCCGTCCCTTTATGCCGGATCAACACCGGGCGTTTTTTGCCCAGCTGCCCTTTGTGGTGGTGGGGGCTGTAGACGCCGAGGGTTGGCCCTGGGCCAGTCTGTTTCCAGGTGCTCCGGGTTTTGCCCATAGCCCGGACAATCGCCACCTGGACATCGCTTTGAACGCCGCACAGGCAGATCCAGTGCGCAGCGCCCTGCGCCCTGAGACGCCGCTCGGGCTGCTTGGGATTGAGCTGCACAGTCGCCGCCGCAACCGGATGAACGGCCGTGTCGCAACGCTGGGGGAGGCCCAGATCCAGCTGCGTGTGGATCAGTCCTTTGGCAATTGCCCGCAGTATATCCAGCATCGTGACATCACCTTTCTGCGCGATCCCACCGACAGTACCTCGGCGCAGGCTTCGCCGCGCTTCACCGAGTTGGACGCGGAGGCCCGCAGAAAGATCGGATCGGCAGATGTCTTTTTTGTCGCCAGCGCAGTCGAAGCGCGTGACAATCCCACCAATGAAGGGGTCGATGTCTCGCATCGCGGCGGGCGGCCTGGTTTTGTACAGATCGATGGCAATAGCCTGATCATTCCCGATTTCCCCGGCAACAACCACTTCAATACCTTTGGGAATTTCCTGCTCAACCCCAAGGCCGGGCTGGTGTTTCCCGATTTTGCAACCGGCACATTGTTGATGCTCACCGGCACCACCGAGCTGCTGTCAAAGGATGCACCGGAAATTCGCGGCTTCCACGGCGCTGACCGGGGGTGGCGCTTTACCCTGGACCATGGGCTTTGGCTGCGCGATGCCTTGCCGTTTCGCGCAAAACTCGGCGCCTTCTCCCCGAACTCACTGATGGCAGATACCTGGGCAGAGAGCAGCGCACGCGCCAAACAGGAAGATGGCCGCAATGCCTGGCGCCGTTTTCGGGTCGCCCGGGTTGAGCAGGAAAGCGCGGTCATTCGCTCTTTTTATCTGGAGCCTGCTGATGCAGCCCCCCTGCTGCCCTTTGAGGCGGGTCAGTTTCTCACCCTGCGCGCCAGATCCCAAACCCCGCCCTCTGGGCAGGCGACAGGGCAAGTGCTGAGCCGAAGCTACACCGTCTCTTCTGCACCCGGCGAGCCCTACTACCGGATCTCGGTCAAACGCGAAGAACAGGGCGAGATGTCGCGACTGCTGCATGACCAGATCACACCGGGCGATATACTTGAGGTGAAGGCGCCGCGCGGCTCTTTCTATATTGATCCTGCAGAGACCCGCCCGGCGGTGCTCTTGGCGGGAGGGGTCGGCATCACACCGATGATTTCCATGGCCAACCATGTGATGCGCGAAGGGCTGCGCACCCGACATCTGCGCCCGCTAACCGTCTTGCATGCCAGCCGCGACAGTGCCCAACGTGCCTTTGCGGATGCCTTCCGCGCCATGCAGCAGGCAACCGAGGGCCAGATCCGTTACCTGTCCATCATCAGCAACGCGGCTGAGGGTGAAAAACCCGGAGTGGACTACAACGGCACCGGGCATATCTCCGATGACACCCTGCGGCAGGTGCTGGCCCTGGATGACTATGATTTTTTCCTCTGCGGCCCGCCCCCCTTCATGCAGGGGATCTATGACAGCCTGCGCCGCCTCGGTGTGCGGGACGCCCGGATCTATGCCGAGAGTTTTGGCCCCGCCGCCCTGACTCGCACCGCCGACACCTCCGCCCCCTCCCAGCCTGCGGATCAACCCGCCAAAGATGAAGCCAAGGCCGCCGAAGTCCGCTTTGCCAGCCTTGAGGCCGCTGCCCCGTGGAGCGCAAAAGACGGCTCCTTGCTGGAGCTGGCAGAGGCCCAGGGGCTGACGCCCAGTTTCAGTTGCCGATCGGGATCCTGTGGCAGTTGCGCGACCAAACTCTCCCAAGGCAGCGTCAGTTATCGCAGCCCTCCCGCAGCGGAAGTGGACGCGGGTGAAGCCCTGCTGTGCTGCGCCCGCCCCGCCAAAGACAGTGCCCCCATAATTCTCGACATCTAACCCCTTCAACTTCTCATTTGAACAAAAGGAGCCTCCCTATGGAAACCCGCCCACCTCTGCCGCCCTTTACCCGTGACAGCGCCATCCAAAAGGTGCGCCTGGCTGAAGATGGCTGGAACAGCCGCGATGCCGCCAAGGTGGCGCTGGCCTATACGCCGGACACCAAATGGCGCAACCGCGCAACTTTTGTCAGCAACCGCGCCGAAGCCCAGGCCTTTCTCGAGGCCAAATGGATCCGCGAGCTGGACTACCGCCTGATCAAGGAGCTCTGGGCCTTTACCGAAAACCGCATTGCAGTGCGCTATGCCTATGAATGGCACGATGACAGCGGCAACTGGTATCGCTCTTATGGCAATGAAAACTGGGAGTTTGCCGAAAACGGCTTGATGCAGAACCGCTTTGCCTGCATCAATGACCTGCCCATCCAGGAAGCAGAGCGCAAGTTCCACTGGGCGCTGGGGCGTCGCCCCGATGACCACCCCGGCCTGTCAGATCTGGGGCTCTGAAAGGACAAGGAGCGACACTTTCAAGAAAGCTGTCGCTCCTCTATGCGGATCAAGTGCTCAAAGCACATTCTCGCTGCGCTGGAACTGATCCACCCATTTGCGCACATCCACCATGTCAAAATAGACCGCGATCAGGGCCGGCAGCACAAGCAGCACTAGAACCATTGAGGCCAAGAGACCAAAGGCCACCGAGACCACGACAGGCACCAGAGTCTGTACCTGCGGGCTGGCCTCAAACAGGATCGGCACCAGCCCGGCAATGGTGGTTGAGGTCGACAGCAGGATCGGCCGGAAACGGGCCCGCACCGCATTCAGAGAAGCGGCGACATAGTCATCCCCCTTCAGGTGAGTTTGGAAAAATGTCAAAAACAGGATCGCATTGTTGACGACAATCCCGGCCAGTGAGGCAAAGCCAATCAGGCTGGGCATCGAGATATCCATTCCCATCCCCCAATGGCCCAGAATGGTCCCAACCAGCGCAAAGGGGATCGACAACATCACCACAACCGGCAGCGAATAGGACCTGAACTGAAAGGCCAAAACCATATAAACCCCGACAAGTCCCAGCAGCAGCAGCTTCATCATGGAAGACTGCGATTCAGCCTGTTCAGCCGAAGCGCCGGAGATGCCAATCTCTACACCGGGAAAGCTCTTTTGCAGCTCCGGGCCCAGCTCCTGCGTGATCACTGCGGAAATCTGCGCCGAGGTCACAGTGGCATTGTCGATCTTGCCGCGAATGCGTGCCAGCGCCTTGCCGTTTTTACGGGTGATCGTCGGATAGCCCTGCGACAGGGTCATCTCGGCCACCGTCGACAGCGCCACCAGCTTGCCATCACCCACCAGGATAGGGAAGCGCTCCAATTCGACCAGATTGGCCACCGTATCATCCAGTTTGACCCGCACTGCCATATCGGACTGGTTTGAGCGGAAGCTATCGGTCTCAGTGCCCTCAAAGGCGCTGCGCAACTGGTCCGAAACCACCTGGGGTGTCAACCCGACGAGGTAGCCATATTCATTCAGCGTCAGCTGCACCTCCTGTCGGCCACCATAGAAATCCTGAAAGGCCTCAACCACGTCGGACCGCGCCAGCAAGTTATTGCGCAGCTCCGTCGAGGCCGCCTCTAGCTCTTCCAGGTCATACCCTGTGAGTTCAACATCCAGATCAAAGCCCCCAGGGCCCATCTCAGACTGCGAAAACGAAGACTGAACCAGATCGGGGATTGGCCCTGCAGCCGCGCGCCAGGCCTCGAGCACCGCATCAGCCGTGACATTGCGGGCAGAGCTGGTGAGCAGATCCACGGTGATCGTGGCGGTGTTGGATCCGTTGTCATAGACCTCAGAATTGACCGCATATTGGACCAGAACCCGCTCCACCAAGGGGGCGCCGCCCTCGGTATGTGGAGTCAGATCCTCATCCACCTGCCGCAGGCCTTCCAGCACCTGATCAACCGTCGCAACCGTGCGGTCCCGGTTGATCCCGGAGGTCAGCGAGAAGCGGATTGTCAGAGTGTCGCTTTCGGTGGAAGGAAAACCGATCATCTTGACCGAGCCAGAGGCGATAAGGCTGATCGACAGGATCAGAACCGCAAAAACCGAGCCCATCGTCAGATAGCGCCAGGACACCAGCCAAGTCACAACGGGGAGCACGCAGCGCTCTTTTACCCATTCCAGCCCACGTTCCGCCAGACGGGGTTTATGAACCTCTGGTTTCCCCGGTTTACCATGGCTCAGGTGGTGCGGCAGGATGAAAAAGCCTTCAAACAGCGAAATCGCCAGGGTGATCAGCAGCACCAACGGGATAAACCGCAGGATCTGCCCCATGTCGCCAGCCAGGAACAGCAGGGGACCAAACACGCAGGCGGTTGTCAGAAAGGACGAGGAGACACCAGGCAGAACCTCCAGCGCCCCCCGCGCGGCGGCCTCAGCAGGACCGACCCGGGCGCGCCATTTGTCGATGTTTTCCGCAATAACAATGGAATCATCCATGATCAGCCCAACCGCCATCAGCAGCGCCACCAGAGTGATCATATTGATGGTGATGCCCAGCAGGCTCATGACAAACAATGTGCCTAAAAAGGACACCGGCAGAGCCGCTGAAATCCACAGGGCTTCCTTCAGGGAAAAGAACAGCCACATGGTGAAAAACACCAGAACCAGCCCAACCGCGATATTCTCGCTAATCAAGTTCAGACGTTCTTCGACCAGTTCGGTCATATTGTTGGTCACGGTAATCCGAAACGGATCCGGATAGGCCGCCCGTTCGGCACTCAAGACCTTTTCGACCTCCTCAAACACCCGAATACTGTCGGTGTTCTTGGATTTGGAAACCGAAATGATCGCAGCCTGATCGCCATCTATGTATGAGGCGATGTTTTCATCGGTATCCATCATCCGGACTTCGGCCAGATCGCGTAGCCGGACAAAGCTACCGGATGTGTTTTGCAAAACGATCAGGTCTTCAAGATCGGCAACCGAGCGCCGGGTGTCGGCGTAGCGCAGCACCAGACTGTTTTCTGCCAGATCAGCACTGCCAAGCGGTTGGCTCAGGCTTCGGGCCTTGATGGCATCAACGATATTGCGCGGCGACAGGCCAAACCGGTGCAGCGCCCCCTGATCAAACACCACCTGCAACTCGCGATCGGTAATGCCCGAAACAGTGATTTCGGCAACGCCGGGCAATCCCCGCAATCTGTCCGCCAGCTGGTCGGCGTATTCGATCAGCCCCTGTTTTCCAGAAATCCCCGAAACCGCCACCAGGGCAACCAGATCGCTGCGCGCCTGAATTTCCACCGTGGGGGTTTCGGCGTCGGTGGGGAAATCATTGATGCTCGACACCGCCGAAAAGACATCGTTGAAGAACAAGGTCAGATCGCCGCCCTCCTCCAACTCGGCGGTGGCCGTTGCCACACCATCAACCGAAAGGCAGGTCAGCTCGGTCATTCCAGAGGTGCCGATGAGGGCCGCTTCCAACGGTGTACAGATTTCCTCATCCACATCCCGCGCCGAAGCACCGGGGTAGACCACACGGGCCGCCACGGTAGAGGCCGTGAACTCGGGGAAGGTCTCGCGCTCCAGATTGCTGAGAACACCAACACCCAGGATACAAAGCAGCGCCATGATCAGGTTGGAGGCAACCGGGTGGCGAACAAAAAAGGGGATCATTTCAATTCCCTTCAGCCGCAGCAGCAACAGGCACCGGCGCAAGTTTCATGCCCGCAACTGGGGGGCTGGGCAGGCCCAGAACCAGCGTCTCGCCGCCACTCAGACCAGACTGGATGATCACATCGCCGCCGACCACCTCACCAGGCACCACCTCACGGATGGCCAGTCGATCATCCTTATCCGCCAGATAGACAAAGGGCTTTCCCTCATCGCTCACATGCAGGGCGTGGCGCGGCACCGCGATACTATCCGGCCTCGGTGCGCTGGAGAAAACCACACGGACAAAGCTGCCGGTATGCAAGGGCGGACGGCGCAGCCCCTGTTGCGCCACCAGCGGATCCGCGACCCTGACCACGATCCCCATGGTGCCGGTATCTGCGTCCATTGTACCACGCAGGCGCACAACTTCGGCCTCCCAGGGGGCAAATTGCTCCAGCGTCGGCAGCTCCACATGGGCGCTCACCCCGGCGCGCTGCAGGGCCTCGATGAATTGACTGGTGTCAAAACTGCTGCTTTGCAAAAACGTGTTCTTCGGACCAGAAAAGACAACTGGACCAAAGCTGCTAGGCTGCACCTCGGCCGTCACCTCAGCCGCGGCGGTGCTGTCCAGGGACAACAGCGTATCACCAGTTCTGACAAACTGCCCGACCTCGATACTCTTGCTGGCCACCCGGCCCCGGAATGGTGCCGTGATAGTCGATTTCTCCAGCGCCCGGTCGGCCTCTGCCAATTCCGCCTGACGCACCGCCTGCGTGGCCAGCAACGCATCCCGCTTGGCTGGGAAAAGCGACAGGGTATTGGTGAGATTGGTCACCGAAGTCTGCTGCGCCAGATAGGATTTTTCTGCGGTATCAACCGTGGCCTGGGTGCCCGCCCCGCGCTCCAGCAAGGATTTCACCCGTGCCAGTTCGGCCTCGGCCACCTTGAAAATGCGTTGCTCGACCAAAAGCAGCCGCTCAGCGTTTTCTTCCTCGCGGGCCAGCTCGGCCAGGTCGGCCTCGACCGCGGATATATTGGCCAGTGTCTTTTGCCGTGACAGCTCATTATCCGTCTGGTCGATCTCAACCAGAATGGTGCCCGCCCCGACGATGCTGCCCGTATTTAACCCACTAGATACTGCGAGAACGCGGCCCTCGACCTCGGAAATTGCCGTCCAGCTATGCTCCGCTTCGACCCGGCCAAAGCCCTCGGCGCTGGCGATGATCTCCCGACGCACCACTGGCTGAACCCGCACCGCCAATTCGGCCTCTGGTGGTGTGCTCACCTGTGGTTCCGGACGAGAGGTCATCCAGACAAAACCCAGAATGCCCACGGCAAGCGGGGGCAAGACAAGAAAAGGGCGAAGGTTCATTGCGGCTACCTTTGTAACGGGCTCAAGAGCTGCCCAAGAAAAAGGGCCATGAGACATAAACGTAAAACCATATGGTTTCCGTCGCAGGTAGTTTGACTTTTTCCTTTGGGAGAACTCAACCGGCAAACGCACTCCGGCTGAACCCTGCCTCATCTAAAATCCTATTCCAATTCAAGGAACTCTTTCTGCCAGCCCTCAACTTGAAGGCCGCAATTACACCCATCTTTGGCAAATTATTTTAACATCAAATTCGATACTTAGAATATTGAAGCGCCGATACAGGAAACACGTCTTCTTTGTTGCAGAGCAAACTTCGCGAGCATAGCTCCCGTTAGGGTCGCCGCAGTTCTAGCAACGAATCTGGCGATTGATGACCCATAGTTCTCACCATATTTTCCTGTTTTGCAGCGGATTTTTTCGCCGCCTTGCAGGCTATGGTGTGGCCTTGATGTTGGTCGTACAACTGCTGTTTCCGAGTCTCGGCAAGGCCGAAACCCCGGCGACCTGGATCGAAATCTGTAGTGAATTTGGTGCCATCGAAGTACAAATCACGCTGGACGAAGATGAACACCAGGACAAAGACTGCCCCGATTGTGACAAATGCCTGATGTGCATTGCACAAAACGGACAGTTCCGGACCACTTCGGCAGCCTTTGCAACTCTGGTCCTTGCGACAGCAGGCACAGGCCATATGCACCCCAATGCAGAAGCGTCAAATCCGGCGCAGTTCTGGCATGACGGCAGGGGCCCTCCGCGCCTGACCACATTTAATATGAAACGCGCATGCGGCGCGTCCATGACGACCACTCAATTTAAGGGGGAGGCGTCGTGAGACTAACGCGCACCCTTTGTGGCTGGATCACAGCCCTGATGATTTCTCTCGCGGCCCTTGCAGCCCCGAGCCCGGCCCAGGCAGACAACCTCGCCTCGTTCCTCACTGACCTCACACCAGATGATCTCTACCCCGGTGCTGATGCCTTTGGCCCGATCCGTGCGGACGTTCCCGTCGCGCCGATCCTCAAGGCGGGTGAGACCCTTGGCTATGCCTTCCTGACCTCGGATTTTGTCGGCACCACCGGGTATTCCGGCAAACCCATTCATGTGGTTGCTGGCATTGATACCGACGCGGTGCTGACCGGTGTCAAACTGGTCAAACACTCTGAACCCATCGTGCTGATCGGTATTCCCAACTCCAAGATGGTCGCTCTGACCGAAAGCTACACCGGGCTTGACCTCAAGGCCGAGGCGGCAACTGGTGGCGAAGCGCATGATCTCGACATTATCTCGGGTGCCACCGTGACCATCATGATCATCGACGACTCTCTGGTACGCGGCGGCATCAAGGTTTCGCGCGCTTTGGGACTGGGTGGTCTGTCGCCCAATGTGGCAGATGGCCCCAAGCGCGAAGTCGATATGGCCCAGCGAGAGGCCTATGACTGGCACACCATGGCAGGTGACGGCTCCACCCGCCGCATGACCCTGGATATCGGCCAGATCAACGCCGCCTTTGAAGAAACCGGCGATGCCCGTGCCATCAAACGCCCCGAGCCGGGTGCGCCTGACGACACCTATATCGACATGCATGTGGCCTTGATCTCGGTGCCCTCAATCGGTCTGAGCCTGCTGGGCGAAGCCGAATACAAGAATTTGACCGAATGGCTGGAAGAGGGCGAAGAGGCCATCCTGCTGCTGGGCCGTGGCGCCTATAGCTTCAAGGGCTCGGGCTATGTCCGCGGGGGGATCTTTGATCGCATCCAGTTGATTCAAGGTGACAATTCGGTGCGCTTCTTTGACAAGCAACAGCGCCGCCTGGGCGCGCTGGCAACGGATGACAGCCCCAGTTTTACCGAGCTGGACATCTTCAAGATCCCGGCAAATTCCGAGTTCAACCCAGCCGAGCCCTTCCGCATCCAACTGCTGGCCCAGCGCGTGGTTGGCGCCATCGACAAGACATTCCTGACCTTTGATCTGGGATACAAGCTGCCCGAACAATACCTGCTGCCCCTGCCTGCCGCTGTGGTGATTGACAGCGCCAGTGATGAGGCCGCCGCAAAATCAGCACTGTGGCAGCGGATCTGGCGTGACAAACAGGTTGAGATTGCCGTGCTCGGTGCCATGCTTCTGGTGCTGACTGCGGTGTTCTTCTTCCAGTTCCAGGCCACCATGAATGCCCGCGCCTTCTACTGGTTCCGTATCGGCTATCTGAGTTTCACTCTGGTCTTCCTGGGCTGGTATGCCAATGCACAGCTCTCGGTGGTCAATCTGATGGCTCTGGTGGGTAGTCTGCGGTCGGGTTTCACCTGGGACGCTTTCCTGATGGATCCGTTGGTGTTCATCCAGTGGTTCGCCATCGCCGCCGCGCTGCTGTTCTGGGGCCGTGGTGCCTATTGCGGCTGGCTCTGTCCCTTTGGTGCGCTGCAGGAGCTGACCAACAAGCTGGCGCGTGCCCTCAAGGTGCCGCAGTGGACCCTGCCCTGGGGCCTGCATGAGCGCCTCTGGCCGCTGAAATACATGATCTTCCTCGGATTATTTGGGCTCTCCATGGTGTCGATGCCGCTGGCGGAAACCTATGCCGAAGTGGAACCCTTCAAGACCGCGATCATTCTGAAATTCGTGCGCGACTGGCCCTTTGTCGTCTTTGCTCTGATCCTGCTGCTGGCTGGGCTGTTCGTCGAGCGCTTCTACTGTCGCTACCTCTGCCCGCTGGGTGGTGCGCTGGCGATCCCCGCGCGGATCCGCATGTTTGACTGGCTGAAACGCTATAAGGAATGCGGCAGCCCCTGTCAGACCTGCTCGAATGAATGCCCTGTCCAGGCCATTCACCCGACTGGCGAAATCAACCCCAATGAGTGCGTCAACTGCCTGCACTGTCAGGTTCTGTACCAATCGGAAACCAAATGCCCGGTGGTGATCAAACAGATCAAACGCCGCGCCAAGACCGGCACCCCCGGTCCCAAACTGAACATTGGCCACCCCCCGGCCAATCATCCCAACGCGAACAAGACACCTGTTTCCTAAAGGAGGACACCATGTCTGAAGAAGAGAAAACAAACCTCAACGTCACCCGCCGTGGTCTGCTCGGGGCCACCGCCACCGGCGCCGCCCTTGCCGCCACCGGTGTTGGCACCTCGATGATGAGCGCTAGCCCCGCCAAAGCAGCCGGCAACGAGGCCAGCCTGGCCCCCGGTGAGCTGGATGAATACTACGGCTTCTGGTCCTCGGGTCAGACCGGCGAGCTGCGCATCCTTGGCGTGCCATCCATGCGCGAATTCATGCGGGTGCCCGTGTTCAACCGCTGCTCCGCCACCGGTTGGGGCCAGACCAATGAATCGCTGAAAGTCCTGACCGAGGGCCTGCTGCCCGAGACCAAGGAATTCCTCGCGGCCAATGGCAAGGTCACCTATGACAACGGCGATTTGCACCACCCGCACATGTCCTTCACCGATGGTGTTTATGACGGCCGCTTCCTGTTCATGAACGACAAGGCCAACACCCGTGTAGCCCGTGTGCGTGGCGACGTGATGAAATGCGACAAGATCATCGAGATCCCCAACGCCCATGACATTCACGGTCTGCGTCCGCAGAAATTCCCCCGTACCGGCTATGTCTTTGCCAATGGTGAGCACGAAGCACCGCTGGTCAACGACGGCAAAGTGCTGGACGACCCGTCCCAGTACGTGAACATCTTCACCGCCATCGACGGCGACGAGATGGAAGTGGCTTGGCAGGTGATCGTTTCCGGCAACCTCGACAACACCGATTGTGACTATCAGGGCAAATACGCCTTCTCGACCTCCTACAACTCGGAAATGGGTATGAACCTGGCCGAGATGACCGAGAACGAGATGGACCACGTTGTTGTCTTCAACATCAAAGCTATCGAAGAGGCCATCGCAGCTGGCAACTACCAGGAGCTGAAAGGCGCCAAGGTTGTAGACGGTCGCAAGGGCGCGGGCGGCAACCTGACCCGCTACATCCCGATCCCCAACTCGCCCCATGGTGTGAACGCCGCACCAGACAAGCGTCACATCATGATCAACGGCAAGCTGTCGCCCACAGTTTCGGTGATTGACGTCGAAAAGCTGGACGCCCTGTTCAACGACAACGCCGATCCACGTTCGGCCATCGTGGCAGAGCCAGAGCTGGGTCTTGGCCCACTTCACACCGCCTTTGACAACAAGGGCCGGGCCTATACCACCCTGTTCCTCGACAGCCAGGTGGTGAAATGGGACATCGCCAAAGCGATCGAAGCCTACGCCGGTGGCGACGCCGATCCGATTCTTGAAAAGATCGACGTGCACTACCAGCCTGGCCACAACTCGACTTCCATGGGTGAAACCGCCGAGGCCGATGGCAAATGGCTGATTTCTATGAACAAGTTCTCGAAAGATCGCTTCCTGAACGTGGGTCCGCTGAAGCCTGAAAACGAGCAGCTGATCGACATCTCTGGCGACAAGATGAAGGTGGTCCACGATGGTCCAACCTTTGCCGAGCCCCACGACAGCATCATCGTTCATCGCTCCAAGGTGAACCCGGTGAATGTTTGGGATCGGAATGACCCAACATGGGCCGATGCCCGTGTTCAGGCCGAGGCAGACGGTGTTGATCTCGACGACTACCAGGACACCATCATCCGTGATGGCAACAAGGTGCGCGTCTACATGTCGAGCCAGGCGCCGAACTTCAGCCTCGAGAGCTTCACCGTCAAACAGGGCGACGAGGTCACCGTCATTGTCACCAACCTGGATGACATCGACGATCTGACCCACGGCTTCTGCATGGCCAACTTTGGTGTCGCAATGGAGATCGGGCCTCAGGCGACTGCCTCGGTGACCTTCATCGCGGAACGCCCTGGTGTGCACTGGTACTACTGCCAGTGGTTCTGCCACGCGCTGCACATGGAGATGCGCGGCCGGATGTTTGTTGAGCCTCGGGGAGCCTAAGATGCGCTGGCTCCTGCTCACAGCAGCTCTGTTGATTGGTGGTGGCGTAAGCGCCGCCGATTGGCAGGTGCCCAATCAAGCGGGAGCCATCGCTGATGCGCTAAACCAGGCGGCAGATGGGGATACCCTCCATCTGGCGCCTGGCACCTATTTTGAAAACCTGACCCTCGATCGTCCCGTCACACTGAACGGTCAGGGCCATGCCACCATTGATGGTGGCAATACCGGCAGCACCATCACCGTGACTGGCCCCGGCGTTTTTGTGCAGGGCCTCACCGTTCAAGGCTCTGGCTCAGATCACGGCACCATCGACAGCGGTATCCAACTGACCAAAACCGCCAAAGCGCCAGTGATCCGTGACAATACCCTACTGGGCAACCTCTACGGCATCGACATCCACGGTGCCCGCGACGCGCTGGTCTCTGGCAATACCATCGAGGGTCGCCAGGATCGCCATATGAACAAACGCGGCAATGGCGTCTATGTCTGGAACGCACCGGGCGCAGTGGTAGAGGGCAACGACATTCGTTGGGGCCGCGACGGCATCTTTGTGAATTCCTCCAAGCGCAATTTTTTCCGCGACAACCTGTTCCGCGACCTGCGCTTTGCCGTCCACTACATGTATGCCGACAATTCCGAGGTTTCGGGCAATGTCTCTATCGGCAACCACCTGGGCTATGCGGTGATGTTCTCCACCCGCGTCAAGGTCACCGACAATGTCTCGCTGAATGACCGCGATCACGGCGTCATGCTGAACTACACCAACCGAAGTGTCATTCGCGGCAATTTCGTCAAAAGTGCCAAGAACAAATGCACTTTCCTCTATAATTCCCACAAGAACGATTTCTCCGACAATTGGTTCCAGGGCTGCGGCATCGGCATTCATTTCACCGCTGGCAGCGAGGGCAACCGCATGGTCGGAAATGCCTTTGTCGGCAACCGCCATCAGGTGAAATATGTCGCCTCCAAATGGGTTGAATGGTCCGAAGAGGGCCGCGGCAACTACTGGTCCGACAATGCCGGCTTTGACGTTGATGGCGATGGCATCGGTGATGCGCCCTATCGCCCCAACGACAGCATGGACCACGTGCTCTGGACCCAACCCGCCGCCAAGATGCTGATGGGCTCGCCTGCCGTGCAATTGGTGCGCTGGTCGCAATCAACCTTTCCCGCGCTGCTTCCTGGTGGCGTGATCGACAGCAACCCCCTGATGCGACCGGAGAAACCCGCGGTCGCCAACAAGGTTGAAGACAATGGATAAAACAGACCACAACCCGGTTCTGGTGATTTCTGGCCTCGACAAGTTTCGCGGCAAGACCCAGGTGTTGCACGGGGTTGATCTGAGCGTGAAAGCTGGTGAACGCCTGGCGCTTTTGGGTCACAACGGGGCAGGTAAATCGACACTGATCAAATCGGTTCTGGGCCTTATCCAAGCTGAGGGCGGCAGCATCCGCATCTGTGGTGCCCAGCCCGGCAGTGCGGCGGCGCGCGCCGATACGGCATTCCTGCCCGAAGCCGTGAGCTTTCACCCGGCCCTGACCGGACGGGAACAACTCACCACCTTTGCGCGGCTGATTGGCGAGAAAGCCGACATTCCCGGCCTGCTCAAGCGGGTTGGATTGGGCGAGGCCATGGACCGCCGCATTGGCGCCTATTCCAAGGGCATGCGGCAACGTCTGGGCCTGGCGCAGGTTCTACTGGGCCGCCCCAAACTGGCATTGCTGGATGAGCCCACAAGCGGGCTCGACCCGATCTCGCGGCAGGATCTCTATGCCATCATTGATGAGCTGGCAGGCAATGGCACCGCCGTGCTGATCGCCAGCCATGCGCTGACCGAGGTCGAGGCCCGCACTGACCGCATCGCCATCCTGCGCAAGGGCGTCAAGGTTGCCGATGACACGCTGGCGGATCTCTCGGCCAAAGCAGGCTTGCCGGTAAAACTGCGGGTCAAAGCCCAGGCCTCCGAGGCAGATCACATTGCCCAACAGACCGGCGGGCGCCGCATCAACGGGGCCTCGGTCGAGATCCTCTGCGCACCACAGGACAAGATGGCCGAGCTGCGCCGCATTACAGCTCTGGGGGATGTGGTGGTCGATGTCGACATGGTGCCGCCGCGGCTGGAAGATCTCTACCGCCATTATTCACAAGAGGAGCTGAACTGATGCGTATCCTCGCCATTTTCCGCAGTGAGATGCTGATCCTGCGGCGCAATCGCTGGATCTTTATGGCCACGCTGATCATGTTGGCCTTTGCCCTGGCACTGTCCTTTGCGGGCTCTGCCCCCACCGGCACACTGGGGGTTGATATGCTCACCGTCTCCGTGGCCTCGATGACGACCCTGTCGGTTTATCTTGCCCCCCTTCTGGCCCTGATGATGGGGTTTGACGCCATCTCGGGTGATCGTGACCGGGGCTCGCTGGCGCTGCTGCTGACCTACCCTGCCGGGCGTGGTGAGATTCTGGCCGGCAAATTCCTTGCCCATGTTGTGGCGCTGAGCATTGCCATGGGCATCGGCTTTGGTGCCGCTGGTGCCATTGCCGCCTGGTTTGGGGGTGCAGGCACTGAAAGCCTGATGGCCCTAGCCCGGCTGGTGCTGACTTCGATCCTTCTCGGCGCCGCCTTTTTGGTGCTGGGCTATGCGATCTCCGCTTTTGCGGGTAGCACCACGGCCGCTGCCGGTCTCTCGGCCGGGCTTTGGCTGGTTTTTGTGGTGCTCTTTGATCTGGCCCTGCTTGGCGCCGTGGTGATGGACGGCGACGGCACCTTTACCCAGAGCCTGTTTCCCTGGGTGATGGTCGCCAATCCGGCAGATGCCTTCCGCCTGTGGAACATCGCGGCTTCTGAAAGCGTGGCTTTGACCAGCGGCATGGCCGGAGCCGCCGCCAACCTGCCTGCCTGGGCAGCGCCGCTGTCACTGCTGGCCTGGCCATTGATGGGCTTTGCCCTCGCCCGCGCCGCCTTTCGAAAGGTAGAACCATGACACGCCTTGCCCTGCTGCCGCTGCTTGCAGCCCTCGCCCTGCCGCTGGCCGCCTGCCAGGAAGAAGAGGCCAAACTGCCGCCAGTCCCGGTTGAGCTGACCGAAGTTGCGCTCAGCTACTTTTGCCAGATGAATATCGCCGAACATGGCGGCCCCAAGGGGCAAATCCATCTGGAGGGTTTCCCGGCGCCGCTGTTCTTTGCCCAGGTGCGTGACTTGGTGGCCTATCTCAAAGGTCCCGAACGTGACGCCGATATCACCGCCATCTATGTCAGCGACATGGGCGTGGCCCCCAGCTGGGCCGAACCCGGCACCGACAATTGGATCGCAGCCACGGACGCCTTTTTTGTCATCGACAGCAATGTGGCCGGTGGCATGGGAGCGCCCGAGATCGTGCCCTTTGCCAGTACCGCTGACGCCGAAAAATTTGCTGCACGCTATGGCGGCTTTGTCACCTCTCTTGCGGATATCCCCGCCGAGACCGCTCTGGGTCCGGTGGATCTGGACCAACAACTGGAGACCCCCTCATGACTGCGCGCCTCTCCCGTCGCCGCTTTCTCAGCATTTGTGCCGCAACAGTCGCGGCTGGCCCTGCCATCGCCACCACTCACACAACCGCAAAGTGGCAGGGCCGCGCCATGGGGGCCCCGGCCCATATGGTGATTTCCGGCATGGAGCAGCACAGCGCCGCGCCGCTGTTTGCCCGCGTCGAGGCCGAGCTCTTGCGGTTGGAGAAGATCTTCAGCCTGTTTCATCCCGGCTCGCAGGTGACCCATCTCAATACCAATGGTGAACTTGCCGCCCCGGCGCCCGAGCTGCTGGACGTGCTCAGCCTTTCCGCCAGCCTCAACGGTGCCAGTGACGGGGCCTTTGATCCAACGGTGCAGCCGCTCTGGCAGGCATTGGCACTTGGTCAGGACAGCCAAGCCGCCATCGGCTGGCAGCATGTCCGTTTTAACAGTGCAGAGGTACGCCTGATGCGCCCTGGCATGGCGCTTACACTCAATGGTATCGCGCAGGGCTATATCACCGATCGAATTGCTGATCTGTTGCGCAGTGCGGGTCTAAAGGACGTGCTCTTGGATATGGGGGAAGTGGCGGCCCTGGGCCAGCGCCCAGATGGCACTGACTGGCAGGTCGGCGTTGCTGCACCTGACGGAGATCTGCGTGCAAAACTCACCCTGTCAGATCGCGCCCTGGCGACATCGGCAGCGGCGGGGACCTTGGTTGGCAAGGGGAAAAGCCATATTCTTGATCCAAGGACAGGACATGGTGCAACACAGACGCGCCTGATCTCGGTAAGTGCACCACGGGCCGCATTGGCGGACGGGCTCTCCACCGCTCTCTGCCTCCTGCCTGAAGCGGCAGCGCCTGCTGTCATTGGTCAGTTTGCCGGGGCAAAGCTGGAATACCTCGCCTGACCCAACCTAAGTTTGAGACAAAAACGCCCCACAAACCATCCGGTCTGTGGGGCGTTTTCTTTGGATCATGACGCGACTCGGTCAGGCTAAAACATTGCCTGGCTTTACAAAAGCGCGCGCACCTTCTCCAAGGTTGCCGAGTTCACAGCGACACCTTCGGTTGCGGCACGAGCGCGGGCCTTGGCACGGCCATCGCCGGGCAGACGCCCGCCATCCTGATCGCGGATCGAAGCCACCAGCGTCGAGATACGCTCGGCAAAGCTGCCCGCAGAGGTCGCACCGGGATCAATGGCAATGAAGAACTGGCCAGTTTTGGGTGGACCACCCACAGGGCCAGAGAAAGGGCTGGCCTCAGTCCCGAGGGAGGCACCGGTCATGGCGGAGGCCATCATCTCAACCATCAGTGCAATACCAACACCCTTATAGCCACCCGAAGGCACCATCGAGCCCTTGAGGCCCGCATCGGGGTCGGTGGTTGGGTTGCCATCCACGTCCAGCACCCAGCCCTCGGGCACGGCTTTGCCTTCGCGGGAGTGCTTCATCACTTCGCTTTTCGCGATGGTGCTGGCGGATTGGTCGATCAACACCAGGGCTTCGCCATCCGCGCCGGGCGCCGCGATGGAGATCGGGTTGGTGCCCAGAACAGGCTTGGCCCCACCTGAAGGCGCGATGGAGGCTGGCGCATTGGTGAAACCAAAGCCCAAGAGACCCGCCTGTGCCAGACGCTGAGTATGCACACCCAAGACGCCGCAGTTATAGGAGTTCTTCACCGCCAAAACCGCAACACCCTGCTCGCGTGCCATCGGGATCAGGGTCTCAAACCCCTTGTCGATGGCCGCATGGGCAAAACCGGTGGCCGCATCAACGGCGACAACGCCGGGGCGCGGTTGGCTCAGCACCGGCACGGCCTTGCCGTCTACCTTGCCACAGTCAACGTGGCCGGCATAAATCGGCACATAGGCGAGACCGTGCGAAGCAACACCGTCGGCCTCGGTCATGGCGGTTGCCACGGCCAGGGGACGGGCGCTTTCGGGCGCAGTGCCCGCCGCCACCAGGGCGTCATAGGCGAGGGTTTCGATTTCACCTAGGGTGAGAGTTTCAGTGGCGGACATCTGGAGGTTTCCTCTTCTTACAGTTTTGGAACGAGGGGCGCAGGCTGCGCCCCTGCAGTTCACGTCAATCGTTGTCGCTGAGACCAGCACCGGCCCCCAGCAGACGCGAGCTTTCAGTCGCCGGCGCATAGGTGCGATGGGCAAATTCACCCAGTTTCGCCCAGGCCGCCTCATCCACATCGGCACGCATGACTGGCTCGCTCTGGCCGGTCATCGCCGCAGGGGCCGCACAGCTGAGCTGTGTCGTATGCCTGGTCAGAATGGCATCGCGTTCCCCCTGCACACAGAGGCGCTGACCGTCAGTGGTGAGTTTGACGCCTTCCCAGGAGACGGAAACCGGCACGCCAAGGCGCAGCGCAGCACCGCCCGCAAAAGGCACCACCAGCAAGGGGAATGAGACGTTTTCCATCTCGATCACCTGACCGGCCTCCATGCGGATGGCGCAGTCGCTCATCGCGGCACCAGCAATCAGCGGGCTCATCCGGCCAGCAGGGGCCGACCATCGACCAGTCAGGGTCGCAGGTGAGAAATCCACCGCAGGCAGACGGTCATTCAGCGTCAGCAGGCCTTCCAGCATCTCGGTGCCGGGAAAGCTGAAGGCCGAAAGCCAGCGCGTGCCCTTTGCGGCCTCTTCTGCAAGGCCCCAGGCCAGACCAGCGCCGCGGGCGGCGCGTTTGCTCATGGCTTCGATTTCGTTCAATGAATGGCTCATCACTTTAGCCCTCCTTCGCAACTGACTGGGCATCTGGATAGACCCAGAAATCGCCGTCCCGTGCCGACAGCTCTTCTGGATAGGGCGCGTTTCCATACATGCAGATCCGGACCCAACGGTCCGAACGGGGGTCGAAATGCATCGCCCCAAAGAATGCCAGCTTGCAGCGCAGCATGTCGATTGGCAGCACATCCTCGGAGATCGTGTTGTCACGGATCTCAGCATAAGGCGCGCGATTGGCAATCTGAGCCCGGCGCACCGAGTGGCGGTGCTCGGGGTGGCGCAGCAGGAATTCGGCGACGGGAGTCTCATCTGGCCAATGGGCCAAGGCAGCAAAGAGCTGGGTGGCATCGCGCCCCGGTGCCAATGGCTGCTCATATTCCTCGATCGGCTCTTCAAAGCGTTCACCCAGACGCGGCTCCAGCTTTTCTTCCGAAACATACCAGGCGCGGGCCTTGTTGGCCGCAAGGGTCCAGTCGGTCTTGAGCGCCCAGCCGTAGACATCCTGTAGGACTTCGCGCAGACGCGCGACGGTCATGGCGCCGGCAATACGGAAGGTGGCGGTGTTATCCGCCGACATTTCATCCGCCAGATCATCCACCAGATCGCCATAGGGCTCCAGCATCAGTGAGACCAGCCATTCCTGACCCTCAACGGTCAGCGACTGCGTGCTCCACTGATAGAGACTCTCCCAGGGGGAGCTCTGCGCCAGGCCTTCATCTTCCAGTTTGGCGCTGATCAGATCAACGTCAGCCTGTAGGGCCGCCAGCTTCTCCAGCTGGACCGGGTGTTCGGAATGCCAGTTGGCAACCGATTGTTTGTTGCGGGCAAAGATATCGTTGAAAACAGCGATCTCTTCGGCGCTGGCTGAGGCAACGCCGCGCACACGCTGCAGCGCGGTTTCACGAACCTGGACCCAGTTGCTGAACAGCACCGGGTGATTCAACAGGAACGGCGCCATGCCGAGGCCGGTGGAGTTGCCAATGCCCATGCTGCGCGCCAGATCGGCGTCCAGTTGGGCAGCACTGGCCCCCTGCGCCTTGGCGCGGGTATCTGCCATATACTGTACCAGATCGCGCACGAACCAGCGGGTCAGATAGACCGAAAGCATCTCGACCTGGAACGGCACACGGAATTCAGGACGATCGGCGATCATTTCGCGATCCGCCGCACCCAGTTTGCCAGAACCATAGACGGCAGTGGTGCGCATCAGGTAGCCAACGGCATCGATTTGGGCTGCATCGGGCTGATCCCCAGCCGCAAGCGCGCTCACCACATGTTCCCACAGACGCACAGAGCGGTTGGCGCGCGAAACTGACAACTCAGTGCCATTGACACGGCCCGCTTCCTGTACCGGGATATTATGCGACAGGCGCTCGATATCGGCGGCAGACGGAATACCGTCAAATAGGGTAAAGGTCGCATCCCAAGCATCAGCAATGACCCGGTCCGAGCGTTTTTCGGCTGGCAGATCATGGGCATAGGCAATCAGAGAATAGGCGCGTTCCGGGCCATAGGCGGTGTAAACCGCATGACCAACGCCCTGGTCATTGATCTCAAAGGCGGTTTGTTCAAAACGCCATCCTTCACGTGCCATGCGGCGGGTCAGGATACGCATAAAGGAGAGGCGTGATTGGTGGATGGAACCAAGGCGGGCAAGGCGCATCACCAAATTGGGGTCGCGGCAGGTGACTTCGGTCATACTAGAGAGCCTTTACAATCTGGGTGTTCGCGCGTTTCCATTTCCTGCCGATGCAGGCAACGGATGGGCACCAGTTAGTGCCCACCCGGAATTTTCAAGTCTGACTTCAGCCTTCTTTGCCTTTTGCCAGGGTAATGCGCAGAGCATCCCAAAGCGAGGGCAGCAGGATCAGCGAAACAGGCACTGCGGTCACCACGATGAAGCTTTGCAGCTTGGAGACACCACCGGAACCAACCGAGATCAGGATCACGGCCATGACGCCCATTGCGATACCCCAGAAGACACGTACGGCTGTCGGTGGGTTGTCACCTTCGCTCATGGTCGCGGAAATCACGTAGCTCATCGAATCCCCTGTGGTGGCCACAAAGATGGTGGTCAGGATCAGGAACAGGATGGAGATGATAAAGCCCATGGGCAGGTTGTTGGTGATCGCCAGCAGCGCCGCGGGCAGGTTGAAGCCCTCGAATGCCTTGGAGATGGTGCCGGGCTCGGCCAGTTCCATCGAGATGCCGGTGCCGCCGATGATGGTGAACCAGAAGTTGGTCACGATGGGGGCAATGATCGACAGCATGATGATGATGGAGCGGATCGAACGACCGCGGGACACCCGGGCAATGAACATCGCCATCAGCGGGCCATAGCCCATGAACCAGCCCCAGAAGAACACGGTCCACCAGCTCAACCAGCCAGGCTCGCCAAACACACCGGCATCACCACGGAACAGCGCCATCTGGAAGAAGTTGCCCAGATAAGTGGCAAAGCCCTCAAAGAAGGAGCTGAAGATAAAGCCGGTTGGGCCAGCAAGCAGCACAAACAGCAGCAGTGCAGCGGCCAGGATCACGTTGACCTTGGACAAAAGCTGAATGCCCTTGGACAGGCCGGTCATTGCCGAAATCGTATAGAGCCCAGCCAGACCAGCAATCACCAGCAGCTGGGTGACAAAGACATCGGGAATGCCAAACAGATCATTGAGACCATAGCTCACCTGCAAGCCGAGGAAGCCGATGGGACCCACGGTGCCGGCAACCACAGCGATGATCGAAGACGCATCTGCAATCAAACCGATGGGACCGTTGATCGCCTTGTCGCCAAACACCGGGTACAGCAGGGTACGTGGCGCCAGTGGCAGGCCTTTTTCATAGTGGTAATGCATCAGCATCACGGTGCTGAGCGAGCCCAGGATGGCCCAGGCCAGGAAGCCCCAGTGCATGAAGCTTTGGGCAATCGCCGGATTCACTGCGGCCTCTGTCCCACCTTCGGCACCATAAAGCGGTGGCGAATAAAGGAAGTGGGCAATCGGCTCACCAGCCGCCCAAAACACGCCGCCACCTGCAAGCAGGGTACACATGATCATCGAGCCCCACTGGAACAGGGTGAACTCAGGCGCAGCCAGGCCACCCATGATGGCACGGCCACCGGGCAGAACGCAGAGCACCAGACCAATCAGGAATGTCGCCAGCAGCAGCACCTGCCAATAGAGGCCAAAATAGGTCGCGGCAAAGTTAAAGCCCCAGTCAACCATGGCCGAAAGCCCATCCAGATTGACCAGCGCAGCCACGCAGAACAGGGCAATAAAGCCCCCGGAAATCAGAAAGAGCGGCTTGTTGACCGAGCCTTCCTGTCCCTTGGTTTCGTTAGTTGTATCAGACATAGTTTTCCCTCCCCGGGAAACGGGTCGCGCGTTCCCGTCACTCACATTTGCAGCTACTGATCCGCAGCTGCGTCGAAATTCTCTTTAAAGAAACGGTACCAGTTGCCGCCCATGATCCCGGCAACCTCCGCATCGCTAAGACCTGTTGCCTTTAGGCCTGTCTCGACATTGCCGAAGTCACGGTTGTCCTTGAACCAGCTGGGCATCTCAGGGAAACCGGGGGCGGCGGCAGAGCCTTCGCCATAATCGATTTCCTTGCTCCAGCGGCCAACCCGCATCCATTCAACGATGCTGTCCGGTTGGTCCTGACACAGGTCAGTGCCAATCCCGAGATGCTCAGCGCCATACTTCCCTGCCGTATCGGCGATCATCTGGCAAAAGCTCTCGAGCGTGCAATCGCCCTTGCCTTTGAGGTGATGCGGATAGACCGAAAAGCCCAGCATGCCGCCGTTTTCAGTCACGGCGCGGATGACATCATCCTTCTTGTTACGCAGTGCCGGCGACCAGTCATAAGGGTTTGCATGGGTGATCGCGATGGGACGCTCAGAGATATCCGCCGCCTCGATGGTGGAGCGATCGCCCGAGTGGCTCATGTCGACCACCAGGCCAACACGGTTCATCTCTTTGATGACCTGCTTGCCCATACGGGTGATGCCGCTGTCGTAGGATTCATAGCAGCCTGTCGCCAGCAGCGACTGGTTGTTATAGGTCAGCTGCATGAAGCGGGCGCCCAATGTGTGCAGGATTTCAACCAGACCAATGTCATCTTCCATCGGGCTGGGGTTCTGGAACCCAAAGAACACAGCGGTGCGGCCCGTTGCGCGGGCCACATCGATATCGGAGGCCCACTGCCCCTTCATGATCAGGTCCGGATATTGCTCGAACCAGCGGTTCCACTGCTCGAAGTTCAGAACCGTTTCACGAAAACTCTCGTGGTAGGCGATGGTGACGTGGATCGCATCCACGCCCCCTTCTCGCAGTTGGCGGAAAATCTTTTCCGACCAGTTGGCATATTGCAGACCGTCGATCCGCATCAGACGGGCTTTCCGGCGCTGATGTAGGCTGTCTTGACCGTGGTGTAGAACTCAGCCGCGGTCTTGCCCTGCTCACGCGGGCCATAGGAGCTGTCACCACGACCACCAAAGGGCACGTGATAGTCAGTGCCTGCGGTGGGCAGGTTGACGGTAACAACACCGGTGCGCGCATTGCGGCGGAAATGGGTGGCGCGGGCCAGGTTCTGGGTGACGATGCCGGAGGTCAGGCCAAAGTTGGTGTCATTCACCACGCTCAGGGCTTCCTCGTAGCTGCCAACCTTGATCACGCTGGTCAGCGGCGCAAACATCTCTTCGCGGTTGATGCGCATGTCGTTAGTGGAGTTCAGGAAAACACCGGGGGACATGTAGAAGCCTTCGGTTGGCATCTCGAGACGCTGACCACCACAGGCCAGCTCGGCACCTTCGGATTTGCCCAAGTCCACATAGGCCAGGTTTTCATTGAGCTGCTGTTCGCTCACCACTGGGCCCATCTGGATGCCTGCTTCCAGCGCGTGGCCAACTTTCATTGCCTTTGCGCCGGCAACCAGCTTTTCGACAAAGCTGTCGTGAACGGCGGAGTGGACAACCAGACGCGACGAGGCGGTGCATTTCTGACCGGTGCTGCCAAAGGCGCCACCAAGGGCCAGGGTCACTGCCAGATCGATATCGGCGTCATCCATCACCGCCAGCGCGTTTTTGGAGCCCATTTCCATCTGAACTTTGGTGAAGTTCTGAATTGCTGCTGTTGCAATACCACGACCAACGGGAACCGAACCGGTAAAGGAGATCGCGTCAATCTTGGGGCTTTCCACCAGGCGCTGACCAATGGTGCGACCAGCACCAACCACCAGGCTGAACAGACCCTTAGGGATGTCTTGACGGTCAATGATTTCCGCCAGAGCCACAGCCGACGCCGGGGTCACATTGGCAGGTTTCCAGACAACCGCGTTGCCGTAGCACAGCGCTGGCGCAATCTTCCAGGAGGCGGTCGCAGTGGGGAAGTTCCAGGGGCTGATGATGGCCACGGTGCCGATAGGCTCGCGGCGCACGTCGATTTCAACGCCGTCACGGACGGAATCTGCATTCTCGCCCAGCTGGCGCAGGCATTCAGCAGCGTAGTAGGTAAAGAACTGACCAGCGCGATAAACTTCGCCTTTGCCTTCGGCCAGCGGCTTGCCTTCTTCGCGGCTCAGCAGCGTGCCCAGCTCTTCGGCGCGGGCCATCATTTCGTTGCCGATGGCGTTCAGCACAGCCTGTTTGCGCTCCAGACCATAGGCAGCCCATTCGGCCTGTGCCACGCGGGCCTGATCCAAAGTGGCTTCCAGCTGATCCGCCGATGCCTGTGCATAGATGCCAACCAGGTCCGACAGATCAGACGGGTTGCGGTTCTCGATCTCGCTTTCGCCAGCCAGCCATTCGCCAGCAATCAGGTTCTTGTGAAGTTCGCTCATGAGATAGGTCCCCGTATCAGTCAGCATGCAATTGAGTTCATTGCTTATGGACTCCGAGAGCCGCTTCATTCAAACTCAAACTAGTGAAGCTAATTTCAGGAAAACTGAAATGACGATCAAAATTGAAATGCTCCGTTGCTTTGCCATCGTGGCGCGGCGCGGCAAGTTGAGCGAAGCGGCCCAACAGCTGGGGCGCACCCCTTCTGCCGTCTCGATGATGCTCAAGCAGCTTGAGGGGCATCTGGGCGAACCCCTGTTTGAAACCGACCGCAAGAATAAGCTGAGTGCTCTGGGCGAGTTTGTGCTGGAACAGGCCGAGCATGAATTGCGCCAGTTCGACAACACCATTCAAGCCATCGAAGGATTTGCCAAGGCCCGCCAGGGACAGGTGCGCATCGCGGCTGTGCCCTCCGTCGCAGGCTCCATCCTGCCCCAGGCAATCCTGAGCTATTCCAAAGACTTCCCCGAGGTAAAGATCGAGCTGCGCGATATGGACTCGGCCTCGGTACTGCGTGAATTGGCCCGCGAGAGGGTGGATATCGGCCTTGCCACCGCCAATCTCTCTGGCAGCAATCTGCACCGTCAGGAATTGCTCTCGGATGCCTTTGGGCTGGTCTGTGCCGCCCATCATCCGCTCGCCGCTCTGGCACGTCCGCTCACTTGGGAAGACCTGACGCCGCATCGTTTCATCGCCAATGCGCTGTCGGCCCTGATCCCTGCATCTGCCTCACAGCGGCTGCACGAGCTCTCCCTGCTCAAAGTTCACAATATGACGTCGCTTTTGGCCATGGTTCAGGCCGATCTTGGGGTTACGATTCTGCCGGAAATGACCGCAAAACTGGCCGAATCATCCGGGCTTGTGTTCTGCCCACTGGCCGATGCCAGCGCGCGGCGCCAAATCCATCTGCTGCGCAAAGCAGGTAATCCGGTATCGCCGGCGGCGCGGGAATTGGAACGCCAGATCATCGCCACCGTCGCCGAGTTGCAACCCAGCAAGCAGATCACCACCGCACGGTCGACACCCCGGAAAGAGGAAGCCTAGATGAACGACGCATCCCAAACTCCACGCGCGCCAGCCAAGCCTATCACCCTCGGCTTCCTGATCTTCCCCGGATTTCCCATGGCCTGCCTCACTTCGGCTATTGAGCCACTACGAGCGGCCAATGAAATCTCCGGCGAACAGGCCTTTCGCTGGCAAATTCTGGCAGAGGGCACGGGCCCCATTGCTTCTTCAGCCGGTGTCAGTTTTGCACCTGATATGCGGCTTTCTGAGGCCACAGAGCTGGACCATGTGTTTTTTGTCGCCAGCCCGGACGGCAGCTTTGACGACCCGGCCAAGGCCAATGCAGCGCTCCAGCGACATCTGCGCCGGGGGGGCAAGGTTGGCGCCTTTAGTGGCGGAATTTTTCCTCTGGCACGCAGCGGTGTCATGGCCAAACAGCCCATGTCGGTGCATTGGTGCTACGAGGCTGCCTTTCAGGCTGAGTTCCCGCAGATCGAAATCCTGCAAACGGTCATGAGCGATGAAGGAAGCTGTCAGACAGCCTCTGGTGCGGCGGCAGTGTTTGATCTGATGCTCAACCATATCGAGGCCCGTCTTGGCGCGGCGATAACCACCGAGACCGCCTGTTGGTTTCAGCATCCCTTTGTGCGCGGTGCCTCGGTGCCGCAAAAACTGCCAGCCCTGGGCAATGCCGTCAGCAATGACATGCTGCCCGCCAAGGTCGCTCAGGCCATCGAGATCTTTGCACAGAATATCGAAACGCCGATCCAGATCAGTGTTGTGGCCGAGGCGCTTCATATGTCATCGCGCAGCCTGGAACGCAGCTTTAAGCGGGCAACAGGCCAAAGCCCGCTGAAATACTACCGGCAAATGCGGATGAAAGAGGCGCGGCAATTGGTGCTTTATGGTCAGGAATCGGTGACCAGCATTGGCTATATGGTCGGCTATAGCTCGCCCGCCGCTTTTCAACGTCACTACCGCGAGACCTTTGGCATCAGCCCACATAAGGAACGTCAGGCCAAGACCTCGCTTCGGGTCATCGACGACAGTGTCTTGCCGTCGATGTGAGGCTTTATCGGCGCTTTACAGCGCCGATAAAGCCGCCCCAACCAAGGCGTGATGCAGCGAGGCCGCAGAAGAACGCGGCCCCAATATTGCCACGGCCTGCCCGGGGTCTAGGCACCAGATAAAACAGCCCAGATGCTCAAGACGCACACGGCGCGCATCGCCAAGCGCCATGCTGGTCAGATCGGCGTTACACAACCGCTCCACCACGGCCTTTAATCCAGGGCCTGACAGATCAAAGCGACACCAGCCGTCTGTCTGTTCGCTGACCGACCCCGCATCGCCCACGGCAGTTTTCAGCGCTGCTGCGAGATCTTCGTGGCTGGCCTGGGGCGCCGAGATCATCCATTGATCCGCCCCCATCCAGAACCCCGAATGGGGGTCTGCCAAATGCCCCTGCCCGGCCGCGGGTAAATCAAAACCCAGATGGGCCTTTGCCAACTCGGCGCATTGGGCCTCTGCGCCCTGCCGCGCCGCAAGGCTGGCGAGGGCAAAATCGGGGCGCTCTGCAATTTCCAAACCGTCAAATTGATCAATCTGGGGCTTGTCCGCGCCAAGGGCGGTGGTGGGTTTCAATTTATGCACGAAGACGCTCCCCTTCCGGATCGATGAAATGCGCCGAGACCACTTCGACCTCGACAGTGCTGCCCTCCAGCGGGTTGGCGGCGCGCAGCACCTCGCCCAGACGATTGGCGCCGTCCTTGAGGAAGCCAATGCCGATAGAACAGCCCAGATTGGGTGAGAAACAGGCCGAAGTGATATAGCCTTGATCGGTACTGGCGCTGATCTCGCCGCTAGCATTCATCAGATGCGCTCCGGCGGTGACAGGCTCGGTAGCCGAGACGGGTTTAAAGCCAACCAGGCGCAGACCGCTTTCATCACTCAATCCTTCGCGTTCGCTCAGAGTATTGCCGATGCAGTCCTTTTTCTTGCTGACCATGCGCCCCAGACCAAGGTTGAGCGCCGTGGTGGTGCCATTGAGCTCATTGCCTGCAGCATGACCTTTTTCAATCCGCATCACGCCCAGGGCTTCGGTGCCGTAAGGCGTGACTTCGAACTCTTCTCCGGCCTCCATCAAGGCGCGTACCAAGGCATCGCCATAGCGGGTTGGCACTGCGATTTCATAGGCCAACTCGCCCGAGAAGGAGATCCGGAACAGCCGCGCCCGCAGCCCGCCACAGACGGTGATTTCACCGCAGGCCATGAAGGGGAAGCCCTCGTTCGAGATGTCTACATCGGCATCAACGACTTTTTCCAACAGCTTGCGCGCATTGGGACCGGCCACGGCATATTGCGCCCAGGCCTCGGTGGTGGAGATCAGCTGCACGTCCAGATCGGGGAACAGGCACTGACGGGCGAACTCCATATTGCGATAGGCCAGCACCGCATTGGCGGTGGTGGTGGTGACGACAAAGTGATCCTCGGCCAGACGCGCGGCGGTGCCATCGTCATAGGCAATGCCATCTTCGCGCAGCATCAAGCCATAGCGCACCTTGCCCACCGGTAATTTGGCAAAGGCATTGGCGTAGACTTTGTTGAGGAAAGTTGCTGCGTCTTTGCCCTGCACGTCGATCTTGCCCAGGGTGGTCACATCGCAGACCCCCACCGATTTACGGGTCTGCAGCACTTCGCGGTCCACAGATTGGCGCCAATGGGTTTCACCCTGGCGCGGGAACCACTGCGCCCGCAGCCAGTCCCCCACTTCGGTAAAAACCGCGCCCTGTTCTTCGGCCCAGTGGTGCGAGGGCGTCTTGCGGGTGGGGTGGAAGTGCTTGCCGGTGGCGCGGCCTGCCATGGTGCCCATGGGCACAGGTGTGTAGGGCGGGCGGAAAATGGTGGTGCCGGTTTCGGGGATGGATTTGCCGGTGAGCTCGGCCATCACTGCAAGACCGAGCATATTGGAGGTCTTACCCTGATCGGTGGCCATGCCAAGCGTGGTATAGCGTTTCAGGTGTTCGACCGAGACAAAGTTCTCCTGATGCGCCAGCTTCACATCCTTGACGGTCACATCGTTCTGCAGATCGACCCAGGCGCGTGATTTGCCACCCTGCACGTGCCAAAACGGCTTTAGTGCAATCGGGGCATCCTCGGCCTGTGGCACATCAATCGCCGAGGCAGAGATGCCAAGATCGTCAAGCGCCGCAATGGCGCCGGTGGCGCCGCCCGCCAGGGCCCGCGCGGTTGAGAGCTGACCATTGGCGGCGCCTGCAACCGTCATGCCACTTGGCAGGTCGGGTCCGGGCACAAAAGCCGCGAGCTCGGCATTCCACTGCGGGCGTCCACGCTGATGGCAGGTGAGATGCAGATTGGGGTTCCAGCCACCAGAAACTGCCAGAGCACCGCATTTAATCTTGCGGGTCTGACCATTGGCGAGGCGCACGGTGACAGATGTGAGTCCCAGACGACCTTCGGTGCCAATCACCTCTGCCCCTGCCAAGAGCTCAGCCCCCACAACCGCAGGCGCATCCGCGCGCACATCGATGACAGCCGGGACTTTGACGCCCCTGGCGATCAGATCGGCGGCGGTGCGATGGCCATCGTCATTATTGGTGAAAATCGCGATCTCCTGCGCCGGCGCGGCAGCCCAACGGTTCACATAGGACCGTACTGCCGAGGCCAACATAACCCCCGGGCGATCGTTGTCGGCAAAGGCAATCGGGCGCTCCATCGCACCCGCGCAGAGCATCGCCTTACGCGAATAGATCCGCCACAGGATCTGACGGGGCTTGTCAGCAATGGCTTGCGGCAGGTGATCCTGCACGCGCTCAACCGCGCCGTAGATACCATGATCAAAAGCGCCAATAACAGTTGTACGGGTCATCAGACGCACGTTATCGAGGCTGGCCAGTTCCGCCAGGGCTTCAGCCGCCCAGTCAGACCCGGATGCATCGCCCAGCGCCAGGGTCTCAGCATTGAGACGCCCGCCCATACGGAAATCCTCATCTGCGAGGATCACGCGCGCGCCGGAACGACCCGCCGTCAATGCAGCAGCCAATCCTGTAGGGCCAGCGCCAATGATCAGCAGATCGCAGTGCAAGAAGCCCTTGTCGTAGAGATCGGGATCTTCCTCAAATGAAATACTGCCAAGGCCGGCGGCCTTGCGGATGATTGGCTCATAGACCTTTTCCCAAAAGGGTTTTGGCCACATGAAGGTCTTGTAATAGAACCCCGCCGTCAGGAAGTTGCTGAAGCGGTCGTTCACCGCCATGGCGTCAAACCGCAGCGACGGCCAGGCGTTCTGGGCACTGGCCTCAAGCCCCTCAAACAGCTCGGCCACTGTGGCGCGGGTGTTGGGCTCCTGCCGGTTGCCTTGACGCAGCTCGACCAGCGCGTTGGGCTCTTCCGACCCAGCCGTCAGCACGCCGCGGGGGCGGTGGTATTTGAAGGAGCGGCCCATCAGGCGCTCGCCATTGGCCAGCAGCGCCGAGGCCAGGGTATCGCCCTCATAGCCCTTGAAACTGCGGCCATCAAAGCGGAAGCTCAGTTCCTTGGCGCGGTTGATCTGGCCGCCTGCCAGTCGGTTGATCTGGTTCATTTGCTGCGCCCTCGCGCTCGGGCCACATCGCGGGCCAGTTCCACCTTGGTGATTTCATGGGTCAGAGTATTGCGGGTCACCACCAGCCAGGAACGATCCCCAGTCTCGTGGAACCACAACTCGCGGTGCTCACCTGCCGGGTTGTCACGCAGGTAAAGATAGTCGTGAAACGCCTCTTGCGCGTTCTCGGCCTGCCAATCAGGACGGTCGATCAGGCTGGCGTCGCCCAGATAGGTGAATTCCTGTGCGTCACGCAGACCCAACAGGGGATGGTCGATCATCATCGCTCAATATCCTTCTTTGCGGGTCAATGCAGGTTGGGTTGGGCGCCCTGGCCCTTTTCATCGATCATGTGACCGCTGCGGAACCGGTCCAGACGATAGGCGCGGGCCACCTCATGCGGGGTGTCCGTCGCCATCAGATGCGCAAAACACAGGCCCGAAGCGGGCGTTGCCTTGAAACCGCCGTAGCACCAGCCGCCGTTGAAATAGAGGCCGTCGATGGGCGTTCGGTCGATAAAGGGAGAGCCATCCATCGACATATCCATGATGCCGCCCCAGCTGCGCAGCAGGCGCACCCGGCCCAGCGCCGGGATCAGCGAGATGCCGCTTTCCAGAACATCCTCGACCACCGGCAGATTGCCGCGCTGAGCGTAGGTATTGTACATGTCGATATCGCCGCCAAAGACCAATCCGCCCTTGTCCGACTGGCTGCAATAGAAATGGCCAGCACCATAGGTAATGACGCCCGGGATCACCGGCTTCAGCCCTTCCGAGACAAAGGCCTGCAACACGTGGCTTTCCAATGGCAGGCGCAGTCCCGCCTTTTGCATCACCCGGCTGGAGGAGCCGGCAACGGCAACGCCAACCTTACCCGCGCCAATAAAGCCGCGGGTGGTTTCCACCCCTAGGCATTTGCCACTCTCGATCTTGAAGCCGGTGACTTCGCAATTCTGGATGATGTCGACACCGCGCCGGTCAGCGCCACGCGCATAGCCCCAGGCCACCGCATCGTGGCGCACGGTGCCACCACGACGGTGCAGCAGGCCACCTTTGATCGGGAAACGCGCATTTTCAAAATTGAGGAAAGGGTACAACTCCCGCACCCCATCGGTATCGAGCAGCTCGGCATCATCCCCAGCGAGGATCATCGCATTGCCCCGGCGCCGCGCCGCATCGCGTTGTGCATCCGTGTGTACCAGGTTCAGAATGCCCCGCTGCGAGACCATGGCATTGTAGTTCAGATCCTGTTCCAGATCCTCCCACATGCGCAGGCTGAGATTGTAGAAAGACTGATTGCCATCCAGCAGATAATTGGAACGCACAATGGTGGTGTTGCGCCCCACATTGCCGCCACCGATCCAGCCTTTTTCCAGCACCGCCACCCGGGCTGTCTGATAGCGCGAGGCCAGGTAATAGGCCGTTGCCAGACCATGACCACCACCGCCAACGATGACAATATCGTAATGCCCCTTGGGTTCTGGATCGCGCCAGGCTGGCTTCCAGCCCTTGTGCCCGCTCAGGGCTTCCTTGATGATTCTCAGTCCGGAATAGGCCATAGCACCCTCATTAATAGCGCCCATAGAAAAGCAGCTCAGCAAAGCAGGAACTGCGCCGCTTTTGGACAAAAACACCACCAAAACCGACAGGCTGCCGAGACAGGCCACCAAACCCCAAAGCACAACAGAGTTGGGTAAACGCACAAATTTCCCAAACAGCACCCGCAGCGCATATTTTTTAAACAAATATCCCAAGAGCTTGTGAGAAACAGGAAAGTATTCTTGCCATGGCCGGTGGATATTTTTACCCTTTGGTCAGGATCCGCAAAGGATCGGCATTTCCACAGGGGGACTTTCAATGACCAAATCCGTTTTGGGCGCACCGACGCGCCGTCAATTCCTTGGAACCAGCGCCGCTGCTGCTCTGACAGTGGGCCTGGGCCTGTCCCCAGCACGGCTATTGGCTGCCGAGCCGATCAAAGTGGCCGGCATCTATACGGTTCCGGTCGAGCAGCAATGGGTCAGCCGTATCCATGTCGCCGCTCTGGCCGCGCAGGACCGGGGCGATATCAGCTACACCTATTCTGAGAACACCTCGAACTCGGACTATTCCCGCGTCATGCGCGAATATGCCGAAAGCGGCTATAAGATGATCATCGGTGAAATCTTTGGCGTCGAGGCCGAGGCCCGCGAAGTCATGGCAGACTATCCCGATGTTGCCTTCCTGATGGGCTCCTCCTTCAAGGAAGACGCCGCCGTGCCGAACCTGTCGGTCTTTGACAACTACATCCAGGACGCCGCCTATCTGTCCGGCATCATTGCCGGTGCCATGTCCAAATCCGGCAACATCGGCATGGTTGGTGGTTTCCCCATTCCCGAGGTCAACCGCTTAATGCATGCCTTCATGGCCGGCGCTAAAGAGATGAATCCGGACATGAAGTTCCAGGTCTCCTTTATCGGCTCCTGGTTTGACCCGCCCAAGGCCAAGGAAACCGCCTTTGCCATGGCCGAAAACGGCGCCGATATTCTCTATGCCGAACGCTTTGGCGTCTCGGATGCGGCCAAGGAAAAGGGTCTACTGGCCATTGGCAATGTGATCGATACCCAATCTGACTACCCCGACACGGTTGTGGCCTCGGCGATTTGGCATTTTGAACCAACGCTGGATGCCGCCATTGCTGCGGTGCAGGCTGGCAGCTTCACCGCCAAGGACTACGGCACCTATTCCTTCATGAAGGAGGGTGGCTGCTCGCTGGCGCCCTATGGCACCTTTGAGGGCAAGATCCCGCAGGCGGCGCTTGATCTGGTGGCCCAGCGCACTGCAGCGATCAAGGATGGCTCCTATACGGTTGCCATCAACGACGAAGAGCCCAAATCCTCTTGATCCGGGTCTGATCGCATGAGCACAAAAACAGAGGCGCAGGTTGTCCTGCGCCTTCAGGGCATCACCAAACGCTTTGGCCCGGTGACGGCCAATGAGGACGTGAGCTTTGACCTGCATCGCGGTGAAGTCATCGCTTTGTTGGGTGAAAATGGCGCCGGTAAGACCACACTGATGAATATCCTCTTCGGCCAATATACCACCGATGCCGGCGCGGTTGAACTGTTTGGCCAGCCCCTGCCGCCCGGTGCGCCCCGCGCCGCATTGGATGCTGGCGTTGGCATGGTGCATCAGCATTTCACCCTGGCCGACAATCTGACGGTCTGGGAGAATATCGTTTTGGGTGTTGATCACCTCTCAGGACTATCGCTAAAGCCCAGAGAGGTGAAATCCCGCATTCGCGCCCTGTCGGAGCGGTTTCATCTCAAGGTCGATCCAGGCGCCAAGGTTGGCCGCTTGACGGTGGGCGAGCGCCAGCGGGTCGAGATCCTCAAGGCGCTGTACCGCGACGCCAGAATTCTGATCCTGGATGAACCAACAGCGGTGCTGACACCGCAAGAGGCCGAGGCGCTGTTTGCCACACTCGAGGAGGCCATCGCCACCGGGCTGTCGGTAATTTTCATCAGCCATAAACTGCATGAGGTCATGGCAATTTCGCACCGGGTTCTGGTGCTGCGCCATGGCAAATTGGTGGCCGAACGCGCCACAGGCAGCACCAATCGCGAAGAACTGGCAGCGCTGATGGTTGGCGCCGAAGTCACCGCCCCCAGTATTGAGAGCGCAGCCCCCGGCGCTCCATTGCTGTCGTTGCGCGATGTCAGCACCCCCGATCAGGGCGCGGCACCGGGGTTAAAATCCCTGAATCTCGCCTTAGCAGCCGGCCAGATCACCGGGCTTGCCGGGGTCTCTGGCAATGGGCAAGCGGCCCTATCCGATCTGCTCTCCGGGCTGATCAGCCCTGCGAGCGGCGAGTTGGTTCTGGCCGGGCAGAAGGTCAACAACTGGTCCGCCCGCAGCGCCATTGCACAGGGCATCGCCCGCATTCCCGAAGACCGGCACAAGACCGGCACCATCGCTGATTTTGACCTCACCGAGAACGCCATACTGGAAACCTATGCCACCCGCTTCAGTCGCGGTGGCTGGATGGACTGGGCCCGAGCGCGCGCCTTTACCAAGGATCTGATCCAGACCTATGATGTGCGCTGCCCTGGTCCTGATATCCGCATTCGCCTGCTCTCGGGCGGCAATATGCAGAAACTCATTCTGGGGCGCGTGCTGGAAGAGGCACCTCAGATCATTCTGGCCAATCAGCCCGTTCGGGGCCTGGATATTGGCGCGGTGAACTACGTACATGGGGAACTGGCCAAGGCCCGCGATCGCGGTGCTGCCGTTTTGCTCATCTCTGAGGACCTGGACGAAATCATGCAATTGTCAGACGTGATCCACGTGATCTCGGAAGGCCGTCTCAGCCCGGGCTTTGCCCGTGGCAGCATGCGTCCCGAAGAGCTGGGCGGCTGGATGGCCGGCCATGGATTTGACGCGGAGGCCCCTGATGCGGCTTGAACCTATTGCAGCCCCCAGTGCTGCCCGGCGCCTTGTGCCCCCTGCCATGGCCATTACTGCGACCTTTCTGGTGGCTGCCGTCTTGGCAATGATTGCGGGCGGCAATCCCTTTGCGGTCTTTGGCCTGATCCTGAAAGGCGCCTTTGGCTCCAAATTTTCCCTGTTGGAAACGCTCAACAGCGCCACGCCGCTGATCTTTACCGGGCTCGCCATCGCCGTCGCCTTTCGCGCCAAACTTTGGAACATCGGCGCCGAGGCGCAGCTCTATGCTGGCGCAGTGCTCACCGTGATCCTGGGCACCGGAGCCCTGGGGCTGCCCAGCTATCTGATGCTGCCGCTCTGTGCCCTTGCTGCCATGTTGGCCGGGGCGATCCTGCTACTGGCACCAGCTTTGCTGAAAACCCGGCTGGGTGTGGATGAGGTGGTTACAACCCTGCTGTTCAACTTCATCTTTTTGCTGTTTGTCTCCTATCTGCTGGAAGGACCGCTGAAGGATCCCATGGGGATGGGCTGGCCAAAATCGGCACGGCTGACGCCCGAGGCCCGCCTGCCCCGCATTGTCGAAGGGCTGCGCCTGCACTGGGGTTTTGCTCTGGCACTGCTCGCCGCCGTTGTGGTCTGGGTCATCAACACCCGCACCACCCTGGGCTATGAGATGCGCGCTGTCGGCCAGAATGCCGAGGCCGCAGGCTTTGCCGGTATCCCCGTCACCCGCGTCATCCTAAAAACCGCTCTGCTCTCTGGTGGCTTGGCCGGGCTTGCAGGCTTCTCTGAGGTCTCAGGCCTGAAGGGCGCGCTGACGCTCGATCTGTCGCCCGGCTTTGGCTACACCGGCATCGTGGTGGCCATGCTGGCGCTGTTGCACCCGCTTGGTGTGGTGCTGGCCGCGCTGTTTGTCGCCGCGATCTTTGTCGGCGCCGACAGTATGAGCCGCGCCGTAGGCGTGCCCAGCTATATCGCCGATATCATGCTGGCCTCGGCGCTCTTGTTCATGGTGCTGGCCATCCTGCTGACCAAATTCCGTGTGCGGAGAGACTGATATGGATCTGTTCGATATTCTCCTTTCTGCCAGTTTCTGGGCCGCCGCCATCCGCATTGCCTCGCCGCTGATCTTTGCCACCATTGGCGAGCTGATCTGCGAACGCGCCGGGGTGCTGAACCTCGGGATTGAGGGCATCATGGTGGCGGGCGCCTTTGCCGGCTGGATTGCGGTTTGGGGCGGCCTGCCATTGTGGGGCGGTGTCGCCGTGGCGATGATCACCGGCATGATGCTGGGGCTGGTGCATTCCACCCTCAGCGTGCCCTTTGGGCTTTCGCAGCATGTGGTGGGCATTGGCCTGACGCTGCTAGCCACCTCGCTCACCTTCTACACCTACCGCGTGGTCCTGCCCGAGGTCTCCTCGCCCCCAAAGATCACCGCCTTTCAACCCTATGAGATCCCACTGCTGTCGGACCTACCGATTGTTGGCCCGGCGCTGTTTTCACAAACGCCGCTGACCTATGCCGGGTTCATCCTGGCCGGGCTGACGGCTGTTGTTCTCTACCGGACACCACTGGGCCTTGCCGTGCGCGCCGCGGGCGAGAACCCCTCTGCGGTGGCGGCACAGGGCCTGTCGGTCACGGCCATTCGCATGGGGGCGGTCATTGTTGGATCCGGCTTTATGGCCGTGGGCGGCGCTTTCCTGACGCTCTCAGCCTTTGACAGTTTCTTTTTTGACATGGTCAACGGGCGCGGCTGGATCTGCATTGCGCTGGTGGTCTTTGGCGCCTGGAAACCGGGCAAAGCGGTGCTGGGCGCCGTTCTGTTTGCCGCCTTTGACGCCTTGCAAATCCGGCTGCAACAGACCGGCATTGGTGCCGTGGTGCCCTATCAGGTCTTTTTGATGCTGCCCTATTTCCTGTCCATTCTGGCCTTGGTGGTAATGTCCCGCCGCGCCGAAATCCCAGCGGCGCTGATGGTGCCCTTCAACAAAGGCGAGAGATGATGTTTGACCTGCTTATCAAAGGCGGCACCCTGCCCGATGGCTCCCAACAGGATATCGCCATTTCCGGCAATCGCATCACCGCTATCGCCCCGCAGATTGAGGGAGAGGCCGGCGAGGTGATTGACGCCAGTGGCGATCTGGTATCGCCCCCTTTTGTCGATCCGCATTTCCATCTGGATGCAACGCTCTCTTATGGTCTGCCACGGGTCAATGCCTCCGGCACCCTGCTCGAGGGCATTTCCCTTTGGGGCGAGCTGCGCGACCAGGCATCGGTTGATGAGATGGTGGAGCGCGCCCTCACCTATTGTGACTGGGCAGCGAGCCTCGGGCTGTTGACCATTCGCAGCCATGTAGACACCACGCCGGATCACCTCAACACTGTCACCGCCATGCTGGAGGTGCGCGAAAAGGTCAAAGATTACATCGACCTGCAATTGGTCGCCTTCCCACAGGATGGATTGTACCGCAGCCCCACCGGGCGCGAAAACCTGCTGCGCGCGCTGGATATGGGCGTCGAAGTGGTCGGCGGTATTCCCCATTTTGAGCGCACCATGGCGGATGGGACGGCCTCGGTCCGCGATCTCTGCGAGATTGCCGCCGCGCGGGGTCTGATGGTGGATATGCATTGTGATGAGAGCGACGATCCGCATTCCCGCCATATCGAGACCCTGGCCTATGAAGCCCAGCGTCTGGGGCTTCGGGGACGGGTTGCGGGCTCACATCTGACCTCGATGCATTCCATGGACAATTATTATGTCTCCAAACTGCTGCCATTGATCGCCGAGGCCGGGGTCTCTGCCATCCCCAATCCGCTGATCAACATCATGCTGCAGGGGCGCCACGACACCTTCCCCAAACGGCGCGGATTGACGCGGGTCAAGGAGATGCAGGCGCTAGGTATTCCGGTGGGCTGGGGGCAGGACTGCGTGCGCGATCCCTGGTATTCGCTTGGCACCGGCGACATGCTGGATGTCGCCTTTATGGGGCTGCATGTGGCGCAGATGAGCCATCCAGATGAGATGGCGCGTTGTTTCACCATGGTGACCGAGACCAATGCACAGATCATCGGGGCCGAGGATTATGGCCTGAAGGTCGGCGCCCTGGCTTCGCTGGTGGTGCTGGATGCGGCAAACCCGACAGAGGCCGTCCGCCTGCGCCCGGCCCGTCTGGCTGTTGTCTCTAAGGGGCGAGTTATCTCTCGTATGCCCCGTGGAGATGCGGATCTATCTTTGCCCAACCGCCCCGCAACCTCGCGCCGCAGACATGTCGTTTAGGAATTACCTGTAGGTCTGGTTAGAGCCCAAATTACCGGATGCTGCGAAGGGCGCGAAGATCTACTTTTTAGACATTATGACTTTGAGACTCATAACTGTGCTGTGTAGTCTAAGGATATGTTTGGGAAAAAGAAGAACGACAAATTTGATGTAGTTACGGAGACTCTCAGCAGAGCAATGGTTGTTACAGAAACCACTGGTTGGAAGCGAACAGCTGAAGTTGTTGTTGGTGGTTTGGTAGCTCTAGGTTTCTACGAAAGTAAGGATAGTCCTCAACTTGATAAATTGGTGGCAATTGGTTCCCAGGGGCAAACGGTTGTTGACTGCCTTTCAGGACAAATCACCTACCGAAATCGTGAGCGGGACGGATACGATCCAGAAACACTTTCTGCTTGGGATTTGAGTGGTGGAACAAATGAACTCGTCAGAATGAGTGGTATAGATGGCGGCGGGCTCAAGCCCTATACAAAAGATGGATGGTCTGTTGAGGCGCTGCCAGTCGCATGGCCGATTTACTATTACATTCTACAGCATCCGGGAAGTTCAATTTTTACTGATCATACGCTTGGAAGAGAACCCAAGTTCGACTTGCTCGACGCTGACTATAAACAAATGGCTTGGGGTTTCTCAAACTCGGGGAATTCTTTGCTGCTTTCAAGTTCAAGTGACATAATAATATGGACGAGAACCGCCCCCCTTTGACTGCAAACGACAACAGACCACGGCGCGACTGCAGCCAAGATCCGCTTCGTCCGCTCAGCTGACATTTAATGATCTTAGCAATCAAGTGTTGCACAAATTGCCAAAGTACCGCTTTGACAGCGCCCGAACCGCCCCCACGGGGCAGGCGCGGCAGTGTAGTGATACGGCTCATAGGCTGCAGGTATCTGTGGCCCGGCGCAAGCCACGCACCTTTTGCCCTCGCTCAAACCCCTAAGTAGAGATCAGTTAGATCCGGTGTAAGATCCTGCATGCCGCCAGACCAGACGGTCTCTCCCTTGTTCAGGATAACCGCCTTATCCGCGACCTGTGCCAGCTCCTTCAGGGTCTTGTCGACCACCAGAATGGCCATGCCCGTCTGCGACTTGAGCTGGCCAATCGCTGCCCAGATTTCCTGCCGCACCACAGGGGCTAGGCCCTCGGTCGCCTCATCCAGGATCAGCAACCGCGGGTTGGTCATCAGGGCGCGGCCAATCGCCAGCATCTGCTGCTCACCGCCCGAAAGCGACGCGGCCATTTGGTGACGCCGCTCTGCCAGACGGGGAAACAGCGCGGCCACTTTGTCAAAACCCCACTCCCCCGCACGGGCAGCGGCGGTCAGGTTTTCCTCGACGGTCAGCGGCGCAAAGCAGCGCCGCCCTTCGGGCACCAGGCCGATACCCAGCTGTGCAATCCGGTGCGATTTCATCTGCCGCAGATCAGCCCCGGCAAATTCCAGCCCCCCATCAGAGGCCGCAAGCATGCCGCAGATCACCTTGATGGTAGTGCTTTTGCCCATGCCATTGCGCCCCATCAGCGCCAGCACCTCGCCCTCATCAAGGGAGAGGTCAACGCCAAACAACGCCTGCGAGGGACCATAGGAGGCCTTGAGCCCCTGAACAGTCAATAGGCTCATACCAAATCCTCCTCGCCCAGATAGGCGCGGCGCACCTCGGAGTTGTTGCGGATCTCATCCGCAGTGCCAGTGGCGATGACTGCGCCATAGACCAGCACCGAAATACGATCCGCCAGGGCAAAAACCGCATCCATGTCATGCTCCACCAACAGGATCGGCGCCTCATGGCGCAGGGTGTCCAGAAACCCCGTCAGATCTTTTGACCCACTGGCGCCAAGCCCCGCCATGGGCTCATCCATCAGGAATAAACGTGGTTTCAGAGTCAGGGCCACAGCCACTTCCAGCTGCCGACGTTGCCCGTGAGACAGGTCAGCAGTGCGCTGTTGAGCTGCTGCCTGCAGCCCCACCCGTTCCAAGGCTTCCTGCGCGGTGGCAAGCAGCGCCTTGTCCTTCATCACATTGCGAAACAACCCAAAGGCCCGCCCCCGCGCGCCCAGCGCCCCCAGCACCACGTTTTGCAGGACCGAGAACTCCATCGCCAAGGAGGAGATCTGAAAGGTGCGCCCCAGACCCAGATGCGCCCGCGCCACAGTGTCCAGCGCTGTCACATCCTGGCCCAGCGCCTCGATCCGGCCTGCATCCGGGCGCAGGCTGCCCGAAATCTGTTTGATCAGCGTGGATTTCCCGGCCCCATTGGGCCCAATCAGCGCGTGGATTTCCCCGGGGCGCAGATCCAGCGAGATATCGTTGCTGGCCTTCAGAGCGCCAAAGCTTTTGGACAGGTTTTCAACCTTCAGAACCACATCAGTCATGTGCCACCTCCCGGCCCAGCAGGGCGCCGATCAAGCCACCCCGGGCAAAGAGCACCATGCCAAGTAGCAGCAACCCAAGGAAGATCTGCCAGTACTCGCTGATCCCTCCCAAGAGATGCTCGAGCAGGATATAGACCGCCGCGCCCACGACAGGCCCATAAAGCCGCCCCACGCCGCCGAGAATGACAAAGATCATGATCTCACCGCTGGTATGCCAGCTCAGCATGGTCGGGCTGACAAAACGGTTGAGATCGGCAAACAACGCGCCCGCCAGACCGGTAATGGCGCCGGAAATAACAAAGGCCATGAGCCGCAGCTTGAACGGTGCCAGACCTACGGTTTCCACCCGTTCCTCAGACTGGCGTGCTGCAGACAGAGCAAGGCCAAACGCCGATTGAGCGAGGCGTGCGGCGAACCACAGGGAGAGGCCGAGGATCACAAAGGTGACGGCAAAAAACTGGATCGGGTCCAGGGTGTTCACCCCCGGCATCTCATTACGCACCCAGATCGACAGCCCGTCTTCGCCGCCATAGGCGGACCAGCTGATGGCAAAGTAATAGAGCATCTGCCCAAAGGCCAGGGTGATCATGATGAAGTAAACGCCCGAGGTGCGCAGGGAAAGCGCCCCGATCACCAGCGCAGCACCGGCGCTGGCCAACACCGCCACCAGCCAGATCAATGGCATCTGGTTGCTGCCTTCAAACAGAAAGGGCCAGGCAAACAGCGGCTCATAGTTCTGCGCATGCGAGGCCAGAATACCCATGGCATAGCCGCCAATGCCAAAAAAGGCCGCATGCCCCAGGCTGACCAACCCGCCAAGACCCAAGGCGATGTTCAGCCCCACGCCTGCCAGTGCCAGGATTGCCACTTTGGTCGCCAAAGTGATGATAAAGGGTTCGTCCATTTGCCAGGCTAATATCGGCACAGCCAGCAGCGCCAACAAAATTGCGGCGTTAAATAGTCTTTCGCGTCCCATCTTAGGCGCTCCCCCCAAACAGGCCGGATGGGCGGACCAGCAGGACTGCCGCCATCAGAATATAAATCAGCATTGAGGCCAGTGAGGCCCCCAGTGAAGCCGCATTTGCGGGCTCCATCATCAGCGCAAAGAGCCGTGGCAGGAACACCCCGCCCAATGTGTCCGTCAACCCCACCAACAGCGCGCCCACAAGCGCGCCCTTGATCGAGCCGATGCCACCAATGACGATGACCACAAAGGCCAGGATCAGCACCGGCTCCCCCATGCCGACCTGCACCGACTGGATCGCACCGACCAGTGCCCCAGCCAGACCAGCCAGCGCAGCGCCGAGTGCAAAGACCAACGTGTAGAGCTTGGAGATATCCACGCCCAGCGCCGCGATCATCTCACGGTCGGCTTCACCAGCGCGGATCTGCACGCCGATGCGGGTGCGGGCAATCAGCCAGAACAGCCCGGCCCCGACCACCAGCCCGATGACGATGATCGCCAAACGGTAGAGCGGGTACTGAATACCGCCCGGCAGTGTCACCGGCCCGGACAGATAGCTCGGCACGTCCAGAAACAGCGGAAAAGATCCAAAGAGCCAGCGGGTGCCCTCGGAAAAGATCAGGATCAGTGCAAAGGTCGCCAGCACCTGATCCAGATGGTCGCGATCATACAATCGGCGAATGACGGTGACCTCGACCAGCGCACCAGCCGCAGCGGCAGCCGCCAGGCTGGCCATCAGCGCCAGCACAAAAGATCCGGTCCAGCCCGCAACAGCGGCCGCCGCAAAGGCGCCAACCATATAGAGCGCACCATGTGCGAGGTTGATCAACCCCATGACGCCAAAGACCAGGGTCAGACCAGCAGCCATCAGGAAGAGCATGACCCCGAACTGTAAACCGTTCAGGACCTGCTCAAGAATGAGAATAAGAGACATGGGAGTTCTTTCCTTGGCATGGGGCCACGATCATGCGCGGCCCCAGCTTTCAAGGTCGCTTACATATTGCACTCAGACGCATAGGCGTCCGCGTGATTGCTCAGACCGGTGGCGATGATCTTGTTGGTGAAAACATCACCTTCCTGGATCACTTCGCGCACATAGATGTTCTGCACCGGATGATGGTTGTCGCCAAACTTGAAGTCACCGCGTACCGAGTCAAACTCAGCAGCCTTGAGCGCGGCGCGGAAGGCGTCCTGATCCGAGACCTCGGCCTTATCCAGCGCGCTGAGGATCAGATTGGCCGTGTCAAAGCCCTGACTGGCATAGAGCGACGGCAGACGGCCATATTTCTCTTGGAAGTCAGCCACAAAGGCGGCATTGGCCGCATTGTCGATATCCTTGTTCCACTGCGAGGTGTTCTTGATGCCCAGAGCTGCGGCGCCCACGGCCTGCAGGATGCCCTGATCAAAGCTGAAGGCCGGGCCTACAACTGGCAGGTCGACACCGCTGTCGGCATATTGCTTGAGGAAGGAAATCCCCATGCCACCGGGCAGGAAGAAATAGACCGAGTCAGCGCCGGAGGCGCGGATCTGCGCGATCTCGGCGGCATAATCGGTCTGACCCAGCTTGGTGTAGATTTCACCGGCCAGCTCGCCGCCATACATGCGTTTGTAGCCCGTCAGCGCATCCTTGCCCGCCGGGTAGTTCGGCGCCAGGATAAAGCTGTTCTTCAGATCCGCGTCATTGGCATAGGCGCCGGCGGCCTCGTGGAGGTTGTCATTCTGCCAGGCGACGTTGAAGTAGTTCTTGTGGCAACGCTTGCCGGCCAGAACCGAAGGGCCGGCATTGGGCGAAAGGTAAAACACATCCTGCGCCGTGGCCGCTGGCACCACCGCCATGGCAAGGTTCGACCAGATGATGCCGGTCAGGATGTCGACCTTTTCCGACTGGATCATGCGGTCAGCAATCTGCACGGCGCTTTCGGGTTTGCGCTGATCGTCCTCGATCACCACTTCAATATCGTCGCGGCCTGCGGCCTCAATGGCCAGCATAAAGCCATCGCGCACATCAACGCCCAGCCCAGCGCCACCGCCGGACAGGGTGGTGATCATACCAATTTTGGTCTCCGCCTGCGCGGCAAGGGCCAGCGTCGACACAGCTGTCGCCATCGCGAGTGATTTCAAAATCTTCATTGTTCGCATACTCCCTAAGTACTTCAATGTGCCTGCCCCGCGTTGGTCGCAGGTGCCATGACGTTACTATCCCCAGATCAGGCAGGGGGCGCCAGTTTTTCTTGCCCAGATTTGGCCCTCTTAAACGGGACCTGCGTGAAATCAGGCAACCCCAAATGCTGTTGGGGTGGATCTTGTTCAAAATTGTAAGCGCCAAATGCATTTTATTTCAAGATTAAAATATTCAACCCTAAAACAATAACCCCCCTCCTCACTTTGGCCGGAGCGAAAAACAGCGCAGTCTCCTGAGATTGCAGACTATGGCCCCGCCCTTACCAATGCGCAGGCAAGAATGTTCAGTTAAGGGAGGGGCACCCCCTCCTACTGGGATTTTTTCTTGTTCTCTAAGAGGGGCTTGGGGCTGAATTTGGTTTGCGGCGCGCCGAGTTTGCGCGCAACAACCAGGGCAACAGGCGCAGACACAACAAGGCAAAGGAGAGGGTCCAAAGCCCCCCAGACAGATGCACCCCGTCGAACTCGACCAGCGGCAGGGCATTGCCCGCAATCCGGGCCAAAGCCGCCAGTAGCAGCAAGACAAAACCAATGCTGAGCACCCATCCGGCGACCAGTGGGCGTGCCGTATGGCCAAGCGAAGCCCGCATCATCACTGCTACGGTCATGCCCCCAACCGCACCGATTCCCAACAGATGGACCGCAGCAACCTGCTCCATCAGCCCAAAGGCAGCGAAGCCCGACACCATCAACCCGATGGGAACAAAGAAATAGGCCAGATGCAGCATGACCAGCAGGGGAGAGGCCAGAACCGCATGTCCCCGCCAGCGGGTCAGTCGCGCCACATGCAAGACGCCTGCCAGCAGCAACAAAAGACCCGACACAGAGGCTTCGGGAGCCAGAACCCATCCAATCATTGCCATAGCCCCAACCGCGAGACACAGCCCGTCAAAGCGGGCAAAGGCCACCGGCATGGGCGCCTCCTTGCCGCGCTCTTTGGCCAGCCAGTTGCGGGTAAAGCTGGGAATGATCCGCCCCCCGATCAACATGATCAGAAAGACCAGCAGCGCGATCCCCAGTCGGCGCCCATAATCTGAACTGCCGACCAGCAGGACTTCGAGGTGATACAGAACATTGCCCGCAGCCAAGAGCAGAACCGGCACCAGGACCTTGAGATTACGCCAGTTTTTCCCGGCGATGACCTCGCGGGCAATCATGGCGGCAACCAAAAGCAAAAAGATCCCATCTACGGCGAGAACCACAAGAGGCGCGGCTGCCAAAGCCCCCCAAAGCGCAAGGCGCCCGAGAATCCAGACAAAAAACAACAGCGCCAGGGGCCAGCCCTTGATTGGCATCCGCCCGGTCCAATTTGGCACAGCCGTAAACAAGAACCCGGCCAGAACCGCGCTGCCATAGCCAAAGATCATTTCATGGATATGCCAGTCAACAATGGGGAAATGACCCTGGAACTCCAGACTCCCCTCCCAGATCAGCAGCCAGACCGGCACCACAATCAGCGCAAAGATACTGGCCCCGCCGAAGAAAGGGCGAAACCCGTAAGAGAACAGTGCGGGACCTGTGCAAGCGGGGCGGGAGGTCATTGGCGGCTCCTTGCGGCAGGGAACAGCCCTGCTGATCCCGTGATGTTTCCTTCCAACCCCGAAGCAATCCACCGATTTACGCGGTTTGGCCCCTGGCCGGGTATTTTCTAAAGCCAAGCTATGATCTATCAACAGGGAGAGAACTTTGACACACCACAAACTCAACACCGATTGCCCGACCCTATACAGCTGCCACCCAGGAGATCCCTTGGCCCAACTCGATGAAAGCCTGCTGAGCGACCTGCCTCCGTTTTCGCGCCTCTCCACGGGGCAAATTCGCGAGATCCTCGATCAGGCCAGCCCAAAGCGCTACGATGCCGAGACCGAGATCTTTCGGGAAGGATATGAGGCGGATCGCTTTTATCTGCTGCTGGATGGGCATCTGCGGGTGGTGCGCACAACAGAAGATGGCGAGCAGATCATCGCTCTGCATATTCCCCCCGGCCAGCTGTTTGGCATCGCCCCGGCGCTACAGCGCGACACCTACCCGGCAACAGCCTTTACCGCCTCAGAGAGCCTGGCGCTCTCCTGGCCGGTGCGGCTATGGGAGCCTTTTGTTCAGGCCTACCCCGGCTTTGCAACCGAGACCTACAAGACCCTGGGGCTGAGGCTCGACGAGATGCAGACCCGAATTACCGAGCTGGCAACCCAGGCGGTGGAACGGCGGGTGGCCGCGGCCCTGCTGCGGCTGGTGCGCCAGTCCGGCAGTGAGGTTGACGGCGGTGTCGAGGTGGCCTTTCCCATCACCCGCAAACATATCTCTGAGATGACCGGCACCACGCTACATACCGTCAGCCGGTTGCTGTCGGCCTGGGAAAAGGTCGGCACGGTCAAATCAGCGCGCAAACGCATTGTGGTCACCAATGCCCATCACCTGTCGACACTAAGCGGCACAGAGTGCTGATCCGACAGCCAAAGGGAATTTGAAACCAATGAGTGACTGGCTGGATTTTGCCCTTGCCCTGACTGCTTTCCTCAGCAGTCACATCATCCCCCGCATTGGCGGTTTACGCGACAGGCTGATCGCCAATCTGGGGCGGGCGATCTATTTCTCGATTTATGGCGCGCTCTCGCTCATCCTGTTTGCCTGGGTGATCAACGCCGCCTGGGGCGCGCCGCGGATCGAAGTCTGGCCGCATTTCCCCTGGATGCGCTGGATCCCCAATCTGACCATGCCGCTGGCCTTTGTGCTGATCTTTTGTGGCATGGGCCTGCACAGCCCCAACACATTGGGCTCCAAACGGGAGGCGGAGTTTGATCCCGCCAACCCCGGCTTTGCCGCCATCAGCCGCCACCCCCTGTTGCTGGCCTTGCTGATCTGGGCTGGCGCGCATCTGCTGGTCAACGGCGAGCTTGCCCATGTCATTCTCTTTGGCACATTCGCCAGCTTCCCGCTTATCGCCATGTGGGGTTTTGACAAAAAATCAGCGCGTCTCATGGGAGACAAAGCTGAGGTGTTTTTTGCGCAGACCTCCTGGCTGTCGCTCAAGCCATTGGCACAGCGTCACTGGTGGCAGCAAAATGCCCGCGCTCTGGCGCCCCGCTGTCTGCTTGGCTTGCTGTGCTGGCTCTCACTGCTGCCTCTGCACGAAGCGGTGATTGGTGTCTGGCCTTTTCCCTAGCGGCTTTTGAGCTGAAGACGTTTGAGGCTCATGGAGATATGCGCCCGCTGAATATGTGCCACAGCATCAATATCGCCGGCACGCAGGGCCAGTTGGATGGCTTCCAATTCGTGCTGAAAGATGCGGAACTCTTCTTCCAGATCCAGCTGCGCCTCTTCGGCGGCTCTAAGCCAGAGCCGTTTGGTCTGGAAGTAATAGCGCTCAAGCGTCTGGCGCAGGGGCAGGTTAGCGGTCAGTTGCAGCAACACCTGAAACACGTCGATATCAAACTGGGTAAAGGCCCGCGCGGTCCCAGTGGCTACGATATCTGCACCGCGCAGCACCAGCCGATCAAACTCGGCCATGAACTCGGCACTGGGCTGCACCGGATCCAGCCGCGCAGTCAGCGCAATCAGCTCCACCCGCAGACGGTAGACCTGTTCCAGCTCCGCAAGGTCGGCATCGGTCACAACCGTGCCAACCCCGTGGAAGGACTGCACCAGCCCTTCATCTTCCAGCCGGGCCAGAACCCGCCGGATCGGTGTGCGGCTGGTGCCAAACTCCTCGGCTAGGGCGACCTCCGAGAGGCGCATGCCCGGCAGGTAGTCCAGCAGGCAGATCCGTTGGCGGAGTTCGTGGTGCATCAGGGCATGTCGGTCCCGTACCGACAGCCCTGCGTCTTCCAAAGCCTCTTGCGGTGAAGGGGTGTCAGTCACCTAAAGATATCTCCCAAGTCGCTGCAGAACAGTCAGGCATTGGTCCAGTTGATCCAAGGCGAGATATTCATCCGCCTTATGCGCCTGGGCAATCGAGCCCGGACCACAGACCACCACATCCATGCCAAGTGCCTGGAAAATACCCGCCTCAGTGCCAAAGGCAACCAGATCAGCGCCATTGGCACCGGTCAGTTCAGCCATGATCTGGCGGGCCTCATTCTGATCCATCGGCTCCAGCCCAGCCACTTCGCCAATGGTTTCCAGCGTGATCTCCGCCTGCGGATAGGTCTGGCGCATCTGAGGCAGCAGCTCCTCATCGCATAATTGGCGCAGCGCGGTTTTGACAAAATCGGCATCACTGGCCGTGACCGGACGCATTTCCCAATCGACCTGCGCCTTTGAGGCAATCACATTATGGGCAACGCCCCCCTGCAAGGCACCGACATTCACGGTGGTCCAGGGGGGATCAAAACGGCTACCAGCAGGGGCCATGGCGCGCAGGCGCTGTTTCAGCTGCAACAGCTCCGCCACATAGCGCACCGCATATTCCACCGCATTGACACCCAGATCCGGTGCCGATCCATGACCCTCAAGCCCATGAAAATGCGTGCTGTATTCATAACAGCCCTTGTGACCCTCGATCACCCGCATCTCTGTGGGCTCGCCAATGATGGCCACCCCCGGCGTTAGCCCCCGCGCCTTCAGATCTACCGCCAGATGCTGCGCCCCGAAACAGCCGATCTCTTCGTCATAGGTAAAGGCAAAATGCATCGGCCGGGCGTTGACCTGTGTCGCATAGGTCGGCGCCATGGCCAGGCAGGCGGCAATGAAACCCTTCATATCGCAGGTGCCACGGCCATAGAGCCGCCCGTCTCGCTCTTCCATCACAAAGGGATCTGAGCTCCACTCCTGATCGGTCACCGGCACCACATCACTGTGACCCGACAACAGAATGCCGCCATCCATCTCTGGCCCCAGCGTGGCAAAGAGATTGGCCTTCGTCCCACAGGGAGAAGAGGCGAGATCAACCTTGGCGCCGCACTCCTCAAGCAGCCCGGCCGCATAGGCAATCAGCGCCTGATTGCTCTCACTGGACACAGTGGGAAAGGCAATCAGATCGCTTAGGATCTCACAGGTGCGCGCCCGTACATCCATCACCCTAGCCTTTGATGAAGAGCTTGCGCTCCACATCACACAGGGTTTCTGCCGCACCGTTTTCAGTGATCAGGATGGTCTCAGTGGTTTCTAATCCCCAGGTATCCATCCAGAGCGCTGGCATAAAATGGAACACCATGCCCGGTTCCAACACAGTGGTGTCCTCGCTACGGATCGAAGCGCTGCGCTCGCCCCAGTCTGGCGGATAACTGAGCCCGATGGGGTAGCCACAACGCCCCTCGCGGTGGATGCCATGGTTTTTCAACACATCAATAAAGGCATTGGCGATATCGCAGGTGCGATTGCCCGCCCGCGCCGCCTGCAGACCTGCCTCGATGCCCTCCAACTGCGCGGCCTCAGCCCGCAGCACCTCCTCTGGGGGGGAGCCCAGATAAACCGTCCGGCACAGCGGCGCGTGGTAGCGGCGATAACAGCCTGAAAGCTCAAAGAAGGTCGCCTCGCCTTCGCGCATCGGTGCTCCATCCCAGGTGAGATGCGCCGCTGTTGCATCCAATCCCGAGGGGGTCAGCGGCACAATCGCCGGGTAATCCCCCCAGTCATCGCCAACGCCGGTGATCCCGGCATGATAAATATCAGCCACCAGGTCGTTCTTGCGCACCCCCGGCGCGGCGCGCTCGATGGCTGTGGCCATGACCTTTTCCGAGATTCGCGCGGCCTTGCGGATAAAACCGATCTCATCTTCGGATTTCACCAACCGCTGCCAATTGACCAGCGCAGTGGCATCCGAGATCTGCGCCTGAGGTAGCTCTGCGGTCAGCACGGCATGGGCCTTGGCCGAGTAATAGTAATTCTCCATCTCGACGCCAATGCGCCCCCCCTCATACCCCAGTGCGCGGATATGGCCTGCCAGATCCTGCATCGGGTGGCGCTCGGTTGATTGCACGTAGTGGTCACCGTAGCCATGGATATTGTCAGCAGACATCCAGCAAGTGCGCCCTGCCCCGATACTGTCCATGTAACGCCCCCACCAGATCGGCTCGCCTTCCAACCCCAAAAGCACCCCCTGATGCACATAGAAGGACCAGCCATCATAGCCGGTCAACCAGGCCTGATTTGACGGATCCGTCACAAAGAGCAGCTCAATCCCGGCCTGCTGCATGGCGACACGGGTCTTGGCGATACGGCGGTCGTATTCAGCGCGGCTGAACGGGGCATTTCCTGGGGCCACTGCGTTGTCCTTCCTGAGGTATAAGGAGTTGTGATGTGTACAACATCAAAAACATCATGGATGTTTTTGAAGATTACTGCCAAGTTTCACCGCAAAGGCAAGTGATTCATTTGCCGTTGTACACAAATATGCAAATTCTACGCGACAGAAACGGGAAGACATGATGCTGAAGAACGATCAACTGGACAGCTGGGACCGCGACAACTTCTTTCACCCCTCCACCCATCTGGCACAGCATGCCCGCGGGGAAAGCCCCTCGCGCGTGATCAAAACCGCTTCTGGCGTCCATATTGAGGATCGCGACGGCAATCGGCTGCTGGATGCCTTTGCCGGGTTGTACTGTGTCAATGTCGGCTATGGCCGCCCCGAAATTGCCGAAGCCATTGCCGCCCAGGCCAAGGAGCTGGCCTATTATCATTCCTATGTCGGCCACGGCACCGAGGCCTCGATCACCCTGTCCAAAATGATCCTGGATCGCGCGCCTGCCAATATGTCCAAGGTCTATTTTGGCCTTGGCGGCTCGGACGCCAATGAAACCAATGTCAAACTGATCTGGTACTACAACAATATCCTGGGCCGCCCGGAGAAGAAAAAGATCATCTCTCGTTGGCGTGGCTATCACGGCTCAGGGTTGGTCACCGGCTCGCTCACCGGGCTGGAGCTGTTTCACAAGAAGTTCGATCTGCCCTTGGCTCAGGTCCTGCACACCGAAGCCCCCTACTACTTCCGCCGCGACGACCTGGACCAGAGTGAAGAACAGTTTGTCGCCCATTGCGTGGCCGAGCTGGAAGCCATGATCGAACGCGAAGGCGCGGACACCATTGCTGCCTTTATTGGCGAGCCGGTGCTCGGGACCGGCGGCATTGTTCCGCCCCCCGCAGGCTATTGGCCAGCCATTCAGGCGGTCCTGAAGAAACACGACATTCTGCTGGTTGCAGATGAGGTCGTCACCGGCTTTGGCCGCCTGGGCAGCATGTTCGGCTCTGATCACTACGGGCTGGAGGCTGATATCATCACCATCGCCAAAGGGCTGACCTCGGCCTATGCCCCGCTCTCTGGCTCGATTATTTCGGACAAGGTCTGGAAGGTGCTGGAACAGGGCACCGACGAAAACGGCCCCATCGGCCATGGCTGGACCTATTCCGCCCATCCCATCGGCGCGGCGGCCGGGGTGGCCAATCTCAACCTGATCGATGAGCTGAACCTGATTGAGAATGCAGGCAGCACCGGCGCCTACCTGCAGAAAACCATGCGCGAAGCCCTCGGCGATCACCCCAACGTTGGCGATATCCGCGGCGAAGGCATGCTCTGCGCGGTGGAGTTTGTGCAGGATCGGGACAACCGTCACTTCTTTGATCCCACTGACAAAATCGGCCCGCAGATCTCTGCTTCACTGCTGGCGCAGGACAGTGTCATTGCCCGCGCCATGCCCCAGGGCGACATCCTCGGCTTTGCCCCCCCCTTCTGCCTCACCCGTGCCGAGGCCGACAGCGTGGTGGCGGCAACCAAACGCGCTGTTGAAGCCGTTCTTCCTGGCTAACCCGACTGCCTTGGATACCTAGCTGAATTTAATCAAAATACACCGGCCCGTTTAGTTGCGGGCCGCTTCAGGCCAAATCTGAAATCAAGCCATCAACCAGGCAGAATTGGCTCTGACCGAACATCGACCGAAAAAATATGACAGCGCTCATTTTTGGGCCTTGTCACCCCCGATCACCGGACATATACGGGTCAACGGAGACGTGGCCGAGTGGTCGAAGGCGCTCCCCTGCTAAGGGAGTAGGCCCGGAAGGGTCTCGAGGGTTCGAATCCCTTCGTCTCCGCCACAATTTTCCTTTAAGTCATTGATCTTAAAGGAAAATTGTGGCGGAACATTTCCAAAAATGGTACATCCCGCAACAAATCCCGTAACATTTCCCGTAACAATCTTGAACGCTTGCCCCTCCAAATCGGTTCTGTCTATCCTGAGTTGACGTCATTTTGGAGACTCACTTAATGGATGAAACACAGAGAAAGTTGGCCAAACTGTTCATGCCTCACGCAATGGGCAAAATGGAGGCAATTCAAGCAAACAAGACAAGGTTCTCCCACTACACCAGCGCTTATGCGGCAACCCAGATAATCAAGCATGAAGAAGTTTGGCTACGTAACGCACAGGCTATGAATGACTTCAGCGAAGTTCGCCATGGAGAAATCTGCCTAGCCCAAAGTTGGAATGACCCGAATGTAGGCGGACGACTGCGCAACCTTCTTAACAGTCTTGATGACGATTTAAGCAAGCGTTTCCAAGAAGTATTTGACTCTCATTCAAACCATCGAAAATTTCAGAGCTTTCTGCTCTCGGTAAGTGAACATGACGATTTGAGTTCAGGTGAAAATTACCATGGACGCCTTTCGATGTGGCGAGCGTATGGTGGAGACACAAATGTCGCGCTTGTTTTTAACAACACTCCATTCATGTCAGAAGATGGGGGGCTTCAAGCAGTCTCTAGCCCAGTCCTCTACACAGACCCAAATGGCTTCAAAGAACCCTTTGTTGAACTCATTCAAGGGCTTGAAAATGAAATGCCCCTATTGGAGTCCCTAGGTGCAGAGGAAGTATTCAAATACTTGTACTGGGCGTTCCATATGGCATCTCTGTCCGTAAAACACCCAGGCTTCTCAGAAGAAAAGGAATGGAGGGTGGTCTACTCCCCGTCCCTTTACGGTCGATCTCCCCTGATGAAAGAGGAGGTTGAAAATATAGCTGGTGTTCCCCAAAAGATAATAAAGCTCCCCCTAAAACCAAATGTCCAATCTGGCTTTGAAGGCTTCGCCATCTCAGAAGTGCTTGAAGAGATAATCATCGGCCCTACTGAAACGCCCGGACTTATTAAGGAGGCATTAGCTCTGCTACTGGAAGAACGCGGAGTGCCAAATGCCTCGGACAGAATACGTATATCCGACATTCCACTGCGACGCTGACTCGCCACATCCCGTAACAATTCCCGTAACATTTTGGTGCAAAATTCACCATAAGTCATTGAAAACAAAAACATCCTCTGCGAAGCTAAAATCCCTTCGTCTCCGCCAGAATTCATAAAACTCGATGTGTCTCACATCGGCTTTTTTCATGTTTATTCATTGCAAAACAAGAACTTAAAACAAACTCCAGCCTGATGGCATGATTCCCACCCCTCAATCCCGCAACATTTCCCCGCAACATTTGACACCAAACAGTCCGGGAATGTTAACATGGATGGGCAAACAGATGGATGAACGCTTGGTGGCTGCCTTCTGTGCGGAATACACCACGCGGATGAATGCCCTGCGCAGCCAACACAACGCCTCACGCAATGACTTCATCAAGGAACAGCGCAAGCTGGAACGCGAGAAACAAAAGATCGTACAGTCCATCTGCGATGGTGTGCCTGCCGAGATGATCAAGGACCGCGCTGTCATCGTGAACAATCGTCTCAATGAGCTAGAACAGCTTCTGTCCACGCAGAAAGAAGAGAAGGTCATCTTCCACCCCAATATGGCGGACCGCTACCACAAGGAAGTGCGCGGGCTGATGGAGACCATGAACAACCCCGAGACACGTGCCGAAGCGTCACAGCATCTGCGCGCGTTGATCGACAAAGTGATTCTGACCCCCAACGAGACGGGTGAAGAATTGACGGTTGATCTGATTGGCGACCTGACAGGCATTCTGTCGGTTGTAACGACGTCGGAAAGCATCCGCATTGCAGCGGAGCTTTCTAAACTTCAACAAGTGCATCAGGAGCTTAGCGGTAGAACGCGCAAAGCCACCCCGAAGGGGCTTTGGTGTCGTGTTCTACTTTACAAGTATATTGGTTGCGGGAGTAGGATTTGAACCTACGACCTTCAGGTTATGAGCCTGACGAGCTACCGGGCTGCTCCATCCCGCGACACTTTATTTGGGCTACCGCGCGGAGCGCTATTTGAGCCCGTTTGTCCTCTTGCCCGTTGGGCTACTTGAGGACAATTGCAGTATTGCCG